>CAVZIN010000007.1:0-2061376 GCA_963775315.1 uncultured Alphaproteobacteria bacterium | reverse complement strand
GCCCCCGATTTGAACCTGCTGCGGGGCCGGCATCTCGTTGTACAGGGCCTCTGTGCCGAACGGGTACACGAGAGCAGTTCGTAACGGGGCCTACAAGAGCCCGGTCCGCCGTCGCCCCGCGTAGTCACTATGTGTCCCGTGACATCACGCTGAATTGTAATAGAGCGTATCTAAAGGTCATTGCCGGTTTGGCCTTCGAGTTGTTTCCTTTTCTTATTCCGAGCCTTGGACCCGTTGCGCAGCCGCGACTGGAGACATCAACGAGTCCAACCCAAGATTCTTGATGGCCAGCTGCCGGACTCCCTCAGTGCGGCACCGTTCCAGTCAGACGAAGGCAACGGGGCGCAGCTCGTTCCTAATAGCGACAAGCTGAAAGTGAGCCCGGTTAGGCAACATTTGATGAGGAGAATCCATGTTCGGGATCCCGGGGCGAGACGTAAGCGTGAGCTCTCCCGGATCGTCTGTGGCAACCCTCGCAAACGGTGGTGTGTCGAGACTGCCGTCCCGCGAGGAGGACGCAAATTTCGGGGACCGACCCCACGTCACCGTCTCTATGAGCGTCGCCAACCAGTTTGGGAGGCCCGGATGTCTGAGAGGAAATTTTTGACCGCGGAAGAAGTGTCTGAACGATATCGCGGTGAGATCACTGTCGGCACGCTGCGGAATTGGCGGGCGATGCGTATCGGGCCGGCCTTTGTTAAGATCGGAAAGGCCGTTCTCTATCCCGTGACGGAACTCGATGCGTGGGACGAAAAAAACATGGTGACCTGTCGTGCCTCAAGGTCGCGCCGCATGGATGAGCATGATGGAGCGTGACAATTCCGCCGCAGCGCGGTCTAACGCTCCCAAGTGCCGGCCCCATCGAGTTTCGCAAGGCCAAATAGAGTCAGAATTTTCAATATGATAGGTTGCCATCGCATCCTGGTGCACAACCACCCGTCGGGCGACCCGACACCGTCCAAGGCGGATATCGAGATGACGCGCCAGGTGCGTGACGCGGCGGAGCGGCTCGGCGTCGCACTGCACGACCACGTCATCGTCGCGCGCGGCAAGCACGCCAGCTTCAAGACCATGGGGCTGTTGTGATGGATCATGCCGGTTGCAGGTTGCGGCGTAGGGGCAGGTCCCCGACCCGCCCCCAGCGCGGCGCTACCGCCGGGCCTGTCGGAGACCGGCCCCCACACGAACATGACTACAGGGAGTGATATGTTCTACGCGCATGCCTCGGCCGTGGAGATCGCGGCGCACGTCCTGATCGCATACCTGTTCATCTGGACCGGCATCTACAACGTCACCAACCCGGACCGTCAGAAGCGCAACCGCGACCAGATCGCCTCGCATGGCATCCCGGCGCCTGGCGCGCTGTTGTGGGCGGGCTATGTCACCCAGTGGATCGGCGGCGTGATGGTGGCAATCGATCTGTATACGCCTTACGCCGCGCTGGCGCTGATCCTGTTCGTCGTCCTGGCGGAGGTGCTGTTCCACAACTACTGGAAGATGACCGACCCGCTGCGGCGCATGTACCATCGCCTGCTGTTCCTGAACAACTGCGCGGTCGCGGGCGGGCTTTTGCTGCTCGCCGCGCCGCTCCTCGGTGGGGGCGCTCATGTTCTATGACGGGATGACGATCCAGAACGTCGCGGGCCAGATTCTGCTGGCGCTCGCCTTCCTGGTCACCGGGCTGCTCAACGCCACGATGAAGTTCAAGATGCACCGCGACAGGATGGCGGCGGCGGGCGTGCCGATGGCGACCGCGGCGCTGGTCGTCGGCTTCGCGATGCAGTTCGTCGGCGGCTTCCTGGTCCTGATCGACTGGCACTATCGCTACGGCGCGGCGATCCTGATCGTCTTCACCGTGCTCGCGACCGCGATCTTCCATCGCTGGTGGCAGGTGACCAACGACCCGCTCCGCCGCCATTTGCATTTGTCGTTCGTGTTCAACAACATCGCCGTGGTCGGCGGGCTACTGCTGATCCTTTAGTGAATGAATCCGCCCGGGCGGTGTATATCTGGCATCAACGATAACCTGCGGAGGAGGCGACAATGAAGGGCCATTCCATCCTGTTCGCGCTGGCGGCGGCGCTGTCCGTCGCGTCGTTTGCGTCCGTTCCCGCGCATGCCGGCAATATCGTCGAGGAATGGAGCTCGGTGAAGGTGCCGCCGCCGCCGAAGCTCGAACCGGTGACGGTCGATCCCAAGACCACCGCTGTCCTCGCGCTCGATTTCGTGCCGCCGATCTGCAACGAAAAGCGCCGGCCGCGCTGCGTCGCCTCGCTGCCCGCGGTGGCGAAGCTGATCGCCAACGCGCGCAAGGCGGGCGCGCTGGTCGTCTATAGCGGCGTCGGCAGCACGCCGAAGGACAAGGTGCTGAAAGAGGTCGCGCCGACCGCGAGCGAGCCGTTCGTCCAGTCGCACGCCGACAAGTTCATGGATACCGACCTCGACAAGATCCTGAAGGATCATGGCATCAAGACCGTGATCGTCACCGGCGTGACGGCCGAGGGGGCGGTCCTCTATACCGCGTCCGATGCGGCGTTGCGCGGCTTCCACGTGATCGTGCCGGTCGACGGGATGTCGGCGTCCAACCCCTATGCCGAGCAGTATGTCGCCTGGAACATGGTGAACGCGCCGCTCAGCCCGAAGCCGGTCGTCACCTCCGTCGACATGATCAAGTTCTGACGGAGGCCGTTCACTCCGCCGCCTGGGTCCGCGCGATTTCGGCCCGGGCGGCGCCGCGCACTGCGTCGATCACCGCGTCGCAGTCGGCGGGGGCCGCGTCGCTGCGCCAGGCGACGTGGCCGTCCGGCCGCACGAGCACCAGCTTGCGGCCGTAGAGCTTCGCGATCACCGGCTCGGCGAGCGGCGTCACCGTCACCGGCACGTGGGCGGCTCCCGCGGCGCCGGCAAGCCGTGCGGCGTCCGCCGGCGCGCCGAAATCGAGCAGGGCGAAGCCGATCCCGTAGAGGTCGATGGTCGAGCACCCGCCCGGCACGCGGATGCCGGCCTCGGGCGGCGGGCCGCCGTCGAGCCAGGCGTGCGGCGCGCGGTGGCCCGGTCGCGCCGTCGGCGCGTATTCGCGCACCGCGTCCGGCGGCGCGTCGGTGCCGTCCGGCACCACGATGGGCGACGGGTCGTAGCGATAGCCGAGCGCGATGCCGTCGGTGTCGTGGTGGCGCAGGATGTCGGCGTCGAACAGCGCCTGCTTGAACGCCGCACGCTGACGCTCGCCTTCCTCCGTGTCCTGGTCGATTTCGGGGCCGGGGCGCAGCGCCTTCGGCCGCGAGAAGTTGCGCGTCGCTTCCTCGACGTTGCGCACCGCGATCGGGCGGCGCTCGATCTCGTAGCTTTCGAGGAGCGCCGGCCCGCCCCAGCCGGCGACCGTGCCGGCAAGCTTCCAGGCAAGGTCCATCGCGTCGGCGACGCCGGTGTTCATGCCGAACCCGCCGGACGGGTTGAGCTGGTGCGCCGCGTCGCCGGCGATGAAGGCGCGCCCTTTGCGGAACTGGTCGGCGACCAGCTTACGGCTGATCCAGTGCGACGAGTTGAGCAGCGTGTATTCGAAATCGCGCCCGACCGCGCGGCGCAGCAGCTCGGCAACCTTGCTCTCGTCCTTCGGTGGCGGGTGCATCGAGAAGCGCCAGCGCCCGCGCCAGTTGATCGAGGTGAACATGGCCCACATGCCGTCGGGCCCGACCAGGTTGAAGAAGCGCGCCTCGCCCATCTTCGATTCGAAGATTCGGATAAGCTCCTGCGATTCGAGGAAGATGTGGAAATTGTCTTGCATCGCCTCCATGCCGGAGAGGCGGACGCCGAGGATGTCGCGCACGGTCGAGTTCGCGCCGTCGCAGCCGACGATGTAGTCGGCCGTCACGGTCTCGGATTTGCCCGACGCGAGGTCGGTGATGTCGGCCTCGACGCCGTTCGCGGTCTCGCGGAAATCGTCGAGCCGCGTGCGGTGGCGGAGCTGGAGGTTCGGCTGCGTCCGCGCGTGGGCGAGCAGGATCGGGTCGAACCAGAGCTGCGAGATCAGGCAGTCGGCGGCAGGCGAGACGAAGCGGGTCTTCTCTTCCATGAAGGGCGGGAAGTCGAGCCGCGCGATCTCGTGGCCCAGCACACCGGTCGCCCACATCACGTTGGGGTGAAAATCCTCCGGGTGGCCCTGGCGGCGTACCTCGTCAGTGATGCCCCAGCGCCGGCAGAACTCCATCGTGCGCACGTTGACGAAGTTCATCTTGGGCGTCTTGATCGTGCCGTCGCGCGCCTCGACCAGCGTCGCCTCGATGCCGAGCCGGGCGAGCTCGATGCCGAGCACGAGGCCGACGGGGCCGCCGCCGACGATCAGGACCGGGATGTGCGCACGCGCTACCATGATTCGTCCCCTCGCAAGTGCAGACAGTAGATCGCCTTTCGCGCGTACGCGCAATCGGGCGGGACGCGCGTCTAGGCCGGCGCGGCTGGGTCGACTAGACTTCCGCCGTTACTACGGGGGATCGCGCCATGGCCGGACCGGGAAAGCCCTACGTCATCGCCATCGAGGAGCATTATCTCGACGCCGAGATTGCCGCGCGCAACGGCTCCAACCGCCAGGGCGCGCGCCTCACCGATCGGCTCAACGACATGACGGGCATCCGCCTCCGCGAGATGGACGAGGGCGGCATCGACCTGCAGGTGCTGTCGCACGCGCCGCCCGCCGCGCAGGTGTTCGACGCGGAGACGTCGGTCGCGCTCGCCCGCGCGGCGAACGACCGGCTGGCCGCCCAGGTCGCCGCCGAGCCCGACCGGTTCCCCGCCTTCGCTACCCTGCCGACGCCCGACCCCGCGGCAGCGGCCGACGAGCTCGAGCGCTGCGTCGACCGGCTCGGCTTCAAGGGCGCGATGATCCACGGCATGACCGAAGGGCGCTTCCATGACGACAGGCGCTTCTGGCCCATTTTCGAGCGGGCCCAGGCGCTTGACGTGCCGATCTATCTGCACCCGGACAACCCGCATCCCGCCGTGGTCGACGCCTATTACAAGGACCTCGCCGAGGAGCACCCGTACATCCTGCGCGCGGGGCTTGGCTACACGGTCGAGATGGCGGTCGCGACCGTGCGGCTTGCACTGTCGCGCGTGTTCGACGCCTACCCGCGGCTCAACTTCATCCTGGGCCACATGGGCGAGGGCATTCCGTTCCTGCTGTGGCGGATCGACGACGCGTTCAAGCGGCCGGGCAGCAAGTGGATCTCGTTCCGCGACGTGTTCTGCGAGCACTTCCACATCACGACCAGCGGCAACTTCTCCTCGCCCGCGCTCCTCTGCTCGATCATGGAGCTCGGCGCGGACCGCATCATCTTCTCGATCGACTGGCCCTACGTGATGAACGGCCAGGGCGCCGCCTGGATCGACCATATGCCGGTCTCGGCCGAGGATCGCGAGAAGATCCTGTGCGGGAACGCGCGGCGCCTGCTGAGGCTCTGACCGGCAATGGCGGAAACGGGCGTCCTCATCGTCGGCGGCGGGCCGGTCGGGCTCGGGCTCGCCATCGAGCTCGGGCTTCGCAACGTCCCCTGCACGCTGCTCGAAAGCCGCGATGGATCGGTCAGCGTGCCCAAGATGGGGCTCGTCAATACTCGCTCGATGGAGTTCTGCCGGCGCTGGGGCGTGGCCGACCGGGTGAAGCAGGCGGCGTTCCCGCGCGACTACCCGGGCGACGTCAACTACGTGACCAGCATGACCGGGTGGGAGCTTGCGCGCATCTCAATCCCGTCCCGTGCCGCCCGCGGCGCGCTGCCCCACACGCCGGAAGGCAAGTGCCGCATCTCGCAGCTCTATTTCGACCCGCTGCTCAAGGCGTTCGCGGCGACGCTTCCCTCCGTGACGCTGCGCCATCGCACGCGGCTCGACACCTTTTCCGGCGACGTGGACGGCGTCACGGCCCGCGTCACGGATGTTTCGGCCGGCCAGGAATCGACTCTCCGCGCCGCCTATCTCGTGGGGTGCGACGGCATCGAATCCTCCGTGCGTGCGGCGCTAGGCATCGAGCTCAAGGGCGAGGCCTATCCCGAATATCACCTGACCGCATTCTTTCGGTGCCCGGACTATCTCCGCCTGCACGACAAGGGGCGGCTGATCCACAGCTTCATGATCGGGCCGGAAGGGCTCTGGGCACACATCAACTCCGTCAACGGGCGCGACCTGTGGCGGCTCGAGTTGAACGGCCTGGATCCCGCTGTCGACCCGGCGACCATCGACATCGACGCGGCGCTCATCCGCGCAATGGGCGAGCCGTTCGACTACCAGACCCTTGCCGCCATGCCGTGGTCATGCCGCCAGATGGTGGCGGATTCGTACAGCGAGGGCCGCGTGTTCCTGGCCGGCGACGCCGTACACCAGAACACGCCGACGGGCGGCCATGGCATGAACACCGGGCTCGGCGACGCGGTCGATCTCGGCTGGAAGCTCGCGGCGGTTCTGCAGGGCTGGGGCGGGGCGCGCCTCCTCGCGACCTACGAGGCGGAGCGGCGGCCTGTTGCGCTCCGCAACGTGCGCGAGGCCGCTGACAATTTCGAGCGCCAGCTCAAATATCCGAGGATCGATCGTATCGGCGAGGATTCGGACGAGGGCGCGAAGCAGCGCAGCGGCTTCTCCACTGCGCTCGCCGTTCTCGACGAGGCGCGCACGTTCGACAACGAGGGGATCGGGCTAGAGCGGATTCCGTTCATACGGAGCCGTATCCGGAGTTTGTGAAGTAGTTGGCGCATTCGGTTGGCGGGACGCTGGCGAGGATGCGGCCGATCTCACGCCAGAGCTGTTCGACGGTGCGCGCTGCGGCCTTGCGGAGGTGCGCCTTGAGCTTGGAGAAGAGCTGCTCGATGGGGTTGAAGTCTGGCGAGTAGGGCGGGAGGCGGAGGAGGGTGGCGCCGGCGGCCTCTATCGCGGCTTCGGCGCCGGCCACCTTGTGGGCGGGCAGGTTGTCCCAGATCACGATGTCGCCGGGCTTCAGCGTCGGTCGTAGCACCTCGCGGGCCCAGACCTGGAAGATGCTCCCGTTCATCGCCCGGTCGATCACCATGGGCGCCTCGATGCGGTCGGCCCGCAGCGCGCAGACCAGGGTGATGGTCTTCCAGTGGCCGTGCGGGATGGGCGCGACCAGCCGCTCGCCGCGCGGCGCCCGGCCGCGGAGCCGCGCCATCTTGGTCTGCGTCCCGGTCTCGTCGATGAACACCAGGCGGTGTGGATCGAGCCACGGCTGCACGCAGCGCCACAGATCGCGCTCCGCCTTTACGTCCGAGCGGTCCTGTTCGCTCGCATGGGCGGTCTTTTTTTGTACGTCAGCCCGCGGCGGGAGAAGAAGCGCCACACCGTCGACGGCACCGTCGCGAGCCCGCGCCGGGCGAGGCCCTGGCACAACTCCGCCAGCGTCAGATCGGGCCGCTCCTTGACCTGGGCGAGCAGCCAGTCGGCATGGGCTTCGATCGGTCCCGAGCGGTGGTCGCCGCCCTGCCGGTCGGGCCTCACCGAGCGGGTCAGCCGAAAGCGCGTGTGCAGCTTGGAAACGAAGCTCGGGCTCACCCCGAACCGGTCGGCCACCGTCCGGATCGGGGCACCGCCCTCGACGGCGGCAAGAACCCGCTCCCGAAGGTCGATCGAGTAGGCGCGGACCATGATCCCTCCATGAACCATTCCGCACCCAAAGAATCACAGCACCGTCGCGCTGGGAATCCCCTGCCAATTCGGTCCGACCAGAAAGTGCTCTAGGCTATCGCTACGACCAGTCGCCTATCGTCGTGCCCGACGGAACGCCGCCGCCGCCCGACGAGGCGCGCACCTATCGCCCGACCGCGCGGCCGGGCTCGCGCGCGCCGCATGCGGTGCTGGCCGACGGGCGCTCAATGCTCGATCTGTTCGGCAAGGGCTTCGTGCTGCTGCGTCTCGGGCCGGACGCGCCCGACCCCGATGCGCTGGCCGCGGCCGCGTCCGCGCGCGGGGTGCCGTTCGAAGCGGTCGCGCTGTCCGAGCCGGCGGTTCTCGACGCCTACGAACGCCGGCTGGTGCTGGTCCGCCCGGACGGCCACGTGGCCTGGCGCGCCGACGCCCCGCCCGGCGATCCCGGGGCGCTGATCGATACCGTTCGTGGCGCCTAATTCATTCCGGCGCGGCGATGTGCGTCTTTTGCTCGCCCTCGTAGCGCTGGAAGCCCGATTCCAGCGCCCATTCGGCGAAAAGCTGCGGCGAGGGGACGAGCTCGCGCGGCGTCCACGCGTCGGTCAGCACGTCGGCGTCGAAATCGTACTCGGCCGCGCCGCCGCAGGGCGTCGCGAAATACCAGAAATAGGCCGACGAGATCGGGTGGCGGCCGGGGCCGAGATGGGTGCGCCAGCCTTTGCCCTGCATGTGCAGCCCGCCGCCGAACAGCTCGTGGATGTCGCGGAGGTCGAATGCGACGTGGTGGAAGCCGATCGCGTCGCCGCGTTTCAGGAGATAGAGGTTGTGGTGGTCGCGCGCGTCGGGGCAGCGCAGGAAGTAGGAGAAGCCGGGATAGGCGTCGGTCAGCACGAACCCGCAGGCCTCGATATAGAAGTCGCGCATCCGCTCGAGCTCGGGCGAGAGCAGCACGGCATGGGCGAGATGTGTCGGGCGCGCGCGTTCGTAGATCGTCGCCGGCTGGTCGATTCGCGAAGCGGCGCCCGGCCGGTTGAACGGGGTGACGACCGGCGCGACCGTGCGCCGCACTGTCAGCCGGAAGCCGAACCCGTAGCCGCACGGGTCGACGGCGTGGACGCTGCCGTCGTTGCCGCGCCGCACCTCGGTCGCGCGGGCAAGCCTGCCGGCGATGGCGTCGAGCGAGGCCGCGTCGGAGACGCCGTAGATCACCTCGCGCGCCGTCGGCCCGGCGATCGGCGCCGCGGGCAGGATGGGATCGTCGGCCGGCGCGAGCTCGATCGTCGTGCCTTCCGCCGTCTCGAAGGACGGGCGCAAATTGCCGCCGGGACGCGGGACCAGCCCGAAATCCTCCCAGAACAGGCCGCACGCCGCCATGTTGTCCGCGCCGTAGACGATGCTCTCGAGTCCCAGGATCGCCATCGCGCCTTTCGCCTTTCTCTGTCGGTCCGGCTATTCTTCCGCGATCGGGGCCGCAGGTCAAAGGACAGGACAAGCACGGCTCATAGCCTCGCCGTTCGGCAGGCTCAGGACGAGGATTCGATTTTGGCCTCACCCAGAGCTTGCCGGAGGACGAGGCGCAATTGAGGGCGTACCGGCGATGGATATCGAAACACCCGTTCTGATCGTGGGCGGCGGGCCGGTCGGGCTCGCCTTGGCGCTGGAGCTCGGCTGGCGCGGTGTCGCCTGCACGCTGGTCGAGCAGGGCGACGGCGCGATCGCGACGCCCAAGATGAACGAGGTGAACATCCGAACGATGGAGTTCTGCCGCCGCTGGGGCATCGCGGACGCGGTGACGACCTGCCCATTCCCCGACGACCTGCCGATGGACGTTGTGGTGGTGACCAAGGTCGGCGGGTACGAGCTCGCCCGGGTCGAGCGTCCCGCGCGGCGCGACCAGAGGCCCGGCCCGGCGAGCCCGATGAACCTGCAGGTCTGCTCGCAGCTCTGGTTCGATCCGATGCTGCGCGCGGCGGCAGACTCCTATGACGGCGTGCACCTCCTCTACCGCCACCGGCTCGACTCGTTCGCGCAAGGGCCGGACGGGGTGAGCGCCGAGGTGACGTCGCGAGACACCGGCGAGCGCCTCACTATCCGCGCCCGGTTCCTCGCCGGCTGCGACGGGGCGAACAGCGGGGTGCGCCGCGCGCTCGGCATCGGGCTCGTGGGCCCCGAGGTGCTGAGCCATTCGATGCACCTGTTCTTCCGCGCGCCGGACGTGCTGGGCCAGCTCGGCGTGCGGCCGGGCACGTTCTTCGCCACGATCGACCGGACCGGCATGTGGGGCAACGTGCGCGCGGTCGACCCCAGGGGCGGCATGTGGCGCATCCTGTTCGACGTGCCCGAGGGGTACGACGTCGAGAAGGACCTCGACCGCGAGGCCTGCCTCGCGCGCTCGCTCGCCCGGCGGCTCGACGTCGAGTGGCTCAGCGCCAGCCAATGGACCCGGCGCGGCGTGGTGGCCGCGCGCTATTCCGAAGGCGCGGTGCATCTGGTGGGCGATGCGGTGCACCAGGTCTCGCCGACCGGGGCGCTCGGCATGAACACGGGCATTGCCGACGCAGTCGATCTCGGCTGGAAGATCGCGGCGGTCGAGGCGGGCTGGGGCGGGCCGCATCTGCTGGCGAGCTACGACGCCGAGCGGCGCGCGGCCGGCGCGCGCAACGTGCGCATGGCCACCAGCTTCTACGAGGAGCAGGCGAATCTGGGCGAGAACCTCGACGCCATCGAGGACGACACGGCGGAGGGCAAGGCCCTGCGGGTCGACGTGGGCGAGCGGGCGCTGGCCCATATCGGCCGCACGTTCCGCACGCTGGGGCTGCAGATCGGTTACCGGTACGAGGATTCGCCCGTCATCGCGCCGGATGGCACCGCGCCGCCCGAGGACGACCCGGCGGGCTACACGCCGACCACCCGGCCGGGGGCGCGGGCGCCGCATGTCGCGCTGCCGGACGGGCGCTCATCGCTCGACCTCTACGGGCGCGGCTTCGTACTGGTGCGGGCCGGGGACGCGCCCGCCGATCCCTCGCCGCTCGCGGCCGCGGCGAAGGTGCATGGCGTGCCGTTCTCGGTCGAGACTTTGGCCGGGCCCGAGGCCGCCCGGACCTACGAAAGGCCGCTGGTGCTGGTCCGCCCGGACGGGCACGTCGCCTGGCGCGGGGCCGCCTTGCCGGCCGATCCCGCCACCCTGATCGACCGGGTGCGCGGGGCGTAGCGCGCGTTGCATGCGGGCCCGCTTCCGGAAATAATGCGGGCAACGCGGGCCCAGGCCCCGACCCTCTTCCGGAAGGGAGCTCGACATGGCGACCAAGATGGCACCGAAGCAGATGGATGCGGCCAAGCTCAAGGCGCACGACCGGCCGAAGGGCATGCCCTTCACCATCACCAAGATCGGGCACGTCGTGCTCAACTGCACCGATCTCGAGCGTTCCACCAAATTCTACACCGAGGTCATGGGCATGAAGGTGTCGGACGTCTACACGCCCGACGTCGCCCCCGGCGGCATGGTGTTCATGCGCTACAACGCCGATCATCACGGCGTGGCCCTGGTCGGCTCGATGCCCGACAAGTCGAAGGGGATCGAGCTCAACCACGTCGCGTTCGAAGTGTCGACGCTCGACGAGGTGCTGCGCGCGCGCGAACACCTGATCAAGCACGGCGTCGAGATCGCCTTCGAGGGGCGCCGCCGCGCCGGCGCGCAGATCGCGGTCGAGTTCGACGATCCGGACGGCCACCGGCTGGAGATCTTCTGGGGTCTCGACCAGATCGGCACCAAGGCCATCGCCCGCCCGCCCGAGGAGTGGAAATGGGCGCACACGCTCGAGGAGGCAATCTCCGACCCCTGCGTCGGGCAGGACACGTCCATCCAGGATACGCGGCTCCTCCGCGAGCGCTCGGCCGAGGACCTCGCCGAGACCAAGGAGAAGTCGATCAAGTCCCAGACGAAGAAGCTTTCGAGCCACGACTAGATCCGCGCGCGGCCGGCGCCGCGGGGCACCGGCCGATGGCGCTTGTCTCGGGCGGGCGCGCCTTTGTGCCGCCGGCCTGCAACGCCCGCCGCCGGGGTGACGGACGGGCTCGTTCCATCGACACACAGGGGAGTACGTCCATGAGGTTGGCGAAAAAATTGGCGTGGGTGGCCGCGGCGCTGGTCGCGACGGTCGCGGTGGCGAGGCCGGGCGCGGCCGACCCGATGAAGCTCCGCATCCAATGGCCGAGCGCGCCGGGCAACATCACGGTCTTCATGCCGCACGCCCCGGCCGGGGTGCTCAAGCATTACGGCAAGACCTACACGGTCGAGCCGGTGTTCATGGCGGGCTCGACGCCGGCGCTCCAGGGGCTCGCCTCGGGCGACCTCGAGATCGCGACCTTCACCCCCTCGGCGCTGATGCTCGCCGTCACCGAGGCGCATCTCGACGTGCGCGGCATCGCCCAGATGCTGACCACCGACTACCCGGGCTACGCCGCGCCCGGCTTCTGGGTCGACAAGACCAAGATCAAGACGATCGACGACCTCAAGGGCAAGATCATCGCGGTGAATGCGCACGGCTCGGCGATCGACGCGGCGCAGAAACTGGTGATGAAGCGCCACGGCATGATCGAGGGGCGCGACTACCAGACCGTCGAGGTGCGCATCCCGGCCATGCTGCCGACGCTGGAGACCGGGCGGGTCGACGCTGCCTTCCTGCTCCGCCCGTTCGACCTCCGCGCCGCCCAGAACCCCAAGCTTGGCCGGCTGTTCACGATGGGCGATGCCTTCGGCCCGTCCGAGACCGGGTTCTGGGTCGCCAAGACCGCGTGGATCGCCAAGCACCGGCAGGTCGTGCTCGACCTGGTCGAGGACAACATCCGGCTCCGCCGCTGGCTGCTCGACCCCAAGAACCGGACGGCGGCGGTCGCGATGGTCGCCAAGGTGATGAAGCAGCCGGCGAAGAATTTCGAGGGCTGGGTCTTCACCAAGCGCGACACCTCATACCAGCAGCCCGACGCCAAGATCGACGTCGCCAGGCTGCAGAAGAACATCGACGACATGAAGGAGGCGGGCGTCATGCCGCGCACGATCAAGGCCGCCGACTACGTCGACGAAACGATCGCCGCAGAGGCCGCCGCGCGGGTGAAGTGAGGCCTATGGCTGTCCGTTCGCCCTTCGAGACGCACCCTATGGGCGCTCCTCAGGGCGAACGGGTTCCGTCCGGTCACGCGCCGGCGCGCGTTTCGAACAGCCGGCCGAAGCCGCTCACCGGAGCGCGCACGCCCAGCGTATCGAGGCAGTGCCACACCATCGCCTGGTTGGAGGTGACGACCGGCTTGTCGAGGTCGCGCTCCAGCGGCTCGATCACCTCGGCGGTCCGCGTCGCCGTGCAGCTCATGAAGTAGCAGTCCGCCTCGGGTACCGCCTGCGACTTCACCTGGCGGTACCAGGTGGCTGGCTCGACCTTCGGGAACTCGGCATTGCCGAGCTTGAGCCCGACGTCCCCCAGCACCTTGACCTGGTGGTGCTCGAGGAAGCGCGCCTCGCGCTCGTTGGTCATGTAGGGCGAGGTCATCACCACCCGCCGCGCGCCAAGCGCCCGCATCGCGGCTACGACGGCGCGCGATACGGTGGTGCAGGGCTTGCCCGACTTCTCTTCCATCAGCGCGACCTCCTCGGCGTCGATGCCGGGGCGGAACATGCTGGCCGCGGTGCAGGCCAGCACCACCATGTCGACGTCGGCATCGGCGAGCAGCTTCGCGGCCTCGCCCGCGCCGGCGACGAAGCGCTTCACGTTCTCCTCGGTCGTGCCCTCGAACGCGACGCGCTGCGTGTGAAACACCACCCCTTCGGGCGCCATCATCGCGACCTGCGGCTCGGCCACCGCATTTGTCGACGGAATGATCATGCCGATCCGTGCGCGCCAGCTGTACATGGTCGTTCCTCCACCTTGATTGCGCGCCAGTCTATACCGGCGGCGCGGCCCGGCGCACCCGGTCGGACAACAGAATTGTCACACCCGCGGCGGTTGTTTGCCGTCAATATGCGCCCGACATCACGGGCATGCGGATGTGATCCGCATGCGAGCTTCCGGCGCCGCAGGAGGTGGCGCCGTCCGAACTCCGATCCCGCCCACCCCCGGGGTCGGACGATCCGGGTGCAAGGCCCGGATTCTTCGGGGCCCTCTAGCCCCGTTCCTAGCACGCAGCCTCTCTAGACTTGGCCGGGCCTTGTGGCCCGGCCATTTTTTTCGCCTGACTGCGTGACAAAGCCGTGCCGGGCGGCGGAGGGGCGGTGCTGCCGCGTGTTGTCCGGAAAGCGCAACATGCCTACGGAGGACCAGATGACCCGGATCAGCCTGATTACCCTCGCCGGGGTCGCCGCAGCGGCGCTGAGCCTCGGCGCCTGCGACCTGCATCATGACGAGGGGTACGACCATCACGCCTATGCCGACCACCAGGACCGTTATTACGGCTCGCGCGGCGAGAGCGAACACTATGGCGTGCAGGGCGACGCGGATCGCGACCACGCTCACGACCGCGACTGGCACGACCGGGATGGCTACTGATCCCGGGACCCGCCGGCGGCGGAGATGCAGCGGAGATGAGGAGGGCGCCCGGCGGGCGCCCTCCTTCGCGTCAGGGGATGCTGCGTCAGTGGATGGGCAGGTGACGCTGACGTTGGCGGTGGCGACGCCAGGCATCGACCAGATAGGCGACAAGCCCGACCGTGAACGTGCCCATCAGGATGAAGAACAGAATGCGCCCGGCCTCGGCTGCGGTGCGGGTGTGTTCGCCTACGCCGAAGACCAGGACGACGATCACGAGGACCACGAGCCCAGGGCCCCATGCCAGCATGTCATCCTCCTTTGCTCTACCGGAATGCGACGGCCGCGAAGTGTTCGTCACTGGGATTTAAGGCGGCGGCTGTGGCGTCGCGGTGACTCCCGTGTGGCTTAGAGGCGGCGGATTCCGGACATGGCGTTTCCCGGCGCCATTCGCGCCCCGTGGGGAGCTTTGCGAATTTCGGTACTGGCCGAGCCGGTCCCGCATCACATGTTAAAGACGGGCGGACACGGCCGCGCGATGGTTGCATGCGCAATAAAGCGACAAGCCGTGGGACGCGAAAGCGTTCATGCGGCCGCGGTGCGGCAGCCCCCTCCCGCACCGTTGGGCGGGCCCTCCCCACGGAGGGTCCGCCTTTCTCTTCTCACCCCCCGGCGGCTTTTACGCCCTTATCCGACCGGTGGGACGTAGCCCTAAACCTTCCGGCATTGAGGCAATTCCGTGGCCAACCGCGCCTCCGCTGGGGCGCGACGGAACGTCGGGCCGCGGCCGGCGTCGACTTGGCGGATCGCGGGGACGCTTCGCGCCCCTTCGATGGCTCCAACCGACAGGAGGAGGACGAGATATGACTCTCAAAGACACGCTGATGCGAGCGACGGTCGGCGCTGCGATGATCGCGCTTTCCGGCGGTGTGGCGATGGCGGCGGATTCGTCCGCTCCGACCAGTTCCGCCCCGACCACTTCGGCTCCGGCCATGACGGCACCCAACGGGGGCGCGGGCGCGGGCGCCCACGCCGGCGTCAACAACGGTCCGAGCGCCGGTGCGAACGCCGATGTCGGCACCGGCGGCAAGGCCGGCGCCAACGCCCAGCTCAACTCGAAGGACGAGGGGACGAATTCCGCCACCGCGCCCGACACCGCGATGAGCGGCAAGCCCGCCACGCCGCCGAAGTCCATCGTCGGCAAGGACGTGGTGAACACCAAGGGCGAGAAGGTGGGCGAGGTCTCCAAGCTCTCGGGCGACCAGGTGATCGTCTCGAGCGGCGGGTTTCTCGGGATCGGCGCGCACGACGTGGCGATTCCGTGGTCGCAGGTGACGATGCAGGGCGCCGGCGACAAGGCGAAGCTCCAGATCTCCATGACCAAGGACGAGCTGAAGCAGATGCCCGAGTACAAGGAGCCCAAGGCGACGACCGGCGCGACCGGCGGCGCGGGCAGCATGGCCCCCAACGCGACCGGCGGCGGTTCGTCCGAGGACACCAACGGCAACGCGACGACGGGCCACTAACCCGCCGTCCGCGGCAGCTTGCCCAGCGGACCAGGGCCGGGCTCCCCAAGGGGCCCGGCCCTTTCCGCGTCCCCTGCTCAGTGCTAGGCTCCTCCAAAATCGGCTTGGCGCGCCCGGCGCGCGGGCCTGGATAATCGGCGACGGCCTCGGGCTTCACGCGCCGTCCCGTTCATGGAGGAGACAATGACCGCCTTTACCGTCAACGGGCGTGCCGTCGATGTGACGGCCGAGTCCGACACTCCGATGCTTTGGGTGATCCGCGATCACCTGAAGATGCACGGCACCAAGTTCGGCTGCGGCATCGCCCAGTGCGGCGCCTGCACCGTGCATCTGGACGGCGAACCGGTGCGCTCGTGCCAGCTTCCGCTTTCGGCGGCAGCGGGCAAGCACATCACGACCATCGAGGGGCTGGCGAGCACCGGCGGCCAGGCGCTGCAGGCGGCGTGGGTCGCCGAGCAGGTGCCGCAGTGCGGATACTGCCAGTCGGGCCAGCTCATGGAGGCGGCGGCCTTCCTGAAGAAGAACCCCAAGCCGTCGCGCAAGCAGATCGTCGATGCGATGGACGGCCATATCTGCCGCTGCGGCACCTACAGCCGGATCATCCGCGCCGTCCACCGCGCCGCGCGCGGCATGGCGGTCCACCAGGCGTCGTCCGGCCAGCGGGCGAGCGCCGAGACCGGCAAGGAGACCGTGCGATGACCGGCACCCCGATCGAGACGCGCGCTCTCTCGCGCCGCAGCTTCCTCGTCGGGACCGGCGCCACCGGCATGGTGGTGGCGTTCGGCCCGCTCGCGAACAAGGCCGCCGCCGCCACGGCGCCCGCCGAATTCGCCGCGACGCCGTGGGTCCATGTCGGCTCCAACGGCATCGTCACCATCATGTCGCCCGCCTCCGAGATGGGGCAGGGGGTGATGACCTCGGTGCCGATGCTGGTGGCCGAGGAGCTCGACGCCGACTGGCGCAAGGTGAAGATCGTGCAGTCGCCGGCGATCGAGAAGATCTTCGGCAACCCGGTCTGGAACAACACGCTGACCACCTACGGCTCCGGCACCATCAAGGGCTATTGGGAGAAGGCGCGCATCGCCGGCGCACAGGCGCGCAAGGTGCTCCTCTCCGCCGCCGCCGCCGAGATGAAGGTGCCGGCAGGCGAGCTCACCACTCGGGCCGGCATGGTGATCCACGCCAAGTCGGGGCGGAAGCTTTCCTACGGCGCGCTCGCCAGCAAGGCCAAGGTCCCCGACCCGATGCCCCAGGCGACCAAGGACGACCTTAAGAAGCCCTATGAGTTCCGCATCCTCGGCAAGAACCTCGCGCGGGTCGACGTGCCGCTGAAGGTGAACGGCACGGCGAAGTACGGGCTCGATACCGAGGTTCCGGGCATGCTCTATGCCTCGATCTTGCGCCCGCCGGTGCAGGGCGAAATCCCGGCGAAGATCGACGATGCCGCCGCCAAGGCGGTGAAGGGGGTGGTCAAGATCGTCACCATCCCGACCGGCGTCGGAATCATCGGCGACAATCTGTGGGCCACCAAGAAGGCCAAGGCCGCCCTCAAGGTGGAGTGGTCGACCACCGCCAAGGCGCGCAGCTACACGAGTGCCACGATCGGCAAGGAATATCTCGCCATCGCCGACGACGCGAAGCAGGCCGGCGTCGACATGGTGAAGAAGGGCGACGCCGCGGGCGGGCTCGCGGGCGCGGCCAAGGTGATCTCGGCCGATTTCGTCAACGAGCATGTCAGCCACGCGACGATGGAGCCGATGAACGCTACGGCCGTGGTGCGCGGCGACGAGGTGGAGGTGTGGGTCTCCAACCAGTCCCCCACCAACATGAAAAGCGAGGCCGCCAAGGTGATCGGCACCAAGCCCGACAAGGTGACGGTGCACACGCCGTTCCTCGGCGGCGGGTTCGGCCGCCGGTCCGAGGGCATCGAGCTGATCGACGCCGTCCACCTCGCCAAGTCCATGCCGGGCACGCCGATCAAGCTTGTGTGGAGCCGCGAGGACGATGTCCAGCATGACCTCTACCGGCCGCTCGCCGGCCAACGCATCGAGGCCGGGCTCGACGCCGCCGGCAAGATCGTCGGCTGGCGCCACCGCATCGTCTGCGAATCCGACTTCGCCCGCTCGAACCCCTACGTGTTCAACAAGTTCCTCAAGGGGCGCGACGTGGTGACGGCCGGCGGGGCGGAGTTCGTCTACCCGGTCGCCAACCACCAGGTGCAGTACGTGCGCACCCAGAAGGGCGTCGACGTGGGCGCCTGGCGCGGCATCGCGCCCGGCTACACCAAGTTCGCCATCGAGACGGTGATCGACGAGATCGCGGCCCACAACAAGATGGACCCGATGGACTACCGCCTGTCGCTGGTGAAGGGCGCCGAGCCGCGCGCCGTGCACCTCCTCGAGACGGTGGCGAAGATGTCGCGCTGGGGCCGCAAGCGGAAGGGCAGGGCGCTCGGCGTCGCCTATTCCGACTCGCCGAGCCACGCCGTGGCGGTTGTCGAGGTCTCGCTCAACGAGAAAACCGGCAAGATCAAGGTCCACCACGTTTGGGCCGCGGTCGATCCGGGCCATGTGCTGCAGCCGCACAATGTCGAGGCGCAGATGGAGGGCTCGATCGTCTTCGCCCTCGGCGCGGGGCTGATGGAGGAGATCCACATCAAGGACGGCGTGGTGCAGGAGGCAAACTTCGACACCTACAGCGTCATGCGCATGTCGGATGTGCCGCCGATCGACGTGAAGGTGATCTCGACCGACAACGCGCCGACCGGCATCGGCGAGGCGGGCATCCCGATGGTTGCGCCGGCCATCGCCAACGCGGTCGCGGTGCTCACCGGCGGCAAGCGGCTGCGCCACCTGCCGATGACGCCGGACCGGGTGAAGGAAGCGCTGAAGGCCTGACGGGCGGGCAGGGACGGGCGGGCCGCGCGCGGCCTACCCGTTCTCCGCCAGCGCCGCGCCGACGAAATAGAGCGAGCCGCAGAGGAGCACGCGCCCCGTGCCCTCGCGCGGCACGGCGTCGAGCGCCGCCGCGATCGAATCGTGGACCGCGCCCGGGATGCCGAGCGCGGTTGCGGCGTCCGCGAGCGTTACGGCCGGCAGCGCGTTCGGCTCGCCCGGAATCGTGACGCAGCCGACCTGCGCGACGTAGGGCGCGAGCGGGCCGAGGAAGTCCGCCGGCGCGCGCGTGTTCAGCATGCCGTAGACGAGATGCACCGGCCGGACGCGCCAGCCCGCGAGCACGGCGGCGATCGCCTGTGCCGCGCCGGGATTGTGCCCGCCGTCGAGCCAGAGCTCCCATCCCGGCGCGAGGCGGCGCGCGAGCCTGCCGGTCGCGAGGCGCTGCATCCGCCCCGGCCAGACGGCTGACGCTACGCCCTCGGCAACCGCCGCGTCGGGCCAGCCGAGGAGGCGCGCGCACGCCGCCGCCTGGGCGGCGTTGTCTCGCTGGTGCGGCCCGTAGAGCGCTGGCTCCGCGCCCGTCCACGGCGCGAAGTCGCGCCCGGCGACGGTGAGCGGCGCGGCGAGCTCGGCCGCGCGCGCCTCGATCACCGCCAGCGCCTCGTTTTCCTGTCGTCCGATCACGGCGGGGACCTGTGGCTTCAAGATGCCCGCCTTCTCGAACGCGATCTTCGCCAGCGTGTCGCCGAGATAGTGCATGTGGTCCATTGCGACCGGCGCGATGGCGGTGAGTGCCGGCCGCGCGATCACGTTGGTCGCGTCGAACCGTCCGCCGAGCCCGACCTCGACCAGCGCGATGTCGGCCGGTTCGCGCGCGAAGGCGAGGAACGCCGCGGCTGTCGTGATCTCGAAGAAGGTGATCGGTGCGCCCGCGTCCGCCGCCTCGCATTCCTCGAGCAGCGCGAGCAGCGCGTCGTCGGAGATGTGCGCGCCGCAGATCGCGATGCGCTCGTGGAACGAGACGAGGTGCGGCGAGGTGTAGACGTGGGCGCGTCGCCCGCCCGCCCGCGCCATCGCGGCGAGGAAAGCGATGACCGAGCCCTTGCCGTTGGTGCCGGCGACGTGGACGACGGGCGGCAGATTCTCCTCGGGATGGCCGAGCGCTTCGAGGAGGCGCGCGATGCGCCCGAGCGACAGGTCGATGACGACCGGGTGCAGCCGCTTCAGCCGCTCGAGCACCGCATCGCTACGCAGGGGCGTCTCCGGCACGGCGCTCGGCGGGCGCGAGGAACAGGGGCGCTTCGGGCGGCGGCGCTTCGGGCGCGGCCTTCGGCTCGGTCAGCAGCCCGACGATGCGGATCAGCGTCTCGCGCAGCTTGTGGCGGTGCACGACCATGTCGATGATGCCGTGCTCGTAGAGATACTCGGCGCGCTGGAACCCTTCGGGAAGCTGCTCGCGGATCGTCTCCTCGATCACCCTGGCGCCGGCGAAGCCGATGACGGCGCCGGGCTCGGCGATCGCGATGTCGCCGAGCATCGCGAACGAGGCCGAGACGCCGCCGGTCGTCGGGTCGGTCAGCACCACGATGTAGGGAAGTCCCGCCTCCTTCACCAGCTCGACCGCGATGGTGGTGCGCGGCATCTGCATCAGCGAGAGGATGCCTTCCTGCATGCGCGCCCCGCCCGAGGACGGGAACACGATCAGCGGCGCCTTGGCGGCGACGGCGGTCCGCGCCGCGGCGAGCAGCCCCTCGCCGACCGCCATCCCCATCGAGCCGCCCATGAAAGCGAAGTCGAACGCGGCGGCGACCGCCGCGCGCCCGCCGAGCGGACCCTTCGCGACGATCAGCGCGTCCTGCCGGCCCGTCGCCGCGCGCGCCTCGCGCAGCCGTTCGGCGTAACGCTTGCGGTCGCGGAAGCGCAGCGGGTCGGCGGGAACGGCGGGCAGCGGCACGTCTTCCCACCCGCCGTCGTCGAACAGGAGGTCGAGCCGCGCCTTGGCGCCGAGCCGCAAATGATGGCCGCAGTGGGTGCAGACGTTGAGGTTCGCCGCCAGCTCGCGATGGAACACCATCTGGTCGCAGGACGGGCATTTCTGCCAGAGGTTGTCCGGCACCGACGAGCGCTGCACCAGCGCGCGGATTTTCGGCCGGACGTAGTTGGTGATCCAGCTCACCGCGCGTCCGCGGCCTCGCGCGCGCCGCGCACACCGCGCGCCAGCGCCGACACGTAGTCGAGTACGGCCCGGGCGGTGCCGGGCGCGGCGTTGCCGTCCATGTCCACCCTGTCGGCGATCTGCGCCACGATGGCCGAGCCGACGACGGCCGCGTCCGCGACCTTGGCGATGTCGGCCGCCTGCGCCGGCGTCTTGATGCCGAACCCGACCGCAACCGGCAACGCGGTGGCGGCGCGGATGCGCGCGACCGTGCGGGCGACGCCGGTCGCCTCGGCCGAGGCGGTGCCGGTGATCCCGGTGATCGAGACGTAGTAGACGAAGCCCGACGTGCCCTGCATCAACGTCGCGATGCGGGCGTCCGGCGTGTTGGGGGAGACGAGGCGGATCAGCGACAGGCCGGCGGTTTCCGCGTGCGGGCGGAGCTCGCCCTCCTCTTCCGGCGGCAGGTCGACGATGATCATCCCGTCGATTCCGGCCTCGGCCGCGTCCCTGGCGAAGCGCGCGTCGCCGTAGCGGTAGATCGGGTTGTAGTAGCCCATCAGGATGATCGGCGTCGCCGCGTCGTGCTTCCGGAAGCGGCGCACCATCTCCAGCGTTTTTGCCATGTTCTGGCCGGCACGCAGCGCGCGGAGCGACGCCGCCTGGATCAGCGGGCCGTCCGCCATCGGGTCGCTGAACGGCATGCCGATCTCGATCAGGTCGGCGCCCGCCGCCGGCAGCCCGTCGAGAATCTCGGCTGAAATCGCGGGATCGGGATCGCCCGCGGTGACGAACGCGACGAGCCCCGCCCGTCTCTCCGCCTTCAGCGCGGCGAACCGTGCCGCGATGCGCGCGCCGGGGGCGGTCATGGGGAGCGCCCCAGCCCTCCCCCTAAAAGGGGGAGGGTCAGGGAGGGGGTCGAAACCGCGCTCACAGCGTCACCCCGAGGGCGGCGGCGACGGTGAACACGTCCTTGTCGCCGCGCCCGCACATGTTCATCACGATGATGTGGTCCTCGGGCAGGGTTGGCGCGATGCGCGCTACGTGGGCGAGGGCGTGCGACGGCTCCAGCGCCGGGATGATCCCCTCCTGTCGGCAGCAGAGCTGGAACGCGGCCAGCGCCTCCTCGTCGGTGGCGGAGACGTAGTGCACCCGGCCCTGATCGTGCAGCCAAGCATGCTCCGGCCCGATGCCGGGATAGTCGAGCCCGGCCGAGATCGAATGCGTCTCGAGGATCTGCCCGTCCGCGTCCTGCAGGAGGTACGAGCGCGAGCCGTGCAGCACGCCCGGGGCGCCGCCGGCGATCGAGGCCGCGTGCTCGTGCGTGTCGAGGCCCTTGCCGGCGGCCTCGACGGCATAGATGCGGACGTTCGGCTCGTCGAGGAACGGGTGGAACAGTCCCATTGCGTTCGACCCGCCGCCGATGCAGGCGACCAACGTGTCGGGCAGGCGCCCCTCGGCCTTCATGATCTGCTCGCGCGTCTCGCGCCCGATCACCGACTGGAACGCGCGCACCATCTCGGGGTAGGGGTGCGGGCCGGCGACCGTGCCGATCACGTAGAACGTGTCCTCGACGTGCGAGACCCAATCGCGCAGCGCCTCGTTCATCGCGTCCTTGAGCGTCATCGAGCCCGAGGTGACGGGCACCACCTCGGCGCCGAGCAGGCGCATGCGGAACACGTTGGGCGACTGGCGCTCGATGTCGGTCTTGCCCATGTAGACGACGCAGGGCAGGCCGAACAGCGCGCAGACCGTGGCGGTCGCGACGCCGTGCTGGCCCGCGCCGGTCTCCGCGATGATGCGCGTCTTGCCCATGCGCCGCGCGAGCAGGATCTGGCCGACCGTGTTGTTGATCTTGTGCGCGCCGGTGTGGTTCAGCTCGTCGCGCTTGAAGTAGATTTTTGCGCCGCCGAAATGCCCGGTCAGCCGCTCGGCGAAGTAGAGCGGGCTCGGCCGGCCCACGTAATGCTCCAGGTAGTAGGCAAGCTCGTCGGCAAAGGACGGATCGGCCTCGGCCGCGCGCCACGCGCGCTCGACGTCCTGGATCAGCGGCATCAATGTCTCGGCGACGTAGCGCCCGCCATAGATGCCGAAATGGCCGGACTCGTCGGGCCCGGCGCGCCACGTGTTGGGTTTGGGTGTTGCCATTCGGCGGGTTTTAGCATCGGAACGGCCGGAGGGCACAGGGTGTTTTCGCCCGGGTCCCGGCCCGGCCTGCGGCGACACGGGGGTTGATTTTCGCGGCCCATGGGGGCAAACGGGGACGCGATGCCACGGAACCGCATCTTCGCCACGCGCCGGGACACGGGACCGCGCCGCGGGCGGCGGGTCATCGCGCTGGCGGCGACCGGGGCTGCGCTCGTCGCGGTCGGGTTCTGGCTCGGGCTTGCGACCGGCCGGCGCGCGCCCAGCGGGGCCGCGGCCGGCCTTCCCGACCTCGGTCCCGCGCCCGCCTACGCGCTCACCAACCAGCTCGGCCAGCCGGTCCGCTCCGCGCGATTCGTCGGCAAGGTGCAGGTGGTGACGTTCCTCTTCCCCTACTGCACCACCTACTGTCCGTTGATCGCCGCGCATCTGATCGGATTCGAGCGGCTGCTGGAGCGGGCTGGCGTGGCGGACCAGGTGGAACTGGTCGCGTTCAACGTCGATCCGGCCGGAACCGGACCCTCGCAGATGCGGAAATTCCTGAAGCAGTACGGCTGGGACCCGAAGGACCCGCACTGGCAATACCTGACCGGCGCGCCCGACGCGGTGCGGAAGGCGGTGACTGGCGGGTTCCACATCGCCTACCAGAAGGTGTCGGATTCGGACGAAACGTCGGGACCGGGCGACCTCTCGCCGCAGCCCGAGGTGCGGAACGACCTCGCGACCGCGGCGCAGCCCGGCTACGACATTTCGCACAATGACGGGCTGATCGTCGTCGGACCGGGCGGGCATATCCGCAAGATCTACGACGAGGCGGACGTGGTGTCGAACGACGCGCTGTGGCGCACCGTCTCGTCGTTCCTGCCGTCGCCGCCGGCCACCAGCGGCGGCTGAGAGCGCAAACGAACCGATAGGGTGCCGATCGGTGGCGTCACAGTCCCTTGGCGATCTCGAGCAGGGCGCGGATCTTCTCCGGGTCCTTGACGCCGGGGCGCGACTCGATCCCCGACGAGACGTCGACGATCTTCGCGCCCGAGACCGAGACCGCCTCGGAAAGGTTCGCGGCATTCAGCCCGCCGGACAGCATCCAGGGCCGTGACCAGCGCCGGCCCGACAGGAGCCGCCAGTCGAAGCTCGACGCGTTGCCGCCGGGCAGCGCGCCCGGCCGCGTCTCCGGCACCTTGGCGTCGAACAGCAGCATGTCGGCGCATTCGAGATAGGCGGCGGCGGTCGCGACGTCGGTGGCGTCGGCCACCTTGATCGCCTTCATGGCGGGAAGGCCGGCGAGCGCCTTGATCGCGGCGACGCGCGCGGGCGTCTCGGACCCGTGGAGCTGGATCAGGTCGAGCGCCACGCGGTTCGCGACCAGCCGCACCAGCTCGTCGTCCGGATCGACCATCAGCGCGACGCGCTTCATCCGCTCGGGCGCGAGGCGCGCCAGCGTCGCCGCCCGCTCGGTCGAGACCGCGCGCGGCGAGGGCGGGTAGAACACGAACCCGACATAGGACGCGCCGCCCGCGGCGGCGGCGGCCACGGCGTCCGGAGTGGAGCAGCCGCAGATCTTGACCGCGACCGCCACCCTAGGTCCGGGCCTTCTCGCCGGCGCCCATGTCGTAGGCGATGGCGCGCGCCGCCGCCTTGGGGTCGGGCGCGCCGGTGATCGGCCGGCCGATGACCAGCCAGTCGGCGCCGCCCGAGACCGCCTCGCCCGGCGTCGTGACCCGCATCTGGTCGCCTGCCGCGATGCCGCGCGGGCGCACGCCCGGAACGACCAGCGTGAAGTCGGGGCCGAGCTCGGCCCGGAGCGCCGCCGCCTCCCGCGGCGAGGCGACCGCCCCGTCGGCGCCGTTCGCCTTGGCGAGCTTGGCGAGGCGCAGCACCTGGGCCTCGATCGGGCCCTGCTGGCCGATGGCGGCGAGGTCGGATTCGGCGAGGCTGGTCAGCACCGTCACGGCGACGATCAGCGGCCGCTTGCCGCCGCCCTTCGCCGCCTCGTCGGCGGCCTTCGC
Source organism: uncultured Alphaproteobacteria bacterium (assembly GCA_963775315.1). Lineage (GTDB taxonomy): Bacteria > Pseudomonadota > Alphaproteobacteria > MPNO01 > DASWLB01 > CAWGHZ01. The sequence continues at coordinate 2,036,485 of CAVZIN010000007.1, read as the reverse complement.
GGCGGCGGCGATCATCGCCGCGCCGCCGGAGGCGTGGATCGTCATCATGAACGCGCCGAGCGAGGTGGCCGCGCGCACCGCCCCCGCCACCGTGTTCGGGATGTCGTGGAATTTGAGGTCGAGGAAGACCGGCATGCGGTTGCGCGCGATGCGTCGCACTCCGTCGGGCCCGTTCGCCGTGAAAAACTCCTTGCCGAGCTTCACCCCGCCGACGGCGCCCTGGACGGCGCCGGCAAGGCGCACGGCCTCGTCGAGGTTGGGCGTGTCGATGGCGCAGAGGATGCGCTTGCCTGCGTCGGCGTTGGCCATGTCCGGTTCCGTCGGTTGACGACGCGAATATAGCCGCATTCGCCCGCGCGCGAAACGCGGCGGCGACGGGGGCTATTCGTCGTCGATGCGGGCGCGGGCGCGGCCGGGGGGCAGCGCCACCGCCTGGGGCACGCGCTCGGCCGCCTCGACGCGCTCGGCGGCCAGTCGCTCGGCCAGCGCCCTGTTCTCGCGCTCCGCGGCGCGCGCGCGGCGCCGCCACCTTCCGCCGCGCACCCAGGTCGCGATGCCGCCGACCGCGACGCCGAGGGCGAGCGCGCCGAGCATCACGAGGTAGAGCGGCACCGTCGCCGCGAACGGGAGCGGCCAGAAATTGAGCGTCACCGCCTGCCGGTTGACGATCGCGAACGCGACCACCAGCACGGCGACGAGGATCAGCAGGATGCGGCCGAGATGTCTCATGCCGCCCAATCAACCGGATCGCGCCCGGCCGCGCAAGCCGTAACCTCGCCCGGCGAGGGGCGGGGGGTCGGCTTCGCCCTACTCCGCGGCGGCGCTCACCTCGGCGCGGCGCGTCGCGACCATCCCGGCGAGGTCGGGGAGGCCGTAACGCAGGATCACCGTCTCCGCGTCAGCCGCGATCTGGCAGGTCTCGCCCGCTTCGCAGAACACGGTGGTGAGGCGGCGGTAGGGGGTTTCGCCCGCCTTGCCCGTGCCCGACGCGACGAAATAGACCGCGCGGCCCTCGGCCGTGAGGCGCGCGCCCGCGTCGAGCTTGTAGAACGTCGCCGAGGTGCCGCGCTCGGTGAAGCTGCCGAGCCGCTTTTCCGCGACGCCCGGCGCGCCATCGGCCGGCAGCCAGTCGTAGTTCTTCGGGTCCATGAAGAACGGCCGGTTGTAGCGCGGCTTGGGATAGGTCATCGGCTGGCCGTTCATGTGCTCCCAGATCGCCTGGTAGCCGTCGACATTCCGCTTGCCAGCGACGCCCGGCTTGCGGCGGTAGACGCCGTCCTTGAACTCGCCGTGCGCCGAGAGCTCGGCCATGCCCTGCTTCGCTTCGGCCTGCGACAGGTAACCCTGGCCCGACGCGCCGCCGCACTGCAGCACAATGACGATCGGGGTCAGCGCGGCGTCCTGCGACTGCGGGCCGTAGAACGCGCCTTCGGGGAAATACCCGACCATGCCCTCGGTGAGCTTGCCGTCGCGGGCGAAATCGACCTCGCCTTCCAGCACGAAGCGGATCTGCTCGAAATTGTGGTGGTGGCGCGGCGAGTAGAAGTCGCCGCCGATCTGGCCGTAGTTGAGCTGGAAATTGTCCGGCCGCCCAGGCGTGCCCTCGACCAGGATGCGGCCGTGGAAGGTGCCGCCGCGATGCTCGAGCCCGCGCTTCAGGGGCAGCTCGTCGCCCTGCACGATCTTCATGTCGGTCTCCTTCGCCGCCGAATTTCCCGCTTATAACGTGCGCGCCCGGCCCCGCCGCGTCAACCCGGGCGTGACCTCGGCGCGGGGTGACGCTATACCGGGGCGCGTCGGCGAGGGAGGAGTGGAACATGGCGGACGGTACGCTCACCACCGGGGGAATCGGCAAGCCGGTCCTGCGCAAGGAGGACATGCGGCTGATCACCGGCCAGGGCCGCTATACAGACGACGTGAGCCTGCCGGGCCAGGCGCACCTCGCCCTCGCCCGCTCGCCCCACGCCCACGCGACCATCCGCGGGATCGACACGCGGGCGGCGCGGGCCGTGCCGGGCGTGATCGCGGTGCTGACCGCTTCCGACATCGCGGCGGACGGGATCGGCACCATCCCCTGCTACGCCGGCATGGCGGGCCTCAACGACATGCCGCTCAATAACCTGGACGGGTCGGAGAAGCGGACGACGCCGATCCCGCTCCTGGCGTCGGACCGGGCGCGGTTCGTGGGCGACGGCGTCGCGGCGGTCGTCGCCGAGACGCGCGAGGCGGCGCTCGCCGGCGCCGAGGCGGTCGAGGTGGATTACGCGCCGCTGCCGTCGGTGACGGCGACCGCCGACGCGATGCGGCCCGACGCGCCCAAGGTGTGGGACGGCAAGGACAATATGTGCGTCGACGCTGGGCTCGGCGACGCGGCGGCGACCGAGGCGGCCTTCGCCCGCGCCGACCACGTCGTGAAGCTCATGACCAGCGTGCAGCGCGTGACCGGCGTGCCCCTCGAGCCGCGCGCGGCGGTCTGCGAGTACGACGCCAAGGCCGACCGCTACATGCTCTATTGCGGTGGCGACAACTCGGTCCGCGTCAAACGCGATCTTGCCGCCGTGCTGAAGATCGAGGACACGAAGATCCGCGTCGTCGCGCGCGACGTCGGCGGCAATTTCGGCACGCGCAACTGGTTCTATCCGGAATATGGCCTGGTCGCGTGGGCGGCGCGCAAGCTCGGCCGTCCGGTGCGCTTCACCGCCGTCCGTTCCGAGGCGTTCCTCACCGACTACCAGGCGCGCGACCTCCACGTCGACGCCGAGCTCGCGCTCGACAAGACGGGCCGCTTCGTCGCGCTGCGCGCCACGCTGACCAGCAACGTCGGCGCCTACACGGTCAGCTTCGTCCCGCTCAACAAGACGACCGAGCTGCTGACCAGCGTCTACGACATCCCGGCGGCCTTCGTGCGCGGCCGCGCGGTGCTGTCCAACACCTCGCCCACCGCGCCCTACCGCTCGGCCGGCCGGCCCGAGGCGATGTACATCATGGAGCGTCTGGTCGAGAAGGCGGCCCGCACGCTCGGCTTCGACGTGATCGAGCTGCGCCGCAAGAACCTGATCCCGCCCGGCCGCATGCCGTACAAGCAGGCGCTCGGCCTCACCTACGATTCGGGCGACTTCCCCCAGGCGATGGACCGCGCGCTGCGCCTTTCCGACTGGCAGGGGTTCCCCGCGCGCAAAAAGGCGGCGGAGGCGCGCGGCAAGCTCTACGGCATAGGGCTCGCCACCTACATCGAGGTGACGTCGGGCTTCCCGATGGAGCGGGCCGAGATAACCGTGAAGCCCGAAGGCGCGGTCGATGTGGTGATCGGCACCACCCCGTCGGGCCAGGGGCACGAGACCAGCTTCGCCCAATGCGTCAGCGACTGGCTCGGCGTGCCGTTCGAGACCATCAGGCTGATCCACGGCGACACCGACATCGTGAAGGAGGGCGGCGGCTCCCACTCGGCGCGCTCCATGCGCCTCGCCGGCATCGTCATGGGCCACGCCTCGGACGCCATCGTCGAGAAGGGCCGCCAGATCGCCGCCCACGTGCTGGAGGCCGCGCCCGGCGACATCGAGTTCGCGGAAGGCCGGTTCCGCATCAAGGGCACCGACCGCACGATGGGGATGTACGATGTGGCGCGCGCCGCTTCCGAACGCGCCGACCTGCCGGCCGAGCTCAAGGGCCGGCTCGGCGCCGAGCACCAGGAGGTGTCACGCGTGCCGGGCTATCCCTACGGCGCGCAGGTGGTCGAAATCGAGATCGACCCGGCGACCGGCGTGCTCACCATTGTCCGCCAGTCGGCAGTCGACGACGTCGGCCGCGCCATCAACCCGATCATCCTGCACGGCCAGACCCACGGCGGGATCGTGCAGGGCGTCGGCCAGGCGTTGCTGGAGCACGCCTACTACGACCCGGAGACGGGCCAGATGCTCGCCGGCTCGATGATGGACTACGCCATGCCGCGTGCCGACGACTTCCCGTCCTTCGCGACCGAGATCATGGAGGTGCCGACCCCGACCAACGCGCTCGGCGTGCGCGGCGGCGGCGAGGGCGGCACGACCCCCGCGCTCGCGGTGATGACCAACGCCATCGTCGACGCGCTCGCCTCCTACGGCGTCACCCATTTCGAGATGCCGGCGACGCCCGAGCGCATCTGGCGGGCGATCCATCGGATGTAGATTGCTCGAATTCACGCCATGGAAGCCGCATCATGGGTTGCGGGTCTGCGGCGCCCCGCTCCGCGCTGCACCGCGCCCGGGATGACAGGCGGGGAAGCGGGGAGCGCAGGCATCGTGGGACCAGCGCATAACGAGACGCTTTCCGTTATCTCGTTCTATCTCGTTCGCAGGGCTGCGCCGCAACGTTCCCTCTCACTCGGGAGGGACAGGGCGTGGTTGCCTCGCTATGGAGGGGCGGCGGGCGCAAAGACCTATGCCGCCTGGCGGTTAGCGGTGGCGCTGCCGCAGACGGCCGGGCTGCCGCCCGGCACCACGAGGTTGTCGCGGAACAGGGCGGCGCAGGCGGCCCAGGAGCGCTGCTCGGCGAAGGCGCGGCATGCGTCGCGCGGGATCGAAAGCGCGCGGAGCGCGGCGGCGCCGAGGTCGATGTCGAGCGCGCCGACGGCGGTGCCGCCCACCACGTCGCGGGGGCCGGGCACCGGGAAGGCCGCGACCGGCACGCCGGAGGCCAGCGCTTCCAGGAGCACCAGCCCGAACGTGTCGGTGAGGCTCGGGAACACGAAGGCGTCGGCGGCGGCGTAGTGGCGGGCGAGTTCCTCGCCATGCTTCGGCCCGGAGAATACCGCGTCCGGATAGCGCCGGCGGAGCTTGTCGAGGTCGGGCCCGCCGCCGACGACGAGCTTGGTGCCCGGCAAATCGAGGTCGAGGAAAGCGGGCAGGTTCTTCTCGACCGCGACGCGGCCGACATAGAGAAACACCGGCCGGGGCAGGTCGAGGGCGGGCGCGAGCCCCGGGCGGAACAGCGCCGTGTCGACGCCGCGTGACCAGGCGCGCAGGTTCCGAAACCCGTGCGAGGCGAGCTCGGCCCGGATCGATTCCGTCGCCACCATCACGCCCGATGAGGCGGCGTGGAACCGGCGCATGAAGGCGTAGCCGGCGGCGAGCGGCACGGGGAAGCGCGCCGCGACGTATTCCGGAAAGCGCGTGTGGTAGCTGGTGGTGAACGGGAAGCCCGCCTCGATCATCAGCCGCCGCGCGGCGAGGCCGAGCGGCCCCTCGGTCGCGATGTGCACCGCGTCCGGCTCGAACGCGGCGACGATGCGGCGGATGCGCCGCGCGGGGGCGATGGCGAGGCGGATCTCGGGATAGGTCGGGCAGGGGATGGTGCGGAACCGGTCGGGCGAGATCACCTCGACCGCGTGGCCGAGGCTCCGGCATTCCTCCGTCACGGTCGAGAGGGTGCGGACGACGCCATTCACCTGGGGGAACCAGGCGTCGGTCACCAGCAGGATGCGCATCAGCACGGGGTTCCCATGCCCTAGGCGGCGACCCGCGCGTCGTCCTCGATGTCGATGTCGTAGGCGGCTGCGCGCCTTGCCTCGTCGCGGTCGTGCGAGGACCACCAGCGGACGATCTCGAGCGCGCCGTCCGGGTGCTCCACCACGGCCGAGCAGCTCTCCACCCAGTCGCCGTCGTTGATGTAGAGGATCTCGCCGAACCGGCGAATCTCGGCGTGGTGGATGTGGCCGCAAACCACCCCGTCGACATTGCGCCGCCGCGCCGCCTCGGCCAGCGCCTCCTCGAACCGGGCGATGAACGAGACCGCGTTCTTCACCTTGTACTTGAGGTAGGCCGAGAGCGACCAGTAGGGGTAGCCGAGCAGCCGGCGCGCCCGGTTGAACAGCGTGTTGACGCGGATCAGCGCGACGTAGGCGCGGTCGCCGAGGAAGGCGAGCCAGCGCGCGTATTTCACCACCGAGTCGAACGCGTCGCCGTGGATCACCCAGAGGCGGAGCCCGTCGGCCGTGGTGTGGATTGCCTCGGGCACGACCTCGACCCCGCCGAAATGGGTGCCGCAATAGTCGCGGAGCGCCGCGTCGTGGTTGCCGGGGACGTAGACGATGCGCGTTCCCTTGCGCGCTTTGCGCAGCAATTTCTGCACGACGTCGTTGTGGGCCTGCGGCCAGTACCAGCTCCGCCGCAACTGCCAACCGTCGACGATGTCGCCGACCAGGTAGATCGTCTCGGCGTCGTTGACGCGGAGGAAGTCGAGCAGCGCCTCGGCCTGGCAGCCGCGCGTGCCGAGGTGAATATCCGAAAGAAAGATCGCGCGGTGTTTTTTGATGGTCATGTGCCCGCCGCCTTAGCCCCGAGTCTGGATAGTGGTCGCGTGTTGTGGCGGCATAACGGTTCGATGAATCTTCCTTTACGAGGTCTGGCGCGGCGTGGACGGGCGGGGCGGGTCGCGCACCGGGGCGCGCCGTGACCGGCCGACCCCGCGTTGGTCACGCGAGGGCCCCGGGCCGTCGGCCGCCGGCGGGCCTATATGGCGTTCAGTGTCGTTTTCGGATCGGTGGGGTGCGTTTGGGCGGGATTCAAAGGACGAAAGAGATCATCCGGCGGGTGACGCCGCCGGAGGCGCGCTGGGCCGTCCGCCGCTGGGCGGCGCGCGCGGCGCACTACGGCACGCGGCGCTACTGCCCGTGCTGCCGCAGCCATCTGCGCGCGTTTGCGAGCTATGGCGACAGGCCGAGGCCCGACGCGCTCTGCCCCGTCTGCGGCGCTCTCGAGCGCCATCGGCTCGCGTCGCTCTTTCTCGACGGGCGCGAAGATCTGCTCGGCGGGTTGCGCCGAATCCTGCACGTCGCCCCCGAGCCGCCGGTCGCCCGTCTCCTCCAAAATTTTGCGGAAGAGGCGTATGTTTCGGTGGATTTAAGTCCCGACGGCGTCGCAGTGCAGGCCGACCTGACGCGCATGCCGTTCCCGTCGCAGAGCTTCGACTGCGTCTATTGCAGCCATGTGCTCGAGCACGTGCCGGAGGATGGACGCGCCATGGCCGAGCTGCATCGCGTGCTGCGGCCCGGCGGCTGGGCGCTGATCCAGGTGCCGGTGCGCCGCGAACGGACGATCGAGGATCCGGCGATCACCAGCCCGGACCGGCGGCGCGAGCTGTTCGGCCAGCCCGACCACGTACGCGTCTATGGCCGCGACGTCGGCGACCGGCTCCGGCGCGCCCGCTTCGCGGTGCAGGTAGAACAGCCGCAGCACCGCCTCGACCGGGCGACGGTCGGTCGCTGCGGCCTCAGCGCGACGGAGCAGATATTTCTCTGCCGGAAGGAGAGCAGCTGCGACTCCTCTGCCTCCGGGCTCGCGTACGGCCGCGTCCTGGCCGGCAGTTAGTGAACGGGCGTCATGCTGGCGAAGGCGGCGCCGACATAGATGGCGCCCAACGCCGCAACGACGATGGCGAAGAGCAGCTTAAGGAAGCTTTTCTTCATGTCCCCATATGCCTGTAAGCGAGGCGGGCTCCATGTCCCGGCTCGATTGCTGCGATGCAAAAATCGTGCCAGCCGCGCGAGAGTTCGGGGATTTCAATGGCTTGGCGAATGTGACCTCAGCGCCCAGGTAACGATTTGTAAAGCCTGCCGACACTGGTCCGCGCGTTCAGGCGGACGTCGGCAGTTCTGTCACGGCAGCTAAGCACCTGACATACTTTTGTATTCTGCTGCGCGCTGGGCGCCAAGAGGCAGGATTCGGAAGCTGTAAAGGAATCCGACGCCTCGCGGGGTTCGGTCGCTAGATCTCCGCCCGGTGGCGTCGCAATCGCCACAACACCCAGAGGATGCCGACGATCATCACGCTGACAAGGAAGCTAGGCTCCGTCGACAGCCCGGCCAGTTGGTCCAACAGCATGGTGAACAAACCGATGAAGGTAAGATGCTCGCCCCGCTTTTGGCCATAGAGAGAATTGCCAAACTCGTCCGACGCCGGTCCGCGCATTCCGGCCACGGCGGACGGCGGCCCCGAGAGAGAGAAGGAGCGGCCGGTATCGGCGTCGATGACGCTGACGCTGTTGGTCTCCGGTGACACGACGAACACGAAGCGCGTGAGCCCGGCGAACGACAGGCTGATGTAGCCGTTCGCCTCCAGCGCCGGATCGAAGATCCCACGCATCAGCCGCTCGCTGCCCTTGGCAACGGCGGTGTCGAGCGCGTCGACGACGAGGGAGGAGCCCAGCAGGCCCTTTCCCGGGCTTCCCAAGGGGTCGACGCGATGCGCGTCCCGGTCGCGGAGCGCGTCGGCAAGGTCAGGCGCGGGGCCGCGGAAAGAATTCTCCCGCGCCGGACCGGAACGCATGTTGAGGAACAGCCGGATCATGTCGAGTGCGCGCGCTGCCGCGCTGTCCTGCGGCCGTTGCGCGCCTGCGGGCGACGCCGACGGGGTCACTTGCGGCGATGTGTCGAAACCGAATGCGAGCGCGGCCCCGCGCCGGGGCCTGGGAGGCGTTGCCTCGTCGGTGGCTGGATGGAGCGACCTTGCCATCAAGCGATTGAGCCCGCGCGCCGGCCCGTCGGTCAACGCGACCTCGCGCTCGGGCGCCAGCAAATCGTCGAGATAGAGTTCTGCAGCGTGCTGGAAGACCTCGGCGTTGAGAAGTGCGTGGCCAAGGCTGACGTCGGCCAGTTCCTCGGGTGCGAGGCCCAACTCGTTTTCGATAGGCGTCAGCGGCGAGATCGCCACGCCGTCGCCCGAGTGAGACACCATCAGCCTATGCGCCGGCCCCACGCCGACCGTCACAACGGCTGCATGGCCCGGCGCCGAGCCAACGCTGGCGAGCGTGAGGATCACAGCGGTCCATAAAAAGCCGATCCGGGAGGTTGCCCGCCCAGGGAAGCACCGAAAGGGTGTCATCGCGTTGCCGCGGTCCCGGCCAAGGCGCGCCGCTGCCGTGCCCCTTGCCCGGCTTCGATTCCTTAGCATTACGATTATGTAAATCGCAGCGTGTTGCGTCAATTGCCTAATTTGGTGAACCGCCTTGCGCGACGTGGCATCGTCGCGGACTTCTTCTTCGCCCAGGATCGACGACGTGCCGCAAGTGCTTGCGTCTCAACGCCTTCGCGCCTGGCACGGGGAAAGCGCACTTGTCCCGCCATCCCGGCCGTGGCGGCGGCGAATTGTCTGTTCTGAATGTCGGTGCACGAGCTCGCGGCCGTTGCAACGCGCGCGCGGGCCGTTAGTCTGGGGCCATCGCGCCGCAGCGCAGGGGAGGAAACGATGTCCGGCAGCACCGTCAGGATCCGCGCCAGCGAGGGCGGCGCGTTCGACTGCTACCTCGCGCGACCCGAGGGCAGCCGTCCCGCGCCGGCGGTGGTGCTCGCCTGCGCCATCACCGGTGTCGACAAGGACCACACGGACATGTGCGACGCCTTCGCTGCGAAGGGCTTCATCGCCGCGGCGCCCGACCTGTTCTGGCGCACCGTGCCCGGGCCGCTGCCGGCGAGCGACGAACGCCGCTCCGGCCGCGGCCAGCCGCGCGACGAGAAGATCCGGACCGGCGAGGCCGACATGGCCGATACGCTCGCTCATCTGCGCACGCTCCCGATTTTCAACGGCCAGGCCGCGGCGATGGGGTTCTGCTATGGCGGGCCCTACGCGATCGTCGCCCCCAAGCGGCTCGGCTACGCCGCCGGCATCTCGTGCCACGGCACGCGCATGCAGGATTATCTGTCGGACCTCGACGGCGTCGCCCAGCCGGTCGCGATCCTCTGGGGCGACAAGGATCACGCGGCGCCACCCGAGGTTCTCGACGCCTACCGACCGGTACCCGCCCGCATGAAGAATGTCGTGCTGCACATCTTTCCCGGCGTGCGGCACGGCTACATGCTGGCCTCGAGCGACGCCTTCGACGCGCAAGCTTACGAGTTCTCGATGGCGCGCACGGTCGCGATCCTGGACGGGTTGCGCGCCGCGCCCGCGCACACCCCGACTTAACCCGCGTTGCGGCGACGGAGCGTTTCGAGCGAGCCGACAAGCAGAGAGGCGAGGGCGGCCGCCGCTGCGCTGCCCAGCGCGACCTCCGCGATGCTGTGGGTCACGTACCACCAGCCTTTTTCGGAGGCGAAGATCGCCGCGATGATGGCGATGGCCGCAATTGTCGCTGCCGGCCCGATGGCGCGCCGCTGTCCCGGACCGGCGGCCGCCGCGAGACGCCTCGGCAACCGGCCGAGGCGCGTCTTGAGGCGGAGCGACGGCGCCTCGACGAGGTGATAGGAAACGAAGGCGAGCGCGACCACGAGCGCCAGCGCCAGCGCCATGACGAGCCATGGATCGCCGGACTGGGTGCGGTGCATGACGAGATGCTCCACCGGCCAGCCGAACAGATACATGCCGTAGGAGAGGTCGCCGATCCGCGCCGCGAGGCGCGAGCCGAAATTCGGCCGGTTGCCGAAGAACACCACCAGGTAGGCGCCGAAGATCGCGAAGGCGTAATGCTCGATTCCGGCAAAGCACGAGGCCAGCAACCCGACTGCGCAGGCGAGCGCAATGCGGCGGTCGAGGCCGAAGCGGCTCTGGACGCCGTACATCGCCACGCCGGCGGCGAAGTAGGGCAGGGTGTAGGACACGCCGGCGAAGGCACTGTAGACCGTGGGCGAGGCGACGGTCGCCATGGCGAGCAACGCGAGGCAGAGGGCGACGGCGCGCACGTTGCGGAGCGTCAGCCAGACGCCCACCAGCAGCAGGTAGCTCAGCACTTCGAAGCTCAGCGACCAGAGCGAGCCGTTGACGATGGCCGGCTGGTTGGAGATGCCGAAACCGGCGTTGACGCCCGGCAAGGACGCCTTGTCGCAAAGACAGGTCAAGACCGTCTTGACGTAGTTCGCGACGTCGGAATGCCCCAGGTAGGGCCCTGGTGACAGAGAACTCGACATTGCGCCGATCGCGGCGGCGGTGACCACGGCGCAGAAGATCAGGCCGGGGTAGATGCGAAGCGTCCGGTTGATGGCGAACTGGACGATGTCGGGGTTGTGGTCGAGCGAGCGGGCGAGCAGGAAGCCGCTGATCACGAAGAAGGTGAAGACGCCGTACAGGCCGATGATGTTGCCCGGCCCCAGGAGGCGCAAGAACGGCTCGCCGTCTTCGGACCCGGCAATATAGAAGGCGTGCGAGAACAGGACGGAGAGCGCCGCCAGGAGGCGCAGCCCGTCGAAGCCGGGAAAGTGGACGGCCTTGGCCGCGGCGGAACCCGCCCCCGCAGCGACAGGCGAAGGGCCTTCCGGTCGGCCGAGCGGCATCTGGTGTATCTCCGCGCGCCCGCCGGGCGCCGGTGGGGCGGCGAAGATATAGGCGCCGTTGCGGGTGAAATCCAGCGACCGTCGCGGAGCGAGGCCGGCGCCCGCTCCCTATTGCGCCGCGGCGCGGCCGGCGGCCCAGCGGCTGGCGGGGCGCGAAAGACCGAGGTTTTCGCGAAGCGTCGTGCCCTCGTACTCGATGCGGAAGAGCTTCCGGCGCTGGAGCTCGGGGATCACCCCGTCGACGAAATCGCGAAGCCCGTCCGGGAAGGTGAGGGGCATGATGTTGAACCCGTCGGCTGCGCCGGCGCGGTACCATTCCTCCAGCGAATCCGCGATCCGCTCCGCGGTGTCGCAGACGATGCGATGCGCGCGCTGACCGGCGACGCGCTTGTAGAGCTCGCGGATCGTCAGGTTCTCGCGCCGGGCGAGGTCGATCACTACCTTCTGGCGCCCCTGCTGAGAGTTGGTGAGGGGCACGTCGGGCAGGGGTCCGTCGAGCGGGTATTTCGAGACGTCGGTCCCGAGCAGGTCGGACAGCGTCTTCAGCCCCTGGTCGGGATGGATGAGCGACTGCAGCGACTTGTACTTGCGCTCGGCTTCCTCGCGCGTCTTGCCGACGACGACGAGGACGCCGGGCATGATCTTCACGTCTTCCGGCCTGCGGCCGAATTTCTGGGCGCGGCGCTTCACGTCGGCGGCGAAGTCGCGCCCGTCGTCGAGGCGCTGCTGGACGGTGAATACCACCTCGGCCGTTTCGCCCGCGAGCTCGCGCCCGACGTCGGACTGGCCCGCCTCGACGATCACCGGCCGGCCCTGGGGCGAGCGCGGCACGTTGAGCGGCCCGCGCACCTTGAAGTACTTGCCCTGGTGGTTGAGGAAGTGGAGCTTCGCGGGATCGAACGATAGGCCGGCCTCCTTGTCGTAGATGAAGGCGTCGTCGTCCCACGAATCCCACAGCCCCATCACCACCTCCGCGAACTCGCGCGCGCGGACGTAGCGCTCGGCGTGCGGGATGTGGGCATCGAACCCGAAATTGAGCGCCTCGGACGCGGCCGAGGAGGTGACGAGGTTCCACCCCGCGCGGCCGCCGGAGACGAGGTCGAGCGTGGCGAAGAAGCGGGCGACGTGAAATGGATCGCCGTAGGTCGTGGTCGCGGTCGCGACCAGCCCCACGTGCGAGGTCACCATCGAGAGCGCCGAGAACAGCGTGATCGGCTCGAGCCGTGTGGCCGCGGTGGTGCGCGCCCACACGTCGGGGTCGTCCGGCCCAAAGGTCGACTGCGAATCCGCGTTGAACAGCATGTCGAAGCGGCCGCGCTCGGCGAGGCGCGCCACCTCGGCATAGAACCTGATGTCCGCCGCCGCGCCCGGCGGCACCGACGGGTCGCGCCAAGCGGCGACATGGTGCCCGCCGCCGTTCAGGAAGAGACCGAGCTTGATCATCCGCGAAGCGTGGCAGAGAGCGCGGCCGCGTTCAAGGGGCCGTGCCGGGCAGGTTCGCTGCCCCCGGAAACTAGGAGTTCGGCAGGAACTTCTCGGTAGAGCTTCGACATGTCGACCGAGGCCGGCAGGCGCTTGGTGGCGACGAACATGCGCTTGAGGTTCGCGAGCGACTCCGCGGTGAACTTGCAGTCGTGGCGGAACATCGAATAGGTCAGGTGGAACTCCTTTGCCTGCACGTCGAGCGGGAAGGTCGTGACCGCCGCCTCGTCGCGGATCGCCGCGTCGGGGTGGGCCTTCATGAACGCGATGGTGTCGAGCCAGCCGGCGAGGAAGGCGCGCACCGCGCCGGGGTTGCTGTCGGCGAGCCCCGCGCGGGCGAAGATCACCCCCGAGGCGTCGCTGCCGGAAAAGGCCGAGGCGGAGGCGAGCAGCCGACCCTCGCCTCTTTTTTCCATGGTGAAGATCAGGGAGGTGGAGGTGAAGTCGGCGTCGACGTTGTGCGCGCGGAGCGACGAAACCACGCTCGACGGCGCGTTGCCGACCGCCACCACCTTCACCCCGTTCCTGCCCCAGCCCTGCTTCTCGGACAGCTCGAGCGCGAGCGAATAGGTGAGCCCGCCGACCGAGGAGACGCCGATCCGCTTGCCCTTCAGGTCGGCGACCGACTTGATCGGTGAATCCTTCAGGACCACCAGCCCGAGGAAGGCGGGCGGGCCGGAGGATTCGCACACCGCCCTGACGGGCGCGCCCTTGGCGATCAGCGCAAGCTCAGGTCCCGCCCCGATGCCCATGTCGACCGAGCCCGCGATCATCGCCTGGTGCAGGCGGCTGGAGCCCTGGAAGTTGATGATCTGCACGTCGAGCCCGTGCTTGGCGAACAGGCCTTCCTTGACGCCGACGTCGAGCGGCAGGATAGCCGACGAGGTCAGCGCGGCCTTGCCGACCTTCAGCATGTCGGCCGCGCGCGCGGGCAGCGCGAGGGCGGCGGCAGGGGCCGCGAAGGCAAGCGCGCGAGCGAGAGTCTTCACCACGGATTCCTCCCCAGTCGGATTATGGGCGCGCGCGAAAGGCCGCCCGCCGGCGGCGGCCCCGCGCGTCGCGGACGCCGTTACTGCGGCGCCTTCTCGTAGACCTTCAGGAAGTCGTCGGTCATCCAGTCCTTGTGCTGCTCCAGGTTGATGCGCTCGGTCTTCGCCGCGCGCGTCTCCTTGCAAACGATCTGGAGAATTTCGAGGTCCTCCTCGCCGATCTTCTCGAACCAGTAGCGCGAGCCGCCGGGCAGCAGGATGCCTTCGTTCGCGTGCAGCTCGCCGAGCAGCGCGTCGCCCACGCCGTAGAAGCGCGCGCCGCCCTTCAGCACCATCCAGCAATTGTCGCCGCCGGTGTGGTAATGCAGGTTGTTCTCGCCGCCTTCCGTGACGATCTGCACGTTGAGACGCACGAGGTCGGAGCGCACCAGCGGCGCCACCTGCTTCACGTGGCCGTCGGGCGCGGGCTTGGCGTAGCTGAACGTGCGGATGCGCGATTCCGCCTCGCGGTGGAACGCTTCCTTGTCGGCGGGACTCGTCGCGGCTTTGGTGGCCTGGTCCATGGCGCTGTCCTCCCGTTGCGGGTGCCGCCGACTCTATAGCGATCCGGACAGCGGTGCTAGACTGGCCGGGCCCAGAGACGAGGAGACACGCGATGGCGAACGAGACGACGGCCCCCGCCCGGGCCTCCGCGGTCGATGCCGGCCAGTTCCGCTTCCTGCACACGATGATCCGGGTGCGCGACCTGGACAAGTCGATCGATTTCTACACGCGGCTGCTGGGGATGAACCTCCTGCGCCGGCGCGACTTTCCGACCGGCAAGTTCACCCTTGCCTTCGTCGCCTACGGCGAGGGCAATCCCGGCACGGCCGAGATCGAGCTTACCCACAACTGGGACCAGGCCGAGCCCTACGACCTGGGCACGGCCTACGGCCACATGGCGATCGCGGTGCCCGACATCTACAAGACCTGCGACGCGCTGAAGGCGGAGGGTGTCAATATCCCGCGCCCGCCGGGCCCGATGGCTCACGGCGGTTCGGTCATCGCCTTCATCGAGGATCCCGACGGCTACAAGATCGAGCTGATCGAGCGGAAATAGCTTGCGCCGAAAACGACGCGCGTCCCTCCCCCGGAAAGGGGGAGGGTGACTGCGTCGATCCCGTCTGCCGGAAGATACCTAGCGGCGCTGGCCGATCGCGGTGAAGTCGCGGCGGGCGGCGCCGGTATAGAGCTGGCGCGGCCGGCCGATCTTCTGGTTCGGGTCCTCGATCATCTCGTTCCACTGGGCGATCCAGCCCACCGTGCGCGCCACCGCGAACAGCACGGTGAACATGGTGGTCGGGATGCCGATCGCCGAGAAGATGATGCCCGAGTAGAAATCGACGTTGGGATAGAGCTTACGCTCGATGAAGTACTCGTCCTCCAGCGCGATGCGCTCGAGCTCCATGGCGAGGTCCAGGAGCGGCTCGTCCCGCTTGCCGAGCGCGTCGAGCACCTCGTGACAGGTCTCGCGCATGATCTTCGCGCGCGGGTCGTAGTTCTTGTAGACCCGGTGGCCGAAGCCCATCAGGCGGAACGGGTCGTCCTTGTCCTTGGCGCGCTTGACGTACTCGCCGACGCGGCTCTTGTCGCCGATCTCCATCAGCATGTTGAGCACCGCCTCGTTGGCGCCGCCATGGGCGGGACCCCACAGGCTCGCGATGCCCGCTGCAATGCAGGCGAACGGGTTGGCGCCCGACGAGCCGGCGAGGCGCACGGTCGAGGTCGAGGCGTTCTGCTCGTGGTCGGCGTGCAGGATCAGGATGCGGTCCATCGCCTTGGCGATGACCGGGTTCACCTTGTATTCCTCGCAGGGCGTGGAATACATCATGTAGAGGAAGTTCTCGGCGAAATCGAGGTCGTTGCGCGGGTAGACGAAGGGCTGGCCGATCGAATACTTGTAGGCCCAGGCCGCGACCGTGGGCATCTTGGCGATCAGCCGGTAGGACGCCACCATGCGCTGGTGCGGATCGGTGATGTCGGTCGAGTCATGGTAGAAGGCCGACAACGCGCCGACCACGCCGCACATCACCGCCATCGGGTGCGCGTCGCGCCGGAACCCGCGGTAAAAGTAGTTGATCTGCTCGTGCAGCATCGTGTGGTAGGTGATGTCGTGCACGAACTTGGACTTCTGGTCGCCGTTCGGCAGCTCGCCGTACAGCAGGAGGTAGCAGACCTCCATGAAGTCCGACTTCTCGGCCAGATCCTCGATGGCGTAGCCGCGGTGCATCAGGATGCCCTGGTCGCCGTCGATGTAGGTGATCTTGGATTCGCACGAGCCGGTGGCGACGAAGCCGGGGTCGTAGGTGAAGTAGCCGAGCGAGCCGTAGAGCTTCCGGATATCGAGCACCTTCGGGCCGTCGGTGCCGGCGAGAAGCGGCAGGACAGCCTCGTTCCCCGTCGAGTTGTCGATCAGGGTGACGCTTTCCTTCGGGGCGTTGGCCTCGGCGGCCGAGCCTTTCTGCGGCATGCGTTCGTCCTTTCGGAAAATGGCACAACCCGGGTCACGGGTTTGTCCCTAGATACTGCAAAAAGAATGCGTGTTCAAACCGTTCAGGCCGAATGGGCCTGCCCGTTCATCAGGCAGAATCGTGAATCCGGGCGAGCGTCTCCGCCCGCCCGAGCACGACCATCACGTCGAAGATTCCGGGCGAAATTGTGGCGCCGGTGAGCGCGGCACGGAGCGGCTGGGCGACGTCGCCGAGCTTCGCGCCCTCCTGCTCGGCGAAACGTCGCACCGCCTCCTCGAGAGCGGCGGGGCTCCAGTCCGGCGCGGATTCGAGCGCGGTGGCGAGCCGTCCGAGCCGGCCTCGCGCCTCGGGGTTCAGCAGCTTCGCCGCCTTCGCTTCGGGCGCGATCGGGAGGGCGCGCACGTAGAACGCGGCGCTGTCGGCGAGGTCCTCGAGCGTCCGCGCGCGCGCCTTGAGCCCGTCCATGCCAGCGAGCAGCCGCCGGCGCCCTTCGTCGTCGACCGCGATCCCGCGCCCGGCCAGCCGCTCCACCACCAGCGTGACCAGCCGCGCGTCGTCGGCCACGCGCAGCCAGTGCGCGTTCACGCTGGTCAGCTTGTCCATGTCGAACCGTGCCGCCGACCGCCCGACCTGGGCGAGGTCGAACCACTCGACCGCCTTCTCGGTCGGGATGATCTCCTCGTCGCCGTGCGACCAGCCGAGCCGCAGCAGATAGTTGCGCATCGCCTCGGGCAGGAAGCCCATGGTGCGGTATTCGCCCACCCCCAGCGCGCCGTGGCGCTTCGAGAGCTTGGCCCCGTCCGCGCCGTGGATCAGCGGGATGTGGGCGTATTGGGGCGGCTCCCACCCCATCGCCAGGAAAAGCTGGGTCTGGCGGAACGCGTTGGTCAAATGGTCGTCGCCGCGGATCGCATGGGTGACGCCCATGTCGTGGTCGTCCACCACCACCGACAGCATGTAGGTCGGCGTGCCGTCGGCGCGCAGCATCACCATGTCGTCGAGCTCGGAATATGCGACGCGCACGTCGCCCTGGACCGCGTCGGCAATCACCGTCTCGCCCTCGCGCGGCGCACGGAAGCGGACGACGAAAGGCGTGCCGGCGGGGGCCTCGGCCGGGTCGCGGTCGCGCCACGGGCTGTCGAACCGGGCGGGCCGCCCGGCCGCGCGGGCGGCGTCGCGCGCGGCGGCGATCTCCTCGGGCGAGGCCCAGCAGCGATAGGCGCGCCCCGAGGCCAGCAGCTCGTTCGCCACCGCCGCGTGCCGGTCGAGGCGCTGCGACTGGTAGACCACCTCGCCGTCCCAGCCGAGCCCCAGCCAGTCGAGCCCGTCGAGGATCGCGTCGATCGCCGCCTGGGTCGAGCGGGCGCGGTCGGTATCCTCGATGCGCAGCCTGAACACCCCGCCGTGGTGGCGGGCATACAGCCAGTTGAACAGGGCGGTGCGCGCGCCGCCGATATGCAGGAACCCCGTCGGCGAGGGGGCGAACCGTGTGACGATGCTCATGGCGCGGGTTCTAGTCCGGCCGACAGGCCCGCGCAACTCGCGGCCGCCTGACCGGTCGACGCCTGCCGCCATGCCAATCCGGCGGATTCACGCTAGGATGTGAAAAAAGGGGGCGGGATGAGGCTTGCCGCGTTGGCACGGCCCGAGGGTGCGGGCGCCGGACTTGCGGCGGCGCTGGCCGACGCCGTCATCGCGGAACGCGAGCGCTGGCCGCTTTTCCTGCCGGCGCTGATGGGCGCCGGGATCGCCCTCTACTTCGCCCTGCCGTTCGAGCCGCCGCTTTGGCTCGGGCCAACGGCTGTCGCCGCCGCGCTCGCCGTCGCCTGGCTCGGCCGCGCCCGGCCCGCCCTTCCCGTGATGATGATCGGCGTGGGCGCGCTGGCGCTCGGCTTCGCCGCGATCGAGCTGCAGAGCGCGCGGGTCGCGGCGCCGGTGCTGGCCCGTCCGCTCGGGCCGGCGACGCTGACCGGGCGGGTGATCGGGGTGGAGCAGGAGCCGCGTGGTGCAAGGCTGCTGCTCGACCAAGTCCGGATCGGTCGCCTCACGAACGGCGACACGCCCTCCCGGGTCCGTGTCCGGGTCATGACCGGGGCCGAGGGGATCGCCGCCGGCGACCGGGTTTCGATGACCGCACGCCTCTCGCCGCCGCCCGGCCCCGCCGCGCCCGGCGCGTTCGATTTCGCCCGCCGTGCCTGGTTCCAGCGGCTCGGCGCGGTCGGGTTCGCCTATGGCCGCCCGCGCGTGACGGCGAAGGGCGAGGGCGGCTCGTTCGACCTCTGGCTCGACCGGCTGCGCGACCGGGCGACGGCGCGCGTGCGTAGGGCGCTGCCGGGCGACACCGGCGCGATGGCGGCGGCACTGATGACCGGCGAGCGCGGCGCGATCTCCGAGCCGACGCTCGCCGCCATGCGCGATTCCGGCCTCGCGCATCTCCTCGCGATCTCGGGCCTGCACATGGGGCTGGTCGCGGGGATCGTGTTCTTCTTCGTGCGTCTCGCCCTCGCCGCGATCCCGGCGCTGGCGCTCGCCCGGCCGATCAAGAAGTGGGCGGCGGCGGCGGCGCTCGGCGGCGCGCTGTTCTACCTCGGCATATCCGGCGCGACGGTGCCGACCCAGCGCGCCTTCGTGATGGTGGCGATCGTGCTCGTCGCCGTGCTGATCGACCGCGCGGCGATCTCGATGCGCCTCGTCGCCTGGGCGGCGGCCGCGGTGCTCGTCATGGCGCCGGAAAGCCTGACCGGGCCGAGCTTCCAGATGTCGTTCGCCGCCGTCGTCGCGCTGATCGCGACCTACGAGCGGGCGAGCGCGGCGCTCGCGCGCTGGCGAGCGGGCGGCGGGTGGGAGCGGCGGGCGGCCGTCTACCTCGCCGGCGTCGTGCTGTCGTCGGCGGTGGCGACGGCGGCGACCGCGCCGTTCTCGGCCTATCACTTCAACCGGCTCGCGCTCTACGGGCTCGCGGCGAACCTCGCCGCGGTGCCGCTGACCGCGCTCTGGATCATGCCGTGGGCGATGGCCGCGTTCGCGCTGATGCCGCTCGGGCTCGAGCGGCTCGCTTTGATGCCGATGGGCTGGGGCGTCGACGGGGTGATCCACGTCGCCCGGACCGTCGCCGGGTGGCCGGGGGCGGTGATCCTGGTGAAGGCGATGCCGACCGCGGCGCTGGCGCTGATCGCCGCCGGCGGGCTCTGGCTCTGCCTGTGGCGCGGGGGCTGGCGCCTCGCGGGGCTCGGCGGTATCGCCCTCGGCCTCGCCCTCGCGGCGAGCGCGCGCCCGCCCGACCTTCTGGTCGCGGCGTCCGGCCGGCTGGTGGCGCTCCGCGGCGCGGACGGCGCGCTGGCGCTGAGCGATCCCCGCGTCGACCGGTTCGATGCCGCGATCTGGCTCCGGCGCAACGCGCAATGGCAGGCAGCGAGTTGGCCGGACGGGGCGGCGGGCGGCGGGCTCCGCTGCGACCCGCTCGGCTGCATCTGGCATGCCGACGGGCGCATGGTCGCGCTCGACTGGCGGCCCGAGGCCCTCGCCGAGGACTGCGCGCGCGCCGAGCTGGTGGTGAGCCGCGAGCCGGCGCCGTGGCGCATCTGCCGCGACCGGGCGCGGGTGATCGACCGCTGGTCGCTGTGGCGCGACGGGGCGCACGCCGTATGGCTCGATCCCGGCCGCATCCGCATCGAGTCGGTGCGGGGCGAGGCCGGCGACCGGCCGTGGGTGCCGCAGCCCGAGCGGGCGCGGCGCGAACGGCGCGAACGGCGCGCGCGGCCGTAGCGGCCTATTCCTCCGTCACGTCGCGCGCGATGGCGGCGACCGCGGCGAGGAGCATCTGGTTGGTCGCGGGTTTCGCCACGACCGTGCAGCGCGGCCAGTCGGTCCGGATCGTCTCGGTGTCGATCTGGCCGGTGTAGAACACCACCGGCACGTTGCGCGCGATCAGCTCGCGGGCGAGGGGCCACACCATGCGCCCGCCGATGCGGATGTCGAGGATGGCGGCCGACAGCGGCTCGTGCTCGGCGGCGACCATCGCCTCGTCGAGCGTGATCGCCGGCCCGACCACCTCGGCCCCCGCATCCGCCAGGATCGTCTCCAGCTCGAACCCGACCAGCGCCTCGTCCTCGACGACCAGGATTCGCGCCCCTTCCAGGTGCGGTCCGCTCGTTCGCGTGTTCGACCCACTCATCGGTCGGCCCTCCCCCGCAGGGTCAGCTCGAGAAGATAGACTACACCCCTCGGGCGCCTCTGTCCGACAACGGACGGGCATCGCCGCGCGTTCCGGAATCGCCGCGCGAATCCGAACCGCGGCTACGGCCGCATCGTTGCGCCGGGGATGCGGCAAAACGATGACCGAACCGATCGTGGGCGCGCTAGCGCTTCGCCTGCGCGTCGTGGATCGCGCGCCAGACACGCTCGGGCGTCGCCGGCATGGCGATGTCGGTGACGCCGAGCGAGGCGAGCGCGTCGCGGATCGCGTTCATCACAGCGGGCAGGGCGCCGACCGTGCCCGCCTCGCCGACGCCCTTGACGCCGAGCGGGTTGGTCTTCGCCGGCACGCAGTGCAGCGCCACGTCGATCGATGGCAGGTCGTCGGCCCGCGGCATGGCGTAGTCCATGAACGAGCCGGAGAGCAGCTGGCCGGTCTCCGGGTCGAAGGCGATCTCCTCCATAAGCACCTGGCCGACGCCCTGCGCGATGCCGCCATGCACCTGGCCGTCGACCAGCATCGGGTTGAGCGCGACGCCAACGTCGTCGACCGCGACGTAGCGCACGATCTCGATGCGGCCGGTGTCGGGGTCGATCTCCACCTCGCAGGCGTGGCAGCCGTTGGGGCAGGACGGGACGGGGTCGTAGGTGCCGACCGCCTCTAACCCCATGCCGATGGCGGCGAGCGGCCCGGCCGGGGCGTGACTCGCCCGCGCGACGGCGGCGAGCGGCACCGTCCGGTCTGTGCCGGCGACGCGGAAGGCGCCGTCGGCGAACTCCATGTCGTCGGGCGAGGCCTCCAGCATCTGCGCGGCGAAGCGCTTTCCCTTGGCGATCACCTCGTCCGCGGCGTTGCGAAGCGCGCCGCCGGCGCACACCATCGAGCGCGCGCCGAACGTGCCGCGCCCGCCGCCCACCCGGTCGGTATCGCCCTGGACCAGCCGGACCTTGTCGAACGGCACGCCGAGCCATTGCGACACGATCTGGGCGTAGACCGTCTCGTGCCCCTGGCCGTGGCTGAACGTGCCGGAGAACACGAGGCAGGTGCCGTCCGCCTCGATGCGGAGCCCCATCCGCTCGTTCATCTGGCCGGAGAGCTCGATGTACTGGCCGATGCCGAAGCCGCGCAGCCTGCCGCGCCGCTCCGACTCGGCGCGCCGCCCGGGAAAGCCGCGCTGGTCGATGTTCCGCAGCGCCGTGTCGAGGACGGCGGCGAACTCGCCCGAAATCGTAGTTGAGGTCCGAATGGGTCTGGTACGGCATGGCGGCGGGCGCGATGAAGTTGCGCCGCCGGAGCTCGGCCGCCTCGATGCCGGTCGCGGCCGCGCCGTCCTCGATCAGCCGCTCGACCATCATCATCGCCTCGGGCCGTCCCGCGCCGCGATAGACCGCCATCGGGTTGGTGTGGGTGAACCATGCCCGCGCCGAGCCGTAGAGCGCCGGGATGCGGTAGACGCTGGAAAGAAGCCGCAGCGTCTGCATCGGCGGCACCGTGCCAGAAGCGGAGATGTAGGCGCCGACCGAGGCCTCCATGTGCATGCGGATGGCGAGAATGCGCCCCTCGGCGTCGAACGCCATCTCGCCGGTGTCGATGCGGTCGCGCGCGTGCGTGTCGGACATCAGGCTCTCCGACCGCTCGCCCACCCACTTGACCGGACGGGCGAGCCGCGCCGCCGCCCAGGCGACCAGCGCGTCCTCCGGGTAGAGCTGGCTCTTCATCCCGAATCCGCCGCCGACCTCGGGCGCGACGACGCGGAGGTCGGCCTCGGGGATGTGCAGCACGTCGGCCGCCAGCGCCTGCTTCAGCCGGTGCGGCGCCTGGTGCGAGGCGTAGACGGTGGTGCGTCGCGAGACCGGGTCGTAGGTCGCGACGGTCGTGCGCGGCTCCATCGAATTGGCGGAGATGCGGTTGTGCACGATGCGCGCCGCGACCTTGTGCGCCGCGCGCGCGAAGGCGGCATCGACCGCCGCCTTGTCGCCCATCTCGGCGCGGAAGCAGAAATTGTCGGGGGCGTCGTCCCACACCTTGGGCGCCCCCGGCGCTGCTGCCGCCTCGATCGAGGTGACGGCGGGAAGCACCTCCCAATCGATCTCGATCAGCTCGGCCGCGTCCTTCGCCCGGTCGGCGGTCTCGGCGATCACCAGCGCGACCCGGTCGCCGACGTGGCGCACAGTCGCCGCTTGCAGGATCGGCTGGGCGGGCAGGCGCGCATCGTTCCGGATGTTGGGGTGGAGCCCCATCGTCACGAACCCGCCGATCCCGTCCGCCGCGGCGTCCGCGCCGGTCAGCACCGCGACCACGCCCGGCGCGGCCCTGGCCGCCTCGGCGTCGACCGACCGGATGCGCGCATGGGCGTGCGGCGCGCGCAGCACGTGCGCGTAGGCCATGCCGGGAAGCCGGATGTCGTCGACGAAAATCCCCTTGCCTTGCAGCAGGCGCGGGTCCTCGACGCGCGACACCGACTGGCCGATTCCGAACTGGTTCATGGGCGTGCCTCGTGGTTCTTTGGGTTCCGGAACAATACCGTCATGCCCGGACTTGATCCGGGCATCCATGTTTTTCTTTTGGCGCGTGGGCGCGCGCCGTTCGGGGATGGCCGGGACAAGCCTGTCCTGAGCGACGCCGTAGGCGGCTTCGAAGGGCGCGGCCATGACCAGTTTGCTATAGTGCGTCAGCCTGGCGTGAAAGCGAAATGGGGGCCAAGTGGCTGCAGCGCGCGGCATCGACGACGGGCTGGTCCGCATGCTGGGCCTGCCGTACCTCCGCCTCACGCGCGAGCGCTCGATCCACGAGCGCTGTCGCTACGGGCTCGCGGTCATGGCGGCGCTCAGGCTCGCGCGGCCCGCGGTGCTCGACGTGGGCTGCGGGTCGGGCATCATGCTGCGCCACCTCGCGACCTACGCAGGCGGGATCGCCCGCTACACCGGCATCGACCGCGCCGCCTCGCGCCTCGTCCCGCGCTATCGCGGACTTGCCGTGCCGGCCGAATTCCAGGACGTCGATCTCGATTCGGACTGGCGCTTTCCGGGCCACGATCTCGCCTGGTGCTCGGAGGTGCTGGAGCATCTCGACGACGACACAGGCGTGCTCGGCCGCGTCGCCGCCTCTCTGAAGCCGGGCGGGCACGCGATCGTCACCATGCCGTCGCTCGCCTTCCTCGAGCGCGCGGCGCGCAAGATGCCCTACATGCTGGAGGTGATCGCAACGCAGGACGGTGGCCACGTGCGCGCGGGCTATACGGCCGACAGTCTGCGCGCGCTCGCAAGGTCTGCCGGGTTCGAGACCGTGCGCATCGACGCCGTGTCGCCGCGCACCGACGCCGAAATCCGGAACCGCTATCGCGGCGCGCCGGTGCTGTGGCACGCGATCGACAAGCTGAAGATGGCGCCCGGCCCGGCGCACGTGTTCGACGCCGGTCCCGACGAGCTTGCCCGCTACTTCTCCATCGCAGCGCTGCTGCGCCGCCCGTAAAGGAGGTTTCTGTCCGACGCGGCTGGCCGATAGAGCGGAGAGCTAGCGCTTGGCCTCCTGCACCGCGCGCCAGACCCGCTCGGGCGTCGCCGGCATCTCGATGTGGCGGACGCCGAGCGGCGCCAGCGCGTCGAGGATGCCGTTGATCAGCGCCGGCGGCGCCGCGACCGAGCCGGCCTCGCCCGCGCCCTTGACGCCGAGCGGGTTGGTGGGCGTCGGCACGACGTGCAGATCGACTTCGATCGAGGGCATGTCGTCGGCGTGCGGCATGGCGTAGTCCATGAACGAGCCGGTGAGGAGCTGGCCCGAATCCGGGTCGTACTGCACCGCCTCCAGCATCGCCTGGCCGATGCCCTGGGCGACGCCGCCATGCACCTGGCCGTCGACCAGCAGCGGGTTGATGACCGTGCCGACGTCGTCGACGGCAAGGTAGCGGACGATCTCGACCCGGCCGGTCGCGGAATCGACCTCGACCTCGCAGATGTGGCAGCCGTTCGGGAAGTTCGAGACCGCGTCCTCGGCGCCGACGCTTTCCAGCCCGACCATGCCGAGCTTGGCCAAGGGACCGGCCGAGACGATGCGCGCGTGCGCGTGCGGCGAGCGCAGCACGTAGCCGTGGGTCTGGTGCGGAAACACGATGTCGTCGGTATAGCTGCCGCGCCCGGTCAGGAACCGCGGGTCCTCGACCCGCGTGACCGGTTGGCCGATGCCGAACTTGCCTGCCATTCGATTTCTCTCCTGAGGGAATATCGTCGTGAAAGAGGTGGGGCGGGGCCATGGGGACAGGGAGAGGGGTCAACCCTTCGAATTCAGCGCATCGACGATCGCCGCGATCACCGCATTTGTCTCATGCAGCACATCGTTATTCCAGAATTGCACGACGCGGTAGCCGCGAGCCTGAAGCCACCGCGTTCGCTCGCCATCGTGCTCCTGACGTTCGGCGTGCTGCCCGCCGTCGACCTCGACGATCAGCATGCGATCCGCACAGAGGAAATCGACAATGTAGCGACCGACCGGTGCCTGGCGGCTCATCCGGTGGCGCCAACCCCTCTCCCCATCCCTCCCCCTCACGGGGGGAGGGGGCGTGCCCCAACTCCCGTGTGACCGTGTCGGGCGCTGCGCCGGATGGCGTGACCGCCGCTTGCACAACGGTTCCCTCCCCCCTTGAGGGGGAGGGACAGGGAGAGGGGTCGCCCTGACGCTGCATCGTGCGGGCCGATCTAGGAGGTACGAGCCTGCGTTATCGCGCGCCAGACGCGTTCGGGCGTCGCGGGCATGGCGATGTCGGTGACGCCCAAGGGCGCCAGCGCGTCGAGGACGGCGTTGATCACCGCCGGCGGCGAGCCGACGCAGCCGGCCTCGCCCGCGCCCTTGACGCCGAGCGGGTTCGACGGCGTCGGCACGTTGTGCATCTCGACCGCGATGGAGGGCAGGTCGTCGGCGCGCGGCATGGCGTAGTCCATGAACGAGCCGGTGACGAGCTGGCCCGCGGCGTCATAGACCACGTCCTCCAGCAGCGCTTGGCCCGCGCCCTGGGCGATGCCGCCGTGGATCTGGCCGTCGAGCAGCAGCGGGTTGATCGGGAGCCCGACGTCGTCGACCGAGACGTAGTTGACGATCTCGACCGTGCCGGTCGCGGGATCGATCTCCACCTCGCAGACGTGGCAGCCATTCGGGAAGTTGGGCACGCCCGCGAACGAGCCGTTCGCCTCGAGCCCCACGCCGAGCTGGTCCGCCGGCCCCATCGGCGCGTGGGCGACGTGCGCGACGGCGGCGAACGGCACGGCCTTGTCGGTGCCGGCCACCTTGAACATCCCGCCCTCGAACGCGATGTCGGCCTCGGCCGCCTCCAGCATCAGCGCGGCGAACTGCTTGCCGCGCTCGATCACCCGGTCGGTCGCTTGGCGCAGCGCCGAGCCGCCGAGCGCCATGGACCGCGCGGCGAACGTGCCGCGCCCGAACGCCATCGTGTCGGTGTCGCCCTGGAGGACGCGCACGCTGTCGAACGGCACGTCGAGCCAGTCGGACACCATCTGGGCGTAGGTCGTCTCGTGCCCCTGGCCGTGGCTGAACGTGCCGGGATAGACCGTGACCGAGCCACCCGCGTCGACGCGGAGCTCCATCCGCTCGTTGAACACGCCGGCGATCTCGATGAACATGCCGAAGCCGAGCCCGCGCCGCTTGCCGCGCGTTTCCGCCTCGGCGCGACGGGCGGCGAAGCCCTTCAAATCCGCCATCTCCGCGGCCTTGTCCAGGACGCCGCCGAAATCGCCCGTGTCGTAGGCGAACATCAGCGGCGTCTGGTAGGGCATCGCGTCCTTGGCGATGACGTTGCGGCGGCGGAGCTCGTAGGCGCTCAGGCCGCGCTCGCGCGCCGCGACGTCGAGCACGCGCTCGACCAGATAGATCGCCTCCGGCCGTCCCGCGCCGCGATAGACGCCCAGGGGCGCGGTGTGGGTGAACACCGCCTGCGCGGTCACGAAGATCGCCGGGATCGCATAGGTGTTCGACAGCATGTTGGACGCGAACATAGTCGGCACCATCGCCGCGTTGGAAAGATACGCCCCCATGTTAGAGGTGATGCGGACGCGAAGCCCGAGGATCTTGCCGTCCGCGTCGAGGGCGAGCTCCGCCGCGTCGATCTGGTCGCGCCCGTGCGTGTCGGAGAGCAGGCTCTCCGACCGATCGGCAATCCACTTCACCGGCCGGCCCGTTCGCTTCGCCGCCCAGGCGACCAGCCCCTCCTCGGGATAGACGGTGACCTTCATGCCGAACCCGCCGCCCACGTCGCGCGCGATGACGTGCACGTCGGTCTCCGGCACGTGCAGCACGTGGTGGGCCAGCGTCTGCTTCAGCACATGCGGGAACTGGGTCGAGGAATGGACGGTGACGCGGCGCGTCATCTCGTCGTAGGCGGCAAGCGCCCCGCGCGGCTCCATCGCGTTGGCCGAGACGCGGTTGTTGCGGACCGTGAGCCGGTGGACGCTCGCCGCTTGGGCAAAGGCGTCCTTCGTCTTCTGCTCGTCGCCGAACATCAGCGGGAAGCAGAGGTTGGACGGCGCGTCGTCCCACACCTTGGGAGCGCCGTCGGCGAGCGCGGCCCCGAGATCGGCGATGGCGGGCAGGACCTCGTACGCCACCTCGACCAGCTCGGCCGCGTCCTTGGCCTGGGCGAGCGTTTCGGCCACCACGAACGCCACCCGGTCTCCCACGTGGCGCGCCTTGTCGGCGACCAGGATCGGTTGGGCCGGGCGGTAGGATTTGGGCCCGCCCATATCCTCCGGCATCGCCTCGGGCCCAAGCCCCCCGAGCCCGTCGGTGACGGCGTCCGCCCCGGTCAGCACCGCGACCACGCCGGGCGCCGCCTTCGCCTTCGCCGCGTCCACCTTGCTGATGCGGGCATGGGCGTGGGGCGAGCGGACCACCACCCCGTAGAGTTGGCCGGGAAGGTTATGGTCGTCGACATAGCGCCCGCGCCCGGTGAGGAGCCTCGGGTCCTCGGTCCTCGGGACCGGCTGGCCGATGCCGAATTTGCCTGCCATAGCGTTCACTCCCCTTCCGTCCGCGCTCGGTGGGCGCGGTTCCAGGGCCGATATTACCGGAATCCGGGCCGCGGCAAACCGCCGCCGGCGCTTGTATTTTCCCCCGATGGGCGGCGTCCCCTCGCCCTTGACCCGTCGCGCCCAAGACATCATTCTTGACGCGCCTTAATGGCACTTCCATATGAAGCGCGCGGTTGAGCGAGGCACGCACGCCGCTGTAACTGTCCCAGGACATACCAATGGCCACACAAATCGCCACCAAGGACCCCGAACCTTCGGGGAGGAAGAAGCTCGAACTCGGTCGTGATCCGGTTCGCCGGCAACTCGGGCGACGGGGTGCAGATCACCGGGGCCCAGTTCACCCAGCAGACCGCGCTGATGGGCAACGACCTCGCGACCTTCCCGGACTTCCCGGCCGAGATCCGCGCGCCGACGGGCACGACCTACGGCGTGTCGGCGTTCCAGATCAACTTCGCGTCCTATGACATCCAGACCGCGGGCGACCAGCCCGACGTGCTGGTGGCGATGAACCCGGCGGCCCTCAAGGTCCATCTGCGCGACCTGCGGCCCGGTGGGGTGGTGGTGCTGAACACCGACACCTTCACCGAGCGCAACCTGGCGAAGGCCGGCTACAAGTCGAACCCGCTCGAGGACGGCTCGCTCACGAGCTACCGGGTGGTGGCGATCGACATCTCCAAGCTGACCCTCGCGGCGGTCGACGGCATCGGGCTCAACAAGGCCGATTCGCTGCAGTGCAAGAACTTCTGGACGCTCGGGCTGATGTGCTGGATGTACGGCCGGGACCGCCAGCCCACCGTCGACTTCCTGAACCGCCGCTTCGCCAAGCAGCCGAAGATCGCCGAGGCCAACATCGCCGCGCTCAACGCCGGCCACGCCTATGGCGAGACGGCGGAGCTGCCGTCCGATATCTCGACCTACATCGTGCCCAAGGCCGACGTGGCGCCCGGCACCTACCGTGCCGTCACCGGCGCGGAGGCGATCGCCTGGGGCCTCGTCACCGGCGCGCATAAGGCGGGGCTCACGCTCTTCTTCGGGTCGTATCCGATCACGCCCGCCTCGCCGCTCTTGCACGCGCTCACCAACCTGCGCCAGTACGGCGTCGTCACCTTCCAGGCGGAGGACGAGATCGCCGCCGCCTGCTCGGCGATCGGCGCGTCCTACGCCGGCGCGATCGGCGTGACGTCGAGCTCGGGCCCCGGCATCGCCCTGAAGGGCGAGGCGATCGGCCTCGCCATCGTCGCCGAGCTGCCGATGGTCATCGTCAATTCGCAGCGCGGCGGCC
This sequence comes from uncultured Alphaproteobacteria bacterium, assembly GCA_963775315.1. Classification (GTDB taxonomy): domain Bacteria; phylum Pseudomonadota; class Alphaproteobacteria; order MPNO01; family DASWLB01; genus CAWGHZ01. Next base: position 2,007,757 of record CAVZIN010000007.1, on the reverse strand, counting down.
CGTCGACGGGCCTTCCCACCAAGACCGAGCAGTCGGACCTGCACCAGGCTGTGTGGGGCCGCAACGCCGACACGCCCGTGCCGGTGATCGCGTCCTGCACGCCGGGCGACTGCTTCGAGGTCGCGATCGAGGCGGTGCGCATCGCCACCAAGTACATGACCCCGGTCTACCTGCTGACCGACGGCTACCTCGCCAATGCGGCCGAGCCGTGGAAGATCCCGAACGTCGACGACGTGAAGCCCTTCCCGGCGAAGCACTACACCGATCCCGAGGGCTTCCAGCCCTACCTGCGGGACGAGAAGACGATGACGCGCGTCTGGGCGGTTCCCGGCACGCCGGGCACCGAGCACCGCATCGGCGGCATCGAGAAGGACTACGAGACCGGCGACATCTCCTACGACCCGGCCAACCACCACAAGATGACGATGGTCCGCGTCGGGCGCATCAAGCGCATCGCCGAGGATTTGCCGCCGCAGAAGGTCTCGTCCGGCAACGAGACCGGCAAGCTCGCCGTCGTCGGCTGGGGCTCCACCTTCGGGGCGATCAACCAGGCCGTCCGGCGCTGCCGCGAAGCCGGGCTCGACGTTTCTCACATCCACATCCGCCATATTTGGCCGCTGCCGAAGAATCTCGGCCAGCTCCTCAAGGGCTACGAGCGCGTGCTGATACCGGAGATGAACGCCGGCCAGCTCATCAACGTGCTGCGCGCCGAGTATCTGGTGGACGCGAAGGGGCTCAACCAGATTTCCGGCCAGCCCTTCAAGGTCGCTGATCTCGAGACGGCGATCCGCAACATGCTCGACAAGGGAGAACCCCGGTGAACGTCCAGGCTCCTCTCAAGCCGGCCGACTACGCCTCGGACCAGGAGGTCCGCTGGTGCCCGGGCTGCGGCGACTACGCGATCATCAAGGCGGTGCAGCGCACCTGCGCCGACCTCGCCTTGCCGCGCGAGAAGACGGTGTTCGTCTCGGGCATCGGCTGCTCGTCGCGCTTCCCGTACTACATGTCGACCTACGGGTTCCACACGATCCACGGCCGCGCGCCGGCGATCGCGACCGGGGTGAAGCTCACCAACCCCGAGCTCGACGTGTGGCTGATCACCGGCGACGGCGACGGGCTGTCGATCGGCGGCAACCATCTGCTGCACGTCCTGCGCCGCAACGTGAACATGCAGATCCTGCTGTTCAACAATGAGATCTACGGGCTGACCAAGGGCCAGTACTCGCCGACCTCGCGGCTCGGCACGCGCTCGCCCTCGACGCCGGCCGGCTCGGTGGATTCGCCGCTCAACCCGGTGCTGTTCGCGCTCGGCGCCGGGGCGCGCTTCGTCGCGCGCTCGATCGACACGAACCAGAAGCATTTGCCGGTGATGCTGAAGCGGGCGCACCAGTTCAAGGGCACCGGCTTCGTCGAGATCTACCAGAACTGCATCGTCTATAACGACGCGGTGTTCGCGAACTTCACCGAGAAGGACGTGGCGCCCGACATGCAGATCGAGCTCGAGCACGGCAAGCCGATGTTGTTCGGCAAGGACAAGAAGAAGGGGCTCCGCCTCAAGCCGGGCAAGATCGCGCTCGAGGTCGTCACCATCGGCGAGGACGGCGTGACCGAGGCGGACATCCTGGTCCACGACGAAACCGACAAGGCGATGGCCGGCCTCCTCGCCGCGATGGACCCGCCCGAGTTCCCGAAGGCGCTCGGCGTGCTCTACGCGAACGAGACAGGCCCCTCCTACGAGGTCGCGGTGCACGATCAGATCGCCGCGGTCACCAAGGCGAACCCGCCGGGCTCGCTCAACGACCTCCTGCGCCGCGGCAACACTTGGCAGGTGTCTTAACCACGGCTGTCATCCCGGCCGAGCCGCCCGTGGCGGCGAGAGCCGGGATCCATGTCGAAGCGTCGGCGACCCGGCAAGATGGGCCCCGGATCGGCGCGCGCCGCTCGCCGTCCGGGGTGACAGCAGCGGAGACGAGGGCGCGGCGCTACGCCCGGCCGTAGGTGTCCTCGTAGCGGACGATGTCGTCTTCGCCGAGATAGCTGCCCGACTGCACCTCGATCAAATTGAGGGGTACCTTGCCCGGATTCTCCAGCCGGTGGCGGGTGAACATCGGAATGTAGGCCGACTGGTTCTCGGTGAGCAGGAAGGTCTCCTCGCCGCGCGTGACCAACGCCGAGCCGTTGACGATGATCCAGTGCTCGGCGCGGTGGTGGTGCATCTGCAGCGACAGCTTCGCGCCCGGCTTCACGGTGATGCGCTTCACCTGGAAGCGGTCGCCGTCGTGCACCGTCTGATAGAAGCCCCACGGGCGGTAGATGCGCGGGTGGAAGGTCGGCTCCGGCCGGTTCGATTTCTTCAGCCCGTCGACGATCGCCTTGACGTCCTGGGCGCGGTCGCGCGGCACGACCAGCACCACGTCGTCGGTCGAGATCACGATCAGGTCGGAGACGCCGACGGCGGCGATCAGCCGCCCCTCGGAGCGCAAATAGGAGTTGCGCACGTCATAAGTCACCACGTCGCCGCCGACCACGTTGCCGTTCTCGTCCTTGGTGCCGATGTCCCACAGCGCCGACCAGGCGCCGACGTCGTTCCAGCCCATGTCGGCCGGCACCACGGCGGCGGTCTCGGTGTGCTCCATCAGCGCGTAATCGAGGGACTTCGCCGGCACCGCCTCGAACGGCGCGCGGGCGATGCGCAGGAAGTCGAGATCGGTCGTCGCCTCGTCCAGCGCACGGCGGCAGAGCGCCACCATCTCGGGCTCGAAGCGGGCGAGCTCGTCGAGGGCGAGCCGGGCCGGGAACAGGAACATGCCCGAGTTCCAGTCGTGGCTGCCGCCGGCGACGTAGGCGGCGGCCTTTCTGGCGTCCGGCTTCTCGACGAACTCGGCGACGCGGAACGCACCCTTCGCGCCCTTCAGCGCGGTGCCGCGGCGGATGTAGCCGTAGCCGGTTTCGGGCCGATCCGGCCGGATTCCGAACGTCACCAGCGCGCCCTGGCGCGCGGCCTCGGCCGCTATGTCGCAGGCGGCGTGGAAGGCGGCGGTGTCGGCGATGGCATGGTCCGACGGCAGCACCAGCATCAGCGCGTCGGGGTCGTCGCGGAGCAGCGCCATGGCGGCGATGGCGACGGCGGGTGCGGTGTTGCGCCCGAGCGGCTCGAGCAGGATCGCGGCCGGCGCGATGGCGAGCTGACGGAGCTGCTCGGCGACGGCGAAGCGGTGCTCCTCGTTGCAGACGATGAGCGGCGGCGCGAACCGGGTCGGCTCGTTCACGCGCCGCGCCGTCTCCTGCAGGAGGCTCAGCTCCGAGATCAGCGGCAGGAGCTGTTTCGGGTACGCCTCGCGCGACATCGGCCAGAGGCGCGTGCCGGCGCCGCCCGAGAGCACGACGGGGTGAATCCGCGGCTGGTCGCTCGTCCGTGATGCCGTCGTCGCCATTTCGGCCCCCTGATTTTCACGATGGTTTGTGCGGTTGAAACTGGTCGGCGCGCGCCTCGCCCGCCAGTGAGCATAGTGCGGCAACGCGGCGCGCTTTCATTACAGGCTCTGAAATCCTTGGCCAATTCCGTGGCCGGGTGTACAACATAGGACAAGGCCCGGCCCCGTCATGTCGAGGCCGGCGTTCTTTGCGGGCCCCCTGTGTGTGCGGTGCGAAGGGGGAGCCACTGGCGCGGTTGTCCGATTTGCTGTATGACTTCGGTCCGCGGGAAGATATTCCGACCTCCTGGCCACTGAAGGCCCAGGCGGGTTTCTTGCACGCAAGGAGATAAAAAATGAAGTTCCTAAAGACCCTGATGGTTGTGGCTCTGCCCGTCGTGTTGGCCGCCGGGTGCGAGAACATGCAGGGCGACCAGCAGTCGATGGCCGAGAAGACGAGCATGGAAGCCAAGCAGCAGGCCATGTCGGCGAGCGAGCAGGCCAAGCAGGCCGCCGCCTCGGCGCAGCAGGCTGCCGACGCCGCCAAGCAGGCCGCCGCGGCTGCCGAGAACGCCGCGAAGGAAGCCAAGATGGCGGGCGACAAGGTCGACCGCATCTACTCGCGGGGCCTCCGCAAGCGCTAAGCCCTACACAGGCCCGGCGCGCTGGGACCCGCCTCAGCGCGCCGAGGTCTGTGCCGATTTCGCGCGCAGCACCGGGAACGGCACGCCGTTCCGGACGCGCGCCTCTTCATTCATCCGATCCCAGTCGATCTCGTCCTTCCGGGGACCCGCCGCCGCCAGGGCGCGATCCGCCAGGTCCGCGATGGGCGCCGGCGTGAACGTTCCCTTGTCCTCGATCTCGGCCGCCTGCTTCTGGTTCAGGTAGATCTGGCCGTACAGCACGTCCCTGCGCCAGCCGAACTTCGCCTGCTGGTCGACCACGGTCACCGGCGTGCCGATGGCGACGCGCGGGAACAGCGAGGCGATCGCCTCCGGGTAGAGGCGGACGCAGCCGTGGCTCGCCCGGCGCCCGACGCCGTCCGGCTTGTTGGTGCCGTGGATCAGGTATGACGGCCAGCCGAGATACATGGCGAAATTGCCGAGCGGGTTGTCCGGCCCCGGCGGCACGACCGCCCCGTGGCCCGGATCGTCGGCCATGATCGATTTCGGCACGTACCAGGTCGGGTTCTTCTGCTTGCGCACCACCTTGGTGGTGCCGAGCGGCGTCTTCCAGCCGACGTCGCCGATGCCGATCGGATAGCTTTCCAGCGGCCCGCCCGTCGGCGGGAAATAATAGAGGCGCAGCTCCGACAGGTTGAGCACGATGCCCTTGCGCGGCGCGGCGGGCAGGATGTGCTCGGTCGGCAGCACGATGCGCGTGCCGGCACCGGGAACCCAGGGATCGACGCCGGGATTGGCCGCGACGATCTCGACATAGCCGAGGTTGTTGGCGCGGGCGAGGTCGAGCAGCGTGTCCGGCTGCTTCGCCGTGTAGATCTTCACCTCGCCGATGATGTCCGGCCAGTGCTGCGCGACGGGCGCCGCCTTGGCTGCCCTGGATGCCGATTGCGCGGCGCGGGCAGGCCCCAGAACGAGCCCGGTGCCCAGGGCGCCGCCAAGCCCTCTCAGGATCTGTCGGCGGCTGAAATCGTATCGCGCCATGGCGCGGGTCACTCCCCCTCGGACGATAAGCCCCGGATTAGGGACATCGTCGCTTAAATAAGCGTTAGGACACGTTCCGCCAAGGTCGTCGCCGGGCCGGGAGGCGCGCCGCGCCAAAAATAGCGTTCCGGCGGCCGACATGCTGGTTTACCCTGCCGCGCGGCGGCGAACGGGCGCCGCGACGGTCGGGAAAGGGCGAGATGGAGCGAATCATCGTCGGCATCACCGGGGCGACCGGGACGGTCTACGGCCGGCGGCTGATGGAGCTGCTGCGCACCCTCCCGAACGTCGAAATCCACCTGGTGATGAGCCGGTCGGCCAAGCTCACCCTGAAGATGGAGCACGACGACCCGCCCGAGCGGCTGATGAGCCTCGCCCACGTGGTGCACGACGTCGGCAACATGGGCGCCGCCATCTCGTCCGGCTCGTTCCGCTCGCGCGGCATGATCGTCGCGCCCTGCTCGATCAAGACCATGTCGAACATCGCCAACGGCAACACCGGCGACCTGATCAGCCGGGCGGCCGACGTGGTGCTGAAGGAGCGCCGCACGCTGGTGCTCGCGATCCGCGAGACGCCGCTGCACGCGGGCCATCTCGAAAACCTCACCAGGCTCGCCCATCTCGGCGCCGTCGTGTTCCCGCCGGTGCCCGCCTTCTACAACCGGCCGGTCACGCTGCAGGATGTCGTCGACCAGAGCTGCATGCGCATGCTCGACCAGTTCGACCTCGAGGTCGATGCCGCGCCACGCTGGGGCGAGACCGGTGGCGTGCCCGCGGTCGGCCAGACCATCGAGGGCGGCAAGGGCGGGCGCGGCTGACCGTCCTCGCCGGGCGTGTCGCACGCTGCCGTAACCTGCGGAAATCCGCGTAGGATGCGATGACGCGTCGCGGCGTGGCCGCGAACCGGGAGGAAGCGATCATGCCGACCACGACGAAGCCGCCCATCGTCCTCGTCCACGGCGCCTGGCACGGCGGCTGGTGCTGGCGCCGCGTCGTGCCGCTCCTGCGGGCGAAGGGCCACGAGGTGTTCGCGCCGACGCTGACCGGGCTCGGCGACCGGGCGCATCTATTCCGGCCCGACATCGCGCTCGCCGACCACGTCGCCGACATCGCGGCGCTGCTCGACGCCGAGGAGCTTTCCGACGTGGTGCTGGTCGGCCACTCCTATGCCGGCATGGTCATCACCGGCGCAGCCGAGCAGGCCGCCGGCCGCATCCGCCGCCTCGTCTATCTCGACGCCTTCGTGCCGGAGCACGGGCAGAGTTTGATGGACCTCGCGCGTCCCGCGCCCGCGGGCGAGGCGCCGCCGCGGCCGGCGGAGAACCGCGTGCCGTCGCGCAGCCCCGCCTTTTTCGGCGTCAGCGATCCGGCGGACGTGGACTGGGTGACGCGCCGCGTGGTCGACCAGCCGATGCTGACCATGACCGACCCGGTCCAGGCGCCGACGGGCGCGGCCAACTCCCTGCCGCGGAGCTACATCTACTGTCCGAAGCCCGCGACCGGCAGCTTCGACCGGTTCGCCGAACGCTTCCGCCACGATCCCGCCTGGCGCTTCTACGAGATGAATTGCGGCCACGACGCCATGGTCATCGATCCGGCCGGCCTCGCCGAAATCCTGCTCGCCGAAGCGGCGGCGTAGCAGCGGTCCCGCTCAGCGCGTCGCGACCAGAAGCTCCTCCGCGTTGTCCGGCGGGCGCAGCCCGTCGGGACGGTCCGCGAAGTAGCGCCGGGCGAGCTCGGCGGCCGAGACGTGCCGCGCCTCCGCGAACCCTGCCTCACGCGCCAGCGCCAGTATTTCCCCGGGCGTGAAGAAGCTCACGAACGGATGGCCGCTCGCGCACGCGCCGCGCGCCGCCGCCTCGATGCCCGGCCGGTCCTCGGCGTCCGCCATCTCGGTCGGCAGCAGGAACGACATGGCGAGGGCGGAGCCGGGCGCGAACGCCGCCACCTGGCGCAGCGTCGCCGCGTTCGCCTCCCGTGTCAGGTACATGCTGACCCCGGTCGACGCGATCACCGCCGGCCGGGCCGCGTCGAAGCCCGCTGCGGCGAGGGCGTCGCGCCACGAGCCGCCCGCCTCGAAATCGACCGGCACCAGCTTGAGCCTCTCCGGGACTCCGAACCCCAATTCCTCCAGCCGGCGGCGCTTCCATGCCTGCGGCTCGGGCCGGTCGATCTCGAACACGGTGAGCCGTGCCGCGATCTCCTTCCGCCGCTGGACGAACGTGTCCAGCCCGGCGCCAAGGATGACGTACTGGTCGACGCCCTGCTCGGCCCGCTCGACCACCAGATCCTCGATGTACCGCGCGCGGGCGACGATCGAAGCGCGGAAGCGGCTGGTCCCGTGAAGGTTCATGTCGGGGCGCTGCCGCCAGCCCTCGGCCGGCGCCGCGAGCGCCAGACCGACCTCGTCCGCGAGCACGTGCGGCGGCGGATCGGCGAGCACGTGCAGCGCGCGCCACAGGGCCACGCGCACCGCCGTCGAGTTGGGTTCCGGGCCGGGTCGGTCAGGCATGTCTCGCGATTGAGTTTCCGGAGTTCCTTCGAGGCTAACGTTTTTGCCGTATGACATCTAGCACCCACGTTCAGGTAATAAGAAGGACCAAGGTCGCCGTTTCTTTCGTGGAGGCCAAATAAGACGGACTTGAGCTGCGTTAAGGTGAAGGTCGTGATATCGTTCGACGTTGGCGTTTGTGCGCCGCACTTCCGTTGTGCCCTTTTCATTTGATAAAAAATCAAGGTATGAGATACCGATATAGTCCCAATCCTCGCGGTGCATTTCTGTAAGTGGATAGGCGGACTCGAGCCCATCCGGGCAATCCCGTCTTCCCCACACGGATATCGTCCCCAAATGCGCCTGTTGTCGTATATCCGATAGAGTTTGGCCTATTGGACCAGCGGAACCGTCTCCCCAAAGCTCTGTAATTCCAAGTATGCCCTGAACGGCTTGTGAAAGTGGCATGTCCGGCTGCGGCGAACGATTTTGCGCGAATGCATCACGCTCTATGCGCACCTTGTGAAAGGTTAGGACTGCGGCCCAGGCCAAAAGGACAACCAGCGCTATCAATCCCCACTTTGATGGAAAGCTAATTTCTACTTGAAGCCGTTCTGGAAGCGAGGATTTGAATCGGTCGTACAGGTCGAACGGGTCGAGAAAAACGGCGGGCAACCAAAAATAAAAGCGGCGCAGAACGCCGCCCGCAAATTCGCGAGCAGAAACCAAGATCGGCATTGCCTCTCCCTGAGCGGTCACTTCGCGACGCTATCGCAACCTGCGCTACGCGGTAAGGGTATATGCGAACCCTTGCATTTCGGAACAAATTCCTGTATAAGGCGGCCCTGTTACGCTGGTTTTCAGGGCTGGATAACGTCGCCTCAGGAATTTTTCCAGCGCGTTCGGGTCACAATCGTTGCGCCTCAAGGGCTTGCGCGGCGACCGGCTCGCTGGTGAGGCGACATCCGGGTGGCTTGAGGCGACGTAGAGGCGACATTCGGGTGACGGGCCGGGGCGCCGGTGGACGCGGCGGGCGACCGGGGTCTATGCTTCGATACCGATTGCGCCCGGTCAGGGAGGGCCGCCATGCAATTCTTCTGCTTCCATCTGATGCCCTACGCGCATCTCGACTTCACCGAGGCGGACAAGTACCCGTCGAGCTGGGTGGTGCTGCCCAACAGCCTGTACGATCCGGTGAAGGGGGCGGAGCTCTATCACCGCTACCTGGACGAGCTCGAGTTCGCGGACTCGCTCGGCTATGACGGGGTCTGCGTCAACGAGCATCACCAGACCGCCTACGGGCTGATGCCGACGCCCACCGTGTTCGCGGGCGCGCTTGCGCGGCGGCTGAAGAACGCCAAGCTCGCCGTGCTGGGCCGCGCCTTGCCGCTGCTCAACAACCCGCTGGTGGTGGCCGAGGAGTACGCGATCCTCGACAATCTGATGCGGGGCAAGTTCATCGGCGGGTTCGTGCGCGGCGTCGGCACCGAGTACCACTCGACCGGCGCGAACCCCGGCGAGTTGCACGAGCGGTTCCACGAGGCGCACGATCTGATCATCCGCGCCTGGACCGAGCCGGGCCCGTTCCGCCATCACGGCAAGCATTACGACTTCAACTACGTGAACCCGTGGCCGCGCTGCTACCAGACGCCGCATCCGCCGATCTGGATCCCGTCGCAGGGCTCGTCCGAGACGATCGTCTGGGCGGCGAAGAAGAAATACACCTACTGCCAGACCTATTCGCCGTTCACGTCGGTGGCGCGCTATTTCGAGATGTACCGCCAGGAGGCGCAGAAGAACGGCTACCAGTCGACGCCGTCGCAGCTCGCCTGGGCCGCGCCCGTCTACGTCGCCGAGACCGACGAGATCGCCATGCGCGAGGCCAAGCCGCATATCGAGGCCTTCCTGCACAAGTACCTGAAGACGCCGCCGGAATTCCTGCTGCCGCCGGGCTACACCTCGATCGGCTCGCTGAAATCGATCGCCAAGAGCAAGATGACGAACCGGACCGGGGCGACGGCCGAGATGCTGGACGAGGCGGGCTGGGTGATCATCGGCAGCCCGGCGACCGTGCGGCGCCGGCTCGAGGAGTACCGGGCGCAGGCGAAGTTCGACAATCTGCTGATCTTCTCGCAGTTCGGCACGCTGCCGGCCGACCTCACCCGCAAGAACATCGAGATGTTCGCGAAGGAGGTCATGCCGCACTTCCGCGCCGAGACCCACGCCCGCGCGGCGGCGGAGTAGGTAGGGAGCTACGCCTTCGAAAGCCGGCGGTGCGCGCCGTCGAACTGCGGCGCGACCTCCTCCATGAAGCGGGACATCTCGTCCAGCACCTGGCCGTGCGGCTTGAGGCCGAGGTTGAAATAGAGGATCGCCTCGTCGAACCCGGCGGCCTCGACCTTGGCCTTCAGTATGTCGACGATGCGCGCCGGCGTGCCGATCAGCACCGCCGAGTCGGTGAAATCCTCGGGCTTCATCGTCTGGTAGCGGGCCACGATGTCTTTGAAGTAGGCGTAGTTGGCGGGCGCGGTCTTTGGATCGCTGGGGAAAGCGTGCGACGTGCAATCGCGGTGGTAGCGGAGCTGGCGCTCGCGCGCCGCGCGCTCGGCCTCCGGCGTGTCGGCGAAGTGGATGAAATAGCTGGTGGTCAGCCGCCCCTGCGTGCCGCCTTCCGCCGCGCAGCATTCGCGGTAGAGCTCGGCGACGCGGGCGAGCGAGCCGTGCATCGCGCTCGCCTGGCCGGCGGCGACGACGAGCCCCCAGCCCAGCCGCGCGGCGAGCGCCATCGACGGCTTCGAGAACGACGCCACGCAGCACGGGATCGGCGCCTGCACCGGGCGCGGGGTGATCTCGACCTCGTCGAACGTGTAGTGGCGGCCGTGGTGGCTCACCGGCGCGTCGTTCGCCCACAGGCGCTGCACGATCTCGCATCCCTCGGCGAAAATCTCGGCGTTCTGCTCGAAATTGGCGCCGAGCGGGCCGTATTCGCGCCGGTCATAGCCCCGCCCGGTGGCGAAATCGACGCGCCCGCCGGACAGCAGGTCGAGCATCGCCCACTGCTCGGCGACGCGGATCGGATGGTGCAGCGGCAGCACGTTCACCGCCGGCGCGAGCCGGATGCGCTGCGTCCGCGCCGCGACGTGGCCGAGCAGGAGTTCGGGCGACGACACGACGCCGAGCGTCGAGAAGTGATGCTCGCCGATCCAGGCCGAATGCATCCCGATCGCGTCGGCGTGGATCGCCTGCGCGGCGATGTCGCGCACCAGCATGTTCGGCGTGCGCGTGTTGCCGGGATAGGCGTTGTCGCTGAGCGTGAAATAGCCGAACTCCATCGGTCCTCCTTCAGATCGCGCCGCACTATATGGCGCGCGCATAGGTGGCGCGCGGAACACGAGTTCGTGAGCACCGCGCCGAATCTCGGGGCGATTCGGATTTCTACGCACTCTCCACTTTTTCCGGCGGCCCGGTCGCGGTATCGTTAGGTAAGCATAAGTGTGACCGAGAGATGGCCAGCCATCTGGTAGCACAATCGCCTTGTAGACGCGGCCTCGCCGCGTGTGGTGCCCGCTCCGGGACTCGAACCCGGACCGCCTCGCGGCGAACGGATTTTAAGTCCGTTGTGTCTACCGGTTCCACCAAGCGGGCCGCTCACATTCGTGAAGCTTTCGCGCGCGCGACGCAAGGACGGTTTCGCCCGTCGCCGCCCGTGTACCTCCGTGACTCGGATGTGTGCGACGCCGCCGGTTCGGGCCGGACCGTGGCGTCGAGGGAACTTCGAATGGCGGCGGAAGTTGCCTTTGCGGTCGGTGCCAACCAGTTGGAATGGCAGGACCATCCGGAAAGTAACGGAATGCTAAGCATAACGGCGCGAAGCTCGGCGTGGGTGAGAGTGTTAGCAGTATCGGTGGTTCGCCGCGCGCGTTTCGGGTCGAGACCTCGCAATGTGGAGAGCCGGGTATGACCGAAGCCAATGTCCTCGACGCCTTCTCTCGGGAGTACGCCGCCCGTACCTGGACCGAGATGAGCCTGTGGGACTATCTCGAAGGCTGCCGTGACGACCCGATGATGTACGCCTCGCCGGCGGAGCGCATGCTTTCGGCGATCGGCGAGCCGCAGATTTTCGACACCTCGCGCGACGACCGGCTGGGCCGCATCTTCCAGAACCGGACGATCCGCATCTATCCCTACTTCTCCGACTTCTACGGCATGGAGGACACGATCGAGCGGATCGTGGGCTTCCTGCGCCACGCCGCGCAGGGGCTGGAGGAACGGAAGCAGATCCTCTATCTGCTGGGGCCGGTCGGCGGCGGCAAGTCGTCGCTCGCCGAGCGGCTGAAGCAGGTGATGGAGGAGGAGCCGGTCTACGTGCTGAAGGCCGGCGACCGGCTGAGCCCGATCTACGAGAGCCCGCTGGGGCTGTTCGACCCGGCGCGCCACGGCGCCACGATGGAGGAGCGCTACAAAATCCCGCGCCGGCGCCTCACCGGGCTCTGCTCGGGTTGGGCGATCAAGCGGCTCGACGACTTCGAGGGCGACATCTCGAAGTTCAAGGTGGTGCGCCTGCACCCCTCGAAGGTGCGCCAGATCTGCGTCGCCAAGACCGAGCCGGGCGACGAGAACAACCAGGACATCTCGTCGCTGGTCGGCAAGGTCGACATCCGCAAGCTGGAATATTTCGGCCAGGAGGACCCTGACGCCTACGCCTATTCCGGCGGGCTCAACGTCACCACCCAGGGCATCCTCGAGTTCGTCGAGATGTTCAAGGCGCCGCTCAAGATGCTGCACCCACTGCTAACGGCGACGCAGGAGAACAACTACATGGGGACGGAGGGCATCGGCGCCCTGCCGTACCAGGGGCTGATCCTCGCCCACTCGAACGAGTCCGAGTGGAAGAGCTTCAAGTCCAACCGCAACAACGAGGCCTTCCTCGACCGCATCTCGGTGATCAAGGTGCCGTACTGCCTGCGCGTCGACGAGGAGGTGAGCATCTACGACAAGCTCGTCGGCCAGTCGGAACTCGCCCGCGCGGTGCGCGCGCCCGGCACGCTTGAGATGATGGCGCGCTTCTCGGTGCTCACCCGCCTCAAGGAGCATGAGAACTCGTCGCTCTACGCCAAGCTCCGCGTCTATAACGGCGAGAGCCTGAAGGACACCGACCCGCAGGCGAAGACGGTGCACGAGTACCGCGACGCCGCCGGCGTCGACGAGGGCATGGACGGGCTTTCCACCCGCTTCGCCTACAAGGTGCTGTCCGAGACCTACAATTTCGACACGCAGGAGGTCGCGGCCGACCCGGTGCATCTGATGTACGTGCTGGAGTCGGCGATCCGGCGCGAGCAGTTCCCGTCCGAGACCGAGCAGAAGTACCTGACCTTCATCAAGGCGGAGCTCGCGCCGCGCTACGCCGAGTATATCGGCAAGGAGATCCAGAAGGCGTACCTCGAATCCTACGAGGATTACGGCCAGAACCTGTTCGACCGCTATATCTCCTACGCCGACGCGTGGGTCGAGAACCAGGACTACAAGGATCCCGACACCGGCCAGCTCCTCAACCGCGAGATGCTGGACCAGGAGCTCTCCAAGACCGAGAAGCCGGCGGGCATCGCCAACCCCAAGGACTTCCGGAACGAGGTGGTGAAGTACGCGCTGCGCCAGCGCGCGGCGTCGGGCGGCAACAACCCGCGCTGGACGTCGTACGAGAAGATCCGCGAGGTCATCGAGAAGCGCATGTTCTCGCAGGTCGAGGAGCTGCTGCCCGTCATCTCGTTCGGCACCAAGAAGGACTCGGAGAGCGAGAAGAAGCACCAGGCGTTCCTCGAGCGCATGGTCGCGCACGGCTATACCGAGCGTCAGGTCCGCCGGCTGGTTGACTGGTACATGCGCGTCCAGAAGTCCGGCTAATCGGAGCGAGTGAAGGGGCACGAGCCGATGGACATCATCGACCGGCGCGAAAACCCCAAGGGCAAGAGCCTCGGCAACCGGCAGCGCTTCATCCGCCGCGCGCGGGGCGAAATCCGCGAGGCGATCCGCTCCAACCTGCGCAAGCGCAGCGTGTCGGACGCCACCTCGGGCGAGAACGTCTCGATCTCGTCGGACGGCATCCGCGAGCCGCACTTCGTGCTCGATTCCGACACCGGCGAGCGCAGTTGGGTGCTGCCCGGCAACAAGGAGTATGTCGAGGGCGACCGCATCGCCAAGCCGACGGGCGGCGGCGGGCGTGGCGGCGGCGGCAAGGCGAGCGCCGACGGCGAGGGCGAGGACGATTTTACCTTCGCGCTGACCCGAGACGAATTCCTCGACCTGTTCTTCGAGGATCTCGACCTCCCCGACCTCGTGAAGCAGAAGATCAAGGACGAGGTCGCGCTCAAGCCGCAGCGCGCCGGCTTCTCCACCACGGGCGCGCCGAACCGGCTCAACCTCGTGCGCACGGTGCGCCGCTCGCTGCAGCGGCGCATCGCGCTCGGCCGCCCGTCCGACGCGCTGATCAAGGAGCTCGAGGACGAGCTCGCCTTGCTCAAGGACGGCACCGGCGATCTGCCCGGCCCGACCTCGCGCGAGCATCGCATCGTCGAGCTCGAGGTCGCGCTCGCCCGCGCCAAGACACGGCGGAAGCGCGTGCCCTATATCGATCCGGTCGACCTTCGCTACAACCGGTTCGAGCAGGTGCCGAAGCCGGTGTCGCAGGCGGTGATGTTCTGCCTGATGGACGTGTCGGCCTCGATGGACGAGGCGATGAAGGACCTCGCCAAACGGTTCTTCATGCTGCTGCACCTGTTCCTCACCCGCCGCTACCAGCATGTCGACGTGGTGTTCGTGCGCCACACCTCCACCGCGGCGGAGGTGGACGAAGAGACGTTCTTCTACGGCCGCGAGACCGGCGGCACGGTCGTGTCCACCGCGCTCGAGGAGATGCTGAAGATCGTCGAGGCGCGCTACCCGATCGCCGACTGGAACATCTACGTCGCCCAGGCGTCGGACGGCGACGACATCCCGACCGACGTCGCGCACTGCCTCGCGCTTCTCAACGAGCGGGTGATGCCGATCGTGCAGCACATGGCCTATGTCGAAATCTCGCCCGACCAGCGGCGCGAGCCCGGCCTCTACGGCCGCTCGGGCAGCGTGCTGTGGACGGGATACCAGGAGGTCGCCGACCGCTGGCCGTCCTTCGCCATGCGCATGATCGGCGGGCCGCGCGACATCTACCCGGTGTTCCGCGGGCTGTTCGGCCGCGAGAAGGAGTACGCATGAGCGGTCTGCTGTTCGAGGGGCCGGACTGGAATTTCGATCTTCTCAAGCGCGCCTACGAGGCGGTCGAGCGGATCGGCACCGAGGAGCTGGGGCTCGAGCTCTACCGCAACCAGATCGAGGTCATCACCGCCGAGCAGATGCTGGACGCCTACGCTGCGTCGGGCATGCCGCTGATGTACCGCCACTGGTCGTTCGGCAAGAGCTTCGCCCGCCAGGAGATGCTCTACCGCAAGGGTCTGCGCGGCCTCGCGCTCGAGATCGTCATCAACTCGAACCCGTCGATCTGCTACATCATGGAAGAAAACACCATGACCATGCAGGCGACGGTGCTGGCGCACGCCGCCGTGGGCCACAACCACTTCTTCCGCGCCAACCAGGCGTTCCGCGACTGGACCGACGCGGACGCGATCCTCGACTATCTTTCCTTCGCCAAGAACTACGTCGCCGAATGCGAGGAGCGCTACGGGCTCGGCCCGGTCGAGCGCACGCTCGACGCCGCGCACGCACTCGGCGACCAGGGCGTGGACCGCTATGGCCGACGCGCCCGGCCGCATATCCGGAAGGAGCGCGAGCGCGCGCTGGCGCGGCGCGAGGACGAGCGGCTGAGCTACAGCGATCTGCTGTTCCGCACCCTGCCGCAGAAGCGCGCGGAGGATCACGAGACGGAGGTCGATCTCGACGAGCAGGCGGCGCGGCGCGCGCTGGGCCTGCCCGAGGAGAACCTGCTCTACTTCCTCGAGAAGCACTCGCCGGTGCTGAAGGACTGGCAGCGCGAGCTGTTGCGCATCGTGCGCAACGTGATGAGCTATTTCGAGCCGCAGCGCCAGACCAAGGTGATGAACGAGGGCTGCGCCTGCTGGGTGCATCACCACATCATGACGCGGCTGCGCGAGCAGGGGCGCATCACCGACGGCGCGATGCTGGAATTCCTGCACATGCACGCCCAGGTGGTCGCCCAGCCCGGGTTCGACGACCGGCGCTTCTCCGGCATCAACCCCTACGCGCTCGGGTTCGGCATGATGCGCGACCTGGAACGCATCTGCACCAAGCCGACGGCGGAGGACCGCGAGTGGTTCCCCAACATCGCCGGCAACGAGGACCCGGTCGGCACGCTGCGCCACGCCTGGTCGGAGTTCCGCGACGAGAGCTTCATCCTGCAATATCTCTCGCCGCATCTGATGCGCGAGATGCGCCTGTTCCGCCTGCACGATTCGTCGGGTTCGCCCGACGTGCTGGTCGAGGCGATCCATGACGAGCGCGGCTACAAGCGCATCCGGAAGCAGCTCGCCTCAATGTACGATCCGTCGCTCGGCACGCCGCGCATCGAGATCGCCGATGCGGATCTCCGCGGCGACCGCAAGCTGGTGGTCCAGCACGCGGTGCGCGACGGGCGCGTGCTCGACGCTTTGGAGGCGCGGCGCGTGCTGCGCCACATCCACACGCTGTGGGGATATCCGGTGACGCTGCGCGAGACGGCGGCCGAGACGGACTCGGCCATCGCCGAGCACGCGTTCGACGGCTAGTCTTGCCGATCGCCGCCGATCGGCGGCGGCGGCGGATCGTCGTAGAGGATGCGGCTCGCCGCGCCGTCGAGATCCTCGAACTGGCCGGATTTCAGCGCCCACAGGAAGGCTGCGAGCCCGACGAGGCCCAGCAGCAGCGCGACCGGGATGAGATAGGCGAGGATCGTCATGCGCTGGCTTTCCGCGAGAGCCGGATGCGGAGCGCGTTGAGCGTCACGATGATCGACGAGCTGGACATGGCGATCGCGGCGATCAGCGGCGTGACCAGCCCGCAGATGGCGATCGGCACCGCGACCGCGTTGTAGGCGGCGGCAAACGCGAAGGATTGCAGCATCACCCGGCGCGCGATGCGGGCGGTCGCGACCGCTTCGACCAGCGCGCGCAGGTCCTCGCCCTGGAATACCAGGTCCGCGGCGGCGCGGCTGACGTCGGCGGCGCGCGCCGGCGAGATAGAGACGAAGGCGGCGGCGAGCGCGGGCGCGTCGTTGAGCCCGTCCCCCGCCATCAGGACCTTGCGGCCGGAGGCGGCGAGGGATTCCAGGTAGGCGAGCTTGTCCTGCGGCGAGCACGCGGCATGCCACTCGGCGATGCCGGCCGCGGCGGCGGCGGCGCGCACCGCCGGCTCGTGATCACCGGAAAGCAGCACGGGCTTGAGGCCCATCCGGCCGAGGGCGGCGACCGCCTCAGCCGCCGCGGGGCGCAGCGCGTCTTCGAAGGCGAAGCGGACCGAAAGCCGGCCCGGATGCGCGAGCCACAGCTCCGGCTCGGGCCCCTGCCGCGTGTCGGGGGCAAGACCGCACCAGGCGCGGCGGCCGAGCCGGATCTCGCCCTCCGCCGTCTCGACGGAAAGCCCGCTGCCGGGCGTCTCGTGGATTTCGGGCGGTGGCGAAACGGCCATGCGCGTGGCCTCGACCAGCGCACGGCACAGCGGATGACGGCTCGCCGCGGCGAGGCGCGCGGCGGTGTGGAGCGCGTCGACGTCCATCGCCTCGGGCCGGATGAGGCGCGGTGCGCCTAGGGTGAGGGTTCCCGTCTTGTCGAGCACCACCGTGTCGGCGGCAGCGAGCCGTTCCAGCGCGTCGGCCTGCTTGACCAGGATCCCGGCGCGCAGCAGCCGTCCGCTCGCGACCGCCTGGGCGGCCGGGACCGCCAATCCCAACGCGCAGGGGCAGGTGACGATCAGCACAGAGACGGCGATCAGCAGGGCGGGCTGCCAGGAGAGCCCGCCGACGGTGATCCAGAAGGCGAAGGCGCCGTAAGCGGCGAGGTGGACCAGCGGCGCGTAGAGCCGTGCCGCGCGGTCGGCGAGCCGGACGTAGCGCCCCTTGCGCCCCTCCGCCGCCTCCATCAGCCGCACGATCTCGGCGAGGACCGTGTCCTCGCCCGCGGCGGTAACGGCGACGGTGAGGGCGCCGGAGAGGTTCATCGTCCCGGCATAGACGGCATCGCTCGGCCGCGCGGGCTTCGGCATCGTCTCGCCGGTCAGCAGGCTTGAATCGAGCTCGGTCGTGCCCGTCTCGATGCGCCCGTCGGCCGCCAGACGCTCTCCCGGGGCGACGGCGAGGACCATCCCCGGCACCAGCGCGCGCGCCGGCACCGTGCGCTCGCGCCCGTCCGGCTCGACGACCCGCGCCGCGGCGGCGCCCAGCACGGCGAGCCGCTCGGCGGCGGATCGTGCCTGGCCGCGCGCGCGACTGTCGAGATAGCGCCCGACCAGCAGGAAGAAGAGCAGCGCGATCGCCGCGTCGAAATAGGCGTGCGGGCCGCCGCGCGCGGTCTCGAACAGGCTCATCCCGGCGGCGAGCGTGACGGCGAGTGAGATCGGCACGTCCATGTTGAGCGCGCGCGATTTCAGCGCCGATATGGCCGAGGCGAAGAAGGGCCGCCCCGCCCAGGCGATGGCCGGCAGGGCGATCAGTGCCGACAGCCAGTGCATCGCGCTCCGCGTGACCGCGCCCATGTCCTCCGCCGCGCCGGCCCAGACCGCGACCGACAGCAGCATCACGTTGGCGGCGGCGAAGCCCGCGACGGCCAGGCAGCGCAGGAGGCGCTTCTCCTCGTCCGCGCGCGCATTGGCGATCTCGTCCGGGTCGAACGGCACCGCGCGGTAGCCGAGCGCCGCGAGGCGGGCGACGAAGTCCGCCGCGGTCCGCGCCCCGGTCCAGCGCAGCCTGAGCCGCCGGGCCGTCAGGTTCACCCGCGCCTCGACCACGCCCGGCAGCGGCGCGAGCGCGGTCTCGACCCGGTGGACGCAGCCGGCGCAGTGCAGATTCTCGATCATCAGATGCAGCGTCGACGTCCCGTCGGCCTCGCGCGACACGTAGGCGGCGAGGGGGTCGGCGGCGCCGTTGCCGGAGATGGCGGGGGCCGGTTCGGGCGCCTCGACGCGCGGCGCGGCGAGCTCGGGCGCGGCGACTACTTGAGCCACAGCTCGCGCTCCATGTGCCAATGCTCGGCCGGTCGGGTGCGGAGGGCGGGGCGCACCGCGTTGACGACGAGCCGCCAGTTGCCGAGCGCCCCCGGCGCGATCTCCGCGCGATAGATGCCCGGCGCGGCCTCGGCGAGGGCGAAGTCGCGGTCGAATCCGGCGACGACGGGGCGCATCAGCCGGGCGTTCACCGTCATGCCGGCGAGGGGCGAGCCGTCGCGGTCGCGGAAGCTTGCGGTCACGAGCCGGGTCGCGCCGCTCCCGCTCACCGATACGTCGGCCTGCCAGCCGAGCGCCTGCTGCGCCGCGCGTTCCGCCAGTTTGCGGTTGTATTGCAGCCCTTCGCGGTAGGCGTCGTTCGAGACCAGGCCGGGGAAGCTCTTCTCGGCGAGCCAGGCCATCGTGCCGTTCACGGCGAAGATGAGGCCGAAGGCGCCGACCAGGATCCACAGCACCTGACGGCCGGTGAGGCGGCGCGGCTGGGCAGTGCTCATCGCTCGGGTCCCCGGAACGAGGTGGTGGTGCGGGACGCGGTGCCGTCCGCCGTGTCGGTGACGACGAAGGTCAGCCGCTCCGACTCGTCGTGCAGGTCGCGCCGCGGGGCGGTCACGAACACGCGGAGGCTGCGGAGGGAGTCGGGCGGCAGGATGATCGCCCGCGGGTCGTCGCCGCCGATCACGGTCATCCGCGTGCCGGCGAGTCCCGTCGCGGCGAGCGCGACGCTGCGCTGCTCATGGCGCTTGTTGATGATCTTGATCGTATAGCCGTTCCGGATGTCGCCATTCGACAGTGTGACGAACAGCGGGTTGCGGTCGCGCAGCGTCTCTATCGCCAGCACGGGCCGCGTCACCAGCGCGTACAGCATCACCGCGCCGACGATGGCGATCAGCGCGGCATACATGACGGTGCGCGGCCTGACGAGGCGCAGGCGCGGCGGCTTCCCGTGGGCGCGCCGGTCCATGTTGGCCAGCGTGTCGTAGGCGATCAGCCCCTTCGGCCGGCCGACTTTCGCCATCACCCCGTCGCACGCGTCGATGCAGAGGGCGCAGGTGATGCATTCGAGCTGCTGGCCGTTGCGGATGTCGATGCCCATCGGGCAGACGGCGACGCACTGGTTGCAGTCGACGCAGTCGCCGCGGCCCTCCCAGCCGTCGCCGAGCTTGTGCGCGCGGCGCGGCTCGCCCCGGTCGGGATGGTAGGAGACGACGAGCGAATCCTCGTCCAGCATCGCGCCCTGGATGCGCGGCCATGGGCACATGTAGATGCAGACCTGCTCGCGGGCGAGCCCGCCCAGCGTGTAGGTGGTGAAGGTGAGGATCGCGATGGCGATATAGGCCGAGGTCGGCGCGTCGAAGGCGGCAAGCTCGCCGGCGAGGTTCGGCGCGTCGGAGAAATAGAACACCCAGGCGCCGCCGGTCATCAACGCGATCATAAGCCAGGCCAAGTGCTTCACGGACTTGCGGGCGATCTTGCCGGCGCCCCACTTCTGCCGGTCGAGCCGGATGCGTGCGTTGCGGTCGCCCTCGATCCAGCGCTCGACCACCAGGAAGAGGTCCGTCCACACCGTCTGCGGGCAGGTGTAGCCGCACCACACGCGCCCGGCGAGGCTGGTCATCAGGAACAGCGCGAGCGCGGCGAGGATCAGGAGGCCCGTGACGTAATAGACCTCCTGCGGCCAGATCTCGATGAAGAAGAAGTAGAACTTCCGCGCCGGGAAATCGATCAGCACGGCCTGGTCCGGCGCGGCGGTGCCGCGGTCCCAGCGGATCCACGGGGTCAAATAGTAGACGGCGAGCGTGACCGCCATGACCGCCCACTTCAGGCGCCGGAACGTGCCGTGGGCGAGCTTCGGGTGGATGCGCGGGCGCGAGGCGTAGAGGGGCGGGCGCTCGCGCCACGCCTCTCCCTTGACCTCGACGGTCTCGACCGTGTCCCGTACGCCGTGGGCGCCCATGCTACTTCCCGCCGCCGAGCGAGTGGACATAGATGGCGAGCTCCTTGATCGTCACCGGGTCGAGCCTGCCCTGCCAGGCGGGCATCACGCCGCGACGCGCGTATGAGATCGTCTCGACCACGGTCGCCTTGTCCGATCCGTAGAGCCAGATCGCGTCCGCAAGGTTCGGCGCGCCGAACTCCTGGTTGCCGTGGGCATCGTCGCCGTGGCAGGCGGTGCAGTTGGTCTTGAAGATCGGGGCGCCGCGTGCCGCCGCCGCCGAGTTGGTCGACTTGCCGGAGAGCGACAGCACATATTCGGCGACGTCGTTCACCTGCTGCGGCTTGAGCAATCCGTCCTTGAGGAAGGCGGGCATCTGGCTCTCGTGCGCGTCGGGATCGCCCGACCGTGCGCCGTGCTGGATGGTCTTCTCGATCTGGGCGAGCGTGCCGCCCCACAGCCAGTCGTCGTCGTTGAGGTTGGGGTAGCCCTTCGCCCCCTCGGCGCCCTGGCCATGGCATTGCGAGCAGTTGACGGCGAAGGCCGAGCGGCCGCCGGCGAGCGCGAACTCGAGGAGGCGAGGCGTGTTCTGGATGTCGTCGAGCGACTGCACCAGGATCTGCGTCTCGAGCCCCTTCTGCGCCTGGCGCGCGGCTTCGACCTGCGCCGCCATGTGGCGGCGCTGCGAATAGCCGAGCACGCCCTTGGTATAGCCGTCGAGCAGGGGCCAGGCCGGCATGACGATCCAATAGGCGAACGCCCAGACGATCGTCGCGTAGAACACCCACAGCCACCAGCGCGGCAGCGGCCGATCGTATTCGCGGATGCCGTCCCACTCGTGGCCGGTGGTGCGGCCCGGCTCCGTGTCTTCCATGCGGGCCACGCTCAGTCCTCCTCGAGCGGCAGGCGCGCCGCGCGCTCGAACTTGGCGCGATTCTTCGGCCACAGCGCGTAGGCGACGGCGCCCACGAACAGGACGACGAACAGCACCATTCCCCAGGTCTGGGCGAAGTGCGAAACGTGGTGATACTGAAGGTCCATCATGATCCTACCGGCTGTTCCCGGCCGCGTTCGGGTCATAGGTTTTGAAATCGACCAGCGTGCCGAGCATCTGGAGATAGGCGATCAGCGCGTCGAGCTCCGACACCATCTCGGGATTGCCGTCGAAGTCGCGGACCTGCGCCTTCGGGTAGCGCTTGCGGAAGGCATCCGCGCCCTTGGCGTCGGGCGTCGCCTGCAGCACGACGTCGTTCGGCGCGTCCGCGAGGTCATCGTCGGTGTAGGGCACGCCGACCTCGCGGTTCGCCTTCAGGTGCTCGACGATGTCGTCGGTGCGCAGCGGCGTCGTGGCGAGGAAGGGGTAGCCCGGCATCACCGAGCCCGGCACGACGCTCCTGGGATCGGTCAGGTGCGCGACGTGCCAGGCGTCGGAATAGCGGTTGCCGACACGCGCGAGGTCGGGGCCGGTGCGCTTCGAGCCCCACTGGAACGGGTGGTCGTACATCGATTCGGCGGCGAGCGAGTAGTGGCCGTAGCGTGCCTGCTCGTCGCGCAGGTCGCGGATCATCTGGCTGTGGCAGAGGTAGCACCCCTCGCGCACGTAGATGTCGCGGCCCTTGAGCTCGAGGGGCGTGTAGGGCCGCATGCCCTGCACCTTCTCGATGGTCGAGTTGAGCCAGAACAGCGGCGCGATCTCGATGATGCCGCCGATCGAAACCACGATCAGCACCAGCACCAGAAGCAGGATCGAGTGGCGCTCGATCCGGTCGTGGCTGAACATTCCGCGCATCACGCCACCGCCGGAGCGGGCGCGGGCCGCACGCTCTCCTCGACGCGCAGATCGCCGCGGGCGGTGCGCCACAAATTGTAGACCATGACCAGGGCACCGGCGAGGAACAGCACCCCGCCCAGCATCCGGATCGCGTAGAACGGATGCATCGCGATGACCGTCTCGATGAACGAGTATTCGAGGAAGCCCAGCGAGTTGTAGGCGCGCCACATCAGGCCCTGCAGAATGCCCGACACCCACATCGAGGTGATGTAGAGGACGATCCCGAGCGTCGCGATCCAGTAGTGCAGCGCGACGAGCTGGAGCGAGTAGAGCCGCACCCGGCCCCACAGCACCGGCGTCAGGTGGTAGAGCGCGCCGAACGAGATGAAGGCGACCCAGCCGAGCGCGCCGGAATGGACATGGCCGATGGTCCAGTCGGTGTAGTGGCTGAGCGCGTTGACCGAGCGGATCGACATCAGCGGGCCTTCGAACGTCGCCATGCCGTAGAACGCGACGGCGGTGACCAGCATGCGAAGGACGGGGTCGGTGCGCAGCTTGTCCCACGCGCCGGAGAGCGTCATCAGCCCGTTGATCATCCCGCCCCAGCTCGGCATCCACAGCATGATCGAGAAGGTCATGCCGAGCGTCTGCGCCCAGTCGGGCAGGGCGGTGTAGTGCAGATGGTGCGGGCCGGCCCAGATGTAGAGGAAGATCAGCGACCAGAAATGCACGATCGACAGCCGGTAGGAATAGACCGGCCGCTCCGCGCGCTTCGGCACGAAGTAGTACATCAGCCCGAGGAAGCCCGCGGTCAGGAAGAAGCCGACCGCGTTGTGGCCGTACCACCACTGGGTCATCGCGTCCTGCACGCCCGAGAACAGAGAGTAGCTCTTGGACGACGACCAGGAGATCGGCACCGCCATGTTGTTGACGAGGTGCAGCACCGCGACGGTCACGATGAACGCGAGGTAGAACCAGTTGGCGACGTAGATGTGCGGCTCGCGCCGCCGCATGATGGTGCCGAGGAACACGACCAGGTAGGCGACCCACACGATGGTCAGCCAGATGTCCTGGTACCATTCGGGCTCGGCGTACTCGCGCGACTGGGTGACGCCCATCACGTAGCCGGTCGCGGCCATCACGATGAAGAGCTGGTAGCCCCAGAACACGAACCAGGGCGTCCAGCCGCCGAACAGGCGCGCGCGGCAGGTGCGCTGGACCACGAAGAACGACGTCGCGATCAGCACGTTGCCGCCGAAGGCGAAGATCACCGCCGACGTGTGCACCGGGCGGAGGCGCCCGAAATTGGTCCAGGGCAGGTCGAGGTTGAAGCCGGGCCAGGCGAGCTCCAGCGCCAGATAGACCCCGACCAGGAAGCCGACGATGCCCCAGAAGGAGGAGGCGATCACGCCGGCGCGCACCACCGCGTCGTCATAGCCGCTCGCGTCGCCCGCCGGGCGGCCGGCGCGGTCGCCGTTGCGCGCGATCAGCCAGAACGCTGCCGCCGCGCCGAAGGCGAACAGCAGCAGCCCGTGCAGATATATCGCCGTGTCCTCGGCGCGCGCGGCAAGGAACAGCCCCAGCACCGCGAAGCCGATCAGAACGGCACCCCAGCCCCATTTACCCGTGTCAGACACGCTCGCACCCGCTCGTCATGATCGAGATCTTCCAGTCCCTGCAATCTGTGGTTGTGATATTGTGGCGATGATGGTGAACGCCGGGTTAAGGCGCCTAGCGCGGGTCGATCACCGGCACGTCCGCCGAAGGGACCTCCGGCACCGCGGGCGTCGCGTAGTGCATGAAGCTGTCGGGCAGCGCCGCGCCCCAATAGACACCGGTGCCGCGCGCCGCCTCGTCCCACACCACCGGCTCGAAATCCGGCGCGAACACCAGGAAGCTGCCGGTGTAGATCTCCACCCGGTTGCCGCCCGGCTCGTAGGAATAGATGTAGAAGGCCTGACTGTTGTTGTGCTTGGACGGGCCCGACTCGATGAACACGCCGTTCTCGCGAAAGATGTCGGCGGCGCGCAGCACGTCGTCGCGATTGTCGGTCCAGAGCGAGAAATGGTGCAGCCTGCCGTGCGCGCCGGCGGTGTCGAGCACGTAGGCGAGCTCGTGATGGACGGGCGAGGGGCTCATCCACGAGCCGATCTCGCGCGTGCCGTTCTCGTAGAGCACCTGCTCGCGCAAGGCGAGGCCCAGCGCGTTCTCGGCGAAGGCGCGGTTCCGCGCCACGTCCTGGCAGAGCAGCGCCACATGGTCCGTGCGGCGCACGCCGACGCCGTGGGCGGGGTACTTCATCGGCAGGTTGTTGAGGGTGGAGCGCAGCTCCGGCGGGGGCACGTAGCGCGCCTCCTCGAAATAGATCTCCATCGCGTGCCCGTCGGGATCGCGGAAGCGGTAGGCGGGGCCGTGGCCGAAATCGCCGTTGGTCCAGCCGACACCGAGCCCGGTCGCCGCGATGGCGCGGGCGCGGCGGTCCAGCGCCTGCGGGCTCACCGCCCGCCAGGCGAGGTGGCCGATGCCCGCCGTCGCCGCCTCGGTCAGCTTCAGCGTCGTGGCGGCATAGTCGCCGTAGGCGCGGAGATAGGCGGACTGGCCTTCGCGATGCACCACCTCCATGCCGAGGAGATCGGTGAAATAGGCGAGGCTCGCTTCCGGCTTCGGCGTCAGAAGCTCGACATGGCCGATATGGGCGACGTCGCGGATCGGCTCCGGTGCCGCAGTCATGGTTTCACCCCCGTTTGGCGCGATCGGGTTCTACCGCCGGCCGGACAGGGGGCTGTTGATCGAGATCAAATCTCTGCTTGGCTGCCGGGAAATGGGTCGCTGGGACGATTTGGCCGTCCCCGGCGGGTTGATCGGCGGAGGGAATTCTGTTTCCTTCCGCCGCCTGACGAGGCGAGGTGCCCGATGCCGACCACCCCACGCAAATACGCCCCCGGTTCCGACGCGGAGACGCTGGTCGCGCCGTTCCGCGGGCTCCGGCCCGACCCGGCCCACGTGGCCGAGGTGATCGCGCCGCCCTACGACGTGCTGTCGACCGAGGAGGCGCGCGCGTTGGCCGAGGGGCATCGCTGGAGCTTCCTCCATGTCTCCAAGCCGGAAATCGACTTCCCGGCCGGAACCGACGCGCATGCGCCCAAGGTCTACGAGCAGGGCGGCCGGAACCTGCACCGGATAGTCGAGGCCGGCGTGCTGCGCCGCGACGCGAAGCCGGCCTACTACGCCTATCGCATCGAAGCGGGCGGACGAGTGCAGACCGGCATCGCCGCCGCCGGCTCGGTCGCCGCCTACCAGGAGAACCGCATCCGCCGGCACGAGCTCACGCGCCCGGACAAGGAAGACGACCGGGTGCGCCAGATCCTGGCGGTCGACGCGCATACCGGACCCGTGTTCGTGGTGCACCGCCGGTCCGACGCCATCGCCCGCTGCATCGCCAGGGCGACCGAAGCCGCGCCTTTGCTCGCGGCCGACGCGCCGGACGGGGCGCGCCATTCGCTATGGCCGATCGACAAGCCGGACGACGTCGCCGCGCTCACCGCGGCGTTCGAGGCAGAGGATACGCTCTACATCGCGGACGGCCATCACCGGGCGGCCGCCGGCGCGCGCGCCGTCGACCAGCGCCGCGGGCGCGATCCGTCCGTCGCGGCCCGCTTCCTGATCGTCAGCTTTCCGGACGACGAGGTGCATATCCTCGACTACAACCGCGTGGTGCGCGATTTGAACGGGCTGTCGCCCGACGACCTCCGCGCGCGGCTCGCCGAGCGGTTCGAGGTCGCGCCGCTCGACGCGCCCGCCAAGCCCACCGCGCCGCGCCGTTTCGCCATGTACCTCGACGGGCGGTGGTACGGGCTGGCCGCGCGCGAGCCGGTCGCGGAGGGCACGCCGCCCGCCCGCCGCCTCGACGTCAGCCTGCTGGCCGAGCGGGTGCTGGGCCCCATCCTCGGCATCGGCGATCCGCGTACCGATCCGCGCATCGATTTCGTCGGCGGGGCGCGCGGCCTCGCCGAGCTCGCGAAGCGGGTCGATTCCGGCGAGATGGCGGTCGCGTTCGCGCTCTACCCGACCCAGCTTTCGGAGCTGTTCGCGGTGGCCGACGCGGGCGAGATCATGCCGCCCAAATCGACCTGGTTCGAGCCGAAGCTCGTCGACGGGCTGATTTCCCTGCCGCTCGCCTGAGGGGCGCGGCGGGTGTAGCATTTCGCCTTCCCTTGGGAGGACCCGCCATGGCCACTCAGACTTCCGCGGCCGATCTCGCTTCGCGCTACGTCGCCGTCAACGACATGCCTTGGATCGATACGGCACCCGGCAACCAGATGAAGGTGCTGATGCACGACAAGGAGACGGGGATGCTGACCATCCTCACCCGGCTCGCGCCCGGCGCGTCGATCCCGTTCCACATGCACGAGGACCTGGAGCAGACCTACATCGTCGAAGGTTCGCTCAAGGACGACGAGGGCGAGGTGACGGCCGGAAATTTCGTGATCCGGCCGAAGGGCTCGAAGCACTCGCCGACCGCGCCCAACGGCTGCACCATGCTGGTGTTCTTCCAGAAGCCGACCTCGGCGCTCCGCAAGTCGCTGGAGAAATACGGCCAGAACGTGAAGTAGGGTCGGGCCGGCCGCTTCAGGCGATCAGGCCTGTCGACCCCAGGCCAGACCGGCTCAGCAGGTCGGTGTTGATCTGCAATTGCAGGGCGGCCGCGTACTGCTCGGTTCCGGACAGGTAGTCCGGCGCCGTCGGCGCAGTCGGGCCCAACCCCTGCAGGAATTGCAGGGTGGAGACGTCGTTCTGCAAAAGCGACTGGTCGGTGGCGACGATTCCGCCGGTGCCGCCATAGCCGCCGGCCAGCGTGCCGAAGGCGGTGGCCGCCTGGCTGAGGACCGACGCCGTGCCGCCCAGGTCGGTCGCGGCGGCCGACTGAAGGGCGGCGCTGTCGAGCGCAAGATGCCCGTCCGACTGCACGTCGATGCCGATCTGGGACAGGCCGGTCAGGCCGTTCGCGGAATAGGATTGCGAGTATGTCGCGCCGAGCTGTTGCGCCAGCTCCTGCGCCGTCGCGTTGCCGGCCAGCGCCCCGTCTGGCGCGGTGAGGCTCCGCACCGTGTCGAAAAGATTGTTGTAGGTCGTCACGAAATCCTGCGCGGCGGCCTGCAGCGAGACGGGATTCGTGGCGGGCGTCGTCAGGCCCTGGACGCTGGATTGAAAGCCGGCGACCGCCGAGGCGAGCTGATCGAACCCCGCGAGCTGGGCCTGATCGGCCGCGATCTGCGTCTGGCTCGGGCTGTTCGCCGCCGGAGCCGTGGCGGCCGGCGTGGCGGCCAGCGCGGCAAGCGGGTCCACGCTGGAGACGCCCGACGGAAACAGGCTTTGAGACAGAAGGCTGCTGGTCAGCGAGCTGACGGTCATTTCGCACCACCTTCGCGGGGCTTGCAGCTTGCGCTGCATCGCGCATGGGCGCACCGAACGCCGGATATGTTGGACGAAATGCGCGGCCCCGCAAGCAGAATTGTCCAGCCCTTGTCGCGCATTTTACCGATCGCCGAGCCGGGTTCGCCCCGATTGGGCGCTTGCCCATCTATGCTGGGTCCGCCTATTCGAATCGGAACCGGTAGACCCGGACCCCAAAGGCTGGCAGCCGGTCGGTCCAGCCATTGGGGACCGAAGCGGGAGCCGCTTTGCTATCGAATACCGCGCGGGACGGCGTGACCGGCGAATCGAACCTCACCCGCCAGGTCACCGGGACGTCGTCGACGTTGACGGCGATTAGTGTCGCCGCCCCCTCCCATTCCTTCAGCATTGTGCGGACCGGCGCGCGCGAATTGCCCTGGCCCAGGATGGCCACCCGGTACGGCCGCGATGAGGTCGGAGACAGCAGCGCCGGACGGAGCGTGGCGAGTTCGCCGTTGATGCGCGCGGCCTCCCGCCAGAGCGCCCGGCTCGCGGCGAGCTGCGCGGCGTCGGCGACGGCGGGTGGCTTGCCGTCGTGGTTGAAGTCGGGCGTCGAGTTGTAATTGGCGGCGGGGTCGGGCGCCATGCCGATCACCCCGTCGTCGCGCGTGACGAAGCTGTCGAGCGCGAAATAGATCACTCCGGTCGCGCCGTGGACGAAGCCTGCGTAGATCATGGCGCGCAGCTCGGCCGGCGTCGGCATGGCCCAGTGCTGGGCCGGGCTTCCGAATGCCTGCACCACCAGCCACACCGGCTTCCGCTCGTGGTTGAGCGCGACGGCCCGCGCCACCGACTGCGGCAGTCCGCGTGTCGTCGACAGCGACTCCGGCGGTGTCGTGCGGATCGGATAGTTGAAGTGGCTGGAGATGTCGCCCGCCGTCGCCCACGCCGCCCAGCGATCCGCGCCGGCGCCGGTGAAGTCGGGCGCATCGATCACCGTGACCGGCCGGCGCGGATCGAGCGCGTGAATTTCGAGCAAGCGCGCCCTGAACCGCGCGAGCCGCTCCCGCCAACCATCGCCGCGGATGGTATCCCTCGACGGTTCCTGGTCGAGCGTCCAGGCGATCACCGGCGAATCCGGATCGGCGGCATCGCGGCGCAATTCGGCATCGGTCGGATCGGCGCTGATGACGGCGAGGCCGGCAACCTTCGCGGCCGCCGTCACCGGCGCCACCTCTTGCCCCTCCCACGGGTAGATGAGGTCGAACCCGGCGGCGCGCGCGGCAGAGAGGCCGTATTCGCGGCCGAAGTGACGGCCGACCAGCGCATGATAGAGCCCGATCGGCAGGAACGAGCGCGCCGGATCGAAGGTGCGACGGAGACGGCCGTGCCGGTCGGTGTGCGGCACGCCGTCCCGATAGACCGTCCGTACGGCTTCCGGCGTGTCGTGCCAGATGTCGGTCTCGTCCCGGCAACCGGCGAGGGCCAGAGCAAGCAGGGCGGCGAGCATGACCGGGCGGCGGATAGGCCCCAAGACGGGGGACCGTCAGGAATTGGGTGCGGCGGGCTCATCCGTCGCCGCACCGGTCGTTTCCTCCGCCCCGCCGCGCAGCGCCGCCGTCCCCTCAAGGTAAAGTGCCGCGAGGCCAAGCGCGACCGGCAGCAGCGAGATCAGCGCGTGCAGCACGATGGCGATGCCAAGCGCGGCGTCGGAAGGCACCTGCCACAGCGCCAGCACCCCCACGACGATGGCATGGAACACGCCGAGCGACGCCGGGGCCGACGGCACGGCGGCGCCAAGCTGCGTCGCCACCAGGACGACGAGAATGGCGACGGGCGGCACGGCGACCCCGCTCGCCCGGAATACCAGCGCATAGGCGGCGAGGCCGAACGCGAGATTGCCGAAACTCGCGAGGGCGGCCTTGCCAAGGCGCGCCGGCTCCAGCATGTCGCGGAAGTTCCGCAGCAGCAGCTCGATCGTGTCGGCGTAGCGGTGGAGGAGGACGGCCAGCCGGTGCGGCGTGCGGCGCGCGGCGATGCGCAGGGCGTGGACGGCAAGGCCGGGGCGGAACGCGGCGAGGATCAGCACGGCGAGCGCGGCGACCAGCAGGGCGATGATCGTTGCCTGCGCGGCCAGCAGCGACGACAGCTGGCGTGAGTTGAGCGAGATGGCGAGCGCCAGCGCGAACACGGCGAGCACGTCGAACAGTCGGTCGAGCGCCGTGCTGGCGAAGGATTTCGAGAGCCCGATGCCGCAGCGATAGCGCGCGAGGGCGGGGCGCATCACGTCGCCGGCCCGGAAGGGCAGGGTCATGTTCATGAGCTGCGCGATCAGAAGGATCGAGACCACGCGCCGGAAGCGGACGCGGCAGAGCTCGTCGAGCAGGATGCGCCAGCGCAGCGCGCCCATGACGTAGCATCCGAGGACGGCGAGCGCGGCGGCCGCGAGGCTCGCCGGGTCGAACGTTGCGACGAACCGGGCGAGCGCGCCGAGGTCGACGTTGCGGAACGCCACGTAGAGGCATGCGGCCGAGATCGCGAGCCCGGCGATGGCGAGCGCGACGCGCCGGCCGGTCCAGCTTCCCGCCATGCCCCAGGCAGCGAACGCACCGGGGCGGCGGCCGTTTCCGGGGTCAGGCGTCGGCATGTGGCTTGCGGCCGGGGCGGATCACGTCCTCTCCTGCCGGTGCTAGGCGCGCTGCGACAGCGCCTTGCGCGGCGTCGCCCGCCAGGCTGGCGCGGCGCTCCGCAGCGCGTCGTAGGCGGCGTCCAGCTCGGGCCCGACCGCGCCGGCGCGGCGCTGCCCGTCGCGGCCGAACGCCTCGAACGAGCCCTTCGCTGACCAGGGCAGTGACAGGGCCGTGTAGCTCAGCACAGTCACCTCGCGCCCGGCGGCGGTCTCGCGCTCGAGCCGCTGCCAGGCGTCGGCGAGGAAGGTCGGGCGCACGTCGTCGAGGATGCCGTCGAGCACGATCCGCCGGTCCGGCACCTCGATCGCGGTGGCGAAGGCGAGCTGCGCCAGTGCCCAGCGCGGATAGATCGCGAGCGAATTGGTGTAAAGCCGGCCGACGCCGCTCGCCGCGCCGATGCGGTCGATCCGATCGGCGCGCTCCGCCCGCCGACCGCCCCGCGCGATCATCAGCAGCGTCACCAGGTCGAGGCCGGTATAGAAGCCGAGACGGCCGGGCCACGCGGCGAACCGCCTTGCGGGCGCGCGGCCGGGCGGGCGCGCCGGGGCGAGACCGACCCCATCGAGCATGGCGACGAGGTGCGGCAGCCCGGGCGACCCGGCGAGATCGGCGGCCTCGGCCTGCCGGCGCCCGCGTCCGACCAGGCGCCCGAGCCAGAGGGCGAGGACGAGCCCGACGGCGCCCGCCGCCGGTAGCACGGTGAGGCTCATCGGCGCCTCGCGCCACAGCGCGTTGTGGTAGGCGGCCAGCATGTGCGAGGCGGGGTTGAAGGTGGTGAGCCACGGGTTGGCCGGTGACGGGATGTCCTCGAACTTGTAGAGGATCGGCGACAGCAGCCAGACGACCGCGACGAGGACGACAGCCGGCGTCGCGCTGGCGATCCAGCGACGCTCGAGCGCGACGGCGAGCGCCAGCACCAGCACCGCGTTCCAGATCCCCTGGATGAGGATGGTCGGGGCGAGCCAGCCGGCCTGCGTCAGCCGGGCGAGCGAGTCGAGCGTGGCCGCCTCGATCGCCACCGCGAGAGCCAGCGAGGCGAGGAAGGTCACGACCGGCGGGGCGAGGCACGCCCCGGTCACGGCGGCGACCGGGGCCGTTGCGTACTCGGCCATGCGGTCGTGCAGCTCGGCGAAGTTGCGCGCCTCCAGCATCGAGCGGAGCGTCCAGGAGAACGCCACGAACCCGATCAGGATCAGCTCGAACCGATCGAAGCCCGAGCGGTGGAACACGATCGACATGATGAAGTGGACGGCGCCCGCATAGAGCACAACGTCGAGCACCGCGGCGAGCGCCCGGAGCGCCGAGCCCGGCCGCGACAGGCGGTAGCGCACGCGCGCCGCACCGCCTCCGGCTGCCAGGAAGTCGCGGCAGGCATCGAGCATGTGGTTCGGGCATCCCCCTTGGGCAGGGCGGCCCACGCGGGCCCGCCCACGCGCATCCTGCCTGCGGCGGCCCGCCCTGTCACTAGCCCGGCGCGTGCCGAATTGTGACTAGGTCATGTACCCATAAAGGGGATTCCCTTTATGGGCGGGGTGTGATTCAAGCTTCCAAACGGTGGGAGCTTGAAGATGGCGCGCTTCGATTTGACCGATGCGGAATGGACGATCATCCAGCCGCTGCTGCCGAACAAGCCGCGCGGCGTGCCGCGGGTGGACGACCGGCGTGTGGTGAACGGGATCTTCCACATCCTGCGCACAGGCGCGCCGTGGCGTGACCTGCCGGAACGGTACGGCCCGTACACCACGGTCTACAATCGCTTCAACCGCTGGGCCAAAGCAGGGGTGTGGCTCAAGGTGTTCGAGGCTTTGAAGGCCGGCTCGCCCACGTCGCTTCATCTGATCGACTCCTCGATCGTGCGCGCCCACCAGCACGCGGCCGGCGGTAAAAAGGGGGCGCGGATCACGCCATCGGCCGTTCTCGTGGAGGACTGACCACCAAAATCCACGTCGTGGTGGATCGTCACGGCCTGCCTGTGCGCCTGCTGCTCACCCCCGGCCAGGCCTCGGACAAGACCACCTTCCCGGCCCTGGTCGAGGGACTGGCGCTCGCTCGTCACGTCGTTGCCGACCGCGGCTACTTCGCGGCCACCATTATCGCGCTCATCGAAGCCGCTGGCGCCTTCGCCCACATCCCGTCGCAGAGCAACGTCCGGGTCCGCCGTGTCGTTGACCGCCAGATTTACCGCCAGCGCAACCTCGTCGAACGCTTCTTCAACCGGCTCAAGCACTTCCGGCGCATCGCCACGCGCTATGACAAGCTCGCGCGAAACTTCCTCGCCGCCGTCGCCCTCGCTTCCATACGGCTCCGCATCAACCATTATGAGTCCACGACCTAATCGTTCCTACGCTTCAGCACAGTGCAGGCGCCGTCGGACGCGCGGCGGACAAAGTCCTCTTGCGGCGGCAGCAGGCCGCGATTGTGTCGTCGGTGAAGTCGTCGGCAATCAATCTGTCGTCACCCGCCCGCATGCCGCTACAGCCTAATTTGTCTCTTTCTTGCGCGGCCCGAACCGGAGCTTGAAATCGGTGAGGTCGAACTCTGAGGCGCCCGCGTCGTTGTGGTTCACGAGGACGAGCTGTACCGCTGCGTTCTTGCCCAAAGAGACGACCATTTGCTCTGCGTGGCGTCCCGGCCCCGAGACGACCTGTCCTGCCAGCCCGGTGGTCCCGTCGCTACTGATGACCGCGAGGCCGCCGCCGCCGCTTTTAATGTCCAGCGTGTACTCGACCAGCATGTACCTGTAGCCGCCGGTATCCACCTTTGTCACCGCCTGGTAGTCGGTCGGAACCTTGGTGGTCACGACATGGAGCTTGTCGCCGGCCATCGTCACCTTCGGGATCCCGAACCGGGTGGTGACGGCGTTCCAGCGGAGCGCTTCGAGCGTCGGGCCAGCGACCGCGTCGCCGCCGGTGACGCTGGCCCGGGCGGCGGCGGCGTCCCGGGCATTGGCGTTCGAATTGAGCAGGACCGGAAGGTCGCGAAGGGCGAGCAGTACCCCCAACACCAGCACAGCCTGGCGGAACGGGGCCGCGTAGCGCACTGTTCCCCGCTCTGGCAGCCGCGCGGCGATGGCCTCGATCACCAGGAGGAGCGCGGCGAGATAGCCGAGATGGACATAGCGGACGTAGCGCGGCTCCCAATGGACCAGTCCGATGCTGAACAGCGCGTACAGGACGGGCACCGTCGCGATCAGGATCGCGACTTGGTTTCGCCAGTACAGCGCCACGGCGGCCGCCACCAGGATGAGGCCGAACTTGTCGAGGAAGCGCTGCAACCCGCGCTGGTAGTTGGGATGGAACGCCTCCGATCGGAAAAGGATGTTGTCCCAGCGGTGCAGGATCACCCGCGCCACGAAGCCCGGGTGGTGCAGCACAGCATCCATGTATTGCGACTTAAGATAGCTGTCGGCCTCGAAGGCGTGGAAGTTGTTCATGCCGCGCTTGGCAAGCAGCTCCCCAAGCTGAAGGTCTCCGAGAACGAACCCGTAGTCGTTGGGCACCTCTCCCAGCCCTTCCCACAGCCCGACGCCGCCGCTCGTCGTGGAGAACATCCAGACGCCGCCATGGATCTTGTTGTAGGTGCCCCAGGCGCCGACCACCGCGGCATAACACAGGACCATCGCGGCGATCCGCTTCGCGGCATATGGGAGGGGGCGGCCCCACCCGTGCCAGGCCGCCCACAGCACCGAAGGCACGATGAACAGGAGGAAGTCCGGTCGGAACATCGCCGCGGCGCCGGCGGCGAGGCCGGCCGCGCCCCACCGCAGGATCGATCCGTTCCGCGCGGCGCCGACCAGCAGGAACAGGCACCCGATCAGCAAAGCAGGAGACAGCGACTCGGCGAGGATGAAGGTGCTTCCGACGGCGAACAGCGGGTAGCTTGCGAAGATCACGATGCCCAGGAACGCCAGTGGCCGACTGAGCCGCGCGGCGCGGAACAGATAGAAGAGGGGCAGGGTGGCCAGCGCGTCGATTCCTGTCTGGACGATCCGCATCCCTTGCGGGTCGGCGATGCCCAGCCATTTCAGGAGGCCGAGGAACAGCGGATATCCCGGCGGGTACATCGTAGTGGCGGCTTTCAGTCCGCCGAGATATGCGGGCGACAGGCCGCCGAAATAATGCGTCTTTGCCCAAGCGAGGTAGCCGCCATGACCCCCGTAGACGCCAACGAACTGCAGGCGGACGAAAAATGCCAGCGCCACCACCAGGACGAGGCAGCCCGGAACCAACCAGTCGGAGGCGGAGGAGGTGGCCCGCGCGCCGAAGGGCGGCTTCAATCGGGAGGCAAGAGCTGACATCGGGTGGGATCCTCGATCACTGAACCGCGGGCAGAGTGGTGCAGGCTTGAACTAGGTGGCGCCTGCGCGCCGCGCCGCGCGGGTAGCGGTCGCGCGCGCCATCGAATCGACGACGGGGCGTGGAAGGCACGCGACCATGGCCCGGCGGAACCGCCACTTCAGGTCGCCGCCATCGCGGAGCCGCGTCCTCTCCGGCACCCGCGCGGCGCGCAGGGCGGGCGGCAGCGCCTCGGTGCCTCGGTCGTTCGCGTACAGCACCGTGTTGTAGCGGAACCACGGCTGCACTTCCTGGTTGCCGGAAACCAGCGGTCGGACGGCATCGAACGGGGCATATCCCGTGTCGGCGAATAGCCGCCGCCAGTACTCCAGCGGCTGCTCGTTCACGTGATGCTCGCCGCCCTGTCCGACGACGGCAGCAGAGAACATGACGACGTCGCCATGTGCGGCGAGCGAGCGGACGAAGCGGGCGGCGGCGGCGCGTGGCAGATGCTCCGCCACCTCGAGCGACTGGACGAGGGCGAAGCGCCGCCCGAGCGCGAAGGGCTCGGCGAGGTTCATGGCAGCGAAGGAGTCCCGCGGGATCGCGAGCGTCGCCGGATCGACGTAAGGCCCATCCACGCCCTGGACCTCGCCCACCCCTGCCTCGCGCCAAGCCTGCAGCCACTGTCCGCGGGCGCAGCCGACGTCGAGCACCGATTCCGGCTGCAGGAGAGGCGCGAGCCGGCCGATCAGCGCGCGCGCCGAGCGCAGCGAAATCTCGAACGTGTAGTCGTAGAAGGCGCCGGAATAGGCGTGCAGCTCGTTCATCGGCGAGCCTCGTCCCCGTTCCGGCGCCCGCTCACGACCCGGCGCGGGACGTGACGCCCACCAGAAGGATTCCCGTTGTGATGAGCACGATGCCGAGCCAGCGGAGCGGCGGGATGGATTCGGAAAGCACGAGCGCCGACGCCAGGATGACGGCAACGAATTGCGATGCGATGAAGCACTGGGCGATGTTCAGCGGGACACGCTGAAGAAGCCATGTGTAGACCAGCAGCGCGCATCCGAAGAGGACGATCCCGACGAGGCTCTGGACGCTGAAATAGCCGAAGATCGTGCGCCGGACGACGGGGGTCGTCATGCCCATCTTCAGGATGACGTTGGCCGCCACTGTGCAGGAGATCATCAGCACGAAGCCTGCTGCGATCTTTATCACGGCGGGTCTCCGCCGGCGGCAGGCTCGGCCAGCAGCAGGATCGACACGCCGAAAGGCGGCGACAGAACGGGCGCGCTCCGCACATCCAGGGCGAACACCAGCGAAAGCAGCCGGTTGATCGCGGGATTGTTCAGATCATTCTCGCTCCGGATGCGCTTCATGGTCACGACGCCCAGGGCGCGGCGCGCGAGCCAGATCGGCAGGAACAGCAAATAGTTGAAGTAGTAGGACTTGCGGGGCCGCATTCCGGCGCGCGCCACAAGGTCGGAAAGCGGACCCCGCAGATAGCGCCTCTTGTGCATCCCGCCTTCGTCATTGATGCCCCAGAGATGCTGGAACGCCGGGACGGTGATAAGGACGGAGCCGCCGGGCGCCACGACGCGGGCGATCTCGCGAAGCGCCGCCTCGTCGCCATCCACGTGCTCGATGATGTCGGTGGCCAGGACCAGGTCGAAGCTCGCGTCGCCGAACGGCATCGCACATATATCGCCCTGCCTGACGGCCGGAAAGCCCTTTTCCCGGCAAAAGCGGACCGCCTCCGGATTCATGTCGAGACCGGTCACGTCGGTAAAGCCGAGGTCGCGCAGCATGCGGAGATTCGTGCCCGTACTGGTTCCGATGTCGAGGATGCGGGCTTCGCGCGCGATCCCGAGCCGGCCGATTTCCGCCGCGAAGAGCTTGCGACGGCCGACGAACCACCAGTGGGTCGCCTCGACCTCCGCTTCCGCCTCATAGACGGCGGCTTCCATGTCAGCCGGCCCCCGCCGGCATGTCTGCCGCGGCCGCCACCGGCCCTTGTGCGGGGGCCAGCGCGCTCTGCACCGAAAGCCAGGCCCACAGGAACAGGCGGTGGTCCGCCTTGCCGTCCCGATGCGCAGCCCAGCGCGCCGCGGCCCAATCGAGCCGTGCGCCGTCCAGCCCGCCCATGGGCGGGGTCTCCGGCACGTCGCGCAGCCATTTGGCGAGCGGGATGCCGAAGCCCTTCTTCGGCCGTGCGAGGATGTCGTCGGGGATCACCCCTTCCATCGCCTTCTTGAGCAGCACCTTGCGCTGGCCGCGATGGAGCTTGAAGCGATTGGGGAGGCGGCGGCAGAACGCCACCACGTCGTTGTCGAGGAAGACCGCGCGCGACTCCAGCGAGTTCATCATTGTCGCGCGGTCGACTTTCATCAGGATATCGTCGGTCAGGTAGAAGTTGGTGAAGTACTCGAGCGAGCGATCCAGCTTGTCCAGCGCCGGGTTGACGTTCCAGGCGTCGATCGCCTCGCCGTAGAGCTCGTCGGCGGAAACCGGCTCGTCGAACAGCTCGGCGATCGCGGCGGGTTCGAGCGGGCCCATCCAGACCGGGTTCCACATCGCGGCCGGATAGCTGAGGCCGGCGAGCGTCCGGCGGATCTTGAAATCGAGGCTCATGTTGCGGTCAGCGACGGGCAGCAGCTCTGCCAGGCTGCGCAGCCCCCGGTGCAGCCCTTGCGGCACGATCCGGCTGTAGAACTGCGCCGGGGCCAGAGCCTCGAACGGGTCGTACCCGGCGAACAGCTCGTCGCCGCCGTCGCCCGAGAGCGCCACCGTCACGCGCGAGCGAGTGAAGCGGCTCAGCAAATAGGTCGGCAGGATCGAGCCATCGGCCAGCGGCTCATCCATCCGCCGCAGCACGCTCTCGATCAGCGACTTGGCGGCGTCTAGGCTTAGCGTCTCCTCATGGTGGTCGCTGCCGAACGCGCGCGCGACGGCACGTGCAAAAGGTGATTCGTCGAACGACGGCTCGGTGAAGCCGATGGTGAAGCTTTCGATGCGGTCCGCCGGAATCGCCTGCGCCATGCCGGCGAGCACCGCGCTGGAATCGATCCCGCCACTGAGAAACACGCCGAGCGGCACATCGCTGATCAGCCGGCGCCGGACCGCCTGGAACAGGAGGGCGCGCAATTCCTCGGCGAGCGCACCCTCCTCGGCGGCGAGCAGGGCGGGGTCGGGCTCCAGCGCGAAGCGCCAGTAGCGCTCGATCCGTGCTTCTCCGGTCGCGATATCGTAAGCGAGGTGGCAGCCGCCCGGCAGCTTGGCGGTGCCCATGTAGAGCGCGTGCGGCGCCGGCATGAAGCCGTACGCGAAGAACTTCTGCAGGGCGCGCCGGTCGAGTGTGCGGTCGAAGCCGGGCTGGCGAGCGAGGGCGCTGAGTTCGCTCGCGAAGGTGAAGCGCCGCCCGCGATGGGCGTAGTAGAGCGGCTTCTCGCCGAACCGGTCTCGCGCGAGGAAGAGGCGCTTCCGCGGCCGGTCGAAGATCGCGAAGGCGAACATGCCGTTGAGCCGGGCGGGCAGGGCCTCGCCCCACTGCTCGTAGCCGTGGACCAGAACCTCGGTGTCGGAATGGTCCGTGCGGAAACGGTGGCCGAGCCCTTCGAGCTCCGCGCGCAGCTCGAGGTGGTTGTAGATCTCGCCATTGAACACGGCGGCGATCTGTTCGTCCTCGTTCCACATCGGCTGTGCGCCGTCGGCGACATCGATGATGGCGAGGCGGCGATGGCCGAGATGGACCCCGAGTACGGGGTCGATGTAGCAGCCGGACCCGTCCGGCCCGCGGTGCGCCAGCGCCTGCGTCATCGCGGCGAGCCCGGCGGGATCGGGCGACCCGACAAAGCCGACGATGCCGCACATTCACTTGTCGCCGTGAAAGTTCAGCGTCCGTCGCACCACGTAGGCGGCGCGGCCCTGCGATTCGAAATAGGTGCGGACCAGAATTTCCGCGAGCAGCCCCATCAGGATGCACATCACCCCGACCATGAAGGAGAGCGCGACGACCAGGGGCAGTGGCGTCAGAATCATCGACAGCCCGTCCGCGAACTTCAGGTAGAGCATGTAGGAGAAGGCGAGGAGCGATACCGCGAACGACCCGATGGCGAACCCGCCGAAGATGTAGATCGGCTTCACCAGATACTTGTCGAGGAACTTGATCACGATCAGGTCGAGCGTGACCTTGAAGATGCGCTCGAGCCCGCATTTCGACTTGCCGAACTTGCGCGGGTGATGCTGCACCGGAAGCTCGGTGACCTTGGCG
Source organism: uncultured Alphaproteobacteria bacterium (assembly GCA_963775315.1). GTDB lineage: Bacteria > Pseudomonadota > Alphaproteobacteria > MPNO01 > DASWLB01 > CAWGHZ01. Next base: position 1,968,658 of record CAVZIN010000007.1, on the reverse strand, counting down.
CCCATCCAGGCGGCGTAGATCGGAATGAAGCGGTGCATTTCGCCGTATAGCCGCGCGCCGCGGACGACCTCGCGGCGATAGGCTTTCAGCGTGCAGCCGTAGTCGCGAAGACGGACGCCGGAGATAAGCGAGATGATCCAGTTGGCGATGCGGCTGATCAGGGTCCGGCGTATGGGCGCGTCCTTGCGTTCCTTGCGCCAGCCTGACACCACGTCGTAGCCCTGGTCGAGGACCGAGATCAGCTGTGGGATATCCGTCGGGTCGTTCTGCAGGTCCGCATCGATCGACACGATGACCTCGCCGGCGGCGTGGTCGAACCCCGCCATCATGGCGGCGGTCTGGCCGAAATTGCGGCGAAAGTCGATGATCTTCACTTCCGGCCGCTCACGCGCGGCCTCGCACAGCCGGTCGAGGGATTTGTCCGCGCTGCCGTCGTTGATGGCAATGATCTCGAAAGTGTAGGGCAGTCCGTCAAGCACGGGCAGCAGTGCCCGGAACAGCATCGGGATGTTGTCTTCTTCGTTGTAGACGGGAACAAGGACAGTCAAGTACGGACGCTCACGCGGATCAACTTCGCTGCCGCCCAGAATTCCCCGCGGATTGGCCGAAGTAACGGCTTGCCCGTCAAAAATAGGCTTAGTATTCGTTACTTGGATCTCGGACAAGGCGGTGCCCCGCTCCCACTTTAACACTTATATTTCCGGTAGCACATATCCACTGGGTCGTCATCCGGCAAATCTATGGACATCGCGCCGATTCGGGCGGGAAATCTTGCAAAAGGCCAACGGTTTCCGCCCTGGTCGGGCCTGTCGCGCAAGCCGGGTCATCATGTTGACAGGTAAGACGATATGTAGTCTACCGGTTGCGCTTTCCTTTCCCAGCCAGAGATTCGGCCCCGGCTGCAATCCGTGAGACAGGTCGTTGGTCATTCGGGCGGCGTGCTCGTCGCAAGAGTCCCGCGGCCGGCCGTCGAGCCCGGATCGGTGCTCGTCCGCGTCCATTACTCGCTGGTCAGCGTCGGCACCGAGATCGCGGCGATCGCGCCGCCGGTGGATGCCGACGCCGACGCGCTGGAGAAGGGCCGCGCCTATGCGCAGCTCGCCTGGACCTATCTCGGCAAGGCGGTCAACGACCCCGACAAGGCGGCGCGCCGCCTCGCCGCCATCGCGCGCCGCCACATGGCCGCGCTCGCTCCTGGGCCGTCGGCCGCGGCGCCTGCGGCCGAGCCCCGCAAGGTCGCGCTCGATTGGGAGCGCGCGGCGGCCACCGCGCTCGACGCGAAGAACGGATCGCTCCGCTTCACCGCCGACACCTCGCCCGGCCTTTACCAGGTGCTGGCCGCTCCGGTCGCGGTGCCGGCCGGCCATTCGGTCGCCGTCGAGCTGAAGGGCTCGATCGAGGGCGGACCGATCTCGCTCGGCCTGCTCGGGCCCGGGCGTCAAATCTGGGTCGGCACGGTCCAGCTCGGCGAGGGGCCGATCGAGGATTCGGTCGTCTTCGACGTGAACGGTGCGACGGAAATCTCGGCCGTGTTCGCGAACGCCAACACGGGCCAGCCGGTGAAGGTGTCGCTCGACGGCATCAAGCTCACCATCAACCCGCCGCCCGCCGATGGGCTGCCGCCGACGGAGCTCCACCAGCAGGGCTGGAACCTCGGCTATTCCGTGGCGGGCGAAGTGGTCGCGGTGGGCGAGGGGGTAACCGACCTGGCCCCCGGCGACCGTGTTGCCTGCGGTGGGGCGGGGGCAGCGAACCACGCCGACTTCGTCAGCGTGAAGCGCAACCTGGTGGTCCGCGTGCCCGACGGGTGCAGCCTTCGCGCTGCCGCCTCGGTCACGGTCGGCGCCATCGCGCTGCAGGGCGTGCGCCGGGCCGAGCCGCGCCTCGGCGACATCGTTTGCGTGGCGGGGCTCGGGCTGATCGGGCTTCTCAGCGTGCAGATGCTGCGCGCCGCCGGCTGCACGGTGATCGGCTACGAGATCGCCGCCGACCGCATCGAGCGGGCGAAGAAGCTGGGTCTCGTCCACGCCGCGGCCAGGCCCGGCGCGCTGAAGGCGCTGGTCCGCGACCTGACCGGCGGCCACGGCGTCGATGCCACGCTGATCACCGCCGCCACCAAGTCCGACGAGCCGATCAACCTGGCGATGGAGGCAACCCGCGCCAAGGGCACGGTGGTGATCGTCGGCGACATCGGCATGAAGGTCGAGCGGCCGGCCTTCTATCGCAAGGAGATCGACCTGAGGATGAGCACGTCCTACGGGCCCGGGCGCTACGACCGTTCCTACGAGGAGGACGGGCACGACTATCCCTATGGCTACGTCCGCTGGACGCTCAATCGCAACATGCAGGCCTATCTCGGTCTGATCGCCGAGGGCCGGGTCGACATGGATGCGCTGACCGACCTGGTCGTGCCGATCGACCAGGCGCCGGAGGCATACCGGCTGCTCGCCCAGCCGGGCGCGGCGAAGCCGATCGGCGTGCTGCTGCACTACCCCGAGCCGCAGGCGGCGCCCGCCGTCCAATTCGACCGGACGGCGATCACCGTGCGCGGCCATGCGCGCGCGCCGGCGAGCGGGGTGCGCTACGCGCTGGTCGGCGCCGGTGGGTTCGGCATGGGCATGCTTGTGCCGGTGATGGCGCGCCAGAAGGGTATGTTCCATCTGCGCGGCGTGGTGAGCCGCGACGGGGTGCGCGGCGGCAATTTTGCGCGCAGCCAGCGGGTCGAGCTTCTGGCGACCGAGCTCGACGCGCTGGTCGACGACCCGGGCTTCGACCTTTTCGTCATCGCGACGCGCCATGACCAGCACGCCGACCAGGTGGCGAAGTGCCTCTCCGCGGGCAAGCATGTCTTCGTCGAGAAGCCGCTCGCTATCACCTGGGACCAGCTCGACCGGGTGGCGAAGCTCTACGAAGGCCTCGCCGAAAAGCCGCTGCTCATGGTCGGGTTCAACCGCCGGTTCGCGCCGGCGATCGCCAGGCTCGCCGAGGTGCTCGACGGGCGGCGCTCGCCGCTCACCATCGCCTACCGGCTGAACGGCGGCTACATCCCGCCCGACCACTGGGTGCAGGGCCCGGAGGGCGGCGGGCGCAACATCGGCGAAGCCTGCCACATGTACGACCTGTTCCGCCGCCTCGCCGGCGCGCCGGTCGCGACCATCACCGCGCGCGCGATCGATCCGGGCACGCTGCCCTACCTCGCGACCGACAATTTCTGCGCGACCCTCGGCTACGAGGACGGCAGCCTCGCCAACCTCGTCTATACGGCCCTCGGCCCCAAGGCAGGGCTCGCCAAGGAGCGGATCGAGGTGTTCTGCGACGGCGAGGCCTACGTCGTCGACGACTTCCGCCGACTCATTCGGGCGAGCGACAATGCCGTATTGTGGCAGTCGGACGAGGTCGACAAGGGCCACGCCGCCGAACTCGCCGCCACCGGTCGCGCGCTGATCGAGGGCGGGCCCGCCCCGATCGCCTTCGCGGAGATCGTCGAAACCACCGCCGTCGCGCTGCACATCGAGGACCTGCTGCGCCAGGGCGGCGGCTGAGAGGGGGAGATGCGGTCGCGCTACTACTACGTGTCGAGCACGTGCGACCGCGGCGCGATCCTGGCCGCCCCCCGACTGGACGGCCTCACGGAGCGGCACAAGATCGCGCTCCGCCTGCCTGACCTCGCGCGTTTCGAGGATATCGGCGCCACGCTGCGCGCCCACGAGGCGACCGGCGTCGTGATCGGCTCCACGCGCGGCCTGCCGCTCAAGCGCCAGATCGACATGGCGGAGCGGCTGCTCGCCGGCGGCTACCGGGTGATCCTCTACTTCCCGCGCGAGCAGGCGGCGGAGCTCGTCGATTTCGGCCGTATCCGGAGCCTGCGCCGCCACTGGCTGTTCGTCACCCGCTACAGCCGCTTCGTGCGCCATACCGACTGGCTCGGCACGATGCTGTCGCCGCAGCTCCCCGAGGAGGCGCTGTCGGCGGAAAATCCGCCGGAGCGGGTCGAGGGCGAAGGGCTGCTCGCCCGCTACCGGGCCGCCGTCCAGGCGCTGATCCGCAAGGCGGCGCCGATTTTTCCCACGGACGGGCCGACCCTGGTGCCGACGCCGGAGAACCGGACGGCCGGGCGCGGCATCTATCTTCGCACCGATTTCTGGGCGCCGATCATCTCGGGCGGCAGCTACGGCCACACCTGCTACATCGCGAACGAGCTCGCGCGGGTGTCCGAGGATTTCCTTTGCGCGATGGCGAACAAGTTCGATCTGCTCGACGATCTCGGGATGCGCCAGGTTGTACTGTCGCTCTCCGCGCGCGAAGGCAACGAGACCAACATCCTCGCCGCCAACGATGCCTACCTGCCCGAACTCCGCCGCCTGTTCGACCAGTTCCGGCCGAGCTACATCTACGAACGCATCTGCCTCGGCAACTATCTCGGCGCGCAGCTCAGCCAGGATTACGGCATCCCGTACATCGTCGAGTACAACGGCTCGGAAATCTCGATGATGCGGAGCTTCGCGGGCTCCGGCTACGTGCACGAGGACCTGTTCCTGCTGGCCGAGGAGGCGGCGTTCCGTCAGGCGACGCTGATCTCGGTGATCTCCGACGCGGTGCGTGACGACGTGCTCGCGCGCGGCATCGAGCCGGACAAGGTCGTCGCCAACCCGAACGGCGTCGATCCCACCGCCTACCGCCCGCTCGATGCGGCGGCGCGCCACGCGCTCCGCGCCGAACTCGGCTGGGACGACAGCCACCGGGTGATCGGGTTCACCGGCACGTTCGGCGGCTGGCACGGCATCGACGTGCTGGCCGAAGCGCTGCCGCGTATCGCGGCCAATGCGCCGGAGGCGCGGTTCCTCCTGATCGGCGACGGCAATCTGAAGCGGCTGGTCGACGAGGCGATCGACAAGAACCATCTGCACGACCGGGTGCACGCCACCGGCCGGGTGCCGCAGGCCGAAGGCGCGCGTCTGCTTCCCGCCGCCGACCTCTGCGTGTCGCCGCATGCGAGCCACATGGTCGACAGCCGCTTCTTCGGCTCGCCCACCAAGATCTTCGAGTACATGGCGATGGGCGGCGGCATCGTGGCGAGCGACCTCGAACAGATCGGGGTTGTTCTCTCGCCGGCGCTGCGTGCGGGCGAGCTGACGGCCGGCACCGGTCTCGACGGCTCGCGCGCCATCCTGTGCACGCCGGGCAACGTCGACGAATTCGTCACCGCGACGCTCGAGCTCGTGCGCAATCCGGAGGCGTGCCGCGCCATCGGGCGCAACGCGCGGCGCGCCATCGAGGGTTTCTACTCGTGGGAGCGCCATGTCGCGCGGCTGTGGACGTATCTGGTCCGCGGCCAGCCGGACGAGGCGTTCCGCCACGAGTTCGCGGCGAAGAGCCGGACGACCCACGTTCTGCACACCGGCGACGCCTACAAGGACGAGGCGCAGCGCCAATGGAACGAGGACGCCTGCGGCTCGCACTACGTCCGGAACTCCGAGCTGCACACGCTCGACTGGTACCTCGAGGCCGAGGCCTATCGCTACGGCGAGTATGCGCCATGGATGCCGTCGGTCATGGAATTCGCCGGCCACGCCGGGGCCAAGCTTCTCGACGTCGGCGGCGGCATGGGCACCGATCTCGCCCAGTTCGCGAAGAACGGCGCGCTCGTCACCGACCTCGACCTTTCGTCGGGGCACCTCGCGCACGCGGAGGAGAATTTCCGCCTGCGCGGGCTGGACGGCGTGTTCGTCCACGGCGACGCCGAGGACATGCCATTCGAGGACGATTCCTTCGACGTCGTCTATGCCAACGGGGTGATCCACCACGCGCCGCACACGGAGCGGATCGTGGACGAGATGTACCGCGTGCTGCGCCCGGGCGGCCGCGTGATCGTCATGGTCTATGCCGAGAACTCGCTGCACTATTGGCGCAACCTGGTGCGCGATATCGGGCTCGCGGCCGGCGCGCTGGAGCTCTGGTCGATGGGCGAGATCATGTCGCGCGCGGTCGAGATCGGCAATGCGCGGCCCCTGGTGAAGGTCTACGACCGGCGCCGGCTCGACGGGCTGTTTCATCGCTTCGCCGGGCGGCGCATCGTGCAGCGCCAGCTCACCCCGCCCGAGATACCGCGCCGGCTGAAGGGCCGCATCTCGCCCGAGCTCGCAGGCTGGCTTGCGGGCTGGAACCTGGTCGTCAAGGGCCACAAGCCCGGGACGAGTTGATGCTCGCGCGCGTCAGGCACTTGATGCGGCGCGACGCCGGGGAGAGACCCGGCACCGGCGGGTTCGATGCGGAGCTCGCCTCCACCGGGCGCAGCCCGGCGGACTGGATGGCGGCGCTCGACGCGGCGCCGCGACTTTACGGCGCGGTCGGCCCGCAGGCGGCGCGGGCGCTTGCCGCGCGCTGCCCTGCCGAGGCGGCGGCGGTCCGCGCCGCGGCCGACGACTATGTCGCTCATCGCTTCGATCTTCTGGGCAGTGGCCCGTTCGTGCCCGACGACCCAGACCGCGCAGCCGGGCCGGACGGCTACCGGCCGATCGACTGGTTCCTCGATCCGGTGCGGAATCTCCGCTTCCCGGGCGACGTGCCGCATAAATCGTGGGACCTCTATAGGATGCGGCCCGGCAACGCCGACGTGAAATATCCGTGGGAGCTCGCCCGCTGCCAGCACCTTGTGGCCCTCGCCCAGGCGTGGCTCGTCACCGGCGAGGCCCGCTACGCCGCCGAGGTGCCGCGCCAGATCCTCGATTTTGCAGAGGCGAACCCGGTCGGCATCGGGGTCAACTGGACCTGCACGATGGACGTCGCGATCCGCGCCGCCAACTGGGCGCTCGCCCTATCGATGCTGCGCGACGCGGCGGGCGCGAACGAGGCGCGCGCGAGTGCGTTCGCGGCTGCGTTCGAGCACGGCACGTTCATCCGCGCGAACCTCGAGGACAAGTACGAGGTCACCAGCAATCATTTCCTGTCGAACGTCGTCGGGCTGTTCTTTCTCGGCCGGCTCTTCGCGGACCTGCCGTCCGGCGCCGCGTGGGAGGCGTTCGCCCGCGCGTGCCTGGAACGCGAGATCGGCGTCCAGGTGCTGCTGGACGGGGCCGATTTCGAATTGTCGGTCCCGTATCACCGGCTGGTGACCGAGCTGTTCCTGGGCGCGCTTCGCCTCGCCGACTTCGCGGGCGAACCCCTCTCCGGCGACTATCGCGCACGGGTCGGCGCGATGGCGCGCTATCTCGCCGCCGTCCTGCGCCCCGACGGGCTGTTGCCGCAGGTGGGGGATGCGGACGATGGCAGGCTGCACGTCTTCACTCGCCCGTTCGCGCCGCAGGATGGGCGCCACATCCTCGCCCCCGCCGCGCGGGCGCTGAGCGCGCCGGCGCTCGCCGAAGGGGCGGGCACCGTGGGCGTCTGGGAGGCGGGCTGGTGGCAGCTCGACGGGGCGGACGCGTCGAATGGCGATCTGCCGGCGGCGGCGCGGCTGTTCCCCGACGCCGGCCATGCCGTGTTCCGCGACGGGGGCGACTACCTGCTGGTCACCAACGCAATCGTGGGCACCAAGGGGTTCGGCAACCACAAGCACAACGACCAGCTCGGCTTCGAATACCATCATGGCGGCCACCCGCTGGTGGTCGACCCGGGCAGCTTCGTCTACACGTCCGACGCCGCGGCGCGGAACCGGTTCCGGGGAACCGGCGCGCACAGCACGCTCATGATCGACGGCGAGGAGCAGAACGCCCTCAACCCCGAATGGCTGTTCCGCCTGTTCGCGCCCGACGAGGCGCCGTGCCACCTGGCCTTCGAGGCTGGGCCCGAACGGGTCGAGTATGTCGGCAGCCACGGGGGCTACGCCCGGCTCGATCCGCCGGCCCGGCACCGGCGCTGGTTCCGGCTGGTCCGCGGCGCCGGTGCGCTGTTCGTCGCCGACCTTGTGGCGCGCGAGGGCGCGGCGCGGCTCGACTGGTCGTTCCAGCTCGGCCCGGATGTCGCCATCGCGACCGCCGAGCCCGATGCGGTGTGGTTTCGGGCGGGGGAGGCTCTATACTGCCTCGTGAGCCTCGATGCGCTGGAGGCAAGGGTGACCGAGGGCGCCTACTCCCCCTCTTACGGGGTGAGCCGGCCGGCGCCGCTGGTGCGGTTCCGGCACGACACGGACGACGCAAAGGGCGAGCTCTGGTCGTTCCTCATCGCGCCGGCGGCATGGCTGGCGGCGGGTGATAGCGCGGGCGAGATCGCCTCGTTCCTCGCCTGGGCCGGCAATGGGACGGGTGGGTGATGGCCGCGGCGATCATGCGGACTGGTGCGGTCGAGATGCTGGGCATGCTGCGCCGCTATCGGCGCATCCTGTGGACGACGACCGTGCTCGAGCTGCGCAAGCGCTATGCCGGCTCGGCCTTCGGCACGTTCTGGGTGTTCCTGATGCCGGCGCTGATGCTCGGCATCTATCTCTTCGTCTACATGGTGGTGTTCCGCATCCGCTTCCCGCAATACAGCGAGTACGACTACGTGCTGTTCGTGTTCGGCGGGCTGGTGCCCTATCTCGGCGTGATGGAGGCGATCGGCCAGGGTGCGCTGTCGGTCAAGCAGAACATTCATTTGGTGAAGAACGTCGTTTTGCCGCTCGACCTGATTCCGTTGCGGGCGGTCCTGCTCGGCATGACCGGCCAGCTCGTCTCGACGGTAGTGTATCTCGGCATGCTGGCGATCGGCGACCGTCTGACCCTGCACCTCCTGTGGCTGCCGCTCGTCTTCGTCGTCGAGTACCTGATGCTCGCCGGGATCGTTCTTATTCTGTCGGCCCTCGCGGTGGTGCTGCTCGACGTCTCCTACTTCGTCAATCTCTCGCTCCTGCTGCTGATGTTCCTGTCGCCGATCGGCTTCATGCCGGACATGGTGCCGCACGGGCTGAAGCTGATCCTTGCCGTCAACCCGCTCTACTACCTGATCGAGACGTTCCGCGCGGCGACGTTCTATGGCGCCTTCCCGCCGCCGCACGTCTGGGAGGGGTTCGTCGGCATCGGCATCGTGCTGTTCGTCGCCGGCGCGGCGTTCTTCCGCCGCTTCAAGGGCGTGCTGGTCGACTATGAGTAGTCGGGCCGCCGACACCGCCATCGTCGTGCGGGACCTGACCAAGATCTACCGGCTGTACACGCGGCCGCACTACCGGTTCCTCGACCTGTTCGGCCTGCTGCGCGCCAACAAGGGGCGCTGGACCGAGCATCGCGCGCTCGATTCCATCGACCTCACCATCGCCCGCGGCGAGAAGGTGGCGCTGATCGGGCGCAACGGCGCGGGCAAGAGCACGTTCCTCAAGATCGTGAGCGGGGTGGTCGCGCCCACCTCGGGCGAGATCAAGGTGGCAGGGGTGGCGCGCGCGCTGCTTTCCATCGGCGCCGGTTTCCATCCCGAATTCACCGGGCGCGAGAACGCGTCGTCCTACCTCGCCCACATGGGGATCGGCACGGCAGCGGCGGCGCCGCTTCTCGACGAGATCGTCGAGTTCGCCGAGATCGAAGAATATATCGACCAGCCGCTCAAGACCTACTCGTCCGGCATGGCGGCGCGGCTGATGTTCGCGACCTCGACGGTGATCGCGCCCGACCTCCTGGTGCTCGACGAGGTGCTGAGCGTCGGCGACGCCTACTTCGTGCACAAGAGCTTCGAGCGCATCCGGACCCTTTGCTCGCACCGCGACACGACGCTTCTGTTCGTCTCGCACGACGTCTACTCCGCCGGAGCGATCTGCGAGCGCATGATCTGGCTCGACCGCGGCCGGATGATCATGGACGGGCGCTCGCCCGAGGTGATGAAGGCCTACGAGAACTCGATCCGCGAGCAGGAGGAGCGGCGCCTGCGCCTCAAGAAGCTCAAGAACCTCGCCGACCACCACCAGGGGGCCATGGTGGAGCCGCGCCACGTCCTGGTCGAGATCGCGACGGCGGGCGGCGTGCCGCTGCCCGCGCCGGTGCATTTCGGACGGATAGCGCTCCATGCCGACGGCGCGGCGATCGGCAGCCTGCCGCTCGGCGCGGGGGCATTCGACGGCACCGAAGGCCATCTGGTGGCCGAGGCCGGCTGCTGGGGCGAGCCCGAGACGGTGGCCGGACGGCTCGCCCGCCCGATGCTTCACTACGGCTCGCCGTTCCACAAGGTGGCCGGGTTCGTCGACGTCACCGGCGCGCCGCTCGGCGGCGATGCCGAGATCGTGCTCGAAATCGACGCGCACGCGAGCGCGCCGTGCCAGCTCGTCGCCCGCGCGTTCCTTGGCGAGACGCCGCTGGCGGCGCCCTTGGTGCTCGCCGGCGAGCGATGGGAGCATCACACGCTTTCCCTCGGTACCGCGGCGGGAACGGGGAGCGGTGCGGCAAGCGCACGGGTCGATGCGACCGGCCGGTTCGGCACGGGACGCATCTGGATCACCGATCTCGCGATTCGCAACCGGGCGGGCGCCCCCACCTACATTTTGAGCCATGGCGAGCCGGTGGACATCCTGCTCGCTTACGAGGTGCGCGATCCGTCGCTCGACGAGAAGCCGCAAATGCTGGTCGCCTTCCACCGCGACGGCGTGACCGACGTCTGCCGCGTCATGACCCGCGATCTCGCGATCCGTGGCGCCGCCGGAAGCGGCCAGATCCGGCTGCATTTGCCGCGACTGTTCCTGGGCCCCGGCACCTTCACCCTGACCGTGATGGTGGCCCGCGAGGGCTATTACGAAAGCGATGCGTCGAACACGTTCTTTACGATCAACCCGGCCGTCTATTGCTGTCTCGCCCGCGTGCTGGAATTCGAGGTGACCGACGCCGGGGTGGCCGCCGGCCAGACCGGCGTCATGGCGGAGGGGGAGTGGAGCTGCACCGCCCGCGACGACACGGCGTTCCAGGGCGTGCCGCTCGCGCCGCCCAAGCGATGGGGCGTCGGCTCGGCGGAGGTCTCGGTCGAGCACCTGCCGGACGGCGGGGTGCGGGTCGCCGGCGACGATTCTCCGTTCGGCTACCAGCTGGTGAGCCCTCCGGCGATCGTTCCGCCGCATGCGCGCCTCAGCCTGACCCTGCCGATCGAGACCGAAGCGGGCCGCCAAGGCATCGGGATTCTCGATGCCGAGGCGGCCGCCTGGCTGTTCTCGCCCACCTCGGAGACGATGGCGATCGAGTTCGACAGCGGGGAGAACGCGCAGGTCTTTGTCGTCGTCGCCAACAACATGCCGGAGGGGCGGATTGCGGCCTCGCGCTTCGTACTCCACCCGGGCTTCATGACGGCCTCGGCGCCCGTTTCCGTGGCCGAGCCGGAACGTCCCACGGCGCGGCTCATTGCCGGGGGCATGACGTGATACTATCCTTGGATCGGCGAAAAGCGGCCGCCGGGCGCGCGCGGGAGCCAGGGAATGGGGGCCGGGATGGCCACGAAGAGCGCTGATCTCGAAGCGGCGCCCGCGGCCGGTTGCCCGCCCCTGGACACATGGCAGCTTGCGGCGGCCAGCTACGAGCCGGACGGCCGCACGCTCCACGCCATCGGCGAAGACGATCGGTTCCTGCTCGTTTCGCCACCGTTCGAGGTCGAAGGACCGGGCGCGGCGTCCGCCCGCCTCGATTTCGCGTTCCTCGAGGGCGGGGCGGCCTCGTTCGGCGCTCTCGATCCCGAGCGGAACGCCTGGTTCGCGATCGAATCTATCGAACCGGGAGGCCGGCGCTACGCGACGATCGCTTGGCCTTGCGCGGAACGGCGCACCGTGCAGCTCGTGCTGTCCAACCATGGCAAGCGGGCCCGCATCCGGCCGACCGGCGTGACGCTCGAACGGCACGCCGAGGTGCCGCCGCCGGAGTATTGGACGCCGGGCGACGGCGCGCGATGGCTCGCCGACGAGCGTCTCTCGGTGCTCAGCGCGGGGCTGGTGTCGCAGCCGTTCCGCATCACGGGCGGTCATCTCGTCCTTTTTGGGATCGACTTCGAGGTCGAGGGCGGCGCGACCACCTATTTCATGCTGCGCGAGGCCAACGAAGGCCCGACCTTGGCCCGGCGCATCCTTTCCAAATCCGGCGATTTCCGGACGGCGATCACCGTCCGTCCCGAACGAGACGTCGAGGTCGAGATCGTCCTCGCTACGATGGGCAAGGCGAAATTCCGCTTCGACGGGTTCGAGGTGCACGATTACGGCGACGACGAGCTCGCATGGCGCCCGCCGGACGAAGCCGAGGACGTCTCCGACACGGCGTTGCCTCACTGGAACGGGTTCCAACGCGCGATCCATGCCCGCTGCAAGCGTTCGCGCGTTTTCAATTCTTTCATCTCGTCGATCGAGATGCGGCTGGGATGTGAGGAGGTTTTGAGCCTCCCCTCCTACTTCGCGATCTGCCCGACCGGCCAGTGCAACGCGCTGTGCGCGTTCTGCTCCGTCACCATCAATCGCACCGGCATCATCAAGAAGCAGCTTCCTCTCGACCACGTCGCGAAGTTCCTGCAGCCGGTGGCCAAGACGATCAGCCTGTACGGGCTCGAAGGCAATGGCGAGCCGACGCTCCACACCCAGTTCCGCCGGCTGGTGCAGACGCTGACCAACGAAGGCAGCAAGGTCTATCTCATCAGCAACGGTTCGCGGCTGACGCCCGAGCTGCTGCGCCTCCTGATGCACGACCGCATCGATTCGGTGAACTTCTCGCTCAACGCCGCGACCGGGCCGACCCATCGCGCGATCATGAAGCTTCGCAATTTCGATGAGATCGTCGGCAATATCCGCGCCTTGGCGCGTGGCCGCGGCGATGGCGCCGGGTGGGGCAAGTCGCCCATCGTTTCGGTTTCGATGGTGGTCACCGAAGATAACATCCACGAGGTCGTCGATTTCCTGCGCCTCGGCGAGGAGCGGCTGGAGGTCGACCGCATCTACATCCGCCCGCTCTCCGAGCTCGGCAACGAGTTGGGCGCGGTCGAGGATCTGCGCGGGCTCGAGCCTTCCGAGTCGGCGGTGCGCGACATGCTCGAAGGCGTCGCCGACTATCTCGCGAGCACGCCGCGCAAGGCTGTGGTCTACCTCAACCCTGACAATTTCCGCGCCGTGCGGTCCGACCCGTCCGACAGCGTCTACCGGCCGCGCGGGTTCGGGGACCAGCTTCTCGCCCCGCGCGGCAAGTACTGGACCACCGTCGACCCTGGCCTTCTCGTGCGATGGGGCTTCGACCGGGTGCGCGTCACGGGCGACGCCGGGACGCCGGTGCTGCTGGAGAGCGCGCCGGTTGCCGTCGAGCCGGGCCGGGCGCAGACGTGCGAATTCGCCGCCTGGTCGGCCCGCCCGAACGTGAGTCTCTGCGTGTGCGACGCGAGTGGCGCGGTCGTCGAATCCGTGCTTCTGCCGGCCACGCCGGAGGGTCATATGCGGTCCCTGTCGGTGAGCGTCACGCCCGCCGACGGTTTCGTGACCTTCCAGCTCCGCCATTCGGGCGGCGATGTCGATTTCGAGATCGTCTTTCAGCGGCTGATGTCGCCGGGGCCGGTCCGGCGCGCCAAGCCGTGTCTGCCGCCGGCCCATCGCTGGGAGCTCGACGCGCCGGCGGTCAAGATCGCCTGGCACGGCCGCCAGCTTTCCCTCAAGGGCGTTCGCGAGCCGGGCCTCTATGTCGTCAAGAGCTATGGGGCGTCCTGCTCGCGCGACCAGGACATCGCGCTGCCGATCGAGCTGCTCGTGCGGGAGGGACAGCTCGGAATCGGCATCCTCAACGAGCGAAGCGATGCCTTCCTCACGACGATGGTGTTCGCACCCGGGTTCCACGAGGCGACGCTCGCTTTCCGGTCGGGCGAGAACCGCGCCTTCCGGGCGGTGCTCTACGCCGTGAACGGCGACACGGTCGACGCCGTGGTCGACTGGCAGGATTCGATGGTGGCGTCGCCGATGGTCGCGTCTCCGCCGCCGCCCGGGCTCCGCGCCGTCGCTCCCCTTGCGCAAGGCCGCCCGGGACAGCGCGCCCGCATGGCGCGCCGGCGCCAGGTGATGCAGCGCAAAAGGCTTTCCGCCAGATGGGTGTTGAGTGAACCGGCGCGCCCGCGCCATTGGCTCTATTCCAAATGGGTACGGCTCGGCCAAGGTCTTTCGGCGCGTACGACGCGGTTGCCGGCCATGCCCTGGCTGCGCCGGCTGCTGTTCGGCCGAGTACGCTACTACTGCCAGAAGCCGTGGACCGACCTGGCGAACTTCACGGTCGACGGTCGGGTCGACGTGTGCTGCATAGCCACCGGCGCGAGCCAGGAGGCGTTCGCGCTCGGCAACCTGATGAACCCGTCCTTCCAGGACGTCTGGAACGGGGAGAAAGCACGCACCTTCCGGCGTACCGTCAACAGCGCCGACCCTTTGCCGCCCTGTCGGCGTTGCCCGATGGCGTACGGCTACCAAGGTACGTTCTTCGATCGCGCCTACACGCTCGACTGGATCGGGAACCAGCTGATCGGTGTCCGGCTGCTCGGCTGGACGCGCGGGTTCCGCGGCGCGAGGGTGCTGCAGTACGTCCTGTACCATCCGCTGCGGCTGGTGCTCTACACCCCGATCTATTTGGCGTGCAGCTTCGTCTTCTTCCGCGGCTTCCGCCGCTAGCATCCGATGGTGAGCGCGATCGAGAACCGTACCGCAACCCAGCCCGAGGAGGCGGTGGGAGATGAGCGCCCGGCACGTCCGCCCGCGCGGTGGAACCTGATCGGCCAAGTGCAGCGCGTTCGGGCTGCGCTGCAGGAGCAGGCGCAGAACCAGCGCCGCCTGATGGACGAGCTGGCGACCGCCGAGGCACGGTTGCAGTCCGCGGTCGCGGCGCTTCAGAAGCGCGCCGACGGGGTGGATGGGCGCCTCGACAATGCCGACGCCGCTCAACGCCGCCAAGCTGACGCACTTGCCGGGCAACTCGGCGATCTGAGCGCCGGGTTTCAAGACCTCCATGGCGGGTTCGGCCGGCTGGACCGCGACCTGGTCAGCGGGCTGGCGCGACAGGACACGGTGCTGAGCGATCTGGCGACGCGGCTCTCGACCTCGTTCGGCCAGGTCACCGAGCTCGCGCGCAGCGTCGATGCCATGGCGGTCGCAACCATGTTCGGGGCCGACTGGCGCGCCCTCGCGGGGCCGCATGCGGTTCCCGTCGACCTCGATTTTCCCGCCTGCGTCGAGCGCGCGTTCCCGAAATCCTATCCGGCCGCCGCGGCGGCCTGCGACGAGGTATTGGAAGACCTGCAGAGCGCAGATATGCGCGGTTTGGTGCCGCATTGGCCGAACACCGCCGGCTTCGACTGGACCGGGTACGTCCGGCTCAGTCTTTGCCGAATGGTGCGCGTGCTCGATTGCCTTGCGGCCGAGGGCCGGGGCAACCTTTCGATCCTCGATTACGGCGCGTTCTTCGGGAACTTCTCGCTGATGGCGTCCGGCGCTGGCCATGCCGTCACATCGGTCGACAGCTATGAGTCATTCGGTCCTGGGTTTGCCCCCTTCGTGAGGCGCTTGAAGCGCAACAAGGTCGCCATCCTCGACACAGGTGCCGTGGGATTCGATCTCGCCGGCGTCGCCGACCAGAGTTTCGACGTGGTGATGGCGATGTCGGTGATCGAGCACGTCCCCCATACGCCGCGCCACCTCATCGAGACGCTGCGCCGGGTATTGAAGCCGGGGGGGGTGCTGTTGGTCGAGACGCCGAACCTCGGGTATGTCTTCAATCGGATGAAGTTGTTGCGCGGCGAAAGCGTGTGGCCGGCAATTGCGTCGCAATACCGTACTGAAGTGCCCTTTGCCGGCCACCACCGCGAATATACCCGTGCCGAGATGCACTGGATGCTGGAAGAGGCAGGGTTCGCGGTCGAGTCTGAGGAATTGTTCAACTATTCAATCTATGCCTCCGACCAACACGCCGGGCAGGATTTGATGCTGATCCGCGCTGCCGAGCTCGACCCCGATAAGCGCGAGATCATCATGATGCGGGCGCGCAAGCCAGCCTGACGCCTGCCATGCGGACGACGCCGCTTGCGGCCGTCCCGCCGACTTCCAAAATGGGATTGTCCGCTCGACGCGAAATCGAGGTGATGATCTATCACGAGAGGGCGTTCGCCTGCCGGCTGGATCGTCGTTTGCTAAGGCCCCGCCGGACCGCGTGGCAGCTTCCCCGGCCTCTGCGCGACGGGCGCCTCAAGAAGGAGTTCCCATGGCCCGCCCTCGCCACACGATGATCCGCACGCTCGCCGTGTTGGCGCTGGGCTACGTGCTCGGCATCGGCTCGTTGATGGCCTATCACCGCCTGCTGCTGCCGCGGCCGGTCCCGCCGCCACCCGTCATGATCGAGCCGGCGAGCGCCGCGGCGCTGGCCAAGCTGTTCCCGGGCTGGACGATCACCTCCTACAACCATCCGCGCCTTGTCGCGGACGAGCGCGGCATGGTCATCCGCGGCGAGGGCACGCCGGCCGGCCTCACCTTCCGGCGCGATCTCGACCCGTCGCAGCATTACCGGCTGACCGTTGCGGGCCGGCCCGTGGACGGCGCGCCCGCCACCATGCGGCTCCGCATCGGCAACCAGGTGCCGCAGTACTTGACCGCCCCGTCCGGCAGCGAGGACCGGGCGATCGGCGGCACGGGCGAGATCGAGGTGGTGATCTACCAGGACGCCGCCTTCGGCTACCGGCTCGATACGCTGAAGATCGGTCCGTCAGCCGCCCACTGAGCCAAGGAGCGCGATGAGGCGGCGCGCCGCCTCGGCCGGCGAGGGGGGCGGCTCCAGGGGGGGCGGCGCATCCGGCAAGGCGGCGATGGCGCGGGCAAGCGCGGCGACACTCCCGAGCGCGGCCAGGCCTGCAGCCTTCTGCCAGCCACCGCCGCCGAACGCGATCACCGGCTTTCCCGCGGCGCGGTACTCGGCGAGCTTTCCCGGTACATGCGGCGTGTCCGGCGCGGTGACCAGCAGCAGAACGTCCGCCGCCGCCTGCCAGGCCTGCGCGGTCTCGAGGCCGACGGGGCCGGTGAGGTCGATCCGGCCGGCGGTCGGGCAGGCGGCCACCATCCGCTGTTCCTCCTCCGTGAGACGGCCGACCAGATGCAGCCGGACGCGGGGGTTCGCGGCGGCGGCGAACGCCTCCAGCACCGGCTCGATCCGCCGTGCCGGGTCGGAGAGGGTGAAGCTCCCCGTGTGGATGAGGTGGATCTCACCGGGGGCACATGGGATGCGCCGCTCGGGCGGCAGGGCGAAATTTTCGATCACCTCGACCGGCCCGGCGACGCCGAGCGCCCGCACCTCGGCGGCGATGGTCCTGCCGACCGCGATTGCGGCGTCCATTCGGCCGGCGAGGCGGCGGGCGAGCCAGCGCTCGGCGAAGCTGCGCATCGGCGACCCGGCCCGCTCGGCCCTCAGGGGGCTCTCGAACCAGTGATCGCGGAAATCGCCCGCCCAGCGGCAGCGGTAGCGCCGAGCGAGCAGCCAGCCGCCGACATGGACCGATTCCGGCGGGCTGGTGGTCAGCACCCAGTCGGGCACGATGTCGAGCCTTGCCCGGCTCGCGCGGATCGCCCAGCGAACGTCGGGGTCGGGGAGGAGGACGGCGTGGCGCAGCCGGTCGCGCTGGCTCGGCGGCCCGGCGGCGGTGTCGGTGTCGGGATCGACATGTGGGTGCGGCACGGGGATGACGGCGACGCCGTCGCAGGGGGCGGGGGCGATCACCCGCACCTCGTGCCCCGCCTCGGCCAAAGCACGGGCAAGGAGGTAGGGCCGCCGGGCGCCGCCCGAGATGGCGGGCGGGAAGTGGCGGGCCAGCATCACGATTCGCATCTCAGGGCCGGCCCGCGATCCAGCGCGCGTGCCACAGCGCGAGGTTGGTGAGCGTCCAGAGCTGTACCGACCGGTCGCGCCGGCCCGCGACGTGGACGTCGAACAGCTTGTCGATGGCGGCGCGGTTGAACCCCTCGGAGTCGAACAGCGGGCAGCGCGCCACCGCCTCGCGCGCCACGCAGCCGAGCTCGCCCCTCAGCCACTCGGCCATCGGCGCGCCGAAGCCCATCTTCGGCCGGTCGAGCACCCAGTCCGGGACGAGTCCGCGCAGCGCCGATTTCAGAATGTTTTTCGGCTGGTGGCCGGCGATCTTTACATGCGCTGGGATGCCCATCGCGTACTCGACCAGCGCGTGATCGAGAAAGGGCACGCGCGCCTCCACCCCGTGGGCCATGCACATCTTGTCGACCCGCATCAGGAGAAGCTCGGGCAGGCGAAGCTTCAGTTCGGTGTAGGTCATGCGCCCGAGCGTCTCGCCGCCCGGGAGGGGGCGCAGCATGTCCTCGATGACGGCGCCCGGATCGTTGTGGCTCTCGTAGATATCGTCGAGAGCGCTCGGCCAGAACCCGATGGCTCCGCCCCAGAACAGGGCGCGGCGATGGGCGACACGGTCGAGGATGTCGCAATAGGCCTCGGCCTTGCGCGAGCGGTGGCGCGCCGCGCGGGCCGTGGCGGCGAGCAGGCTGACGACACCGGCCGGAAGGCGGCGCAGGCGCTGTCCGTACTTCGCTTCGAAATCGAGGTAGCTGAGATAACCCCCGTAGCCGGCGAAGATTTCGTCCGCCCCTTCGCCGCACAGCACCGATTTGATCCCGGTCCGCCGGGCGAGCCCGGCGACGAAATGCAGCGGCAGGCAGACCCAGTCGGCGAGGGGTTCATCCTGCGCCTCAACCAGCCCTTGCAACAGCCCGATGGCGTCACGCTCCCCGATGCGGATTTCGTGATGATCCGTCCCGAAATGCGCGGCGACCTTGCGGGCAAACTCGAACTCGTTGAGCGCGGGATGGTCGTCGAACCCGACGGTGAAGGTGTTGAGCCTGGGCCCGCCCTCGGCCGTCATCAGTGCGCAGAGGGCTGAGGAATCGACCCCGCCCGAGAGCATCAGCCCGACCGGAACGTCGGCCTCGCGCTGTCGCGCGACGGCGGCGCCCAGCCGTTCGCGCACGCCGGTGACCGGGTCGCCCGGCTCCGGTGCGTGCGGTGGCGCGTCCCAGTAGCGGGTGAGGCGCCATGACCCGTCGGGCCCGGCAACGGCGAAATGCGCGGCCGGCAACTTCTCGATGCCGCGGAACAAGGTCAGCGGCGCGGGGGCGACCAGGAAGGTGAGATAGGCCGAAAGCGCCTTCGTCTCGACCTCGCGCGGAACTGTAGGATCGGATAACAGTGATTTGATTTTAGAAGAAAAAAGGATGCGCTTCACATCGCGCATGAAGTAGAGCGGCTTGATGCCCAGCCGGTCGCGGGCGAGGAACAGGCGCCGCTCGCGCGCGTCCCAAAGGGCGAAAGCGAACATCCCGTCGAGGCGGGCGAGCAGCCTTTTGATGCCCCAGGCGGCGTAGCCGTGGATCAGCACCTCGGTGTCGGCGTGGTCGGTGACGAACCGCGCGCCAGTCGCGGCGAGTTCGGCCCGCAGCGCGCGGTGGTTGTAAATTTCGCCATTGAACGTGACGACGATCGCCCCGTCGGCCGAGCGCATCGGCTGGGCCGCCTCGGGCGCCAGGTCGAGGATGGCGAGCCGGCGATGGCCGAACCCGACCTTCCCGTCAGGGGCGATCCACAACCCGTCGCCGTCCGGCCCGCGATGCGCCAGCGCGTCGGTCATCGCCTGCAGCGGCGCCCGGCCGACGGTGGCGTCCGGTCCCAGGGCGAGCGCGCCGGCGATCCCGCACATCGGCTCAGCCGGACGCCAGATGCGGCGGGCGCGTCACAGGCAGGACTCGTTGCCCTCGATCCAGACCTCGTGCCACAGCACGGCGTTCAGCACGGTCCACAGGTGGAAGCTGTACCCGCCGCCCGGCCCAATCTGGTGCTTCATCAGCCCGCGGAAGTAGTCGTCGTCGAAAAACCCGTCCTTGCGGAGCCGCGAGCCTTCGTAGGCCGAGAGCATCCGCCGGCCGAACTCCCTTTCCTTGAACCACTGCTCCATCGGCGCGCCGAACCCCTGCTTCCGGCGGTACAGAAGATCGTGATCGACATACGGCTCGGCGGCGCGCTTGAGGATTTTCTTGCCGATTCCGTCGGCGAGCTTGTAGCGCGGCGGCAGGCGCGTCGCGAACTCGACCACCTCGTGGTCGAGGAACGGCACGCGCGCCTCCACCGAATGGGCCATGGTCATCTTGTCGACCCGCATCAGGAGATGCTCGGGCAGGCGCAGCTTCATCTCCATGTAGGGGATCTTCTGCATCGATTCCGGCGGAACCAGATGGCCGGTGAGGCCCGCGAGGTGGCCGGAGACCACATTGTGGCTCTCTTGCGCCTGATAGGAGGCGGGCAGCAGCCCCGGCACCGGGCAGTCGATGGGCGCGGCGAATGGCGCCGCCCGCGGGGTGAGTTGGCGGCGCATCTCGCCCCACCAGCAGACCGCCCCGCCCCAGAACAGCTCCTGCCCGGCGCGGGCCCGGCGCGCGATCTCCTGGTCCTCGGCGGGCGCATCGGTGGGTGGAAAGCGGCCGGCCAGCGCCGGGCAGTAGACCGTCTCCTCCTTGTTGCGATAGTGGTCGCACCACCAGTAGCCGAGCAGGTTCTCGTCTGCTCCCTCGCCCACCTGTACCACCGTCGTCCCCGATTTCCGCACCAACTCGGCCAGGAAGTAGAGCGGGATGCAGACATTGTCGGCGATCGGCTCGTCCTGAAGGCGGACCAGAAGCGGCAGGAACGCCTGCGCATCCTTCGAATCAATGCGCGTCTCGTGGTGCTCGGTGCGATAGCGCTCGGCGATCCGGCGGGCGTGGTGGAACTCGTTCAGCTCGTCGTAAGATTCATAACCGACCGTGAAGGTGGTGACCGGACGCGGCAGCATCTCGCTCATCAGCGCGGTGACCAGGCTGGAATCCACCCCGCCCGACAGCAGCACGCCGAACGGCACGTCCGACACCATGCGGCGCTCGATCGACCGGCGCAGCACGGCCAGCAGCGCGTCCGTCGCCTCGTCCTCGCCGATGTCCTGTTCGCGAAGGGTCGCAGCCGCGCTCGGCCGGCAATCCCAGTACTGCTCGAAGGCGGCCTCGCCGCGATGGTCGACGGTCAGAACGTGACCGGCCGGCAGCTTGAAGATGCCGCGGAACAAGGTGAGGGGCGCCGGCGTCACGATGAAGGTGAGGTAGTGCCAGAACGCGGAGCGGTCCATTTCGCGCGGGACGTCGGGATGGGCGAGAAGGGCGCGGATTTCCGACGCGCACAGCCACTCGCCGGCACGCGTGCGGGTGAAATAGACCGGCTTCACCCCCGCCCGGTCGCGCGCCATGTGGAATTGCGGCCGCGCCGGGTCGCGCGCGTCGTAGATCGCGAATGCGAACATGCCGCGGAAGCGCTGGACGCAGCCGATGCCCCATTCCTCGTAGGCATGCAGCAGCACCTCGGTATCGGAATGGTCGGTCTGCCAGTGGTACTTGCCGCGGGCGGCGAGCTCGGCGCGCAGTTCCGCGTGGTTGTAGATCTCGCCGTTGAACGTGACGACCACGTCGCTGGCGGCGTTCGCCATCGGCTGGGCGGCGGCGTCCGAGAGGTCGATGATCGAGAGTCGCCGGTGCGCCATGCCGCAGCGTCCGTCGGCCGCGCGCCACACGCCGGCCCCGTCGGGGCCGCGATGGACCATCCGGTCGCGCATCGCGACCAGCGTCTCCACCGCCGAAACCGCCCCGCCGACCGGCTTGAACGCGCCGACAATGCCGCACATACACTTGTTCCCTGCGCCCGCCTGCGCCGCACGATAGCAGCGGCACGGCGCGACTCCAAACCCGAACTACGACTCGAACCGGATGCGCCAGGCGGCCCTGTCCCCGGCGACGGGCAGTACGAGCCGCTGCGTCGGCGCGAGACGGCCATAGCCGGTCGCGATCTCCGATGGCTCGACACGCCATGCGCCTTCGTCCGCTGTCACGGCGAGACGCGTGGAACCGCGCGACAGCGTCATGGCGCCGTCCGTGGTCGCCGCGACGCGCACCTCGGGGTGGAGGTGGAGGCTGACCGATTTCGCGCCGGGCGCGGTGCAGCTCTCGACAACTCCGATCTCGTCCGGCGCGATGCGGAAACTTCTCCGGCAGGGCGCGCCGTATCCCTGGTGCTCGCCGACGAAGACGTCCGGCCCGACCTCCAGCGCGCGCGGCCGGGCAGTGTCGACCAGATGGAACAGGCTCGCCGAGCCGGGCTGGAACTGCTCGCGACCCGCGATGGCCAGAGTGTTGTGCATGGCGGCGCTGCGGAACCGGTTCCGCGCCTCGGGCAGCGGCGTGTAAAGATAGGCGCCGCAATCGACGAAGAACGCCGCGCCGTCGACCGCCAGCTCGAACGAGAGCTGGTCGTTGTGCAGATGCGCGCCGTATCCGCCGCCCGCGAGCGCGCCGCAGCGGATGGCAAGCCACACCCGTCCGACCTCGTAGATGTAGAGTCCGAAATCGGGGAAGCGCCGCGGCGTGGCGGCAGGCGGCGCGGGCGGCGCAATGCCGTAGATGGGGCCGCCCGCGAGAGCCCGCACCACCGTACCGTCGAGGCCGTGCGTGTCGCCCTCGAACAGCGCGTCGATCGCGGCCACGAGATGGCTGTGGTCCCGCGACGTCTCGCCGAGCGCCACGAACCGTCCGCTGTCGTTGTCGCCGATGTCGGGAACCAGCCCATCCGGCCGTGCTATCGCTCGGGTGAAGCGGGCGATGGCGGCGAAGCGGTCGCCGAGTGCGGGCGCGAACGGTGTCCCTCCCGCGCGGTACTCGGTCCAGCCCGGCGTGTCGGCGAGGGAAGGCTGCACCCGGTCAAGCGCGGCGGCAACCCGGCCGCGCATTCCCGCGAGGGTGGCGACGGCGAAGACCGCCGCCTCGCCGCTCAACCGGTGATAGGCCGTCGAATCCTCGTAGTTGCCGCCGTCCGGGTGGAACTGGCGCGGCAGCTCGGCCGCCAGCGCACCGGCCGCGTAGGCAAGCCAGCCATCGGTCTCGGCACTGGCTGGCAGGTAGGCGGCGCAGATGGCAAGCCCGCCGATCCCGCAGAGGAAGTGGTTGCTCCGCGCGTCGGGCAGCCATTCCGGGTATGCGATCAGGAATCGCCCGTGCTCGTATAGCGCGCGGGCCAGGACGTGCTCGAAGGGGGCGTCGAACGTGGCGCCGTGCGCGCGGAACAGGTCCCAGGCGATGGCGAGGTTGGCGGCGCGGATCGCCACATCCATGGGGCAGGCCCACTGCACCCCGAAGCGCGGCGGGTTGGCCGCCAGGAAGTCGAGCACCTGGTTGCGGAACGCGCGGCGGCAGGCCTCGGCGTCCGCACCCCTCGCCGCGAACTGGAGGGCCAGCACCGGCAGATGCTGCAATCTTCCGAGCTCCCACGGCATTTTTACGTCGGCGCCGCGCACATCGCCGTAATCGATGTCGCGCCACCAGGTTCGGGCCACCCAGCGGAAGCCCGACTTGAAATCGCGCTGCCAGTCGATGGGTGCGTAGCCGGGCTCGATCATCTCTCGGATGCGGCGCGATTCCGGTGCGTTGGCGGGGGTCGGTGCGTCGGCCGCGGCAATGGCGTCGGGCGCCGCGGGCGGAAAGACGATGCCGCCGAGCCCGGCGCACGCCATTCCCGGCGTAACGCGGCTGGGGCCCGAGCCGAGCAGGTCGAATACGTGGTCGTGGGCTGCCGCGGTCCGGGCCGCGCGCGCGTCCACCCCGTCGCGAAGCAGGGTGGCGGGCAAGGGCGAGAGGCGGGGGACGAGGGCGAGCGCCGCCTCGTCGAGATCGAGCGCGTAGGTCGGGTTCGCATGCTCGGCGGCACGGGTGCGGCGCGCATCGGTCTGCCGGCGCCACAGGGCGCGCGCGCGGCGCAAGGTCTCGCGCGGTGGCAGCGTCGCGGCGCGGCGCGCGTAATGCGTCAGCCGCACGGGCAGCGCTCGTCCAGCCGGGCGAGAATGGTGGCGACATGGGCCGCCCAGCCGCGCCCCTCGGCCTCGCGTCGCGCCGCCGCGCCCAGCCGGGCGCGCTGGCCGGGATCCGCCGCGAGGCGGGCGAGGGCGGCGGCGAGGGCGGTCGCATCCGCCGGCGGCACCAGCAGCCCGGTCGCGCCGTCCCGGACCGTCTCCGCCATCTGGCCGAGGTCCGAGGCGATCACCGCCTTCCCCATCGCCATGTATTCGACCAGCTTGGTGGGCGAGCCGAAGAACGGCGTGCCGTCCGGATTGGGCACCTGCGGCGAGACCAGCACGTCGCAGGCGGCGAGATGCGCCGGCATGTCGGCCGAGGCGATCGGCCCGGTGAACCGCGCTCGCGCGCCGAGCCCCGCCGCGGCGAGGGCGCGCTCGGCCGCCGCGCGGGTCTCGCCGTCGCCGATCATCAGCAGCATCGCGTCCGTTCGCCCGCCGGCGAGAAGCGCAAACGCCTCGGCCAGGATATCGGCTCCGTGCCAGCGCCCGAACGAGCCGGAAAAGCCGATCACGAGCCCGTCGAGCCCGAGCCGGCGGCGCACGGCCCCGCCATCCACGGCGGGCGTGAAGCGCCTAGTGTCGACACCGTTCGGGGCGATCGCGATCTTGGCGCGATCGATGCCGCGCGCGGCGAGCTCGTCGGCGAGCGCCGTGCTCACCACGGCGATCACGTCGGCGGCGGCGAGGCAGGCCCCCTCGGCGCGAGCGACGAGCGGCGCGCGGGAAAGCCCGCCGCCCCAATGGCGCGCCATCCAGAGTTCCGAGCCGTTGTATTCGAGCACCAGCGGCACCCCGAGCGCGCGGGCCAGACGCGCGCCGGCGAGGTCGAAGGCGAGGTTGCGGTGATAGACGAACCCGACGCGCGTGCCGGCGAGCGCGTTGCGCGCGGCGGCGAAGCCGGCCTCGCTGGCGGCGAGCGGCGCGAGGCTCGGGAAGTCTCGGAAGCGGGCCGGGTAGGCGAGCTTCAGGACGCGCACCTCGTCCGGAAGCTCGGGCAGGGGCTCGGGCGCGGCCAGGACAGGGTGCCGATCGAGCGCCGCAAGCCCTTGCAGCACGCCGCGCAGGTGGCTCGCGGCGCCGCCCCAACCGGGCGCTGCGCCGACGCCGCTCCGCAGCACCACCGTCGCGCCATGCGGATCGTGCCGCCGTGGCGGTGCCGGTCCGCCGAGGGCGGCAAGCGCGGCCTCGTATTCGCGCAGCACCCGCCTTGCGGCCAACGCGTCGCGCAGCATCGCGCCGCCAGCCCGCCCGAGCGCCGCCCAGCCTGCCGGTTGTCCCCGACCGGCTTGGTCGCGCACCGTGCAGTCGCCGCGGCTCAGGAGACGCGCGAGCGCGAGGCCGAGGAACGGGCGCCGCCAATGCTCCAAATCCTCGACCACGAGATCGACGCCGGAATAGCGGCCCATTCGGCGCAAAAGCCGTCCGCCGCGCAGCTCACGCCGGATTTCGTGCAGGGTCAGGATCCCGTCCTCGCACGCGCCCGGCCGATCGGCCAGCACCAGACGCCGCGCGCGGCCGGCGCTCATCGCCCCCGGCGGCTCCGCCGTCCGAAGGGGCGCGGGGCCCGCGGCTTCGGTGCGAAAATCCTCATGGAATCCGCTTATCCCATTTCCGGGAGGGGGTAAAGCGGCGTCAAGTGCGTGGCATGGGGCCCACCGTTTTGCTACCCATAGGGCGAAAGGGGCCCGACATGGCCATGGAGCGCGATCCCTTCTTCGACGCCGAGTTCGACGAGCACGAGGCGGTGTCGCACGCGACCCGCGCCGCGCTGAAGGGCGGCTTCGCGCGTCTCGCCGAGCTCTGCGTCGCCTCGGTCGGTGCCGGCCACAAGATCCTGTTCTTCGGCAATGGCGGCAGCGCGGCGGACGCCCAGCACCTCGCCGCCGAGCTGGTGGTGCGCTATGCCCGCGACCGGGCGCCGCTCGCCGCCATCGCGCTCACCACCGACTCGTCGATCCTGACGGCGGGGGCCAACGATCTGGGCTTCGGGCATGTGTTCGAACGCCAGGTCCGCGCCCTCGGCCGGGCGGGCGACGTCGCGATCGGCCTCTCCACCTCGGGCAACAGCGAGAACGTGCTGCGCGCCCTCGCCGCCGCGCGCGAGCTCGGCATTGTCCCGGCGGCGCTGTCCGGCCGGGA
Organism: uncultured Alphaproteobacteria bacterium; assembly: GCA_963775315.1. Taxonomy (GTDB): domain Bacteria; phylum Pseudomonadota; class Alphaproteobacteria; order MPNO01; family DASWLB01; genus CAWGHZ01. The sequence continues at coordinate 1,942,669 of CAVZIN010000007.1, read as the reverse complement.
CGGCGGCAGGCTCAGGGGCCTCGCCGACCCGCTGCTCGTCGTGCCGTCCGCCACGGTCGCCCGCATCCAGGAGATGCACATCCTGCTCGGCCACATGCTGTGCGACGCGATCGAGCGGCAGTGCGGCGGCGGCGCGTGAGCGGGTGGGACGGTCCGGAGGGTGCCGGCGACGCGGCGGGCGAGGGGTGCTGGCTCCAGCTCCTCGCCGCCAACCGGAATGGCCCGCCGCGCCCGGCCTTGTTCCTCGACCGCGACGGGGTGGTGATCGAGGACGTCAATTATTTGCACAGGCCGGAGCACGTGCGGCTGATCCCCGGCGCCGGTGCGGCGCTCGCCGAGATGGCGCGGCGCGGCTGGCGGCTGGTACTGATCACCAACCAGTCGGGCATCGGGCGCGGCTATTACGGTTGGGACGATTTCCGCGCCGTGCAGGCAAGGTTGGCGGGGAAGCTGGCCGACGAAGGGGCGAAGCTCGATGCGGTGCTGGCCTGCCCGTACCATGCGGAGGCGAAGCCGCCTTATGACCGGCCGGACCACCTTTGGCGGAAGCCCGCCCCCGGCATGATCCTCACCGCCGCCGGCCAGCTTCCCCTCGACCTCGCGCGCTCCTGGATGGTCGGCGACAAGGCGAGCGACGCTGAAGCGGGTCGCGCCGCAGGGCTCGCCGGCGCGATCCACGTGCTGACCGGCAAGGGGCGGGCGGCGCGCGCCGCCGTCGAGCGACTGGGGCGTGAGGAATTCCGGGTCCGCGTCGCCGACAGCATCGCCGACGTTCCGGCTCTCCTCGCGGACGAGGGATAATGAGCGTCGCTTCCGCGCGCAAAGCGGCGGAAGGGGGAAGCGTTGCATCGCCGCCTGTGCTCGGCCGGGCGGGATACGGGCTCGCGACCGCCGGCCTCGCGCTCGCCCTCGTTTCCTACGGTGCCGTCTATGCGCCGGTGCGGATCGGCATGTGGCCCGACATCGAGCCCGTCATCCCGGTGCTGCACGCCGCCGCAGCGCTCTCGGCGCTCGGCCTCGCCCTCATGCTCGCGGTCGGCGACCGGCCGGCGGTCAGGGCAGGGCGCGCGGTCGCCCACCCCTACGTGCTGGTACTTTTCGCGGAATCCCTGGTCGCCATCGCGACCGCGCCGTTCGCGCGCTATCCCCTCTCAATGCTGATCGGCGCGCCGGAGACGGCCGAAGGCGCGCTCCTCTACGCCGAACTCGCCGTGTTCGTCGCCGCCGGGCTCATGGCGCGCGCCCATCGCCCGACCATGCGGGCGCTCGTGTGGGGTGCGGCCGCGGTTTCGTGGATTGCCGCCGCGGCGTCGGTGTGGGGCAAGCTGTTCGTGTTCAACGACTGGCTCGCCTTCTACGCGATCGGCGTCGCGGTGTCGGTCGCGGCTTCCGGCGGGTCGGTGCGGTTCGGTCGGATGCGCGTCCGGGGCGCGCCGCTGGGCCTCGCGGCGGCGCTGCCGTCGCTTGTGATCTCCGAGAACCTGTCCGCGATCGTTCTCGTCGTCGCCCTCGGCGTGCCCCTATGGGCTGCGACGCGAAGGGTTCGGTTGCGCGGCGGGATTTCGGCGCGCGCGATCCGCCGGGGCGGGGCGGCGCTCGCCGTTCTGATGCCGGCTTGCGTCATCGCCGGGGTGGCGATCCTCGGCCCGACCGGCCTCGTCGAATCCATCCGCTCGCGCGCGCGCGTCGACCAGGTGGTGTTCGCCCAGTTCGCCGATGCGCCCGGCACCCTGTTGCACGGGCTCGGCTGGGGCCAGGCGGGCGAGACCTTCTTCCGCTACCTGACCGCCGCGAACGCGACCGTGTACAACCAAAGCTGGGACCTCGTGTTCCGCGACTACCAGCACACCCACGACTTCGCGCTCGAGGCGCTGCTGTCGGGCGGAATCGCGGCGCTCGTCCTGGCGCTCCTCGCCGTCGCGATGATCCCGCTCTGGTGCCGCCGCGACCGCCTCGCGCTCGGCCTGCCGTTCGCCGCGGTGCTGAGCGGCGTCGCGGCCTTCTGGTTCCAGTTCCCGATGACCTGGCCGGCGCTGGCGCTTGCGATGTCAGCCATCGGCCGGACCCGGCCCGCGATCGCATCGCGGCGCGTGCGGGCGGCGGCCCTCGTCGGTCTGGCGGTCCTCGCCGCCGCTTCGGTCGCCGCGTGCCTGTTCCTGCTGCAGTTCGGCCTCGCCGTGCGCGCCGCGCTCGATGGGCCGGTGGCGATGGCGGGGCCGGGCTCGGCCTGCCTCGCCTTTCCGGCCGAGGACTGGCGGGGCGACATCGCGCTCCGCTACGCGATGGTGCAGAGCTACCAGGCGCTGGAGCAGACGCGGACGCCGGGGTCCGCCGCCATCGCCCGCACCGCCGCGCTCGCCTGCGATGTCGACAGACGGTCGGACCACATCGACTCGGCACTCCTCGCCTCGGCCGGGCTCTTGTTTCGCGGCGACATCGCCTTCGACCCCCGGCTTCGTGCGCTGGATCCCGCCTTTCCGCGCCTGCTCGACGACTGGGTTCCGCGTCTTCGCCGCCTGCTTTCCTATGCCCCGGACCGCAGCGACCTCGCCATCCCCTATCTCGGCTGGCGGCTCCAGGCGCACGACCTCGCCGCCATCACGGAGATGACCGACGCGATCCTCGCGCGCCGGCCCGAAGACCCGGTGGGGCTCTGGTTCTCCGGCCTCGCCATGATCCAGTCATCCGATCCAGCCGTCCGGAAGGCGAGCCTGTTCCGGCTGCGGAGCGCGCTCGACCACGGGATCGAGCGGCTGATGCCGGTGGACGCCAAGCAGAAGGCGCAGATTCTGGCGGCGACGGCCGCGACGCGCTGAGCGCGGCTCAGACGAGCGGCGTGTTGGGCGGGAAGCCCAGCAGGACGCGGCCGTACACCTCCTGGTTCGGGCGGAGCGCGAGGAAGCCGTGCATGTTGATCGCGTGCGCGTCGCGGCTCGCGCGCTGCAGCGGATGGCGCTCGGCGAGCGTGCCGCCGCCCGCGGCGAGGAACAGTATGTCGACCGCCTCGAGGCAGGAGCGCACCGCTTGGGCGCAATCCATCCGAGCCCGTGCGCGGCGCTCGAGTGGCATCGCTTCGCCCGATTTCGCCGTCGCCTCGATGTCGTCGGCGAGGCGGCGCAGCAGGAGTTCGGCCATGTCGATGCGCACGGCCGCGTCGGCGAGGTCGGTGTGCGTCACCGGCCATTCCGCCTGCACGTTGCCGGTATAGGCGAGCACGCGGCCGCCCTTCACGTGGTCGACGAAGGCGGCGAGGGCGGCGCGCGCGATGCCGAGCGCGGGCCCGCAGAGCGCGATGTCGAGCACCGGCACCGGCGCCGCGCGATAGAGCCAGCCGTCCTGAAGAGCGAAGCCCGGTGCGTTGCCCGAGAAGGCCTGCGGCGTCGACATGAAGCGGTGCGCCGGGACGAACAAGTCCTTCCCTTGCACGCTGCAGCTTCCGGTGCCGCGGAGGCCCGCGACGTGCCAGTCGTCGTTGACGGTGAGCTCGCCGGTCGGCACCAGGAACTCGCCTTCGTCGAGGACAGTACCCGATGCGTCCTTCACTTGGCCGCCGAGGAACATCCACTGGGAATGCTGGCAGCCGGAGCCGAACGGCCAGAAGCCCGACAGGCGATAGCCGCCCTCGACAGGGATGGCGGTGCCGCGCGGCGCCACCACGGCGCAGGTGATTGCGTCGGGGTTCGCGCCATAAAGCTCCGCCTGCGCATCGGGCGGGAACAGCGCGGACAGCCAGGTATGGGCGTGGACCACTCCGCACACCCAGGCGGTCGAGGCGCAGCCGCGCGCGAGGGTTGAGACCACGTCGAGATGGGTGTGGATGTCGAGCTCGTGCCCGCCGAACCGGCGCGGCTGCAGGATGCGGAAAAGGCCGGCGCGCCGCAGCTCGGCGACATTCTCGTCCGGCACGCGCCGCAGCGCCTCGGCCGCGAGCGCGCGCTCGGCGAGCGCCGGAACCAGCGCCTCGGCGCGCGCGACCGCCTCGCCGCGGGTGAGCCCGCCCGCCACGGCTTCTAGTGCACCATGTTGTTGACCAGGAACAGGCTGATCGCGGGGAATGCGACCAGCAGCCCCAGCTTCACGAAGTCGGCGAGCACGTAGGGGAACACCCCCTTGTAGATCGTCCACATTGGCACGTCCGGCGTCACACTTTTCAGCACGAACACGTTGATGCCGAGCGGTGGGTGGATCAGCCCCGTCTCGACGACCGCGAGCTGGATGATGCCCCACCACACCAGGTCGTAGCCCATGTTCAGGATCAGCGGCGTCACGATCGGCACGGTGATCACCATCACCGCGAACGATTCCATCAGCGAGCCGAGGATCAGGTAGAACACCAGCAACAATCCGGTCACGGCCCAGTTCGCCCAGTGCAAGCTGGCCACCCAGTCGGTCGCGATTTGGGTCAGCGCCGACACGGCGACGAAGAACGAGAAGGTCTGGGCGCCGAAGATCAGGCCGTAGATCATGGCGGTCACCGCCGTGACCTCGGCCATCACGCGCCAGAACGCGCCGCCCTTCAGCTTGCCGCGATGCAGCGCCGCGATGAAAGCGCCGAACGCGCCGACTGCGGCCGACTCGGTGTCGGTGAAGATGCCGAGATAGAGGCCGCCCATGACGGCGAGGAACAGCGCGCCGACCGCGCGGCACTTCCACAGCTCCTTGCCGATCGCATTCATGCCGGAGTGAAGCTGCTTCGGGCAGGATTTCGGCGCGAGGTGGACGTAGAGCCAGACGGTGGCGCAGTAGAGCATGACGCTCAGCAGCGCCGGGCCGAACGCGCCCATGAACAGCCGGCCGACCGACGCCTCGGTCAACAGCGCGAACACGATCAGCGGGCCCGAGGGCGGCACCAGCGCGCCCAGCGTGCCGCCTGCCGCGCAGACGCCCGTCGCCAGCGCGGGCGAATAGCCGCGCTCGCGCATTTCGGGCACCGCGACCTTGCCGATCAGCGAGGCCGTCGCGATCGAGGACGAGGTCAGCGCGCCGAACCCGGCGCATCCCACCACCGTCGCGTAGGCGAGGCCGCCGCGCATCCGCCCCAGCACCGTGTGCGCGAGGTCGTAGAGATCCGTCGCCATGCCGGCGGTCGCGGCGAAGCTGCCCATCATCAGGAACAGCGGCAGCGTGCCGACCTGGCTATTGGTGAGGAAGCCTTCCGCCTCCGTGGCGAAGGCGCTGAGCGCGGGGTCGAACCCGATGATCAGCGCTGCGCCGACCAGCCCGACGAGGCCCATCACCGCGGCGAGCGGCACCAGCCCCAGCATGAACAGCCAGAGGCACAGGAAGGCGTACAGCACTTCGAGACCGATATGGCGCTGCGCCCAGTTTGAGACGTCGTGCAGGTTGAACGTCACGTAGAGGGCGATCGCGATGACGGCGATCCCGACGGCGATGGTGATCTTGGTGAAAACGGGGTGCGTCGCCTCGCCCGGCTGCGGGCCGGGGTAGATGTACACTTGGCGGAAGTGGTTCAGCATGATGACGAGCTGAACCAGGCACCCGATGGTGAGAAGCACCGCGACGCCGTAAATGAACGGCGCCTGCGGCAGGCCGAGCATCACGGTGCCGCGTCCCTGATCGGCGAGCTGGCCGGCATAAACGTAGATCTGCCAGGTCAGGAGCCCGAAGAAAACCAGGAGCAGCAGCGAGCCCATCGCGTCGAGCCAGAGACCGAGACGCGGCGTCATGAAGCGCGTCAGCAGGTCGATGCGCAGGTTCACCTTGTTGGCGAGGCCCGCCGGCACGGTCGCGGAGATCGCGACTGCAAACAGCATGGCGACCACCTCGTTCAACGCCGGGAACGGCGAGTTGAACAGCCAGCGCATCAGCACGTCGAGCACTGTCGCGCCCGCGGCGGTCAGCATGCCCGCGACGCCGAGCGAGGCGACCGGCCGGGTGGCGAGCACGCAGAAATGCTCCAGCCGTACGAGCAAGTGCTGATCGGCGGTGCCTTCCGCCGGTGAGACGTAAGCCATCAAAGGCCTCCCATGATACGCATTCTGGTTCTTATTGCGCCCGGAAGGGCGATCGGGTCCCCAGACGATACCGTGCAACCGGGCCGCTCACTGACGCCGGCGACCCCGTCGGTTTGTGTAATGAAAATCTCACACATTGGCAAGCTGCAGCGGCGCCCTCGCGGCCGTCGGATCGGTGCTCAAGCGGTGCGTACGCTGCGTTTCCGGATCGTTGCCTCGACCGCAAGGAGGACTGCCGCCATCGCGGCGCCGATGACATCGGACAGCGGTCCCCACGACGCCGCGCCGGACGGCACCAGCAGCAGGAATCCGGCCACGAAGAACAGCACGCGCCGGTCCCAGGGCAGCGGGCGGAATAGATAGCCGACGAACCCGGCGGAGATCAGCCACACCCCGGCGAGCGCCGTCACCACCGCCTGCGCGATCTGCAGCGGCGGTCCCTGAAGCAGCAGGGACGGCGCGAACACGAACAGGAACGGCACGATATAGGCGGTCCAGCCGAACCGCATGGCGGTGTAGCCGGTGTGCATCGGCGCCGAGCCCGCGAGGTTGGCCGCGAAGAACGCGGCGATGGCGACCGGCGGCGTCACCATCGACATCATGCCGAGGTAGAAGATGAACATGTGCGCGGCGAGCGGCTTCACCCCGACCTCGACCAGCGACGGCGCGACCGCGACGGCCAGCAGCACGTAGACGCCGATCGGCGGCATCCCCATCCCGAGGATGATGCAGATCACCGCCGCGACCGCGAGCAGCACCAGAGTGTTGCCCGAGCCGACCTCGACCAGGGCCATCGTCAGCGCGAAGCCGAGGCCGGAGAGGTTGAGCACGCCCATGATGAAGCCGGCGGCGGCGACGATCATGATGACGCCGACCACGCCCGACGAGGTGTCGATCACCGCCGCCCAGAGGTCGGAGAGCTTCAGCCTGTGGCCCTTGTAGCCGACCGTAAACCCGAGCGCGATCACCGCGCCCGAGGCGTAGAGCGCCGCCGTCTCCGGCTGCATGTTCCAGGTGAACAGTGCGACGACCAGCACGATGAAGGGCAGGGCGAAGATCCAGCCCGACTTCAGCACGGTCCAGAATTTCGGGATCATGTCCTCGGCGACGCGCGCGTAGCCGCCCTTGGCCGCCTCGAGGTCGGCGAAGATGAACAGCGCGGCGTAGTAGAGGAACGCCGGGATGATCGCGGCGATGGCGACGTCGCGGTAGGGCATCGCCAGGATGTCCGCCATCAGGAAGGCGACGGCGCCCATCACCGGCGGCACCAGCGCGCCGCCCGTCGAGGCGACGGCCTCGATCGCCGCCGCGATGTGGGCGGGGTAGCCGGCGCGGCGCATCAGCGGGATGGTGACGACGCCGGTCGCCATGATGTTGGACGAGGCGATCCCCGAGATGGTGCCGAACAGGCCGGACGCCGTGATCGCGATCTTGGCTGAGCCGCCGCGATAGCGCCCCATCGCCGCGATGGCGAAGTCGTTGAAGAAGTTCGACCCGTGCGACCGCAACAGGAGCTGGCCGAAGAAGATGAACGCGATCACCACCGTGACGCCGATGCCGAGCGCGGGACCGAGTAGCGCCGAGGTGTCGAGCGAGAGGTAGATGAACAGCTTGTCGGCGTCGATCTCGCGCGTCTGCAGGATGCCCGGCCCCCACTGGCCGACCAGCGCGTAGACGATGAACACGGCGAGCACGATCACCAGCGTGTTGCCGACCGACCGGCGCAGCCCCTCGACGCAGAGCGCGAACAGGATGACGGCCACCACCAGCTCGTCGATCGGCTTGTCGATCATCCGGTCGGTCATGCCGGGATAATTGACCGCGACATAGCCGGCGGTCACGAGCCCGACGATGGCGGCCAGCGCGTCGTACCAGGGCAGGTGTGCCCGCTTGGTGCCTTGCTTCGCCGGAAACTGCAGATAGATGATGCCGAGCGCGAGCCCCAGCATGCCGGCCAGGAACTGCTCGTTGTAGAGCACGAGGCCGAGCGGCCGGAACAAATCCAGCGACCACGCGATCGAGGTCAGGGTCATCGCCGCCGCGAGGACGAGGCGGCTCGTACGCACGAACCGGCTCGCCCCCTGGGCGACTTCTACGGCTTCTTCCAGCTCAGCCATGGACGGATCTTTCCCTCGCGCCCGCGGCGAGGCGGGTTTCGACGGCTACTTGCCCTCGTGCCAGATGCCGATCTTCTTGTAATAGGCGATCGCGGCCGGGTGGTACTGCAGCGTGGCGTACTGCTTCGCCATGTGGTCCGGATCGAACGCGGCGAACGAGGCGTGCGCCTTCACTAGCTCCGCCTTATGGTCGTGCACGATCTGCACCACCTTGGCGACCACGCTGTCCGGCACGCGCGACGACGTTACGATGGTGATGTCGAAGGCGAGCATGCGGGTCGGCTCCAGCACGCCGACCGCGCGCGGACCGGGCTTCACGGTCGCGATGAAGAAGTTCGGATCGACCGAGCGCACGGCGGCGAGCGCGTCGGGCCCGTCCTTGATCGACAGGAACTTGAGCCCGCCGACCGCCGAATCCGCCTCGCGCACCATCGGCGCCTCGACCGCCACGATGGTGCCGTCGTTCTTGCCTTCCTTGAAGTCCTCGACCGAGCGGACGAGGCCCGGCACCGGCACCGGCTTGATGTCGGTCTCGGTCAGGTTCGCGGTCTTGAGCAGCGCGTCGAGATAGTCGCGGCTCGACGGGAAGGCGTTCCAGCCCGTCGGCATGCGCTTGCCCTTGAGGTCGGCGTAGGAGTTGATGCCGAGAATCCTTGCGCACGAACATGCCGAGCACCAGCGGGCGCAGGCTGAAGGCGACGCGGATGTTGGGGTTCTTGTGGCCCTTGAAGTAGGCGGCCCCGACCAGGCCCTTCGCCGCTTCGGGCGCGGCGCCGAGGTGGAACTCGGCCTCGCCCGCGTTCACGGCGGAAAGCGCCAACTCGCCCGAGCGCAGCGGGCTCACCCGCATGCGGAGGTCCGAATGCTCCTGGATCACCTTGGCGAGCGCGCTGCACTGGAAGTAGTTGATGGTGCCTTGCGGCAGCGAGGCGAAGGCCACGGTACCCGCGGCGCGCGCGCCATGCGCACCGGCGAGCCCAAGGGCGGCGATCGCGCAGATCGCGAGCGACTTCTTCATGTGCTGGCGTCCTCCCAGGTTTCTCGTTGGGCAGACCTTACAACGAAGCCGCGCGCGCTGCCAATCGGCCAGATGGTGGGGTGCGGGAATGGGAAGGCGGGGGCGCCTTGCCCAAAGCCGGGGCGCGCGTCAGCCGCCGCACCAGGCACGCATCTCGGCGGCGAAGCGGCCGGTGCGGATCGCATCGCGCACCGCTGCCATCAGCCGGTTCATGAACGAGACATTGTGCAGCGTGATGAGGACGAGCCCGGTCACCTCGCCCGCCTTGATCAAATGGTGCAGATAGGCGCGCGAGAAGCGCCGGCAGGCCGCGCACGGGCAGTTATCCTCGATCGGCGCCGGGTCGTCGCGGAACCGTGCATTGCGCAGGTTCATCCGCCACCCGGCCGCGTCGCGCACAAGCGCCTGGCCATGGCGCGCGACGCGGGTCGGGTGGACGCAGTCGAACGTGTCGACGCCGCGCGCCGCCCCCTCCCAGATGTCGCGCACGCCGCCGATGCCGAGCAGGTGGATCGGCCGCGAAGGATCGAGCCCCTCGGTCGCCGCGCCGAACATCTCGTACATCGGCGCATCCTCCTGGCGCGCCGGCAGGAATCCGCCGATGGCGTGGCCGAAGAAGGGCTGGCTGGACACCCAGCCCGCCAACTCGCGGCGGAGGTCGGGGAAAACGCCTCCCTGCACGACGCCGTAGAGTGCCTGGGTACCGTCGTCCCGCTTGCGGAAGCGGGCGAGGGATCGGTTCTCCCAGCGGTGGGTCAGCGCCATCGAGCGCGCCGTCGCCTCGCGGTCGAGCCAGGCGGGCGGGCACTCGTCCAGCGCGACCACCAGATCGGCTCCCAGCGCCCGCTGGATGTCGATCGAGCGCTCGGGCGTCAGGAGGTGGGGCGTGCCGTCGATGTGCGAACGGAAGGCCGCCCCCTCCTCGCTGATCTTGACCAGGTTGGCCTTGGGCCGCCCGGCCGCCGGCGCGTTGGGCAGGGCGTCCGGATCGCCGCCGCGCGACAGGCTGAAGATCTGGAACCCGCCCGAATCGGTGAGCATCGGCCCATCCCACCCCATGAAGCGATGGAGGCCGCCGATCGCGGCCACGATCTCCGGGCCCGGCTGCAGCATCAGGTGGTAGGTGTTGGCGAGGATCGCCTGGGCGCCCTCGGCCCGGACGGCGTCCGGCGTGCAGGCCTTGACCGCCGCCTTGGTGGCGCAGAACAGGAAGGCCGGCGTCTCGATCGTGCCGTGCGGCGTGCGGAGCGTACCCGTCCGGGCACGGGTCTCGGCGTCTCGGGCAGTGACTGTAAAGGCGAAGGGTCTCGCTGCGGCCGCGGCGCGGGGCGTGCCCGCGCTCGCGGCTTCGGGGGTCATCCCGCCCGCGCTTCCGCCCGCGCGGCGGCCTTCTTGATGCGGCGCTTCAGCTTGACGGCCTCTTCCGGAAGCTTCGCGTTGGCGGTCTTCAGGAGGTAGGCGTCAAGCCCGCCATTGCGGTCGACCGTGCGGATCGCGCGGGTCGAAAGCCGCACCCGCACCGTGCCGCCCAGAGCATCGGACAGCAGCGACGTCTCCTGCAGGTTGGGCAGGAAGCGCCGGCGCGTCTTGTTGTTCGCGTGGCTCACGTTGTTGCCGGCCAGCACGCCCTTGCCGGTGATCGAGCAGCGTCGCGACATCGGGTCTCTCCGAAACGATACGCGCCCCCACCGCGGCGACGGGGGCGTTCTTGGCGCGGTTTCTACGACAGGTGCCTGCCCCGGTCAAGGCGCCGGGGCGGCCCCCGGTCCGGCCAGCGGCAGGGGGATGTCCATGACGCAGACGAGGCCCGGCTGCTCGTAGCGCAGCGTGACCGCCCCACCCAGCTCGTGGGCGAGGCCTTCCTCGATCATCCGGGAGCCGAAGCCCCGCCCGCCGGGCGCGGCGACCTGCGGCCCGCCCTCCTCTCGCCAGGCGAGGCGCAGCCGCCGCCGCCCGTCCCCCTCATCGACCCGCCAGTCGAGCAGGACCCGCCCGTCCGGGCAGGACAGCGCGCCGTACTTGGCGGCGTTGGTCGCAAGCTCGTGGAACGCCATGGCGAAGGCGACCGCGGCGCGCGACGGCAGGCGCAGCTCGGGCCCGGTGACGGCGACGCGGACCGGATCGTCCCCGCCATAGGGCGCGAGCAGCCGGGTGGCGAGCTCGGCGAGCGCGACGCCGGTCCACTGGTCGCGGGTCAGCAGGTCGTGCGCCTTGGCGAGCGCCACCAGCCGCTCCTCCAGCTTGCGCCTGGCCTCGGTGGTGTCGGACATGCCGCGCAAACTGTGCGAGGCGATCGACTGCACCGCGGCGAGCGTATTCTTCACCCGGTGGTCGAGCTCGCTCAGCAGGAAGCGCTGGCGCTCGGCGGCGCGCTTCTGTTCGGTGACGTCACGGGCGATGGTGACGACGCCGGTGGTCCGTCCGGTCTCGTCCAGCAGGCAAGACACGGTGATCGAGACGTCGATCAGCCGCCCGGATTTGTGCTGCCGGACCGTCTCGTACTGCTCGTATCGGCCGCCGGTCAGCACGTCGGGCAGCGTGTCGCGCCAGAACTGGTGCCGGTCCGAAGGCACCAGTATCAGCAGCGACTTCCCCACGGTCTCGTCCGCGCGCCAGCCATAAAGCCGCTCCGACGCCGCGTTCCACGACACGATGGTCCCGTCCGGCTCCCAGACGATGATCGAATCGTTGGCGGCGGCGACGGCGGCGGCCAGCCGGTCGCGTTCGCGCGCGAGGCTGCGCGTCTCGGTGACGTCGCGCAGCACGGCCGATTGGGCCACCATTTGGCCGGCCGCGTCGAAAATGGGCGAGAGGGTGATGGAAACGTCGATCTCGCGCCCGTCGCGGGTGACGTGGGTGGCCTCGAGCCGCTCGACCTGGCGGAACGCGGCAATGCGGCGGAGCGCGAACGCGTGCCGGTCGGGCGGGATCAGCATGGTGAGCGGCCGGCCGACAGCCTCGTCCTCGGCGTAGCCATAGATGGCCTCGGCGCCTGGATTCCACGCGATGATCGTGCCGTCGACGGAGATGCCGATGATGCCGTCCGCGCTCGCGTCGGCGATGGCGCGGATCAGCGCGTCGCGGGAAACCCCGAACGAGCCTGGCGTCTCGCCCTGTGGCCGGTTTTCGTCTACCTCGCCGCCGGACATCCCGCTTCCCCGCCGGAGCCGCCGGGCGTCCTATGCCGGCAACCCCTCCCGTGGGAAAGTAGCACGAAACCAATGGCGGAGCCGACGGTTTGTGCGTGTCGCATGAGGCGCGGCCCCGGGGCGGGAACGCGTCGGCCGGGGGGTTCGCGGCCCGCGATCCGTTGCCAGGGGGCGGCGGCTCGTCTAAAACGTGAGGCGAGCCGCAATCAACCGGGCGCCCGCCGCCTGCGGTGGCGCCTCAGAACCCGAGGAGACGGCAATGGGCCAAAAGATCAAGCTGAAGGCCAAGGACGGTTTCGAGCTCGGCGCGTACCGGGCCGATCCGGCGGGTACCCCGAAGGGGGGCATCGTCGTGATCCAGGAGATTTTCGGCGTCAACCATCACATCCGGAACGTCGCCGACCAGTATGCGAAGGAAGGCTATGTCTGCATCGCGCCGCAGATGTTCGACCGCGCCGAGCGCGATGCCGAGCTCGGCTATGGCGAGGAGGACCGCGGCAAGGGCGTCGCACTGCGCCAGAAGCTGAACTGGGACGGCATCCTCGCCGACGTGGCGGCGGCGCGCGACGCGCTGGCGAGCGCCGGCAAGGTCGGCATCATCGGCTACTGCTTCGGCGGCTCGGTGGTTTGGAAGGCCTGCTGCGACCTCGAAGGCTTCGCCGCCGGGGTGAGCTTCTATGGCGGCCAGGTGCCCGAGTTCAAGGACCTGAAGCCCAAGTGCCCGGTCCAGCTCCATTTCGGTGCGCTCGACCAGTCGATCCCGATGGAGAAGATCGACGCCGTGAAGGCCGCCCATCCGGAACTGCCGGTCTACGTCTATGCGGGTGCCGGCCACGGCTTCACCTGCGACGAGCGCGGCAGCTTCCACGAGGAGGCGGCCAAGACCTCGAAGGCGCGCGCCCTCGAGTTCCTCGGCACGAACCTCACCCCGCCCAAGCGCGCGGCGGCGTAGGACTTTCGCCTTCGGGCGAAGCGGAAGGGCGGGCCTCGGCCCGCCCTTGTCGTTTGGTCCAAACGGTGCACCGCGGCGCTACCGGCCCTTGAGCCGCGCCAGCGCCTCCTTCTTGAACCGCGCGTAGCCCGCCTGGGCGTCGTCCAGCACAATCGCCTCGCGCGCGGCGAAGCTTCCTTCCCAGAACAGGCAGATGCCGGATTCCGGCTCGGTCATCTTGCGGCCCAGCTCGGCGCGCGTGATGTAGAAATCGGGCCGGGCGATCGAATCCAGCCCTTTGCGCTGGAAAGAGACTTCGTTGCCCGCGATCTCGCAGAACCAGCGATGGTGGGTGAACCCGATGTCCGGCACGCGGCCCAGCGCGATACGGGTGCGGGCGAAACGCGATTTGCAGAAGATCTCGCGTGCGCGGGACGGAACTTCGATGTAGCCGCGCTTGGACACGCGCACCAGCTCGCGGCAGACGGTCACCGGGTCGCGCACGTCCTCCAGCGTGTGCGAGCACACGCTGTAGTCGAAGAACTTATCCGGCCACGGCCAGGGGGTGAGGCAGATGTCCTGGATCACCCAATTGTCCGGGGTGATGCGCTCCTCGTTCTCCGGGTCGATGGCGTCGAACCCGCAGCGCGTCTCGTGAGGCATGATGTCGATCACGTGCGTGGCGAGGCGGAACGGCCGATGCCACCCGCCGACGTCGAGCACGCGGGCGAGGGGACGGCATTCCTCGGAAAGCCGCGCGACGTTGGATTCCAGGATCATGCGGCGCGTGTGCCCCTTTCAGCGCGGCGCGGCGGCGATGTTGCCGCCATCGACCGTGACGACCGCGCCGGTGGTGGCGCGGGCGAGCGCGAGCGAGACGAAGGCGCGCGCCACGTCGCCGGCCGTCACCTCGCGCCCCAGCAGGTTGCCCGACATGTAGTCATGCTCGGAAAGTCCGCGCGCCCTGGACCGGGCGGCGATCATCCCGTCCGTCAGCAGGCCGGTCCGGATGCGGTCGGCGTTGACCGCGTTGGCGCGGATGCCGTCCCGGCCGTGGTCGATGGCGTACTGGCGCATCAGCGCGAACGTCGCGGCCTTGGGAAGCCCGTAGGGCCCGAAATCGGGGCCCGGGTTGAGCGCCTGCTTCGACACGTTGAACAGCAGGCAGCCGCCGGTCTTCTGGGCGCGCATTGTCGCGACGGCCGCCTGGGCGACGCGCTGGTGTCCCCAGAAATTGAGCTCGAAGCTCTGGCGCAGCAATGGCTCGTCCACCTCGCCGATGCGGCCTTGCCAGGCGGCGCCGGCGTTCGACACCACGATGTCGACGCCGCCGTGGCGCACGACAACCTCGCGGAAGGCGCGGCGGACCGATTCCGCGTCGGTCACGTCGCATTCGATGGCGCCGTTCGCGGCGTTCAGGTCCAGCACCGCGACCTCGGCCCCCTCGGCCGCCAGCGCCCGTGCCGTCGCGCGCCCGATGCCGGACGCGCCGCCCGTCACCACGGCGACATGGCGGGCGAGCGGCTTCTCCGCCGCCTTGCCGAGTTTCGCCTGCTCGAGCGACCAGTATTCCATGTCGAACACGTCGCGCTCGGGAATCGACTCGAAATTCGCATGCGCCTCGGTCGCCGTCACGACGCCGATGGTCGTCTCGGCGAGGTCGGCGGCGATGGCGGCATCCTTCGCCGACTTGCCGACGCCATAAAGCCCGACGCCCGGCACCAGAACGACCAGCGGCATCGGGTCAAGCGCGATCCTGGGTGTTTGCTGCACCGCGTTGTTGCGCTCGAAATAGGCGCGGTAGGACGAGACGTATTCGGCGATTGCGGTTTCGGCCGCGGCGCGGAAGGCGGCCAGGTCGGAGGCGCGCGGCGCCGGCAGGACCAGCGGCCATGGCTTGGTGCGGATCACGTGGTCGGGCGTTACCGGCCCGGCCCGGCCGTAGCGCGCGAGCTCCGCCCCGCCGACATAATCGAGAATGGCGGGCGTGGCGCGGTGGCAGAGGATGACCCGCTTCGGCTCCCCGCCCGGCTCGGCCGGCGGGCTCGCGACCAGGCCGCGGACGACCGGCGCCACGGCGTGCGGCGCCGCGACGTCGTTCGGCCGGGCCGCCTGGGCGAAGCCGCGCGGCGGCTTGGTCGCCAGATGCCGTTCCGCCAGGCTGACCGCCGCGATCATCCGCTGGTAGGATTCGCGCGCGGTTGCGCCGAAGGTGAAGATGCCGTGCTTCAGCAGCACCAGCCCCTCGACCTCCGGGTTCGCCGCGTAGATCTCGGCGCAGGATTTCGCAAGCGCGAAGCCCGGCATGATGTAGGGGACGAGGGCGAGGCGCCTGCCGAACAGCTCGCCCGCCACGTCGGCGCCGTCCGCCCGGTCGGTGATCGCGAGCACCGCGTCGGCATGGGTGTGGTCGACGAACTTGTGCGGCAGGAAGGCGTGCAGCAGCGTCTCGACCGAGGGGTTGGGCGCGGACGAATCCATCAGATTGCCGCGCACGTAATCGACCATGTCCTCGTCGGAGAGCGCGTCGAGCGCGAGCAGCCGGCCGAGCGGCGCGAGGCGCACCGCGGGCAGGCCCGGCGGCTCGATGTCGGAAAGCTCCCAGCCCGAGCCCTTGACCCAAAGCACCTCGATTTCCTCGCCCAGCAGGTCGGTCGCGGTCGTTTTGACCGAGGTGTTGCCGCCGCCGTGCAGCACGAGGCGCCGGTCGCGGCCGAGAAGACGCGAGGTGTAGACGCGAAGCGCGAGCTCCTCGCCAACGCCCTTGGCGGCGTAGGCATCGACCGCCTCCCGCGCGTCCGCGTCCGACCAGCGCGACTCCATCAGGCGGATTTCCGCTTGGCGAAGTCGGGGTAGAGGCCGGCCAGCCCCTCGCGCGTGGCCGGGCAGACGCCGCGCTCGGTGACCAAAGCCGTCACCAGCCTGGCCGGCGTCACGTCGAAGGCGGGGTTGGCGGCGGGGCTTCCCTCGGGCGTCACCAGGACGGTCGCGATCCGCCCGTCATCGGTGCGGCCGGCGATGCGCGTCACCTCGGTCGCCGCGCGCTCCTCGATCGGGATCGCGCGCCCGTCCTCGATCGTCCAATCGATGGTCGGGCCGGGCAGGGCGACATAGAACGGGACGCCGTTGTCCTTGGCCGCCAGCGCCTTCAGGTACGTGCCGATCTTGTTGGCGACGTCGCCCGCCGCCGTCGTGCGGTCGGTCCCGACGATGCAGAGGTCGACCTCGCCACGCTGCATCAGGTGCCCGCCCGCGTTGTCGACGATCACGTGGTGCGGCACGCCGTGGTTCAAAAGCTCCCACGCGGTGAGGGAGGCGCCCTGGTTGCGCGGCCGCGTCTCGTCCACCCAGACATGGACCGGCACGCCGTCATCGTGGGCCTTGTAGATCGGCGCGAGGGCGGTGCCCCAGTCGACCGTGGCGAGCCAGCCGGCGTTGCAATGGGTCAGCACGTTCACGGGACGCGTGCGGCCGGCCTTGTCCCAGGCCGCGCGGATCAGCGCCGCCCCGTGCGTGCCGATGGATTCGCAGAGCGCCACGTCCTCGTCGCAGATCGCCGCCGCGCGCGCCCACGCCGCCGCGGCCCGGTCCGCGGGCGCGAGCGGGCGCAGGGTCCGCGTCATGTCGTCGAGCGCCCAGCGCAGATTCACCGCCGTCGGGCGGGTCGCCAGCAGCGTCGCGGCCGCCTGTTCGAGCGCGGCGTCCGAGGGGTCGCGTTCCATGGCGAGGGCGAGCCCGTAGGCCGCCGTCGCGCCGATCAGCGGGGCGCCGCGCACCAGCATCGCGCGGATGGCGTGCGCCGCGTCCGCCATGGTGGCGAGCCGTGCGGTGACGAAGGCGTGCGGCAGGCGGGTCTGGTCGATGATCTCGACCGTGCCGTCGCCGTTCGGCCAGATGGTGCGGGTATGGGCGCCGCCGACCTTCATCCGATGCTCCGAGCCTTCATTTCGGCAACCTCACCCCTCACCCTGTCCTTCTCTCGCCGGGAGAGGGACAGGGTGAGGGGGCCTCGGGCATTCGCTTTCCGCGTCATGCCTTCCCGCCCAGCACCCGGCCGGCGACGGCATCGAGCCGGCCGGCGATGCCGGGGTCGCGCGCGTCCGGCGCGGTGATGATGGCGTTCTCGAGGGCGGTGTGGCAGCCGGCGGAGCAGGAGCCGGTGCGGCCGTGCAGGCGGGGCGCCACCGACTTCACCAGCGAGCGCGCGTGCTCGGCATTCTCGAGCAGCACGGCGATCACCGCCTCCACCGTCACCGCCGCGTCATGCGGGTGCCAGCAATCGTAGTCGGTGACCATGGCGATGGTCGCGTAGCACATCTCCGCCTCGCGGGCGAGCTTGGCCTCCGGCATGTTGGTCATGCCGATCACGTCGCAGCCCCAGCTCCGGTAGAGTTCGGACTCGGCGCGGGTCGAGAATTGCGGCCCCTCCATCACCACGTAGGTCCCGCCGCGGACGGCACGCAGCCCCAGCTCGCGCGCGCCCGCCTCGATCGCATCGCCGAGGCGCGGGCAGACCGGATCGGCCATCGAGACGTGGGCGACCAGCCCGGTCTCGAAGAACGATTTCTTGCGGGCGAACGTGCGGTCGATGAACTGGTCGATGATGACGAACGTGCCCGGCGACAGCTCGGCGCGGAGCGAGCCGACCGCGCTCACCGACACGATCTCGGTGCAGCCCGCCCGCTTCAGCGCATCGATGTTGGCACGGAAGTTGAGCTCCGACGGAGGCACGCGGTGGCCGCGGCCGTGGCGCGGCAGGAAGACCAGCTTCTGACCCTCCAGCTCGCCGAACAGCAGCGCGTCGGACGGCGCGCCGAACGGCGTGTTCACCTTCTCCCAGCGCGTGTTCGCCAGCCCGTCGATCTCGTAGACGCCGCTGCCGCCGATGATGCCGATCACGGGCGGCGTGCCCGGTTGCGCCATGTGCCTGCCCCGATCGTTCGCCGATGGGGCGCAATGTCGCCTCATCCGCGCCGGCAATCAAGGGCACGGGGACGGTTCGCCCGCCAATCCGGTTTGACGCGTCGTCCCCGTCTGCTAGGCTCTGGCCCAACAACAGATAACCGCCGACCACAGGGAGCAGATCATGCCGTTGGGACACGTCTCGCAGACCTCGAAGCTCGCCCTTGCGCTGGCGGCGGGCGCCGTGCTCGCCCTCGCCGCCGCGCCCGTCTCCGCCGCCGAAATGAGCCCCGAGCTCAAGAAGCTTGTCGCCGAAGCCAACAAGGAAGGCCAGCTCAACGTCACCTGGTCGCAGGACGTGTTCAACGGCGCCGAAGGCCAGAAGCTGTTCCAGAAGGAAATCAACGCGATGTTCGGCACGAACATCGCGATCCACTATGCCCCCGGCGCTTCGATGGCGGCGACGGCGCACAAGCTCGCTTCGGAGATCGCGGCGAAGCAGCCGGCCTCGACCGACATCTATATCGGGCCGGGCCCGTTCGCCCAGGTGCTGACCTCGCGCCACGACCTGATCCCCTACGACTGGCAGAAGATCCTGCCCGGCCGCATCACCGCCGACGTCACGGAGGAAGGCAACCAGGCGGTGCGGTTCGCGACGGGCTTCCCGGGCGTGACCTATAACACCCAGCTCGTGCCGAAGAACGAGACGCCGAAGCGGCTGACCGATTTCCTGAAGCCGTTCTGGAAGGGCAAGATCGCGTCCACCGTCTATGCCGCGGGATTCGAGGCGATCTCCTCCAACGATCGGTGGGGGCCGGAGAAGTCCATCGACTACATCAAGAAGCTGTCGGGTCAGCTTTCGGGTCTGCTCCGCTGCGGCGACGGCGAGCGAATCGCCACCGGCGAATACGCCGCACTGGTGATGGATTGCAGCCCGCAGCAGGCCGACGAGTGGCGCATGAAGGGCGCGCCCGTCGCGCACGCGATTATGCTCGACGCCGCGCAGCGCCGGTTCTGGTATTTCGGCGTGCCCAAGAATGCCGTCAACAAGGCCGCGGCGGCGCTCTACGTCGCGTTCTCGATGACGAGTGAAGGCCAGAAGCTGATCCGCAAGACCTGGCTCGTGGATCTCGATACGCTGCCCGACGCGCCGGATCACAACTTCGCCGCCAAGTACGAGAAGGAGGGCGCGAAGTTCCTCGACATCACCATCGCCTACCTGAACGCCCATCCCGAGATGGACAAGGCCAAGGGTCCGATGGTCAAGGCGCTGCGCGCAAGCCAGAAGAAGTAGAGCGGCACGCATGATCGCCGATCGCATCCCTCTCCGCCGCCCTGGGCGGAGAGGGAAGGTTCATCGCAGCGCCCCGCCATGGCCGGGCTGACGGCCGCGCGTCCGTCGGGGGGCGCGCGCGGCGCACGCAGCGAGCGCGACCTGATGCCGGGCACGATGATCGGCATCGCCGCCGCGACTAGCCTGGTCGTGTTCGGCCTCGCCGTCGCGGTGATCTGGCTCAGCTTCTACACCGGCCTGCCGGGCACGCCCCAGCGCCAAGCGAGCCTCGCCAACTACCTTCGCGTGTTCGGCGACCGGCAGACCTACATCGTGCTGGTCAACACGCTGGAATTCTCCTCCGTCGCGGTGCTGGTGGCCTGCGCCTTCGGCATCCCGATGGCATGGCTCGCCGAGCGCACCGACCTGCCGGGCAAGACGGCGCTGTTCACTGTCATGACCACCGGGCTGCTGATCCCCGGCTTCACCGTGGCGATGGGCTGGATCTTCCTGATGCAGCCCCGCATCGGCATCCTCAACCGCTGGGCGATGGATCTGTTCGGGCTGACCAGCCCGCCGTTCGACATCGCCTCGATCACCGGGATGGGGTGGGTCGAGGGGCTGGCGCTCGCGCCGCTGACCTTCGTCATGACGGCGGCGCTCTTCCGCATGATGGACCCGGCGCTGGAGGAGGCGTCCTACGCGGCCGGGGCAAGCTATCGCCAGACCTTCCTGCGCGTCACCCTGCCGTTGATCTGGCCGGGCGTCGCGGCGGCGATGCTCTATTCCTTCATCATCGGGTTCGCGGCGTTCGACGTGCCGGCGATCATCGGCTGGTCGCGACGCATCTTCACCTTCTCGACCCAGATCTATTTCTACGTGAACCCGGACACCGACCTGCCGCGCTACGGCGCCGCCGCCGCGCTCGGCGCGGTGATGGTGCCGCTCGCGGTGGCGATGAGCGTCTGGTACACGCGCATCCAGCGCAACGCGGCCCGCTTCCAGGTGGTGACGGGCAAGGGCTACCGCCCGCGCCTCGTGAAGCTCGGGCGCGGCGTGTGGCTCGCCTGGGGGCTGCTCGGGCTCTATCTGTTCCTGGGGCAGGGCATCCCGATCCTGGCGCTTGCTTGGTCCTCGCTCCTCTCGTTCTTCCGCCCGCCCTCGCTCGCCGCGCTCGACTACGTTTCGCTCGCCAACTTCCACCGCCTGCCGTGGGGGCTGATCGGCGACGGCATCCGCCACACGGCTTTCCTGCTGATCCTGACGCCGACCATCGTCGTCGGGCTCAGCATCGCCTTTTCCTGGGTCGTGGTGCGTTCCAAGCTGCGCTGGCGGGCGGTGTTCGACTTCTTCGCCTTCCTGCCGCACGCCGTGCCAGGGATCATTTTCGGCGTGGGCGCCTTATTGGTCGCGCTGTTCGTGGTCGACAAGGCGATCCCGCTTTACGGCTCGATCTGGCTGATCCTGATCTGCTACATCATCATCCGGCTCAGCTACGGCACGCGCGTGATGAACGGCGCGCTGATCCAGATCCACGGCGAGCTGGAGGAAGCGTCCTGGGTCGCTGGCGCCCGCCGTTGGTCCGCCTTCCGCCGCGTGGTGCTGCCGCTGCTGGTCCCCGCGATCATGTATTCGTGGCTGTGGCTGGCGCTTCTCACCTATCGCGAGCTGACCATCGCGACGCTGCTGTCGGCGCAGGGCAACACGACGCTTGCCGTCGTCGTCTGGGGACTGTGGGTATCTGGCGGGATGGGGCCGGCCTCGGCGCTCACCATCATCGTGCTGGCGCTGCTGATCCCGCTGGTCGCGCTCTACTGGCTGGTGTCGCGCAAGGCGAGCGCGGTGGCCGGCGGGTCCGGATCGAGCGCGGGTTGAGAGGTCAGGGGGAAGAAAGGTGCGGGGCCCGGGTGGGGGGGTACCCGGGCCCCGCTGGACGCGGCCTCCCGAGGGACTCTGCCGGCTGGGCCGGCACGACTGCGGGAGACGCGATGACGGTAATCCACGCTACAATCGTGTCATAATTTAGGCCATGCCGCGACCATTCGACGGCGCCTGGCGATGAACGAGGCCGCGCCGTCGGAAACGAAGAACGCCGGCGCTTTGAGAACGCCGGCGTTCGTTCGTATCACGGCACGGAGCGGCCAGCAGGGCCGCGCGGCCGGAGGCGCGGAAGGCTAGGCCTTCAGCTTCGCCATGGTCGCCTTGTCGGCATGGCCCGTGGCCTTCAGCCCGTTCGCGGCCTGGAACTTCTTGATCGCGGCGCGGGTCGCCGGGCCGATATGGCCGTCGACCTTCAGGGTGGCGCCGTGCTTGTTCAGCGCCTCCTGCAGCGCCATCGCCGACTTCGAAGGCGCCTTCCTGGCCATGTGCTTCTTGGCCATGTGCTTCTTCGCCATCGGCTTGCTCGCCATCGGCTTCTCGGCCATGGGCTTTTCCATGGTCATCGGCTTCTCGGCCTGCTGGGCGAGTGCCGGCATGGACGCCATGGTAGCGATGCCGAACAGCGCGGCCGCCACCGCCAGCGAGGCCCGGAACGCAACGTTCTTCATTGGGGTAACTCCAAGTTTGGGTAAGCGCGAAATGGCCGGAAAGTAATCCCGCCCCGATTGTTTGCCAAGGATTTCGTAACCGGCCGGCCGCGGCAAGTTGACAGCCGCCGACTCCCTGGAAAACTTCGGAAGGGCCGTAGTGGCGGAAACGCTCGCGCGGCGAACACGGATCGCCGATTCGCCCGCTGCGCGCGGGCCGCCCCGGCGCTAGACTGCCGCCGTACGGGCAAGGAGGGCGTGATGGCGACGCGGCGCGAGATGAAGCTCGGCATGTTCTACTGGCCCTGCGGCCACCACATCGCCGCCTGGCGCCACCCCGGCGCGGTGCCCGATTCGGGAGCGAACCTCGCCCACATCGTCGAGCTCGCCAAGCTCGCCGAGGAGGGGCTGTTCGACCTGTTCTTCATGGCCAACTCGGTGTCGTTCTGGCGCGGCAGCCTCGATTCGATGATCCACGATTCGTACGGCGCGTGGATCGAGCCCTTCACCCTGATGGCGTCGCTCGCCCAGCACACCAGGCATCTCGGCCTCGTCTGCACCGGCACCACGACCTACGACCAGCCCTATCTGCTCGCCCGACGCTTCGCCTCGCTCGACCTTTGCTCGGGCGGGCGCGCCGGCTGGAACCTGGTGACCTCGGGGAACCGTGCCGAGGCCGACAGCTTCGGGCTGCCGAAGCACATGGACAAAACCGACCGTTACCGGAAGGGGCGCGAGTTCGCCCACGCCGTGCGCGGCCTCTGGAACTCCTACGGCGATGGCGCCTTCGCGCGCGACGTCGCCTCCGGGCGCTATCTCGATCCGGACAAGCTCCACGTGATCGAGCATCGCGGCGCGTTCTTCAAGGTGAAGGGGCCGCTCAACGTGCCGCCGTCGCCCCAGGGCGAGCCGGTGATGGTGCAGGCCGGCGCCTCCGAGGAAGGGAAGGAGCTTGCCGCCGAGATGGCCGAGGTGGTGTTCGGCGTGCAGTCGACGATCGAGGGGGCGAAATCGTTCTACGCCGACGTGAAGGGCCGTATGGCGGCGTGGGGGCGCGATCCCGACAGCCTCAAGATCATGCCGGGCCTGTTCCCCTGCATCGGCGAAACGCGGGCCGAGGCGGAGGCGAAGTTCGAGGCGCTGCAGGATCTGATCGTGCCCGAGGTCGGGCTCCAGCTCCTGTCCAACCGGCTGGGCTACGACCTCGCCGGGCACGACATCATGGGACCTCTGCCCGAGATTCCGCGCGACGCGCTGTCGTCGAGCCGGATCGAGCTCTTCGTCGAGATGGCGCAGCGCGAGAAGCTCACCATTCGCGATCTCTACCGCCGCATCGCCGGCGCGCGCGGCCACTACCAGCTCGTGGGCACGCCGGCGGAAATCGCCGATTTCATGGAGGAATGGGTCGCCGAGCGCGCCTGTGACGGGTTCAACATAATGCCGCCGGTCTTTCCCCAGAGCCTGGTCGAGTTCAACCGCCTGGTCGTCCCCGAGTTGCAGCGCCGCGGGCTCTATCGCACGCGCTACGAGGGGACCACGCTCCGCGCCAATTTGGGCCTCACCCGCCCGCCCTATCCGCCGGCCCCCAAACGCACCGCCGCCCCGCGCGCGGCGGCTGAGTAGGCGGCGCCAAAGGCGCCGCAACACGATATTGCCACACCCGCTCCCGGCCATGGGTGGCTAGGCTTCGGTCGGCGTGCCAACGGCGATGCGAGGAGCGTCGGCATGACAGAGACCGACGAAGCGCCGCACACCGCCATTCTCCTCCTCGAGGACGAGATGGCGCTCGGCGAGACGGTTTCCAGCCTGTTGAACGAGGCGGGCTACAGCGTGCTCGGGCCGTTCCGGACCGTGCTCCAGTCCGTCGATGCGTGCCGGGCGCAGAAGCCTGCGGCGGCGGTGCTCGACATCCTGCTGGAGCGTGGAACCGGCTATGCTCTCGCCGACTACCTGATCTTTCAGCGTGTCCCGCTGGTCTTCTACACGGCGCTGGACGTCGCCGAGATCCCGGAATGGTACCGGCAGCATGCGATCGTGCCCAAGCTGCGCGGACCCCAGGCGCTGCTCGACGCGGTCGCGAAGGTGCTGTAGGCCCGGGTGGCCGCGGCGCATTCGGCTACAGGCAGCGGTCGATCGCGTCGATCTGGGGGGGGCAGGGTGACGGTCCAATATCTTGCCGTCGGGGCGCTCGCCCTTGTCGCGGCCACCCCGGCCAGCGCCCAGGAGATCCGCCCGGCCATCACGCTCTCGATCGACGCCACGGGTAATACCAACACGCATTGAATGAGACTCACGAAGGGGATTCCTGAATCGGGGTTTTTGTGATTCAGCATGGCAAACGGAAGGAGATTTGCCATGGCTGCGCCGATCCCGCTTCGAGATGACTATGACGGCGATACGCTGCGCCGGCTTGCCAAGGCGTCCGATGATGCGGACCAGACCCGCCGGTTGCTGGCGTTGGCGGCGATCTACGACGGCGGCCAGCGTGGCGAGGCGGCCGCGCTCGTCGGGGTCGGGCTTCAGGTGATCCGTGACTGGGTGCTGCGTTTCAACGTCGATGGCCCTTCGGGGCTGATCGACGGCAAGGCACCGGGGCAGATACCGAAGCTGGACGAGGCGCAGCGCCGGGCGCTGGCCCGGATCGTGGAGGACGGTCCGATCCCCGCCGTCCATGGCGTCGTGCGCTGGCGGCTGGTCGATCTGGTGCAATGGGTGTGGGGGGAGTTCCGGATCACGGTCTCGGAGACGACCTTGGGCCGCGTCTTGCGCAAGATGGGCTATCGCAAGCTCTCGGCCCGGCCCCGCCATCATGCGCAGGACCCCGAGGCGGCGGCCGTTTTTAAAAAGCGTTCCCCGCCCGCCTGGCGGAGATCGCCGCCGGCAAGGCGGCGGGCAAGCGCATAGAGATCTGGTTCTGCGACGAGGCCAGGGTCGGCCAGAAGAACAAGATCACCCGGCGTTGGGCTCGCCGCGGCACACGACCGTCGGCGCCGCACGACCAGCGCACGCAATCAACCTACATCTTCGGCGCGATCTGCCCCGCCGAAGGCAAGGCCGCGGGGCTCGTCCTGCCCTTCTGCAACACCGCGGCGATGAACCTGCATCTCGCGGAGATATCCCAGGCCGTCGCCGCCGATGCCCATGCCGTCCTGTTGATGGATCAGGCGGGCTGGCACACCTCGGACACGCTCGATCTTCCCACCAATATCTCCATCGTGCTGCTGCCGCCGAAATCGCCCGAGCTGAACCCGACCGAGAACGTCTGGCAGTTCATGCGCGACAACTGGCTCTCGAACCGCGTCTTCGCGTCCTACGCCGACATCCTCGACCATTGCTGCGATGCCTGGAACAACCTCCTCGCCCAGCCCTGGCGAATTATGTCCATCGGCCTGCGCGACTGGGCCCACGGGTTCTGATCAATGACAGTTGGTATAAGGCCGAATTCCGTCCGGTCCGCTACGCGTGTGGCGCGGCCGGAACCGTGACGGTCAGCTACGTAAATGCGGATCCGAATTTCCTCGCCGTCGTTCCCGTCGACGGGGTCGCGCGCGTGTTCGCGTCCGCCATCTCGGGTTCGGGGAGCCGCTACACCGCCGGCTTCTACGAATGGTGGTCGAAGGGCAACGACGCCACCCTTCGCGACCTGAGGCGCGGCGAAGGCGCCGCCCCCGTCATGACGTGCACCAGCGCCGGCAGGAAGTAGGATCCCCGTGCCGCCCGCGCTCTACGGCTGCGTGTCGATGAACACGTAGCGGCTTTCGAGACGCTCCTTGTCGGGCATCTCGTAGAACGCGATCGAAAGCGCATCCAGGAAGTCGCGCGGCGTCGCCCAAGGCCCGGCGAGTTGGCCGGCGAGCGGCGCGTCGCTGGCGATCTCGATCAGCATGTCGCGCCCGAACGGCGCGCTGATGTGGAACCGGCCGTCCTTTCCCAGGATCACTTTCTCGCCGGCCGAGACGCGCCCGTCGACGCCGCTCGCCGGGTAGATGCGGGTCACGTCGCCCTTGCCGCTCATGTACGCGATCCACAGATAGCGCGTTCCTTCGCCCGGAGCGGTGATCGTCGCGACGAAGCTGTCGCCGTTGCGGTAGTGGCGGTCGGGATGGTTGGTCTCGATCCCGGAATCGGGCGCGACTCCCGCCTTGCGCGGAGCGTGCGCGTCGAGGTGCACGATCGCTTCGCAATAAGGCCGCGGCTGCACCGTCACGTCGAGCTTGGCGTCAAGCGAAGCGTACGCGCCCCCTGCCAGGTCGCGCACGCGCTGCAGATCGCCCGGCGAAGACACGAAACCCGAAACGCGCGTGCCGTCGGACGTTCCCGCGACCGACAAATGCGCGCAATCGTAATCCGCCAGCTTCGCGGCAAGGGCCTTGCGCTGCTCCGCCATCGCGTCGTTGTCGGGAGCGAGCGACGCGACCGCGGCCGGCGCGGCGGGAGCCGCTTCGGCTTTCGGCGGTTCGGGCGCCGACCTCGGCGGTTCGGGCTTGGGCGGTTCCGACACGGCAGGCGCAGACGCCGTCGCGGTGATGGCAGTCGGCGCGGCTTCGGCTTCGGTCTTGGGAAGATCCGGTGTCGGCGGCGCCACGGCGGCCGCGGGGGCCGGCGCCGGTTCCGCTGCCGGCTCAATCTTGGGAAGCTCCGAGGCGGGCGGCGCAACGGCTGCGACCGGGGCCGGTGCAGGCTCGGCTTGGGCTTGAGCCGGCTCGGGCTGGGCGGGCTCGGGGGCCGGTGCAGGCTCGGCTTGGGCTTGAGCCGGTTCGGGCTTCGCGGCCTCAGGTTTCGCCGGC
The DNA here is from genome assembly GCA_963775315.1 of uncultured Alphaproteobacteria bacterium. Classification (GTDB taxonomy): domain Bacteria; phylum Pseudomonadota; class Alphaproteobacteria; order MPNO01; family DASWLB01; genus CAWGHZ01. Next base: position 1,915,989 of record CAVZIN010000007.1, on the reverse strand, counting down.
TCCGCGGGCGGCGGCGCGGTGGCGGCGGCGATCGGCGTCGCCTCGGGCGCGGGCTCCGACCAGGGCTGCCACCAGGCGAGCGCGCCGCCGAGCGCGATGACGACGGCCGCCGCCGCGATCAATCCGACGGGCGACCGCCGCCGCTTCGCGACATCGGGCGCGGCGGCCGGGGCTGGGGCCTCGCCAGGCGCGCGCGTGCGCCAGACGGTTACGGGTACCGCGATGCCGGGCAGGCGCTCGACCCGGCTTTCGACCAGCGACGACGCCACCTTGGCGGTCGCGTGGTCGCGCACGACGGCCGAGACGCAGATGCTGCCCGGCGTTGCCATCGCGCCGAGCCGGGTCGCGACGTCGACGGCCTCGCCGCCGAGCGTTTCGCCCTCGCCGGTCACGTCGCCGTAATGCACGCCGGTGCGGAGGTCGAGCGGCGTGCGCTCGTCCACCTCGCGCCGAAGGGCCAGCGCGCAGGACAGGGCCGAGTCGGCATCGGGGAATTCGGCGACGACGCCAGAGCCGCCGGACTGCGCGACGTGGCCCATATGGGCGGCGACGATCTGGTCGAGCACCGTGTCGCGCACGTTCTGCCACGCGCCGAAGCCGTTCGCGACGTCGGCACCGTCGGCCGGCCCGGCCAGCTCCGCGACGAGGACAGCGGCGATCCTCTCCCGGGCATCATCGGTCATCGCGCGCTCCCCGTGCCGCAACCGGCCGAACGAGCCTCAACGGCTCGCGTTGATGATTTCCACCCGGCGATTGACCGCGCTGAGCGGATCCTTCTTGTCGAGGAGCTCGGTCTCGCCGCGCCCTTCCGCGACGAGGCGCGACTTGTCGACGCCGTGCTGGGCGAGGTAGCGCACGACCGATGCCGCGCGCCGTTCGGACAAGGTCATGTTGTAGGTGTCGCTGCCGGCCGCGTCGGTATGGCCGGCGATCACGAACTTGTCGTCCTGCAGCGCCGGCACATGCAGCGCCGCGGCCACCTTGTCGAGCTCCCCCTTCGACACCGGCTCCAGCCGGGCCGAGTTGTAGCCGAAGCGGATGAGAGAGATGAATCCGGGATGGCAGTCCTCGGTGCCGGCCGACGCGCCGGGATGCGACGCGGCGTCGGCCATGACCGTCAAGCCGCGCGTCGCCGTGCGCGCGCCGACTGCGTAGCAGCCGGAGGACGGCGCCGCCGAGGCGGTCTGGGTCGCCGGCGGTCCGACGGTAAGCCCGCGCATCCGCGGCATGTGCTTTTGCTTTCCGCGCGACAGCTGGTCGACGATTTCCGCCACCGTGGGGTTGTGCAGGATCTTCTTGGCCGGCGTTGCGGAGTCTTGCGCCACAGCCGTGCCTGCCACGGCGGGCCCGAACACGAGCAGGACACCCGCGACGGCCGAAATCAGGTTCTTCGTGCGGATCATCCCAACTTCTCCCAGCGGATCGCGATTGGCCCCTCAAAGAGGAAGCAGGCCAGTATCCGACGCATGGCAGCCGGTCGCAAGCAACGAGGAACGGCGCGCACGAATATGTGTCCGCCCTGCCAAAGCGCAGACAAGCGCCGCGCGCGCGGAATACATCCAAGTCTTTGAGAAGACTGGCGCGCCCGGCGAGATTCGAACTCACGACCTCTGCCTTCGGAGCAATTTAACCTGCCCTTCGACGCTTTTCGATGGGTTTCGCTCCTATGCGCTATACCACTGTAATCACTAAACAAATTGAAATTCCGGCTCGTCCGGCATACTCTCGGACACGCTCCGACTTGCGTCCGGCTGCTTACGTGGTGCTTACGCGAGAATGGGAGTTTGGACGGGAGAATTCCCATGGCTAAGCTCACAAAGCGCCTCGTCGACGCTGCCGAGTCCCGCGAGAAAGACTACGTCATCTGGGATGATGAGCTACCAGGTTTCGGCCTGCGCGTCTTCGCTTCTGGCAAGCGCAGCTACGTCCTTCAATACCGCGCCTTGGGCCGCTCGCGCCGCTACACCATCGGCTTGCATGGCGTCTGGACGGCCGAAAGCGCTCGGCAGGAGGCGAAGGTCCAGTTGGGCCGCGTTGCTCAGGGCGACAACCCCGCCGAGGAGCGCCAGCTCGATCACAAGGCCATCACGGTCAAGGAGCTCTGCACGCTCTACGTCAATGACCTGAACGCAGGCCTCATCTTGGGGAAGGGCGGGCGGCCCAAGAAACCGACAACCGTGGGGACGGACACCGGCCGCATAGAGCGGCACATCATCCCGCTTCTCGGAACGCGCCGCGTGAAGGACCTGACCAAGGCCGACATCAACAAGGTCCTGAAGGACATCATGGCCGGCAAGACGCGAGTCGCCGTCAAGACGAAGAAGCTGCGCGGCAAAGCGATCGTCCGCGGCGGCGCGGGAACAGCCACGCGAACCGTCGGGCTCCTCGGCGGCATCCTCACCTATGCGGTCGAAGCTGGCATCATCACCACCAATCCTGCCCACGGCCTGCGGAAGCCGAAGGACAATGTCCGCACCCGTCGGCTCACGGAAGCGGAGTATCGGACACTGGGTGAAATACTGCGCGCAGCCGAGAAGGAGGAGAAGTTCGCGACGACGGTGGATATCATTCGTCAGATCGCGCTGACCGGCTGCCGCCGGAGCGAAATCATCGGCCTCATGTGGACCGAAGCGGATACCGATGGGAGCTGCTTGCGGCTGATCGACAGCAAGGAGGGCACCTCGGTCCGCCCCATCGGCCTGCCTGTTGTCGAGTTTCTCGAAGCGCGTCGGAAGACAGCTTCCGGCACCTATGTCTTCCCCGGCTACGGCGACGACAACGCGTTCGGCAGTTTCCCGAACCACTGGGAGCAGATCTTCAAGGGCTCGCCGCTTTCGGATGTCACGCCCCACGTCTTGCGACACAGCTTCGCGAGCGTTGGCAACGATCTCGGCTTCACGGAGGTTACGATCGCGGCTCTGGTCGGCCACGCCAAAGGCTCCGTCACCAGCAAATATATCCACTCGCTCGACACGGCCCTAATCATGGCGGCGGATACGATCGCCGGCTACATTGAGGGCTTGCTGGATGGGAAGGAGTTCAAGCAGACCGCCTACGCGCTCGACCGCGCCTCCCGGAAAGCGGCGCTTGCGCGCTTCCTCCGGAAAGCCGCCGGCGATGATGAGCAGGAAAGCCGCCAGACGACCCGTATGGCTGCCTAACTTCGACCCAATGCAAGCTCGCTCACTGTAAACGAATCCGTTGGCTAATGTGTATCCATTGGCTACACTGGCCGCATGATGAAGGATTCGGGTCTACGCATCAGGGTGCAGCGCGATCTTCGCGACAAATTCCTTGAGGTGTGCCGGACACAGGACAAGCCCGCCGCCCAGGTTATTCGGGAATTCATGCGCGATTACGTTGAGCACCACGGCCCGTCGGTCGAACCAGCTGACAGGCGTCCGCCCTCGGCAGCGGCCGATCCGGAGGGCGACGCCTAATGCGCATCACCCGTCTCAGTATCTCAAACTTTCGTTCGATCAAGGCCCTCGACCTCGATCTGAATGAAACAACTGTCCTCATCGGCCCGAACAATGCCGGAAAAACCGCTATCCTCGACGCAGTGCGGATCGTTCTCACGCGACGCTGGGGACAGCACGGCACCGGCTTTACCGAATACGATGTTCATCTCGCTGACGAAGATGCTGACCCCAAAGCGCCGCCGGGTGTCTCGATAGAAATCCGCGTCGAAGAAAAACAAGCGGGCGAATGGCCTGAGGCACTTCAGCAGGACCTCGACGAGATCGTCCAAACCGATCCCACTACAGGCAAGACCTTCATCATCCTCCGCGCAAGCTGCGCCTGGAATGAAGCTGCGGGCAACTTCGAACCATCCTGGATCTTTCTCAATGCCGGGCGCGCGCCGCTTGTCGGCGGCTCAGCTCGGCGCATGAACCTCGAACGTTTCTGGCAGTACCTTCCAGTTTTCTACCTGGGCGCATTGAGAGACGTGGACGACGAGTTTTCCCCGCGCTCTCAGTTTTGGGGCCGACTGCTCAAGGCCATGGAGATTCCGCCTGCGTTGGAGACCAAGGTCCAGCGCGTCCTCGATCTTCTGAACAAGAAGTTGCTGCAAGCCGATCCCCGGCTGGCGCAGATCGCGGAAACGCTCTCCGGCGCCACGCGCGTCGCAGCGCGTGACCGAGACGGCAAGGTTGATTTGCGCCTCGTCCCCCTCAAGTCGTGGGACTTGCTTTCCAAGGCCGAAATCATTCTGCGCAACGAACCGGACTGGCCTTGGCTTCCGCTGCAACGCCACGGTCAGGGCGTGCAAAGCCTGTCCGTCATCTTCTTGTTCCAGGCCTTCGTCGAACATCTCCTCGCAGAACTCTACGAGGCCGACAGCGCCCCTGTGCTGGCACTTGAAGAACCAGAAACGCATCTACATCCGCAAGCCGCGCGGACCCTGTGGACCCATATCAAAGCGCTGCCCGGCCAGAAGATCATCACCACGCACTCTCCTTATTTCGTGCAGCACGTTCCGTTTCGCGACCTTCGCTTGGTTCGCCTGACCGAGAGCGGAACCGAAGTTTATTCGCTGCCGTCGAACTTCTCGGCACGCATCCCATATGTAGCGGCGCTTGATGCCGTTATTGCCGGAAGTGGCGGGTTGTTCAGATACGATCGCGCGGCCGAGACGCTGACCGTTCACGGCAAGCTTGACGAGCAGCGCTTCCGGGATGTGCTGACTTGCTACGGCACTCACGCCGACAGGGCCGTTATCCACAGTGTCTTGCGTGACCTGCGCGATCGCGCGTTGCTCTTTATCGGCGACGAGGAATTGAGGGCGCTGGAAACCTTCGCGCGCCGAATTCGTGGCGAAATTTTCTTCGCTCGGCGCTGGTTCATCGTCGAGGGGCAGGCCGAGTATCTGCTTGTTCACTCCCTAGCGCGGGAACTCGGATACGACCTCGACGAGCACGGCGTCGCAGTGATCGACGCCCAGAACAACGGCAACCCCGCCATCTTCGCCGCGCTCGCGCGGGCGCTTGCCATACCGTGGCTCGCAGTGTTCGACGGCGATGGCGCCGGGCACGGCTATTGCCAAAGCATCAAGGCGCGCGACTTCGAGGCGGCGTTCGTCGCAACCCGGTGCCGGACGCTCGCCGCTGGGGACCTTGAAGCGCAGTTGATCGCCGACGGTCTTGAGGCGGAACTCAAAACCGCACTGACCAACATCGGCGTCGCCGGCGCTGCGGCGGCCGACCAGGCTGCGTTGCTAGGGTATTTGCGAGGACACAAGACGGCTTATTCGGCGGAACTTGCGACCATGCTCCGCGGGAACGCTGCGCTTGCCGGGCGGATGCCCCAAGCCTTTCGCGATGCGATTGCAGACCTTCGGGGGCTGGCATGACTGACAATCCGCTTGAGCAGTCTCTCGCCAAACTGACGGACATCCAGCGTGAAGCAGTAGCGTGGGACGATGGTGCGATGCTGGTTCTCGCCGGCCCTGGTTCAGGCAAGACTCAGGTGCTCACCTGCCGCATCGCCCGTTTGCTTGACGAAGGTCGCGACAGGTCCTTCCGCATTCTCGCCTTGACCTTCACGAACAAGGCTGCCGACGAGATGAAGGAGCGCGTCACCAACTTCGTCCCCGGCCTTGAAGAGCGCGCCAACATAGGCACCTTCCACAGCTTCTGCGGACAGGTTCTGCGCCAACACGGCATCCACCTCGGTATCAAGCCGGACTTCGCCATCTACTCACAGGACGATGATCGTAAAGCCGTTCTGGAAGACGCGCTGAAACGCGCGGGTATGGATCCCCTGGCCGTCCGCTATCTAAGCCTGATCGACCGCATGAAGACCATGCTGGTAGAACCAAAGGACGCAGAGTCACGCCTGACGCGAACGACCGACGCCCATGCAATTGCGCTGACCTATCAAGCTTACGAAGACGAACTGCGGCGCCTCAACGTGCTCGATTTCAACTCGCTGATATTCGAGGCGCATCGGCTGTTTTCCAATTTTCCTGCCATCGCGGTTCGCTACCGCCGCTCCTATCCTTATTGGCTGCTCGACGAGTTTCAGGACACCAATGACGCCCAATACCGGCTCATTCGCGCGATGGCGGGACAGGACTTCAAGAACGTCTTCGCCGTCGCGGATGACGACCAGATCATCTACCAATGGAACGGTGCCAGCTTCCGTCAGCTTCAGCGTTTTCGCGCCGACTTTGCGCCGCAACTGATCCAGCTTCCAACGAACTACCGTTGCCCGCCTGCGATTGTGACGGCGGCCAACCGGCTCGTGGCCTACAACGTCCAGAGGACGGAGGCGAAGAAGCCTCTTGTCGCCGGCAAGACAGAACTCAAGCTCCCCGCACACGAACATATCCAGCTTCGCGCATTTGATTCCGACGAGACGGAAGCGGAGGAAATCGCGAAGGAAATTGCAGCGCGCGGGAAGAGCCAATGGGGACAGACAACGGTCCTGGCACGAACCCGCGCCCTGCTGGAGCGCATGCAGAAAGCGCTTCAGGTCCAACAGGTGCCCGCCGTCATCGCACAACGTCGGGACGATTTCCTGTCCGCCGAAATCCGGTGGCTGGTCGCTTGTTTGGTCGAGACCGTGCGGCCGTTGGATCGCCGAAACCTGGCCGTCCTAGTCGACGCCTTCAATAGATTTGCCGAGGTTCAAGTGTCGGTGGGTCAGGTCTTGTCGGACGCGGAAGCAAGCGGCGTCGCCTATCTCAGAGTATGGGCCGAAGCGGCTACGCGAGAGGTGGGAGACGGGTCGCCGCGATCGAAGCTAATCGAAGCCGCCAGTCGCCTCGAACCGGCGTCAGCGAAGAAGATCGCCGACGACATTCTCGCGGAGTTTGCAAGCCAGGCCACTAGAAGTGACCCCGACCCGGACCTCGCTGAGGATCTTGCCGCGTGGCGCGAGATTTCTAACGACATTGGCAAACATTTCGGGCGCAACATCACGCTCGACGAGTTTCTGCAACAACTTCAACTGCGGTCGAAGGAACCATCGCCGCAACCTAATACCGTCACTCTGATGACTGTGCATGGGGCCAAGGGTCGCGAGTTCGACTTCGTTTATCTGATCGGGTTGGCCGAAGACATTCTGCCGTCGTTTCAAAGCCGTCAGAAAGGTGACGGCAGTCCGGAGATGGAAGAAGAACGGCGGAATTGTTTCGTCGCCATCACACGAGCCAAAGAGTCTCTCATTCTGAGCCGCGCAAGTACCTATAGAGGCTGGGGAAAGCAGCCTTCGCGATTTCTTGTGGAGATGGGGTTAGCTCAGGGGCAGTGAGACGCCAAACGTCAGTAGATCATGGTGGAGCATCGTGTTGGTTATGTTAATGCAGGGGCTATGACGAGTAGAGTTGCAGGAAAACGCTGGGTTATAGTGCGGGGGCGAAGACGTTGAACAGTTTCTATGAGCGGCCGATTCTGAACTCGCCCTATCGCGCGCCGGAATTGCATCATCCGCTCGATCAAAATGGTCAGCCCCTCGAAGGGGAGCCGAGGCAGGGGCGCCGCCCATCGCGCTTCATTGTCCCCGTTCCGGCCTCGCGGAAGAAAGCGTCAACCTTGCAGGCCTCCCTCGACCTGGAGACCTACACCGAAAACGCGCTCATCAACGAGATACGCGGGTACGTCGATCCGTGGCGGAGCCTGCGCAATCCCGCCGACTGGGGCGTGACCGCCGTCTCCCAGCGGCTCCTGGAGCATTGGCGCCGGCCTCAAGAGTGGTGGGCCGGCCCGCGCCCCTTCTTCTGTCAGCTCGAAGCTGTCGAGACGATCATCTGGCTGACTGAGATCGCACCCAGGCGCGCGGCCTCGAAGGGCCTCCTGGATCAGATCGCCAATGCCAACGAGGAGGCCAATCCGGAACTCTTCCGCCTAGCCATGAAGATGGCCACGGGCAGTGGCAAAACGACCGTCATGGCCATGCTGATCGCCTGGCAGGCGGTGAACGCCGCTCGCAAGGAATCGAAGGACTTCTCCCGCGCCTTCCTGATCGTCGCACCCGGCATCACGATCAAGGATCGACTCCGCGTGCTCCAGCCAAGCGAGCCGGACAACTATTATGAGACACGCGAGATCGTGCCGCCGGAGATGTTACCCGAAATCCGGCGCGCAGAGATCGTGATCACCAACTACCACGCCTTTCAGCATCGCGAGACGCTGGCCCTGCCCAAGGTAGCGCGCAGCTTCCTTCAGGGGAATGATCCCGAGCCGCTCAAGACGACGGAAACCGACGCTGAGATGCTGGAGCGGGCGTGCGGCAAGCTGCTCCGCTACGACCGTGTCAACGTCCTCAACGACGAAGCGCACCACTGCTACAGGCACAAGGTCGGCGCTGATGCTGAGGGCGCGCTGACGGGCGACGACAAGAGAGAAGCGGCCGAGAACGAGGAGGCCGCGCGGCTCTGGATCAACGGCATCGAGGCGCTGGATCGCAAGCTGTCGAAGGGTGTGCGTGCGGTCTATGACCTCTCAGCCACGCCTTTTTTCCTTCGCGGCTCCGGCTATGAGGAAGGTACGCTCTTCCCATGGGTCGTATCCGATTTCAGCCTGATGGACGCGATCGAGAGCGGCATCGTCAAGCTGCCGCGCGTGCCGGTGAGCGACAACCTCGTGCAGACCGACACGGTCGTTTATCGCGACCTGTGGAAGCACATCGGCAAGGATCTGCCAAAGACGGCCGCGGGCGCCGCCAAGCTCAGCCCCTTCGACCTGCCCAACACGCTGAAGACCGCGCTGAACGCCCTCTACAGCCACTATGAAGGCGAGTACGAGCGCTGGCAGCGCGCCGGGATCGGCGTGCCGCCCGTCTTCATCGTTGTGTGCCAGAACACCGCGATCTCCAAGCTTGTGTTCGAATGGATCGCCGGCTTCGAGCGCGGCGACGCCGAGGAAGGCGAACGCGCGGCCTTTCATGCCGGCCATCTGGAGCTGTTCCGCAACTATGACGAACAGGGCGCGCGCCTCCCTCGTCCGCGCACGCTGCTGATCGACTCCCGCCAGATCGAAGCCGGCGACGCCCTTGACAAGGGTTTCCGCGACGCCTGTAAGCGCCGGAGCGAAAGTCCCTCACTGAAGCGGCCGGTTTGTCCGGTTGCGCCGGAGCAAAAATCCGGCAGCAGGTAGCCCTTTGCGTCTTTTGCAGAGGGCGGGGGATGAAGGGCGTGGATTTGTATGGTCGGGTTCGCTACGCGGTTCAGATCGATGGGATCAGTCGTCGGGAGGCGGCGCGGCGGTTCGGGATAGACCCGAGGACGGTGGCCAAGATGCTGACGTTCTCGGTGCCGCCGGGATACCGGCGTCGTGGGCCGCCGAAGCGGCCGAAGCTGGACCCGTTCGTCGGCGTCATCGATCGGATCCTGGAGGAAGATAAGGGGCGCCCGGCGAAGCAGCGGCATACGGCGAAGCGGATCTTCGAGCGCCTGCGGGACGAGCACGGGTACGGCGGCGGGATCACGATCGTGAAGGACTATGTGCGCGGCCGCCGTCTGCGCCAGCGCGAGGTGTTCGTGCCATTGCGGCACGATCCGGGCCACGCACAGGTGGACTTCGGCGAAGCTCTGGGGGTCATCGACGGGGTGGAACGGAAGCTCCACTTCTTCGCGATGGACCTGCCGCATAGCGACGCGTGCTTCGTGCAGGCCTATCCGGCGGAGACGACGGAGGCGTTCTGCGAAGGGCACAATGCGGCGTTCCGCTTCTTCGGCAAGGTGCCACTCTCGATTTTGTACGACAACACGACGCTGGCGGTGGCGCGAATCCTGGGCGACGGGACCCGGCAGCGGACGCGAGTGTTCAGCGAGCTGCAATCGCACTACCTCTTCCTCGACCGGTTCGGCCGTCCAGGCAAAGGCAACGACAAGGGCAAGGTCGAAGGGCTGGTTGGCCACATTCGCCGGAACTACCTGGTTCCGATGCCGCGGGCGGCAAGCTACGACAGGCTGAACGAGAAGCTGGTCGACGATTGTCGCCGCCGGCTCGGCGATCGGCTGCGCGGTCACGGCGAGACGATCGGCGAACGGCTGATGCGGGATCTGGCGGCCTTCAACCCATTGCCGCCGGCGCCGTACGACGCCTGCGAGAAGAAGGCCGGCCGGGTGAGTTCGCTGTCGTTGGTGCGCTATCGTGGCACCGACTACTCGGTGCCGACCGCCTACGGCTATCGCGAGGTGCTGATCCGCGGCTATGTCGATGAAGTTGTGATCTCGTGCGGCGCCGACATCATTGCCCGGCACGCCCGATCCTACGAGCGGGAGGACTTCGTGTTCGATCCGCTGCACTACCTGGCCTTGCTCGAGCAAAAGACCGGCGCGCTGGACCAGGCGGCACCGTTGGCCGGATGGAATCTGCCCGAAGAGTTCGCGACGTTGCGCCGTCTCCTCGAAGCGCGCATGGGCAAGCCCGGCAAGCGGGAGTTCGTCCAGGTCCTGCGGTTGCTGGAGGTGTTCCGCCCCGACGACGTTCTCGCCGGGATCAGGGAGGCGATCGGCCGCGGCGTGATCGGCTTCGACGCGGTGAAGCATCTGGTGCTGTGCCGTATCGAGCGCCGACCTCCACGGCTCGATCTGACGGTCTATCCCTATCTGCCGAAAGCCACCGTGGCGACGACCTCGGCGCGCAGCTACATGGACCTGCTGGACGGGGCGGCGTCATGACCGACACGCCGCAAGTGCTGCTCGCCCATCACCTCAAGGTGCTCAAGCTGCCAACGTTCCTGCGCGAGTACGACAAGCTGGCCCGGCAGTGCGCTTCGGACGGCGTCGATCACCCGCGCTATCTGTTGCGTCTGGCCGAACTCGAGCTGATCGACCGCGAGCGACGGATGGTCGAGCGGCGCATCAAGGAAGCCCGGTTCCCCGCGGTCAAAAGCCTCGACAGCTTCGACTTCGCCACGATCCCGTCGCTCAACAAGACCCTCGTGCTGGAGCTGGCCCGTTCGGACTATGTCGCTCGCCGCGAGAACGTCATCGCCGTCGGCAACAGTGGCACCGGGAAGACGCACATCGCCCTCGGGCTTGGCTTGGCCGCCTGCCAGAAGGGTCTGTCGGTCGGCTTCACCACCGCCGCTGCGCTCGTCAACGAGCTGCACGAGGCCAGGGATGAGAAGCGCCTGCTCCGGCTGCAGCGACAGCTCGGCGGATACAAACTCCTGATCGTCGACGAGCTCGGCTACGTGCCCCTGTCGCCGACCGGCGCCGAACTCCTGTTCGAGGTGTTCAGCCAGCGCTACGAGCGCGGCTCGACCATCGTCACCAGCAACCTGCCGTTCGACGAATGGACCGCCGTGTTCGCCTCAGAGCGGCTCACCGGCGCGCTCCTCGATCGCCTCACCCACCACGTTCACATCCTCGAGATGAACGGTGACAGCTACAGGCTCAAACAGAGCAAGAAGCGCGTGTCCCGCCAGCACCCCACGCCACCGGCTCAAAGCCCGGACGTCTGACCGCCAAACGCCGGAAGGCCCCCGATCGGCGGCCTTCCGGCACGCTCGTCCGATGCTATTTTACTCCGGCCCGCCGATGCATTTTTACTCCGGCGTTGACATCCTGGTCGCGCCGCCAGCGGATATTGGGCTGTCGCCGCAAATTGGACCTACTGCGCGGTTCCAATTCAAGCCAGTGTGCTTGCGAGTTGCTCCTTTGGTAGGTCGGACACTCAGCGGAGCCACTCCCACAGCGGCCCGAAGCGAAGGGCTTGCCACCTTCAGATTCCCAGTATCGACTTGAGCCGCCCGTAGGCTCGCGCGAACGCTCTCTTGATCCTGGCGGCCCAAGAGAGCTTCTTCTCATCGTGAACGGCGTGGCGAGCGATCTGGTGGCGCATGACTGACGCCGCCATCGCGTTGGAGAAAGCCGGCATCCATTCAACGTGGCCGACAGTGATGAAATAGTGCGACTTGCAGGCCGCATCGCATACCGAGATCGACGGCGTCACCGTGGCCCAGCCGCCTTCCGAGGTGATCTGATGACTATCGGGGACCAACAGGCTGACCCGGTGGCCGCAGCCACAGGCGCACAGTAAGGCGCCAACCCCGAACTCCTCGCTGTGGTAGACGATGCCATCTCTGAGCGGCTTGGGCATGCGCTCGACGGCTTGGTATGCGTATCTCATCGGGCAGGCCTCGCTTAGTCGATTTCAAACGTCGCTGTGTCGAAGATCAACGAGGTCGCCTCGTCCTCGCGATCAAGCAGCCCGAAATGTTGCTTGAAGCGGATGACGGCCATGGTCGCGTTCAAGGCGTTCAACTCGGTGATCTGAGCCTGTTTGCGATATTCATCCTCCTTGGCGTTCTCGACGGGCAGCCGAACCGTGCCGACATTGTCATCGAACGCCTTCCGATCGCCTCCCGTCACTCGCACGAACCCGCTAAGGCCGACGGCCGATCGATTCAGACCCATCCCGCAGTCGACGTAAGGCACGCCATTCGCGCTCAGCCAGTCGACGATAAGCCGGCGTGCGGGTCCATCATCGACAGAGACGAAAACGAAGTCGAAGTGCTTCAAACGCTCGACATTTTCTGCCGTGATGCGCTGGGGGACGCCCTCGATCCCGCTGTGCCATTGGTCATAATGCTGCGACAGAACCTCGACCTTCAGCCTGCCGATGGCGTTCGGGATGAAACCCGGGAACCTGAAGATCGTGTGCACATGCACCTTGTCATCGTCGAACAGGGTGATCTGCGCGAGGTGCGTCCGCGCCAAGAAGTCGAGGATGTACGAGCCCGTCCCGCCGAGGCCGATGATCGCCACGCGCTTGCCGCGCAACAGGGCCGACAGGTCGTTGATGTGATAGCGAGATGACATCGTGTCCGGATACCGAAGGGGTGAACCCTGCGACGCGGCCTTCACTGCGATCGCGCGCAGCGGCGTGGCCTGCGGATAGGCCGCCAGCGCCGGGGCCGTGATCGTGTCGAGATAGGTCTGCACCTTCTCGTCGAATGAACGGTAGGCGCGCATCGTGCCGTTCTCGTCGAGCAGTTTGTAGGAAAACGAGAAGTCAGTGACGAGATCATCGCTGACCGTCACCTTGTCCGCGCCGCCCCCAAGTTTGAGCTGGCGACCCTGCTGGTCGTGCGGCCGGCTACCGCGCCACCATGCTTGGTGGTTCGTCGGTGGATCGATCACTTGGCCGTTGAGGTCGACGGGGCTGACCCAATCGCCGTGCTGGAGCTTCCCGTCCTGATCAAGGTAGGGCAGGCCGAAGAAGACGAGATAGCCGCCGATGAAATCGATCAGGTATCCCGTCTCCTCGTAGTCCTTGATGAAGGCGTTACGACTCGCCAGTTCCGGCAACCCGAAAGCGCATGCCATCCTTCACCCTCACCTTCTGACCGGGGGCCAGGGTGCCGCTCGGATTTTCAGCGGGCCCATGGGAGTACTTCACAAGGTATTCGTTCGACGGCTTGCCGCCGCTACCCAGGTAGAGCTCGACCACGCGAGCGTAAGTGATCTCCTTGGTCTCGATCTCGTGGTCGTCGCCGTTGACGAGAATCTCGAAGACCTTCTGGCTGTAGAAGTGCTCGTCCGCCGTCAGATGGATGACGGTCTCGTCACGCGGGATCATCTCATCCTCCGCGTCACCCTCCACTTCCCGGTAGAGCTTCTCGTGCTTCGGGATGTCGGCCAGCGCATAGAGCGCTTCGCCGGTGGTGGGGTTGGGCGACCTGTAAGCCACCCGGTCGATATGAATACGCACCAGGTGCGCCGCGACATTGACTGACATTCTACTTCTTTCCCCGCTTTCGCGGCGCTTGCGTTTCGCCCTGCCGGGTGGCACCTTGGTGTCCGGCCAGACAACGCCGGGGCTCCAAAAAACGCCCTGTTCGGCAGAGAGCCAATTCAGGGCGTGTTGTCTGTCTGGACAACAGAATGAGGGAAACAGTGACGACTGTCAAGGAGGGCGGATGCCGGAGTCCGCGTTAGGGGTTTGGCTTAAGGCGCTCCGCGGGGGGCGGAGCCTTCGGACGGTCGCGGAGCAGAGCGAAGTCGACCACGCTTATATCTATCGCCTTGAGACCGGCGCGAAGGAGTCGCCGTCGGCCGAGGTCTTGGACAAGCTGATCGCCGGTCTGATGCCCTCAGGGCGCAACGCCGAAATACTGCGCTTTCTGGCGAGCCACCCCAACATAGACCCCGGCCTCGCCGAGTTCGCACAGGCCGATGACGAAGTCACCCCCGAGGAATTCCACATGCTCACCACCGTCGTGAACCGGGGTGCTCGTCCCGACTACGCCACCTCGCTCGCCCGCATTCGCAAGTTTATGAGGGAGGACGATGATGGATGAGGTCGCCGTTGCGATGAAGGCGCGCGACTTCATCGCGAAATGCGGTCCTCTCGCCCTCCCGGTATCGGTCGCCGCTTATGCCGCTCAAATCGGCGGCGTGGTGAAGGCCGATACGCTTCAGGAGAACGAAGACGCCTGGTCCTTCCGCGACAAGAACGGCAGGTATCGGATTTGCGTGAATTGCCTCCATGATGGCCGGCGCCAGCGGTTTAGCGTCTGCCACGAAGTGGCCCATGAAGCGCTTGGGATTGCCGCCGACCATACGGCTCCGAGTTGGAGTTTTGCTCGCCGGCCCCAGGGTGAAATCGCCTGCGATATTTTCGCGGCGGAACTTCTCCTTCCCCACAAGCTGTTCAAGCCGCGCGTCGATGCGGCCGACATGGGCTTCGCCGCGATCAGCGAGCTGGCCGAAGAGTTCGACGCCTCGTTGATGTCGACGGCATCGCGCTTCGCCACCTTCTCCCGTGAGCTGTGCGCCTACGTCCTGTCAGAGAATGGCAAGGTTCGTTACAGCGCGCGCTCCACATCACTCCGCGACGCCAAGGCCTGGATCAGGCCGGGCATGGACTTGCCGAGCGACTCCTACAGCGCGCGAATCCGGTCCGGCGCAGCGCCGAATGGCCCCGAGGAAGCTGAGCCTGACCAGTGGTTTGAAGATTGGGACCGCGACGGTGCTCTCTATGAGGACGTTCGCCACCTAGGCCAGTGGGATCAAACACTGACGCTACTTTGGTTCGACGATGAAGTCCTTCCTCCACCGCCTGCAGAGCGCAAGCGCTGGGAGGAAGACACATACGGCCTTCGCGAACTCGACGGCAATCTTCCTTGGCCGGGCAAATCTAAGCGCCGGAGATAAACAATGAGCTGGGCTCAGCGCGCTGCCAGGAACCTCTTGCCCCTCAGCCGCGAGCAATCAGACCTTGCAGTGGCATTGCGCGAGTGGCGCTACGAGGGTGGCTTCCATGATCTCGAAGCGCCCAACGAGGACTGCGAGCTCTGCGATCACCCCGATATTCGCTACCAGTTCGAGATCAGGAACAGGTTCACCGATACCCGCCTTCAGATCGGGTCCGAATGCATCAACCGGTTCGGCATCAGCGCCACCGGCGATGACGGCGAAGATCTCGACGCAGCAGGCACACGGAAGAAGGTCA
Source organism: uncultured Alphaproteobacteria bacterium (assembly GCA_963775315.1). Taxonomy (GTDB): domain Bacteria; phylum Pseudomonadota; class Alphaproteobacteria; order MPNO01; family DASWLB01; genus CAWGHZ01. The sequence continues at coordinate 1,900,576 of CAVZIN010000007.1, read as the reverse complement.
GCCGTGATCGCCGCGCGCTTATCGAGGAGGCCCGAAAAAAACGTGTGATCACAGCACTCGTGGCGCTCTCTCAGGCCGACCCCGAATTCCGCATCCTGTCGTTCATCGACTACCTGCAAGATCGCGGCGCGTTCACACCCAAGCAGCTCGTCACGCTTCTCTGGCGCTTCGAGAAAGTGCGGGTCCCAGTCGATGTTCGCGACTTCACACTGACCATCCGTCGGGACCGCGAGAAGGTGCAGCTTTTGGAAATGGCCGATTGGCAGATCGGACGCTTGATGCCGGCCATGTCACCGTCCCAGCGGCAATTCTTGGCGGAAGCCAAGAAGCTCAAAGAGTAGGCGATCAGGTCCCTCGGCGGCCCTATGGGCACCGCCCATCGCGACGAATCCTGTCTGACGTGTCTTGGCAACTTACAATAAGCGCTATTAGCGAAGGACGGCCGCTCCGCACGCAGCAAGTCTTTTTTCTCTGCTCTACGATCGGTCGCTACGACGGCCGAATACTTGTTGAAACACGCTATTTGTTGCCTCTTCTAATCATCCCCGTCACCAATCGCGTGTCGCGATTGGTCAATGACGGGGACGATCGTGGCGGCTGCTCCGCTCCATTCCGAGGCATTCTCCCGCGGTGCGCGCATGCTGCGCACCGCGCTCGGTCCAGCCATCGGCGCCTTCCTGGAAGACCCGTCGATCGTCGAGGTGATGCTGAATCCCGACGGTCGGCTGTGGATCGATCGGCTTTCCGGCGGCCTCGAGGATAGCGGTCGGACACTGTCGGCCGCCGATGGCGAGCGGATCGTGCGCCTTGTCGCGCACCACGTTGGCGCGGAGGTCCATGCCGAGAGGCCGCGAGTCTCGGCCGAGCTGCCCGAGACGGGAGAACGGTTCGAGGGGCTGCTACCGCCAGTCGTCACGGCGCCTGCCTTTGCGATCCGCAAGCCGGCCGTCGCCGTCTTCACGCTCGACGATTACGTCGCCGCCGGCACCATGACCGCCGGCCAGGCGGCGGCGCTGCGCGCCGCCGTGGCGTCCCGCAAGAACATCCTCGTCGCCGGCGGCACCGGCACCGGCAAGACCACGCTCACCAACGCGCTGCTGGCCGAAATCGCCGGCACGAGCGACCGCGTGGTGCTGATCGAGGACACCCGCGAGCTGCAATGCCGCGCGCAGAACCTCGTCGCGATGCGTACCAAGGACGGTGTCGCCTCACTGTCGGATCTGGTCCGCTCCTCGCTCCGCCTGCGGCCCGACCGCATCCCTATCGGAGAGGTTCGTGGCGCCGAGGCGCTCGACCTCCTGAAGGCTTGGGGCACGGGCCATCCTGGCGGGATCGGCACCATCCATGCCGGCACCGCGATCGGCGCAATCCGGCGCCTCGAACAGCTCATTCAGGAAGCCGTCGTCACCGTCCCCAAGGCTCTTATCGCTGAGACCATCGATCTCGTCGCGGTGCTGCGCGGCCGCGGCGCCGAACGTCGTCTCTCCGAACTCGCTCTCATCGCCGGCCTCGATCCCGCCACCGGCGATTACCGCGTCCAGTCCGCCGGGGCGGGCGGCGACCCCTTGCCCCCCGGAGACCCATCATGATCCGCGTTCTCGCCCTCGCTCGCCATTCCCGCCGCCGTCTAGCGGAACTGTTTACGCTCGCCACCATCACACTGGCCTTCGCGCCGGCCGCCTATGCGTCCGGCTCCTCCATGCCGTGGGAGACGCCGCTCAACTCGATCCTGGAGTCGGTGCAGGGCCCGGTCGCCAAGATCATCTCGGTCATCATCATCACCGTGACCGGGCTGACGCTCGCCTTTGGCGACACCTCGGGTGGTTTCCGCCGGCTGATCCAGATCGTGTTCGGCCTGTCGATCGCCTTTGCGGCGTCGAGCTTCTTCCTGTCCTTCTTCAGCTTCTCCGGCGGGGCGCTGGTCTGATGGCCGCGATCGCCGATCCCGACGCGCCCGGCTTCTTCGCGCCGGTCCATCGCGCGCTCACCGACCCGATCCTGATGGGCGGGGCGCCGCGGACGGTGGCGATCGCCAACGGCACCTTGGCGGCGGCGATCGCGCTCGGCCTCCGGCTCTGGATCCCAGGCGCGCTGATCTGGGCCGTCGGACACACCGCCGCCGTCTGGGCGGCGAAGCGCGACCCACAGTTCGTCGACGTTGTGCGCCGCCACCTCCGCTATCCCGCTCATCTCGGCGTGTGAGGCCGCGATGCTGAACCTCGCCGAATATCGCAATCATCCCGCGGGCCTCGCCGACTTCCTGCCCTGGGCGGCGCTGATCGAAGAGGGGGTGGTCCTCAACAAGGATGGATCTTTCCAGCGCACGGCCCGCTTTCGTGGCCCCGACCTCGACAGCGCCACGCCCGCCGAACTCGTCGGCGTCACAGCGCGTCTGAATAACGCGCTACGCAGGCTCGGCTCCGGTTGGGCGATCTTCGTCGAGGCGCAGCGGATCGCCGCCCAGACCTATCCGCACTCGAGCTTTCCTGATCCGGCCTCGGCCCTAGTCGATCTCGAGCGGCAGGATGCTTTCGAGGAAGCTGGCGCGCATTTCGAAAGCCGCTACTTCCTGACCTTCGTCTGGCTGCCGCCGGCCGAGGACGCCTCTCGGGTGGAAGGCTGGCTCTATGAAGGGCGGTCGCAGACAGGTGTCGATCCGTGGGAGCTGCTGCACGGCTTCGTCGATCGCACTAATCGGGTGCTGCAACTGGTCGAGGGCTTCATGCCCGAGGTGGCGTGGCTCGATGACAGCGACACGCTGACCTACCTGCACTCGACGATCTCGACCCGGCAGCAGCGCGTGCGCGTCCCCGAAACGCCGATGCACCTCGATGCGCTGCTGGCCGATGAGGCGCTTTCCGGTGGGCTGGAGCCGCGGCTCGGCGTCGCATCATCTGCGCACGCTGACCGTGGTCGGTTTCCCGACCGCGACGCATCCCGGCATCCTCGACGAGCTGAACCGGCTCGCCTTCCCGTACCGCTGGTCCACCCGCGCGATCCTGCTCGACAAGACCGAGGCGGTGAAGCTGCTGACCAAAATTCGCCGGCAGTGGTTCGCCAAGCGCAAGTCGATCGCCGCCATCGTCAAGGAGGTGATGACCAACGAGGCCTCGACGCTGGTCGACAGCGATGCCGCCAACAAGGCGGCCGACGCGGACCTCGCGCTTCAGGAGCTAGGCTCCGACGACGTTGGCCAAGCCTATGTCACCGCGACCGTCACCGTCTGGGACGAGGATGCGGGCCTCGCCGCCGAGAAGTTGCGCCTTATCGAGAAGGTGATCCAGGGCCGCGACTTCACCTGCATGCCGGAAGGGGTGAACGCGCTCGAGGCCTGGCTCGGCTCCATCCCCGGGCACGCCTACGCCAACGTCCGTCAGCCGCCGGTCTCGACGCTGAACCTGGCGCACATGATCCCGCTTTCGGCGGTCTGGGCAGGGCCGGCGCGCGACGAGCATTTCCAGGCGCCGCCGCTGCTGTTTGGCAAGACCGAAGGGTCCACGCCGTTCCGGCTGAGCCTCCATGTGGGCGACGTTGGCCATACGCTGATCGTCGGCCCGACCGGCGCGGGCAAGTCTGTGCTACTGGCTCTGATGGCGATGCAGTTCCGCCGCTACCGGAACAACCAGATTTTCGCCTTCGACTTCGGCGGCTCGATCCGCACCGCGGCGCTCGCTATGGGCGGCGACTGGCACGACCTCGGCGGCAGCTTGTCCGCCGGGTCGGAGCATTCCGTATCCCTTCAGCCGCTGGCTCGGATCGATGATCCTGCCGAGCGCGCTTGGGCGGCGGAGTGGGTGACGGCCATCCTTGGGAAGGAAGGCGTCACGATCGATCCGACCGCCAAGGAGCATGTCTGGTCGGCACTGACGTCGCTCGCGTCGTCGCCGATCGGCGAACGGACCATCACCGGCCTGGCCGTGCTGCTGCAATCCAATGCGCTAAAGCGGGCGCTCCAGCCCTATTGCGTCGGCGGCCCCTCTGGCCGGCTGCTCGACGCAGAGAGCGAGCAACTCGGCTCCGCCTCAGTGCAGGCTTTCGAGACCGAGGGGCTGATCGGCGCCGGCGCGGCGCCCGCCGTGCTGACCTATTTGTTCCATCGCATCGAGGGCCGACTCGATGGTCGACCAACGCTGTTGATCATCGATGAGGGCTGGCTCGTCCTCGACGATCCGGCGTTCGCGCAGCAGCTCCGCGAGTGGCTGAAGACGCTGCGCAAGAAGAACGCCTCCGTCGTCTTCGCCACCCAATCGCTCTCCGACATCGACGGCAGCAACATCGCCCCCGCGATCGTCGAGAGCTGCCCGACACGCATCTTCCTGCCGAACGAGCGCGCCATCGAGCCGCAGATCACGGCGATCTATCGGCGCTTCGGCCTCAACGATCGCCAAATCGAGATCCTCGCGCGGGCGACGCCGAAGCGCGACTACTACTGCCAGTCTCGGCGCGGCAATCGGCTGTTCGAGCTGGGCCTCGGGCCGGTCGCGCTGGCATTCTGTGCGGCCTCTTCGAAGGCCGATCACGCCGCGATCGAGCGCGTCCTCGCCGAAACCGGTCGCGAAACCTTCACGCCCACCTGGCTCGCCGACCGCGACCTTCTCTGGGCGGCCGATCTCATCCCCGCGCTGACCAACCTGGAGACGTCATCATGATCAAGCTGCGCCATCTGGCGGCGGCAAGCGCCGTCGTGCTGTCCCTGGCCGTCGCCGTGCCGCCGGCCTCGGCGCAATGGATCGTCTACGACCCGACCAACTTCAGCCAGAACGTGCTGACGGCGGCGCGTGAGCTGCAGCAGATCAACAACCAGATCCAGATGTTGACCAACCAGGCAACATCGCTGGTCAACCAGGCGCGCAACCTCGCCAACCTGCCGATGTCGACGCTGACCCAGCTTCAATCCTCGATCGCCCAGACCCAGTCGCTGCTCGGTCAGGCGCAGAACATCGCCTTCAACGTCCAGCGCATCGAACAGGCCTATTCGACCAGCTACGGATCAGCCGCGGGCACGGGCTCGACCACGACGATGGTCGCCAACGCTCAGCAGCGCTGGCAAAATTCGGTCGCGGCCTTCGAGGACAGCCTGAAGGTTCAGGCCGGCGTGGTCGGGAATATCCCGACCAATTCCAGCGCGATGACCTCGCTCGTCTCGGCCAGCCAGAATGCCACCGGCGCGCTCCAAGCGGCGCAAGCCGGCAACCAGCTTTTGGCCCTCCAATCCCAGCAGCTCTCCGACGTCGTCGCCGTATTGTCGGCGAAAAGCCGCGCCGATGCTCTCGAGCAGGCGCGTGACGCCGCCGCGGAGGCGCAAGGCCAGCAGAACTACAAGAACTTCTCGACGCGCAGCGGCTACCAGCCCGGCAACGTCACCATGTTCAGCGGCAACTGAGGCGCGGTGATGCTGGACCGGTCGGACATCTTCCGCGCCGCCGCGATCGTCGCCCTGATCGCGTGCTTCATCGCGGCTCTCGTCGCAATCAATCGACGTCCCTCGGCGCCGGTCGCCGAGACCTTTCCGACCGTCACCGCTCCAGCCACCGATGACCTCACGGACGAGCTGCGCCGATGCAGCGCGCTCGGTCCCAAGGATGCCGTGGATGCGCGTTGCGAGGCGGTCTGGGAGGAGAACCGTCGGCGCTTCTTCGGCAGGCCGGCGCGGCCGCTGCCGCCGCAAACGTCCCCGAGCGCCACCGCGCCGGCCACCCCTGCTGCGACTGACACAACGAGGGGAGACGCGCGATGAACAACGTCGGCGTCATCGACACCTTCCTCAACACCTTCACGACCTACATCGATTCCGGCTTCGGCCTGATCAAGGGCGAGGTCGCCTATCTCTCTTCGACGCTGATCGTCATCGATATCACCTTGGCCGGCCTGTTTTGGGCCTGGGGCGCCGACGAAGACATCCTGCAGCGGCTGGTGAAGAAGACGCTCTACATCGGCTTCTTCGCCTTCATCATCACCAACTTCAACAACCTGTCGGCAATCGTCTTCAACAGCTTCGCGGGCCTCGGCCTGAAGGCGGGCGGCTCGACGATCTCGACCGCCACCTTTCTTCAGCCCGGACATCTCGCGCAGGTCGGGCTCGACGCCGGCCAGCCGCTGCTCGACGCCGCGAGCCAGATGATGGGCTTCACTAGCTTCTTTGCGAACTTCGTCCAGATCGCGGTGCTGATGGTGTCGTGGGTGCTGGTGCTGATCGCATTCTTCATCCTGGCGGTGCAGCTCTTCGTCACGCTGATCGAGTTCAAGCTGACGACGCTCGCCGGCTTCATTCTCATTCCCTTCGCCCTCTTCAACAAGACCGCCTTCCTTGCCGAGAAGGTGCTCGGCAACATAGTCGCTTCCGGCGTGAAGGTCATGGTGCTCGCCGTCATCGTCGGCATCGGCACCGGCCTCTTCTCGCAGTTCACCCAGACCTATGCCGGCGGCCAGCCGACCATCGAGCAGGCGCTGTCCGTTGTGCTCGCGGCGCTGGCCATGCTGGGCCTCGGCATCTTTGGGCCCGGCATCGCCACGGGTCTCGTCTCCGGCGCGCCGCAACTCGGCGCAGGCGCTGCCGTCGGCACTGGCCTTGCCGTCGCCGGCACTGCCATGGCCGGCGCTGGCGCGCTTGGCCTGGCCGGAAGGGGAGCGATGGCGGCTGCGTCGGGGACGGCGGCCGCGGCCCGTGGTGGTGCGGCGATGGCCGGTGGCGCCTCTTCCGCCTACAGCCTGGCCTCCGCCGGCCGGTCCGGCGCTTCGGGCATGGCCGCTGGTCTTGGCGGTGTCGGTCGGGCCGCGGCGGCGGCGGCCTCAGCGCCAATGCGGCGCGCGGCGGCTCAGACCGCAGGCTCGATGCGCGACAGCTTCGCCGCCGGCGCGAGGTCCAGTTTCGCGGCCACGGGCGGCTCCTCAACGAAAGGAACGGTCGGCGGCGGCGAGGCGGCCGCCCCTACGCCGAGTTCGAGCGGATCCGGTCCTCCCGCTTGGGCGCAGCGGATGCGACGCAATCAATCGATCCACCAGGGCGCGACCACCGCGGCGCACGTCCTCAGGTCCGGTGACAGCCACGGCGGCGGCCATTCCGTCGATCTTTCGGGAGAATAGACAATGGCGCTCTTTCGCCGATCCACGGTCCGCTACGGCCGTACCCCCGAACCCGAGACCCCCTACCAGCGCGCCGCCCAAGCTTGGGATGAGCGAATTGGTTCGGCCCGGGTGCAGGCGAAAAACTGGCGGCTGATGGCCTTCGGCTCACTCGCGCTTTCGATGGGTCTGGCCGGTGGCCTGGTCTGGCAGTCCACCCACGGCAGCATCGTCCCTTGGGTGGTGCAGGTCGACAAGCTCGGCCAAGCGCAGGCTGTCGCGCCGGCCACGGCCGACTATGCCCCGAGCGATCCGGAGATCGCCTGGTATCTCGCCCACTTCATCGAGATGGTCCGCTCGCTACCGGCCGATCCCATCATCGTGCGGCAGAACTGGCTCCAGGCCTACGACTTCACCACCACCTCGGGCTCGCAGGCGCTCAACGACTACGCCCGCGCCAACGATCCCTTCGCCAAGCTCGGCCACCAGCAGATCGCCATCGACGTCTCGAGCGTGATCCGCGCCTCCCCGTCGAGCTTCCGCGTGGAATGGGTAGAGCACCGCTATCAGGACGGCGCGCTCGCCGAGACCTCCCGCTGGACCGCGATCCTCACCGTCGCGATCCAGCCGCCAACCTCCGCCGACGTGCTCCGCAAGAACCCGCTCGGCATCTACGTCACTGCCATCAACTGGTCGAAGGAGCTGGGACAATGACCCCGCCGATTTCCATGGAAGCCGGCGGTCCGGCTTCGCGTCTTTCAGTCTCTCAGCAGAACCGGGAAGGCGGGATTACGTCTTTCCGTAAAGCCGGCTTCGCAGCTCTGCTGCTCTCCGTGACGGCGCTCGGCGGCTGCGCCCACAAATTCATTCCGCCCGACATCAACTACGACAACGCCGTGCCGGCGAAGCTATCCGTCGATCCACCGCCGCCGGTGAAGATCGTCGAGCTTCCGAAGCCATTGCCGCTGCCCGGGCAGTTGAAGCCCCTGGCCGGCGGGAAGGAGCCACCGCAATCGCCCGATCCAGAGATACGCGTCAATCGAGCGAATGCTGCCGCCCGCGTGCAGCCCGTGCGCGACGGCTTCATCAACGCTGTGCAGGTCTATCCCTACTCGGCGGGCGCGCTTTATCAGGCCTACACGGCGCCCGGCGAGATCACCGATATCGCCTTGCAGGAAGGCGAGCAGCTTGTCGGTTCAGGTCCGGTCGCCGCAGGCGACACGGTGCGCTGGATCATCGGCGACACGGAAAGCGGCGCGGGTCCGACCAAGAAGGTTCACATCCTGGTCAAGCCGACCCGGCCGGACCTGATGACGAACCTCATCATCAACACCGATCGGCGGACCTATCTCCTGGAACTGCGCTCGACCGAGAAGACCTATATGGCATCGGTCTCCTGGCAATATCCCGAAGACCAGCTCATCGCGTTGCGCCAGCAAAATGCGGCGGCCGAAACAGCCGCCCCGATCGCCACCGGCGTCGATCTCGCCGCGATCAACTTCCGCTACGCGATCGAGGGGGACAATCCCGCTTGGCGGCCGCTGCGCGCCTTCGACGACGGCCAGAAGGTCTATATCGAATTCCCGTCCGGCATCCGCCAGGGCGAAATGCCGCCGCTCTTCGTCATCGGTCCGGCCGGCGACTCCGAGCTGGTGAACTATCGCGTTCGCGCCAACTACTACATCGTCGACCGCCTGTTCGCCGCGGCCGAACTTCGTCTCGGCGACAAAGACAGTGAGCGTCGCGTCCGCATCGTACGCACCGATGGAAGGCCGCGGTCATGACGGACGAACCGGAAGAACAAGCGCCGGCGCCAGCGCCTGTCGTGCCGCCCGATTTGCGGCTCCGGGGCGAGCGGCCGCGCGTCACGCGCCTCTCGCGCAAGGTGCTGATCACGCTCGGCGCCGTGTCGGCCCTCGCGATCGCGGGCGCTCTCGGCTACGCCCTTCAGACCCGGAACAGGTCGCAGACGGGGCAGGAGTTGCTCAGCACCCAAAGCCGGCCCTCGGCCGAGGGGCTTGCCGGGCTGCCGAAAGACTATACCGGCCTTCCGCGCCAGGCGCCCCCACTTGGGCCGCCGTTGCCCGGAGATCTCGGCAAACCCATCCTGAATGCCGGCGCCGCGCCAAATACCAGCGTTTCGGCAACCACGCCCGATCCCGCGGCGCAGCGGCTGGCTCAGGAGACCGAGGCAGCGCGCGTAAGCCGCCTGTTCGCCCAGACCAACCAGCAGCCGCAGCCGGTCGGCCTCGTTGCTCCGCCGGCGACGGGCACAACGACCGGTCCAACGCCCACACCACCGGTCGACGCCGGGTCCGCGCAGAACATGCAGGACCGCAAGACCGCCTTCCTCAACGCCGCGACGGACAAACGAACGGTCAGCCCCGACCGTCTCGAAGCCAAGGCTTCGCCCTATGTCGTGCAGGCGGGAACCGTGATCCCTGCGGCGCTCATCACCGGCATCCGCTCCGATCTTCCGGGCCAGATCACTGCCCAGGTGACGGAGGCCGTCTACGACAGCCCGACCGGACAATACCTGTTGATCCCGCAGGGCGCGAAGCTGATCGGTCAATACGACAGCTCGGTCGCCTTCGGTCAGAGCCGCATCCTTCTCGTCTGGACGCGCATCATCATGCCGGACGGCAATTCCATCGTGCTGGAACGACAGCCGGGCGCCGATACCCAAGGCTATGCGGGGCTCGAAGACGAGGTCGATAACCATTGGGGCATGCTGTTCAAGGCCGCCGTCCTCTCGACCCTCCTCAGCGTCGGCGCCGAAGCCGGTACGAGCCAGAACGAGAACAATCTCGTCCAGGCGATCCGCTCGGGCGCTTCGAACAGCATCAGCCAGACCGGCCAGCAGATCGTGCAGCGCCAGCTCAACATCCAGCCGACGCTCACCATCCGACCGGGCTTCCCGGTTCGTGTCATCGTCACGCGCGACCTGGTGCTGGCGCCTTACGGGAAAGGAGGAACACCATGACGAAGCTCAAGCTCGGGCCACTGACCGACGACAAGCCGGTCAAAATCAGCGTCGAACTGCCGGCCGCCGTGCATCGCGATCTCGTCGCTTATGCTCAGGTGCTCGGCCGGACGACCGGCCAAACGGCTCCCGAGCCTTCGAAGCTCATCGTGCCGATGATCGAGCGATTCATGGCGACCGACCGTGCCTTCGCCAAAGCGCGTCGTGATCGAAGCGCTCAGGTCGCTGGCGGTTCGACCGAGAAGTCGGGATAGTGTTCGCGCAACATCGCCAGGAACGACCCCAATGCGGGATTGCTGTTCGCGTCCCGCCAATACGCCATGAATTTGACTTGGGTCGGACCGTCGTCGTCCCAGACTTCCCGGTAGACGACGCCTTCGTGGCGGACGCCGGTCGCGCCCTCGAACATCAGGAGCGTGCCGTAGTTCGCACTGACCAGGCTCAGCAGTCTGTCCAGTGACGAGTCCTGATGGACGATGTGCTGGGAGCCGACGGCATGACGAAGCTTCGCCGCGAGCAGCCCCTCCAACTGCGGTCCAGGGCCTTGCTGCGGGACGAGAAACTTTTCGTTTGCAATATCCGCCCAACGAATCCTCGAATTTTGGCCAAGCGGATGATGTTCGGGGAAAGCCACGATCACCCGTTCGCTCCAAAGCGGAAGCATCCGGCCGTCCCATGCCGTTGCCTGGCCGGTCATGATCGCGACATCGACGGCGTTGCCCGCGAGGGCGCAAAGCAGCCGATCATGGCTTCCATCGACGGTGCGTACATCCACATCCGGAAAGCGCCGATGGTATTCGACCAGCGTCGCGTGCATGTTCCCCGCCGAAGGGGAGGCATGAACGCCGATCGTCAACAGGCCAAGTTCGCCGCGGCTTCTGCTCCTGAGCCGCCGGAGTTCCGTGTCCACGTCATCGAGTATCCGCTTGGCGCTCGCGATGAACTCCAGCCCCACCATGGTGAGGTGCGTGCCGCCATTCGTCCTTTCGAACAACACCACGCCAAGCTGGCGCTCGATCTCGTGCAGCCGGCGGCTCAGGGTCGATTGGCGTATGTTCAGAGCTTCCGCCGCCTGTCTCAGGCTGCGGTGCTGTGACGTTACGACCGCCAAACGCAAATCACGAAGCTCTACGTCCACGCTTCACTTCATCGGCCCGCATACGCGGACCGCCTCCCACAAACTTTCGCCTCCCCATCCCGAAACCAATTCCACCGCCACGCTATGCGGGCGCTGTTTAGAATGCTCTTAACTTTTCAGCTCGGCAGCGGATCAGTGCCACGATCGAGCAAGGCCAGATAGTCCGAATAGGCGTAGATCCGGCCGCGCTGCCGTCCCGTGGTCTCGCGCACGACGTTGATCTTGGCGAGATTTTCCAGCGCCGTGCTGGCGGTCGGGAAGGAGACGGCGAGCTTCTCGGAGACGGTCTGGATGGTGACGATCGGGCTGGCCTGCATCAGTTCGTGGACTCGGAGCGCCGACGGCGCCGCCCGGCCGAGGCCGGCGATCTGCTGTCGATGAGCGTCGAACATGGCGATCAGATCGCGAGCCGTCGCGGCCGCCTGTTCGGCGGTCTCCGCGACGCCGGTCAGGAAGAACTCCATCCAGGTCTCCCACGTCCCAGCCTGGCGGACCTCCTGCAGGAGCCGGTAATAGTCGTCGCGCCGGGATTTCAGGAACAGGCTGAGATAGAGGATCGGCTCGCGCAACACCCCCGCCTCGCACAGGATCAGCGTGATGAGCAGCCGGCCCAGGCGCCCGTTGCCGTCGAGAAAGGGGTGGATCGTCTCGAACTGGACGTGGGCCAGGCCCGCCCGGATGAGCGGGGGCAGCGCCGCATCCTCGCTGTGCAGGAAGCGCTCGAGCGCATCGAGGCATTCGTCCAGCCGGTTCGGCGGCGGCGGCACGAACAGCGCGTTGCCGGGCCGGGTTCCGCCGATCCAGTTCTGCGAGCGGCGGAACTCGCCCGGTTGCTTTGCAGCGCCCCGTCCCGACTTGAGCAGGATGGCGTGCATTTCGCGGATCAGCCGGAGCGACAGGGGAAACCCGCCGCGCATCCGGGAGACGCCATGCTCGATCGCCGCAACATAGTTCGAGACCTCGGTTACGTCGTCGAGTTCGACCGTCGGCGCTTCATGATTTTCGAACAGCAGCAGATCGGACAGCGAGGATTGCGTCCCCTCGATCTGAGAGGACAGCAGGGCTTCCTTGCGGACGTACATGTAGAGGAACAAAGGCGTCGAGGGCAGGATCGTCGTCACGCCATCGAGGCGCCCGACCGCGGCAATGGCGCGTTCGTAGACCTGCATAAACCGTCCGAGTTCGAGCGGCGGATTCGGCGGCAGCGGGGCAGGCACATAGGCGCGCACGCGCTCGCCTCCCGCGCTCGTTTCGACATATGCCCCGAGCCTTTGGTTCTCTCCGTTCGTCACAAGCGATCCTTTAATTAGCTTGACCCGCTATTAAAGCATATCGCCATATATCTTAATAGCGAGTGGGGCTAATTCAAGGCTGCCGGCATGACGCTGCGCCCACAGGCGCAGGCAGTTGGGAACACGACAGGGCGAGGATGTGGTCTGGCTCGACATCTTCGAGCCTTCAGCCAACCTGATCCGAATCGCGCCACAAGGCGCAAATCTAGGGAGGTTGGCGCACCCGACAGGATTCGAACCTGTGGCCTCCACCTTCGGAGGGTGGCGCTCTATCCAGCTGAGCTACGGGTGCATCTCTGATCTGCCTAGTCCGGCGAGCCCCTGAAGGTCAACGGATTCGGCCTACTTGAACCAATCCCCTCGTTCCAACGCTCGCCGCTTCGTGTCGGTGCACGTCGCGCTACGCGCTTGCTCGCTGTCGCTCTCCGAGAACTGCTTACGCGGTGCTTACGCGAAGATTTTTCCAGATTTGGCAGCTTGCCGAGAAGCTTCTAACTTACTGAAACTCAGTTTCTTTTTCCACTTCCTTCCAATCCAAATCCCCTTGACACCCGCCTTCGGAGGGCAGCGCTCTATCCAGCTGAGCTACGGGCGCGCACGGGCGGCAACTTAGTGCAAACCCCGTCCCCGCGCAAACGCCCCGGCGGCCAGGTCCGCGCGCCGCGCGGGTCACGGACCCGCGCAAAGCTGACCTTCGGCCCGGGGGGTTGCCCCCGGCCGCCCAGGCGCACATGTTACCGGCCGATTCCCTTACTTCCGGCGATTCCGCGTCCCGGCACGGCAGGAGACACGACTTGGCGCAGATTCTCGCGGCGGAGGAGCGCACGGCCGAAACCACGGCGTTCGCCGTCATCGGCTCGCTCGCCTTCTGCCACCTGCTGAACGACATGATGCAGTCGCTCCTGCCGGCGCTCTACCCGACGCTGAAGGCGACGTATGGGCTGAACTTCACCCAGGTCGGGCTGGTCACGCTGACCTACCAGATCACCGCCTCGCTGCTGCAGCCGGCGATCGGGATTTTCACCGACCGGCGCGCGCGCCCCTACTCGCTCGCCATCGGGATGGGCTTCACCTTCTTCGGGCTGATCGCCTTGTCGGTCGCCGACCATTTCCTCTGGCTTCTCGGCGCGGCCGCGCTGGTGGGCGTCGGCTCGGCGGTCTTCCACCCCGAGGCGTCGCGGGTCGCCCGGCTCGCCTCCGGCGGGCGGCACGGCGTCGCCCAGTCGCTGTTCCAGATGGGCGGGTCGGTCGGCTCGTCGCTCGGGCCGCTGCTCGCCGCCTTCGTGGTGGTGGCGCGCGGCCAGGCGGCGATCGCCTGGTTCTCGCTGGTCGCGCTCCTCGGCATGGTGGTGCTCGCCAATGTCGGGCGCTGGTACCGCGCCAGGATGGCGCTCCACGCGCGCCGGCCGCGTCATGCCGCGACCGCCGCCGCCCTGCCGCGCCGCCAGGTGATGTGGGCGATGGCGATCCTGCTGGTGCTGATCTTCTCCAAGTTCTTCTATCTGGCGAGCCTCACCAGCTACTACACCTTCTACCTGATCCAGACGTTCGGCGTGTCGGTGCCGTCCGCCCAGGTGCATCTCTTCGTGTTCCTCGGCGCCGCCGCGCTCGGCACCTTCATCGGCGGGCCGGTCGGCGACCGCTGGGGGCGCAAGCGCGTGATCTGGGGCTCGATCGTCGGGGTGGTGCCGTTCACCCTGCTGCTGCCGCACGCAGACCTGGTGTGGACGGCGGTGCTCAGCGTGCCGATCGGGCTGATCCTCGCCTCGGCCTTCCCCGCCATCGTCGTCTACGGCCAGGAGCTGATGCCCGGCAACGTGGGCATGGTGGCCGGGCTGTTCTTCGGCCTCGCCTTCGGCATGGCGGGCGTCGGGGCGGCGGCGCTCGGCGCGCTGGCCGATGCGACCAGCATCGGGTTCGTCTATCGGATATGCGCCTTCCTGCCGCTGCTCGGGCTGCTCGCGGCGTTCCTGCCCGACCTCGAGACCGGGCGAAGGAAAAGCGCTTAGGACGTCTTTCTGACGTCGCGATTTCGCGTGAGCGGAACGAGACCCTAAAACCAGGCGAGCGGCGAGGTCTTGGCGTAGTGATAGATCACGACCGTCGAGAAGGTGATCACCGCGACGGTCGCGACGAACGCGACGAGCCCCAGCGCCATCTTGCGGTTCGCCGCGCGCCGCCGCGCCAGGAATTCCCCCGCCCCCACCCGCTCGCCCGACTGCACGGGGCGGGCGACGTCGCGGTCCTCCGACTGCGCCCAGCGATAGATCATCACCATCGCGGTCACGGCGAACATCATGCTGCCGGGGATCCACATGGTGAGCCCGCCGTAATGCTCGTCGGTGCCGGGCGCGAGGCCCCATAGCCGGCCCATCTGGTCGTAGGCGTGGTAGAGCACCACGCCCTTGAAGCTCAGATACGAGCCGAGCAGGATGTTGCCCATCGAGGCGAACCAGAACATGAACAGCCTGACGCCGAGCGACGCGCCGAGCGGGTAGGGGCGCGCATCGAGGATGCGCCAGAAGAAGATCAGCCCGCTTACCAGCAGCGTCGTGTGCCAGATCTCGTGAATCCCCTCGTTCAGGATGGCGACGTCGTGGAAGCGCGGGATCATCCAGAAATAGGTGGTGGCGACGAACAGGATGGTGGCCACCGCCGGATGGCCGAGCACGCCGAGCGCGCGCACCCCTCGGCTCGCCAGCAGCGGCGTCACCACGCGCCTTCGCACGGGGGCGGGAAGGCCGCGGATCAGCGCGGCCTGCGGCGCGGCCAGCATCAGCAGCATCGGCGCCGCGGTGCGCAGCAGCATGTGCTCCACCTGGTGCGCGACGAACAGATGATCGGAGATCGGCTCGATCGGCGATTGCAGCGCGAGGAACAGCGCGGCGAGCCCGCCGAAGAAGGCGAGGTGGCGGAGCCCCGCCCGGCGGTCCTCGCGCACGGTCCCGTGCCACGGCTGGCCGGCGACGTAGAGCCAGGCGACGGCGAGGGTGGCGGCGGTGAGGCCGGGGTCGAGCTGCCAGGCGGCCCACGGGTCCGGCCCCGTCACCAGCCGGTCGGCGTGGAGCATCGGGTCGATCGACGCGAGCGCGGCGAGCACCCCGGCGATCAGCGCCGCGGGCCAGACGAGGTCGATGTCGCGCCGCGCGGCAAGGGCGAATGCGCGTCTCATCGTCAGGAGGCTACGGCGCGTCCCCTACGACCGCCACTATGCACGATGCCCCGCGTCGTATGGTCACGCCGCGGGCCCGGCCGTCCCTTCCGGACAGAGCATCGCCGGCGCGGCGGCGGCCGGCCGCGCCCACGGCCGCATTAGCGTGGCGATGGCGACGGTGCCGCCGAACGCGACCGAGGCGGTGGCGGCCACCGCGAACAGGGCGCCGATCCCGCCGCCGGCGAGCGTCACCGCGGCCCATCCGCCCGCCGCGGCGACGGCGAGGCGCAACGTGCCGGCGAACACCGGCCATGCCACGCGCTTCGCCCCCTGGCTCGCGAAGTACAGCATCATGCCGAGCCCGATCAGCCCGTAGAACGGCGCCACCAGGCGCAGATACCGGCTGCCGACGGCGATCACGGTGGGATCGGCAGTGAACAGCCCCATCCAGGCGGCGGGCCATAGCGCGGCGGCGAGCCCGATCGCTTCCGTGACGGCGGTGCCGATGGCGGAAGCGACCCAGGCGATGCGCCAGGCGCGATCCAAGCGCCCCGCTCCGACACTCGCGCCGACCATCGTGATGGTCGCGGTGCCGAGCCCGAACAGCAGCGGGATCAGCAGATAATCGAGCCGTGCCGCGAGCCCATACCCGGCGAGCGCGCTGGTGCCGAACCCGCCGACGAACGCGGTCAGGATCGCGACGGTCAGGTTGGTCTGCACCGTGCCGACCGCCGAAAGCCCGCCGACGGCGAGGATGTCCTGGAACAGCCGGCGCTCGAGCCGCGCGCGGCCGAGCCGCAACGGGCTCCGCCGGCTGCGGAAATAGGCGACGAGGGCGAGCAGGTAGTAGACCAGGATCGCGAGCCCCGCTCCGGCGATGCCGAGACGCGGCAGCGGTCCGAAGCCGAAGATCAGCGCCGGCGACAGCGGCACCACGATCACGGCGCCGGCCAGGGTCACCAATGCCGGCACCTTCACCTGGCCTGCGCCGCGCAGCGCCGATGCCAGAAGGTTCACCGTCCAGATCACCGCCGCGCCCCCGAACACGAAGGCGGAGTAGCGCCCGGCAGCGACCAAGGCGGCGCCGGTTCCGCCGAGCGCGCGGTACAGCGCGTCGGACGCACCGATGACCGACGCGGTGAAGGCGAGGCCGAACAGCACCCCCAGCGCCACCCCGTGCACGACCAGCGCGTCGGCGTCTGCCCGCCGGCCGGCGCCGAGCGCGCGCGCGACCGCGGACGACACGCCGCCGCCGATGGCGCCGTTCGCCATCATCGTCATCAGCATCAGCACCGGGAAGACCAGGGTGATGCCGGCGAGCGCATCGGTGCCGAGGCGCCCGACGAAATAGACCTCGGCGATGCTGACGAAGGTTTGCACCACCAGCACCACCAGGGTCGGAAGGGCAAGCCGCAGCAGCGGACCGACGACGCGCTCGTCCGCGACGATTGGGGGAAGGGTGCCTGTCATGGGAAGGCTCCAGGGGTTGATGCCAAGGAGCTAGTCACTATATTTATGAAAGTCAATGACTACGAATTCAAAAGTGACTATCGAAACGCAGGCCAGGGCGCTATCCTGGCCCGCGGACCGCGAGGGTAGGGCGGAGAAGGCAATGGCGCGCAATCGGCCGGCCGGCGGCGAAGCGGAAAACCCGTTCCCCTATGGCGAGGTGTGTCCGGTGGCTCGGTCACTCGCCATCGTGGGCGAGCGCTGGACGATCCTGGTCCTTCGCGACCTGTTCCTCTACGGGCCGCGCAAGTTCCAGGATTTCGAGCGGTCGCTGGCGGGCATCGGGCCCAACACGCTGTCGGCGCGCCTCAAGGCGCTCGAGGCGCACGGGCTCGTGCGGCGCCAGCTCTACGAGCAGCACCCGCCGCGCGCGGAGTACGTGCTGACCGAGAAGGGGCGCGAGCTGCGCCCGGTGCTGAAGGCCCTGCGCGCCTGGGGGGAGAAGCACACCTCCGCCCCGCGGCGCAGCTCCGCGGCCTAACTCAGGCCCGGATCACGCCGCGCGGGGCGGACGGACGGCGCGTCCCTACCGGACGATGTGCCAGTGGCCGTCCGCCTCGAGGCAGGCCGTGCCGTAGAACGGCGAGCCGCTGGCGTCGATGGTCGCGTCGCCGTGGAAGGTGCGGCAGACCGGGGCCGGCGCGGCCGGGGGCGGGGCGTACACGGCCGGGGGCGGCGCATAGACCATCGGCGGCGGCGGGTAGTAATAGGCCGGCGGCGGCGGATAGTAGTAGTAGCGCGGCGGCGGCGGATAATAGGGGACGCCGAAATTGAGCCCCAGGAAGAAGTGGCTGTGGCCGTGGCCATACGCGGCGGCCGGCGTCGCGGCCGCGCCCACCAGACAGACCGCCAGCGCGGCCGCGGCCGCGAACCGGATTGCGAATTTTTTCACGACATACCTCCGCATCGCCTTCGAAGACGCGATGTCCTTGCCCGGCAACACGTATAAGGGGGTCCGAATCCGGCGCCGCCAGTGACAATTTGAAGCCGGCCGGCGGGCCCGACCCTGCCGATTTTGCCAAGCGGCCCCGCGAATCCTGCCCTGTCGCACCCCCACGGGTTGCGGCATGATACCGCATCGGGACCGGGCGTCGGCCCGCCCGCGGCAGGGGGCCATGGCCGAGCGCGACACCGCCAAGGGAGGCTGGACCGAACTGCTGCGCGAGGGGCGCGCCGCCTACACCATCCTGGTGGTGGGCGGCTCGGCGATCAACGCGCTGCAGATCCTGGTCATCGCCATCATCATGCCGACCGTGGTCGCCGATATCGGCGGCGCCGCCTACTACACCTGGGCGGCGATGATCTACACGGTGGGCTCGATCGTCGGCGCGGCCAGCGTGGCGCCGGTCTGGGCGGCGCTGGGGCCGCGCCGCGGCTATGCGCTGTCGGCCGTGGCGCTGCTCGCCGGCACGCTCGGCTGCGCCCTCGCGCCCGACATGGCGACGCTGATCGTCGCGCGCTCGGTGCAGGGCTTCGCCGGCGGGCTGGTCTCGGGCGGCGGGATGGCGCTGGTCACGGGCCTGTTCGATGCGAGGCTGCGCACCCGCGTCCTCGCTCTGTCGCAGGCCACCTTCACGGTCAGCCATCTGTGCGGGCCGGTGGTGGGCGGCATGTTCGCCGCGATCGGCTGGTGGCGCGGCTCGTTCTGGGTGATGGTCCCGGTCGTGCTCGTCTTCGCGGCGGTCACCTGGCTGCGCGTGCCCGAGCGGCTCGAAGGCGATGCGGACCGGGCGCGGACGGCCTTCCCCCTCGGACGGCTTGTGACGCTTGCCTCAGGGGTGCTCTGCGTCGCCGCGGTCGGGCCGGTCGGCGAGCCGGTCCTGCGCACCGTCCTGATCGCCGGCGCGATCGGGCTCGTCTGGATGGCCTTCCGGATCGACGACCGCTCGACCGCGAAGCTGTTCCCGTCCCGCGCGTTCTCGTTCGCCTCGCCGGTCGGGCTCGCGCTCTGGATCCTGGCGCTCGCTTCGCTGACCCAGACCTCGGTGACCTTGTTCCTGCCGCTGCTGCTGCAGGTGGTGCATAGCGTCACGCCCGTGCTGATCAGCTTCGTCACCATCATCATCTCGTTCGGCTGGACGGTCGGCACCTTCGTCGTCTCGGGCTGGTCGGGAACGCGCGAGCGGACGGCGATGGCGGTCGGCCCGCTGCTGTCCCTGGTCGGGCTCGCGGGCATCACCGTCACCGCCTTCTTCCCGCACCTCGTTGCGCTGGCCGGCTGCGCCTTCCTCATGGGGGTCGGGATCGGCTGCTACAACGTGCATCTGGTGGCGCGCACGCTCGAGGCGGCGGCGCCGGGCGAAAGTCGCACCACGGCCGCCTCGCTGTCGATGACCCGCTCGCTCGGCACCGCGTTCGGCGCGGCCATCGCCGGCGTCATCGCCCATGCGGCGGGGCTTGGCGCGGCGACCGACCCGCATGCCGTCGCCGCCGCCGTTTCGGCGGTCTACGAATGGACGTTGGTGCCGCTGGTCGTGGCGGCGCTCTGCATGTTCCGCCTGCTGCGCCTGGCGCCGCGCCCGGCCGGTCCGCTGCCGGCGTGAGGCCGCACGGCCTCAGGGCTTGACGTAGGCCCAGCCCTGCTCCTGCAGCTCGGTGAGGCGGGCAATCCCCGCCGGCACGACGCGCGCGCCGTCGACCAGCGTGAAATCCTTGCCCTGCTGCTTCAGCATCTTGATCGAGTTGCCGCAGGCGCTCAGCGCGATGTCGGGCTGCTTGCGGCGCAGCGCGGCGAGTCGCGCCTTCACCGGCGAGGACTCGCTCAGCATCGTGACGCCGAACCCGTTGGCGACGATCTCGATCTCGACCTTCTCGCCCTTGTCCTTGAAGTAGCTGACCGCGTTATGCGCATTGCCGAGCGCGAGCCGCATGCCGAGCGCGTCGTCGCGGTCGACATGCATGACCAGCCGATGGACCCGCCCCGCGATCGGCATCGGCCCCGCCGGCGCGGCGCAGGCGGTCCGGGCGATCGCCAGCGTGCCGACGCCGGCCGCCATCAGTCCGAGCAGCCCTCTCCGATCCATCGACACCTCCCAACGGATGCGCCGCGCCGGGCGGCGCGGTCTCGATGCCGCTAACGCGCCGCGGGAAAGCCCGGTTCCGGATGGAGAATC
Source organism: uncultured Alphaproteobacteria bacterium (assembly GCA_963775315.1). Classification (GTDB taxonomy): domain Bacteria; phylum Pseudomonadota; class Alphaproteobacteria; order MPNO01; family DASWLB01; genus CAWGHZ01. The sequence goes on along the minus strand of CAVZIN010000007.1, from coordinate 1,880,325 downwards.
GCGCGTGCGTCGGACGCTCCATGCGGTAAGGCGGACGAACCCCTATGCCCGGGCCTTTTCCTCGGCGGCGCGGACCGCGCGGCGCATCACCTTGCCGACCGGGCTGCGCGGCAGGTCGTCGTAGAACAGCACGCGCTTCGGCGCCTTGACCGAGCCGAGCTCGGCCTTCGCGAAGGCGATGATCTCCTCCTCGGTCGCCGCCTGGCCGGGGCGGAGCTGGACGGCGGCGGTCACCGCCTCGCCCCACTTGTCGTCGGCGAGGCCGAAGACCGCGCATTCGTGCACCGCCGGATGGCGGACCAGCGCCGCCTCGACGTCGGCGGGATAGACGTTGAATCCGCCGGTGATGATCATGTCCTTGATGCGGTCCTTCAGGAACACGAAGCCGCGGTCGTCGATCAGCCCGCCGTCGCCGGTGTGCAGCCAGCCGTCGACGATGGTCTCCGCCGTCTGCTCCGGGGCGTCGAGATAGCCCGACATCACCAGGTCGCCGCCGACGACGATCTCGCCCTCCGCGCCCGGCGGCAGGACGTGCCCGTCCTTGTCCATGATGGCGAGCCTGACGAGCGGCGTCGGCTTGCCGACCGAGCCGAGATTGCGATCGTCGCGGAAATCCGCCGGTGCCATGTAGGTGATGACCTGCGGCGCCTCGGTCTGGCCGTAGTTGGTGGCGAGCACCGGGCCGAACACGCGCTCCGCCTCGCGAACCTTGCCGGGCGGCATCGGCGCCGCGCCGTAGATCAGCCGCTTGAGGTTCGGATAAAGCCGGTCGGCGGCGCCGGGCTCGGCCATCATCATGTAGATCATGGTGGGCGGCAGGAAGACGGTGGTCACCCCCTTCTCGACGAAGGCGCGCACCACGTCGGCCGGGCGCGGCCGGGCCTCGGCGATGACGAGCCTTCCGCCGACCGAAAGGGTCGGGGTCACGTAGCACGACGTGCCGTGCGTCATCGGCGCGGACAGCAGCACGCGGTCGGACGCATCGAGCCCGAGCGCGCGCACCATGCATTCGGCGCCGCACAGCCAGGACCGGTAGGGCTGCTTCACCCCCTTGGGCCGGTTGGTGGTGCCGCCGGTGAACTTGATCGCCTGCGTGTCCTCAGGCCCGAGTGCCGGCCGCGCGGGGCGCCGTCCCCGATGCGCCGCCGCGAGTCCGGCCAGCGTGTCGGGCAGGTTCGCTTCGGCGCCCGCGCCGATCACGATGCGCGGCTCGCGCGTGGTGAACTTGTCGAGGCAGTCGGCATCCGCGATCACGATGGAGGGCCCTGTCGCCGCGATCTTGGCGTCGAGCTCGGCCTTCACCTCGCGCGGGTTGAGCGGCACCCAGATCTTGCCCGCGGCCATCACGGCCAGCATGCCCAGCAGGTGCTCGATCGTGTTGTAGGCGCAGACGCCGACCCGCGATTGCGGCGCGGGGTCGATCGCCTGCAGCCCGGCCGCGATCGCGTCGACCCGGTCGCAAAGCGCAGCGTAGGCAATCTCGCCCTCGGGCGCGTCGACGGCAACGGCTTCCGGTGCGCGGTCGCGGCTCGCGTACAGAAGATCGATCGGCAGCATCAGCCCGCGACCCGCAGCTCTTCGCGCACGCCGGGGCGGAAGCGGATCGAATGGCCCGGCCCCTCGGGCAAAGCGAAATCGCCGTTGGAATCCCAGGTCGGCGGATCGTCGAACAAGGGCTCCAGCACGGGGAAGTCCTCGAGCCATTGCATCGCCGGCGCCGCGGCCGCGACGTGGATGAACAGCGCGGGGTTGAAGTGCGGCGCCACCACGACGCCGCGATGCTCGGCCACGGTCGCGAGGCGCAGGCATTCGGTGATGCCGCCCATCATCGCCGGGTCGGGCTGGGCGAGGGCGAGGCCGCGGTTCTCGAACAAGGGCTGGAACTCGGCGCAGCCCTGCAGATGCTCGCCGGTCGCGATGGCGACGGGCGCGCTCGCGGCGAGCTGGCCGAACCCGGCATAATCGTACGCTGGCAGCGGCTCCTCCAGCCACAGCATCTCGTGCTCGGCGCAGGCGGCGGCGAGCCAGCGCGCGCGCAAGAGGTCGCAGCGCTCGTTCGCGTCGGCCATCAGATGCACCCCCTCGGGCAGCGCGTCGTAGACCGCGCCCATGCGCGCGATGTCGGCGTCGGCGCCGGCCACGCGCATCTTCACTCCGCGGATGCCGCGCGCGAGGTACCGCTCGACCTGCGCCACCGCCTCGTCCGGCGCCATGAAGGGCCAGAGCCCGCCCGAGCCGTAGACCGGCATCAGGCGCGCCGCGCCGCCGAGCGCGATGCCGAGCGGCAGGTCCTGCACCCGCGCGGCGAGGTCCCACGCACAGATGTCGATGGCGCACAGCGCCAGGTAGCCCGCCCCGCGCCCGAGCCGGTTGAGCGAGCCCGCGATGCGCCGCCACAGCGCCTGCGGTGCCAGCGCCGGCTCGCCGTCGACGAACCGCGCCAGCATCGACCGGGCGAGCCCGACCACCGCCTCGCCGCCGCCGCCCATCACGTAGGAATAGCCCATGCCGTCGTGCCCGTCGGCATCGCGCATTGTGACCACGACGATGTCGACGATGCTGACCGCCGACCCGCCGATCGGCGTCGGCAGCTCGTACCGCCACAGCTCGGCCGTCGTCTCCGTGATACGCGCGCGCATGATCCCTCCCGCTCCCCGATGTCGCGCGAGATTAGCCGATGGTAACCGCGATGTCGCCTGGCCGGGGCGACCGTCGCCTCGGAAGTGCCTGGCGGGAAAGCGATGTCGCCTCTAGCCCGGCGAAATTCCGGCGCGCGCCCGGTCGCGGAAATCGAGCGCGTCGAGCACGTCGAGCCATTCCTCGTGCGAAAGGCTGTCGGGCGCGGCATCCGCGGGCGGCGGCGCCGCCTCCGCGAGGTCACGACCGACACGGAGCCGCTCGGCGAGCCAGAGGAGGACGCGCGGGTTGCCCGCCTCGGCCTGGCGGGCGAGCCCGTCGACGACCAGCGGGCGCAGCTCGGCGAGCCGGGCCTCGGCCTCGGCCCTCGCCGCGTCGGGATCGGCGGCGCGCGCCGCCGCCGCGCGCTGGCGCCGCACCACCCGCCAGACATGCTGGCGCGAGCAGTTCGCCTGGCGCGCCACCTCGGCGACCGGATGCCCCTCGGCCATCAGCGCCGCGATGCGCTGCCAGTCGACCCGCGTCGTACGGCTTGTGCGTGAGTTCGGCGGGGACAGGGACGGGGGCGGGGCGCCCGCCGCGTCCTCGGCTAGCAGGGCTGCGATCGGGTCGGGCGCCGGAGGGCGCAGGCGGGACGTGCCCGGCCCGTGGCGCGACGTGAATTGGCGCATGACGGCCTCGCTCGGCTGTAAGGGATGCGTGCCCATATACAGGAATTTAAGCCGAACGTCAAGAGCCGAGGCGTGTGGGACAGGATGCCGGATGGCCTCCCGACGGCGCCGATCTCCCCCTCCCTCTGAAGGGCCGAGAGGGAAGAACCCGGTATTATGTAGGAAACGCACCCGCCGCCCGAGTCGCGCTATGACCGGCGCATGGGGGACAAGGCTCGCCAAGTTCTGCGCTCGCCGAGGGCCTATATCGGGTTGGTGCTTCTGTGCAACCGGCCGCTATGGCGAGTTCTCCATCAACTTCTCGACATAGGTGGCGACGTGGATTTTGTCGCCACCTATGGGCTAAAGGCCCTTCATTTTCTGGGAACAGACATTGGGTCGGTTTGTTTGGCCATGGTGGGGCTCGGCTTCATTTTTCATTCCGCCTATAGGACACCCAGGAAACTACTGTCGGAACCAGATGTCGAGCCGAGTCGCGTTCAGGAAATTGGCCGGAAGTCGATTGAGTTGGCTGATGAAATTCTGGCCTTCCAAAGAGAAAACTCATTTGACGAGCAACAACACGTCGCGATTCGTTTTGCCGGAGGGTGGGTTGCTCTCAGAACCACATTGAAGGAAATGAATTGTTCTCTCCTTAATGAAAGGCCACATGAATCATATGACCGGAAATTCGGCGTCATTGCCGGCTACCTTTACCTAATCGGGCATTTGCTGGAGGACGGCAATGTGAATGAAGCGCGGGCCGTCTCGCAACGGATTGTGCCCGCCGTTGCTAAGTTGGCCGAATCTCTCGAACATCCAGAGCCGCTAAGCACTGAAGCAAAAATGCCCCAGTGAACTTGTTACGACTTACCTTGTTACGGAGGTTACGTTCTTCCTCGCGCACCTCGGCGCGGCGCTCCAGCATCAACGCCGCGCCCATATTTGTCGGGCGATCAAGCGCCGCGATGCGCTCGATCTTTGGATGCTTGCCTGACACCACATCTACTTCTGCGCGAACCATCTGGCGCAACATACACGCGAAACGAGTCTTGCGTGAGACTCCCTACAGGTTGTACCTTGTAGGAAGAAAAAGGGGTGCCCGAAGGCACCCCGAAGGCTAAAATCCGGCGCTAGAGCGGATTCCGTTCATACGGAGCCGTATCCGGAGTTTGTGAAGTAGTTGGCGCATTCGGTTGGCGGGACGCTGGCGAGGATGCGGCCGATCTCACACCAGAGCTGTTCGACGGTGCGCGCTGCGGCCTTGCGGAGGTGCGCCTTGAGCTTGGAGAAGAGCTGCTCGATGGGGTTGAAGTCTGGCGAGTAGGGCGGGAGGCGGAGGAGGGTGGCGCCGGCGGCCTCTATTGCGGCTTCGGCGCCGGCCACCTTGTGGGCGGGCAGGTTGTCCCAGATCACGATGTCGCCGGGCTTCAGCGTCGGTCGTAGCACCTCGCGGGCCCAGACCTGGAAGATGCTCCCGTTCATCGCCCGGTCGATCACCATGGGCGCCTCGATGCGGTCGGCCCGCAGCGCGCAGACCAGGGTGATGGTCTTCCAGTGGCCGTGCGGGATGGGCGCGACCAGCCGCTCGCCGCGCGGCGCCCGGCCGCGGAGCCGCGCCATCTTGGTCTGCGTCCCGGTCTCGTCGATGAACACCAGGCGGCGTGGATCGAGCCACGGCTGCACGCAGCGCCACAGATCGCGTTCCGCCTTTACGTCCGAGCGGTCCTGCTCGCTCGCATGGGCGGTCTTTTTTTGTACGTCAGCCCGCGGCGGGAGAAGAAGCGCCACACCGTCGACGGCACCGTCCTGAGCCCGCGCCGGGCGAGGCCCTGGCACAGTTCTGCGAGCGTTAGATCGGGCCGCTCCTTGACCTGGGCGAGCAGCCAGTCGGCATGGGCTTCGATCGGTCCCGAGCGATGATCGCCGCCCTGCCGGTCGGGCCTCACCGAGCGGGTCAGCCGAAAGCGCGTGTGCAGCTTGGAAACGAAGCTCGGGCTCACCCCGAACCGGTCGACCACCGTCCGGATCGGCGCCCCATCCTCAACGGCTGCAAGGACCCGTTCACGCAGGTCGATCGAGTAGGCGCGGACCATGATCCCTCCATGAACCATTCCGCACCCAAAGAATCACGGCACCGCCCCACTGGGAATCCCCTGCCAATTCGGTCCGACCAGAAAGTGCTCTAGGTGATTTCGCTGCCGGCGGGGGCAGTAGCCCTCCACCACTTCGCTCCACCCTCTTATGAGGGGACGGCCCCGCGACCTTGGCAGGAACGGGCCGATCACCGGAGCGAAGGTCTCTAAAAGACCCTGTAAAGATGATTCGGATCAACAAGTTGTTGGAGGCATCCAGCGGGATGGCCCAATATTTAGCCCACTTGACGGAGAATATCGGGAAAGGCGGGGATAATCCCCTAGGTGCGTTTGCTACCTAATACCGGAAAAACCTACACCCCGAGGAAGCGCGCCTTCGTCTCGCGGTCGTCGGCAAGCTCGGCGGGCCGGCAATGGTGGACGATCTGGCCCTTCGAGACGATGTAGATGCGGTCGGCGTGGCGCAGCACGAAGGCGAGCTGCTGCTCGACCAGCAGGATCGAGGTGCCGGCCTCTTTCAGCGTGGCGACGAGGCGGCCGAGCTCGCGCACCATCAAGGGCGCGAGCCCCTCGGTCGGCTCGTCCATCAAGAGGAGGTCGGGGTTGCCCACGAGGGCGCGGCCGGCGGCCAGCATTTGCTGCTCGCCACCCGAGAGCTTGAGCGCGGTCTGGCCGAGCCGCTGGGCGAGGTTGGGGAACAGCTCGCACAGGCGCTCGCGCGTCCACGGCCGGGCGGCGCCGCGCGGGCGCGCCGTCACCTCGAGATGCTCGCGCACCGAGAGCGAGGGGAAGACGCGCCGCCCCTGCGGCACCAGCCCGACGCCGAGCCGCGCGATGCGGTGGGCGGGCATGCGCGTGATGTCGATGTCGCGGAACGAGATGCGCCCGCGCGCCGGCGGGGTCAGTCCGACGATGGAGCGCACCAGCGTGGTCTTGCCGACGCCGTTGCGCCCGATCACGGCGACCACCTCGTTCGGCTCGACGGTCAGCGAAACGCCCTGCAGCACGTGGCTCGCGCCGTAATAGGTGTGGATGTCCTCGACCCGCAGCATCATTCGGCCCCGAGATAGATTTCGGTGACCTGGGCGTTGGCGCGGATCGCCGCCTCGTCGCCCTCGGCGATCAGCCGTCCCTGGTGCATGACGGCGATGCGGTCGGCGAGCTCGAACGCCACGTCCATGTCGTGCTCGATCATCACGATGGTCATGTCGCGCGGCAGGGCCTGCACCATCTCGACCACGCGCGCGGTTTCGGCGGGCGAGAGGCCGGCCGTCGGCTCGTCGAGCAGCAACAGGCGCGGCTCGCCGGCGAGCGCGAGGACGAGCTCGAGCTGGCGCTGTTCGCCGTAGGAGAGGTTCCGCACCACGCGGTTCGCGTTGCCGTCCAGCCCCCACTGGTCGAGCAGGCTGCGCGCCCGGTCGTACATGCCGCGATAGCTCGACATCGGGCGGAGGAGCTGGAAGCGGAGCCCGCTCGCCCCGCCGATCGCCAGCAGCACGCTGTCGAGAACGGTGAGCTGCGGGAACAGGTTGGTGATCTGGAAGGTGCGGGCCAGGCCGAGCCGGGCGCGGAGGTCGGGGCGGAGGCGGGTGATGTCGCGCCCGAACAGCAGCACCCGCCCCGAGGACGGCATGATGCTGCCCGAGATCGTGTGGAACAGCGTGGTCTTGCCGGCGCCGTTGGGGCCGAGAAGGACGCGCCGCTCGCCCGGCCCGATCTCGAGCGAGACGCCGGCAAGCGCGGTGACGCCGCCGAAATTCTTGGTGAGCGCGTCGGCGACGAGCGCGGTCACGACCGTTCCGCCCGCCGCTGGCGCCAAGCGACCCATATTCCCACCAGCCCGCGCGGGGCGAACAGCGTCACCAGCACGTAGATGATGCCGAGGACCAGCACCCACCGCTCGGTCAGCGAGGAGACGAAATCCTCGAGATAGACGATCAGCGCCGCGCCGATCGCCGGGCCAATCAGCGTGCCGGCGCCGCCCAGGATCACCATGATCAGCGCCTCGGCCGACTGGATGACGTGCAGGTACTCCGGCCCGACGAAGCGGTTGAAATAGGCGTAGAGCGCGCCCGCGAGGCCGGCGAAGGTCGCGGCCAGCACGAAGGCGACCCACTGGTAGAGCCAGACGTTGTAGCCGAGCGCCTGCATGCGCGATTCGGATTCGCGGATGCCCTTCAGCGCCTTGCCGAACGGCGAGCGCACGATGGCGACCAGCAGCAGGCTCGCCACCGCGAAGATCGCCAGCACGAAATAATAGAAGCCGGGGATCGAATCGACCGGCCAGGCGAAGTGCGGGCGCGGCACGCTGGGGATGCCGTCGTCGCCGTTGGTCATCGACCGCCAGCCGAACGCGAGCGCCCACAGCACCTGGGCGAGGGCGAAGGTGATCATCAGGAAATAGCTGCCGCGCGCTCGGAGCCCGAGCGCCCCGAACACCGCGCCGGTCAGGGCGGAGACGACGATCGCGGCCGGGAAGGCGACGGCGCTGGGATAGCCGCCCTTGAGCAGCAGCAGCGCGACCGCGTAGGAGGCGACGCCGAAATAGGCCGCGTGGCCGAGCGAGGGCAGCCCGCCATAGCCCATCAGGAGGTCGAGGCTCATCGCGAACAGCGCGAAGATCAGCATCTTGGTCGAGAGGCCGAGATAGTAGGGCTTGAGCACGTGCGGCAGCGCGAGGAACAGCGCGACCAGCGCCACGAGCCCGAGGGCGGTAAGGAGGCGCGTCCTCATTACCGGCCGAACAGCCCGGTCGGGCGCACCACCAGGATGATGGCCATCGGTGCGAACACGGTGAACAGCGCGAACTCGGGGAAGAACGCCTTGCCGAAATTGTCGAGGAGCCCGACGAGCAGCGCGCCGACGAGGGCGCCGCGGAGGCTGCCGAGCCCGCCCACGATCACCACCACGAAGGCGAGGATCAGCGTCTCGAAATCGGCGCCGGGATAGACCGAGAGCACCGGTCCGGCGAGGACGCCGCCGAGGGCGGCGAGCGCGGCGCCGGCCGCGAAGACCAGGGTGAACATCAAAGAGACGTTGATGCCGAGGGCGCGCGCGATCTCGGCATCGTCGACGCCGGCGCGCAGCATGGTGCCGAGGCGCGTCCGCTCCTGGAACCACCACAGCGCGAGCGCGACCACGATACCGACCCCGATCAGGAACAGCCGGTAGACGGGATAGGCGTAGAGGCCGAACGAGATCGACTGGGCGAACATCTTCGGCTTCGCCATCATGATCGGGTCGCCGCCCCAGATCCACAGCGAGAGATCGGCGAAGATGAACAAAAAGCCGAAGGTCAGCAGGGTCTGCGGCAGCTCGTCCATGTGGAAGCGGCGGAGGAAGAACCGCTCCATCGCCGCCCCGATCAGCCCGACCGCCACCGCCGCGGCGAGCAGCGCGAGCACGAAGCTGTCGGTCCAGCGCATCACGCTGAGGCCGATATAGCCGCCGACCAGGTAGTACGAGCCATGCGTCAGGTTGAGGATCTTCATCAGCCCGTAGATCAGCGACAGCCCGCTCGCCAGCAGGAACAGCAGCATCCCGAACGAGATGCCATTCAGCGTGTGGATGACCCAGATCATGCTGTGGGGCGTGTCGCCGTTCGTCCTTCGAGACGGCGCGTCGCGTCGCGGCGGGCCTCCCCGGGACGAACGGCTAACGGCCGAATGCGAACCACCTTGCGACGCTGCCCGACCGTTACTTCTTCGCCAGCACCTTCGCGCAGTCGTTCAGGTCGCCCTTGACGTTCTTGTAGGTGTACTTGAACGCCTCGAACTCCTTCGCCGTGAAGGGCCAGAACTGGTCGACGTGGTTGTAGGTGGCGACCGGCACGTTGGCCGCGCCCTCCGGCGTCTTCTGGACCTGGCGGATGTACATCGACTGGACGACCTGGCCGTAGGAATTGAGCGAGATCTCGCCCTTCGGCGAGTTGAAGTGCACGGCCTTGAGGGCGGCCATGAACTTCATCGTGTCGGACATGTCGCCGTTCACCGCGGCGATCGCGTCGGCGATGGCGTGCATGCCGGTCCAGCCGTCGGGCGATTCGTCCGAGGGGGTCTCGCCGGTCTTCTTCTTGTAGGCGGCGACGAACGCCTTGTTGATGTCGGTCGCGATCATCGGCGTGTAGTGCAGCGACGAGTACATGCCCATCGCCGCCGCGCCGAGCTGCTTCAGGTTCGGCTCGTAGGTGATCTGGCCATAGATGTCCATCATCGGGATCTTGCCCTTGAGGCCCATCTCGGCGTACTGCCGCCCGAGCCGCAGCCCGCCGGCCCCGGGGGTGAAGGCGACCACCGCGTCGACCGAGCGGTCGATGTTGGTGAGGTAGGGGCCGTAATCGGCGGCGCCGAGCGGCGGGAACTGCGCCTGCGTCACCTTGCCGCCCAGCCGGCAGAAGTTCTGGGCAAAGCCGTGGATCACGTCGACGCCGCCGGCATAGTCGGAGCCGATGGCGGCGACCTTGCGCCAGCCCTTCTTGTAGGCCCAGTCGGCGGCGACGGCGGCGGGCGTGCGGCCGTTCTGCGAGGTGCGCACCGCGTAGGGGTTGGCGAGCGGGCCGGGCATGGTGAGCTCGTCCGCGCCCGCGTCGATCGAGAACACGATCGGCACCTTGTTCTGGCGCGAGAAGGCGTTGACCGCGAGCGCCACGCCCGACGACACGATGCCGGTCAGCACCTGCGCCCCGTCGCGCTCGACCAGCTTGCGCGCCTTGGTCACGCCGACGTCGGGCTTGCCCTGGGTGTCCTCGACGATGATCTCGATCTTGGTCTTGCCGGCCATCGAATGGATCTGGTCGAGATACATCTTCATGCCGGTCAGGCCTTCCTGGCCCGGCGCGGCGAAGTTGCCGGACAGCGGCGCCAGGATGCCGACCTTCACCGTGTCCGCGGCGCGCGCCGTGCCGCCGAGCGCGATCGCGCCCACGGTCGCCGCGACCAGCAGCGTGCGCCCCAGCGCGACCGGCGCCGCCTTCGCGCCGGACCTAACCTTCGTCGTGGTCGTCATGGCGTCTCCCTCCTGTGCAGCCCTGTCGATGCGATGGCGTGGGCACCGCCCTGCGCGGCCATCGAAGTCGCGCTTCGGCCGCATGCAATATGCGGACCGTTTCGCGACCTGCGAATCCTGCCGGGCAACTCCTGTCGGGGGTGCGCCTCCCGCGCTTCGTTCTTCTGAATATTGCCTGCCACTTTGCGATCCGGGCCGCGACCGGTCAAGCACATTCCGGAAGGCGCAGGCGGCCCGGGCGGGACGGGGTGGATCGCTGCGTGAAACTTAACCCGTTCGGCCATACATTTGCCGGAGGCGGCCCACAGGGGGGCCGCGGCAGGAGGCACGATGGCGGCAGGGGACAAGGGCGCGGCGGCGCCGGTGGAGCGCATCGCCCGCCGGGCGGCGCGCAGGGTCCGCGGCACGCGCGGCCAGCGCGCGGCGGCGTTCGTCAGGCAGCTCTACCGGCGCGCCCCGCCCGAGCATCTGGCCGCGACTGCGCCCGCCGATTTGCTCGGCGCGGCGCTGTCGCTGTTCGGCTTTCTCGAAGCGCGCCGGCCCGGCCGCGCCGCCGTCCGGCTCCTCAACCCGGATGCGAAGCAGGACGGCTGGTCGTCGCCCTCGACCGTGATCGAGGTCGTCAACGACGACATGCCGTTCCTGGTCGATTCGGTGACCGAGGCGCTAAAGGCGCTCGACCTGCCGCCGCGCCTCGTGATCCACCCGATCGTGATGGTGGCGCGCGACAAGGCCGGACGGATCGTCGCGATCGGCCGTCCGTCGGATGCGCCCGACGGGTGGGCGCGCGAATCTGCCATGCACATCGAGATCCCCGCCGTCGACCTCGCCCGGCGCGGGGCGGAGATCGGGCGCCAGATCGAGCATGTGCTCGCCGACGTGCGCGTCACCGTCGAGGACTGGCCGGAGATGCGCGTGCGCGTCGCCGAGGTGATCGCCGAGCTCGACACGGCGCCGCCGCCCTTGCCCGCCGACGAGATCGACGAGGGGCGTGCCTTCCTGCGCTGGATCGATTCCAACCACTTCACCTTCCTCGGCTATCGCGAGACGCGGTTCGAGCGGACGCGCGGCCGCACCGTCATCCATCCGGTCCCCGGCTCGGCGCGCGGCATCCTGCGGTCCGAGAAGGCGATCCTCATCGAGGGCACGCGCCACGCCGAGACGGTGCCGCCCGAGATCGCCGACTTTCTGCAGCGGCCGCAGCTTCTGATGGTCAACAAGGCGAACCGGCGGTCGACCGTCCACCGCGCCGTGCAGCTCGACACGATCGGGGTGAAGCGGTTCGACAGGCACGGAGACGTGGTGGGCGACCGGCTGTTCGTCGGGCTGTTCACCTCGGTCGCCTACAACCGCGCGCCGCGCGACATTCCGCTGCTGCGCCGCAAGGTGGCCGGCATCGTCGCGCGCTCGGGGCTGACGCCCGGCGGCCACGACGGCAAGGCGCTGCTCAACATCATCGAGACCTTGCCGCGCGACGAGCTGTTCCGCATGTCGGACGACGACCTGCTGGCGACCGCGCTCGGGGTGCTGCGGCTCGAGGAGCGGCCGCGCGTCGCGCTGTTCCTCCATCGCGATCCGTTCGGCCGCTACGTCTCGTGCCTGATCTACGTGCCGCGCGACCGCTACGACACGGTGCTGCGCGAAAGGATGCAGGACATCGTCGAGAAAGCCGTCGGCGGCAAGACCGACTCGTTCGCCGTGCAGCTTTCGGAATCCGCCCTCGCGCGCATCCATCTCGTGGTGAGCCTGCCCGAAGGAAAGGTCGCCCCCACCTCCCAGGCGACCGGCGAGATCGAGCGGCGCCTTGCCGAGGCGGCGCGCAACTGGGCCGACGAGCTCAACCTCGCCCTGGCAGCGGCGCATGGCGAGGAAGGCGGGCTCGAACGGTTCCGCAACTACTCGCTCGCCTTTCCGCCGGGCTATCGCGACCAGTTCGAGGCGTCCTCCGCCGTCGACGACATCGCCAAGCTGGAGGCCGCCCTCGCCACCGGCCGGCTGCACATGAGCCTCTACCGAACCGAGGGGATGGCGAAGGACGGGCTGCGCTTCAAGATCTACACCCATCGCGGGCCGGTGCCGCTCAGCGACGTGCTGCCCATGCTGGAGAACATGGGTTTCCGCGTGATCGACGAGGTGCCGCACGAGGTGGCGCCGCGCCATGCGGCCGAGAGCTTCTGGATCCACGATTTCGGCCTCGCCACCAAGTCGGGCGGGGCCGTCGACGTGGCCGAGCTGCGCGACCGGTTCGAGGACGCGTTCGCGCGCGTCTGGTCGGGCGAGGTGGAGAGCGACGGGCTCAACCGGCTGGTGGTCGACGCCGGCCTCGGCTGGCGCCAGGTCTCGGTCCTGCGCGCCTGGTCGCGCTACCTGCGCCAGGCCGGCATCCCGTTCAGCCAGGACTACATGGCCGAGACGCTGGCCGCGAACGCGAAGGTCGCGACGCTGATCGTCGCGCTGTTCGAGGCCCGGTTCGATCCCGACCGGCGGCGGGGGACGGAGGCGCAGGCGAAGCGGCTGCACGGCCAGGCGCTCGCCGCGCTCGACGCGGTGGCGAACCCAGACGACGACCGCATCCTGCGGCGCTTCCTCAACATCTGCGATTCGGCGCTGCGGACCAACTACTACCAGCCGGACGCGGACGGCGCGCTCAAGCGCTACCTCTCGTTCAAGCTGGACAGCCGGAAGCTCGACGACCTGCCCCTGCCGCGCCCGCTGGTCGAGGTGCTGGTCTATTCGCCGCGGGTCGAGGCGATCCACCTGCGCGGCGGGCGCGTCGCGCGCGGCGGAATCCGCTGGTCCGACCGGCGCGAGGATTTCCGGACCGAGATCCTCGGGCTGATGAAGGCGCAGATGACCAAGAATGCCGTCATCGTGCCGGTGGGCGCGAAGGGCGGGTTCGTGGTGAAGCGGCCGCCGGTCGAAGGCGGGCGCGACGCGCTGATGGAGGAGGGGATTGCCTGCTACCGCATCTTCATGCAGGGGCTGCTCGACGTCACCGACAATCTGGTGCGCGGCAAGGTGGTGCCGCCCGAACGCGTCGTGCGGCTCGACGACGACGATCCCTACCTCGTGGTCGCGGCCGACAAGGGGACGGCCACCTTCTCCGACATCGCCAACGGGATCGCCGCGGACTACGGCTTCTGGCTTGACGACGCCTTCGCGTCGGGAGGGTCGGCCGGGTGGGACCACAAGAAGATGGGCATCACCGCGCGCGGCGCGTGGGAATCGGTGAAGCGCCACTTCCGCGAGCTCGGCACCGACATCCAGGCCCAGGGCTTCACGGTGGTCGGCGTCGGCGACATGTCGGGCGACGTGTTCGGCAACGGCATGCTGCTCTCGCCCCACATCAAGCTCGTGGGCGCGTTCAACCATCTGCACATCTTCGTCGATCCCGACCCCGACCCGCAGGCGAGCCTCGCCGAGCGCAAGCGCCTGTTCGGGCTCGCGCGGCCGTCCTGGTCCGACTACGACGCCAAGCTGATCTCGAAGGGTGGCGGCGTGTTCGACCGGCGTGCCAAGCAGATTGCCGTGACCGAGCCGATGCGCCGCGCCTTCGCCCTCGGGCCGAAGGAGAGCGTCACCCCGGCCGAGCTGGTCCGCGCCATGCTGACGGCGGAAACCGACCTTCTCTGGTTCGGTGGGATCGGCACGTTCGTCAAGTCGCACAACGAGACGCATGGAGAGGTCGGCGACCGGGCCAACGATGCGCTCCGCGTCGACGGTCGTGAGGTGAAGGCGCGGGTGGTGGGCGAGGGCGCCAATCTCGGCGTCACCCAGCTCGGCCGCATCGAGTACGCGCTGGCGGGCGGGCGGATCAACACCGACTTCATCGACAACTCGGCGGGCGTCGATACCTCGGACCACGAGGTCAACATCAAGATCCTGCTGCGCGCGGCGATGGAGGAGACGGGCCTCACCCGCAAGAAGCGCGACCGCATGCTCGCCGCCATGACCGACGAGGTCGCGGGGCTGGTGCTGCTCGACAATTACCGCCAGGCGACGATCCTCACCCATATCGAGGCGCACGGGGCGGAGCTTCTGGACGAGCACGCGCGCTTCATCCGTGCGCTCGAGCGCGCCGGCCGGCTCGACCGCGCCGTAGAGTTCCTGCCGGACGACGACACCATCGCCGAGCGGCGCCAGAAGGGGCGCGGCCTGGTGCGGCCCGAGCTCGCCGTGCTGCTCGCCTACGGCAAGATGGCGCTCTACGACGCGCTGATCCATTCGGGCGTGCCGGACGATTCCTACCTTACGCACGACATCGGGCTCTACTTCCCGACACCCTTGCGCAAGGAATATGGCAAGCAGATCGGGAAGCACCGGCTCCGGCGCGAGATCAGCGCGACCTACCTGACCAACAGCCTCGTCAACCGGATGGGCGCGAGCTTCGTCAACGAAACCGCCTACAAGACCGGCCAGCCGCCCGACCGGATCGCGCGCGCCTACCTGATGGCGCGCCAGGTGTTCGACGTGCGCCCGCTGTGGGCGGAGATCGAGGCGCTGGACAACAAGGCGCCGGCGGCGGTGCAGGTCGCGATGAACCATGAGATCATGGCGTTGCTCCGGCGCGCCACCCAGTGGTTCCTCCGCCAGGGGCTCGCCGACAAGCCGATCCGCGAGGTGATCGCCCGCTTCCAGGGCGGCGTCGCCTCGCTGGTCGAGGGAGCGCACGCGCTCGCCAACGACGAGCTCGCGGCGGCGATCGCGGCACGCGCCGAGCATTACGAGTCCGGCGGCGCGCCGGATCAGCTCGCCCGCCGTGTCGGTGCGCTCGAGGCCTACGCGTCAGCGCCCGACATCGTGCGCATCGCCGAGGCGGCGAAGCGCAAGGTCGAGGAGGTGGCGCGGGTCTATTTCACGCTGGGCGCGCGGTTCGGCTTCACCTGGCTTCGCGCGGCGGCGGAGCAGGTGACGGCGGAGAGCGAGTGGCAGAAGCTGGCGCTGGCCGCCGTGGTCGACGACCTCTACGTCCAGCAATGCCAGCTGGCGAGCCAGGTGATCGGCTCGGCGAACGGGGTGCGCGAGGCGGCGGCGGCGGTCACGCAGTGGGAGCGGGCGCAGAACCATGCCGCGGCCCGCGTCGTCGACCTGCTGCGCGAGCTGCATTCGGCGGGCGGCGCCGACCTCGCCATGCTGACCGTCGCGACGCGCGAGATCCGCGCCATGGTGCAGGGATGAGCCGCCCCCGCCCGGTGTGCGGCGCGGCCGCCGCCCTCGCGCTCGCGCTTATGACAGCGGGGGCGAACGCAGCGCCGATCCCCACGGTGTTCGGAGGGACCGGCATCGAATCCCTGCCGCTCGGGCTCCGCCCGCCGCAGAACGACGGCTCGCCGGTCGACGCGGTGCGGCGCCTGATCGAAGCGCGCGACTACAAGAAGGCCGTTACGACGGCGCGCGATTTCCTCAAGCGGCATCCGGACGACGCGGACGCGCTCGAGATCTATGGCGTCGCCCTCACCCTCGACGGCCAGGTCGATGCCGGGCTCGCCGAGCTCCGCCGGTCGGTGGCGAGCCGGCCGCTGCAGTGGACGGCGTATACGGCGATCGGCGACATCCACATGAAGCAGGGCAAGCGCGACGCGGCGAAGCACGAATATCTCACGGCCGTGCAGATCGCCCCGGCCGAGGCGCTGCGCGCACATCGAAGGCTCGGCGAGATCTTCGCGGCCGAGGGGCGGACGGACCGCGCGATCTCCGAGTACGAGAAGGGGCTTGCCGACATCAAGGACCGGCCCGTCGACGCAATGGTCGGTCTGGGCGCCCTCTACAACCGGGCGCACGAATACCAGAAGGCGCTTTCGCTGCTCGAGCCGGTGGTGCCGCTCTCGTCCGGCGACGCGCTCGGCCAGGCGGTGGTGGGAACCGCCGATCTCGGGCTCAAGCGGGATGCCGACGCGATGAAGCGCTTCGACCGCGTGCGCGCGCTCGATCCCAAGGGCGACGAAGCGAATCTCGCGCTCGGCACCGCCTACAGGGTGGTGGGCGCGCTGGAGAAGGCGCGGCAGGAATTCGCCAACGCCGCCGCCCGCCATCCCGACTCCGCCGCGGCGCAGATGGCGCTCGCCGATGCCGACGTCGCGCTCGGCCATTTGGACGACGCGGTGACGGAGCTGAAGCGGGCCGCGACGCTCGATCCCGCCGCGACCGAGCCGCGCAAGCGGCTCGGCGAAGTGCTGATGCGGAAGGGCGACCGGGCGCAGGCGATCGGGATCTTCCGGGCACTCGCCGACGCGCCGAAAGCCGGGCCGGACGCGCTCGACACGCTCGGCACGGCCTACCAGGTGGCCGGAAAGGTCGCGGACGCCGAGAAGACCTTCAAGGCGATGGTCGATCGCTTTCCCAACGATCCGCTCGGCTTCCTCAAGCTCGGCGGGTTCTACGGCTACGTGCGCAACTACCAGGAGGCGGCGCGGACGCTGGAGCAGGGTCTTCTTATCGCGCCCGACAACATGGCGCTGCTCCGCGCCTATGTCATCGCCGAGGAGCGGCTGGGCGAGCCGGACGCGGCCATCGACGCGCAGCGGCGGCTGGTCGACGCCGATCCCTACGATCTCACCGAGCTGTCGCGCTTCGCGGTGATGCTCGACCGGCACGGCGACCATGACCGCGCGCTGACTCTCTACCGCAAGGTGCTGGCGAGCCGGCCCGACGACGTGCTGATGCTCAACAATCTCGCACTGATGCTGGGCGCGCGCAGCCAGTTCACCGAGGGGCTGGCGCTTGCCGAGCGGGCCGCCAAATTGGCGCCGCGCAATGCCAATGTCGGCGACACCCACGCCTGGCTGCTGCATCTGAATGGGCGCAACCAGGAGGCGCTTGCCATTCTCGCCAACGCCGCGGCGGCGCGCCCGCGCGATCCCTCCATCGGCTACCACCTCGCCGTGGTGCAGAAGGCGCTGGGCCAGCGGGCCGAGGCACGGGCGAGCCTGGAGCGCGTGCTCAAAATATCGAAAAGCTTCCCCGAGGCGGGCGACGCCCGGCGCCTGCTCGGGGCGCTGAAGTAGCGCCTACTCGCCGGCGGCGATCACCGTCGCAGTGCGCGGCACCACGAGCCGCGTCAGCCGCACGATGAACAGCACGGCGAAAGCGACCGGCACCAGGGCGAACAGATAGACCGCGTCGACCGCGCCGGTCACCGTTGCCGTGTCGATGTGCTCGCCGAGCCCGGCGACGTTCGCCACCATCCCGGCCATCGCGGTGCCGACCGCTCCGCCGAGCGAGCGCACCATCGAGAGCGACGAGGCGGTCACCGCCTCCTCGCCCTTCTCGGCCGCGCCCATCACCCGCGCCCCGAGATGGACGTTGTGGATGCCGATACCCCAGCCGAGGACGAAGGCGGCGCCGAACAGGACGGCGAGCGTGCCGCCATGCGCGGTCGAGGCGAGCATCGCCACGGCAAACATGATGAACACGGGGCCGGACTGCAGGGCGAACCGCTCGCGCGCCCCCGACCAGCCGGAGACCATGAAGGTCGAGATCGTCCAGGCGGTCGAGACGATCAGGTTGGTGACGCCGACCAGCAGCGGCGTCACGTCGTGCACGATCTGCAAGGTGAGCGGCAGGAAGATGGTGACCGCCGACTGCACGCCGCCGACGATGATCAGCAGCCAGTAGCCGAGCCCGACAGCCCGCGTGACCGACAGCGGGTGCGACGGGAACAGCCGGGTCTCGGCTCCGGCATCGACGCGGAAGGCCGCCCAGATCGCGCCGACCGACGCGACGAGCAGCGCGGCGATGGCGAGCCGTTCGTGCAGCTGGCCGGCCTCGGCCACGCCGGTCACCCCGCCGGCGAGCAGGGCGAGGCGGAGCACCGGCAGGCCGCCGCGCTTCTCGTCGCCGCCGGCGCCCTGGCCGAGCGAGGCCGGGACGCGCGCCCAGGCGATCAGCGCGAACACGATGACCAGCGGCAGCGACGTCCAGAACGAGCCGCGCCACCAGCCGATCTCGGCGAAGGCGCCGCCGAAGAACGGTCCGATCAGCGAGCAGATCGTCCAGGTGCCCTGGTAGATGGCGAGCACACGGGTGCGCTGGCTCGGCTTGAACAGCCGGCTCACCAGCCCCATCGTTCCGCCGGCGATCAGCCCCGCGCCCAGACCCTGCACGGTGCGCGCGATGTCGAGCGTCAGCATGTCGGGCGAGACCGCGCACCCCAGCGTGCCAAGCGCGTAGACCGACGAGGCGAGCACGAACGTCCGGCGCGCCCCGATCCAGCGCCAGGTCGGCCCGACGCAGGCGGCGCCGGTGATGGTGCCGACCTGGTAGAGCATCGCCGCCCAGACGTAGTAGGCGCCGCCGCCGATCTCCTCGACCACCGTCGGCATGATGGTGACGATGATCAGGATCTGCAGCGAGAACATCACAACCCCCAGCACCACCAGTGCCAGGTAGACGGCCTGCTCGCCGCGAAACAGTTCGCCCCAGCTCGCCTTCTCGGCGGGGGGGCCGGACGCTCGGTCGTTCATGGGATGCCGCACCCTTCGATGCGCCATAATGCCGCAACCCCCCGTGCGGCGAAAGGGCCGCGTCTATGGCCGCGTCACCGCAGGGAAAGGCGCCGCGCCGGGCGGCTCAGCGCCGCGGCTTGGCGGCGGTCGGGGAGGTGGGAAGCGGGTCGCCGTCCGGTGCCCCTGACGTTCCGGCCCTGCGCTCGATGGGGCGGATCGCGGGGTCGCCGGTCGGGCGCTGCGGCGCGTAGCCGGGGATGGTGCCCATCGGCACGTCGTACGCCTTGGCGCCGGTCACCGGGCCGGGCGAGAGCAGGGAGGCGCCGGAATCGACGCCCGCCGTGGCGCCGGCGGAGTCCGCCGCGGTGCCGGTCGCGGCGGCAGGCGTGCCGGTGGAGGTGCTGCCCTGGCCGTCGGTTTGGGACCCGGCGGACGTGCCGGAATCGCCCGTCCCGCCGATGCCCCCGGCGCCCGTGCCGTCGGAGCCGTCCCCGGACTGGTTCTCGTCGGTCCCGGTGGCGGAACCGGGCGCGCCGGCGATGGACGCGGGTGGCGTGAAGCCGGGGATCTGGATGCCCTCGTCCGGGTTCGCGTCGGGGTCGAGCGAGACGGGGGCCGGGGCATTCCGCTTCGCGTCGCTGGCCAGGCGCTGGCGCGCGACCGCCAGGGCCTGCCGGTAGGACGCGACCTTGGGGGCGAGGCGCACCGCCTTCTCGAACTGCATCACGGCATACTTGGTGTAGCCGGCCTGCAGCATCGCGGCGCCGGTGCGGGCCGCTTGGCTCGCGGCATAAAGGTTGTATTCGTGCAGCGCCTCGATATCGGCGCTGGTCAGGCCATCCGGGTCGGGCGCGGCGGACTGTGCCGCCGCGGTGCCAATGCTCGCCGCGATCAGCACGGCGGCGACGGCCGCTCCGCTGAGGGCGTGCGTCGTGCGCGACGGTCCGGACATGGTCCTCGCTCCCCTCGTTCTCGCCCCTCCCACCATATAGGGACGATGTGGGGCAAAAGAATGGCGCCGGATACGAATGTCTGGAAAAGGCAGGCCCAGCCTGTAGTTAGCTCGTGAGCGCCTTGACGATGCCCTCGATCGCGCCGTCGGCCAGCGCCCGCAGCTCCTCGGGCGTCCGGTCCTGGATCGGGTGGGCGACGAACACGACTGCCGGGGCATAGCCCAGGGCGCGCGACTGCGCGGCCGCCGCCTCGACGAACTCGGTGGTGGCGACGCCGACCCCCACCACGCCTCGTTCCTCCAGCCCTTTCAGGTCGTGCATACAGCACGACGTGCAGGAGCCTCAATCGGCGAGCGCCTCGATCACGGCCTGGCAGCGCGTTCCGATCTCCTGGCGCAGGTCGTCGGGCGCGATCACCGAGAAGCGCGGCTTGCGAAACCGCTCGATCCGAATGCCGCGCGCCGTGAGCAGCTCGGCGATGCGGTCGAGGAACTCGTCGCCGCGCGGCTTGGCGATGTCGAGCAGCGCGACCGTCATGCCGTCGAGCGAGGCGGGCCTGGCGATGCGATCGCGCACCACGGGCGCGACCTCGGCGGTGGGATCGAGAAGAACGACGGGTTCCGTCATCGTGCGATCTCCTTGATGACCGGGTTGATGGTGATCGAGCCGAGGCCCGAGATGATCGCCGTGTACTTGCCGGCGGAGCCGCCGGCGCGCGCGACGTTCAGCGTGCCGGTGCGGAACTTGGGAATGGCGGCGGCGGCAAGCTCGCCTTGTGCCATCGGCCCCTTGCCGGCGCGGCCCGACACCACCTCGGCGAGCGGCACGTCGAGCCTTGCGCGCAGCTCCTCCTTCAGCCGCGCCTTCGACCAGCGCGCCTCGTGGAACACGGCGGCGTGCTCGGGCGAGACGATCAGGAAGGCCGAGACGTCGTTCACCTGGCCCGGGTGGTAGAGCGCGCGGAGGCAGCCCGCGTAGGAATCGGCGAGGTCCGATGCGTCGCGCGAGATGTGGTCGATGATCGGCGTCACCCCGTCGCCGGTGAACAGCGTGACGGTCGAGGTGCCGGGCGCGAAGCCGCGCTCGACCGCGTAGCTCTCCCATTCGGCATCCTCGTCCTCGGCGAAGCAGAAGCTGTACTTGCCGGGGTTGCCGAACACGGCGCGGTCGATCTCGCCCGGCCGGCCGCCGCCGACGTTGCGCACCACGAGCTGCAGCGCCCGACCGATGGTGGCGTTGGCGCGGTTGCCCTGGCCCAGCGCGTTGCCCTTGGCGTTCATGCCGATGCGGCGCGCGACCGGGCCGGACACCATCACGACCGGCGCGACGGCGTTGGTGGTGGCGACCACGCCGTGCAGCCCGAACTCGGGGATCAGCGCGGCCTCGATCGCGGCGATCACGACGGGCAAATATTCGGGCGCGCAGCCAGCCATCACCGCGTTGATCGCGATCTTCTCGACCGAGCATTCGATCCGGTTGGGCGGGATCAGCCCGACGATCTCGGACGGGGAGCGCGACGTGCCCTCCAGCATGTCGAGGACGCGGGACTCGGTCGGGGGCACGACGGGCAGGCCGTCGGTCCAGCCGCGCTCGTAGCAATATTCTATGGGCTCGATCTCGGTGGGGACGGGGATGCGCCGCGCGGCGAGGCCGGTCTCGCCGAACCGCACCTTGAGCCGGCTCGCCATGCCGGGCTCGACCGTGCGCGAGCCGCAGCCCGGCCGGTTGTCCGGAAGCTCGGCGCCGAGGTCGTCGACACCGGTGAGCGCGCGCCACTCGTCGCGGTTCCAGCCGATGGCGCGCGCGGTCTCGGCGCCGTTCTCGATGCGGACCAGGGTGGGCACGATCTCGACGCCGAGGCGCCATGACGCCTCGAGCCCGGTATCGTCCCGGCGCGCCTCGACCTCGGCCGGAAAGGCGGGATCGTCCTGGCTGCAGACCGTGAGGCCGCCGCCCGCGGCGAGCCGCGCGAGCACGGGCGCGACCAGATGGCAGGTCGGGCACTCCTCCTTCACCACCGCGACCAGCCCGTCGGCAAGCCCGAGCCTGGCGGCGATCGTTGCGGCCGCATCGTCCATGGACAACATCATACCAGCATCGCCGAAGGCGAAGGACCCCCTCCCCAACCCTCCCCTCAAGGGGGGAGGGGGCGCTGAGGCGAGGTCCGGGCGCGGATGTCGAATTCGGTGACCGCCGGAGAGGACAGGCCTCTGTGAAAACGTTCCCTCCCCTCTTGAGGGGGAGGGACAGGGTGGGGGTCTGTCGAACTCGGTCGGGCTATGTGCCATGATCCGCGGCGAACGCGGGAGGGAACATGGGCAAGGGACACGAGGGCAAGGTCGCGGTCATCACCGGCGGGGCGCGCGGGCTGGGCCAAGCCTACGCCAAGCGGCTGGCGGAGGAGGGGGTGGACGTCTGCGTCGCCGATCTGGGGCCGGGCGACGAGACCGTCGCGCTGGTCCGCGCGGCCGGGCGCAAGGCGCACGCTGTCGCCTGCGACGTTTCGAAGCCGGAGGACGTGGTGCGGCTCGCCGCCGAGGTCGGCCGCGTGTTCGGGCGCTGCGACATTCTCGTCAACAACGCGGGCGTGTTCCCCAACCTGCCGTTCGACCGGATGGGCTTCGAGGATTGGCGCCGCGTGCTCTCGATCAACCTCGACGCGATGTTCCTCACCGCCCAGTCCTTCGTGCCCGGCATGAAGCAGCGCGGCTGGGGGCGCATCGTCAACATGGCGTCGAACACGTTCGCGACGCCGGTGACCGGCTTCGTCCACTATGTCGCCTCGAAGGGCGGCGTGATCGGCTTCACCCGGGCGCTCGCGACCGAGCTCGGCCCGCACGGCATTACCGTCAATGCCATCGCGCCGAGCCTGACCCGCACGCCCGGGACGCTCGGCCCCGGCGGCCAGCCGGCCGACCGGTTCGCCATGGTCGCCAACCTGCAGGCCATCAAGCGGAGCGAGGAGCCGGCCGACCTCGTCGGCGCGCTCGCCTTCCTCACCTCCGACGACGCCGCCTTCGTCACCGGCCAGACGCTGGTCGTCGACGGCGGCTGGGTGAGAAGCTAGCGGACCGCTACCCGACTGCGACGCGCGGCCGGGCGACGGCGGCGGCGAGCTCGGCCTCGGTGGGGCGGGCGACCAGGCTCGCCGGCGGGAAGCGGAGCTTCACGACCGTGCCGACGCCGACCTCGCTTTCGATGACGAGCGTGCCGCCGTGGCTTTCCACGATCGCCTTGCTGAGCGGCAGGCCGAGCCCGGTGCCTTCCTGGGCGAACTCCGGGTCCTTCTTGATCTGGCCGAACTGCGACAGCGCCTTCGGGATGTCCTCCGGGGCGATCCCGATGCCGGTGTCGGCGACGGAAAGCTCCAGCCCGCGGTCCGCAACGCGCCGGGCGGCGAGGGTGACGGTGCCGCCGCGTGGGGTGAACTTGATCGCATTGGTCAGCAGGTTGACGAACACCTGCTTCAGCCGGCGCGGGTCGGCATCGAGCGCGGGCAGGCCGGGCGCGATGTCGAGCGTGACCGCGACGCCGCCCTCGCGCGCGCGCTGGCGGACCAGCGTGATCGCGGAACGTGCGTTCTCGGCGATGACGACGGGCTGGCGGGCGAGCTCGTCCTTGCCGGCCTCGATCTTGGAGAGGTCGAGGATGTCGTTGATCAGCTCCAAGAGGTGCTGGCCGGAATCGTGGATGTCGCCGATATATTCGCGGTAGCGCTCGTTGGCGATCTCACCGTGCGTCGCGGTGCGGATCATGTCGGAAAACCCGATGATCGCGTTCAGCGGCGTGCGCAGCTCATGGCTCACCGCGGCGAGGAATTCCGACTTGACGCGGCTCGCCACCTCGGCCTCGCGCATCGCGGCGCGCAGCGCGTCCTCGACCTGGCGCCGCTCGGTGATGTCGAGCACGGTCCCGCGCAGCCCCACCGGCCGGCCGTCGCGGACGATCGGGCGCGAATGCACGGTCGCGGGGAAGCGCGACCCGTCCTTGCGCAGCGCCATGTATTCGTTGTGGCCGAGATCCTGCCCGGTAAAGACGGCGGCGATGTTCTCTTTCGCGCGCGGGCGGTCCTCGGGCACGATCATGTCGAGCGCGCCGATCCCGGCCGCGAGGTCGCTGTCGTCGTAGCCGGTCAGGTCGCGCGCCTGGCGGTTGAGATAGACCAGCCGCCCGCGGGCGTCGGTTTCGAACACCACCTCGGGCAGAAGGTCGACGAGGTCGCGGAAGCGCCGCTCGCTTTCGGAGAGGGCCTGCTCGACGCGCGCGTTGTGGGCGGCGAGGCGGCGGCGGAGGTGCAGCGCGACCACCAGCCCGAACCCGGCCGCGCAGGCCGCGGCGCCGACGGCCTCCCAGTGCTGCGCGCTGCCAGCCCCGATCAGGTCGAGCGAGCCGGCAAACGCGAATTCCCAGGCGAGCGTCAGCGCGGCCACCGCTGCGACCGTCAAAAGGGCGAAACCGGCAAGCTGGCGCGTGGGCATGACGGGCGATCTTCCGGCCCAACTGGTTAACGGAAGGTTTCGGCGCGGGGCGGGCGTGGCGCGGGCGCGACGGATCGGCTAGGGTCTGGCGCCGTCAGGACGTGGGGAGGAACAAGACGTCATGAAGCTGCTCACTTTTGCCGTGCCGAACGGCGCGCATGTCGGCGCCGAGGCGCCCGAGGGAATCGTCGATCTGACCCGCGCGCTGGCGGTGACGCACCCGGGCGTCGCGGCGCCGGCTGGCTCGATGCTGGAGATCATCCGCTCGGGCATCGACATCGACGCGGTCGCCGGGGAATCGCTCGGCCAACTCCGCAAGGAAGGGCGTATCTCCACCTATCTGGTCGAGCGTCCGTCCTACCTGCCGCCGATCCTCGATCCGCCGAAGATCCTGGCCCTCGCCCTCAACTACCAGTCGCACATAGACGAGACGAACCTCGATTTCTACAACGAGCCGATCGTGTTCGCGAAATACCCCTCCACCATGGTGGGCCACGACGGCGCGATCGAGCTGCCGCCCTTCCCGCAGAAGGTGGACGAGGAGCACGAGCTCGGGCTGGTCGTGGGGCGCGACTGCCGCCATGTGAGCGCGGCGGACGCGCCGGACTATGTGTTCGGCTGGACGATCTGCAACGACGTTTCGGCGCGCGACCGCCAGCGCGAGCGGCTGAAGATGGGCCAGCCCTATTCCTACGCCAAGAACTTCGCGACGTTCTGCCCGATGGGGCCGTGCATCGTGACCGCGAAGGAGCTGCCGGACCCGCGCAACCTGAAGCAGGAGGTGCGGATCAACGGCAAGGTCACGCGCAAGGGCAACACCCGGGACATGATCTTCGATCCGTTCGACGTGCTGGCCTATTGCTCGGACTACGCGCCGCTGCAGGCGGGCGACGTGCTGTCGCTCGGCACCTACGCCGGCGACAAGCAGATCAAGGCGGGCGACGTGGTCGAGCTGGTGACCGAGAAGATCGGCACGCTGCGGAACCGCGTGGTCAAGGCGCCGGAAGCTTGGCGCTCCTTCGCAACCGGCAAGTCGACCGGCCCGATGGTCAGGTCGAAGAAGCGGTAGGGCGCTCCGGCCTTCGAGCCTGTTTCCGCAAGTTGAAGCCCTCATCCTTCGACGGGCTCTGGATGAGGGCTTTCTTTTTCGGCTTCACCCTGAGCTGTCGAAGGGCGAGGCCATCGCGCGGTGATCCAAAGGACGGATAGCCGCTCTACGCCAGCGTGCGGAAGTTCAGGCCCTCGAACGCCGCGGGCGCGGCGGAAACGTAGGCCGCCGCCAGCGATGGGGCGGGGGTCGGCGGGACCATCGCCTCCTGGGCGATGCGCTGGGCGAGGAAGGCTGTGGCGAGCATCATCGGCGCGGCGGACGCCATGCGGGCCGGAAGGCCGAGCCCCGCGTCATCCGCGACGCGCGAGGCGGGCGTCACCGCCTTCAGGCCGGGCCTGGCCGGCAGAAGCTTTACGGACGGTATGTTCACCTGCGTGACCCCAGCGCCGGTTTCCCCACCCGGCGGAAAAAAATATAGATAAAATTTCGTAAAATGCAAGACAAAATTTAAGTACTTATTAATATTCCTTAACAAAAGGCGCTCGATGCGTTAACCAAGTTTGCCTGCATACCCGCGTCCTTAAGGCTTTGGCAACCGTTGCCGCCTAGAAGCGGAAGACCGGGTCGGCCTTCGCCGCCGGCCCCGGTATCGGTTGGAGGATGCGTGCGCGAGCGACAGGCCAGCGAACCGAGGGACGACGACGCGGAAGAGCTGGCACGGTTGCGCGCCGCGCTCGCCGCTTCGGGCGAGATCGCCTACGAGTGGGACCTGATCGCCGACCGCATCGACTTCGTGGGCGAGCGGGCGGAGACGCTGGGCGCGCCCGCCACCGGGCGCTGGACGGGGCGCGAGTTCGCCGGGCGGATCAACCCGGAGGATCTGGTGGTCCGGCTCGACATGCTGTCGCGCCACTACCGCACCCGCGAGAACTACGACTGCGAATACCGCCTGCGTCTCGCCAGCGGCGAGCAGGGCTGGGTGCACGACCGCGGCTCCGCCGAGTTCGGTCCGCGCGGCCAGCCCCAGCGCATGCGCGGCACGCTGCGCTTCATCGCCGGCCGCCACCAGTCCGAGGCCGAGCTCAAATACCTCGCCAACCATGACGAGTTGACCGGGCACTTCAACCGGACCCGCCTCCGCGAGGCGCTTGACCATGCGCTGAAGTACGCGTCGCGCTATGGCGAGGTCGGCGTGTTCCTGGTGGTCGGCATCGACAAGCTGACGATGGTGAACACCGCGTTCGGCCACGAGGTGGCGGATTCCGTGATCCTCGCCCTCGGCCGCCGGATGGAGGCGACGCTCCGCGCGTCCGACACGATCGGGCGGCTGGGCGGCGACCGGTTCGGCATCGTCATGACGCGCTGCCCGGAGGCCGATCTGCCGCGCGCCTGCGAAAAGACGCTGGAGGTCGCGCGCAACACGGTGGTCGACACGCCGTTCGGCCCGATCCACGTCACCGTGTCGATCGGCGCCGTCGACTTCCCGACCTCGGCGCATACGACCGGCGACACGATGACAAAGGCCGAGATCGCGCTCGCCAAGGCCAAGCGCGCCGGGCGCGACGGCTATGTCATCTACACATATTCCGAGGAGCAGCGCCGCGACCACCGCGACAACATCGTGATGGCCGAACAGGTGAAGCGGGCCGCGCGAGAAAACCGGCTGCGCTTCGCCTACCAGCCGATCGTGGCCGCGAAGACGCACGAGACCGTCTGCTACGAATGCCTGATGCGGAAGATCGGCCCGTCGGGCGACGTGCTGACCGCGGCGGCGTTCATGCCGGCGGTGGAAAGCCTCGGGCTCGTCCGCGTGGTCGACCGCAAGGCGCTGGACATCGCGCTGGAGGCCCTCGTCGAGTCCGACGGCATCGAATTCGCGATCAACGTTTCGGGCCTCACGGCGGGAGACCGTTCGTGGCTGCGCGGTCTCGTCGCCGCGCTGCGCGGCCGGCCCCAGCTCGCCCGGCGGCTGGTGATCGAGATCACCGAGACTGCCGCGCTCGAGGACATCAGCGAGTGCGCGCGCTTCGTGCTGGCGCTGAAGGATCTCGGCTGCCGCGTCGCGCTCGACGATTTCGGCGCGGGCTACACGTCCTTCGTGCAGTTGAAGACGCTCGCCGTCGACACGATCAAGATCGACGGCTCGTTCGTGCACGGCGTGTGCGCCTCGCCGTCCAACCTCGTGTTCGTCCGCACGCTGCTCGAGCTGGCGCGCAACCTCGACATCCGCACCGTCGCCGAATGCGTCGAGACGATGGAGGAGGCGGAGCTTCTCGAGAGCGAGGGCGTCGACTACCTGCAGGGCTACGCTTTCGGCCGGCCCTCGCTCGCGCCGCCGTGGGAGACGGCTTCCACGATCCTGCCGCCGGCCTCGCCGGTCCTCCACGTCGCTGCCCGCGACGTCAAGGCAGGGTAGGGGCCTCGCCGGGCTTCGATCGCGAACGTCCGGTCAGAACGCGACCTTGTCGGCGCCCTTGAGGGCGAGGGCGGCGCGCGCCTCGTCGGGCGTCGCGATCTCGTATCCCAGCTCCTCCACCATGCGGCGGATCTTCGCCACCTGTTCCGCATTGTCGCGGGCGAGCTTGCCGCGCCCAATATAGAGCGAATCTTCCAGCCCGACCCGCACGTTGCCGCCCATCTGCGCGCCCATGATGGCGAGCGGCATCTGGTGGCGGCCGGCGCCCAGCACCGACCATTTGTAGGCATCGCCGAACAGCCGATCGGCGGTCCGCTTCATGAAGACCAGATTGTCCGGCTCGGCGCCGATGCCGCCGAGAATCCCGAAGATGAGCTGCACGAACAAAGGCGGCTTGGCGAGGCCGCGGTCGAGGAAGTGGGCGAGGTTGTAGAGATGGCCCACGTCGTAGCACTCGAACTCGAACCGTGTGCCGTGGCCCTCGCCGAGCTCGACCAGGATGCGCTCGACGTCCTTGAACGTGTTGCGGAAGATGAAGTCCTTGGTGTTCTCGAGGTAGGGCTTCTCCCAGTCGAACTTCCATTCGCGCTCGCGCTCGGCCATCGGGAACAGGCCGAAATTCATCGAGCCCATGTTGCAGGAGCAGAGCTCCGGGCTCGCCGCGAACGGCGCGGCCAGGCGCTGCTCGACGGTCATGTTTGTGCCGCCGCCCGCCGTGATGTTGATGACCGCATCGGTCGCCTGCTTGATGCGCGGCAGGAACTGCATGAAGACGGCGGGATCGGGTGTCGGCCGCCCGTCCTTCGGGTCGCGGGCGTGAAGATGCAGCACGGCCGCGCCCGCCTCGGCGGCGGCGATTGCCTGGGCCGCGATGTCGTTCGGCGTGTAGGGCAGTCCCTCCGACATGGTCGGCGTGTGCACGCCGCCCGTCACCGCGCAGGTGATGATGACCTTGTCCGGCATGCCGCGATCCTCCCAAACGCTTCAAGTGTCCGTTCGTGCAGGGCCTCCTCGCGGCGAACGGACCTTATATTCGTATCGCGCCTACTTCACCGGGGCCCAGATCATCTCGCCCAGCGTGCCGTCGGGGGCGCGGCTCGACAGGATCAGGTTGTCGCCCTCCCACGCCACGTCGCGATGGTAGGTGCCGCCGATCTGCGCCGCGTTCGAATGGTAGGCGAGGTGGTGCAGCATGCGCTTGCCGTCGAACTCGTACGGGCCGGCGTAGCAGTTGGCGCCGGTCGGCTGGTTTGGCGTGCCCGCGGGGGCACCCTGGAACCCGACGGACATGAAGCCGGTCGCGTTGTAGGTGAGGAAGCCGCGCGCCTCGCCCGGCTTTCCGAGCGGGTAGGTGACGTTTCCATCGGGCGCGGTGACGCGCCGCGCGACCAGGCGCCAGGCGCCGACGTGACGCGCATTCGCTTCTGCCATTTTCCCCTCGTGGGCTAGGTGTGGAGCCTCAACAGGTTGTCCTCGGTTAGACCGAGGCGGCTGATGGGGGGTTGGGCTTTCAAGCTACCATGTGGTCGGTGCCAGTTGTAGCGGTGGAGCCAGGTTGGCATCTCGGCGGCCCGGTGGTCCGAGGTGGGATAGGCGATGGCGTAGGCCCATTCGCGGAGCGCGGTCTGGATGAAGCGCTCGGCCTTGCCGTTGGTCTTGGGGGTGTAGGGTTTGGTGAAGATGTGCCTGAGCCCGAGCCGGCGAGTGGCCTTGCGGAAGGCCTTGGAGCGGTAGCAGGAGCCGTTGTCGGTCATGACGCACTCGATGGTGATGCCGAGGCCCTTGTAGTAGGCGACGGCGGCGCTCAGGAAGACGACGGCGCTTTCCTTGCGTTCGTCGGGCTTGATCTCGACGAATGCGACGCGCGAGGCGTCGTCGATCGCAACGTGAACGAACTCCCAGCCGATGCCCCGCGTGCGGGTGGTTCGATCGGCGTTGATGCGGTGGCCGACGCGGGCGAAGCGGCCGAGCTTCTTGATATCGATATGGATGAGCTCGCCCGGATTGGCGCGCTCGTAGCGGCGCACGGGCTCGACGGGTTCGAACGCTTTCAGGCGGTTGAGACCGGCGCGCTTCAGCACCCGGCTCACTGTAGCCGGGGAGACGCCGACCTCGCCGGCGATGTGGGCGCCGGTCCAGCGCTGCCGGCGCAGCTCGACGATGCGCGCAACGACGGGTTCGGGCGTCGGCTTGCGCAATCGATGCGGCCGCGACGAGCGATCGACGAGGCCGGCTGGACCTTCGGCCCGGTAGCGGACCAGCCACTTGCGCACCGTGCGCGGGCAAACGCCTACGGCTTCGCTGACGGCCTCCGGCGTTTGCCCGCCCTCGATGACCAGGCGCACGATCCGCTCTCGACCGCGGGGCGTCAGTCTTGCATTCTTGTGGACGTTCATCCGGGGCCCCCTTCTCATCGCTGACAGGCTTCGACACCCATCAGCATCCGAGATTCGGCCCCGGATGGACAACCTATTGAGGGATCACAGCTAGGTCGTGGACTCATAATGGTTGATGCGGAGCCGTATGGAAGCGAGGGCGACGGCGGCGAGGAAGTTTCGCGCGAGCTTGTCATAGCGCGTGGCGATGCGCCGGAAGTGCTTGAGCCGGTTGAAGAAGCGTTCGACGAGGTTGCGCTGGCGGTAAATCTGGCGGTCAACGACACGGCGGACCCGGACGTTGCTCTGCGACGGGATGTGGGCGAAGGCGCCAGCGGCTTCGATGAGCGCGATAATGGTGGCCGCGAAGTAGCCGCGGTCGGCAACGACGTGACGAGCGAGCGCCAGTCCCTCGACCAGGGCCGGGAAGGTGGTCTTGTCCGAGGCCTGGCCGGGGGTGAGCAGCAGGCGCACAGGCAGGCCGTGACGATCCACCACGACGTGGATTTTGGTGGTCAGTCCTCCACGAGAACGGCCGATGGCGTGATCCGCGCCCCCTTTTTACCGCCGGCCGCGTGCTGGTGGGCGCGCACGATCGAGGAGTTGATCAGATGAAGCGACGTGGGCGAGCCGGCCTTCAAAGCCTCGAACACCTTGAGCCACACCCCTGCTTTGGCCCAGCGGTTGAAGCGATTGTAGACCGTGGTGTACGGGCCGTACCGTTCCGGCAGGTCACGCCACGGCGCGCCTGTGCGCAGGATGTGGAAGATCCCGTTCACCACACGCCGGTCGTCCACCCGCGGCACGCCGCGCGGCTTGTTCGGCAGCAGCGGCTGGATGATCGTCCATTCCGCATCGGTCAAATCGAAGCGCGCCATCTTCAAGCTCCCACCGTTTGGAAGCTTGAATCACACCCCGCCCATAAAGGGAATCCCCTTTATGGGTACATGACCTAGACGCTCGCCGGCACGGTGTCGGCGGCGCCGAGATGGGCGACGGTCTCGCCGGTCTCGGTGAAGGTGCGGGTGACGCTTGGAACCGCGTAGACCCAGTGAAGCGCGAGCGCCGTCCCGCTCGTGCAGCGGAAGCGGTGCGAAACGCCCTCGGGCACGAAGGCGGCGTCGCCCGGGCGGACGCGCACGGGCTCGCGCCCCGCCGTCTCCATCAGCCCCTCGCCCTCCAGCACCAGCACCTGCTCGTCGCAATTGTGCGAGTGGAAGGGGATCGCCTTGCCTGGCGGCAGGCGCGTGATGCCGGTATGGATCGTCGCGCCGGGGTTGCGCTCGGGCGAGACCAGACGGGTCGTCTCGATGCCGTCGCCTCGGGCGACGCGCTCGGCCTCGCCCGCGCGGATCACGTCGGGTTGGGGCACGTCAGACCTTGTCGTAGGCCGAAAGGTGCGGGACGGTCTTGCCGGACTCCGCGAAAGTGCGCGTCACCTTCTCGGTGTCGTAGATCCAGAGGATGGTGAGCGGCCCGTCGCCGGTGTTGATGAAGCGGTGCACCCGCCCCTCGGGGATGAAGCTCATGTCGTGCTTCTTCACGAAGTGCGGCGCCTCGCCCTCGATGTCGACCTGCGCCTCGCCCTCGAGGATCAGCACCTGCTCGTCGCAATTGTGCGAGTGGAACGGGATCTTGGTCGCCTTGGGAAAGGTCGTCGTGCCGGTGCAGACATGCGCGCCCTGGCCGCGGTCGTGGCCCACGAACGAGCGCGTCTCGACCCCGTCGCCGCGCTGGAAGGCGGTCGCCTTGTCGAAGGGGATGATCTCGGGCTTCGCCATCGTTTTGGCCATGTCGTCCTCCCGATCATGCGCACCGCCCGAACTCTAGCCCAACGTCCGGCCGGACGCCACGGGCCCGCGCCACCGCTGCCTAGTCCGCGCCCCAGGGCATCGTTGCGCCATAGCCGTGCGACAGGGTCTTCACGTCGTCGGGCTGCCAGACGTGGCGCGGCGGGGATTCGAACGTCGACTCGGGGGTGATGCGGACGACGATGCGGCCCTCCTTGCGGGCGATCTCGTAGATTTTCTCGCGTTCGGCCGCGGGCATCGGCTGGCTCGCCATCAGCTCGACCACCTTGGCCATCAGTTCCTCGCCGCCCTCCTCCTCGATCCGGGCGCGGCCGTAGACCAGCAGGTAGGTGGGCGGCCATTTCTCGTCGAGCACGCAGAGCGAGACTTGCGGGTTGCGCGCCACCGCCTTCGCCTTGGCGCGGCCCATCATGGTCGAGACCAGTATGTCGTCGCCGTCCATCACGTAGTAGACGACCGACATCGACGGGCCATGGGCCTTGCGCGCGTAGCCGTACACGCAGGTGCGGTGGTTGCGGACGAACGCGCGCCGTTCCTTGCCGTTCATCGGCTTACCCTCCGTCCGCGCGCGGGCTTGCGCGTGCCGAACCGCTCGGCGATCAGCGCGTAGACCGCGCGCATCGCCTGCGCCTCGCCGCCTTGCGGCTTGCCTGGCTTGTCGCGCCCGTTCCACGCCATCAGGTCGATGTGCAGCCAGGGCGTCGTCGAGCTCACGAACTCGTTGAGGTAGAGCGCGGCGGTGATGGCGCCGCCCTGCGCCCCATCCGACACGTTGTTGATGTCGGCGACCGGGCTTTTCAGCAGCTCGCGATAGGGCTTCCACAGCGGCATGCGCCACATCGGATCGTCCTCGCGCGTCCCGGCGGCGAGCGCGGCCTCGGCCCAGCCGTCGTCGTTGCAGAACAGCGCCGGCAGGTCCGGCCCCAGCGCGACGCGCGCCGCCCCGGTCAGCGTCGCGTAGTCGACGATCACCTCGGGCTTCTCGCGGTCGGCCTCGGCCAGAGCATCGCACAGGATCAG
This sequence comes from uncultured Alphaproteobacteria bacterium, assembly GCA_963775315.1. Taxonomy (GTDB): domain Bacteria; phylum Pseudomonadota; class Alphaproteobacteria; order MPNO01; family DASWLB01; genus CAWGHZ01. Next base: position 1,847,390 of record CAVZIN010000007.1, on the reverse strand, counting down.
CCGCCCCTCGGCGTCGGTGTTGCCGATCTCGACGGTGATCCCCTTCCGCGTCTTCACCACGTCGAGCGGGCGGATCGCGTTGCCGGAGACCGAGTTCTCGACCGCCGGCACCAGCACGCGCAGCCGCACGGGCAGCTTGTGCGCCATGATCATGTGGGCGAGGCCAAGCACGTGCGCGCCGCCGCCCATATCCTTTTTCATGCGCAGCATGCCGGACGCCTGCTTGAGGTCGAGCCCGCCGGTGTCGAAGCACACCCCCTTGCCGCAGAGCGTCACCTTCGGGTCGGACGGGCGCCCCCAAACGATGTCGATCAGCCGGGGCGGGCGCGAGGACGCGCGTCCGACGGCATGCACGGTCGGGTAGTTCTTGGCAAGAAGCTGGTCGCCGACGATCACGCCGAACTTCGCCTTGTGCCGGCGGGCGAGATCGCGCGCCGCCGCGGCGAGCTCCGCCGGGCCCAGGTCTTCGGTCGGGGTGTTGATCAGGTCGCGCACCATCGACGTGGCGAACGCCGTGTGCTGGACATAGGCGCGGTCGCAATTCTCGGGCCATGCCAGCGCGCGGGCGGGACCGGCCTTCGCGTCCGACTTGTAGCGCGCGAACTTGTAGCCGGCGAGCGCCCAGGCGAGCCCGGCCTGGGTCGCGTGGCGCGCGTCGAGCCGCCCCTCGATGCGGTAGCTGCCGGGCGGCAAGGCGGCGGCGACGGCTGACCAGTTGGCGTAGGCCTGCGCCGGATCGGCGCCTACCAGCACGCGGTCGAGCGCGCCGTCCGTGCCGGCGACCATGCGCCAGCTTCCGGGCTCGGCCTTGAAGTCGGTCGCGGCGACCCAGGCCCGGAGGCTCGAATCCTGGCGCTTCAGCCAGGCGGCGAATTCCGCCTTGTCGAGCGCGACGAGCGGGACCGCCTTCGCGTCGGCGCGCTCGCGGAAGGTCTGCGCCATGTCAGCCGTTCCGGTGCTTCGCGAGGAAGGACAGGAACGCCTCGTTGAAGCGCTCCGGCTGCTCGACGTTGGAGATGTGGCCGGCCGGGCCGAACTCGGCGTAGTCGGAGCCGGGGATGCGCTTGTGCATGTCGCGCGACGGCTCCAGCATGCCGTCCTGCAGCCCGCAGAGGATCAGCGTCGGCGTCTCGATCCCGCCGATGCGCGGCAGGTAGTCGAGGTTCACCAGCGCGTGGCCGCACCCGACATAGCCGTCGACCGAGGTCGAGGACACCATCTTGCGGAAGCGCGCGATCGTGTCGGGATGGGCGGCGCGGTAGCCGTCGGTGAACCAGCGCTCGATCGTCGGATCGGCGAGCGGCGCCATCCCCTTCGACTTCGCGATCTCGATGCGCGGCGGCCAGTTGGCGCGGTAGGGCTCGGGCGCGTCGGCGCGCGAATCCGCAACGGTGATCGAGGTGACGCGGCCGGGATGGTCCAGCGCGAGGCCGAGCGCGATCATCCCGCCGATCGAGACGCCGGCGAAGTGCGACCGCTCGATGCCGAGATGGTCCCAGAGCGCCAGGATGTCCGCCACCAGGTCGTTCATCAGCCAGGGCGGCGTGGGGGCGGGCGACTGGCCGTGGCCGCGCTTGTCGTAGCGCAAGACGTGCCAGTCGGATTTCAGCGCCGCGACCTGGTCGTCCCACATGGTGAGGTCGGTCGCGAGCGAGTTCGACAAGGTGACCCAGGGCGCGCCTTCGCGTCCCTCGATGACGTAGTTGAGCGTGACGCCGTTGACCGTCGCTTTCATTGCGTCCCCCGATGCGTGGCTGGGAGGACGATACCGCCGCGGGCGCCCGGACGCTATGGGATTGGCCTCGTCGCGCGTACTGCCGCCGCCACGCGCGCGGTCAAAAAGAGAGGGGCCGAAGCCCCTCTCCCGTGACGCGCAAGGCCGGCCGCCGCTATTGCCCCTGCTGCCCGTTCTGCCCGTTCCGCCAGTAGGGCTGGGCGTCGAAGCGCTGGTAGAGCTGCGACAACTTGGAGGCGCTGACGCTCGCCGGCAGGGACTGGTCGGACAGGTCCTGGGCCGCGCCCTGCAAGTCGGACTTGTCGCCCTGCGCGAGCGTGTAGGTGCCCTTGCCGGACCAGTGCAGCGCGGACATCGGGACCGGCACCTTCTCGCCGATACCGAGGTTCTGCTGGGCGTCGACCAGCGCGTAGGCGACGCGCCCGTGGTCGAGATCGATCACGATGTTCTTGATCGTGCCGATCTTGTTGCCGTTGTCGGCGACGACCTCGCTGCCCTTCAGCTTGTTGTCGAGCGTGACGGCCGGCGTTTCCACCATGCCGACGAACTCATGCCCGACGAACAGGACGGGTCGCGCCTGGCCGGCGTTCGCCTGCTCGTTCGACTGCTCGTTTGACTGGTTGTTGCCGTTCTGCGACGACTCGTTCTGCTCCTCCTGGGCCGACTCGTTGGCCTCGTCGTTGTTGGAGCCCTCGTTCATCGCCTGGCTGTTGTTCGTGCCGTTCCCGTTCTCGGCGCCGTTCTTGCCGGGAACCGGGATGCCATAGACGTTGTACATCTTGGTCTGGGCGATCGGCGTCGACAGCCGGGCGACGTCCTTGATCGAATAGGTCATCGCGTCCTTGGTGACGCTGGCCGGCGCCATCAGCTCGATGGACTTGTTGTTGCTGCCGTTCTCGGCGGCCTGCCAATGGGCGATGTCGAGCTTGCGCCACGGCACGGCGATGAACTTGTCCATCATGTTGGGCTTCTGCACCAGGGCGAGCACGACGCTGCCGTCGGAGGGATCAATCATCAGGTACTTCACCGTCCCGATGTTCTTGTTGTCCTGGCTCTCGATCTTCGCGCCCATGAGCGATTCGGCGTCGGCGAGGCGGAAGCTCCCGTTCTGGTTCTGGGAACCGGCGTTCTGGCCGCTCGTCTGGTTGTCGCTCTGCTGGTTCTGCATCGCCTGCGCGCCCGGTGCCCCGGCAAGCGCGAGCGCGGCGCCGAGCGCCAGCGCGGCATAGGCGGGTTTCGCGTGGAATGTCGCTTTCACGTGACTCTCCTCTCTGTAACTGCAATTGCTGCGATCGGATTCTCCTTGAAGCGGGTCCGGCGCGTGCCGGCCGGCAGGCCTTGCGCGCTTTCTATCCTTCGCAACGGGACGGTCGCGCGCGCGGTTCCGATTCCCGGCCCGCTTGTCACAGCAGCCGGGCGAAGGGGCGCGACGAACCGCCGCCGCCCCTTGTTGCAATGCCAAAACCCCTATGGTAGTAACTGCCGGCCTTTCCGGCGGGGCCCGAAGACGCCCGGTTACGGGCGTAAAAATCGTCGGGTTTTCAATCTATTACCGGATGCCCTGTCGGGTCCGACTTCGAGGATGATGCCACGTGTCCGCTGAGGCTACAGGTGTTGCGGGGCTCGCCCAGCGCTACGCCACGGCCCTGTTCGAACTGGCGCGTGATTCCGGCGCGCTCGACCGGGTCGCCGCCGACCTGACGCGGCTGGCCGAGATGATCGGCGAGTCCGCCGACCTGCGCCGGCTGATCCGCAGCCCCGTCGTCACGCGCGCTGCCCAGGGCCGCGCCGTCGAGGCGGTGCTGGAGAAGGCCGAGCTCGATCCCCTGGTGCGCCGCTTCATCGGGGTGGTCGTCGCCAACCGCCGGCTGTTCGCGCTGGAGGCAATCATCGCCGCGTTCAGGGCGGACCTCGCCCGCCACCGCGGAGAGATCACCGCCGTCGTCTCCACCGCCCAGCCGCTGTCCGATACCCAGCGCACCGCGCTCGACGGGGCGCTCCGCCGCGCGATCGGCTCGAAGGTCTCGATCGAGACCAAGATCGAGCCGGAGCTGCTCGGCGGGCTCGTCGTCAAGGTGGGCTCGCGCATGTTCGATTCCTCGCTGCGCTCAAAGCTGCAGCGCCTTCAACTCGCCATGAAAGGGGCCGGCTGATGGATATCCGCGCCGCCGAAATCTCCGCAATCCTCAAGAGCCAGATCGAGGGCTTCGGCACGGAGGCCGAGGTCGCCGAGGTCGGCCAGGTGCTGTCGGTCGGCGACGGCATCGCCCGCATCTACGGGCTGGACCAGGTCCAGGCCGGCGAGATGGTCGAGTTCCCCGGCGGCATCCGCGGCATGGCGCTGAACCTCGAATCCGACAATGTCGGCGTCGTGATCTTCGGCGACGACCGCACGATCAAGGAAGGCGACACCGTCAAGCGCACGCGCGCGATCGTCGACGTGCCGGTCGGCAAGGGGCTGCTCGGCCGTGTCGTGGACGCGCTCGGCGATCCGATCGACGGCAAGGGCCCGATCGACGCCACCGAGCGGCGCCGCGTCGAGACGAAGGCGCCCGGCATCATTCCGCGCCAGTCGGTGCACGAGCCGATGCAGACCGGTCTCAAGGCGATCGATTCGCTGATCCCGATCGGGCGCGGCCAGCGCGAGCTGATCATCGGCGACCGCCAGACCGGCAAGACCGCGGTGGCCATCGACGCGATCCTCAACCAGAAGGGCGCGCACGAGGCGGGCGACGAGAAGAAGAAGCTCTTCTGCGTCTACGTCGCGGTCGGGCAGAAGCGCTCGACGGTGGCGCAGATCGTCAAGACGCTCGAGGACAACGGCGCGATGGAATACTCCATTGTCGTCGCCGCCACGGCGTCCGAGCCGGCGCCGCTGCAGTTCATCGCGCCCTATGCCGGCTGCGCGATGGCCGAATACTTCCGCGACAACGGCATGCACGCGCTGATCGTCTATGACGACCTGTCCAAGCAGGCGGTCGCCTATCGCCAGATGTCGCTGCTGCTGCGCCGCCCGCCGGGCCGCGAGGCCTATCCCGGCGACGTGTTCTACCTGCACTCCCGCCTGCTCGAGCGCGCGGCGAAGATGAACGCCGACCACGGCTCGGGCTCGCTCACCGCGCTGCCGATCGTCGAGACCCAGGCGAACGACGTGTCCGCCTACATCCCGACCAACGTGATCTCGATCACCGACGGGCAGATCTTCCTCGAGACCGACCTGTTCTACGCGGGCATCCGCCCGGCGGTGAACGTCGGCCTCTCGGTCAGCCGCGTGGGTTCGGCCGCCCAGATCAAGGCGATGAAGCAGGTCGCCGGCCGCATCAAGCTGGAGCTCGCCCAGTATCGCGAGATGGCGGCCTTCGCCCAGTTCGCCTCCGACCTCGATCCGGCGACGCGCCAACTCCTGAACCGCGGCGAGCGCCTGACCGAGCTCCTCAAGCAGCCGCAGTTCACGCCCTACGCGATCGAGGAGCAGGTGGTGGTGATCTTCGCCGGGGTGAACGGCTTCACCGACGCGATCCCGGTCGGCCGGGTGACGGATTTCGAGCACGGGCTCCTGTCGGAGGTCCGCGCCAAGCATCCGGAGATCCTGGAGGCGATCCGCACCGACGGCGAGATCAAGGAGGCAACGCAGACCGCGCTTCGCGAGGCCTGCGATGCCTATGCTAAGAGCTTCGTCGCCCAGTAGACCCATAAGCCGCACGCACAAGGCGAACCCGACGCGATGCCCAGCCTCAAGGACCTAAGGGTCCGCATTCGCAGCGTCCGCTCGACGCAGAAGATCACCTCGGCCATGAAGATGGTCGCGGCGGCCAAGCTGCGCCGCGCCCAGGAACAGGCGGTCGCCGCTCGCCCCTATGCCGAGCGCATGGAACGCATGCTGGGCTCGGTCGCGGGCGCGCTTCCCTCCGGCGCGGGCGCACCGCGCCTGCTCGGCGGCACCGGTTCGGACGCGAGCCACCTCGTCGTCGTCGTCACCTCCGACCGCGGGCTCTGCGGCGCGTTCAACGCCTCGATCGTGCGCTCGGCGCGCCAGCTGATCCGGACCCTCGAGGGCGAGGGCAAGACGGTGAAGCTTGTCTGCGTCGGACGGAAGGGGCGTGACCTTCTGCGGCGCGACCATGGCGGCAAAATAGTCGCCACCTTCGACGAGATCGACCGGCCGCGCCTCACCTTCGAGAAGGCCGACCAGATCGCCCGCAAGGTGCTCGACATGTTCGCGTCAGGCGAGTTCGACGTCTGCACCGTGATCTACAACCGGTTCCGCTCGGCGATCTCACAGATCGTTACCCGCCAACAGCTCATCCCGTTCGCGCCGCCCGTGGCCGAGGCGGGCGAGGCGCCGGCGGCGCCCGGCGCGACCGCGAGCCGCGCGATCTATGAGTACGAGCCGGACGAGACCGAGATCCTGACCGACCTGCTGCCGCGCAACCTCGCGGTGCAGGTGTTCCGCGCGCTCCTCGAAAGCTTCGCCTCCGAGCAGGGCGCGCGCATGACCGCCATGGACAACGCCACGCGCAACGCGGGCGAAATGATCGATCGCCTGACGCTCACCTACAACCGCACGCGCCAGGCCGCCATCACCAAGGAGCTGATCGAGATCATCTCCGGCGCGGACGCGCTGTAGGCGGCCGGGAACCAACGAGGACACGCCATGCCCGAACAGACCAATATCGTCGGCCGCATCACCCAGATCACCGGCGCCGTCATCGACGTGCATTTCGAGGGCGAGCTGCCGCCGATCCTGAACGCGCTGCACGTCGCCCGCGACGACGGCAGCCGGCTGGTGCTCGAGGTCGCCCAGCACCTCGGCGAATCCACCGTGCGCACGATCGCCATGGACACGACCGACGGTCTCGTCCGCGGCCAGGAGGTGCGCGACACCGGCGACGCGATCCGCGTGCCGGTCGGGCCGGAGACGCTCGGCCGCATCCTCAACGTGGTCGGCGACCCGGTGGACGAGCGGGGGCCGATCAAGACCACCCGCACCGCGCCGATCCATCGGGCGGCGCCCGAGTTCGTCGACCAGTCGACCGAGACCGAGATCCTGGTCACGGGCATCAAGGTGGTCGACCTGCTGGCGCCCTACTCGAAGGGCGGCAAGGTCGGGCTGTTCGGCGGCGCCGGTGTCGGCAAGACCGTCATCATCATGGAGCTGATCAACAACATCGCGAAGGCGCACGGCGGCTACTCGGTGTTCGCCGGGGTGGGCGAGCGCACGCGCGAGGGCAACGACCTTTATCACGAGATGATGGAGTCGGGCGTGATCCAGCCCGACGGCGAATCGAAGGCGGCGCTGGTCTACGGCCAGATGAACGAGCCGCCGGGCGCGCGCGCCCGCGTCGGCCTCTCGGGTCTCACCCTCGCGGAATATTTCCGCGACGAGGAAGGCCAGGACGTGCTGCTGTTCATCGACAACATCTTCCGCTTCACCCAGGCAGGCTCCGAGGTGTCGGCCCTGCTCGGCCGCATTCCCTCGGCGGTGGGCTACCAGCCGACGCTCGCGACCGACATGGGCGCCCTGCAGGAGCGCATCACCACCACCAAGAAGGGCTCGATCACCTCGGTGCAGGCGATCTATGTGCCCGCCGACGACCTGACCGACCCGGCGCCCGCCACCTCGTTCGCGCACCTCGACGCGACGACGGTGCTGTCGCGCCAGATCGCCGAGCTCGGCATCTACCCGGCGGTCGACCCGCTCAATTCCACCTCGCGCATTCTCGATCCGCGCCTGATCGGCGAGGAGCACTACACGGTGGCGCGCGAGGTGCAGCGCGTGCTGCAGACCTACAAGTCGCTGCAGGACATCATCGCCATCCTGGGCATGGACGAGCTGTCGGAAGAGGACAAGCTGACGGTCGCGCGCGCGCGCAAGATCCAGCGCTTCCTGTCGCAGCCGTTCCACGTGGCCGAAGTCTTCACCGGCTCGCCGGGCGTGTTCGTCAATCTCGAGGACACGATCAAGGGCTTCAAGGACTTGGTCGCCGGCGTCTATGACGACCTGCCCGAGGCGGCGTTCTACATGGTCGGCACCATGGAGGAGGCGGTCGCCAAGGCGAAGAAGATGGCCGCCGAGGCGGCCTAGCCGGGGATTCGATCCAGATGGCCGACACGGTCGAATTCGAGCTGGTCTCGCCGGAGCGGCTGCTTATTTCCGAGGCGGTCGAGATGGTCGTGGTGCCGGGTGCCGAGGGCGATTTCGGCGTCCTGCCCGGCCATGCGCCGTTCCTCACCACGCTCCGTCCCGGCGTGATCACGATCTACGCCAACCGCAATCCGCGCGAGGCGATCTTTGTCGCCGGCGGGTTCGCCGAGGTGACCGAGGCGCGCTGCACCGTGCTCGCCGAGGAGGCGCTGAAGATCGCCGAGGCGGACCGGGCCGAGGCCGAGAACCGGGTGCGCGAGGCGCGCGCGGCCGTCGAGGCGGCCGTCGAGGCGCACGAGAAGGCGCTCGCCGTCCAGCGCGTCGAGATCGCCACCGCGCTCCTCGCCGCGATCGACCGCGGCCGCGCGGTCTGACCTCGCGCCGAACGCGAACCTCCTCGCGCCTCTTCCGTCCGGGTCGTTCCGCCGCGGAGCGCGCGGCGCATCATGGCACGTTCGGTTAAAGCCTATTTCCCACAAGCTGAAGCCCTCATCCTTCGACAGGCTCTGGATGCGGGCTTTCTCTTTCGGCCTCACCCTGAGCTTGTTGAAGGGCGAGGCCATCGCGCCGTGATTCGACGTCACGCAAATCCGCTCTAGAACCGGCCAACGACGAAGCGATCCGGGCCGACCCCGCGACGCGCCGCGTGTTTACAGCGCGGCGAGATTCGCCCCATTATTCCCGTGGATCAGGGAAGCGGGCGGGAACCCGTTTTGTCGGACGGCGAGCCGGACGCGCAGCGCGCGACTGCGCTCGATTCGTGCCGGCGGACCGGGGCCGCCCGTACCCCCGAAGGGGGCGGGAGGAGAATTCCAATGCAGGCACGCGGTACGCGCTGGGCGTCCCTTGGGGGCGCGGCGGCGGCGCTTGTGCTCGTGGCGGGGCCGGCCTGGGCGCAAGGACGGCCGGCGGCGGCGCTCGACGGCGCCAACACCGCCTGGCTGCTGACCGCCACCGCGCTGGTGCTGTTCATGACCCTGCCGGGCCTCGCGCTGTTCTATGGCGGGCTGGTGCGCGCCCGGAACGTCATGTCGGTGATGATGCACTGCTTCACGGTCGCCTCGCTCGCCTCGGTGCTGTGGCTGGTCTGCGGCTACACGCTGGCCTTCGGATCGGGCGCCGCCGCGAACGGATGGATCGGCGGGCTCGGCAACGCGTTCCTCGCGGGGATCGGGTTCGACGGGCCGTTGACCTCGTCGCACGTCCCGGAATCCGTGTTCTTCATGTTCCAGATGACGTTCGCGATCATCACTCCGGCGCTGATCATCGGCGCCTATGTCGAGCGCGTGCGCTTTCCGGCGGTGATCGCATTCAGTGCGTTCTGGCTGCTCGCGGTCTACGTGCCGGTGACCCATTGGGTGTGGGGCGGCGGCTGGCTCGCCGGGATGGGCGTGCTCGATTTCGCCGGCGGGCTCGTGGTACATGCGACGGCGGGCTCGTCGGCGCTGGTGTTCGCGATGGTGCTCGGCCGCCGCCGCGACTTCCCGTACGAGCTCACCCCGCCGCACTCGCCGGGGATGACCGTGACCGGCGCGGCCATGCTTTGGGTCGGGTGGTACGGGTTCAACGCGGGCAGCGCGCTCGCCGCCAACGGACATGCCGGCATGGCGATGCTGGTCACCCACATCGCCGCCGCGACGGCGTCGCTCACCTGGATGACGCTGGAATGGCTGGGCCACGGCAAGCCTTCGGTGGTCGGGCTCGTCACCGGCACGATCGCGGGCCTCGCCACCATCACGCCGGCCTCGGGTTTCGTCGGCCCCGCCGGCGCGCTCGCCATCGGCGTGGCGGCGGGTTTCGTGTGCTACCGGATGGTGTCGCTGATCAAGATCCGGCTCCGCATCGACGATTCGCTCGACGTGTTCGCGGTCCACGGCGTCGGCGGCATCCTCGGGGTGATCCTGGTGGCGCTGCTCGTGTCGAAGGCTGCAGGCGGCGTCGGCTACGCCGCCGGCATGGACATGGCCCGCCAGCTCACCGCGCAGGTGATCGGCGTGCTCGCGGTTGTGGCCTGGTCGGTGGTGGTGACCTATATCCTCCTCAAGCTGATCGACGCCGCGGTGGGATTGCGGGTCGGGCCGGAGAAGGAGACCGAGGGTCTCGACCTCTCGGACCACGGCGAGCGCGGCTACAACCTGTAGCGGGCGGACGATCTCAGGGGGACCTACATGAAGCTTTTGATCGCGATCATCAAGCCGTCCAAGCTCGATGACGTGCGCGAGGCCCTGACGGCGCTGGGCATTCAGGGCATGACGGTGAGCGAGACGCGCGGCTTCGGCCGCCAGAAGGGCCACACCGAAATCTATCGCGGCGCGGAGTACACCGTGCTGTTCGTGCCGAAGGTGAAGATCGAGGTGGTCGTGCCCGACGATCTCGAGGACGCGGCGGTCAAGGCGATCCGGGAATCGGCCAACACCGGCCACGTCGGGGACGGCAAGATCTTCGTCGTCGACGTCGCCTCCGCGGTGCGAATCAGGACCGGGGAGACGGACGCCGATGCCCTCTAACCCGTTGGCGCGGATGGGATCGCTGGCCGCGCAGCGGGACCGCGGTGCGCGGCATGCGACAAATTTCCTGCTTGCAGGGCCGCCCGTGTGAACTAGATTCCCCTGTAGCGTTGGAGTTGGAACAGAGACGAGGGAGGTGCCCCATGTCGGGTTGGACTCCCGACGACATCCCGTGGCACGCATTCGACCCGTCGAAGGTCGATCCAGGGATCGTCAAGATCGCCAAGGCGGCGAGTCTCGTCGAGTACAACTCGCGGGACTACACCACGTATCTCTGCAACGTGTTCCACGATGACCCGCGCTTCCAGAAAGCCGTCCGCAACTGGGAGCTCGAAGAGCGCCAGCACGGCGTCGTCCTTGCACGCTGGGCGAAACTCGCCGATCCGGGTTTCGATTTCGACACCTCGATGCAGCGCTTCCTCGACGGGTTTCGCCTGCCTCTCGACGCCTCCGAATCCGTGCGCGGCACGCGCACCGGAGAGCTGATCTCGCGCTGCCTCGTCGAGACCGGAACGCACACCTACTACACCGCCCTCGCCGACGCGACGGAGGAGCCGGTGCTGAAGGCGATCTGCCAGCGCATCGCGAGCGACGAGGCGGCCCACTACGCGCTGTTCCACCGCAACCTCGTCCGCTACCAGGAGCGCGAGCGGCTGGCGCTGTGGCGGCGTGTCCGGGTCGCCGTGAGCCGCGTGTGCGAGACGCAGGACGACGAGCTCGCCTATGCCTACTACGCCGCGAACGTGTTCGACCGCCCCTACGACCGGCGCGAGAATGCGCGCGCCTACTCGCAGACCGCGCTCGCCTTCTACCGGCCGGACCATCACGCGCGCATCGCGGAGATGTTCTTCCACGCGGTCGGGCTCGGCGTGTGGCACGGCATCAGCCGCGCGCTCGGCATGATCACGGGCCGCGCGATCTGCTTCTATGTTCGCCATGGCGGCCGGGTAATGGTCTAACCGCGCGCCCGCGCGGCGGCCCCGGCGCGGATCGGGTCTCGCGCTAAGCAAAGCTGATGGACGCGCGGATGCGGACGAACGTCGCCTCGCTCGCGATGCCGTTCGCCACGACGGATCGACGCGCTCAGCCTTCGGCCGCGATGCGCCGCGCGACCACGGCGAATTCGCGCACCACCGCCTCGTAGAGCGGGCGCTTGAACGGCACGATCAGGGACGGCAGCCGCTCGACCGCCTCCCACCGCCAGTCGGAGAATTCCGGGTGGCCGTGCGCATCGAGCCGGATATCGGCGTCGGTGCCGGTGAAGCGGCAGGCGAACCATTTCTGGCGCTGGCCGCGATGGCGCCCGCCCCACATCCGCCCGGCGAGCTCGGCGGGCAGATCGTAGCTGAGCCAGTCGCGAGTCTCGGCGAGGATCTCGGCCTTGCGGGTGCCCGCCTCCTCGGCGAGCTCGCGAAGTGCCGCGTCGCGCGGCGCCTCGCCGGGATCGATGCCACCCTGCGGCATCTGCCAATTTTCGTCCGCCATGTCGATGCGTCGCCCGACGAAGGCGCGTCCGCGCCGGTCGATCAGCATGATGCCGACCCCGGGCCGGTAGCTGCGCGCTTCGCCGTCGACGGTCGCGCTCATTGGGCGCGCGCGCTTACCGCGCTGGGGCGCTGGACGACGGCGGTTACCGGGGCGAGGGCGAAGCCCTTCTCGTCCAGCCGTTCGGCCCAGGCCGCCACCCGTTCGAGCGTCACGGGATAGGGCGAGCCGATGCCGAGCGCGAAATGCTGCACCCGGGCGATCGATTCCAGCTCGCGCAGCCGCGTGTCGATCGCATCGCGCGACACTTGCGGGTCGTCGAGGAAGCGCGTCCCCGACACCCAGGGCAGGCCGATCGACTGCGCGACCTCGGGCGCGACGCTCTGCGCCGTCATCCGGCTGTCGACGAACACCAGCCCGCGGCGCTGGATCGCTTCCAGCACCGGCGTCACGTCGCGCCGCGAGGCGGTGAACCGCGCGCCGAGAAAGTCGGCGACGCCGACATAGCCGGTGACGCGCGACAGCGCCCAGTCGAGCCGCTCCAGGTTCTGTTCGGTCGACAGCGAAGTGAGCAGCGTCTTCGGTCCGGGATCGAAGTCGGGATAGTTCTCCGGCTCCATCGGCAGGTTGAGCAGTACCTCGTGCCCGGCGGCGCGGGCGAGGCGGATCCAGCGCTCGATGTTGTCGGCATAGGGCCAGAAGGCGAGCGAAACGCCGCCCGGCAGCCCCTGGATCGCCGCCTCGGTGCCGGCGGAGGACGGACCCAGCCCGGCGATTAGGATGGCGATGCGCGGGCGCTTGTCTTCGGGGTCGAACGGGCGGGCGTAAACCTGCCAGGCGCGCCGCCCATCGGGCGCGACCACCGGCAGCGGCCCTTCCGGCGTGGACTGCACCAGCGCCGGGTCGGGCGCCGGCGCCAGCGCGCCGGTCCCGCTCAGCGGCGGCGGGCGGTAGCCTTCCGGCGCGGGCGGCGGCGGAGGCAGGGAAGCGACCTCGGCCGGCGGCGTCGGCGTCGCAGGCGTGGGGGCCGCCTGTGCCTGCGGCTTGGGGGCGGGTGCGGCGGCGGGCGGCTCGGGCGGGGCTGGCGGCGCCTCGGGCGGAGGTGGCGGGATGGCGTCGGAGGACGTCGGGCTGGTCGGTGGGGCTGCGGCCGTGGCGGGGGCGGCAGCGGCATCCGGTGCGGCCGAGGCCGCGGGTGTCGGCGCCCCCGGCTCGGCCGGCGGAGGGCTGACCGGTTGTGCCGGCGTCGCTGCGGCCGTGGCGGGCACCTTTGCGGCGGGGGTGGTCTTGGCGGCGGTGGATGCCCCGGCGGGTCGCGGCGCGAGCGCCACGCTCACGGCGGGCCGGGCGGGCGGCGGCGGGCCCTCCGTCTCGATCCATAGCGCGACGCCGCCCGCCGCGATCAGGAGCGCGGCGAGCAGCGCGAGGGGCAGCCGGCTTCCCAGCCGGCGCCTAGGACGCGAGGAGGACGGCGCCATTCAGCCTGCCTCGGGCGGCAACCCTCTCTCTCAAGCCCTCTCTCCTCGAGAGGGTGGGGCCGAGAGAGGGCGGATCCGGTCCGCCGCCCGCCATCTCCGCGGCGGTCAGTTGGTCACCCGCGCCTGATAGAGCGCGATGCCATGGATCAGGTCGAGCGCGCGCTGGAGCTGGTAGTCCTGCGGCGCCTTGTCCTCGCCCTCGGCCTCCGCCGCGGTGCCGATCGCGGGCTTCGGCTTGGCATTCTCGGCGCCCGGACCGGGCGTTTTGGCGCCGGGGGTGGGAGTCTTGGCGCCGGGGGCGGGAGTCTTGGCGCCGGGCTTGGCCGTGCCGTTCTTTTCCTCGCTCTCTTCCTTCTTCGCCTTGGCGGCGTCATCGGGGTTGGCGAGTGCGCCCTTGAGGTCGGCCTCGTGCTCGGACGGGCCGGTCTCGACCACCTCCAGCTTCGCCTGCGGCACCAGGATGTCGGGCTCGATGCCCTTGGCCTGGATCGACCGGCCGGACGGGGTGTAGTAGCGCGCGGTCGTCAGTCGGATCGCGCCGTGGCCGGCCAGCGGGATGATGGTCTGTACCGATCCCTTGCCGAACGAGCGGGTGCCCATGATGATCGCGCGGTGGTGGTCCTGCAGCGCGCCAGCGACGATCTCAGACGCCGAGGCCGATCCGCCATTGATCAGCACCACGATCGGCAAGCCTTTCGCCAGGTCTCCCGGCTTCGCGTTGAAGCGCTGCGAATCCTCTGGCCGGCGGGCGCGGGTGGACACGATCTCGCCCTTGTCGATGAAGGCGTCGGCCACCGCCACCGACTGCTGCAGCAGCCCGCCCGGGTTGTTGCGCAGATCGAGCACGTAGCCCCTCAGATTGGCGCCGAGCTTGTCCTTGATCTTGGCGATGCCCTTTTCCAGCCCGGTCATCGTCTGCTCGTTGAACGAGGTGATGCGGATGTAGCCGATATTGCCCTCGGTGTGGTAGCGGACCGACTGAACCTTCACCACGGCGCGGGTCAGCGTCACGTCGAACGGCTCGCGCCCGGTGCGCCGGATGGTGAGGACGATGTCCGAGTTGACGCGGCCGCGCATCTTCTCGACCGCGTCGTTCAGCGTCATGCCCTGCACCGGGTGCTTGTCCAGTGCAACGATCAGGTCGCCCGGCTTCAGCCCAGCCTTGGCGGCCGGCGTGCCGTCGATCGGCGTCACCACCTTGACGAAGCCGTTCTCCATCGTGACCTCGATGCCGAGCCCGCCGAACTCGCCGCGGGTCTGCACCTGCATGTCGCGGAAGTTCTTGGCGTTGAGGTAGCTCGAATGCGGGTCGAGCGACGAGAGCATGCCGTTGATGGCGTTCTCGATCAGCTTCTCGTCCGAAACCTTGTCGACGTAGTCGGCCCGCACGCGCTCGAACACGTCGCCGAACAGGTTGAGCTGGCGGTAGGTCTCGGAGCTGTCGTCCTGCGCACCGACCGACATCGGCACCAAGAGCAGCGCCACCGCGGCCGATGCCGCGAGAACGGTCTTTCGAATCATCCGTTTACCTTGCTGTTCCTTGCCGCGAGCCACGGCAGCGGGTTGATCGGCTGCCCCTTGCGGCGCAACTCGAAGTATAGGACGGGATCGCCGCCCGGTGAATCCTGCATCACCCCGACGGGCTCCCCCGCCAGCACGGACTGGCCCACCTCGGCCTCGATCCGCGCCAAACCGCCGAGGAGCGCATGATATTCCCCGCCGGACTTGATGATCAATAGCCGCCCATAGCCGTGGAACGGCGCGGCGAACACCACCACCCCGTTCGCCGGCGCCACCACCTGCGCAGCGGGCCGCGTCCGGATCCGGATGCCCTTGGTGCGCCCGCCCATGTGGTCGTCTTCGCCGAAATGCTGCGTGATTTCGCCGCGGGCGGGCAGGGGGAGGCCGCCGACCGACGGGGTCGGGCCTTCCTCGATGCGCGCGGTCTGTTCGGGATGGCGCGGCGGACGGGGCGCGGCCGCGGCCGGCTTCGCGGGGGGGCGCGCGGCGGCACCGGCCTCGATCCGGGCCATCAGGTCGTGCAGCGACTTCGCCTGGGCGGCGAGGGCGGCGGTGCGCTTGGCCTCGGCGCCGCTATCGGCCCGGTTCTGCGCCTCGATGCGTGACTTCTCGACGACCAGCTTGGCGAGGCTGGCGCGCTGGGCGGCGAGCTCCTTCCCGGCGGTCGCGAGGGCGACGCGGCGGCTCGTGACACCGGCGCGCAGCTTGGCGATCTCGTCCAGTTGGGCGCCCAGCGCCTTGGCCCGTCGGTTGACCTCGGGCACCGCGGCACGCAGCAGGATGGCGCTCCTTACCGTGTCGTTGGGCGTGCCGGGCGCGGCGAGCAGGGCCGCGGGCGGGTTCCTGGCCAGCCGCTCCAGCGCGCCGAGCAGGGCGGCGAGCCGGCCGCGTGCGGCCTCCAGCGCCCGGGTGCGCGCGGCTTCGCGCGTGCCGAGATCGGCGAGCTCGCGCTCCAGGTCCGACATCTCCGATTCCAGGTCCTGGGCCTTGCGCGCAGACTTGACCGACTCGGCGCGCAGCCGGTCGGCCTCCTCGGCCAGGGACTTGGCCTCCTGGTCGAGCGCCTGGGATTTCTCGCGGCTCTGGCCGAGCGCCTTCTCGACCTCCTTCAGCCGGTCGCCCACATCCGCGCGCGCGGGCGCGGCCGGCAGCGCCATCACCATCCATGCCGCGACGACGAGCGCCGCGGGCAGGACCCGTTCAGGCCGAGGCGCGGGCACCTTCCGTCCGATTTCCTTTCGACGCACGGGTGATCAGCGACCGGCCGGTCATCTCCGCCGGCTGGTCGAGGCCCATGATCTCAAGCAGCGTCGGCGCCACGTCGGCGAGCCGCCCGCCGCCGCGAAGGGCCTCTGCCCCGTCCGGCGCGCCGACCAGCACGACCGGCACCACGTCCAGCGTGTGCGCGGTGTGCGGCGCACCGGTGTCCGGGTCGCGCATCAGCTCGGCATTGCCGTGGTCGGCGGTGATCAACAGTGCTCCACCCTGGTCCTTGACCGCGGCCTCCAGCCGGCCGAGGCAGGCATCGACCGTCTCGATCGCCCTGATCGCGGCGTCCAGCTTGCCGGTATGGCCGACCATGTCGGCATTGGCGTAGTTGACCAGCACGAAGTCGTACTTGCCGGAGCCGATGGCCTCGACCAGCTTGTCGGTCACCTCGACCGCCGACATCTCGGGCTGCAGGTCGTAGGTGGCGACCTTGGGGGAGGGCACCAGAATGCGGTCCTCGCCGGGAAACGGCCGCTCCTCGCCGCCGTTGAAGAAGAACGTGACGTGGGCGTACTTCTCGGTTTCGGCGATGCGAAGCTGGTTCATTCCGGCATTGGCGATGAGTTCGCCGAGGATATTGGTAAGCCGTTGCGGCGGAAAGATGGCGCCCATCCGCTTCGCGAGCGGCGCGGAGTACTCCAACATGCCGGCGGCGGAGGCGAAGCTGACGACGCGCTTGCGGTCGAACTCGTCGAAGTCGGGGTCGAGCAGCGCGGTCAATATCTGGCGCGCCCGGTCGCCCCGGAAGTTGGCCATCAAGACGCCGTCGCCGTCGTTCATGCCGGCATAGCCCTCGAGCACGGTCGGCAGCACGAACTCGTCGGTCTCGCCCCGGTCGTAGCCGAGCGCGATGGCCGCCTGGGCATCGGGCGCGGCCTTGCCGTCGGCATCGACCAGCGCGTCATAGGCCTTCTCGATCCGCTCCCAGCGCTTGTCGCGATCCATCGCGTAGTACCGGCCCGAGACGGTAGCGATCCGCACGTGGGCGAGGTCGGCGACGTCGGCGCAGAACTTTTCCAGATAGGCCTTGGCGCTTTGCGGCGGGGTGTCGCGCCCGTCGAGATAGGCGTGGACGGCGACCTTGATGCCCGCCTTGTCGAGGATGCGCGCCAGGGCCGCGATATGGTCCTGCATGGCATGCACGCCGCCGGGCGACATCAGCCCCATCAAATGGCACGTGCCGCCGGTCTCCTTGAGCTTGGAGACCAACGTGCGCATCGCCTCGCACCCGGCGATGGTGCCGTCGTCGAGCGCCTTCTGGATACGCAACAGCTCCTGGTCCACCGTGCGGCCGGCGCCGAGATTCATGTGGCCGACCTCGGAATTCCCCATCTGGCCGTGCGGCAGCCCGACCTCCTCGTTCGAGGCGTCGAGGAAGGCATGCGGGCTGGCCTTCATCATCCGGTTGAAGTTGGGCGCGCGCGCCTGGGCGATGGCGTTGTCGCGCGACTCCTCGCGGTGGCCCCAGCCATCCAGGACGCACAGGACGACCGGTCGGACCTTGGGTTTGAATGGCATGGCGGGTTTATAGCGTGAAGCGCGCCAGGAAGGGAATCGGTTCGTCGCAAAACCGGCCGTTCAGCCCGGCCGATGGTAGGGGTGGTCGGCGCGGATCGACTGGGCGCGGTAAAGCTGTTCGGCCAGCATGACGCGCGCGAGGAAATGCGGCCAAGTGGCTGCGCCGAATGACAGAACGAGGTCTGCCTCGGCGGGCAGGGAAGGGTCGAGGCCGTCCGCACCACCGATGAGGAAGGCAACGTCGCGCCCCGATTCGATCCAGCCCGAAAGACGTGCCGCAAGCTCTTCGCTTGTCAGGCTTTTTCCGCGCCGATCGAGCGCCACCCTAAGTGCGCCCCGCGGAATCGCGGCGCGGATCAGCGCCGCCTCGGCGCGCACCAGCTCCGACCCGGAGAGCTTTCTTTTCTCTTCGATTTCAATGAGATCGAGGACGCCTTTCAGGCGTCCGGCGAACATCTCGTAAAGCGGCCGCTCCGGGGCGCTCTTGATCCGCCCGGCGGCGACGATCAGGAGGCGCATCCGGCCGTCAGGGCGCTAGGCGCCGGGCCGCGCGCCTCACCACGCGGTGCCGGCGGACCGGTCGGGTTCCGGCAGCTCCGTGCCCCACATCTTCTCCAGGTTGTAGAAGGCGCGGACCTCGGGGCGGAACAGGTGGACGATCACGTCGCCCGCGTCGATCAGCACCCAATCGCGCTGGCGCAGCCCCTCGGGCCGCACCCCTTTGATGCCGACCTCCTTGAGGCGCTTGACGAGCTGGTCGGCCATCGCGGCAACTTGCCGGTTCGACCGGCCGGAGGCGATGACCATGTAGTCGCCGAGGGTGGATTTGCCGGCAAGGTTCACCACCACGATGTCCTCGGCCTGGCCGTCGTCGAGTACGCCGGTGACGAGCGCGAGCACTTCGTCCGGCGTGGTCACGGATGGTCGGTCTACGATCTGCACCTCCTTCGTTTCACCGGCGCGCGCGCGACCGGCCCAGCCGCATCGTCCTCAGCGCCGTCCCCGAGGCGGGGTGGAGCTGCGCCAGTATGAACACCCAGGCGGGCGGTGTCGCGCCAACGATGCGCGCCGCGTCCCGCTGGCGCCGCCGCTGGCGCGCGTAGCGCCTGGCCGCCTGGCCCGACAACGCCCGCAAAGAATATGGAGCCCGGCCGAAAACCGCAACGGGAACAAGCTCGAAGATGCGCTGCCAGCGGCGCCAGCGCGGAATTTGCGCCAGATTGTCGGCGCCCATCAGCCAGACGTAGCGCACCGAAGGCATCGCCCGGGTCAGCGCCTCAAGCGTGTCGACGGTGTAGCGCGTGCCGAGCCGGGCCTCGATATCGGTGACGCGAACCGCGGGGCTCGGCCGCGCGAGGCGCCGGGCGTCGGCCAGTCGCGCGGCGAAGGGCGCCATGCCGTCCGCCGGCTTCAGCGGGTTCTGCGGCGAGACCAGCCACCACACCTCGTCGAGCCGCAGCCGCTCGATCGCCAGGTTGCTGATGTGCAGATGGCCGTCGTGGGCGGGGTTGAACGACCCGCCGAGCAGCCCGATGCGCCGGCCGGGCGCCGGGCCCAGCGCCGCCTGAATGATCGCGCGCGCGCTCAGGGCCGGACCTGCCCCGCGCCATGCACCACGTACTTGTAGGTCGTGAGCTGCTCCGCCCCCACCGGGCCGCGCGCGTGCAGCCGCCCGGTCGAGATGCCGATCTCGGCGCCCATGCCGAACTCTCCGCCGTCGGCGAACTGGGTCGAGGCGTTGTGCAGGACGATGGCGGAATCGACCTCGGCGAGGAACCGGCGGGCGGCCGCCTCGTCCGACGTCACGATCGAATCGGTGTGGTGCGAACCGTGACGGTTGATGTGCTCGATCGCGCCGCCCACCCCGTCGACCACGGCGATGGACACGATGGCGTCGAGATATTCCGTCTCCCAGTCGGCCTCGGTCGCCGGCACCACCCGCGGATCGGTGGCTTGCACGGTGGCGTCGCCGCGCACCTCGCAGCCGGCGTCGGCGAGGTCGGCGACGAGGCCGGGCAGCTGGCTTGCCGCCACGGCGCGGTCGACCAGGACGGTCTCGCAGGCGCCGCACACGCCGGTCCGTCGGAGCTTGGCGTTGTGGACGATCTCGCGCGCCATCTCCGGGTCTGCGGCGCGGTCGACATAGACGTGGCAGATGCCTTCAAGATGGGCGACCACGGGGATACGGCTCTCCTGCTGCACCCGGGCGATCAGCGACTTGCCGCCGCGCGGCACGATGATGTCGATCAGGTCGGGCAGGGTCAGCATCGCGCCGACCGCGGCACGGTCGGCGATGGGGACGAGCTGGACGGCCGCGTCGGGCAATCCGGCGCTGCGGAGCCCGGCCCTCAGGCAGTCGGCGATGGCGGCGGAGGAGTGGAGGCTTTCGGAACCGCCGCGCAGGATCGCCGCGTTGCCGGATTTGAGGCAGAGCCCGCCCGCGTCGGCCGTCACGTTGGGGCGCGATTCGTAGATGATGCCGATGACGCCGAGCGGCACGCGGACGCGCGTGATACGAAGCCCGTTGGGCCGCGTCCAGTCAGCGATCACCTGGCCGACAGGGTCGGGCAGGGCGGCGATGTCCTCGAGCCCGCGAGCCATCGCCTCGATCCGCGCATCGTCGAGCAGCAGCCGGTCGCGCATTGCGGCGGACAGGCCCTTGGCGTCGGCGCCCTGCAGGTCGCGTGCATTGGCCACCAGGATGTCGCGCTTGCGGGCCCGGATCTCCGCCGCGGCGGCGGTCAGCGCCGCGTTGCGCGCGGCCCCGGTCGACTGCCCGAGCGCTTGCACGGCCGCGCGCGCCGCCCGTGCCATTTCGGCGATCAGGCGCCGTGCGTCGACGGACGTGGCGGCATCTTCGGTTCGAGTCGCGTTCATCCGGGCCTTTCCTCCGGCTGGGGCCGGAGGATAGCTCAGCGACGCGCCGATTTCACCGGTCGAGTGGCGGCATCAGCGAGGTCGGCGGGCCGACCGCATCCGGCCGCGGCACAATCTGCGCGGCCGGCATCGCCCTCGCCTGCCCGAGCGGCGGCAGCGGCTCGGCGTCGACCACCCGGTCGGGCTGCGGCGTCTGGTCGATCATCGCGTGCTTCTCATAGGTGAACTCGGCCGCGTTCTTCAGGTCGTCGGATGTGCCCTTGTAGAAAATC
Source organism: uncultured Alphaproteobacteria bacterium (assembly GCA_963775315.1). Lineage (GTDB taxonomy): Bacteria > Pseudomonadota > Alphaproteobacteria > MPNO01 > DASWLB01 > CAWGHZ01. The sequence goes on along the minus strand of CAVZIN010000007.1, from coordinate 1,826,583 downwards.
TTGTCTCCCTGCGCGCTCACCTTGTCGAAGGGCAGCGCCACCATCTTCGCGCCGATGCCCAGCCGCCGCGCGACCGACAGCACGATGAAGCCGACCTGCCCGTTCTTCTTGATCAATAAGTTGTCGATCTTGCCGACAGAGTGGCCCTGCGGGTCGGTCACCACGTGGCCGATCAGGCTGGTCGCGCGCGTGTCGAAATCGGGGGTCACCTTCAGCACCTGCGCGGCGGCCGGCATGGCGATCATCGCGCCGAGCGCGGCAGCGGCCAGGGTTTTCGAGATGCGTGCCGTTCCTTTCATCTCTCGCTCCTGCCCGTTCTCGCTGTTGTGCGGAATGAGAGATGGGCCTCCGCGAAGGGCCATAAAACGGCGGGTGCGCCCGTGCCCAAAGAGGTCACGCCGTCATCACAGCACTGTTTCCGCTTCGGCGTTGAACCGGACCCGATACGCGACGTTGTCGATGGGTGCGGCCAGACGCGGCCGGAAAGGAAGGTAGTCATGCTCGGATGGGCACTGATCTTTTTCTTGATCGCAATCATCGCCGGCGTATTCGGCTTTACGGGTATCTACGCCGCCGCGGCCGGAATCGCCCAGATTCTGTTCTTTGTCTTCCTAGTGCTGCTAGTGGTCAGCCTGATCGCGCACCTCGTGGGCGGCCGTAGGGGGCCGCCGGTGCTGTAGCGGCCGGGTTCGGCGAAGCGGTTTGTCGCGCGGCGTCAGTCGCGTCGCGACGGGCGGCCCGGCATCGGTGGTAGGTGCCGGGCCGCTTCGCGTTCGGCCGCGTCGGGGGCGAGCGGTTCCGACCCGCCGCCACCGTGAGGCTCCGCCTCGAGGGCGGCGTCGAGCGTCAGGTCGTCGCGGTGGATCATCTCGTCGCGCCCGCGATAGCCGAGCTGCGCCTCGATCTCGGCCGAGCGGCGCCCAACGATAAGCCGGGCGTCGGCGGCGGAATAGGCGCTGAGCCCGCACCCGATGCGCCGCCCGTCCGAGCCGCGCAGTTCGACCGCGTCGCCGCGCTCGAACGCGCCGTCCACCCGCGCGACGCCGGCAGGAAGGAGGCTCTTGCCCGACCGCAGGGCGCTGACCGCCCCGGCGTCCAGAATCAGTGCGCCGGCGGGTGTGACGTGTGCGGCGATCCAACGCTTGCGCGCGGTGCGCGGGTTCGCACCGGCGAGGAACCAGGTGCATCGCGCGCCATCCTCGATGGCGGCGAGCGGATGGGCGCGTTTGCCCTCGGCGATGACCATGCGGCAGCCGGCGGCGGCGCAGATCTTCGCGGCGGCGAGCTTGGTGACCATGCCGCCCGACGAATGGCCGGGCAGGGCGGGACCCGCCATGCGCTCGATTTCCGGGGTCACGGCGCGTACCTCGGCGACGAATCGGGCGTCAAGGTCCGTGCGCGGGTCGGACTCGTACAGCCCGTCGATGTCGGAGAGGAGAACCAGCGTATCGGCGCTGACCATCTGCGCCACGCGCGCGGCAAGGCGGTCGTTGTCGCCGAATCGGATCTCGTCCGTCGCGACGGTGTCGTTCTCGTTGATCAGCGGCACCGCACCCAGGCGGAACAGCGTCTCCATCGTCGCGCGGGCGTTGAGGTGGCGGCGGCGCTCCTCGGTATCCGACGGGGTGAGCAGCACCTGCGCGACCGTGACGCCGAGCCGCGCCAGCGTATCCTGCCAGGCGCGGGCAAGCTCGATCTGGCCGGCGGCGGCGGCGGCCTGCTTTTCCTCGAGCCGGAGCGGCCCGGCCGCGAGGGCGAGGCGCCGGCGTCCGGTCGCGACCGCGCCCGATGAGACGATGGCGATCTCGATGCGCTTCTCGCGGAGCGCCGCGACGTCGGCGGCGAGCGCGCCGAGCCAGCGCCGCCGGAGCCTTCCCGTCGCCTCGTCGATCAGCAGCGCCGAGCCGATCTTGACGATCAGCCGGCGCGACGAGGCCAGCCGATGCGGCGCGGTCACGGGGTGTAGGCCTTGGCCGGCGCCTCGGGAAGTTGCGCCCGGCGCTCGGCCATCAGCGCGCGCAACGCCTCGCGGGTGCCCTGGCCGGTCGCGCCGGAAAGGCGCAGCACGCGCTTGCCCGCGGCCCCGGCGAGTTCCGCGGCGCGCGATTCGGCGGTTTCCGGGTCGATCGCGTCGCACTTGTTGAGGGCGAGGATCTCGGGCTTGTCCTCGAGCCCGTGCCCGTACGCCGCGAGCTCGTCGCGCACCGTGCGCCACGCCGCGACAGGGTCTTCGGCCGTGCCGTCGACCAGGTGCAGCAGCACGGCGCAGCGCTCGATATGGCCGAGGAACCGGTCGCCGAGCCCGGCGCCCTCGTGCGCGCCCTCGATCAGGCCGGGAATGTCGGCGAGCACGAAGCTTTCGCCGTCGAGGGCGACGACGCCGAGATGGGGCGAGAGGGTGGTGAAGGGATAATCGGCAATCTTGGGCCGCGCCTGGGACACGGCGGCGAGGAAGGTCGACTTGCCGGCGTTGGGCAGCCCGACCAGCCCCGCGTCGGCGATCAGCTTGAGCCGAAGCCAGACCCACAGCTCCTCGCCCTCGCCGCCGGGATCGGCGCGGCGCGGCGCCTGGTTGACCGAGGATTTGAACCGCACGTTGCCGCGCCCGCCCTGGCCGCCATGGGCCAGCACGACCCGCTCGCCCGGACGGGTGAGATCGGCGATCACCGTCTCCTTGTCCTCGGCGAGGATCTGCGTGCCGGCAGGCACCTTGAACACGAGGTCGGGCCCCGAAGCTCCGGTGCGGTTGGCGCCCATGCCGTGGCCGCCCTTCTTCGCGCGGAAATGCTGGCGGTAGCGGAAGTCGATCAGCGTGTTGAGGCCGGGCACCGCCTCGACCACCACGTCGCCGCCGCGCCCGCCGTCGCCCCCGTCGGGGCCGCCGAACTCGATGAATTTCTCGCGCCGGAACGAGACGCAGCCGGCGCCGCCGTCGCCGGACCGGAGATAGATCTTCGCCTCGTCGAGAAATTTCATGGAAGGCGGGCCAAATCAAAAGGGGGAATGGCGCGCCATTCCCCCCGGAAGCCTCGCGCGCGGAGGCGCCCTACCCCTGCGGCTCGACCGAGATGAGGGTGCGCTTGCCCGAGTGGCGGAAGACGACCCGGCCCGGGGCGGTGGCGAAGATGGTGTGGTCCTTGCCCATGCCGACATTGGTGCCGGGGTGCACCTTGGTGCCACGCTGGCGGATCAGGATATTGCCCGCGATCACCGCCTCGCCGCCCGACTTCTTCACGCCGAGCCGGCGGCCGGCGGAGTCGCGGCCGTTGCGGGACGACCCGCCTGCCTTTTTGTGCGCCATTACTCGTTCTCCTCGGATGCGGCGGTGGCGGCGGCCTCGGGCGTCGCGACCGGGGCGGCTTCGGTCGCCTTGCGCCGCGCCCGCGGCTTGGTCGCCTTGGCCGGCGCCGCGCCGCGCGCCTCGCCCGCCTTCAGGATTTCCTGGATGCGCAGCACGGTCAGAAGCTGGCGGTGGCCCTTGGTGCGGTGATAGCCCTGGCGCCGCTTCTTCTTGAAGATGACGATCTTGTCGCCCTTGGCCTGGTCGAGCACGGTGGCCGCGACCCGCGCGCCATCGACCAGCGGCGTGCCGAACGTGGTGACGGCGCCTTCGCCGCCGATGGCCAGCACCTCGCCGAGCTCGATCTCGGCGCCGGGCTCGCCCGCGAGGCGTTCCACCGAGATCACGTCGTCGGGCGCGACCTTGTATTGCTTTCCGCCGGTGCGGATGACTGCGAACATGTGGGGTCTCGCGCAACAATGCGGAACGGACGCGCCTCGCAACGGGGGACCCCCGCGCGGCCGTCCGCCCGGTTTCGGAAGCGGCGGACTATAGCCGCGGCCGACGGAAAGTCAACGCCCCGCGCGGCCCGCCCTTCGGTCGGCAAGGTGGCCGGGCAGGGTGGTCGGGCAAGGGGCCGGCGGGATCGCCGCCTCGCCTAATAATAATATAAGTTCCGAAGCGCGCCGCGCGCGGCGAGCGCTGTTGCGGGGGCGCGGGGCATAGGTTAGGTTCCGCCGCGCCCGCGGGGGCCCCGCCCCGGGAGGCGCCGCGGAGGGGTGCCGGAGTGGTCGATCGGGGCGGTCTCGAAAACCGTTGTGCGCGCAAGCGTACCGTGGGTTCGAATCCCACCCCCTCCGCCACTTTTAATCGTGTTTTCAATGGCCTCTGAGAAAGCGGACTAGGAGAACGCCGATGGAACCCCGGGCGACCGGGTGAATTTTGCAAACACATTGCAAACATGATCTAGGAGGAGGCGCCAGTGCACCTCCTATTTTCGAATTGTCACAATGGGCGTTGACCCGTTGATTCGGGTATGACGAGATTGGGCAACGGCAAAGGGGGACATGCTGATGGCGCAGGCAGTACCCAAGGGTGCCCCCGCGGCGACGGTGGCCACCCCGCAGCGGAACAAATCCTCGCAAGCTATCGTGCGCACGTTGTCGGCGAACGAGTTCATTTTCGGTGTAGTCGGTCCGGTTGGAGCGGGGACGAGCGAAATCGCCGAAGCCCTTAAGGCGCTTATGGAAGCGCGCGGCTTCGAAACAACCGTTCTGAAGGCTAGGCACGCGATCCGCGAATGGGCAGCCGGGCAGGGACGCGCCGGCCCCGAAGACGGGGAGCTAAACGAGGCGGAGTGGCTACAAGACCTCGGCGACAAGATGCGCGCAGCGGGCGATCAAGCTGCAGTCGCTCGCGCGCTCATAAGACAAATTCGATCTGAACGTGCGCGTCAGACGAAGCAGGAGCTGGTCGAGGGAGCGCCGATCGTTCCCGATGGGCGTAAGCGAGCTTACATCCTGGACTCGCTGCGGCACCCGCAGGAGGTCGCCCTTCTCCGGCAAATATATCAGGAGGCATTCTGTCTAATCGGGATCGTATGTTATGAGGAGGAAAGGTATAGGCGCTTACACGAGAAGAAATATCGTGGTTCCGGTGCCGACTCTATTGAAAAATTCATGAAAAGGGACGAAAATGCCCCTGAAAAATTTGGCCAGAAGGTCTCAGACACCTTTCATTTAGCTGATTTTTTTGTAGATAATACCGTGGAACGATTTGTTGCGCGGCCCGGACAGGCTCCCACCGAGAACCCGGACTGGGATGTTTCGGAGCAGCTGGGTAGGCTGGTTGATTTGTTGACACATGCCCGCATCGTCAGGCCGCGCACAAACGAGACCGGTATGTTCCATGCTCATGGAGCACGCATGCGCAGTAGCTGCCTGTCGCGCCAAGTGGGCGCAGCATTGCTCGACAAATCAGGCGACGTAGTGGCTACCGGTAGCAATGAAGTTCCAAAGGCCGGCGGCGGCCTCTATGGCGGTGGGTTTCCAAATGGCGTCTCGGGCGATCCTCATCCAGAAGAGGATGCGCGTTGCTTCGTCCATAACAAATATTGCAGCAACACGCGCGAGCAAAACGCGATTGTCATCGATCTCTTGAAAAACGTAGAGGAGTTTGCAGACGTTGAGCCATCGAATGACCTGATTGGCCGCATTCTCAAATCTACTCGAATTGGACAGCTCATTGAGTTCAGTCGCGCCGTTCACGCCGAGATGGATGCGCTTCTGTCTGCAGGTAGACAGGGCATTTCGACAAAGGCCACACGGCTGTTTGTTACCACCTTTCCCTGTCACAATTGCGCTCGGCACGTCGTCTCCGCAGGTGTGGACGAGGTTCAGTTCATTGAGCCATATCTAAAGAGCAAGACCCTCGATCTTCATAGTGATGCGGTCACGAAAAATCCTAGGAATTGGACACCGCCGAGCGAAGTTCAGCCCGCTGAGCATGGAAACCATAGACCGCTTCCCAAAGTGCTCTTCCGTCCGTTTACAGGGGTTGCTCCTCGGCTTTATCGACGTGTCTTCCTAAAGGATCGAGACCTAAAGAATCCATTGGATGGCGCGCTTCACGCGGAGTTCGGGTCGCCGGATGGCTACGGTACATGGGAAACGTTACGCGTTAGCTACGCCGAAGTCGAGGCGCGTTTAGCTGGCGAAGATGGGGCGGCGGTGTCATGAATGACAAGCATCCGCCAAAATATCTCAGGCTTGCATCAGCGCACGAAAATCCAAAAGGAGTTCCAGCCGCAAAGCCAAGAGGCAAACAGCTCTCATTCGGCTATCCGGAACCTAGGTCAGTGATTTTAGTGAACGTAGCTAGAGGCCATTCCTCTGACTTCGTTGAACTTATTGAGCACTTTCAACCTCGATGGATCATCGATGTTCGAGCGGTGCCCCGGCTGGATACGCTGGCCGGATCACGCCTTAGAGCGTTTGAAATCTTCGGAAGGATCGGCGCAACCTACATCGATTTGTTCGGCCGGCTAAACATCGTGTCGTATCGAACAGCAGATGCAAACCCTGCATTTTGGAGTTCCGATTTGGTTCGCTTGTTGGCGGCGGACGAAAAGAAGTCCGGCCCTTACCTGTTCTTGTTCGACGATCCGAGTCTAGTAAAGGCTGCCGAAGATATCTTTCCGAGTGCCTTAAAGGCAGCCATCGGTTCCAAGTTTACCGTCTCATCCGTTCCCATGCATGCTTAGTGAGTTTTCCTATTGAGACGTTGAACGCGTAAGGGCCGTGCGTAGCACGATGTCTAACTTCGCAATCGCTTCTTCCTGCATACCCGGCAGCACGTGCGAGTAGGTGTCGAGCGTGATCCCGATATTGGAGTGCCCCAACCGCTCGCTGACGATCTTCGGGTGAACCCCCTGACGGAGCAGCTGAGTCGCGTGCGTGTGGCGCAGGTCGTGGAAGCGGAAGTGCGCCATCTTCGATCCGCGCACCAGCGCCGCGAAGGCGGTTGAAAAGGCGTCCGGCGCCCAGAACGTGCCGTCATCGCGGGCGCAGATTAGGTCGTTGTCCTTGTATGCCGGTCCGGCTGCGAGACGCTTCGCGGCTTGCTGGGCCTTGTGGCTGCGCAGCGCATCGAGCGTGTAGCCCGGCAGCACAACCGTGCGGCGCCCGCGCTCCGTCTTGGGCGACTTCACCCTTAGCCCGTCCTGTGTGTCCTCCAGCGACTGACATATCACCGCGCGGTCGGTAGCGAAGTCCAGGTCCTGCCAGCGCAGCGCCAGGATTTCGCCGCGGCGGAGCCCGGCCGTCACGGCGAGCAGCACGGGCAGGTACAGGCGCTTGCCCTCCACCAGCTTGAGCAGCTTTGCCGTCTCGGCTTCGTCCAGAGCTCGCATCTGTTCCCGTTGGGGGCGGGGCGGCTCGACCGCGGCTGCCGGGTTGCGCGCGAGCAACTGCCACCGCACGGCCTGCGCCAGCGCTTTGTGCAGCACTCGGTGGTAGTGTAGCACGGTCTGCGCGGACAACCCGCCCTTGCCGTCCCTACGGCCGCTCGACAGCGCCTCGGCGTAGTACGCCTGGATGTGAAGGGGACGCAGCTTGGCGAGCGCGTAGCTGCCGAGCGCCGGGGCGATCGCGTCATTGACGATCTGCTCGTACCGCTCATAGGTCTTTGGGGACACGCGCGGCTTGCCGCGGCGAGCGCGCGCTTGCCCGACGGGGTGGCGCGATAGACGCGCCGCGAGCTTCGTCCCACGCGCTCGGCCGAGGAGCGCAAATAGCCCTTCGCCTCAAGACCGTGGAGGACTGGATAGAGCGTTCCGGCGCTCAACTTGTAGCCGTGCCGTCCGAGTTCCTCGATCATCGCGAGGCCATAGACCGGCTCCTTGGCCGCATGATGCAAGACATGCAGCCTGATCAAGCCACCGTACAGATCACGATCGTCCATCCCTGCCGCCCAACTCCTCGCCGTTGCCACGGCGCGTCGAGGCGCCGCACGATCGTTCTCAGTGTATCATGCCCCTTGCACATTCGATCCCTGGCGATGCCAGCCGATTGGCCCCCCGCGGACTGCGGATCGGCTTCGGCGAAGGCGAGGACGGCAGTGCGCGAAAGGCTTTCGGTCCTCCTGGAGGGCGAGCCACTAGCCTTTCATTGCGCCCTCGGCCTCGACACGTTTCTTCTTGCGCGAGGAACTGGTTCGGCCCAATATATCGTCCATCGTCGAATTACGATGAAATTCCGAACCGATGGATATCGTCGATCTGCCCGGCTCGGCATTCGGCTCTGGTGTCGAAGTCGAGGACGAAGAGCTTGCACGTATCGCAAAAGCGCTCGGCCACCCCGCCCGAATTCGGATCGTCCGGCTGCTGCACGAGAGGCAAGCCTGCATCGGCTGCGATTTCGTCGACGAGATCGGGCTTGCCCAGTCTACCGTCTCCGAGCATTTGCGCATTCTGAAGGCTGCCGGGATCATCACGGGCGAGATCGAGCGTCCGCGCGTCTGCTACTCGCTCAACGCCTCGGTCATGGAACCGCTGAGGCGGTTTTTCGAGCGGGTGGCCCAAGCGCGGCACGCCGCGAAGCGGCACTGAGGGAGCCACGAATGTCGGTTTTTGAACGGCTCCTCACTCTCTGGGTTGCACTATGTATCGTGGCGGGGGTCGCCCTGGGACAATTCCTGCCGGGCGTGTTCCAAGCGGTGGGCGCGGTCGAGATCGCCCAGGTCAACCTGCCCGTCGCATTGTTGATCTGGCTGATGATCATCCCGATGCTGGTCAAGATCGACTTCGCGGCCCTCGCCGAAGTGCGCGAGCATTGGCGGGGCATCGGCGTCACGCTCCTGATCAACTGGGCAGTGAAACCGTTTTCGATGGCGGCGCTCGGCTGGCTGTTCGTCGGCTACCTGTTTCGGCCGTATTTGCCGGCCGCACAGATCGACAGCTATATCGCCGGGCTGATCCTGCTGGCTGCGGCGCCCTGCACGGCGATGGTCTTCGTATGGAGCAATCTGGCCAAGGGCGAACCGCATTTCACGCTGAGCCAGGTCGCGCTCAACGACACGATCATGGTGTTCGCGTTTGCGCCGATCGTCGGGCTTCTCCTTGGGCTCTCGGCGATCACCGTCCCGTGGGACACGCTGGTGATCTCGGTCGGGCTCTACATCGTCGTCCCGGTGATCCTGGCGCAGATCATCCGTCGCCAGACGCTGGCCGCGGGCGGGCAGGGGGGTCTGCAACGTCTTCTCGGCAAGTTGCAGCCCGTGTCGCTCGTCGCGCTCCTCACGACGCTCGTGCTCCTGTTCGGTTTCCAGGGCGAGCAAATCCTGGCGCAGCCGCTAGTGATCGCGCTCCTCGCCGTGCCGATCCTGATCCAGGTCTATTTCAATTCGGGGCTCGCCTACCTTCTGAACCGCGCGATGGGCGAAGCGCACTGCGTTGCGGCGCCTTCCGCACTGATCGGCGCCAGCAATTTCTTCGAGCTTGCTGTCGCCGCCGCGATCAGCCTGTTCGGCTTCCAATCGGGCGCGGCACTGGCTACCGTCGTAGGCGTCCTCATCGAAGTGCCGGTGATGCTCTCGGTCGTGAAGATCGCGACCATGACCAAGGGCTGGTACGAGCAGGGTACGGCGGTTCGGCGCAGCGGTAAGGCGATTCACTCCTCTCGGTGACGCCGCGTCCAGCCGTGCACCGCCGCGGGGCCCGCGGCGGACGAACCTAAGCGCGATTGATCTGTCTCAAGGCACTGCGCCCCGCCCGGCGCTATTTGGTGCGATACCTAATAATGGCGTTTGAGGCTCGGCCCCGCTGCACGCTTTCGCCGCAGGCGGATGCTGGACCACCGGATGGATATATCCCGCTGCGGGAGGTCGAATGCTTGAATAGAAGGTGATGGCACGGCGGATCGACGCTCATGGCAGCGTCGCCCTGTGCAAGGACGCGGAGATCGCGCTCGATACCGACGTGGCCGGCAGGCTCGACGCGTTCAACCCCGCCGAGCTGTTCCTGGCAGCGGTCGCCGCCTGCATGATCAAGGGGATCGAACGGGTCACCCCGATGTTGAAGTTCGATCTTCGTGGCGTCGAGGTGAAGCTCCACGGCGTGCGGCAGGATTCGCCCCCGAAGATGGTATCGATCGATTACGAATTGATCGTCGACACCGACGAGAATGACCGACGCCTCGAGCTCCTTCACACCAATGTACGGAAGTTCGGGACGATATCGAACACGGTAGCTGCGGCAACCCGATTTACCGGACGGATCGTCCGCCGAGGTTCAACCTAAAGAGGTCGGGGCGGGAAATGGGGGTGGCCGATCGGTATCCCCGTCATCGATGTGGCGCGTTCGGCTGTTCGTAGGGTGCGGCACCGCCCACGTACTTCGTGTCCACGGGAGACAATTGAATGGCGGTCCGACGAACGAAAGTAATCGGTGCAGCCATCGTGTTGGCGATCGCGGGCGGGGGCGCATACGCCTACCTCGGTTTCTGGCGAGGCGATCACGCGGTGCCTTCCGAAATCGTCCTTTACGGCAATGTCGACATTCGCGAGGCCGATCTCGCATTCAACGTCGCAGGACGCGTCGAGACGATGCGGGTCGAGGAGGGCGACGAGGTCAAGAAAGGCCAGCTTTTGGCGACACTGGAGCCTCAGACATTCGAGGCGGAGGTGGATGCGGCCAAGGCGGCAGTTTCCGTCCAGCGCGAGACCCTCGACAAGCTCCTTGTCGGTAGCCGGCCCGAAGAAATCCAGGAGGCGCGCGCAAATGCCCGGGCGATCGAAGCCAACCTAGTCAGCGCCCGCGCCGATCTGCGCCGGACCGAGGCGCTTGCGCGCACGCAGGTCGCAGCCCTGCAGAAGCTCGACCAGGACCGGGCTACCGTCCAGAGCCTGACGGCCCAGCTTCAAGCGGCCAACCAGAATTTGGCGCTCGTGATCAAGGGGCCGCGCGATGAGGATATCGCCGTGGCGCGTGCCCAGCTGCAGGGCGGAGAGGCAGCGCTCGCGCTCGCCCAACAGCATCTCGATTACACCAAGCTGTTCGCGCCGGAACGCGGGGTGATCAAGACACGGATCATGGAGCCAGGCGCCGTCGTGCAGGCGCAGACCCCCGTCTATACCTTGGCGCTCCTCGATCCGGTATGGGTGCGCACCTACGTTCCCGAGCCCGATCTGGGGAAAATCCGCCCCGGCATGAAGGCGCAGGTCTTCACCGATTCGGCGCCCGGCAGACCCTATGACGGATGGGTCGGATTCGTGTCGCCGGTCGCGGAGTTCACCCCGAAATCGGTCGAAACGCCCGAAGTCCGGACCAGCCTCGTCTATCGCCTACGCGTCTATGTCAGGAATCCGGACAACAGCCTTCGCCAAGGCATGCCGGTGACGGTCCGGCTGCACCTTTCCGACCAAGGAAACAAGGCGGCGACGGGACCTTCGTCCGAGCCGCATCCCTGAAGGCCGTTTCGTGACAGCCCCCGTCATCGAGCTCCAAGACGTGACGAAGCGGTTTGCCGCGGGAGGTCGCACGGTCACCGCGCTCGACGGGCTTTCCGCAACCGTTCAATCGGGACAGATCACCGGTCTCGTGGGACCCGACGGTGCGGGCAAGACGACCTTGATGCGCCTTCTCACCGGCCTGCTCGATCCGGATTCCGGCGCGGTCTCCGTCCTTGGCCTCGACACGGCCGTCCAGGCCCGGCGGGTCCAGTCGAGCATCGGCTATATGCCGCAACGGTTCGGGCTCTACGAAGACCTGACCGTCTCCGAAAATCTCGCGCTTTACGCCGACCTCCAGGGGCTCGCCGGCGCGGAGCGCCGGAGCCGCTTTGAGCACCTGATGGCGTTTACGGGCCTCGCGCCGTTCCGGTCGCGCCTGGCGGGGCGACTCTCGGGCGGCATGAAGCAGAAGCTTGGCCTTGCCTGCACCCTGGTCCACCCACCCCGGCTTCTTCTTCTCGACGAACCCAGCGTCGGCGTCGATCCCGTTTCGCGGCGCGAACTCTGGAACATCGTGCACCCCCTTGTCGAGGATGGGGTGAGCGTGCTGTGGGCCACGGCGTATCTCGACGAGGCCGAGCGCTGCGACGACGTCCTTCTGCTGAACGAAGGCCGCCTTCTGGCCACGGGCACACCGCAAACCTTCGCCGCACGGATGGAGGGGCGCACCTTTGCTGTACGCGGGGAAGGCTTCGGCCGGCGTGCCATTCTTGACGAGGTCCGCCGGCTGCCACACGTCATCGACGCCATCATCAAGGGACGCGACGTCCGGGTGCTGGTCTCGCGAGAGGCGGGTGCCGAAGATCTCGCCCGGTGCTGCCAAGAACTGAAGGCGGGCAGGGCGACCGTCGCAGCCGTCGCGCCTGCCTTCGAGGATGCCTTCATATCCCTGCTCAAAGAAGGAACGCCGGACGGCAAGACCGGGCCGACGCCGATCGCTGCCGCGGCAGGGCCCTCGCGAAGCGCGGGTAAGCGTGGCGTGGAGCAGACTGCACCCGGTGCGACAAAGCAGGCGCCGCCAGCCATCGAGGGTCAGAAGGCGAGCGTGATCGAGGTCGCTGGCCTGGTGCGGAAATTCGGCGACTTCACGGCTGTCGATCACGTCGATTTCATGGTCGACCGAGGAGAGATTTTCGGGCTGTTGGGGCCGAACGGCGCCGGCAAGTCCACCACCTTCAAGATGCTCTGCGGCCTCCTGCCACCGAGCGACGGCAAGGCATTGGTGCTGGGCATCGATTTGCGCCGGGCCGCCGCCGTCGCACGCGGTCATATCGGCTACATGGCCCAGAAGTTCTCGCTCTACGGAAACATGAACGTTCGGCAGAACCTCCGCTTTTTTGCCAGCGCCTACGGGCTCACGGGCCGGGCCCAGACGCGCCGGATCGAAATGGAGCTCGCGGAATTCGGTCTGACACCCTATGCGGACACGATTAGTGACACCCTGCCGCTCGGCTACAAGCAGCGCCTCTCGCTCGCCTGCGCGATCATGCACGAGCCCGGCGTCCTGTTCCTGGACGAGCCGACGTCCGGGGTGGACCCCCTGGTGCGGCGGGAATTCTGGGCGCGCATCAATGCCATGGCGGCGGCGGGGGTCACGGTCATGGTCACGACTCATTTCATGGAGGAAGCGGAGTACTGCGACCGCATTGGAATCATCTATCGCGGCAGGCTGGTGGCCGCCGGCACGCCGGAAGATTTGAAGAATGCGCATCGTAGCGCCGACGCCCCCGACCCGACATTGGAGGACGCGTTCGTCGACCTGATCGAGGGGTACGACCGGGAGCATCCACAGTGAGGCGCCGGAAAGACAACTCCGTCGCCCGTACAGGCGGCGATCCCGCACCGGCCGCCGGCGGCGTGTCGCACGTGCGCCTGCGCGGCCTCGTTCTGAAGGAGACGCGGCAAATCCTGCGCGACCCCAGCAGCATCGCCATCGCGTTCGTCCTGCCGGCGATATTATTGCTCGTGTTCGGATACGGGGTGTCGCTGGACGCCGAGCATGTCCCTGTCGCGGTCGTCATCGAGAACCCGACGAACGACACCGCAAGCTTCGTCGCTTCTTTGTTCAACTCGCGCTACTTCGCGGCGAGCATCGTGCGGGACCGTCGCGTCGCCGACCGCGACCTGATCGCGGGAACGGCCGATGCGATCGTTGTCCTCCGCAGCGATTTCTCCCGCCGAATCCGATCTCCCGGAGGGGCGCCGATCCAGGTGATCGTCAACGGGACCGATGCCAACACCGCGCGGATCGTCGGCGGCTATATGGACGGCATATGGCAGAACTGGCTATCGCAACGTGCGCTCGATCAGGGTGTCGCGCTTACGCCCCCGGTCGCCGTCCAACAGCGGGTCTGGTTCAACGCCGAGGTTCGAAGCCGAAACTTCCTGATCCCTGGGTTGATCGCCATCATCATGACGCTGATCGGGGCGTTGCTGACCGCTATGGTGGTCGCCCGCGAATGGGAGCGCGGCACCATGGAGGCGTTGATGGTCACGCCGGTCGGGGTCAGCGAGATCCTACTCGGCAAGCTCATTCCCTATTTCCTGCTCGGCATGGGAGGCATGGCGCTGTCGGCCACAATGGCGGTCTGGGTCTTCGGCGTGCCGCTGCGCGGGTCCGTGGTCGTGCTGTCGGCCATTTCGGCCCTGTTCATGCTGGCCGCCCTCGGAATGGGACTGTTGATCTCGACCGTTGCGCGTAGCCAGTTCGTCGCCGGGCAGATCGCGATCATGGTCGCGTTCCTGCCTGCGTTCATCCTGTCCGGGTTCATCTTCGACATCGACAGCATGCCGCGCGTCGTGCAGTGGATCACCTACGTCATGCCGGCCCGCTATTTCGTGGCGTCCCTGCAAACGCTGTTCCTGGCCGGGACGATCTGGTCCGTAGTGCTCACGAACGGGGCTGCGCTGCTTCTGATGGCGACGGTGTTCCTGGGCCTGACCTGGCGCAAGACGCGCAAGTCTCTGCAATAGGACGCCGGCACGCATGTGGGCACGCATCTGGGCATTGATCGTCAAGGAATTCCTGGCGGTCTGGAAGGACAAGAGGAGCCGAAGCGTCATTATTGGCCCGCCGATCCTGCAGCTTCTTGTTTTCGGCTATGCGGCGACGTTCGACGTCAATCACGTCGCGACCGCGATCTATAACGAGGATTCCGGGCTGGCGTCGCGCCAGCTCGTCGCCCGATTCGAAGGCTCGCCCTCGTTCGATATCGTCGGCCACCTGTCGCGGCAGGCCGACATCGCCAAGGTGATCGATCCAAAGCAGGCGCGCCTCGTTGTCCATTTGGGCCAGAATTTCTCGCGCGACCTGATCGCGCATCGCCCGGCGACGGTTCAACTCATCGTTGATGGCAGGGAGTCCAACACAGCTCTGATCGTTCTCGGGTACGCGAGCCGCATCGTTTCCGAATTCAACGCGGAATGGCTGACCGCACACGGCGAGGCGGCTCCCCCGGCGCAGCTTGTCCTCCGTTCCTGGTTCAACCCCAATCTGGAAAGCCAGTGGTTCATTGTACCAGGCATCGTCGCGCTTTTGACCTTGGTCGTGACCACCGTCGTGACCGCGCTCTCGGTGGCACGCGAGCGCGAGGTCGGGACGTTCGAGCAGCTCCTGGTGACGCCGTTCCGGCCCTTCGAGATTCTCGTCGGGAAATCCTCGCCGGCCATGATCATCGGATTGGTGGAGGGAACCGCGATCGTCGTCGTCGGCGTATTCTGGTTCGGCGTGCCGCTCCGCGGCGACCTGCTTCTGCTCTATGCCGGGATGTTCCTTTACATTCTCTCCGTCATCGGCGTCGGGCTGATGATCTCGTCGATCTCGCGCACCCAGCAACAGGCGATTTTGGGCGCTTTTCTGTTCGTCGTGCCGGCGGTGATCCTGTCCGGCTTTGCCACACCGATCGCCAACATGCCGCCGATCATTCAGGACCTCACGCTCGTCAATCCGATGCGCTACTTTCTGATCATCGTCCGCGGCACGTTCCTCGAAGGGCTTCCGGCGAGCCTGATCTACAGCCGGTTGTGGCCGATGGCTGTGATTGCAGCCATCACCCTGGTGAGTGCGAGCTGGATGTTTCGCCGTCGACTGAACTAGGCAGGACGGTGGATCGCGTCGCGAGCCGACTGCGCCCTATCGCGTCGGAGACTTTTCCGCGTTCGTCTTGCCGATCTCGTCGAGGCGCTTCTTCAGCGACAACTTGTCCAGGTTACTGACCGGCAGGCTCGCGAACAGCTCGATGCGGCGCCGCAACGTCATAAAGGCGTCGCGAAAGGCGCGTTCGATCGCCTCCTCGCTGCCGGTGGCCGCCGCCGGATCGGGGACACCCCAATGTGCCGTTGACCTGACCGGGCTTTTTTGAACCAAGCGGTTTGAGAGAAACTGTCTTGGAAAGGAGCTGGTCATGCCGAAGAAGAGGTTTGGGGCGGAGCAGATCGTGACGCTGCTGCGCCAGATCGAGGTGGCGATGGGTCAGGGCAAGTCAACCCAGATTGCTTGCCGTGAAGCCGGGATCTCGGAGCAGAGCTACTACCGCTGGCGCAAGGAGTATGGCGGGCTGCAGCTTGAGCAGGCCAAGCGGATGAAGGACCTTGAGAAGGAGAATGCCCGGCTCAGGCGTCTGGTTGCCGACCTCTCGCTCGAGAAGCAGGTCCTGAAGGATCTCGCCTCGGGAAACTTGTAAGCCCCGAACGGCGCCGGCAGGCGGTCGATCGGGTTCGGGAGAAGTACCGGCTCTCGGAGCGTCACGCCTGCCGGCTGGTCGGTCAGCCGCGTGGCACGCAGCGTTATGCGTCGATCGTTTGTGCCGACGAAGACGCGCTCACGGGGGCGATCGTAACGCTGGCATCCGAATATGGCCGCTATGGCTACCGGCGGATCACGTCGCTGCTTCGCGATGGCGGCTGGAATGTTGGCACGGACCGCGTGCAACGGATCTGGCGCCGCGAGGGGCTGAAGGTTCCCAGGAAACACAAGCCCAGAAGCCGTCTCTGGCTCAATGCTGGGTCCTGCATCCGGTTGCGGCCGGAGCGGCGCAATCACGTGTGGAGCTACGACTTCGTCGAGGCCCAAACGCACGACGGCCGCAAGGTTCGGCTGCTGACGCTGATCGACGAGTACACGCGAGAATGCCTGGCGATCCGCGTCGCTCGCCGGATCAACAGCTTCGGCGTCATCGAGACGATGGCCGACGTCATGCTGGTGCGTGGTGTTCCCGAGCACATCCGGTCCGACAACGGCCCGGAGATGACGGCCAGGATCGTGCGCGACTGGTTCGCCCGGCTCGGCGCCAAGACGCTCTACATCGAACCCGGCAGCCCTTGGGAGAACGGCTACTGCGAGTTGTTCAACGGCAAGCTGCGCGACGAGCTGCTGAACGGCGAGATCTTCTACAGCCTCAAGGAGGCCCGGATCGTCATCGAGCAATGGCGCAACCACTACAACACCCGCAGGCCGCACTCGTCACTGGGATATCGGCCTCCCGCGCCGCAGGCGTTCAACCCGTTCCCGCCGCCGCTGGATCGGGGCGCACCGATGCAATAACCTCTCTGTGCCGCTGGTCCAAAAAACCCGTCAGGCCACCGTCATTGGCTGACCCGGCCAGATCGGGCAGACCTCGGCCGCGGCCTTGTCGCAGACGGTGAATACGAAATCGAGCTCGGGTGCGCCCGGCCGCGCGAACTCGTCCCAGTTCTTGGACCGTAGCCCTTCCCTGGGAAACCCATACTGGCCGAGGAGCGCGAGGGCGTGCGGGTTGACTTGGCCCGCGGGATGCGAGCCCGCGGAGTAGGCCTTGAACTTGCCGGCGCCGAGCTTGTTGAGGATCGCCTCGCCGAAGATCGACCGGGCGGAATTTCCGGTACACAAAAACAGGACGTTGTATGGTCGACTGGCTTGCTGAGATGATGACACGGCGCACCTCCTAGCAGCAGCGTGCCGCGCGGGCGTCTGGAGCGGCGTCGGCGCAGGCCTTTGTTTCGGGCGAAGTCGGAGCTTCGTCCTCGCCGTAGATCGTCGCCTCGCCGAACGTGAAGAACGACTCCCAGCGGACGCCCGAAGGATCGTTGACCCAGGACTTGTTCGAGCGCGCGTAGCAGCACGTCGTCGCCTCCTGGTCCCGCGCCGGCCCGCGACCCTCTGGTGGGGCAAGTGCGGGCGAAAATTGCCCCACTACTGCCCCATACGCCGGCCGTTAATAACGATGGCGCCACGCCGGGACCCCCCCAAAGCCCTGAAAACAAAAAAATACCGGGCCCGAAGGCCCGGTGAGTGTAACAGGGAGGCTTCACGTCTGGGAGGCACCTCATCACGGAGAAGGGTATGGCATACGAGTTCGAAACCGCGGTTGACGAGCGAATTGATACGTCGTCGCTCGCTCATGCTCGCCCAAATCCGGCCTTCGGGTGTGGGTAGCCGTGGGGGTAGCGCAAAAGGCTTTCTCGATATCTGACTGAAATCCCTGATGAAATTGGGGTCGCCGAGCGGACACCCCCTCCGCCATTCCTGTACAGAACTGGGCACCTCGCCCCTGGCTAAGGATTCCGGGTCTTCTGCCGCCGAAAGAAGGGCGGCAGTCGTACCCCGGATTTCGATGTCTCGCTCTCCCACCATGACGCGGTCCACCAGAAACCGCACCTAGGCTTTGGCGAGGCCGGAGCGCGGGTCCCTCAGCTTGGAGCAGAGCGCGCGCCCAAAGGCCTCCACGTTGCGGCGCGACAGGCTCCCCAGTGGCAGCTCGTGGCGGCGACGGTTCTGCGCGATAAGGCGGATCAGCTCGTCACGCCGCTGCTGATTGGCGGACATCCTCCGCCGGAATAGGTCTTCGTCCGCAACGAGGCCTTTCTCGACCGCCTCGTACAACCGGCTGATTGCGGTTTCGACCTGGCGCTGTTCGCGTCGAAGGTCCTTCTCCCGTTCTTGCGACTGGCCTTGCTGGTCGGCAATGCGCTTGGCCAGCCCGGAGAAAAGGGCCTTGAGGTGGTCGGGCGTCAGGAGCTTCTGTTCGAGCGCAGACAGCACGATCTCGTCCAGCATACGCATATGGGGATGCTGCGCCCCTTGCACGCACGCTTGCCCTTGATGGCTGCGTGCGAGCATGTGTAATAGCGATAGCCTAGAGCACTTTCTGGTCGGACCGAATTGGCAGGGGATTCCCAGCGCGACGGTGCTGTGATTCTTTGGGTGCGGAATGGTTCATGGAGGGATCATGGTCCGCGCCTACTCGATCGACCTTCGGGAGCGGGTTCTTGCCGCCGTCGAGGGCGGTGCCCCGATCCGGACGGTGGCCGACCGGTTCGGGGTGAGCCCGAGCTTCGTTTCCAAGCTGCACACGCGCTTTCGGCTGACCCGCTCGGTGAGGCCCGACCGGCAGGGCGGCGACCACCGCTCGGGACCGATCGAAGCCCATGCCGACTGGCTGCTCGCCCAGGTCAAGGAGCGGCCCGATCTGACGCTGGCGGAGTTGTGCCAGGGCCTCGCCCGGCGCGGGCTCGCGACGGTGCCGTCGACGGTGTGGCGCTTCTTCTCCCGCCGCGGGCTGACGTACAAAAAAAGACCGCCCATGCGAGCGAACAGGACCGCTCGGACGTAAAGGCGGAGCGCGATCTGTGGCGCTGCGTGCAGCCGTGGCTCGATCCACACCGCCTGGTGTTCATCGACGAGACCGGGACGCAGACCAAGATGGCGCGGCTCCGCGGCCGGGCGCCGCGCGGCGAGCGGCTGGTCGCGCCCATCCCGCACGGCCACTGGAAGACCATCACCCTGGTCTGCGCGCTGCGGGCCGACCGCATCGAGGCGCCCATGGTGATCGACCGGGCGATGAACGGGAGCATCTTCCAGGTCTGGGCCCGCGAGGTGCTACGACCGACGCTGAAGCCCGGCGACATCGTGATCTGGGACAACCTGCCCGCCCACAAGGTGGCCGGCGCCGAAGCCGCGATAGAGGCCGCCGGCGCCACCCTCCTCCGCCTCCCGCCCTACTCGCCAGACTTCAACCCCATCGAGCAGCTCTTCTCCAAGCTCAAGGCGCACCTCCGCAAGGCCGCAGCGCGCACCGTCGAACAGCTCTGGCGTGAGATCGGCCGCATCCTCGCCAGCGTCCCGCCAACCGAATGCGCCAACTACTTCACAAACTCCGGATACGGCTCCGTATGAACGGAATCCGCTCTAGCCGGCCTTTCCGGTGCGGAGTGACATTCCTCCGCCGAAGTGTGGGCACTTCGCAATCTGGGTAAGGAGCATCGCCCCGTTGCTGATACGGGCGGGCGTTACGCTCGGCCGACGCCGCGCGAGCTGGCGCTTGACCTCTTCGAGCGTGTCGGGCGTGACGATGGCGGGCACGTCCATCGGTATCCACTCGGAATGGTCCTTCGCCTTCCCGGTCTTGCTGGCCTTTCGGTTGTAGTGGTGCATGCCGCTATAGGTGGAATTGGTCAGGATGCGGTGCACCTCGTTGATGCGGAACATGCGACCGCGATAGCGGAGCCCTGTGCGGTTGTTGATGTGGTCGACGCTGGCCGCGCGGCAGTCCAGTTAGCCGGTCGCGGCCGTGCCGGTCGGGCGCCAACGAGCGCGTCGTCCGGTAGCGCGCGTGCAGCTTCGACATGGAGCTCGGGCTCACCCCGAGCCGCTCGGCCACTGCCCGGATCGGCGCCCCGCTCTCGACGGTCGACAGCATTCGAACGCCCTTGTGCCCGCAATTGGGGGATGACGGTGGCTCAGCCGCCGTTCAAATTGTCGCGCAAAGTGCGGCCCTCGTAACGCGTGCGGAAGCGGCCGCGCCGCTGCGGCTCGGAGATGAGGAAGTCGATCACGTCCATCATGTCGCGCGGCGTCGAATACGGGTGCGAGATCATGAACCCTCCGCGGCAGCCCGTCGCCTCAAACTCCTCCTCCAGGAAGTCGGCGAGGTGTTCTGCCGTGCCCGCCACGGCGCGGTCGTAGCCGGTGGCGACCCGGAGCCCGTGGTGAAAGAATTCGTCGCGGGTCATCTCGCCGTCGGGGCCGAGTTCCTCGGCAAGCTTGGAGACGATGCTGACCGGTGAGGCCTGGGTCGCAGCGATCTGGGCCGCGACGGCGGCGTGAAAACCGTCGGGCAAGTTGGAGAAGTCGTAGCCGATGTTGTGCGAGAGGTATGCCCCGACCGCCTCCTCGGGGATCATGTCGAGTAGCGCCTCTTTCTTCGCCTGCGCCTCGTCCTCGGTCAGGCCGACGATCAGGGTGGTGCTGAACAGCATCCCGACTTTCTGCGGATCGCGCCCCTCTGCCAACAGTGCCTCGTCCAGCGCCTTGCGGTGCCTGATCTTGCCGGAGCGCGGAGGGCTTGCGGCGAAGATGTGGTCGGCGAAATGCGCCGAGGCCTTGATGCCGCGTGGGCTCCCGCCGGCCTGGATCAGCACCGGGCAGCCTTGGGGCGACGGCACGGTCGACAGCGGACCGCGGACCTTGAAGAACTGGCCGACATGGTGGATCGGGTGCACCTTCTTCGGGTCGCACACAATGCCCGTCTCGTGGTCCCAGACGAACGCGTCGGGCTCGACGCTCGCCCACAGCGCCTTGCAGACGTCGACGAACTCCTCCATCCGGTCATAGCGCGAAAGGATTGCTGCTTGCCCTTGCCTGGGAAGGTCTTCGAGACCCGGCGGACGTCGATCGAGGTGATCTCGTTCATGAGCGGGGCGCCGCCTAAATTCGCTTCTGCGCCGGATGCCATTTGAAGAGGTGGTGCTCGATCTTGCCGAGTAGCACGATTTCGAGGAACAGCATGATGAAGAGGAACAGCAGCGCGTAGGCCAGCACCTCCGTCATGTTGAACATCTGGTAATAAAACTCGATCTTGTAGCCGATGCCGTCGCTGCGCCCGAGCAACTCGACGAACAGCACCATCTTCCAGATCAGCCCGAGCCCGAAGCGGGCCGACGCCATCATCACCGGCGCGATCTGCGGCGCGATCACTTGGCGCATGATTCGGCCCTGGCCTGCGTGATAGGCCTTCGCCATGTCGATCAGCTTTGGATCGACACCCTTCACGCCTTCCCAAATGTTGATGGTGAGGATCCAGATGACCGGCACCGCCGCGGCCAGGACGGCCGCTTTGTCGTTGAGCCCAATCACCATGTAGATCGTCAGGATCAGCACCAGGCTCGGAACCGTCAGGCCACAAATCACCCATACGTCGAAGAAGCTTTCGGCCGTGCGCGACACGCCCATGAGGAAGCCGAGTAGCGTTGCCGCCACCAGGGCGATCGAGAAGGAAAACGCAATGCGGGTGAGGGTGATGGCGACATCGTGCCAGATCGCCCCGTCGACCATCTCGTTCCAGAGCACCTCGGCCACAATGTGCGGGGCGGGCATAATGCTCTTGGGTAGGACGACGCTGCCGAGGTACCAGAGCAGCACGAGGCTGAGGGCGGATACGAGCTTGATAAACCGGTCTCCCATCGCGTCGATAGCGGTGGCGAAGATGCCGACCCTATTGGCAGATGCGGTCCGCCCGTACGCGGCCCCGGCGTCGCCCTTCGCTTCGTCATGCCCCGCGACGGCAGCGAGCGTCGACGGCTGCAATGCGGCGGCGGTGGAGGTGGCGACGGCGAGGGGCTGTGCAGGCATTCTTCGGTTCCGGCGGCATCATTGCGACGCCCCCAACATGTGGCCTTATGCTGCACCGCAACATCCCAATTCTTCTGAACATCCCGTTGCCGGAAGGGCAACGAGCTATTTGAGCAGCTCCGCCACGGCCGCTCGGATGGCTTCGGCGGCAAGGCTCGCTATGGCCGAAGGCTGGGGCCGGGCCGGCACCAGTACCGTCAGCCGCTCGGGAGCGAGCCGAGGCTCGAGAATTGGCACGAACCTGACCAGCCCGTCGCGCAGCTCGCGCTCGATGCCGACCGGCGTCTGGAATGCGACCCCGGCGCCGCGCACGGCCATGCCGACCATGAAGTCGCGGTTGAGCGTCGTGATCGCGGGCAGGGCGTCAAGCTGGCTCTTGCTCAAAAGCCGGTCGAGCGTGGGCCGCAGCGAGTTGGACTCGTCTGGAAAGATCAGCGGCACGCCCGCGTCGACCAGGTCGTAGAGTCGGAGCGTTTGGCGGCCGGCGAACTCGCAATCGGGAGACATGACGGCGCCGAACGGCAGGGGCACGGAGATGAGCTGGCGCAGAGCATGCACGGCGGGCGGATTGAAACAGAGCCCGACGTCCATCTCGCCGGCGGCGAGGTGCGCCATGATCTCGGGCGAGCCAAGAAACCGGCAGTCCAGCGTGATGCGCGGGTGCGCCCGGCGGAATGCGGACAGCACGCGCGGCAGCAGCTCGACCGCCGCGGAAGGGATGGCGCCGATGGTCAGGTGCCCACGCTGCAGCCCGCGCAGCTCGTCCAGCGCTCCCTGCATGCGGTTGAGTCCGCGCAGCACCCCGTTCACATAGTCGGCGACGACCTCGCCCGCGGCGGTAAGGTGCAGCCCGCGCGGTGCCCGCTCGATCAGCCGCTCGTCCATAATGGCTTCGATCTCGCTCAGGCGGCGGCTGATAGCCGACGGCGCGACGTTCAGCGCCTTGGCTGCGCCGCGGATCGATCCGGCCTGCAGGACCTCGTGGAAATAGAGGATCCAGTGCGCGTGGAGCCGAATCGCGTCCTTCCGTTTGACCTTGAAGGGCATTCGCCTGGCCGACCCTGCTGCACGCCGTCGCGCCGAGTGCATTGCAAGCCGTGTGCCACAGCCAACTCCCGTCTTTAGTCATGCAGTTCCAATGGGTTCCCCATCATGACCGGCGTTTGGCGCGGAACGGTACCGGGCGCAACGCCCTGTGAAGCGGCATGTGGCGGCCTATTGTGCAACGCACAACGGCGCGGATGTATTCAGCCCGCGGGTTCAGGCAGGCCGCAGGTCGGGAACGGCGACGAACCGGCTTTCATGGTAGATCAGCGGCGCGCCCTCATCCGTCGTGCGCACCTCCAGCACGCGGCCGATGAAGATTGTATGGGTCGAGGCGACGATCTCGCGGACGACGAGGCAATCGAAGCTGGCGAGCGCCCCGTCGAGCGCCGGCGCTCCGCTGCTCAGGCATGTCCAGTGCCCGAGGCCAAACCGGTCGCTTCGGTCGCTGCCGTCCATGCCAGCGAAGCGCCGCGCGATGCCGATCTGATCCTCACTGAGCACGTTGAGGCAGAACGCGCCCGCGCGCTGGATCGGGCCATGCGCGCCGGCCGTGGCGTTCACGCAGACGAGGAGGTGTGGTGGGTCGGCGGAGATCGAGCAGGCCGCCGTGGCGGTAAGCCCGTCGAGCGCGTCGCCTTCGCAGACGGTGACGACGTTCACCCCGGCCGCAAGCTTGCGCATGCCGCGCTTGAAGTCGGCGCCCGAGGCGATGCGCGGCGATGTGGCTACCGTCCGGATCACGCTTGCGCCTTTTCGTCTGGGACGAAGGCCTTGGCGCGCGCGATCCAAGAATTCGAGGCGCGGGTCGTTCGCGAAGCTCTTATCGATGAGATAAAGCCCGACGACCGGGCAGGTCGCGCCCAGCTCGACAAGCACCGGCTTGAACAGCAGTTCGGGCGCCAAGAAATGTGCGGGTCCGGCGCCCAACATGACGGGAAAGGCGATCACGCCGGCGAGACCGTCCGGCGGGAACTGATCGAGAAACAGCTTCATCAGCCCAGTATAGGTCGCCTTGAAGGTCGGGCTCGCGAAGACGACGACATCCATCGTCTGCAGCGATTGGATGGCCACGGCGACGTCCGCGTTGCCGAACTCCAGCAGCGCCGGCCCCATGTCGACCAAATCGACGACCAGGTCCGGCTCGCGCCCCGCAAGCTTCTGCGCGACCAGCACGCCGGCATCTAGCGTGCGCGATTTCAGCTTCGGGTTGCCGACGACGACGGCGATCCTCATCCTAGAATTCCCGCAGCGTTTCGCGCAGCGTCGGCTGGGTATATTCGGTGCGCACCAGCCCGCGCTTCTGCAGGGCCGGGACAAGTCCTTCCGTCACCTCGAGGATGTAGCGGCGGTTGATGTGGTGGAACGGCAGGCGGATGAGGAAGCCATCGCCGCCAACCTCTTCCATGATCTCCGCCATCTTGTCGGCGCACTGCTCCGGCGTGCCAACCACGTCGGCCGCACCTTCCTCCACGAGCTGCGCCAGAGTCTTGCCGCTGCCGAACTGCGCGAAGCGCTTGAGCGAGGTCGACTCGCCGTTCGTGGTCAGATCCTCGGGCAGCGGGCGGTCCATCGGAAAGCGCGAGAAGTCGATGTCGGTGATGCCGCTGATCAGGCCGAGGCGACGGTCGATGAAGCGGCGCTGGCCGACCGAGCGCGCATACTTCGCCTTGGCCTCCGCCTCGGTCTCTCCCATCACCGGCCCGAACAGATAGAGCACCTTGATGTCGTCCGGATTTCGGTTGTAGCGCGCGGCGCGCCGGCGGATGTCGTCACGGAACTCCTTCTTCGCCTTGTTGCCATTGGCGCCGGCGATGATCGAGTCCGCGTACTTGGCAGCGAAGTCGTGGCCACGGTCCGACCCGCCGGCCTGCACGTAGGTCGGCCGTCCCTGCGGTGAGGGCGCTGTGTTCAGCGGCCCGCGGCACTTGAAATACTTCCCCTCGAAATGGATCGGCTGGACCTTGTCGGCTTGGGCATAGGTGCCGGTCTTGTGGTCGAGCACGATCGCATTCGGGTCCCAGGAATCGAACAGACGGTTGACGACGTCCATGTACTCGTCGGCGATCTCGTAACACAAATCGTGCTCGGGCAGCCTGTCGAGCCCGAAGTTCTGCGCCGCGGCATCCTCTCCGCTGGTGACGATGTTCCAGCCGAAACGCCCGCCGGCGATATGGTCGATGGTCGCGCAGAGCCGCGCGAGAAGGAAGGGCGGGTAGCCGAGCGTCGACATTGTGGCGACGACGCCCAGATTGCGGGTTTCCGATCCCATCAGCGCGGCGAGCGGCGCGGGATCGTGCTTCGGCACCTGGATCGCGCCCTTGAGATAGGCGTCGGAGCTCCCGCCGTACAACTCCGACACCATCAGCGTGTCCTCGAGCATGATGTAGTCGAAGCACGCACGCTCGAGGGCCTTCGCGAAGTCAACGAAGAACTCGCCATCCCACGGGCTTCCTCCGGCCGAAGCGAATGGCTCGTTCCATTCGTCGACCACGAAGTTCGTGAACCACGCGAGGTGGAATTTCTTATGCGTCACCCTCTGCACTCCCTGCCGACGCGCGTTCGGTCCTTTAAGATTCTCGCAAAGTTTCACGCAGCGTGCCGCCGGCGTATTCAGATCGCACCACGCCGCGGCGCTGCAGCGCGGGTACCAGCCCCTCGGCCACCTCCAGGATGTAGCGTCGGTTGATGTGGTGGAACGGCACCTTGATCAGGAAGCCGTCCCCCCCGACCTCCTCCATCACCTCCGCCATCCGGTCGGCCACCTGGTCGGGTGTACCGACCGCCTCGATGGACGTGCCCGAACCGCCCTCGACGATGCATTGACGCAGGGTCTTGCCGCTGCCGAACTGTGCGAACTTGGCGAGCGAGGCGGACTCGCCGTTGGTCGTGAGGTAGGGCAAGGGCTTGTCCAGGTCATACTTTGAGAGGTCGATGTCGGTGATGCCGCTATAGAGCCCGAGCGCCTTGTCAATGAAGCGCTGCGAGGTGAGGCCGCGCTCGTTCTTCTCCTTCGCCTCGTCCTCGCTCTCTCCCAGAACCGGTGCGAACAGGTACAGCACCTTGATGTCGTCGGGATTGCGCCCGAACTTCTCGGCGCGGGCGCGCACGTCGTTGCGATAGGCCTTCATCGCCTTCGGGCCGTTCGCGGCGGCGACGATGCAGTCCGCGTGCCTCGCAGCGAAATCGCGCCCCCGCGGGCTGCCGCCCGCCTGCACGTAGGTCGGCCGCCCCTGCGGCGAGGGCGCGGTATTCAACGGTCCACGGCAGCGATAGTACTTGCCCTCGAAATGTATCGGGCGAACCTTACCCGCCTTGGCGTAGGTGCCGGTCTCGCGGTCGAGCACGACGGCGTCGGGGTCCCACGAATCGAACAGTCGGTTGACGAGGTCCATGTACTCGTCTGCCATCTCGTAGCGCAGATCGTGCTCGGGCAGCTTGTCGAGTCCGAAATTCTGTGCAGCCGCATCCTCGCCGCTGGTGACGATGTTCCAGCCGAACCGCCCGCGCGCGATGTGATCGAGCGTGACGGAGAGCCGGGCGAGCAGGAAGGGCGGGTAGCCGAGCGTCGACATGGTGGCGACGACGCCGATGCGGTTCGTCTTGGCGCCCATCAGGGCGGTCAGCGGGGCAGGATCGTGCTTCGGAACTTGGATCGCGTTCTTGAGGTAGTGCTCGGTTGAGCCGCCGTAGGCTTCCGACAGCATCAATGTGTCTTCCAACATGATGTAATCGAAGCGGGCGCGTTCGAGTGTTCGTGCGAACTCGACGAAGAACTCGCCGGACCATGGGTTGCCGCCGGCGGCGGACATCGGCTCGTCCCACTCGTCGACGACGAAGTTGGTGAACCAGGCGAGGTGGAACTTGCGCGGCATGGTTCCCTCATGCGGAGGAGGTTGCGGCCGGTCCTACTGGTATTCGCGGGTCATGAAGCCTTCGGGAAATTCCGTGAGCCCGCCGAGCGCCTTCGGCCCGGCTTCCTTGAGAACGAAGTTGAAGACGGTCTTCATGTCCGCCTCGGTGGTGGGCTGGAACCGCGTCCACAAATCCTCGCGCATCTCGTCTCGCAGGAGATCGATCGCCTTCGGCGTCATCTTCAACTCCTTCCCGTGCTCCTGCCAGACGTCGTCCTTGGCGCGGAGTTCGTCCACCGCTTCGCGATAGGCGGCGAGGAAGGCGCGGACGTTCTGCGGATGCGCCGTGCGGTACGCCTTGGTCACCGAGTAAAACAGGAAGGGGATGCGTGGCAGGCCCAGCTTCTTGATCGGCTCCTTCATCTGATAAAGGATTCGCGCCTTCCCCGTTGCCACGATCGCCGGGGTCAGATTGTTGTACATGTGCGCGCCGTCGAGCCGCCCGGTCTCGATCAGTCCGCGCAAAAGCCCCACCGCGCCCTCCTGGACCACGATGTCCTTGGCGACGTCCAGGTGGCAAACGTTATGGAACGTCGCCACGTCGAGGATCCAGTCGAGCGAGGTGCGCGAGTAGATGCCGATCTTCTTGCCCTTGAAGTCGCAGAGGTCCCGCACCTTGGAATCCGCGGGCACGATGAAGTGGTCGGCACCCCACTCGAGGAACGGCCCGACGCCGACAATGTCGAGGCCGGTCTTCCTGAGGCGCGCGATGTCGAGGAACTGGAAGATCGCGATGTCGCCCGAGCCGGACTGAATGGCGGTCGCCGTCATCTGCGGCGTCGCGGCCGGAACGAGCTTGAGCGTGAAGCCGTACTTCTTGTCGATGTGGTATTTCTTGATGGCCGCGAGATGCCAGACCTGGGTTGCGTCCTCGCTGGTCGGAAGTCGCACGACCCCGCCGTCGCCCATATATTTTTGCGGGAATGCCCTCGCCGGCGTGCGCGGCGCCCGTCACCGCGATCGCAGCGATGACGAGCGGGACGAGCTTGGTTCGAGCGGTGGCGGATCGGCGCTTCATCGAGCGTTCCCTAGCTTGGCAGGGGCATGCCGCACTCAGGCATGCTTGCGTCCTGTTGCAGTGCAACAATGCGGGCGCGTCGTGCGGCGGTAAATCCGCATTCTGGGGAACGAGCCGTTGCCGGTGTGGCAACGGGCGGCGTGTCAGGGCGTATAGGCGCAGTCCGTGAGGGTTGCGCCGTGAAGTGCGCGCAGGAACGCCTCCTCGGCCATCGTGAAAGCACCCTCATGCGAGCGGGCGAACCAAGCGGCTGCCGAGCCGCACCGCGGGAGAGGTGCCGCGCGCGCTTAGCGAGGGGCGACGGCGGATCGGCGAGGAAGCGAAACGGCCGCCGGGGCGGCCGCTGGCTTTAGGAAATCTGGCGCGAGCGACGGAACTCGGATCCCGCGACCCGGCTGCGCACGCGAGATTGACGGCTATAATGGAGCCGCGAACCGGGCGCGCGTGGTTTCGCGCCGGAGCCGGCATCGCCGGCGGCATAAGCCGGGAGGGCAAAAGCCCCTCACCACCGCGCATTCGCTAACTCTGTGAGAAGATCATGACCTATTCGACATTCCGCTTGTCCCGCAGGACCTTCGCCGCAGCGCTCGTCGCGGTGGTCGCCGCCTTCGCTGCGGCGTCCGGCGCCGAGGCGGCCGGCGATACCATCGCGGTCGGCAAGGCCGTGCCGTTCGCTTGGACCTTCACTCCGATTAACATCGGTGTTGAGACCGGCATCATGAAGAAGCACGGCATCGCCCACGTGAAGATCGTCGGCTTTGGCGGCGACGCCAAGCTGCAGCAGGCGCTGCTCACCAAAGACATAGATTTCGGACTCGCCTCGGGCCCCGGCATGGCATTCAACGCGAAGGGCGGCGGCGGGATCGCGGTCGCAGCCTATTACGATGCGCCGCGCAACCTGGGCATTTCCGTGCCCTACGATTCGAAGATGAAGCTTGACGACCTCAAGGGCGACAAGGTGTCGGTCTCGACCGTGGGCTCGCTCACCTACTGGCTCGCGCAGCGTCTTTCCGAGCACATGGGTTGGGGCGTGAATGGCATGACGGAGGTGCCGCTCGGTGGATATCGGAACGCGCTGTCGGCGCTCAAGACCCACCAAATCCAGGCGATGGTAACCGCCACCGAGGTGACGCTGATGCTCGAGCGGAAGAAGACGCTGAAGCAAATCTACAACTTCGCCGATCTCGTGCCGCACTTCATCACCCACGTGATCGAGGCGCGGAAGGATTTGGTGAAGGACAATCCCGACCTGGTGAAGCGGTTCGTCGCGGCCTACTTCGACACGGTCGACTACATGTACGGACACAAGAAGGAGACGGTCGCGATCTCGGCGAAGGTCCTGCACCAGTCGCCCGAGGTGATGAGCCAGATCTACGAAGCCGAGATGCCACAGTTCTCGCGCACCGGCCGGTTCGACCCGCAGGCAGTGGCTCTCCTGAAGGAGAGCTTCATCACCATGCATCGGCTCGACCACAAGCCGGCCGACGACCAGCTTTTCACTACGGCCTTCCTGCCGTCCGAGACCGGCAACCAAGCGATGAAGCGATAGCCGGGCGCCTCCGCGTCCTGTCATTGCGGGTAGCGAAGCAATCCGTCACGCGGCGGATTGCTTCGTCGCTGCGCACCTCGCAATGACAACTGGAACCGGTTACGATCCGGCGTCCGCCGAAGGAAATGCGACATGAGTGCAAAGCTCGACCCGGTCACGCTGGAGGTGATGCGGAGCGCGCTGCCCGCGATCGCCAACGAGATGGCGGCCGATTTGCAGCGCACCTCCTACAACATGATGATCTACGAGGTGCGCGACTTTTGCACCGCGTTGATCGATCCGGCGGGCCAGCTCCTCAGCCAGAATGTCGGTGGTGTGTCACACTTCGTCGCCGATCTCGGCGTCATCATCACTGACGCGATGGCGCGCTATGGGCGCGACGGCTTCGCAGACGGCGACGTGCTGCTGATGAACCACCCGGCGGTTGCGGGCCAGCACCTCAATAACGTCTGCGTCTACATGCCCTATTTCTGGCGGGGCAAGCTGGTCGCCTTCTCGATGGTGCGCGCGCACTGGATCGACGTCGGCGGCATGTCGACCGGATTCGGCGCGGGCCGCGCGGCGCAAGATGCATGGATGGAGGGGCTGCAGTTCAACCAGGTGAAGATCTATGAGGCCGGCCAGCGGAACGAGATGCTCTACCGCATGATCGGCGACAACATTCGCTTCCCCGAGGCGTCGCTCGGCGATATGCGCTCGCAGATCGCCGCCTGCCGCCTCGCCAACCGCCGGCTGGATGAGCTGTTCGGCAAGTACGGGCGTGAGACCACCTTCGCCGCCATCGAGCGCATTTTCGACGAGACCGAGCAGAAGTGCCGCAAAGTGGTTTCGGGTTTCGAACCCGGCACGTATGAGGCCGAGGCGTTCACAGACGACGACGGTCAGCGGCCGATCGACAAGGTGCGGATCAACGTCAAGATCACCATCGATGGCGGGGAGATGACCATCGATCTCTCCGGCTGCTCGAAGGAGCGGCCGATGGGGCCGAACTGCCGCTCCAAGGCGGGCGCGCTGATCGCCTACAAGGCGCTGACCGCTCCGAACGAGCCGGTGAACGAGGGTTCGTTCCGCGCCTGTCGCGTCATCCTGCCCGAGGGCACGTTCATGATGGCGCGCCACCCTCTGCCGATGCAGGGCTGGAGCCTCGCCTTGCCGACCGTCGCCGACGCGATCTGCGCAGCGCTCGCGCCTGCCATGCCGGACAAGGTGCCGGCCGGCCATCACGGCTATCTCGGCGGCGTCGCGTTCTTCGGCGTCGATCCCAAGACCAGGAAGCGCTTCGTGCTGCAGTCGATCGAGGGCGGCGGCTGGGGCGGCCGGCCCGGCGAAGACGGCGAATCGGCCTCGGTCTCCATCTGCCAGGGCGACGTCCGCAACGGCGCGATCGAGGCGATCGAACTCAAATGCCCGGTGATGATCGAGGGCCGCTCGCTCCGGCAGGATTCGGGTGGTGCGGGGAAGTACCGCGGCGGGCTCGCCACTGACCTCCACGTCCGCAACTTCGTCGAGGGGCGGTGGAATCTGAGCCGGCCCTATCGCCGCGGCCTTGCGCCCTGGGGGCTCTGGGGCGGCAAGGGCGGGGACATCGGCGACTATCTCCTGCGCCGGCCCGGAGAGAACGAGTTCGCCATGACCTATGGCCACCGCTACCTGGTTCCTGCCGATTCCGAAGTGAAAGTGCGCCAGTTGGGCGGCGGCGGCTGGGGCGATCCGCTGGAACGCGACCCGGAGCGGGTGCGTGCCGACGTGCTGGACGAGTTCGTCTCGCCCGCGGCCGCGCGGGACGACTACGGCGTCGTGCTGGCGGCGGACGGCACGGTGGACGGAGCGGCTACTGAGGCGCTACGGGCGACACTTCGAGCCCACGCCGACACCGACGGGGCCGGCGCGGCCCACGAGGTGGTCGAGGACGGACGGACGGTACTGCTCACCGACCTCCGCAGTTTCGCGACCGACGCGGCATAGGGAGAGCGAGCGCAGCAAGGCGATCCAGTCTCCTGAATTGCTTCGGAGGCTGGTGTCGCCTATAGGCGGTAGAGAAGGTCCGAGCCCAGTTCCTTTCCCTCCAAGAAAAGATCACCTAGACGTAGGTGCTCGGCGTACTCCGCGTTTTTGCACGACCCAGCGGCCGAAAAGTGCCCCTACCCAATCCCGATCATTAGCAAGCCATTCCTCCAGGCCCAGCGGCCGCGCGTGTTTCTAACGAAGTTGCAGTTGTGTTTCGCCGCAAGACGGTATTGTCTTGACGGGAGACACGGGGATGACCGAATGCTGAAGATCCGGGGCCTGACCAAAGAGTTCCGCTACCGCGAACAGTTGATTCAGGCGCTCGACGGCGTCGACCTGGACGTTGCGGCGGGGGAGTTTTTCGTGCTTCTGGGGCCATCGGGCTGCGGCAAGACCACGATGCTGCGCTCTATCGCGGGATTGGAGCGACCGGACCACGGCACGATCGCCATCGACGGCGAGACGGTGTTCGCGCCCGGACGCGGCGGGTTCGTGCCGCCGGAGCGCCGCCCCATCGGCATGGTGTTCCAGTCCTATGCAATCTGGCCGCACATGAATGTGCATGAGAACGTCGCCTTTCCGCTGCGCGAGGGCGTCCGCCGCCTCCCGCCCGCCGAGGTCGCCCAGCGCGTTGGCCAAGTGCTCGATCTTCTGGGCCTCGCCGAAATGGCCGATCGTCCCGTCACCACGCTTTCGGGCGGGCAGCAGCAGCGCGTGGCGCTCGCCCGCGCGCTTGCCCTACGCCCGAAGGTGCTGCTGATGGATGAGCCGCTTTCGAATCTCGATTTCAAGCTGCAGGTGCGGCTCAGAGCACAGCTGAAGGCGCTTATGCGCCGGCTGGGGCTCACCACGATCTACGTCACGCACAACCAGGCCGAGGCGATGGAGACCGGCGATCGGATAGCCGTCATGGACCGCGGGCGCCTGGTCCAGCTCGGCACGCCGCGCGAGATCTACCAGCGCCCGGTAGACGAGTTCGTGGCCCGCTTCATCGGCGAGATGAGCTTGGTGCCGGCCCGCGTCGTCGAGGTCGCCGACGGACACGCCATGCTCGAATGTCCAATGGGCCGCGTGCGTGCGGCGCTTCCGGCCGGCAGCAGGCCCGCCCATGGCGCCGGCTGTCTGCTTGGGGTCCGGCCCGAGGATCTGCGCCTCGACGCGACGCCGGCGGAGGGCGAAAACCGGTTCGCCGGCCGCATCATCGATGGCCAGTTCGTCGGCGAGGCGATGCTTTATACCGTGTCCATCGGCGACGTCCGATTCCGCGTCAAGGCGCACCACGCCGTCGCGTTCGCCGAGGGCCAGGCGGTCGCGTTGCACCTGCCGCCCGAGCACTGCGCCGCGGTCGCGCCCGTGCGGCGCGACGCGAACGAGCCCGACGAGACGCTCTCGGCGGCGTAGGGGCGGGCGCCCAGCCCGCCCCGGCGGCAGCTAAGCCTGCGCGACGCTGCCGGCGTTCACCAGGAACGTCTCGCCACGGCGTAGGAAATCGCCCACCAGCTCGACGAACCGCTCCGGCTGGTCGATCTCGATGTTGTGGGCGGCGTCGTAGATGTAGATAACGTGAGCGTGCGGCAGGTTCGCCTTCAGGAAGCGCGGGCTCTCGACCGGGATGACCCCGTCCGCTGTGCCGTGCAGCACGAGCGTGAGCGCCGCCACGTCGCCGAGCCGCTTCGAGAGCTCGGGGTCGACCGCGTCGTTCGGCGCGTAGCTTCCCGCCGCGGCGCGGTTGGCGGCCAGAACGTCGGGCGAGCGGGTCTCCGGCGGAATCTTCTCCGGATGGGCGAACATGCGCTTTTGCAGCTCGGCCGGTGAGCCGCCGAGCCCGCCTGCGCCACCGATGCGGAAGCCGGCCGGCGCCTCGAGCACGAGTTGGTCGACCACCTCGGGGAAGTCGACGGCCAGCCACATTGCGACCCAGCCGCCGAATGAATGGCCGATCACGTCGCAGTTCGCCATCAGTCCGTAGGGGCTGAAATGATGCTCGTTGCAGCCGATCCAGTCGAAGCCGCAGCTGTCGGCGTAGATCATCGTGTCGACGTAGCGCTTGTAAAAATCGCGCGCCTTCTCGGCGTCGAACGCTGCATTCGACACGGGCCACCGGGCCGCCGTCGAACTCGATATCGGTATAGGGCATCAGGTGAAAGAAACAGAACTTCACGCCCGTCCTCCCTGCCGCGGCGGTGCCCGCGCATCTTGCTTTCGGATATCGAAGCAGATTGTCAGACAATCGGTCAAGTCGAATATCCAGCGATCGGGACTGATGATATAAGACGCGAATGCGCGCAACGGCGACACGGTATTCCCTGGCCAAGCGGCGCGTTTGAGGCGAGGGGCAAGAACAATGCGGCAGAAGGCTGAAGCCTTTGACCTGACGGTCACACGGACGACCGTCCTCGACGAGAGCGCCGACCGGCTGCGCACGGCCATCATGGTCGGCGAGTTGCTGCCGGGCCAGAAGCTCACCGAGCGCGATCTGTGTGCGCGCATGAAGATCAGCCGCTCGTCCCTGCGTGCCGTGCTTCGGCGGCTGGAGGCGGAGCGCCTGATCACGATCGTGCCGAACCGCGGCCCGTCCGTGGCGAAGCTCGGCTGGACCGATATCGAAGAGATCCACGAAGTCTGGGAAATGGTCACCGCAGAAGCGACGGGCAAATTCGCCCGGAACCTGACCGACGACGACATCAGGCGGCTGGAGGCCCAGGTCGTGGCGTTCAAGAGGGCGGCACGAAGCGGCGACGCGATCGGGCACATCGCGGCGACCAACGCGTTCTTTCAAGTCATCCTGGCCGGGCACAATCGCGTTCTAAGCGAGATCATCGTCGCACTCCTGTCGCGTATCAACTTCGTTCGCGCGCAATCCATGCTCAAGGGCAACCGTGGCCAGGCCTGCGCCGCCGAACTCAACGCCATCGTTGATGCGCTTCGGAAACGCGACCGGGCGGCGGCAAAGGCAGCGACGGCGCGTCACATCGCTCAATGTTGCGATGCTGCCAGAGAAATCTTCGAACAGTACCTGGCGGCCTAGTGGCTGTGTGGACAAAAAGATTGACGCGTGACTCCCGGTTTGATTCAAGGCTGCAGATTCGGGAGAGGCAGCCTTGGGCCGAGGGGACTTGAGCGAGCAGGAATGGCGGGTTTTGGAATCCTTGTTGCCGCCGGAGCGCGGGCGTCGCGGGCGCCCGCCGCTCGATCGACGTGCGACGGTCAATGGCATCCTGTGGCGACTGCGCACCGGCGCGCCCTGGCGCGACGTGCCCGAGCGCTACGGCAACTGGAACTCGATCGCGCGCTGCTTCCGGCGGTGGTGCGAAGCCGGCATCTGGGAAGCCGCGGCGACGACCTTGGCCGACACGATGGCCAACAATCGACATCACAGCATCGACTCCACCACGGTGCGCGGACACCCGCAGGCAGCGGGCGCAAAAGGGGGACTCGCGAACAGGCTTTTGGCCGCTCGCGGGGCGGGTTCACCAGTAAGGTTCATTGTCTCGCCGATGCCCGAGGCCGGCCGCTTGCCTTCCACCTCACGGGCGGCGAGACGGCGGACTGCCAAGCCTACGACACGCTGATCGGCCTGCCCGAGCAAGCCGCCGCCGCGCTTCTCGCCGACAAGGGTTACGACAGCGACGCGATCCGCGCCGATCTCCGCGCGCGCGGCATCCGCCCCGTGATCCCGCCGCGCTCCAACCGCAAGGCCGCGATCCGCTGGAACAAGCGTCTCTACCGCGAGCGCAACCGCATCGAGCGCATGATCGGTCATCTCAAGATCAACCGCGCCATCGCCACCCGATACGACAAGCTCGCCGACAGCTTCCTCGGCACGCTATACCTCGGCGCAATCAAGCTCTGGCTCAAATTTGTCCACACGACCTAGTGAGTGAGATTGGGGCATGGTTACGCTTGTTCGTCCCAAACCGATGACCGGGGCAGAAACCATTCGGCAAAAGACTCTCACGGCCGATTCCAAGCTGACCCTGGGGTGGTGCAGGGAATACGTGCTCGAAATGCGCGGATAGTGGGTCGCAGACCTCGGCGGGAGATGTTCGGCCATAAGGTGCAGGCTGGGGCGTCTCGAAAAGGACGACGCGGCGAGATCTGGTCAGACTGAAGAACCGCGCCAAGATCGAGTTCGTCGGCTCGTTTACGACGGGTCGGTCCCCGTCGCTTGGTTGATGCAGTCGTTCCACCGCGTCCCCCTGATCGCGTAGGCGAACGCCGAGAGAGACCGTCAGTGGCGGCCCTGATACTCGAAGCCGTCGTCGACGACCGTCATCATCCACCGCAACGGCGCCATGAGGGAGGCCCTGCCGCAGCTCATGTCCGACCAACTGAAGTCCGCCCTCGGCGCGTTCGGCGAAGGCCGAGTACGATTACGGCTCGCCCCGTGCGGAGAGCATGCCGCGCCGGCCCGCCACGAACCAATAAAGGACGACGAGCGGAATCATCAGCGCGAGTACGACGACCACGAGTGCCGAGGCTTGCGCGAACCCGCCGCCGAGCCAAGTCGTCCAGATCACGACCGGCAGCGTCATGTTGTGGGGCGTTGTCAGGATGACGGCGAGGGTGAGTTCGCGGAAAGTGAGGAGCGCGATCCACAGCCACGCGTAGATGAGCGTCGGCGACAGTAGCGGCAGGACGACCGAGCGGAACGTGCCGGCGGTGGTTGCGCCACTGATCTGCGCCGATTCCTCGAGCTCCGTGTGGATCTGGATCAGCGCACTATTGGTCATGCGCGTGCCGTAGCTGACGCGCGCGATGACGAATACGAACAAAAGGATCCAGATCGTGCTGTAGATCGGCACGAAGGTCTGCAGCACGTAGAGTGTGATCAGAATCACGCCCACCCCGAACACGATGTTAGGAACGGCATGCGGCAGGAAGGCGACGAAGTCGAACAGCTCGCGGCCCGGGATGCGCGAACGCAGGACGACCCAAGAGAAGCAAACGCAAAGCACCAGCGTGACCGTCGGCGTTAGCGCCATCAGGATCGCCGTGTTGGTCAGCCCGTCGAGAGCCAGAGGCCAAGGCAAGGCCCGATATTGCTGCAAGGTCACCTGCGCGAAGGCCCGCCGGCCGGGCAACATGAAGAACGGCAGAAGAGACGACCAGATGACCGTCAGGACAGGCACCAGCTTGGCCAGGACGAAGTATGTGCCGAGGAACCCCCACGCCACCCAGACGCGGCGCCCAAGCGCCCCCATGCGCGGTCGGTATGCTTTTCCGGTCACGACGGCATAGCGCCGCGCGCGCTGTTGCATCCGGGCATACCACCAGCTCATTGCGCCCGCGAGGAGGACGAGGACGCCGCTCAACGCCGCTGCGGTGCCGTATTTCGGCAGCGTGTCCTGCGGGCTGGTCAGGAGGTAGAGAAAGGTCGCGAAGGTGAAGATGCGGTTGCCCCAGCCGATGATCGCCGGCACGTCGAACGCCGCGAAGCCGATCGTGAAGATGTAGATTCCGGCTGCGAGGATGCCCGGCCAGGCGAGGGGCAGGGTCACCCGGGAATGGACGGCGCTGGGTCGCGCGCCGCTCATCTGCGCCAACTCCTCGAGCGTCGGATCCATTGCCCGGAACACCGCAGCCGTCATGATGAACGAGAGCGGTGCGAGGTTGAGCCCCTGCACCCAGCCCATGCCGAAGACGGTCGAGATGTTGAACGGGGCCTCGTGGAGTCCGAAGCTTTCCATCAGCCACACGTTCACCAGACCGATGCGCGAGTTGAGCAGGAACAACCATCCCATCGCCGCGGCGAATCCCGGCATCAGGAGGCCGATCGTCATCAACGTGAATACGACCGGCTTTCCGGGGAGGTCGGTTCGCTCGACGAGCCACGCCGCCGGCACGCCGAAGACGAACGAGACGGCGAGGGACGAGACGGCGAAGCCGAGCGTGTTCCAGAGCACCTGCCAAGTACGCGCGTCGGTGACGACTGCCGGGTAGTTGGAAAGCGTGTAGCTGTGGGCCGCGTCGGGATCACCCTTGATGAAGCTGATCCAGAACACGGTCAGGAGGCAGGCGATGATGACGACGCTTGTCGCGATCGTCAGCGCCAGCATAAGCGGCGGGAGAGGATCGTGCGCGCGCCCACGCCGTTTCGGCACGGCGCTAAGCGCGGTTGTTACCATGACGGGGCGGTAAGACCCTGGCTACTACTTCTTGGTGGTGAGAATCTTGATCGCCTCTTCCTTGACCTTTTGCGTCTCCGGATGCGCGACGATCCAATCGGTCGAGACTTCCACCGGCTTCGCACCCTGGGCCTCGATCTCCCGCACCTTTGCGGCAATATGCGACTCCGGGTAGAGGTGAAGATCCGTGTGGTCCGTCTTCCAGAGAATCTCCTGGCCTTCGGGCGTTGCCTGGAACGCCACCAGAAGCTTCGCCGCGTTGGGATGGGCGGCGTTCTTTGGCACCGACATGTAGTAGTAGCGGATCTGCGCGGCGTCGAGCGGGATCATCTGATCGATCGGGGCGCCCTTCTCCTTCCAATTGAAGGCGTCCTGGCCACTGCAGTCCATGTCGAGGGCCAGAAACTCTCCGGAGGCGATGCGCTCCAGATCGCTGCAACGGAGCAGCCCCGAGATCTGCTGCGACAACTTGCGCACGTAGTCGAGCGTCTTTTGTGGGCCCCAGATGTCGGTCGCGGAAATCGTATCGAAGCCGGCGGCATACGGGGTGGAGGCGATCTTGCCCTTCCACTCGGGCTTGAGGAAATCCTCAAGCTTGGTCGGCTTCATCGGCGCGAGGCGCGTGTTGTACGTGACGCCCGACATGCCCGAATAGACGCGCACGAATTGGCCACCCTGCTCCACTTCGCGGTCGGTGATGCGGCCTGGCAGCAGTTCCTGCCAGTTCACCTTCATGAAGATGTCCCGCTTCAGGAGCGGCACGATGTAAGCCCCGTTCGCGAACCAGATGTCGCTGAACGCCTTTTGGCCGGCCGCGTACTCGGTCGCGATCTGGTGACCGACGGCCGGCATGGACGGGCCGGGCGTGTAGCGGATGTCGACGGTCGACCCCCAAGCCTTGCGCATGGCCTTTTCCATCATCTCGGCGCCGGCGTTGCCGCCGACGGTCGTGGTGCCCCACGAGATGTCGAGCCGCCCTTCCTTGTTCGCCGCGGCGATCAACTTCTTCAGCGCCGGGCTCATCTCGGCGGCGCGGGCCACGTGAGGAGCGCTGAGGCTCGCAGCGACCAAGACGGCCGCGATGGCGGCGAATGCAAAGTGCGGCTTCATCGGTTCCTCCCTGTGCGGCGGCTGGCGCCGGCCGTTCGTGTTTTCGCGCCGCAATGCCGCATAAAGCATGGACACTGCGATGAGCTTCGCGAAACGATAGTCAGCCCCTCGGAGGGTGTCAACGAACCCGGCCCAATGCGGCCATAATGCGGCGCATTGTCATGGCTGCCACTTTGCCCGAGAGTGGCTGCTGAGGTAGGCGAAGGAAGTGGGAGGCGTGGATGCGAGCGGACCTGGTGGTCGTTGGCGGAGGCCTCGCCGGTCTAGTCGCTGCGAATCGTGCCGCCCAGCGAGGGCGCAACGTCGTCGTGCTCGAGCAGGGAAAGGGCGACGACTATCTTTGCAACTCGCGCGTGGCGAGTGGGGCGCTCAACTTCGCCCATACCAATCCAGAGGAAGGCTCAGCCGCGCTCATCGCGGCCATCGCGGCAGATACGGAAGACCACGCCGATTCGCGGCTTGCAGCGGCGCTCGCGGCGAAGGCGGGGACGGGCCTCGCTTGGCTCCGCGCAGAAGGGGCTGAGCTCGTTTCACGTGAAGCGGCCGGCAAGCGCTCTTGGCTGATGGCGCCAGCCCGCGGCGCCGATCCCAGCCTCGCCTGGGAAGGGCGCGGGCCTGACGTGTTCGTTCGGCGGCTTGGCTCCAACCTGCGCGGCCGCGGTGGCCGGATTGTGCTTGGTGCCCGCGCTCGGAGACTGGTCATGGAAGGCGGCGCCTGCATCGGCGTCGAAGCAATGGTCGCCGGACGGACCGAGGTCTTCGAGGCGGGCGCCGTGCTGCTCGCGGACGGCGGGTTCCAGAACAATCAGGAAATGGTCGGTCGCCACATTTCGCCGAAGCCCGAGGCGCTGGTCGCGCGCTCGTCCGGTACGTCTCAGGGCGACGCAATCCTCATGGCAGCGGCGGTCGGGGCAAAACTCGTCGATTTGGATCGGTTCTACGGCCACCTTCTGTCGCGCGTCGCACTCACCGACGCGCGTTTCTGGCCGTACCCGACACTCGACACGCTGTCCGGAGCAAGTGTCCTGATTGACCGATCGGCCGGGCGCTTCGCCGACGAAGGGTTGGGTGGAATCCTGCTCTCCAACATCATTGCTACATTCGACGATCCGCTGTCGGCGATCGTCATATTCGATGCTGCGGTCTGGGATACCGCGGGCCGGGAAGAGGTCAACCCGCCCAACCCGATCCTCGACGACGTGCCGGGTGCCTTATTCCGCGCCGACGACCTCCCAGGGCTGGCGCGCGCGGCCGGACTTCAAGCGGGCCCCCTGACGCGGACCGTCGCCGCCTACAACCGCGCGCTCGCGACGGGGGATTGGGGCAGCCAGCCGCCTCGCACGCCGGGCCGACGTTTCGGGGCGCGCCGCGACTCGCCGCATCGCGTCGCGCCGCGTCCGATCGAGCAGCCGCCCTTCTTCGCCGCACCGGTCGCGGTCGGACTCACCTGCACCATGGGAGGCATCGCGATCGACACGTCCGCCCGGGCGCTCGACAAGGATGACCGGCCGATACCGGGCCTTTACGCCGCGGGCTCCACCACCGGCGGGGTCGAGGGCGGACCGGCCGCCGGCTATATCGGTGGGCTCGCCAAGGCCTTCTGCCTCGGGCTGATCGCCGGCGACGCCGCGTGATGAAGCTTGGCTTGTTCCTTACCAGCCTGGGCCACCATATCGCCGCGTGGCGCGACCCGGACGTCGACGCGTCGGTGCCGCTCGACCTTGCCTACTGGGCCGACTTGGCACGCCGCGCAGAGGCGGCAAAGCTCGACTTCTTATTCAAGGCGGACATCGCTGCGCCATCCGGCCCGTTCAGCGCCGAACGCGTGCGCCGGTCGACCGGCGCGCGCCACACCGAGCCGCTGACGCTGGTCTCCGCGCTCAGTGCCGTGACCAGCCGGATCGGGCTCGTCGCAACCATGTCCACCACCTACAACGAACCGTTCCACGTGGCGCGCTTCTTTGCGAGCCTCGACCGATTGTCCGGTGGGCGGATGGGTTGGAATGCTGTCACCACATACGCCATCGACGAGGCGCTCAACTTCAACCGCGCCGCCGCGCCGCCGCACGCCGCACGATATGTACGTGCGGAGGAATTCATCGACGTGGTGACTGGCCTGTGGGACGGGTGGGAGAGCGGCGCGGTCGTCGCGGACAAGGCAACGGGCGTGTTCGTCGACAGCGGCCGGATTCACGCGCTCGACCACGCGGGCAGGCATTTCACCGTGAAAGGTCCGCTGGCGGTCGAACGCTCGCCGCAGGGGCGTCCGGTCATTGTTCAGGCCGGCCAGTCCGACGACGGGCGCGAGCTCGCAGCGCGAGTGGCTGAGGTCGTGTTCACCGTGCAGCAGGATATCGAGGCCGCGTGCGCTTTCCGAGCGGACCTCCTGGCTCGCGCCGCTTCACGCGGCCGCCCGCCGGGCGCACTGCTCGTCATGCCCGGCCTGGTGCCGGTCGTCGGCACCACGCAGGCCGAGGCGGAGGCGAAGTACGAGCGGCTGCAATCGCTGATCGACCCGATTCTCGGTGTTTCGGTCCTGTCGCACATCATGGGCGCGGACCTCTCCGGCTATCCGATCGACGGCCCCCTCCCGGACCTGCCGGTGACCAACACCCAGCAAGGGCGGCAAAGGCTGGTGGTCGAACTGGCCCGGCGCGAGAACCTGACCATGCACCAGCTCGCACGGCGGGTCGCCGGCGCGCGCGCGCACCTCACGGTCGTCGGCACCGCCCAGCATGTCGCGGACACGATGGCGCGCTGGGTCGAGCTGGGCGCGGCAGACGGATTCAACATCATGCCGTTGACCTTTCCGCGCGGGCTCGACGACTTCATTTCGATGGTCGTGCCGGTGCTGCAGGCGCGCGGCCTGTTTCGCACGGAATATGAGGGCGCAACCTTGCGCGACCAGCTTGGCCTGCCGATCCCGGAAAGCCCCTGGGGAAGGAGCGATTAAGGGCGCTCAACTTTGTCACCGGTCACGCGCACGCCGTAATCCCGCTCGGCGGCCACCTTGGTGATGTAGCCGCGCCGGATATCGCGCGCGATGTGCTCGAGCGAGCGTTCCTTGGGATCGCCCCAGCC
This sequence comes from uncultured Alphaproteobacteria bacterium, assembly GCA_963775315.1. Lineage (GTDB taxonomy): Bacteria > Pseudomonadota > Alphaproteobacteria > MPNO01 > DASWLB01 > CAWGHZ01. The sequence continues at coordinate 1,784,839 of CAVZIN010000007.1, read as the reverse complement.
GCCGCCGCCGCCGGTCTCCAGGACGACCACGTCGCCGGGCTCGGCAGGATACCGGCGGACCTTTGAGATGATTTCTGTCCCGCCCTTGGCCTTGTAAACGGTGACGCAGCCGGGCTTCGCGTCCTTCCCGCCCACCACGCCCCAGGGGGGGTACTTGGTGCGGTCAACATTGGTCTGCACGAAGCAGGGCGCGAGGATCACATACTTCTTGCGAAAGCCCATCCCGCCGCGGAACTTGCCGGCGCCGCCCGAGTCCTCACGTAGCGAGAGCGACTCGATGCGGAAAGGCAGGAGCGATTCCTGCAGCTCCATCGGGATCAGCCGCGTGTCGCCATGCGCCATGGTGCGGAACGGACCGGCGCCGTCGCCATGAGCACCTGCGCCCCAGCCGCCATGGCCGCTGTCGTGACCGAGGAAGGCGCTGCCGTCCGGCCGCTGGCCGAACACCATGAAGCCGGAATGGGTGCCGAAATGCGCGCCTGTCACCCGGTCCGGTATTGCCTTTTCCAGGCAGTGGATCACCGCGTCCATCACAGTCGGCAGCGGGAACGGATAACCCGCCATCGGTGCGTTGGGCCGCGCGCTCAATATCTTGCCTTCCGGCAGGATCAACTTGAGCGGCCGATACATGCCCTCGTTCGCGGGCTCCTGCGGCATGATCAGGTACTTGAAGGCGCATCGCGCCGCCGTCATGCCGCCGCCGAAATATCCGGAGTTGATATTGCCCGCGGCCTGCTCGGCGAGGCCTGTGAAGTCGACGATCATCTCGTCGCCGGCGATAGTGACCTTGACGCCGATCGGCACCGGCGCGTCGGTGATCGTGTCGTTGTCCAGGAAGGTCTGGGCCTCGTACACGCCATCGGGTATGGCGCGAATCGCTGCGCGTGCCGAGGCCTCCGCCTGGTCGAGTATCGTTGTGACGGCGGCGAAGAACGTATCTAGCCCGTACTTCTCGGCGAGTGCGATGGTGAGGTCACGCCCCAAGAAGCAGCCGGCAAGCTGGGCGGAGATGTCGCCCATCAGGTCGACAGGGAGACGCGTATTGTTTTCGATGATCCGGTAGACTTCCTCGATCGGTTCGCCCTTCGACCAGAGCTTGATCGAGCGGAGCTGCAGCCCCTCCATGAAGATGTCGGTCGTGTGGCCGCTGGTCACGCCGCCGATGTCGATCCAATGCACGTTGATCGCGAAGAAGCCAATCAGCGTCCGATGGTTCGGGCCGGCATAGATCGGTGTGTACATCACCGTGTTGTTGAGGTGCTGGCCCTGCACCGCGGCGTGGTTGCACACCACCACGTCGCCCTCGTACAGCCGCTCCCGCCCGTAGATCTTGAGTCCGTCGCGCACGGCTGTGCCCACCGTGTCGGCGACGAAGGGCGGCATGCCGCCCGTCGACTGCGCGATCAAATGGCCGTCGACGTCTACCAAGCCAACCGCAAAGTCCTTGTACTCGTAAACGTACGGGCTGAAGGCCGTGCGGGTGATATTGGCGTCGATCTGATCGGTGATCGACACAACGCCAAAGCGGAGGACTTCCAGTGTGATCGGATCGAGTTTCGCCGTCGCGGCGCCGCGCGCCTCTGTCGCCGTGTCCATCGGTCCTCTCCTACTTCGCCGCGCAGTGGATTCGGATTTCGCCGAGTTCGCCGACCTCGAAGCGGTCGCCAGGCCAGACCAGGGTGGTCGAGCCGTACTCCTCGATGACCGCCGGTCCGTCGGCCTTGAAGCCGGTGGGGAGCGCGCCACGGTCATAGACCCGCGTCTCGACCGGGCCATCAGCGGCGCCGAAGATCACCTTCCGTCGCCCCTCTGCGGAAGTCTGAGCGGCGCGGCGGGGCAGACGGGCGATGTCGGGCCGGCGCAGCTTCGCGAAAGCCGAGAGGTGCAGCGCCTGCAATTCGCCCGGTGCCTTGGAATCGGCATGCCCGTACCGACGCTTGTAGTCGCGCTCGAATGCCTCGCGGATGGCGGGCATCGTGTCGAGGCCTGTGATCGGCACCTTGATGTTGTGGCGCTGGCCCCGATAGCGCATTTCGGCGTGGCGCTCGAAGAACACCTCGCTCGCGCCGAACTCCTCGGCCAGGGCCTCGGCTGCAACATGCTCCATTTCGGCGAAGCGCCCACTCATCGCTGTTACGCTTGCGTCACCGAGGAGCCCGGTAAAAGTCTCGGACGAATCGATGCGCGCATCGGCGAGCAGCATGCCGATTGCCGAGAAGTTGCCCGGCTCCGGCGGAATGATGACCAGCGGGATCGACAGCTCCCGCGCGAGTGCCGAGCCGTGCAGAGGGCCGCCGCCGCCATAGCTGAACAGCGCGAAGTCGCGCGGGTCGAGCCCGTGCTCGACCGAGACGCGCCGGATCGCGCCCGCCATGATGACGGTGGCGATCTCGAGGCTGCCCTCCGCCATGTCGACAGTTCCGCGCTCGCCCATATAGCCGAGCGGTGTCGCGATGCGATCGGCAATGGCGCGCTTCGCGGCCTCGGCGTCGAGCGACAGCTCACCGCCAAGGAACCGGTCGGGGTTCAGCCGGCCGAGCACCAGGTTTGCGTCGGTCACCGTCGGCTCCTCCCCGCCGCGGCCGTAGCAGACCGGCCCCGGCGTCGACCCCGCGCTCTGCGGGCCGACATGCACGCGCTTCTGCTCGTCGAGCCAGATGATCGAGCCGCCGCCCGAGCCGACCTCGGTGATATTTATGACGGGCGACTTGATCGGGAAGCCCTTGATGTACCCATTTGCGTAGTAGACGTTGTCAACGGTGAATATCCCCCGTTCGACCAGGGCGCATTTCGCCGTCGTTCCGCCCATGTCGAACGCGACGATGTTGGTGAGTCCCAGCGCCTCGGCATAGGCGCCTGCTCCGATACAGCCGCCTACTGGCCCCGATTCCACGAGCCCGATCGGCTGGCGGCAGGTGCGCGCGACCGAAAGCAGCCCGCCATTTGAGCCCATCATGAACAGCGACCCGTCGTAGCCGCGATCCGTCAGGTCCGATTCGAGGCGGCGGATGTAGGTGTTCACTTGCGGCCCGACGAAGGCGTTCGCGGCGACGGTCGAGCAGCGCTCGTACTCGTACCATTCACGCGTGAGTTCGGTGGACGACGTGACATAGGCGTCTGGCATCAGGCGGCGCAGGAGGTCAGCCGCGCGCTCCTCGTGCGTTGGATCGAGGTATGAGTTCATAAAGAAGACCGCGACCGAGTCGACCCCGAACTGCCTGAGCGTCTCAGCGAGCGCCTCGAGGGCAGCGGTGTCGAGCGGTACGATCACTTTGCCGGCCGCGTCGATCCGCTCCGGCACCTCGAAGCGCAGTTCGCGAGGGATCAGGGGCTCGTCGCGCCGATAGTGCAAATCGAACGGGTCAGGCCGGTTCGCCCGAGCGATCTCCAGAACGTCCCGGAAGCCGTGCGACGTGACCAGCGCCGTTTTCGCGCCACGCCGCTGGATTAATGCGTTGATGACCAGGGTCGTGCCATGGTTCAGAAAGTGTGCCTCTGCGGGCGCAATCTTGGCCTTGCCGAAGCAGTCGATGATGCCTTCGACGAAGTTGCCGTAGGTCGTAGGGCTCTTGGTATAGGCGACCTTCTGGCTGTCATGATCGAAGGCCACGAGGTCCGTGAACGTGCCACCGATATCCACCGCTACGACGTACGCCATCAACATCTCCCGTTCAGGCCGCTCACAACGTGGCTCCGGCCCGGCTGGCCTGCCGTTCCGGGCGGCAGGCAACGCAACTCAAGGAGGAGCGAGCGCTGGTGCTCAAGGTAGTCCCGAGATCATTGTAGGGGCGCTACCGAAGCAGAGTCCATTCCGCGCTTTCCGACGGAAGCGCGGCGCGCGCCACTTGTTGTAAAGCGAGCCTCAGCGTCGGTCACGACCCGATCGGGCCGCCGCGGCAGACTCCCATCGCCACCTGCCCGGTCTGTTTGAGCGTATTGCCCCGCTTACGCGTGCGCCGACGCAGGCGGGTCGAGAATGTTCGTGCCCGGTTCCTCTCCCTCCGCCAGTTTCGCTCGGGCAAGACGCCATTCCCGAGATGGCCGGCGGCGCTCGCGCGTGACCAGAGGCCGAACCACGTCACGCGCGCACGTCGGACACGAAATCAGCCCGTTTTTCGCCGCCATGGTCGCTCTGTTTCCGATCCAGAGGCGCCTCGTGTGCCGCGAATAGAGCCGTTCCAAAACAGCGCGGCTTTGCAATCGCGGGCGAAGGCTTTACGCTCGACGTGTCGGAAAGCGGCCTACATCCCTAATCGTTCGCCTGCAAAGAACAGATGACATTCGATCGACAGAGGGGGAGTTCATGACCGCAACTGCGAGTTGTCTGGCATTCCTGGCGTCCGCTGCCGCGCTCGGCTTCGCGCTCGCCCCGGCGCTCCCGGCGCCCGTTGCCCACGCCGCCACGACCATCACGGCGGGCAAGGCCGACGCCAACGCCGACGCCATCCTGCCCGTCAATGTCGGCGACCAGGTAGGCATCTTCAAAAAGCACGGGCTCGACCTCAAAATCGTTAACTTCACCGGCGGCAGCAAGATGGCCCAGGGTCTCGCCGCGGGCTCGATCGACATCGGCGTCGGAGCGGGCACGGAGATGGCGCTCGTCGCCAAGGGCGTTCCCGCGAAGGCGGTGTGTGAGGACGCCGGGCCGTTCTCGTTCCTTGGCATCGGCGTGCCAGCCGGCTCGCTGATTCACTCGGTCGACCAGCTCAAGGGCAAGAAGATCGGCATCTCGCACGCGGGCTCGCTCACCGACTGGCTGGCGCACGAGCTTGCGGTCAAGAAGGGCTGGGGCAAGGACGGCGTCACCACGGTCGCGATCGGCAATGGCGCGGCCGGCATCGTCGCCGCGTTCCGCCAGCACTTGGTCGACGCCGACGTGAGTTCTACCTCGCTGTTCGTGACCATGCAGGTGAAGAAGACCGGGCGTCTCCTGATCCCGGTGTCGGACTATGAGGGCCCGGCCGTCGCTGGAACGCTGTTCGCGTCGGACCATCTGATCAAGACCGACCCTGACGCGGTGCGCAAGTTCGTCGCCGCCTGGATCGAGACCATCGCCTTCATGCGCTCGCACAAGGCGGAGACGGTGAAAATCGAAAGCCAGGTTACCGGCTTCCCCGAGACCGTCATGTCGAAGGACTACGACATCACCATCGGCATGTTCACCAAGGACTGCCGCTTCGACAAGCCGTCGCTTGCGACCCTCAAGCGCTCCTTCGTGGCACTGCACGAGCTCCCGGCCTCGACCGACATGTCGAAACTCTACACCGAGGCCTTCCTGCCGAAGGACTGACGCCGCAGCCGGCGCCCGGCGCGGCCCAGCCGGTCGACAAGGAGTTGGCGACCGCGCGCCGCAGCAGCGTCCTGGCGCGGCCGAGATTGCCAAGCCATCGCGATGGCGCGAAGCGCCAGCGCCGGCGGATCGTCGCGCAGGGCAATGTAGTTGCGCACACCGAGCGTATCGCCCGACGCGAGCGCTAGTGTAGGGCGTCCGATCTAAGAAGTGCCTTTAACGGCAGCCACTTCGCACGCAAGAATGCGGTATGATGCCACACTTTGTGGCCAACTATCCTTTGATCGATACTCGGTACCTGCTGCGAGCGGAGCTGAGTGACAGTCAAGGTTCGCGAGCGCCTTATATCGGCTCGACATCTCTCGCGTCAGGGCCGCAGCTACAACTCAGTGTCGACCATTTAAGATCCTGGCAACCTCCCGCTTGTAAGCTCCGAACACCTTGGCCCCATCCGGCGTTTCGCGGACCCATTCCTCGGCAATCGGTGCGAGCATCTTCTGCCAGTTAGCTGCTTCCTTTGGCGCGAGCTTGTTGAACTGTTGCCCGGCTGTGCCTTCACCGCTTTCACGACCTTGTTGTCGAACTCGTTTCCGGACCGACTAATCATCGCGCCGAAAACGTCGCCCGAATTCCGATCGGTAGCCTCGCAGGCTTTCTGAGGAAGGCTAGCGTAAGACTACTTGTTCATGACGACGTACCCGGTAGCCGGCCCCAACGGCAGCGCGAGATGGCATTTGGTGACCTCGGCGAGCTTGAACACGAACACGCCGGGCCACGCGCGAGATCTTCCACCGCGTTTCACTGTGAGCCGTTGGCCGGACCCTGAGAGTGATCCAGGTCCAGGGCTTGTGCATATCGCTGTTGAAGCGAGTGGGATTGGTGGTCCGGGTCGAACGATGGTCTCCGACGGCAAGGCCCCTGATCGAGGTCCTCGAAGCTGTTGCCCCGGCGGCGATTCCGACGGTGATAGATAGCCCAAGGCCGCGTGAGGACGGCTCTCATTGTATTCGTTTTTCCAGGCTTCGAACTCTCGCCGCGCCTGCACGATCGTATCGAACGACTGTACGTGAGGCATGCATTTCGGAAGGATACGTCGATGAAGCATTTCTCGCCGTCGTGCCCGGGGGCGCAGCCCGACACGATGGTGTAAGCGGTCTTGGTGCCGTGCTTCGCCGCCCACTTGCCGAGCGGGTATAGGCTGCGCTCTCCGTGCCCGAGGACGAGTGCGAGATCGGTGTTCACTTGTTCGGGTCGACCAAGTGTGCCCGTGACGGCCCGGGCTTGAACGGATCGCCGAAGTACTGCGTTTCGCGGGCGACCTTTCCGTCGCTGAATTCCATGACGCTGACGGCGTAAGACGGAACGCCGTCGTAACTGAGCACGAACTCGGTGACCCAGAGATCGCCGTTGCCGATGATCCGCTGGACGTCGAAACGCTTGGCGCTCGGCTGCACCGTTCTGCTTTCCTGGATGTTGTGTCGGCCGCGAATCCGTTCGCCCGACTGCGGATAGTGGAGCACCGCGTCCTCGCGATAGATCTCATGCTCGACCACGAAATCATTCGCGTCGGATGCAGTCCAGTGCCGCTCGAGCGCATCCCGAATTTCCCGATCTCTCACGTCTCGGGGTTGCCATGGCAACGTTTCGAAGGCCGGCTCGTAGCGCCGGAGGCGATATTGATCCTCGGGCACCTCCTCTCGCCTTCCGGGCATGTACTCGACCACAGCACTGTGCTGATTGCCCCAGCCGCCTTTGATACGATATAGCCCGCGCGCGACCATGCTTCTGATATTCCCTCGTCGGGAAGAGATGGGGCGAGGCGGAATGCCCGGCGCCGAAGGATGATTTTAAGCGCGCGTTTCGCTCGGCCCTATTGTACTTAGGTATCGCTGAACTGGCGCATGCCGAGGGACCGCACCCTCGCTTCCATTTTGGCCATGCATCCGCATGGCGGCGGCACGGTGCTCGGCATGCCGCACGCTCCACGGGATGGAAGTGCCGTTTTGTCGACGGCGATCACACCTTGACGGTCGAAGCCCGATAGATTTCGTCGATCGTGGTGGCGAGCATCGTGTCGAACTCGGCGTCGCTCATCTGAAGCTTCAGGTCGTCGATCAGCGCGCGCGAGAAGCTCGCGATCATGCCGTGGTTGCGCGACAGCCGCCGACAGGCGTCATGGAGTTCGTACCCGCCCGACAGGGCGACGACACGGACAGTTTTGGGGTGGTCGATCACCGGCTTGTAAAGATCCGGCACTTCCGGGATCGTCAGCTTGATCATGACCTTGTCGTTGCCGTCGAGCGCATCCAGCCCCTTCAACAGCTCGTCGCGCAGGATGGCTTCGGCCTCGGCCTTGTTCGGGCTCTTGATCAGCACCTCCGGCTCCAAGATCGGGACCAGCCCATGCCGCAGGACCTGTCGGCCGATCTCGAACTGCTGCGCTGAGATCGCGGCAATGCCAGTTTTGGACGCAAGATGGATGGTCGACCGCTCCTTGGTGCCGAAGATGCCGAGCTTTGCCGCCCGCGCCAGCAACGTGTCCAGATCGGGCATCGGCCGCAGCATGCTGACACCTTCCGTCTCCGGCTGAAGCCCCTTGTCGATCTTGAGGAACGGAACGATGCCCTTGTCCTCCCACAGATAGGCAGGGACCGGCCTGCCGCAGGCCTCGCCGTCCATCGTCTTCTCGAACAGGATGGCGCCGATGATCTTGTCGCCGGTAAAGGCGGGCGAGGTCATGATGCGGACGCGCATCTCATGCATCAGCCGGAACATCTCGGCCTCGCCACTATAGGCGCCGTCGGGAATGCCGTAGGTCTTGAGCGCGCCCGGCGTCGATCCGCCGCTCTGGTCGAGCGCGGCCAGGAAGCCCGGCTTGCTCGAGATCTGGGTCATCATTTTGAGATCGGCTGACATCGTTATTCCCCTCGGTGGCCTGGGCCCCATGTTCCCTCGGGCGCAGGTAGTGCCCGTTCCTTATTTGAGCCGGTCAGGCCCGATGGTGCAACGGGAACGCTGAGCCTCGCACAATCGGCCGGCGGCAAGTCGCCGAGCGCACCAGGCGGGCAGAGCCGCGCGGGCGTGAGCCAGCGAGCCGAACAGTGTCGCGTTCAGGTGCTCGTCCCGGAGCCAGCCGCCGAAGGATTCGTCGAACGCGCTCTGCTGCGGCTTACCTCTTCGTCCCGGCGCCTTTCTGCCGATCGAGACCGGGCCGCGCGCCGAGCGCCTGTCGTGGCTGTTCTGGCAGATGGGGAGCGCACCCTATCTCGGAGGCGGCTTAGACCACTTCTACGCCTACGCGCCCACGAAGATCGAATATGCCATCGATCGCTTTGCAATGGAGGTGAAGCGTCAACTCGACGTGCTCGACCGGCGGCTCGCCGACAATGAATATGTCTCCGGCAGCGAGTACACGATCGCCGATTTCGCGATCTTTCCCTGGTATGGCGGGGTTGGCCAAGGGTTGGCTGTACCGCGCCGCCAAGTTCCTGAGCGTCGAGGACTACAAGAACGTCCAGCGCTGGGCGGACATGCTGCTCGAGCGTCCCGCCGTGCGGCGCGGGCGAATGGTCAACCGCATCGTTGGCGAGCCGTCGAGCCAGCTGCATGAGCGCCACGACGCGCGCGACTTCGAAACGAGGATAGAGGACAAGCTCGCCGCGAAAAGCTGAGCGACCCTCACGCGGTGGCGGCCATCGCCGTTCGTCACCGTGACGCGCTTGCTCGAAATTGCACTCGGCCGCAGTCCCGCATCCGCCGCCTATTTGGCGTGGCGATGAACATTACTCACCAATGGCGACGTGCCGGCGCCGTTGAGCTTCGCCAAGTCCGTGGTGAACGGGTTCTCCAGTGCCCCCCTCCCGGAAGCCGCCGATAGGCGCGAGGCGCGGGTCATGTCGATCGGAGCCCGAAGCGTCGCCGGCACCTGCCGATGTCCGTATAATAGAAGAATAGCCCTTCGAACGTCGGCGAACAGTCCTCCAGCACGCGGACGAGCTGTCCGGACCTTAGGAACGGCTGGGCCAGCGCCTCGAGCGTGCAGGGTGATGCCGAGCCCGTCTATGGCCGCGCGCAGGGGAGGTCGGTGTCGTTCACCATCACGCGCGCCGACGCGGAGACTCGGCGCGTCTTGCCTGCCCGGGAAAACGGCAGTTGTTGCGCGACAGATCGTCCAGCGTATGCGGTGGCGGTGCCGGGCGACATAGGTGGGAGAGCCCAACTGCCGCATCGTATGGCTCAGGGCTGACAGCGTGACTTCAAGGCGTGCCGCTGCGGCCCGGAAGCTGCGCTGTTCGGCAACGGCGACGAAGGCCGCCAAGTCCGCAAGGTCACCCCGGCGCATTGTTGAGAGATATTCAGCACCGAATGAAATGGCTACGGAATTCTCATGGCTGCGACACCGCCATATATCTCGCGAAGCGCCTCATCCGTCCGAGCACTGAAGGAGTAGCCATGGCTGCCGACGGGCCCACCGTCCTGCCCTCCGAGAAATCCGATAGCTCACCGACGGACCGCGCGGTGGCGCACGGCCGTCCTCCGCGCGGGGAGGACGCGTCGCGTGCGTCGGAACGCCCCTCCGCCGTCGTGCCGCGCGGTCGCCGCCGGGTGCGTCTCGGGCTGTTCCTGCTTCTGCCGATCGCCCTGATCGTCGCGAGCTATTTCTACGTGACGGGGGGTTCCGTCATGTCGACCGACGACGCCTATGTTCAGGCTTCCGAGGTCGGCATTTCCACCGACGTCTCCGGCATCGTGAAGGACGTGGACGTGAAGGAGAACCAGCACGTCGTGGTCGGCCAGGTGCTCTATCGGCTGGACGACCTACCGTTCCGGCTGGCGCTCGACCAGGCTAATGCCGAGATCGGCATGGTGCGGAACGATCTCGATTCCCTCGAGGCCAACTACAGCGACATGCAGACGCAGATCTCCCAGGCGCAGACGGACGTCCAGTATTACGAGACCCAGTACAAGCGTCAGCAGAACCTGCTGAACGCGCGCGTCGCCTCGCAGTCGAGCGTCGACACGGCGCGGCGGAACCTGCTGAACGCGCGACAAAAGCTCGCCTCGCTGCACCATCAGCTCGCCGCGGTTGCGGCCAAGCTGAGCGGCGATCCGCAAATGCCCGTCGCGCGCCAGCCGCGCTATCTCGCGGCGGTCGCCCGGCGCGACGAGGCGGCGCGCCAGCTCGCCCACGCCACCGTGCGCGCCCCATTTGCCGGGATCGTCACGCACGTCTCCGCTCTCGCCACCGGCAAGTACCTGCCGGCGGCGGCGACCGCCTTCTACCTCGTGGCCACGGGCGATGTATGGGTCGAGGCGCAGCCCAAGGAGACCGAGCTCACCGATGTGAAGCCGGGCCAGCCGGTTACCGTGACTGTCGACAGCTATCCCGGCGTCGAATGGCACGGCACGGTGGCGAGCATCAGCCCCGCCACGCCGCAGGTCTTCTCCCTTCTGCCGGCGGAAAATTCGAGCGGCAACTGGGTGAAGGTGGTGCAGCGCATTCCGATGCGCGTCCATGTCGATACCAGCGACAAATCGCTGCCGTCCCTGCGCGATGGCATGAGCGCCGAAGTGAACGTGAAGACCGGCCACGAGCGAGGCTTGCCGCACTTCCTCATGGCGTTGTTCGGCGCCAGCGACCGGTCCAGCTCCTGATGGCGCAGGACGGGAACGGGGTCGAGATCAACCGGACGGCGATCACCGCCTGCGTGATGCTGTCGACGATCATGCAGGCGCTCGACACGACGATCGCCAACGTGGCTCTGCCCCACATCCAGGGCAGCGTGTCGGCCAGCCAGGACCAGATCACCTGGGTGCTGACCTCCTACATCACCGCCGCGGCCATCATGACGCCCACGACGGGCTTCCTCGCCGGCCGGTTCGGGCTCAAGCGGCTGTTTCTCACCTCGATCGCAGGCTTCACCGTGGCCTCGATGCTGTGCGGCATGGCCCAATCCCTGATCCAGATCGTCCTGTTCCGGCTGCTGCAGGGCATGTTCGGCGCATCCCTCGTGCCGCTCTCCCAGTCGGTGCTGCTCAACATCAATTCGAAGGAGCGCCAGGGCCGGGCCATGGGGGCCTGGGGTGTGGCCGTGATGGTCGGCCCGATCCTGGGGCCGATCCTCGGCGGATGGCTCACACAGGATTATAGCTGGCGGTACGTGTTCTACATCAACCTGCCGATCGGCATCCTCGCGTTCCTGGGGATCAGCGCGTTTCTCCCCGAGACCTCGAAGAACCGCGCAGCCCGCCTCGACTGGATCGGCTTCGGCACGCTGAGCCTCGCGATTGGCGCCTTGCAGGTCCTGCTCGACCGCGGCAACGAGCTCGACTGGTTCGGCTCCGCCGAGATCCTGATGGAGGCGGTGATCGCGGGTTCGGCGCTATTCCTGTTCGTCGCGCACACCTTCACCGGAAAGGGCATCGTCAAGACCCCGTTCCTGCGCCCCGCTTTGTTCCGCGACCGCAACTTTGCCGCGGGCACGCTGTTCGGCGCGATCATCGGACTGACCTATTACGCGTCGCTGGCGCTGTTGCCGCCCTATCTTCAGAACCTGATGAACTTTCCGGTCGTCACTGCGGGAATCGCCTTGGGCCCGCAAGGTCTCGGCACGATGGCGAGCATGATCGTCGTCGGGCGACTGGTCGGAAAGGTCGATACACGTCTATTGCTTGCCACCGGACTCGTGATTGCCGCGTACGCGCTTCACGAAATGACGCAGTGGACACCCGACGTCTCCGAAGCGCGCGTGATGGGCACGGTGGTTGTGCTCGGCGCGGGTCTGGGGTTCCTGTTCGTGCCGCTTAGCGTGGCAGCGTTGTCGACCCTGCCGCCATCCGAGACGACGGAAGGCGCCGGCTTTTACACGTTGGCGCGCAATATCGCATCGAGCGCCGGGATCTCGATCGTCAGCAGCCTGCTCGCCGAGAACACCCAGGTCAATCATGCGCTGATCGGCCAGCACGTCACGGCGGTCAATCGCGGTTTCGAAAATCCAGCCGTCGCGCAGGTCTGGAATCCCACCATCGCCAGCGGGCGCGCCGCATTGAATGCGATGGTCACGCATCAGGCGCAGATCATCGCCTATGTCGACGACTTCAAGCTGATCATGATCGCCATCCTGGCCGCCATTCCGTTGCTGATCGTCTTCAAGCGGCCCGCGCGGCCGGCGGGCCGCGAACCCGTCGTGGTGCCGGAATGACGGCCATGCGACGGACGGGGTCGTTCGCGGTTTGCGTGCTCGCGGCAACGCTCGGGAGCTGCAGCGTATTGCCGAGGCTGGGATCGACGAAGCCTCCGACTGCAGCCCGCTATGTCGCCCCTGGCGAGCCGTCGGTGCATTGGTCGGATGCCGGCCACGATGCACCATCGCAGGCCGTTGCGCTGGGCGGCAAGCTGCGCGCCGATTGGTGGACGCTGTTCCGGTCGCGGGAGATCGACGTCCTGATGAAGCGGGCGGTTGCCGGTAGCCCCGACCTTGCCGCGGCGCGCGCTCGCCTGGTCGGCGCGCGCGAAGCGATCACCGAGGCGTCGAGCGGGTTCTACCCGCAGGTGGGCCTGGATGGGGGCGTGACGCGACAGAAGCTCAACACCGCCTCGCTCGGCGTGCAGCCGGGCACGTTTCCCTTGCCGCCCAATTTCAACCTCTACCAGGTCGGCGCGACGGCAAGCTACGCGCCCGACCTGTTCGGCGGCACGCGGAGCAAGGTCGACCGGGCGAAGGCGCTTGCCGATCTGCAACATTATCGGCTGGCTGCAGTCTATTTGACGTTGACGGGCAAGGTCGCGATGCAGGCGATCCAGGTGGCGGCGCAACGAGCGCGGCTCAAGGCGATCGACGACATCGTCACGCTCGATCGCCAGAACGCGGATCTGGTGCGGAAGGCGCTGCGCGCTGGCGCCGTGTCCGGCACCGACGTGGTCACCGCCGAGAGCCAGCTTGCGGCGGACGAGACGTTGCGACCCGCTCCGGAACAGGCGCTCAGCGTGGCGACGCACGCGCTTGCGGTGCTGCTCGGTCGCGCGCCGGAGAGCCTTTCCACACCGAAGATCGACTTGTCAGCGCTTCAACTTCCGAGCCGTTTGCCGGTCGCGCTGCCGTCGAAACTGGTCCATCGGCGCCCCGACATCCTGGCGGCGGAAGCCCAGCTCCGCGGAGCGAGTGCCGACGTGGGAATTGCGACGGCGCAGCTCTATCCGAACATCACCCTGTCTGGCACGATCGGTGCCGCGGCCATCGATCCTGGGGCTTTGTTCAACCCGACAGGGCTGGTCTGGAGCATCGCGGCCGGCATCGCACAGCCCATGTTCGACGGCGGAATGCGCCGGGCGGAGCGGCGCGCGGCACTCGCCGCGTTCAAGGCGTCGGCTGCCGATTACAAGCAGGTCGTTCTGCAGGCTTTCGGCCAGGTCGCCGATATTCTCGAGGCGATCGTGCACGATGCACGGCTCTACGCCGCCGAGAAGCGAGCGTTGGATACGGCGTCGGAATTGGTGCGGCTGCAACGCCGGAGCTATGCGGCCGGCGGCACGGGCATCCTCGATCTGTTGGACGCCGAGCGCCAGTATCAGCGGGCGCGGCTCGGCTTCGTCGAGGCAGAGGCTCAGCGCTATCGCGACACGGTGCAGCTTCTCGTGGCGATGGGCGGCGGCTGGTGGAATGCGGGCGCTGCGGCGGCGGCTACTACGACGACGAACGGTGAGCCGTGGCGCCCAGTCCCGGGCCCATGAGCGCCTTGATGCGTTCGCGGAATCCCTGGAAGACGACATAGTGCATCGGGATCAGGAACAGCCCGACGGTGCTGGCAGCTGAGTAATGCGCTTGTCAAGCCGCCCGATAATTGGGATCGAACTGGGTTCGATGGTTGAGCATGGTCCAGATGACGGCGACGCGGCGCCGGGCCAGCGCGATGAGGGCTTGGGTGTGGCGTTTGCCTTCACGCCGTTTGCGCTCGTAGAAGGCGAGCGATGTGGGATCCTTGGTGGAGACGGCGCAGAAGGCGGACTGGTAGAAGACCCGCGTGAGCGCCTTGTCGCCGCCGAAGGCCCTGCGCAGGTTGCGCGATTTGCCGGATTGGCGCAGCACCGGGGCGAGCCCGGCGGCGGCGGCCATGGCGTCTGGCGAGCGGAACCGCGCGATGTTGCCTGCCGTGGCGATGAACTCGGCCGAGAGGATAGCCCCCATGCCGGGCAGGCTGCGGATGAGGGCGCCGTCAGGGGTGGCGGTCGAGCAAGGCCTCCAGCTCCTTGTCGAGGCGGGCGAGGCGCTGGCGTACGGCCAAGGCTTCGGTCGCGAGCTCGTTGACGATCTCGGCGACGGTCGCTTCGCCGGGCACGACGATGCGCTGGGCGCGCGCAAGCTATGCGACGAGCGCCATACACTCTGCGCCGCACCGTGCTACTGGGATCGGCAGGGACGGCCGGCGCACCCGTCGGAGCTCGCCCGCCACAACTGCCTCAGTTACGCCTATCTATCGACTGGCGAACAGCGGCGCTTCAATGGCCCCGGCGGGCCGGTAAGCGTGCATATCGGTGGCCGGGTGCGCAGCAACAACGGCGAAGTGCTGATCGCCGCGGCGATCGCGGGCGAGGGCGTGGCGCTGATGCCGTCCTTCGCGACATGGCGGCACATCGCTGAAGGCCGGCTCGAGATCGGGCTGGCGGGGTACGAGCCGCCGCCGCTTGGCGTCTATGCGGTGTGGCCGCCGGCGAACCAGCCGCCCGCGAAAGTTCGAGCCTTCGTCGATTTCCTCGCCGAGCGGCTTGGCCCGAACCCGTACGGGAACCACCTGCCGTCCTCGGACTCCGCCTGAGGGGCATTTCCCACCGAGGCGTGCCGGCTAGATGGCCCGGGTCACGACAGGTTCACGGCCATGACATCAAACCGCGATGAGCTGCCCCTAGCGTCCAAATATCGATGACCGCGATCCAATGTCGTATTCAATCGTGCTTGGCGCAACCGCAGCAGTGATGGTGCTGACGCTTCGCATCCGCATGATTCCAGATGCGGGCGCGACGCAGGTCTCGGTCGACCAGAAGGCGCCGCCGCCGGCCGCGTGATCTCGAACATGGGGTGCACTCCTAATAATCGGCCGTGTCGGACGAGCCGATGCGTCCTGATTTAACTGAGCGGCAAGATGGCCCTATGACATTCGCTGCTTCGTTGACGTCGCCCCATTCTGGCGCCTGCCGACTATCGGGTACCAGTCCCGTATCCGGGCGGCGACAGTGCGGCACGCTTTTTGTCGGCCGATACCCGCCGCAACGGCCAGCAATCCGTGGCCATCGAGCTCATCGCGCCGACCTCCTGGCGCCCGAGCCGTAACCGATGCACGCTATTCTGGAACGCTGAGGTCGAGGCGGGGAGGGACGCATGCAGGAGCCTTCCGTCCCTGGACCAGAAGACCGCGCAGCCGCCCGTCGCACGCGGCCACGAGGCTAGCTTGGTCAAGACCGAACGCTTTGGACCCACGGGAGCCCCGGAGGCGTAACGGAGCACACAGGGAGGACCCCAATGCCCACACGCTACGACGCCATCATCGTCGGCACCGGCCAGTCGGGCCCCGCGCTGGCACGGCGTTTGACCCAGGCCGGCCGCAAGGTGGCGATCGTCGAGCGCAAGCGCTTCGGCGGCACCTGCGTCAACAATGGTTGCATCCCGACCAAGAGTTTGGTGGCGAGCGCCCAGGCGGCGCACGTCGCGCGGCGTGCGGCCGAGTTTGGCGTGCAGATCGGCGGCCCCGTGACGATGGACATGAAGGCGGTCAAGGCGCGCAAGGACGCGATCGTGCGTGTCTCGAATGAAGGGGTCGAGGAAGCGCTCCGCACGCTTGCCGGCTGCACGGTCTATGTCGGCCATGCGCGCTTCGTCGCGCCGAAGCGCATCGCGGTGGGCACCGAAGAACTGGAAGCCGAGCAGATATTCATCGATGCCGGCGCGCGCGCGTCAGTTCCTCCGGTGCAGGGCATCGAGACCGTGCCTTTCCTCACCAACGTGTCGATGATGGAGGTCGACGTCCTGCCCGAGCATCTGGTGATCCTGGGCGGCAGCTATATCGGGCTCGAATTCGGCCAGATGTACCGCCGGTTCGGCAGCGAGGTGACGATCCTGGAGCACGGCGCACACGTGATCTCCCGCGAAGACGAGGACGTGTCCGTCGCGATCCGAGAGATCCTGGAGTCGGAGGGCATCCGCATCGTTACCGGGGCGGAGGTGGCCGCGGTAGCCGCGCGACCCGGCGGGATCGCCGTGCGCTACACCGCGAATGGTGTGATGGGCGAGGTCGCGGGCTCGCATCTTCTGGTGGCGACCGGACGGCGGCCCAACACCGACGAGCTCGGACTCGAGGCCGCCGGCATCGTCACCGACGCGCGCGGCTACATCCGGGTCAACCAGAAGCTCGAGACGAACGTGCCCGGCGTGTTCGCGATGGGCGACTGCAACGGGCATGGCGCCTTCACCCACACCTCCTACAACGATTTCGAGATCGTTGCGGCCAACCTGCTCGACGGAGATCCACGCCGGGTCGACGACCGCATCACGACCTATGGCCTGTTCATTGACCCGCCGCTCGGCCGTGCGGGTCTCACCGAGCGGGAGGTGCGGGCGCGTGGCCTTAAGGCGCTGGTGACCACCATGCCGATGGAGGATGTGGGACGCGCCTATGAGCGCAGCGAGACCAAGGGCTTCATGAAGATCATTGTCGAGGCGGCGACCGGGCAGATTCTAGGGGCGGCGCTCCTGGGCATCGGCGGGGACGAGATCGTCCAGGGGCTCTTGGACCTCATGTACGCCAAGGCACCCTGCACCGTGATCCGTCGCGCGATGCATATCCACCCGACGGTTTATGAAATGCTCCCGGTCATGTTCGAGGAGCTCAAACCGCTTTCGTGACCTGTACTCCTGGATATCCGCTTGCTCGTCGACTGAATGAGCGGCTTCCAAGAGTATCCGAATATTCCGGCGATCGCGCGCGACCGGCTTGACTCCGGCGCGCACTTCTCCAATTCCCCGTCTTCGAGCACGCGCGAGGGGGCTGGTCATGCGCAGCGTTCGGCTTTCCGTCTTTGCTGTGTTGGCGTGGGCCGCCCTGGGCTTGCTCTCCTACTCCGCCTCCGCGCAATCACCGCCCGCGCCCTCTGTCACCGTCGCGCAACCGTTGCAGCGCAAGATCGTCGAGTATCAGGAGTTCAC
Organism: uncultured Alphaproteobacteria bacterium; assembly: GCA_963775315.1. GTDB lineage: Bacteria > Pseudomonadota > Alphaproteobacteria > MPNO01 > DASWLB01 > CAWGHZ01. The sequence goes on along the minus strand of CAVZIN010000007.1, from coordinate 1,767,355 downwards.
CGGCCAGTTCGCGCCGGTCGACTTCGTCGAACTGCGCGCGCGGGTCGCCGGCTATCTTCAGGAGATCCATTTCGACGATGGCCAGATCGTCCATAAGGGCGATCTGCTGTTCGTCATCGACCCGCGCCCGTTCCAGGCAACACTGGATTCCGCGAAGGCGGAGTTCGTCCAGGCCCAGGCGCGCCTCGAGCTCGCCAACCGCCAGCTTACCCGAGGGAGCCAGCTCCGCAAGCAGGACTTCCTCGCGCAAAGCTCCTACGACGAGCGGCTGCAGGAACAGCGCGTCGCGGCGGCGGCGATCGAAATCTCGAAGGCTGCGATCCAGACCGCCCAGCTCAATGTCGAATTCTCCCGCGTCTATGCGCCGATCACCGGCCGCATCAGCCGCCACGAGGTGAGCGTCGGCAATCTGGTGAGCGCGGGAGACACGTTGCTGACCACGATCGTCTCGATCGACCCGATCAATTTCATGTTCGATATGAGCGAGGACGATTTCCTCGCCTACCAGCGCGCGGTCCAGGCCGGGCGGCTGCAATCGACGCGCGACGCCGTGAAGGTGTTCGCCCGGCTCATCGACGAGCCCGACTGGCCGCGCGAGGGTGCCCTCGATTTCGTCGACAACCAGGTCGACCGTACCTCCGGCACGATCCGCGTGCGAGGCGTGTTCCCGAACAAGAACGGGTTTCTCACGCCCGGGCAGTTCGGCCGCATCCGCGTGCCGGGTTCGGAACCCTACGAAGCGCTGCTCGTCCCCGACCGGGCGATCGTCACCGATCAGTCGAACAAGATCGTCATGACCGTGACCAAGGACGGCACGGTCGTGCCCAAGGTGATTCGGCCCGGGCCGATCTATGACGGGCTCAGGATCGTGCGCAAGGGGCTGAGCCCGGACGATCGCATCATCATCGACGGGCTTGTCCGCGCGCGGCCCAGCGCCAAGGTCACGCCCGAGCCCGGCGAGATCCACGGAGCCGGCGAGAAGCGGCCGGGATAGGGTCGATGCGCCTGCCGCATTTCTTCATCGACCGGCCGATTTTCGCGACGGTCCTCTCGCTCCTGATCACGATCCTGGGCGCCATCGCCTACCTGACGCTGCCGGTCGCCCAGTACCCAGAGATCGCGCCGCCGACCATCGACGTGCGGGCGACCTATCCGGGCGCGTCGGCCCAGGTCGTCGACGACACGGTCGCGACGCCGCTCGAACAGGAGGTCAACGGCGTCGAGCACATGCTCTACATGTCGAGCCAGGCGACCGGCGACGGCCAGCTCGACCTGCAGATCACCTTCGCCCTCGGCACCAACCTCGATACCGCCCAGGTCCTGGTGCAGAACCGGGTCGCCATCGCCGAGCCGCGCCTGCCCGACGACGTGCGCCAGATCGGCGTCACGGTGCGCAAGTCGTCGCCCGACCTGATGATGGTGATCCATCTATCGTCGCCCGACGCCAGCCGTGACCTTCTCTACATCTCCAACTACGCGACCTTGCAGATCAAGGACGAGCTGGCGCGGCTCGATGGGGTGGGGGACGTGCGCGTGTTCTCGGCGCGCGACTACGCGATGCGCATCTGGCTCGACCCCGACCGCATTGCGGCGCGCAACCTGACCGCCGGCGACGTGGTGGCGGCGCTGCGCGCCCAGAACGTGCAGGTGGCCTCGGGCGTGTTGAACCAGCCACCCGTGCCGCATTCCGCCGCATTCCAGATCAACGTCGAGACGCTGGGCCGCCTCAAGGACGTGAAGCAGTTCGAGAACATCATCGTGCGGTCCGACCCGAACGGCCGGGTGACTCGCCTGCGCGACGTGGGGCGTGTCGAGCTGGGGGCCCAGGATTATACGACGATCGGCTATCTCGACACGCACGAAGCGCTGCCGTTGCTCGTCTTCCAGCGCCCGGGCTCGAACGCCCTGGCGACCGCGAATCTGGTCAAGGCGAAAATGGCCGAGCTCGCCAAGTTCTTCCCGTCCGGATTGCGCTACGACATCGTCTACAATCCCACCGACTACATCCAGCAATCGGTCGATGCCGTCACCCGCACGATCTTCGAGGCAGTCGTACTCGTCGTGCTGGTAGTGATCCTGTTCTTGCAGACTTGGCGGGCGTCGATCATCCCGATCGTCGCGATACCAGTGTCTCTGGTAGGCACGTTCATCGTGCTCGCCGCGTTCGGCTACTCGCTGAACAACCTGTCGCTGTTCGGGCTCGTGCTCGCCATAGGCATCGTGGTCGACGACGCGATCGTGGTCGTCGAAAACGTCGAGCGGAACCTTCGCCAGGGCATGAGCCCGCGCGATGCCGCGCACGAGACGATGGACGAGGTGGCGCCCGCGCTGGTCGCGATCGCCATGGTGCTGGCCGCAGTGTTCATCCCCGCAGCGCTGATTCCCGGCATTTCGGGCCAGTTCTTCCGCCAGTTCGCGGTGACCATCGCGGCCGCCACGGTGATCTCGTGCTTCGTGTCGCTGACCCTCAGCCCGGCGCTCTGCGCGATCCTGTTCCGGCCGCACGATGAATCGCGCAAGGTGCCATTGCTCGCCCGGCCGTTTGCGGCGCTCTTCCGTGGCTTCAATGCCGGGTTCGGCCGGCTGGCGGCCGGCTACGGCGGGCTGACCCGACGGCTCGGGCGCGTCGCGGCGGTCGTGGTGGTGGTCTATGCCGGGCTTCTTGCGCTGACCGGCTGGCAGTTCGACCGAGCCCCGACCGGGTTCATCCCTCAGCAGGACCAGGGCTATCTCATCACGGTGCTGCAGCTTCCGCCGGGCGCGTCTCTGTCGCGCACCGACGCGGTGGTGCGCCGCGCCACCGCCGAGATACTGAAAATCCCGGGGGTGAGCCATGCTGTGCCGTTCTCCGGGTTCGACGGTGCGACCTTCACCAACGCTCCGAACGCCGGTGCGATCTTCACGGCCCTCGAACCGTTCGACAAGCGCGAGGCCGCCGGGATCACCAGCGAGCAGATCATCCGCGAGCACTATAGGCGCCTCGGCGCGATCCAGGACGCGTTCATCATCACCATCCCGCCTCCGCCGGTGCGCGGAATCGGCAATGCGGGCGGGTTCAAGATGATCGTCGAGGACCGGCGCGGCCGCGGCCCCGAAGCGCTAGAGGCGGCGGTGGAGGACATTGTCCAGGCCGCCAACAAGCGGCCCGAGCTGCGCGGCGTGTTTTCGCTGTTCAACACGCGCACGCCGCAGCTTTACGCCGACATCGACCGCGTGAAGGCCGAGATGCTCCGCGTGCCGTCGGACCGCGTGTTCGAGGTCCTAGAAGTCTATCTTGGCTCGGTCTTCGTCAACGAGTTCAACTATCTCGGCCGCACCTACCGGGTGACCGCCCAGGCCGACGGCAGTTTCCGCCAGGACGTCCACGCAATCGAAAACTTCAAGACGCGGAACGCCCAGGGCAAGATGGTGCCGATCGGGTCGGTCGCGACATTCCGCGACCAGACCGGCCCCTATCGCGTGCCGCGCTACGACCTGTACCCCGCGGCCGAGATCCAGGGCACCGCGGCGCCCGGCGTGTCCACGGGCGCCGCGCTCGCCACGATGGAGCGGATCGCGAACGATCGGCTTCCCGATGGCTTCTCGTTCGAATGGACCGAGCTCGCGCTGCAGGAAAAGCTCGCCGGCAACTCCGGACTGCTCGCCTTCGTCGGCGCCGCTGTGCTGGTGTTCCTGCTGCTCGCCGCCCAGTACGAGAGCTGGTCATTGCCGCTCGCGGTCATCCTGATCGTGCCGATGTGCCTTTTGACCGCAGTGAGCGGCCTCCTCTGGCGCGGCATGGACGTGAACATCCTCGTCCAGGTCGGATTCGTGGTGCTGATCGGGCTTGCCGCCAAGAACGCGATCCTGATCGTCGAGTTCGCCCGCCAGGCCGAGGCACAGGGCCGCGACCGAGTCGAAGCGGCCGTCGTGGCGGCGCGCACACGGCTGCGCCCGATCCTGATGACCTCGTTCGCCTTCATCCTGGGCGTCGTGCCGCTGGTGATCGCGACCGGCGCCGGCGCCGAGATGCGCCAGTCGCTCGGCACCGCCGTATTCTTCGGCATGCTCGGCGTCACCATCTTCGGGCTAATCTTCACGCCTGTGTTCTATGTCGTCGTCCGCCGACTGTTCGGCCGACGCCATGGCGAGCCGTCGGCAGCGACCGGCGGTGGCCAACTTGCGGACGACGGTGAATCCGACCACGATTGACGGGCTGGGTGGCATGTGTGTCGCCGGGTGCTAATCCAAATCAGCAGAGTTCGAAAGAGGTCAGATCCTGCCGCCGATTTGAACCCCGTCGGCGGCGATCATCGACAGCCAGAGCGTCAAGACGACGGAAAGTGGCGGCCCGCGTGGCCTCGATGCCGCCACGCAGATCAAAGACGTGATCAATCCGCGCCCAATTGCCGAGCTCCGCAAGTTGTTTCGACGCCAATAGAAGCCCGAGGCAGGCAAAGGTGAACCATGGAGGACGGCACGATCCGGTATCCGAAGGAGGATGGGGTCTCGCTGATCGAGATTCGCCTCGACAGCCTCAGTCAGCTTTTCAACTCGCTCGATCCCGCGCCCTTCCGGGACAAGGACTTGGACCGCGAGGCGGAAGAGTACCTCGTCGGGGCCGTCGACGATTTTCCGCTGTCCGCGCCGCTGAAGGTCGTTGTCTATCTTCCGGCCTCGAAGCATATGGCCGATACGCCTGCGTTGCTGAGCGAAGCGATCCATCGCTATTTCGAGTATGCGCTGGCCATGGAGCGCCGAAAGCTCCGCTTCGCGCTGCGCGAAGGGCGGATCAGCTTTTTGATCGGGCTCGCCTTCCTCTTCGTGTGCTTCAGCCTGCGTCAAGCGGTCCAGTCGTTCGACCCCGGCACATTCCGCGACATCGCTGCCGAAGGGCTTCTGATCTCTGGTTGGGTCGCGATGTGGCGCCCCATCCAGATTTTCCTTTACGGCTGGTGGCCGGGGCGTCATCTCTGCCGTCTTTATGAAAAACTGGCCAGAATTCCGGTTGAACTTCGCGCCGGGACGTCCATTCAGGCAGCAGCAAACGGCGTCGATTGAAGAAGAAAGCTCGGGGTTTCGCTCTCTCGCGCGTTCCGGACTCTCGAAAGACCAGCCCGCCGTCGTCCACGTCGAACGGGGTCAGTCCACCGATGAGAAAGCCACGATTTCAGTCGAGCGACCGCGCCTCAGGTGCGAGCTCAAGACCTTTCGGTCCGTGCGCGGCGCCAACAGTCGGCCGAGAACCCGTCGTTTCTTAGCGTCCGTTTCCTTCGTGAGGACCGCACCTGCGATTGATGCGGATAAGTGTTCGGTAAAGTTTGGAGACCATTGGGCGCACGGGTTGCGCTTCGGCGGGCCTACGATCTCGAGCGCGCTCAGTTCTTGCCGAAGATGATGCCCAACAGGGCCGGCGCAAGCAGGGTGACCGTGACAATGGTCGCGAGGTTGAGCAGAAAGCCGGCCCGGACCATCTGCGGGATGGAGACACGCCCGCTGCCGTGAACGATCGCGTTCGGCGGTGTGGCGACCGGCAACATGAAGGCGGCGCTGGACGATAAGGCGGCGGAGGCCATCAGGAGGAGCGGATCGAGCCGCGCTTCGACCGCCAGCACCCCCAAAATCGGCAAAAAGGCGGCGGCCGTTGCCGTGTTGCTCGTCAACTCGGTCAGGAACACCACGATCGTTGTCACCAAGGCGACGAGCAGCAGCATGGGCCAGCCAGCGGCGTGTTGGAGTGTCGCTCCGATCCAGGTCGCGAGACCGCTGTCGCTGATCGCGGCGGCAAGGCTCAGTCCGCCGCCGAACAACAGAAGCGTGCCCCAGGGGAGGCGGGTCGTATCGCTCCAGGAGAGAAGGGCGCGCGCGCCGTCCTGACCGGCGGGGATCAGGAACAATAGGAGTCCAGCAAAGATCGCGACGCTCGTATCGTCGAGCCAGCCCAGCCCCTGCAGACCGCTCAATAGAGGGCGCAGCAGCCAAAGTACGACGGCGAGCAAGAACACGGCTGCAACCCGCCGTTCTGCCCGGCCGACAGGGCCGAGTTCGGCCAAGTGCCCTCGCAGTGCCTCCCGTCCCGCCGAGACCGGCGCACCGCGCGGCAGCCGGAACGCGACCCTCGTCAGGATGATCCAGGCCAGCAAGCCCAGCACGATCGAGATCGGCACTCCAACGACCATCCATTGTGCGAACCCGATACGGACGCCGTACGATTCCTGGGCAAAAGCGGCGAGCAACGCGTTCGGTGGCGTGCCGATGAGTGTGGCGAGACCGCCGATGCTTGCGCCATAGGCTACCGAAAGGAGAATCGCCGGGGCAAGACGCCCTTCGTCATCGCCCAACTCGTCGAGCACCGAGAGCGCGATCGGCAGCATCAGCATCGCCGTTGCCGTATTGGATACCCACATCGAGATCAAGCCGGTGGCCGTCATGAAGCCGGCGGCAAGCGCTCCCGGCCGCGTGCCGACGCGTAGGACGAAGCTGAGCGCGAAACGCCGGTGCAGGTCCCAACGTTGCACGGCCAACGCGATCAGAAACCCGCCGAGGAACATGAAGATCAATGGGTTCGCGTAAGGCGCGGCCGCCTTCGTCAATGGCGCGACTCCCATGGCCGGAAGGACGAGGAGCGGTAGAAGTGCGGTCGCGGTGACGGGGACGGCTTCGGTCGACCACCAGAACGCCATCCAGATACCCAGGGCGGCCACGTGCCATGCCGCCTCTGGCATGGTTTCAGGTGGACCGAGAAGGAGCATCAGCAGGAACGCGGACGGACCGGCTCCAAGCCCGAGGCGGGTGGATCGACTCGCCCGCTCACCGTTCCTATCTGCCATCGGGCAACCCAGGTTACATGTGCCGGTAATTGGGCCGTCAGCGAGCGGGGATCGATCCTACCGCTCGAAACGGTCGAGGGCGCCACGAATGGCGAGCCGATGCAGGAGATCCTTCAAGGTCAGCACGCCAACCAGCCGGTCGCCGTCCGCGACCAGCAAGCGGCCGCTTCCGGCCCTCTGCATTCGTTCCAGTGCCTGAGCGGCATCTGCGTCTGGGCGGATGGTGTTGTCCGCCGTGCAGCTTTCCGCGATGCGGCCAACCGTTGCCAGTTCCCATTCGTCGCGAGGAAAATTCTGAACGTCCTTGAGGCTGACGCAGCCGACCAGCCGGCCGCCGGCGGTTACGGGAAAAAGGTCGTAGCTGAATTGATAGAGATAATCCTCGATGAAGCGGGACACGGAGATGTCGGGCGGCACGGTCACCGGGTTCGGAGTCATGACGTCGCTCACGGCTTGTGTCTGGAGTGTCTGCTGCGCAATCAGCCGTTGGTAGGAGGCCGCGGCGGCCCCGTTCATGAACAGTCCGATCAGAAACAGCCAGAGCCCGCCGATAAAATTGCCGTTGAGAACGTCGACGACCCCGAAGGCGGCCAGCAGGAATCCAAACCCCTGGCCGAGGCGCGTCGCCCAGAACGTGGCCCAGCGCAAATCGCCCTTGAGGTGCCAAAGGATGGCCCGCAGTACTCGGCCCCCGTCGAGCGGAAATCCCGGCACCATGTTGAACCCGGCGAGCACCAGGTTCAGCAGCGCAAGGCGTGCCGGCACGCCGGAGACGTAGTCGGGAACGGAGAGGGCCTGGAGTCCCGAAGCGAGGAGGTAGAACAGCCCTGCCAGCACCACGCTAGCGGCGGGTCCGGCGATCGCGATCCAGAACTCGTCTTTCGGACGGGCGGGCTCCATCGCCATTTCGGAGACGCCCCCAAAGAGGAACAGCGTGATGCCTTTGATCTCGAGCCCGCGAGCGCGCGCCACCACAGAGTGCGAGAACTCGTGAAACAGCAGGGAGAAGAAGAGGCCGATCGTGGCGATAAAGCCGAGCCACCAGTAGCTCGATGTGGCAAGGCCCGGATAGGCTGCCGGGAAATAGCCCGCCGCGAGGGACCAAATCACCAGGATCGCCAGGAACAGCCAGCTCACATTGGCCCGGACGCGAAAGCCTAGGATTTCGAAGAGCGTGAAATTGTTGCCGAACATGTTTCCAAGCTCGTGGGAATAAGAGCCAGTTGGCCCGGCTGTTCTCGGACGGCGTAATCAGAACGCCTGCGTCTCAGCCACGTGGCAGCCAAATGCTGGGCGCGGCCGCCGGCGTCTGCTGCCGGCGGACCGTCACGTCCACTGTCACGGCTGGCTCTTCAAGGTCATGTACATCAACACCAGGTAGACGACGGGCACGGCGACCAGCACCAGAAACTGCGCGATGCCCGGCGCCTGACACCCTGTCTGGAAAAAGAGATATGCGGTATAGGCATCGACGGCCGCAATGATGACAAGTCCGATGATCCAGGGCAGAAGAACATTACGCCGTTGCAAATTCGCCATTTGAAGGCCCTTCAGTTAATCGGTGGAACTTTTCAACCATCATCGCTCCCCGCGTGCCCGAGGATGCGGTGAAAGTCCAGTCAAGCCTGCCAAAGCAGAATTTATAGCGTAGAAGCGGTGTGCACTTTGATCCGTATCAATTGCCGGAGCTGGTCGCGGGCGACCTCACGCCGCTGGCATGTGGACGTTCGGAAGGCAAGGTTCGCTCACGTTACTCGCTTGCGGGAGCCGTTCCCTCAAAATCGGTTGAGCGGGATTTTCAGATACGCGGTTCCGTTGTCTTCGGGTTCCGGAAGTCGGCCGCCGCGGACGTTCACCTGGAGCGCGGCGAGCATGAGGGCTGGCAGCTCCAGGGTCTTGTCGCGCTCCATCCGCATTCGGACGAAGGCGGCCTCCTCTATGCCGTCGTGGACGTGGATATTCGTCCTGCGCTGGTCGGCGACGGTCGATTCCCATTGAGGTGCCCGGCCGTTCGGCATGTAGTCATGGCCCGTGAACAGCCTCGTGTCGGGCGGCAGGTCGAGAATCCGGCGGATCGTCCGGTACAGAGCGTGGGCATCGCCGCCGGGGAAGTCTGCCCGCGCCGTCCCGTAGTCGGGCATGAACAGCGTGTCGTGGATGAAGGCGGCGTCTCCGACCAAATAGGTGATCGAAGCCAAGGTGTGGCCTGGCGAGAAGATGACGCGGGCTTTGAGATTGCCGATGGCGAATGTCTCTCCATCCCGGAAAAGATGGTGCCACTGGCTGCCATCGGCGGGAAAATCGGCCGGCAGGTTGTAAATGTCCTTCCACAGGCGTTGCACGTCGACCACATGCTCGCCGATCCCTGTGGGGACATTTAGCTTGCTCTTGAGGTAAGGCGCCGCCGAGAAATGGTCGGCATGGGGATGTGTGTCCAGGATCCAATCGACGTGCAGACCTTGATCTCTGCAAAAGCGCAGCAGTTCGTCGGCGGACTCTGTGCTCGTGCGGCCGGACTTCTCGTTGAAATTCAACACGGGGTCGATGATGGCGCAGCGCCGGGTCGCGGGGTCGTTCACCACGTACTGCACGCCGAATGTCTTGGGCTCGAAGAAGCCAGAAACTTCCGGTCGATTGGCTTGCATGGTCCGCTCCCTTTCCCCGGAACGACGCCGACGAGGTCGGATTCCGAGCTCTCGCCGCAAGACTAGACGACCGGCTCGTTCGGCCTTTTGACATCGGTCAAAAAGTCACGCTGGGCGCGTGCAACTGCGATGGCGGTTCGTGCAGGCGGCTCAGATATTTTCTCGGATGCGTCGGGCGCCTTCGCCCGGGCGGCGCGGGAACGCTTCGCCCAGCGTCCGCGCCTGCACGCCACGCACCTCGATGCCGGCGTCACGAAGGACATAGTCCGGCCCCTTGCCCGCCAGTTGCGGCCGTGCGAGTACGACATCGACCTTCTCGGCGGCGAGCCACTCGGCGACCCGGATACCCTTCGCCCTTTCCAGTGCGTGATAGGGATTGGGCCGTACGGTCTGCTCCGCAACGGATTCGTCCGATCGTGCCACCGTAACGAAGGCGAAGTAGGGCGCCTCGCCGAAATGCTCGCTGATCGTCCCGGAAATGTCGACGAGCGGGACCGCGTAGCGGATGTAGGGCGACGCCTGGCTCTCGATGTGAAGGAGAACCCGCTCAACCCGCGGCAGAGCGGCCCTAACGCTCGCTTCGATGCGGCGAAGCCCAACCTCGGCCTTCGCAAGGTCGGAAAGGCGCAGCGCCACGCCGGCCTCCACGAACCGGAAGCGGCCGGCATTGCGTCCGGTGACCCACTTGACCTCGGCGACCGCGGGATCGCCGTCGATCACTTTCCGTACCGCGTTCAGACTGTCGGCGTCGAGCGACGCATCGAGCAGCACGCGCAGGGCGTCAGCCAACAGGTCCCATCCCGTCTTGGCCACGGCCAAAACGATGATCGCTGCCGCCACCCGATCCACTGGAAAGCCAAACCAGCCCGACAGGAGCGCCGCCAGCGCGATGCCCGTGGTGTAGACGTGCACACGGTATTCTCGGGCATCCGCGATGAGGGCCGGCGAATTGGCCGCGCGGGCGGCACGCAGTTCGAAATGGCTGAAGGCGAGCGGAAGGGCCAGGGTCGCGGCCAGAGATGCGAGCATCCACAGGTCGACATGAAGCGTGGGTGGCGCCTCGAAGAAGGCACTCGCAACGATCTGGTAGGCCGTGACGAACACCATAACGGCGATCGCCGCGGCGACGAGGTTCTCGATCTTGTAAAGGCCATAGGGGAAGGACTTCGATTTGCGCGTCGCGAGCTTGAGCCCGATCAGCACGCCCGCCGCCGCCACGAAGTCGGCGAAATTGTGGATCAACTCGGCCGTCACCGCGAGGCTGCCCGATGCCGCGGCGACGGCGCCATGAACCGCAATGAGCGCCACGTTGACGCCGATCGAATACCACCCCCATCGAACGATGCTGGGAACGTTCGATGGCGTGACGTCGGGCAGCACATCGGCGGTCATGACAACGAATTAGCTTAGCGATCGCTTCCCGATGGGCGTTGACACATGTCAATCGTCCGTCCGCGCCTTCGGATATCCTGACGCCGAACGATTGGCGGTTGGCCGCGTGACCGAGACCCAGATCGCCGTCCTCCTTCTGTCACTGATCTCCGCCGTGACGACCGCGGCGGGCGTGCTGCTGGCAACGGTGATCAGGGACAACGCGAAAGCGATCGCCGGGGGAATCGGCTTCTCCGCCGGCATCATGATTCTCGTCTCCACCCTCGAGCTTATCCCCGAGGCAGGTAATGCCGTAGGCATAACGGCCGCGGGCCTGACGGTCGGCTTGGGAGCCGCGCTTCTCTGGCTGGTCAACCTCGTGCTCCCGCACAGTCACCTGGTTCGCGAGCATGGCCTCGCCGACACCCGGCTCGTGAGGTCGGTCTACCTGGTCGTATTCGGACTGATTCTGCATGATGTGCCGGAGGGCTTCGCGATGGCCAATGCCTATATCGCGTCGCCGTCCGTGGGTGTGCTCGTCGCGCTGGCGATCGCGCTTCATAACCTGCCCGAGGAATTGGCCTTGGCCTTGCCGGCGATGTCCTTGCGCAGCTTGCGGTTTCTGATCGTCGCCGCCGTGCTCTCGGCCCTCGCCGAGCCGGTCGGAGCCGTCGTCGGACTGCTCGCGGTAGAGATAGAGCCGGGTCTCAACAGCTACTTCATGGCCTTCGCGGCTGGGGCCATGATCTTCGTCTCACTGCACGAGTTGTTTCCCATGGCGCGCCGCTACGGCCATCTTTGGTGGTTCGGCGGAGGCGCGGCGCTGAGTGTCGCGGTTCATCGCCTGCTGGCACTCGCGACGGGAGGCTAGGTGGTCGACTCCCCAACGCCCAACGGCACCTTCGAAGGAGACCCTGCACATGCGCAAACCGCAGTCCCTACCCACGGTCGACATGCAGAAGGCGCTCTTGGACCCCGGCTCGGTGTTCGCCTCGCCCGAAGACGTCGTCCGACATGAGACGCTCACGCGGGATCAGAAAATCGAGATCCTGCGGCGCTGGGAATACGACGCCGCCGAAATCGCTGTCGCTGACGAGGAAGGCATGCCGGACGGGGAGAATGGCGATCTCCTCAGGCGCATCTTGCTGGCGCTCGACCAAGTAAGCGACGGGGTGGACATGGAGCATGTCGGCCCGACCAAGCAGCACGGGTTGCCAAAATCGAAGTGACGGCTGACGATTCGGGCAAGACGGTCAATCGCGCAGGCCTCGTCGCCGCGCGACCACTTAGGCGGCAGCCCGCGCCGCGCGGACCACGACGAAAGCATCTTCGCCGAACCCAGGCTGCGATAGCTCCACCTCGTTCGTTTCTGCGAGGGGTTTGCTCAGCGTCTGCCGCCAGGTGCGCTCGCCGAATGCGGTTCGGGTTAAGAGGTCGTCTACCTCCATCGCTGAAAAGAACGTGGCGTCGCGGTAGAAGACGCTCTCTTGGCGGTGTGCCTCGTAGTGCCGGCCGAGCCGGCTCGTCCGGTCGATGAAGCCGATGACCACGGCACCGTCCGGCTTCAGCACGCGGTGGGCCTCGGCAAGCATTGCCCGGGCATCATCCAAGAAGCAAATGGTCGTCACGATCAGCACCCGGTCGAACACTCCGTCACGGAATGGTAAAGCCTCGGCGGTTCCGCATACGCACTTGATCCCCCGACGCACGCTGTGGCGAAGCATCCGGGCGGACGGATCGATGCCGAAGCCGACGCCGAGTGGCGCGGCGAAGCGGCCCGTTCCGACGCCGACTTCGAGAGCGAGCCCCGGATCGGGCAATATCTCGCGAAGCGCGAGCAGTTCGGACTGGTAGGCGGCCCTGTGACGGCCGAACCAGCGCTCGTAGCGTGGTGTTTCAGTTTCGAACGGTGCGGTACGGGCCATGGCGCGGCGACTTCTTGATGTTCAGCGCGTTTCAGCTCGGCCGGTCGAGCCGAGCATGGCGCAATCTCCGCTGGACGGCGCTGGCCCCGAGCGAGATCAGAAACACCGCGCCGGCGATCACGATGATCGTCGCCCCGGAAGGCAGGTTCGTTTGATACGAGACGCCCAACCCCGCGACGCCGACGATGGCGCCAAGCGCGCAAGCGGCAATCATCATCCCTGCCACGGACCGCACGAACTGGCGAGCCGTTGCCGCCGGAAGAGTAAACAGTGCGATGACCAGAATGAGTCCGACGACCTGGATCAGGGAGACGACCGTCACCGCGACCATGCACAGGAGGAGCAGATAGATCGTCGTCACGTTCACGCCGCGGATCCGCGCGAATTCTTCGTCGAAGCAGACGGCGAGGAATTGCTTGTAGAAGAGGCCCACCAGGCAGAAGACGGCCGCGTCGAGAAAGTCCATGAGAAACAGGTCGGCGCGCGAGACCATGAGGATGTTGCCGAACAGATAGCTCATCAGGTCGACGTTGTAGCCGGGGGTCCGCGCGAGAAAGAGAATGCCGACAGCCATGCCCGTCGCCCAAAGTGCGCCGATGATAATGTCCTCATGCTGCTTCCGCCGCAGGCTGACCCAGCCGATCACCATTGCAGACAAGACGGCCGCGACCATGGCTCCGAGCAGAGGATCCTTGCCGAGAAAGTAGGCGACGCCCATGCCGCCGAGCACCGTATGGGCGATGCCGCCGGCCATGTAGCCGATGCGCTTCACGACGACGTAGGTCCCGACGACCCCGCAACCGAGTCCGGCGAGCAGTGCGGCCACCAGGGCGTTCTGCAGGAATCCCTGGGTCAGGAACGCGTCCGTCATGGCGCCTGTCTTTCTTGGCGCGCGTCCCCTTGGACGTGGCGCACCATTCGTACTGGCCGGCCATAAAGTTCCTGGATGACCTCGCCGGTGATTTCGGAAGTCGAATGGCAAATCAGCGTGCGATTCAGGCACGCGACGCGTGTCACGTATCGGGAGATGAATCCGATGTCGTGCGACACCACCACGATGGTGGCACGCCGGTTGATCTCCTTGAGGAGCTCAAAAATATCCATTTCCATCCTTAGGTCCACGTTGGCGGTGGGTTCGTCCAGGAGAAGGATATCCGGATCGGCCACGAGCGCCCGTGCGATCAAGACCCGTTGAAGCTCGCCACCGGACAGTGCCGCGAGTCCTCGCTTCCGAAATTCGAGGATTTCCGTTTCGGCCATTGCTCGCCGTGCGGCGTCGCGGTCGCGCTGGCTATACCCGCCGATCCTGGGCGCCATCCCGAGCCGCCCGAGAAGGACCGCCTGTTCCACCGTGATCGGAAAATCCCGCCGGAAGGCGGCAACCTGCGGTACATACCCGATCGCTCTTCGACTCTCGGCGGGACGCCGGCCCAGGACGCAAACATTGCCTCGACTCGGCCCGAGAAGCCCGAGGACCAGCTTGAGAAGTGTAGTCTTTCCGCCGCCGTTGGGACCGATGAGCCCCAGGAATTCGCCGCGCTCGATCGAAAGATCGACATCGTCGAGGATCGATGGTCCGTCGTAGCGGAACGAGACGCCGCGCAATTCGATGACGGGGCTCACCTCGCCTCCAGAGAATGCGCAATGGCCGCGGCAACCGTGCGCATGTTCGCAATGTAGTCCTCGGCAAGCGGATCGATCGAGACGGTGCGTCCGCCGAGCTCTCGCGCCACCATGCTGGCGGCCGTGCGGCTGAACTCGGGCTCGACGAAGACGGTCTTGAGGCCCATGCGCTTCGCTTCGTCGATGATGCGTTGGAGGGTGCGGGGACCCGGTTCCTTCCCTTCGCTCTCGATGGAAATCTGCGTCAGGCCGTAGCTGTCGGCAAAGTAGCCCCATGAGGGGTGGAAGGTCAGGAACGCTCGCCCACTCAAAGGTGCGACACGTTTGCGGATGTCGTTATCGAGGCGCTCCAACTCGACCGCCAGGATCGCGTAGTTGCGATAGAACTCGTCGCTATGGGTATGGTCGAGCGCGATGAGCTCATCTCGTATCCGCGCAGCCATACGCTTTGCCAACAGTGGGCTCGTCCATACGTGAGGGTCGGCAAGCCGTGCCGCGTCGTTGATCTTCTGGTCATCGCTGCGCTCGACCGGCATTCGCCTGAGGCCTTCCGCGACGTCGACAACGACCATGTCGGGATTCGCTGCGCGGATCCTGGCCATCCATGCAAGCTCGAACGGCACACCGATGCGAAAATACAGGCGTGCCGAGGAAAGCGCAGCGATCTGTCTCGGGGTCGGTTCATAGGTCGCGGGGCTCTGGCCCGGCCCGACCATCACCGACACGGTCGTGTGCGAACCTCCGATCCGTTCGACGAGATTCTTCTCGGGCAGGATGCTGACGAAAATGGCAAGCGGATCGGCGGTGGACGCGGCGGGAATGAACCCCGCGGCAAGCACGATCGTGAGCCAGCTTAGGTGCGCCATGAGGCGGGATGGCATGAGGCTCGCAAGCCCGAGCATAACGAACCTTCGCATTTTCTGCTTCGTTCCTGATTTTGCCGCGGAAATTGCCTGGCCAACCCTTCGCACGCGCGCCACATCCCATTCACTATGGTGCATGCGGCCGTACAGGATTTGAGGGAGATCAACAGGCCGGAGGACGTTCGCTGGAAGCAGGACCGCCTTCAGAATGCCGCTGGAAAAGGTATGGACGACGCACGTCGCAGCGATATGGGCGGCCGCGCCAATACGTCGTGCTGCTCTCGCTCTCTCGCGTTGAACTTGGAACGCCAGGGTGCGGCAACTCGACAAGCTTGACCCATGTCAAGGTTCGATGGCTGCGCCCGGTGCAGGTTTGGGACCGGGAGAGACCGATGCCCGAATCTGCAGCGGTCGCCACGGCGCGAGGGAGAAGGGGATGGCCGAACAGCATCTGGCCGTGAGGCCGGCAAGCGCTTCCGGCGAACCATCTCCGGAGGCACGCATCGCTCGGCTGCTGCTCACGCTCATCGAGGGCCGGCTGGGACACCGGCCGCTGATGGCGGGGATGTCGTTCGACCTGCCGATCCGCGTCGACAAACTCGCGCAGGCTACCGCGCTTTCGGTCGAGTCCGTCTGCCAAATTCTCGCCGATTTTCCGCGCCAGAATGTTCTCGGCTACCGGTGGCAGAGTGTGATCGTCCACGATCCGCGGGCCCTGCTGGCGGCCGCCAGTCCGACCGGCAAAAGATGGCCGTCATCGCCGGCGGAATGGCGCGACGCGACGGCCTGACCGGAATGCAGGAATCGAGGCCCGAGATGACCAGACACGTGCGGCCGATCACGGAGAGTGAAGGCTACCTGTTCCGCTTCTTTCGCGAGCTGGTGAACTGTCGCGGCAAGCGGTTCCGCTCCACTATCGACCAGATCGAAGTCCGCCGAGCCCGCTCGCCCGGTCGCGCGCGGCGGGCCGCACTGTGCAGGTTCGAGCGTCGTCACAAGCCGTTCCCCTGGAACAGCATCGCGCACGGGTACGAATGCGAGCCGCTTCCCCGCCGGGAGGAGGCCTCCCGCCGGCCAGGTTGACCCACATTCAACGAGCGGTCGAACCCGGCAGCTTCTTGCGGAGATAATCCGCGGCGCCGTCGAGGCTCGCGAGCAAGGGATAGTCGGTTTCCGGGATCTCGACGCGGAAGCGCTCGTGCAGGGCGATCACGAAGTTGAGGAAGTCCATAAAGTCGAGGTCGAACTGCTCGCGCAGGTCCGTGGCGGGGTCGATGACGGGCGGGTCCACCTCGGGCGCCACCGACAGCAGCGCATCGATGATGGCGGGCTTCAGATCTTCGGTCATAGCGATTGCGGCTCCTGCAGCAAGCGGTCGATAGCGGCGAGGAACAGCCCGCCGCGATGGCCGTCCGAGGCGCGATGATCGGCGGAGAGGGTCGCCTCGACCACTGGCCTTGGAACGACCGCGTCGCCGACCACCCAGGGACGACGCGCGATCCGGCCGAACCCCACCAGCGCGAGCTGCGGCGGGAAGATGATTCCATAGACGCGGTCGACGCCCTGCTCGCCCAGGCTGGTGACGGTCACGGTCGGATCGGAAAGCTCGGAGCTGCGAAGGCCGCCCTTCCGGGCGCGCGCGACCAGGTCGCGGAGCGACGCCATGAGATCGTCGAGCGAGAGCGTGTCGGCATCGTGGATGGCGGGGGCGACCAGCCCACCGCCGCGCAGCGAGATCGCCCAACCCACGTGCACCGACTCCGACGGCTGTGCCGCGCCGGTCCAGAACCCGTTCAGCTCCGGCACCTCGCGCAGGGCGCGCGCGACGGCCTTGATGAGGAGGACGCCGTAGAGCAGGCGCTGCTGAACCGGGCGCGCCTTGTTCGCCGCGTCGAGCCAGTCGAGCGCCACGCCCATGTCGATCGACGTGCCGAGATAATAATGCGGAATGTCGCGCTTCGAGCGCCCCATCGCCGCGGCGATTGCCTGGCGCATCGCCGACATGGCCGGCGCGGTAGGGGCCGCAGGTGAGGGCGCAAGGGGGGCCGGCTTCGCCGCTCGCTCGACGTCGGTCAGCATGATGGCGCCGCCCGGACCTGTCCCGGCAAGCGTGCGCGGGTCGATCCCGAGCGCGGCCGCGTGCGAGGCCGCGACCGGCGAGATGCGGAGGCGTGCGCCGGCGGGCGGCGGAGGCTCGCCCGTTCGCGCTTCGAGACGCGGCCCTTCGGGCCGCTCCTCTGGGCGAATGGGGCAGGGAGGTGGCGCGGCAGCGACCGCCGCTTCGGGGGGCGCTTCGGCCGCGGCTTCGCCGGGCCCGTGGACCAGGGCGAGCGGCGTGCCGACCGGGATCTTGATGCCCGGCTCGACCAGCAGCCTGTCGATCGTGCCGTCCTGGAAGATTTCGATTTCGATCGCGCCCTTCTGGGTCTCGACGACCGCGACGATGTCGCCCCGCTTCACCGCATCGCCCGGCTTTTTCAGCCACTCGACCAGCGTGCCGGCCTCCATATCGGCACCGAGCGACGGCATGCGGAACTCGCTCATGCGCGGCCGGCCACCTGGCGCGCGGCCCGCGCGATCGAAGCTGGCTGCGGCACCGCCGCATCTTCGAGATGCTTGGGATATGGGATCGGGATCTCAGCCGCGCACACTCGCGCCACCGGCGCGTCGAGCTCGTAGAATCCCTGCTCTGCGATCTGGGCGCTGATCTCGCCGGCCAGGCTGCCGGTCCGCCAGCCCTCGTCGACCACCACAGCCCGGTGGGTCTTCGCCACGGAGGCCAGAATGGTGTCCATGTCGAGCGGGCGCAGCGAGCGAAGGTCGATGACTTCAGCCTCCAGCCCGTCCGCACGCAGCGTCTCGGCCGCGTCCAGCGTCTTGTAGAGGCTGCCGCCGTAGGTAATCAGCGTGACGTCGCGGCCTTCGCGGCGGATCGCGGCCTTGCCGATGTCCACCGGCCCCGCGTCGCGTGCGAGGCGGGCCTCGCGGTTGTAGAGCATCACGTGCTCGAAGATCAGAACCGGGTTCGGGTCCTCCAGCGCGGTCCACAGCATGCCCCGCGCGTCCTCGAGCGTGGCGGGCGCGAGCACTTTGAGGCCCGGCACGTGGGCATACCATCCTTCCAGGGAATGGGAGTGCTGGGCGGCGAGCTGGCGGCCGGCACCCGTCGCCATGCGGATCACCAGCGGCACGGCGAACTGGCCGCCCGACATGTGCGGGATGGTGGCGGCGTTGTTGACGATCTGGTCGATGCAGAGAAGGCTGAAATTGACCGTCATCACCTCGACGATCGGCCGCATCCCGCCGAGCGCCGCGCCGATCCCGGCGCCGACGAAGGCCGACTCGGAGAGGGGCGTGTCGCGGATTCGCTCCTCGCCGAACTCGGCGAGCAGCCCTTTCGAGACGGCGTAGCAGCCGCCGTAGCGCCCGACGTCCTCACCCATCAGGAACACGCGGGGATCGCGCTTCAGCGCGTCGCGGATCGCCTCTTTCATCGCCTCGCGGTAGGTGGTGACGATCGTCTCGGTCTCGTTGGCGGCGACGGTCATGACGGCACCCGGTCCATCAGCGTGAATCGCTCCATTTCCTCCAGAGGCTCCCATGTGCCCGCCTCGGCGAAGGCGACGGCATCGTCGATCTCCGTCGCGACCTCGGCCTCGATGCCGGCGACGTCGTCGGCGTGCAGCGTGCCGGCGTCCTTCATCCAATCGGAGAGGCGGGTGATCGGGTCCCGCGCCATCCAGTCGGCGACCTCTTCCTTCGAGCGATAGAGCTGTGCGTCGAACATGGAATGCGCGCGGAACCGGTAGGTCCGGCATTCCAGGAAGTGCGGGCCGTCGCCCGAGCGCACAGCGTCGACCGCCTCGCGCGCAGCCGCCTCGACGGCGACCACGTCCATGCCGTCGACCGTGCGCGCGGTGACATTGTAGCCCCGCGCCTTCTCGGCGATGTCCGTCTGGGATTCGGACCGCGTCAGTGCAGTGCCCATGGCGTAGAGGTTGTTCTCGCACACGAACAGCACGGGCAGGCGCCAAAGGGCCGCCAGGTTCATCGATTCGTGGAACTCGCCCTCGGCGACGGCGCCTTCGCCGAACACGCAGGCGGTGACGCGCGCGCGGTTCTGCATCTTGTCGGCGAGCGCGAACCCGACCG
Organism: uncultured Alphaproteobacteria bacterium; assembly: GCA_963775315.1. Lineage (GTDB taxonomy): Bacteria > Pseudomonadota > Alphaproteobacteria > MPNO01 > DASWLB01 > CAWGHZ01. The sequence goes on along the minus strand of CAVZIN010000007.1, from coordinate 1,747,967 downwards.
CGAGAGGCAGCCCCCCCGCCACGATGGCGTTGCCGCCGTAGAACCGCCTCTTCGCGTCGAAAATGTGCATGGAGCCGCCGCGGCCCCGGCAGCAGCCCTCGAGCTTGCCGTACATCTCGGCCATCAATACGTCGGCGCGAATACCGCGCGCCAGAGCATGGCCGTGCTCGCGATAGGTCGCGACGACCGCGTCTTCCGGCGCGAGCGCCTGCATCGCGCCCACCGCGATCGCCTCCTCGCCGACATAGAGGTGGAGGAAGCCCCGGATCTTCTCCTGGGTGTAGAGCTCGGCGCACTTCTCCTCGAAGCGCCGGATGCGGATCATGCCCTTGAGGTCATCCAGCAGGTGGGCGCGGCTGAGGTGCGGCTTGGCGTGCGGTTCGGTCATCGCTCCTCGCTTTCCAAGGTCGAGAGGTCGCCTTCCGGCAGGCCCAGCTCGCGCGCCTTCAGCAGGCGGCGCATGATCTTGCCCGACCGCGTCTTGGGCAGGTTCCGGCGGAAGTCGATCTCCTTCGGCGCCACCACCGCGCCCAAGCGACGGCGCGCATGGGCCAGCAACTCGCGGCGCAGGGGCTCGCCCGCCTCGAACCCGTCCTTCAGGGCGACGAACGCCTTGACGATCTCGCCCGCCACCGGGTCGGGCTTTCCGATCACCGCGGCCTCGGCCACCGCCTGGTGCTCCATCAGGCAGCTTTCGACCTCGAACGGGCCGATCAAATGCCCGGACGTCTTGATGACGTCGTCGGTGCGCCCGACGAACCAGAAGTACCCGTCCCCATCCCGCTTCGCGAGGTCGCCGGTCAGATACCAGCCGCCGACGAAGCATTTCGCGTAGCGCGCCTCTTCATTGAGATAGGCGCGCATCATCGAGGGCCAGCCGGGCCGCAGCGCGAGCTCTCCCTCGATGTCGGGCGCCGTGACCTCGGTGATCGTGCCGTCGCCGTCGCGCGCGACGATCGCGGCGTCGATGCCGGGCAGGGGCTTTCCCATCGAGCCAGGCTTGATGTCCATCGACGCGTAGTTGGCGATCATGATTCCGCCGGTCTCGGTCTGCCACCAATTGTCGTGGAACGGCCGTCCGAATGCCTTGTTCGACCAGACGACGGCCTCGGGGTTCAGCGGTTCGCCCACGCTGGCGAGGAAGCGAAGCGCGGACAGGTCGTATTTGCGGACCAGCGCCTCGCCGGTCTTCATCATCATCCGGATGGCGGTGGGGGCCGAGTACCAGATGGTCACGCGCTGGTCCTGCAGCGTGTGGTACCAGCGTTCGGTGTCGAACTCCGCCTCGTCGATGATCGAGCTGATGCCGTTCGTCAGCGGCGAGATGATGCCGTAAGAGGTGCCGGTCACCCAGCCGGGGTCGGCGGTGCACCAGAAGATGTCGTCGGGATGGAAGTCGAGCGCAAGGCGGCCGGTCGCATGGTGCGCCACGACCGCGCCGTGGACGTGAACGGCGCCCTTGGGCTTGCCGGTCGTGCCGCTGGTGAAGTGAAGCAGCGCCATATCCTCGGGATCGGTCGGGCCGATCTCGTAATCCTCGCTGGCCGCGGCCATCAGCCGGGCGAGATTGTGGGTTCCCGGGATATCAGGATCGTCCGGCGCGCCCGCGATCAGGATGTGGGTGAGGCTCGGGAGCTGTTCGCGGATCGGGGCGACCTTGCGCCCATACAGGGCGGCCGTGGTGACCAGGACCTTGCCGCCCCCGATCGAGATGCGCGCGGCGATCGGCTCGGGACCGAAGGCCGAGAACAGGGGCGAGAACACGGCGCGGTGCTTCAGCGTGCCGAGAGCGGCGATGTAGAGCTCCGGTATGCGGCCGGCGAGCACGAAGACCCGGTCGCCCTTCCCGATGCCGAGCCCGGCCAACACGTTGGCGAAACGCGAGGTGAGGCGCTTGAGCTCACCATAGGTGATGTCGCGAACCTCCCCCGACTTGCCGAGCCAGCGCCACGCACGCTTCGCCGCCAGCGGTCCCGCCGCGTGCCGGTCGACCGCCTCGTGAGCGATGTTGAGTCCGCGCCCGCCAGGCAGCGCATCCAGCGCCGCGCGCGCCGCGTCCCAAGAGAAGGCGCGCCGGGCGGCCTCGTAGTCGGCGAGGTTCGGCGCCACGCCAGCGCTCGGCCCCGCCTTGCGGATGATGTCGACCGCCGCTGCTTCCGTCATTGCCGCCTCCCGCGCCTGCGATCCCCTATAGCAATCGGCGGCAACGCGGCCGTTGATCGAGGTCAAAACTCGGGAGGGGGCGCGGGAACAGTCCCGGCGCCGCACAGCAGCGCGGTCGCCGCACGTGCGGTATTGCCGGGAGAGTGTGCCGAGCGAAGCCCGCCGGCGTTGGTTGAGATCATTGGTCGGCGGGTCGACTGCGCGAGGAGGAGGCCCCTATCCCGTGCGCACCTGGGCGGCCACCTCGTCCCACCGATAGGGCGCCGTATTCGGGGCCGGCTGGACGGTGCCGCAGGACGCGCAGGTGCGCAGCCTGGTCTCGGCGCTGAAGCGGGCGGTTGCCGCCGCATATTTCTCCTGAGCGATCTCTCGTCCGGCGTCCCACGTTTCGCGATGAAGCTCGCTACCGCACCCCTCGCAATACCACGCCACCGCCTCCAGCCCCGGCACGTCGGACTTGAAACGCAGCACCACCGTTTCCTCGCCGGTCTCGAACCGGTGCGGGGTGCCGGCGGGGACATACACGCAATCGCCGGTCTTGAGCCCGAACCGCTCGACGGAGGTGCCCTGGAAGCGCACGCCGCCGGAGCCCGACATCACGAGCAGGAGCGAGTCTTTCTCGCACACCAGGTAGAAGGGCTGCGGCCGGTCGTTGCGGCTGAGGAAGAGCTGGACCTGGATGTCTTCAGGCAGCAGCGGCATTTCGGCGTAGGGGCCGAGCTTCCGCGCCTCGCGGAAGGTCTGGAACGTCTTCTTGCGCGGCATCGTCCTCTCCCGCCTAGCTCGCGGGCACGGCCGCCGCGACGAGGGCCTCACGGCCGCGGGCTGCGGTGTCGGCCTGCCCGGCATAGCGGTCCCAGCCCCAGGCGGCGACTGGGAAAGGCGGGTTCACGTGGCCGCATTTCGCGCAGGTCCGGCGCGCTAAATCGTCATTGAATGCCGCGAACAGCGCCGGCAGAACCGCGACCGAGACGAAGGGATGATCGTCTTCCCGCGCGTCGGGCGGCGGCGTCGCGTCGAACTCCTGGAAGAATATCTCCTCGTGGCACCTCTCGCAGCGCAGGCTGCATGCCTCCGTCTGCTTGCCCTCTTCCGCCTGGCGCTGCACGATCATCATCACCGCGTAAGAATTCGGGTCCTTCTCGTTTTTGAGGAACGAGTTGACGCCGTGTACCCGGCCGCCGACGAACACCTGTCCGGTCGCGAGCATCGCGCCGTTGGCGGCCAGCGCCACCACCACCTCGTCCTGCGTATTGTGATGGAAGAAGTGCCCGTACCCGGCGTCCGGCCCGCCTTGAATGATCGCGCCGGCAGGCACCATCGCGCCCGGGTGCAGATACGGGAAGAGCGGCAGAAGCTGCGTGTTGCCGCGCTGCATCGTCTCGAACACGTTGGCGACCAGCGGCGGCCGGTCGGGCCGCGGCGGCGGGATTGTCGGGTTCTGGGCCATGTCAGCGGCCTCCCTGTCCCTTCAGCATCCCCTCCATCTCGGCGTGCGAGGCGGCGAAATGCACCTCGTGCATCTCGTCCACCGGAAAGCCGAGGATTTCCATCTGCTCCTCGACCTGGTCCTTGCTGTCCGCCTCGAAGATCGAGACGAGGAAGCCCTCGGCGACGTTGACGTAGATCTGACGGAAGGCCGCGACCTTGGCGTCGACGACCGCCTGGGCGTTCTGGGTCAGCTCTTCGGGCTTGAGCCCCGGCGCGCGATGGATCGTGATGAATTGCGGCATGTCGGTTCCTCCCTTGATTTCTAGCTGCTGTTGCCGCGCAGCCCCACCTCGTCGGCCAGGGCCTGGGTGCGGGCGGTCGCCCAGGTGTTCCGCGTCGATGAGCGTGCGTCGAGCGTGCGCTGCATGCGCACGATCAGCCGTTTGAACGTCTCGACCTCCTCCGGTGCCAGGGTCGCCACCGCCCGTTCGTTCACGTCCTGGATCAGCGGCGACATGGCGACGGCGAGCTTGCGGCCGCGCGCAGTGAGCCGGACATGGCTCTTGCGCCGGTCATGGCGAGACTTGGTGAGCGTCACCAGCCCTGCGCGCTCCAGCGACTGCACGGCCGCGACTGTCGTGGGGCCCTGTCGGCCGACGCGGCGCGTCAGCTCGCCCGAGGTCAGCCCGTCCTCCTCCCAGAGCTCACGCAGATAGCGCCATTGGCTGAGTGAGATGCCGTGCCGCTGGGCCTCCTGGTCCATCGCGGCGGTCCAGCTTTCCGAGAGCTGGCGCAAGTGATAGCCGAGGCTGCGGCCAAGGGGGATGAAGCCCGAAGGGGCGTCCGGCGCGGCACCGTTTTCCGTCTCCTCCGGCGTCGTCCCCCGCGCAAATCCGTCGGTCACAGGCCCTCCGCAAATTTCGGTAGAACTCTACCAATTTCCGAGATATTAGCGAGGGAACGATAGCGCTGTCAAAGCCGACCGTGAGTCCGGCGAAAGGAAGGGAACGTGGCCGCCACATCGAACACTCGCCTCGACCGGGTGATCACCTTGCACATGATGGGCGACTGGGGCAGCGCAAATTTGCACCGCATCTGTGGCTGGATCTCTTCTGAGTTGTGGAAGCGGACCTTGCCCGGATCGCGCTTCGCCACCTGGGCCGGCCGCGGCGGGACCGACGCGATCGACGCTGTTCTCGACGGCGAGGTGCAGGTGGCGATGTTCGTGCCGGCACCCTTCGCCCGCACGATCTTCGAAAAGCGCGGGATCATGGAGCGCCCCGACGTCGGCAGGCTGCGCGCCCTCGGGACCCTGCCGCAGGACGACCGCATGGTCTTCGCCATCGACAAGACGTTCGGGGTGGCGAGCTTCGCCGAGATGCGCGCGAAAAAGCCGGCCTTCCGTCTCGCGACCGGTCCAGACGACGGCCAAAACATGGCGGGCTTCGCCGCGCACCGGCTGCTGGAGGCATCGGGCGTTTCGCGGGCGGCCATCGAAGGCTGGGGCGGCCGCGTGATCGACGGGGAGGGGCCGTGGGACACGATCCCGCTGGTTACCCGCGGCGACGCCGATGCCGTGTTGTTCGAGGCGGTGATGACGCCCTACTGGAAGGAGCTGATCGCCGCCAGGCCGGTGAACTTCCTGCCGTTCGAGCCGCAGGCGCTGTCCGGGTTGGTGGACAGGTACGGCTGGGAGGTCGGGAACGTGCCGTCCGACCGGTTCCCCGGCTTGCCCGGTGCCTTCGAAACGCTCGACTTTTCGGACTTCCTGCTGTTCTGCCGGGACGATTTCCCGGAGGATTTGGGCTATGTGATCGCGGCGATCCTATGCGAGACGCCCGCCGTGCTCGAGCGTCAGTATCGCCACCTCGCGCCGAAGGACAGCCCCGTGACCTATCCGTTAGACCCGAAAAAGATCGCGCGGACGTCAATTCCGCTGAACGCAGGCGCCGGCCGCTACTACGCCGAGCACGGGCACCTCAAATAGGGGCGGATTGCGGGCCCGCAAGCGGCGGAACCGCGTCCGCAGTTCCTCGCGCATTCTGGGGAAAGAGCCGTTGCCGATGCGGCAACGGGCGACGCGTCAGGCCGTGTAGGCGCACTCCGCAAGGGTCGTGCCGTCGAGTGCGTGCAGGAACGCCTCCTCGGCCGTCGCGAGGTGCCGCTTGAGACGGCAACGTGGGGTCAGCACGCAGGCGCCCCCGTCCTCGCGGAAGCACTCGACCAGGGCGTGGCCGGACTCCAGCCGGCGCACGATCTCGCCCAGCGTGATCTTGTCGGCCGGTCGGGCGAGGCGGAATCCGCCGGCGGCGCCGCGCTGCGTGGCGATGAAGCCGGCGCGCGCCAGTTCGCCGACGATCTTGGTGAGGTGGTGACGCGAGATGGCGAACTCGCCCGCGATCTCGTCGGTCGTGAAGCTGCGGCCGGGTTCGCCGGCGAGGCGCATCATCGCGCGCAGCCCAAGATCGGTGAAGGAGGTCAGCCGCATGGGACGTCTCGCGATATCCTCGAATCGGAATTTGAAAATCCGATTATAGGTGATATTTTCGGTGTCCGAAATACCGAATTGGATGGTAGATGGCGGACGAGAGGGAGCGAAGGCGAGCGGTTGACCACCGCGCCGCCCCAGGCGCGCCGGGTGAGGGCGGCAGGAACGGCGAATACGCCTCGCCGCCGTGCTTCTTGCACGAGCTCGATGCCGAGGCGCTCGGCTTCATTCCCGAGCCGGACGCGCAGACCCGGATCGACGTCATGCGGTGGCGAAAGGCGGCCCGGGCGAGATTGATCGCAGCGCGCGCGAAGCTGACACCGGACGAGCGCCGTGCGCTCGCGACGCGGATCGCCGAAGGTCTCGATGCGCTGCTCGGCGAAATCGCTGGGCGAACCATCGGGGTCTATTGGCCAATCCGGGGGGAGCCCGACCTCCGGCCCTGGATGGACCGGGTACGCGAAAAGGGCGGCGCCTGCGCGCTGCCGGTTGTCGTGCGCCCGAAGGCGCCCGTCGAATTTCGCGTATGGCGTCTGGGCGCGCCGCTGGAGCGAGGCGTGTGGGACATTCCCGTTCCGGCCGAAGGGCCGGCGGTGGTGCCCGATGCCGTCGTCGCGCCGGTCGTGGGATTCGACCGCGGCTGCTACCGCCTCGGCTATGGCGGCGGCTATTACGACCGGACGCTCGGCGCGCTCGCGCCGCGTCCGCTCGCTGTTGGCGTGGGCGCGGCGTCGGCGGCGCTCCCGTCGATCTTCCCGTTGCCGCACGACGTGCCGATGGATGCCATCGTCACCGAGGCCGGCACGTTCCGGCGCGACGGAACGTCGTGCTGAGCGCCGAAGAGCGTGCGCGCGTCGCAGGCGCGCTGATGTCGGACCTGCCCGACGCGGTGGTTTATGCCGACCGCGACGGCACGATCCGGTACTGGAATGTCGGCGCGACCCGCATCTTCGGATTCACCGAGGCCGAGGCGCTGGGGCACTCGCTCGACATCATCATCCCGCCTAGCCTGCGCGATCGGCATTGGGCGGGCTTTCGCCGAACGATGGAGACAGGCGAGTCGCGCTACGGGCCCTCCGACCTGCTGTCGGTTCCGGCGCAGACGAAATCGGGCGCGAAGCTCTCGATCCAGTTCACGGTGGCGCTGGTGCGCGACGAGGCGGGCGCGCCGTCCGGCATCGTCGCGCTGCTCCGCGACGTCACGCGCGAGTTCCAGGAGCTCAAGCGGCTGCGGGCGCTGGTCCGCCCGGAGGCTGGCCCCGGCTGAGAGCTGACGGCGCGCCGTGCTGCGCCCGCCCCTTGCGCCGCCCCGCCGCGAATGGTGCAATCGGCGGATCGCAGGCAGGGAGGCGAAAACATGCGCGCGGTGGGAGTGAACAAGCACGGCGGGCCGGAGGTTCTCCAGGTCGTCGATCTTCCGGAGGTTCATGCCGGACCGGGCGAGGTGCGCATCCGCGTGCACGCGGCGACGGTGAACCCGACCGACATCTCGACCCGCGACGGCGCGCGGGCGGAGCAGCAGAAGGCGGATCCGCCGCCCTACGTGCCGGGGATGGAGGCGGCGGGTATCGTCGACGAGGTGGGCGAGGGTGTCGCGACCGGCGTCAAGACGGGCGACGCGGTCCTCGCGATTGTCGTCCCCAAAGGCAGCCACGGCGCCTACCGCGAGCAACTCGTGGTGAACGCGCGCTCGGTCGTGAAGGCGCCCAAGGGCAAGTCTCATGCCGAGGCGGCGACCCTGCCGATGAACGGGCTGACGGCGCGCCGCTCGCTCGACCTTCTCGGCCTCCAGCCGGGCCAGGTGCTCGCCGTCACCGGCGCCGCCGGTGCCTATGGCGGGTATGTCATCCAGCTCGCCAAGGCCGAGGGGCTCACCGTCATCGCCGATGCGTCCGAGGCGGACGAGAAGCTCGTCAAGTCGCTCGGCGCCGACATCGTGGTGCGCCGCGGCGACGACGTGGCGACGCGCTTCCGCGCGCACTTCCCAAACGGGGTCGACGGGCTCGCTGACGGCGCAGTGCTCAACGAGCGGGTGGTGCCGGCCGTTAAGGACGGCGGCGCCTTCACCTCTGTCCGCGGCTATCGCGGCAACGGCGAGCGCGGCATCCGCTTCTCGGCGACAATGGTGCGCGACTACGACGGCGAATTCGAGAAGCTCGATCGTCTGCGCCAGCAGGTGGAGGACGGGACGCTCACACTCCGGGTGGCGGAGACCTATCCGCCCGAGCGCGCCGGCGAAGCGCACCGGCGGCTCGAGGCCGGCGGCACGCGGGGACGGCTGGTCATCCAGTTCTGAGGCACGGGCGCGCGACGGGGGCAGACCATGGCGGGCGATAGCGAAACTGGTTACGCGGGAACATTGGAGGATCCGTCGGCGCGCCGGCTGACCGCAGGCGAGCTCGAGGCCGTGTTCCTGCCCGCCCACGGCATGCTCGGAGCCTCGCTCCGCCATCGGGGTGCCGAGCTGCTGCGCCGGAACAAGGATCTGGCGACGATGGCGGCAAAGGGCAGCTCCGCCGGCATCCCGCTGCTCTACCCTTGGGCGAACCGGCTCGCCGGGTTCGGCTACCGCGCGGCCGGGAGGGAGGTCGCGCTCGACGAGGGTTCGGCGCTGCTCCATCTCGACGAGTTCGGCCTGCCGATCCACGGCGTGCCGTGGGCGCGGCTTGCCTGGCAGGTGACGGATTCGCGGCCGAACTCGCTCTCCGCCCGGCTCAATTGGGCGGGTGAAGCGCTGCTCGCAATCTTCCCGTTTCGTCACCGGGTGGAGATGACCGTCGCGCTTCGGCCGGAAGGGCTCGCGGTCGATACGATAGTGGCCGCGGGCCCTGACGGGCCGGTGCCGGTGAGCTTCGGCTTCCATCCGTATTTCGGTCTGCCGGACGCGGCGCGTGACGAATGGCGCCTGGCCCTGCCTGCGATGCGGCGGCTGGCGCTCGACCCGCACCAGATTCCCACCGGTGCATCAACAGCGTTCGACGGGATGGATGGGCCGCTCGCCGGGCACGCTTTCGACGACGGGTTCGCGCTGACCGGCGCGCCGGCCGAGTTCGCGCTCCAGGGCGCCGGGCGGCGGATCGAGGTGCGCTTCGGCGAAGGTTACCGCTACGCTCAGGTGTTCGCGCCCGCCGCCAAGGACTTCGTCGCGCTGGAGCCGATGACTGCGCCGACCAACGCGCTGGCGAGCGGCGAGGGGCTGCCGCTCGTGCCGCCAGGCGGCACGTACCGTGCGTCCTTCGAAATCCGCGTCGCGACCGTCGCCGCCTAGCGGAAGCGACGGCCGGTCGGATCAGGCACCGACACGCGGCTCGCGGTTCTTGAGCTTCGGCATCACCTCGGTCGCGAACAGGCGAAGCGACCGCCGGGCCTGCTCATAGCTGATGCCGCCGAAGAAGAAGGTGCAGTCGCACTGGGTGAACCCCATCGCGTCCTGCGCCCGCTCCAAGAGGGTCACGGCCTCGTCGGGGGTACAGGCGATGACGCGCATCTCCTCGACCATGCGGTCCATGTCGAGCAGATCCTCGGTGATCTTCCGACTGTTCGGATCGTTGAGATAGGCCTTGTCCGCCTGCAGTCTTTCCAGCGTGTGGGTCGTGGCGTCGAGATAGCGCCGCCATGCCTCGCGCGCGATGTCGCGCGCCTCGCGCTTGTTCTCGCTCAGAACGCAATGATAGTGCGTCGCGACGCGCCACTGGTTGGCGGGGCGGCCGGCCTTCGCCCAGGCCTCGCGATAGATCTTGTTGTTGGCGATCAGCGTCTGGACGCTGCGGTAGGCGACCGTCAGGATCGAATAGCCCATCTGGCCGGCCCATTCGAAGCTCGGCGGCGTCTGAGCGCAGGCGAGCCAGATCGGCGGGTGCGGGCGCTGCTCGGGGCGCGGCCAGACCTCGATGTTGTCGTACTTGTAGAACCGGCCTTCGTGCGAGAAGGGCTCGCCCGACCAGGCCTTGAGGATGACCTCGAGCTGCTCGCGCATCCGCGCCTGCGAATCCTCGCGCGAGATGCCCAGCCGATCGTAGTCGAACTCGACGAAGCCGCGGCCGATGCCGAACTCGACGCGGCCGCCCGACATCAGGTCGACCATGGCGAGCTGCTCGGCAATTTCGATCGGCGAGTGCAGCGGCAGGACGACGATCGAGGTGCCGAGCCGCGCGGTCCTGGTGCGCTGCGACAGACCCGCGAGCATGGTCGGCGGGGAGGGGATGATGCCCCCGTATGCGTCGAAATGGTGCTCGTTCGCCCACAACGAATCGAAGCCGAGTGCTTCGCTTTCGGCCAGCAGGTCCAGCCAGCGGCGCATCAACTGGCCGACATTCCCGTCGACGTCGGGAAAAAAGGTCGGCAAGCAGAAATGCCCGAACTTCATCATGCGCTCCCAGAACTACCATTGCGGATGCCGGCACGCAGCCGGCGTCGGCGGCGATGCTAGAGCATGTTTCCCGGATTTCAAATCGCTTGCTTGCGCTCCCAGATGACCTCTCCGACGGGGCGCTTTTACAACGGTCGGCGATGCTTTAGTGTCGAGCCGCTCCACTCAAAATCCAAGGCCGATCGCCGGCGACGGCGTGGCGCCCACCAAGCAGAGGAGGATCAAATATGAGAAGCGTGAAACACGTCGTTCTTGCCGCTGTCGCCAGCGTCGCCCTCGCGCCCGCTCTCTGGGCGTCGCCGGCGAGCGCCGAGACGACGCTGACGGTCGGCAAGGCCGCGGCCAATTCGGACGCGATCATTCCGGTCAATGTCGGCGACCAGGTCGGGATCTTCAAGAAGCATGGGCTCAAGCTGAAGATCGTCGACTTTTCCGGCGGCAGCAAGATGGCCCAGGCGCTCGCCGCCGGCTCGATCGACATCGGCGACGGAGCGGGCACCGAGATGGTGCTCACCTATAAGGGCGTGCCCGCGAAGGCGATCTGCGAGAGCGCCGGTCCGCTCTCGTTTCTCGCGATCGGCGTGCCGAAGGACTCGCCCATCAAGTCGATCGACGATTTGAAAGGCAAGAAGATCGGCATCTCCCGCGCGGGATCGCTCACCGATCACATCGCGCACGACCTCGCCAAGCAGAAGGGTTGGGGCGAGGACGGGATCACCACTGTTGCCATCGGCAACGGCTCCGCCGGCATCGTCGCCGCGTTCCGCCAACATTTGATCGACGCCGACATCAGCGTGACCTCGCTGTTCCTGACCATGGAGGAGAAGGGCACGGGGCGGCTTCTCGCGCCGGTCAGCAAGTTCATGGGCGCCAATGCCTCGGGGACCTTGTTCGCGAGCGACAAGCTGATGAAGGAAAATCCGGAGGCGGTGCGCGCCTTCGTCGCCGGCTGGATCGACACCATCGCCTGGATGCGGTCGCACAAGGCCGAGACGGTCAAGATCGAATCGAAGCTCGTCGGCTTTCCCGAGAGCGTGATGGCGAAGGAGTACGACATCACGATCGGGATGTTCACGGACGATTGCCGCTTCGACCAAGAGTCGCTCAAGAACCTGAAGGAGACCTTCGTCAAGCTGAAGGAGATGCCGGCGTCGGCCGACATGTCGAAGCTCTACACCGAGGAGTTCCTGCCCAAGAAGAAGATGTAGCGGCGCCGGAAGGCGTCCGCGCGGAAGCGGCTCCCCGCGAGGGGAGCCGCTTTTTTATTTCAGTCGTGCCAGCGGCTCATGCGGCGCTCGACGCGCCGGCCGAGCTCGTTGAGGACGACGGCAATGGCGGCGAGGGCGGCGATCAGCGCGAACAGCTTGTTGGGCTGAAAGCTCTCCGTGAAGAACCGGGTGAAGTGCCCGACGCCCTCCTGCGAGACGAACAGCTCGGCGAGCAGCACCCCCAGCAGGTCGCCCGTCATGGCGAGCCGCAGCCCGGTGAAGAAGCTCGGCACCGCGTAGGGGATCACCACGTTCCAGATGATCTGGCGGCGGCTCGCGCCCATCGACCGCGCGGCGTTGATCAGGAGCGGCTTGATGCCCTGCACGCCGGCGATCACGTTGATGATGATCGCGAACACCGCATGGCTGAAGCCGAAGGCGATCTTCGAATTCGGGCCCGATCCCGAAGATCAGGATCACCAGCGGCAGGACCGTCGCCTGCGGGATCGCGTAGAGCAGCACCACCACAGGGAAGAACGAGCCGTAGGCGAAGCGCTTGAGCCCGATCAGAAGACCGATCGGCAGGCCCACGACGACCGCCAGCACGAACGCGACCAGCAGTTCCCACAGCGTGGTCTGGAGGGCGGCGAGCACGTCCGGATTGTCGAAGAAGCCGATCAGCGCGAGCAGGGTCTGCCAGGGCGTGCTGAGGAAGTCGGGGTCGTGGGCGAGCTTGACGGCCACCTCCCACAGGATGACGAGCCCCACGATCATGAGGAGCCGGGCGCGGCCCGGACCGATGCGGACGCTCATAGATAGGCCCGTCTTGCGCGCTTCTCGACGTACGAGACGAGAGCGTTCAGCACGAACGAGATGATGATGACGAGGAAGATGTAGGCGAACATCATCGCCGTCTCCATCCGCTCGGAATGGTCGACGATTTGGTGTCCGAGCCCGGCAAGCGAGGCGATGGTTTCCGTCCCGAGGATCGACAGGAACGCCAGGATGAAGCCAATGCGGAGCCCGGTCAGGACCACGGGGAACGCCGCCGGCACCATCACCGACCAGAACATCTGCACCTGTGACGCGCCCATCGACTTCGCGGCGCGCACGTAGGTGCTGTCGACATAGCCGAACCCAGCGATCGTGTTGAGCACCACCGGGAAGAAGGCGATGGTCGCGCCGATCGCGATCTTCGATCCCTCGCCGATACCGAAGAACAGGACGTAGAGCGGGAACAGCAGGATCACCGGGATCGAGTAGAGTCCAGCGAAGAAGGGGTCGAACATGCGGACCGTGAAGCGAGTCAGGCTGACCGCGTAGCCGAGCACGCAGCCCAGCGCGGCCGCGATGACGAAGGCGATCGCGAGTTCGGAGAGCGTCACCTCGAGGCTCGGCCAGAACGAGCCGCTGGCGAGCAGCGCGAGGAATGCCTCCCAGGCCGCGGTCAGCTTGGGCAGCAGGATGGGGTTGACCCACCCCTGGCTGGTCGAGACGTACCAGGCGAGGAGCAGCGCCGCCGCGACGCCCGCCTGTACGAGCCGGTAGACCAAGCGCTCGTGCCTCACGGCCCGGTCCCGGCCGGAAGGAATATCGGATCGTCCGCCTCGATCATGCTCCCTGCCTCTCCGCCCTGCCTGGCTGCCGACCTTGCTGGCCCGCTTCGCCCATCGTGCGCCGTTCGGTGGCGCGCGGCCGGCCTTGCACCGGCGCGCCCAACATCGCCTTGTTCGCCGGCCCGATCAATAGCGTGCCGCGGCCGGGGCGCCGCGCCGGCCCCGCTTGCGGCAGGCTCCGGCCGCGGCTTAGACTGACCGCGCCGACACGCCCATTCCCTCGCCACGAAAGCGCCCCGCCCGCCGTCCCGTCGCGGGCGCCGGGGCCGCCACATCGAGAAAGGTGCCCGAATGCCGAACGTTCCGATCACCCTCGCCTGCGGCTTCTACGACCGCATGCATGCGCTTTATACCGGCGACGTGAAGCCCGCGGGCATCGATCTCAATTTCATGCGGATCGACGACCCGCGCCAGATCTTCGACCGGATGGGCGGCGGGCAGGAGTTCGACGCCTCGGAGTTCTCGCTGTCGGAGCACATCACGAAGCATATCGCAGGCAACTCGCCCTTCGTCGCGCTGCCGGTTATGATCTCGCGCGTCTTCCGCCACCAGTTCATCTTCATCAATGCCGATTCCGGCATCAAGTCGCCGAAGGATCTTGAGGGGCGCCGCGTGGGCGTGCCGCTATATGTCCAGACGGCGGCGGTCTTCATCCGAGGTCTGCTGCAGCACGATCACGGCGTCGATCTCTCGACCATCAAGTGGATCCAGGGTGCGATGGAGCATCCCGGCACGCACGGCAAGCCCAGCGTGTTGCCCGTGCTCAAGAAGATCGATCTCGAACAGAACGCGTCGGGCCGGTCGCTCAACCAGCTTCTCGAGGACGGCGGGGCGAACGGTGGCATCGACGCCATGATCACCGCGTCGATCCCCGAGCCGTTCGGCCGCAACCCGAAGGTCCAGCGCCTGTTCCCCGACTTCCGCGAGGTCGAGGCGGACTACTTCAAGCGCACGAAGATCTTCCCGATCATGCACGTGCTGGCGATCAAGCGCTCGGTATACGAGAAGCACCCGTTCGTCGCGACCAGCCTGTACAACGCCTGCTGCGAATCGCGCGCGCTTGCCGTCAGCAAGGCGCGCGATGTGGGCGCGCTGCGCTACATGCTGCCCTGGATGGTGGCCGACTTCCACGAGATCGACCGGGTGTTCGGCAACGAGTTCTGGCCCTACGGGGTGGAGGAGAACCGGCCGACCCTTGAGGCGCTGGTCACCTATCTCTACGACCAGGCGATGATCCCCAAGAAGGTGCCGATCGAGGAGCTGTTCGCCCCGACCTACGGCTATCCCGACGTCGGCGACCACAAGAGCGGCCGCGAGGGCTGGTCGACGTCACAGGGTCGCTAGCGAGGATAAAAATAAGGATGTCCGAAACGAAAGAGGCCCGCGCGTGGCGGGCCTCCCGGACGCTTCGGCGCGTTGGAGCCGTCAGTCGACGACCGACAGGTTCTCCGCTGAGCTCTTGCCATTCTTGCCGTTCTGCAGCTCGTACTTCACGCGCTGACCTTCGGAGAGGCTGGACAGCCCCGCCCGCTCCACCGCCGAGATATGGACGAACGCGTCCTTCGAGCCGTCGTCCGGTGCGATGAAGCCGAAGCCCTTCGCGGCGTTGAACCACTTCACGGTTCCTTGCGACATAGTCATTCCAATCGAAAAGTTGCTTCCGCCGGGCACATCGCCCGTCGGGTGTCGGTTACCGAAATCTTGGGGAAGCCAGTAACGGGGCCTACCCTCCGATAGCGATGCGAGACCGTTCGTCGGAGCGCGACCATGACCCCTCATATGGTCCGATTCCGGCCACAACACAAATAATATTTTTTGGCCAGTTCGAAAATTCCCGCGCGTCGGGCCTTCGGCGCCAAAAAACGCGGCAGGTCTCTGCAAAAAGACCGGCGCCAAGCGCGTCCCATTTTTCCTGCCGCGGAACGGCAATCCGTGATAGGTTGCATGTGTTTAGCGAAGAAATCATCTGATAACCTGCGTGAATTCTGTTTTTCGCGCGGGTAACTATTCGCACGCTTGGGCGTGCGCAGCGAGGTACAGGTATGGCGGACAAGCGCGTCGACGCGGCGAACCGGGCGCTTTTTGGTGCCGACGCCGGCACAGGCCGGCGCGCCGCCCAGGAGGCGAGTGCGAGCAAGCGCGACCTCGACAGGGTGAAGGCGCGCGAGACGGCCGAGAAGGCCTTCGCCGCCAAGACTGCGAAACTCCGCGCGCTCCGCCTGGCCAAGGAGGCGGAGGATGCCGAGCGCGCCCGCGACGAGGCGAGCCGCGCGAAGCCGTCGGGGCGCAAGGGCGCTCGCGCCGAACCGGTGGCGACCACTCCACAGGGCGAGGGCTGACATGACGAAGCCTGCCGCTCGCGCGCCGCAGGACGATCAGACGCCGGACGAGCCGCAGCAGGCGATGCATCGCACCTGTCTGGTGTGCAAACGCCGCTTCGTCAGCAGCTGGACCGGGGCGCGCATCTGCGACGAGTGCCGCAAGGACCGCGAGCCCGGCTCCGTCGATCGGGCGCGCAAATGATGCCCGTTCCGCCCAACCGTTTCGAGACCGCCGACGAAGGCGCCGACAATGGGCCGGCGCACGTGCGGACGCGCCGCAAGTGCCTGCGCTGCGAGACCGAGTTCGACAGCGCCTGGGCCGGCGAGCGCATCTGCCCGCACTGCAAGAGCACCTCGGCCTGGCGATCGGGCCAGCCAGCGCCCTTGCCATCGCGCAGCGGGAAGTAGCCCGAAGGGTCAGGCGGGCGGCGGCGGTGCCGCGCGGCCGCCTTCCAGAAGGGCGAGCAGGCCAGCGAGCAGCGCCCTGGGCGCGGGCGGACACCCTGGTATGTGCAGGTCGACCGGTATGACGTTGTGCACGCCGCCGACCACGCCCGGCGCGCCGGCGAAAATCCCGCCGGCCGCCGCGCACTCGCCGACCGCCACCACCCATTTGGGATCGGGCGTCGCGCGCCAGGTGCGCTCCAGGGCCTCGCGCATGTTCTTCGTAACCGGTCCTGTGACGAGCAGAACGTCGGCGTGGCGCGGCGAGGCGACGAAGCGGATGCCATAGCGCTCCAGGTCGTAGATCGCGTTGTTGAGCGCGTGGATTTCCAGCTCACAGCCGTTGCACGAGCCGGCGTCGACCTCGCGGATCGACAAGGACCGGCCGAGCCGGCGCCGCGCCGCCGCATCGAGATGGCCCGCGAGCTCCGCGAGGGCGGCGCGATCGGGCGCTGGCGGCGCCTCGGTCATCGGCGCGCGGGAAACGGACTGCCAGAACAATCTCCGCATGGCGGGCCTACAGGTCGTGCCCCGAATAGGAGCAGTTGAACGATTTATTGAGTAGCGGGAAGTCGGCGACGATGTTGCCCTCGATCGCGGCCTCCAGCAGCGGCCACTGGAACCAGGACGCATCGCGCGCATGGCAGCGGGCGATGTTGCCGTCGGCATCGAGCCGGAGCCACACCAGAACGTCGCCGCGGAACGCCTCCACGCGCGCCAGACCCTCGCCGCGGCCCGTCGTGCATGGCCGGGCGCGTGTGGGGCCGTCCGGCATGGCTGCGACGAGCTGCTCGATCAGCGTCAGGCTTTCCTCGATCTCGCGCACGCGGATCCAGACCCGCGCGTTGACGTCGCCGTCCTCGCGCACCGGCACCGAGAAGGTGAGGATCGGGTAGGGCGCGTAGCCGGGAGTCTTGCGGCAGTCGAATGCCCGGCCCGAGGCGCGGCCGACATGGCCGCCGGCGCCGAACCGGGCCGCCAGCTCGGGCTCCAGGAAGCCGGTACCGACCGTCCGATCCTGCAGCGACACGGTGTTGTCGTACACACGGACGACCTCGGCGAGACGCTTGCGCCAGCCGCGGATCGACTGCTCCAGTGCCACCAATTCGCCCCCGGTGGGATCGGCGACGACGCCGCCGGGCACGACCCGGTCCATCATCAGCCGGTGGCCGAACAGGCGGTCGGAAGCGCGCAGCACTTCCTCGCGCGCCACGCCGGTGTGGGCGTGGATCAGGGCGAAGGCCGCGTCGTTGCAGATCGCGCCGATGTCGCCGAAATGATTGGCGACGCGCTCGAGCTCGGCCATCAAGGCGCGAAGCCACACCGCCCGGGGCGGCGGCTCGGTATCGGTTGCCGCCTCCCATGCGCGGGCGAAGGCCCAGGCATAAGCGACGGTGGAATCGCCCGAGATGCGCCCGGCGAGCCGCGCGGCGCGGTCGGGCGGGGCGCCTTCCATCAGCGCCTCGACGCCCTTATGGACGTAGCCGAGCCGCGCCTCCAGCCGGACGACCGTCTCGCCGCCGGCGGTGAAGCGGAAGTGACCGGGCTCGATGATGCCGGCGTGGACCGGTCCCACCGGGATCTGGTGCAGGTGCTCGCCCTCGGCGGGGAGGAATTTGTAGGCGAGGGGGTCCGCCCCGTGGTCGAGCCATGGCCTTGCGTCGGGCGCGCCGGTTGGCACAAGGCCGCAGAGGTCGCGCACGGCGCGCTCCAGCCGGATCGCGGGGGCGTGCCAGCGGCCAACCGACGGAAAGGTGCCGCCGGGACAGTCGAGCGCGAGAACCGCGTGCGCGCCCGTCGCATCGTCGCCGATCGCGAGGCGCACGACGCTGCCGTCGCCCCAAAGGCCGAGCAGGGTCCAGCGCCCGTCCGCGAGCCCGCGGCACGCCGCCTCCCAAGTGACGATGCCGACCCGCGGCGCGCCGAGAGGCAGCCCTTCAAACCCGGTCATCCGAGCAGCCCCGCGACGTGCTGGAACCAGGCGACCAACGGGCCCGGAAGGTAGACCCCCGCCATCAGGACGAGGCCGAGGTGGGCGAGGCTCGGCAGGTTGGTAGCGCGCATTTTGGCCGTCGCGCCTTCGGGAGGTCCGAACGCCATCTGGTGGGTGCGGAGCGCCAGCGCGCCGAACGCGATCAGGAGCCCCGCGACCAGAACGACGGCGAGCAGCGGCTGGCGCGCGAAGGTCGACGAGACCACGAGGAACTCGCTCATGAACACGCCGAGGGGCGGCAGGCCGGCGATGGCGACGACGCCCACGACCAGCGCCCAGCCGAGGGAAGGGTGCGATTCGGTAAGGCCGCGAAGCTCGGCAATGCGCTGGGTGCCCTTGGCTTGGGCGATGCGCCCGACCGTGAAGAAGATCGCCGACTTGGTCAGCGAATGCATGGTCATGTGCAGCAGGCCGGCGAAGTTGGCGAGCGGCCCGCCCATGCCGAACGCGAAGGCGATGATGCCCATGTGCTCGATGGAGGAGTATGCAAACAGCCGCTTGATGTCGCGCCGGCGGTACAGCATGAACGCCGCGAAGATGAGCGAAGTGAGCCCCATCGTCACCATCAGCGGCCCTGGTGCGAGCGCGCCCGGATTGCCGGCCATGATCATCTTGAAGCGCAGCAGCGCGAACAGGGCGACGTTGAGCAGCAGGCCCGACAGTACGGCCGAGACCGGCGTCGGACCCTCGGCATGGGCATCGGGCAGCCAGGCATGCAGCGGCGCGAGCCCGACCTTGGTCCCGTAGCCGAGCAGCAGGAACACGAATCCGAGGTTCAGGAGCGCCGGATCGAATTCGCGCGAGCGTTCCACCAGCACGGTCCAGGTCATTGCGTCGAGTCCCGCGCCGACCGACGGCTGAGCCGCGAGATAGACGACGATGGTGCCGAACAGGGCGAGCCCGATGCCGACGCTGCCCAGGATGAAATACTTCCAGGCCGCTTCCAGCGCGGCCTCGGTACGGTAGATGCCGACCATCATGATGGTGGTGAGGGTCGCGACCTCGACCGCCACCCACATCAGCCCGACGTTGTTCGCGACCAGCGCCAGGTTCATCGCGCCGATCAGAACCTGGTACATCGCATGATAGAAGCGGAGGTAGGCCGGGGTGAGCCGGCCCGTCTCCAGCTCGTGCGCGACGTAACTCGCCGAGAACACGCTGGTGGTGAAGGCCACGAACGTGTTCAGCACGATGAACACGACGTTCACCTCGTCGACCACCAGGAAGCGGGTCGTCTCCGGCCGGACGAAGAACAAGGCGAACGCGGCGGCGAAGGTGACGAGCGAGGCGGCGACGTTGAGCCTCGCCGTGGCCCGGTAGGACGGGATCAACGCAACGACCGCCGCCGTGCCCGCCGGCACCAGCAGAACCGCCCGGACAAGGTCGAGGCCGAGCGCCGCGCCTGTCATGCGCGCTCTCCGCGCGAGGCATCGAGCGCCTGCAAATCCACCGTGTCGAACCGCTCGCGGATGCGGAACAGGAAGATGCCGATCACGATGAAGGCGATCAGAATGGAGAAGGCGACGCTGATCTCAACCACCAGCGGCATGCCGCGCGCGCCGGTCGCGGCAAGGATCAGCCCGTTCTCCAGCGACATGAACCCGATCACCTGCCCGACCGCGTTGCGCCGCGAGATCATCATCAGGAGGCCGAGCAGCACGACAGAGAGGGCGAACACCAGATCCTCGCGCGCGACGCTCGTCGAGGCCGCGGTGACCGGCAGCACCACGACGATGGAAAGGGCGACCAATGACATCCCGGCAAGCATCGTCGGGCCGATGCCGACCACCGTCTCCAGGGTGCGATGGATGTCGAGCCGGCGCACGATGCGGCGCAGCGCGATCGGGATGACCAGTCCCTTGAATACGAGGGCGATGGCCGCGGTGACGTATAGGTGCGGCGCGTCCTGCACGTGCGCCTGCCACGCCACCGCGAGCGCCAGCACGAACGCATGCAGCGCGAACA
Source organism: uncultured Alphaproteobacteria bacterium (assembly GCA_963775315.1). Lineage (GTDB taxonomy): Bacteria > Pseudomonadota > Alphaproteobacteria > MPNO01 > DASWLB01 > CAWGHZ01. Next base: position 1,727,969 of record CAVZIN010000007.1, on the reverse strand, counting down.
CGTCGAGCAGGCCGAACATGCGCGCCTGGTAGAGCAGCATGAAGCTCACCAGCACCAGCGACCCGGCGAGAAGATGTGAGACGTCGAAGGCGAGCGCACCCATCACAAGCTCCGCGACACGAACAGCAGGACGGTGCCGAGAAGCCCGAGCATCAGCGCGGCACCCATGAACTCCGGCACGCGGAAGACGCGCATCTTGGCGATCGACGTCTCGAAGAGACCGAGCGCCGCCGCGGCGCAAACCAGCTTGGCGAGCGAGGCAACCGCGCCCATGAGATAGGAATCTATGCCGGAACCCGCCCTGGCCATGCCCCACGGCGCGAAGATGGCCGCGATCAGCGACACGTAGAGGGTGAGCTTGAGCGCCGCGGCAAGCTCGATCATGGCCAGGTGGCGGCCGGAATATTCCAGCACCATCGCCTCGTGAACCATGGTGAGCTCGAGATGCGTCGCCGGGTTGTCGACCGGGATGCGCGCGTTTTCGGCAATCGCCACCATGATCAAGGCGACGAGGGCGAGGCCCAGCGAGACGCGAAGCCCTACCCCGTGCCCGGCCATGAAGGCGACGATGTCGGAAAGCTGGGTCGTGCCCGCCAGCAGCGACAGGGTGAACACGATCATCAGCATCGCCGGCTCCGCGAGCGAAGCGATGGTCATCTCGCGGCTCGAGCCGATGCCGCCGAAGCTCGTGCCGACGTCGAGCCCGGCGAGCGCCAGCACGAAGCGCGCGCTGCCGAGCAGCGCGACAATCGCAATGAGGTCCGCCGACCACGAGAAGATCAGCCCGGCGGCGAAGGTCGGGACCAGCGCCGCGGCGACCCAGATGCAGGCGAAGATCAGATAGGGTGCCGCGCGGAACAGCCAGGACGCGCCGTCGGCCACCACCGCTTCCTTCCGCATCAGCCGGGCGAGATCGCGGTAGGGCTGGATCACCGAGGCGCCGCGCCGTCGCGTGAGGCGCGCCTTCACCTTGCGTACCACGCCCACCAGCAGCGGCGCGACGGCGATCACCGCGAACATCTGCGCGCCCTGGACCAGAAGCTCGCCGATCAGCGCCATATCGCGAGCACCAACAGGAGGGTGATCAGCGACGCGAACACCAGCGTCAGGTATCGCCGGATGGAAAGGAACTGCAGCCGGTTGAGCCGCTCGGCGGCGAAATCGATGCCGCGCGCGACCGGCGCGTAGAGCCCATCCCAGATTGGATCGGCGAGGCGCACCTCGAGCCTCGCGGGTGTCATGTCGCCGGGCGGAGGCATAGTGACCCGCTCGCGCGCGCCGAACAGCAGCGTCGCGAACACGCGCCGCACCGGCTGGGCGAAGCTGGTTGCGGAATACTGCGTCGCGGGCGAGGCGTCCGGAAAGCCGCAGTCCCAGGCCGGTGCGCGGCGCAGCTTGCCGCTGGCGAAGCGGTGGATCGCCCAGGCCGCCATCCCCGCCGAGGCCGCGATGAACAGGAAGACGATCGCCCCGTCGTACGAGCTGCGCGCCTCGGCGATCGGCACCAGCGCGAGCCAGCTATTGCCGAGCTGGGCGGGAAGGGTGGCGCCCGTCACCGCACGTACGGCCGGCGCCAGAGCGTCGATCACCGCGCCTGGCAGGATGCCGGCGAGAAGGCAGAGCGCGGCGAGCCCGAGCATGGCGGCGAGCTGGAACCCGTCCACCTCGTGCGCCGAAGCGGCCTCTTCGCTCCGCGCCCGGCCCAGGAAGCTCACCCCGAACGCCTTGACGAAGCAGGTGGCGGCGAGCGCCGCCGAGAGCGCCAGCGCCGCGCCGACCGCCGGCACGGCGAACTTCAGCCCCCATTGCGGCAGGATCGGGCTCACCAGCACCGACTGGAACGTGAGCCATTCGGACACGAAGCCGTTCAGTGGCGGCAGGGCCGAGATCGCCGCGGAGCCGACGAGGAAGGCGAAGGCGGTGCGCGGCATGCGGTGGATCAGCCCGCCGAGCCGCTCCATGTCGCGCGCGCCAGTCGCGGCCAGCACGGCGCCCGCGCCGTAGAACAGCAGGCTCTTGAACAGCGAATGGTTGAGGACGTGGAACAGCGCCGCCGTCATCGCCAGCGCCGCCGCCCAGTCGACATGGTTGGCGCGGAATGCGAGGGCGAGACCGAGGCCGATGAAGACGATTCCGATGTTCTCGACCGTGTGATAGGCGAGCAGCCGCTTCAAATCGTGCTGCATCAGCGCGTAGAGCACGCCGAGCACGGCGGTGATGCCGGCGAGCGCCAGGATCGCGAAGCTCCACCACCAGGCGGGCGTGCCCAGCAGCTCGAAGACGATTCGGACGAAGCCGTACACCGCGACCTTGGTCATCACCCCGCTCATCAGCGCCGAGGCGTGGCTCGGGGCCGCCGGGTGGGCGAGGGGCAGCCAGGCGTGCAGCGGCACCAGCCCCGCCTTCGATCCCGCGCCGAGCACGACAAGACCGAGGGCGATGGCGGCAAGGACGGGGCCCGGCGCGTGCGTCCGCATCGCGTCGAACGCGTAGGCGCCGCTCGGCCCGGCCAGCAGGCCGAACGCGAGCAGCAGGCAGAGCGTGCCAAAGCTCGCCATCACGATATACACGAAGCCGGCGCGCGCATTCTGCGGATCGCGATGGTGCGCCATCACCAGCGCCCACGAGGCGAGGGACATGAACTCCCACGACATCAGAAAGGTGAAGGCGTCGTCGGCCAGCACCACAAGGTTCATCGCCGCGAGGAAGGCGGGGAAGAAGGGCAGCACCCTCCCGGGTGCGTCCTCATGGCGTGCGTGGCCGATGCCGTAGAGCGAGGCCGACGCCCCACCCAGGTTCACCACCACCAGGAAGAAGGCGGAGAGCCCGTCGAGTCGGAAATGCATCCCGATCCAGGGCAGGCCGAGCGGCAGGGTTGCCTGCACCGGCACGCCGCCCGCCAGCAGGTGCGTCCCGGCCGAAACCAGCGCGACCGATGTCGCCGCCAGCGCGGCGCCATAGACGAGGGCGCTGCCCCTGCGGATCCGGGCCGCCACCACCCCGCCCCCCGCGAGCGCGAGGAGGACGGCCACGCAGCCGAGCGCAACGGTCAGGTTCGTCACTTGAGCCGCACGCCCCGCCCGCCCTCGGAACTGGTCGTTCCTTCGGCGATCAGCAGGATGCCCGCCGCGTCCAGCGCGGCGATCAGCTTCATCAGGGAGTCCACGTTGCCGCGGATCACGCCGTCGCTCGCCTCCATGCGCTGGATGGTCGGAACGGACAGGCCCGCCGCCTCGGCGAGTTGGCGCTGATCGAGACCCGCGAGAGCCCTGGCGGCGCGAAGCTGGGCCGCAGAAAGCATGTTTAGAACATCATTTTCAATGTGTAGAGCACGCTAATATACCGTCTAAATACAAATGTCCATGGTTCAGCCTCCTGCACTGGAGCGCGCCGCCGCGTCGCGTCGCGTTCACCCCCTTTGAAACCTCGGCCGGGGATGCTATTTCAGCATATGAGATACCGATTTAGGGGTTCGGCATGTCGGACAGTATGGAAATCCGCCGGGCGGAGATCGTCGCGGCGCTGGTCGAGGCCACGGGCATCGACGAGCCGATGATCGAGCGGCTGGTCCACGGCTTCTACGCCAAGGTGCGGGAAGACGACGTGCTGGGGCCCATCTTCGATGCCCGGATCGCCGATTGGGAGCCGCATCTCGCCCGCATGTGCGCCTTCTGGTCGTCGGTCGTGTTGATGTCCGGTCGCTATCACGGCCAGCCGATGGCCAAGCACGCGGCGCTGCCCATCGATTCCCGCCACTTCGACCGCTGGCTTGCCTTGTTCGAGGCCGCGGCGCGGGATCTGTGCCCGCGCGCCGCGGCCGCCCATTTCATCGACCGAGCGCACCGTATTGCCGAAAGCCTCGAACTCGGCATCGCCCACGGCCAGGGCGTGTACCTGTCCCCGGGAACGCGCTTCGTGCGACCCGAGCTCGCCGATCCGGGAAGCGCACCGCCTCAGGCGCGCTGATCCCGCTCCCCTGATTCCGAACGCCGCGCGCGTCCTCCGCGCGCGCCGTGCGCGTGTTCGCACGCCTTGCCCGCCCTTTCCGGTTGCGGCCATGCGGCTTCGCGCGACACAATCGGTTGTGCGGGCTGGCGCGCGGACCGGCACACAAGAAAACAGCGGAGGGAACATGAAAACGATCGAACGGGCGGCGGCGCAGCGGTCGCGAGGCGGACGGCTGGCCGTGCGGACGGCCATGGCGGCTTCGATCCTCGTCTTCGGGCTCGGCGCGCGGCCGGGCCTGGCGGACGACGTGATCCGGGTCGGCACCGTCCATTCCCAGGGTGGCGCCTCGGCCTTCGTGGCGGTCGCCAAAGGCTATTTCAAGGATCAGGGACTCGACGCCAAGCTCACCCTTTTCCACTCGGCCGCGCCGATCGCCGTCGCTGCTGCGTCGGGCGACATCGATTTCGGCTCGACCGCGCTGACCGCCGCGTTCTGCAACCTCGCCTACAAGGGTACGCTCCGCATCGTCGCCGCCGGGGGGTGGGAGCGGCCGGGCTTCCAGACCATCGGGTTCCTGCTGTCGAACAAGGCCTATGCCGAGGGCATCCACTCGTTCAAGGACCTGAAAGGCCGCAAGGTCGGCATCACCCAGCGCGGCACGCCGCTCGAGTACGACCTGGACCGCGTGCTGCACAAGTACGGCCTGTCGACCAAGGACGTTCAGATCGTGCCCTTGCAGTCGAACCCGAACGTCGCCTCCGCCATCAAGGGCGGCGAGATCGACGTCGGCGTGCAGACGGTGGCCAACATCCTGCCGCTGGTCGCGCGTCACGACGCCCGGCTCCTTGGCTGGGTATCGGACGAGCTGGGCGGAGGACAGTCGACCGTCACCTTCACCACGGGAAAGATGGCGAAGGAGCATCCGGACATCGTGAAGCGGTTCCTCACGGCCTTCGCCAAGGGCGGCGAGACCTGGGACAAAGGCTTCCTCGATGCCCAGGGCAAGCGCGCCGACCAGCCGAGCGCGCCTGAGATGATCGACATCGTCGCCAAGACGCTGAGCGAGAAGCCGGCGGTCGTCGCCCGCGGCATCGGCTATTTCGATCCGCAGAACCGGATCGTGCTCGCCGACATGCAGAACGTGCTCGACTGGTACCACGAGCATGGGATGATCAAGCAGAAGATGGACGCGAACGCGCTGATCGACCGGCGGTTCGTGATCTTCGCCAACTAGGCGGATGGCGCCCCGGGGCGCGCCGCGTCCCGGGCCGCGTTCCGGTCTCCTGCCAGCGGACCCGGCGCGTATGGACGTCATCATCGATGTAAAGCGGCACGCCTACGACGACCTCCTCGTGCTCGAGGACATCGCCGTCCACGTGCGCGAGGGCGAGATCGTGGCCGTCATCGGCCCGTCCGGCTGCGGCAAGTCGACCCTGCTTTCCATCGTGGGCGGCGTGCTCAAGGCGACGGACGGCCGGGTTTTCCTGGAGGGTGACCCGCCGGAAGACTGCCTCAACCCGCTGACCTTCATCTTCCAGGACTTCGCGCTGCTGCCGTGGCGCACGGTCGAGCAGAACGTGGGATTGCCACTCGAGCATCATCGCATGCCGGCGGGCGAGCGGCGGGCGCGCGTTGCCGACGCGTTGCAGCGCACCGGCCTCTCCGATTTCGCGACCGCCTTTCCGAAACAGCTCTCCGGAGGCATGCGCCAGCGGGTCGGCATCGCCCGCGCCCTGGCCGTCCGGCCTGCTGTGCTGCTCATGGACGAGCCGCTGTCGGCGCTCGACGCCCAGACCCGCGACCTCCTGATGGAGGATTTTCTGGATCTTCTTCTGCGCGAACGCATCGCCGGCATCTACGTCACCCACAATTTCCAGGAGGCGCTGCGCCTCGCCGACCGGGTCGTGGTATTGTCGCGTCGCCCGGGCCGCATCAAGGAGGTGCTGACCGTGCCCATTCCGCAGCGCGAGCGCACCGAGAAGGCGGCCCAGGCGACGATCGCCGAGCTGGGCGAGCGTCTTTGGTCGCTGATCCGGGACGAGGCCTCGGTGGCCGATCGGGAGATGATGAATGACTGACCTCGCGCGTCCGGCATTGCGCCGAGAGGTCGCGTTCCGCGGTGGCGGATTCCTCGAGGTTCCGAGGCCGCTCTATTCCTGGTTCGCCTTCGCCGGGCTGCTCGCCATCTGGCAATTCGCCGATTCCATCGGTTGGGTGGACCCGGTGTTCCTGCCGTCGCCTGCGGCGATCTGCGACGCGCTGGTCCAGCTTACCGTCAGCGGCGAGCTGTGGAAGAACCTCTCCATCTCGCTCGTCCGCATCGGCTCAGGCTGGGTGATCGGCGCGTCGCTCGGCGTTTCGCTCGGCGTCGTGATGGGGCTCTCGACGGCGGGGCGCGCCATCGGCATGCCAATGGTGTCGGCGATCTATCCGATCCCGAAGATCGCGCTGATGCCGCTGCTGATCCTCTGGCTCGGTATCGGCGAGACGCCGAAAATCGTCACCATCGCCTCGGGCGTGTTCTTCCCCACCATCATCGCGACGCTGTCCGCAATCGATTCCGTGCCGCGCAACCTGATCCGCATGGCACAGAGCTTCAACCTGCCGATGCGCGCGATCATCTGGAAGGTGATGCTGCCCTCCGCCCTGCCGGGCGTCCTCGCCGGCTTCCGCATCTCGGTTTCGATTGCGCTGATCCTGGTCGTCGCTGCCGAGATGATCGGCGCGCAGTTCGGCATCGGCGCCTTCCTGCTGACCGCTGGCAACCTGATGCAGTCCGACGATTTGATGGCGGGTGTCGTGATCCTCGCGTTGCTCGGGCTTGTGATCGGGGCGATCCTGACGGCGGTCGAGCGCGCCTTCCTCCGCTGGCGGTAGCTACCGGGCGGGCCGCACGGGGCTCAGCCCCCTGGGCAGGAAGAACCCGGCGGCGAGGATGACCAGGACGAACAGCGCGGCCGTCAAATAGACGTTGCGGATCGCGTCCGCGACGGCGGCCATCGCTGGGCCGAGCGCGGCGGGGCTGAGCGACTGGCGGAGCGACGGGTCCATGATCCGGCTCACGGCATCCCCGCCGAGCAGCCCCGCCACCGTCAAATTGACGATGCCGCCATAGAGCGCGGTGCCGATGGTCTGGCCCAGCATGCGGCTGAACGCGATCAGCGAGGTGGCGACGCCGCGCTGGGTCCAGTCGACGCAGCTCTGCGCAGCCACCGTGTAGGTGTTCTGTGTGAGGCCCATGCCGATGCCGACGAGCGCCGTCCCGCCCGCCGCCCAAAGCGCGCCGCGCGCGGGGTCGAGCGCGATCAGCATGACGATGCCCGCGACCAGGAACACCCCGCCGATGGCGGTTGCGGTGCGATAAGACCGGCGCAGCATGATCCGCCCGCCGGTGAGCGAGCCGAGAATCCAGGTGACCGACCCGGTGGCGAGCGCGTAGCCGGCGACCACCGGGCTCATCCCCATCACGCCCTGGATATAGGCCGGAAGGAAGGTCGTGCTCGCCATCACCACGCTGCCGATGCCGAAGCAGCCGATCGTGGCGTTGGCGAGCACCGGCCGCCCAAGAAGGCCGAGCGGCATGATCGGCTCGGGCGCGCGCAGTTCCTGCGCCACGAACAGGGCGAGGATGAGGACCGCGCCGCCCAGCAGCAGCGCGAACTCGCCCAGCCCCAGGCGGCGCGCTTCGATGAAGCTGTACATGAGGAGGGCGATGCCGCCCGCCATCAGAGCCGCGCCGGGATAGTCGATGCGGTGGGCGCGTCGCTCGATCTTCTCGCGCAGCGCAACGGCGAGCACGGCGAAGCCGAGCACGCCGACGGGCAAGGTCACCCAGAACACCCAGTACCAGGCGATATGGGCGATGACGAAGGCGCCGAGCATCGGTCCGATGATCGCGGCGACGCCCCACACGCTCGAGAAGAATCCGGCCATCTTGGCCCGCTTGGCGGGCGGGTAGAGGTCGCCTATCAGTGTCTGGTTGATCGGCTGCACCGCGCCGGCGCCGATCCCCTGCAGGAAGCGGAATCCCACCAACATGCCCATGCTGGTGGAGAAGCCGCAGAGCGTTGTGCCGACGAGGAACACGGTGAGGCCGAAGAACAGCACGCGCTTGCGCCCGAACAGGTCGGCGAGCCGGCCATAGATCGGGATGGTCGCGCCCTGCGCCAGGAAGTAGGCGCTGAACACCCAGCTGAACTCCGCGAACCCGCCGAGCCGGCCGACGATGGTCGGCACCGCGGTCGCGATTACCGTGCCCTCAACGCCCGTCATGAAGATCAGCACGACCGTCGCGAACAGGATCCAGCTACGGCGCGAGGCGCCGGCGTCGAGGGGCGCGTCGTGGCGCGCGGGATCGGGCAGGGCAGGCGCGTTGCCGGCAGCCGCGCGGACGGCTGGCCGGGCGCCGGATCGACGCAGGCGCGAACTCATCGGAACCGATGTCTCCTTGCGGCAGGCGCGCCGGCGCCCTCCCCGGGGAAAGGCCGCGCCCTGAGCGCAGATCGAGAAGGCCGCCACTATGGCGCGGCGCGGCCCCCGACGCCAGCACGCGTTACTGGCCGGTTCAATCGATCTTCGGATGGCCGAACAGGGCGGCCGGGTTGCCGTGCCGGCAGACAGCCGACAAGCAGCCTCTACAGGATCGGCCGGCCGCCCGTCACCGGCACCAGCGCCCCGGTGATGTAGCTCGCCTCGTCCGAGGCGAGCAGCACATAGGCGGGGGCGAGCTCGGCCGGCTGGCCCGCGCGGCCGAGCGGCGTGTTGGCGCCGAACTTTTCGACCTTCTCCTTCGGCATGGTGGAGGGGATCAGCGGCGTCCAGATCGGGCCCGGCGCGACCGCATTCACGCGGATGCCCTTCTCGCCGAGGAGCTGGGCGAGCCCCGCGGTGAAGTTGGCGATGGCACCCTTCGTGGCGGCGTAGGCGAGCAGGGTGGGATTCGGCGAGTTGGCGTTGATGGACGATGTATTGACGATCGCCGCACCCGGCTTCATGTGCGGCACCGCCGCCTTGCACAGGTAGAACATGGCGTGGATGTTGGTGCGGAAGGTCGCCTCCCATTCGGCGGCGGAGAGCTCCTCCAGCGATTCGTGGGTGCGCTGCATCGCGGCGTTGTTGACCAGGATATCGAGCCGGCCGAACTCCCGGACGGCTCGGTCGACCAGCGCGCGGCAATGCGCCTCGTCGCCGACGTCGCCCGCCACGGCGACTGCCTTGCGGCCCGCAGCCTCGATCCAGCGCACCGTCTCCTGCGCGTCCTCGTCCTCGTCGAGATAGGCGACCAGCACCTCGGCCCCTTCGCGCGCGAAGGCGATGGCGACCGCACGGCCGATGCCGGAATCGGCGCCCGTGATGATGGCTGCGCGGCCGGCCAGCCGGCCATGTCCTTCGTAGATTTCCTCGCCGTGGTCGGGACGCGGCGACATCTCGCCGGTGCGCCCGGGCGGGGGCTGCTTCTGCTGGGGCTGGGGCGGTTCGGGGCGGCGGCTGGCGGGGTCGTCGGGCACGGCGAATCTCCGGATGTGAAATCACCTGGAAAAGGCGCGGTGGCCCGCTCGCGTTCCGTGATCGTTCAGGCGATCTGGTCCATCGTGCAGTCCTCCGGCCGCTTGTCGTCGCGCCAGCGGAGAAGCCGGGCGCCGTGCCGCATGTAGGCCCCGGTGATGTGGTCGGCGCTGACCTCGACCACCAGCCGCGGCGCAAGCGGCACGGGCTTGCGCTCCTTGCCCGACCAGCGACTCTTGCCGCCGGGCGCCCGTCCCGTAAAGCCTTGCCCGCCCACCAGCGGCGCCACGAGGCGGGCGACCTCGGCGGCGTCGTTCCGGACCGGCGCGCGCCCGACATAGTTGAGACGCCCTTCGGAGTCGTAGAGCCCAAGGAGCAGCGATTCCACGCGGGCGGTTCCCGTCTTGCGATAGAGCCCGCCGACCACGCAGTCGATCGTCTTCCACAGCTTGAACTTGCGCATGGCGCGCTCGCCCGGCGCGTAGGGAAGGTCGAGCCGCTTGGCGACGATGCCGTCGAGCCCCGGCTTTCCCAGCCACCGCCGCGCCGTGGCGGCCGACCGCGTCGCGCGCGACAGGACGACGGCGCCATCCCCGTCGCCGGGCTCGGATACGAACGCCTCAAGCTCCGCGCGCCGCTCGGCGAACGGACGGTCGAGCAGGCGGTGCCCTCGGCGTCGGCGAGCAGGTCGAAGGCGACCAGCGTCGCCGGGTGCTCGCGCGCCAGCCGCGCGATGCGCGAGGCGGCTGGGTGCAGCCGGAGCTGCAGGGTCTCGAACGGCTCGCCCCGAATGACGATCTCGCCATCGAGCACGAAGCGCGGGGCAGCGAGCGCGCCCAGCGCGCGGGCAAGCTCAGGAAAATAGCGGCCGAGCGGCTTCTGGTGGCGCGATTGCAGCGTCACTTCCTCGCCGTCTCGGAAGGCGAGGCAGCGGAACCCGTCATACTTCGCCTCGTAGAGCCAGCCTGGCCCGCTCGGCAGCGAGTTCGACCGGTTCGGCCTCCATCGGTTTCAGGGACTGCGGGACGGGACGCGGCATCGCCAGGGGAACGGCCACGGGCGGGCCCCCGTTCCGCGGTGCTCGCCGCAGTTGGTTGCGGCGCGTGGCGCGGCTAGACTGGCGCCTACGACAACCGTTCCGAAGGAGGGCGGAGATGGACGACAACGCGCACGCCGCCGGCATCATGGCGGCCGACGTGCCGGCCCCCGGCATGGGCATTCCCCTCAACAAGCCGATCGTGCTGTCGCATGGCACGATCACCTGCAACAACCTGGAGGAGTCGCGACGCTTCTACGAGGAGTTCCTCGGGCTCGACGTGGTGCAGCACACCGAGCGCGGCCTTCTGCTGCGCAAGGGCGGCTATTGCGCCATCGTCTGCCTGGAGGTCGGCGACCACGTGAAGCCGGTCGACCGCCAGCACCATTGGGGGATCGATCTGGATTCGCAGGAGGCGGTCGACCGGGCGCTCGAGCTCGCCCACAAATGGAAGGACCACTACGACATCCGCCAGATCTCGCGCATCACCACCCATCACGGCGGCTACTCGTTCTACTTCCGCGACCGCGACGACAATTACTGGGAATTCCAGTACGTCGGCATGAAGGACAAGTACGACCAGTATTTCGCGCGCGGCGACGTTGCCACCAAGAACCGGTTCAAGGACCCGGCCTCGGCCGAATGAAGGAAAGCGCCGGGCTCGTGCTGTGGCGGCAGCGGCCCGGCGGGATCGAGATCCTTCTGGTCCATCCGGGCGGCCCGTTCTGGGCGAAGAAGGACGCGCACGGCTGGTCGATCCCGAAGGGCGAACTTGCCGAGGGGGAGGACCCGCTTGCCTGTGCCCGGCGCGAGTTCCGCGAGGAGACCGGCTTCGTGCCGGAGGGGCCTGTCCGCGCGCTCGGCGCGATCCGCGCCGGCGGCAAGACGATCCATGCCTGGGCGGTCGAGGGCGATTGGGACGCCGCCGCGCTTTCCAGTATCAGCTTCACGATCGAGTGGCCGCCGCGTTCCGGCACCCTGCGCGCGTTTCCCGAGGTGGACCGCGCCGGCTGGTTCGACCTGGAGACCGCGCGCGGGAAGATGCACAAAGGCCAGGCGCCGATCCTCGATGCCTTCATACGTGCGTGCGAAGGCTGACCGCGAAGCGGGGCGCGACGCGCCGCGGACACCGCTGTGGCGAATTGGAGGTGCTGCGTTGCCGGGTGTCGCGGCCATGGCGCCGGGAGAGGGCCGGCCTTATTTTAAGGGGATGAGCGGGCTCGCCCGAAACGTCGCAACTGTTGTGCTGCTGCTGCTGGCGGTGCCGGTGGCGCCGGCCTCGGCGCAAAGCTGGTCGCCGACCGGCGACGACGGGTTCCGCATCGCGCTTTCCGAATATAACTCCGGCCATTTCGGCCTCGCCGAGCGGCTCTGGCGCTCGCTCGCTGAAAAGGGCGACGCGCCGTCCGAAGCGGCGCTCGGCTTCATGCTCTACAAGGGCATCGGCGTCGCCCAATCCACCCACGAAGCCGCCTACTGGTTTTCGAAGGCGGCGCAGCAAGGCCAGGTCGAGGCGCAATTCTTCCTCGGAAACATGTACGCCTCCGGCGACGGCGTGCCGCGCAGCAATATCGCCGCGCACATGTGGTGCGAGCTTGCGCTCGATGGCGGCATCTCCGAGGCGCTCCAGTGCCGCGAGGAGGTGGCGCAGCGAATGACCGGCGCCGAGATCCAGGAATTGTACCGCCGCGTCGCCGCCTGGCAGGATTCGCCCGAGCATCGCTAGAGACTAGGCTGTGTGGACAAAAAGATTGACGCGTGACTCCCGGTTTGATTCAAGGCTGCAGATTCGGGAGAGGCAGCCTTGGGCCGAGGGGACTTGAGCGAGCAGGAATGGCGGGTTTTGGAATCCTTGTTGCCGCCGGAGCGCGGGCGTCGCGGGCGCCCGCCGCTCGATCGACGTGCGACGGTCAATGGCATCCTGTGGCGACTGCGCACCGGCGCGCCCTGGCGCGACGTGCCCGAGCGCTACGGCAACTGGAACTCGATCGCGCGCTGCTTCCGGCGGTGGTGCGAAGCCGGCATCTGGGAAGCCGCGGCGACGACCTTGGCCGACACGATGGCCAACAATCGACATCACAGCATCGACTCCACCACGGTGCGCGGACACCCGCAGGCAGCGGGCGCAAAAGGGGGACTCGCGAACAGGCTTTTGGCCGCTCGCGGGGCGGGTTCACCAGTAAGGTTCATTGTCTCGCCGATGCCCGAGGCCGGCCGCTTGCCTTCCACCTCACGGGCGGCGAGACGGCGGACTGCCAAGCCTACGACACGCTGATCGGCCTGCCCGAGCAAGCCGCCGCCGCGCTTCTCGCCGACAAGGGTTACGACAGCGACGCGATCCGCGCCGATCTCCGCGCGCGCGGCATCCGCCCCGTGATCCCGCCGCGCTCCAACCGCAAGGCCGCGATCCGCTGGAACAAGCGTCTCTACCGCGAGCGCAACCGCATCGAGCGCATGATCGGTCATCTCAAGATCAACCGCGCCATCGCCACCCGATACGACAAGCTCGCCGACAGCTTCCTCGGCACGCTATACCTCGGCGCAATCAAGCTCTGGCTCAAATTTGTCCACACGACCTAGGCCGGCCGATTGCCTGCTCCGTGGGCGCTTGCCTCATTTTTGTCGCGATTCAGTCTTGCGCCTCCCGGAGCAGGGGGCAATACTTCGCCTCAACAATAAGGCTCCATCGACGGGGAGAAACGTTCCGATGGCTCTCCGGCCGCTGTGGGTCCGCATACGGGAGGAGCGCATCGTCGGCGTTTTGGCGCCCCTCCCTTCGCAAATGCCAAATAGGGCGGAGGGCGGAAATGTCCCTGACAGAACGAGACCTGTTCGCCGGCTGCGAGGAGCTCGATCTCGCCGTCGTGCCAGCGGATGACGGAAGCGGCGCGCCGCTGGTGATCGGCGGCGACACCGATGTCGTCGGCGCCGATGGCGCGGACGACGGGATGCTCGCGACCATCGCACGCAGCCCGACTTCGCGGCGCGACTTCATCAAGGGCGTGATCGCCTCGGGCGCCGCGGTGTCGGCGACGGGGTACCTGTTCCGCGGCCCCGGCGGCGGGGCGGCGGATGCGGCTACCATGCCGGGCGCCGTCGAGCGGCTGGTTACGCTCAACGTCAACGGCCAGATGCGCCGGGTCGACGTTCTGCCCCAGGAAACCCTGGCGATGACGCTCCGCTACAAGCTGGGGCTCACCGGTACCAAGCTCGGCTGCGACCGCGGCGAGTGCGGCGCCTGTACCGTCATGCTCGACGACGTGACGCACTATTCCTGCACCACCCTGACCCACGCGGTGGGCGGCCGCAAGGTCACCACGATCGAGGGGATCGAGGGGCCGAACGGCGAGCTGCACCCCGTGCAGAAGGCGTTCGTCGAGGAGCTGGGGCCGCAATGCGGCTTCTGCACGCCGGGCCAGGTGGTCGCGGCCGTCGCGCTGCTCAAGTCGAACCCGCACCCGACCGTCGAGGAAGCACGGCGCGGCATGTCCGGCAATCTGTGCCGCTGCGGCGCCTACAACCAATACCTGCGCGGCGTGATGCGTGCCGCGAAGGAGGCGTGACATGGCCTACAACCTGATCGGCAAGAACTTCCTTCCGCCCGACGTCGTCGCCAAGGTCACCGGCCGCGCCAAGTACGCCGAGGACTTCCGCGCCGACGGCATGCTGTTCTGCAAGCTGCTGCTGAGCCCGATGCCTCACGCGCGCGTGCGCCACATCGACACCTCCAAGGCGATGAAGATGAAGGGGGTGGTCGCGGTCCTGACGGCGAACGACGTGCCGCAATTCCCGCCGCCGCAGGACCCGATCCTGACCAATGAGCCGAAATATGTCGGCGACCCGATCCTCGCCGTCGCGGCGGTGGACGAGCTGACGGCGGCGAACGCGATCGAGGCGATCGAGGTCGACCTCGAGCCGCTGCCGTTCACCGTCGATCCGCTCGACAGCCTGTATCCGGGCGGCCCCAACGCCCGGACGGACGGCAACGTCGCCAACGTGCGTCTCAAGCTGCAGACCGTGAAATGGGATGCTGGCGCCTTCGCCAAGGCTGGCGAGGACAAGCTACCGATGGGCAAGCCCGCCGAACAGTGGTCCTACGGCGACGTGGAGAAGGGTTTCAAGGACGCCAAAGTCATCATCGAGGAAAGCTTCGTCACCGCCGGCTACTCCCATCATTCGATGGAACCGCGCTCGGCGATGTCCTACTGGCAGAACGGCAAGTGCTACGTCTTCGGCTCGTCGCAGAGCCAGATGTTCATGGTGCCGGGCCTCGCGCGCTATATCGGCGTGAAGCCGCAGGACCTCGTCTACGTCGCCGAGTTCTGCGGCGGCGGGTTCGGCTCGAAGGGAACGCCCTACCCGATCATGTCGGTGCCGGCGCACCTCGCGAAGAAGACCGGCCGGCCGGTGATGATGCGCTTCACCCGCGACGAGGAGTACGCCATCGGTTCGGCGCGCCCCGGCTTCCAGGGCTACGCCAAGCTGGGCTTCCGCGCGGACGGTCGGATGACCGCGGCCGACATCTACATCGTCCATGAGAACGGTCCGCATATCGGCTTCTGGGACTTCCGCAACGCGGGCGAGGCGGTTTCCATCGCCTACCAGCCGATGGCGATGCGCTGGCGCGGCATCTCGGTGCTGACCAATACGCCGCCCCGCGGCGCGCAGCGCGGTCCCGGCGAGAACCAGACGGCGGCGGCCATCGAACCGCTGATCGACCAGGCCGCGCGCAAGCTCGGCATCGACCGGGTGGAGATCCGCAAGATCAACGCGCCCGGCATGGACGGCAAGATCGGCGACAAGCAGGAGCCGATCACCAGCTCGTACCTCAAGGACGCGCTGGAGAAGGGCGCCGCCGCGTTCAACTGGGCCGAGAAGTCCAAGATGAGCGGCAAGCGCGACGGCCACAAGGTGCGCGGCGTCGGCGTCGGCCAGGCCTTCCACACGGCGGGCTTCGCCGGGTTCGACGGGCTGGTGCGCATCACGCCGGACGGCAAGCTCCACATCCATTCCGGCGTCGGCAATCTCGGCACCTACTCCTACGGCTCGACATCGCGGGTCGCGGCGGAAGTGCTGGGGTACGACTGGAAGAACTGCGTCATCGAGCGGGGCGACACGCGAAAGCATCTGCCCTGGAACATCGGCCAGTTCGGCTCCAACACCAACTTCACCATGACGCGGACGAACTTCGCCGCGGCCACGGACGCGAAGAACAAGCTGCTGGAGATCGCGGCGAAGGATCTCGGCGGGCAGCCTGCCGATTACGAGCTTAAGGACGAGAAGGTGGTCTCCAAGGCCGACCCGTCGAAGTCGATGACCTTCGCCCAGGCGGCGCAGCGTGCGATCGCTCTCGGCGGGAAGTATGACGGGACCGAACCGCCGCAGAACATCAACCCGCTTACCAAGGGCGCCGTCGCCGGCGTCAAGGGCAGCGGGCTCGTCGGCGTCGCCAAGGACACCATGCCCCTCGAGGGCACGGTGCCCGCCTTCGCGGTCGGGTTCGTCGAGATCGAGCTCGATACCGAGACCGGGCGCTATACCATCCTCGACTATCACGGCGTCGCCGATTGCGGCACCGTGATCCACCCGCAGGGGCTGGAGAGCCAGATCCGCGGCGGGGCGGTGTGGGGCTTCGGCATGGCGACGACCGAGCGCCACGTCTACGATCCCAAGCTCGGCCTGCCGGCCAACAAGGGGTTCTATCAGCAGAAGCCGATGACCCACCTCGACATCCCGATGGAGATGGCGGGCGAGGGGGTGGACAAGCCCGACCCGCACAACCCGGTGGGCGCCAAGGGCATCGGTGAGCCGCTGATGGGGTGCGCGGCGGCGGCGCTGCTCAACGCCATCTCCGACGCGCTGGGCGGCAAGACGTTCAACCGCACGCCCGTCGTGCCCGACATGATCATCAATGCCTTGGCGGATCGGCCCCAGTCGCACAAGCCGATGCAGGTCAACACGCAGTAGGGGAGCGGGACCATGCTGATCCACGACACGATGCCTGCGTTCGAGCTTTACAAGCCGACCCGGATCGAGGACGCGCTCGCCCTGCTCGACAAGTACGGCAAGGACGCCTGGAAGATGGCGGGCGGGAACGACTCGCTCGACTGGTTCAAGGACCGCATCAAGCGGCCCAAGGCGGTGGTCGACCTGACCGGCCTGCCGGGCATGAAAGGCGTCAAGGAGACGCCGAACGGGATCGAGATCGGCGCGCTCACCACGCTCGCCGAGATCGAGAACAGCCCGGTCGTGAAGGCGAAGTACCGGCTGCTCGCCGAGGCCGCCGGCAAGGTGGCGAGCCCCCAGATCCGCAACTCGGGCACGATCGGCGGCAACGTCTCGCAGGACGCGCGCTGCTGGTACTACCGCTCGGGCCTGCCGTGCTACCGCGCGGGCGGCAACACCTGCTTCTCCGACACGCCAGTCGGCATGAACCGGGAGCACGCGCTGTTCGGCGCCAACCGCTGCGTGGCGGTGTCGCAGTCCGATTGCGCGCCCGCGATGGTGGCGCTCGAGGCCGAGATGGTGATCCGGAGCCCGAAGGGCGAGCGCACCGTCAAGGCCGAGGACTACTTCATCGGCCCGTCGACCGACATCACCCGCCTCACCATCCTCGAGCCGACCGACATCCTCACCGCCATCCGCATCCCGGCCAAGTGGGCGAACGCGAAGTTCTACTTCGAGAAGGTGACCGACCGGCAGAGCTGGGACTTCCCGCTGGTCAACGTCGCCGCCGCGGTGATGGTCAAGGACGGCACCATCGCCGACGCGCGCGTCGTCTGCGGCGGGGTCGAGGCGGTGCCGCGCCATCTCGGCGTCGTCGCCGAGGTGGTCAAGGGAAAGAAGCAGGACGAGGAGATCGCCAAGCTGGCGAGCGCCACCGTCGGGCGCGGCGCGCGGCCGCTCAACTACAATAGCTTCAAGATCCCGCTGATGCAGAACCTGGTGAAGCGGGCCATCCGGGACGCGGCCTGAGTTGGGGCGACATGGAGCTGTTTCGCGTAACCCATAACGCCTGGGGCCAGTCCCTGCTGGTCGGCGTCGCGTGGGATGTGTTGTGGGTGTTCATGGGCGCGGCGGGGGCGGTGATCGTCCTCCATGCCCTCTACAAGGCGATCTGGCCCCGCCGCCCGGCGGGACCGGGCGAGTCGCAGGCGCATGGGGGCGGGCGATGAGCGGTCGCGTCGTCCGCCATAAGCTCGCCGACCGGCTCTATCACTGGATCATGGCCGTCGCGGCGCTGACGCTCATCTTCACTGCCTTCCCGCCCAAGTTCGGTCTCGATTTCGACTGGTTGACCATCCACTGGACGGCGGGGCTCGTGCTCGTGGCGCTGGTGGTCGTCCATATCGTACGGGCGGTCATCTGGCAGGATTTCTGGGCGATGATGATCGTGCCGCGCGACATCGCCGACGGCTGGCGCGCTTTCCGCGCGGCGCTCAGCCGCCATGCGCCGGCGGCGCCCAAGCCCGGCAAGTACCGGCTCGCGCAGAAGAGCTATCATTTCCTGATCGCGGTCGTGGTGCTGACGGCGATCGTGACCGGCCTCCTGATGCTTTCCAAGATCGACACGCCCTGGTGGCGGCGCGACCCGTACTGGCTTTCCGACCAGAACTGGGGCGTGATCTACGTGCTGCACGGTCTTGCCGCCATGTCGCTCGTCGCGCTGATCATGGTGCACATCTACTTCGCCCTGCGGCCGGAGGAATTCTGGTACACCCGGTCCATGGTGCAGGGCTCGGTCACCCGCACCGCCTACCTCGCCCATCACGATCCCGAGCGCTGGCAGGCCGAGCCTGCCGACGAGGCGGCGCCGCCGGCCTCCAAGCGCCCGGCCACGGGCTGAGGCGCATGGCCGAGGGATCGACGCTCGCCGAGCGCATCGCCACGATCGAGGAAGCTTACGAGTACCTTCTCGCCTACGCCGCCCAGGGCCGGCGCGGCACCGAGGACGAGGGGCCGGACGAGAAGCTGCGCGGCTTCCTCGAACGCGCCGAGGCGGCGCTTCGGGGACTGGCCGACTGCGCGAGCCGGACGGCAGACGATGTCGCGGGCCGGCAGGCCGATTCCTACCGGCCCTTCCTCGCCATTCTCGCCGACGATGCGAACAAGGCTCTGGCCGGCATCGCCGTCGTGCAGGCACAGCGCGCGATCAGCTCGCAGCTCGTCGACAACCTCAACGCCTCGATCCACCTCCGCGCGCTGCTCACCGACCTGTTCCTGATCGACGAGGCGCTGAAGCGCCCCGACGCGGGCTAGGCGATGGGCGACGCCGGGGTCGGGATGATCGGGCTCGGCGCGCTCGGCGCCCGGCTCGCCACGCGCATCGTCGACGCGGGGTTCGGGCTCGAGATCTACGACGTCTCGAGCGGCGCGACGATCCACTTCGCCCGCGAGCGCGGCTGCAACATCGCGGCGAGCCCGGCGATGATGGCTGAGAATTGCGAAATCATCGTCACCCGCCTGCCACACGCCTCGGCGGTGCGCGAGGTGATCTTCGGCGGCCAGGGGATCGCCGCGGGGATGGGCGCGGGTGGTGTGGTGATCGAGATGAGCGCCATCGACCCCCCGGCGACCGTCGCGCTCGCCCGCCAGCTCCGCCGCCAGGGCATCGCGCTGGTCGACGCCGCGCCCCTGGGCGACGCGCACCGCGCGGCCGAGGGCGCGCTCGGGCTGATGGTCGGCGGCGAGGACGACGCGCTCGCCCGCGTCATGCCGGTCCTGCGCGCGATGGCCGGGGCGGGCGACATCCACCATGCCGGCCCGCCCGGCGCCGGGGTCGCGCTCCGCGCGCTCGACAGCCTGATCGCAGCCGGCAATCTGATGATCGCTGCCGAGGCGCTGCTGCTCGGCAAGCGGATCGGGCTCGATCCCGCCGCGGTGCTCGACATCGTCAACGCGGCCCAGGGGGCAAGCCGGGCGACCGCAGAGGACATCCCGGCCGAGGTGCTGACCCGCCGCTTCGCCGCCGGCACGACGCTCGATACGCTGGTCGGCGATCTTGAGGCGGCTGCCGCCGCGGCGCGCACCGCGCGCGTGCCGATGCCGTTCTCCGGCCTTTGCCGCGAGCTCTACGCCGCCGCCCGCGCGGGGCTTGGGGCGGAAGAGGACCGCACCGCGATCGTGCGCTGGCTGGAGGCGACCATGGGGACCGAACTCGCCCCCGCGCCGGTCGCGCCGGAGGAGGAATGAGGCGCCTCGCGGCCGCGCTCGGTGCCGTGACGCTCGCTGGCTGCGCTGCCGCGGCACCCTCTGCCACCGGCACGCCCGCCCAGGCGACCGCGCGCGTGCCGTCCGGCCTGCCGGCGAGCCTCGGCGTTCCCGAGGACGCGATGACCATGCAGATTTATCGGCTGGGCGCGTCGAACCAGGACCCCTCGGCCCAGTTCGAGATCGGCGTGCTCTACGAGAAGGGCGAGGATTTCCCGCACGACATGGGCGAGGCGGTGCGCTGGTACACAAAGTCGGCGGCGCAGGGCTATCCCAAGGCGGCCTACAATCTCGGGCTGATCTACGCGCGCGGCGCGGCGGGCAAGCCCGATCCCGTCGCGGCCTATGTCTGGCTCGCACGCGCGGCGAAGGGCCTTTCAACGGGCGAGAAGCCCCGCGCCGAAAGGGCCCTGGCGCTCGAACGCTCCGTCATGACCGATGCCGAGCTTGCCGCCGCAAAGGCGCAGCTCGCGAAATAGGCTTATCCGTCCAGCGCGGCGATCGCCTGGTCGGCGGTCGAAGTCCAGCCGACGATGCCGCCCTGGGCGCGCACCATGGCGAGCGTCGCCGCCTTGAATTCCGGGAAGTAGCTTTCGGTCGCGTCCTCGACCAGCAGGCATTCGAAGCCGCGGTCGTTCGCCTCGCGCATGGTGGTCTGCACGCACACTTCGGTGGTGACGCCGCCGAACATCAAATGGGTAATGGCGCGCGCGCGCAGCATCTCCTGCAAGGGCGTGGCGTAGAACGCGCCCTTGCCCGGCTTGTCGATCACGATCTCGCCCGGAAGGGCAGCGAGTGCCGGCACGATCTCCACCCCCGGCTCGCCGCTTACCAAGATGCGCCCCATCGGGCCGGGATCCCCGATGCGCAAGATCGCGCCGCCGCGGTGGCGCTTGGCCGGCGGGCAGTCGGAGAGGTCGGGCTTGTGCGCCTCGCGCGTGTGGACGATGGGGAGGCCGAGCCGACGAAACGCGGCGAGCATCCGCCCTGCCGGCGCCACCGCGGGGGTGAGACGCGAGACGTCGTTGCCAAGCGCCGCGCCGAAACCGCCGGGTTCGAGGAAGTCGCGCTGCATGTCGATCATCACCAGCGCGACGCCGGCCAGCGGAAACTCGTAGGGGTAGGGGCGCGCAACCTCAATCGTCGGCATCGCAACCCCTCACCCTGTCCCACTCCCAGCGGGAGAGGGAACGTTGCGACAGACTCCCTGCACTCCTGCCCCGGTCCGGAACGGCGATGGAACCTCGGGTTGGTCGTTCACGGTGCCCTCTCCCCGCGGGAGAGGGATAGGGTGAGGGGATGGCCATCGGTATCGCGGATTTCAGTGCCCGGCCATGTAGCGGCCGATGACGGCAAGGTCAGCGGTGCCAGGCGTCGTCTCGTGCACCACGTGCCCCTCGAACATCACGACCAGCCGGTCCGACAGCTCGAGCAGTTCGTCCAAATCCTCGCTGACCAACAGCACCGCCGCGCCCCGGTTGCGCGCCGCCATGATCTGGGCGTGGATGTCCGCGACCGCCGCGAAATCCAGCCCGAACACCGGGTTGTGGACGATCAGCACGTCGACCTCACCCGACAGCTCGCGCGCCAGCACGGCGCGCTGCACGTTTCCGCCGGACAGCGTGGCGATCGGCGCATCGGGGGAGGAGGTCTTGACCCGATAGCGCGCGATCAACTCCTCCGCTGTCCGGCGGAACGCGCCCCGGCGCAGCCACGGCCCTGCCGCGTAGGGCGGCCGGTCGAAACGTCGGAAGGCCATGTTGTCCGCCACGCTCATGCGCGGGATGCAGCCGTTCTTCAGCGGCTCCTCGGGCAGGAGCGAAACCTTGTGGCGCCGCGTCTCGGCGCGGCGCGCGTGGTACGGCTCGCCTCCGACGACGATCGCGCCCGCTGTGGCGTCGCGCTGTCCGGCCAGCACCTGCACCAGCTCCGACTGGCCGTTCCCCGACACGCCGGCGACGCCGACGATCTCGCCCGCACGGACGGACAGCGTCACGCCGCGCACGGCGGGCAGCCCCTCGTCGTTGTCGGCCTCGATCCCGGCGAGCGCCAGCCGCTCCGCGCCCGGGGCCGCGCGGGCGCG
Organism: uncultured Alphaproteobacteria bacterium; assembly: GCA_963775315.1. Lineage (GTDB taxonomy): Bacteria > Pseudomonadota > Alphaproteobacteria > MPNO01 > DASWLB01 > CAWGHZ01. The sequence goes on along the minus strand of CAVZIN010000007.1, from coordinate 1,706,187 downwards.
CCCGCCCAGGCTGGAGATATCCTGGTCGCCCACCATCATCCGCGCCATCTCGTCGGGGGTGAGGTCGGCGACCTTGCCGCTGCCGACCACCCTGCCGCGGCGCAGCACCGACACCTCGTCGGCGAACGACATCACCTCGCGGAACTTGTGGGTGATGATCAGGACGGTGATGCGCCCCTCGTGCGCCATGTCGCGGATCATGCCGAGGATCTCGTCCGCCTCGCCCGGGGTGAGCACCGAGGTCGGCTCGTCGAGGATCAGGAAGCGGCTTTCGAGATAGAGCTGCTTCAGGATCTCGGCCTTCTGCTTCTCGCCGGCCGCGAGGGTGGAGACCGGTACGTCGAGCGGGGCGGCGAATGGCATGGTGGCGAGGAAGTCGTCGAGCCGGCGCCGCTCGGCGCGCCAGTCGATGCGCATCGGCACGTCGGGCCGCGCCATCACCATGTTCTCCAGCACGGTCATGTGCGGCACCAGGGTGAAGTGCTGGTAGACCATGCCGAGCCCGAGGCGCTGCGCGTCGCGCGGGCTCGCGATGTCGACCTCGCGCCCGGCCACCATCACCGCGCCCTCGTCCGGCCGGTAGTAGCCCATGATGCATTTGACCAGCGTCGACTTGCCGGCGCCGTTCTCGCCGAGGAGGGCGTGCATCGTGCCAGTCCGCACCTTGACCGAAGCGTCCTCCAGCGCGACGAGTTCGCCGAAGCGCTTGGTGATGCCGAGCGTTTCGACCGGGATCGCGGAATCGGGCCGGACGAACCGGTCGGCGACGGCGGGAATGCCGGCGGTCACGCGATCCCCCGCACCAGGTCGGTCGAGCGCGCGACGGCGCCGAACACGCCGCCCTGCATCTTCACCATCTTGATCGCGTGCGCGTGGTTCGCGGGGTCCGTCGCGCCGCAGCAATCCTCCAGCAGCAGGCATTCGAAGCCGCGGTCGTTCGCCTCGCGCATCGTGGTATGGACGCAGACGTCTGTGGTGATGCCGGCCAGCACGATGTTGTCGATTCCGCGCGTCCGGAGGATCAGCTCCAGGTCGGTGGCGCAGAACGAGCCCTTGCCCGGCTTGTCGACGATCGGCTCGCCCGCGTTCGGCGCGAGCTCGGGGATGATCTCCCAGCCCGGCTCGCCGCGCACCAGGATGCGCCCGCATGGTCCCGGCTCGCCGATTCCCGCGCCGATGCGGAGCGAGCGCCACCGCTTGTTGGCCGGCAGGTCGGTGAGGTCGGGCCGGTGGCCCTCGCGCGTGTGGATGACGTGGTAGCCCTTGGCGCGCATGGCCGCGAGCACCGTGCGGATCGGCTCGATCGGCGCGCGGGTGAGCGAGAGGTCGTACCCCATCGCATCGACATAACCGCCCTTGCCGCAGAAATCGGTCTGCATGTCGATCACGATCAGGGCGGTGTTGTCCGGCCGCAGGTCGCCGTTGTAGGGCCAGGGGTACGGGTCGGCCGGGACGTAGCGCTCAACCATCCTGGTCCTCACTTGGTAATGCTGAGCTCGGACGGTGCGCCCGTGAGGCGGTGCTCCGATGACGAGGTCAGCACGAGGATGAAAAGGGTCAGGAAGTACGGCGCGGCGTTGAACAGGTAATAGCCCGAGGTGACGCCGACCGATTGCAGCGCCGGGCCGAGCGCGCCCGCGCCGCCGAACAGCAGCGAGGCGTAGAGGCAGTTCATCGGCGCCCAGCGCGCGAAGATGACCAGCGCCACAGCGGTGATGCCCTGGCCGCTCGACAGGCCCTCGTTCCAGCTTCCCGGGTAGTAGAGCGACAGGAACGAGCCGCCGACGCCCGCGAGGAAGCCGCCCGCCACCGTGGCCAGGAGCCGCACCTGGTCGACGGAATAGCCCATCGCGCGCGCCGCGTCGGCGGAATCGCCTACCATGCGGACGATCATCCCCCAGCGCGTCGAGCGCAGACCCCAGAGGATGAAAGGCGCGAGCGCGGCGCCCACCAGGAACAGCCCGTTGATCCGCAGCGCGTCGCGCACGGCGGCGATGCCGCTCCACTCGCCGAGCGCGATGGCGGGCAGGGATGGCGCCTGCGGCTGGACCAGCGGCTTGCCGAGATAGAAGGCGAGGCCGGTGCCGAACAGCATCAGCGCGATGCCGACGGCGATGTCGTTCACCTTGGGCAGGCTGCAAAGCCCGGCGTGCAGCGCGCCGAACAGCGAGCCGGTGACGCCTGCCACCAGCACGCCGAGCCACGGGTTGCCGGTGAGGTAGGCGGTGCCGTAGCCCGACATCGCGCCCATCACCAGCGTACCCTCGAGCCCGAGGTTGATCCGGCCCGACTTCTCGGTCAGCAGCTCGCCGAGGCTCACGAACAGGAACGGCGTGCCGGCGCGCACCGCGCCCGCCGCCACCGCCAGCGGCACGCCCCACCACCCGATCGCCGACACGGCTGCGTGGACCGCCATCTCAGCCCTCCTTCGGCCGGAAGATCTTGAATCGGCCGAACAGCGTCTCCGACGCCAGGATCACCACGAAGATGATCCCTTGCAGCACCAGCACCGACGCGTCCGGCAGGTCGAGCCGGCGCTGCAGGAGCCCGCCCGAAGCGCCGATGCCGCCGAACAGGATGGCGACCGGGACGACGGCAAGCGGGTTCTGCCGCGCGATGAAGGCGACCAGGATTCCGGTGAAGCCGTAGCCTGCCGCGAGCGAGGCGCTGGCGCGGCCCTGCACGGCGGCGACCTCGACCATGCCGGCGAGCCCGCCGGCCGCGCCGGCGAGCGCGGTGACGATGAGGATGATCCGCCCGACCGGCAGGCCGGCGAGCCGCGCCGCCCGCGGATTGCCGCCCACCATCCGCGCGGCGAAGCCGAACGTGGTCTGGAACATCAGAACGTAGGCCACCACGCAGAACGCCAGCCCGTAGACGAGGCCCCAATGCACGTCCATCCCGGGGATGTTCGAGATCATGTCGACGTCGGGGAGCGCGCGGGTCGACGGCTTGTTCAGGCTCGCCGGGTCGCGCATCGCGCCCTCGACGATGTGGTTCATGATCGCGACGCCGATATAGGTGAGCAGCAGCGTCGAGATCGTCTCGTTGACCCCGCGCCAATGGCGGAACGCGCCCGCCATCGCGATCCAGGCCGCGCCGGCCGCCATGCCGCCGGCCGCCATGACGAGCTGGACGACCACCGGCGAAGCCACGCCGGCGATGGGCAGCCCGGCTGCGATCGCGGCGAGCCCGCCGATCACGAACGCGCCCTCGCCGCCGATGATCATCAGCCCGCACTGGGCGGGCAGCGCCGTGCAGAGCGCGGTGAGCAGAAGCGGCGCCGCGCGTGTCAGCGTGTTCTGGATCGAGAACCAGGTGCCGAACGAGCCGAAGGCCATCAGGTCGTAGACGTCGAGTGGGTTGATGCCGCGCAGCGCGACGAACCCGCCGAACAGGATCAGCGACACGATCAGCGCGCCGAGCGGGATGACGAGCTGCTCTGCGGCCCGCCCCAGAGCTTCGCGCCGGCGGGCGCGGTCGGGCGCGCCTTCCAGCGCGCCCTCCGCGGTGACCGCGACGACAAGCTCCTCGGCCATGGCCGGTACCGTCCCGCCGCTATGCCGGCAAGCTGCCGATCACCCCATCGACCAGGAAGTTCATCGACTCGAGCTTCGCGTCGGTGGCGTTGGTCTGGATCAGCTCGCTTCCGCTCGCCACCGCCATCTTGCCGGCATTGTCCTTGATCGGGCCCTTGAAGATGACGTACTCGCCGGCGGTGAGCTTCGCCTTCACCTCGTCGGCGTGCTTCGCGGCCGCGGCCGACACCTTCGGCCCGTAAGGCGACTGCTTGATCAGCCCTTCCTTGAAGGCGCCACGATAGAAGTTCGGGATCTCCTCGCCCTTCATCCACATGCCGACGAACTTGGGATAGAGGCCGGTCCAGTTCCATTCGGCGCCGGTCAGGTACGCCTCGGGGGCGAGCTTCGCCTGGCTGGTGTGGTAGCCGCAGACCATCGCGCCGCGCTTGGCCGCCGTCTGCACCACCACCTTGGGGCTGTCGACATGCATGGTGATGACGTCGATGCCCTGGTCGATCATCGAGTTGGTGGCCTCGGCCTCCTTCACCGGCAGCGACCAGTCGCCGGTGAAGATCACCTGCGTCGTCGCCTTCGGGTTCACCAGGCGGGCACCGAGGGTGAAGGCGTTGAGGTTCTGCAGCACCTGCGGGATCGGCTTGGCGGCGACGAAGCCGAGCTTGCCCGACTTCGAGGCATAGCCCGCGATGATGCCATTGATGTACTGCCCTTCGAAGATGTAGCCGAAATAGCTCCCGACGTTCTTCGGGTCCTTCGGTGTCCAGAGGCCGCCCGCGTGCTCGAACCGCACCTTCGGGTACTTCTTCGCCTCATCCAGGATGTAAGGGCTGAAATAGCCGAACGAAGTCGGGAACAGCAGCCCGGCCCCGTCGAGATTGATCATGCTCTCCATGGTCTTGGCGACCTGGACGGTCTCGGGGACGCGCTCCTCCTCGACGACCTTCACCCCGCCCATCTTCTTCAGCGCGGCGGCGCCTTCGGCATGGGACTGGTTGTAGCCGAAATCGTCGCGCGGCCCGACATAGATGAACCCGACCACCGGCGTCGCGGCGCGCGCGCGCCCGAAGGGCAGGGTGGAGGCGACGGCGGCGAGCCCCGCGCCTCCGATGCCGGCAAGCAGGGCGCGGCGCGAGACTCCGGTGTGGTTGGGCATGGAACGGCTCCCCTTGATGCACGGTTTATGGCGCTTGCCGGTCGCAACACCCGGCGGCCTTCCCTCCGTGCCTTGCAAGTCCCGTGCCAGTCGCCGGGCCGAGAGCTAACCCGTTGAGCGGGAAGGGGTCGCCTTCGGCCGCCTGCGGGAACGGCGGCGTATTTCCCGCGATTCTGCCTAAGAGGAGGGCGGAGCGCGACCAGAGTGCATACAATTTGAGCAAGAAAAGAAAGATTGTACACAATATGGCGATTCGCCAAGATGGGCGCGGGAGGATGGACCGCGATGGTCGAAACCCGCGCCAACGCCCTGCGACGCCAGCTCGCCGACGAGATCATCACCGGCCGGCTGCAGCCCGGCGACCGGCTGGACGAACGCGCGATCGCCGAGCGGCTGGGCGCCTCGCGCACGCCGGTCCGCGAGGCGCTGCGCCAGCTCGCCGCCATCGGGCTTGCCGAGCTGCGCCCGCATCGGGGCGTGATCGTGGCGCGGCCCGACAACGACCATCTTGCCGAGACGTTCGAGCTGATGGCGGAGCTCGAGTCCATGTGCGCGCGCTTCGCCGCCCAGCGCATGACCGCCGCCGAGCGCCGCGCGCTGGAGACGCAGCATCTCGCCTCGGGCGAGCTGGTGCGTACCGGCGACCGCGCCCGCTACGCCAGCCACAACACCGCGCTGCACGAGACCATCTATGGGGGCAGCCACAACCGCGCGCTGGCCGAGACGGCCCAGTCGCTGCGCCGCCGGCTCGCCCCCTACCGGCGCGGCCAGTTCGAGGTGCTGGGCCGGCTCAGCATGTCCTTCGCGGAGCACGACCGGGTGGTGAACGCCATCGTCCGCGGCGACGCCCAGGCCGCGGCGCAGACGATGCGCGAACACGTGGCGACGGTCGGCGTGGCCTCGGCCGAATACGTCACCGCCCACGCGCCCAACGCCCGGGCGGCGGGTTAGCCGCCGGAGCCGGCCCCGGGGAACTCGCCCGGCGCTCCCGGCGGCAGGGCGGTCGCGCGCTCGAACGAGGCGGCAAACGCGGCGAGGCGCGGCTCGGCAAAGGCACGGCCGATCAGCGTCACCCCGAACGGCAGGCCGGCGACGGTGAAGCCCGATGGCACGGCGATGGCGCAGAGATCCATCGGGTTCACGAAGTTGGTGTAGGTGCCGAGCCGGGTGTTGAGGGCGACCGGGTCGCGCTCGACATCCGCGATCCGGTAGATCGTCGGGGCGGTCGGCACCAGCAGGAAATCGGCGCCGTCCAATTCTGCCATCGCGGCGGCGCGAAGCGCGGCAAGTCGTTCGCGCGCACGATAGACATCGACGGCCTTTGCGTGGCGGCCGCGCTCGATGATCGCGCGCGTGACCGGCAGCACCGAGTCCGGATGGTCGCGCAGGAAGTCGCCCACCGCGGCGACGCGCTCGGCGACGCCCGCGTCGCTGTAGAGAATGTCCGCCGCCGCCGCGAACGGCGCGTAGTCGATCTCGCGTGCCGTCCCGCCGACCGCGGGCATCCGGTCGACCGCTGCGGCGAACAGGCGGGCGTACTCCGCGTCGCCGAAGAATTCGGGCGCCGCCGGCACGGCGAAGGAAAATGAGGGCGGGGCGGCCTCGCTTGCCGCGGTCCAGCCAGCCGGCGCGGCGCGCGAGAAAGGGTCCGCCGCATCGGGCGCGGCAAGCGCCGCAAGGACACGCATCCCGTCCACGACGGTCGGCGCGAACACCGACACGCAGTCGAGCGAGCGGCAGGCCGGCACGACACCCGCCGCGCTGACCAGCCCGATGGTCGGCTTCACCCCGACCACGTTGTTGAACCCCGCCGGCACACGGCCCGATCCGGCCGTGTCGGTGCCGAGCGCGAAGGCGACCAATCCGCTTGCCACGGCCACCGCCGAGCCGGAGCTCGACCCGCCCGGGATGTAGTCCGCGTCGAACGGGTTGCGGGCGACGCCGTAGGGGGAGCGCGTGCCGACCAGCCCGGTGGCGAACTGGTCCAGGTTGGTCTTGCCGATGCAGATCGCGCCGGCTGCCTCCAGAAGTCGCACGCTTGTCGCCGAATTCTCGGGCTCGTAGGCGAAGTCGGGACAGGCGGCCGTCGTCGGCAAGCCGGCGACGTCGATATTGTCCTTCACCGCGAAGGGCAGGCCGAACAAAGCCAGCCGCCCCGCCCCGCCCGCGCGCATGATCTTGTCGAGCTCGGCGGCGCGGGCACGCACCGCCGCCTCGGGAACGCGCGCGATCCAGACGTTGTCCGCGCCCCGCGCCGCGATCCGGCGCAGCACCTCCTCGACGATTTCCCCGGGCGTCGTCGCCCCGGCCCGGTAGCGCGCGGCGAGGCGCGCCATGCCCGGGCCGTGCGCCACGCCGGCTCCGCTATCGCGCGACATGTCTCGCCTTTGCCACCTTCACAGCGGCCGCAACCTAGCAGGAGGCCGGCGGGGCGGAAAGCGGCGGCCGCGCGGGCGACTCCCGTTCCCGGCTGCTGGCGATCCTTGATTCGGTCGCCGACGCCATCGCCGCCCACCCGGACGCGCTCCGGGTGTTCGATAAGGATTCGTACACGGAGGAATACGCTATCCTGTAGAACAAGCTCGCGACCGCCTATCTCGCCATGCCGGCGACGGACGCGCGCGCGAAGGTTCGCGAGGCGCTGGCCGTGCAATGCTTCGGGGACGCGCTTGCCGTCGTGACGCTGGTGGACTACCCGTCGGAGTACGCGATGCTGCAGAACAATCTCGGCAACCCCGCGCGGATCGCGCCGCCCCGCGTCGAACTCCGCTTCGTCGGTGCGTGCGAATCCTGCCCGGCCTCCGCCCTCACCCTGCAAGCCACGGTCCGCAAAGCCGTGCAGGATTCGTGCCCGGAGATCACCGAATTGGTGGCGGTGGCGGGCGGGGGGCTCGGACGATGACGACCGCGGCGATCCGGCTGCGCGGGCGGGTTCAGGGGGTCGGCATGCGGCCGGCCGTCTGGCGCTTCGCGCGCGAACTGGGCCTCGCGGGCGAGGTGCGAAACAACTCCGAGGGGGTGGTGATCGACGTGTCGGGCAGCGCCGAGGCGATTTCCGAGCTGCTGGCGAGGATCCAGCGCGAGGCGCCGCCGCTCGCCGAGATCGCGGCCATCGAGCGCGCGCCGCTCGCCCATGTGCCGGGCGAGGGGTTTCGCATCGCGCCGAGCCGGGGCGGGGCCGCGCGCACCGAGATCGCGCCCGACGCGGCCATCTGCGCCGCCTGCGCCGCCGAAATCCTCGACCCGTTCGAGCGCCGCTTCCGCTATGCCTTCGCCACCTGCACGAACTGCGGGCCGCGCCTTTCGATCGTCGATTCCGTGCCCTACGACCGCGCGCGGACGTCGATGGTGACTTTCGAGCTCTGCGGGGATTGCCGCGCCGAATACGAAAGCTCCGCCGACCGCCGCTTCCATGCCGAATCCACCGCGTGCCACGCCTGCGGGCCGCGGCCGCAACTGGTGCGGCTGGACGGGAGGAGTATCACGTTCGAGAGCTTCTCGATGCTCGACGATGTCGACGCGGTGGCGACCTTGCTGCTGCGCGGCCGGATCGTCGCGATCAAGGGGCTCGGCGGCTACCAGATCGCCTGCGACGCGACCGACGGGGACGCGCTCGCCAGGCTGCGCGCGGCGAAGCGGCGGCCCGCGAAGCCGTTCGCCATGATGGCGCGCGACCTCGCCGTCATTCGCCGATATTGCGATCCGTCGGCGGCGGAGATCGAGGCGCTGCAGAGCCCCGCCGGCCCCATCGTGCTGCTGCGCGCGACGAGCCCCGAGCGGCTGCCGGACGCGCTGGCCCCCGGGCTCGACACGGTAGGCTTCATGCTGCCGACGACGCCGCTGCATCTGCTCGCGCTGCGCCGCGTTGACAGGCCGGTGGTGATGACCAGCGGCAATCTGTCGGACGACCCGCCGCTCATCGACGACGCGGAGGCGATGTGCCGTCTCGCCGGCATCGCCGAGTTCGCGCTGGTCCACGAACGGCGGATCGCGACCCGCGTCGACAACTCGGTCGTTCGGGTCGTCGGGGGAACGGCCCGAAGCCTGCGCCGCGCGCGCGGCTACGCGCCCGCGCCGATCGTGCTGCCCGAGGGCTTCGAAGACGCGCCCGACCTGATCGCCATGGGCGGCGAGCAGAAGGCGACGTTCTGCCTGGTGCGCGAGGGCAAGGCCATCCTCTCCCAGCATATCGGCGAGCTGTCCAACGCCGAGACCTTCGCCGACTACCGGCGCACGCTCGCGCTCTACGAGCGCCTGTTCGACCACGCGCCACGCGCGGCGGCCGTTGACGCGCATCCGGACTATCTCGCCTCCAAGCTGGCGCGCGAGGGCAGGCTGCCGGTGATCGAGGTGCAGCACCACCACGCCCACGTGGCGGCGTGCCTCGCCGAAAACGGCCGCCCCCGCGCCGCGCCGCCGGTGCTCGGCATCGTGCTCGACGGCACGGGCTGGGGCCCCGACGGCACGATCTGGGGCGGCGAGTTCCTGCGCGCCGATTATCTGGGGTTCGAACGGCTCGGCACGTTCAAGCCGGTGCCGCTGCCGGGTGGCGGACAGGCAGTGCGGGAGCCGTGGCGCAACCTCTACGCCCAGCTGACGGCGGAGATGGGCTGGGCCGCTTTCGCGTCGAACTTCGACAGGCTTGCGTGCCATGCCAATCTCGCGGCCAAGCCGCGCGCGACGCTCGACGCGATGATCGCGGGCGCGGTCAACGCGCCGCTCGCCTCGTCCTGCGGCCGGCTGTTCGACGCGGTCGCCGCCGCGCTCGGCATCTGCCGCGACCGCCAGTCCTACGAGGGCGAGGCCGCCGCCCGGCTGGAGACGTTGGCGCGCGCCGGGTGGGACGGCGACGATCTCGCCTACCCGTTCGCGATCCCGAACCTCAGGGGGACGAACCTCCCCTATATCGAGCCGCTGGCGATGTGGCGCGCCCTCTTCGGCGACCTGATGCTCGCGGCGCCGGCAAAGTCCGTCGCGGCGCGGTTCCACAAGGGGCTTGCCGCGGCGATTGTCGCCATGGCGACCCGGCTCGCCGGCGCCGACCGCGCGCGGTTCGACACGGTCGCGCTTTCCGGCGGCTGCTTCCAGAACGCCCTGCTCCAGGTGGCGGTCGAGCGCGGCTTGCGAGCGGCCGGGTTCGACGTGCTGATCCACGCCCGCGTGCCGGCGAATGACGGCGGCCTCGCGCTTGGCCAGGCGAGCGTCGCGGCGGCGCGGCTGATCGCGGAGCGGTCCTGATGTGTCTCGGCATTCCCGGCCGGATCGACGCGGACGAGGCGGCGGCGACGCTCCGCCTGCTCGAGGAGCTGGGCGAGGCGCAGGCCGAGCTTGCTGCGCTGGCGGAGATCGCCCGTGCATGAGCTCTCCATCGCCCGCAACGTCGTCGCCATCGTGGCCGACGCCGCGCGCGGGCGGAAGGTCGTCCGCGTGACGCTTGAGATCGGTCGCCTGTCGGGCGTCGTCCCCGACTCCATCGTCTTCTGCTTCCAGGCCGTTGCCGAGGGTACCGCGCTCGACGGCGCGGCTCTCGATATCGCGGAGCTCGCGGGGGACGAGCTCAATGTGAAGAGCTTCGAGCTCGACACGGCGGCCTGACGCCGCAGCGGCGGGGCGCGCTATACTGGCGCCATGCCCGAGCTGCCCGACATCGAGACCTATATCGACTGTCTGCGCCCGCGCATCCTGGGCCAGAGGCTGGCGCGCGTGCGCGTCGCGAGCCCGTTCCTGGTGCGCACGGTGGACCCGCCCCTCGCGAGCGCGGCCGGGCGCGAGGTCGTCGCGCTCCGCCGCGTCGGCAAGCGCATCGCCATCGGGCTCGATGGTGAGATCTGGCTGGTGATTCATCTGATGATCGCGGGCCGGCTGCACTGGCGCGAGCCCGATGCCAAGCTCGCCGGCAAGTACACGCTCGCCGCGTTCGACTTCGCTCAGGGCGCGCTGGTGCTCACCGAGGCCGGGGCGAAGCGCCGCGCCTCGCTTCACGTCGTCGCGGGGGAGGGTGGCCTCGCCGCGCTCGACCCCGGCGGCATTGAGCCCCTGGAATGCGGCGAGGCGGCATTCGTCGCGGCGATCCTCGGCTCGCCGCATACGCTGAAGCGCGCGCTCGCCGATCCGCATACCTTGTCCGGAATCGGCAACGCCTATTCCGACGAAATCCTGCACCGCGCGAAGCTGTCGCCGGTGCGCCTCGCCCGCACGCTCTCGCCCGACGAGGCGAAAGCGCTGCACCGCGTCACGGTCGACACCCTCACCGAATGGACTGCGCGGCTCCGCGCCGAGGCGGGGCAGGGGTTCCCCGAGAAGGTCACGGCCTTCCGCAAAGGGTTCGCCGTGCACGGCCGATATCGCGAGCCCTGCCCGCGCTGCGGCGCGCCGGTGCAGCGCATCGTGCACGGCGACAACGAGACCAACTACTGCGCCGCCTGCCAGACCGGCGGACGGCTGCTGATGGACCGGGCGCTGTCGGCGCTGCTCAAGAAGGACTGGCCGCGAAGCCTGGAGGAGTTGGAGGCGCTGCGCGAGCGGGCCGCGTCGGGCCAGCCGAATCCCATTGCCCGTCGCGGCGCCGATGTGCCACGGTCGACCCGGTCGGGCGGGCGGAGCGGGAAGGGACGATGAGCGAGGGGTCGAACGTCGAGGCGGTGCTGAAGGCGGAGGTGGCGGAATGCACCCGCCTCCTCAACGCCGAGGGAATCCTCGGCTATTCCGGCCACGTCTCGGCCCGCCTGCCGGGGCGCGATGCCTTCCTGATCCAGGGGTTCGACGACAGCCGCGCGACGCTGGCGCCCGATGACCTTCTGACCGTCGATTTCGCCGGTAAGGTGCTGGCCGGTCCGAAGGGCAAGAAGCCGCCGTCCGAGCTCTACATCCACGCCGAGATACTCCGGCGGCGTGCCGACGTGAATGCCGTCGCTCATTTCCATCCCGAGACGGCGACCCTGTTCACCCTGGTCGACGAGCCGAAGCTCGCCCCGGTGAAGAACGCGGCGGCACGCTGGGCGGATGGCATTCCGATCCACCCGGTGCCTGGCCATATCGACTCGCCCGCGCGCGGCGCCGACCTCGCGGAAACGCTGGGTGGTCGCCACGCGGCGCTGATCCGCGCGCACGGGGTGGTGGTGGTCGCCGAGGCGGTGAAGCCGCTCCTCGCCGACTGCGTCCATTTCGAGGAGAACGCCGAGGCGATGTACCGCGCGGCGCAGCTCGGCGCGGTGCGCCCGCTCGATGCCGCCGAGATGGCCGATTACGCCGAGCGCTTCGACCGCGCCCGCCATGCCGAGAAGCTCTGGATCTACTACACGAGCCGCGAACCGGCCGCACCGTCACCACGGAGGTAACGTCATGCCCCTGACCCTCGCCAACCCTGCGCGCCAGCGTATGGAGCGCGATGAGCCCGCGCTCGGCCCCGGCATCCGCCATTCGCGCCATCCGGAGGTTGCCGGGCTGATGCGCGCCGCCGGGTTCGACTTCCTGTTCATCGACCTCGAGCATTCGACCATGTCGCCTGACGTGGCGATCCAGATTGCCTCCGCCGCGCGGTCCTGCGGCATCTCCCCGATCGTGCGAGTGCCGGAGTACGACCACAACATGGCGAGCCGGGTGCTCGACGGCGGCGCGCTCGGCATCGTCATGCCGCACGTCGAGAACGCCGCGCAGGCGCGCGAGATCGTCGACCGGCAGAAATTCCCGCCGCTCGGCCACCGCTCGACGTCGGGCCCCTTCGCCCAGTTCGACTACGCCCAGACCGTCAACGCGCGCGAGGGCGCGGCGGCGGTGAACGCTTCGCTCCTGGTGGTGGTGATGGTCGAGACCGAGACCGCCATCGCCAATGCGGACGAGATCGCAGCGGTCGAGGGGGTCGACGTGGTGATGATCGGCACCGGCGACCTCACCTCGTCGCTCGGGCTGCAGGGCCAGTTCGAGCACGAGCGCATCCTCTCGGCCTACGAGGTGGTGCTGGCCGCCTGCCGCAAGCACAAAAAATGGGCCGGCATGGGCGGGGTCGGCGCCGAGGACGCGATGTGCCGCTACATCGACAAGGGCGTGCGCTTCGTGCTCGCCGGCAACGACACCAACTTCCTGGCCGCGGGCGCGACCCGTCGCGCCGCCGCCCTCCGCGCCGGCACGACCGGCTAGAAACCCGGCCGGAAGCGGTCATCTTCGGCCCCTTGGAAAGGGGCGGCGAGTCTGGCAAAGTGACGCGGATTCGGGCGGCCGCACCGACGGGGCTAGGGTCCGTCCGGACGACAAGAAACCAGGCGACAAGAACGCGTCGGATACAGGGCCGGGCATACCCCGGGAAGAAGGCGGCGAAGAATGAACGGTACGGCTCCTGAGCGTGCCCGCCCCGGCGGCGTGGCGCGCGGGCTCCTGGCGGTGCCCAAAATCATCATCGGCGTGCTGATCCTCGGCTCCATCGGGCTGAACTTCGTCAACGTGATCGCGCGCTACGTCTTCCTGGCTCCCATTCCGTGGGCCGAGGAGGTCATGATCTTCGTCATGATCTGGTGCGTGTTCATGGGGGTGATCCTGGTCGCCTGGGACGGCACCCACCTCCGCATGGACCTTCTGTCCGCGATCCTGCCGAGCCCGTGGAAGGAGATCGTCAACTTCGTCACCTGGGCGTCGGCGGTCGGCATCTGCGCCTTCGTGTCGGTCCAGTCGTGGGACGCGACCTCACTGTTCGCGCGCATGGGAGCGAAGAGCGTCATCGCCGGCATCCCGATGGTGGTGCCGCACGCGGCGATCACGCTGGGCTTCATCTGCCTGACCATCGTGTTCGTGGTGCGCGTCCGCCAATACCTGACCGGCCGCTTCGACGCCCAGGCGGGGGCGCGCGGCGAGATGGACTTGTCGCCCGAATGACCGCGGCGAAGCGAGGGGGAGTGCGCGCATGATCTGGGCCATGGGGGTCCTGCCGATCGCCCTGCTCATCCTGGGCTTTCCGATTTTCGTCATCCTGCTGATCTCGTCGGCCGCGGTGCTGCTGTTCTACACGCACGTGCCGCTCACCCAGATGCACCTCGAGATGTTCGGCAACATCGACCAGTTCGCGCTGATCTCGGTGCCGTTCTTCATCTTCGCGGGCGAGCTGATGGGGCGCGGCGGCATGGCGCGGCGGCTGGTCGACTGGGTGCTGTCGATGATCGGCGGCGTGCAGGGCTCGCTGCCGCTCACCGTCGTCGGCGCCAACACCGTGTTCGGCTCGATCTCGGGATCGAGCGCCGCGGCGGTGGCGGCGATCGGCCAGATCCTCTACCCGCGCATGCTGGAGAGCGGCTACAACGAGCGGTTCTCGTCGGGCCTTCTCGCCTCGGCGGGCTCGATCGGGCTGATCATCCCGCCCTCGATCATCATGATCCTGTACGGCTACTCGGCCGAGCAGTCGATCGCGCTGCTGTTCGTCGCCGGCATCCTGCCGGGCATCCTGATCGCGGGAATGCTGGCGGTCTACCTGATCGTCTACGCCAAGCGTCGGGGCATCCGCGAGCGCGCCGCCTTCTCGTGGAGCGATTTCGTCAAGGCCTCGAAGGCGGGGTCGTGGGCGATCGGCATGCCGGCGATCATCCTCGGCGGCATCTACGCCGGCATCTTCTCGCCGACCGAGGCGGCGGGCGTCGCCTGCGTCTACGCCATCCTGGTCACGCGCTACATCTACGGCGACGTCGGGTGGAAGGACATCTGGGACGTGGCGGTGAGCTCGATGTACCTCACCGCGCAGGTGCTGATCATCGTGGCCGCCTCGGGCGTGTTCGCCTGGCTGCTCACCGTCTCCGGCGTGCCGCAGGCGCTCACCCAGACGATCAGCGACCTCCACGCCGCGCCGTGGGAGGTGCTGCTCGCCATCAACGTGCTTTTGCTGGCGGTGGGATGCCTGCTCGACCCCGGCTCGGCGATCCTGGTGCTGACGCCGCTGCTCGCCCCGGTCGCGCGCCATATCGGCGTCGACCTCGTGCATTTCGGCATCATCATGACCGTCAACCTCGCCATCGGCATGTTCACCCCGCCGTTCGGGATCAACATTTTCGTCGCCCAGGCCGTATTCAAGACGCCCCTATCAAGCCTCTATCCCGGGCTCGTTCCGTTCATTATCATCAACATCGTCGCCTTGTTCGTGATCACCTATATCCCGGGCCTGTCGCTGTTCCTGACGCATTACATTCATTAGCCGCCATTAACCGCCCGAACCTATGTCCGTCCCGCTGAACCGCCTGCAGGCCCGCCTGCGGCGCGACCTGTACCTTCCCGTGGCATTCCGCGTCGCGTTCGGCTGGGCCGAGCTGCCGTGGCAGCGAGCGGTGACCGATCCCGCCGCCGCGGCCGAGGCGCTGCGGCGCTTCCAGCGCCACATCCAGGCGGACGGGGTGCTGCCCTGGTTCGACGGCTGGCTCGAGGCCGAGGCGGCCGGGGCACGCGCCGAGCGCGACGCCGAGGGCCGTGTCATCGGCACGCCGGCCCCGCCGCGCCGCCTGCCGTCGGCCGCCGGCCTCGCCGACGCGCCCCAGGTGCGCGCGGTGCTGGAAATCACCCGCGCGCTGTGCGCCGAGACCCGCGAGCAGTCGACCGTGCTCGGCTGCGTCACCGGCGTGCGCACGCTCGCCGCGCGGTTGATCGGCCACCGGCCCGCGCCCGGCGCGACGGTCGAGCCCGAGGCGACCGAGATCGCCATCGCGCTTGCCCGCGCCTTCTGCGAGGCCGGCGTGGGGGCGCTGGTCATGGTCGCCGACCTGCCGATGGGCGAGGCCGCCGACGCCCGCAATTTCGAGCCGATCACCGCCGTCGCGCGCGAGTTCTCGGTCCCGACCATCCTGATGTCGCGCCACCCGCTGCCGACCGTCCTGTTCTCGGCGCTGCACGGCGCCGGGGTCGACCACATCTCGGCGCCCGGCGGGCGGGACCCCGTCTGCGCCATCCCGAGCGCGATGCTGCGTTCCGCTCCGGAGGCGAGCGACGGCTGGTTCACCCTGCAGCGCGGCGCCAAGCCGGCGCCCCGCTTGTTCGTCTCGGAGTGGGAGGTCCCGCCCGACGCGCGGGTGCCCACTTTGATCGCGCTCCGCCACAAGGTGACGGCCTGAAACCGTTGAGCTTCGCGGCGGCTTCCACTAGGTTGCCCACTTCCTTCACATCGGATCGGGACATGTTGGGACAAGGTTGCGGCACGCCCCTCGCACGGGGGTTGAGGTGAGCGGCGCGCGCCCCGTGGCGCTGGTGACGGGCGGCGGCACGGGAATCGGCCGGGCCGCGGTGCTGGCGCTGGCTGCGGCCGGCTACGACGTCGCCATCAACTATTCGCGCTCGGCCGACGCGGCCAAGGACACCGCCAAGGCTGCCGAGGCCAAGGGCGCCAAGGCGATCACCATCCAGGCCGACGTGGCCGACGACGCGTCGGTCCGGCGCATGGTGGCCGAGATCGAGAAGAATTTCGGCCGGCTCGACGCGCTGGTGAACAACGCCGGCACTACGATGGAGACCGAGCCTAAGGACCTTGAGGGCGTCGACGTCGATCATTGGAAGAAAGTGTTCGATACCAATGTGTTGGGCCTCTTTCTTGTGACGCGGGCTGCGGTGCCTCTGCTCAAGAAGGCGCACGGCGCGATCGTCAACACCTGCTCGATCGCGGGGCTTCGCCCCGGGCCGCAGCCGCTGGTCTACGCCGCCTCCAAGGCGGCCGTCGCCAACCTGACGCGCACGCTCGCCGGCGCTCTGGGGCCGGAAATCCGGGTCAACGGTGTCGCGCCGGGCTGGATGGAAGGCGACTGGATGAAGCGCACCCTCGCCGAGAACTACGAGGGGTTGATGGCCCGCCGGGCGCGCTACACCCCGCTCAAGCGCAATGTGACCGCCGAGGACGTCGCCGAGACGATGGTCAACATGATCGTCTCGAACAAGTTCGTCACCGGCGAGATCATCATCATCGACGGCGGTTTCGCGAACTCGACCTAGCGTTTGCGGTCCAATGCGGATGCCTCATAATCGACTTGTCATCCCGGCCAAGCCGCGAATCGTGTTCGCGGCGCGAGCCGGGATCCATGGGGAAACGTCCCGGACCCGTCCGGATGGGCCCCGGATCGGTGCTACGCACCGTCCGGGGTGACAGCCGCGGGCGGGGCCCCGAAGACCGTAAGGAGACGACGAATGCTGGAAGGGGTCGTGAAATTCCCGCCGGAGTTCGCCAAGCGCTACCGCGAGAAGGGCTATTGGGAGGATCGCACGATCGCCCATCAGTTCGCGGACATCTTCAAGAAGTACGCGGACAAGACGGCCATCGTCTCGGCCGGGCGAAGCTGGACCTACAAGGCGCTGGACGAGGATTCGACGCGGCTCGCGCTCAACCTCGTCGACCTCGGCCTCAAGCCGCTCGACCGGGTGGTGCTGCAGCTTCCCAACGTCGCCGAGTTCGCGATCATCTATTTCGCGCTGCAGAAGATCGGCGCGATCCCGATCATGGCCCTCGCCACCCACCGCTACCGCGAGCTCACCCAGTTCGTGCAGCTCTCGGGGGCGGTCGCCTGCGTCGCGATGGACGCGACCAAGGATTACGACTACCGCGACCTGCTGCTGCGCGTGATGCGCGAGAACAAGGTGGTGAAGCACGGTATCGTGCTGGGCGATGCCGCCGACGGGCTGCACTCGCTCGCCGAGCTGATCGCCCGCCAGCCGAAAGCGACCGCCGACCGGCTCGAAGCGCTCCAGAACCGGGTCGACCCGACCGACCCGGCGGTGTTCCAACTTTCCGGCGGCACGACCGGCATCCCCAAGCTGATCCCGCGCACCCACAACGACTATATCTACAACTCCAAGACGGCCGGCACGGTGACGGGCGTCGCCGAGGGCAAGGTGCTGCTCGACATCCTGCCGCTCGCGCACAATTTGCCGCTCGCCTGCCCGGGCATGCAGGGCTTCCTGATCCGCGGCGGCACGGTGGTGCTGCACACCTCGACCCGCGGCGAGGAGGTGTTCCGCCTGGTGCAGCAGCACAAGGTGACGCACATCCATGTCGTGCCGGCGCTGCTGATCCGCTGGATCAACGATCCCGCCATCGCCAAGTACGACCTCTCCTCGCTCGAGTTCATCCAGTCCGGCGGCCAGCGGCTTCAGCCCGAGGTGCGCAAGCGCACCAAGGAGCTGATCCCCTCGGTCTTCGTTCAGGAGAATTTCGGCATGGCCGAGGGCATGCTGATGTTCGTCCGCCCCGACGATCCCGAGGAGGTGCGGATGGAGACGGTCGGGCTGCCGATCTCGCCGGACGACGAGGTCCGCATCCTCGACGACGACGACAACATCGTGAAGTTCGGCGAGGTGGGCGAGTTCTGCTGCCGCGGTCCCTACACGCTGCGCGGCTATTTCGGCACGCCGGAGCATAACGCGCGGGCCTTCACCTCGGACGGGTTCTACCGTTCGGGCGATCTGATGCGCCAGCACCCGTCGGGCCGCTACATGGTGGAGGGGCGCAAGAAGGACCTGATCAACCGCGGCGGCGAGAAGATCTCCGCCGAGGAGATCGAGAACCTGATCCTCACCCATCCGGCGGTGCAGAACGTCGCCTGCATCCCCTATCCCGACGACGTGCTGGGCGAGCGCATGTGCGCCTGCGTCATCGCGAAGGACGGCCAGACCGTCACGTTCGATTCGCTGATCGAACACCTCCAGAAGGAAGAGATGGCCAAGCACAAGCTGCCCGAGCGGCTCGAAGTGATGGACGATTTCCCGTTGAGCGCGTTCGGCAAGGTCTCCAAGAAGCAGCTCGTCGAGGACATCGCCAAGAAGGTCGCGGCCGAGAAGGCGGCGGCGGAATAACAAACCCGTCATGCCCGGACTTGTTCCGGGCATCCACGGGATCACGCATCCAGCGGTTGCCCGTGGATGGCCGGGACGTGCCCGGCCATGACGAATTCATGGAACCCTACCTTATGCGAAGAATCGACCTGCACTGCTACCCGAACACCCAGCCCTGGATCACCGCCCAGGGTCCATACGTCGAGGCGCTGGAGAAATACTGGAACCGGCCCTGGAAGGCGAAGGAGGAGGACGCCGTCATCGCCGAGTTCAAGGCGGCGGGCGTCGAGCCGGTGCTGGTCGCGTTCGACATCGAGACCGCGGTCGCGACGCCGCCCTGCACCAACGAGTACGTCGCCGCGATGCGCGATCGCCACAAGGACGTGGTGATCCAGGCGTGGGGCGCGGTCGATCCGTTCAAGGGCGAGATCGCGATCAAGCAGGCCGAGACCGCGATCCGCGACCTCAAGATGCTGGGCTTCCACTTTCACCCGATCATGGGCCATTTCGCCGTGTCGGACCGGCGGTTCTACCCGCTGTTCGAGACGATCTCGGCCCTCAAGGTGCCGGTGATGATCGATGTCGGCACGACCGGCATGGGGGCGGGCCTGCCCGGCGGGCTCGGCGCGCGCATCCGCCACGCCCACCCGTCGCACATCGACGATCTCGCCGCCGACTTCCCAGACCTCACCATCATCGCGGCACACCCGGGATGGCCGTGGTCGGAGGAGATGACGGCGGTCGCGCTGCACAAGGGCAACGTCTACTGGGAGCTGTCGGGCTGGGCGCCGAAATACTTCCCCGACTCGGTCAAGCGCGACGCGCGCTCGCGCCTGGTCGACAAGATCATGTTCGGCTCCGACTACCCGTCCATCCCCTACGACCGGCTGATGCGGGAATGGGACGAGCTCGGCTACAAGCCGGACGTGATGGAGAAGATCTTCCACCAGAACGCCGAGCGCGTGCTGGGGCTGTAGACGGTCTCACGGGTGTCACGCCGGGCGCGGCGCGGCGCGCCGTAGACCCCGGGGCCCATCGGGCCGCTTCCGTGATGCGCAAATGGGTCCCGGCTCTTGCCGCGACGCGCGGCTCGGCCGGGATGACACGCTTGCGGCTCTGCCATCGCCCTTTGTGATCGCCTGCGTTCTCGGGCAAAATTGCCGCGCACGCATAAGAAGAGGGGCCACATGGCGGACGGGTACGACACGATCATCGTCGGGGCGGGATCGGCCGGCTGCGTGCTGGCCGCGCGGCTGTCCGAGGACGCCGGAAGGCGGGTGCTGGTGCTCGAGGCCGGCGGCGAGGACAAGAACCCGCTGATCCACATCCCGCTCGGCGTCGGCAAGATCTGGTCGAACCCGCGCTACAACTGGAACTACCAGGGCGAACCCGAGCCCAACGTCGACAACCGCTCGATCTTCCACCCGCGCGGCAAGGTGGTGGGCGGCTCGTCCTCGATCAACATCATGGCCTATGTCCGCTGCAACCCGAACGATTTCGACCGGCTGCCGCAGCTCGGGCTCGCCGGCTGGTCCTACGCGGACGTGCTGCCTTACTTCATGCGCGCCGAGAGCTTCGACGGCGGCGCGAACGATTGGCGCGGCGGCACCGGGCCGCTCAAGACGCGGCGGAACCCGGCGGCCGACGTGGTGTACGACCGGTT
Source organism: uncultured Alphaproteobacteria bacterium (assembly GCA_963775315.1). Taxonomy (GTDB): domain Bacteria; phylum Pseudomonadota; class Alphaproteobacteria; order MPNO01; family DASWLB01; genus CAWGHZ01. The sequence goes on along the minus strand of CAVZIN010000007.1, from coordinate 1,686,056 downwards.
CATCCAGGCCGCGCCCGCCCTCGGCTACAAGGCGAACGACGACTACAACGGCCCCGTCCAGGACGGGTTCTCCAAGATGCAGCACACGATCGGCGACGGCTGGCGCTGCTCGGCCGCCGTCGCCTATCTGTGGCCCGCGGTGAAGCGCAACAAGAACCTGACGCTCGAGACGCGGGCGCACGCGACGCGCCTTTTGTTCGAGGGGCCGCGCTGCACCGGCATCGAGTACGTGAAGGACGGCGCGACGCGGACGGCGCGCGCATCCGAGGTGATCCTCTCGGGGGGCGCCTACAACTCGCCGCAGCTCTTGATGCTGTCGGGCGTCGGGCCGGCGGACGAGCTCAAGTCGCTCGGCATCGCGCCGCGCGTCGACCTTGCCGGCGTCGGGCGCAATCTGTGGGACCATCCGAGCCTCACCAGCCTTTACGCGCGGAAGGACAAGTCGCCCTTCGTCGAGGGGCTTCGGATGGACCGGCTCGCCGTCGCCATGCTGCGCGCCTGGGTGCTGCGCTCGGGCTTCGGGACGCTGCTGCCGGCCTCGGGCACGGCGTTCATCCGCTCGACCCCCGACGTCGAGGTGCCGGACATCCAGGCCTATTGCGGCTCGGGCGGCTTCCTCACCCGCGAATGGTTCCCCGGCTGGCGCAAGCGCAGCCCGGACGTGATCTCGCTGCTGTTCTGCCATGTGCGCCAGGAAAGCCGCGGGCAGGTGACGCTGGCGTCCGACGACCCGATGGCGAAGGTGCGCATCTTCAACAATTTCCTGTCGACCGAGTACGACCGGCGGGCGATGCGCGAGGGCTTCCGCTTCTGCGCCGCCGTCGGCGCGTCGGAACCGTTCAGGGACCTGATCGGGCCGCGCTTCCTGCCCGGGCCGGAGGTGACGTCGGACGCCGACATCGACGCGTTCGTGCGGGCCAACATGATCACGATCTATCACCCCGCCGGCACGTGCAAGGCGGGCACCGACGCCGAGGCGGTGGTCGATCCGCAGTTCCGGGTGCGCGGCACCGAAGGGCTCCGCGTCGTCGACGCGTCGGTCTGGCCGCTGCCGCTCGGCGGCAACATCAACGCGCCGACCATCATGCTGGCCGAGAAGGCGTCCGACCTGATCCGCGGCAAGCCGGCGCTCGCCCCCGCCGACATCTGAGCGCGAGGCCCTTCACCGCCAGCCCGCGGACGAGTAGGCTTCGCCCCGCAATCCGCGCATCACGCGCGGCTTCCAAGGAGCGATATCCATGCCCGTTTCGCTTTACAAGGTATCGGCGCCGATCTTCGTGCAGTACCTGACCGCGCTGTCCACCGTGCTGGAAAAGGCCGAGGCGCACGCGAAGGACAAGAAGCTCGAAGAGGCCTACTTCCTCAACACCCGGTTCTTTCCGGACATGTTCCCGCTGGTGCGCCAGGTGCGCCAGGCCTGCGCCCATGCGGTGAACGCGGTCGGCCAGTGCGCCGGCGTCGCCGCGCCCAAGTTCGAGGACAACGAGACCAGCTTCGCCCAGCTCCGCGCGCGCATCCAGAAATCGGTCGATTTCGTGAAGTCGATCAAGCCGGAGCAGGTCGACGGCCAGGAGGACAAGCAGATCACCATGCAGTTCCCGTCCGGCGAGCGCAAGTTCACCGGCCAGGGGCTGGTGCTGAACTTCTGCCTGCCGAACTTCTACTTCCACTGCACGACCGCCTACGACCTCCTGCGCCACAACGGCGTGGAGCTCGGCAAGCGCGACTTCATGGGCGTCCCGCCGCAGATGTGAGCGGCCGTCGGGTCCGGCCGGCCGCCGTGGCGCGCCGCGCCGGGCCTATCCCCGCACCCCGATCGAGGGTTCGGGCACCAGCGCCTTGTCCTTCGGGATGTCGCTGTGCTGGACCGCGCCGGTGATGCCGCGCGCCGCGTCGCTCAGGAGTGCCGCGATGCCGTGGGCCTTGCCGTACTTGTCGAACACCGAGCGCGACAGGGTGAGGCGCGCGCCCGCCGCCAGCGTGAGGATGACGTCGCCCGCGAAGGTGATCTGGAACGGGCCGTCGCGCCCGGCCTGGAGCGTGTCGCCCACGTGAAGCTGGGCCCCGGCGGCGAGGATGGTCCGCCGCCACCCCTCGACCACGAAGGCGTGGCCCGCGACCTTCTGGACCAGCCCCGTCGCCCCGCCCGGCATCGCCATCCCGCCGCCGAACGACCAGAGCAGCATCGCCGCGGAAAGGGTCGCCGCCCCGAGGGTCACCGCATCGCGCATGCCCATTTCTCCCCCTGCGGGCCGCCGCTTGGTGCAACGGTCCTCGCTCCATCGATCGCGTCTTGCGAAAAATGCGGGGAGAGTAAGTAGAACTACGGATAAGTATTTGTACGCACCGTGAGAGGATGCCGTCCAATGGCCAGCGTGTGACCGCCGTCACATTTCCGGCCAGGGTGGCACGAAAACGGCCCGATTCGGCAGCACGCCGGCCCCAGGACGGCGCGACCAGCGGATAAAGGGAGGCCGGCGAATTGCCGGCCTCCACGCCTCCGCCGTCACATGTTCGGCAGGAACTTCTCGGTCAGGACCCTGTGGGCGTCGGGCTCGGTCTTGAGGATCTTGAGGTCGACGAACGACCGCTCCAGCGTCTTCAGCGCGGCCTCGTGGAACTTGCCGTCGGTCGAGAAGAAGGGCGAGACCGCGTCGTACTCGCGCGCCTCGACGTCGGGATCGTAGTGCGTGACCTTGGCGATCATCGGGATCGCCTTGTCGCGGTTGTGCAGGATGAACTGGATGGTCTCGAACCAGCCCTTGAGGAAGCGCCGCACCACGTCCGGCCGCTTCTCGGTCATGTCGCGCGTCGCCCAGATGATGTGGGTGTGGAAATCCTTCACGTAGTTGATGGTCGAGACCATGCGCGCCTCGCCCTTCTTCTCGAGCTGCCAGCCGATGGCCGCCGATTCGCAGGTGGCGTCGATCGCATGGGTCTTGAGCCCGGCGTACTGCGCCTGGCCGCCGCCGAGCGCGACCGGGGTGATCCCGTGCGGGCCCCAGCCCTTGACCCGGGCGAGCTCGAGGGCGAGCCAGTAGGTGAGCGAGCCGGCCGACCCGACGCCGATCTTCTTGCCCCTGAGGTCGTTGAGCGTATGGATCGGCGAATCCTTCCACACGGTGTAGCCGATCGAGAGCGGCTGGTTGGCGAGCGCCGCGACGCCCACCGCGTAGTTGCCGCGGAGCGCGATCGCGATGTCGGGACCCGAGCCCAGCCCGATGTCGATCGCGTCGGCCACCATCGCCTGGTGCAGCTTGGCGCCGCCCTGGAACGAGAAGATCTGGAGGTCGATGCCGTTCCGCTTCATCGCGCCGATCTCGACCGACAGGTCGGCCGGCGTGAAGGCGAACACGTTGGGCACCGCCTTGCCGACCTTCACGAGGTCGTTGGCGCTCGCCGGGGCGGGCGCGGCGGCGCACAGCGCGGCGAGGGCGGCGGCAAGGATCGCGGCGGCCGGGCGCCGCGTGCGCAGGGTGTTGGGCATGGGTCTCCCCCCGATTTTATGGACTAGCCGGCGGACCGTAGGCGGCGTGCGCGGCCGGGTCAACCGCGCGGGAGCGGGCCCCCCTATGCGGCCGCCGCCGCGGCCCGGATCTCCCAGGCGCGCTTCGCCGCCGGCCGGTCGAACACGCGCGCGTCCCAGCCCTTCAGGTTCGGCCAGGCCGAGAAATCCAAATGCCGGCGCGGGCGGAACAGGGTGCAGCCGACATTGAGGTCGGCGAGGGTGAACCGGTCGCCCAGCAGATAGGGGCGCGACGCGAGTTCGCCGTCGAGCACGCGGAACAGCGGCTGCAGCTCGTCCCATGCCTTGGCGGCGATCTCCGGCTTGCGCTCCCCGGCATCGAGGATGTGGGTGTGGAACGCCCATTGCGCCGCCGTCCGCTCGAGATGGATGGTCGCCCACAGCGACCACTGCATGACCTTGGCGTCCTCCCGCACGTCGCGCGGCGCCAGCGGGCCGCCGTGCGTCTTCACCAGATAGAAGTTGATGGCGAGCGACTCCCACAGCACGAAGTCGCCGTCGGCCAGCGCCGGCACGCGCTGGTTCGGGTTGATGCGGCGATAATCCTCGCCATAGATCGTGTTGCCCTCGTCGTCCCAGCCGATCGGCACATTCTCGTAGGGCACGCCGAGCTCCAGACACGCCCAGATGTTGGAGATCGCCCGCGAATACGCGACGCCGTAGATCGTGACGGTCATGTCAGGCCCCGGTTGTTGCGGGCGGGGAGGGTAGAGCGGCGGGACGGCGGTGGCGAGGGGGATGTGGCGGAGCGCCTATGACCTGACCGGGCTTTTTTGAACCAAGCGGTTTGAGAGAAACTGTCTTGGAAAGGAGCTGGTCATGCCGAAGAAGAGGTTTGGGGCGGAGCAGATCGTGACGCTGCTGCGCCAGATCGAGGTGGCGATGGGTCAGGGCAAGTCAACCCAGATTGCTTGCCGTGAAGCCGGGATCTCGGAGCAGAGCTACTACCGCTGGCGCAAGGAGTATGGCGGGCTGCAGCTTGAGCAGGCCAAGCGGATGAAGGACCTTGAGAAGGAGAATGCCCGGCTCAGGCGTCTGGTTGCCGACCTCTCGCTCGAGAAGCAGGTCCTGAAGGATCTCGCCTCGGGAAACTTGTAAGCCCCGAACGGCGCCGGCAGGCGGTCGATCGGGTTCGGGAGAAGTACCGGCTCTCGGAGCGTCACGCCTGCCGGCTGGTCGGTCAGCCGCGTGGCACGCAGCGTTATGCGTCGATCGTTTGTGCCGACGAAGACGCGCTCACGGGGGCGATCGTAACGCTGGCATCCGAATATGGCCGCTATGGCTACCGGCGGATCACGTCGCTGCTTCGCGATGGCGGCTGGAATGTTGGCACGGACCGCGTGCAACGGATCTGGCGCCGCGAGGGGCTGAAGGTTCCCAGGAAACACAAGCCCAGAAGCCGTCTCTGGCTCAATGCTGGGTCCTGCATCCGGTTGCGGCCGGAGCGGCGCAATCACGTGTGGAGCTACGACTTCGTCGAGGCCCAAACGCACGACGGCCGCAAGGTTCGGCTGCTGACGCTGATCGACGAGTACACGCGAGAATGCCTGGCGATCCGCGTCGCTCGCCGGATCAACAGCTTCGGCGTCATCGAGACGATGGCCGACGTCATGCTGGTGCGTGGTGTTCCCGAGCACATCCGGTCCGACAACGGCCCGGAGATGACGGCCAGGATCGTGCGCGACTGGTTCGCCCGGCTCGGCGCCAAGACGCTCTACATCGAACCCGGCAGCCCTTGGGAGAACGGCTACTGCGAGTTGTTCAACGGCAAGCTGCGCGACGAGCTGCTGAACGGCGAGATCTTCTACAGCCTCAAGGAGGCCCGGATCGTCATCGAGCAATGGCGCAACCACTACAACACCCGCAGGCCGCACTCGTCACTGGGATATCGGCCTCCCGCGCCGCAGGCGTTCAACCCGTTCCCGCCGCCGCTGGATCGGGGCGCACCGATGCAATAACCTCTCTGTGCCGCTGGTCCAAAAAACCCGTCAGGCCACCTAAATGTGGGCAGGTTCATTTTCGCTCCGCCCCGACCCCAGAAGTAGGTCATGTACGGCGTTGCCCCTAGCATCTAGCTACAGCAGTATTGGGACCGGCCATCGCTCTTGGTGAAAGGAAATCGGATCACCCACGGTCCGTACTAACGAGGGAGACCTCGAACCTTGGAAGCTGCCTTAATCAGAGTTGCTGTGCGCGCCCCCCGCCAAACCTCAAAAAGCCTCTCACGATCCAACGGCGTCTCCAGGCCCACCATTGGCTCCTTGACATAGTCAATCCACCAATAGTCCTGAAGAAGATCATCAACACGATTTTCGGACGCCTCCGCAACCCCCGCCTGAATCCCACGATAGTCGATAGCGAGTTCCCCAACCGTCGGCTGATGCTGCGCAAGCTATGCGCGCCGATGGATTCAATATCCTGGAGCGCTCCACTGGGAAATGCCACAGCGACTGTGTCGCGCGGCTGCTTTTGCCATATTTTGAGCCATCCGATGCCTTTAACGAAAGTATGGTCTACGCGCCTCGACCTCTCTAGCGAGATTCGTAACATGACGACGGCGTTTCCGCTAAAGAAATGCTCATTGGCCGGGTAGGGCTACTGCCTGTGTTTCTGGCTTTGCGTCCTGATATTAAACAGTTGCCAAGAGAGCTTGCGATGCGCTTGGAAACGGATGAGGCGGCGTTGCTTGAGAGTCTTCGGTTGATTGGGGTGGTCGAAGTTCGGCCGAATACGAAAATTAACGTTCCTGATATATTTCGGGTGGCGTTTAAGATGAAACGCCGTGGCGGAGTACCGCCCAAAAGGGTAGCGATTTAGTAGGTGGGTCCGTTCCTCCCCCTGCGGCCGGGTGCGTCCCTGTGTCCGTGCCTCCCAGACCCTTCCTGGCGCCGCTCCGTCACTCCCGTTGGCGGGCGTGCCGGCCGGGCCGCGACCGCCCGCCGGCTTGACATTAGGAGGAAAGTCCTGTATAGAGACTGCGGCCGGGGCGCTGCGGCGAGCCGGATGTCGTCCGGGCGGATTTTCCGGCGCGCGCCGGGCGGCATGGCTGCGGTTTCAAGGGGTTGCGAGGCGACGGTCGCCGCAAGAGGGGCGGGTTCAGGTGACGTTCGGGCGACATCGGGGCGACCGGCGGGCGTTTCGGCGTGTCCGTGAGGCGCCCAGGCGTTACTCCCCCTCCAGCGGCCAGCCGTCGGTGTCGGGCGACCAGGAGCCGGGGGTGAGCGGCCAGTCGATGTCGGCGACGGGCGCCGCGACGGGGGCGATCTCGGGCGCGTCGGGGATGACGGGCAGGGTGAGGTGCGAGGGGTGCGCGGTGTCGTGGCGCAGCGTGTTCTCCACCGGCCAGGGCAGGAGCTGCACGTCGATCTGGCGCTGGAAGTTGTTGTAGGCGATGTCCTCGCTGGCGATGCGGAGCTCCAGCCGGTGGCCGCAGCGGATGGTGTGGAATACCGGCCGCATCTCGATGCGGAACTCGTAGGTCCGGCCCGGCTCGAGGAGGTCCATCTTCTCGAACGGGTGGAAGGGCTGGCCGGGGCCCGAGCGCGCCTCGTCCACCTCGCGGAACGAGGCCTTGAGGATGCCGCGCGACAGCGCCACCGGCCGGGCGTCCGAGCCCTCGGGCGGGATGTCGTTGAGATAGGCGTAGAACGCCGTGTCGATCTGCGACGACGACGCGTAGAGCGTGAGCGAGATCGGCCCCCACAGGCGCAGATCGTCCGCCATCGGCGGCGTCGCGAAGGCCGCGGCGGGCTTGCCCTGGACGAGCTGGGCGTAGGAGTCCGGCATGCGGTAGCTGTCGGGCGCCTCGTCGCCGGCGGGGGCCTCTGCCGACAGCGCGCCGTAGGGCGGCTCGGTGGCCTTGCCCGCCGCGCCGGCGCGCAGGTAGTAGCTGGTGAACCTGGTGCGGGCGAGCGGGTACTCCGCCTCGTAGCGCCAGGCGCGCGTCGCGGAATCGAAGATGGCGACCGGCGGCTCGTCCATGATGCCGGTGTCGATGCCCTTCAGCCAGTGGTCGTACCAGCGCAGCATCTGGCGGTTGAGCGCGCGGTTGGTGAGGTAGCGCACGTGCGACCAGAAGCCGGTCGGCGGCACGACCAGCAGCTTCTTCGGCGCGTCGATGCGCGGCCACGCCCAGAGCTGGCCGCGGAAGTGCAGCGCGCCGCCCTGGGGCGCGATGTGCAGCGACGGCACCTTGATGCGGTCGAGCTTGGGCCAGGCCGAGCGGTCGCGGTACCAATTCCCGTCGAACGGGTGCGAGATCACCTCGTAATGCAGGTTCATCGACGGCTTCTTGCCCTCGACCGGGCCGGGCCAGGCGGTCTGCGCCGCCACGTACTGCGCCCAGTTGCCGAGGAACTGGAAGTCGAAGATGCCGCCCTGGAAGCACACGTCGCGATAGAGGTCGGACGAGGAATCGCACTGGCAGACGCATTTGAGGTGCGGCGGCTGGGCGGCGGCGGCGTGGTACTGCACCCACGACCAGTAGGAATCGCCGATCATGCCGACATTGCCGGTGCACCAGTCCTGCGCCGCGACCCATTCGACCAGGTCGTAGCCGTCGGTGCGCTCGTGCTCGTCGAACCAGCGCCATTCGCCCTGGCTGCGCCCGCCGCCGCGCCCCTGGGCGATGACGTGGACATAGCCCTTCGGCACGTAGAAGGACGTCGCGCCCGATTCGATCGCGTGCGACCAGTGCGGCGGCTGGCGCTGGATGTCCTGCATGTAGGGCGAGAGCGAGAGCAGGGCGGGGTACGTCCCCGGCGCCTCGGGCAGGTAGATGTCGACGCAGAGCTTCACCCCGTCGCGCATGGCGACGTAGACGCCCTCGATCTTGCGGCAGCCGGCCGGCGGCTGCGCGCCCTTCACCAGCGCGTCGGGATAGATGTGGGTGATCTTCGGCTTGCTGTCGTCCGTCATCCGTCCCGCCCGTTCCTTCGCCCTACGCCAAACCGAGCTGGAAATAGTCGTTCGCGTTCTTCCAGAACACCTTCGCCTCGTCCTCGGGCGAAAGGCCCATCGCCTTCACGATGTCGATGTGCTCCTTGGGGTCGAGGGGGACGGGGCCGTAATCGGTGCCGAACAGCACGTTGTCGGGCCCGAACACCTCGAGCGCCTCGCGGCAGTGCGGCGCCCAGACACCCATCGTGTCGACCATCAGATGCTTGCGGAGGTAGGTATCCGGCCGCTCCTTGCACCGGATCTTCGCGCGCTCCGGCATGCCCTCGCAGCCGAGCTCCCAGCCGAAATTCAGCCGTCCGATCACCGGCAGCAGCCCGCCGCCCATGTGCGCCACCACGACGCGGAGCTTCGGGAAGCGGTCGAACAGGCCGGAAAGGATCATGCGGGCGAGGCACATGGCGGTGTCGAACGGGCGGCCGATCAGCTCGTCGAGCTTGTACTGATCCATCTGCTGGTCGTGTCCGATCGGCGTGCGCACCGGGTGCAGGAAGATCGGCGTCGCGGTCGACTCGGCCCATTCCCAGAACGGGTAGGCCTCCTCGTTGTCGAGGAAGCGCCCGTGCCACGAGGTGGTGCAGAGCAGGCCCTTGTAGCCGAGCGGGCCCATGCAGCGCTCCGCCTCCTCGATGTGGTCGGGCTCCAGCGGGTTGACGGTGCCCATGCCCCACATCCGGTCGGGCGCGCGCGAGACGGTCTTGGCGGTCGCGTCGTTCACCGCCTTCACCACCTCGATCGACGGCTTGGAGGTGAAGGCCGACATCATCTCGGCGCCGAACGGCGAGGACATCAGCCGCTTGGTCACGCCCGCCTTCTCGTTCACCTCGATCTGCTTCTCGAACTGGCCGAACTCCTGCATCTGCTTCGACGGCAGGATGGTGTAGCCGGGGCCAGGGTTCTTCATGTCGATGCCGAGCCTGTCGGCGACGCCCGGCTCGTTGAAATGTGTATGGATGTCGACGATGTGGCCCATGGACGTTTCCTCGCTGTCTCATCCTTCGACGGGCTCAGGATGAGGATTCTCAATTGCGGCCTCGCTCTCGGCTTGTCGAAGGGCGCGGCCGATGCGACGGTCTAGTCAATCCCCAGCTTGAAGAAGGCGTTGGCATTCTTCCAGAAGATCTTCTCCTTGTCGGCTTCGGAAAGCGGCAGCGCCTTCACGATGTCGATATGCTCCTTCGGGTCCACGGGGACCGGCCCGTAGTCGGTGCCGAACATCACCCGGTCGGGCCCGAACACCTCGACCGCCTCGGCGACGTGCGGCGCCCAGACCCCCATGATGTCGACGTGCAGGTTCTTGCGGAGATAGCTCGACGGCATCGCATGGCACTTGATCGCGGCGCGGTCGGGCATGCCGTCGCAGCCGAGCCGGTAGCCGAAATCGAGCCGGCCCATGCAGGGCAGCAGCCCGCCGCCCATGTGGGCGACGCAGATTTGCAGCTTCGGGAAGCGGTCGAACAGGCCGGAAAGGATCATCCGCGCGACGCTCATCGCCGTGTCGAACGGACGGCCGACCAGCTCCTCCAGCTTGTACTGGTCCATCTGCCTTGCGTGGCCGATCGGCACGCGCGGCGGGTGCAGGAAGATCGGCACGTCGTTGCCCTCGACCCATTCCCAGAACGGGTAGGCCTCCTCGGTGTCGAGATAGCGGCCGTGCCAGGAGGTGACGATCTGCAGCCCCTTGAAGCCCGCCTTCAGGCAGCGCTCGGCCTCGGCGATCTGGCCGGCATCGAGCGGGTTGACCGTGGCGAGCCCGGCCGCGTCCTTCACCCCGTCGACCAGCGCGGCGATCTCGTCGTTGCAGTGCTTCACCACATCGCCCGCCGGCTTCGCCGACACGTTGGTCAGGACTTCCGACGAGAACGGGTTCGACATCAGGCGGAAGTCGATGCCGGCCTTGTGGCTCGCCTCCTGCTGCGCGGCGAAATCCTGCAGCGGCCAGTAGGCGATCATCGGGATGCCGCCGTAATCGGAATAGAGGTTCTTGCCCACCATCTTGCCGCGCATCGCGTGGGCGACGCCCAGCGGGTCGCCCTTCGGCGGCGGCGAGCAGTGGGTGTGGATGTCGATGATGTGCGGCATGGACGTTTCCCCGGGTTCTCGTTGGGCCGAATCCTACACCGGCCGATGGCGCGACGGGTAGGGCGACGAGAAGGCCGGTCGGGACCGGCCCCACGCGCGAGTTACCGGGCGGACAGTAGGGGCAGGTCCCCGACCCGCCCCGGGGACTATGCCGCGAGCCCCAGGTGGAAGTAGCCGTCGGCGTTCTTCCAGAACACCTTCTCCTCGTCGGCCGGCGACAGCGCCATCGATTTCACGATGTCGATGTGCTCGCGCGGGTCGAGCGGCACGGGGCCGTAGTCGGTGCCGAACATCACCCGGTCGGGGCCGAACACGTCCAGCGCCTCCTTCACGTGCGGCGCCCAGAACCCCATCGTGTCGACATAGAGGTGCTTCCGCAGGTAGCTCGACGGCGGCTCCTTGCACTTGATCTTGGCGTCCTCCGGCATGCCCTCGGAGCCGAGCCGCCAGCCGAAATCGAGCCGGCCCATCACCGGCAGCAGCCCGCCGCCCATGTGGGCGACGACGATCTGCAACCGCGGGAACCGGTCGAACAGGCCGGAGAGGATCATGCGGGCAAGGCACATGGCGGTGTCGAACGGGCGGCCCACCAGCTCGTCCAGCTTGTACTGGCCCATCTGGGTCGCGTGGCCGATCGGGACGCGCGGCGGGTGCAGGAAGATCGGCGCCTTGCTGCCCTCGGCCCATTCCCAGAACGGGTAGGCTTCCGGATTGTCAAGGAACCGGTCGTGCCAGCTCGTCGCCGCGCAGAGCCCCTTGAAGCCGAGCGGGCCGAGGCAGCGCTCGGCCTCAACGACGTTGTCGGCGTCGAGCGGGTTGACGATGCCGATGCCCCACAGCCGGTCTGGCGCGCGGGCGACCACCGCGGCCATCTCGTCGTTCACCACGGCGCAGATCTCGCGCGACGGCTTCGACGTCTCGTGGCTCAGCGTCTCGGCGGTGAAGCCGGTGGACAGCAGCCGCCTGGTGACGCCCGCCTTCGCGTTCACTTCCATGTGCGTGTCGAACTCGCCCATCTCGGCATAGCCGACCGCAGGGAGGCCGCGATAGCTGGTGACCGTGTTGCGGCCGACCTTCACCGGGTTGAGGAATTTCGGGTCGATGCCGAGCTTGGGCGCGACGCCCGCCAGGCCGAAATGGGTGTGGACGTCGACGATGTGCGGCATGGGACGCTCCCTCGTGTTGCGGGAGCGATATTAGCAGGCGAACGCGACGACGGCAGGCTTCCTCCGCTCGTCATCCCGGCGAAGCCGCGTCGGCGGCGCAAGCCGGGACGCGTCTTCGATTTGGCATGGCGCCGCGAGATGGGCGCCGCGAGATGGGCCCCGGCTCGGCGCTTCGCGCCGTCCGGGGTGGCAAGCCTTGGATCAGGCCGCGAACTCGAGGCGGTGGCGGGCCCAGACCTCGGTCAGCGCGTCGACCAGCCGGTCCATGTCCGCGTCGGTGTGGAACGGCGTCGGGGTGAAGCGCAGCCGCTCGGCGCCGCGCGGCACGGTCGGGTAGTTGATCGGCTGCACGTAGATCGCGAACTCGTCCATCAGCTCGTCGGAGAGCAGCTTGCAGAGCGCGGCGTCGCCGACCATCACCGGCACGATGTGCGAGACCGACGGCATGACCGGCAGCCCCGCCTCACGGAACCGGCGCTTCAGCGTCGCCGCCCGTTCCTGATGGCGGATGCGGACGTCGTTGTTGACCTTGAGGTGGCGGACGCTCGCCAGCGCGCCGGCGGCGATCGCCGGCGGCAGGGCGGTGGTGAAGATGAAGCCGTTGGCGAAGGAACGGACGAAATCCACGAGGTCCGCGGAGGCCGCGATATAGCCGCCGACCACGCCGAACGCCTTGGCGAGCGTGCCCTGGATGATGGTCAGCCGGTCCATCACCCCGTCGCGCTCGGCGACGCCGGCGCCGCGCGTCCCGTACATGCCGACCGCGTGCACCTCGTCCAGATAGGTGATGGCGTTGTGGCGATCGGCGACGTCGCAGAGCTCGGCGATGGGGGCGATGTCGCCGTCCATCGAATAGACCGATTCGAACGCCACGATCTTCGGCCGGTCGCGGTCGAGCCCGGACAGGAGCTGGTCGAGATGGGCCGCGTCGTTATGGCGGAAGATCAGCTTCTCCGCCCGCGAATTGCGGATGCCGTCGATCATCGAGGCGTGGTTGAGCTGGTCCGACAGGATGACGCAGCCGGGCAGCTTCGCCGCCAGAGTGTTGAGGGCGCCCTCGTTCGCGACGTAGCCGGAGGTGAACAGGAGCGCCGCCTCCTTGCCGTGCAGGTCGGCGAGTTCCGCCTCCAGCATTACGTGGCAATGGTTGGTGCCCGAGATGTTGCGCGTCCCGCCGGCGCCCGCGCCCGAGTCCTCGATCGCGCGGATCATGGCGGCGCGCACCTCGGGGTGCTGGCCCATGCCGAGATAGTCGTTGGAGCACCACACCGTCACCTCGCGCACGGCGTCGCCGGCGTGGTTTTTGGCCGCCGGGAAGGCGCCCGCCTTGCGTTCCAGATCGGCGAACACGCGGTAGCGCCCCTCGCGGCGGAGGCCGGCCAGCGCATCGGCAAAGAACTTGTCGTAATTCATCGGCTTCACCGCCCCCTCGCGACGCAGATCGTCCTCGTTCTTCGACAGGCTCGGGACGAGGACTTCAAAGTAAACCTCATCCTGAGCGTGTCGAAGGATGAGGCAGCGACCGGTACTGGCGCCACTGTTATGCCGCAACGGCGAAGTTCGGGAAAGTGCCTCAAATCGTCGCGTGCCGGTCCGCGGCCCAGGACTGGAAGTCCTTGAGAGTGCGCGCGAAACGGTCGAACAAGGCGTCGATCTCGGCGGGACCGGCGACCAGGGGCGGGCAGAAGGCGATGCGGTCGCCCAGGGCCCGCAGCACCAACCCATGCTCCAGGGCGCGCCCGACCAGCCAGGCACCGGCCTTGAGGGCCGGGTCGAACGGGGTGCGCGCCGCCGGGTCGGCCAGCAGCTCGACCACGCCGATCAGCCCGATTCCCGCCACCTCGCCCACATGCTTCTCGCCCCGGAAGGCCGCGAGCCTCGACTGGAAGCGGGGCGCCACGTCGCGCACCCGGGCGACCAGATCCATCTCCTCGTAGATCTTGAGCGTCTCGACCGCGACGGCGGCCGAGACCGGATGGCCGGAATAGGTGAAGCCGTGGCCGAACGTGCCGATCTCGTGGGTCTGGCCGGCGACGGCACGATAGACCGGGTCGGAGACCATCACGGCCGAGATCGGCAATGTGCCCGCCGACAACGCCTTGGCGCAGGTCACCATGTCCGGCGCGAGGCCGTAGGTCTGCGATCCCCACATGCTGCCCGTGCGCCCGAAGCCGGTGATGACCTCGTCGGCGACGAACAGCACGTCGTGGGCGCGCAGCACCTTCTGGATCTTCTCGAAATAGGTCTTGGGCGGGAACAGGACCCCGCCCGCGCCCATGATCGGCTCGGCGAAGAAGGCGGCGACGGTGTCCGGCCCCTCCTCGCGGATCAGCGCGTCGAGATGGGCGGCGAGGCGCGTCGCGTACCGCTCCTCGCTCTCGCCCGGCTTCGCGCCGGAGGCATAGTGCGCGGGCTCGGTGTGCAGGAAGCCGGGCAGGGGCAGGCCGAACCCGCGATGGTTGTGCGGCACGCCGGTGACGCTCGCCGCGGCCGCGGTGACGCCGTGATAGCCGCGCGTGCGGCCGACGATCTTGCGCTTCTCCGGCTTGCCGCGCGCGACGTTGTAGTACCAGGCGATCTTGATCGCGCTGTCGACCGCCTCGGAGCCCGAGTTGGCGAAAAAGGCGCGCGCCATGCCCTCGGGCGCGATGGCCAGCAGCCGCTCGGCGAGCTCGATCTCCGGCGGATGGCTCTTGCGGTTGAACGCGTGGTAGAAGCTCAGCCGCTCGATCTGCTCGGCGGCGACCTTGGCGAGCCTCGCGTTCGCGAAACCGAGCGAGGCGCACCACAGCCCCGCCATGCCTTCGAGATACTGCTTCCCGGAATCGTCCCAGACGTAGCAGCCCTCGCCGCGCACCACGACCATCGGGCCTTCGCGCTCGTTCTCGACCGCGTCGGTGTAGGGGTGCAGCAGCGCGGCCGCGTCGCGTGCGGCAAGGGAGTTGGGGGCGGCGGTCATCTCGGACTCGCGAGTGGCTGGTCAAAAGGTTCCGTTCGTCCTTCGATACGCGTCCGCTCCGCGGACGCTACTCAGGAAAAACGGCGAAATCCGTGGGCTGGTTGCATCACCCGCCGGTCACGCTCATGTGGCGGGCGACAGCGGGGGCGCGGCGGCGACGGTCGATGACGAAATCGTGCCCCTTGGGCTTGCGCGCGATGGCCTCGTCGATCGCGGCCATCAGGGCCGCATCGTCGTCCGAGGCGCGCAGGGCCGCGCGCAAATCGGCGGCGTCGGCCTGACCGAGGCACATATAGAGCGTGCCGGTGCAGGTGAGCCGCACCCGGTTGCAGGACTCGCAGAAATTATGGGTGAGCGGGGTGATGAAGCCGATCCGCCCGCCGGTCTCGGCGCAACGCGCGTAGCGGGCGGGCCCGCCGGTCGCCTCGTCGGTGTCGGTCAGGGTGAATCGCTCGGCGAGCTTCGCGCGCACCATCGAGAGCGGCATGTACTGCTCGAGCCGCGCGCCCTCGCCGAGTTCGCCCATCGGCATCACCTCGATGAAGGTGAGGTCCTGCCCCTCGGCGCCGCACCAATCGACAAGCTTGGTGAATTCGTCGTCGTTCACGCCGCGGAGCGCCACGGTGTTGATCTTGATCCGGAGGCCGGCGCGCTTCGCCGCATCGAGCCCCGCCATCACCTTGTCGAGCTTGCCCCAACGGGTGATCGCCTCGAACCGCGCCGGATCGAGCGTGTCGAGCGAGACGTTGATGCGCTTGACGCCGATGGCGGCGAGCTCGTCCGCGTACTTCGCGAGCTGGCTCGCGTTGGTGGTGACGGTGAGCTCGTCGAGCGTTCCGGCTTCGAGGTGCCGGGCGAGCCGGCGGAACAGCCACATGATGTTGCGGCGCACCAGGGGCTCGCCGCCGGTGAGGCGCAGCTTCCGCACGCCGCGCGCCACGAAGGCCGAGCACAGCCGGTCGAGCTCCTCGAGCGACAGCACGTCCGCCTTGGGGAGGAACGTCATCTCCTCCGCCATGCAGTAGACGCAGCGGAAGTCGCACCGGTCCGTAACCGAGACACGCAGATAGGTGATCGACCGGCCGAACGGGTCGATGATGGGCGGCGTCTGGAGGGCGGGCAGGTCCATACGGTCACTCGGCACGGTGCGGGCGTTGGTTACCAGGGAATATAACGCGAATCCGGGGCGAGGGAAGGGGGACGGCCGAGGCTGTCCGAAAAGGCTAGATCGCGCGGGGGAGGGTGACGGTGAAGCGCGAGCCCTGGTTGAGCGTGCTCTCGACGGAGATGTCGCCGCCCATCAGACGGGCGAGCTGGCGCGAGACGGAAAGCCCGAGGCCGGTGCCTTCGCGCGGCGCGGTCATTAGGTCCGACCCGACCTGGTGGAAGCTTTCGAAGATCGTTTCGAGCTGGTCTGCGGGAATGCCGAGCCCCGTGTCCCACACGGTGATCGCGACGCCGTCCGGCGTGTCCGCCACCTCGACCCCGATCTGGCCGCCGCGGTCGGTGAACTTGACCGAATTGTTGAGCAGGTTGACCAGGATCTGGCGGAGCCGCCCGGTGTCGGCCAGCACCGCCCAGCGCGGATCGGCGGCGACAGCGCCGAGGTCGATCCCGTCCTGCTGGGCGCGGACCGCGACCAGTGCCTTCGCCTCCTCGACCACGGCGGCGACCTTCACCGGCTCGATCGTCATGTGCACCGAGCGGGCCTCGAGGCTCACCGCGTCGAGAATGTCGTTGATGATGGTGAGCAGGTGGTAGGCCGCGTTGCGGATGTCGCGGAAGTAGGAGAGGTAGTGGTCCGACAGCGGGCCGAACGCCTGCTGCACGGCGATCTCGGAAAAGCCGATGACGGCGTTGAGCGGCGTGCGCAGCTCGTGGCTCATCTTGCCGAGGAAGTCGGTCTTGGCGCGCGCCGCCTCCTGGGCGCGGTTCAGCGCCTCGTCGAGCTGGCCGTTGCGCTCCTGCAGCTGGGCGAGGCTTTCCTGCAGCCGGCGCTGGTAGTCGCGCATCCCTTCTTCGGCGCGGTGGCGCACGGTGAAGTCGGTGCCGGTGCCGCGATAGCCGGCGAACGCACCCGTCTGCGCGTCGAACACGGGCACGCCCGAAAGCTCGATCCGGCGCGTCTCGCCGTGCGCGTCGTTCATCAGGAAGGTCTGGCCGCGGAACGGCTGGAAGTCGCGCATCAGCCGGTCGCGCATGGTCGCGGTGCCGGGCGGCTCGTCGAACGTGCCGAGGAGCAGGAGGTTCCGCCCCTCCAGCTCGCGCGGCAGAACCTCAAGCGCCTCGGTGATCCGCTCGGATACGTAGGTGAGGTTGAGGCCCGCGTCGCTCTCCCACACCCAGTCGGAGGTCGAACGGATCACGTCGTGGTAGCGCGCGTCGAGCGCGGCCGAGATCTCGATCGCCTCGGTCTCGCCGGTGATGTCGGTGTAGGTGCCGCCGAACCCGGTGACCTGGCCGTCGGTCACCACCAGGAAGTGGTGCGCGCGCACGTGGCGGGTCGCCCCGTCGACAATGGCGACGTGGCGGACCGTCAGCTCGGGATGGGCGCCATCGAGCCGCTGAAAAACGGTGCGGAGATCGAGGGCCGCGGCGCCTTCGGCCGCCGCCATGGCAGGCGCCAGCGCGTCGAATGCCGCGTTCGAATAGACGATGCGTGCGTCCCTGTCGGCCAAATACATGGCCGGCGCGCGATCGAGAAATGCCACCGGCAGCGTCGCATCGCCCCTAGCGGAAAATGCGCCGTTCACGGTGGTCAGGTCTTCGGCGTGGACAACGCGTTCCTGTGCTTCTTTAGCCACGAGCCATGACTGCCGGTTCGGTTCCACGCACGCCCAGGTGCGAGTATAGCGGCCACACGATTCACCGCCTAACGAAAACTGGTTTAATTTCAAACAGGTCGGGACATTTGTCGGCCTATTTGGTTAACGGAGTATGACCCCGCCCCGGCGCGTCCGGTTGCCGGCGGGGCGCGCGGGGCTCATATTCGCCGCATGACGGAAGGGCTGATCCATCCCGATCCCGACGATCCGCGGCTCACCCGCAGGGTCGCGGGTATCGACCAGGACGGCGCGGCGGTCGAGACGTCGGTGACCGTCGAGCGGCCACTGACGCTCTATCTGAACGGGCAGGAGATCGTCACGCTGATGACGGTCGGCGACTACCCGGACTGCCTCGCCCTCGGCTATCTCATCAACCAGAACATGCTGGCGCCCGACGAGCCGCTCGAGGGCATCGATTTCGACGAGGAGACCGAGACGGTCGTCGTCCGCACCGCGCGCGAAACCGATTTCGAGGAGAAGCTGAAAAAGAAGACGCGCACCTCCGGCTGCGCGGTCGGCACGGTGTTCGGCGACGTGATGGAGAAGTTCGACAAGGTCCGGCTCGATCCTGCCGCGGTCGTGCGCACGTCGTGGCTGTACGCGCTCGCCAGGAAGATCAATACCACCCCCTCGCTCTACCTCGCCGCCGGGGCGATCCATGGCTGCGTGCTGTGCGAGGAGGACCGGCCACTGATCTATATGGAGGACGTCGGACGCCACAACGCGGTCGACAAGATCGCCGGCTACATGGCGCTCAACGGCATCGGCGCCGCCGGCAAGATGTTCTACACGACCGGCCGGCTCACCTCCGAGATGGTGATCAAGACGGTCCAGATGGGCATCCCGGTGCTGATCTCGCGCTCCGGCTTCACCGCGTGGGGCGTCGAGCTCGCACGCCGCGCCGACCTGACGCTGATCGGGCGCGCCAAGGGCAAGCGCTTCGTCGCCCTGGCCGGCGAGCACCGCATCGTGTTCGATTCCGACCCGTCCGCCGTCGCCGACGAGCCGCGCGCCGCCCGCCGCAAGGCGAGCGTCGAGGAAGATGCCTGAGCCGGTGATGTCCGACCCCCACCTGTTCTCCCCCTTCCAGGGGGAGGGACGCGCGGCGCCACTCTCTTCCCCCCTGAAAGGGGGAAGGTGGGGAGGGGGGTCCGTACAGTGACCGGCTCGATCGCCGCGGTGCTGCTCGCCGGCGGCCAGGCGCGGCGCATGGGCGGCGGCGACAAGTGCCTGGTCGAGATCGCGGGCGAGACGCTGCTCGCGCGCATCCTCGCGCGGGTCCGCCCGCAGGTCGGGCCGATCGTGCTCAACGCCAACGGCGAGCCGTCGCGGTTCGAGGGCTTCGGCCTTCCCGTCGCGAACGACGTGCTGGAGGGCAGCCTCGGCCCGCTCGCGGGGGTGCTCACCGGCCTCGAATGGGCGCGCATCAACGCGCCGCGTTGCGACCTCGTCGTCAGCGTGCCGTGCGACGCGCCCTTCGTTCCGACCGATCTGGTGGCCCGGCTCGTCGTGGCCCGGAACGCGGCCGGGGCCGAGCTCGCCTGCGCGGCCTCCGGTGGGCGGGACCATCCGGTGTTCGGGCTCTGGCCGGTCGCGCTCGCGGGCGATCTCCGCCGCGCCGTCGTCGCCGATGAAATCCGCAAGGTCGACGTGTGGACGGCGCGCCATCGCCTCGCGCGCGCGAATTTCGCGACCGATCCCGTCGATCCCTTCTTCAACGTCAACACGCCGGACGACGTCGCCGCCGCCGAGCGCATCGCGGCCGCGTCATGAGCGGGACCGACGGGCGGCGCCCGCGCCTCCGCATCCTGCTCGGCGAGGCGATCGCGATGGGGCCGGGCAAGGCCGACCTTCTGGACGCGATCGGCGCGACCGGCTCGATCTCGGCCGCGGCGCGGCGGATGGGCATGTCCTACCGACGCGCCTGGGTGCTGGTCGACGAGATGAACCGTGCCTTCCGCGATCCGCTGGTGATCGCCTCGGCGGGCGGGGCGAGGGGCGGCGGCGCCGAGGTTACCGATGCGGGCCGCGACGCGCTCGCGCGCTACCGCGAGATGGAGGCGAAGGCCGCGCGCGGCATCGCCGACGAGATCGCCCGCTTTTCCGAACTGCTGGTGCCCGAGGCGCGGCGGTGATCAGCGTTGGGGGGCGCCCCCGGGCGGGCTGTCGACGGTCCAGATCTCGCCCAGCTGGGCGTTGATGAGCTGGAAGAGCTGGCGCGGCGAGAAGGGCTTGGCCAGCACCGCGTCGGCTCCCAGCTTGTCGGCGAGCTCGAGGATGTCGAGATAGCGGTTCCGCCCGCCGCCGGAGATCGCGACGATCTTGGTGCCGGGACATTCGGCGCGCAGCTTGCGGATCGCGTCGAGCCCGTCGAGCCGCGGCATCACGAGGTCGATCAGCGCAAGGTCGGGCCGGCGCTCGAGGGCGAGGCGCACGGCTTCGGCGCCGTCCGCCGCCTCGACGACCTCGCAGGCGCCTTCCACAATCTCGACCAGCGTGCGCCTGAGCAGCGGGTCGTCGTCGGCGATAAGGATCACGGCCATGTGAACAGCATGCGCCGCGCCCGGTTAACGCACCGCTAACCGCGCCGCCGTTAACCATCCGTTAAGCGCGTCGGCGCACCCTTGGGACGCTCCAGCCTTGCCAGGTTCGGGGGAGTCATACCCGACGATGAAGATCACCGGCTCAGCGCCCTCGCGTCCCACCACCAGCCGCCGCAGCGCGGCCGGACCGCGTGGCACGGGCGGTGCATTCGCCTCCGAGCTCTCGGGGGCGCCCGAGGGTGCCGCCGGCAGCGCCGGCGCCGCGCCGGCCGCGAGCGTCCAGGCGCTGCTCTCGATCCAGGAGGTTCCCGACGCCACCAATCCCGCCAAGCGGGCGGCGCGCCGGGGCGAAGATCTGCTCGACCGGCTGGAGGAAATTCAGCAGGCGCTCTTGGCCGGCACGTTGCCGCACGACCGCCTTCTGGGGCTCGCCCAGCTCGTCCGCTCCCGGCGCGAGCATGTCGCCGACCCGCGCCTCGCCGAGGTGCTGGATGAGATCGAGCTCCGCTGCCGCGTAGAGCTCGCAAAGCTCGCGGCGGGCTCCACCGCCGCCTGAGGCGCCGCTTTCCTCCGGAAAATCGCGGAAATCCGCCGCTTGGCGCATGCACCAATATGTTGAAGTGCAGGGGGCCGATTCATATACTTCGCGCCGCTTTGGCCCGCCCGAATTGCGCGGCGAACGAACGAAAACAGAGTCCAATCATGGTGACCAGGCTGCCGACAAATTATCGTCCGACCGACGACGAACCGTTCATGAATGCGAAACAGAAGGAATATTTCCGCCGCAAGCTGATCGCCTGGAAGGAGGAGCTGCTCCGGGAATCGACCGAGACCCTGCGCAACCTGCAGAACGACAGCCTACAGGCGCCCGATATCGCCGACCGGGCCTCGGCCGAGACCGACCGGTCCGTCGAGCTCCGCACCCGCGACCGCGAGCGCAAGCTGATCTCCAAGATCGACGAGGCGCTGCAGCGACTCGAGGACGGCACGTACGGCTATTGCGAGGAGACGAACGAGCCGATCGGGCTGCGCCGTCTCGAGGCCCGGCCCATCGCGACCCTGTCCATCGAGGCGCAGGAGCGCCACGAGAGGCTGGAGCGCAGCTTCCGCGACGACTGACCCGGCGGCGCTAGACGGCCGCGAACACCTCAGCCCAGTCGTCGAGCATCGAGGGTTCGGCGTGGCGGACCTGCACCACGAAATTCTCGAACCCGGCGGTCTTCAGGCTGCGGACGCGCTCGACCAGCTCCGGCTTGGTCGCCGTCCACGAGAAGGTGCGGATCAGGTCGGCGGTGCAGACGTCCTCGTCCGCCGGCTTCATGAACATCAAATGCCCGCGATGGTTCGCGATGTAGCGCGCGTCGGCCGGCGCGAACGCCTCGTAATGCTTCCGGTATTTTTCGAGCGGCGCGGCGAGCGGGGCGGGGATCGGGCCGTGCGTGGTTCCGAACTGGTCGCGCTCGACGAAATCGTGCAGCAGCATCACCGCGGACGGCCCGGCCTGGGCGCGGGCGCGCGGGCTGTCGTAAGGCTCGCCCTCCTTCAGGACGCAGCCGCCAACCTCGGCCGAGGCACGGAATGCGCCAGGGTCGCGCCCCGCTTCGGACCACAGCTTCTTCATTTCGCCCATCGCGGCAACGGTCGCCTGGCCGGACGAGGCGGGGCAGATCCAGCCGGCGCCGAGCTCGGCCACCAGTCTCTTCGCGCGCGGCCCGATCGCCGATACCCAGAGCGGGATCGCATCCTCGATGTTCACCGCGCCGATCTCGGGGTTGAGGAAGGCCATCTTGCGGCGCTTGCCCTCGAACTCCCACTCGACGATCTCGCCCGCGAGCAGCCCCTGCACGACGCGGATGTATTCCTTCATGTCGCCGAGCTTGACCCGGCCGACCCCCATCGTGCGCCGCCCGGTGAAGCCCGTCGAAATGCCGAAATCGATCCGCCCCGGGGCGAGCTTGTTGAGCGAGGCGAGGGCGCCTGCCGCCACCGGCGCGATCCGGTTGGTGGGGATCATGACACCGGTGCCGAGCCGGATTTTCGACGTCACCATCGCCGCCGCCGCCATGCCGACGAACAGCTCGGCGTTCAGCAGGTGCGTGTCGAAGAACCAGGCGCGGGCGAAGCCCAGCTCCTCCGCCCGCTTGACGATCTTGTACGACTCGGCGTGGGTGGCGAGCGCGATGCCGTAATCCATGGAACCTCCCGTTACGTGGCGCCCAGGTTATCGCGCCGCCGCCCCTGTGGCGAGGTGCCGACGCGGCGGGGCCCGCTTTCTGCAAGCGGGGCTTGCGACGGTTTGACGCGCGAAACCCGTGGGAAATCCCATATCTATCCGACTGATGAGGCGGGGTAGGTGGTGCTTGCAAATGCGAATGACTTGCATTAGCGTACCGTTCGCTTCGGGCGATTTCGAGCTATGGTCGCGCGCCCGGCCCGGTGGAGGAAGAATGTCACGTCGCGTCGTCCTGTGTGTTTCGGCCGCTCTCGCCCTCGGCCTGCCGCTCGTCGCGGGCGGTGCGCCCGCGCGTGCCGCCGACGAGCCGGAGCGGACCATCGTCATCAAGGACCACAAATTCCAGCCCGAGTTGATCGAGGTGCCGGCCGGCGTGCGGGTGAAGCTGATCATCCAGAACGAGGACCCGACGCCCGAGGAGTTCGAGAGTACCGACCTGCGCCGCGAGAAGCTGGTGACGGGGAAGGGCACGGGGTTCGTCTGGGTCGGCCCCTTGCCGAAGGGCGAGTACGCGTTCTTCGGCGATTTCCACCAGTCCAGCGCCCAGGGCAAGCTGGTCGCGAAGTGAGGCGTTAGTCATGCTCGGTTCCGCCGTCATCGTCTTTCGCGAGGTCCTCGAGGCCGCGCTGATCGTCGCCATCGTGATGGGCGCAACGCGCGGCGTCGTCGGGCGCGGCCGCTGGGTGGGTGGCGGCATCGCCGCGGGCGTCGCGGGCGCGGTCGTCGTCGCCATGTTCGCGGGCGCCATCGCCGACGCGGTCCAGGGCCGCGGGCAGGAGCTGTTCAACGCCGGCGTGCTGCTGGTCGCCGTGGCGATGCTCGCCTGGCACAACGCCTGGATGACGGCGCACGGGCGCGAGATCGCGTCGGAAATGCGAAAGGTCGGCCACGACGTCAGTGTCGGCGCGCGGCCGCTCGCCGCGCTCGGGCTGGTCACCGCCATCGCCGTGCTGCGCGAGGGGTCGGAGACGGTGCTGTTCCTCTACAGCCTGATGGCGTCCGGGGCGCATGGGGCCGAGGTGCTGGCGGGCGGCGTCGCCGGACTCGCCGCCGGCGCCGCTGTCGGCTGGCTGCTCTATCGCGGCCTCCTCGCGATCCCGCTCGACCGGTTCTTCGGCGCGGTCGCCTGGATGGTGCTGCTGCTCGCCTCGGGCTTGGCCGCGACGGCGGCGGCCTTCCTCAACCAGGCGGGGCTGGTGCCGGCGTTCGGCATGGAACTGTGGAATACGTCCGGCGTTCTCGCGCAGGACAGCCTGGTCGGGATGCTGCTGCACATCCTCGTCGGCTACTCCGACCGTCCGATGGGCATCCAGATCGTGTTTTATCTCGGAACGCTCGTGACGATCCTGGTGCTGATGCGCCTCGTCGACGGCGGCCGTGCGCGCTCGGCGCGCGCGCGCACCGGCGCACGCCCGGCCAGCCCATGACCGCGAACCTCTCGAAGCAGGCGGCGCCGGGCGCCGGCGGGCTCGTGCGCCGCATCGAGGCGGCGGCGGTCGCGGTCCGCCCGTTCCTGCCCTTCGTGCACGCGGCGATGTTCGTCGGCTTCGTGGTGATGATCGTCGGACCGGTGGTGCTGCCGCCCTCCGACCTGACGCGCCTGCTGGGCGGTACGGCGCGCTGGCTGATCTGGACGCTGTGGTTCCCGCTGGTGTTCCTGTCGGTGCTGGTGACCGGGCGCAGCTGGTGCGGCGTGCTGTGCCCGATGGGCGCGGCGTCGGAATGGGTGAACCGGATCGGGCTCAAGCGGCCGGTGCCGGGGTGGCTGCGCTGGGAAGGGACGCCGATCGTCAGCTTCCTGATCGTCACCATCCTGGGCCAGACGGTCGGGGTCCGTGACTACCCCTCGGCGATCCTCGAAGTGTTCGGGGCGACGCTCTGCGCCGCCCTGATCATCGGCTATTTCTACGGCCAGGGGCAGAAGAAGCGCGCCTGGTGCCGCCACGCCTGCCCGATCGGGCTGCTGCTCGGCGTGTTCTCGCGCCTCGGCGCGGTCGACCTCGTGCCGAAGCGGCCCGAGGCCGGCGGCGACGCCTATGACACGCGCGGCCTCTGCCCGACCATGATCGATCTCCGCCGCAAGACCGAGAGCCGCCACTGTGTGATGTGCGCGCGCTGCGTCGCGCCGGACAAGCCGGGCGCCCTGGCGCTGAGGCTGCGCGCGCCGGGGGCGGAGGTCGCCGACATCGGGCGTCACCACCCGGCCATGTCCGAGATCTGGTTCCTGTTCCTCGGTACCGGCGTCGCCCTCGGCGGGTTCCTCTGGCTGGTGCTGCCGCAATACCAGGACCTGCGCTTGGCGCTGGTCACCTGGGCGATCAACGCGGGCTACACCTGGCTTGGCGAGCCCGGCCCGTCCTGGCTGATGGTCGTCCATCCCGAGGCGCGCGAGACGTTCGTCTGGCTCGACTTCTTCCTGATCTCCGGCTGGATGATCGGGGTGATGCTGACGCTGACCGGCGTGCTTGCCGCGCTGCAAGCCGCGGGCGCGTGGCTCGCCGGCAGGTTCGGCGCCGCCGGCACGTTCCGCGAGCGGTTCGTCCGGCTGAGCTACCAGGTCGCCCCGGCCGCGATGATCTCGCTGTTGCTCGGGCTCGGCATCAATCTGTTCAAGCTGGTCCCGGCCGACGCGGCCGTTGCGGTCAAGACCGCCGCGCTCGCCGCCGCGATCCTCTGGGGCGTCTGGCTCGGCCGCCGCATCCTCGGGAACATGGGTGTCGCCGGTGGGCGCGCCGCGCTGGCGCTGCTGCCGGGTCTCGCGGGCGGGCTGGTGGTTGCCGCCGCCTGGTGGCCGGCGGTGGTCGGCTGACCGCGTTTTTTTGCGTGCGTGATGCGAGTGAGAGGCATTTTCAATAAGGAGCAAGAAGATGACGACTAGGTTCGGCTGGGGTGCGGGCGTGGCCTGTGTGGTGGTCGCCGCATCGCTGGCGATGCCGGCGATGGCGGCGGAGATCACCATCGGCAAGGCCGTCGAGAAGAACGGGATGGATGTCGGCGCGGTCTATCTGCAGTCGGTCATGATGGAGCCGATGCTGCCGGGCATGCAGCCCGCGGACATCCATCTCGAGGCCGACATCCATGCGATGAAGGGCAACAAGAACGGGTTCGGCCCCGGCGACTGGATACCCTATCTCGGCATCACCTATCGGCTGTCCAAGCAGGACTCGAACTGGCAGGACCTCGGCGAGCTGATGCCGATGGTCGCTTCGGACGGGCCGCATTACGGACGCAACGTCAAGCTCGACGGGCCCGGCAAGTACACCCTGACCTTCTCGATCCTTCCGCCGATCTACCAGGGGTTCGGGCGCCACATGGACAAGGAAACCGGCGTCGCGCCGTGGTGGGCGCCGTTCGACGTGCAATGGGACTTCGTCTACGCGGGCACCGGCAAGAAGGGCGCCTACTGATGGACGCGGACCGCCCGGATTCCTCCACTGTGCAAATGCTCGCGGGTTCGCCCACCGCCCTCTCGTCGCGGCGCCTGTTCGCGCCCGGCGAGACCGAGTTGCGCATCGACCACGATGGGACCGAGTATCGGCTCCGCATCACCAAGAGCAACAAGCTGATCCTGAACCGCTGAACCCCTCTGCGCGAGCCAGCCACCGAGCCTTCGGAAGCCAGCCAGCGACTTTCCCTCTTCCGAAGGAGACGACGGACATGACATTCCCTCTTCGACGAACGACAGGCGCGGCGCTCTCCGCCGCGGCACTGATCGCCCTTGCGGGTGGCGCCCCCGCGGAGGCCACCAGCGACGACAAGCTCGGCGGCGATCTCGGCGGCATCCGCACCGCCTTCGCCAAGGCCGGGCTCGAACTCGGCATCGACTACACCGGCGAGGCGCTTGGGGTCGTCAGCGGCGGGGTGAAGCGCGGCGTCGTCTATGACGGCCAGCTCATGGTCTCGCTGGATGCCGATCTCGACAAGATGGCCGGCTGGTCCGGCGCGACCGCGCGGGCGAGCTTCCTCGAGGTGCACGGGCGCAGCCCGTCCGGCACGCGGGTGGGCGACGCGCTGTTCGCCGTCTCCAATATCGAAGCGCAGCCCGGCCCGCGCCTCTTCGAGCTTTGGCTCGAACAGTCCTTCGCCGGCGACCGGCTGAAAATCCGCGCTGGGCAGATCCTGGCGGACGGGGAATTCGCCGTCAGCGACACGGCCGGCGGGCTGATCAACGGCGCGTTCGGCTGGCCGGCCATTGCCGCCGCGGACATGACGGCCGGCGGGCCCGCCTACCCGCTGACCGCTCCGGGCGTGCTGCTGCGTGCCAAGCCGGCGAAGGACGTGACCGTGATGGCGGCGGTCTATTCGGGCAATCCGGCCGGGCCGGGCTGCGCCGGCGATCCGCAGGTCTGCGATCCCGACGGCACCAACTTCCGGCTGGGCGGCGGCGCGCTATGGATGGGCGAGGTACAGTACGCGGCGAAGCTCGGCGATGCCGGGCTTCCCGGCACCTACAAGCTCGGCGCGTGGCGCGAGACCGGCGCCTTCCCCAACCAGCTCACCGGCGCCAACGACGAGCACGGCGATCTCGGCGGCTACGCGGTGATCGACCAGATGGTGTGGCGCCGCGCGGGCGCCGACGACCAGGGGCTGTCGGTGTTCCTGCGCGGTGGCGTCGCGCCGGCCGATCGCAATCTCATCTCGTGGTACGTCGACGGCGGGGTGGGGTTCAAGGGACCGTTCGCCTCGCGCCCGGACGACCGCCTGACTCTCGGCCTCGCCTACGCCAACGTCAGCCGCGACGCCGCCGACGCCGACCGTGCCGCCGGTCCGCCGACGCCGGAGCGCGACTACGAGGCGGCCATCGAGCTGTCCTACATGGCACGGCTTACGCTGTGGTGGACGCTGCAGCCCGACCTGCAATACATCGTCCATCCCGGCGGCCGCATCCTCAATCCGCGAACCGGCGTCGGAACGCTGCCCGACACGCTGGTGGTCGGGGTCCGCACCGCGCTCTCGTTCTGACGGAGGGCCGCCTGCCCCTGTTGCGGGCCGCCGTCTCCGCGTACCATCGGAGCCCGGGAGGGTTCGATGGCAACGGTTGGCGGCGAGCTTCAGGACGGTATGCGGAAGCACCCGCTCGGCGACATCTTCCGCATCTTCCTCCGGCTCGGCCTCACCTCGTTCGGCGGGCCGATCGCCCAT
Organism: uncultured Alphaproteobacteria bacterium; assembly: GCA_963775315.1. Lineage (GTDB taxonomy): Bacteria > Pseudomonadota > Alphaproteobacteria > MPNO01 > DASWLB01 > CAWGHZ01. The sequence goes on along the minus strand of CAVZIN010000007.1, from coordinate 1,658,624 downwards.
CTCGGCTATTTCCGGGCGGAGTTCGTCGAGCGGCGCAAATGGCTCGACGATCACGCCTTCGTCGACCTCGTGGCGCTCTGCCAGTTCACGCCCGGGGCGACCTCGTCCAAGGTCGGGATGGGAATCGGTCTGATGGCGGGCGGGCTGCCCGGCGCGTGCGCGGCATGGCTCGGCTTCACGACGCCCTCGGCGCTCGCCATGGTCGCGTTCGCCTATGGCGTGACGGAGGGCGGCGGGGTGATCGGCCCGGGCGTGGTGCACGGGCTCAAGGTCGTGGCCGTCGCGGTGGTCGCGCTCGCCGTGTGGGGCATGGCGCGGACGCTCTGTCCGGACGCCAAGCGGGCCGGCCTCGCCGTCGGCGCCGCGCTCGTCTTCCTCGCCTGGCCGGGGCCCGCGGGTCAGGTGGCGGCAATCGTGGCCGCCGGGCTGATCGGCTGGCGGTTCCTGCCGGCGACGGCCCCGACCGGCGAGGCCGTGCTGCACGGCGGCGTCGGTCGCGGCGTCGGGGCCGCGGCGCTCGCCCTCTTTTTCGCGCTGCTGCTCGGCCTGCCGCTCGTCGTCGCGCTCACACAAGCGCACGTGCTCGCCATGTTCGACGCGTTCTACCGCTCCGGCGCGCTGGTCTTCGGCGGCGGGCATGTGGTGCTGCCACTGCTCCGCGCCGAGGTCGTCCCGCCGCATTGGGTGACCGACAACGACTTCCTGGCGGGGTACGGCGCAGCGCAGGCGGTTCCCGGGCCGCTCTTCACCTTCTCCGCCTATCTCGGCGCGGTGATGGGTCCCGAGCCGAACGGCTGGCGCGGCGCGCTGGTGGGGCTCGCCGGATTGTTCCTGCCGTCCTTCCTGCTGGTGGTCGGCGCGCTGCCGTTCTGGGAGACGTTGCGCCGCCGCATGGCGGTCCGCGCGGCGCTCGCCGGGATCAATGCCGCCGTGGTCGGGCTGCTGCTCGCCGCGCTCTACGACCCGGTCTGGGTCAGCGCGATCCACGACCGCGCCGACTTCGCTCTCGCTCTCGCCGCATTCGCCGCGCTCGCCGTCGCCAAGCTGCCGCCCTGGATCGTGGTGGTGGCGACCGCGGCCGGCGGCTGGGCCCTCGGCGCGCTGGCAACGTGACGCGGGCGGATCGTATATAGTCTGCCCGCGTCTCAGGCGAGGAGGCCCAGCCGAATGTCCGTCCGATCCAGCGTTTCCAACCGTCCCGCGACCGATCCGGTGGTGACCGAGATCGTGCGCAACGGCGTGATCGCCGTGACCGAGGAGATGAAGACCAACCTCATGCGGACGGCCTACAACACCATCATCTACGAGGCGCTGGACTTCACCACCGGCCTGTTCACGGCGGACGGGCGGACCGTCTCGATCGGGCTCGGCCTGCCGACCTTCATCCGCGGCATGGCCGAGACGATCAAGGCGAAGCGCGAGCATTTCGGCGACGATATCGCGCCCGGCGACATCCTGATCACCAACGATTCCTACATCACCGGATCGCACCTCAACCACGTGACGCTGTCGCTGCCGATCTTCTTCGAGGGCGAGCTGGTGGCGTGGTCGTGCTGCATGGCGCACTGGCTCGACATCGGCGGCGTGCTCGGCGGCATGACCACGGACATCTTCTCCGAGGGGCTGCAGATCCCGATCCTCAAGCTGCAGCGCGCCGGCAAGATGAACCAGGACCTGGTCGACATCATCCGCATGAACGTGCGGGTGGAGGAGCGGGCGAACGGCGACCTGCGCGCCCAGCTTACCGCGGTGCGGACCGGCGAGCGGGGCTTCCTCGGGCTTCTCGGGCGCTACGGGCGCGACGCGGTGCTCGGCGCCATCGAGGAGGTGATGGACGCCTCCGAGCGGGCGGCGCGCGCCCGCACCCTTACCATCCCGGACGGCGTCTACGAGGCCGAATCCTTCCTCGACGACGACGGGATCGATATCGGCAAGGACGTGCCGATCCGGGTGAAGGTCATCGTCAAGGGCGACAAGATGACGATCGACCTGTCCGACGTCTCGCGCCAGGTGCGCGGCTTCTACAATTCCGGGACGACCACGGCCTATGGCTGCTCCCAGGTCGCCTATAAGTGCCTCACCTCGCCGACCGATTATCCGGTCAACGACGGCTCGTTCCGCTCGCTCGAGGTGATCATTCCGCCGGGCCGGATTGTCTCGGCCCAGCGCCCGGCGCCGATGCGCTGGTGGATGACCTACCCCATGACCATCATCGACACGGTCATCAAGGCGCTGGCGCCGGCGATCCCCGACCGGGTCGCCGCCGGCCACCACGCGGACTTGATCCTCGCGTCGATGTACGGCGTCGACAGAGGCAAGTTCATCTACGCCGGCATCAGCCATGTCGGTGGCGGCTGGGGCGCCAAGTGGAACGAGGATGGCGTCAACTGCACCATCGCCATGAACGACGGCGACACGCACAACGGGCCGGTCGAGCTGACCGAGGCGAAGTCGCCGCTGGTGATCGAGAGCTACCGGCTGGTGCCGGACTCGGGCGGGGCCGGCAAGTTCCGCGGCGGGGTCGGGGCCGAGCGGGTCGTCCGGCCGCGCGTGCCGCTGTCGCTTACCACCCACATGGACCGCACGCGCTGCCGACCCTGGGGCCTCCAGGGCGGGCTCGATGGCTACGCCAACAAGGTGGCGCTCGAGATCGACGGGGTGCTGCACGACAAGCTGCCGAACGCAAAGATCATGAACCGGCCGCTCAAGCCGACCGACAAGCTGGTCGCGCGCGGCGGCGGCGGCGGCGGGTTCGGCCCCCCGACGGAGCGCCCCGCCGAGCGTGTGCGCGAGGACGTGCGGCAGGGCTATGTCAGCGTCGCGGCGGCGCGCGAGCTCTATGGCGTCGTCGTCGACCCTGGTACGATGGCGCTCGATGCGGCGGCGACCGATGCGCTCCGCGGCCGGATGCGGGCCGGGAGCGAAGCGGCCGGCGCGGCCGAGTAGGGAGGCGACCAATGGCCGACGAAGCGCGGCTCGCGGCGATGCTCGACGAGCTGGAAATCAAGCGCGCGAGGTGCGAGTGGGCGTTCGCCCGCGACCTCGGCGAGTACGACCGGATGCGGACCTTCTTCCATGACGACGCGACGGTCGCGGTTTCGTGGTTCGCCGGTTCGTTCCAGGAGTTCTGGGAGCGCACCAAGACGCTGCGCGGAAACCTCAAGCCGACCGAGCGGTCCAAGCACTGGATCGGCAACCAGCGGGTCGAGCTCAACGGCGACCGCGCGGTGATGGAATTGGACGTGCTGCTCTATGCGCGGGACGACATCGACGGGGTGCTGTTCGACTACACCGCGTGGATGCGCTTTCACGACAGGGCCGAGCGGCGCGCGGGCGACTGGAAGATCTCGAAGTGGGTCGCGATGTACGATCGCGACCGGTTCGATCCCATCGTGCCCGGCTCGGTGCCGGCATCGTTCTTCGCGAGCGTCGATTTCTCCGGCGGGCGCGACGCGGTCGCGTTCATGCAGCTCCGCCAGGCGAAGCTCGGCCGCAAGATGCCGCCCGACCTGGTGATCGGCGGGTCCGACGCCGAGACGCGGCTGAAGGCCGAGGGGGCGGCATGGCTGGCCCAGGCGCCGGCACGGCGAAAGGCGTCCTGACTACGATGGCGGGCGATCCGCGCGCGGCGGACGAGCTCGACCGTCAGCAGATCCGACGCGTCCGGGCCGACTGGGCTCATGCACGCGACCATGCGGACTGGGCGCTTCTCTCCTCCTGCTTCCATCCCGACGCGACCGCCTGCCTTGCCTGGTACAACGGGCCGGCGGCGGGGTTCGTCGAGGGGTCGAAGCGCATGCTCAACCCGAACCGAGACTTCTCCGCCTCGCACATCTTCGGCAACCAGCGCATCGCGCTGAACGGCGACCGCACGATCCTCGAATCCGACGTCACCTACTACATGCGCGACCGCACGGCGGGCTATCTGAACGACGTCGCGATGCAGATGCTGTTCCACGACCAGATGGAGAAGCGCGACGGTGCGTGGCGCATCTGGAAGTGGGTCGCGTTCTACACGACCGATCGCATCGATCCGGCGGTGCCCGGCACGGCGCCCGCCGGCTGGTATGACGGCGTGGAATTCGACGCCGAGACCAACGGCATCGCGCTGATGCGCCAGCGCGGCCGCAAGCAGGGGCGCAGGACGAACGAGTGGATCGTCGTCGCCGGCACCGACAGGGAGCGCGCGGTCCGCGAAGAAGGGCAGCGCTGGCTGGCCGGCGGCTAGGTCATGTACCCATAAAGGGGATTCTTTTTATGGGCGGGGTGTGATTCAAGCTTCCAAACGGTGGGAGCTTGAAGATGGCGCGCTTCGATTTGACCGATGCGGAATGGACGATCATCCAGCCGCTGCTGCCGAACAAGCCGCGCGGCGTGCCGCGGGTGGACGACCGGCGTGTGGTGAACGGGATCTTCCACATCCTGCGCACAGGCGCGCCGTGGCGTGACCTGCCGGAACGGTACGGCCCGTACACCACGGTCTACAATCGCTTCAACCGCTGGGCCAAAGCAGGGGTGTGGCTCAAGGTGTTCGAGGCTTTGAAGGCCGGCTCGCCCACGTCGCTTCATCTGATCGACTCCTCGATCGTGCGCGCCCACCAGCACGCGGCCGGCGGTAAAAAGGGGGCGCGGATCACGCCATCGGCCGTTCTCGTGGAGGACTGACCACCAAAATCCACGTCGTGGTGGATCGTCACGGCCTGCCTGTGCGCCTGCTGCTCACCCCCGGCCAGGCCTCGGACAAGACCACCTTCCCGGCCCTGGTCGAGGGACTGGCGCTCGCTCGTCACGTCGTTGCCGACCGCGGCTACTTCGCGGCCACCATTATCGCGCTCATCGAAGCCGCTGGCGCCTTCGCCCACATCCCGTCGCAGAGCAACGTCCGGGTCCGCCGTGTCGTTGACCGCCAGATTTACCGCCAGCGCAACCTCGTCGAACGCTTCTTCAACCGGCTCAAGCACTTCCGGCGCATCGCCACGCGCTATGACAAGCTCGCGCGAAACTTCCTCGCCGCCGTCGCCCTCGCTTCCATACGGCTCCGCATCAACCATTATGAGTTCCACGACCTAGCCGGGCAAGGCTAGGGTCATGCGAGGACGGGCGGTGCGGCCGCGAAGCTGCTATACTGCCTGTCGCGCACGCGCAAACGGCCGGAACGACCGGGCGCGCCGCAAACGAACGGGAGGCGACACGTGATCCGGATCACCAATTTGAAGATGACCTACCGGTCGGCGGAGACCGAGCACCAGGCGGTGCGCGGCGTTTCGCTCGATGTGGGGCAGGGGCAGTTCTACACGCTGCTCGGCCCTTCGGGCTGCGGCAAGACGACGACGCTGCGCTGCGTGGCGGGGCTCGAACGGCCGGATTCCGGCCAGATCTGGATCGGCGACGAGCTGGTGTGCGACCCGCAGGCCGGTGTCTGGGTCGCGCCCAACAACCGCAATATCGGCATGGTCTTCCAGTCCTACGCGATCTGGCCGCACATGACCGTGTTCGACAACGTGGCCTTCCCGCTGCGCTACCGGAAGCCGAAGCCGTCGAAGGCCGAGATGCGCGAGAAGGTGCTGAACGCGCTCGCCCTCGTCCAGCTCGCCGGGCTCGAGGACCGGCCGGCGCCGTTCCTGTCGGGCGGCCAGCAGCAGCGCCTCGCGCTCGCCCGCGCGCTGGTGGCCGAGCCGCGCGTGCTGCTGCTCGACGAGCCGCTGTCGAACCTCGACGCGAAGCTGCGCGAGGAGATGCGCCTCGAGCTGCGCGAGCTGGTCAAGCGCCTCAACGTCACCACCCTGTTTGTCACCCACGAGCAGATCGAGGCGCTGACCATGTCCGACACCATCGCCGTGATGAAGGACGGGTTGATCGTGCAGGAGGGTCCACCCTCGGCGATCTACGGCGAGCCCGGCGGCACGTTCGTCGCCGACTTCATCGGCAAGTCGAACTTCCTGAAGGCGCGCATCGCGGTAGGCGGCGGCGTCGCCGAAGGGCGCGTTGCCCAGGTCGAGACGCCGATCGGGACGTTCGCCTGCCGCGTGTCGGGCGACGCGCGCCAGGGCGACAGCGTCACCATCGCGGTCCGGCCCGAGAACGTGGCGCTCACCGTGGGCGCCAACGGCCCGTCGGGCAACGCCGCGGCGGGCGAGGTCGACGCGCTCGTCTATCTCGGCAACATGCTGGACTGCGTGGTGCGCATCGGCGACGAGCGCATCCGGGTGCAGCTCCACCCGTCCCAGGCGCTTGCCCGCGGCGACAAGGTGACGCTCAGCTTTCCGACCGAGCACTGCCTCGTCCTGCCGGGTTGAACGGGCAATTGCATCTGATTTCGTTCGATATTGTCGGTAAACGCAAGGCACTCCTTAATTTTTGCTTTACGGCGCGGGGCTAGCCTTCCCCCATCGCAGCACGGGGAAGGGTCATGCAACGCATCGGGTCGAAACTGCGCGCCAGTGTGGCGCGGTTCGCTCGCGACCGGCGCGGCTCGGTCGCGGTGCTCGTCGGCGTCGGGATCATCTCGTTCGTCGGGTTCGTCGGGCTCGCAACCGACGCGGCGCGCGGCTACCTCGTCAAGGCGAAGCTTTCCGAGGCGCTCGACGCGGCCGGTCTCGCCGGCGGCAAGGCGTTCAACGCGCCGACGCGCGACGCCGACATCCAGCAATTCTTCAACGCGAACTTCCCGCCGGGCTACCTCGGCGCGAACGTGGTCGGACCGGTCGCCACAATCGACGAGGCCGACCAGAAGGTGTCGCTGACCGCGAGCGCGACGATCGACACGACGTTCATGCGGGTGCTCGGCTTCCAGCACCTCACCGTTTCGAGCGCGACGGAAGTCACGCGCCAGCAGAACGCGCTCGACATTGTGCTGGTGATGGACATGTCCGGCTCGATGAACGACTACGTCAGCGGCCAGACCAAGATCCAGGCGGCGCGCAATGCCGCGACCGAGCTCACCAACATCCTGTTCGGCAACAACGACGCCTCCGCCCAGCTCAAGGTCGGCATCGTGCCGTTCAACTCGAAGGTGAACGTCACCTACGACGGCACCACCTACAATTCGTCCCTGACCACGACCCAAAGCGTGCCGAGCTTCACCAATCCGCTGACCCACTCGGCCCAATCGACCGTGTGGTACGCCAACAACTCGCCGGTGCCGCTCCTGAACGCGCCCGCCTCGAGCTGGAAGGGCTGCGTCTACTCGCGCTTTCTGAACGACGGCGTCGCGAACGACGATGCCGATACCGCACTCGGCGTCGTGACGTCGTCGCGCGGCTCGTGGCCGGCATGGCAGCCGATCGGGCCGGAGGGCGAGCCGACCAGTTCCTACTACACGCGCTGCTCCGGGGCCGTCGGCGGGCAGGAGTGCACGGCCTGCCTCACCATCGGCATCACCAAGCTGCAGAGCACGAAGACCGCGGTCCTCAACGCGATCAACCAGCTCACCCGTCCCGACGGCGGCACGAACATCCCGCAGGGGCTGGGCTGGGGCTGGCGCGTGCTCGACGCGTCGGCGCCGTTCGACGAGGCGAGCACCGACGATCCCAACCTGCCGCGCACCAAGGCCATCGTTCTGATGACCGACGGCGAGAATTGCGGCGCCTCGGGCGACGGCTACAAGGCGACGTTCGGCCTCTGCCTCGCCGCCCAGCCGGCGATGAACGACCGGCTGCGCCAGCTCGCCATCAACGTCAAGAATGCCGGAATCTATCTCTACACGATCCAGTTCGGGAACGCCGGCACGGACCAGCAGGCGCTGATGCAGGAGATCGCCTCGGGCCCCGGCGCGCCCTACTACCACTATGCGCCGACGGCGGCGGATCTGTCGTCCGCCTTCCAGGAGATCGGCAACAACCTGTCGCAGCTCCGCGTATCGCGGTGATCAGCGTGTGGCGGCGCGCTTCATGCCGGCGAAGGTGAACAGGGCGAGGATCGTGGTCGCGGCCGAGATCCAGAAGACGAGGCGGGGATCGCCCGCATCCATCGCCCAGCCGAACGCCAGCGGCACGATCGCCCCGCCGATGTTGGCGCCCGACGAGACGAAGGCGAATACTTTGCCGTGCTGGCCCTCCGGCGTGACGGAATAGACCAGCAGGTCGCGCGTCGCCTGCAACCCCCCGCGCAGCAGGCCCGCTGCCGCCAGCACGACCACCACACCGAGGACCGGCAGCGACACCGACGCGATCAGCATGTAGAGGACGGCGCACGAGACCAGCGAGACGACGCCGGTCATGATGCGCGGTCCCAGACGGTCGGCGACATAGCCGCCGATCAGCATGCCGCCCGCCGTTGCCAGCATGAAGCCGGTGAGCGCGGCGTTGGCGGTGGCGAGCTGCATCGACTGGATGTCGACCAGCGCCGACACGGCGAAGGTGCGGATGCCGTTCGTTCCGGCGACCACGATCACGTAGAACAGGAAGGCCAGCATGATCGGCGTCGAGGCGAGCAGCGCCAGGCTTTCGCGCGCGCCGACGCGCTCCTTCTTCTTCTTGCGCGTCTCGTGCGAGTTGCCGAGAACGGCTCCCTGGCTGATCAGGGTGAAGGCCATCACCAGCCCCACGGCACCCACCAGCAGGAAGGCCGCGCGCCAGCCCCAGAACGCCGTTGCCGCCACCATGATGGCGGGCGAGACGGCCGAGCCGAGATTGCCCATGAAGGAATGGATCGAGAAGGCGCGCCCCAGCCGCGCCTTGTCCACCGTCGACGACATGATCGCGTAGTCGGCCGGGTGATAGACCGTGTGGGCGAGGCCCGCGAGGAACACGCAGCCGAGCACGAAATCGTAGCCCGGCGCGATGCCGATGGCGCCGATCGCCGCCGCCTGCAGGATCAGCCCGAAGGCCAGCACGGCGCGGCTGCCCACCCGGTCGACCAGGAATCCCACCGGCGTCTGGCCGACCCCCGCCGTCACGTTGAAGACGGTCATCAAAAGGCCGAGCTCGGTGTAGCTGACGTGAAGCTGGTCCTTCAGGATCGGGAACAGCGGCGGCAGCGCCATGTAGTAGATGTGCGACAGCCCGTGGGCCGTGCCCACCAGCCCGACGACGCGGACGTCGCGCCGTCCCGCGAGAACCGTCGCCATCTAAGCGCTAGGCCGAGGCGGCGGCGCGCGAGGCCGTCGAGAGCCGTCCCTTCACGCCGGTGAAGGTGAACATGGCGGCGATGACGAAAAGCGCGGCGGTCCAGAAGATCAGCTTCGGATCGCCCTGGTCCATGATCCAGCCGAACACCAGCGGCATGATTCCGCCGGCGAGGTTCATGCCGGACGAAACGAATCCCATCACCTTGCCGAGATCGCCGTTCGGCGTGACCGACCGGACGGTGAGGTCGCGGATCGGGTTGTAGACGCCCTGGGTGAAGCCCGCGACCGCCATGGCGCCGATCAGCACCGCGGCGGGCATGGCGACGACACCGACCAGCGCCACCAGCCCGCCGGCGATGGCCAGGCTTCCGATCACGATCGAAATCCGCGCCCCCATCCGGTCGGCGATCCAGCCGCCGGCGAGGATGCCGATGGCGCTGCCCATCATCATGGCGGAGAGGGCGGTGTTGGCGACCGTCAGCGGCACGGCGTGCGCCGCCCCGGCGGCGGCGACGAAAAATGTGCGCAGCCCGCCGAACCCGACCCCCTGCAGCACGTAGAAGGCGAAGCACATCATGATCGGCCCGGACAGCAGGAAGGCCAGCCCCTCGCGCGTCGACGGGCCGCGCGCCTTTTTCGCGGCGCCGGCCGGCTCGGAGGCGGGACGGCGGTCGAGGTCCACGTCGTTGGCGACCTTGCTGCGCTGCCACAGGAGCACCGGCACCGCGGCGAGGCCGAGCGCGCCGATTATGATGAAGGCGGGCCGCCAGCCCCACAGGTTCGCGACCGTGATCATGAACACCGGCGTGATCGCCCAGCCGAAATTGCCCATGAAGGAGTGGATGCCGATGGCGCGGCCGAGGCGGGACTTGTCGACCTGGGCGGCAAGGATCGCATAGTCGGCAGGATGGAACACGCAGTTGCCGAGCCCGGCCAGGCTGTAGAGCACCAGGAGCTGCCAGTAGGCGTCGGCGAACCCCATCGCCAGCACCGCGCTCGAATTCGAGCAGGATGCCGCCGATCAGCACCGGGCGCGCGCCGATCCGGTCGACGACGAAGCCGATCGGCGTCTGGCAGACGCCGGAGAAGATGCCGAACGCGGTCATCAGCGCGCCGAGCTCGGCGTAGCTCACGCCGAACTGCGCCTTCAGCACCGGGAACAGGGGCGGAAGGACCAGGAAGTAGATGTGGCTGAACATGTGCGGATAGCTGACGAGGCCTGTCACCATCCAGTCCCGGGTCGCCAGCGAGCCCTGACGCGCCATCCTTCACTCCCGCCCCAAGGGGATGCCGCCCCGAACGGGGCGGCCGCGAATCCCTCGCAACAGGATACGGCTCGGGCCCGGTGAAGCAAACGAGAATTGCTTTGCCCCTCGCGCTGAACCGCGCGATCGGGCTTGCACGGGGCGCAACGCTGTGGCTTCGTGGGATCGGGTGGGACGAACCAGGCGAGCGGACTTTCCATGCTGTTTTCGGTGTTCAACGGGATGCCCTACGGGCAGGTGCGTCGGCCGACGCCCAACTGGCCGGTGCCGAACGAACTCTGCGAACCCGAGCAGGCCCTGGCGGCGGCGAGCCGCACGCTGGACGAGGTCGAGTGGGAGGACGAGCTCGGCTTCGACTGGATCGCCTGCGCCGAGCACCACTACTCGCCGATTAGCCTGGTCTCGAACGTCAGCGTCATCGCCTCGGCCTTCACGCAGCGGGTCAAGCGGGCGAAGATCGCCATCCTCGGGGCGCTGATCCCGCTGACCGGTAATCCGGTGCGCGTCGCCGAGGAGTTCGCGATGATCGACACGCTGTCGGGCGGGCGGCTGATCGCCGGCCTGCTGCGCGGCGCGCCGTACGAATATCTCGTCTACAACGTGAACCCCGCCGAATTGCGCGGCCGCTTCGAGGAGGCGTGGGAGCTGATCCACCGCGCCTGGACCGACACGCGGCCGTTCGGGTGGGAGGGCGAGTTCTTCCGCTACCGCAACGTCTCGATCTGGCCGCGCCCGATCCAGCAGCCGGAGCCGCCGATCTTCATCTCGGGCTCGAGCCAGGATTCGGGCGAGTTCGCGGCGCGCCACCGCACCGGACTCGGCCTCGCCTTCACCAACCTCGGGCTCGCCCGCGGCGCCGCGCAGTTCTATCGCGACAAGGCGAAGGAGCTCGGGTGGGAGCCGAAACCCGAGCAGATCGTCTACCAGCTTCCGGTGCACGTGGCCGATACCGACGAGAAGGCCTTCGCCAACACCCGCCCGATCATCGAGGGGCATGCCGCGGCGGGCGGAATGGCCGACGCCAACCGGCTGGTCGTCTCGGCGGGCTTTTTCCGCCAGCGCGACGCGAACCTGACCAAGCGGTTCCAGAACCTTGCCGCCGAGCGTAACCAGACGCTGGAGGGCGCCATCGAGAACGGCGTCATCATGTGCGGCGGGCCGGCGACGGTGGCGAAGCAGGTGAAGCGGCTGCGCGAGGAGATCGGCTGCGGCGTGCTGAACCTGATCTTCGACCGTGCCGGGCCGCCCGACCAGAAGCGCCGCGCGATCGAGCTGTTCGCGAAGGAAGTGATGCCGTTGGTGCGCGACCTATGAGCGCCGGGCTGACGGAAAAGACGGTCGAGATCGAGGGCGTCGCCATCCCCTACCGCGACGCGGGCGAGGGCGAACCCATCGTGTTCCTGCACGGTGCGGGCGGCGCGCCGCCCAAGGGCGCGCGCTTCGTCGAGATGCTGGCCGAGAACCACCGCGTGCTGGTGCCGTCGCGGCCGGGCTATGATGGCGCACCCCTTAGCCGGTTCGAGACGGTGAAGGAGTTGGCCGAGGCGATGGCCGCGTTTGTCTGGAAGCTTGTCGGCGGACCGGCGCACATCGTCGCGCAATCGGCGGGCGGCGCCATCGGCTGCTGGATCGCGGTCGAGCATCCCGAGCTGGTGTCATCGCTGGTCCTGTCGGCGCCGGCGGCCTTCGCGCCGGCCCACGCGCCGGCTGGGCCGCCGCCGAGCCCCGAGGAGCTGGAGGCGCGGCTATACGGCCCGACGCCTGCTTGGACCGCGCCGCCCACCGAGGATGAGCGCGCGCGCATTCGCAAGAACGCCCAGTTGAACATAGCGCGCGTCCGGCCCGCGGATGGGAACGCGACGCTGCTGGAGCGGCTGCCGGAGCTCGCGGCGCCCACGCTGGTGCTGGAGGCCGGCGACGACCGGCTGATCCCGTCGGTCGCGCTCCGCCCCTACCAGGACCGCATCAAGACCTGCTACCGCGTGGTCGTCTACAACGCCGCGCACGAGCTTCCCATCTCTGCCGCGCTGCGCTGGGTGTCGCTGGTGCGCGACTTCGTGGAAAGCGGCGAGTTCTTCGTCGTCAACACCGGCCACCAGGGCCCGGTGGGGTAGGGGCTGGTCAGGGACAAATAGCCGTCATCCCGGCCAAGTCGCGAAGCGGCGCGAGCGGGCTTGGCCGGCGCGCCGCCTACTCGTCCTCGTCCTTCATGTGCCGGATGTCGGCGTTCATGGAGACGTCGGAGCGGCGGCGCTGGGCGACGATCTTGCCGGTCTCGGCGGACTCGCCCTTGACGGCGAGCTGGGCGGCGCGCTCGAACTCCTCCGACCAGTCGCCGAGCGAATAGCCGAACCAGGGTGACTCGGGCTTGAGGTCGGGCAGGCCCAGCTCCTCCCAGATCACCTTGGCCCGCTCCATGAACTCGCGCTTCGGCAGCGAGACGGGCGGGAAGTCCTCCTTCAGCGTGGCGTCCCACAGGACGGCCGCGTCGATTCCGCCGTGGAGCTGCGAGTGCGGCCCGTGCCCCTGGTCGCGGTGGTGCAGCATTTGCATGTCGTGCGCCGGATTGCAGCGATAGGCGAGCGCCCAGAGCAGGGCGTCGGCGTTGTCGGGGTCGATATCCTCGTTCACCGCCACGACGTACTTGCCCCAGGCGCGCAGCATGTTCGCCGCCGCGTAAAGCGCGCGCCAGATCTCGGTGGTCGGCGTCTCGCGCGCGACCTGGATGACGATCCATTTGCGGAGGTTGGTGAGCGGCTCGTGCAGAACGACCTTCTTCACGCCGCGCACGCCGACCGTCTTCTGCAGGTGCTCGAGGAACATTGGCTCGTAGGCGACGCGCTTAATCAGGCTCGATTCCGAGGGCGTCACCTGGCTGATGATCGAGGTGAGCACCGCGTCGGACCGCCGCGTGATGCAGGTCACCTCCATGAAGGCGTTGTATTCCTGCAGGTTCACGTGGCCGTGCGATTCGCCGAACGGCGCCTCGGGCTCGAGATACTTGGTGTCGATGAAGCCCTCGATGACGATCTCGGCCTCGGCCGGGACCAGGAGATCCACGGTGCGGCAGCGCACGACGTTGATCGGCGCACCGGCGATGGCGCCCGCGACGTGCAGCTCGTCGACCCCCTCGGGCAGCTTCTGAACCGAGCACATCGTGACGGCGGGCGGCGCGCCGATGACCAGCGCCGCGGGCAGGCGCTCGCCGCGGGCGCGCATCTTCTCCCAGTGGGTGTAGATGCCGGGGCGCAGCTCCAGCGACGGGTTCATGCCCAGCCGGCGCGGCGCCTTCACCATGCCGCGGTAGATGCCCATGTTCTGCGCGCCCGTCTCGGGGTCCTTCGTGACGTACTGCGAGACGGTGACGTAGGGCGCGATGTCCCAGCCCGGCGTCGAGATAGGGATCGGCAGCCCGTCGAGCGCCGCGCTCGGCGCGTCCAGCGCGTCGCCCTCGATGACGATCTCCTGGCATGGTGCTTCGGTGACGACGTTCGGCGCCACCGGGTTCGCCATCGCGCGCTGCCAGGTCTTCGAAATGTCCTCCAGCGCGCAGCCCATGCCGATGCGGTAGATGTCGCGGCTCGCAGCCAGCGCCCCGACCGCGACGGGGATGTCGTAGTGCTTGCCCTTCGCGTCGTGGACGTTGGTGAACAGGAACGCCTTCCGCCCCGATTCCGGAATGCCGCCGCGGAACTGCCAGCGCACCAGCGGGTGCAGCTCGGTGTCCTTGCAGATCGGCCGGTCCACCCTGATCAGGAGCCCGGCGTGGTCGAGCGCGCGGAGATGGTCGTGGAGGTCGGGATATGCGCGCTTCGGGGCCGCCCGGCGCGCCGGCTTGGGAAGGGTCGTCGCCATCTTGTTCTCCCTGCGTTTTCCCGATTCTAGACCAGGACGTTGCCTCCGTCGCCCCTGGATTCTCGCGCGGCGCGGTCCCATACTTACCCCATCATGGTTTCGCCAGGAGGTGCGCCATGGCCATCGAACTCGACCACACCATCGTTCCCGCCCATGACCACGAGGCGTCGGCGCGCTTCTTCGCGCGCATCTTCGGCCTCGCTTACGAGGGGCCGCGTCACCATTTCGCGCCGGTCAAGGTGAACGACCGGCTGACCCTCGACTTCGACCAGGACGACGAATTCGAGCATCACCACCTCGCCTTCCGAGTGGGCGATGCCGAGTTCGACGCGATCTTCGCCCGCATCGAGGCCGAGGGAATCGCCTATGGCTCGGGGCCCATGTCGCTCAACGATATGCGGATCAACCACCGGCGCGGCGGACGCGGCTGCTACTTCCGCGACCCGAACGGCCATACGCTCGAGATCATGACGCGCTAATGTCCCGAAACGGCGCCTCGGCCTCGGCGGGCGCCGTGTTGTGCGGGCGCGGCATCTGCGCTATAGGAGAAAAAAGGCCAAAATTGACGCTAATCTTTTCTTAAAGGCGTGCGCGCCAAGCTGCGCAAAACCGTTCCGGTCAGGGCAAGACCGGCCGGACGATAGGGGTGAGAACGATGTCGATGCGATTTGTGCGCCGGCTGAAAATGCCGCTGCTGACGGTTGTACTTTGCGCCGCGGTCACCGCGGGTGCTGTGGCCGCACCTTCCCAAGGACCTGACCAGTTCATCACGCATTTGAGCAAGGAGGCGATCTCCTCGCTGACCCAGCCGAAGATCGGGCCCGAGGAGCGCGAGAAGCGCTTCCGCACGCTGTTCACCAGCAATTTCGACGTGCCGGCGATCGCCAAGTTCGTGCTCGGGCTCTATTGGCGGCGCGCGACGCCGGAGCAGCGCACCGAGTTCGTCCGGCTGTTCGAGGATTTCATCGTGAAGTCCTATGCGAAGCAGTTCGGCGCCTATTCGGGCGACGGCGTGGTCATCAAGCAGACCGTCAAGGTGTCGCCGACGGACTCGCTGGTCATGTCCACCCTGAGGCCCCACGACGCACCGCAGCCCGTGCGGGTCGACTGGCGCGTCCACGACGAGGATTCGTCCTACAAGATTCGCGACGTGATGGTCGAAGGCATCAGCATGAGCGTGACGCATCGCGACGAGTTCGCGGCCGTGATCCGCAACTCGGGCGGCCACGTCCAGGGCCTCCTCGACGCGCTGCGCAGCAAGGTGCGCTGAGACCATTTGCCGCGGCGCGCCTTGCGCTTCGTGGGGCGCGGCCATATCTCTCCATTGCGCTGGCACGGTCGCCGGCGCAGTGGGTTGGGAGATTTTCGTGTTCCGCAGACGCTTCTTGGCTGCCGTCGCCGTCGCGATCGGCATAGCCTCCTGCGCGCCCCTGGCCGCCATGGCGGCACCGCCGGCCGATGACCGCCAGCCTGCGCGCGAGGTGATCCAGTCGTTGGACCACGGCCTCGTCTCTGTCATGAAGCAGGCGAAATCGCTGGGATTCCAGGGCCGTTACGACGCCCTCGCGCCCTTGGTGAAGCACACCTACAACATGCCCGTGATGACCCAGGTCGCGGTCGGCGGCTACTGGACCGGCTTCACCCCCGAACAACGGGCGCGGCTGGTCGACGCCTTCACGCGCATGACCATCGCCAACTACGCCTCGCGCTTCGACGGCTATAGTGGCGAGACCATCCAGGTCACCGACGAGGTGCCGACCCGTGGCGATGCCGTGATCGTCGGCACCAAGATCGCGTCGCCGGGCGACGCGCCGGTCGCGATCCGCTACATCATGCGGCCGTTCGAGGACGGCTGGAAGATCGTCGACGTGCTGCTCAAGGGCTCGATCAGCGAGCTCGCCACGAAGCGATCCGAATACACGGCGATCCTCGGCCGCGGCGGCTATACCGCGCTGATCGATGCCCTCGACAACAAGATCAAGGCGCTCGCCGCCGGCTAGGACCCCCGGCCCGGCTCCATCCCGCCCTTCCGGAAAAAAATCAGCATAGGGACCATTCGGGTCCCATTGATGCGGCGCGCCGGTTTGGCTAGCTTTACTCCCAATCAAGCCAGCATGGGAGGCAGGCAATGGCGAAAGGGTCCAACAAAGACAAGTCGGGCAACCGGCCCGCGCGGGCGCCCGACAGCGGGCGCCGCCGCGTGCTTCGCACGCTCGCGCTCGGTGGGGCGGGGGCGCTCGCCGCGCCGGCGATCCTGCTGCGACCGGCGCTCGCCGCCGGACGCAAGATCAAGATCGGCATGGTGAGCCCGGCCACTGGCCCGATCGCCGCGTTCGGCGAAGCCGACCAGTTCGTGCTTTCCGGCGTCCGCAAGGCGCTCGGCGACGGCATCATGGTCGCCGGCGAGAAGCATCCGGTCGAGATCATCTACAAGGACAGCCAGTCCAACCCGAACCGTGCGTCCGAGGTCGCGGCGCAGCTCATCAACAACGAGCGGGTCGATTTCATGGTCGCCTCGTCCACCTCGGACACGACCAACCCGGTTTCGGACCAGTGCGAGCTGAACGGCGTGCCCTGCGTCACGACCGACGACCCGTGGCAATCGTGGTTCTTCGGCCGGCGCGGCAACCCGGCGAAGGGGTTCGACTGGACGTTCCACTTCTTCTGGGGCTTCGACCAGTTCGGCCACCTGTTCGCCGACATGTGGAAGACGCTGCCCACCAACGGCAAGGTGGGCACGATGTTCACCAACGATCCCGACGGGATCGCGGCGAACGATCCGAAGAACGGGCTTCCCGCGCTGTTCAAGGCGAGCGGGTACGACGTGCACAACCTCGGCCTCTACCCGCCGCTCTCCGACGACTTCACCGCCCAGATCACCGAGCTGAAGAATGCCGGCTGCGATACCTGCTGCGGCATCTTCAACCCGCCGCAGTTCGCCATCTTCTGGACCCAGTGCGCCCAGCAGGGCTACCGGCCGAAGATCGTGACGCCGCCCAAGGCGCTGCTGTTCCCGACGGCGGTCGAAGCGCTGGGCGACCGCGGCGTCGGGCTCACCACCGAGGTGTGGTGGTCGCACCACCACCCGTTCAAGTCCGGCCTGACCGGCCAGTCGGCGCAGCAGTTCTGCGACGCCTACGAGGCCGCCACCGGCAAGCAGTGGACCCAGCCGATCGGCTTCAAGCACGCCAACCTCGAGGTCGCCATCGACTGCCTGAAGCGCGCGAAGTCGCTGAAGCCCGAGGCGATCCGCGACGCCATCGCCGCGACCGACTACCAGTCTCTGGTCGGCCCGATCACCTGGAAGGGCGGTGGCGCCAAGAACCCGATCAAGAACGTCTGCACCACGCCGCTGGTCGGCGGTCAGTGGAAGAAGGGCGCGAAGTTCAAGTACGATTTGAACATCGTCTACAACAAGCCCGCTCCCGAGATTCCGCTCGACAGCCCGTTCATCGCGATCCCGTACAAGTCGTAGCCGCCGTGCCCGCCGCCGCCTTTCGGGGCGGCGGCGTCCGCGTTCGGAGTGGTCATGGCGGTTCTGCTCGAACTCGACAGCGTCTCCAAGTCGTTCGGCGCCCTCAAGGCGGTCGACGGGCTCTCGCTCGCTGTCGCCGAAGGCGAGGCCGTCGGTGTGATCGGCCCGAACGGGGCGGGCAAGTCCTCGATGTTCAACCTGGTCACCGGCGACGTGGCGCCCAACTCGGGACGTGTCGTGTTCGCCGGAACCGAGGTGACGACGATGAAGCCGCATGCCCGGTCGCGCCTCGGCATCGGCCGGTCCTATCAGATCCCCCATCCGTTCGCGAACATGAGCGTGTTCGAGAACCTGCTGGTCGGCGCCATCTTCGGCGGCGGTGGGCGCGAAGCCGAAAGCTACGAGCGCTGCGCCGACGTGCTCCGCGTCACCGGCCTCCTCGACAAGGCGAACGTGCCGGCGCGCGCACTCACGCTGCTGCAGCGCAAGCGGCTCGAACTCGCCCGCGCGCTCGCCCTCGACCCCCGACTTCTGCTGCTCGACGAGATCGCCGGCGGGCTCACCGAGCCGGAATGTCGCGAGCTGATCGAGACCATCCGCGCCATCCATGCCCGCGGCACGACCATCGTCTGGATCGAGCACATCGTGCATGCGCTGGTCTCGGTGGCGAGCCGGCTGGTGGTGATGAATTCGGGCCAGATGCTGGCGGAGGGCGATCCGCGCGCGGTCATGGCCGACGGCCGGGTGCAGGAGGTCTACATGGGCATTCCCGCCCAATGAGCCTGCTCGAGACGCACAACTTGCGGGCGTTCTACGGCGATTTTCAGGCGCTCTACGACATCGACGTGACCGTCGAGGAGGGCGAGACCGTCGCCATCATCGGCGCGAACGGCGCCGGCAAGACGACGTTCCTGCGCGCGGTCGCGGGGGCGCTCGACACGGCGCCCGAGATGGTGGCGTTCGACGGCGCGCCGATTGGCCACCGCACGCCGCACGAGATCGTGCGTCTCGGCATCGCGATGGTGCCGGAGGGGCGGAAGCTGTTCCCGTCGCTGACGGTGGAGGAGAACCTGCGGCTCGGCGGACACTGCCGCCGGCCGGGTCCCTGGACTCTCGCCCGCGTCTACGATCTGTTCCCGATGCTCGCCGAGCGCCGCGCGATTTCCGCCACGGCGCTTTCCGGCGGGCAGCAGCAGATGTGCGCCATCGGCCGCGCGCTGATGGCGAACCCGCGCCTGCTGCTCTGCGACGAGCTGTCCCTTGGCCTCGCGCCGGTGATCATCAAGGACATCTACGCCCGGCTCGTCACGATTGCCGCCGAGGGCACCACGCTGGTCGTGGTCGAACAGGACATCAACCGCGCGCTCGATGCCGCCGCCCGGTTCTACTGTTTCCAGGAGGGGCGGGTGGCGCTGACCGCGGCGGCGCCCGGCTTCGACAGGGCGCGCATCACCGCCGCCTATTTCGGCGTGTAGCGATGGATTGGGGCGGCATCATCATCCAGGGGAGCCTGCTCGGCGGGCTCTACGCGCTGTTCGCCATCGGGCTTTCGCTGTCCTTCGGCATCATGCGCCTCGTCAATATCGCGCACGGCGACATGATCGTTCTCTGCGCCTATGTCGCGATGATGGCGATCTCCGCAAGCGGGCTCGACCCGCTGACCAGCCTCGTAATCGTCATCCCGATCATGTTCGGGCTCGGCTATGCGCTGCAGCGCGGGCTGCTCAACTTCACCCTGACGGGCGGACTTCTGCCGCCGCTCCTCGTCACGTTCGGCATCTCCGTCATCATCCAGAACGCGCTGCTGATTGCGTTCGGCGCCTACACCCGCCGGCTGCACCAGGGGGCGATCGAGACGCAATCCATCCTGCTGCCGGGCGGTATCCAGGTCGGGGTATTCCCGCTGATGGTGTTTGCCGTTGCCGTCGTGTCGATCGGCGGGCTGCAGCTCTTGTTCTACCGCACCGGCCTCGGCCGCGCCTTCCGGGCCGCATCGGACGATCCGGGCACGGCCGAGCTGATGGGCATCGACAATCGCCATCTCTACGCGCTGGCGATGGGCATCGCGATGGCGTTCACCGCGCTCGTCGGCGTGCTGTTCGCGATCCGCACGACGTTCGATCCGGCGGCCGGCCCGACGCGGCTGATCTTCGCGTTCGAGGCGGTCATCATCGGCGGGCTGGGGAGCCTGTGGGGCACGCTGATCGGCGGAATGGTGCTCGGCATCTCCCAGGCGGTCGGCGCGGCGCTGTCGCCGACATGGCAGATCCTGGCCGGCCACATCGCCTTCCTGGTCATCCTGGTCGTCAAGCCGAGCGGGCTCTTCCCGCGCACGAGGGAGTGATGCCGGTTCGGGTCGAACGCACCACACGGGCGAGCCGCAGCTTCGCCTGGTTCGGGGCCGCGGCGCTCGTCGCGCTCGCCGCGCTGCCATGGTGGGGCGGGCCGGGCGATCTCCGCCTGGTCGCCGAGATGGCGTACTACTTGGCGCTCGCCCAACTCTGGAACCTGCTCGCCGGCTATGCCGGGCTGGTCTCGGTGGGCCAGCAGGCGTTCGTCGGCATCGGCGCCTACGCCTTCTTCTATCTGGCCGGGGCGCAGGGGCTGAACGCCTGGGTGGCCATCGCCATCGCCGGACCCGTCGCGGGGCTGATCTCGATTCCCGTCGCCCTGGTGGTGTTCCGCTTGCGCGGCGCCTATTTCGCGGTCGGCACCTGGGTGGTCGCCGAGATCTTTTCGCTCTCGGCGAGCTTGATCCAGGACCTCGGCGCCGGGTCGGGCATGTCGCTGACACCGGCGATCGTGCGCCAGATCGGAGCGACGCGCGACGCGCGCGACTTCGCCGAGTACTGGCTGTCGCTCGGTGTGTTCTGCGTCGTGTTCGCCATCGTCTATGCGCTGCTCCGCTCGCGCCACGGCCTCGCCCTGACGGCGATCCGCGATTCCGAGCCCGCCTCGGCGAGCCTCGGCGTCAACACCTACCGCACCAAGCTGATGATCTACGTGGTGACGGCGGCGTGCACCGGCCTCACGGGCGCCGTGATCTTCCTCCAGAAGCTCCGCATCTCGCCCGAGGCGGCGTTCAGCGTGAACGACTGGACGGTGGTGGTGATCTTCATGGTGGTGATCGGCGGGATCGGCACGCTGGAGGGGCCGTTCGTCGGGATGCTGATCTATTTCGGCCTGCGCGAGCTCCTGGCCGATTACGGCACCTGGTACCTGATCCTGCTGGGGGTCGTCGCGGTGGTGATCATGCTGACCGCGCAGGAGGGGCTTTGGGGTCTGGTCGCGCGCCGCTTCGACCTGCACCTATTCTCCGTGCGCCGGCACCTGACCGACACGGAGCCCTAACGGAACATCCCTGCCACCGCGCCGCGCACGCCGCAGGAGACGAAGTCGGCCTTGGTCAGCGTGACGCGCTGCGCCAGCGGGTCGCCCCGCTTCAGCAGTTCCGAGAGCCGCAGGGCGAGTCGCACGATCACCGCCGACTCCATGGCGAGGCCGCGGCTGTTCAACCGGTGGGGCAACGTGCGCGCGGTGCCCAGCAGTTCGTCCGTGGCGGCGATCAGCCGATCGAGTACGCGGCGGAGGCCGGGCGACGACGCCGGGCGCGTCAGCGCCGCGACGGTCTCGCCCTCGGCGGCGAGCCACGGCTCGGGCACGTACACGCGGTCGAGGTTGCGATAGTCGTCGGCGCAGTCCTGCAGGTGGTTCAGCACCTGCAGCGCGTTGCAGAGCGCATCCGATGCCGCCCACCCGTCGCGCGATTCTCCGTGAAGGTCGAGGAGGTACCGCCCGACCGGCGCGGCCGAGAGGTAGCAGTACCCCATCAGATCGTCCCAATCGGTGTAGCGCAGCTTGGTCGCGTCGCGCTTGAAGGCGGCGATCAGGTCGCGGCAATGGTCGAGCGTGACTCCTGTCGCAAGGCAGCTTTCGCGCACCCGCGTCGCCTTCTCGACCCCCGCCCGTCCGGCCTCGCCATAAAGCGCGTCCTCCATCGCGTCGAGGCGGCGTAGCTTCTCGTCGGGGGGCAAGGCCGGGTTGTCGGCGATGTCGTCGATGGCGCGCGCGAAGGCGTAGAAGACGGCGACGTGCGGCCGCAGCCGGGGCGCGATCAGGAACGAGCCGACCGGGAAGTTCTCGTCGCCCGCGCCCTTGCCCGAGGGTGTCTCGACCGGCTGGTCCATGCGCGTCCCTACGACGCGGGGCGGTGCGTCCGCCCCTTCCAGGCTCCGCCGGCACCCTGCCAATGGCGCCACGCGGAATCGAACGTCATCGCCATGTATAGCAGCGCCGCGAATGGCAGCAACAGCCCGAGCCAGCGCGGCTGGCGGTAGAGCGCGAGGGTCGGTGCCTCGGCCACCGCCATGGCAATCCACGCGAGCGCGCCTATGATGTCGGCCGGCCAGGGCGCGACGATCGCGGCGAGCGGCGGCACGACGAAGACCAGCGCAAGGCCTGCGAGCGTGCCGGCGAGCGCAGCGGCGGAATAGCCGAGCTGGTCGTAGGCCGAGCGTGCGACCATCTTCCAGAGCCCGCCGAGCCCGCCATAGGGCCGGATGCTCGTATCGGCGGCGGACAGCCCGAGCCAGATGTGGCCGTCGCTGCGCTTGATCCGCCGGGCGAGTGCGCAATCGTCGATCAGCGCGCCCTTGAGGCTTGCCAGTCCTCCAATGCGATCCAGCGCCACGCGCCGGACGAGCATCGAGCCGCCGGCCGCCGCCGCGTCGCGCCGCCGGCGCGGGTCGTTCGCCCAGCGGAACGGGTAGAGCATCTGGAAGAAGAACACGAAGGCAGGGATCAGCAGCCGCTCCCACAACCCGCTACTCTGCAGCCGAACCATCAGCGAGACGAGGTCGCGCCCGTCCGTCTCGGCGAGCGCGACCAGCCGGGCGAGCGTCTCGGGCGCGTGCGCGACGTCGGCGTCGGTGAGCCAGACATAGCGCGCCTCGGGCGCGATGGCGGTGGCGTGGCGGACGCCCTCCGCCATCGCCCACACCTTGCCCGTCCAGCCGTCCGGCCGTGGCTCGGCCGCGACGACGGCGAGCCGGTCGGCCTCGGCGGGGCGGGCGCCGGCGCGCGCCGCATCCGCAGTGCCATCCGTGCTCGCGTCGTCGACGACGATTACCCAGAACCGGCCGCGATAGTGCTGTGCCAGCAGCGAGGCGACGGCGCGACCGACATAGGGCGCCTCGTCGCGCGCGGGCACGACGGCGACCACCTCGGGCCAGTCCTCGAGCCGGGCCGCGACGGGCAGGCGCTGATCTGCCCGCCAGAACCCGCCCCGGCGGAACAACAGCCACGCCCAGGCGGCGAGCGCCGCCGCGGCCAGCGCCGTCCAGATCACCGGAAGGCCGTCACGCGCTGCCCCACACCTTGCCGGCGACGTCGACCACGAGGCCGAGCTTCGCCTTCTCGTCCTCGACGGTCAGTCTGTTGCCGAGCTTGGTGGAGGCGAAGCCGCATTGCGGCGACAGGCAGAGCTGGTCAAGCGGCAGGATCTTCGCCGCCTCGTCGATGCGACGGCGGATCGCGTCGGCGCTTTCGAGCTGTGCCTTCTTCGTGGTGAGGAGGCCCAGCACCACCTTCTTCCCCTTGGGTACGAAGCGCAGCGGCTGGAAGTCTCCGGCGCGGGGCGAATTGTACTCGAGGAAGAACCCGTCGACGTCGAGCTCGTTGAACAGCGCTTCGGCGACCGGTTCGTAACCGCCGTCGGCGACCCACGAGCTCTCGTGGTTGCCGCGGCAGAGATGGACCGCGACCGCCATCTTCGGACGGAGCCCGGCGATCGAATCGTTGACCAGCTTCGCGTAAGTGTGCGGCAGCGTGTCGGGGTCCTCGCCCATCTTCTTCACGTTCTCGCGCAACGCCGGGTCGCACAGGAAGGCGAAGTTGGTGTCGTCGATCTGCAGGTACTCGCAGCCGAGCGCCGCCAGCGCCTTGAACTCCTCGTTGTAGACGCGCGCGAGGTCGGCGAAGAACGCGCCCATGTCGGGATAGGCGTCCCGGCTCACCGCATCGCGGCCGCCGCGGAAATGGACGATGGTGGGCGACGGGACGCACTGCTTGGCGGTGCCTTTCGCCACCGACTTCAGGAAGCGGAAATCGTCGGTCGAGATGCCGCGGGGGCGGGTGAGCTTCGACGTCACCTCCGCGCGCGGCGGGGCGTACTCGATGTCGCCGCCCTCGTTGTGGAACCTGACCGGCAGCCCGCCCGAGATCTTCACCCCGCCGATTGCGGAAACGAAATCGACCCACCAATGGTCGCGCCGGTAGTCGCCGTCGGTGACCGACCTGAGGCCCAGCCCTTCCTGCAACGCGACCGCGTCGCGCACGGCCGCATCCTCGCGCTTGACGAGCTCCTCCTTGGCGAGCTTCCCCGCCTTCCACTGCTCGCGCGCGTCGAGGAGCGATGCCGGGCGCAGCAGGCTTCCCACATGGTCGGCGCGGAACGGAGGCTTGTCGTTCGCCATCGTCTTCTCCCTACTTCCTTTCGGTCATCACCTGGCCGGCGATGATCAGTTTCTGGATTTCGGTCGTGCCCTCGTAGATGCGAAGCGCACGGATCTCGCGGTAGAGCCGCTCGACGGTCGCGCCGGCGACGACGCCCTGCGCGCCAAACACCTGCACCGCCTGGTCGATCACGGCCTGCGCCGCCTCGGTCGCGTGGAGCTTGGCCATTGCCGCCTCCCGCGTCACCCTGCCGCCGATCGTGTCGCGCGTCCAGGCGGCGCGATAGACCAGCAGCGAAGCGGCATCGACCGCGAGCGCCATGTCGGCGATCTTCTCCTGGATGAGCTGGAACTCGGCGAGCGGCTTGCCGAAGGCGTGGCGCGCCCTGGCGCGGCCGACCGCCTCGTCCATCGCGCGGCGCGCGAAGCCGAGCGCAGCGGCGCCGACCGACGGGCGGAACACGTCGAGCGTCGCCATCGCGACCTTGAACCCCTCGCCCGGCGCGCCGAGCAAATTGGCGACCGGCACGCGGCAATTCTCGAAGCGCAGCGTGCCGAGCGGATGGGGGGCGATCACCGGGATGCGCTCGGAGACGGCGAGCCCCTTCGCATCCGCGTCGACGACGAAGCCGGTGATGCCGCGCGAGCCCGGCGCCTCCCCCGTGCGGGCGAACACGACGTACTGGTCGGCGAGGCCGGCGTTGGAGATCCAGGTCTTGGTGCCGTCGAGGACGTAATGGTCGCCATCGCGCCGCGCCGCGCACGCCATGGCGGCGACGTCCGATCCGGCCTCGGGCTCGGAAAGGGCGAAGGCGGCGATGCGCTCGCCGGACGCGACACCCGGCAGATAGCGTGCCTTCAGCTCCTCGGAGCCGTAGAGCGTGATCGAGCCGGAGCCGAGCCCCTGCATCACGAAGCAGAAATCGGCGATGCCCGACTGGTAGGCCAGCGCCTCGCGGATCAGCGCGACGGCGCGCGCGTCGAGCGGATCGCACTTGCCGCCATACGCCGCCGGCACGCACCAGGCGAGGAAGCCGGCACGGCCGAGCCTCCCGACGATGTCGCGGCAAAGCGCGTCGAGTGCCGCGTCGCCCTCGGGTTCGTGCGCGGCGCGCGGCGCGATCTCGGCCTCGGCCCAGGCGGCGATTTCGCCCGCCAGCGCGCGGTGCCGCGGCTCGAAGAATGGCCAGCCCAGCGTCTCGGCGGGGGTCACGGCTGTCCCCCCTCCCGACCTCCCCCCTTGCAGGGGGGAGGAGATTTTTGCCGTGCGCTCCCTCTCCCGGAACGGGGGTGGGACGGGGTGGGGGTCAATGCCAATCCCATCAATCCCCCTCGAATTCCGGACGGCGCCTGGCGACGAAGGCGTGGTAGGCGCGGGCGAAATCCTTCCGGGTCATCAGCTCAGCCTGGGCCTCGGCCTCGGCGTCGATGGCCGCCTCGATCCCCATGTCCCACTCCGCGTTCAGCATGCGCTTGGTCGTGGCATGCGCCAGCGTCGGCCCATGGGCGAGCGTGTGCGCGAGCTTTGTCGCCTCTTCGAAGAGCGCCTCCGGCGCGACCAGCCGATTGTGGAAGCCCCAGGCCAGCGCCTCGTTCGCGTCCATCGCCCGGCCGGTGTAGAGCAACTCCGCCGCGCGTCCCTGGCCGACGATGCGCGGCAGCAGGGCGCACGTGCCCATGTCGCAGCCTGCGAGCCCGACGCGGACGAACAGGAAGGCAACGGTCGCGCGCGGCGTCGCGAGGCGGATGTCGGCCGCCATGGCCAGGCAGGCGCCGGCGCCGGCGCAAACCCCGTCGATGGCGGCGACGATCGGCTGCGGGCAGGCGCGCATCGCCTTCACCACGTCGCCGGTCATTTGGGTGAATTCGCGAAGCCGGGGCAGCTCCATGTTCACCAAAGGCCCGATGATCTCGTGCACGTCGCCGCCCGAGCAGAAGTTCCCGCCGGCGCCGGTCAGCACCACGGCGCGCACGTCGGGGGCGTCAGGCCGGGCGAGGGCGCGGAAAACGTCGCGCAGCTCCGCGTAGCTCTCGAAAGTCAGCGGGTTCTTCTTCTCCGGCCGGTCGAGCGTGACCGTGGCGACGCGCTCCTCAATCCGCCAGCCGAAATGCTTCGGGGTCACGGTCACATCACCTCTCCGCCGGCGATCGCAATCGATTGCCCGGTGATCGAGCCCGAGGTGTCGAGGCAGAGCCAGGCGACGGCCTCGGCCACCTCGGCCGGCGCGATGATGCGCCCCTGCGGATTGTGCGCGGCGAGTTCGGCGCGCGCGTCGGCGTCCGACCGTCCGGTCTTCGACGTGATGTTTGCCACCGTCTCGCGCACGATGTCGGTATCGGTGTAGCCGGGGCAGACGGCGTTGACCGTCACGCCTTTCTTCGCGGTCTCGAGCGCGAGGGACCGGGTGAGCCCGACCAGCGCGTGCTTCGCCGCGCAATAGGCGGTGACATAGGCGAAGCCGGTGATCCCGGCCGTCGAGGCGACGTTGACGATCCGCCCGTGCCCCGCCTGCAGCATGGCAGGCAGGGCGGCGCGGGTGCAGTGGACCGCGCCCCACAGATTCACGTCCAGCATCTCGCGCCACAGCGTATCGTCGGTGCGGTGGAACGGCGCCGAGCGCGCGGCGCCCGCATTGTTGACCAGGATCGCGACCGAGCCGGCTTCGGCGAAGGCGGCAGCGACCGAACCCGCGTCGGTCACATCGGCTACAAGCGGCGTCGCCGCGACGCCGTGGCGCGCGCGCAGCCCCTCTGCCGTGGCGGAGAGCGTCTCGCGATGGCGTCCGATCAGCACGATGTCGGCGCCGAGCCGGGCCAGCGTCTCGCAGATCGCGGCGCCGATGCCGCGTCCCGCGCCGGTCACCGCGGCCGTCCGACCGGCCAGCGGCGTACCGCCCATTTCGCGCCGCGGCGCTTCGTCACCGAATTCGGCCACGGTCCCTCCTTTCGCCGGCCCTGCGCTTAGAATAGAAGGGTGGCGGACGCAAGTCCCGCCTGGAAGCGGCGGGACGCCAACGGGCGGAGGAAACATGAAGCGCTACACGCGGACCATTCCGGAAATCTGGACACACTGGCAGGACCGGATCAGCGCCGCCCAGCATCCCTTCACCTATACGACGCCCGAGGAGAACAAGGCGGTGTTCGCCAAGCTCACCTCGCTCGACCGCGACCAGTGGGCAAAGGCCTACAGCGACACGGCGCGCCCCTACGAGGAGGCCGCCCGCGCCGCCGAGGCGAAGGGCGACGACAAGGCCGCGCGCGACAACTTCCTGCATGCCTACGGGCTCTATCGCATGGGGCGCTACCCGGCGCCGAACTCCGAGGGAAAGCGGGCCGCCTACCGCAAGTCGCAGGAGATGCTGCTCGCCTCGTGGAAGTACATGCCCTACGACGCGGAGCGGGTCGCGATGCCGTTCCAGGGCCGGCCGGGCGAGGGCAAGGAGGTCATCGGCTACCTGTTCCGCCCCAAGGGGGCCGGCAAGCTGCCGGTCGTGCAGATCTGGGGCGGGATCGACACGTTCAAGGAGGACCGCTACGATCTCGGCGAGGCGCTGATCGCCCAGGGGATGGCCGCGCTCCTGATCGACATGCCGGGCGTGGGCGACGCGCCTATCCCGGGGTCGGAGGATGCCGAGCGCCAGTGGGACGCGATCTTCGCCTGGATCGCGACGCGGCCCGACCTCGACGCGAAGCGTGTCGCCATCTGGGGCGGCTCGACCGGCGGCTACTGGGGCGGCAAAGTGGCGCACACCCACAAGGACAAGCTGGCGGCGGCGGTCAACCATGGCGGCTGCGCCCATTTCGCGTTCGAGCCCGGCTGGATCGAAAAGGCGCAGCACGGCTCCTACGCCTTCGAGCTCGCCGAGACGCTGGCCAGCGCCTTCGGCCGCTCGACGTTCGAGGAATGGGTCGATTACTGCCCGCGCCTCTCCCTGCTCGACCAGGGCGTGCTGGACCGGCCCTCGGCGCCGCTTCTGCTTGTAAACGGCGTCAACGACACGATCTTTCCGATCGAAGACATGTACCTGATGCTGCAGCACGGCGATCCCAAGACCGCCCGGTTCTACCCGTCCGGCCACATGGGTCACTCGCCGACCACGATCTCGACAATCGTCGCCTGGCTGAAGGCGCGGCTCGGGGCCTAAAAAGAGGAACGATTCGACCCGAAACCGCATTACTCTATGAATCTCCATCGCTTGGCCATTGCCAGCCCGGCCGGTTCATTGGTATGACGCGGCGCGAGGCGGGGGGCCTCCGGACATATTCCTGGCCAAATGTGGGCCTGGGTACCATCTAGGAAGCGGTACCCGCTCAACCAGAAGGGGTTCTCGTGCCTATTCCCCTGATTCAGCAAGTTCGTGTCGGCGCCTATGTCATGGGCAAGCGTCTCCGTGGCGAGACGCGCTACCCGCTCGTGCTCATGCTCGAGCCGCTGTTCCGCTGCAATCTGGCCTGCGCCGGTTGCGGCAAGATCGACTACCCCGACCCCATCCTCAACAAGCGGCTGAGCGCGGCGGACTGCATCGCGGCGCTCGAGGAATGCGGTGCGCCGGTCGTGTCGATCGCGGGCGGCGAGCCTCTCCTGCACAAGGAGATCGGCGAGATGGTCGCCGGCATGGTCGCGCGCAAGAAGTTCGTCTATCTCTGCACGAACGCCCTGTTGCTCGAGAAGCGGCTCGACCTGTTCAAGCCGAGCCCGTATCTGACCTTCTCCATCCACCTCGACGGCGACCGCGAGACGCACGACCATTCTGTTTGCCAGGAGGGGGTGTTCGACAAGGCTGTCGACGCGATCCGCAAGGCCCGCGCGCGCGGCTTCCGGGTCAATGTCAACTGCACCCTGTTCGACAACATCCCGCCTGAGCGGGCGGCGGCGTTCTTCGACGAGGCGACGGCACTCGGCATCGACGGCATCACCGTCTCGCCGGGCTATGCGTACGAGCGCGCGCCCGACCAAGCTCACTTCCTAAACCGGAAGAAGACCAAGACACTGTTCCGCGAGATTTTCGCCCGCGGCAAGGGGAAGAAGTGGCCGTTCAGCCACTCGACCCTCTACCTCGACTTCCTCGCCGGCAACCAGGAATATCACTGCTCGCCCTGGGGCAACCCGACGCGCAACGTGTTCGGCTGGCAGCGCCCGTGCTACCTGCTGGGCGAGGGGTTCGTCTCCACCTTCCGCGAACTGATGGAAGGCACCGACTGGGACAAGTACGGCACCGGCAACTACGAGAAGTGCGCCGACTGCATGGCCCATTGCGGATACGAGGCGACGGCGGTGGCGGACGCGGTGAAGAAGCCGTGGAAGGCGCTGGCGGTGAAGCTCAAGGGTCCGCGCACCCAGGGCGACATGGCGCCAGAGATCGCGCTGGAGAACGCCCGTTCCGCCGAATACGTGTTCGCGAAGATCGTCGAAAGCGAGGTCGAGCGGATGCGCGATCCCAAGAAGGCCGCTGACAGCGAGCGCAACGTCGCCTAGCAAGCAGCCTCCGGGCTAAAGCCCATTTCCCGCAAGTGAAGCCCTCATTCTTTGACAGGCTCTGGATGAGGGCATTCTTTTCGGCCACACCCTGAGCCTGTCGAAGGGCGGGGCCGTCGCGGGGCGATTGAACGTGACAGCAACCGGGTTAGTCGGCGGGGTCCCCTCCGGCGCCGGCGCCGTTCAGCAGGGCGCGCGCGACGTTGCGAAGACGATGTTCGGCGCGACGATAATCGCCGGCCAGACGCACGATCCCCACCACCTCCTTCGGCCGCGCCGCGAGCGCGCGCACAATCGCCGGTACGTCGGTCGAACCGTCGGGCCGCAGCCCGGCGAGCGCACTCGGCGGAATCGCGCGTCCGGCCGGGTCCGCGACCGCCCGGACGGCGAGGAACGGAATACCCGCGGCGCGGGCCACGGCGGCGACCGGAAGGCTTTCCATGTCGACCGCGACCGCACCCGTCGCGGCCGCGAGGCGGCGCTTCTCCGCGACGCTCACCACGGGACCCGCGGCGGCGGCGAGGGCGGCGACGCTGACCCCCTCCGGTCCGATCTCGGCGACCAGCCGGTCGCGCCAGGCGTCGTCGGTGGCCGCCCGCGTGCCGTCTTCCCCGATCACCGCGTTCGCGACCACCAGGTGGCCGGGGGGCAGCGCCGGGTCGAGCCCGCCGGCGAGCCCGAAGCTCAGCAGCGCCTCGGCCCCGTCCGCCACCGCGCGCTCGGCCGCGCGCCGGGCGCGGTCTGGCCCGGGTCCGTCGCAGACGACGATCAGCGAGTCGTCGTCGGGCAGCAGCGCCGCCTCGTTGGGGAGGCCGGTGACGATCCCGATGAGGGTCATGGGACTGCCGCCGGGCGACGAGAGTCTTGTGCGGTGGCGTCAGGGGGGCGGGGCGAAGCCGCCGGAAGGCTTCGCGTCGAAAGCAATGCGGGGGGGCGGAACCCGGTCAAATCCCCAGCGTCACGCGGGTGCGGCCGGACTCGCGCAGGTTCTGGTAGCGCGCCAGTGCCCAGAGCGGGAAGTAGGCCGCGTAGCCGTGGTACTTGAGGTAGAACACGCGCGGAAAGCCGACGGCGTTGTACATCTCCTCGGACCAGGACCCGTCGGCGTCGCGCGCGGCCTTGAGATACTCGATCCCGCGCGCCACCGCCTCGCTGTTCACCTCGCCCGCCGCCATCAGCCCGAGGAGAGCCCAGGCGGTCTGAGACGGGGTGGATTCCTTTGCCTCGTAGCGCCGCTCTTCCCAGTAGGTGCCGCAATCCTCGCCCCAACCGCCATCCTCGCGCTGGCGATCCTTGAGCCAGGCGACGGCGGCACGCATGCGTGGGGAATCGTGCGGCTCACCGGCCGCGTTCAGCGCCGAGAGGACCGACCAGGTGCCGTAGATGTAGTTGGTGCCCCAGCGGCCGTACCATGAGCCGTCGCGCTCCTGCTCGCGGTACAGGAACTCGAGCCCGCGCGCGACGGCCGGGTGGTCGCACTCGAAGCCGCACTCGATCAGCATGCCGACGCAGCGCGCCGTGACGTCCGAGGTCGGCGGGTCGAGCAGGGCGCCATGATCGGCGAACGGAATGTTGTTCAGCCCGTAATGGGTGTTGTCGGCGTCGAACGCGCCCCAGCCGCCGTTCTCCGACTGCATGCCGAGGATCCACTCGATGCCGGTCCGGATGGCGGCCTCGGCCTCGGGCACGCCCGACCGGTTGAGCGCCATCAGTACGGCGGCGGAATCGTCGGCGTCCGGATAGTAGTCGTTGCGGTACTGGAACGGCCAGCCGCCCGGTGCCACGTCCGGCCGCTCGACCGCCCAGTCGCCCTTGACGTCGGTGACCTGACGCCCGACCAGCCAGCGCGCAGCCTCGTCGACGACCGGGCCGGTTTCGCCCGCCTCGATCAGGGCGAGCAGGCCCAGTGCCGTGTCCCAGATCGGCGACAGGCAGGGTTGGCACATCGCCTCGCCGTTATTGACCAGGATCAGCTTCCGGATGGAGCGGCGGACGATCGAGAAGGTCGCGTCGTTGCGCGACACGCCGAGCGTATCGAGCAGCATCGCGAGGTTGGCCATCGCCGGGAAGATGCCGCCGAGCCCGTCCTCGCCGTTCAGCCGTTCGCGGCAGAAGGCGAGCGCCTTGTCGATGGCGCGCCGGCGCGCCGGCAGCGGCAGGAGCGGTTCGACCCGGCGCAGCACGCAGTCGAGCTGGATCAGCGCCGCGCCCCAGGTGGACCCGGTCGGATTCTTCAGCCAGTCGTGCTTGGTGAACGGGTCCTGGCAGAACAGCTCGGCGATCGACGCGCCGCGCGGGTTCCGGGCGCAGGGCTTGAGAGCGGCAAGCGCGACAAGCGGCACCATTACCGTCCGCGACCAGTACGACACCTTGGTGATGTGAAACGGGAACCAGCGCGGCAGATGCATCAGCTCGACCGGCATGGTCGGGACAGAGCGCCACGGCACCTGGCCGAACAGGGCCAGGGTGAAGCGGGTGAACACGTTGGCTGTCTCGGCCCCGCCGCGCGCCTTCAACGCTTCGCGCGCGCGGCGCATGTGCGGCGAGTCGGGATCGTCCCCGACCATCTTGAGCGCGAAATAGGCCTTCACCGTCGCGCTCGGGTCCATGTCGCCGGCGTGGAACAGCGGCCATCCGCCGTCGGGGCCCTGGGTGCGGCGCAGGTAGTTGGCCAGGCGGCGCTCGATGTCGTCGTCGATCTCGTCGAGGAAATGCTCAAGGAGAATATATTCTGCCGGGATGGTAGCGTCGGCCTCGAGCGGGAAAATCCAATGGCCGTCCTCGGCCTGGCGCGCCACCAGCGCGTCGCGCGCCGCGCCGACCACGCGGGCCGTCGCTTCCATCGCGCGCGATTGTGGCGCCAGCCCGGCCGTCACGGCGCCGGGCGTGGCGTCGCGATCGAGCCGCGCTTCCTTCCAACCGTTCGTCACGCTGCAACCCCCACTCGCGCGCGATCTGACCCGTCCGGGCGGGCATGTTCCGGAAGCGTCCTGCACATTGGTACGCCAAACGTCGCCGGTTTCGTTTCGTTCCGCTCTGGTTTCCCAAAGCCGGCAACCCGCCGCGGTTGTTTCAATATGGAGTAGGGGCCGCGGCCGGTCCACCCCAGCCGCTGCAAGGCAGGATTGGCGGTTTTTACAGGAAGCCGTAGCGGAAAGCGATCCACAGCTTTTCGGGTTTGCTCAGCGCGACCCTGTGCCGCGGATCGCGCCACCCGCTGCGCCGCATGCGGGCGAGCAGGCGGCGATAGACTTGCATCATCATGACCGCCGGTCGCAAGGGACCTGAAGATCGACCCTCAAGTATCTGATTGGCTTGTTGAAACCTTGCCTCGGCATATTCCGCGAAGGCGGCGCAGGCCTGGGGCAGGGCGGGGTCGGCGAGAACGGCGTCGGGCTCGGTCGCCCGGATTCCGGCAGCGTGCAACATCTCGCGCGGCAGATATAGGCGGCCGAGCGCGGCGTCTTCGCCGAGGTCGCGCAGGATGTTGGTGCATTGCAGGGCGCGGCCGAGGACCACCGCAAAATCGCGATCGCCCGGGCGATTCGCGCCGAACACCCGAATTGACAGCAGCCCGACCGCGCCCGCCACCCGGTCGCAATAGGCTTCCAGTGTCACCAGGGTCGGCGCGCGCATCCGCTCCTCGACGTCCATCTCCATCCCCTCGATGATGGCGAGGAAGTCCTCGCGGGCGAGGTCGTAGGCGGCGACGGCGGGGGCGAGGGCCCGGCAGGTCGGGTGGCGAGGCGCGCCGTCGTAGAGCCGGCGGATCTCCTCGCGCCATTCGCCGAGGCGGACCTTCTTGTCGGCGAGCGGCGCCGGCTCGTCGGCGACGTCGTCCACCTCGCGGCAGAATGCGTAGATGGCGTACATCGCCTCACGCCGCGGCTTGGCCAGGAGCCGCATGGCGGCGAGGAACGATGAGCCCGACGCGCGGGTCACGCTCCCGACATGGGCCAGGGCTTCGGGATCGGCGGCAGAGGGCGGTGAGGCGGCGCCTGCGGGTTCGGAGGCCACGGTTTCGTATCGTTCGGCGGCGGGCGCCGCGCGCGCGGCACGCTCCGCTCGGTGGGAACCAGCCCTTCGCTATCATAATTCACCCCGCCGGGAAAGGGAGCAAGCCGGATTGAAAAGCGTCGCGGATCATGCGTTCATCGCGCGACCACAATGGAGGGGAAGATGGCGTCATCACCGGCGAAGCGCGCGTTGAAGCTCGACCAGCGGCTGATCGACCTCGTGGAGGCCGAGTACCCGCGCTTCTCGGCGAACGAGATGACCCGCCGCCGGCTCGCTATGGCCGAGGCCATGGGGGCCGCCGGGGTGGACCACCTGCTGGCATTCGGATCTGGTTTCCGCGGCGGGCCGGTGACCTGGCTCTCGCAATGGCTGTCGACGACCGAGGCGCAGCTCGTCCACACGCCGCACGAGAAGGACGCGCTGTTCGTCCAGTACTTCAACCACCTGCCGCTCGCGACCAAGCTCGCCGCCGAGACCGATGTCGCCTGGGGCGGGGCCTCGACGATCCGTACCGCCATCTCCGAGCTCGAGCGGCGCGGCGCGAAGCTTGGCCGCGTCGGGCTTGCGGGCGGGCTGTCCTTCGCCGCCTACCGCCAGCTCACCGACAAGTTCGGCGACATCGTCGACATGAACAGGGCCTATTTCCGCCTGCGCATGATCAAGTCGGCGGAGGAGCTCGACTGGCACCGCATCGGCGCCCGCCTCTCGGATCTTTCCATCGATGCGCTGGTGAAGGGGATCAAGCCCGGCCTCACCGAGCGCGACCTCGGCGACATCACCGAGCACGCCTATCACAAGTGGGGCGGGGTGAACGTCATCCACTTCTTCGCCGTCAACCCGATGGATGCGCCGGAATACGGCGTGCCGCGCCAATATCCCTCGACCCGCAAGGTGGCGGCGGGCGACGTCATCTCGACCGAGATCACGGCGAGCTTCTGGGATTACGGCGGCCAGGTGCTCCGCACCTTCTCGGTGGGCGGCGAACTGAACCCGCTGTTCCGCGACCTGCACGCCGCCGCCGATGCCGCGTTCGATTCGATTCTCAAGGTGCTGAAGCCCGGCGCGCACGCTTCTGAGATCGTCAAGGCGGCGCAGCCGATCGAGGACGCCGGCTTCACCACCTACGACGACCTGGTGCATGGCTCGGGCGGCGGGTACCTCCCGCCCATCGTCGGCTCGCCCAGCCGGCAGAACGAGCCGGTCCCCGACATGCGCATCGAGGCCGGGATGATGATGGTGGTGCAGCCCAATGTCGTCACCAAGGACGCCCGGGCCGGCATCCAGATGGGCGAGTGCGTGCTGGTCACCGACGAGGGCGCGCGATCGATCCACACCGCGCCGCGCGGCCCGTTCGTGGTGGGGCGGTAGGGGGTGACAATCGGCCCCGTCTCGATCCAATCGATCGCGATCATCTTCTTCGCGATCCTGGCGGGCGGGCTCGCCAAGGGGGTGACGGGGTTCGGCCTGCCGCTCGTCGCCGTGCCGGTGCTGGCGAGCTTCCTCGGCGTCGAGCGGGCCGTGGTGATCATGGTGCTGCCGGGCTTCGTGTCGAACGTGGCGCTGATGTGGGAGCACCGGCGGAA
Source organism: uncultured Alphaproteobacteria bacterium (assembly GCA_963775315.1). GTDB lineage: Bacteria > Pseudomonadota > Alphaproteobacteria > MPNO01 > DASWLB01 > CAWGHZ01. The sequence continues at coordinate 1,623,434 of CAVZIN010000007.1, read as the reverse complement.
GGCCGGCGAGGCGCGCGGCGTGGGACCTTTCCTCGCCGCGGGCGTCGTCGGGGCGGTCGGTGGCACCTGGGTGCTGAAGGCGCTGAGCCCGGAGGTTCTGGCGCTGGTGCTGGCCGGCTGGGTCGGGCTCTACCTCCTGACCCGTCTCACCCATCCCGACTTCCGGGTCGGCCCGAAGGTCGCCCGCCCGCTCGCGCCGGTGATCGGCTTCCTCGCCGGCTGCTCTCAGGGCGCGACCGGCGCCTCGGGCCAGGTGGTCGGGACCTGGTTTCACGCGCTGCGCTTCGAGCCCTCGGCCTACGTGTTTTCGGTGTGCGCGGTGTTCGCCACCTTTTCGGTCGTGCAGATGGTCTCGATGGCGAGCTTCGGGCTGCTGACGGGCGAGCGGGTGCTGGAAAGTGCCATCGCCGTCGTGCCGACGATGATCGGCGTGCCGCTCGGCGTCCGGCTGGGCCGCGTCATCGCGCGGGACACGTTCGACCGCGTCATCCTGGTGGGGCTGACCGTCCTCGAGCTGCGCCTGATCTGGCAGGGCCTCGCGGGGTAGGCGTTCGAAGGCGTGGACCGCTATCGTCCGCCGGCCGTGTCACGAGCCCGCGGCGGCCGCCACGCCGATCAGCGAATCCAGCAGCGCCGGGTCGGCCTTGAGCGCCGCGCTCGGCCCGTCATGGACGATGCGGCCGCGGTCCATCACGAGCGCGCGCGGCGAGAAGTCGAGCGCAATGCGCGTGTGCTGCTCGACCAGAACGATGGCGAATCCCTCGTCGGCGCGCAGCTTGTGCATCGCCCGCACCAGGTCCTCGACGATCACTGGGGCGAGCCCCTCGGTCGGCTCGTCCATCAGCAAGACCGTCGGGTTGCCGACCAGCGCCCGGGCGATGGCGAGCATCTGCTGCTCGCCGCCGGAAAGCTGGCTGCCCATGTTGGACTGGCGCTCGGCGAGCGAGGGGAACAGGGCGAACGTCCCGTCCAGCGTCCAGCGGCCGGGGCGGACGGCGATCTCGATGTTCTCGCGGACGGTGAGCGACGGAAAGATCTCGCGCTCCTGCGGCACGTAGCCGAGCCCGGCGGCGGCGCGGCGGTGGATCGGCAGCGTCGAAACGTCGACGCCCGCGACCGAGATGCGTCCCGCGTGGCGCCGGGTATGGCCCATGATGGTGGCGAGCAGCGTCGTCTTGCCGACGCCGTTCCGGCCGATGACGCTGATGCTTTCGCCGGCCTTCAGGGCGAACGAGATATTCTCGATCACCACCGTCTCGCCATAGCCGGCCGAAACGCCTTCGAGGGCCAGCGCATCGCCGGGATCAGCCATGCGTGCCCTCGCCCAGATAGACGGCCCGCACGCGCGGATCGGCGGCGATCTCGGCGGGTGGCCCCTCGCACAGCACCTCGCCCGCGACCAGCACGGTGATGCGCTTGGCGAAGCGGAACACGACGTCCATGTCGTGTTCGATAATCAGGATGGCGATGTCCTCGGACAGGCTCTCGATCGCGTCGATCAGCACGCCCGACTCGCTCGACGGCACGCCGGCGGCCGGCTCGTCGAGCAACAGCACCTTCGGCGCGAGGCCGAGCGCGATGGCGATCTCGACCAGGCGCTGGCGGCCGTAAGGCAGCTCGCGCACCTCGGTGCCGGCCACGTCCGTGAGGCGCAGCCGTTCGAGAAGGCCGCAAGCCTCGTCCACCACGTCGCGGCGCGAGGCCATCGGCCGCAGGAACTGGCGGCGCGCGCCGACCCGCTCGCTCACCGACATGCAGACGTTTTCCAGCACGGTGAGGCCGCGGAACAGCTGGTTGATCTGGAAGGTGCGGGCGAGGCCGCGCTTCACCCGCTCGGCCTGGCCCAGGCGGGTCACGTCCTCGCCGTTGAGAAGGACACGCCCGCGCGAGGCCGCGAGCGCGCCGGTGATCAGGTTGATGAAGGTCGTCTTGCCGGCGCCATTCGGCCCGATCAGCGCGTGGCGCGCGCCGGGCGCCAGGGTGAAGTCGATATTGCGCGCGACCTCGAGCGCGCCGAACGACTTGCAGAGCCCGACCGTCTCCAGCGCGGCGGTCATCGCTTGCGCCAGGCCATGCGCCACAGGTCGGTGCAGAGTCCGAGCAGCCCCTGGCGCGCGAACAGCACCACGAGGACCAACACGAAGCCGAGCCCGAACAGCCAATAGGTCGGGCTCTCCTTCGCGAGCTGGTCCTGCAGGACCATGTAGACCACGCTGCCGAGGAAGGCGCCGTAAAGCCTGCCGGTGCCGCCCAGGATCAGGATCACCAGCACGTCGCCCGAGCGCTCGAAGCTGAGCGTCTGCAAGGCGACGAACTGGGTCGTCTGGGCGAGGAGCGCGCCCGCGACGCCCGCGATTGCGGCGGAGATGGTGTAGATCGCGAGAAGCTGCCGCGGCACCGGCGAGCCGATGGCCGGCATGCGGAGCTGGTTCTCGCGGATGCCGCGGAGCGATTGGCCGAATGGCGAGTGGATCAGGGCGCGGGCGAACAGGAACAGCACGAACAGCACCGCCAGCGCGTAGAGGAACGCGGTCCGGCCGTAGAGGTCGAAGTCGAACCGGCCGAGGATGGGGTCGATCGAGATGTTCTGCAGCCCGTTGTCGCCGCCCGTAAGGCTGCCCCACTCGTTGGCGATCTCCTTCAGCATGATGGTGGTGGCGAGCGTCAGCATCAGCAGCGTGAGGCCGCGGGTGCGCAGGACGAACCAGCCCGACACCGCGCCCCCGACCGCCGCCACGGCGGCGGCGGCGACAAGCCCGGTCAGCGGCTCGTTCCAGCCGAGCTTCGCCGAGAGAATGCCGGCGGTGTAGGCGCCGAGCCCGAAGAACGCCGCGTGTCCCAGCGAAACGATCCCGGCATAGCCGAGGATCAGATCGAGCGACAGGGCGAACAGGATCATGATCAGGATCTGCGAGCCCAGCGTCAGGTAGTCCGGAAACAGCCAGAGCGTGGCGAGGGCGAGAACCCATGGCAGCGCCTCGATCGGCGCGAAGCGATGCCGCGTCAAGAGGACGTGGCGGTCGAGCGGCGACGGAGGCTTGAGGGTCGCGGCCATCGGCTCACGCCTTCCCGAACAGGCCCTGCGGCCGCCACAACAGGATGACGATCGTCGTCAGGAAGATGAAGAACGCGCCGAAATGGGGCAGGTAATACTTGCCCGCCGTGTCGATCATGCCGATCAGCAGCGCCGCCGCGAACGCGCCGCGGATGCTGCCCATCCCGCCGACCGAAACCACCACCAGGAAGTAGACGAGGTATTCCAGCGCGTAGTTGGGCGTCAGGCCCGAGATGTCGGTGCCGAGCGCGCCGCCGACGGCGGCGAGGCCCGAGCCGAGCGCGAATGTCAGGGTGAACAGCCGGTCGACGTTGATGCCGATCGATTGCGCCATGCGGCGGTTGTCGACCGCGGCGCGGATCTGCGCGCCGATGCGCGTGCGCTCTATCCCGTACCACAGCGCGAGGATGATGAATATCGAGACCCCGATCACGAAGGTGCGATAGGTCGGGAACTGGCGGGAGCCGATGTTGACCTGGCCTTTCAGGTAGTCGGGCAAATGAATTTGCACGTTCACCGAGCCCCACACGAAGGTGCAGGCCGCAATGAACATGAAAACGAGCCCGATGGTGAGCAGCACCTGGTCGAGCTCGGAAGTCCGGTAGAACCGGGAGTAGAGGTAGCGCTCGAACGGAACCGAGATCGCGCCGACGACGAAGAATACGGCCACCACCCCGCCAAGGAACGGCACGCCGAACTGGTTCGCGAACGTCATGCAGATATAGCCGCCGAGCATGGCGAATGCGCCGTGCGCCAGGTTGGCGAAACCCATCAGCCCCATCGTCACCGACATGCCGACCGAGATGACGAACAGGACCATGCCGAAGGACAGGCCTTCGAAAAGGACGCTGACGATGCTGGTGAGGAAGGCGTCCATCAGCCGGTCCCGGCGCTACGGCGGAGGGCGGCGTTGGTGAGGACGGGGTCCGTCCGGTGGTATCGCGGCTCGATCATGGCGATCAGGGTCGGCCGGAACGAAGCCGCCGCCGGCAGGGACCGGCGGCGGCTCGTCGCGTCGGCTTGTCTAGCCTACTTCTTCTGCGCCTTGAACGGGTCCTTGACCATCGGGATCGTGGCCATCTCCACGTTCGCGAGGTGCCCATTCACCTTCTCGACCTTGCGCAAATACTGGTTGTCGACGATGTCGCGCGTCTTCGGGTCGATCTCGATCGGCCCGCGCGGGCTCATGTGCTTCCAGCCTTCGAGCGCCTTCATCGCCGACGGGCCGGTGATGTTGGGACCGTCCTTGGCGATGATGTGATAGATGGCCGCCATGCCGTCCCACGCACCGACGCCGACGAAGTTGGGCGTCGTATCCGGGCCGTAGGCCTTCTTCCAGGCAGCGACGAACGCTTCGTTCGTCTTGCTCTTATGGTCCGCGGAGTAGTGGTGCATCGTGATCACGCCGAGCGGCACGTTGCCCATGTTCGGCAGCTCGACATCGTCGGTGATGTCGCCCGGCCCGATCAGCTTCACGCCGGCCTTTTCCATGCCCAACTCGCCGAAGCTCTTCATCAACGCGGTGGCCCACTTGCCGGCCGGGATGAAGGCGTACACGGCGTCGGGATGCGCGTCCTTCGCGCGCTGCATGAAGGGCGTCATGTCCGGCATGTTCGGGAAGGGCAGGGGGATCTCGGCGACGACCTTGCCGCCGGCCGCCTTGAAGCTCTTCTCGAAGCCGTTCACGCTGTCCTTGCCCGGCGCATAGTTGGCATAGACGACCGCGGCCGTCTTGATGCCCAGCTTGTCATGGGCGTACTTGCCCAGCGGATAGGCCGCCTGCCACATGGTGAAGGAGACTCGCGCGTCATAGGGGCAGCCTTCGGTGATCGAGGCCGTGCCCGCATTCATGATGATGAACGGCACCTTCGCCCGCTTGCAGACGTCGTTCATGGCGAAGGCGTTCGGCGAGAAGATCACGCCGGTCAGGATCTTCACGTGGTCGCGGGTCACCAGCTCGGTGGCCAGGCGCTTGGCCACGTCCGGCGCGGCGCCGGTGGAATCGCGCTTGATCAGCTCGATCTTGTGACCCCCGGGCACCTTGGGGTGCTCCTTTATGTAAAGGTCGGCGCCGCGCGCCATCTGCTGTCCGTCGACGGCCTCGGGACCGGAAAAGGGCGCGATCAGGCCCACCTTGATGGTTGCGGCTCCGGCCGCGCCGGAAGCCATGAGCGCAGCGGCAGCGCCCGCAATCAGAGTTCTAGCGAATCGCATGGCAGTACCTCCCGGGTTTTTGCCAGTTTTTCGGGAATTGTTGGCATGCGAACTATAGCATGGTGATTCTTGGCCGCAACTGGCGGCGGGACGGCGCGTCAATCGGCGTAGAGCTCGATGTGCCAGTCCATCTCGTGCGCCGACAGGGGGTAGTCGACGCCGCCCCGCGCATAAAGCCTGGCCGCCGGTGCGATGGCGGCGAGGCGGCCCTGCAGCTCGATGGCGAAGCGCATCGAAAACTTGCCCTTCCAGGCGAGGGCCGTGACCGCCTTGGCGCTCTTCGACATGATGATCCGCCGACCGAGATCGAGCGGAAGACCGGCCCGGATGCAGAGTGCCGCGGTGACGAACTCGCGCTCGCCCGACGCGAGGGCGAGTGCCACTACCTCGTCGTTGAGCTGGTCCGCTTGCATCAGCCGCTGGGCACGCGCCTCGGGGCCCTCGGCCCCGCCGCCCTTGGCGGGCTTCTCGGTCCCAGATGGGCGGCGCGGGCGGGGGTCGTTGCCGCGCTGGGCGATCTCGCCGTCCAGCTCCTTCGCCGTTGCCGGGTCCATCGTCTGGGTCCGCCGCATCACGCCGAGCAGCGGCCCGGCGACGAAGCGGATCAGGCCGCGCACCGCGACGACCGGCAGGCGGGGCCGGTTCACCAGGGGCGCGTGCCAAGCCTCCACCTCGGGCGCGCGGGCGACGATCCGTTCCATCGTGCCGTCGGCGATCAGGGCGCCGCCGTTCTCGATCAGCCGGCGCACCGCCCCGGGGTCGTCGCGCCGGGCGATCGCGTCGGCGAGGTCGGCCGAGATGTCGGGGCGGCCGGCGATGGCGGCCTGGGCCCAGTCCGGCGCGCCGCCGTCGACGATGTCGATCAGCTCCTGGTCGCTCAGCACCGGCGAATTGGCGAGGATCGGCTCGGCGACGTCCTGCTCGCGGTCGCGCGCAAGGCCGGAGACGAGCTTGTGCGGTGCCTGGCGGTCGAACTGGAAGGCGTGCGCCAGGATGCGGCGCACCCGCATCACCTGGTCGGTCGCCAGCGTCTCCAGCAGGGTGAAGGTCATGCGCCAGAGGCGCCGCCGCTCGTCGTCCGGCAGCCCGTCGCCGACCAGCTTGTGGGCGAGGGCGCAGCGCACGCCGTAATCGGCATCGCGCGCGAGGATCAGGTCGGCCTGCGGAGGGGTCGCCCCGTTCGCCGCGACCTTCTGGCGCACCGCGTCGTCCGGGTCCTCGGCCAGGAAGTACAGCAGCTCCGGCGGGGTTCCGGGCGCGGTGGCGAGGCGCGCGCGCACGGCCGGATCGGGATTGCGGGCATCCCGCTTCGCCGCTTCGTATGTCGCTCCGGCCGCGTCCATCGGCCCCTCCGCTGTCCGCGCCCAGCCTACCGGCCCGACGGTTAATGGAAGTTTTCCGTGCGCCCCTCTATAGTGCGCCGATGCGCGGGAGGGGATTCGGGTCGACGGCACGGGGGGCGATGGCGGCGCTGACGCTTGCGGCCGCCGCGTTCGTGGCTCCGGCGTGGGCGCAAGGCGACGCCCCGGCGCAATCTGGGGGCGTGATGGTCGCCTTCTCCTGCGGCACACTGCCGGCCCAGGCGGCCATCGAGGTCGAGGCGCTCGACGACACCCCAAGCCAGATGGCGCTGCGCAAGGCGATCGCGGACGATCTGGCGCGGCGCGGCTACCGGGTGGCGGACGGCGCGCCCCTCACCCTCACCTTCGAGGGCGGGCTCAGCCGTGAGCGGCGCGAGCAGGGCCAGCACTCGGTCGGCTCGCTCCAGAGCAACAACGACGTCACGGAATTCCGGCTGAACATGTGGTCCTCGCAAGGCGACAGCGTGTTCGGCGGGCTCAAGGACTTCATCGCCCCGAACGACCCCAACCTTTACCGGCTGGCCATCTTCGTGCACGACCGGTCGGACGGGAAATGCCTGTGGCAGGGCGAGGCGCGCCACGACGTGGTGCGGAACGACGCCAACGGAACCGCCGAAAAGCTGGTTCCCGTGCTGCTGCGCCGCCTCGGCAAGACGGTGAAGGCCACGACGTTCGACCTTCCGGACTAGCTCTCGGGGCCCCGGCCCGCGTCCGCGCCGCGCTTGACAGGGGGGCTCTCCCCGGCCACGTTAGCGGCGTGACCTGGGGTGTCCGGCCGTGGCCGGACTGAGATGAGACCCAACGAACCTGAACTGGGTGATTCCAGCGTAGGGAGCCGTCACACACCGTTCCCCCCAGGCGGATGGCGTGTCCCGGCTCCGGGAAGGATGCCGTGAGCGGTTCCGCGTCTCCCGTTGCGATCGTCGGCGCCGGCGTGTGCGGGCTCGGCATCGGCTGGCGGCTGGCCCAGGCCGGCCGGGCCGTCACCGTGGTCGATCGCGGCCGGGCGGGGCGGGGGGCGAGCTGGGCGGCGGCCGGCATGCTGGCGCCGCAGGTCGAGGCCGAGCCGGGCGAGGAGGCGCTGCTGCCCCTGCTGCTCGAAAGCCGCGACATGTGGGAAGGGTTCGCGACAGAGCTGGAGCGGGCGTCGGGCGCCGATGTCGGCTACCGCGCCGAGGGCACGCTGGTCGTCGCGCTCGACCGGGACGATCGCGAGAAGCTGAAATTCCGCTACGATTACCTGATGGGGCTCGGTGGGCTGACCCTCGAATGGCTGACCGGCGCCGAGGCGCGCCGGCGCGAGCCGCATCTTGCCCGCGGCGTGACCGGCGGGATCGCCAGCCCGCTCGACCACCAGGTCGACAACCGCAAGGTGGTCGAGGCGCTGGCCACGGCGTTCCGGGCCGCCGGCGGCGCGCTGGTCGAGGATTGCGCGGTCGAGGAGGTGATGCACGAGGGTGGCCGGGTCACCGGTCTCCGTCTCGCCGAGCGAACGATCCCGGCCGAGACCGTGGTACTGGCCGCGGGCGCCTGGTCGCGCAACATCGCGGGCATTCCAGAGGGCGCCCGTCCGCCGGTCCGGCCGGTGAAAGGCCAGATGCTCGCTTTGCAGATGGACCCGGCCGCGCCGCTCACCGAGCACGTCATCTGGGGACCGGACTGTTACCTGGTGCCGCGCGGCGATGGGCGTCTCGTGGTCGGCGCGACGGTCGAGGAGATGGGGTTCGACACCCGCCTCACCGGCGGCGGCATGTTCGAGCTGCTGCGCGCGGCGTGGGAGACGCTGCCGGGAATCTACGACCTGCCGCTGGTCGAAAGCTGGGCGGGGCTGCGCCCGGCCTCGCGCGACGATGCGCCCATACTCGGAACGACCGAGCTGGAGGGGCTGATTCTTGCCACCGGCCACCATCGGAACGGCATCCTTCTGACCCCGATCACTGCCGACGCCATTTCGCGGCTGGTGCTCGAAGGCACTGCATCCGCGGCGATCCGGCCGTTTTCCCTGGATCGCTTCGCCAAGCGGCGCGATGATCGGTCGGCGGCATGAGCGGCGAGATCACCGTCAACGGCAAGGGGCGCGCCTGGCGCGACATGAGCGTGCGCGACCTCCTGGCCGAGAACGGCATCGAGCCGGCAAAGGGCGGGATCGCGGTCGCGCTGAACGCCGCTGTCGTGCCGCGCGGGGCGTGGGATGAGACCCGCATCCGGCCGGACGACCGGATCGAGATCGTGCAGATCGTGCGCGGAGGCTGAGGACATGGACGCCAAGCCCGCCGTCTCGGGCCTTACCATCGCCGGCAAGAGCTTCGGCTCGCGGCTGATGATCGGCTCGTCCCGCTACCCGAACCAGCAGGTCATGCTGGACGCCATCGAGGCGTCGGGTGCCGACATCGTGACCGTCGCGGTCCGCCGCGTATCCGTCGAAGGCGGCGGCGAAGGGCTCTACGACGTGCTCGGCGGGCGCTATCACCTGCTGCCCAACACGGCCGGCTGTTTTACCGCGCGCGACGCGGTGCTGACGGCCCAGCTCGCGCGCGAGGCGCTCGGCACCAACTGGATCAAGCTCGAGGTCATCGGCGACGACGAGACGCTGTTCCCCGACGCGGTCGAGCTGCTGCGCGCCGCGGAGGATCTGGTGCGCGACGGGTTCATCGTGCTGCCCTATTGCAACGACGACCCGATCACCTGCCGCAAGCTCGAGGACCTTGGCTGCGCCGCGGTCATGCCCCTCGCCGCGCCGATCGGCTCGGGGATGGGCATCCGCAACCCGTACAACCTCCGCATCATCCGCGAGGTGGTAAGCGTGCCGGTCATCGTCGACGCCGGCGTCGGCACGGCGTCGGACGCCGCGGTGGCGCTCGAACTCGGCTGCGACGGGATATTGCTCAACACGGCGGTCGCCGGGGCGCGCGACCCGGTCAAGATGGCGCGCGCCATGCGGCTCGGTGTCGAGGCCGGCCGGCTCGCCTTCGAGGCCGGCCGTATCCCGCGCCGGCTCTACGCCAACGCCTCGACCCCCGAGGAAGGCACCATCGAGGTCTGAACCCTGCCGTCACCCTGGACGGTGAGCGCAGCGAGCCGATCCGGGGCCCATCGCAAGGGGTCACGGACGCAGAAAGATGGGTCCCGGCTCTCGCCATTGCACGGCTCGGCCGGGATGATAATTTTTGTGGTTCGCCCATGACCCTTCCGTCTCCCCCGCTGCTCGTCATCACGGACCGCGCAAGCGCGCGCCGCGACGTGATCGACATCCTTGCCGCCGGGTTTGCGGCGGGGCTGCGCTGGGCGATGGTGCGGGACAAGGCGGCGGACCGCGCCGCGCTGTCGGCGCTCACCGGGCGCGCGGTCGCGGCGGCCGGGCCGTATGGCGCCACCGTGCTGGTCAATGGCGACGCCGAGGCGGCCGTCGCGGCGGGGGCGCAGGGGGTCCATTTGCCGCGCGACAGCGACGTCGCCGCGGCGCGAAGGATCGTCGGGCCGGGCGCGCTAATCGGCATTTCCGCCCATAACGAGGCGGAAGCGGTCGCGGCCCGCGTGGCCGGCGCCGACTACGTGACGTTGAGCCCGATCTACCTCACCGAATCCAAGCCGGGATACGGCCCGGCCCTTGGGACGGCCGAGATCGGCCGCATCGCGCGTGCGGCCCGGCTGCCGGTCCTGGCGCTCGGTGGGGTGGCGCCCGGCAACGCCGGCGCCTGCCTCGCGGCGGGGGCGTCGGGGATTGCCGTGATGGGCGGGGTGATGCGCGCGGCCGACCCCGGCCACGAGGTCGGGGCGCTGATCGCCGCTCTCGCGGCGCTCGACCGGGGCGAAGGGATTGGCTAAGGTCCGGCCACACCATTCAGGAGGCACGTCATGGCAACCCAGACTCGCGCGAAGCCCGCGCTCGACATGGAGAAATTTCGGCTGCGCCGTTTCGTCGACCGGCTGACCGAGATGGGCGAAGTCGAGGTGCACGACGAGCCTGTCGCGCTGACCGACGTCGGCCGCATGATCGAGGGCACCGACAAGGCGGTGCTGTTCCGCAAGGCGGGGCCGCAGCATGTCGAGCTGGTCGCCAAGACGGCCGGCAACCGCCGCCGCCTGGCCGTCGCCTTCGACACCTCGGTCGAGAACCTCTACGACGAGTATTTCAAGCGGCTGGCCAACCCGCAGACCGTGCAGGAGGTCCCATCGTCCGACGCGCCGGTGCACCAGGTGGTGATCCAGGGCAAGGACGTCGACCTGACGAAGCTGCCCTTCTACCCCCACCACGCCTATGACGGCAGCGCCTACCTGTCGTCGGCGATCGATTACGTCATCGATCCGGCGACCGGCCGCCGCAACGTCGGCTGCCGCCGGCTGAGCCTCCGCAACCGTTACGAGACCGGCACCAACGTCACCGCGCCGTCCGACCTGAAGCGCATCTATACAGCCTGCGTGAAGCGGGGCGAGAAGCTGCCTGTCACCTTCACCGTGGGCGCCCACCCGCTCGACTTCGTGGCGGCGACCATGCGCCAGCCGACCGACGAGCTGAATTTTTGCGCCACCATGCGCGGCGAGACGGCGCCCGTGGTCAAGAGCCTGACGAACGACATCATGATTCCGGCCGACGCCGAGATGACGCTGGAGGGCTATCTCGACGAGCGCGGCTATGTCGAGCCCGAGGGCCCGTATGGCGAGTACATGGGCTATTACGGCGCGATCCACATGGACCCGGTATTCCACTGCACCGCGATCACCATGCGGCGCGACGCGCTGCACCACACGCTGCTGCACGGATCGGCCTTCGTGCTCGACCAGACCGACTCGTCCAACATCACGGCGATGCGTACCGAGGCCGAAGCCATCCGCGCGCTGAAGCAGACGGGGCGGGAGCCGGTCGCGGCCTACATGAAATCGGTCGCGGGCGGGTCCAACACGCTGCGCGTCGCCATCCGCCAGCGCACGGTGGGCGAGGCCAAGGCCGCGATCCACACGCTGTTCGGCGCGATCATGCGCCTCAAGCACGTCTACATCTTCGACGAGGACATCGACGTGCGCGACGAGCGCCAGGTCGAGTGGGCGATGGGCACCCGGTTCCAGGCTGACAAGGACCTGGTCGTTCTGCAAGGTCTTGTGGGCATGACCATGGACCCGTCGCTCGGCGGGCAGCGCACCGGCGCCAAGGCTGGGTTCGACTGCACCCGCCCGGTCGGGCGCGACAGCGAGATCATCCTGACCCGTTCCGCCGCCCGCGTCTTCCGCCCCGGCGCGCGCTTCCAGACGGTCGAGCAGGCGCTGGAGCAGGGGCCGATGTATTACGCCGACGTGGTCGAGGCGGTCGGCAGCCAGGACGGGCGCGAGGTGGCCGTGGCGCTCGACGAGCTGCGCCAGGCGGGCAAGCTCGGGCGCGACCGGGACGGGCGCTATTACCTGGTCTCCGCGACGCCCGGCACCACCGGGATCGTCGGTGCGCTCTACCACGATCCGAACGAAGGCACCTGATCGCCACTTCCCGCGGCTAACGAAAAACCCCTTCCCGCCGGCCGGCGGGAAGGGGTTTTGCTTTGGGGACCGCGGGGTCCCTACAATTTGAGGTGCGTGAGGTAGAGCGCGATCTCGGGGAAGATCGTCACCAGGATCAGCACCAGCACCATGGTGATCGCGAAGGGCGCGGCGCCGGCAAAGATGTCGTTCAACGTGATGTCGGTGTCGCGCAGATTGTTCTGGATCACGAAGCAGGCGATGCCAAGCGGCGGGGTGAGCAGCCCGACCTCGACCGCGATGATGGTGATGATGCCGAGCCAGATCAGGTCGGCGCCGAAATTCGCCAGCGCCGGCACGATGATCGGCACGGTGATCAGCATGATCGAACCCGAGTCGAGGATCGTACCGAGCATGATGATCACCACCAGATAGATCGCGATGATCCCGTAAAAGCCAAGCCCCAGCGTGTTGATGGCGTTTTCCATCTCGTTCGGGATGCCGGTCAGCGTCACCATCCGCGAGTAGATGTTGGCCGAGATCAGGAGGAAGCTGATCGCGGCCGTGACGTGGCCGGTCTCGACCAGCACGTACCATAGGCTGCGGAAGGTGAGCTTGCCGCGCAGCAGGGTGAGGACGAGCGCGCCCAGCGCGCCGACGCCGCCCGCCTCCGTGGCGGTGAACACGCCGCCGTAGATGCCGCCGATCACGATGACGATCAGCAGGATGATCGGCAGGCTCTTGGAGAAGACTTCGTACTTGGTGAGGAGCGGCCTGTCGCGCGACTCGGCCATCCGTTCGGCCATGTCGGACTGCACGTAGTCGGGCCAGTAGGTCGCCATCACCCAGATCTGGCCCGCGTAGCAGAGGGCCAGCAGCACGCCGGGAATGATGCCGGCGATGAACAGGTCGCCGATCGAGGTTTCGGCCAGGATGCCGAACAGGATCAGCAGCAGGCTCGGCGGGATCAACATCCCGAGGACCGAAGAGCCCGCGACCACCCCGACCGCGAAGCGCGGCTTGTAGCCGAGGCGCAGCATCTCTGGCACCGCAACCTTGGTGAAGACCGAGGCCGAGGCGATCGAGGTGCCTGTCACGGCGGCGAACACGGCGTTCGCCGCGACCGTCGCGGTGCCGAGCCCGGCCTTCACGTGTCGGAAGACGTGATTCATCACGTCGTAAGTATCTCGTCCTATATCCGATACGCTGACCAACAGCCCCATCAGCACGAACAGCGGTATCACGCCGAACTCATAGCGCTGGAGGCTTTCCGCGGCCGCGAGGGCGAGCAGCTTGCCCGCGATCCCCATGTCGCCCCGGATCAGCCAGACGCAGCAGAACGACAGCAGCGACAGCGCGACGCCGATATGCACGCCGAGATAAACGAGGATCAGGACGCCGGCGACCGACAGAACGCCGATTTCGAGGTCGCTCACTGGAAGGTGCCTCCCGCCTCGTCAGCCTCGGTCTGCGACCGCTTGCCGCGAAGGAACGCGATGTCGTGCCAGGTGTGGCGGGCGTACTGGATGCCGCAGGCGGCCGACCCGATCAGCACCATCAGGTGCATCGGCCACAACAGCACCGTGAAATCGCCCTCGTTGCCGGCGTAGGTATTCTCGGCCCAGTCCTTGATGAAGAACGGCCACGTGTACCAGCAGAGGATCACCATCAGCAGGATCCCGGCCGCGTTGTAAATCATCTGCAGCGTGTGGCCGATCATGGGCTTGCGCTGCAGCAACCTGGCGATCAGCACGTCGGACCGGGTGAAGCGGCCGTGGCGCAGCGCGTCGGGCATCTGCAGGAACACGATGGCGATGATCGACAGGCTGATGATCAGCGGCACGCCGCGCACCGGGGCGTTGAACAGCCACCGGCTGAACACGTCGGTGTTCAGGAGTACCATGATGAAGAAAATCCAGATCGTGCCGACCGCGTTGGTCGCGGAGATCAGGGCATCGAACGCGCGGGAGAGGATGTTTCCGCGGCGTGCGCCGGGGGGCGGGGGATTACTCGCCATGGAGGTCGCCCCGTACCACATCGAACGCGGCGCACCGTCGTGCGCCGGGCCACCACCACATCGAGAGCCTCCTGTTCGGCCGGTTCGTCATTGATGACGATTTGAAAAACCTTACCACAGTTTGGGGGGCGGGCATGGGCAAAATGCCGCAGCAGACGTCAGCGCGTCGCGTCGAGCAGAACTTTGCCGGAAATCTGGCGCGCCTCGACCAGCCGGTGGCCCTCCGCCGCCTGGCTGAGCGGCAGGATGCGGTCGACGATCGGCGGCTTGATCCGCCCGGTGGCGGCCTGTTTCAGCGCCCAGGCGATGTCGGGGAAGTCGCAGCCGGGGTTGGCGACGATCGACAGCCGGTTGAGATAGAGGTGGCGGAGGTCGATGGCGGCGGTGACCCCCGCGTGCGCGCCGGCCGTGACCAGCTTGCCCCCCTTGGCGAGGCATTTGAGCGCGACGGGGAACAGCTCCGGGTCGCCCACGTTGTCGGCCACCACGTCGACGCCCCGCCCGCCGGTGAGCCGCCGCACCTCGTCGTCCCACCCCATTGCGCGGTAGTTGACGCCGTGGTCGGCCCCGAAGGCGAGGGCCTTGGCGACGCGGTCGTCGGCGCCGGCCGCCCCGATCACCTTCGCCCCCATCAGCTTCGCCGCCTGGATGACGCAGCTCGCGAGCCCGCCGGACGCCCCCATCACCAGCACCCACTGGCCCCGCTTCAGCCGTGCCAGCGCGTGGAGCTGGTGCCGGGCGGTCGGCATGTGGCGCATGATGACGCAGCAATCCGCGTCGGGCACGTTGTCGGGCAGGGCGAAGGCCGTCACCGACGGCACCGCCACGTACTCCGCATAGCCGCCCCAGCGATGGATGCCGATCATCACGTCGGTCGCCGGGTCCTCGGATTCGTGGCCCGGCTTGCATTGCGGGCTCGGCACCGAGGTATGGACGAACACCCGCTCGCCGATCCGCGATTCGGACACGCCCGGCCCGACCGCCGCGACGGTGCCGACCGGATCGCACCCCAGCACGTGCGGCAAGGGCGGCTTCCGCGCGTAGATGCCCTTCCGCAGGATGATGTCGAGCGTGATGTTGACCGAGACGTAGTGGACCTTGACCAGCACCTCGCCCGCGGCCGGGGTGGGGGTCGCGATGTCCTCGTAGCGCAGGACCTCGGGCCCGCCGTACTCGCGGAGCACGATCGCTTTCATCGGCGGCCTCTCGCTATTTGCCGGCGGCGACGCGGTTGTGCAGCGTGCCCAGCTTCTCGATGGTGATGGTGACGGTGTCGCCGGGCTTCATGAACTTGCCCTTGGGCCGGCCGCACCCGGCGCCGGTTCCGGTGGTGATGATGTCGCCCGGGACCAGCGTCTGCTGCGCGGAGAGCGCCTCGATCTGCTCGGCGACCGTGAACACCATCTGGTCGGTGTTGGTATCCTGCTCGTAGGACTTGCCGATCCAGAGGTCGATCTTGAGCTTCTGCGGATCCTTGACCTCGGAGGCCGGCGTGATCCAGGGCCCCATCGGACAGCACGTGTCGAACGACTTCTGGCGCAGCCAGTCGAACTTGAACACCCAGTCGTCGCGAGTGCCGCGGTCGCGCGCGGACAGGTCGTTGAGGATGGTATAGCCCGCGACGTATTTCAGTGCGTCCTTCGCCTTCACGTTGCGCGCCGGCCGGCCGATGATGACGGCGAGCTCGGCCTCCCAGTCGATCTGCTTGGAGAAGGCCGGCAGGCGGATCGTGTCGCCCTCGCCGACGATGGCGGCCGGGCCACCCGACTTGATGAAGAAGAACGGCTCGATCTTCGACTTGTCGATCGCGTGCCCGGTCATCTCGCGCACGTGGTCGTAATAGTTGGCGCCGGCGCACCAGATCATCCCCGCCTCGGGGATCGGCGCGCGCAGCTTGGTCTTCTTCAGCGGCTGGCCGCGCCCCGCGCCGCCGGCCTTGGCGATGGCGTTCAGGACGGGCGACGCCTTCTGCCAGTTGCGCAGGATCGACATGACCGAGTTGGTCGCGAACGGCACCTTCTTGCGCGTCTTCCGCGCCTGCGCCGCGAACGCCGCATCGGCGTCGTACACGGTGTCGTCGATCAGGACGCCGGCGCGGACCTCGCCGCCCTTCGCGGCATAGGACAGCAATCGATAGCTCGCCATGGAAATTCCCCCTCGGAATTCGTTGTGCGTTGTTGCCGGCAGCGTAGCGACGAAGCGATCCCGGGATCAACCGGGATCGCTTGGTCGTGCTTGCCAGATGATCGGGTGGTGGGGGCCCCGGACACGGGCGCAGCCGCAGCCGGGACGCGGTCCATGACCTACCCCAGCGGACCCAGCAGGGTCTCGCCGTCGAAAGTGTCCTCCAGCGGCTTCACCGTCTCGGGCCACTTGTCGTTGTTCACCTTGCGGCGCTTGGACTTGGGCCGGACCTTACCGTCCCAGCCGATCTGCTCCATGTAGTAGTAGAGCTGGATTGTGTGGCCGTCGGGATCGACCGCGAAGGCCGAGTAGTCGATGCCGGGGAACAGCTCCGGCGGCAGGTACTTGATGGTGACGCCGTTCGCCTTCAGGAAGTCGACGGCGTTGCGAAGCTGGCCATAGTCGCCGAGCTGGTTGCCGAAGCTCATGCACGAGGTATGCGGCGAGAGGCCCAGCTTGGCGCGCAGCTCGATCGGGTAGAGGGCCAGCGAGTGATGCTCTGTGTTGCAGCGGAGGAACACGCAGTGGTGGCCTTCGTAGTCCACCTCCTCGCTGACGCGCAGCCCCAGCACCCTGGTGTAGAAGTCGAGCGCCTTCTGCATGTCGCGGATGAACAGCCGCACCGGACCGATCTTGATCACCTTGAACGGGCGGGCCAGCATGACCCCGCCGACATCATAGTTGAACGGCCCCTTCTCGACGTGGCGGTGGCCGGAGGAGAGGTCCATCCCCTCCTGCTTGAACATCTCGAGCTCCTGGTACTCGCACATCTGCGGCAGGTCGGGCTTGTCGTGGAAGCCCCGCCGGCGCACGCCCGGCGGCTTCGACTGCAGGTTCCAGCCGATCTGCTCGATGCCGTAGTAGATCTCGTTGGTGTGGCCCTCGGGATCTGGCGGATAGGAATGCCAGTTCGAGCCGGGCACGTCGCGCCCGATGCGGCCGGGGCTCACGTTGACCGACTTGAAATAGTCGATGCCGTCGCCGACCTCGCGCAGCGTCCCCACCTGCCAGGTGATCTGGTTGGTGGTGATGTCCGGATTGGTCACGTGGCCGCCGGCCGAGCCGCGGCCCATCTTGTCGAACGCGGCCTTCGGGAAGATCACGTGGCTGTGGTGATCGGTGCCGTGGGTCATGAAGTAGCCGACGCTCGGCACGCCCTCCAGAATTTTCGGGTCGGGCAGGACGCGCGCGAAATCGAGCGTGTCGGTGATGCGGAATCCGAGCAGATCCCGGTAGAAATGGATCGCCTCGTCCATCTTGTAGACGTTGTAGCCGAAATGGCCGAGGCGGCGAATCTTGAACGGGCGGTCGAGCAGCACGCCGCCCACGTTGAACTTGCCGTCGATCCTGGCCGTGCCTTCCATCCTGGTTCCTCCTGGGTCGGCGAAGCCTCGGGTTCTTCTTGGCGTTGTCGGAGGGTTCGCAATCAGCATGCGGATCATGTCGGACCCCCCGAATGCTGTCAATCCGGGGGCCCCGCCGCGACGGCGGGCGGTTGGGACGGGCAGGCGGCGGCTTGTCGCCGGGCGGCGGTCGTGGCACGCTTCGCCTTTCATTTAGGGAGAGGTGCCATGACGGGGACCACCGAGGCGCCGCACATGCGGTTCGGCCATGTCGGGCTGATGGTGCGGGATTTCGCGCGGATGCGGGACTTCTACACCCGCGTCCTGGGCTTCACCGCGACGGACGAGGGTCCGGCCGGGCCCTGCCGGATGGTGTTCCTCTGCACCGAGCCGCGCGACCACCACCAGATGTTCCTGTGCAGCGGCAAGCCCGATGGCGAGGGGCCGGCGCAGATACACCACATCGCGCTCAAGCTCGACTCGCTCGGGGATCTCCGCCGGATGGCCGAGCGGCTCGACGGCGAGGTGGCGGAACTCGAGCCCGCCAACCACGGCATCGCCTGGTCGCTCTATACCGCCGATCCCGAGGGCAACCATCTGGAGTTCTTCGTCGAGACGCCCTGGTTCATCCACCAGCCGATGAAGCAGCCGCTCGACTTCACCTTGCCGGACGATGAAATCGTGCGGCGGACCGAAGAATTCTGCCGGACTCAGCCGGGCTTCCAGCCGCATCCCGACTGGTACCGGAAGCTTGCCGAGCGGATGGAAGCCGACGAGGCGCGCGCGTAAGATCGCGCCAACAAGCCGCGCCCCCGGACGGGCGGCGCTCAGGGGAGAGACGTTCATGGCAATGAGTGCGAAGACCGAGAACCGCGTGCGCCGCTGGAAGGAGCAGCGCTGGATTCTCGATGCGGTGGTGGCGACGATCGGCGTGGAGTTCGACCAGGCGCGCGTCGCGTATACCGCGGGGCCGGCCGGGCCCGAGGCGCTGGCCGAGTTCCGCGCCGCCGCCGCCCGCATCAAGAAGATCGCCGACATCGACCGCGAGTTCGCCAAGGCCGCCCAGCGGCGCGAGGCGAAGGCCGTTGCCTTCGAGAAGGCGGGGCGCGAGGTTTCGGCGCGCGAGAGCTACCTGATCGCGGCGCTTCTCTGGTCGCTCGCCCGCTGGCCGATCTTCGAGCTGAACGAGGAGCTCGAGCATCTGGAAGACAAGATGAACGAGTGCTACGCCAAGTACATGGCGTACGCGGCGCACCCGATCGAGAAGATCGAGGTGCCGTTCGGCAACAAGACACTGCCGGGCTACCTGCATCTGCCGCGCAAGCCCGAGAAGGGGGAGAAGTTCCCCTGCGTGCTGGCCATCCCGGGCATGGACGGCACGAAGGAGAACGGCGTCGCCATGTACGGCGACAAGCTGCTGTCGCGCGGCATCGCCATCTTCGCCGTCGATGGGCCCGGCCAGGGCGAATGCTTCGCCCGGCGGATCAACGTGACCTACACCTCGCCGATGGATGCCGCCGAGGCGAACTACAACTATCTCGCCTCGCGGCCGGAGATCGACACCGACAAAATCTTCCTGCGCGGGTCGAGCTTCGGCACGTTCTTCGGAACGCTCGCCGCGACGCGGCTCGGCGACAAGGTGAAGGGCATGACCCAGTCGGCGGTCTGCCACGAGCCCGGCTTCAACACGATCTTCAACATGGCGGCGCCCAGCTTCAAGATGCGCTTCATGTACATGGCCGGCATCGAGGACGAGGACGAGTTCGACAAGTGGGTGCAGAAGCTCGATCTGCGCCCGGTGGCCAAGGATGTGAAGTGCCCGGTGCAGATTCTTTGCGGCGAAGACGAGCAGCTCTCGCCGCTGGAGCACACGCGCGAGCTGGTGAGCCGCCTCAACGTGCCGAAGCAGCTCGTGATCTATGAGGGTGCGAACCACGGCATCGCCGGTTCCAGCCCGTCCGCGGCCCTCGGCGAGAACCCGGCCACGCTGCAGGCCGACTGGCTGCTCGACCGCATTGCCGGCAAGCCGATGAAGAGCGAGGAGATCTTCATCGACATGACCGGCCGGTCGAGCGTCACGCCGCTGTAACGCAAAAGGTTGTCATCCCGCGGATCGGCGGATCATCTATTATCGCCATGGCCGGGCTTGTCCCGGCCATGACGCGTCGTTGGAAGGTTGGAGGCAGCGATGGACCCGCGCCCGCAAGGCCAGCACTGGAGCAAGAACGTCGACATCGCCGGCTACTGCGGGCTCGACGGCAAGCCGGCCTTCAAGCTGCAGGTGCAGGAGCGGAACGGCCGCTGGTACCTCTATGTCGCGCATCTCTGGCACTACGGCTGGTCGATCGTCGACGTGACCGATCTGGCCAACGTGCGGCTGGTGCGCTTCGTCGAGGGGCCGGCGAATACCTGGACCATCCAGCTCCAGGTCGCGGACGACAAGATGATCTGCGGTCTGGAGCGGATCGGCGAGCAGGGCTGGGGCGGCGACCCGGCGAAGCCAAACGCCGAGGGCATCTACATCTTCGACCTGTCCGACCCGGAGAACCCGGAGCATGTCGGCCATTTCGCGACAGGCGGGCAGGGGACCCACCGCAACTACTATGACGGCGGGCGCTACGTACATCTGACCGCGGCGGCGGAGGGGTATTCGGGTCGCATCTACCGCATCGTCGACATCGCCGATCCGCGCAACCCGACCGACGTCGGCCGCTTCTGGCTGCCCGGCCAGTGGACCGCGGGCGGCGAGACGACCGCGCCCGACGTGTCGCTGCACGGCGGGCCCTACGTGGCGGGCGACCGCGCCTACCTGCCCTACCGCTCGGCCGGGATCGTGATCGTCGACATTTCGGACTACACCAAGCCGAAATTCGTGAGCCAGCTCACCGTGTCGCCGCCCTTCATGCGGCTGTTCGGCATCCACACCGCCATGCCGTTTCCCGACCGCAAGATCGTAACCGCGAACTCCGAGGCGATCCGCGAGGATTGCGACGAGCCGCTCTGCTTCGCCGGCATCGTCGACGTGTCGAACGAGAAGGAGCCGCGCCTCGTCTCGCTGCTGCCGACGCCGGCGCCGCCGCCCGATTTTCCGCACAAGAACTTCTGCGAATTCGGCGGCCGGTTCGGCCCGCACAACCAACACCAGTGGCAGAACCAGAAGTCGCTCTACCGGAACGACAATCTGCTGTTCATGACCTGGTTCAACGCGGGGCTGCGCATCTTCGACATCTCCGATCACCTGCTGCCGCGCGAGGTGGGCTATTTCGTGCCGCCGGTACCGACCGAGCGGCGCGGCCTATTGCCCAAGAAGCTGGTGCCGCAATCGGAGGACGTGGTGGTCGACGCGCGCGGCTACATCTACATTTCCGACAAGAACCACGGCGTCTACATCTTGAAGGCGTCGGACGCGGTGATTGCTGGGCGAGCGTGAGGGCGGCATGAGAGCCATCGCGATCATCGTCAACGTGTTCCTTCCGGGGGTGGGCACGCTGATCGTCGGCAAGGTGTTCGTCGGGATCGTGCAGATCCTGCTCTACGCGTTCGGCCACCTTCTGATCTGGACGGCGATCGGCGCGATCGTTGGCATCCCGCTCGCGTTCATCGTGTGGATCTGGGCGCTTGTGAGCGCCGCGACCGCGCCCCTGCCGCAAGGCGCGCAGGGATAATACGCCGCTTCGCTATTCCCCGATCGCCAGTGGCTGGCCGTTCAGCCGCACCTCGCGGGTGACCTCTGTCGGCTCGATGATCGCCTGCATGACGAAGCAGCCGCGCTCGGCGTTGGCGATGCAGGCGGCAACGCGTTCGGCGGGCGAATCCGACTCCACCTCGAACGCGACCGTGAAGCCCATCGGCTTCGCCTTCACCGTGCCCTTCAGGACCGAGCCGTCGGTGCGGAAGCGCGATTTAACTGTCACCTTCGCGTTGCGCAGCTCCACCTTCATCATGTCGGAATAGCGGTGAAGCTGGGTGAGCGCGCAGAACCCGACCGACAGCAGGAAGTAGGTGATCGGGCGCGGCGCCGAATCCTCGCCGCCGAGATGGGTGCCCTCGTCGCAGAACACCTCGAACTGCGAGGTCTCGGCCGGCTCGACGATGATGCCCTTCTTGCGCATCCCCGTCGAGGCGACGGTCACCACCTCCTGGCCGAACTCGCGCCCTTGCCAGGCATATTCCTTGGTCTGGGTTCCGGTATCGGCCATGGAGGCGGCTCCCCTTCGTCGTGGCGGGCTTATTTCAGCCCGATGATGCGCTTCGCGTTCTCGGTGTAGAGCTTGTCGCGCTCGGCCTTGGAGACGTCGAGCCCGTCGAGCACCTTGATCGTCTCGCGGATGTAAAGCGGCCCGCCCTCCGGATCGAACGGGCAGTCCGACGCGAACATCGAGCGGTCGACGCCAAAGAAGTCGATCCCACAGCGCGTGCCCGACGCCGAGCCGAACAGCGCCGTGTCGACGTAGAACTTCCGGAAGTATTCGACTGGGCGCATCTTCATCTTGGCCAGCAGCTCTTCGTAGCCCGCGTTCGCGGTCCGCGAGCCGAACTGGTCCTGGCCGTAGCCGAAGCGCCCCTCGAAGAACGGCACCATGGCGCCCATGTGGTGGCAGATGATCTTGATGTCGGGCAGCTTGTCGAAGATGCCCGAGAACACCAGCCGCATCATCGCTGCCGAGGTCTCGTAGGGCCAGCCGATGGTCCACCAGATCTCGTAGATCGACTTCTCCTCGGTCGCGTAGTCCGGGAAGTTCGCCGAGCGCGCCGGGTGCAGCCAGATCGGCTTGTCGAGCTGCGCCATGCGCTCGAACATCGGGTAGAACTCGGGCAGGTCGAGCGGCTTGCCGTTGACGTTCGAGAAGATCTGGATGCCGCATGCGTTCAGCTCGCGGATCGAGCGGTCGATCTCCTTCATCGCCTCCGGCATGTTGTTGAGCGGTAGCGAGGCGATGAAGCTCGGGAAGCGGTCCGGGTGCTTCTTGCAAAGATCGGCCATGCCGTCGTTGGCGAGGCGGGCGAGCTCGGGCGACAGGTCCGGTCCGCAGATGTACTCGATCGGCGGCATCGACAGCGACAGGATCTGCGCATACTCGCCGAACGATTCCATGATGCGGAGCCTGGCGGCCACGTCGTAGAGCATGGGGATGTTGAGCCAGCGCTTGATTGGCCCCTTGTCCTTCATCACCTCCTCCATCCGGCGGAAGAACGGGACGGGGAAGATGTGGTTGTAGATGTCGAGCTTCATGGGATGTCCTTTTCTGTTGGGCGCGCGCTGGCCACGCGTACCGGTCAGGGGATTGTCGGGTCGAGGATGATCTTGCCGAGGGCGTCGCCCTTGGCAATGGCGATGTGGGCTTCGACGGCCTGGCGGAGCGGCATCACGCGGTCGACCGGGACGCGCAGCTTGCCTTCGGCGGCGGCCTTGAGCGAGGCGTCGAAATCCTCGCGCCGCTGGCCGGAGCCGCCCTGGATGCGGATCGCGTTCAGATAGAGGTGGGTGACGTCGAGCTCCACCTTGCCGCCGCCATGCGCGCCGGTTGTGACGAGCCGCCCCTCGCGCGCCAGGCTGTAGAACGCGCCCGGCCAGAGCGTCGGGTCCGCGATGTTCTCGCAGACGATGTCGACGCCCTTGCCGTCGGTGATGCGCATCACCTCGTCCGTGAGGTTCTGCGCGCGGTAGTTGATACCGTGGTCGGCGCCGAGCGAGAGGGCGAGCTTCACCCGTTCGTCCGCGCCGGCGCCGGCGATGACGTTGGCGCCCAGCAGCTTGCCGACCTGGACCAGCGCGGCGCCGAGCCCGCCGGCCGCGCCCATGACCAACACCCATTCGCCTGCCTTCAGACCGGCGCGCTCGCGAAGCTGGTAGAAGGCCGTGGGGAAGTGGCGGGCGACGACGCAGGCCTGGGCATAGTCGAGCCCGTCCGGGATGTGGAAGCAGTTGGTCGCCGGCAGGGTGACGTACTCGGCATATCCGCCCCAGCGGCTGATGCCGACGACGCCGCTGTTGCGGTTCTGCGCCCCGATCGCCGAGCCGGCGGTGACCCGGTCGCCCGGCTTCGGTTCGGTGACGCCCTTGCCTACTGCCACCACCTCGCCCACCGGGTCGACGCCCAGGATGTGGGGCAATTTGGGCTTCCGCGCGTAGGTGCCCGCGCGGACGGCGAGGTCCAGCGTGCGGTTCACCGAAACCGCGTGCACCTTCATCAGCACCTCGCCCTCGCCGGGCTCGGGCGTCGCGATGTCCTCGTATTTCATCGCCTCGGGCCCGCCGAAGGCGCGAATGACCATGGCTTTCATGGATTTGGCACCGGAACCGGCTTGTGATTGTCACCCCGGCCAAACCGCACGTCGGCGCGAGCCGGGGCCCATTGCGCCGAGGCATGGAGGTCGCGAAACGGGTCCCGGGTCTGCGGCACACCGCCTCGCGCTGCGCCGCGCCCGGGATGACAATCGGGGGAATCTAGCTCCACGCGACGCACTTGTTCTCCAGCGTGCCGATGCCCGAGATGGTGATCTTCACCGTGTCGCCCGGCTTCAGATAGCGGTTCTTGTCGACGCCACGTCCGACGCCGGGCGTCGTGCCGGTCGCCATCAGGTCGCCCGGCCGCATGGTGAGGCGGGCCGAGATGTACTCGATCTGGTCCTCGATGTTGAAGATCATGTTGCCGGCGATCTCGTCCTGCTCGTGCCGGTCGTTGACCCAGAGGTCGATCTTGCACTTGTAGGGATCGGGAATCTGCTTCGCCGGCACGATCCACGGCCCGTGCGGAGCCGAGGTCTCGAATGATTTGGCGGTGAACCAGTCGGTGCGGAAGTTCGGCCAGTCCTGGCGCTGGCGGTCGCGGATCGATAGGTCGTTGAAGACGGTGTAGCCCGCGACGATGGCGCGCGCGTCTTTGAGCGTGCGCTTCACCCCGCGCCGCCCGATCACCACGCCGAGCTCCGCCTCCCAATCGACCGCCTCGCTCACGTCGGGGGTCGGCAGGCGGATGTTGTCCCCGGTGCCGATGGTGCAGTGGATCGGCGCCTTGAGGAAGATGTAGGGCTTCATCTTCTTCTTCTCTTCCGCGCTGATCGGCGGGTTGCCCATCTCCGCCCGATGGCCCGGATAGTTGGCGCCGGCGTTGTAGATGATGTTCGGGTAGAGGAGCGGCGCGCGCAGCTTGACCGACGACAGCGCCACCGACTTCACCTTGTCGGCCGCCGCGGCATCGGCGATCTCCTCCAGCACCGGCTCCGCGGCGTCCCAGTCCTGCAGCATCGCCACGACCGAGGCGGTGGAGAACTTGACCGATTTGCCCTGGCACGCCGTCGCGAGGTCGACCACCCGGTTGCCGACCGCGATGCCGGGCTTCGCCGAAGCGTCGTCCGGCCCGTAGCTCAGGATGCGATAGTCCGCCATTTGCGTTTCCTTCCCAATGACTTATAGACCGATATTCCGGCCGTTTCTTAGAAGAAACACGCGGCGCCGCTGGGCGCCGCGCGCGTTCCAGACAACGCTCGCCGGCTCAGCCGAACGGCCCCATGTAGGTTTCGCCCATATAGCTGTCGCTCATCGCGTCGAGCGCGGCCGGCCACTTCGCGTTGTCGATCTTGCGCCGCTGCGCCGGTGGGCGCGGCCGCCCGTCCCAGCCGACCTGTTCCATGTAGTAATAGAGCTGGATGGCGTGGCCGTCCGGATCGAAGCAGAACGTGGTGTAGTCCATCCCAGGGAACAGCTCGGGCGGCAGGTTGCGCACCTCGACGCCCTTCTCTTTCATGAACTGAACAGCGTCCTTCAACTGTTTGTAATCGTTGAGCCTAACGCCGAATGACATCATCGAGGAATGTTCCGAGAGGCCCAACTCGGCGCGCAGTGCCTTGGGGTAGAGCGCGATGGCGTGATGCTCGGTATTGCAGCGCAGGAAATGGCAGTGGTGGCCGTTGTAGACGACCTCCTCGGTGTGGATCAGCCCCATCTTGCGCTGGTAGAAATCGAGCACCCGCGCCATGTCGTCGACGAACAGGCGCACCGGCCCGATCGCGGTGATCTTGAACGGGCGCGGCAGCAGGATGCCGCCGACGTCATATGGGGCCTCGCGCAGATCCTCCTGTCGATGGCCGGACAGGATGTCGACCCCCGCCTCCTCGGCGCGCAGCACCTCCTCGTACTCGGAGATCTGCGGCAGGTCGGGCGTCTCATGGAAGCCTCGGTTGTACATCGAGCGGGGCTTGGACCGCTGCGTCCAGCCGACCTGCTCCATCCCGTAATAAAGCTCGTTGATGTGGCCCTCGGGGTCGAACGGGTAGACATGCCAGTTGGAGCCGGGCGTGTCGCGGCCCGTGCGGTTGACGCGCACGGCGCCCGAGCCCCGGAACCATTCGACGGCGTTCACCACCTCGCGGAGGCTCGCCACCTGCCAGGTGATCTGGTTGATGGTAACGCCTTTGCTCATGGTGCGGCCCTTGTCCATCGCCTCGCGCGCCTTGCGCGGGAACAGGACGAATGCGTGATGATCGGTGCCGTAGCGGGTGAACGCGCCCCAGGTGGGGCCGACCCCCTCCTTCTCCTCCGGCTTCATGCGGGGGCCGAAATCGAGGAAGTCGGAGACCCAGAAGCCCATGATCTCCGTATAGAACTTCAGGTTCTTTTCGATGTCGTCGACATAGAGGCCGAAATGGCCCAGCCGGCGGATCTTGAAGGGCTGGTCGAGCAGCACCCCGCCGACGTCGAACTTGGCCTGAACCTGAGCGTCCATCGCTTCCTCCGAACGGGCGGCCTCCGGCACGGTTCGTGCCGCGGCGGCCCCGAATGATCGGCGCAAATCATACAGGCGGGCGCGGGCGAGTCCAAGCGCGGGCCGCGCGCTCGGGCGGCCAGGGCGGTTCCTACCGCTCTTGCGGATGGTCCATCTTCATGGAGCCGCTGCCCATCCCTCCCATGCCGTTCATGCCGCCCATCCCGCCCGGATGACCCATGTTCATCGAGCCGGTGCCGGTCCCGCCGGTTCCGGGGCCCGAGGCGCCCATCGGCATCACCTTGACCTCGACGGTGCGCTCGCCCGACTTGGAGAAGTGGAGGGTCAGCGGGAAGGTTTCGCCGGTCTTCAGCGGCGCGGCGAGCCCCATCAGCATGACGTGGAACCCGCCCGGCGCCAGCGCCACGGTCTTGCCGGCCGGCACCTCGATCCCTGCCACCTGGCGCATGTGCATCACGTTGTTCGAATCCATGCTCATTTCGTGGAGATCGGCCTTCTTCGCCGCCGGGGTGGCAGCCCCCACAAGCCGGTCGTCGGTCGGGCCGCGATTGACCAGGGTCAGGTACGCCGCGCCGGATTGGGTCATCCCGCCGGTCGCGCGCGCCCACGCTCCGCTGATTACGATCGTGGCCGGCTCGGCGGCGAGCGCCGGCTGGGCGAGGAGGACAAGCGCGGTGGTGAGGGCGGCTAGGCGGGGCATCGTGGCGTCTCCCTATGGTGGCGGGCGGCACAGCAAGCGCGGCGGCGCGCCCTTGGTCTCACGGCAAAACACCGCTATATCACTCCGCACCGAATTCCAACGGCAAAGGCGAATCCATGTCCGAAGCCTTCATCTGCGACGCCGTCCGCACGCCGATCGGCCGCTATGCCGGTGCCCTGTCCTCGGTCCGGCCGGACGACCTCGGCACGGTGCCGGTCAAGGCGCTGATGGCGCGGAACGCGAAGGCCGACTGGTCGCGCGTCGACGACGTCTACTATGGCTGCGTCATCCAGGCGGGCGAGGATTGCCGCAACGTTTCGCGCAACGTTGCGCTGCTGTCGGGCCTGCCGGTCAACGTCTCGGGCGTGACGGTGAACCGGCTGTGCGGCTCGGGCATGGATGCGACGGCGCAGGCCGCGCGCGCGCTGCGGACCGGCGAGGCATCGTTCCTGATCTCGGGCGGGGTGGAATCGATGTCGCGGGCGCCTTTCGTCATGGCGAAAGCGACCGAGCCGTTCTCGCGCAAGGCGGAGGTCTACGACTCGACGCTCGGCTGGCGCTTCCCGAACCCGAAGATGAAGGAGATGTACGGGCTCGACGACATGGGCGTGACCGCCGAGAACCTCGCCGTCGAGCGCCAGATCGCCCGCGAGGACCAGGACAGGTTCGCCCTCGCCAGCCAGGACAAGACCAAGGCGGCGCAGGCGGCGGGGCGGCTCGCCGCCGAGATCGTGCCGGTCGCGGTGCCGCAGCGGAAGGGCGATCCGATCCTCGTCGACACCGACGAGCATCCGCGGCCGGAGACGACGATGGCGGCCCTCGCGCGGCTGCGCCCGGCCTTCGCCAAGGACGGCACGGTGACGGCCGGCAACTCGTCGGGCGTGAACGACGGCGCCTGCGCGCTGGTGCTGGCGACGGAGGAGGCGGCGAAGCGCGAGGGGCTGACCCCGCGGGCGCGCATCCTCGCCGCCGCTGCGGCCGGCGTGCCGCCGCGCATCATGGGGATCGGGCCGGTCCCCGCCACGAAGAAGGTGCTGGAGCGTACCGGGCTCTCGCTCGACGACATGGACGTGTTCGAGCTGAACGAGGCGTTCGCCGCCCAGTCCCTCGCGGTCACGCGTGAGCTCGGCCTTGCCGACGACGACGCCCGGGTGAACCCGAACGGCGGCGCGATCGCGCTCGGCCATCCGCTCGGCATGTCGGGCGCGCGTCTGGTCACCACCGCGCTCTACGAGCTCGAGCGCACGGGCGGGCGCTACGGGCTCTGCACCATGTGCATCGGCATCGGCCAGGGCATCGCGATGATCATTGAGCGGGTCTGACTCGCGCGGGATCGGCAAAGCAATCGGCGTCGGGGGGCGTATGAGGGGGCTTTGGTGGGCGCTGGCGGCGCTGGTCGCCGCAATTGCGTGGAACGCGGCCTTCACCCATTTGATGGCCCGGGCGGGCGCGTCGCTGAACGCGGCCAACCCGATCGGGTTCGGCCTGTTCGTGCTCAACTGCCTCGCCGTCTCGCTGGCGCTTCGGCTGCGCACCCAACTCAAGAGCACCGGCTCGGGGGCAACGCGGGCGCGGTTCGACACGCCCGGCACGATGCTTGCCTATCGCATGGTCGCGGCCGTCGCGCTGGCGCTGACGATCGCCGTGCCCGGCCTTCTGATCGCCTGGATCGCGCCGCTGGTCGGCTGAGCCGCCGCGTCAGCCCCGGTTGCCGACGAACGCGGCCGCCGAGCGCCCGGCGCGCCGCCCGCTGGTCAGCGACCAGCCCAGGAACCCGCCATAGTGCCGTCCGTAGACGCCGCCGGCGTCGACCCCCGCCGCGTAGAGGCCGGCCAGGGGGCTTCGCGCGTGGTCGAGCACGCGGAGGTCGGGATCGACGGCGATTCCGCCCGCGGTGGCGGTGATCCCGGGCACGCAGCGCACGGCGCGGAAGGGCGGATGCTCCAGCGGCCAGCGATTCTCGCGCCGCGCCGGGTGGAGCCCATCGGCCGTGCCATCGCGCATCGCGCGGTTGAAGCGGGCGAGCTCGCCCGCGAGCGCATCCTTCGCCAGCCCATCGCGCGCCAGCTCGTCGACCAGCCCGTCCAGCGTATCGGCAGTCCAGAGCGGCGGCGAGAACGGCGCCACCATCTCCAGCCAGTCGCCGACCGCCGAGCGCTGCGACACCCCGCCCGGCTGGCGGTCGATCTCGTACATGCGCCGGTCGAAGATGACGTAGAACAGGCCACCCGGCTCGCGGCACGCGGCCTGGGCATTGCCCTCCTCGATGAAGGTTTCGGATTCGTCGACGAAGCGCCGCGCGTCGCGGTTCACCAGCACGGCGGCACGCGCAAAATACGGCGTGAGCTTCTGGAAGTGGCTGGGCGGCAGCGGGCAGTCGACCATCGAATGGCCGTAGAACGCGGCCATGTTGCGCGATTCCGCGCCCCCCGCGCCGAGCGCCAGAGAGAGCCCGTCGCCCGTCGCCTCCGGCCGCGAGCGGAGCCGCAGCGTGCGTGCCGCGTCGGGACCGATGTAGCGGGCGATCAGCGTGCGGTTCGCCTGGAACCCGCCGGTCGCGAGCACCACAGCCCGCGCCTCGATCGAGCGGCGGACGCCGCCGCCTTCGGCCGCGATCGTGACGATCGAGCCGGTGCGCAAGAGCGCAGTGACGGCGGCGTCGCAGACGATCTCGGCGCCCGCCGCGCGGGCCTTGTCGGCGAGCGCCGCGAGGAAGGGCAGGCGGTTGCCCGGCTCGCCGAGCCCCATCGGCCGGCTCACCCGGAACTGGCCGTGCCCGACCGGCGGATCGACCGGCAAGCCGTGCGATTCCAGCCAGCGGATCGCCTCGAACGCCTCGGTGCACAGCATGCGCTGCAGGTCGGGATCGCCCTCGGGGATATAGCCGCGCAGCCCGTCGTAATCGTCGGTGCCGAGCAGCATGCCGGCCGAGATGGCGGCGTTGCCGCCGGGCGCAGAGGTCTTCTCCAGCACCGCGACGCGGACGCCGCGCTCGGCCGCGGCCAGCGCGGCGGCAAGCCCGCCCATGCCGGCGCCCGCCACCACCACGTCCACCGCGTCCTGCCGCTTGATCATGCGCCGCGCCCGGTGTGACAATAGGGTAGGTGAGAGGGCTCCCTACTTCCCAGCCTCGTGGGCGCGGATCGGGATGTCGATCTCGCCGACGCCTTCCATCTTGAAGTGCATCGTGTTGCCCGGCAGCACGCGGCCGACGCCCGACGGCGTGCCGGTCATCAGCACGTCGCCCGGCCACAGCGAGTAGAACCGCGTCGCCCAGGCGATCTGGTTGGCGCAATCCATGATCATGTTCTTGGTGTTGTTCTTCTGGCGCATCTCGCCGTCGACCGTGAGCTCGAACGCGATGTTGTCCGGGTCCGGGAACTCGTCCTTGGTGACGAGCCACGGGCCGAGCAGCGAATAGGTGTCGATCGACTTCCGGAAGCTGCGATCCTCGGAGCCGCGCACCACCATGTCCAGCGCCATGGAATAGCCTGCGACGCAGTCGAAGGCGCGCTCCGGCGTGGTGTCGCTCACCTGCTTGCCGAACACGATGCCGAGCTCCGCCTCGTGGTCGGTGCGGCGGTCGGGGAAGCGGACGGCAACGCCCTCGGACATGCCCACCAGCGACGAGTTCGCCTTGAGGAACAGGCCCGCCTGTTCCAGGCTGCCGAAATTGCGCAGCGACGGCGTCACTTCGCGCATCGTCGTCATTTCGGCGATGTGGTCGCGATAGTTGGTCGGCGTGCCGATCACCTTGGTCGGGTTGGCGACGGGCGGGAGGAAGCGGCACTCCGAAACCTTCTTCGGCTTCGCCTTGTCGGCCAGGCTCTCCATCTTGGGACGCAGCCGGTCGAGGTTGGCGATCAGCGCGTCGCCCTTGGGGTAGGGGTAGCGGACGGAAGGCAGCTCGTCGACGATGGCGCTCACGTCATGCACGCCGTCGTCACGCACCACACCGATCCTGTTGTCGTCGTAGCGGCAGATCTTCACGCGTCCCTCCCTCGGAATTCGACCGTGGGCCACGCCTTTCGCGCCCCAGCGGCGACTCCAGTATCGGGGGCCGTCCCTCGGGCGTCAACGCGGAACCTCCGCGTCAGGCGCGACGGGCGGTTACCTACCGTTCGCGGAAGGCGTCGTGCTGCAGCTTGATGATCGGGCCGACCAGGTACTGCATCACGGTCTTGGTGCCGGTCTTGATGTCGACCGTGGCCTGCATGCCCGGCGTGATCGGGTATTCGCCCGGCTTGTTGCCCAGATAGGACTTCCCGGTGTGCACCACGACCCGGTAGTAGGGCCGGCCGTCATGGTCCTGGCTGGTGTCGGCCGCGACATTGGCCACCTCGCCCTTCAGCCCGCCATACGTCTCGAAGTCGTAGGTCGAGATCTTGACCACGGCCTTCTCTCCGACGCTGACGTAGCCGACGTCCACCGGGTTGAGTCGCGCCTCGATGATCAGCTCGTCGTGGGTCGGCACGATCTCCATGATCGGGTCGCCCGGCCGCACCACGCCGCCGATCGTGTGATAGCGCAGGTTCTTGACGATGCCGTCGATCGGGCTGCGGATGATGGTGCGATGCTCCTGGTCGTTGGCGCGCGCCATCTTCTCCTGGTTGCGGGCAATTTCGAGGTCCACCTGGCCGAGATCCTCGATCGCCGCACGGCGGAACTTGAGGTCGGCCTCGCGCTTGCGCCCGCGCGCCTCCTCCAATGCTTCCCTGGCCTTGGGCAGCTCGGCCTGTGCCTCGTTGTATTGGCCCTTTAGGTCCTGGACCTGGGCCTCGAGCTGCAAATGGTCCATTTTCGAGACGAGGTCGCCCTTCACCAGCTCGTTCGACATGGCAAGCCGCTGCTGAGCAAGACGGAGATTGGCGGTGAGTGACGCGATCTTGGTCTGCAGCACGGTCACCGAGTGCACGGCCTGCTGTGTCTGACTGTCGAAGACGGCGAGGTCGGCCTCGAACTGACGCTTGCGGCCTTCGTATGCTTGGCGCTCGCTTTTCAGCACGTCCTTCAGCCGGTCGGGCACGGAGGCCGGCAGGTCGAGCGGCCGGTTGTAGGCTTCGGCTTCGAGCCGGGCGCGGCGCAGCTTCAGCCCGTCGATCATGACCTGCAACTCGGGACGGTTGACGGAATCGGCGCCGAGCTTGAGCTGCATCAGCTCGGCGCCCTTCTTCACCGTGTCGCCGTCCTCGACCTTGATCGCTTCGATGAGTCCGCCCTCGAGGTGCTGGATGACCCGCACCTGGCCCTGAGGCGTTACCTCGCCCGGCGCCGAAGCCACCTCGTCCAGCCGTGCGAAGCTCGCCCAGATCAGCGCGGCCCCGACCACGGCGATTGCGGTCCAGCCGGCGCGCCGCCAGCCGGAGACCGGGTGGGCGCTGACGAGGGCGTCGAGCCGGCTCACGCCTTGCGCTCCAGCGGCGGGTTCACGCTGTGGCGGAACAGCTTGGGCATCACCTCGTGCGCCGGCCCGGCCAGCGCCACCTTTCCGTGGTCGAGCGCGATGATGTTGTGGCAGCCCGCCAGCACGATCGGGTTGTGGGTGACGACGACCACGTTGTGGGTCTGGGCAAGCTGGGCGAGCAGGTTGCGGAGCTGCTCCTCCGCCGGGCGGTCGAGCCCGGCCGCCGGCTCGTCGAGCAGCAGCACCGGCGGGTCGCCGACCAGCATGCGGGCGATGGCGATGCGCTTGCGCTCGCCGACCGAGAGGCGGGCGCCCGCCTCGCCGATGTCGGCGCCGTACCCGTCGGGCAGGTCGATGACGAAGGGGTGCGCGCCGGCGCGGGTGGCGGCGGAGACGATCTCCTCGTCGGTCACGTCGTCGCGCCCCGCGGCCAAATTGTCGCGCACGCTGCCGCGGAACAGGAAGGTCTCCTGCGGCACGTAGCCAATCCAGCGGGCGAGCTCGCGCCGGGTGAACTGTTCCAGGTCCGCGCCGTCGATCAGCACGCGCCCCTCGTCCGGCCGGTAGAGCCCCTGCATCAGCTTGAGAAGTGTGGTCTTGCCGCTGCCGTTATGGCCGACGATGCCGTGGAGCCCGCCGGGCTTCAGCGTGAAGCGCACGTTCTCGACCGCCGACCGCTTGGCGCCCTCGAAGCGGAACGTCACGTTCTCGACGGTGAGCACCCCCTCGGGTCGGGTGAGCTCGACCTCGCTGCGGCGCCGGTCCTCGTCCAGCGCAAACGCCTCGGAGAGCCGGCCCACCGACTGGCGATAGACGGCGAGGTTGCGCCAGGCGGCCACGAGCTGGTTCAGCGGGTTGATGATGCGCGCGCTCAGCATGTTGGCGGCGATCAGCGCGCCGATGGTCATCTCGTGGTTGAGGATGGCGAGGGCGCCGGCGCTGGTCATGCAGACCGTCGTCATCATGGTGAGGCCGGAGCCCATATTGCCGAACGAGTCCGCCCGGCCGCCCCGCTCGATGGCGCGCTCGATCGTTTCGGCGTGCTTGTCCTCCCAGCGCGGGCGGAGTGCCTCGTCGAGCGCCAGCGCCTTCATCGTGGTGCGCCCGGCGATCATCTCGGCGACCAGCGCGTCGCGCGAAAGGCCGCTCTCGCGCTCGCTGCGGCTCGCCCGCTGCACCACCAGAGACGACAGCCAGGCGACGGTGACGAAGGCGAGCAGCACGAGGGCCAGCACCCACACCAGCGGCCGGGCGATGATGAAGATCAGCGCGATGGCCAGCACTACGAAGGGCAAGTCGACCAGCAGGACGGCGTTGGGGCCGGATACCATGTTGCGGACCTGCTCCGCGTCGCGGAACAGCGCCTGCCAATAGGCGGCGGGGCGCAACTCCAGCACGCGGAGGGACACGCCGGTGATCTTGTCGTAGAGGGCCCGGCCGAGGGCGGCGTCGATCTTGAGCGCGACCCGCTGCATCAGGCGCGACCGGCCCTGGCGCAGCGCGAAGTCGAACATCACCACCAGGACCATGCCGACGGCGAGCCCTTCGAGCGTCGAGAGCCCGGCGTGGAACACCACCCGGTCGTAGACCTGCAAGGTAAAGACGGGGGTACAGAGCGCCAGCGTGTTGATGAACAGCGAGAACAGGCCGAGCTCGCGCAGATGCGGCGTCAGCGGCCGGATCATCGGCCACAGCCACGCGCGGACGGAACCGGTCGGGCGGGTCGGCGGGGAGTGGGGGTTGGGATCGGGCATGGCGGGTGCCGCCTTCACATCAGGCGCGGATCTGGTCAACGGCGTTTCTGCAGGCAGTCTCAGCCGGACCAGCCCGTGTGCGGGCCGGTGCCGCGCGTCCTTTATACAATAAATCGCGCTTTACCATCGAACGAACAATAACCCCGGCCCCGCATGGCGGGGCGCCGCTACGCCGCGGCGAGGTGTACGTCGCTGTCATGCAGGGCGACCGCGCCGGGCGCGACCCCCTGAAGGCTCGCCACGACCGTGTATCCGGGCGCACTTCCGTTCCCGTCGTAATACAGCGTCTGGTCGGCTGTCGAATAGATGAACCCGCCATAGCCGTCCGCAATGTCGCTAGGCGCGCCATTGCTGAGCGTCGACGCGGTGCCGTCATAGGCGTCGTTGGTGGTAACGAAGCTGGAACCGTCTACCAGATGGCCGCTGCTCGAGGTCAGGACGAAGAAGCCGCCGCCGATTTCGATCGTGTCCTGGCCCGACACGAAGTCGGCGATGAGGGTGCCGGGGTTCGAGGGCCCGCGCACGACGTCGCTCGCGATGGACACGCCGTCCGACGTGCCGTCGAAGTAGAACGTGTCGCTGCCGGCGCCGCCTTCGAGCAGATCGGCCCCGCCATTGCCGCGCAGGAAATCGTTGCCGTTGCCACCACGCAGCACGTCGGCGCCCGTGGTGCCGATCAGCTGGTCATCGAAGTTCGAGCCGACGACCCACTCGATCGAGGTCAGGCTGTCGGTCGAAAGCAGGTTCATTCCGGTCGAGTCGTACTCCTGGGCCGTCCCCTGACCCAAATCGACGACGACCGGCCCGCCGTTGAGGGAGTAGTTCGCCTCGTCATAGCCGTTGCCGCCGTCCAACGTGTCGGACCCGCTGCCGCCATAAAGCACGTCGTTGCCGTCGCCACCATAGAGCGCGTCGTTGCCGCCGAGACCGATCAGCACGTCGTCGCCAGCGTTGCCGATCAGCATGTTGGCGTTGTTGTCGCCTTTGAGCTGGTCGTTGTTGTCGGAGCCCGTGACGTTCTGGATGTTGGTCAGGCTATCGACGAAGCCGTACCCGTCGTCCGTCGCCTGTCCCGACGACAGGTCGACCACCACCCGGCCGGGCGAGTTGGAATAGTCGGCAGTGTTCGTGCCGCCGCCGCCGTCGATCGTGTCGTCGCCGCCATTGCCGCGGAAGATCTCGTCCGCCGAACTGCCGATGAAGATGTCGGCCGCGTCGGAGCCATAGACCCCGACGACGCCGGAATCGAACGTATCGGTGCCGACCGATGCGTCGCCCGTCGCGGTGCCGCTGTTGAAGTCGACGGTCACGCCTGAGCTGGCGTCGTGGTAGTCGATGATGGTTGCGCCGCCGCCGAAGATCGTGTCGTTGCCGGCGCCGCCCTGGAACACGTCATGGGTTTGGTCGGCATTCGGCCCGATGCCGCCGAAATAGGTGTCGTCGAAGGAGGTGCCGATCACCTCTTCGATGCCATCGAGACGGACGCTCGTAGCGTCGGACTGCTGCACGTTTCCGTCCGACATCGCGACGTTGATGGGACCCGCCTGGTCGGCGAAGCTCGCCGTGTCGAACCCGCTGCCGCCGATCAGCGTGTCGGCGCCGCCGAACCCTTGCAGGAAGTCGTTTCCGTCGATGCCGTTCACCAGATGGGTTGAGGAGCCGTCGAGGATGTTCGCGCCGCTGTCGCCCAGCAGCGTGTCGTCGTAGCCGGACCCGCTGACGATCTGGATGTTGCTGAAATGGTCGGTATTGCCGAAGCCGTCTGACGCGGTGCCGGCGGCGAGGTCGACATGCACGCCGGCCGGCGAGTTGGAATAGACGATCTCGTTGCCGACGCCGAAGAACTCGAAGGTGGTCTCGCCCGATATGTACTGGGCGCCGTGGTCGGTGCCCGCGCCGACGAACGTGTCGTCGCCGGCCTGGCCGAAGAACTGGGTGCTGCCGCTGTCGAGCCCGACGATCAGGTCGGCGAAGCTCGAGCCCAGCACGCCGTCGATGTTGGATAGCGTATCGGCGCCTCCGAACCCGTCCAGCCCGACGTGCGGCGCCACGATCATGATGTCGCCGTAGGTGTAGGACGAGCTGGACAGGTTGACGACCACTCCCGTGGGAGAGTTGGCATAGTCGACCTGGTCGAACGTGCCGCCGGGATGGCCGCCGCCGTCGATCGTGTCGTCGCCGCCGTTGCCGCGGATGCGGTTGGCTTCCGCGTTGCCGGTCAAGGTGTCGGCGAACTCGGTTCCCTGCAGCCCGTACAGGGTCGAGAAACCCTGGATCGTGTCGGTGTTGTTGGACGGGTCGGTGACGGTCAGCCCGCCATAGCCGTCGCCCGCCGAGGACAGGTCGATATCCACCCCGTGCAAGTTCATGAATCCGGTGACCGGCTGGTAGGACACGGTCATCTTATTGGCGTTCGTGTTGTCGAAATAGTCGTCGCCGGGGCCACCGACGAAGAATTGCCGCGCGCCCAACTCTCCATCGAGCGTGGCGCCACCGAGGAATGAGTCATTGCCCAGGCCGCCGATCACCTTCTCGACGCCGTCGAGCGTATCGGTCGAGATCGTGTTGAGGTTCGAATCGAGCTCGCCGACGGAGTTCTGCCCGCCGGTAAAGTCGACCTCGATCGGGTTGGCGGCGGTGTTGCCCGAATAGGTGACTGTGTCGAATCCGTCCCCGCCGTAGATTGTGTCCGGGCCGCCGAGCGGCTTGATGACGTCGTCGCCGCCGTTGCCGAAGATCAGGTTGGCTCCGTTGGAGCCGATCAACGTGTCGTCATAGTTCGACGCATAGATGTCCTGGACGTTGGACAGCGTGTCGGTGCCGCCGAACCCGTCGGACGCCGTGCCGCTCGCCAAGTTGACGGTCACGGAGCCGGGAGAGGTGATGTAGCTGACCTCGACAGTGCCTCCGGCGCCGTAGATCGAGTCGTTGCCGGCCTCGCCCTCGATATAATTGAAGCCGGTCTCGCTGCCCTGTAGCACGTCGTTAAACGACGAGCCCCTCACTCCCACAACGTTCATCAGCATGTCGGTGCCAACGGAGGCGTCGCCAATGGCGATGCCGTTGTTGAGATCGACGCTCACGCCTGAGGTTGCCTGGTCGTACCCCGCGAACGTACCGATCAGCCTGCCTCCGCCGGGGAACTGGGCGCCGATCCCATAGATCGTGTCATTGCCCATCCCGCCATCGAAGGTGTGGGTATTGAGCTCGGAATTGCCCGGGCCAGGCGGCGCGTCATAGAACGTGTCGGCCTGCGACGTGCCGTAGAACCGTTCGACGCCGCGCACCACATCGTGCTCGCTGCCGCCCGCGTCGGTATAGCTGACGGTGTAGTCGGGCAGGCCGGAGCCCTGCGAAACGCCCAGCATCTGGACCAGGATGCCGCCCGAGGTGACGAAGGAGTAGTCGACCGTGTCGAAACCCGTCCCGCCATAGATCGAGTCGCCGGCGGTGCCGTCGCTGCCGTTGCCGAGGAAATAGTCGTTGCCGCCGAGCCCGACCAGCTTGTTAGGGCCGGTGTCGCCGATCAGCTTGTCGTTGTAGTCCGTGCCGGTGAGGTTCTCGATCGAGATCAGCACGTCGGTCGATGACCCGATCACCGCTGTGCCGGCGGCGACGCCGGAGACGGTGGCGCCCGACAGGTTGGCGACGACGCCCGCGGTCGCCAGAGACCAGGCCGCCGTGTCTGTGCCCGCGCCGCCGTCCAGCGTGTCGCTCCCCATGCCGCCGGCGAGAAGATCGTTGCCGTTGCCGCCCGAAAGCGAGTTGTTCCCATCGTCACCCAGAAGGCGGTCGTTGCCGTCCCCGCCGATCAGCGTGTCGTTGCCCGCGCCGCCCTCGATCCAGTCGTTGCCGGAGCTGCCGGTGAGCGCGTCGTTGCCCGATCCGGTGCGGAAGAAGACGCCGGAGGCGGCGGCACCTGCCGTCGCTTCGATATTGACGGCCGACGCGGTGGCGTCGAGGGCGTCGAGCCCGTTGCCGCCCTCGTAGGTGACGAGCCCGATTCCGCTGCCCGACACGTCGCCGATGATGGCCGAGTTGCCGCTATTGCCGCCCGCGATCGCGATCGTCTCGATGGAAGCCAGCGCGATCGTGGCGGTCAATCCCACGATCGTCGCATCCAGCGCGGCGCCGCCCATGCTGTCGTAGCGCAGGACGAAGCTGTTGAAGTTGCCCGAATCGCCCGTGACGGAGACCGTATCGCTGCCGGTCCCGCCGTCGATCTCGTCGTTGCCGTCGCCGGCGGCCCAATTGATAAGGTCGTTGCCGCCGCCCGCGTGGATCTCGTCGTCGCCGCCCGCGCCGGTGATGGTGTCGTCGCCCGACCCGCCATAGAGGAGGTCGCGGCCCGAGCCGCCGACGATCACGTCGCCTGCGTTATCCCCGACGATCAGGTTGTTGACGGCGGTGCCGGTGAAGTACTGCTGGACCGTATACGTGATTTCCTTGTGGGGATCGTAGCCGAATTCGATTGCGTTGCCGGTGCCGGCGAACTGGTTCTGCACCACGATCGAGCCGCCATCGGACAGGGTGATCGTGAAGTCGGTCCCGTCGGTGCCGGTGCGCGCGACGCTGGTGACACTGGCGCCCTGGTCGTCGATCGAAAGCGTGTCGCCTGTGCCACCGGAATCGAGGATCGTGTCGTTCCCGTCGCCCAGCGTATAGACGTACGTGTCGTTGCCGTCGCCGCCCTGGAGCGTGTCGTTGCCCTGGCCGCCCTGGAGCGTGTCGTTGTCGGCGCCGCCGAACAGCGAATCGTCGCCCGTGCCGCCGACCAGAAGATCGTTCCCGCCATTGCCGTAGGCGACGATCTGAATATCGGTCGTCTCCGCGGGGCTATCGGTGACGGTTCCGACCACGGTGTCGTCGCCGCTGCCGCCCGTGAACACGACGGAGGTGAGGACGTTCGTGTCGGCCTGGTCGAAGTCGAGCTTGTCGCCGGAATCGCCGGCGGTGATTCCGAATACCTCTACCGAGTTGATGTTCGTGAAATAGAGGCTCGTTTGCCCTGTGGCATAGAGGGAGAGCATGCCGCCATATCCGGCGACCACGAACTCCGAGCTTCCGCCGTTCGCGCCGTCGACCGCGAGCGAATCGATTCCGTTGCCCCCGTCGATCACAGTGCCGTAGCCGTCGCCCGGGCTCCATTCGAAACGGTCGTTTCCGTCGCCGCCGGAAAGTGTATCCGTCCCCGGCCCGGCAACGAGCGTGTCGTTGCCGGCGCCACCGTCGAGCGAGTTGGTTCCGCTGCCGGCATGAAGCTGGTCGTTGCCGTCCCCGCCGGTGATGGTGGCGACCTCGGCATCGCCGCCAAAGATGACGTCGTTGCCGGCGCCGCCATCGAGCGAGGAGTTGTTGGCGCCGCCGACGATCAGGTCGTTGCCGGACGTGCCGGTCGCGCCCGCCTGGATGGTGTAGAGGGTGCCGTTCCCGTCCTGCAGTTGCTCGACCGCACCGGTGCCGGCGAATTGGGAAACGATGTCGACCGATCCCCCGTCTGCGAAACCGAAGGTGAGGTCGACGGGGCCATTGCCCGAATCCGTGCGCGCGGCCGTCACGGCGTCGAAGTCGGTGACGCTGAGGACGAGCTTGTCCGAAGCGCCCGACGAGTTGCCGATCTGGTCGTTGCCGTCGCCGAAATTGTAGATGTATGTGTCGTTGCCGGCGCCGCCTTC
This sequence comes from uncultured Alphaproteobacteria bacterium, assembly GCA_963775315.1. GTDB lineage: Bacteria > Pseudomonadota > Alphaproteobacteria > MPNO01 > DASWLB01 > CAWGHZ01. The sequence goes on along the minus strand of CAVZIN010000007.1, from coordinate 1,583,556 downwards.
GAGCACGTCGTTCCCGCCGGCCCCGCCGTCCAGGACGTTGTTGCCGTCGTTGCCTTCGATCAGATTGTTGAGCGTGTTGCCCGTGCCGTTGAGATTTCCGTTACCGGGCGCGAGCTCCAGGACCTCGACGTTGGCGGGCAGCGTGTAATCCGACAGGCTGGAGATGATGGCATCGGTCCCTTGCCCGGGATTTTCGACCACCACGTCGCCCGTATTGTCCACCGTATAGGTGTCGTTGCCGTCGCCGCCCGCCATGGTGTCGGCGCCGGTGCCGCCATCGAGCAGGTCCGCGCCCGACCCGCCGACCAGCGAGTCATTGCCATCGCCGCCTTGCAGCGTCGAACCCAGATCGCTGCCCGTGATCGTGTCGTTGCCGTCGCCGCCGTCGACGAAGACCTGCGTCACGGCGGTGCTGCTGAGATCGCCGATCGTGATCGTGTCGTTACCGCTGCCGCCGAGGATCTGAAGGTTCTCGACGTTGACGGCGTCGAGCGTTTCCGTGCCGTGCGCCGCCGTCGTGATTGTGACGACCAAGTGGCCAGCCGCACCGGCGCCCGCGGTCACCGTCGTGCCCGCGACATCGCCGTTGACGACGAGGAAGTCGCTCCCCGCGCCGCCATCGATCGTGTCGTTGCCATCTCCCGCGAACCAGAACACGCTGTCGTTGCCGGCGCCGCCACTGATGCTGTCGTTGCCGGTGCCGCCGACCAGCGTGTCGTCGCCGGCGGCGCCGATCAGCGTGTCGTTGCCGCCGAGGCCGTACAAGGTCTCGTTGCCGGCGGCTTGGCGGAATTCGAACTCATACTGGCCGAGCACGCCGTCATTGCTGTTCGCGGTCAGCGCAAGCGAGCCGCCGTCAATGAGCGCGCCCGAGACAAGTGATCCGTCCAATTGATAGAACGTGCCGCTGGTCGCCGTTCCGGCCGAGAAGCCCACCGTCGCCGGATAATCCCACTGAACCTGCGCATAGTTGAAGTAGGCGTCGAAGTCGCCGGCGGCGATATCCGACCGATCGACTAGAATCACCTGGAACGTGTTCAGCAGGTCTGTGCCGGAGGGGAACTGGCCGACCGCATTCCACGTCGCGGCGAATGCGGCGTGGCCCGCGAACGTTCCCGTGCCGTATGTAACCGTGCCGGCCGCCGAGGTGTCCACGTCGGCGAAATAGGGGGCGATGATTGGCTGCAGAGCGTAGGTGGAAAGGGATTGAGGCGAGAATTGGGTCTGGCTATTTCCGAAGGTGATGTAGCCGTTATTGTCGACGTATGCCGTATTGTACGTGACCCCGAAGAAGTTGGCTGTGAAGCCAAGTGAAGCAGCAGCGACGGGAAAATCGTCACCGGCGGGGAGGGTGCCGCCGTTGGTGAATCCCGGGACGATCTGGCCGCCCGTGTCGACCGGGGTCTGGTCGGACAGGGTGAAAGTACCTGCGCCAATTACCGTGATCACGTTGTCGGAAGCGTTGCCGGCGCCCACAAGGTTGCCTGATCCGGTGAGCACCAGGTTCTCGACATTCGTGGGCAGGGTGTAGCTGACGCTGCTGCGGACGGTGTCGGTGCCCTCGTTGGCGTTCTCGATCACCACGTCGCCGGCATTGTCGACGATGTAGGTGTCGTTGCCGGTTCCGCCGGCCATCGTGTCGGCGCCCGTTCCGCCGTCGAGCGTGTCGTTGCCGGCCCCGCCCAGCAGCGAGTCTGCGCCGATGCCGCCGGAGATGGAATCGTTGCCGTCGCCGCCCGACAGCGTGTCGTTGCCGGCGTTGCCGATGAGCGTGTCGTTGCCGATCCCGCCGGTGAACGAGTTGGCGCGGCTGCCGCCGATGAGCGAATCGTCGCCGGCGCCGCCGTCGACGATCAGCCGCACGTCCGTGGCGGAGCCGTCGACCGTGTCATTGCCGCCGTTGGCATTGACGATGATCGTGTCCTGGCTGATCCCCGTGCCGGTCAGCGGGCCGATCGACAGATAGTCGGCGCCGCTTCCGCCGTTGAACTGCACCTCCTCGATCGCTGAAATGACGAGAGTGCCTGAGGCGGCCTCCGACGATGCATAAATGACGGCGTGGCCGGTGAGCGACCCTGTGCCCGCGGCGATGGTCACGTAATCGCCGAAATCGTCACCTTGCAGCACAAGTCGGTCGACGCCGGAACCACCGACTAAGGTCGGACTGCCACCGTGCGTGATGTCGTAGGTGAACGTCTGGCCGATGCCCGTCGTCTGCTGCTGCTGCTGCTGTTGTTGCTGCTGCGGTCCCGAGTTGTTCGTATTCGTCGAGGGCGGCGGCGGGGGAGGGGGAGGCGGCGTGCCGGTCCCGGTTCCCGTACCGGTGCCCGAATCCGTGGTCGTGCTCGGCGGCGGGGGCGGAGGAGGAGGAGGTGGGGGCGGCGGAGGCGGAGGAGGTGGGGGCGGCGGCGCGGCGTCCTGGGTGCCGTTCTCGCCCTGCTGACCTTGCTGCTGGCCCTGTTCGCCTTGCTGGCCTTGTTGACCCTGCTGTTGCTGCTGTTCCTCCTGGCGATCGCCTGGGTTCACGCTGAACGGCGCGAGCTGGTGCGACAGCGCCTGGGCGGCGCCGAACAGGGCCTGCTGCTGGCTCGGGGGCAGGATGAAGGGCTGGGCCGGCGCGCTGGTGAGGCCGGTCGAGGTGGTCGACAGGCCCGGCGTGTTCAGCAGCACCGAGCTCACCGAGGTGGTGACCGCGATGGCGCCGGAGATCAGGGTGAAGGTCGACTCGCCGCCGACATTGCTGATTTGGCACGCGAACTCGGTGCCGCGAATGCCGATCGAGGCGACCGGAGTGGTGATGTGCACGGAATCGTGGTTGGCGTGGCCGATCTCGCCCGTCACCGCCACGAACACGCCCTGCAGCAGCGAAAAGCTCGCCGACCCGGAATGGGTGGCCGGGTTGTAGATCAGCGAATCCAGCACCATCCGCGCGTGATCGGCGAGTGCGAAGGTCGATTTGTCGACGAACACGATGCCGACCTTGGCGCCGTCGCCGGTCTGCAGCACGTCGCCCTGGAAGACGGGCGCGCCCTGGGCGAGGACGGTCGTGGTGCCGTCGGCGTGGCGGGCGGTGACCCGGCCGCTGATCGATTGGACATGGCCGATCGGCGCGGTGCCGGCGCCCACGGCCGTACCGGCCTGGGCGTACTGCCCGGGTGCGATCGGCCCGGCGAGGCGGGTGGCGAGCGCGGCAGGGATGTGGGCGCCCTGGCCGTTGGTCAGCTCCGGCGGATGGTCGGTGTCGAAGAAGCCGCGGACGACCACCTCGCGCCCGCCGGCGAGCAGCACCAAATCGTGCCCGACCCGGCTGTATTCGGCATGGACGATGAAATCGGCGCCCGGAACGACGACCTGCGAATGGCCGTGCGCTTCGACCACCTCGACCCGGCCGGCTATTCCGCCGGACGCGGGCCCGACACCCTCGAACCGCAACGCCATCGCCTTCACCCCGTGCCGCGCCGCGCAGCCGGCGGGACACTCGTTGGGCGGTGTAACTGCGTGGCCGTCAGCCGACGGTTACCCGCCGCACGTCCCGTCCGCCTTGCGCCGCTCCGGTTTTATCGGGCGTATTTCAGTCACTTGCGCGAGCCGGTCGAAGTCGTGCATTGCACCCCGGACACAGCGGCCGAACCCCTTGGCCCCTCCGTCCATCCTAGTCTCAGCTTATATTCAGCGGTCTTTCTGACGTCAATCTGTTTGAAAGTGACTCTCGTCACGTTATCGTTGGAAAATCAAAAGGTTAGCGATCGGTTTTCCAAAGCGCCGAAACAAGCCGGCAGCGGTCCGGAAGGGCCCGAAATTTTGCGGACGATGAAGATGAAAGGGCAAAGATTCCTGAGCGGCGAGGGGCGCCCCGTAGGTTGCCTGCACCTCGACCGATTCCAACGGGCCGGCCAATCCGCCGGATCCCAGGGCCAACCTACCGTCAACACGCAAAGCCATTGCCTTCCCACCCGGTTTCGCACGGGCGTGATGCACGGCCGTTACCCCCTTGATTCCCCCTCGGGACCGTACTACAGGTCGAAACCCCAACGTCACCGTCCAGATGCCTCTCCGGTGCCTCCGGGACGGAAAATTACTGAAGATAGGGAACGTTTCGACTTTATACCCCGTGCTGCGCGTTCCGCGCCAGCAAGCGTCTCCGTAGAACTGTTGTCATCCATTATTTTGTATTATGGGAACTGGATCGGGTCAACAGCTTTCGCGGTGACGATCGTCACGTTAATCGTTAATATTCACATGTGAAACCTTAACGGCCGCCGGCGGGTACACGTCGGCACTGAAGCTTTGGGGCGGAGATGAAGGGTCTTGGGCGTCTGCTGAGCTGGGGACGCCGCTGGTCGGCGGGCGTGCGCGGCTTGGCCTTCGTGTTGCTCGCGGCGCTTCTTGCCCTCCGCGTCTGGGACCCGGCGCCGGTCCAGCTCGTCCGGTTGCAGGCGTTCGACCTCTATCAGCGCATCGCGCCGCGCACGCCGACCAACTTCCCGGTCCTGGTCATCGACATCGACGAGAAGAGCCTCGGCGAACTCGGCCAGTGGCCGTGGCCGCGCACGCTGCTCGCCCGGCTGGTCGACACTTTGACGCGGGACGGGGTGGCAGCCATCGGCTTCGACGTCGTGTTCGCCGAGCACGACCGCATGTCGCCGGAGAATCTCGAAGGCGCGTTCGAGGGCATCACGCCGCAGACGATGGCCGCCCTGAAGAAGCTGCCGGCGAACGACGCGATCTTCGCGAACGCGCTTTCCCATGCCCGGGCCGTGCTCGGCCGCGCGGCTCTCGCCGAGGGCGAGGAGGGCTCGGAGAAGCCGCTACCCAAGAACTCGCCCGTGGCGCTCCTCGGCGGCGATCCGCGGCCCTACATGCTGCATTACGGCGGGCTCGTGTCGAACCTGCCGATCCTCGAGAAGGCCGCGCCGGGCGCCGGCGTGTTCACCCTCGGCTATGAGCGCGACACGGTGGTCCGTCGCGTGCCCGTCGCGATGGTGGTGAAGGACAAGATCTTTCCCTCGCTCGACATCGAGATGCTGCGCATCGCGACCGGTGGCCAAGCCTACGCGCTGCGCTCGAACGCGGCCGGCGTCGACAGCGTGGTCGTCGGCGGGGTGCGAGTGCCGACCGATGCGCAGGGGCGCGTCTGGGTCCACTACACGCCGCCCGAACTCGCGGCGCTACATCTCCGCCGCCGACGTGATCGCCGGACGGGTGGCGCCGCAGCGGCTCGCGGGCCACCTCGTCATCCTCGGCACGTCGGCCTCGGGCCTCCGCGACATCAAGGCGACCCCGGTCGGTACCATGCCGGGGGTGGAGGTCCATGCCCAGCTCCTCGAGACCGTCCTGTCGGGCAAATACCTGTCGCGGCCCAACTACGCGGTCGGCGAGGAGCTCGCCATCACCGCGCTTGCCGGGCTGTTCGTGATCGCGCTGGTGCCGATGGTCGGCGCGTGGGGGGCGATGGCGCTCTCGCTCGCCGGCATCGCGACGATGATCGGGGTGGCCTGGTACATGTTCGTGAGCCAGGGCGTGCTGCTCGGTGTGATGTACCCATCCTTCGCGACGGTCGCGCTCTACGTGCTGCTGACGTTCCTGGGCTACGTGCGCGAAGAGGCGGAGCGGCGTCGCATCCGTACCGCATTCTCGCGCTACCTTTCGCCGCACATGGTGGCCCGTGTCGCCGAAGACCCGTCGCACCTCAAGCTCGGCGGCGAGAATCGCGAGATGACGCTGATGTTCACGGACGTGATGGGCTTCACCCGGATCGCCGAGAACTACGACGCCGTGGGGCTCACCCATCTCATCAACACCATGCTGACGCCGCTCACCAACGCGATCATCGACACCGAGGGTACGGTCGACAAGTACATGGGCGACGCCATCATGGCGTTCTGGAACGCGCCGCTCGACGATCCCGACCACGCCGCGAACGCGTGTCGCGCCGCGCTGGAAATTCAGCGCCGCATGGGGCCGGTGAACGAGGTGGTGAAGGCCGATTGCGAGGCGACCGGCCGGAATTACATGAAGCTCGGCGTGGGCGTCGGCCTCAATACCGGGGTGTGCTGCGTCGGCAACATGGGTTCCGACCTGCAATTCGACTATTCGGCCCTCGGCGACACGGTGAATACCGCGTCGCGCCTCGAGGGGCAGACCCGCATGTACGGCGTCAAGATCGTGGCCGGCGAATCGACCTACGAGAAGGCGCCTGACTTCGCCTATCTCGAGCTCGATCTCATCCGGGTGATCGGCAAGGAAAAGCCGGTCCGCATCTTCGCCCTGGTGGGCGAACCGGAATTCGCGCGGTCGTCCGAATTCCAGAAGCTCGCCCAGGCGCACGCCGAGATGCTGAACGCCTATCGCGCGCAGGACTGGGCGCGCACCGGCGCACTGCTCGCGCGCTGCCGCGAGCTCGATGCCGGGCTCGATCTCGGCAAGCTCTACGACCTGTTCGCGGAGCGCATTGCCGAATTCGCCGCCGCCCCGCCGCCGGCCGACTGGGACAACGTCTACGTTGCCACCTCGAAGCACTGATTATCAGCTCAGACCCGCTCCAGCGGATGACCGGAGACGGCATTCGGACGAGAAGGGTGGGCAGGGGGGACGGCTGCCCCTCGCGCAACCGAGGATGGCGGCTACAGCCCCAGGTTGGCGGGGCCGAGCATGCCCATCTGGTAAAGCACCTGGAACAAGGCGAGCTGAGCGTCGTACTGCGCGGCGACGTAGCTCTCGCGCGCGTCGAACACGCGCGACTGGGCGTCGAGCACGTTGATCGCGGTCTCGCGGCCGGCGCTGCGCAGCCGCTTCCGCGCGTTGAACGTCTCCTCGGCGAGGGCGACAGCGTTGGCGAGCAGGTCGGTGCGCTCGCGGGCGTTCATCAGCTTTTCCCACGCGACCTCAAGGTCCTCGCCAACCTTGCGCCGGCTGTAGTTGTAGCTGGCGACGGACCGGCTGTGTTCCAGCGTCGCCTGGGCGACGTTCGCCTGCACCGCAAAGCCCGAGAACAGCTCCCAGGTCAGCCGCACCAGCACCGACCAGTCGCGCCGCAGCCCGACGACCGAATCGACGTTGTCCTCAAGGTTCCCCTGGCCCACGAGGTCGACCTGCGGGTAGAGGTCCGCCTCGGCGACGCCGCGGTTGTATTCGGTGACCGCGATTTTCTTGTCCTCGGCGATCAGCGAGGGGTTGTTGACGATGGCGGTCTTCGTCGCCTCGTTCAAGGTCTTGGGCAACGGTGAAAGCTGCAATGCCGGCGGCTGGAGGCCGGCGATGTCGGGGGCGTGGCCGAACACCTGCTGGTAGCGCGCCGTCACCTCGCGCAGCGCGCCTTCGATCTGCACGCGCCGCTCGATCGCGAGCTGCAGCCGGGTCTTCGATTCCAGGACGTCGAGCGATGTGCCCGAGCCGCGGCGCACCCGCTCGTCCTCGAGCGCGGTCTGCTGCTTGATGGTATCGACGTTCGAGGCGGCGATGTCGACCAGCTTGGCCTGGCGCAGCACGCTGTAATAGGCGGTGATGCCGTCGAGCAGCAGGGACTGGCGCGTCGCCTTCAGCGTGTTGTCGGCGACGTCGCTGCGGGCCTCGGCGGCGCGGTAGCCCTCCGACGTCCGGAAGCCGTCGAACAGATGCTGGGTGACGGTGAGGGTGATTTTCTTGCGGGTCAGGCTGGACACGTCGGTCGGCGTCGCCCGCGTGATCGGGCTGTCGATCGTCTCGTGCCCGGAATCGCCGGTCAGGTCGACGCGGGGCAGGTAGCCGGCGAAGGCCTGGCGTACCTGGGCATGGGCGGCGCCCGCCGCAAATTCATCCGTCTTTATGCGCGGGTGGTCCTGCAGGAGCCCGGCCAGCTCCTCGCGCAGCGTGACAGCCGACGCCGGTCTGGGCATCGCTATCGCAATCCCGGCCGCGACGAGCCCGGCCACCGCGATCAAATGGGGCCCCGCGCGCGAGGCCCTACAACGCACCCTAACTATGGCCCGCCCCCGTTCCACAGCACAGCTTATTCTCGATCGGCCGACGGAGTTTCGTTGTTTGGCCTTCCATTTGCAAGTCCAAAAATGGCGCTATCCCTGAGCCTGCAAGGGTTTAAGCTGGTTCCCACGATGCGACGAACCGTCCCGAGGAGGAGGGGAAATGCTCACGCTCTACCATTACTGGAGCTCAGTGTGCTCGCAGAAGGCACGCATCTGCCTCGCGGAGAAGGGGCTGAAATGGCAGAGCAAGCATGTGGATTTATTTATGTTCGACAATTGGGATCCGTCCTATGTCGCGCTCAACCCGAAGGGGGTGGTCCCGACGCTCGACCATGACGGGCGAATCGTCATCGAATCGAACCTAATTATCGAATATCTGGAGGAGGCGGTTCCAGAGGCGCCGCGCTTCCGGCCGGACGATGCGCATGCCCGCGCGCGGATGCGGCTCTGGATCTACGATTCCGAGGAGATCGCCCATCCGTCGGTCAACACACTATCCTAGAACGCGATCCTAGAACGCGCGCCACCGTCCGCGCATGGCCAAGTTCCCCCGCGCGGAGCGCGAGGCGATCGCGGCACGCTGCCCGAACCCGGTGATCGGCCGGCGCTTCCTGCGGCGGCTGGAGGTTGGCGTCTCCCAGCAGGAGGAGGAGGACGCCTACGCGACGCTCGACCACCTGCTCGACCGGATGGAGGCGGCGCTCGCCGAGGGTCCATGGCTTCTCGGCGCGAGTTACTCGCTCGCCGACATGGCGATGGCCCCCTACGTCAACCGCATCGAGGTGCTGCCCCGGCCCGAGATGGTCGGCCCCTCCGAGCGTCCGCGCGTCGCCGCGTGGTGGGCGCGCATGCAGGCTAGGCCGGCGGTCGCGGACGCCTTCGCCTTCCGCAATCCTGACCCGAATGATCCGGTGAAGCGCTGAGCCTCACCAGCGCCAGAAGCGCGGCATCACCAGGACGTAGACGGTGAAGAGCTCGAGCCGCCCGAGCAGCATGGCGAGCGAGAGCGCCCATTTGGCGGCATCGGGAATGGGGGCGAACGTGCCCGCCGGTCCGACGAGCCTGCCGAGCCCGGGCCCCGCATTGGCCATCGCCTGTGCCACGCTCGACGCGCTGGTCAAAAAGTCGAGCCCGGTAAAGGTGAGGAACAGGGTCAGCGCCGCGAAGGTCAGGATGTAGGCGAAGAAGAAGTTGCGCACGTCGTCGCGCACGTCGGCGCCGATCGGCCGGCCGCCAAAGCGCGCGACGAACATGCCGGACGGCTCCAGCATGCCGCGGAGCTGCATCGCGGCGGTCGAGAACAGGATGCGCCAGCGGAATGCCTTGATCGCGCCGGCCGTCGATCCGGCGCACCCGCCGAGGAAGTAGCAGAGGAAGAACAGTCCGGTCGCGAACGGCCCCCACTGCGCGAAGTCGGTCGAGACAAGCCCGGTGTCGGTGACCACCGAGGTGACGTTGAACGCCGAGAGCGTGATGGCATCGCCGAACCCCATCCCGACATGCAGCCACGTCCACAGCGTCATCAGCGCGACGGCCCCGGCGAGCACGCCTATGAACCAGCGCACCTGAGGGTCCTCGCGCAGCGCGCGCGTTCCGCCGGCGAGGAGCCGCACGAAGAACACCAGCGGCAGGGCGCCGGCGGTCATGAACACCACCTCGATCCACTGGATGATGTCGGAATGGTAGAAGCCGATCGACTCGTCCTTGGTCGAGAATCCGCCGGTCGCCAGGGTCGTCATCGCGTGGTTGATCGCGTCGAACGCGTTCATCCCGCCGAGATAGAGCGCGATGGCGCACATCACCGACAGCACGAGATAGGCGAGGGCGGTCGCCGCCGCGACCTTGGAGGTGCGCGACATTATTTTCTCGGAGCGGTCTGAGGATTCTGTGCGGAAAAGCTGCATCCCGCCGATGCGCAGGAACGGCAGGATCACCATCGCCATCACGATGATGCCGATGCCGCCGATCCACTGGGTCAGCGAGCGCCAGAGCAGGATGCCCTCGGGTAGCTTGTCGAGCCCGACGATCACCGTGGACCCGGTGGTGGTCAGGCCCGACATGGACTCGAACACCGCGTCGGTGAACGACAGGTGGGTTGAGCCGGTCATGTAGGGGAGCGCGCTCACCAGGCAGATCAGCACCCAGCTCAGCGTGGTGAGAAGGTAGCCGCGCCGCGCCTGCAGGTGGAACTCGCGCATCCGGTTCGACAGGAACAGCGCGCCGCCGACGAAGATCGAGGTGCAGCCGGCGGCGACGAACCCGTGCCATTCGGTCGACGCGCCGGCGAGGTCGACGAGGGCCGGAACCATCATCACCGCGCCCAGCAGCATCAGCAGGATGCCGATCACGTAGAGGATCGTGTTGATCGGCAAATGGTGGCCGGGCGGCCGGCCGGCCGCGAAGCCGCGCGTCCCAAGGACCGTCATGCGATATCCGTTTTAGCGCGGGCGAAGGGCCCGGAAGCGCCAGGTCGGGCTGGCGCGCGCTTTCTAGTCCGATGGGGCCGGTGCGGGAAGGGGCACGGCAGCGCAGCCCGCGGGGCCAGCGCCTACCCCGCCTGGCGGAAGGCGAAGCCGCCAGCCGGGCGGCGCGGCACCTCGGCCGTGTCGAGCGCATAGACCGTCTTAACCGCCGGCCGTTCGAACATGCGGGCGTGCCAGGCGGCGACGCCGGGATAAGACGCCACCAGCTCGGGCCTGAGCTCGCGCACCCGGTCGACGATGGCGAGGACCGACACGTCGGCGACCGAGAACGACTCGCCGCAGATCCACGGCCCCTTGTCGATGTCGGCCTCGAGACGCTGGAAGAAGAACGCGAGCCGGTCATAGGCGTGGGCGATCTCGGCGGCGCTGAACCCGTCTCCCGAGACGCGGGCGAGGCGCGCCCGCCTTTCGGGCACCGGCATCATGGAAAGCACCTTGTCGAGCGTGGCGCGGTCCATCTCGCGAGCGCGGTTGCGCATCTGGGCGTTGTAGGTGGCGTCGGCCATCGACGGGTGCACCTCGTCGGCGAGCCAGCCCCACAGCCGGCTCTTTGCGCGCAGCACCGGGTCGGCCGGGCGCAGCGGCCGCTCGGGAAACACGTCCTCGACGTACTCCATGATGCAGAACGAGTTGACGATGGGGTGCCCGTCATGCACCAGCGTCGGCACCACCCCGAACGGGTTGAGCTTCAGGTAGTCGGGGCTGAGATTCTCGTAGCTCCAGAGCTCGACGTAGCGGCTTTCGTAGGCGAGGCCCTTCTCGGTCAGGCATTGCCGCACCTGCTTGGAGCAGGTCGTGTGGCCGGAATGGTAGAGCTCGAGCATCGCGCGCCTCCGGTTCCCATCGGGTGAGGGCGGGCATTCTCCGCCCCGGCCGGGCGCCGATCAAGCGGGACACGGGCGTCCCGAGACGGTCCAATTAATCTCTTGTTAAGAGAATTGCGGCAAATTTTATTGGCATTCGCACATTCGGGAGTGCTCCGATGCCGCGCCAGAGACCCAATTGGTCGTCCCGCCGCCAGCTCGCCGCCTTGTTGTTCTTCGTGGCCGCGCCTTGGCTCGTGATCGCCGCCGCCGCGATGCTGGTCTAGGAACTGCCGGGCGGCTCGGGCCGAGCCGCCGACGCCTTGCACGCGAACAGCGGATAAGACCCCGACGTTGGGCGCCGGCGTAAGACCGCCAGCCCGATGAGCCCGACCGCGAAGACAGTCAGCAGTCCAGGCTCGGGAATCGGGGCAGCAGCGAAGTTAAGGGCGTTCGCGAGGATGATCGCGCCGTCGGTGCTCGCTATCCAGAGTCCAGGCACGACTCGGTGGGACACCGGATAGAAATTCAGCCCTACCACTCTCCCGGCGAAGCTCGCGTCGTTTTCCGCGATCAGCGGTGCGCCATCGCTCCAGTCGGCGATCGCCGTTGCGCCCGGCGCGAGCGCGCCGACGTCGTTTCGAAAAGTGTAGGAGCCACCGTCCAAGCTCGAGACACCCGTCAGAAGCGGGCTTGATGCCATGTGAATCGTGCCCAGAGTGTGCTCGGTGCCGAAGGCGTTGTTGCCCCCGCCCCATGTCGCGTAGTGGTCGGTGGCGAACCGGCCACCCAACCCGATCGGGGTGGAGACGTAATAGGAAAAGCTGGCCTCGACGACGCCACCGCCGGCGTCGACGTAGTCCGCCAGCCGGTCGCCTAAGAGGTTTGCATCTGCGTAACCGAAATTCGACCAGGTCAATACGCTACTGTGCGACTCGAGCTCAGCGAGGGTCGGTGTCCCCGTCAGCGCATTGAACGTGTCGACCGTGCCCGAGATCCGCCCAGTCGCCTGCAACAGGTCCACGACATCGGCGACGCGATCCGAATAGTCTGCCGTCACCAGAAGGACGTTTGCCCGCGCCGAGCCTGGGCCCGCCAGTAGAGTCGCCAGGACCAGCAAAACCACGGCGGGCGCCATACCGAGATAGAGGCGCGACACAACCCTTACGTAGACCAAAAGCCGGCACATCATGCAGCCAACGCGAAACGTCACGATATCAATGGCTTCAAGATACCATTTAAATTGCGGTGGCGGACAGTCGCCGGTCGCGACAGTGATTCGGATACGTCTAAACCATTATACCGCGAATCTGCCCAGATCTTGGCTCCGCTCCGGCGCGGCGTCCCGGCCCACCCTCATGGGCGGACCGGGACGCCGTCGGTCAGCACGGCTTTTGAACGATCGATCGGACGATGCATTGGATGGGCGACGGCGGTTGGGGCGCCGGCGTCCGCACCTGTGCGTGCGCGGTGCCGATCAGGAACCCGTCGAGCGGGCCCAACGCGTCTGCAACCTGCTGCGCTTGGTTGGTTCCGACATGGACCATCGCCTGGATGGCCATCGGGGCGACGACCCCGAGTTGCACCGCCACGAAGACGGACATTACGGGCCGGTGGATCCGCGCCCAAACTGCGCCGGCGACGATGATGACCAGGCAGAACACGGCAAAGGCCGTCAACTGCAGCCCGGGGCGCTGACTCTGATCGAGCATCTTCGTAATGCCGCCGATGTCGAACAGGCCGGCGTTGGCGGCAACGAAGAAGAACCCGCCGACCGCACCCCATCGCGTGGTCTCACGGTCAGTCAAGGCGCGGCGCGGCTTCTCCCGCTCGCGCCGTTCCTGCACGTGACGCTCGTTACCTATGCGCTGTACATCCCGATGTTCGTGCTCGCTCATGGCTGCCTCCTCCAAGGTTGGCGAGACGGCCCCGAGCGTGCCACGCAAAAGCTATGCCGCGGGTGCGCTGGCGCACAGACCGGGCGGCGCGGTCGTAGTGGTGCCGGCTGAGGGGCTCGAACCCCCGACCCCCTGATTACAAATCAGGTGCTCTACCAGCTGAGCTAAGCCGGCCCTCCGTCCCGGACCATAATCCGGCCGTCGTCGCCATGCCACTGAAAGGGCACAAAATGCTCCGCGGACGGAGCCGCGCTTTCCGCGTTCTCGGATGCGGAAAAGGAATAAAGCCATGACCCTCGGAACGCTTCTCCTCATCCTCTTCATCGTCATCCTGATCGCGGCGATCCCGACCTGGCCCTACAGCCGTGGCTGGGGCTACTATCCGAGCGGCGGGTTGGGCCTCGTGGTCGTCGTGATCCTCGTCCTGCTGCTCGCCGGGCGCATATAGGCGCGTAGGCGCGCTTCGCGCGAATTCCCTGCGCCGGCGCGTGCGGCCCCGCGTGACAAGCGAGGGCCGGCGGCTCTAGGATCGTTCCCCATAACCAAGCCGAAACCGGGGGAACGTCCGTGGCCGCACGCCCGCAGAAGCCGCGCATCATCGCGCTGGAGGAGCACTATATCGATCCCGAGCTGAAGGCGATCCACGGCGGCGCCGGTCGGCGCGGCAATCCCGAGGTCGCGCGCCGGCTCGACGACCTCACCGAGCTCCGCATCAAGGAGATGGACGAGGCCGGAATCGACGTCCAGGTGCTGTCGCATTCGGGCGGTGGCACCCAGACGCTCGACGCCGCGACCGCGGTCGCCGTTGCGCCGCGGGTGAACGACCGGCTGTACGAGACGGTGCGGAACCATCCCGAGCGGTTCGCCGCCTTCGCCGTCCTGCCGACACCCGATCCCAAGGCCTCGGCCGTCGAGCTCGAGCGCGTCGTCACCCGCTACGGCTTCAAGGGGGCGATGATCCACGGGCTCACCAACGGCGAGTTCCTCGACCTTCCGAAATACTGGCCGATCTTCGAGCGCGCCGAGGCGCTGGACGTGCCGATCTATCTGCACCCGGCGACGCCCGACAAGCGGGTGATCGAGGTCTACTACAAGGACTACGCCGACAAGTATCCCGGCATCCTGACCGCGCCCTGCGGCTACACCATGGAGACCATGACCCAGGGCGTGCGGATGGTGATGTCCGGCGTGTTCGACAAGTACCCGAAGCTCAAGATCATCCTCGGCCACATGGGCGAGGGCATCCCGTTCCTGTTGTGGCGGATCAACCACACGATCCACATCACCGGGAACCCGGAGTTCGAGTTCCGTGACGTCTTCGCCGAGCATTTCTGGATCACGACCTCGGGCTTCTTCTCGGACCCCGCGCTGATCTGCTCGATGCTGGAGCTCGGCGCCGACCGGATCCTGTTCTCGGTCGACTGGCCGTGGGCAAACAACGTCGAGGGGGTCGACTGGCTCGACGGCATGTCGATCTCGGCCGAGGACAAGGCGAAGATCTTCGGCGGCAACGCCGAACGGCTCCTGCACATGGGGCGCAACTAGAGAAAACCGCCGCTTTCATAGGGGACAGTCGATGGCAACCGCCGCGAAGAGCAAGACCAGGCACCGCATCATCGCGATCGAGGAGCATTACTCGGATACGGCCATCCCGTTCGGCACGGGCCGGCCGGGCGCCATCGTCGACCGGCTGAATGACCTCGGCGAGTGGCGGCTGCGCGAGATGGACGAGGCCGGCATCGACGTGCAGGTGCTGTCGATGGCGGGAAAGCAGCTTTACCAGATGGCGCCGGGCGAGGCGGTACCGCTCGCCCGCCAGATCAACGACAGGCTGGCCGAGGCGGTGTCGGCGCACCCGGACCGGTTCGCCGCCTTCGCAAGCCTTCCGGTGACCGACCCGCAGGCAGCCGCCGACGAGCTCGAGCGCGTGGTGACGCGCCATGGTTTCAAGGGCGCGATGACCCACGGTCTTTCGCAGGGCCTCTTCCTCGACGACAAGCGGTTCTGGCCGATGTGGGAGCGGGCGGCGGCGCTCGACGTGCCGATCTACATGCATCCGTCGGAGCCGCACCAGGCGGTGGTGGACGCCTACTACAAGGACTACCTGACCACGTTCCCGGGCATCATCTCGGCCCCGCTGGGCTATACGGTCGAGACGGCAGTGCAGGGCGTGCGGATGGTGCTGTCCGGCGTGTTCGAGGCCTATCCCAACCTCAAGATCATCCTCGGCCATATGGGCGAGGGGCTGCCGTTCCTCCTGTGGCGCATCGACCACACGCTGAAGAATCCGGGCAACGCGCCGATCGAGTTCCGCGAGATCTTCTGCAAGCACTTCTGGATCACGACGTCGGGGTTCTTCTCCGATCCGGCGCTGATCTGCTCGCTCCTTGAGCTCGGCGCCGATCGCATCATCTTCTCGGTCGACTGGCCATGGGGGAACAACAAGCAGGGCGTCGACTGGCTCGACCACATGTCCCTCTCGGAGGAGGACAAGGCCAAGATCTACCACGGCAACGTGGAGAAGCTCCTGCGCATGGGCCGGAACGCCTAAGCCTGCCGAAGGGATGGAGCCGGCCGGTCCCGTCCGGCGCATCCTCGAAAGGCACCGAAAAAAAGAGGCCGGCGGGATTGCTCCGCGCCGGCCAGTTGGTGCTTATGGGGGGATGACCTTAATATAACGCCTGCTTAACGAATTCCAAGGGGCTGAACCACAAAACTTTCCACAAAGGGTGCGGAGCCGCCGCGATCGGACCCCAATGGTTTTTGCGCTAAAAATTTCCGATATTGCAGAGGCTTACACGGAAACACTTCTATGGCAGGTTCGAAGAGGGCGTCCGGGAACTGCTCGCCATCAAATTTGCCCACAACCCGTATGGCAGCTTATGGACCTGCCCCTTGCTGCGCCTCTTGGCCGATTCAGTAAGCAGATGAGGTAAGTCGACTAATCGCCTGAAACACCTTGGTTCAGGTGCCCTTGTCCGGCTCGGGCACCAGTACCACCCCGGCGATCAGCCACGACCCATTGGTCTCGCGCTCCATCAGGTAGAGCGCGGTTTTCGGCACGTCGTCGGGTCCGACGACCAGCACCGGCTGCACCGGTCTTCCCTCGATCCAGGCGAACGGGCGGAAGCTGAATACTTTCGGCCGGTAGACCGGCAGGTAGTCGCGCTTCACCATCGAGAGGAAGGCAGCCGGGGTGCGGAAGATGTCGTGCAGCCGCGGGGCGGCGAGGGCAAAGGCCGCCGCGGCATCGCCTCGGGCGAAAGCCTGCTGCTGGGCGAGGATCGTGTTGCGGATGGCGGCGAGCGTGTCGGCGTCGGGGGCGGACGGGGCGGCGCGGGCCGTGCCGAGCGCAAGGGCGAGCGCGATCAACGCCGCAATGGTCGCCCTAGCCATGCCGGGTCAGAACGTAGAGCGCGATCGCTGCCGCATTGGAGACGTTGAGGCTGGTGACCGTGCCGCGCGTGGCGGCGCCGGCCATCGGGATGGCGGCGAGCTCGTCGCAATGCTCGCGCACCAGGCGGCGGAGTCCCGACCCCTCGGCGCCGAGCACCAGCACCGTCCGCCGCTGCCCCGTGCCGCCGAGCGGGACCGTCGCCTCCTGGTCAAGCCCGACGGCCCACCAGCCGACATCCTTGAGGTCCTCCAACGCGCGGGAGAGGTTGGCGACCCGCACCAGCGGCACCGCCTCGAGCGCGCCCGACGCCGCCTTGGCGAGCGCCCCGGTCTCGTCGGGGGCGTGCCGGTCCTGCACGATCACCGCGGCCGCGCCGAACGCCGCGGCGGAGCGCAGGATGGCGCCGACGTTCTGCGGGTCGGTCACCTGGTCGAGCATCAGCGCGACGGCGGGCTCGGGCGCCGAGGTCAGCGATTCGATGCCGGCAGAGGGCAATGGCTCGGCGAGGAGAGCGATACCCTGGTGCACCGCGCCGCGCGGCAGCAGCGAATCGAGTCGCGAACGCTCGATCCGCTCGATCGCAAGGGCTGGCGGAATGTCGGGGGGCGGGGTGCCGGCCACCAGCAGGCGGCGCAGCGTGCGGCGCGGGTTGGCGAGCGCTGCCGCTACGGCGTGGTCGCCATAGAGCCAGACGCCGCCGCCGGGGCGGGGCCTATCGGGCCCGCCCGCGCGGCCGCGGTCTGTGGGATGCTTGCGTCGCGACATGGTTGCTCATATATTAGCGCGACCTGAGTGGGAATCTTGAAGCCTCTTCTTCGCGCGGCCGCCAGCAGCCGGGCGCGCGAAGGCGAGGTATTCTGCCCTTTTGAAGTTGACAACCTGTGGCAAATCCCGATAGACCGCACGTCCGCGTCGCACCGAGACAGCGCCTCGCGGAGGGGTGCCCGAGTGGCTAAAGGGGACGGGCTGTAAACCCGTTGGCGTACGCCTACGTAGGTTCGAATCCTACCCCCTCCACCACGGGCGCCGTGATCTATCGGTGCCGGCGCATCCGGAAAGGCCGAGATTACCGGGAAGTTGGACGCAATCACGGCATGCGGCGGGTGTAGCTCAATGGTAGAGCTCCAGCCTTCCAAGCTGGTGACGTGGGTTCGATTCCCATCACCCGCTCCAGTGCCGGGAGCCCCGCCGGCCGCGGGGTGGCGGCGCGGCCGGCGGATAGTACAAGGCGAGGAATGACAGGATGGCGAAAGCGAAGTTTGAGCGGACGAAGCCGCACTGCAACGTTGGGACGATCGGTCACGTCGACCATGGGAAGACGACGCTGACGGCTGCGATCACGAAGGTTCTTGCGGAGACGGGCGGGGCGACGTTCACGGCGTACGACCAGATCGACAAGGCGCCGGAGGAGCGGGCTCGTGGGATCACGATCGCGACGGCGCATGTTGAGTACGAGACGGCGAACCGGCACTACGCGCATGTGGACTGCCCCGGGCACGCGGACTACGTGAAGAACATGATCACGGGTGCGGCGCAGATGGACGGCGCGATCCTTGTGGTCTCGGCGGCGGACGGTCCGATGCCGCAGACGCGGGAGCACATTCTTCTGGCGCGTCAGGTGGGCGTACCGGCGATCGTGGTGTACCTGAACAAGGTGGACCAGGTGGACGACCCGGAGCTTCTGGACCTGGTGGAGCTCGAGGTTCGCGAGCTTCTGTCCTCCTATGAGTTCCCGGGCGACGACATCCCGATCATCAAGGGTTCGGCGCTTCAGGCGCTGGAGGGGAAGAACGACGAGACGGGCAAGAACTCGATCCACGAGCTGATGAAGGCGGTTGATGCCTACATCCCGCAGCCGGAGCGTCCGAAGGACCGTCCGTTCCTGATGCCGGTCGAGGACGTGTTCTCGATCTCGGGCCGCGGGACGGTGGCGACGGGGCGGATCGAGCGCGGCGTTGTGAAGGTCGGCGACGAGGTGGAGATCGTGGGTCTCCGGGCGACGTCGAAGACGGTTGTGACGGGCGTGGAGATGTTCCGGAAGCTTCTGGACTCTGGCGAGGCGGGCGACAACGTGGGCTGCCTGCTGCGCGGGACGAAGCGGGAGGATATCGAGCGCGGCCAGGTACTTGCGGCGCCGGGGTCGATCACGCCGCACACGAAGTTCAAGGCGGAAGCGTACATCCTGACCAAGGAGGAGGGCGGGCGGCACACGCCGTTCTTCACCAACTATCGCCCGCAGTTCTACTTTCGGACGACGGACGTGACGGGCCAGGTCGTTCTGCCGGACGGGACGGAGATGGTGATGCCGGGCGACAACGTGACGATGCAGGTCGAGCTGATCGCGCCGATCGCGATGGACGAGGGTCTGCGCTTCGCCATCCGCGAGGGCGGCCGCACCGTCGGCGCCGGCGTCGTCGCGTCGATTATCGAGTAGAGGCACGCAACGGCCCGGCGCGCGCGCGAAGGAGTGTAGCTCAACTGGTAGAGCACCGGTCTCCAAAACCGGGGGTTGGGGGTTCGAGCCCCTCCACTCCTGCCAGGCATCGCGGGCGAAGGACGGTCGAGCAGTAGACGGATCATGGCGAAGGTCAATCCCGGAGAGTTCGTGCAGCAGGTGCGCCAGGAGGCCGCGAAGGTCACCTGGCCCAGCCGCAAGGAGACCGCCATCACGACGGTGATGGTGTTCGCCTTCGTGTTCATGGCCGCGCTGTTCTTCTTCTTTATCGACCAGGCGCTGTCCGTGGTGGTCAAGCTGGTGCTGGGGCTCGGAGGCTGACCATGACGGCGCGCTGGTATGCGATCCATGTCTATTCGGGCTTCGAGAACAAGGTCGCCCAGTCGATCCGCGAGCAGGCGGTGAAGACGGGGATGGCCGACATGATCGAGGAGGTGCTGGTTCCGACCGAGGAGCTGGTGAAAATGCGCCGCGGCGCCAAGGTGGCGACGGAGCGCAAGTTCTTCCCCGGCTACGTGCTCGCCAAGATGGAGATGACCGACGAGAGCTGGCACTTGGTGAAGAACACGCCCAAGGTGACCGGTTTCCTCGGCGGGCGCGGCAAGCCGACGCCAATATCGGATACCGAGGCGGAGCGGCTGCTGAACCAGGTGAAGGAGGGGGTCGAGAAGCCGAAGCCCTCAATCACCTTCGACATCGGCGAGCAGGTGCGCGTGGCCGATGGCCCGTTCACCTCGTTCAACGGGACGGTCGAGGACGTCGACGAGGACCGGGCGCGCCTGAAGGTGGCGGTATCGATCTTCGGGCGGTCAACGCCCGTGGAGCTCGAGTATTCGCAGGTCGAGAAGCTGTAGGGTAGCAAGGGGCCGAGCTGGACAATGGCGAAAAAGATAACAGGTTACATCCGGCTCCAGGTGCCGGCCGGCAAGGCGAACCCGTCGCCGCCGATCGGCCCGGCGCTGGGTCAGCAGGGCGTCAACATCATGGCGTTCTGCAAGGAGTTCAACGCGGCGACCCAGGAGATCGATCCGGGCACCCCGACGCCGACCGTGATCACGGTCTACGCCGACCGGTCGTTCTCCTTCGTGACCAAAAGTCCGCCGGCGTCGTTCTTCATCAAGAAGGCCGCCAACCTGCAGAAGGGCGCCAAGACGACCGGCCGCGAGCTGGTCGGCAAGGTGACGATGGATCAGCTTCGCGAGATCGCGAAGGCCAAGATGGCGGACCTCAACGCCCACGACGAGGAGGCGGCCTGCCGCATGCTGGCGGGCACGGCCAAGTCGATGGGCATTCAGGTGATCGGGTAGCGGGAACGGACAGATGGCGAAGCCCAGCAAGCGCATGCAGAAAGCCTACCAGCCGGTCGATCGCGACAAGTCGGTGACGCTCGACGAGGCGATCAAGGTGCTGAAGGCGGCGCCGAAGCCGAAGTTCGACGAGACGGTCGAGGTGTCGATGAACCTGAACGTCGACCCGCGCCACGCCGACCAGATGGTGCGCGGCGTCGTGTCGCTGCCCCAGGGCACCGGCAAGTCGGTGCGCGTCGCCGTGTTCGCCAAGGGCGAGAAGGCGGCCGAGGCCGAGGCGGCGGGTGCCGACATCGTCGGCGCCGAGGATCTTGCCGCGAAAATCCAGGACGGTCAGATCGAGTTCGACCGCTGCATCGCGACGCCGGACATGATGGGCGTCGTCGGCCGGCTGGGCAAGGTTCTCGGACCGCGCGGGCTGATGCCGAACCCGAAGACCGGCACAGTGACGCAGGATATCAAGGGCGCGATCCAGGCCGTCAAGGGTGGCCAGGTCGAGTTCCGGGTCGAGAAGGCCGGGATCGTGCATGCCGGGGTCGGCAAGATGAGCTTTTCGGAAGACGCGCTCGTCGAGAACGTGCGCGCCTTCATCGACGCGGTGAACCGCGCGAAGCCGTCGGGCGTGAAGGGCACCTACGTGAAGAAGGTGTCGATCAGCTCGACCATGGGGCCGGGGCTGAAGCTCGATCCGTCGAGCATCGGCGGCGGCGCCGAGGGCGGCGCGGCCGCGTAACTGGAATTTCCCGTTCCGGCTTCGGCCGGGGCGGGGATCGGGCGGCCGGAGGTCCGGTCGTCTGCCTGTCCGAGAAAGCAGGGGCCCCGCGCCGTTCGCGGCCGGGGGTAACAGGGGAAACCCCGCCTGCCGAGACAGGGGAGGAGGTTCGAGGTTCCGTCCGGGTTCTGGGCGGGCGTCGGCTTCGCCTCGTGGGACAGGTGAGCGGTCCTGCCGCGGTCGCGGCGGGGCATGTGCAACCGGACCGGGACTGTCCCCCCGTGGCGAGCCCGGACCATGACAGCGGAGACGAGTGTTGGAACGAGCGAAGAAGGAGCAGCTTGTCGCCTCGTTGAACGCCATCTTCGGAGAGGTCAATCTTCTGGTGGTGACGCGGCCCGCGGGCCTCACCGTCGCCGAGGCGACGGACCTTCGCCGTAAGATGCGGGAAGCTGGATGCGGCTTCAAGGTGACCAAGAACCGGCTGGCGCGGCTCGCCCTCAAGGGGACCAAGTTCGAGACCGTGACCGACCTGTTTCAAGGTCCCACCGCGATCGCATACTCGAGCGATCCGGTGGCCGCCGCCCGTATCGCGGTGAAGTTCGCGGACGAGAACCAGAAGCTCACCGTCATCGGCGGTGCCCTCGACGAGAAGGTGCTCGATGCGGCGGCGGTGACCTCTCTCGCCAAGCTCCCGTCGCTCGACGAGCTTCGAGGAATGCTCGTCGGCATGCTGCAGACCCCGGCCACCCGCGTGGCCACGGTGCTGCAGGCGCCGGGCGCGCAGATGGCGCGGGTGCTCTCGGCCTATGCGCGGGCCGGCGAGGAGGACAAGGCGGCCTGATCAGCCGTTCGAACGACACGACTCGAAGTTGAGGAGAAGGACATGGCTGCCAACCTGGAACAAATCGTCGAAGACCTGTCGAAGCTCACCGTCCTCGAAGCGGCCGAGCTTTCGAAGTTGCTGGAGGAGAAGTGGGGCGTCTCGGCCGCCGCACCGGTCGCGGTTGCGGCCGCGGGCGCCGCGCCGGCCGCCGCGGCTGCCGAGGAGAAGGACACGTTCGACGTGATCCTGGCCGCCTTCGGCGAAAAGAAGATCAACGTCATCAAGGAAGTACGCGCGGTCACGGGTCTCGGCCTCAAGGAGGCGAAGGACCTGGTCGAGGGCGCGCCCAAGCCGGTCAAGGAGCAGGTCGGCAAGGACGAGGCGGCGAAGATCAAGAAGCAGCTCGAGGACGCGGGGGCGACGGTCGAACTCAAGTAATGGAGTTCGATTTCTCGCACCCATCGGCCAGGGACGGGGAAGGCGCGATCTCACCGCGCCTTCCCGCGGCTCCCTGCGCCTTCGTTTCCGGCACGGGCCGCGCGACGGGCGTCGCGCGCGGCGCCGTTGCCGTCGGACTCTGACGAGAGGTCGCAATGGCAAGATCCTTCACGGGACGCAAGCGCATTCGCAAGGATTTCGGTCGCATCGCCGCCGCGGCGCCGATGCCGAACCTGATCGAGGTCCAGAAGAGCTCATACGACCACTTCCTGGCGATGGACGTGGCGCCGGATGCGCGCTCCGCCGTCGGGCTGCAGGAGGTGTTCAAGTCGGTCTTTCCGATCAAGGATTTCTCCGAGCGCGGCACGCTTGAGTTCGTGAAGTACGAGCTGGAGGAGCCGAAGTACGACGTGGAGGAATGCCAGCAGCGTGGCATGACCTTCGCGGCGCCGCTGAAGCTCACGCTCCGCCTCGTCGTGTTTGACGTGGACGAAGAGACCGGCGCCCGCTCGATCCGCGACATCAAGGAGCAGGACGTCTACATGGGCGACATGCCGCTCATGACGGCGAACGGCACCTTCATCATCAATGGCACCGAGCGCGTGATCGTCTCGCAGATGCACCGCTCGCCGGGCGTGTTCTTCGACCACGACAAGGGCAAGACGCACTCGTCGGGCAAGTATCTGTACGCCGCGCGCATCATCCCCTATCGCGGCTCGTGGCTCGATTTCGAGTTCGACGCCAAGGACCTCGTCTATGTCCGCATCGACCGGCGCCGCAAGCTGCCGGTCTCGACCCTGTTCCGCGCCATGTGGGGCAAGGCCGCCGAGGACAAGCTCGCCTCGGGCAAGGATTTGACGCTCGACGAGCGGCGCGGCGGCGGCATGACGTCGGAGGAAATCCTCGACCATTTCTACAGCAAGGTCACCTACGCCCGCGGCAAGGACGGCTGGCGCACCGCGTTCGACCCCGAGCGCATGCGCGGCGCCAAGCTGCTGCATGACCTCGTGAACGCCAAGACCGGCAAGGCGGTGGCGGAAGCCGGCGCCAAGCTGACGCCGCGCCTCGCGCGCGACCTCGCTGCCAAGGGGCTCAAGGAATATCTCGTCCAGGACGACGAGATCGCCGGCCAGTTCGCCGCGACCGACGTGGTGAACGAGGAGACGGGCGAGATCTTCGTCGAGGCGGGCGACGAGCTCACCGCCAAGGCGCTCGAGGAGATGGCCGCGGGCGGCGTGAAGGAGATCTCGACGCTGCTGATCGACAACGTGAACGCCGGCCCCTACATCCGCTCGACTCTCGCCGCCGACCGCAATGCCACGCGCGAAGATGCGCTGATGGACATCTACAAGGTGATGCGGCCGGGCGAGCCGCCGACGATCGAGACGGCCGAGGCGCTGTTCGACCGGCTGTTCTTCGACGTTGAGCGCTACGACCTCTCGGCGGTCGGCCGGGTGAAGATGAACTCGCGGCTCGGCCTCGAGACCGAGGACACCGTGCGCGTGCTGCGGAAGGCCGACATCCTTGCGGTCGTCAAGCTTATGATCGACATCAAGGACGGCAAGGGCGAGGTCGACGACATCGACCATCTCGGCAACCGGCGCGTGCGCTCGGTCGGCGAGCTGATGGAGAACCAGTACCGTATCGGGCTGCTGCGCATGGAGCGGGCGATCCGCGAGCGCATGAGCTCGGTCGAGCTTGATTCCGTCATGCCGCACGATTTGATCAACGCGAAGCCGGCGGCCGCGGCGGTGCGTGAATTCTTTGGTTCGTCGCAGCTCTCGCAGTTCATGGACCAGACCAACCCGCTCAGCGAGATCACCCACAAGCGGCGCCTCTCCGCGCTCGGGCCGGGCGGTCTCACGCGCGAGCGGGCGGGCTTCGAGGTGCGCGACGTGCACCCGACGCATTACGGCCGCATCTGTCCGATCGAGACGCCGGAAGGGCCGAACATCGGGCTGATCAACTCGCTCGCCACCTATGCCCGGGTCAACCAGTACGGCTTCATCGAGAGCCCGTACCGGCTGGTCAAGGCCGGCCGCGTGACGGACGAGGTGGTTTACCTCTCGGCGATGGAGGAGGGGCGCTACACCATCGCCCAGGCCAACGCCGAGCTCGACCGCCAGGGCAAGTTCGTCTCCGACCTGGTGAGCTGCCGCGCGGGCGGCGAGTTCGTCATGGCCAAGCCCGAGACGATCGACATGATCGACGTCTCGCCGAAGCAGCTTGTCTCGGTCGCGGCGGCGCTCATCCCGTTCCTCGAGAACGACGACGCCAACCGCGCGCTGATGGGCTCGAACATGCAGCGCCAGGCGGTGCCGCTGATCCGCGCCGAGGCGCCGCTCGTCGGCACCGGCATGGAGGAGGCGGTCGCGCGCGGCTCGGGGGCGACCATCGTCGCCCGCCGGACCGGCATCGTCGACCAGGTGGACGCGCGCCGCATCGTGATCCGCGCGACGGGCGAGACCGAGGCGTCGTCGCCCGGCGTCGACATCTACAACCTGATGAAGTTCCAGCGCTCGAACCAGAACACCTGCATCAACCAGCGCCCGCTGGTGAAGGTGGGCGACGAGGTGCAGGCCGGCGACATCATCGGCGACGGTCCGTCGACGCAACTCGGCGAACTTGCCCTCGGCCGCAACGTGCTGTGCGCGTTCATGCCGTGGAACGGCTACAACTTCGAGGACTCGATCCTGATCTCCGAACGCATCGTCTCCGACGACGTGTTCACCTCGATCCACATCGAGGAGTTCGAGGTCATGGCCCGCGACACCAAGCTGGGCCAGGAGGAGATCACCCGCGACATACCGAACGTCGGCGAGGAGGCACTCAAGAACCTCGACGAGGCCGGCATCGTCTACATCGGGGCCGAGGTGAAGCCGGGCGACATCCTGGTCGGCAAGGTCACGCCGAAGGGCGAGACGCCGATGACGCCGGAGGAGAAGTTGCTCCGCGCGATCTTCGGCGAGAAGGCGTCCGACGTGCGCGACACCTCGCTCAAGCTGCCACCCGGCGTGTCCGGCACGATCGTCGAGGTTAGGGTATTCTCGCGCCGCGGCGTCGAGAAGGACGAGCGCGCCCTCGCCATTGAGCGGGAGGAAATCGAACGGCTCGCCAAGGACCGCGACGACGAGAAGGTTATCCTGGAGCGCAACGTGGCCACGCGGCTGCGCGACCTACTGATGCACCAGACCGCCGTCTCGGGGCCGAAGCAGGCCAAGAACGGGGTCCGCATCACCAAGGCGATCCTCGATGAGCTGACGCTGCGCCAGATGATGCAGGTCGCCGTCAAGAACGAGAAGGTGCAGGGCCAGATCGAGGACATCCGGAAGCAGTTCGATCGCGGCGATTCGGACCTTCAGCACCGTTTCGAAAACAAGGTCGACAAGCTGCAGCGCGGCGACGAGCTGCCGCCCGGCGTGATGAAGATGGTCAAGGTCTTCGTCGCCGTGAAGCGCAAGATCCAGCCGGGCGACAAGATGGCCGGCCGGCACGGCAATAAGGGCGTGATCTCGCGCATCACCCCGGTCGAGGACATGCCCTATCTCGACGACGGGACGCCGGTCGACGTGGTGCTGAACCCGCTCGGCGTGCCTTCGCGGATGAACGTCGGTCAGATTCTCGAAACGCATCTCGGCTGGGCCTGCGCGGGCCTCGGCCGCCAGATCGGCGAGACGTTGGATGCCGTGGTGCGCGACGGCAAGATCGGCACGCTGCGCAACACGCTGAAGTCGGTCTACGGCAAGCGCGAGTTCGACGAGGCCGTCGCCGACCTCGCCGACGAGCAGATCATCGAGCTCGCCGACAACCTGCGGAGCGGCGTGCCCGTCGCCTCGCCTGTGTTCGACGGCGCGCGCGAGGAGGAGATCGTCGAGATGCTGGAGCGGGCCGGTCTCGACCGGTCCGGCCAGGTCACGCTGGTCGACGGGCGCACCGGCGAGCCGTTCGACCGCAAGGTGACGGTCGGCTACATCTACATGCTGAAGCTGCACCATCTGGTGGACGACAAGATCCACGCACGCTCCATCGGCCCATACTCGCTGGTCACCCAGCAGCCGTTGGGCGGCAAGGCGCAGTTCGGCGGCCAGCGCTTCGGCGAAATGGAGGTGTGGGCGCTCGAGGCCTATGGCGCCGCCTACACGCTTCAGGAGATGCTCACCGTGAAATCCGACGACGTGTCGGGCCGCACCAAGGTCTACGAGGCCATCGTGCGCGGCGACGACACGTTCGAGGCGGGCATCCCCGAATTGTTCAACGTGCTGGTCAAGGAGCTGAAGTCGCTCGGCCTTAACGTCGAGCTCGACCAGAAGGGGTACTGACCGTGGCGGGCCGGGCGGAAGGCTGCTTCCGCCCGCGCGCGTGACGCCACGGAAACCGGATTGCCAGGAGACGGCGAATGAACGAGTTGATGAACATCTTCGGACAGGTTGCCCCGCCGCAGTCGTTCGACCACATCCGCATCTCGATCGCCCGGCCCGAGCGGATCCGCTCGTGGTCCTATGGCGAGATCAAGAAGCCCGAGACCATCAACTACCGCACCTTCAAGCCGGAGCGGGACGGGCTGTTCTGCGCCCGCATCTTCGGCCCGATCAAGGACTACGAGTGCCTGTGCGGCAAGTACAAGCGGATGAAGTACCGCGGCATCATCTGCGAGAAGTGCGGCGTCGAGGTGACGCTCTCCAAGGTGCGCCGAGAGCGCATGGGCCATATCGAGCTCGCCTCGCCGGTCGCGCACATCTGGTTCCTGAAGTCGCTGCCCTCGCGCATCGGCCTGATGGTCGACATGACGCTGAAGGACATCGAGCGGATTCTCTATTTCGAGAACTACGTCGTCACCGAGCCGGGCCTGACGCCGCTGAAGCTGCACCAGCTCCTCAGCGAGGAGGAGTATATCGACGCGCAGGACCAGTATGGCGAGGATGCGTTCACCGCGTCGATCGGCGCCGAGGCGCTGAAGTCGATGCTGTCGGCAATCGAGCTCGAATCCGAGCGCGAGACGCTACGCGTCGACATGCGTGAGACCGGCTCCGAGGCCAAGCGCAAGAAGTACGTCAAGCGGCTGAAGCTGGTCGAGGCGTTCCTCGAGTCCGGCACCCGCCCGGAATGGATGATCCTCGACGTCATCCCGGTCATCCCGCCCGAGCTGCGTCCGCTGGTTCCGCTCGATGGTGGCCGGTTCGCGACGTCGGACCTCAACGACCTTTATCGCCGCGTCATCAACCGGAACAACCGGCTGAAGCGGCTGATCGAGCTGAAGGCGCCGGACATCATCGTGCGCAACGAGAAGCGCATGCTGCAGGAATTTGTCGACGCCCTGTTCGACAACGGCCGGCGCGGCCGAGTCATCACCGGCGCGAACAAGCGGCCGCTGAAGTCGCTCTCCGACATGCTGAAGGGCAAGCAGGGCCGGTTCCGCCAGAACCTGCTCGGCAAGCGCGTCGACTATTCGGGCCGTTCGGTCATCGTGGTCGGGCCGGAGCTCAAGCTGCACCAGTGCGGTCTGCCGAAAAAGATGGCGCTCGAGCTGTTCAAGCCGTTCATCTACTCGAAGCTCGAGCTCTACGGCATGGCGTCCACCATCAAGGCCGCCAAGCGCATGGTCGAGAAGGAGCGGCCGGAGGTCTGGGACATCCTCGAGGAGGTGATCCGCGAGCATCCGGTGCTGCTCAACCGCGCGCCGACGCTGCACCGCCTCGGCATCCAGGCGTTCGAGCCGGTGCTGATCGAGGGCAAGGCAATCCAGCTTCACCCGCTGGTCTGCACGGCGTTCAACGCCGACTTCGACGGCGACCAGATGGCGGTGCACGTGCCGCTGTCGCTCGAAGCGCAGCTCGAGGCGCGCGTCCTGATGATGTCGACGAACAACATCCTGTCGCCCGCCAACGGCAAGCCGATCATCGTGCCGTCGCAGGACATCGTGCTCGGTCTCTACTACCTGACGATCGAGCGTCCCGGCGAGCCGGGCGAGGGGATGGCGTTCGGCTCGCTCGGAGAGATCGAGCACGCGCTCAATGCGGGCGCGGTCACGATGCACACCAAGATCAAGGCGCGGCTCGAGACGGTGGACCAGGACGGCAAGCCCACGATCGTCCGTATCGAGACGACGCCGGGCCGCGTGCTGCTCTCGCAGATCCTGCCGAAGAACCCGCTGATCGGGCTCAACGCGATCAACCGCCTGCTCACCAAGCGCGAAATCACCAACCTGATCGACACCGTCTATCGCCATTGCGGGCAGAAGGAGACGGTGATCTTCGCCGACCGGCTGATGGGCCTCGGCTTCGCCCAGGCCTGCCGCGCCGGCATCTCGTTCGGCAAGGACGACCTGGTGATCCCGAAGGCGAAGGAGAAGCTCGTCGCCCAGACCCAGGAGAAGGTGAAGGAGTACGAGCAGCAGTATCTCGATGGGCTGATCACCAAGGGCGAGAAGTACAACAAGGTGATCGACGCCTGGTCGCAGTGCACGGACCAGGTCGCCGACGAGATGATGAAGGGGATCTCGCACTCCGAGGCCGGGGCACCCGTAAACTCGGTCTTCATGATGGCCGATTCCGGCGCGCGCGGCTCGGCGGCGCAGATGAAGCAGCTCGCTGGCATGCGCGGGCTGATGGCCAAGCCGTCGGGCGAGATCATCGAGACGCCGATCATCTCGAACTTCAAGGAAGGGCTGACCGTGCTGGAGTACTTCAACTCCTCGCACGGCGCGCGGAAGGGTCTGGCCGACACCGCGCTCAAGACCGCCAATTCGGGCTACCTCACCCGCCGCCTCGTCGACGTGGCGCAGGACTGCACGGTGATCGAGCCCGATTGCGGCACCGAGAACGGCATTACCGTCACCGCGGTTGTGGAGGGCGGCGACGTGCTCGAGCCCTTGTCCGAGCGTGTGCTCGGCCGCGTCACGGTCGAGGACATCAAGGATCCGCTGACCGGAAAAACGGTCATCAAGGCCGGCACGCTGATCGGTGAGGAAGGGTGCGAGACGCTCGACCGCGCCGGTGTCGAATTGGTCAAGATCCGCTCGGCGTTGACCTGCGAGTCCAAGGGCGGGGTGTGCGTCGCCTGCTACGGGCGTGACCTCGCGCGCGGCACACCGGTGAACATCGGCGAGGCGGTCGGCGTGATCGCGGCCCAGTCGATCGGCGAGCCGGGCACCCAGCTCACCATGCGCACCTTCCACATCGGCGGGGCCGCCCAGCGCGGCGCCGAGCAGTCGAGCGTGGACGCCTCGCTCGACGGCACGGTGAAGATCAACAACCGCAACGTGGTGATGAACTCCTCCGGCATGCCGGTTGTCATGGCGCGCAACACCGAGGTCGTGGTTCTCGACCAGGAGGGGCGCGAGCGGGCACGGCATCGCATCCCCTACGGTGCGCGGCTGCACGTAGACGAGGGCACGACGGTCGCCAAGGGGCAGCGAATTGCCGAATGGGACCCGTACACCCTGCCGATCATCACCGAGAAGGAAGGCATTGCCAACTACGTCGACCTGGTCGAGGGCGTCTCGATGCGCGAGATCGTCGACGAGGCGACCGGCATCGCCAACAAGGTCGTGGTCGATTGGAAGCAGCAGCAGCAGCGCGGCACCGACCTGCGCCCGCGCATCACGCTGCGTGACGACAAGGGCGAGGTCATCACCCTGCCCAACGGCAACGAGGCGCGCTACTACCTGTCGGTCGAACTCGATCCTGTCGGTCGAGCCGGGCTCCCGGGTGCATGCCGGCGACGTGCTGGCGCGCATCCCGCGCGAGACCTCGAAGACCCGCGACATCACAGGCGGTCTGCCGCGCGTTGCGGAGCTGTTCGAGGCCCGGCGTCCCAAGGACTTCGCGATCATCGCGGAGAACGCGGGGCGGGTGGAGTTCGGCAAGGACTACAAGGCCAAGCGCCGCATCCTGGTCGTGCCGGAGAACGCCGGCGACGGCGAGGAGCCGAAGGAGTACCTGCTGCCCAAGGGCAAGCACATCAGCGTGCAGGAGGGCGACTATGTCGAGCCCGGCGACGCGCTGATGGACGGCAACGCCGTGCCGCACGATATCCTGCGCGTGCTCGGTGTCGAGGCGCTCGCGTCCTACCTCACCCGCGAGATCCAGGAGGTCTACCGGCTGCAGGGCGTGAAGATCAACGACAAGCACATCGAGGTGATCGTTCGCCAGATGCTGCAGAAGGTCGAGATCGTCGACGCCGGCGAGACCACCTTCCTGGCGGGCGAGCAGGTCGATCGGCTCGAGTTCGACGAGGTCAACGAGAAGGCGCTGGCGGAAAATCTGAAGCCCGCCATCGCCCAGCCGGTGCTGCAGGGCATCACTAAGGCGTCGCTGCAGACCCGCTCGTTCATCTCGGCGGCCTCGTTCCAGGAAACCACCCGGGTGCTGACCGAGGCGGCCGTCTCGGGCCGTGTGGATAACCTGATCGGGCTCAAGGAGAACGTGATCGTCGGACGGCTGATCCCGGCGGGCACCGGCTCGGTCATGTCGCGCCTTCGGGGCATCGCCGCCGAGCGCGACAAGGAGATCCAGAAGGTGGCGGCCGAGCGTGACGCTGCCCAGGTACCCGCGGCCGAGGAGCAGCCGAAGATCGCCTGAGGCTGGTTACAAGCGATGCGGAGGGGGCCGGGCGCGGGCCGTCCGGCCCCCTTTTTCGCGCGGAGCCGAGTTGGCCGGGAAACATGTGAGAGCCTATAAAAAGCTGAGAAATCCCTGATATCGGTGCTTGACGGGGTTAAGGCCGGTAAATATATTCGCCGCTCTTTCGGAAGCCGGTGGTAGGGGCCAGCCTCCTAGACGGGGCTTCCGGCCGAATAGGCGCACATAGCTGAGAAAAGGTCGGGGGCCGGCCGACAACCCGCGAGGCGGGGTTTCCGCCTTCGTCGGTGTTTGGCGCATTTGTGTAGGCACATGCGCCTGCCGGAAGACGGCGCTTCGGCGCCATTTGGGATAGCGGCGCGGAAGCGCCATCGGAAATTCGGCGCTCCGGCGCCATGGATCGGATCGGAAAACGGAACGGGCATGCCCACGATCAACCAGTTGATCCGCAAGCCGCGCGAGCCACAGGTCGCGCGCAACAAGGTGCCGGCCATGGAGGCCTGCCCGCAGAAGCGCGGCGTCTGCACGCGCGTGTACACGACGACGCCGAAGAAGCCGAACTCGGCGCTGCGCAAGGTTGCGCGCGTGCGGCTGACCAACGCATACGAGGTGACCAGCTACATCCCGGGCGAGGGTCACAACCTGCAGGAACACTCGGTGGTGCTGATCCGCGGCGGCCGCGTGAAGGACCTTCCGGGCGTGCGCTACCACATCATTCGCGGCACGCTCGACACCCAGGGCGTCAACGATCGCCGCCAGCGCCGGTCGAAGTACGGCGCGAAGCGTCCGAAGTAGGGGGTCCCATGTCTCGTCGCCGAGCCGCAGAGAAGCGCGAAGTCATCCCCGATGCCAAGTTCGGGGACAACGTCCTCGCTAAATTCATCAACTGCCTCATGTACCAGGGCAAGCGTGCCGCTGCCGAGACGATCGTCTACACGGCGTTCGACGAGATCAAGCGGCGCGCCAACCAGGACCCGGTCAAGGTCTTCCACGAGGCGCTGGACAATGTGAAGCCGGCGATCGAGGTGCGGTCGCGGCGCGTCGGCGGCGCCACCTACCAGGTGCCGGTCGAGGTGCGTCCGGTGCGCCGCCAGGCGCTGGCGATCCGCTGGCTCATCGATTCGGCGCGCGCGCGGTCTGAGCACACGATGATGGGGCGTCTGTCTAACGAGCTGCTCGATGCGGCGAACAATCGCGGCAACGCGGTGAAGAAGCGGGAGGATACGCACCGGATGGCAGAGGCCAACAAGGCCTTCTCGCACTACCGCTGGTAACCCTTCCGAGAGTGATCCCATGACCACCCGCGATACCCCGCTCGCCCACTACCGCAACATCGGCATCATGGCGCACATCGATGCCGGCAAGACCACGACCACCGAGCGCGTGCTCTATTACACCGGCCGTTCCTACAAGATCGGCGAGGTGCATGAGGGTACCGCGACCATGGACTGGATGGAACAGGAGCAGGAGCGCGGGATCACGATCACCTCGGCTGCCACCACCTGTTATTGGCAGGACCACCGCATCAACATCATCGACACGCCCGGGCACGTCGACTTCACCATCGAGGTCGAGCGCAGCCTGCGCGTGCTCGACGGCGCGGTCGCCGTGTTCGATGCCGTAGCCGGTGTCGAACCGCAGTCCGAGACGGTGTGGCGACAGGCCGACAAGTACCGCGTGCCGCGCATCTGCTTCGTCAACAAGATGGACCGCACCGGCGCCGATTTCTTCCGCTGCGTCGACATGATCCGCGACCGGTTGGGCGCGAAGCCGGCGGTGATCTCGCTGCCGGTCGGCGTCGAGAACGACTACAAGGGCATCATCGACCTGGTCGCCATGGAAGCGGTGATCTGGAAGGACGAGAAGCTGGGCGCCGAATTCGAGCGCACGGCGATCCCCGAGGACATGCAAGCCGAGGCCGAGGAGTGGCGCACCCGCCTGATCGAGGCGGTGATCGATCAGGACGACACGGCGATGGAGGCGTATCTCGAGGGCAACGAGCCCGAAGCCAACACGCTGAAGTCCTGCATCCGGAAGGCCACCGTTTCGTTCGCGGTCGTGCCGGTGCTGAACGGCTCGGCGTTCAAGAACAAGGGTGTGCAGCCACTGCTCGATGCCGTCGTCGACTTCCTTCCGGCGCCGTCAGAAGTCATGCCGGTGCGCGGCGTTCTGCCGAGCTCGGACGAGGTGGCGGAGCGGCCGAACTCGGTCGACGCGCCGTTCTCGGCACTCGCCTTCAAGATCATGACCGACCCGTTCGTGGGCTCGCTGACCTTCGTCCGCATCTATTCGGGCACGATCGAGTCCGGCAAGTCGGTGCTTAACAGCGTCAAGGACAGGCGCGAGCGCATCGGCCGCATGCTGCTGATGCACGCCAATTCGCGGGAGGAGATCAAGATCGCGGCGGCCGGCGACATCGTGGCCCTTGCGGGTCTCAAGGATACGACCACCGGCGACACGCTCTGCGATCCCGACAAGGCGATCATCCTGGAGCGGATGGAGTTCCCCGAGCCCGTCATCGAGGTCGCGGTCGAGCCGAAGACCAAGGCGGACCAGGAGAAGATGTCGGTTGCCCTCGGGCGGCTCGCGCAGGAGGACCCGTCCTTCCGCGTCGCTTCGGATCCCGAGTCGGGCCAGACCGTCATCAAGGGGATGGGCGAGCTCCACCTCGACATCATCGTCGACCGCATGCGCCGCGAGTTCAAGGTGGATGCCAACGTCGGCGCGCCGCAGGTGGCCTATCGCGAGACGATCACTCGCACCGTCGAGCACGACTATACTCACAAGAAGCAAACCGGCGGTGCTGGGCAGTTCGCCCGCATCAAGGTGCGGTTCGAATCGCTGCCGTCGGGCTCGGGTGTCGAGTTCGTCAACGACACTTACGGCGGCTCGGTGCCGCGCGAGTACGTGCCGGGCGTCGAGAAGGGCATCAAGTCGGCGGCCGAATCCGGCATCCTCGCCGGGTTCCCGGTGATCGATTTCCGCGCCTCGCTGATTGACGGCGCGAGCCATGACGTCGACTTGTCGGTGATGGCGTTCGAGATCGCGGCGCGCGCCTGCTTCCGTGAGGGCATGGCAAAGGCCGGGCCCAAGCTCCTCGAGCCTGTGATGCGCGTCGAGGTGGTGACGCCCGAGGATTACATGGGTGACATCATCGGCGACCTGAACAGCCGGCGCGGCTCGATCACCGGCATGGACCAGCGCGGCAACGCGCGGGTCATCGCCGCGCAGGTGCCGCTCGCCAACATGTTCGGCTATGTGAACAATTTGCGCTCGATGAGCCAGGGGCGCGCGCAGTTCACCATGCATTTCGACCATTACGACCAGGTGCCGCAGGGCGTCGCGGACGAAGTCCGCGCCAAGATGGCCTGAGCACGGGTTCCAGCGGAGAAACGAGGCAAGGGTCATGGCGAAAGCGAAGTTTGAGCGGACGAAGCCGCACTGCAACGTTGGGACGATCGGTCACGTCGACCATGGGAAGACGACGCTGACGGCTGCGATCACGAAGGTTCTTGCGGAGACGGGCGGGGCGACGTTCACGGCGTACGACCAGATCGACAAGGCGCCGGAGGAGCGGGCTCGTGGGATCACGATCGCGACGGCGCATGTTGAGTACGAGACGGCGAACCGGCACTACGCGCATGTGGACTGCCCCGGGCACGCGGACTACGTGAAGAACATGATCACGGGTGCGGCGCAGATGGACGGCGCGATCCTTGTGGTCTCGGCGGCGGACGGTCCGATGCCGCAGACGCGGGAGCACATTCTTCTGGCGCGTCAGGTGGGCGTACCGGCGATCGTGGTGTACCTGAACAAGGTGGACCAGGTGGACGACCCGGAGCTTCTGGACCTGGTGGAGCTCGAGGTTCGCGAGCTTCTGTCCTCCTATGAGTTCCCGGGCGACGACATCCCGATCATCAAGGGTTCGGCGCTTCAGGCGCTGGAGGGGAAGAACGACGAGACGGGCAAGAACTCGATCCACGAGCTGATGAAGGCGGTTGATGCCTACATCCCGCAGCCGGAGCGTCCGAAGGACCGTCCGTTCCTGATGCCGGTCGAGGACGTGTTCTCGATCTCGGGCCGCGGGACGGTGGCGACGGGGCGGATCGAGCGCGGCGTTGTGAAGGTCGGCGACGAGGTGGAGATCGTGGGTCTCCGGGCGACGTCGAAGACGGTTGTGACGGGCGTGGAGATGTTCCGGAAGCTTCTGGACTTTGGCGAGGCGGGCGACAACGTGGGCTGCCTGCTGCGCGGGACGAAGCGGGAGGATATCGAGCGCGGCCAGGTACTTGCGGCGCCGGGGTCGATCACGCCGCACACGAAGTTCAAGGCGGAAGCGTACATCCTGACCAAGGAGGAGGGCGGGCGGCACACGCCGTTCTTCACCAACTATCGCCCGCAGTTCTACTTTCGGACGACGGACGTGACGGGCCAGGTCGTTCTGCCGGACGGGACGGAGATGGTGATGCCGGGCGACAACGTGACGATGCAGGTCGAGCTGATCGCGCCGATCGCGATGGACGAGGGTCTGCGCTTCGCCATCCGCGAGGGCGGCCGCACCGTCGGCGCCGGCGTCGTCGCGTCGATTATCGAGTAGCAGGGTACGCGGCGGAGAGAAGGCCATGGACGGACAGAACATAAGAATCAGGCTCAAGGCCTTCGATCACCGCGTGCTCGACCAGTCGGCAAGCGAGATCGTGAACACGGCCAAGCGCACGGGCGCCGAGGTGCGGGGACCTATCCCGCTGCCAACGCGGATCGAGCGCTACACCGTGAACCGGTCGCCGCACATCGACAAGAAGTCGCGCGAGCAGTTCGAGATCCGCACTCATAAGCGGCTGCTCGACATTATCGACCCGACGCCCCAGACGGTGGACGCGCTGATGAAGCTCGACCTCGCCGCGGGCGTCGACGTGGAGATCAAGCTGTAGGGCATGCACGAAATGCGTAGCGGTCTCATCGCGCAAAAAATCGGCATGACCCGCGTCTTCGCGGAAGACGGCGCCCATGTGCCCGTCACCGTGCTGAAGGTCGAGGGATGCCAGGTCGTGGCGGTCAACCCGCCAGGCGACAAGGGCTGGGGCAAGGTGCAGCTCGGTGCCGGGCAGGCGAAGCCCAACCGGGTCACCAAGGCGCTCCGCGGCCATTTCGCCAAGGCGAACGTCGAGCCGAAGAAGAAGCTGGTCGAGTTCCGCGTCACGCCCGACGCGATGCTCCACGTCGGCGCCGAACTGGTGCCATCGCACTTCTTGGCCGGCCAGCGGGTCGACGTGATCGGCACCTCGATCGGCAAAGGGTTCGCCGGGTCGATGAAGCGGCACAACTTCGCCGGCCTCGAAGCGTCGCACGGCGTCTCGATCAGCCATCGCAGTCATGGTTCGACCGGCAATCGGCAGGATCCCGGCCGCACGTTCCCCGGCAAGAAGATGGCGGGCCATCTCGGCGCCGAGCGGGTGACGACCCAGAACCTGACGGTGGTCTCCACCGACGACGATGCCGGGGTGATCCTGATCCGCGGCGCGGTGCCAGGCTCCAAGGGGAGCTGGGTGCTGATCCAGGACGCGAAGAAGCGGGCTTTGCCGGAAGGCGTGCCGATGCCAGCGGGTCTCCGCGGTGCGGCGAAGGCCGAGGCCGCCGCGCCCGAGGCGTCGGCGACGTCCGAAGGTGGCGAAGGAGCCGCGTCATGAAGCTCGACGTGACCACCCTCGACGCGACAAGCGCCGAGCCCATCGAGCTCGATGAGGCGATTTTCGGGCTGCCGGTGCGCACCGATATCCTGGCGCGCATGGTGAACTGGCAGCTCGCCAAGCGGCGCGCCGGCACGCACAAGACCAAGGACATCGGCGAGGTCTCGGGCACGACCAAGAAGCCGTACAAGCAGAAGGGCACCGGCCGTGCCCGCCAGGGCTCGCTGCGAGCGCCGCAGTTCCGCGGTGGCGGCGTCGTGTTCGGTCCAGTGGTGCGCAGCCACGCGCACGATTTGCCGAAGAAGGTGCGCCGGCTCGCGCTCAAGACGGCGCTGTCCTCCAAGCAGGCGGATGGCAAGCTCGTGGTGCTCGATGCGGCCATGCTCGCCGACGGCAAGACCAAGACGCTCGCGGGCCAGCTCGCGAAGCTTGGCTGGGGCCGTACGCTGATCATCGATGGGCCGGAGCCCGACCAGGGCTTCGTGCGCGCGGCGCGGAACCTGCCGGGCATCGACGTGCTGCCGCAGCAGGGCGCCAACGTCTACGACATCCTCAGGCGGGACACGCTGGTGTTGACGCGCGAGGCGGTGAAGCATCTTGAAGCGAGGCTGAAATGAGCCGGCGCCCCGGAAATGTCCAAGTGACGGACGTTCAGGCCTACGGGCTGATCGTCCGCCCCGTGGTGACCGAGAAATCGACCCTCGGTTCGGAACACAACCAGGTAACGTTCCGCGTGCCGCTCGAGGCGACCAAGCCCGAGATCAAGGCGGCGATCGAGAAGCTGTTCAAGGTCGAGGTGAAGGCCGTCAACACGCTGCGCCAGAAGGGCAAGACCAAGCGTTGGCGCGGCCGGATCGGCAAGCGGCCCGATTGGAAGAAGGCCGTCGTGTCGCTCGCCGAGGGCAGCCGCATTGACGTGACGACGGGGGTCTAGGCCGTGGCGCTGAAGCAATTCAATCCGGTAACGCCCTCGCTGCGTGGGCTGGTCCTTGTCGACCGGTCCGATCTCTGGAAGGGCAAGCCGGTCAAGGAGCTGACCGAGGGTCTCAACGGCCATGGCGGGCGCAACAACGCCGGCCGCATCACCGCGCGCCGGCGCGGCGGCGGCCACAAGCGTCGCTACCGCATGGTGGATTTCAAGCGGCTGAAGTTCGACGTGGCCGGCACGGTGGAGCGGCTGGAGTACGACCCGAACCGGTCGGCCTTCATTGCCCTGGTCAAGTACGCCGACGGCGACCTGTCCTACATCCTGGCGCCGCAGCGCATACGCCCGGGCGATCAGGTGATCTCTGGCGAGCGCTGCGACATCAAGCCGGGCAACGCGATGCCGATGGAGAACATCCCGGTCGGCACGATCGTCCACAACGTCGAGATGAAGCCCGGACGCGGCGGACAGCTGGGCCGCTCGGCGGGAACCTATGTCCAGCTCATCGGCAAAGACGCCGGGTTCGCCCAGCTCCGCCTGTCTTCGGGCGAGCTGCGCATGGTGCCCGTCCGCTGCATGGCGACGATTGGCGCGGTGTCGAATCCCGACAACAAGAACATCAAGATCGGCAAGGCCGGCCGCAACCGCTGGTTGGGCAAGCGCCCGTCGGTGCGCGGCGTTGCGATGAACCCGGTCGACCATCCGCACGGCGGCGGCGAGGGCAAGAGCTCCGGCGGCCGCCACCCGGTGACGCCTTGGGGCGTGTCCACCAAGGGCCACCGTACCCGCAAGAAGAAGCCGAGCGACAAGCTGATCATGCGTCGCCGGCACGCGAAGTCCTAGGAGAGACGCGTGTCCCGTTCCGTCTGGAAAGGCCCCTTCGTCGACGGCTACCTTCTAAAGAAGGCCGAAGACGCGCGCTCGTCGGGGCGCAACGCGGTAATCCGCACCTGGTCGCGCCGTTCGACCATCCTGCCCCAGTTCGTGGGGCTGACGTTCGGCGTCTATAACGGCCAGAAATTCATCCCCGTCCTGGTGACCGAGAACATGGTGGGCCACAAGTTCGGCGAGTTCTCGCCGACCCGCACGTTCCACGGTCACTCGGGCGACAAGAAGGCGAAGCGGGCATAGCGTCATGGGCAAGAAAACCGCACCTCGCAGACTGTCCGAGACCGAGGCGATGGCGTTCGCCAAGGCGCTGCGGACGAGCGCGCGCAAGCTCAACGTCGTCGCCGGCTCGATCCGGGGGCTCGACGCCGAGCGGGCGTTGGCCGAGCTCGCCTTCTCGCGCCGTCGCATCGCGGTCGACGTGCGCAAGGTGCTGCAGGCAGCCATCGCCAACGCCGAGAACAACCACCAGCTCGACGTCGACCGGCTTTATGTCGCCGAGGCGTCGGTCGGGCGCGCCTTCGTCATCAAGCGCTTTCACGCGCGGGCCCGTGGCCGGGTCGGGCGCGTCGAGAAGGCGTTCAGCAATTTGACCGTGGTCGTGCGCGAGCGGGCCGAGCCCGCAGAGCAGGCCGAGGAGACGGCGTAATGGGTCAGAAGGTCAATCCGATCGGGCTTCGGCTCGGCATCAACCGCACCTGGGATTCGCGCTGGTTCGCGAACGACCAGAACTATGCCGGGCTGCTGCACGAGGATTTGAAGCTGCGCGAGTACCTGCACACTCGCTTGGCCCAGGCGGGGGTGAGCCGCGTGGTGATCGAGCGGCCGGCCAAGAAGGCGCGCGTCACCATCCATACCGCGCGGCCTGGCGTCGTGATCGGCAAGAAGGGCGCCGACATCGAGAAGCTGCGCGTCGACGTTGCCAGGATGACCAAGGCCGACGTTCACCTCAACATCGTTGAGATCCGGAAGCCCGAGATCGACGCCAAGCTGGTGGCCGAGAACATTGCCCAGCAGTTGATGCGCCGCGTCGCCTTCCGCCGCGCCATGAAGCGCGCGGTGCAGTCGGCGATCCGCCTCGGCGCCGAAGGAATCCGTATCAATTGCGGTGGCCGGCTCGGCGGGGCGGAGATCGCGCGGATGGAGTGGTACCGCGAAGGGCGCGTGCCGCTGCACACGCTGCGCGCCGACGTCGATTATGGCACGGCGACCGCCCGCACCACTTACGGCACCTGCGGCGTCAAGGTCTGGGTGTTCAAGGGCGAGATCATGGCGCACGACCCGATGGCGCAGGACAAGCGCCTCGCCGAGCAGCAGGTCGGGCGCTAGGCCGGAACGAGAAGAGTAGCGAGAGATGCTCAGTCCCAAGCGCACCAAGTTCCGCAAGGCCCACAAGGGCCGCATCCACGGCCTCGCCACCTCGGGCACGGCGCTCAATTTCGGCGCGTTCGGCCTGAAGGCGATGGGTCCGGGGCGTGTCACGGCCCGCGAGATCGAGGCGGCGCGGCGCGCCATCACGCGCCACATGAAGCGCTCCGGGCGCGTGTGGATCCGCATCTTCCCGGACGTCCCGGTGTCGACCAAGCCCGCCGAAGTGCGTATGGGCTCGGGCAAGGGTACACCGGAATACTGGGTGGCGCGGGTGAAGCCGGGCCGGATCATGTTCGAGATCGACGGCGTGCCTCTGCAGATCGCGACCGAGGCGTTCGCCCTCGCCGCGGCCAAGCTTTCGATCCCCACCAAGTTCATCGCGCGGACGGAGTAGACATGGACGCGGCCGATCTGAGGCAGAAGTCGGCGGACGAGCTGAAGGATCAGCTCGCGCAGCTGAAGAAGGAGGCGCTCAACCTCCGCTTCCAGCGCGCTTCCGGCCAACT
The DNA here is from genome assembly GCA_963775315.1 of uncultured Alphaproteobacteria bacterium. Taxonomy (GTDB): domain Bacteria; phylum Pseudomonadota; class Alphaproteobacteria; order MPNO01; family DASWLB01; genus CAWGHZ01. The sequence continues at coordinate 1,543,320 of CAVZIN010000007.1, read as the reverse complement.
CGAGGCGACGGCACGCGTCCGCCAGGTGCGGCGCGACATCGCCCGCATCCGCACCGTTATGGGCGAGCGCGCCCGCGCCGCGTCCTAGGAGAGCACGAATGCCGAGACGAGTTCTGAGCGGGGTGGTGGTCAGCGACAAGGGCGACAAGACGGTGATCGTCCGCGTCGAGCGCCGCGTCCAGCACCCGATGTACAAGAAGGTCATCCGCCGCGCGAAGAAGTACGCGGCGCATGACGAGGCGAACAAGTTCAAGGTCGGCGACATCGTGTCGATTTGCGAGTGCCGGCCGCTTTCGAAGACGAAGACCTGGGAAGTCGTGACGGACGGCGTCTAAGCCGGGCACGCGTGAGAAGGTAGACCGCGATGATTCAGATGCAGACGAACCTGGAGGTGGCCGACAATTCCGGCGCGCGCCGCGTCCAGTGCATCAAGGTGCTCGGCGGCTCGATGCGCAAGACCGCGACGGTCGGCGACGTCATCGTGGTGTCGGTGAAAGAGGCGATCCCGCGCGGCCGCGTGAAGAAGGGCGACGTGCATCGCGCCGTCGTCGTGCGCACTGCGAAAGAGATCCGCCGCACCGACGGCACGGCGATCCGCTTCGACCGCAACGCCGCCGTGTTGATTAATGCTCAGGGCGAGCCGATCGGCACGCGCATCTTCGGGCCGGTGACGCGCGAGCTGCGCGCCAAGCAGTTCATGAAGATCATTTCGCTCGCGCCCGAGGTTCTGTGATGGCCACGAAGTTCAAGATCAAGAAGGGCGACGACGTGATCGTCCTGTCGGGGCGCGAGAAGGGCCGGCGCGGCAACGTGCTGCACGTCATCCCCAAGGAATTGCGCGTCCTGGTGCAGGGCGTGAACATGGTGCGGCGCCACACCCGCCCTTCGCAGGCGAACCCGCAGGGCGGCATCCTCGAGAAGGAGGCGCCGCTCCACATCTCCAACGTTTCGCTGGTCGATCCGGCCGACGGCAAGCCGACCCGCGTCGGCTGGCGCGTGCTCGACGACGGCAAGAAAGTGCGCTTCGCCAAGCGTTCCGGCGAAGTGATCGACAGGTGAGCACCATGTCCCGTCTTTCCGACATTTATAGCTCCGACATCCGGCCCGCGCTGGAGAAGGAGTTCGGCTACACGAATCCGATGGACGTGCCACGGCTGTCCAAGATCGTGGTCAATATGGGCGTTGGCGAGGCGCTCGGCGACGCGAAGAAGATCGACGCGGCCGCGAAGGAGTTGTCGCTGATTACGGGGCAGAAGGCCATCGTGATCGCGGCGCGGAAGTCGATCGCGACCTTCAAGCTGCGCGAGGGCCAGAAGATCGGCTGCAAGGTCACGCTGCGGCGCGACCGGATGTATGAGTTTCTCGACCGGCTGATCTCGATCGCGCTGCCGCGCGTGCGCGATTTCCGGGGCATCTCGTCCAAGGCGTTCGACGGGCGCGGGAATTACAATTTGGGGCTCCGCGAGCAGATCGTGTTCCCCGAGATCGATTACGACGCCGTTGACGAGGTGCGGGGCATGGATGTCGCCATCGTCACGACGGCGAAGACCGACCGCGAGGCGCTTGCGCTCCTCAAGGGATTCGACATGCCGTTTGCGGGCTGACCGCGGCGGCTCTGGAGGACAAGGAATGGCGAAGACGAGCCAGATCGAGCGGAACAAGAAGCGCATGCGGCTCGCGAAGCAGTATGCGGGGCGACGCGCGCGCCTCAAGGCGATCGCGGAGGACCGCTCGCTGCCGGCCGAGGAGCGCTTCGGCGCCCGGTTGAAGCTCGCCGAGATACCGCGCAATGCCGCCCCGGTGCGCATTCGCAACCGGTGCGAGTTGACCGGCCGGTCGCGCGGTGTCTATCGCAAGTTCAAGATGTCGCGCATTGCGCTGCGCGATCTCGCGTCGCAGGGACAGATTCCCGGCATGGTCAAGGCGAGCTGGTAGAGCAGGGAACCGATGGCGATTTCCGATCCCCTGGGCGATATGCTGACCCGCATCCGGAACGGACAGCGGGCGAAGCTTTCGAGCATAAAGAGCCCTTCTTCGAAGCTGCGTGCCAACGTGCTGCAGGTTCTCGAGCGCGAAGGTTATATCCGCGGTTTCGAGACCTCAGAGCTGCGTACGGGCATTTCCGAAATCCGTATCGAGCTGAAGTACCACGACGGTGCGCCGGTGATCCGCGAGCTCAAGCGCGTGTCCAAACCGGGCCGGCGGGTGTACGCCAAGATCAAGGATCTGCCGCGCGTCTATAATGGGCTCGGCATCTCGATCCTGTCGACGCCCCGGGGCGTGATGTCCGATTCTGAGGCCCGCGCCGCCAATCTCGGCGGCGAGGTCCTCTGCCAGGTGTTCTGAGATGTCGCGCGTAGGGAAATATCCGGTCGCCGTGCCGGCGGGGGTCGATGTCCAGATCGCCGGCCGCACGCTCACCGCGAAGGGGAAGAATGGGGCGCTGTCGCTCGCCATTGCCGACGAGGTCGACGTGACGCGCGAAAACGACCAGCTCTGGGTGAAGCCCAGGGACATGTCCAAGCGCGCACGCACCCAGTGGGGTACGCAGCGCAGCCACCTGAACAACATCGTCAAGGGTGTGTCGGAAGGGTTCACCAAGCGGCTCGACATCACGGGCGTCGGCTATCGCGCCGCGGTCGAGGGCAAGACGCTGGTGCTGCAGCTTGGCTATAGCCACGAGGTGCGCTATCCGATCCCGGAGGGCATCGCCATCGCCTGCGCGACGCCCACCCAGATCCAGGTGTCGGGCGCCGATATCCAGCGGGTCGGCCAGGTGGCAGCCGAGATTCGCGCGTGGCGCAAGCCCGAGCCCTACAAGGGCAAGGGCATCCGCTATGCGGACGAGCAGATCATCCGCAAGGAAGGCAAGAAGAAGTAGCATGCTCAGGGGCAAAAAGGTGGCGGCGCGCCGCAAGGTTCGGGTCCGCCACGGGATCCGGGCAAAGTCGCGCGGGCGTGTGCGATTGTCGGTATTCCGTTCGCACAAGCATATCTACGCCCAGGTGATCGACGACGCGAGCGGGGTCACGTTGGCGGCGGCCTCCTCGCTCGACAAGGATCTGCGCGAGGCACTCAAATCGGGCGGCAACAAGTCGGCCGCCGAGGCGGTTGGCAAGTTGGTGGCCGAGCGTGCCCAGGCCAAGGGCGTGACCGAGGTGGTGTTCGATCGCGGGGCGTATCTCTATCACGGCCGCGTCAAGGCGCTGGCCGACGCCGCGCGCGAAGGCGGGCTGGCGTTTTGAGTTTGCGGTCTGAATTCACGGATTTGATGGGACGAAGCGATGGGTAGGCGACCGAGACGCCCGCAGGGCGGCGACGATGCGGGGCGCGAGGACGGCGAGCTGGTCGACAAGCTCGTCTCCATCAACCGCGTCGCCAAGGTTGTGAAGGGCGGCCGCCGCTTCGGGTTCGGCGCGCTGGTCGTCGTCGGCGACACCAAGGGCCGCGTCGGATACGGCGCCGGCAAGGCGCGCGAGGTGCCCGAGGCGATCCGCAAGGCGACCGAGCAGGCCAAGCGCAACATGATCCGCGTGCCGCTGCGCGAAGGCCGGACGCTGCACCACGACGTGAAGGGGCATTTCGGCGCCGGGCGGGTCGTTCTGCGCGCCGCGCCGGCCGGTACCGGCATCATCGCCGGCGGCCCGATGCGGGCGGTGTTCGAAACGGTCGGCGTCGCCGACGTGGTGGCGAAGTCGGTCGGCACCGCCAATCCTCACAACATGGTGAAGGCGACGTTCGACGCGCTGAAGCGGCTCAACTCGCCGCGTTCTGTGGCGGCGCGCCGTGGCAAGAAGGTCGGCGACCTGATCAGCCGGCGCGACGGCACCCCGGCGGCTTCGTCCGAGGCGGGCCAGTAGCATGGCGGGTAAGATCAAGGTCACCCAGATCGGCTCGCCGATCGGCCGGCCCGCGATCCAGCGCTCCACGCTGCGCGGCCTCGGGCTCGACAAGCTGCACCGGACTCGCGTCCTCGAGGACACGCCATCGGTGCGCGGCATGATCACCAAGGTCCACCATCTGGTGAAGGTGGAGGCGGCCGAATAGGCCGTCGCACGAAGGGAACTCGTTATGCGTCTCAATGAGTTGCGGGACAATCCTGGGGCCCGACATTCGCGCAAGCGCCTCGGCCGCGGCGAATCGTCGGGGCTGGGCAAGACCTCGGGCAAGGGCGAGAAGGGCCAGAAGGCCCGCACCGGTGTCGCCATTAAGGGGTTCGAAGGCGGCCAGATGCCGATCGAGCGCCGTCTGCCCAAGCGCGGCTTCAAGAACATCTTCCGCAAGCGCTACGCCGAACTCAATCTCGGCCGGTTGCAGGCGGCGATCGAGGCGAAGCGCCTCGATCCGGCTGAGACCATGACCGCGGCCAGCCTCTTCGCCGCCGGGGTGATCGGCAAGCCGCACGATGGGCTCCGGCTCCTTGCAAAAGGCGAGCTCAAGACCAAGATCACCATCGAGGCGGCCGGGGCCTCGAAAGCCGCCGTTGCCGCTGTGGAAAAGGCCGGTGGCCGCGTTGTGCTGCCGGCGCCGCCCGCCGCTTCGGCCGAGGGGTGACGATTTGACCGCGCCGGCGCGCATTGCGCGCCGCGCATTCGGTATCGCGTAAACGCACCGTACCCGTCCGGGCCGCGCGCGGGCCCGGCGGGGCAGGGCAACCGGAGACCGGCATGGCATCCGCCGCCGAACAGCTCGCGTCGCAGATCAACTTCGCCCATTTCGCCAAGGCGACGGACCTCAAGAAGCGCATCTGGTTCACGCTGGGCGCGCTGGTGATCTATCGGCTCGGGACGTACATACCGCTGCCCGGCATCGACCCGGCCATCCTCGCCGACGTGTTCCATCGCCAGGCGGGCGGCATCCTCGGAATGTTCGACATGTTCGCCGGCGGCGCGTTCGGCCGGATGACCGTCTTCGCGCTCAACATCATGCCGTACATTTCGGCGGCGATCATCATCCAGCTCCTGACGGCAGTCTCGCCCCATTTCGAGGCGCTGAAGAAGGAGGGCGAGGCCGGCCGCAAGAAGATCAACCAATACACCCGCTACGGCACCGTGCTCCTCGCAGCGGTCCAGGCGTTCGGCATCGCCAAGGGGCTCGAGGGCATGACCGGCTCGCAGGGGTCGGCCGTGATGAACCCGGGCATGCTGTTCGAGTGGACGACCGTCGTCTCTCTCACCTGCGGTACGATGTTCCTGATGTGGCTTGGCGAGCAGGTGACGGCGCGCGGCGTTGGCAACGGCATCTCGCTGATCATCTTCGCGGGGATCGTCGCCAACCTGCCGCACGCCATCGCCAGCATGCTCGAACTCGGCCGCACCGGCGCGCTGTCGGCCGGCTTCATCATCGGGTTTATGGTCCTCGGCGTCGCGGTGATCGCCTTCATCGTGTTCATGGAGCGCGCCCAGCGCCGGATTGTGGTGCAATATCCGAAGCGACAGGTCGGCAACAAGATGTATGGCGGCGAAAGCTCGCACCTGCCGCTCAAGATCAACACCTCGGGCGTGATCCCGCCGATCTTCGCCTCATCGCTGCTGCTGCTGCCGGTCACCATCGCCGGCTTCACGGCCAAGAACGGGCCCGAGTGGATGACCTACATCACCACCGCGCTCGGGCGGGGCCAGCCGGTCCACCTGATTCTCTATTCCGCTTTGATCATCTTCTTCGCGTTCTTCTACACCGCGGTGGTGTTCAACCCGGCCGAGACGGCGGACAATCTGAAGAAGTATGGCGGGTTCGTGCCCGGCATCCGGCCCGGCAAGAACACGGCCGAATATCTCGATTTCGTGCTGACCCGGCTCACCGCCATCGGTGCGCTCTACCTGGCAGGCGTCTGCATCCTGCCCGAGATCCTGATCTCCGAGTATTCGCTGCCGTTTTATTTCGGCGGCACGACGCTGCTGATCGTCGTTACCGTGACGATGGACACGGTGGCGCAAGTACAGTCGCATCTGATCGCCCACCAGTACGAAGGTCTGATCCGTAAGTCGCGGCTGAAGGGTCGACGCGGATGAAGCTGATCCTCTTGGGCCCTCCCGGGGCGGGCAAGGGTACCCAGGCCCAGCGCCTGCAGGCCCGCTACGGCGTCGTGCAGCTCTCGACCGGTGACATGCTTCGCGCCGCGGTCAAGGCCGGCACCGATCTCGGCAATCAGGCAAAGGCGATCATGGAAGCGGGCAAGCTCGTGCCCGACGACGTAATCGTGGGCATGATCGCCGAGCGGATCGAGGAGCCGGACTGCAAGCCCGGCTTCATCCTGGACGGGTTTCCGCGCACGGTCGGCCAGGCCGAAGCGCTCGATAAAATGTTGTCTAACAAGGGCTTGAAGCTCGATGCTGTGATCGAGATGAAGGTCGACGAGGCGGCGCTGCTCAAGCGCATCACCGGCCGCTTCTCCTGCGCCAAGTGCGGCGCGGTCTATCATGACGAGACCAAGCGCCCACGGACCGAAGGGGTGTGCGACGCGTGCGGTTCGACCGAGTTCGTGCGCCGGCCCGACGACACGCCGGAGACGGTGAAGGCCCGGCTCGAGGCGTACAATGCTCAGACGGCGCCGCTGCTGCCCTACTACCGCAGCCGGGGCGTGCTGAAGACGGTCGATGGGATGGCTCCGATCGACGAAGTGACACGGCAGATGGAAGCGGTCTTGGAAGCGGCCTAGACTGTTGACTGTTGTATTATTATTTCTATAATCCGGCGGCCCGCGGGGGCGACGGCAAATCGACCCCGGCGGGCTTTCCGGCATTGGCGAGGAGCAATCGACGTGGCGCGCATCGCTGGCGTTAACCTACCGACGAACAAGCAGGTGGCCATCGCGCTCACCTACATCTACGGGATCGGGCGCACCAGCGCGGCCAAGATCTGCGAGAAGGCGGGCGTCCCCGGTAACCGGCGCGTCAACCAGCTCGGCGACGACGAGATGATGCGCATCCGCGAGATCATCGACCGGGACTACGAGGTCGAGGGCGATCTTCGGCGCGAAATCGCCATGAACATCAAGCGGCTGATGGATCTCGGCTGCTATCGCGGGCTGCGCCACCGCCGGCAGATGCCGGTGCGCGGCCAGCGGACCCACACCAATGCCCGCACGCGCAAGGGCCGCGCGCGGCCGATCGCCGGCAAGGCGACCGCCACAAAGAAGTAAGCGGAGCAAATTATGGCAAAGGCGGCTGCACCTGCCGCGCGCATACGTCGGCGCGAGCGCAAGAACATCACCTCGGGCGTCGCGCATGTCAGCGCGACGTTCAACAATACCAAGATCACCATCGCCGACGCGCAGGGCAACACCATCGCGTGGTCGACCGCCGGGGCGCAAGGCTTCAAGGGGTCGCGCAAATCGACGCCCTACGCCGCCCAGGTCGCCGCCGAGGACGCCGGCAAGAAGGCGATGGAGCACGGCATGAAGACGCTCGAGGTCGAGGTCAAGGGGCCGGGCTCGGGTCGCGAATCGGCGCTCCGCGCGCTCCAGGCGGTCGGATTCACGATCACCTCGATCCGCGACGTGACGCCGATCCCGCACAACGGCTGCCGGCCGCGCAAGCGCCGCCGCGTCTAGCCGCGCTGGCCCCGACAAACGGCCGAGGCTGTTCCCGCCTCCGGCCGCGACCGATATTCGGAACGATGAGGACCCACACGTGACCCAAATTCAGAGCAACTGGCAAGACCTGATCAAGCCGAACAAGCTGGAGTTCCAGCCCGGCGCCGATCCGTCGCGCCACGCGGTCGTGGTTGCCGAGCCGCTCGAGCGCGGGTTCGCGCTGACGCTCGGCAACGCGCTGCGCCGCGTGCTGCTGTCCTCGCTGCAGGGCTCGGCGGTTACCGCCGTCCAGATCGACGGCGTGCTGCACGAATTCTCGTCCATCCCGGGCGTGCGCGAGGACGTGACCGACATTGTGCTCAACATCAAGTCGATGGCGGTCCGCATGCACGGCGAGGGGCCGAAGCGCATGACGCTGACCGGCACCGGCCCGGGCGAAATCACCGCCGGCATGATCGAAACCGGCCACGACATCGAGATCATCGATCCCGACGTGGTGATCTGCACGCTCGACGACGGCGCCAAGATGTCAATGGAGCTCACCGTCAACAACGGCAAGGGCTATGTCGCCGCTACGCAGAACCGGGCCGAAGATGCGCCGATCGGGCTGATCCCGGTCGATGCCGTCTATTCACCGGTGCGCAAGGTCTCCTACCGCGTCGACAATACCCGCGTCGGCCAGGTCACCGACTACGACAAGCTGACGATGGAGGTCGAGACCAACGGCACGGTGACGCCCGAGGACGCCGTCGCGCTCGCCGCGCGCATCCTGCAGGACCAGCTGAACCTCTTCGTCAATTTCGAGGAGCCGACCCACGCCATCCGCGAGGAGATGCCGCTGGAGCCGGTGTTCAACAAGAACCTGCTGCGCAAGGTGGACGAGCTCGAGCTCAGCGTGCGCTCGGCCAACTGCCTGAAGAACGACAACATCATCTATATCGGCGACCTGGTGCAGAAGACCGAGCAGGAAATGCTGCGCACGCCGAACTTCGGCCGCAAGTCGCTGAACGAGATCAAGGAGGTGCTGGCCCACATGGGGCTGCATCTCGGCATGGAGATCCCGGACTGGCCACCGGAGAACATCGAGGAGCTTGCGAAGAAGCTCGAAGAGCCCTACTGACGAGCCCAGAGAGGCAGGAGTTCCCCTATGCGTCACCGTCTCAGCGGCCGGAAGCTCGGCCGGACCAGCGCCCACCGCAAGGCCATGTTCGGCAACATGGCGGCGGCGCTGTTGAAGCACGAGCAGATCAAGACAACGCTGCCGAAGGCGAAGGAGCTGCGCCCGGTGGTCGACAAGCTGATCACCCTCGGCAAGCGCGGCAATCTGCATGCCCGACGCCAGGCGCTTTCGGTCCTGCACGACCGCGCGCTCGCCGAGAAGCTGTTCACGACCCTCGCCCAGCGTTACGCGACGCGGCCCGGTGGCTACACCCGCGTCATGAAGGCCGGGTTCCGCTATGGCGACTCTGCGCCGATGGCGATCATCGAGCTGGTCGACCGCGATCCCGAGGCGAAGGGCCTGGATTCCGGGCCGGTGGCCGACGAGGCCGAAACCGAAGAGGCTGCGGCCTAGCCCGAGGCTGGAGCATACGCACGAAAGGCAGACGGGTGCCGCGTCCGGCGGACAGGTCGAACGGATGATTTCCCGGGGCGGCCCGCTCGCGGTACGGCGGACGCTGGACGCGCTCCGCGCCCTGGCCGTCGCGGCCCTTGTTCTTGCCGGCTTGGCCATGCCCGCCATTGCGGCCGAGCGGGCGGTTCCCCAGTCACGCGCCGAGATCCAGCTGTCCTTCGCCCCGCTGGTGAAGGAGGACGCGCCGGCGGTCGTCAATATCTACGCCCGCCGGGTCGTCGAGAGCCGCGCTTCGCCCTTCCTCGACGACCCGTTCTTCCGCCAGTTTTTCGGCAACGGAATGTTCCGCGGCGTGCCGCGCCAGCGGATCGAGAACTCGCTGGGCTCAGGGGTGATCGTCCGGCCCGACGGGCTGATCGTCACCAACAACCACGTCATCCGCGGCGCGAGCGACATCACCGTCGTGCTCTCCGACCGGCGCGAATTCCCGGCCCGCATCGTGCTGACGGACGAGCGCACCGATCTCACGCTTCTCCGCATCGACACCGGCGGCGAGCGGCTGCCTTACCTACGGCTTCGCGATTCCGACACGCTGGAGGTCGGCGACCTCGTGCTCGCCATCGGCAACCCGTTCGGCGTCGGCCAGACGGTCACAATGGGCATCGTCTCGGCGCTGGCCCGCACCGCAGAGGGGGTCTCGGACTACTCGTTCTTCATCCAGACCGACGCGGCCATCAACCCGGGCAATTCGGGCGGCGCGCTGATCGGGATGGACGGGCGGCTGGTCGGCATCAACACCGCGATCTACTCGCGCTCCGGCGGCTCGGTCGGGATCGGCTTCGCCATCCCGGCCAACATGGTGGCGAGCCTGATCGCCAACGAGCTGCACGGCGGCAAGATCGTTCGGCCGTGGCTCGGCGCGTCGGGCGAGACGGTGACGGCGGACATGGCCTCGTCCTTGGGGCTTTCGCGCCCGGAAGGGGTGGTGATCAGCCAGATCTATCCCGGTGGGCCCGCCGACCGCGCCGGCATTCGCGTCGGCGACGTGCTGCTCGCGATCGACGGCAAGGCGGTCAACGACATCCAGGCCGTGCGTTTCCGCATCGCGACGCTGACGGTGGGCGGGACGGCGGCTTTCACCGTGCTGCGCTCGGGCCGCCAGCTCGAGTTCAAGATGGCGCTGACACCGCCGCCCGCGACGCCGCCGCCCGACACCACGGACATTCGCGGCCGCAACCCGCTGGCGGGCGCGACGGTGGCCAACCTGTCGCCGGCGCTCGCCGATAAGCTGCAGGTGGATTCGCTGCAGACCGGCGTGATCGTGACCCAGGTGGCCAGCGGCAGCCCGGCCGACCACGTCGGCATCCGGCCGGGCGACTTCCTGACAAAGCTCAACGACTCCACGATCCACCGCGTCTCCGACCTGAAGGACGCAATCGAGTCGGGCGTCAGCCCGTGGCGCATTTCGGTGCGCCGCGGCGGCCGGGTGATGTCCGTGACGATCGAGGGATAGGTGGCCCGGCGCCCGCCGACGCCGACCCTGTTCGAGGCCGATGCGCCCCACCCTTTGGCCGACCGGCTCCGCCCCAAGCGTCTCGATCAGGTCCTGGGCCAGGACCACCTTCTGGCGCCCGAAGCGCCCATCGGGCGCATGGTGGCCGGAAAGCGCCTCGCCTCGATCATCCTGTGGGGCCCGCCGGGCAGCGGCAAGACGACGATCGCCCGCCTGCTCGCCGATGCGACGGGCCTCGCCTTCGAGCCGCTGTCGGCCGTGTTCTCCGGCGTCGCCGACCTCCGCAAGGTGTTCGAGCGGGCGCGCGAGCGGCGCGCGGCGGGCGAAGGGACGCTCCTGTTCGTCGACGAGATCCACCGCTTCAACCGTGCCCAGCAGGATGGGTTCCTCCCCTACGTCGAGGACGGCACGGTGATCCTGGTCGGCGCCACGACCGAGAATCCGTCCTTCGAGCTCAACGCCGCGCTGCTGTCGCGTTGCCAGGTCTACGTGCTGCATCGCCTGTCCGACGCGGCGCTCGACGAGCTGTTGAGGCGGGCGGAGGCGATCGAGGGCCGCCAACTGCCGCTCGACGACGAGGCGCGGGCGGCGCTTCGCGCCATGTCCGACGGCGACGGCCGCTACGTGCTCAATCTGGCGGAGGAGCTGTTCCAGCTTCCGCCGGACGCGAAGCCGCTCGACGCCGCTGCCCTGGCCGCGGCGGTGCAGCGCCGGGCGCCCCTCTACGACAAGGCGCAGGAAGGGCACTACAACCTCATCAGCGCCCTGCACAAGTCGCTGCGCGGCTCCGACGTCGACGCGGCGCTCTACTGGCTCGCCCGCATGCTGGCGGGGGGTGAGGACCCGCTCTACATCGCCCGCCGGCTGACCCGCTTCGCGTCCGAGGATATCGGCATGGCCGACCCGCAGGCGCTGGTCCAGGCGCTCGCCGCCTGGGACGCGTACGAGCGGCTCGGCTCGCCCGAGGGCGAGCTCGCCATCGTCCAGTCGGTGATCTACCTCGCGACCGCGCCCAAATCGAACTCCGCCTATGTGGCCCAGGGTGCCGCGAACCGCGCGGCGCGCGAGACGGGCTCGCTGATGCCGCCGATGCACATCCTCAACGCGCCGACCCGGCTGATGAAGGAGCTCGGCTACGCGGCGGGGTATGTCTACGACCACGGCACGGAGGAGGCGTTCTCCGGCCAGAACTACTTCCCCGACGGGATGGCGCGGCAGAGCTTCTATCGCCCGGCCGAGCGCGGCTTCGAGCGCGAGATCGCGAAGCGGTTGGACTACTGGGCGAAGCTGCGCGCCAAGGCCGCGGGCGAGGGGGACGAGCCCGCCTGACGGCGGATGACGGAATTGCCTTGCCCGCGACGCTTCTGCTATCAACAGCCAACACGATGGGGATGGGGTTCCCCCGAAACCGCCCGACGACCGGGCTGATGACTCCTGCACCGCGGCGCGCGGCAGGGGTTTTTGTTTGCCGTGCTTCGCCCGACCGAACCAGAGCGGAGCGAGACATGAACGCAACCGTCCTTTTTTCCATCGCCGCCGGCGGCGCCATCGGTGCCGTCGCCCGCCATCTCGTGGGGCACGTTGTCACCGCCGCGCACCTGCCGAATTTCTGGGCGATCTTCACCGTCAACGTGGTGGGCTCGACGATCGGCGGGCTACTGCTCGGGCTCGCGGCTTATGCCTGGTCGCCCAGCGAGGCCGTGCGCGCGATGATCTTCGTCGGCATTCTCGGCGCTTTCACCACCTTCTCGGCGTTCTCGACCGAGATGGTGCTGTTCATCGAGCGCGGGCAGTGGAACGCGGCGACCGCCTATGCCTTGGCGTCGGTGGTGTTGTCGGTGGGCGGCTTTTTCGCCGGGCTCCGCGTCATGCGCGTGATCTTTACCTGATGGCAGAGACTGTCCGAACTCTCACCGTCGCCGCGGACGAGGCCGAGATTCGGCTCGACCGCTGGTTCCGCCGCCACTTCCCCGAGCTTACCCACGGTCGGCTGGAGAAGCTGCTGCGCACCGGCCAGATTCGGGTCGACGGGGCGCGCGCCAAGGCGGCGCTGCGCCTCGCCGAGGGCCAGCAGGTTCGCGTGCCGCCTTTGGGCACGCAGGCCGCGCGTCCGACGCCGATGCCCGCCGCGCGGGCGCCCAGCGCCGAGGATGCGGCCTGGGTGCAGGGGCTGGTGCTTCATCGCGACGCGCACGTCATCGCGATCGACAAGCCGGCTGGCCTCGCCACCCAGGGCGGCACCGGCACGACGCGCCATCTCGACGCCATGCTCGACGCGCTGCGCTTCGACGCGCCGGAGCGGCCGCGCCTCGTCCACCGGCTCGACCGCGACACGTCGGGCGTGCTGCTGCTCGCGCGCTCGGCCCTCTCCGCCGCGTTCTTCGCCCGCGCCTTCCAGGCGCGCGAGACGCGGAAGACCTATTGGGCCATCGTCGTGGGCGTCCCGCGGCCGGAGCGCGGCCGCATCGACCTGGCGCTTGCCAAGCACGGGGGGCCGAAGGGCGAGCGTGTCGAGGCCGATCGCGAGGAGGGGCGGCGGGCGATCACCGACTACGCGGTGATCGAGCGCGCCGGCAACCGAGCCGCCTGGCTCGCGCTCCGCCCGCACACCGGCCGCACCCACCAGCTTCGCGTCCATTGCGCGGAGCTCGGCACGCCCATCCTCGGCGACGGCAAGTATGGCGGGCGCGAGGCGGAGATTCCCGGCGTCGCAGACGCACGCCGAATGCACCTGCACGCGCGCGAGATCGTCATCGCCCATCCGTCCGGGCGGCCTTTGCGGGTGGTCGCGCCCCTGCCGGACTTCATGCGAGAGACCTGGCGCTTCCTTGGCTTCCAGACCGACTACAAGGGCGACCCGTTCGCCGACGCCCCGCCGCCACCCTGAGCATCCCAGACGGCTGGATTCCCGCGGCGGCATGGCCTATCTCTCAGGCCCATGCCGACGCCTCTCCGCCTCGCCGCCTTCGATCTCGACGGCACGCTGATCGACAGCGCCGCCTCGATCGTCGAGGGAATCCGCGCCTGCTGGTCCGCCTGCGGCTTCCCCGACATCGAGGCCGAGGCGGCGCGGCGGGTGATCGGCTTGCCGTGGGAGGAATCGATCCGCGCGTTGCTGCCGGGCTCCGGTGCGGCCGAGCTCGCCATGATTCGCGCCTACCACGACGACGTCACCGCAGGACGCCGTCCGGCCCCCCCGCGCGACGAGAAGGCGTTTCCCGGCGCGCACGAGGCGCTGCGCGCGCTGGAGGCCGAGGACACGCTGCTCGCCATCGTCACCAGCCGCGGCAACCACCGGGTCCACGACATTCTGGAATCGTGCGGCTTCGGCGGGCGGTTTCTCTGCGTCAAGACGGTCGATCATGGGCCCGGCAAGCCCAACCCCTATCTGTTGCGCCAGGCGATGGCGGAGGCGGGGGTCGAGCCGGCCGAGACGGTGATGATCGGCGACACCACGTTCGACGTGCTGATGGCGCGGAACGCCGGCACCGCCGCGGTCGGGGTGAGCTGGGGCGTCCATCCGCGCGACGAGCTGACGGCGGCCGGCGCGCACCGCATCGCCGAGAACTGGCACGAGGTGCCGGACCTCGTGCGGGCGCTGACGGGGCCCGACCGATGAGGCCCCGGCGCATCGCGGCGTGGTCGCTGGGCCTCGTTGCGGTGCTGGTCGGCGCGGGCGCCGCGATCCTGCTGACCGCCGATTTCGGCGCCTACAAGGGCTATGCCGAGACGGCGGTTGCCGACGCGACTGGGCGCAAGCTCTCGATCGACGGGCCGGTGTCGCTCGCACTTTTTCCCGCCCCCTCGCTGGTTGCGGAGAAGGTTGCGTTCGCCAACGCGCCATGGGGCTCGCGCCCGGCCATGGTGACCGTCGGTCGCATCGAGGCGCGGGTCGCCCTGCTGCCGCTGCTTTCCGGCGAGGTGGTGGTGAAGCGGCTGGTTCTCGACCGGCCCGACATCCTGATCGAGACGGGCAAAGGCGGCCGCGGCAACTGGCAGATGGGCGCATCGGCCCCGCCCTCTACGACACCGCTGGCAGGTGGCGGCGCCCTGCAACTTGCTGTTCTCCACGACGTGACGGTGGAGGACGCCCGGCTGACCTGGCGCGACGGAGCGACCGGCAAGGCCGAGACCGTTGCGCTCGATCGGCTGACGATCCACCAAAAGGGTCCGGGCGCACCCTTCGATCTGACGGTGGCTGGCAAGCTGGACGACCGGGCGTTTGCGTTGGCCGGCCGCGTCGCAAACCAAGGCCTGTCGCGCTGGTCGATCGACGGGCTGAAAGCGGATTTCGGCACGCTCCATCTGGCGGGGGCGCTCGCGGTCGACGCGGGCGGTGCCCCGCCGCGCGTGACCGGCAAGCTTGCCGCGCCGGAGATCGACCTCGCCGCGCTCGGCGGCGGTGCCAAGGGTGCCGCTCGGCGGACCCCTGGCAACGGGCGGGTCATCCCCAACGTGGCCTTGCCGCTCGACGCGCTGCACGCCGTCGATGCCGAGCTCGACCTCGCCGCGAAACGGATCGTCTCCGGCAAGCTCGCGCTCGACGATGCCTCTCTCCATCTGACGCTGATGCACGGCAAGCTGGCGATCCGACCGTTCACGGCCATGCTGGCTGGCGGGCCGGTCGAGGGTGCGGCGAGCCTCGACGGCGCTGGAATGCTGACGTTTCGCCTTGCGGCCAAGAACGTGGACATGGCGCGCCTTTCCGACGCGCTCGACATGAAGGGCGCTCTCGCCGCCAAGGCAGCTCTCGATGCGCGGCTTGCCGGCCGCGGGCGCACGCTGCGCGCCGTCGCGGCCGATCTCGACGGTACGGTGGGCGTCGCGCTCGGCAAGGGCACGATCGGCAGCGGTTATGTCAACCTGTTAGGGGCCGACCTCGTCCGCACGCTGCTTCCGGGCGGCGGTGATAGCGGCAGCACCGCGCTCGACTGCGCCGCCGCGCCGTTCACCGTGACCCGCGGCGTGGCGCGCACCGACGGCATCCTGTTCGACACAGACCGCATGACGGTCCGCGGCGCCGGGACGGTGAGCCTCCGCGACGAGACCATCGACCTGCTCCTGAAACCCGCGCCGAAGGACGCGTCGCTGGTCAGCCTCGCGACGCCGATCCGCGTCGGCGGCACGCTGGCGCAGCCCTCGGCCTATCCCGATCCCGCCGGCGTGGTGAAAGGTGTCGCGGGCGCGGTGGCGGGCGCGGCGCTGGGACCGCTCGGGCTTCTTCTGCCGCTGGTGAGCGGCGGCACGGACGATGCGACTCCGTGCCTCGCCGCGGCGCATCCGCGCGGCAAGCCGACGGCCGCGCCCAACAAGGCGGAAACCGGCCCCGGAAGCGTGGTCCGCGAAATCGGCTCCGGGGTCGAGAACGGCATCCGGGGGCTGTTCGGGCGATGAAGCGGTTCTATCGAGAAGCATCGGTCGCGCCCGCCGCTGCCGGCTTCCGCCTCATGCTCGACGGCCGCCCGGCCCGCACGCCCGCCAAGAACCCGCTGGTCCTCCCGGCGCGTGCGGCCGCCCAGGCGGTGGCGGCCGAATGGGCGGCCCAACCCGACGAGTTCGATCCCGCCGGGATGCGCCTCACACGCCTGGCCAACACGGCCATCGACCGGGTGACGCCGAACCGCGAGGCGGTGCTGGCCGAGGTGGCGCGCTTCGCCCAAACCGACCTCGTCTGCTACCGCGCCGAGGCGCCGGCCGACCTTGCCGCCCGCCAGCATGAGGCGTGGCATGGGCTGGTGGAATGGGCCGAGGAGCGCTTCGGCGCCCGACTTCGGGTCACGGCCGGGGTGCTGCCCACCCCTCAACCCGATGCGGCTCTTTCCGCCCTGCGCGATGCCATTCGGGCCTATGACAATTTCGCCCTCACCGCATTGCACGCGGCGACGGCGGCGGCCGGCTCCCTGGTGATTGGACTCGCGCTCGGAGAGGGGCGGATCGATGCCGAGGGCGCGTTCGAGGCCTCCTGCCTCGACGAGCTGTTCCAGGCCGCGCGCTGGGGCGAGGATGCCGAGGCAGCGGTGCGCCGCGTGGGGCTGCGCGCCGACATCGCCGCGGCGTCGCGCTTCCTGGCGCTGCTCCGCGACTAGCCATGCTTGCGGTGCGGGTCGTCATCCGAGGGCGGGTCCAGGGCGTTTGGTTCCGCGGCTGGACGGTCGAGCAGGCGCGGGCACGCGGGCTGGACGGGTGGGTGCGGAACCGCCGCGACGGCACGGTGGAGGCCCTGTTCGCGGGCGAAAATGCCGCGGTGGAGGAGATGATCGCCGCCTGCCGCACCGGCCTCTCGACGGCACGGGTCACGCAGGTCGACCGCCATCCGGCCGCCCTGCCCGCCGAGCCCGGGTTCCACCAGGCCCCGACCGTCTGAACCCGCCGCGGCGTTCGCGCGTTTCCCCGGGAGCGACGGGGCAGGCGGCCCCCGCCCGTGTAACTTGCGGGAACCACGAAAGGCGTGAGCGATGAAGCATTGGAAAGTGGCGGGCGCCGGCGCGCTGGCGGCGGTTGCGCTCGCCGGCTGCGTGCCCGAGCACATGGCGCCGACGGTCATGGTCATGCCGGCCCCCGGTAAGCCGTTCGAGGCCTTCGCCCAGGACCAGAACATTTGTCGCGGCTACGCCGACGCACAGGTGGCGCCGGAGCGCCAGGAGGCCAACAACTCCGCCGTAGGCGCGGGCATCCTCGGCACCGCGCTGGGTGCCGGGCTGGGTGCGGCGATCGGCGGCGGCGGCGGCGCCGCAATCGGAGCCGCGGGTGGCGCGCTCGGCGGCACGGCGTTCGGCGCGAGCAATTCGGCGCGCGGCGGGTGGACGATCCAGCGCCAGTACAACATGGCCTACGCCCAGTGCATGTATTCGAAGGGCAACCAGGTCGCGGGTTTCCCGGCGCCGGTGCCGAACACGCCGATGGTGACGCCGAACCCCGGCGCGGTGACGCCTCAGGGCGCCGTTCCCCCGCCCCAGGCGGCGCCCGCGCCACATCAGGGGACCGTTACCCCGACGCTTGGCCCGGGCTGACCTCGAAAACCTCGCGGAAGGCGGCATGCAGGGCGGCGTCGGCGTCCGCCATCGTCACCGCCACGCCGAGATCGACGAGCGACGTGACGCCATGCTCGGCGATGCCGCAGGGCACGATGCCTCCATAGTGGCCGAGGTCCGGGCTCACGTTGAGCGAGACGCCGTGATAGCTCACCCAGCGGCGCACTCGCACGCCTATGGCGGCGATCTTGTCCTCGCGGCCCGGCCGCGCGACCCAGATCCCGACCCGGCCGGCGCGCCGCTCGCCGGTGACGCCGAGCCGGGCGAGCGTCCGAATCAGCCATTCCTCCAGCGCCGTGACGAAAGCCCGCACGTCGCGGCCGCGCGTCTCCAGGTCGAGCATGACGTAGGCCACCCGCTGGCCCGGCCCGTGGTAGGTGTACTGGCCGCCCCGGCCGGTCCGGTGGACCGGAAATCGGGCGGCGTCCAGCAGATCGCCCGCCTGGGCGCTGGTGCCCGCGGTATAGAGGGACGGGTGCTCGACCAGCCAGACGAACTCGCCTTCGGTGCCGGCGCGGATGGCGGCGACGCGGGTCTCCATGAGGCGGACCGCGTCCTCGTAGTGGGTTAGCCCGGGCGTCACGCGCCATTCGACACGATCGGTCGCCACGGGCGCGCTGAGCGGCTTGCGTCCCATGGGGCGATTTGGTATGCCCACCCCCTGGTTTTCGCAAGAAATTCGGACGTCTTTCGAACCGTGCGGTCGTGGCGGAACTGGTAGACGCGCAGCGTTGAGGTCGCTGTGGGGGAAACCCCGTGGAAGTTCGAGTCTTCTCGACCGCACCAATCTCCGGGCCCGCGCTGTTCGCGGGCCTAAATTTTCCGCGTCCCGGCGCAGAGAGCCCGCTCTAGGCCGGAGGGCCGATGGTCGACAACGCGACCGAGCCGAAAACCGAGGTTGCCGAAGCCGCGCCCCAGGCCGTGGACCTATTGGGTTTCGGCCCCGAGATGGTCCGCGCCGTCGCGGCCGCGCTGGACGCCGGCGACGACGCGGCGATCGATGCGCTCCTCGCCAACATCCATTACGCCGAGCTCGCCGACCTTCTCGAGCAGCTTTCGCACGAGCGCCGCGCCCGGCTGATCGAGCGCATCCGCCCGCGCTTCGATCCCGACATCCTGCCCGAGCTCGACGATTCGGTGCGCGACGAGGTGGTCGCCCAGCTCGGCACCCAGACCGTCGCGCGCGCGATCACTCGCATCGATTCGGATGACGCGCTCTACGTGCTCGACCGGCTGGACGAGCCGCTGCAGCGCCAGGTGCTGCAGGCCATTCCCGAGGCGCTGCGCAGCGTGGTCGAGGAGCATCTGGCCTTCCCGGAGGATTCCGCCGGCCGGCTGATGCAGCGCGATTTCGTCGCGGTGCCGATGTTCTGGACCGTCGGCCAGACCATCGACCACATGCGCGAGAGCGAGGGGCTGCCCCAGGACTTCTACGACATCTTCGTGGTCGACCCGCGCCACCGCCCGGTCGGCACCGTCGCGCTGAGCCGCGTGCTGCGTACCAAGCGGCCGGTGCACATGTCGGAGATCATGGAAAAGAACCTGATCACCGTCCCGGCCGCGATGGACCAGGAAGAGGTGGCCTACGTCTTCCGGCAGCAGGACCTGGTGTCCGCGCCGGTGGTCGACGACGCGGGACGGCTGATCGGGGTGATCACCATCGACGACATCGTCGACGTTATCGACGAGGAGGCCGAGGAAGACCTGATGCGCCTCGGCGGCGTGCGCGAAGACGACCTCAACGCCACGATCATCGAGACCGGCAAGCGTCGCTTCGGCTGGCTGTTCGTCAACCTCGTGACCGCGATCATCGCGTCGTCGGTGATCGCCTTGTTCGAGCCGACCATCGCCAAGATCGTGGTGCTGGCCGTGCTTGCCCCCATCGTCGCCTCGATGGGGGGCAATGCCGGCACCCAGACGCTGACCGTCGCCGTCCGGGCGCTGGCGATGAAGGAGCTGACGCCCGCCAACGCCAAGCGCGTCATCCGAAAGGAGGTCGCGGTCGGGCTGTTCAACGGCGCGCTGTTTGCCGTGGTTGTCGGCGGCACGGCTTGGCTCTGGTCCGAGAGCTTCCATATCGGGCTCGTGATGGGGGCGGCGATGATCGTGAACCTGGTCGCCGCCGGCTTCGCCGGGGCGGTCATCCCGCTCGGGCTCGCCGCGGTCGGCATCGACCCGGCGATCGCGTCCGCCGTGTTTCTCACCACCGTCACCGACGTGGTGGGGTTTTTCGCCTTCCTCGGCTTCGCCACCTGGTTCCTGCTGTAGCCCGCTCGCTGGGGCTGCTTAACCTCCCCTTAATCACGCGGCCGCAAGATGGGGCCGCCAGACAGTTGTGCAATGAACGGTGTCAATCCGCTTATGAGTTCCGGCCTTATCATGGTCGTCGATGACGACGCGAACCTTCGCCGCATCTACCACGACGTGCTGACCGCGCACGGCTATTCCGTGATTGTCGCCAAGAGCGGCGAGGAATGCCTCGCGCTGCTCCATCGCACGATGCCCAAGGTTCTGGTGCTCGACATCATGATGCCCGACATGGACGGGATCGAGACCTGCCGCCGCGCCCGCAAGATGGTCGGCGAGAACGTGCCGATCCTGTTCCTTACCGCCGCCGATTCGATGGAGACGGTGCGGAGCTGCCTCGAGGCCGGCGGCGACGACTACCTGATGAAGTCGGGCTCGCCGTCGGTGGTGGTCGAGCGGGTCAACCGCCTTGCCAACGCCAACCGCACGACGCTTGCCCGCAAGCGCGTCCGCGCCGCTGCCGAGGTGCGCGCGAACCTCGCCTCCACCCCCATGCCGGGGGAAACGGCCAGCTAACGGACCGTTGCGAGCGCCTCGACCTTAACGCACTGGAAGCCGGCCCGCGCCCGCGCCATATTCGGGGCGACGGGAGGCATTCGTGACCGTTCACATTCTCCGCCGGGCGTTCCACGCCGATTCGATCGAGGACCTGGTCGAGTGGCAGGCCGAGCGGCGCAAGCTGTCGGGCAGCCGCAAGAAGGAGGTACGTACCTTTCTCCGCGCCTTCCCGACGCGCGAGACCGAGCTCATCGACGGCGGCTCGATCTACTGGATCATCAAGGGGCACATCCGCGCGCGCCAGCGCGTGCTCCGATGCGAGCAGGTCACCGACCCCGAGGCGCGGCGCAAATGCGCGCTGGTGCTCGACATGGAGATCGTCCCCACGGTGCCGCGGCCGGTCAGGGCGCGGCGCGGCTGGCGCTATCTCGATGCCACCGAGGTGCCGCCCGATCTCGGCGAGGGGCCGAAGGGCGGCGAGGCGCTGCCCGACGCTCTGGCGGCCGAGCTGCGCGAGCTGGGCCTCTTGTAGTGGCGCGGGGCCGCGCCCCCGCGACACGGTTCGTCGGCGACGTGCCGCGGCTGGACGAGGGGCGGGCACGGATCGCCGATCTCTACCTTGCCGACGAGACCGCGCGCGACGAGGCGCTGATCGCGGAGGCGCGGTTCGACGCGCCGACCCAGGACCGGATCCGCCGCATCGCCGCCGATCTGGTGCGCCACGCGCGGGACCAGCGCGTCCATGCCGGGGGGCTCGACGCCTTTCTGCACGAATTCGACCTGTCGAGCCGCGAGGGGGTGGTGCTGATGTGCCTCGCCGAGGCGCTGCTCCGCATCCCCGACTCCGACACTGCCGAACGGCTGATCCGCGACAAGTTGGGCGACGCCGCATGGGAAAGCCATCTCGGCCATTCCCCCTCGCTGTTCGTCAACGCCTCGACCTGGGGGCTGATGCTGACCGGCCGGCTGGTGCGGTGGGAAGCGGACCGCGAGCTCGCGCCACTGCTGCGCCGCATGCTGTCCGGCGGCGACCCGGTGATCCGGCGCGCGGTAACCGCGGCGATGCGAATCATGGCGCGCCAGTTCGTCATGGGCCGCACGATCGCGGAGGCGCTGGAGCGTGCCGCCGAGGGCGAGAACCGGCGCTGGCGCCATTCGTTCGACATGCTGGGCGAGGCGGCGCACACCGCGCGCGACGCGGCCCGCTATCTCGACGCCTATGCCGCGGCGATCGACGCGGTCGGCAAGGCGGGGCAGGGTGGGCCGGTCGAGGCCGCGCCCGGCATCTCGGTCAAGCTATCGGCCCTTCATCCGCGTTTCGAGCCGTCGCAGCGGGCGCGCGTGCTGGCGGAGCTTCCGCCGCGCCTCGGCGCGCTGGCCCGCAAGGCGAAGGCGGCCGGCATCGGCCTCACCGTCGACGCGGAGGAGGCGGACCGGCTCGACCTCACCCTGGACGTGTTCGCCGCCATCGCCGGCGATACGTCACTCGCCGGGTGGGACGGTCTCGGGATCGCGGTGCAGGCCTACCAGAAGCGCGCGCCGGCGGTGATCGACTGGCTCGCCGGGCTCGCCCGCGCGAACAGGCGGCGGCTGATGGTGCGGCTGGTCAAGGGCGCCTACTGGGACAGCGAGATCAAGCGCGCCCAGCAGTACGGGCTCGACTCCTACTCCGTCTTCACGCGCAAGCTTGCCACCGACGTCTCCTATATCGCCTGCGCGCGGCGCATGCTGGCGGCCGACGCGATCTTCCCGCAATTCGCCACCCACAACGCGCACACCGTCGCCGCCGTGCTCGAACTCGCCGGGCCGAACGCGCCGTTCGAGTTCCAGCGCCTGCACGGCATGGGCGAGGCGCTCTACGAGCGGCTGCTGGCCGTCGACGGGCCGGCGTCGCGCCGCGCGCTGGCCTGTCGCGTCTATGCCCCGGTCGGCAGCCACGAGGATCTGCTGCCCTATCTCGTCCGTCGGCTGCTGGAGAACGGCGCCAACACCTCGTTCGTCAACAGGCTGGTCGACGAGGCGCTGCCGGTCGAGGAAATCGTCGCCGATCCGGTCGAGCGCCTCGCCGCCGCGACGCCGAAGCCGCACCCGCGTATCCCATCCCCCACGGTCACCGTCGAGCCCGGCCGCCTTGCTGCGCGCGGGTTCGAGCTTGCCGACCCGCTGACCCAGGCCCGGCTCGGGGCCCAGTTGGACGCGGCCGGCGCGGGCCACTGGACCGCCGCCCCCATCGTCGGCGGCACGGAGCGCGCGGGCGCGGCACGCGACGTCACCGACCCGGCCGACCGGCGGCGCATCGTCGGGCAGGCGACCGACGCCGACGCTTCGCTCGCGGACGAGGCACTGGCCCGGGCGGTGCGCGCCCAGCCCGGGTGGGATGATTCGGGGGCGGAGGTGCGCGCGACACTGCTGGAGCGGGCGGCCGACCTGTTCGAAGCGCGAATGGCGTCGTTCATGGCCATCGCCGTGCGCGAGGGCGGCAAGTCGCTCGCCGACGCGGTCGCGGAGGTCCGCGAGGCGGTCGATTACTGCCGGTACTACGCCGGTCGGGCGCGCGCCGATTTCGCCGTGCCCGCCGCCCTGCCGGGACCGACTGGCGAGGCGAATTCGCTGGCGCTGCACGGGCGCGGCGTGTTCGCGACGATCAGCCCGTGGAACTTCCCGCTCGCCATCTTCACCGGCCAGGTCGCGGCGGCGCTCGCCGCCGGCAACGCGGTGGTCGCCAAGCCGGCGGAGCAGACGCCGCTGATGGCCGCCGCTTCGGTGCGTCTGCTGCACGAGGCGGGCGTGCCGCCGGACGTGCTGCACCTCCTGCCCGGGGCAGGGGGCGAGGTGGGCGCGGCGCTGACCCGCGATCCGCGCGTCGCCGGCGTCGCCTTCACCGGGTCGACAGAGACCGGCCAGGCCATTGCCCGCGCGCTCGCCACGCGTGACGGCCCGCTCGGCGTGCTGATCGCCGAAACCGGCGGGCAGAACGCGATGATCGTCGATTCGTCCGCGCTCGCCGAGCAGGTGGTGACCGACGTCGTCGTCTCCGCCTTCCTTTCGGCGGGCCAACGCTGCTCCTGCCTCCGCGTGCTGTTCGTGCAGGACGAGGTGGCCGGCCGGCTGACCGACATGCTGGCCGGCGCGATGGCCGAACTCGCCATTGGCGATCCCGGCCTGCTCGCCACGGACGTGGGGCCGGTGATCGACGAGGAGTCGCGGACAACGCTCGCCCGTCACGCGGAGCGGATGAAGCGCGACGGAAACCTCGTTTACGAATGCGCCCTGCCGCCCGAGTGCGCAGACGGCACGTTCTCCCCGCCGACGGCGTTCGAGATTGACCGTCTGGACCTCCTGACGCGCGAGGTGTTCGGCCCGATTCTGCACGTGATCCGCTACAAGGCGGACCGGCTCGACGCGGTGATCGAGGCGATCAATGCCACCGGCTACGGGCTCACGCTCGGCATCCATTCCCGCATCGACGCGACGGCGAGACACATCGCGAGCCGGGTGCGAGCGGGCAATGTCTACGTCAACCGCTCGATCATCGGCGCGGTGGTGGGCGTCCAGCCGTTCGGCGGCGAGGGGCTGTCCGGCACCGGCCCGAAGGCCGGCGGGCCGCACTACCTCCACCGCTTCGCGGTCGAGCGGACGTTCTCGGTCAATACTGCGGCAGCGGGCGGGAACGCCGCCCTGATGACGCTGGCCGACGAGGACTGAAGGGCGCACCCGGCTTGGCGCCCGATTCCCGCCGCATGCCCTGTATTTGTCGGACAGGCACAAGTGCAGGGCAGGATTGCGGATTTATTTCATTTTCGATGTCTTGAGAAAGGCGGCGCGGACGTTGTAGATTCGTTTATGGTGCAAGTGGCGTCGAGGGGGCGCCGCCGGTGAGAAGCAAAACCGCGTCCGCCGATCCCGCGACCGGGCCGGGCGCATCCCGCAAGCAAGACGCGGCCAATGAGCCGCAGCCCCGGGCACTGGGACGGCTTACGGCGCCCTATGCGCACCCGGTGCTGTGGAAGAGCCTCTGGCAGCTCGCGAACACCTTTCCGCCGATCTGCGCCCTCTGGTATCTCGGCTACCTGGCGCTCGACGTGTCCTATGCGCTGACCGTGGCGTGCGGCGTGCTGACCGCGGCCTTCCTGGTCCGGGTCACGATCTTCCAGCACGATTGCGGCCACTATGCCTTCTTCCGCTCGCGCCGCGCCAACCTGGCGCTCGGGCATTTCTGCACGCTGTTCAATTTGACTCCGCTCTGCTTCTGGCTGCGCCAGCACGCGCTGCACCATACGATGATCAACAATCTCGACCGGGGCGATCGCGGCATCTTCGCCGAGTGCCTGACGGTGCGTGAGTATCGGGCGCTGCCGCGCGGCAAGCGGCTCGCCTACCGGCTGACGCGTGACCCACTGATCTTCTATCCGCTGATCGCGCCGCTCACGATGGCCTTCGGCACGCGGCTCACCCTCACCTGCGACAAGTCGTGGCGGGCAGAGCGCGTGAACATCCATCTCGCCAACGCCGCGCTCGGGTTGATGTACGGCGGGCTCGGCTGGGCGTTCGGCTTCGCCGAGGTGGCGCTGGTGCAACTTCCCATCCTGGTGTTCGGCTCGGCGGTCGGGATGTGGCTCGATTTTCTGGGGCACAAGTTCCCCGGCGCCGTCTGGGTGCGGAACGACGAGTGGCGCCTCGCCCGCGTCGCGATGGTGGGTTGCGGCTATTTCCGCCTGCCGCGCCTGCTGCAGTGGTTCTCCGGCAATATCGGCATCCACCACATCCACCACCTCAACCCGCGCATCCCGAACTACAGACTGCAGCGCTGCCATGACGAGAACCCGCCGTTTCACGCGGCGAAGTCGTTTTCGCTCTGGCAGGGGATCAGGGCCGCCTGGCTGGTGCTGTGGGACGAGGACCGCGGCCGGCTGATTACCTTCGCCGAGCTGCCGCGCGAGCCGGCCGTCCCGCCCGTCGCCGCGACGGCGTAGGGCCGGAGGTCGCGGTGCTGACAGCCTACCTGTACAGGTCCGGCCACTTGGCGCGGACGCGCGCCTTGAGGTCGGGGCTCGCCTCGGCGACGGTCGGGAACTTGTCCTTCCAGCCATAGGGCCGGCAGGCGTCGACGATGGCGCGGTTGTTGTGCCAGGGCGCCGCGCGCAGCATCGGGTCGAGCGGCGTCGACCAGGCGCGGCGGACGAACTGGATGTCCTCCGGCGGGTCGCAGCGCGTCGACATCGCCCAGACTACGTCGAACATGTTCGACGGGTCGATGTCCTCGTCGACCACCACCACCCAGCGCCCAGCATAATTGCCGGCGTGGCAGTTGGCCGCGAGCATGCCGGCCTGGGTCGCGTGTCCGGGGTAGAGCTGGTTGATCGCGATCACGTTGAACAGGCGCCCGGCGCCCGCCTCGTGGCACCACACCCCGGCCACGCCCGGCAAGCCCGCCTTCTCGACCTCGTCCCAGATCATCGCCGACTTCACGCAGGCGCGGGCGAAGGTGAAGTTCTCCGGCGGGCGCGACGGGATGGCGAGCGTCAGGATCGGGTCGTGGCGCCAATAGACGCGGCGGATGCGCACAATGGGAAGCTGGGTCGCCTCCGAGGCGTAGTAGCCCATGAACTCGCCGAACGGGCCCTCGAGCCGCGTCTCGCCGGGGATCATCTCGCCTTCGAGCACCAGCTCGGCATGGGCCGGGATCGGCAAGCCGTGCAGCTCCGAGCGCACGATCTCGATCGGCCGGCCGCGCTGGCCGCCGGCATAGGCGTACTCCGAGAGCTCCCAGTCGATCTCCTGGTGGGCGGCGAGGAACAGGATCGGGTCCTGGCCGCACGAGATGGCGACGGGGCAGGGCTCGCCCTTGGCGAAGTATTTCTCGCTGATCCGCCTGCCGTGCTTGCCGGGCGACATCCAGATCGCGACCGTATTCGCGTCGTGCATCATGACGCGATAAGTTCCGGCGTTGATCCAGCCGTTGTCCGGGTCGCGCATGATGACCAGGTCGTCGGTGCCGATATAGCGCCCGCCGTCCAGCTCGTGGACCTTGGGGACCGGGAACATCGCGAGGTCGACGTCGCCGTCGCGCGCGACATTCTCGAAGATCGGGCCCGACTTCGCCTCGACCGGGGGGATCGGCTGGGTGCCGGCGCGCATGCGGTCGCGATACGCCTTCACCAGCTCGGTCTCGTTCGCCGGGTCGGGCAGGCCCAGCACCAGCGCGAGCCGGCGGAGCCCGTTGGCGGCGCCGGAGAGGATGCGGAAGCCTGGCGCGAAGCCCGGGATGTCGTCGAACAGCAGCGCGGGCGCGCGGCCCGGGTTGCGCTGCGCCACCGTCTCGGCGAGCGCGCCGATCTCGAGCTCGCGGTCGGCGCCGGTGACACGCTCGACCTCGCCCATCTCCTCGAACCGGACCAGCAGCTCGCGCAGATCGTCGTAGGAATCGTTGCGCCGGGGCGCGTCCGCCTTGGTTACTGTCGCCATCGCCTCACACCGTATAGAAATCGACCGCCGTCGGCAGGTAGTCGTTGAGAAGCAGCACCGTCTTGCGGCGGATGCGGAGTTGGCCGCCCGCCGCCGGCGCCAGCACGTGCTCGCAGCGCGAGAAGAACGAATGGCTTTCGCGCCGGCGAAGGTCGTAGAGGTGGGTTGTCGCCACCGACGTCACCCGAACCGACCCGTCTGCCGCGCCGTCCACCAGAAGGTTCGACAGGGCGTGCGCCGTGCGCGGCATGGGCGACGAGGCGGCCGAGCGCCCGGAGCGCACGCGCGCCACCCGCTCCTCGAGCTGCGCCCGCGTCGCGATGTAGATCAGGGAGATTTCCGCATCGGGATCGGCGGTCGGCTGGTCCTCGCTCTTCCAGGCCGGCACCCAGAACACCGCGTCCTCGTGATAAAGGGCGAGCCAGTCGTCCCAGCGGCGCTCGTCGAGCGCCGCCGCCTCGCGCCATACCAGCTCGCGCGCCGCCTCGGCGTCGAGGCTCATTCGGCGGCGCCGCGTGCGAGGCGCGGCAGCGGCGTGGCGGCGCCCATGCCCTTGGACAGCAGGCGCAGCCACTCGCGGTATTGCGAATGGAAGATCGTCTCGTCGCCCATCGCGCCCATCGTCTCGACCGAGGTCACGGGTTCGACGCCGAGCTCGCGCGAATGGGCATCGCCGCCCCAGCGCACGTTGGCGATGCCGCGCATGTAGCCCTGATGCCAGTCCACCTGGTCGGCCTGCTGGCCCGACTGGCAGGCGTCGAAGATCGCCATGTCGTCGGGCGTGGCGAGGCCGGACGGGTTGTAGAACTCCTCATACTGGCGCAGCCGGCGGATTCGCGCCGCGCGGCTCTCGCCCTTCGGGGCGATGCAGTAGGTGGTGATCTCCGTCAGGTCCGGCCCGAGCGGGCGGTTGATGCGGATCTGCAGCGATGCCGTCTCGAGAAGCTGGAAGTTCGGGAACACCAGGAGGTTCCGGGTGTAGAGCATCCAGCGGAACCGGTCGGCGCCGACCCGCTTTTCCACCTCGTCCTTCTCCAGCCACAACGCGCGCAGATGCGGCTCCTCGACCGCGGCCCACATGGCATTGTGGCCGTTGGCGAAGGTGAAAGAGCCGCGCAGTAGGTTCTGCTGGGTGTAGGCGCGGCGGAACGACACCTGCGCCTGGCCGTCCGCCGGCGGCTTCCGCTTGCCGAGGATCTGCAGATACGAGGTGTGCGTCGGCACGAAGTGATACTGGTCCGCGCTGTTCTCGATCTGCATCTTCCAGTTGCCTGGGTAGGTGTAGGTCACCGTCCCCGGGATCAGCTCCAGCCCGTCGGGGCTCTGGTCGACCGCGAGGTCGAGGAAGGCGCGCGCCCCGCCGAGATGCTCCTCGATCGGCGGGACGTCCGCGTTCAGGCTGGCGAAGATGAAGCCGCGGTAGCTCGCCACCCGGGCGGCGCGGCGCAGGTCGTGGTTTTCCCGCTTGAAGGCGGGGCTGTAGGCGCCTTCATCCTCGGCGGTGATGGCGATGTTGCGCCCGGCGGAATTGTACGTCCAGGCGTGGTAGGGGCAGACATGCGCCCGGCGGTTGCCGGCCATCGCCTCGCAGACCATCGCGCCGCGATGGCGGCAGTTGTTCAGCAGGCAGTGGATCGCGCCGTCGCCGTCGCGCGTCACGATCACCGGCTGGCGGCCGATGCGGGTGGTGATGAAGTCGTGCGGGTCGGGGATCTGGCACTCCATCCCGACATAGACCCAGCTCGCCTCGTAGATGTGCTTCATCTCGAGCTCGAACACGTCGCGCCGGCGGAACGCGTCGGCATGGACGCGGAAGACGCCGTCGTCCGGACGGTCATCGACCATGGCGGCGATGTCGGAGGGGATCATGCGCGGGCCTTTCCGGTGCTTTCGGTCGGGTGGCGGCAGTCTAGGTCGGCGCGCCGGCAAGGGCCAGGGTCTTGGCCTATAGCAGCTCGTCGGCGAACAGTTCGCGTAGGCGCGCATTGTCGTGGAACGACTGCAGGTCGTTCTCGCCCTCGATGTGGTTCTCGTCGTTCGGGTCCCACAGCGCCCGCATCGCGTCCTTGAGGTCGGGGTCGTAGCGCCGCGCCCGGCGCACTGCGTCGATCGCCCCCTGCGCCAGCCGGCCAAGCTCGGCGCCCGTCGCGGTCATCTGCAGGTCGGCATGCTTTTGCCCATAGGCGCAGGCGAGATACATCCAGATCGTCGCGTTGCGCTCGTTGGCCGGATTGCGGAGGAAGGCCCGCGCCTCGCGGATCGCCTGCTCGTACCCGCCCGGCGGCGGCTGGTAGAGCGCGCCGAGGATCGAGGCCGCCCTTGTCGCTGCGCGGAGCGCGGCATCGGGCGCGGGACCCGACGCAGGCGCCGCGGCGGAGGCGGGCAGGGGTGGCGGTGCCGTGTCCGCCCGTTCCCCTGGCCGGACGTAGATGAAGAAGGCGAGAAAGCCGAACAGCGCGTTGAACCCGACGATCGCGGCCCCGATCACGGAGCCCGCCTCGCCGCCGAGCCCGAGCGCCGCGCCGGTGCGTGCGCCCTGGGCGCCGACCCAGCCGACCAGGTCCTTCGCATCGACCAGCGCCGCGCCGATGACCAGCAGCGGCAGCCAGTCGGCGAGCCCGGCCAGCGTGCTGCGCGACCCGTCGGCGGCGGCCGTGCGCGGCAGGGCGAACAGCAGGCCAAGGACACCGCCGGCCGAGATGGCCGCGACGGCGATCAGCAGCGCGGCGCCGAGGATTCCGAGAAAGCCGCGGTAGGTCTCGCCGCGCCCGGTGGCGAGCAGCACGATTCCGCCAAGCTCCACCAGCGCGAGAAGCCAGATCCAGCCTCGCCGGTCGTCGCGGTCTGTGCCTGCCTGGCGCCTGTCCCGCGCCCTTCTGGGCGCTTCTTCTTCGTCCGCCACCGTGCCCCCAGTCGAATGGCCGCCCGGCGCCGCAAACTTAGCACGTCGCACCCGCAAGGCTCCAACGTCCGTTGCGGGCGCACCGAACGGCCGGCCGGAGAACCGGCCGGCCCCCGTGGAACAGGTCTACGCGAGCGCTGGCTGGCGCGGGGCGACGGCCTCGACGATGGTCGACAGTTCGGCGATGGCCGCGCGATGGCTGGATGCCGGCTCGCCATTGCGGCCGGCCTCCGGCGGCAGGTCCAGCACGGTAAGACCGCGCGGGAACAGCTCGCGGAAGATCACCCGCTCGCCGAAACCCTGCGACACCTCGAACCCGATGCGGTCGGAGAGAAGCTCCATCAGCCCGTCGATGTCGCGCATGTTGCGCGAGCCGATATGCGCCAGCCGGTTGCGGAACACGATCCAGCGCAGCGGCGCGGGCTCCTGTCCGCTGCGGCGCGAGCGGCATTCGGCGACGAAGCGGCTGTAGACGCTGGGCTCGAGCACCGTGCGAGCCTCCCAGTCGATGCGCGCCAGCACGTCGATGTCCACCAGGCTGTCGTTGAGCGGCGTGACCAGAACGTCGGCGATTTCGTGGCCGGCACGCGACAAAGCGGACTCGCTGCCGGGCGTGTCGACCACCATAACGTCGTAGCTGTCGTGGGCGCGAAGCGTCGCGGCCATGCGCGCCCGCGCGACGACCAGCGCCGAGACCTCGCTGCCTTCCAGCGGATCGGTGACGGTATGCGTCGGCAGGGCGAGCGGCGTGTCGGTCTCGTGGGCGTAGTTGCGCCGGTTCTCGATGAAGCGGGTGAAGGTCCGCTGGCGCGGGTCGAGGTCGAGCGTGGCGACGCGATAGCCCTTGTTGAGCAGGGCGACGGTCAGATGGATCGCGGTCGTGGACTTGCCGGTACCGCCTTTCTCGTTTCCGATGACGATGACAATGGGCCGACCGGCCTCGCTGCCGGTGACTGCCGTGCCTTCCATGCGCCGCCCCCGTTCAACATTGCTTCATCGCAAGTGAAAATTATAGTTATCGACACCAAGTCGAATCGCCAAGACGATTGCGGAATGCGCGCGCGAATGTTGCGTTCTGCGCGACAGCGTTTTCGCTGAGGTGAAACATCGGCGGACGGCGTCGGGCGCGCCGCCGTTCTTCTCAGCGGTCGAAGGAGAATCCCGGCGACACGGACCAGGGCGGCAAGTCGTCCGCAGTCTCGTCGGTCGCGCCTTCGTCCGGAAGGGGCGCATCGCCGTCCGGCGGCAAATGGCGCCGGACGATCTCCATCAGGTCGGAAATCGCGAACGGCTTGGTGACGTAGTCGTTCACGCCGGATGCGCGGATCGTCGCCTCGTGGCTGCGCAGCGCGAGGGCGGTCACCGCGATGATCGGCACTGCGCGAAGCCGAAGGTCCTCCTTGAAGTGGCGCACGACGTCGAGACCCGAGAGGCCGGGGAGCTGGATGTCGAGCAGCACCAGGTCGGGCGTGCAGGTGTCGACCGCGGCGAGCGCCTGCGCGGCATTGGTGGCCTCGATGGTCTCGTAGCCCTGCCAGGTCAGCATGTCGCGGAACAGGCGCAGGTTGAGGGGGTCGTCTTCGACCGCCAATATGGTTCTCGCCACGCGCACCGCCTTCCTCTGTCCGTTGGCCGGCTGAGTCCAGCGCAGGAGGTACTGGCCCAATCTTCCGCGCCCGCGGTGCCGCGGTTCGATGATCGGCAACGGCGCGCCGCGGGAGTTTATCCGCTCCCGGGCGGGCGCCAGGCGACCGCGCATGTCGAGACGGATATCGTCCACGATCGAGTCCTGAACCCTTGCGTTGGGTGAAATTCTCACGATTCCGCCGCCGGGTCACGGATTGATCGCTGGCCAGGACGAAAAGGGCGGACCCTCGGGCCCGCCCTTCGTTACGCGGCTTGGCGCCGATCAGAAGATGTTCTGGGTCGTCACCATGCACCAGAGCATCGGGATCGAGAGCAGCGTGTTGGTGCGCGAGAACAGTCCGGCGGTGCGGCCCGACTTGGCCTTGTCGCCCTCGGAGAGCCCCAGCACGACCTTCTGGTTCGGCCAGATCACGAACCAGACGTTGAACCACATGATCGCGCCCAGCCACATTCCGATGCCGATCTGGGTGTGCTTGGCGACGTGGTCGGTGATGCCGAGGCAGATCGCATCCACGATGTAGCCGTTCAGCCAAGCCAGGATCAGCCCGAACACGATGGTCGACATCGCGCCCCAGCGGAACCAAAACAGCGCCGACGGGAGGATGTGGCCCGTCACACCGGGACGCAGATTCTCCGGGATTTTCGGCATGGTCGGGGTCTGGACGAAGTTGAAATAATACAGAAGCCCGATCCACATGATGCCGCTGATGACGTGGCACCAGCGCACCAGGGCTGCCCACCACGCATAGTCGAAGCTGGCACCCGCCCCGCCATAGGCGCCCGCCACGATGGCAATCACAATCACGAGCAGAACGAACCCCGTGATGACGCACTGATTCAAGTTTTGCAGAATCTTGGCCATATCCGGACTCCCCCTACGGATTCGACGCGTGATGAAGTTGTTGCGCTAGAACGCCTCCGCGGCATTTTGCCGCGATCACACTAAGCCTTGGGCGCGATTCGCGGCAATGCTGTTCCCGGCGGGGGCGCCGGTCAAGCGGCGTTATGGAAAATTCATGCGGCGGCGTCGAGCCGCGCGCGGGCGATGGCGGCGAGCGCCGCCTCGGCGGCGGCGACGCCCGAGCGCACGCTGCCCTCGATGGTGGCGGGAAGGCCAGTCGCCGTCCAGTCGCCCGCCAGCACCAGGTTGGCGAGGGCGGTGGTCGGGCCCGGGCGGTTTCGCACCGCGTCGGGGGTCTGGGCGAAGGTCGCGCGCTTTTCCTTCACCACGCGCCAGGGCGGCGTGCGTCCCAGGTTGCGGCCGAGAGCCTTGCAGCAGTCGGACCAGAGGATCGTCGCCACCTCGTGGCCCGGCCGGTCCGCCAGCTCGTCGGCGGCGCTCACGGTCACCGAGAGCACGTCCTCGCGCGCGAACAGCCACTGCGCGTCGCAGCCCACCAGCCCCAGCACCGGCCGCCCGCCGGGCAGCGCGACCCTCCGGTCCAGCCGGTAGTGCGCGTTGACGATGGCATGCGACCGGCGCGGCGCGCCGCAGTCGGGCCACAACTCGGCGCAGGCATCCGGCGGCACGGCGAGCGCCACCGCGTCCTCCGATCCGAGGCGCAGCAGCCCCTCGGGGAACTGCAGCCCGATCACCCGGTCCTTGTAATGCTCGAGGCCGCGGCAGCGCGCCTGGTAGCGTATCTCTGCGCCACGCGCACCGAGGGTCGCGACGGCGGGCTCGATCAGGGTCGGCGAAAGGCCGCTGGGGAACACGGTCGGGCGTGCCGCTGCCTCGCCCTTCAGGAAGGTCGCCGCGACGACGCGCCACAGCAGCCGCGCCGAAGCCTCGGTCGCGTCGGTGTTGAGCACCGCGCGCGCCAGCGGCTGCCACAGCCGCTCGTAGAGGAGGCTCGCGCGCGAGACGCAGTCGGCGACGGTCGCGCCGTCACCAGCGCGGGCGAGCGCCAGCGCGTCGTGCAGGTATTCGCCGGCGCGGGTGCCCGGAACGCGGCGGCCGGCGTCGAACAGCCACAGTGGCAGGCGGCCGGGCGAGGGGCGCAGCTCCCAGCGCGCGCCGGTCGCGACGTCGACGAAGGGGAAGGCGGCGGGCGCGATCTCGGCGATCGCGTTCGCCTGGCCGATATCGGCGAGATAGGCGCGCGTGGCGTCGTTCGCGCCCATCAGCATGTGGTTGCCGTTGTCGATCAGCCGTCCGACGCTCTCGTCGTGGAACGAGCGGCAGCGCCCGCCGGCGCGGCCCGCCGCCTCGTAGAGGACGACCTTCTGGCCGGCGCGCGCGGCCGTGAGGGCGCAGGACAGGCCGGAGAGCCCGGCGCCGACGACGTGCAGCGTGCCGTTCACGAGGCGCGCGCCGCCCGCAACGTGCCGGTGGCGAGGCAGATGAGGCGCCGCGCCTTCGACGGTGCCGGCGTCCGGCGCAGCGGATCGGACCGGCGCAGCACCCGCGCCCAGGCCCCGGCCAGGGCCAGCGCGACGGCAGCCCAGCGCTTCAACCCCGGCTCGCGCACCGCCATCAGCGCGGGCCGCGCCTCGGAAATCATCCGTTCGGCGCGCTCGATCACCCGGTCGAGCACGGCGCGAAGCTCGGGGCTCGCCCGCTTCGCCCCCAGCGCGGCCTCGTCGCACTTCGCCTCGCGCAGCCAGTCGGCCGGCAGGAAGACGCGCCCGGCCTCGTAGTCCGTGCGGCAATGTCGCACCACGCGCAGCAGCATCGCCGCGGTCGCCAGCGCCTCGGCGGCGGGCACGAATCCCGCTCCTTCGCCATGGACGGCCAGCACGTGGCGGGCCGCCGGACCGGCGGCGAAGCGGCACCAGGCGAGCAGCTCGCTCCAGCGGCGGAAGCGCGGCGTGCGCTTCGGCTTTTCGAACGCCTCGACGATGCGCCCGGCGGTCGCGGCGTCGATCCCCTGGCCGGGGGCGGTGACGCGCGCCGTCCCCGCCTCCGCGTTGGCCACGAAGGCAATGGTGGCGGCGACGTAGTCGCGCATTACGGGTGTCAGCAGCCACAGCGGCGGCGCCGCCTCCAGCGCCTGGGGCGCGAGCGGGTCGGGAGACGCGCGATCGGTAAGGCTCAGGGCCGACATGGGCTGATGCGGAGATTGGCGATCCGGTTCGGCGAACTAGATATCATAACGGCCATGGCCGACACAGACGAAGCGAGCGCCGCGGCGGTCAGGCGATTCGACCGCGACCGCTATCTGACCAGCCTGTTCGCCCCCGAGGGGCGGCGGAAGGCGCTGTGGGCACTCTACGCGTTCAACAACGAGATCGCGCTGGTCCGCGAGCAGGTGCGCGAGCCGATCGCCGGAAGGGTGCGGCTGCAATGGTGGCGCGACGTGATCGCCGCGATCTATGACGGCGCGCCCCCCGCCGTGCCGCTGGCGCGTGACCTCGCCGCCGCCGTCGCCGCGCATGGGCTGAGCCGTGACCCGTTCGAGCGCCTGATCGAGGCGCGCGAGCAGGACCTGGAGGACGCCCCACCCGCGGATCTTGCCGCCCTCGTCGCCTATGCCGAGGAAAGCTCCGCCCCTCTGGTCGCGCTGGCGCTGGAGGCGCTCGGGGTGCGCGAGGCGGCTGCCCACGCGGCCGGACGCGAGGTGGGGATCGGCTGGGCGCTGACCGGGCTGCTGCGCGCGGCGCCCCATCGTGCGCGCACCGGCCGGTCCGATTTCCCAGCCGAGCTGCTGGCCGCGGAAGGCATCGCGGCCGGGTGGATCGACCCGCGCCGCCCGCCCGCGGGGCTCGCGCGCGTGGTCGAACGAATCGCCGCCGAGGCGCGCGCCCGGCTCGCCGCCGCGCGCCGGTTCCGGCCCGACGTGCCGCGTGGCGCGCTGCCGGCGCTCCTGCCGGCGGTGCTGGCGTCGCATGACCTCGACCGGCTGGCCCGCGCCGGCCACGACCCGTTCGCTCCCGCCCTTGGCAGGACGGAGCGCTTGTCGCGCCCGCTGCGGCTCGCCGTCGCGGCTAGGCGCGCACGCTATTGATCGCGGTCCGTTCGTGCGGAGAACCAGCCCGAAGGGCTGCATCTCGAAGTACCGACGGCATCATTCCGCCGCGGCGCGGGTCTGGACCAACCAGCCGTCGAGGTCGGCGAGCGCGCGCCGCGCCATCTCGCGACGCCGGTCCTTGCCCTTGGCGCGGATATCGACCGGCGGGAACAGGCCGAAATTGACGTTCATCGGCTGAAAGGTCTCGGCCTCCGCCCCGCCGGTGATGTGGCCGAGCAGGGCTCCCAGCGCGGTGGTCGGCGGCGGCGGCGCGGGCGCGTCGCCGCGGCGCTCGGCGGCGGCGAACCGCCCGGCGAGGAGGCCGATGGCGGCGCTCTCGACATAGCCCTCGACCCCGGTCACCTGGCCCGCGAAGCGGAGACGGGGGTCGGCCTTGAGCCTGAGCGCCTCGTCGAGGAGGCGCGGCGCATTGAGAAAGGTGTTGCGGTGAAGCCCGCCGAGCCGGGCGAAGCGCGCGCCGCCGAGCCCCGGGATCATGCGGAACACGCGGGTCTGCTCGGCGTGCTTCAGCTTGGTCTGGAACCCGACGATGTTGAACAGCGTGCCCAGCGCGTTGTCGCGGCGGAGCTGGACGACCGCGTAGGGGCGACGTCCGGTGCGTGGGTCGGTGAGGCCCACCGGCTTCATCGGCCCGAAGCGCAGCGTGTCGCGACCGCGCGCCGCCATCACCTCGATCGGCAGGCACCCCTCGAAATACGGTGTCGACTTCTCCCACTCCCGGAACTCGGTCTTCTCGGCCGCGGCGATCGCGTCAAGGAACGCGCCGTACTCGGCCTCGTCGAGCGGGCAGTTGACGTAGTCGGCGCCGCCCTTGTCGTAGCGCGACTGCAGCCAGGCGATCCCCATGTCGATGGAATCGTGGTGGACGATGGGCGCGATCGCGTCGAAGAAGGCGAGCGCATCCTCGCCGGTCAGCGTACGGATCGCCTCGGCGAGAGCGGGGGAAGTGAGGGGGCCGGTAGCGACAATCACGCTGTCCCAATCGGCAGGGGGAAGGCCTGCGACTTCGCCGCGCGCGAGCGTGATCAGCCGCTCGGCGCCGATGCGGGCCTCGACCTCGGCGGCGAACAGGTCACGGTCGACCGCGAGCGCGCCGCCCGCGCCCACCCGATGCGCGTCGGCGGCCGCGAGGATCAGCGAGCCCGCGCGGCGCATCTCGGCGTGGAGCAGCCCGACCGCGTTGTTCTCGGCGTCGTCGGAGCGGAACGAGTTGGAGCAGACGAGCTCGGCAAGCCGGCCGGTCTGGTGCGCTTCGGTGGCGCGCGTGGGACGCATTTCGTGCAGCACCACCGCGACGCCGGCGCGGGCGAGCTGCCACGCCGCCTCGGAGCCGGCGAGCCCGCCGCCGACGACGTGGACGGGGCCGCTCACGCAACGACCTCCGCCGCGGTCGATTCCTCGGCGAGCCCGTACACCTCCTCCGGAGTCCGGAAGCCGCGCAGCTCGAACGCGCCGAGCGGCACCAGCCCGTCCGCGCAATGGAGCGCCACGGCGGACGACACCAGGAACGAACGGCCCAGATTGGCGGCCAGCGCCTCGAGCCGGGCGGCGAGGTTCACCGCCGGACCTATGGTGGTGAAGTCGAGCCGGTCCGCCCCGCCGATATTGCCGTACATCACGTCGCCGACATGCAGCGCCAGCCCGAACTGGAGCACCGGCTGGCCCGCCTCGACGCGCAGCCGGTTCGCCTCGGCCACGCGCACCCGCGCCTCGCGCGCCGCGGCCATCGCCTCGCTGCACACCGGCCCCTCGGCGTCGCCTTGGGACGGGAAGATGGCGAGCAGCCCGTCGCCCATGAATTTCAGCACCTCGCCGCCATGCTTCTCGACCGCGGTCACCAGCGCGTCGAAATAATCGTTGAGCAGCAAGACGACCTCGTCGCCGGGTAGCGTGTCGGCGAGGCGGGTAAAGCCGCGCAGGTCGGCGAGCCAGATGGCGGCGTGGATCGTATCGAGGTGGCCGCGCCTTATCTGGCCGGCGAGAATGCGCGCCCCGGCGCTCGGCCCGACATAGGTATCGAGCAGGGTGACGGCGAGTCGGCGCAGCGAGTAGGCCTCGGCGACGCGGGCGAACGGCGTGCGGATGGCTTTCAGCGCAGAGACCTCACGCCGGGTGAAGCCGCCCGGCCGTCGCGTCGCCCAGGTGGCGGCATGCTTCTCGCCGTCGATGAAGGCGAGCGGCTGCGCCAAATAATCGGTGAGCCCCTGCTCGTGGAACTCGTCATACACGGGGAAGTCGCGCGCCCGGTCGGGCCCCGCGAGACGGGCGCGCAGGGTGCGGCCGTCGCGCATAACCTTGTCGATCGGCGAATTGTTGAAGTCCGGATGCCGCTCCAGCACCAGCCCGGCCTCGTTGACCGCGACCTCGGGCTCGCCGCGTCGCCAGATCAAGCGCCTTCCGAGGACGTTCGGGTGCAACGTCGCGACATAGATCATGCCGCGCTCGATGGCGACGCCGGCGGCCAACAGCCGGTCGCACAGATCGGCGAGGATCTCGGCCGGCGGGCGCTGGGGGAGGGCGCCGCCCATCAGCCATTCGACGATCCGGTCGACGGCGCGGGGGTCGGCGTCTTGGGGCGGCTCGGTCATTGCGCCAATATAGGGCGGCGGGCCGGCAGAAAAACATCTGTGATCGCGACGGCGGACGGCCGTCCTAGCTGATCCCCTTCAGCAGGTAGCCGACCGCGTAGGCCATGGCGGCGGCGGCCAGTCCGATCCCCAGCGTCTCCAACCCGGACCGCCACCACGAGGCGAGGGACCAGCGGCTCTTGAACGAGCCGATGGCGAAGAACACCGCCGCGGTCATGACCAGCCCCGTCCAGAACGCGTTCGCGGCGTGGAACACGAAAGGCAACAGCGGCACCATCCCGCAGACCAGGAAGGCGAGGAAGGTGTTGATGGCGGATTTGAGCGGATCGCGCGGCGCGGTGCGCATGCCCCACTCGTCGGTCATCATCGATTCGACCCAGCGGCTCCTGTCGGCGGTGATGATCTCGACCGCCCGGTCGAGATCGTCTCCCTCGAACCCCTTCAGACGGTAGATCTGGCGCACCTCCTCGCGCTCGCCGTCCGGGTCGCGCTCGATCTGGCGCATCTCGTGGTCGCGGAGCTGGAGGTACTCGTCCTTCTCGGTCTTGGTGCCGGAATAGTTGCTCGCCGCCATCGAGAACCCGTCGGCGATCACGTTGGCGAGGCCGAGGATCAGGATCGTCTTGACCGATAGATCCGCCCCGGTCACCCCGGCGACGATGGCGAAGGTGGTCACCGCGCCGTCGATGCCGCCATAGACCCAGTCGCGCAGATAGTTGAGCGACGGCCCTTCCTGCAAGCGGGCGAGAATGTCCTCCTCGGAATGGCTATGGTGAAGCTGGCTGGACAACTCTAGCTTCCCGCCGTTCCACGACCTGTCAGCCCCGGCGCGGCGCAACGCGCAGCGGTGCGCCGCTGACCCGGGGCCGATGCCATGGCGTCACGGATGCGGCTCAATGGGTCCCGGCTCGCGCCGCGGCCGGCGTTCGCGGCTTGGCCGAGATGACAATCGAGAGAAACCGGCCACCCTTGCGACATGCTCATGTCCGCTTCTTCTTCCGCGTGCGGCCGGTGGCCTTGCGCGGAGCGTCGAGCGCGACGGCGCGCTGGCGCTTGCCCGTCGCGCGCGACTTCAGCACCGGAGCGAGGAACCGGCCGGTGAAGCTTTCCGGCGTCGCCACGATGTCCTCGGGCGTCCCGGCGGCGAGCAGCCGGCCGCCTTTGTCACCGCCTTCCGGCCCCATGTCGAGCACCCAGTCGGCGGTCTTGATGACCTCGAGATTGTGCTCGATCACCACCACCGTGTTGCCCTGGTCGACCAGCGCGTGGAGGACTTCGAGCAGCTTCCGCACGTCCTCGAAATGCAGCCCGGTGGTCGGTTCGTCGAGGATATAAAGCGTCTTGCCGGTCGAGCGCCGCGCGAGCTCCTTCGAGAGCTTCACCCGCTGCGCCTCGCCGCCCGAAAGCTGCGTCGCCGGCTGGCCGACATGGATGTAGCCGAGCCCGACGCGCTGCAACATGGTCATCTTCTCGCGCACCGCGGACACGGCCTGGAAGAACGACGCGCCTTCGTCCACCGTCATGTCGAGCACGTCGGCAATCGACCGGTCGCGGTACTTCACCTCAAGCGTCTCGCGGTCGTAGCGCGCGCCCTTGCACACGTCGCACTGGACGTAGACGTCGGGCAGGAAGTGCATCTCGATCTTGATGACGCCGTCGCCCTGGCAGGCCTCGCACCGCCCGCCCTTGACGTTGAACGAGAAGCGGCCGGGCTTGTAGCCGCGCGCCTTCGCCTCGGGCAGCCCCGCGTACCAGTCGCGGATCGGCGTGAACGCGCCGGTGTAGGTGGCGGGGTTCGAGCGCGGCGTGCGGCCGATGGGCGACTGGTCGATATCGACGATCTTGTCGATGAACTCGAGCCCGAGGATGTCGTCGTGCGGCCCCGGCGCCTCGCGTGCGCCGTGCAGCCGGCGGGCGATCGCCTTGTAGAGCGTCTCGATCAGGAGGCTCGATTTGCCGGAACCCGACACGCCGGTGACGCAGGTGAAGGTGCCGAGCGGAATCTCCGCCGTCACGTTCTGCAAATTGTTGGCGCGCGCGCCCTTGACCACGATCTTCT
The DNA here is from genome assembly GCA_963775315.1 of uncultured Alphaproteobacteria bacterium. Lineage (GTDB taxonomy): Bacteria > Pseudomonadota > Alphaproteobacteria > MPNO01 > DASWLB01 > CAWGHZ01. The sequence goes on along the minus strand of CAVZIN010000007.1, from coordinate 1,503,232 downwards.
GGCCGCGGCGTCCGGCGCGGCGCTCCGAGGGAATGGGAACCTCGCGCACCCCCGTCAAATACTGGGCGGTAAGCGAATCTTTCGCACGCAGCAGCTTGTCCGGCGGTCCCTCGGCGACGATGTGGCCGCCCTCTGCGCCCGCGCCCGGCCCGAGGTCGAGCACGTAGTCGGCGGTGCGGATCGCCTCCTCGTCATGCTCGACCACGACGACCGTGTTGCCGAGGTCGCGCAGCCGCTTGAGCGTTTCGAGGAGGCGCGCGTTGTCGCGCTGGTGTAGCCCGATGGACGGTTCGTCCAGCACGTAGAGCACGCCGGTCAGTCCGGAGCCGATCTGCGAGGCGAGGCGGATGCGCTGGCTCTCGCCGCCGGAGAGCGACCCCGAGTTGCGGGCGAGGGTGAGGTATTCGAGCCCGACATCGACCAGGAAGCCCAGCCGCTCGTTGATCTCCTTCAGGATGCGTCGGGCGATTTCGCGGCTCTTGGTGGTGAGCTTGGGGTCGAGCCCGGCGAACCAATCGCGCGCCTCGAGGATCGACAGCGCGGAAACCTGGCTGATGTCGAGCCCGGCGATCTTGACGGCCAGCGCCTCGGGTTTCAGCCGGCGGCCTTCGCACGCCTCGCAGGGCGCCTCGTTCTGGTAACGCGACAGCTCCTCGCGCAGCCAGGCGGAGTCGGTCTCGCGATAGCGCCGCTCCATGTTGGGGATCACGCCTTCGAACGGCCGCTCGACCGTGTACGACCGCGTGCCGTCGTCGTAGGTCATCGCCACCTTTTCGTCGCCCGAGCCGAACAGGATGGCGTTGCGCACCTTCTCGGGCAGGTCGGCCCACGGCTTCGATGTCGCGAACTTGTAGTGACGGGCGAGCGAATCCAGCGTCTGGTCGTAGTATTTCGAGGTCGAATGGGCCCAGGGCGCGACGGCGCCCTGGCGCAGCGACTTGGAATCGTTCGGCACCACCAGCGCGGGGTCGAAATAAAGCTTGGAGCCGAGCCCGTCGCAGACTGGGCAGGCGCCGAACGGGTTGTTGAACGAGAACAGGCGCGGCTCGATCTCGTCGATGGTGAATCCCGAGACGGGGCAGGCGAAACGCGACGAGAAGATGGTGCGCTCGCCGGAATCGGCGTTCTCGGCGATGGCGATGCCGTCGGCGAGCCCCAGCGCCGTCTCCAGCGAATCCGCCAGCCGGTTGCCGAGATCCTTCTTCACCACCAGCCGGTCGACCACGACCTCGATGTCGTGCTTCAGGTTCTTGTCGAGCTTGGGCACGGCGTCGATCTCGTGCATCTCGCCGTCGATCTTCACCCGCGCGAAGCCGCGCTTCTGAAGGTCGGCGATCTCCTTGCGGTACTCGCCCTTGCGGCCGCGCACGATGGGGGCCAGAAGATAGAGCCTTGCGCCGTCGCCCATGCCGAGCACGCGGTCGACCATCTGCTGCACGGTCTGGCTCTCGATCGGCAGGCCCGTGGCCGGCGAGTAGGGAATGCCGACCCGCGCGTACAGGAGCCGCATGTAGTCGTAAATCTCGGTGACCGTGCCGACGGTCGAGCGCGGATTGCGCGAGGTGGTCTTCTGCTCGATGGAGATCGCGGGCGACAGGCCCTCGATGGAATCGACGTCGGGCTTTTCCATCAGCTCGAGGAACTGGCGGGCATAGGCCGACAGGCTTTCGACATAGCGGCGCTGGCCCTCGGCATAGATCGTGTCGAAGGCGAGCGACGACTTGCCCGAGCCCGAGAGGCCGGTGATGACCACCAGCGAATCGCGCGGGATCGCGACGTCGATATTCTTCAAATTGTGCTCGCGCGCGCCGCGAACCACGATCTTGGACTGCATTGGGCGGAACCGCCGAGCCTGGGGGAAAGCCGAAGGCATAATATGGTGAACCCCCGGCGGAAGGCGAGGGGCCTGTGGACCGTCCGGCCAACGGAAGCTAGGCTCCCCGCGAGTTCGGGAGGTGGCGAAGGCGGAGATGGCGGCGATGGCGGCGATGGCGGCAACGGCACAGGTACCGGCGCCCGACGAGCTGGTGGCGCGCGCCCGGGCGCTCGCGCCCGGCTTCCGCGCCCGCGCCCGCGACGCCGAGCGGGCTCGCACGGTCCCGGCCGAATCCATGGCGGAGATCCGCGACGCCGGGTTGCTCCGCATCCTGCAGCCGCGCCGCTTCGGCGGGTACGAGATGCCGTTCCGCGTGGCGTTCGACACGATCCGCGAGCTTTCGGCCGGCTGCGCCTCGACCGGCTGGGTCGCCGGACTTGCCATCTACACCAACTGGATGCTGGCGCTGTTCCCGGCCGAGGCCCAGGAGGCGTTCTGGGGCACGAATCCCGATGCGATCAGCGAGGGCACGCTGCCGCAGACACGCGAGGTGCGCCGCGCCCCGGGCGGGTTCCGCGTCTCGGGTGCGTGGCCGTTCTCGTCGGGCTGTGACCATGCCGAGTGGATGCTGCTCGGCATGTTCGTCCCGCCGGAGGCCGGCGACGGGCCGCCGGTGCCGAGCTTCGGCGTGTTCCACCGCGCCGATTTCGAGATCGTGGACGACTGGCATGCCGCCGGGCTCGCCGCGACCGGCAGCAAGACCGTCGTAATGCGCGATGCCTTCGTGCCCGATTACCGCACCCTCGCGATCTCCCGCGTGCTGACCGGCGAGGCACCGGGCGCGGCGGGGGCGGGCGCGCTCTACCGCCAGCCCTTCGTCACGGTGGTGCCGTTCGCGCTGGCCGCGGCGGGGGTCGGCACGCTGCAGGGCGCGATCGAGACGTTCGTCGAGGGGATCGCCGGCCGCAAGACGCGGGGCGCGGTGGTCGCCGGCGGGCGCGACGTTGCCGGCTTCGCCAGCGTCCAGTCGCGCTTGGGCGAGGCCAAGGGCGCGCTCCTGGCCGCCAACGCGCTCTCCTGGAATCTGCTGGCCCATCTCGACGCCGACCGCCCCTTCTCGGTCGAAACGCGCATCGAGGCGCGGCTCGGCCATGCCTACGCGCTTCGCCTGGCCGTGCAGGGCATCGACGCGCTCTACGGCGCGGTCGGCGGCCCCGGACTTCAGCTCGACCAGCCGGTGCAGCGCGCCTGGCGCGACATCCATGCCGTCGCCAAGCATATCAGCCTCAACTGGGATTCGGTGAGCGCCATGGCCGGCCAGCACGCGTTCGGGCTGGAGCCGCAGGGCCAGTACTGAGCGGGCGCCGGTTGCGCGCCGCCGCCCACCGCGCCATCATCTCCCGGCGACAACGAAGGGAGAAACGAACATGAGAGGTCCGGCAATCCTGGGCGCCGCCACCGCGGCGGCAGCGGGGCTGGGGCTGGCGCTGGCGGCGGGGCCGGCTTCGGCCAAGACGATCACCATCACCGCGGTCGGCGCGCCGCCGCCGATGGTGACGCCAGTCAAGGTCACCAAGGAATACATCATCCCCGAGATCAACAAGCGCCTCGCCGCTTCCGGCCAGGACTTCAAGATCGAGTGGAAGCAGGCCTACGCCCAGTCGCTCGCCAAGTTCACCGAGGTCCTCGAAACGGTCGAAACGGGGATTGCTCAGTTCGGGGTGCAGCTCGTCGCGTTCGAGGAATCGAAGCTGCCGCTCGAGCAGTACTCGTCGGTGGTGCCGTTCGGCACGACGGACGAGCTCACCATGGTCGACATCGACCGCGCGGTGCGCGCGCGCGTGCCGGAAATGGACCAGACCTGGCTCAAATACAAGCAGATCCGCCTCGCTTCGGCTTCGGGCGAGCCGTTCCAGATCTTCACCAAGTTCCCGATGACCTCGATCGACACGCTGAAGGGCCACAAGATCGGCGCGTCCGGGTCGCTGTCGCAGTACATGCGCGGCATCGGCGCGGTGATCGTGACCGCGAACATGGCCGATTCCTACACCGACATCAAAAACGGCGTGTATGACGGCTACGTCATCGGCATCGGCCTCGCCGGCCCCTACCGCACCTACGAGGCCGCTAAGTACGCGACAATGATCAACTTTTCGCCAGCGATCGTGCCCGAGCTGACGATCCGCACCGACACGTGGAAGTCGCTGCCCGATTTCGTGCAGAAGATCTTCACCGAGGTGACGGCGAACTATGCCAAGGAGGTCGACAAGGTCGATGCCGGGCGCAGCGCCGCCTTCATCGCCAAGATGAAGAAGCAGGGTGTGACGTTCTCCAGCTTCTCCGACGAACAGCGCGCCGACTGGGCCAAGCGCATGCCGAACGTGCCGCGCGAATGGGCGGCGCGGCTCGACAAGGAGGGCCAGCCCGGCACCAAGATCCTGTCGGTCTACATGGACGAGCTCCGGTCGCGGCACATCAAGACCTACCGCGACTGGGACAAGGAGCCGATGGGCAAGATGTGAGGCTGACGGCCGCGCCCGTTCGGGCGCGGCCACCCTCGCCATCCTCCTGTTCGGCCTTGCCGGATTGCACGCGACACGGCGGCGACGGCGGGGCTAGTCTTCCTTCCGCGCTATGCGGGAGGGAACCATGGCCGACCTCAAGCTCAACCTCGTCCTCGGCAAGCATCCGAAGCCGGGCCTGCTCGATCCCCTTCTCGACGGGCGGGTGAAGCCCGAGGGCATCGCGCTCGCCGCCTCCGAGATGGACATCGACCAGCTGTTCTGGCGTATCCCGGTGAAGGACGACGTCGACGTCGCCGAGCTGTCGCTGACGGGCACGCTCTGGGGCATCCAGCACGGCAAAGGCTGGACGCCGATCCCGGTCTTCCCGGGTTGGGTGTTCGCCTGTCACACCGAGACGCTGGTGAACCGCGATTCCGGGATCGAGAAGCCCGAGGATATCAAGGGCAAGCGCATCGGCGTTCCGGAATACCCGGTGACCGCCATCGCCTGGATCCGCGACGCCTTCGCCACAAAGTACGGCGTCCGGCCGCAGGACATGCGCTGGTTCGAGGAGCGGACGGCCGACTACAGCCATTACCGCCCGCAGGGCTACGCGCCGCCCAAGGACGTGCCGGTCGAGATCATCCCGACGGAGAAGCGCCTCTGCGACATGCTGATCGCGGGCGAGGTCGACGCGGTCACCCGCTATTTCGGCCGGCCGGAGAACGCGACCAAGAACCACCCTGGCGACCGCTCGCCCATCAGCCTGCGCGAACTGGGCGAGCATCCGAAGGTCCGCTGGCTGTTTCCCGACCGGAAGCAGGCGGCGATCGACTACCAGAAGGAAATCGGCTTCCTGCAGCCGATCCACTGCATGATCGTCAAGACCGAGATCGTCGAGAAGAACCCGTGGGTGCCGATGAGCCTGGTCGCCGCCTGCGCCGAGGCCGCGCGCCAGGCGACCGACGCGCCGCTGGTCACCGCGCCGAGCTACAAGCTCTCCCGCGAGGAGCAGATCGCCGCGGTGGGGCGAGATTTCTCGCCGGCGGGGCTCGGGTCCAACCGCCCGGCGGTCGCCAAGATGCTCGATCTCTGCTGGAAGGACGGCTATGTCGATCGCGGACGTCCCTTCTCTGTGGAGGAGTTTTTCCACCCCTCGACCCTGGCGTGCTAGGAGTGAAGAAAACCGGCTCGGAAAGCGATCCGTCTCCTTCCCGGCTGATCGACGAGAGGATCGAGGCGCTCGGCGACTGGCGGGGCGAGATGCTCGGCCGGGTCCGTGCCCTGATCAAGGAAGCCGACCCGGACGTCGTCGAGGAATGGAAGTGGCGCGGGGTGCCCGTCTGGTCGCACGACGGGCTGATCTGTACGGGCGAGACCTACAAGAGCGTCATGAAGATGACTTTCGCCAAGGGCGCGTCGCTGAACGATCCCTCGGGCCTCTTCAACGCCAGTCTCGAGGGCAACACGCGGCGCGCCATCGATATCCGCGAGGGCGAGGACATCGACGCGGAGGCGCTGAAGACGCTCATTCGTGCCGCCGTGACCCTGAACAAATCCAAAGCCAAGCATTGACCGGTGGCCGCGGGCCGTGTCCTGACGGCCGGGGGGTAGAGGCCTCGCCCTCCAGCGCGGCTTTCACCGCCGCCCGTTCGCCCTTCGAGGCGCGTGCTGCGCAACTTCCCCGGGGCGAACGGACGGTGGCGGGAGGGCCTACTTGTTCAGGCGAGCGGCGGCTTCCTTCACCAGGCTGAGATCGGCGTACTTGCTCATCTCGATGGATTTCGGGATGACGTGCAGGCGGGCCGCGTCGTTCACGTTCGATTGCAGCGCCTTCATGTCGACGTTCCCGTCCGGGTCGCGGTAGAAGTCGCCCTTGCCGAACGCCCAGCCCTTGAACACCTTGGCCGGGATGTGGGTGAATTTCGACGCGATGGCGATGGCCTGGTCGTTGTTCTGCGGGTTCTCGAACCAGCGCACCGCGCGCAGGTAGTCCTCCAGGAAATCGACCAGAGCCGCACGATGCGCTTCGATGAAGCCGGCGCGCGCCGTCAGGAACGACAGATACGACTTGCCGAACGCGTCACGCATCTCGAACAGCGGGCGCGCCACCGCCTGGAACTTGGGATTGCTGGTGAAGGCGGTTGGCGGCTCGTCCAAATCGACCTTCCCTTCCATGAGGGCGGCCGCTTGGGCGGGGAACGGCACCTCGACGATATGCGCGTCGGTCGCCGGGTCGAGCCCGTGGTTCTTCAGCACGATCTTCATCGCCATCTCGGTGCCGGTACCGAACCCGTTGGTGGCGAGGGTCTTGCCTTTGAGCTCCTCCACCTTGTGGATTCCCGAATTCTTGCGCACCCAGTAGGTCGCCGAGTAATAGCCCGGATGGCCGTCCTCGATCTCGCCACAGATGATCCGGAGATCCTCGAGGTGAGCGTTGATGATGGCGAGCGGCGTCGAGGAATAGTTGAGCGCGGCGAGGTCGATCTGGCCGGCGGCGATCGCCGTGATCTGCTGCGACGACGCGCCGATGCGCGTGGTTTCGAGCGTGTAGCTCTTGCCCTCGTGCTGCGCGGCGCCGGGGGCGAGCAGCATCATCGGCAGGATTTCCGCCGGGGCGATGACGTAGGCGGCGCGGATCTTCAACGGCTCGGCCCGGACAGGCCCAGCGGTCGCGACCGCGGCGGCGCAAAGCGTGACGGCGAGCGTGCGGAAACGGCTCATGTCTTCCTCCCTGTGTGGCGGCCCTCTTGGGGGCGCGTGCCTGGGGGAAGCTTAGTTCGCCAGCGCCGGCCTGTCACGGCCGCGAATCGGCGGCCGGATGGGGCCTCTCAGGAGGCGGGGGGAGCGCCGGGGCCGGCGATCAGGCGATTCCCTTCATCGTGCGCAATGCCGATCATGTCGAACGCCGCCTCGGGGTCGCGGAACAGCTGGTATTTGAGGTCGAGGGCCTCGCCGGTGTCATTGATCGCGTTCCAAAGGGGGACGATCAGCCGGGCGTCGTCGGAGTCGTCGATGATGGCGGCACTCGGCCCGCGCGCGAGGCTGAGGCCGCGGTAGACATCCACTCCGCGCCGGCGAATTTCCGCGAGCGCCCTTACGTCGAGATCGGACAGGTCGACCGTGTGGTCGAATGTCGCGAGCCCGCGATAGATGCCGGTTCTGGTCACCGCGGGCGGGACGGCGCCGATCGCGTCGAGCACCTCTCTCGGCGTGACGCGCCCGCTATAGCGCGTGACGATCAGCCGGAGGTCGTTGTCGACGGAAACCGTGACGGGCATGACGCGAGCGTTCCACAGCGCCTCCACCAATATAACACGGAGGCGCCGTGGATTGCACCGCTCCGCGGCGCCTCAGAACGGGATCTCGTCGTCCAAATCGCCGCCCGCGGGAACCGGCTGGCCGCGTCCGCCGCCGCCGCCGCTGCTGCGCGGGGCCGGCTGCTCGTAGTCGTCGCCGCCACCGCCGCCGCCGAAGCCCGACGCGCCCTCCGAGCGGCCGTCGAGCATGGTGAGCTCGCCCCGGAACTTGCCGAGCACGACTTCGGTCGTGTAGCGCTCCTGGCCCGACTGGTCCTGCCACTTGCGCGTCTGAAGCTGGCCCTCGACGTATACCTTCGCGCCCTTCTTCAGGTATTTCTGTGCGACCTCGCCCAGCTTGTCGTTGAAGATCACGACGCGGTGCCACTCGGTGCGCTCGCGCCGCTCGCCCGAGCTGCGGTCGCGCCAATTCTCCGACGTCGCGACCGAAAGGTTGACGATCGGGCTGCCGTCCTGGGTGTGGCGCACCTCGGGGTCGCGGCCGAGATTGCCGACCAGGATCACCTTGTTGACGCTGCCTGCCATGACCCGCTCCTTTTGTTCCAGCTTTGTCCCATCATAGAGGAATCCCCCGGCAGGACCACCCGCAAGCGCGTCGTCGGGGAATCGGCCCGGTGGAAAGCGGGGAAAAGATCATCCCGCCTTGATGACGTTCTTCGGGCTGCCGGCGAGCCAGGCGCGGATGTCCTCGATCGCGGTCGCGTACATCTGCTCGAAATTGTCCAGGCTGCCGTAGCCGAGATGCGGCGCGACGACCGCGTGGTCGAGCCGGCGCATCGGGCTGTCGGGCGGCAGCGGCTCGACATCGTAGACATCGACCGCGGCGCCGGCGATCCGCTTGGCCTGCAGCGCCTCGATCATCGCCTTCTCGTCGACCAGCGGCCCGCGCGAGGTGTTGACGAGGTAGGCGGTCTTCTTCATCAGCCCGATCTCGCGCGCGCCGATGGTGCCCTTCGACCGCTCGGAGAGGATCAGGTGGACGGTGACGATGTCGGACCGGCGCAGCAGTTCGTCCTTAGAGGACGCGAACTCGACGCCCAGCTCGTCGCACCGCTCCTTCTTGAGGTTCTGGCTCCAGGCGAGGACCTTCATGTCGAACGCCTTGCCGATCTTGGCGACCGCCGCGCCCTGGCGGCCGAGCCCAATGACGCCGAGCGTGCGGCCGGCGAGGCCGGGCCCCGGCGGATATTTCTGCCAGGCGCCCTCGCGGAGCGCGCGGTCCTCGTAGGTGATGTTGCGGGTGACGGCGAGGATCAGACCCCAGGTGAGCTCCGCCGTCGGGTTGCCGAGCGAGGCGGTGCCGCACACCGTGACGCCGCGCGCCGTGGCGGCCTCCATGTCGACCGAGCGGTTGCGGGGCCCCGTGGTCACCAGCAGCTTGAGCTTCGGCAGCTTCTCGAACAGCGAGCGCGGGAAGGGGGTGCGCTCGCGCATGATGACCACGATCTCGCAATCGCCGATTCGTGCGGCCAGCTTTTCCTCGTCGGCGATGTGCTCGTGCACGACCGTCACCTCGACCTCGGGGGCCAATGTTTTCCAGTCGGCCACGTCCAAAGCCACGTTCTGATAGTCGTCGAGGATCGCCGCGCGCGTCATCGCCTTCTCCCTGCCGTTCGATTCCGGAACGGGCGGCATCATGGGCAGTTTTTGCGGGTGTGACAATGCGCGCGCCCCGCATTTGGTGGCTGCTTGGTACCTTATTCCTGTTATCTTCCCGCTCCGACGGATCCATCGGAGGATCGCATGACAGACGAATTGAGACCCGCGCCCGCGGGACATGCCGCGGACGAGCCCGAGAACGGGCCGCGGCGCGACTTCCTGATGCTGGCGACGGCGACCATGGCCGCCGCCGGGGCGGTGATTTCGCTCATTCCGTTCATCGACCAGATGAACCCGGCGAAGGACGTGCTGGCGGCCGGCGGGCCGCTCGACGTCGATCTTTCGAAGATCCAGGAGGGCGAGCAGATCCTGGTGAAGTGGCGCGGTCGGCCGATCTTCATCCTGCGCCGCACCCAGAAGATGTTGGCCACGCTGAAGGACCCCAAGCTGCTCGCCCAGCTTCGCGATCCCGATTCGGAGCGGCTGCAGCAGCCGAAATACGCCGTCAACGCCGACCGCTCGATCAAGCCGGAATACGCCGTGCTGGTCGGGATCTGCACCCATCTCGGCTGCATCCCCGAGCTGAAGCCGAAGCCCGGCGAGATCGGCCAGGGCTGGCCCGGCGGCTATTTCTGCCCGTGCCACGGATCGAAGTACGATTTCGCCGGGCGGGTGTTCCAGGGCGTGCCGGCGCCGCTCAACCTGCCGGTGCCGCCCTATCACTTCGTCAGCGACACGACGCTGCGCGTCGGCGAGAATCCGAAGGGCTCGACCTTCGCCCTGTCGGACGTCGAGCAGATCTAGGGGCGGCGTCCGCCGCCGCCGGGCGGCCGCTCGGAATTGTCCCAGATGACAGGGGAGGGCGGCGTTCCCATCTCCTGGGGGACATGATCCGGGTCCGGCCGATCCCTGCCGCTTTCGCCCTGCTGGCCCTGCTGGCGGTGGCGGGGTGCGCGGAGCGGCAGCCGCCGCCATCGCCGCCGCCCCCCATGACGCCGACCGCGCCCGAGGGCGCGATGTCGCCCGCCGTCCCCAATATCGACTGGCATGCGCGGCTCGACGGCGACCGCATCCGCGTCGAGCTGGTCGATCCGGAGGCCGCCTACCTGGTCGAGCGCGTCGCCCTCGTGGGTCCGGGCGGGCGGCGCATCGGGGCGCAGGAGGTGACGCGGGCAAGCGGGCCCGGCGGGCTGGGGCCGAGCTACGGCGTCGGCGGCGGGTTCGGCTCGCATTCCGGCGGCGGAATCGGGTTCGGCATGTCGGTGCCGCTCGGCGGTTATGACCGGTCTGGGCCGGCGCGGCGCACCTTCGCGACCATCGTTCTGCCGGACGAGGCCGCGTACCGCCGCACCGCGCGCGACTGGACCGTTGAGGTGCAGCTGCGCGATCGAGGGGGAGCGCAATATCACGCGTCGATTCCGGCGCCCCTTCCGTGAGGACCCTCCGATGATTCGCTTCCCACGCGCCCGCCCGATCGTCCTTGCTCTCGCCCTTGCCCTGGCCGGCTGCGCCGAGCCCGGGTTGCAGCAGCTCTACGTGCCGCTCAATCGCGACGCGGGCTACGGTTACACGGTGGGGGAGCTGCCCGATCGCCAGGCCGTGGTCAGCTACGTCGCGCCGCTCGATTCCGCCTTCACCTATCGGGGGGTGAGCGGGCGGGAGGCCGTGACTTCGCGGCTCTCCCTGGCGTTCGACATGGCGCTCCTGCGCGCCGCCGACCTCGCCGTCTCCAAGGGCTATCCCGGCTTCCGCGTGACCAACCGGACCAACGACGCCAACGTGCAGCGCTACTACGATCCGTACGCCTACGATTTCGGCTATCCGCACTATCGCCGGTTCGGCGTCCCGTACTATCCGTTCGGCTTGCCGTACGACAACAGCTATGAGACGCTGGAGACGCGCGTCACGCTCGACGTCACGTTCGAGCCCAAGATCGGGAAGGGCGTCTACAACGCGGCCGAGGTCGCCCGCACTATCCGCGGGCGCTATGCGCCGGCCGCGCCGCCGCCGCCGGCCGGATAGCGGCTAGAGCGGTTCACGCTTTGACGGAAGCGTATCCAGCGTTTGCGAAGTAGTTCTGGCATTCGGCCTCATCGATGGTCGTGACGAGGCAGCCGATGTGGCGCCAAGTGTCGTCGACGGTGCGCTTCTGTGCGGCGCGCATCCAGTGCTTGATCTTGGCGAAGGCCTGTTCGATCGGGTTGAGGTCGGGGGAGTAGGGCGGCAGATACCAGAGCCTCGCGCCGGCGGCGCGGATCATCTGGCGGACGGCAGCTCCCTTGTGGGAGCCGAGATTGTCCATGACGACGATGTCGCCGGGCCGGAGCACGGGCAGGAGCTGCTGCGCGACATAGGCGCGGCATTGGCCGTTGATCGGCCCGTCGAAGACGCAGGGGGCGGCGAGGCCATCCCAGCGCAGCGCCCCGAGGAAGGTCAGTGTGCGCCAGTGGCCGTGCGGCGCGAAGCCGCGCAGGCGCTTGCCCTTCGATCCCCAGCCGCGCAGCGGCGCCATGTTGGTCTTGATCCAGAGCCTGCCCCCGCGAAGGCGGGGGTCTCGTCGATGAAGACCAGGCGCTTCGGGTCGAGGCCGGCCTGCCAGGATCGCCAGCGTTGCCGCCGGCGGGCGACGTCGGCGCGGCCCTGCTCAAGGGCGAACAGCGTTTTTTTTGAACCGCAGCCCCTCGCGCCTGAGGAATAGCCACACCGCGTTGTGCGAGACCTTCACCCCGCGCGCCGCCAGCTCGCGCTTGAGCCCGTGCAGCGTCAGGTGCGGCGTCTGGGCGATCCGTTCCACGATGAAGGCGCGGTGCGGCGTCAGGATCGGCTTGCGATGTCCACCGACCTTACCTGGTGCGACCGAGCCCGTCGCACGATAGCGCTGCGACCACTTCACCACCGTCGAAACGGCAACGCCGAACCGGGCCGCCGCAGATCGGCAGGTCTCCCCGGACAGAACCGCCGCAACAACGCGCTCACGAAGATCATTCGAAAGAGGTCGGGTCATCGATGCTGGCCTCCGCTCCAGCCAGCATCTTGAATCACAAACGCCGCAAATCGGGAATCCCCTCCGATTCGCTCAAACAATGAACCGCTCTAGGGCGCGGCGACGACCGGGTTCTCGAGGGTGCCGATGCCGCTCACCGTGATCGACACGACGTCGCCCGGCTTCATGAACACCTTGGGCTCGCGCCCGTAGCCGACGCCCGGGGGCGATCCGGTGGTCAGCACGTCGCCCGCCTCGAACGGGTACCAGCGCGAGAAAAACGAGATCAGCTCGGGCACGCGCCAGATCAGGTCGTCGGTCTCGCAATCCTGGAACACCTCGCCGTTGAGCGACGAGGTCATGCGCAGCTTGTGCGGGTCGGCGATCTCGTCCCTGGTCACCACCCAGGGCCCCATCGGGCAGAAGGTGTGGAGCTGCTTGCCCATCCGGTTGAGCTCGGCGTCGCCCGTCGTGCGGAAGTTTTCCACCCAGTTGCGGGCCGAGACGTCGTTGACGATGGTGTAGCCGGCGACGTGCGCCATCGCGTCCTCGACGCCGACCGCATGGCAGCGCCGGCCGAACACGACCGAGAATTCGCCCTCGAAATCGACCATGTCGGGACATTGCGGCGGTAGCACGATCGGCTGGCGCGGACCGATGATCGCCGAGCCGTTCTTGAGGAAGGCGGTCGGGTTCTCGGCCACCTTGGGCGTCTCGGTCTTCTGCATCTCCTTGAGGTGCGAGAGGTAGGCGCGCCCGTGCGACAGCACGATGCCCGGGCGGGGCAGGGGGGCGAGCAACCAAGTGTCCTCGAAGGCCGAAAGGGCGCCGATTTCGCCCAGGATCGCGCCGGCGGACTCGGCCTTGCCGACCACCCGGCGCACGATCTCGAGCCCGTCCTCGCCAGCGGCGAGGATCTCGGCGACCGAGCCGGGCACGAAGGCGGCGAGCGGGATCGCCCGCGCGGCGCGGGCGAAGTCGAGGACTTCGTCGCCGATAAGCACGCCCGGCCGTCCGTGCGGCGGGGCGTCGATGGTGACCAGGCGCATGCGTTCTCCCCCTACATCTCGACGATGTCGCCGCGGGCGAAGAACTTGTCGTAGCGCCCCTCGTCGACGTGCTGGAACTCCCACCAGTTGCCGTCGCGATCCTGGAAATAGAACGCGTAGGTCCCGTGGTTGTCGGTAATCTTGGCGACCTTCTTGATGCCGTACGTGTCCTTCATCGCCAGCGCCTTCTCGTGCGCCGCCTCGACCGCCGCGCGGCTTTCGAGGTCGATGCCCCAGTGGTTGCGCACGCCCACCGGCTTGAGGCGGTCGGCGCGGCCGACCTCGAGGCAGACGACGGACCAATAGCCGCCCTTGCGCAGCAGCATCGATTTCGGGTTGTGGCGCACCACCTCGAGCCCGAGGAACTCCTCGTAGAACGGGCGCGAGGCGGCGAGCGAGATGCATTCCAGCGTGCCGTGCGAGATGCGGAGCGGCCGGTTGTGCCGGGTCACTTGCTTCTTGCCGGGCGCGGCCTCTGCGGCGGTCGTCGCCATGGATCCCTCCCTCGGGTCTTGGACAGGGCGAGCATAGCAGGCAAGTCGACAGGTTTGGAAATGTCGACCGAGCCTCTCCACGCGCCCTTCCCCGGCCACGGGCGGGGCGCCGATGTGATCAACGCGCGCCGCGGCGGCGACCGCAGGAACGCGTCCATTTGACGCGACGTTGGCAGCGCGGAGTTGGCACCCGGATAGGCATTGGGAGAAAAGAGATGAAACAATTCATGATAACCGCCCTCGCCCTCGGTCTCGCGGTCGGGCTCGGTGCCTGCGAGTACAACGAGGCCCCGCCGGAAAAGACCGTCGTGGTTTCCCCGCCGGCCGAGCACAATTTCGCGCCGCCCCCGTCACCCAACACGACGGTGATCGTGCCCCAGCATGAGCATGAGACGGCACCGCCCGCGAACGGCACCGTGGTGGTCCCTGACCGCGATCGGGCCGTGAAGGTCTGCCCGGAAGGCCAGAGCTACTGCTGAGCCGGCGACGCGAACCTGGCCGGGGCCGCCCTGCGGCGGCCTCGGTCGGGCGGCGCTTTCAGGAGACGACCGTAACCTTGTCGCCGATCTTGAGGCCGAGCGTCGCGGCGGCGCTCGCCCGGTTGGCGGCGACCTCGACCAGCCCGTTCGAATTTTCGTACCAGAAGGGTTCGCCCGGCTCGACGGCGGAGAAGGTGCCGGCGCGGGCGAGGGTGTGGCCAGCCACCTCGATGCGTGTATCGGGCCGAACTGCGATGGCGCGGATGCCGGTCATCGCGTTCCCGTAGGAATCGAGATAGACGATCTCCGCCAGCTCGTCCGGCCAGTCGGGCCGTCGCGTCGCGTCGGGGGTCGCGGAGCCGGGCGTCACCTTGGCCCCCGTGGCGAGCCGGGCGGCGACGGGGGCGAACAGGTCGCGGCCGTGGAAGCTCGCCGAGAGCGGCGCCTCGGGCCGCCACGCGACCTCCCACAGCCGCGCGGTCACGCTCCGGCGGAGGACGATCTCGAACAGCCCATTGCCCGGCCCGACGAAGCGCTGGCCGCCGGCCTCGGCGACCACCGCCGGCCGGTCGCTGCCGACGCCGGGATCGACGACGCAGAGGAACACCGCGTCCTGCGGAAACACGCGGGCGAAGGCGGCGAGCAGGTAAGCCGCGGGCCTCGGCGAAAAGCGCGGCGCGTCGTCCATCAGCTCGATCACCCTCTCGGAGGGCGCGTCGCGCGCAAGGACAGCGCGCATCTGGGCGGTGTAGGGGCCGGGCCCGAAATCGGTGAAGATCACGATCATCCGCCCTATGTCGGGGCGCCGGCCCCGGCGGGCAAGACCCGGTGGCGCAGGCACGACCGACGGGCGACTCCGAGGGGTCTTGCCGGCGGGGCCGGGCGCAGCATATATCGGGGTGTCGTCAACAACCGAAAGGAGGTGATCCGGTGTCTGATTGTCATGGGCTTCGGCTGCCGATGGATGCGACCCGGACCTCCCCGTTTGCGGGGGACCAGCTCGCCTAAACGCGCAGATTTCTGCGGTCCTCGGACCGTAGCCGGACAATGCCGAAGGGCCGTCCCCGCCATGCGCGGGGGCGGCCTTTCACTTTCCGCCTCAGCCGCGCCGGCCGAGCGCCAAATTGTAAAGGGCGGCGAGGATGACGCCGCCGATGAACCCGTCGGCGAAGCCCCACAGCATGCCGAGGATGGTGCCGAGCACGGTGGGCGCGAAGCCGACATAGAGGCTCGAAAACACCTCGACCAGCCGGTCCCCCCAGCCGAACGACGCGCCGATATCGAGGATCAGCATCGCGATGGAAGTCGCTGATCCGAAAGCGAAACCGAATGGAAGAACGCCCAGTCGCGCGGGCCGTCCGTCGCCGTCCATGGGTCCCTCCGCCTTGCCTACCGCCGCCCGAACAGCCGCTCGATGTCGGCGAGCTTGAGCTCGACATAGGTCGGGCGGCCGTGGTTGCACTGGCCGGAATGGGGCGTCGCCTCCATCTGGCGCAGCAGCGCGTTCATCTCGTCCGGCGCGAGGCGGCGCCCGGCCCGCACCGAGCCGTGGCAGGCGAGGGTGCCGCAGACCTCCTCCAGCCGCTCCTTGAGAGCGAGCCCGTCGCCGAGCTCGGCGATCTCGTCGGCGAGGTCGCGGACAAGCCCGCCCGCCTCGGCGGCGCCGAGAAGCGCCGGCGTTTCGCGCACCACCACGGCCGCGGGGCCGAACGGCTCGAGCACCAGGCCGAGCTCGGCGAGCTCGCCCGAGCGCTCGGCGAGGCGGCGGGCGGCGTCTTCGCTTTCCAGCTCGACCACCTCGGGGATCAGCAGCATCTGGCGCGGCACGCCGCCGGCCGCCAGCGCTTCCTTCATCCGCTCGTAGACCAGCCGCTCGTGCGCCGCGTGCTGGTCGACGATGACGATGCCGTCAGCGGTCTGGGCGACGATGTAGGTCTCGTGGAGCTGCGCCCGCGCCGCGCCGAGCGGGTGGTCCGTCGCGGCGTCCGCCGACGCAACCGCTTCCGCCACGGCGCCCGGCGGGGCCGAGGGCGCGGCGGCGCCGGGCAGGGTGGCGAGGCCGGCCTGGGCGCCGAAACCGAAATAGTCGCGAGCCGTCTCCGCGAGGCCTTGCGGGACGGGGCGCGGCGCATAGCTCCAGTTCGCGCCCGGGCGGGACGGGAAGGGCAACCCGCCCGCCGGGCGCGCGGCGCCCAGCGCGGCGGCGGAAACGGTGGTCGAAGCGCGGTGACCGGCCTCGGCCAGCGCGTGGCGCAGCGCACCGACGATCAGCCCGCGCACCAGACCCGCGTCGCGGAACCGCACCTCGGCCTTGGCCGGGTGGACGTTCACGTCCACCGTGCCGGGCGGGCAGTCGAGGAACAGGGCGACCATCGGGTGGCGGTCGCGCGCCAGGAAATCCTGGTAGGCGCCGCGCACCGCCCCACCGACCAGCCGGTCCTGCACCGGCCGCCCGTTGACGAACAGATACTGCGCCTGGCCGGTGGCGCGGTTGAGGGTGGGAAGCCCGGCATAGCCGGCGAGCCGCACCCCCTCGCGCTCGGCCGCGATGGGCAGCGCGTTGTCCGCGAACTCCTGGCCCATCACGCCGGCGAGACGGGCGAGGCGGGCGTCGAGCAGGTCGCCTTGCGCCTCGGCGAGCCGTAGCAGCGTGCGCCCGTCCTCGGTCACCGCGAAGGCGATGGCGGGGTGGGCCATGGCGAGGCGGCGCAGCGCGTCGAGGACGTGGCTTGTCTCTGTCCGCGCTGACTTCAAGAACTTGAGGCGCGCCGGCGTCGCGTAGAACAGGTCGCGCACCTCGATCCGCGTGCCGCGCGCGATGGGCGCGGGGCGCAGCGGCTCCGGCTGGCCGCCGGCGATGGCGAGCGCCCAGCCCGCATCGGCGCCCCGGGCCCGACTCGCGATCTCGCAGCGCGCGACGGCGCAGATCGACGGCAGCGCCTCGCCGCGGAAGCCGAGCGTCGCGATGTCCATCAGGTCGTCGGTGGGCAGCTTGGAGGTGGCGTGGCGCTCGACGGCGAGCCGCAGTTCGTCCGGCGTCATGCCGGCCCCGTCGTCGGTGACGACGATCAGTGCCCGCCCGCCGTCGGAGAGCGCGATCTCGATGCGCCGGGCGCCCGCGTCGATCGCGTTCTCGACCAGCTCCTTGACGGCGGAAGCCGGGCGCTCGACCACCTCGCCCGCGGCGATGCGGTTGACCAGGGTCTCCGGCAGGCGGCGGATGGGCATGGGCCGAGTCTAGCCCCGCCCGCCGAGTCGCGGAAGGCGGCCTGCGGGCGGTAAGGGCAGGTCGCCGACCCGCCCTGGGCCGGTCGGGGACCGGCCCCTACGATTCAAGGCGCGGAAATGCGCTTACGCCTTGGCCTTCTTCTTGGCCTTCTTCTTCGCCACGTCGCGCTTGGTGCCGGGCCAGCCGCTGAGGCTCACGTCGAAGATCAGCCCGTCGGCGTCGTGGAACTTCACCTCGTAGGAGGTCTGGGGATCGCCCATCCAGTACTTGCCGCCGCGCGACTCCGCCTTCTGCTTCACCCCGTCGAAATCCTCGATCCAGAAGCCGATATGGTGAGGACCGACGAAATCCTTGCCCTTGGCGCCCGCCCCCTCGTCCGAGTTGTACCTGAGCAGGGCGAGGTTGACCGTGCCGTCCGAGAGGTAGACGCCGTCCGCGAATTTGGAGTGGGTTTCACCCACCCGCTCGAGTCCCATCACCTCCTCATAGAAGGCGGCGGCCTTCCACGGGTCGGGCACGGTGATCGCGATGTGGCGGATCTTGGCCATGGTCGGCTCCCGGTTCAGTCGCCCGCGCCGAGTGCGGCGCTCTCCACTCTGTCGCCCGGCACGATGCCGAGCCGGTCGGCGGCGCCGCCGTTGAGCTCGATCACCGCGAGCGCCGGCCCCGACGAGTAGATCGGGCGCAGCGACTGCGGCACGGCACGGCTCGCGACGTTGGTGATCTTTCCGTCCGGCCCGACGAACAGCATGTCGAGTGGGATCAGCGTGTTCTTCATCCACATCGCCATCGGCTGGGGCGGCGCGTTGACGAACAGCATCCCCGCGTCGGGCGCGAGCCTGGTGCGGAACATCAGCCCCTGCTCCTTCTGCGCCTCGGTGCGGGCGATCTCGACCTTGAAGCGATGGGTGCCCGAGGTGCCGACAATGGTGAGCGTGCCGGTGCCGAACGTCTCGCCCATCCCGGCCGCGCGGCCGCGCGCGAGCGCGAACGCACCGAGCGCCAGCGCCAGGGCGGCGAGGACGAGGAGGGCGGAGCGATAGCCGGTGATGCCGAGGAACATGCGGCGAAACTAGACCAGCGGGCGGGCGCGGGAAAGTGCGCCGTCGGTCAGCGGATGCGGATGTCGGTCGCCATCAGCCCCTTGGGACCCTGGACGACCCGGACGCTGACCGTCTGGCCGGTCTCGAGCACCTGCATGCCGGCGCGGCGCAGCGTCACCATGTGGACGAAGATGTCGGCCTGGTTCTCGTCGGCGCAGACGAAGCCGTAGCCGCGGTGCGGGTTGAACCATTTGACGGTGGCGTCCATCAGGTCGCCGCTGCCGGCGGGGGGCTCGTCGCCCATCGGGCGCGGCGCCCGTGCGCGCATCTCGGACGCGCCGGCGCCGGGACCGGCGTAGGGATCCTCGGGCTCGGCCGTGGACTCGTCGACCTCGACGATCCGGTGGGCCTGCAGCCCCTTGGCGCCCGCGATCGCCTCGCAAACTACGGTAGCGCCCGGCAGCAGTCGATCGTGCCCGGCCTGGCGCAACACTGACAGGTGAAGGAAGACGTCCGCCGATCCGTCGTCAGGCGTAATAAAGCCGTAGCCCTTGACAACGTTGAACCACTTGACGGCGCCACGGACCTCTGTCGCTTGCGCCGACTCTTGCGTCGCGGCGGAAAGCCCCTCGGGATCCCTCATCTCGACGACCGAACCCCCTGGATCAAAACGAGCCTCGCTTATTCGTTTCTTATAGGAAGCATATCATTTTGTGACAATCCGACAAAGAAGGAAATCATCGAAGCAATCGATGGTCAAGCGCGCATGCCAAGCGCGGCGAAACTTCGCCACTAGAGCGGATTCCGTTCATACGGAGCCGTATCCGGAGTTTGTGAAGTAGTTGGCGCATTCGGTTGGCGGGACGCTGGCGAGGATGCGGCCGATCTCACGCCAGAGCTGTTCGACGGTGCGCGCTGCGGCCTTGCGGAGGTGCGCCTTGAGCTTGGAGAAGAGCTGCTCGATGGGGTTGAAGTCTGGCGAGTAGGGCGGGAGGCGGAGGAGGGTGGCGCCGGCGGCCTCTATCGCGGCTTCGGCGCCGGCCACCTTGTGGGCGGGCAGGTTGTCCCAGATCACGATGTCGCCGGGCTTCAGCGTCGGTCGTAGCACCTCGCGGGCCCAGACCTGGAAGATGCTCCCGTTCATCGCCCGGTCGATCACCATGGGCGCCTCGATGCGGTCGGCCCGCAGCGCGCAGACCAGGGTGATGGTCTTCCAGTGGCCGTGCGGGATGGGCGCGACCAGCCGCTCGCCGCGCGGCGCCCGGCCGCGGAGCCGCGCCATCTTGGTCTGCGTCCCGGTCTCGTCGATGAACACCAGGCGGTGTGGATCGAGCCACGGCTGCACGCAGCGCCACAGATCGCGCTCCGCCTTTACGTCCGAGCGGTCCTGTTCGCTCGCATGGGCGGTCTTTTTTTGTACGTCAGCCCGCGGCGGGAGAAGAAGCGCCACACCGTCGACGGCACCGTCGCGAGCCCGCGCCGGGCGAGGCCCTGGCACAACTCCGCCAGCGTCAGATCGGGCCGCTCCTTGACCTGGGCGAGCAGCCAGTCGGCATGGGCTTCGATCGGTCCCGAGCGGTGGTCGCCGCCCTGCCGGTCGGGCCTCACCGAGCGGGTCAGCCGAAAGCGCGTGTGCAGCTTGGAAACGAAGCTCGGGCTCACCCCGAACCGGTCGGCCACCGTCCGGATCGGGGCACCGCCCTCGACGGCGGCAAGAACCCGCTCCCGAAGGTCGATCGAGTAGGCGCGGACCATGATCCCTCCATGAACCATTCCGCACCCAAAGAATCACAGCACCGTCGCGCTGGGAATCCCCTGCCAATTCGGTCCGACCAGAAAGTGCTCTAACCGCGCAACGACCAAAAAACCTAGAATTTTGAAGAGGCTGACGGCACTCGCCTACAGATAGCGCAACCACAGATACACGTTCGAGATGCCGATCGAGATTAGCGTCAGCACGAAGGCGTGCCTCAGGTAGGTCATGAAGCGGAACTCGACGCCGTTGCGCTCGGCGATGCCGGCGACGCTCAGATTGGCCGAGGCGCCGATCAGCGTGCCGTTGCCGCCGAGGCATGCCCCGAGCGACAGCGACCACCAGAGCGGCAACAACGCCTGCGGACCGCCGAATGTCGAGCTCATGTCTTTGATGACGGGGATCATGGTGGCCACGAACGGGATGTTGTCGATGATCGCCGAGAGGAAGGCCGAGCCCCAGAGGATGGCGTAGGCCGTCGAATGGAGGTCCCCGCCGGTCACGCTCACCAGCCCATCGGCGAGGAGCTTCAGCACCCCGGCCGTGTCGACGCCGTGCACCACGATGAACAGACCGACGAAAAAGAAGATCGTGATCCAGTCCACTTCGCCGAAGGTTTCGGTGACTTTGACCGTCTGCTTCTCGCGCTCTTTGTGGTGCTCGATGTTGTGCAAAAGCATCAGGAGCCCGGCGCCGGAAAGCGCGACGGTGCCGGCTTCGAACCCCAGCATGCGGGCCATCATGAAGCCCGCGATCACCAGTGCGATGACGAAGAGGGCGTAGCGCAGAAGCCGCGGGTCCGAGATCATCTTGCGCGGATCGTGGGCGAGCACGCGGGCGCGCGCCTCGGGCGTAGCGCTCAGCCTGCGGCCCCAGATCAGATGGATGGCGAGGAGTTGGACGGCCAGCACCAGCACGATGCAGGGCGCCAGGTTGGCGATGAAATCGTTGAAGCTGAGGTTAGCCGCCGAGCCGATGATGATGTTGGGCGGATCTCCGATCAGCGTCGCGGTGCCGCCGATGTTCGACGCCATGATCTCGGAGAACAGGAAGGGATAGGGCGGCACGCCGAGCTCGCGCGTCACGGCGAGGGTGACCGGCGCGATCAGCAGCACCGTGGTCACGTTGTCGAGCAGGGCCGAAAGCACCGCGGTGGTCAGCGACAGGATCAGCAGCATCGCCCAGGGCTGGGCGCGGCCCTTCTGCGCCGACCAGATGGCCATGAACTCGAACATGCCGCTGCGGCGCGAGATCGACACCAGGACCATCATGCCGGTCAGCAATGCGATAGTGTTGAAGTCGATCCCCTCGATCGCCTGCTTCTGGTCGAGCACGCCGGTCAGGATCATCAGCCCGCCGCCGAGCAGCGCGATGATCGAACGGTTGAGCCGCTCCGTGATGATCAGCGCGTAGGTAAGGACGAGCAGACCGCTCGCCAGGAACATCGGGTTTATCCCGAAGACGGTATGCAACTCCATGGACGGCCTCCCCCGGGGCGCGGCTTGTCGCGCCTTGTTTGTGCTCGGCCGCGAACCTTGACGAAGGGGCGTGCGGTGTCAACCGCAGACGGTGGTCGCGGGTGGGTCGGGGCAGGAACGGGCGCGGGCTAGGAGAGGTAGCGCAACCAGAGATAGACGTTGGAGATCGCAACCGAGATCAGCATCAGCCCGAACGCGTACTTTGTATAGGTCATGAAGCGGAACTCGACGCCGTTGCGCTCGGCGATGCCGGCGACGGTCAGGTTGGCCGAGGCGCCGATCAGCGTGCCGTTGCCGCCGAGGCACGCGCCGAGCGACAGCGACCACCACAGCGGCAGTATCTGGTGCGCGCCGCCGAAGGTCGACGTCATCGCCTTGATCACCGGGATCATGGTGGCGACGAACGGGATGTTGTCGATGATCGCCGACAGCACCGCCGACGACCACAGGATGGCGTAGGCGGTCGAATGGAGGTCGCCCCCCGTCGCGCGCACCAGCGCGTCCGCCAGCAGTTTGAGCACGCCCGCCACGTCGACCCCGTGCACCACGATGAACAGCCCGACGAAAAAGAAGATCGTGATCCAGTCGACTTCGCCGAACGTCTCGGTGACCTTGACGGTCTGCTTTTCGCGCTCGTTGTGGTGCTCGATGTTGTGCAGGAGCATGAGCAGGCCGCCGCCGGTCAGCGCAATGGTGCCGGCCTCGAGCCCCAGCGCGCGGGCGAGCACGAAGCCGGAGATGACCAGGGTGATCACGAACAGCGAATAGCGGAGGAGCTTCGCGTCGACGATCATCTTGCGCGCGTCGTGCGCGAGGACGCGGGCGCGCGCCTCGGGGGTGGCCGAGAGCTTGCGCCCCCAGATCAGATGGATGGCGATCACCTGGGCGACCAGGACGACGGCGATGCAAGGCGTCAGGTTGATCAGGAAGTCGTTGAAGCTGAGTCCGGCGGCCGAGCCGATGATGATGTTGGGCGGGTCGCCGATCAGCGTCGCCGTGCCGCCGATGTTGGATGCCATGATCTCGGAGAACAGGAACGGGTAGGGCGGCACCTCGAGCTCGCGCGTGACGGCGAGGGTGACGGGTGCGATCAGCAGAACGGTCGTTACATTATCGAGGAAGGCGGAAAGGACGGCGGTGGTTACCGACAGGATCAGAATCATCGCCCAGGGCTGGGCGCGGCCCTTCTGCGCCGACCAGATGGCGAGGTACTCGAACATGCCGCTGCGGCGCGAGATCGAAACCAGCAGCATCATGCCGGTCAGCAGCGCGATTGTGTTGAAGTCGATGCCGTGGATCGCCTGCTCCTGGTTGAGGACGCCCAGGAGGATCATCAGTCCGCCGCCGAGCAGCGCGATGATCGAGCGGTTGAGCCGCTCCGTGATGATCAGGACATAGGTGAGCACGAGCAAACCGCTCGCGACGAACATCGGGTTCAGCCCGAAGATGGCGTGCGACTCCATGAAGCCCCCTCATTGGCCGCGCCGGCGGCGCGCGAGGCTTGTCCAAAGCCCTGAACCTGTCAAGCTGACGGGGTGCCGCGTCGCGTTGCGGGCGTCCGCCTCAGCCGCCGAGGAAAAGGCGCCCGACGGCGGGATCGGCGAGGAGGTCGCGCCCCGGCCCGGCGAGCGCCACTTCGCCCGCCACCAGCACGTAGCCGATGTCGGCGAATTCGAGCCCCTTGCGGGCGTTCTGCTCGACCATGACGATGGTGCGGCGCTGCTCCGCCTTGAGGCGGCCGAGGATGTCGAACACCTGGTCGATGAAACGCGGCTCGAGGCCGATCGAGGGCTCGTCGACCAGCAGCACCTCCGGGTCCATGATCAGGGCGCGGGAAATCTCCAAGAGCCGGCGCTCGCCGCCCGACAGGACGCCGGCGCGGTGGCGGCGCCGCTCCGCCAGCCGCGGGTTGAGGGAGAGCACCCGCTCGGCCGCCTCGCGGGCCGCATGCGAAGACGGCATCAGATAGCCGCCCATCAGCAGGTTCTCCTCGACCGTCATGTCGGGGAAGACCGAGTTGTCCTGCAGCACGTAGGCGATGCGCGCGCGGGCGAGCTTGTCGTTGGACGGAAGGCGGGTGACGTCGGTCCCGGCCATCGTGATCGTGCCGCCGAACACGTCGGCGAAACCGTAGATCGCGTGCAGCACGGTCGACTTGCCGGCGCCGTTCGGCCCGATCAGGCAGAGCGACTGGCCGCGCCCGACCGCCAGGTTGACGTTGTGCAGGATCTCCATCCGCCCGTACCCGGCGCGGAGCGCGTCGAGCGTGAGGAGCGGCGGGCCTGCCGCAAGCGCGGCGATCTCGGCGGCGCTGGGCCCGGTGGCCGCAAGGCCCTGCGCCTGGCGCGCGACCTCGTCGACCGAGAGCGGGGGCGGCGCGCCGGGCTCGGCCATCACTGCGCGCCCAGATAGGCGTCGAGAACGCGCGGGTCCGACTTGATCGCCTCGGGCGGGCCATCCGCCAGGATCTCGCCATGGGCGAGACAGTAGATGTGGCTCGCCAGCGCCATGATCGCGCGCATGTTGTGCTCGATGACGAACAAGGTGACGCCGCGCTCGGCGTTGGCGCGCTGCAGCCGGTCGATCAGCCCGTTGATCAGGGTGGGGTTGATGCCCGCCGTCGGCTCGTCGAGCAGCAGCAGAGACGGCTCGTTCATCAGGGCCATGGCGAACTCGAGCAGCTTGCGCTGGCCGAACGACAGGTCGCCGGCGAGCAGGCGCCGCTTCTCGTGGAGCCCGACGAAGGCGAGCAGCTCGTCGGCCCGCTCGCGCTCGGCCGCGTCGAACTTGCGGAAGAGGGATAGCACCCCTTCGTCGCGGTGCGGCGCCGAGATCAGCATGTTGTCGGTGCAGCTCATCTCGCCGTAGATGCGCGTGGTCTGGAAGGTGCGGAGAAGGCCGAGCCGCGCGATCTCGCCGGTGCGCAGACTGGAGATCTCGCGGCCCTGGAAGCGGATGGCGCCGGAATCGATCGGATGTGCGCCGCAGATCGAGCCGAACAGCGTCGACTTGCCCGAGCCGTTGGGGCCGATCATCCCGACGATCGCGCCCGCCTCGACGATGAGCGAAACCTCGCGGTTGGCCTGGACGCCGCCGAACGCCTTGGAAACGCGCTCGACCTCCAACAGCGCGGTCACGGCGCGGCCGCCTCGCCGGGCGCGGCCTCGACGCGGCGGCCGAACCGCTCGGGCCAGCGGGTGCGCATCCAGCCGATGATGCCGGTCGGGAAGAACACCACGATGACGACGATCAGCACGCCGAGCGCGACTCGCTGCCAGCCCAGCAAATAGGTCCAGAACAGCTCCTGCGTCACCTCGAACACGACGGCGCCGATCACCGGTCCCCAGAGCGTCCCCTTGCCGCCGAGGATCGCCATCAGCACCATCCAGACGCCGTAGCTCTCGGCGGCGAAGGCGGTGTCGGTCGGGTCGATGAACCCCACGAGGATGCCGAACCCGCCGCCCGAAAGGCCGAGGAAGAAGGCCGAGACCGACCAGGACACGGTCTTGACCAGTGTCGTGCGCAGCCCCATCGCCTCGGCCTTGTCCTCGTCGTCGCGGATCGCGTTGACCGCGAGGCCGAACCTGCCGCGATAGAGGAATCGGAAGGTGAAGAAGGCGGCGACGGCGAGCGCCATGAACACGAAGTAGAAGAAGCGCGCGGACTCGCCGAGGCTGGCCGGGAACAGCGGCGGCACCATGCCCGAGCCGGCGCCGATAAAGGGAATGCCGCCGGCGATCTGGCCAGCCGCGATGCCGAGCCCGAGCGTGCCGATGGCGAAGTAGTGGCCGCGCAGCCCGAGGATGGCGGAGCCCAACGTGGCGGCGACGAAGGTGGCGGCGAGCCCGCCCGCGATCGTGCCGACCGCGAAGCCGATCAGGAACTGGTCCTGGGTGAACTTGAACGCCTTGGCCGCGCCGCCGGGCGCGTTGTAGGCCGAGACGTCGTAGAACATGCCGACCTGCACGACCGCGCAGACATACATGCCGACGCCGAAGAAGACGATGTTGCCGAACGAGTTGTAGCCCATCTGGCCGCCCTGGGCGTCCCAGGTCAGGGCGAACAGCACCATCAACCAGAGGACGGCGAGCTGCGCCTGGTAGTCGTGGAACACGAATGGCGCGGCGATGACCAAGGCGCCGCCCGCGATCCACAGCGCGGCCGGGCGCGCGCGGCTCACCGCAGCACCTGGCGCTGGCGGCGCAGCATCGCGGCCCGCCACAAGAGGATCGCGATCAGGAGGCCGAAGACGAACGCCACCTGGAACTGCGCGCCGAGCAGGAAGGCGGCGTACTGCTCGGCCGCGCCGAGCCCGAGACCGGCGAGGATGACGCCCGCAACGTTTCCGAGCCCCGCGACCACCACGATCATGAACGCGCGGATGGTGTAGGCGACGCCGATATACGGCTGGATCACCCAGGTCATCGCGACCAGCGCGCCGGCCGCGCCGCAGATCGCCGCGTTGAGCGCGTAGGTGGTGGCGTAGACGCGGTCGGTGTCGATGCCCATCACGCGCGCGGCGCGGGCGTTCTGCGAGGTCGCGCGAATCGCCTGGCCGAGGCGCGAGCGGCGCAGGAACACCATCAGCGCGAGCCCGACCACGAGCGCGCAGACGAAGCTCACCACCTTGATCTGCGAGATCGTGACGTTGCCGCCGAATGCGATCCAGGTGCCGAGGCCCGACTGGGCGGTCTGGATGTCGGCGCCGAACGCCTGGTTCATGAGCTGCTGGAGAAGGATGGAAATGCCGTAGGTCGACAGGATCGAGATGAACATGTCGCGGTCGACCACGCGCCAGATCACCACGCGATACAGCACCCAGCCGACGACGTAGAGCGCGACGGCGGCGACCGGAATGCCGAACAGCGGGTGCACGCCCGCCGTCCCCAGGTAGTAGGCGACGTAGCCGCCGAGGATGACGTACTCGCCCTGGGCGATGTTGATGATGTTCATCACGCCCCAGACCAGCGCCATCCCGTAGGCGGCCAGCGCGAAGATCGCGCCGATCAGCGCGCCGTCGATCAGGAGCTGGACGCCGAGGATCGGCGCCTGGAGCAGGATGTCGAGATTACCCATGAGCGTACCGGAGCAGGTCGCGCGAGCGGGCGTCGCGCGCTGGATTCTGCCGCCGTTGGTCCTGAGGAAGCCCGCCGCGCGGCGGCGGGCCGTCTCCAAGGGCGAACGGTGGCACGGCGGCATCCGCTCGCCCTTCGAGATGCGCCTTCGCTGCGCGAAGCCGCTCCTCAGGACGAACGGATGCTGAGAGCGATGCTCCCGACTCCAGATCGCGCGCCATTGTGCGCCGCTACATCGCGGGCTTCGGGTATTCCATCTTGCCCGAGGCGTACTTGGTGGGCGCGACCGCGACGTACTTGCCGTCCTGCACCTGCAGCAGCACCATCGGCTTGGCGACGTTCTTGCCGGTCTTGTCGAACTTCACCGGGCCGTAGAACGTCTCCATGTCGGTGTCGCTCAGCGCGTCGCGGACCTTCTCGACGTCGAGTGAGCCGGCCTTCTCGAAGGCGTTCGCGAACACCTCGACGCAGGCCGCCAATTCGGCCGCCTGGTAGGGCGGCTCATAGCCGTACTTCGCCTTGAAGTCCTTGGCGAAGTCGGCCGCCGAGCCCATCCAGTGGTCCTTGTAGTTCATCGAGGCGTCCCACTGCGATGCGCACAGCACCGCCTCGGCTTCCTTCGGGAACTTCTTCTCGATCTGGGCCGAGTCGCAATGGGTCATCGCCACCATGGGCACCTGGACGTGCATCTCCTTGAGCTGGCGCATCGCCGTGGCCGCGCCCTTGGCGTGGCCCGACACGACCAGCAGGTCGGGATGCAGCGCCCGCACCTTGGTCAGCGTCGCCGACATGTCATTCAGTTCCTTCGGCAGCCGGTCGTCGATGACGATCTTCATGCCGTACTTCTTCGCCTTCTCGACCACGCCCTGGCGCACGTCGAGCGAGAACGGGTCGTTCTCGAAGTCCATGGCGATCTTCACGTCGGACGGCTTCTTGCCGTGCTTCTCGGCCATCTCGGCGGCGACGTCGACGGCGACGGCCAGATACTGGTCGGCGGTGGTCAGAACGGCGAACAGGTACTTGTAGCCCTTCTCGAACAGCGAGCGCGCGGCGCCGTTGCCCTCGACCATCGGGATCCTGTTCTTCTCGATCACCGGCGCGACGGCGGTGGTCAGGCCCGACGAGTACGGGCCCAGCATGTACTTCACCCCGTCCTGCTGGATCAGCCGTTCGGTGAGCTGCGCGCCGCGCGTCGTGGCCGATTCGTCGTCGTAGTAGTTGATGGCGAACTTGTAGGTCTTGCCGCCGACCTTGATGCCGCCCTTCTGGTTGATGCGCTCGACCGCCAGGTCGTAGCCTTTCTTGGTGTGCTGGCCGTCGGTCGAATATTTTCCGGTGAGGGACACCGCCGCGCCGAGCGTGATGGTGTCGCCCGACTGCGCCGATGCAGGGGCCGGGCCCGCCAGGCCGAAGGCCGCGAGCGCCGCGGACGCCGCGATGGCTTTCCTCAGGTTAGTGTCCATTGTTTCCTCCCGTTCAATATCGTCTGAATGCCGGCTCTTCGGCCGGCCCGTGGATTTATCATAACCCGCCAGGGGAACCGGGCAAGCCCGCATGGCTTGCCCGTGCCTAGCGGCCATACTAGGTTGCGGCCCAGGGCGACTGCGCGGAAACGAAAGGAAAGACCATGGAAATAAAGGGCGAATACCGCATCCCGGCGCCGCGCCAGAAGGTGTGGGAGGCGCTGAACGATCCGGAGATCCTGAAGCAGTGCATCCCGGGCTGCGACCTCCTCGAGAAGCTGTCGGACACCGAGATGAACGGCAAGGTGACGGCGCGCGTCGGGCCGGTCTCGGCGAAGTTCGCGGGCAAGGTCACGCTGTCCGACATGAACCCGCCCGAAAGCTACACGATCATGGGCGAGGGGCAGGGCGGCGTCGCCGGCTTCGCCAAGGGCGGCGCCAAGGTCCATCTCGCCGAGAAGGGCGCCGAGACGGTGCTCACCTACACCGCCGACGCCCAGGTCGGCGGCAAGCTCGCCCAGATCGGCTCGCGCCTGATCCAGTCGACGGCGCGCTCGATGGCCGATCAGTTCTTCAGTAAGTTCGCCGGTGTCGTCGGCGCGGGCGGCGGCGGCGAGGCCGCGGCCATGCCGCAATCGCCGCCGCTGAAGGCCGCGGGCGCCTCACCCGCCCCGCAAGCGGCGCCGGAGCCTGCGCCCGAACCTGCGCCCGCGCCGAGCGCGACGGAGGCAACCGCGCGCGAGGCCGCGACCGCTGCGCCCAAGCCGCCGCCACGCGCCGAGCTCGCCGAGGAGGCGCGTCCCGCTCCGGGCCAGGTGCCGCCCACCCCGGCGCCCGGCCCGGCCCAGCGCAAGGGTCTCTCGCCCGCCGTCTGGATCGCGGGCATCATCGTGGTGGTCGCGGTGGTCCTCGCCGCCTTCGCCTTCGCATAGCCGCACGTACCGTTTTCGGGCATTCTGTCGTCCCTCTCCGTCCGCTTGCGGAGGGAGAGGGTGGTCCGAGCGCAGCGAGGACCGGGTGAAGTGGGTCTACGCCACACGCCGGGTTTCCCCCACCTCACCCCAACCCTCTCCGCCCCCAAGGGCGGAGAGGGGACAAGAATCCGCGGCCTCGCCGCGAACAACCGAGGGAGGGAAACATGAACAAGACACGCCTGCTCGCCGTCGCGGCCGTCGCAGCCGCGGCGCTGGGACTCGGCCAGCCCGCGCGCGCCGCCTGGCCGGAGAAGGACATCACGCTGGTCGTTCCGTTCTCGACCGGCGGCGGGTTCGACGTCTACGCCCGTCTCGTCGCGCCGTTCGTCGCGAAGCACCTGCCGAACCACGTCAACGTCGTGCCGAAGAACGAGCCGGGGGCCGGCGGGCGCGCCGGGTTGACCCAGGTCTATCGCGCGAAGCCGGACGGCTACACCATCGTCATCGTCAACGTGCCGGGCGCGATGATCCCGCCGCTGATGGGCGAGAAGGTCCAGTACGACCTGGACAAGATGACCTGGATCGCCCGGCTCAGCTTCGACTCCTACCTGCTGACGGTCGGCGGCAAGTCGAAGATCAAGACGTTCGACGAGTTCAAGAACTACGCCGCCACCAACACGGTGAAGTTCCCCTCGACCGGCACCGGTTCGACGGCCGACGTGATGGCGCGGGTCTTCCTCGGCGTGCTCGGCATCAAGGGCCAGCTCATCACCGGCTACAAGGGGACCAAGGAGATGACGCTCGCGGTGATCCGCGGCGACACCGCCTCGGCGATCCTGCCGTCGCTCTCGACCCGCAAGTACATCCAGTCGGGCGACGTGCGCGCGCTGGTCACGACGGAGGACCCCAGCCCCTACAAGGGCGTGCCGTCGGCCAAGTCGCTCGGGCTCAACGACCTCGACGGGCTATTCATCCATCGGCTGATCGCGGGACCGCCCGGCATGCCGGCCGTCATCGCCAAGGCCCTGTCCGACGCCTTCACCGCGGCGATGGACGATCCCGAGCTCAAGGCGACGGCGAAGAAGGCGCACCGCCCGCTCGCGCCGCTCGACGGCACCCAGGCGGCCGCGGCGGTGTCGAAGCAACTCGCCCTCTATCTCCGCTTCAAGAACGAGCTGAAGTAGCGGTTTCGCATGGGAACAGGCGGGTTGGCGCCGCGCGTTCCTCCTCCTGAAACGGGGAGGACGCTCGCGCGGCCGCCGACCTCCCCCTTGCTGGGGCAGGGATAATTTGTTCGACGGTCTTGCCCAGGGACTGGCGCTGATCTTCACCCTGCACGGGCTCATGATGCTCGCCCTCGGCGTCGTGGTCGGGCTGGTATTCGGCGCCATCCCCGGCCTCGGCGGCACGACCGCGATCGCGCTGTTCATCCCGCTCACCTACGGTATGCCATCGCACGACGCGATGGCGCTCGCCGGCGGGATCATGGGCGCTGTCGCGTTCGGCGGCACGATTACGGCGATCCTTTTGAACACGCCCGGCACGCCGATGAGCGCGGCGACCTGCTTCGACGGCTACCCGCTGGCGCAGCAGGGCAAGGCGGGCATGGCGATCGGCGCGGCGGGCGCGGCCTCGTCGCTCGGCGGACTCTGCGGCGTGTTCATCCTGGTCCTGGTCGTGCCGATCGCGCGCGAGCTGGTGCTCGCCTTCGGCCCGCCCGAGTTCTTCATGATGGCGCTGCTCGGCCTTTCCTCGATCGCGGCGTCCACCGGCGGGGCGTTCCTGCGCGGGCTGATCGCCGCCTGCGCCGGTCTGATGATGGCGTTCGTCGGCTACGACGCCGTCTCGGGCGGCAACCGCTTCATGGTGGGCATCGAATATCTGTGGGACGGCATCCCGCTGGTGCCCGCCTTGATCGGCCTGTTCGCCATCGCCGAGATGATCAAGCTCTCGATCGACGGAGGCACGGTGGTGCGCACCGCCGAGTTCGGCACGCGCATCGTGGGCGTGGGGCAGGGGATCGCCGCCGTGTTCCGCAACTGGGCGACCGTGCTGCGTGGCTCGGCGGTCGGGGTGTTCATCGGGGCGGTGCCGGGCGTCGGCGGCACCGTCGCCTCGTTCCTCGCCTATTCGGTGACGGTGCAGGTCTCCAAGCACCCGGAGCGGTTCGGCAAGGGCGAGATCCAAGGCGTGATCGGGCCGGAGAGCGCGATCAACGCCAAGGACGGCGGCGCGCTGATCCCGACACTCGCCTTCGGCATTCCCGGCAGCGCCGAGATGGCCGTGTTCCTCGGCCTTCTCGTGCTGCACGGGCTCGACCCGGGACCGCTGCTGCTGATCGAGCACGAGGGCGAGATGTTCAGCTTGATCGTCGCACTCACCATGTCCTGCGTGCTGGCGACGGTGCTGGGCCTTGCGGTGACGCGCTGGCTCTCGCTCATCACGCTGGTCGACGTGCACATACTGGTGCCTGCCGTCGTCTCGGTGTCGCTGGTCGGCGCCTACGCGCTGGACGGCAAGGTCGGCGACGTGGTGGTGGCGGCGATCATGGGTGTCGTCGGCTATCTGATGATCAAGTTCGACTACCCGCGCGTCGCCATGGTGATCGCGCTGGTGCTCGGCGACCTCGCCGAGCGCAGCTTCCACCAGACCATGCAGATCACCGGCGGCGACTGGTCGGTCTACGTCACCCGGCCGATCTCGGCGATCCTGCTGGTGCTGACGCTTTTGTCGCTCTCGATCCCGGCGCTCCGCGTCGCGCTCGCCCGCCGCCGGACGGCCGCGCCGTGACGGGCAGCGGGCGCCGCGATTTCTACGTCTCGATCGCGATGGTCGCGATCTTCGTCGTGCTGTTCGCCTGGTCCGACCGCATTCCCGATCCAGAGGGGCGCGAGTTCCCGGTGCTGGTGTCGGGCACGGCGGTGCTTCTCGCGGCGCTCGACGCTTTCGCCCATTCGGGCACGCGCGCGGGGCGCTGGGTCGCGACGATGCTGGGCGGGGCGAGCGGGGCCGCGGCCGCCGCCGAACCGCGCCGCCGCCTGCCGGCCGAGGCGTTGGCCGTCGCCTGGGTGGCGGCGGCGCTCGGGCTCGTGATCGTCGCGGGCTTCCTCGTCGCGATCCCGGTCTACGTGTTCGCCTACCTCCTGTTTCATGGCCGGCGGACGCTTCGGCACAGCCTGATTGCCGCCGTCGCCACTACCTTCGCCATCTGGCTGGGGTTCGAGGTCCTGCTGCGCTACGACCTCTATGGCGGATTGCCGTTCCAGGGGTAAGGTGGCCCCCCAACCGCGAGGAGAGAGCCATGCCGCACGACCTACCCGGACAGGCGCACTGGCACGAGCCGGCCGGCGGCCGCAAGGCGGGGCACGGCACGTTCGGCCGGCCCGCCACGCCCTACGACCTGTTCATGGAATCCGAGGCGATTCCGGTCTTCCGCGGCATTGGCGTCCGCCGGGTGCAGGACCTGCCGCTCGCGCCGTGGCACCGGATGGGCGGGCGTGGCAGCTACATCCAGCTCTACGGCACCGAGGGCAAGTGGGGCTGCTACGTGGTCGAGGTGCCGGGCGCCGGCGCGCTCAACCCGGAGAAGCATCTCTACGAGGAGATCTACTACGTGGTCGAGGGGCGCGGCTCGACCGAGGTCTGGCTCGAGGGTGACAAGAGACGCCACATCTTCGAATGGCAGCAGGGCTCACTGTTCTCGATCCCGGTGAACGCGATGCACCGGGTTGTCAACGCCACCTCGTCGCCGGCCCTGCTGCTCGCCGGCACCACGGCGCCCAACCTGATGAACCTGATCAACAACCGCGCCGCGATCTTCGAGAACCCGGTCCCGTTCCGCGACCGCTTCTCCGGCGCCGACGATTTCTACAAACCGAACGACGCCATCGAGCCCGACCCGGTGCGCGGCCTCGCCATGCGGCGGACGAACTTCATCCCGGACATCGTCACCTGCGACCTGCCGCTCGACAACCGCCGCTCGCCCGGCTATCGGCGGGTCGAGCCGTTCATGACCGGCAACACGTTCTATTTGTGGATCGGCCAGCACGAGAACGGCCGCTATTCCAAGGCCCACGCGCATACCTCGGCGGCGGTGCTGATCTGCCTCGCCGGCAAGGGCTACACCTACACGTGGCCGGAATCCTGCGGCCCGACACCGTGGAAGGACGGGCACGCGGACAAGATCAAGCGCGTCGATTACGAACCGGTGGGCATGGTTTCGGCGGCGCCCGGCGGCGCGCGCTGGTTCCACCAGCATTTCGGCACCTCGAAGGAATCGTTCCGCCTGACCGCCTGGTTCGGGCCGAACTCGCCGGGCCGCGAGCCCGGCCCGCCCGGCGAGAAGCACACCGATTACGGCGCGATCGAGATTCCCGACGGCGGCACGGCGGTACCCTACTGGATGGAGGATCCGTTCATCCGCGCCGAGTACGAGGCGACGTTGAAGCGCGAGGGCGTCGCCTCCCGCATGGACGACGACTGGTACAAGCCGGGCGCCAAGGTCGCCTCGATGGCGGATTGATGGTTAGGGCCCTAAGGATGTCGCCCCGGACGGCGCGCAGCGCCGATCCGGGGTCCATCTTGCCGCACTCGACGCGTTCCCCGATGGGTCCCGGGTCTGCAGCGCATCGCTTCGCGCTGCCCCGCGCCCGGGATGACAAGTCAACTTGAACGCACCTTCCGACGAGGCCGGCGGGCGCATCTTCTTCTCCGCGGCGAAGCGCACGCTGGAGGTCGAGGACGAAATTCGCCTCACCAGCGTCGGCGTCGACATCGGCTCATCCACCTCGCATCTGGTCGTCTCGCGGCTGGTGCTGGAGCGGCTCGACTCGCGCTACGTCGTCGCCTCGCGCGAGGCGATCTACGAATCCGACATCCTGCTCACGCCCTACGCGGGCGTCGACACGATCGACGCTGCCGCGCTCGGTGCCTTCATCGCCGGCGCGTACCGGAAGGCGGGCATCACGCCGGCCGACATCGATACCGGCGCGCTGATCCTGACCGGCGTCGCGGTCGGGCGGAAGAACGCGCGCGCCATCGCCGAGCTGTTTGCGGCCGAGGCCGGAAAGCTCGTCGCGGTCTCGGCGGGCGACAGCCTCGAGACCATCATGGCGGCCTATGGCGCGGGCGCGGTCGCGGCCTCGATCCGCGAGCGCGCGACGGTGATGAACGTCGATATCGGCGGCGGTACCTCGAAGCTCGCCATCTGCCGCGAGGGCCGGGTAATCGACCGCACCGCACTCGACGTCGGCGCGCGGCTGATCTGCCTCGACGGCGAGGGCCGTGTCGCGCGCATCGAGGCGGCCGGGGCGCGGTTCGCCGCCGCCGCCGGGATCGAAATCGCGGTCGGCGCGACGCTGCCTGACGGCGCCGCCGAGGCGATCGCCGACCGGATGGCAGACGCCCTGTTCCAGGCGATGGCCGGCCGTGCGCCCGAGGCCGCGGGTGTGCCCCTGCTTCGGCTCGACGCGCTGAAATGGCGGCGCGGGATCGACGCGGTCGCCTTCTCCGGCGGCGTCTCGGAATACATCTACGGGCGCGAGCCGGCCTCGTTCGGCGACCTCGGTCCCGCGCTCGCCGAGGCGGTGGCGCGCCGGGCGGAGGACTGGGGCGCGCGCGTTCTGGTGCCGCGGGCCGGCATCCGCGCCACGGTGATCGGCGCGTCGCAATACACCATCCAGGTGTCCGGCTCGACCATCTTCGTGGCGCCGATGGAAGCACTGCCGCTTCGCAACGTGCCGGTGATCGCGCCCGCCCTCGCGCTCGAGGCCGACGAGCTCGACCGCGAGGCCATCGCCAACGAGGTGGCGGCGACGCTCGCGCGCCAGGACCTCGCGGGCGGAGAACGGCCGGTCTGCGTCTTCGTGCCGTGGCAGGGCTCGGCGACCTTCCACCGGCTCGACGCGCTCTGCCGCGGCATCGCAGACGGGCTCGCCCCGGTCCTCGCGGCCGGCCAGCCGCTGGTGCTCGCCGGGGATTTCGACATCGGCGGGCTCATCGGCATCCATTGCCGCGAGGAGCTCGGCCTCGCCAACCCGATCGTCTCGGTCGACGGGCTCGATCTCGCCGCCTTCGACTTCATCGACATCGGCACGATGCTCGAAGCTTCCGGCGCGGTCGCGGTGGTCATCAAGTCGCTCGTCTTTCCCAACGGGTAGCGAGGGCCGTGCAGACGCTTCCCTATTTCCGCCAGCCGCAGCGCTCAGCGCGCGCGCAGATCGGCGGATCCGCCATCATCCTGATCGTCGCCGGGGCGCTGGCCCTTTCCAGCGAGTCATGGCGAGCGGGCGCGCTGTTCGCCCTCGCCGGGGTCGGCGGCGCCGCCCTCCGCGTCACCGGCTTCGCCTTCGTCGGCCACTGGCGCGACGCGATCCTCCGCCGCCAGGTGGCGGGCGTCGAGGCGCAGATCCTGATGCTGGGGGCGGGCGTGCTGCTGTTCGCCGCCGCCGCCATCGGCCGCGGCGCGCCGATGGGCCTCGCCGGAGCGGGCGCGGCGGTGCCGATCGGGCTCGGCGTCGTGCTGGGCGCCGGCCTGTTCGGGGTGGGGCTCGCCTTCGTGCACGATGATGGCGTTTCGGTCGCGGCCGCCATCGCCGCGGCGGTCTGCGGCGCGGCGCTCGCCGGATTCGCGCTTGGCTTCTGGGCGGCACTGCCCTCGGCCGGGCCGGTGGTGCTGCCCGAACTGGTGCGGTGGAAGGGCGCGGCGCCGATCCAGACCGGCGTACTCATCCTGCTCTGGACCTTCGCGCGGCTTCGCGCCGGCACCGTCCCTCAGGCACCCTTGCGCCCGCTCGTCGCGCCGGCGGCGGCGGTCGCCATCGTGGCGTGGCTGGTGCTGCTGGTAACGGGCGCGCCGTGGCGGCTGGTCCCTCTCGCGACGGAATGGCAGACGGACCTTGCCGTCGCGCTCGGC
This sequence comes from uncultured Alphaproteobacteria bacterium, assembly GCA_963775315.1. GTDB lineage: Bacteria > Pseudomonadota > Alphaproteobacteria > MPNO01 > DASWLB01 > CAWGHZ01. The sequence continues at coordinate 1,467,120 of CAVZIN010000007.1, read as the reverse complement.
GCGATCGCCGCCGCCACACTTTCCGGCGGTCCCGCTCCGGCGATGCCCGCGCGCACGGCCCTCGTGGCGTCGCTGCCCGCCGGGCTTGCGATGGGGATCGGCGCCGAGATCGCGGGAAGCCCCGTGATGGGGCTCCTGGGCGCGGTCGCCTCGGGGAGCCTCGGGGGCTGGCTCTGGCTTGCCTCGGCGTTCGGCGGGCTCCTCGCCGGGCTCGCGCTTCGCGGGCGCCGCGCGGGGAAATGAGCGGGACCGCCGCGGCGGTCCCGCCCGGTCACGCCGTCAGCGGTGACGTTCGTTCGTCGCCGCGTTGTCGCGCGGCGTGTTCTTGTGCCAGAAGCCGTTCACCTGGCTCTGCCATTGCTGCCAGTTGTTCTGCGCCTGCTGGTCGGACTTGACGCTCGTCACGTCGTTCATCGTCTTCTGCGGGACGTTGAGGACCAGCGTGGTCGAATGATAGGGCTGGTTCGCCACCTTCATCAGCGACCAGGGCACCGGAACCAGCTCGCCGCCGATGCCGAGGAAGCCGCCGCGCGACACCAGGACGTAGGCGATCTGGCCCTGCTTGTTCAGCAGGATGTCGGACACGCTGCCGAGCGGCTTGTCGTCCGTGTTGCGGACGTCGGCGCCCATGATCTCCTGCGCGCGCAGCGACTTGAGCTGGTCGACCGGGATCGCCCCTTCGAGGAAGGCTTGCTGGCGCCGGTCCGCCGTGTTGTTGGCGAGGTTCGGCCGTTGTCCGGGCGGCGGCAGCTCGGCGCGGAGGCGCTTCGCTCCGGCGACGACCGCCTCGCAGGCGCGCGAGTCGCCGTTCATCGCGAATACATAGCCGGCCTGCATGGCGGAACGAAGCTGGGCCGGCGGCGGGGCCGAAACCGCCGCCCCGGCACCCATCGGCCGCGCCGCCGTGCCGGGCGCGCCGACACGTCCGTATGGGCCGTAGCCATAGCCGCCGTAGTTGTAGCCGGACTGGCGCAGATCGCGGTCGAGCTTCTCGAGGGATTGCAGGCAGGCCTTCGCGACCGACCGGGCCTTTTCCGCCTGCGCGTTCCGCGCATCTGCATTCCCGTTCTGCGCGGCGGCCGCGTTGGGCTCGTTGGCGGTGCCGGCCGCAATCGCCGGAACGGCGAACATCATGCCGAGCGGCAGGGCCAGGTAGGCGAGCTTGGATCGCATATCGGCACTCCTTCCGTTGGGGGAGGGTTTCCCTTTCCAACGGAAGGAATGCCGGGCGGGTTCCAGCCGCCGGGGCTCAGGTCACAGCGGGCCGCTTGCCCGGCCGCGCCGCCAGCCAGTTGGCGCCGACGAGCGCGGCGCCGATGACCAGCGAGGCGACGTTGATCGCGGCCTTGATGCCCGAGCCCTCGACCGGCAGGAACAGCCCGAGCGCGCAGGCGAACAGCACGACGCGCCAGCCGAAGGCGACCGGTGCCATGAAGAAGCCGCGAAGCGCGATCGAGAGCGCGAGTATGCCGAGGCAGGCCGAGGCGAAGTTGATCGTGATCAGCCAGAGCGGTCCCTGGGCGAGCAGGGTCGGCGAGAACACGAACACGAACGGCACGATGAAGGCGACCGCCCCCAGCTTGCAGGCCTCGTATCCCGTCCGGAGCGGGGCCGACTTGGCGATGCCCGCCGCGGCGATGGCGGCGACCGCGACCGGCGGCGTGATCAGCGAGAACACGCCGTAGTAGAAGATGAAGAAGTGCGCCGCAATCGGCAGGATGCCGAATTTCACCAGCGACGGCACGATCAGCGTCACCTGCATGAAGTAGATCGCGATGCCGGGAAGCCCCATCCCGAGGATGAGGCTGATGACCGCGGTCGCGACCAGCAGCAGCACGTAGCTGTAGTTGCCGAGCTCGACCAGCGGCTCGGTGAAGGTGAAGCTCATACCGGTCATCGATGAGACGCCGAGGATGATGCCGACCAGCAACGCCACGACGATGATCTCGCAGACCTGCAGCCCGGCCTGGGCGATCACCTGGTACCACCAGCCGATCGATTTGTGGCGCACGTACCAATAGCCGCAGACCAGCAGCAGCAGCACGGCGAACATTCCGGCCCTCTCGGGCGGCCAGAGCAGCCAGACGAGGGTGTAGATCAGGACGGGCAGGGGCAGGAGGTAGGCCCAGCCGTGGCGCAGCACCCGCCAGGCATTCGGAATCTCCTCCGGCGGCAGGCCCTTCATGCCGGTGCGCCCGGCCTCGAGATCGACCTGAATCAGAAGCGCGCCGTAATAGAGGATCGCCGGCAGGGCGGCGGCCAGCACGATCTCGCCATAGGGCTTGTGCAGGTACTCGGCCATGACGAAGGCGACGGCGCTCATCACCGGCGGCATGACCAGCCCGCCGGTCGAGCTGCACGCCTCGACCGCGCCCGCCACCTCGGCGCGGTAGCCGATGCGCTTCATCATCGGGATGGTGACCGAGCCGACGATCATCACGTTGGCGACTGCCGAATTCGAGATCGAACCGAACAGGGCCGAGCCGATCACCGCCACCTTGGCGGGTCCGCCGCGATAGCGCCCGAGCGCCGCCGTCGCGAGGTCGGTGAACAGCGACCCCCCGCCCATCGCGAACAGGAGCTGGCCGAACACCACGAACACCAGGACGATGGTCGCGACGATGCCCATGATGATGCCGAGCATCCCCTCGTCGCCGACCAGGAGGTCGACCGACACGCGGTCCCACGGAATCGCCCGCGTGCGGAGGAGGCCGGGCATGTCGTTCGCGAACAGGGCGTAGAGGATGAACAGCCCCGCCAGGATCGGCAGGATCGGCCCGTACACCCGCCGCGTCGCCTCGATCACCAGCAGGATGGTCGTGGCGCCGAAGAACACCTTGGTCGGCGTCACGTCCGCGACCCGCGCGGCGAGCTCGGGGAACGCCACCAGAATGTAGCCGCCGCAGACGAGGCCGAGTGCGCCGAGCGCCACGTCGTACCAGGGCGCGCCGTGGCGTGGCGTGTTCCTGGTCGCGGGGAACAGCACGAAGACGGCGAACAGGGTGATGCCGAACACCAGCCCGTAGAACTGCTGGGCGAACACGGTGATGCGGAGGTAGATCGGCAGCTCGAGCGCGTAGAGCGCGCCCGCGATCACGATCAGGAAGGCGAGAAACTCGACCACCAGCTTGAGCGCGGGCTGGACGGTGCGCGTGCGGGTCGGCTCCGACCCCAGTTCAGTCTCGGCCATGGGTGCTCACGCGGTCAAAGGGGGACGGGACGCTCCCGTCCCGGGCTACGCGCCGCCGTGCAATGCGAGCAGCATCTTCTGGCGCTGCTCGTGCGCGGCGTCCCACACGCCGATCTCCTTGAAGAACTTGATCGCGCCGGGATGCATCGGCGCGGCGAAGCGCGCCCTGCTCATCCCCTCGTGCGTCCACAGATGCATCGCCGAGTGGGAGCCGTCGAGCTCGCGCACGTACTCCCAGATCGTCTTGGCCATCGCATAGACCACGTCGTCCGGCGTCGACTTGTTGGCGGTCACCAGGATGTCCTTCTCCCACACGGTGGTGTCCTGCGGGATGCCAGTGAACGAGCCGGCCTTGAGGGCGATGCCGTAATAGCCCTCCTTGCTCTCGGCCAGCAGCTTGTCCGTCTGCGGGCCCGGCGGCAGGCCCAGGAACAGCACGCCGTGATACTGCGCGTCCGCCTGGTTCACGACGCCGGAGCCGATCGAGGCGTTGGCGACGTCGGTCTGGCCGTTGAGGAAGGCCTGGTAGTTCTCGCGGATGCCGGCGACCGGCACCTGCTTCACGTCGGACCAGCCGATGCCGGCGGCGTGGAACGCGGCGGAGATGTCGTCATGGAACGCGATCGAGCCGGGGAAGCTGCCCGGCACGCGCTTGCCCTTGAGCTGGGACACCATGGTGATGCCGAGCGACTTGGGCGCCATCAAGCTGCCGTAGAGCGGCGGGCCAGGGATGACCACCCGCTCGTTGGGAAACGCCTTGCCCTTGTAGCTGGCGCGGCCGGCATAGGCGTCGCTGGTGGTAGTGGTGCCGCCGAGGCCGAAATCGGTCTCGCCGCCGCCGACCAGGTCGTCGAGCCCGGTGCCCAACTCGCGAAGGCGCATGCGCGCGCCATTGTGCTCGTGGAACAGTCGGGCGATGCCGGCGGCGGTGGCGTTGAAGGTGGTCCCGGGCGGAAGGGTCGCGATCGAGAACGTGCCGTTGATCTTCATGTCCCCGGCCGCGTGGCCGGTCCCGGCCGCAAAGACGAGCAGGGCGGCCGCGGCCGCCATCGTCGCACCGTGTCGCTTCATGTTTCCCTCCCGTTCGGGTTCGCCCGCGTGTTCCGCGGTATTCTGTTGCGCCCATGTTGCAACTCCTTCCGCCCGTCGCGCAACGGGTTTCGCGACGACGAAGGGACCGCGAGCGGGCGGCCTTATGCGGGGTGGGTCGCCGACAGGCCCTTCACGAAGGCCGAGAAGCGGTGGCGCAGGGTTTCCGTGCGCGAGGCGGACGCGCTGGTCATGTAGTGCATCTGGATCGCGAAGCGCGGGCCGACATAGCGGCGGTAGCCGTGCCAGGCGTCCGCCTTGTTCGGGAAGACCAGGAGGTTGCCCTCCACCGGCGGAATCTCGACGCCGTAATCGTCGACGTCGCCGGGGCCGCGCAGAAGGCGCAGGCACCCGCCATGCGCGTCCGAGCCCTGTCGCGGCGGCGGGCCGAGATAGAGTAGGGCGGTGACGCGCTTGCTCGCCGAATTCGACGTGGATGCGCCCGTCCTTGGCGCGGGACCAGCCGCGCAGCGTGGTCATCGTCGGCGCGTCGTCCAGGTCGAGCCCGAGCTTCGCCGCGACGGCGGCGCGGAAGGCCGGCCCTTCCAGCTCGGCGATCAGGTCGCGCATCGGCCCGTCGAGCGGGATCGAGCCGGCGGGGAACAGGCCGCCCTTTTCGATGCGGGGAATGGCGGACTGGAGCTTTTCCAACTCGGATGGCGCAACGAAGCGCGGCACGTAAATGTGGGGAAACGGGTCGTCCGCCATCGGCGTCGACCGCAACGCAGCCATATCCAGAGAGATCATGTTCGGCCACCCGGAACGCGCCAACCGGAAGGCCTGAAAACTGACGCCGACAACTTGTCATGACTACGGCGAAGTGGTGGATATTCGTGGACGACTTGTGCAGTTATTTGCAGCGGGAGGGGCGCCCGGCGCCCCGAGGCGCGGCGGAAGGCTGGCGATCCGCGACGCTCTCCGCTAACGTTGGGCGAGGCGCGGCGGAGAGGGCCCGCCGCCGGGAAGGGAACCATGCTCGATCACGAACGCAACGAGACGCTGACCCGGGTCGGACCGGGGACCCCGATGGGCGAGCTGATGCGCCGCTACTGGCAGCCGATCGCCGCCCTGTCGGAGCTCGACGAAAACCCCGTCAAGCCGGTCCGGCTGATGGGCGAGGACCTGACCCTCTACAAGGACCTCGGCGGCAATCTCGGTCTGATCGACCGGCACTGCCCGCACCGGTCGTCCGACATGTCCTACGGCTACGTCGAAAAATGCGGGCTCCGCTGCAACTATCACGGCTGGCTGTACGACCATGCCGGCAACTGCCTGGAGCAGCCCTACGAGGAGGCGGTCGACCCCTCCGGGCGCTTCAAGGAGAAGATCCACATCAAGGCCTATCCGGTGGAGGCCAAGGCCGGGCTGGTATGGGCCTATCTCGGGCCGGAGCCGCGCCCGCTGGTCCCGACGTGGGAGCCGTTCACCTGGGCCAACGGGTTCGTCCAGATCGTGTTCTCCGAGATCCCGTGCAACTGGTTCCAGTGCCAGGAGAACTCGATCGACCCGGTGCATTTCGAATGGATGCACTCGAACTGGAAGGTCCGGCTCGAGGGGCGCACCGGCCCCTACACGCCGAAGCACGTGAAGGTCGATTTCGACGAGTTCGAGTGGGGCTTCGTCTACAAGCGCATCCTCGAGACCACCGACGAGACGAACCCGCTCTGGACCGTGGGGCGCACCTGCCTCTGGCCCAACGCGCTGTTCACCGGCAACCATTTCGAGTGGCGCGTGCCGGTCGACGACACCAACACCCTGTCGGTCGGCTGGTTCTACAACCGCGTGCCGCGCGACATGGAGCCGTTCGACCAGAAATCCATCCCGTACTGGAACTCGCCGATCAAGGACCCGAAGACCGGGCGCTGGGTCACCAGCCACGTGATGAACCAGGACTTCATCGCCTGGATGGGGCAGGGCGCCGTCACCGACCGGTCGCGCGAGCATCTCGGCCAGTCGGACCGCGGCATCATCGCCATCCGGAAGCGCTTCTTCGACGACATGGAGCGCGTTCAGCGCGGCGAGGACCCGAAGGCCGTCATGCGCGACCGCACGCGCAACTCGTGCATCGACCTGCCGATCCCGTTCCGCGCCGGGCTGGAGCACGGCCAGACCCGCGCCGAGCTGGAACAGGCCGGCAACGTCGAGGGCTCGGCCGCGCGGCGCTTCATCTTCCAGGCCGGACAGCCCGAGCATGTCCGCCGCGCCTACGAGGAGGCGATGGGCATCACCATGGACCGCCGCCCCTTCGTCGAGGCCGGCGAGTAGGCGGCGCGTCCCCGCCAAAGGTGGCCGAGTCTGTGATCGTCCGCTAGGGTCGCAGCATGAGCGACCCCGACACCACCCGCGACCTCCTGCGCCACCTCGCCAGCCGGCCCGGCCACGACGAGGTGAAGGCGGGTTTTCGCGAGCTTCTGATCCAGGAATTCGGGGTCGAGCGCGCCGCGCTCGAGTTCGAGCGCCGGGTTCCCGAGGTGCGCGGCCGGCTCGATGCCCTGATCGGCCGGACCGTGTTCGAGGCCAAGCGCGATCTCAAGCGCGAATGGTCCGACGTCGAGCGCCGCATGCCCGACTACCTCGCCGACCGCGAGCGGGAGGAGGGCGAACACTTCGTCGGCGTCGCCTCGGACGGTCTCAACTGGGCGGTCTTCGAGGTTGCCGAGGCCAAGCTCGTCACCGTCAAGGAAACGGCCCTGGACCCGGAAAAGCCGGGAGCGTTCCTCGCCTGGCTCGACGGCGCCCTCGCATTGAAATCGTCGCTCCCGGCCGAGGCGCTGACCATTCGCGCCGAGCTTGGCCACGACTCGGTTGCCTATCACCTGGTCGACTCGCGGCTGCGGGCCTTGTGGGAAAGGCTGCGTGCCCATCCCGATGTCGCCCTCAAACGCCAGCTCTGGGCCGAGCTTCTGAAGCTGGTGTACGGCCGAGAGATCGAAAGCGACGCGCTGTGGTTCCAGCACACGTTCCTCGTGGTCGTCGCCAAGTGCATCGCGCTCGCCGTCATGGGAATCGCGGAGGACGACCCGAAAAAGCTGCTCACCGGCGAAGCGTTTTCCGCGGCCGGCATCCACGGTGCCGTCGAAAGCGATTTCTTCGATTGGGTGGTGGCCGACCCCGAGGGCGAGACGCTGGTGCGTCGGATCATGAACCATGTCCGCCGCTTCCGTCTGGGCGAGGTCGAGTCGGACGTTCTCAAAATCCTCTACGAATTGCTGATCGACCGGGACGAACGGCATGGGTTGGGCGAGTACTACACGCCCGACTGGCTCGCGGCGAAGGTCGTGCGCCGCGCGGTCCAACGGCCCATCGAACAGCGCGTGCTCGACCCCGCCTGCGGCTCGGGCACCTTCCTGTTCCACGCCATTCGCAATTTCCTTGCCGACGCGGAGGAGTCGGGCTTCGACCTGAGCCGTCGGGCCGCAGAGGCGACGGCCCATATTGCCGGCATCGACATCCACCCGGTCGCCGTCATCATCGCAAGAGTCACGTACCTGTTGGCCCTGGCTCCGGTGCTGCAAGCCCGCGCGGGCTCGCTCTCCATCCCGGTCTATCTCGGCGACTCGCTCCAGCTGTCGATCTCCGAATTCATGACGGGGAAGGAACTGGTCATCCGGGTTCCGCCGCCACCCGCCGGCGATGGCAAAAGTGGCGAGAAGGATGGGAACGGGCGCGAACAGCTCGACTTCCCCGACACGTTCTGCCGCGACCCCGCGCTGTTCGACAAGGCGATCGAGCGCATGCGCACGGGGTCGGAGTCGGGTCTCACCCGGCCGCAGATCGAGGCGGCACTGAAACGCATTGTCGAGCAGCACTACAAGGCGGAGCTCACGCGCGAGCAGGAGCTTGCCATCGGCGATCTCGGCAAGACCTACGTCACGTTCGACAGGCTGCGGCGCGAGGGGCGGGATAGCGTTTGGGCGTATGTGGCCCGCAACCTGTCGCGGCCCCTAGCCTACTCATCGGGCGGCGGCTGGGCGCACGTCGTCGTCGGCAACCCGCCCTGGCTCGCCTTCCGGTACATGTCCGCCGACCTGCAGAAGCAGTTCAAGGAGATGTCCAAGGGCGAGAAGGTCTACGTTGGCGGTCGGTTTGCGACGCAGAACGACCTTGCCGCCTTGTTCACCGTGCGGTGCATTCATCTCTATCTGCGCTCGGGCGGGCGCATCGCCTTCGTCCTTCCGATGGCGGCGCTGACCCGCGGGCAGTTCGAGAGGCTCCGCAAGGGCTCGTTCTATTCGGCACGCATCGCGTGGGACGAAGCTTGGACCATGGACGACACGGTCCAGCCGCTTTTCCCCGTCCCGTCCTGCGTCGTATTCGGCCGTCGTAGGGCGACCGCGACGCCGCTGCCGGACAAGGTCCGCGCCTATACCGGCACGCTGCCTTATCGCGATGCGCCTGAAGAGTTGGCCGATGCGCAGCTTGCGGTGCTCGACAATGCACCAGCGTTGCAGGCCGGGAAGTTTGCGGGGGGCTCGGCGTATCGTTCCGCATTCCGGCAGGGTGCCACGCTCGTGCCGCGAATGCTGTGCCTCGTCGAGCGTAAGGACGTGGGACGGCTCGGAGCAGACCCGAGCACGCCGCTCGTCGTGAGTCGGCGCAGCACCCAGGAGAAGGCGCCGTGGAAAAACTTGCCGCTGGTCGAGAACGCAGTCGAAGCACAATTCCTACGCCCTGTTCTCCTCGGCGAAAGCATCCTTCCCTACCGAGTGTTTCGTCCTTTCGAGGCCGTCATCCCGGTCACCGAGAAAGGTGATGTGTTGGATGCCGAGGCGGCGGCGAACCGTGGCCTGGACGGGCTGTGAGGCTGGATGCGCAAGGCTGAGACGCTTTGGAAAGGAAATGCCCGCAACGAGACCCTAACCCTGACGGGCCGGTGGAATTTTCACAACGAACTCGGCGCGCAATTTCCCATTTCAAAGCTTCGGGTAGTCTATTCAAAGGCCGGCACACTCCCAGCATCATGTCTGCTCCAAGACGACCGCACGATTGTCGACCACAAGCTCTATTGTTCGGTCGCTGCGAATGTAATGGAAGCTCGATACCTGGCAGCGATCCTGAACAGCGAGACAACGCGGGGGCGCGCTGCCCAGTATCAGTCGCGCGGACTGTGGGGCGCGCGCGACTTTGACAAGGTAATGTTCAACCTGCCGATCCCCCGCTTCGACGGCAACAATTAGCTGCACCTTGCCCTGGCGGCAGCGGCGGCGGAGGCGGAAAGGGTGGCCGCAAATGTCGAGCTGCCGGAGGATGTCAAATTCCAGCGCGCTCGCCGGATGGTGCGCGACGCGCTGGCCGAGGCGGGCATCTCGCAGAAGATCGACAAGCTGGTCGCCGACCTTCTGGATAGCGGTGCGAAGCCCCGCGACACTTGATTTTTAGAATAAATTCCTGTATACGGCTGCCCTCGATCCGTGGCTGGAGCCGGTCGGTTCCGCGTCCGGGAATTTTTCCGCCGGTCGCGACGCGACATTGCGGCAGATCAATGGCTTACGCCGCGACGGGCGCGCTCCCCGAGGCGAGTTCGGGCGACATGGGGCCCGTTCGAGGTTACCTCGGGCGACATCGAGGCGACGTAGAGGCGACATCGGGCGACGCCGTCGCGTTCCCGCGTTCTTCGCCGTCCCGCGACCTGGTGACGCGCCCCGGGCCCTGTCACGGGGCTGTCATCTTGCATTCATCCCGCTGTCACGACCCGGGCCTACGAGGCCTTCGTTCGGGGCGTGTTTTCGAAACAGGTCGTCCACGCAGACAACCTAAACAGATCGGGAGAGCGAGCAATGCATCTAAACCGTCGAACGTTCGCCAAGGCCGCCGTGGCCGCCGCGATTGTCGGCCTGGCCGGGGTCGGCATGGGCGGTGTCGCCCACGCCTACAGCATCACCGGCGCCGGCTCGAGCTGGGTCTATCCGCTGGTCGCCAAGTGGTCGAAGGCGTATGAAGAGAAGACCGGGAACAAGGTCAACTACAACTCGATCGGTTCCGGCGGCGGAATCAAGCAGATCAAGGGCGGCACGGTGGCGTTCGGCGCCAGCGACATGCCGCTCACCCCGGAGACGCTCGCCAAGTTCGATCTGATCCAGTTCCCGACGGCCATCGCCGGCGAGGACGTGGTGTACAACCTTCCGGGCATCAAGCCGGGCGCGCTCGTGCTGTCGGGCCCGGTCATCGCCGACATCTACATGGCGAAGATCACCAAGTGGAACGACGCCGCGATCAAGAAGCTGAACCCGCACGTCAAGCTGCCGGACATGGCGATCACCGTGGTGCATCGCTCCGACGGGTCGGGCACGACCTTCACCTTCGCGGACTACCTGTCCAAGGTCAGCCCGGAGTGGAAGACGAAGATCGGTGCCAACACCGCGCTCAACTGGCCGACCGGCGTGGGCGGCAAGGGCAATGAGGGCGTCTCCGCCTACGTCGAGCGCATCAAGGGCTCGATCGGCTATGTCGAGTACGCCTACATCACGGAGAACAAGCTCTCCTATGCGCGCATGGTCAATCGCGCGGGCAAGGTGGTGAGCCCGACCCTCAAGGGCTTCCAGAACGCCGCCGCGCATGTCGACTTCACCAAGGCGAAGGATTTCTACGTCATCCTTACCGATCAGCCCGGCGCCGGCACCTGGCCGATTTCCGGCTGCACCTGGCAGATCCTGCGCAAGTCCGCCCCCAAGGAGCAGAACGCGGAGGTCACCAAGTTCTTCGACTGGGGCTTCGAGCACGGCCAGAGCATGGCCCGCTCGATCTCCTTCGGCCCGCTGCCGCCAAGCACGGTGGATGTGATCAAGGCCTACTGGAAGACCAACCTGGGCGTCTGATCGCCCGACGACGGGAAGCCCGCCGGGGCGGCGTCAGCCCTTCCGGCGGGCTTTCTTTATGGGGCCGGCGTAAGCCCGCTCTTGTTGCCCATCCGGTGATCTCCTGTGCAAAACGTCGCACGGCCAAATCGCTTGGAGGGGCGGCGCGATAGCCCTGCTACAGTCGTCCGGTCGGTGAGATCGCCGATCTGAGCATTCGTCAAACTGGGCTGCGGCAATATTGCCGCAGCCTGATTTTTTTTGGGCGTCTATTTGCCGCGCCGCCGCGCGGGCCGCTCAGAACCCGTAGAGCCTGGCCGGGTTGTCGGTGAGGATCGCCTTCCGGATGGATGCGTCCGGCGCCCAGTCGGCGAGGAGATCGAGGAGCGCCGCGTCGTCCGGCATCGGATAGTCCCAGACGCGGACGTGCGGCCAGTCTGTGCCCCAAATCATCCGGTCCGGCCGCGCCTCGATCAGCGCGCGGGCATAGGGCAGGACGTCCTCGTGGCCGGGTGCCGGGCTCCGCCCGAACCGGCTGGGGCCGGCGAGCTTCACCCAGCAGCGCCCGGTGCGCGCGAGGTCGAGCAGCAGCCGGAAGCCCTTCTGGTCGACCCCGTTCGCCGCGTCCCAGCCGCGCCAGGCGAAATGGTCGAGCAGGATCTCGACCGGAAGGTCGGCAAGGCGCGGCGCGATGTCCGCCCAGGAATCCTTGCCCGACGGCATGTAGAGGATGTGCCAGCCCAACCGCGCGATGCGGCTCGCCAGCGCCTCGATGTCGCGGATGCCTGGTTCCGCGCCGAACAAAGGCGTGAGGCGGATGCCGCGGATGCCGGCCGCGTGCCAGCGGTCGAGCTCGGCGTCGGTCGTGTCGGCGCGCATGATGGCGATGCCGCGGGCGCGGTCGCCGAGTTCGCGGCAGGCGTCGAGCGTCGCCGAGACGTCCTCGCCGTGCGCGACAACGTGCACGATCACGCAGCGCGCGAGCCCCAGCGTATCGAGCATGGTCCGGAGCTTCGCGACCGGCGCCTCGGGCGCGGTGTATTCGCGGTGCGGCTGCATCGCGAACCGGTCGTACGGGCCGAGCACGTGGACGTGCGTGTCGCAGGCGCCCGCGGGCGGGGAAACGCGCGGGGCGCGCGGCGGAAGCGGCCCCGGGCAGGGGCGGGGGGTGTCGAGGCTGGTCATCGGCGGATTGGACCGTGGGCGGGCGCCGATGGCAAGCCCTGTCTGGCGCCGCGCCGGGTGGGCCCCTATGTTATCCGGATGACGGACAAAGAGGACCCGCCGCCGGACCGGCTGTCCGACAGGCCGCGCCATCCCCATCAGGCGTACCACGACCCCGCTTTCATCGAGAGTCGGGATGCCCGCGCGCTCCGCATCCTTGCCGAGTATCTGGAGCCGTCGATCCGCTTCCGCCGCTTCGCGGTCGAGGACACGATCGTGTTCATGGGCTCGGCCCGGCTCGCCTCGCGCGAGGCGGCCGAGGCTTCGCTCGCCGAGGCGCGGCTCGCCGGTGCCGACACCGCCCAGGCCGAACGGCGCCTCGCGCTCTCGCAATACTACGAGGCGGCGCGCGAGCTCGCCCACCGCCTCACCACCTGGTCCAAGGGGCTGGGAGAGGGGCACAAGCGCTTCGTCGTCTGCACCGGCGGCGGGCCCGGCATCATGGAGGCGGCGAACCGCGGCGCCTCGGAGGCGCGCGGCATCAACGTCGGGCTGTCGACCTCGCTGCCGCAGGAGGAGGGGCTGAACGGCTACGTCTCGCGCGAGCTCGGCTTCAACTTCCACTACTTCTTCATGCGCAAATTCTGGTTCGCCTATCTCGCCAAGGCGGTGATCTTCTTTCCCGGCGGGTTCGGCACGCTGGACGAGCTGTGCGAGCTGCTGACCCTCATGCAGACGGGCAAGATCCACAAGCGCCTGCCGCTCATCCTGTACGGCACGGATTATTGGGACCGCGTCCTCAACCTGGACGCGATGGTCGAGGCCGGCACGATCGGCGAGGCCGATTTGACGCTGCTTCGCCGCTGCGATTCGGTGGACGACGCGTTCGACTACCTGACGCGCGAGCTGGTCGCGCACGCGATCGCCGCACCCGGGGCGACGCTGTAGCGCACCCCGCCGGGCGGGGTATTATCGCGCTGGAACAAGCGAGGGAGGCGAGCGTTGGAGGCGATCGAGGCACTGGGCGAACGCAGCTCGATGGGCGCGGACTTCATGGCGGAGCCCGGCCCCGGGGACGAGGACCTCGACAGGATCCTGACCGTAGGGCTCCGCGTGCCGGACCACGGACGGATGTTCCCCTGGCGCGTGCAGGTGCTCAAGAAGGACGCGCAGCGCCGCCTCGCCGGGCTCTACGTCGCGCGCTATAAGGCGCTGCACCCCGACGCCCGCCAGGCCGAGCTCGAGAAGGAGGAGCGCCGGCCGCAGCGCGCGCCGCTTCTGCTGGTCGTTTCCAACCGGCTGCAGGAAGGCCACAAGATCCCGGTGCTGGAGCAGACGCTCTCCGGCGGCGCGCTCTGCATGAACATCCTGAACGCCGCGCACGCGCTCGGCTACGTCGCCAACTGGGTCACAGGCTGGCCGGCCTACGATGCCGAGGTGCGCGCCGCGCTCGGCGTGCCCGAAGGCTCGCAGATCATCGGCTTCATCCATATCGGCAGCCCCGGCGGCGAAAAGCGCGAGCGCCCGCGCCCCGACAAGTCCCGGATCGTCGAGGAGTGGCGGGGGTAGGCTACCCAGCCATCGCCCGAACCGCCGCGACAATGCGGTCGAGCCCGGGCGGCTGCATCGCAATGTCGAGGTGGCCGGCGCCGGGCACGATCTCGACCCGCGCGTCCGGCGCGGGCGCGAACACCTCGGCAAACTTCTCGGCGATAAAGAGCCCGTCGTCGGCCGCGGCGATCACCGCCACCGGCACGTCGAGCGCCGCGAGGCGGGCACGGTAGCCGTCGCGCGGCGACAGCGAGTTGAGCATCAAATAGGAGTAGGCGTCGGTCGTCCAAGGCCGGCGCAGCTCGGGCGGAACGTTGAACCGGATCACCGTGCGGTGGGCGAAGCGCGTGCTGCCGCGTGCGGCCAGCAGGCGCAGCGCGAGGAGGCGGGCGACATTGACCTTCGCCCAGCCGCCGGTGCCGGGGCGGTTCGTCGCGGCTCGGTAGTGGACGAATGGCGCCGCGAGCACCAGCCCGGCGATGGCTCGGGTGCCGCGCTCCAGCGCATATTTGAGGGCGAGCCCGCCGCCGCTCGAATGGCCGCCGAGCAGGATTCGCGGCGCCGCCATGTGGGCGATCAGATCTTCGATGTCGTCGAGAAGCTGGTCCGGATGGTCGACGTCACCGCGCCGGCGCGGCGTGCGCCCGTGTCCGCGCAAGGTGGGCGCGACCACGGCGACGTTCGTCCCGGCGGCGACGGCGCGGCCGAGCGGCGCGAGATAGTCGTCCGAGCCCGACGAGCCGTGGAAGAAGATCAGCGTCGTCGCCGCATCGTCGGCATCGGCACCGTAGCGGCGATAGAAGAGCCACTCGCCGTCGCGCGCGCGGTAGAGGCGCGGCTCGGGCAGCGGACCGGCCGCGGCGGCGGCTTCGAAATCGATCCTGTCCGATCCGAGTGCCCGGCGGAGCGCGTCGGTCGCGTCGGCGGTTGCCACGCCGCCCTCACATGTCCTGGCAGCCGGCGCGCATCACGAAGTACTCCCAGCTCCGCTCCATGGCGAGGGGCGAGACCGCCATCTCGGCGCAGTGCCCGACCTCGCCCGGCGTCAGGAACTCGATCTGGCCGAGCGAGCTGGCCGCGAGCTGGAGCGCCGCGTTCACCTGGGTGTAGATCGCGATCATCACCGCCGACCTGATGTCGGGTCCCGAGACGACGCAGCCGTGACCGCGCATCAGCGTGACGGTGCGGGGGCCGTGCGTGTGGGCGAGATCGCGTCCCTGCTCCATGTTCTGCACCAGCAGGTTCGTGTCGCCGAACTTCTTGCGGATGTCCCAGGTCTCGATTTCCGCCCCCATGCCGCCGGACGTGTGCAGCAACGGGCGCAGCTTCGCGCCGGTCACCGTGAACGGGATCACGGCGTAGCTGTGATTGTGGATGACGGCGCCGACTTCGGGCCGTGCCTCGTAGATCGCGCCGTGGATATGGCGCTCGGCATAGAGGCGCCGGCCGCGGTCGTTGAACGGGTTGCCGTCCAGCGTACACTCGACCAAATCGTCGCGCTCGACGAGCTCGGGCGCGCGGGCGCGCGAGATGAAGTAGCGCTTGGGATCGTTCGGATGGCGGATCGAGGCGTGCCCGAACGCATCGACCACGCCCTCGCGGGCGAGGATCCGGTTGGCGAGGACGAGGTCGCGGAGCGCGTTGTCGAGGTCGGACATGGCTTCCTCCCAAGTGTTTGTCGTGGCCGTCATTGATACATCGCCGGCCCGTCGGGCGGCGAGAGTTTCGCGCGCCCGGGCGTGTACAGGGCCGGCCGAACGGTCTAAGCTTCGGGCAATGGCCGCGTCAAAGCCGGCCGTACAAGACGAACGCAAGGGCAGGTCGATCACGGCGTAACCGCACGGGAGGCGTGGATGCAATGTCCGCAATAGCCAGTGGGTTCATCCGCTATTCGCCGCTGCTGATCCTCGCCGCGGCGTGGGAGGCGACGTCCCGCGCCGGCCTCGTCTCCACCGATGTGCTCCCGTCCTTCTCCAGCGTGATGGTCGCGGGCGTCGGCCTGTTCCACGGGTCGGATATCTTCACCAACGCTGCCGCGTCGCTCTACCGCGCCGCGGTCGGGCTCGGGCTCGCCATCGTGGTCGGCGGCGCCATCGGCGTCTGCATGGCATGGTGGCGGCTCTGCTACGCCATCGCCGGTCCGCTGGTCGAGATGTTCTATCCGCTTCCCAAGTCCGCGCTGATCCCGGTGACGGCACTGTGGCTGGGGTTCGGCGACGCGTCCAAGATCCTGCTGATCTTCCTCGGCTGCATGCTGCCGGTGACGCTCGGCGCCTTCAACGGCGCGCGTGGCGCGGACCAGACGCTGATCTGGACCGCGCGCGGCATGGGGGCGAGCCGGCTTACGACCCTTTGGGACGTGGTGGTGCCGTCGGCGATGCCGGAGCTGTTGAATGGCATCCGCACCTCGCTCGCGCTCTCCTTCATCCTGCTGGTCGCGTCGGAGCTGATCGTCGCCCGGCACGGGCTCGGCTTCATGCTGAGCGAGCTCGGCGACAGCGGCAACTACACCGGCATGTTCGCGGTGGTGATCCTGATCTCGGCGCTCGGCT
This sequence comes from uncultured Alphaproteobacteria bacterium, assembly GCA_963775315.1. Lineage (GTDB taxonomy): Bacteria > Pseudomonadota > Alphaproteobacteria > MPNO01 > DASWLB01 > CAWGHZ01. The sequence goes on along the minus strand of CAVZIN010000007.1, from coordinate 1,450,780 downwards.
TCGCGGCCGACCGGGTCTACCTCGCCATCGTGCGTAGGGCGCTGGCATGGCGGGAGTGACCCCAGCCGTCCCCGCGCGCGCGGTGCGAGAACGCCAGGCGAAATCCGCCGCTGCCAGGACCCGGGTGCGGCTCATCCTCTTCGCGTGGCTTCCGATCATCGGGCTCCTCGTCGCGTGGGAAGCGGTGGCGCGCTCCGGCATGGTGACGCCGTTCGCGCTGCCCACCTTCACGTCGTGCATCGAACGGATCGTGCGCGACGGCACGACCGGCGATCTCTGGATCAACGTCGCCCTGACCCTCTATCGCACGTTCTTCGGCTTCGCCATCGCGGCCGTGGTGGGCATCGCGATCGGGGTCAGCACCGCCCGCCGGCCGCTGGCCCGCTGGTTTTTCGACCCGATCATCTCGGTCGGATTCCCGATGCCGAAGATCGCGTTCCTTCCGATCGTCGTGCTGTGGCTGGGCTTCCACGACGCATCGAAGATCACGCTGGTCGCGTTCTCGACGGTGTTTCCGGTGATCACCACCACGATGCTCGCCGTGCAGGGCGTGGAGAAGGAGCTCATCTGGTCGGCGCGCTCGCTCGGCACTTCCGAGCGGCAGATGCTGTGGGAGGTGGTGCTGCCCGCCTCGCTGCCGCAGGTGTTGACCGGGCTTCAGGTCGCGCTGCCGATCGCCTTCATCGTCTGCATCATCACCGAGATGGCGATGTCGGGCTACGGCATCGGCGGAGCGATGGAGACGGCGGCGCGCTTCGCCAACTCGCGGAGCGTCTTCGCCGGCATCATCGAGGCGACGATCATCGGCTACGCCATGGTCAAGGGCATGGCGATAGTGAGGCGCCGGCTGCTCGTCTGGCACCAGGAGGCGAACACCCCGTCGACGACGTGACGCGGCGGGCGACAAGGGCGAAACCAAGGGAGGAAGCGATGCGAACCACGACAGTGCTGGCGGCGGCCGCCGCGGCGGCGCTCGGCCTCTGCGCCGCGCAGGCCAGGGCGGCGGAACCGCTGAAGATCACGATGGCCTACGTCGTGCCCACCGGCAACTATGCCGGCTTCGTGTACCACAAGACCGACATCATGAAGAACTACGGCAAGACCTACACGGTGGAGCCGACGCACTACAAGGGCACCACGTTCATGATCACGGCGATGGGGGCGGGCGAGCTCGACATCGCCGATCTCGCCTATTCGTCCTTCCCGATCGCGGTCGAGAACGCGGACATGAGCGATCTCAAGATCATCGCCGGCGAGATCCAGGACGGCTTCCAAGATTATGAGACCGGCAACTACTACGTGCTGAAGGACGGGCCGATCAAGACCATCAAGGACCTCAAGGGCTCGGTGATCGCCAGCGTCGGGCCGGGCACGGCGGTCGACATCGCCATCCGCGCGATCCTGAAGAAGAACGGGCTCGAGGACAAGCGCGACTATCAGATCGTCACCGCGGGCTTCCCGGCGATGAACGCGATGCTGCTTGAGAAGAAGGCGCAACTGGTCGCCAACGTTCACCCGTTCGATCTCAAGCCCGACTTCCAGGCCAAGGCGCGCGCGCTGTTCACCGACAAGGAGGCGCTCGGCGGGCCCAGCCAGTTCATCATCCTCGCCGCGCGCGAATCCTGGCTGAAGGCGCACCACGCCGTCGTCGTCGACTGGCTCGCAGACCTCATCCGCGCCAACCACTGGTGGTGGAATCCGAAGAACCACGAGGAGGCCGTCAAGGCCATCGCGGGCATCATCCACACGCCGCCCAAGCTGTTCGACTACAAGTTCACCAAGAACGACCTCTATCAGGACCCGGAGCTGATCCCGAACGTGAAGGCGCTGCAGCACACCGCCGACTTGCAGCACGAGCTGGGCTTCCTGCCGCACAAGTTCGACATGTCCAAGCACATCGACCTCAGCTACGTGAAGGAAGCCGCCAAGCAGGTGAGCGGAATGTAGCGAGCGACGATGGGCCCCGGATGGGCGCTTCGCGCCCTCCGGGGTGACAGCCAGCTGAGCGTCAGTTTTTCGTTCCCTTCGTCAGCATGTGCTCGTAGTCGGCGCCCATCACCTTGGTGATGGGCTCGCCGCGCCCGATGGAATCGGCCATCGCCGCCTCGCGCGCGGCGATGGCTTCGGCGGCCTCGATCACGCGCGCGGCATTGGCGGCGGCAAAGATCGCGACGCCCGAGGAATCCGCGATGGCGTAGTCGCCGGGGCGCGCGATGAGATCGCCGATGCAGACCGGCCCGTCGGTCGCGATCTCGACGATCCGGTTCCGGGCGGTCCGCGCGGTCGCCGAGCGGGCGTAGACCGGGAAGTCGAGGGCGCGCGCCTCGTCGATGTCGCGCGCCGGCCCGTCGACGATCACGCCCGAGAGCCCACGCGCCTTGGCGCCACGCGACAGGATTCCGCCCCAGGCGGCAGCGTCGAGGCCGGAGCGTTGCTCGATCAGCACGATCTCGCCGGGCGCGGCCGCCTCGACCGCCGTCGTGCCGAGGTGGCGGGGCGGGCCGGACGAGGGCGGTGCCGTGTCCTTGGCGACGAGCTTCACCGTGCGCACGGTGCCGGCGATGCGCCGCGCGACCGAGAGCGGCCCGATGCCGGTCACCGCGCCCGGAAGCCCCAGCCGGTCGAGCGCGTCGGATACGGCGCAGCAATCGAGCCGCGCGAGGCGGGCGGCGAGATCGTCCGCGCCGCTCATTCCGCCGCCTTGGCCTTCGCCTTCACGTCGAGCTTGAACAGCTTGATTGCGTTGCCGGCGAGGACCTGGTCCTTCTCGGCGTCCGACAGCCACTCGATGGATTTCACGAGCGGCGCCACGTCGTCCATGTGGTTTCCGTGGTGCGGATGGATGACCGAGCCGGTGCCCGGGCATTCCGCGCCGAACAGGCAGCGGTCGACGCCGACCGCCTTGATCAGCAGCTCGTTCGCCTCTTTCGTATAGAGCACCGTGTCGAAATAGAGCTTCTTGAGGCGCGACGAGAACAGCTTCGCCTCGTCGAACGTTCCGCCGCGACGCGCGTGCATGATCGACGCCGCCTCGAAGCGGCCGAGCTGATAGGGGATTGCGCCGCCGCCGTGGCTGACGATGATCTTGAGGTCCGGGAAGTCCTCGAACACGGTCGAGTTGACGAGGCCGAACACCGCCGTCGTTTCCTCGTTGATGAAGTGCAGCGTGTAGGGCGCGCGTTCGGCGCGCGAGCCAGTGCCGTGGACATGGGCCGGTACGTCGAGCTCGCAGAGCTTCTCGTAGAGCGGATACCAGTAGCGGTCGCCCATCGCCGGCGGCTGCGTGCCGGAATTCTCATACGGGTCGGGATTGAGCAGGCATCCCTTGAAGCCCAGCTCGTTGACGCAGCGTTCGAGTTCGCGGATCGCCATGTCGAGCGGCTCGCCCGCCGGCTGGGGCAGGCCCGCGATGCCGAAGAACCGGTCGGGGTAGAGCTGCGTCTCGCGGTGGATGACGTTGTTCACCTCCTCGTGCAGCCACTGCACGATACGGGCCGGCTTCTCCGAGTGCATCATCTGGAAGGGGCGCGGGCTGATCGCCTGCAGGTCGGTGCCGAGCTTGTCCAGATAGTCCATGTGACTCAGCGGGCCGAACGGCTTCTTCTCCACCGCCTCGCGGATCTGGTCGTCGGAGACGACGACGCGGCCGCGCCCGTGCGAGCCGCGCGCCGCCAGCAGCGTCGCCTTGTAGGCCCAGAGCTCGGCCGGCGCGCTGACGTGGCCGTGACAGTCGATGATCATCGCGTCCTCCCGGCTCGGTGTCTCAGGCCGCCTTCGCGAACTGCGCCTGCACGTCCTTCTCGAAGGCGAGCAGCTTCTGCACGCTCGGCCGCGTCTGCATGCGCTCGAAATGTGCCCACACGTTCTTGAACTGCGCGATGTCGAGCCCGAACTGCGTGCCGCGGCGGACGCACCAGAAGAAGTGCGCGTCCGGTGCGGTGAAGTGGTCGAAGAACCACTCGCGCCCGGCCAGCAAATCGTCGGCCACCTTGTAGTTCTCGAAGAGCTGGCGCGCCGCGATCTTCTTCACGCTCTCGTCCGCGTCCTCGGCCACGTTGGCCGGATTGTTAATGCGCGCGAGGAACGGGTGGATGCCCGACGAGCACCACGACATCAGCGAGATCGCCTTCATCTCGTCCCACGAATCAGTGGGCAGCAGCTTCGCGGCGGGGAAGTTACGGTGTACCCAGAGATGGATGGCGGCATTCTCGGTGAGGTGCTTGCCGTCGATCTCGAGCACCGGGACCTTGTGTTTCGGATTGATCTTCAGGTACTCGGGCGAGAAGTGCTGGCGCTTGCCGAAATTGACTGGCCGCGCCTCGAAATCGGCCTTCGCCTCTGTGAGGGTGATGTAGGGGGCGAGGGCGCAGGTGGTGGGCGCGTAGTAGAGAACGATCTTCATGGGCGGCTCCCGGGAATGGCGCCTTTGTCGCGGCGTCTCGCCGCCGAGCATATGGCGCGCACCCGGGAGAGGGAAGGGGCCCTAGTGTGGTGGATTCGAAGTTCGCTATATTCCTTGTGGTGGGTACCGAGGCGAACTTCGAATCCAATACCACACTAGAATCAATAATTTGCTAGTGTCCTTATCGAATCCGAAGTTCGTTCGGTGTGCGCCCCAGAATGAAACGAACTTCGGATTCGGGACACTAGCGGATGAAGCCGCGCAGCGTGCGGCGAAGCTCGGGGCTCGCGCCGATGACGAAGCCCGCGGCCAGCGCGATCCCGATCGCGCCGTACGGGTGCTCGCGGGTCCAGCCGGCCGCCTGCTGTCCGATGAGCTGGCCCATCTGCGCCGCGAGCTCGCTGTCGGCGGTCGAGGTGCCGGGCGCGGAGGCCGCGCCCACGCTTCCGCCGGCGGGAGGGGGAGATGCCGCAGCACGGTGTCCAAACTTGCCCTGCAGTACCGAGCTCGCCACGGCGAACGCCATGACGGCGATGATGGTCGCGCAGGCGCCGGTGGCGCCGGCGGCGATGGCCGGCGTCGTCACCTCGATGAGCGCGAAATAGAGCGCGAAGGTGAGGAAGCAGAACGCGACCAGCGCAAACACGGTCGCGACCGCCGCCAGCGCGATGCCGCCCTTCAGCCGCGTGATGTAGTCCTGCATGGCCCGCCCCCGGGCGCCCGGAGTGCTATCGGCGGGCGAACAGCAGCCCGAGAACGATGCCGGCGCCGAAAGCGGTGGCGACGCTGGTGAAGGGGCGGTCGGCGATCTCGCTCCCCACGGCTTCGGCGGTGCGGGTCGCGCGTGCCTGCGCCTCCTCGGCGGCCCCGCGCACGCGGGCATAGCCGGTGCGCGCCTCGTCGCTGACGATGGTCTTGAGCGTCTCGGTAATCTTCGAGAGGTCAGCGCGAAGCTGGCCGATCTCGGCCTGCAGGTCGCCGATGTTGGCTTGGCTGTTGCCGTCCATGGTGCTCCCTCCTCGAATGGGTCGCGCGCATCCTCGCGCATTCGCGGCGGCGCGCATTGACACATGTCAATCCCGGCCAGAGAATGCCCGGTGGCGGCGCGCGGTTCCGGTCCCTGCGACGGGGGCGGCGCTGCCCTGATCCGGCCTCCCTGTCAGACCCTACGACTCGGTGCCCGGCACGAAGCAGAAGATGTGCACGTGCGAGCCCGAGTTCATCGCGCACAGCACGGCGCGGCCGAGCGGGTTGTCGCGCCGGTGGACGATCGCGCTCTCCGGCACGTCGATCCAGGCGCCGGCGTACCGCGCCTGGTAGTGGTCGCCGGCACGGCGGAACTCGGTGACGCGGCAATCGGAGTCGATCGAGCAGCACGAGCCGCCGCCATCCGGGCGCTGCAGCGAGTTGAACCATTGCGCGAAGGCGGGATTGGTCCCCGGCGGCGGGGCGGCGTGGGCCACGGCGGCCAGGGCGCAACCGGCGGCGAACGGTATCGCCAGCTTGACCAGCTTCAGCATGGGCCAGCCTTTCCGCGCGCCGGGGCGCGCTCGTCGTTGCGCTCCGGTAACGTCGCGCGGCGGGTGCGGTTCCGCGCCCCGGGCGTCTGGCAATGGGTCGGTCGCTGGTCTAACATTCCGCCCAGGCGGCACATGCCGCCCGGCGGGAGGAGCCCATGAAAGTCTGCATGTTCCACTTGATGCCGTACCGCGATCTGCCGGCGGACTACGAGCAGCGATACAGCTCCGCCTATCTCGATCCCGTCTGGTTCGACGTGGCCGACGCCGAGAAGGTCGGCGGCTACTACAACGCGACGCTTGACGAGATGACCTTCGCCGCCGACGCCGGCATGCACGGGCTCTGCACCAACCAGCACCATCAGAACGTCTATGGCTTCATGGCCAACCCGAGCCTGATGGGATCGGTGCTCGCGCGCCAGACGGCGGGCAAGGACGTCGCCATCATCCAGATCGGATCGACCCTGCCGTCGACCACCCCGCCGACGCGCATCGCCGAGGAGTACGCGATGCTCGACTGCATTTCGGGCGGCCGGCTGGTGGCGGGCTTTCCGACCGGGCTGCCGACCGACGCGACGATCTCGAACGGCGTCGTGCCGATCGACCAGCGCGAGCGGTTCCGCGAGGCGCTGAACCTCGTCGTCAAGTCGTGGAGCGCGAAGGAGGTGTTCGCCTGGAACGGCAAGCACTACCAGCTTCCGATGGTGAACCTCTGGCCGCGCCCGATCCAGCAGCCGCACCCGCCGATCTGGATCCCGGGCTCGGGCATCTCGTCCACCGCGGAATACGTGGTCGAGCGCGACGACTGCTTCTGCCACCTCAGCTATTTCGGCGCGAAGAACGCGTCGCAGGTGGGCGACCGCTATTGGGAGATGGCGGCGGAGAAGGGACGCGACGCCAACCCCTACCGGTTCAGCTTCCTCCAGCTCGTCGGCGTGTCCGAGACCGACGCCGAGGCGGAGGAGTATGCCGCGCACGCCGAGTATTTCTTCCACAAGCTGCTCTACACGCCGCAATACTACCAGGCGATCCCGGGCTGCCTCGAATACGACTCGCTGGTGCGCGCGATGGGCAACAGCGGGCGCGAGGCGGTCGACCTCCGCGCGATGACGTTCAAGGATTTCCGCGACCGCGGCTTCGTGGTGACCGGCAGCCCCGAGAGCGTGACCCAGCAGCTCCTGGAGGGGGTGAAGCGGCTCCGCATCGGCCATTTGCTGACGCTGCTGCATTTCGGCTCGATGCCGACCGAGCTCTGCAAGAAGAACATCGACCTCTTCTGCCGCAAGGTGCTGCCGCATCTCGAAGGGCTGTGGGACGACGAGTGGGAGGACCGCTGGTGGCCCGAGCGGTTGCGCAAGGGCGGCACCCGCGCGGCGGCGGCGGCCGAGTGAACGCTGACGGCGCGAGCAAGGCAAAATAAATTGGAGGGAACGATGGTGGACGCGCAGTCGCGCAGGGTCCGGCTGTGGCAGGACACGGTCGAGACCGAGATCGAGATCCAGGGCGAGGGTCCGCCACTCGTCTGGCTGCACGGGCCGTGGGGGCTCGAGCCCGACCGCGATTTCGTGCGCCGCCTCGCCGCCAAGCGAACGGTCTACGCGCCGCACCACCCGGGCTGCACCAAGGGCGATCCGAACGCCGTCCACCGGATCGACAATTGGTGGGACCTGATGATCTATCACGCCGAGCTGTTCGACGCGCTCGGGCTCGACGCGCCCGACATCGCCGGCCACTCCTACGGCGGGATGATCGCGGTCGAGATCGCGGCGACCTTGCCCGACCGTGTCGGCAAGCTGGTGCTGATCGATCCCGTCGGGCTATGGGACGATTCCCGTCCGGTCCGAAACTGGATGATCCTGCCTGACGGCGAGCGCAAGTCGGCGCTGTTCGCCGCGCCCGAGGGCGAGGCGTCGGCCGCGTTCTTCCGCGTGCCCAACGAGCCCGAGGCGCGCACCGAAACGCTCTCCGCGCGCATCTGGGCGCTGGGCTGCACCGGCAAGTTCGTCTGGCCGATTCCCGACCGCGGCACGCGGAAGCACCTGCACCGCGTCGCCGCGCCCACCCTGATCGTCTGGGGCCAGGACGACCGCATCGCCGTTGCCGCCTACGCCGACGACTTCGCCAAAGCCATCAAGGGCGCCAAGGTCGCGCGGATCGAAGGCGCCGGGCACCTGCCGCATCTCGAAAAGCCTGACGCGGTCGAGCAGGCAATCGCCGGCTTCCTCGGCGCCGGCACGGCGGCCAAGCCTGCGAGGCGCCCCAAGAAGGCATAGGCGCCGCTGCGAAACAATTCGCAGATCGTAATTATTCCACTAATCGCTTGACGGCCGATCCGGCCGGGGCGCACGCTTGCCCAAATAATAAGCACATACGCACGTCGTGTTGCGGACCATTCAACGGGGAGGACGAACCCAATGGCCACGACCGCGTCCACCATCGCCGCGCCGCTGCCAATGGGCACCGACCGCTGGAACCGCTACAACATCACCGTTCTCGCCATCTGCATCTGCGCCTGGGCGTTCGACGTCTACGAGATGACGGTGATGCAGATCGTCACGCCGCTCCTGGTGAAGGAGTTCGGCATGTCGCTCGCCACCATGGGGACGATCACCACCGTATCGCGCTGGATCGGACTGATCGGGACGTTCGTGTTCCCGGCGCTCGCCGACGTCTATGGGCGGAAGCCGATCCTGATCTTCTCGATCCTGGGCTTCTCGCTGTTCTCCGGCCTCACCGGCTTTTCCGGAGGCGTGATCACGCTGCTGGTGTTCTCCTCCATCACCCGGATCGCGCTCTCCGGCCAGACGCCGGTCGGCATGGTGATGGTCGCCGAGACCGCGCCGACCAAGTGGCGGGCGACCGCGCTCGGCGGGCTCGTCGGCGGCTATCCGTTCGGCTATTTCCTGTGCTCGCTCGCGGCCCTTGTGGTGGTGCCGCTGTGGGGCTGGCGGCCGCTCTACTGGCTCGGCGTGCTGCCGGCACTGATGGTGTTCTGGGTCGCCTGGGGCATCAAGGAGAGCCCGCGCTTCGAGCACGTCACCGCGGCGATGGTGAAGGAGGGCATCAGGAAGCAGTTCAACATCCTGACGCCCATCCGCCAGTACCCGCGCGAGATGGTGATCGGCACGCTGGTCTACTTCTTCTATCTGTTCACCTGGATCGGCTGGTCGGCGTGGATGCCGCAATACCTCGCGGTCGAGAAGCATCTCGGCTTCAAGGCAATGGCGAGCGACCTGTCGGTCTGGATGGCGGTCGCGATACTCGCCTACTGGATCTGCGGGTGGCTGTGCGACCATTTCGGACGCCGCTTCGTGATCCCGCTGTTCGTGACGCCGGCGGCGATCCTGCTGGTGGTGCTCGGCCACGTGTCCAGCCCGTCGAGCCTGTTCTGGCTCGGGCTCGCCGCGAACTTCCTGATCACCGGTTCGTTCGGCACCGGGCTCGGCTACACGACCGAGCTGTTCCCGACCCAGATCCGCGGCACCGCCGTCGGCGCCGCGTTCTTCCTGGGCACGGTGGGCGCCTCGACCGCGCCGATGATCATGGGCATCATCGCGAGCAAGGCGTCGATCGCGGCGGGGCTGCCGGTGCTCGCCCTCTCGTTCTTCCTGATCGCGCCGCTCTTCCTGTTCTTCGCGAAGGAGACGACGCGGAAGGAGCTCGGCGACTTCGTCGGCGAGAAGGGGGTCAGGGGGTAGGCTACTTATCCCACAGCTCCTTCGTGGCGATCCGCGCGCCTTCGGCAAGCGCGCGGAGCTTCGCCCACATGATGGTGTAGTGGACACGGCCGGCGAGCGGGCTCTGCGAGAAGCCGCAATCGGTGCCGGCCATCACGTTCTCGCGCCCGACGATGCCGGCGAACCGCGCGAGCCGCTCGGCCACCAGCTCGGGATGTTCGACCACGTTGGTCGCGTGGCTGATCACGCCCGGCATGAGTTTTTGGCCGGGGGCGAGCTTCACGCCCTTCCACACCTTCCACTCGTGCTCATGGCGCGGGTTCGCCGCCTCGAACGAGTAGGTGCCGGCCTTCACCTTAGTCACGATGTCGACGATGTCCTTCATCTCGACGTCGTGGACGTGCGGCCCGTTCCAGCTTCCCCAGCAGATGTGGTAGCGCGTGCGCTCGGCGGGCAGACCTTCGAGGGCGCGGTTGAGCGCCGCGATGCGGAGTTCCGCCCACTGGCGGTACTGCGCCATCGTCATCGGCGGCACCATCTTCTCGTACATGTAGGGGAAGAAGGCGTCGTCCACTTGAAGATAAAGGCCGGCGTCGACGATCGCCTTGTATTCGACGCGCAGGGCATCGGCGAGCGCGAACAGGTAGCTCTCCTCGTCCTTGTAGTACTCGTTCTTCGCGTTGGGCAGGGCCGAAGCCGGCGCGACCACCGGCAGAAAGCCGCCGGTCACCTTCACCTCGGCGAGGCCGGCCTTGAGGTTGTCGATGTCGCGCTGGAGCTGGGCCTGGCCGGAATAGGCGAGGGGGCCCGACACCACCGGGCGCACCGGCGCCGAGGCGTTCTTCAGCACGCGGGCGTCGTACTCGGCGTAGAACTCGGGGAAGGACTCGCGGTCGCGCCCACCCATCGCCTGGGCCAGCGGGTCGCGCTTCTCCTCCTCGGTCATCGGCCGGCGGGTGAGGCCGGAAAGGCGCGAATGGACGTAGAACGCCCAGTTGATCGCCTTGCCGTACTCGCCGTCCGAGACGATGTCGATGCCGGCCTCGGCCTGCAGCCGCACGACCTCGATCACCGCCTCGCGCAGCGCCTTGTCGAACGCGGCGCGGTCGGTCGCCTCGCGATCCTGCCCGGCCTCGAGGAACGGGATCAGGCTCTTGGGGCGCACGAGGCTGCCCACATGCGTGGCGTAGATGCGGCCGTCGAGCGCCATCGGTTCCTCCCTCGCGCTGGCCGCGCCAGCATAGCGGCCGCTACGGGGCGAGGTCCACCCGGCGGAACAGCCGGTCGTAGAGATAGAGGTGCGCGGCCTGGATCGCGGCGCCCAGCATGAAGGGCAGGATCAGGAGCCCCGCGTCGAACATCAGCCCACCGAACAGCGGGCCGATGGCGCGCGGGAATTGCTGCGAGGCGTTGTTGAGGCTGGCGGCGAGGCCGCGGCGGCGGGCGCGGACAAGACTCACCCCGACCGCCTGGCGCGCGCCGATCGAGCCGCGCTGGAACACCGCGCGCGCGACGTAGAGCGTGGCGGCCAGCGCGAAGGTCGGCATCAGCGGCATCACCACCATCAGCACCAGCCCGGCGAGCCGCATCAGCACCACCGCGCGCACCATGCCGAGGCGGATGGTCAGCCGGCCGGCGAACAGCGACGCGGCGGCCGACAGCGCGAAGGACGCCGCCATCATCGGGCCGATCAGCTCCGGCCCCTTGCCGTAGCGGAGCGCGAACCAGTAGGCGATCAGCGGGCCGGTCAGCCCCATGCCGAGCCCGCTCAGCCCGTTCACCAGCACGAGGTTGAGGAGGTCGCGGTTCTCGGTTCGGGTGCGGCGCGCGTCGGTCTCGGCGTCCGCCTTCGCGCGCGCCCGGGCGGGCTCGGACGTCTCGGGCGCCGCCGCGGCGGGGCGCGGGCGCTGCGTCACGCGGTCCTCGGGGATGCGCGAGAGGCATGTGATGCAGGCGACCGAGCCGGCCGCGACCACCAGGAACAGGTCGCGGTAGTCGGCGGCGGCGACATGCGCCCCGTCGCCGAGGCCCGGAATCATCGCGATCAGCGCGCCGAGCGTCATGCCGAAGAAGCCGACGGCGTTGTTCAGGCTGAAAACCTGGCCGCGCATCGGGCGCCGCACCCAGCTCGTGAGCCACGCCTGCTCGACGGGGCCGAACGGGCCGGCCGAGCCGTTGCCGCCGCGCCCGTACGCGCCGACGATGGCGCAGCCGAAAAGGAGCCAGGGATCGGCGGTCTGCCAAGCGGTGAGGGCGGCCGCGATCTGCGCCGCCTCGTAGGCGAGCAGGAACCGCTTTCGCCCGATCCGGTCGCTGAACGGGCCGACCAGCAGGGTGAGCGCCGCGCCGACGACCAGCCCGACCGTCAGCACCAGCCCGATCCGCGCGCTCGACCAGCCGGACGCGTGCAGATAGAGGGTGAAGTCGACCACCAGGGCGCCCTGGCCGATGCTCCGGGCGAGCCGCGCGCAGAGCAGCAGCCGCACCTCGGGCGCGACGGATGCGATGCTCGCGCGCACCCCCTCGACGGACGGTTCCTCGGCCTCGCTCATCGCGCCATTATCCGCTCAGGCTGGGCCAAGGGCGAGGCGGCGTTTCATGGACAATCTGCTCGAGATCGCGACGGCGCTGCTCGCGGCGGTCGCGCTCGCCGGTGTCACGATGGGGTTCGTCCTGCTCGACAGCGAGGGGCGGCGCCCGCCGCGCGCGGCGTGGGTGCGCGCTCACGGCGCGGCCGGCGCGGTCGCGGCTGGGCTGCTCGCGGTCGCTCTGGTTTGGGGCCCGGCCCGCGGCGCCGCCACCGGCACCGGTTCGTTCGGCACGTTCGCGCTCGCGCTGTTCGTGCTCGCGGCGCCGGCGGGGCTTGCCGCGTCGCGGCGCATCGCCCGCGCACAGAAGCTCGGCGGGCTCGTCGCCGCGGTGCATGCGACGATCGCGGTGACGGCGCTCGCGCTGCTGATTACGTATGTCGCGCTGGGGTGAGGCGGGGCGCGGCGGCGCGGTCAGCGCATGAAGTCCGACATGATCGCTTCGCCGATCTCGCGGCGCGAGATCACGCCGATCACCCGTTCGGGCCGCGGCACGCCGCGCCCGTGCACCACCAGCGCCACCTTGCGGGTGCGCTTGCCCATGCGCTGCATCACCGCCTGCAGGAAGTCGTCGTCGCGCACCACGATGTAGTGGGTGAACAGCGCGCCTTTCCACTGGTCGGACTCGGGCACGATCCCCGCGATCCGCCGGCCATCGGCGACGACGCGGAAGCCGGCCGGCCCGCCCGCGACGCCCGTCTCCGGCCGGTGCGCGGCGAGGTCGGACTGGGCGACGACGCCGGTTACCGGGACCATCACGTCCTTGGTGTGGCGGATCAGGAACATGTGCGAGTGCCGCTCGCGCGGGATGAAGTGGCCGCGCCGGGCGAGCTTCATCGTGTAGATGTTCTCGCGCATGATCACGCGGCGAAGCCCGATCGCGGTCGCGACCGCGATGATCGACGGCACTGTGATGGCGTAGTCGCGCGTCATCTCGAACAGCATCAGGATTGCCGTCATCGCCGCGCCGGTGCCGCCGCCCACCATGCCCGCCATGCCGATGATGGCGAACGGCACCGGGCCAAGCCCGAGGTTCGGCCAGATGTCGTTGCATAGCATGCCGAACCAGCCGCCCAGCGTGGCGCCGAGGAACAGCGACGGCGAGAAGATGCCGCCCGACGAGCCGGAGCCAAGGCTGAGGCAGGTGGCGAACAGCTTGGCGAGGAACAGGAGCCCGAGGAACCAGCCGACGTTGATCTCGCCCGCCAGCACCTGCTGGATGGTCGCGTAGCCGACGCCCTCCACGTGGTAATTCCCGAAGGCGCGGAACATCGCATAGAACAGCGCGCCGAGGATCGCCATGCCGACGATATGGCGCGTGTAGGCGTTGCCCGGCATGTCGTCGAACAGATCCTCCATGAAGTGGAGGAACCAGACGAACAGCGCCGAGGCGAGGCCGCAGAGGCAGCCCAGCACCACGTAGAGCGGCAGGAACTCGGCCGAGGTCGGCACCAGCAGGTTCGACAGCACGTGGCTCGGCGCGAGGAACGCCGGCTCCACCCCGAAGAACATGCGCCCGACATAGGTCGCGGTGCCGGTCGCCAGCACCACCGGCAGGAAGGTGCGCGCCGAAAGCTCGGGCAGCATCAGCTCGATCGCGAACATCACGCCGCCGAGCGGCGTGTTGAACGTCGCGGCGATACCCGCCCCGGCGCCGGCCGCGACCAGCGTCACCGTCTGCCATGTGGGCAGCCGGCCGATCTGGCCCAGGGTCGAGCCGATGCCGCTGCCGATCTGGATGATCGGGCCCTCGCGGCCGATCGAGGCGCCGGTGCCGATGGACAGCGCCGAGGCCAGCGACTTGATCAGCACGACGATCGTTCGGATGCGCCCGCCCTGGTAGTAGATGGCGTCCATCACCTCGGGCACGCCGTGGCCCTTCGCCTCGGGCGCGAACTGACGGACCAGGAACACCACGATCACGCCGCCGAGGACCGGCGCCAGGATGATCCACGGCCCCCAGACGGAGGGCGGGGTGTGCACGTTCGCGTCGTAGTACCAGGAGTAGGTGTCGAGGAACGCGATGTTGTGGATCAGCCCGATCAGCGCGCGCAGCGCGATGGCGCCGACGCCGGTCACGGCGCCGACGACCATGGACAGGATGCAAAGGATAACGAGCCCGACCGTCCGGTGGTCGGCGTTGCGGGTAGCTGTCATTTTTTTCACCGTGGGCACCGATGGCGCCGTCTGCCCCGCCGAGGCCGCGGCCGCAGGCGCGCCCCCAAAGCGCACGACGCGGCGACCCGCTCCGACAGGTGGAAAAGACCGTGTGAGAGCCTTGCAATACACCCGCGGGAGGCGCATGCCAACCGGGTCGCGGCGCAGCCCGGCGGCGCGCGATGCGGCGAAGCGACGCGCCCGCTTGCGTCTCCGGGCCGCTGTTTATTAGGTGTCGGGCCGTCGCGCGCCGGGGGGCGGCGCGGCAAATCCCGGGCGTTTTCAGGCCTCGACAATCGAAAGGAGCGGCACCGCCATGGCTGCGATGAAGTTTGGGCTCGGCTCGCGCCGGGTTCGCTACAACGCGATCGGGGCGGTGCTCCTGGTGCTCGCGATGGCCGGCTACATGCTGTTCCTCAACGTCGAGGACCGGCAGCTCGCCCAGCGCGACCAGACGCTGGCCCGCACCGACTTCGCCCGCTATCTCGAACAGCTCCGCGCCACCAAGGGCTTCGCGGTGTACGTCGCCGCCTTCAGCAAGGCCTATGGCTGGGACAGCTGGCAGAAGGACGTGCCGCCCTTCCTGCTCGGGCGCTGGGCGCTCGACAAGCGGCCGCGGCGCGTGAACGACGAATACATCCCGACGAGCTGCATCGACGCCCTCGTCATCGAGGACGGCTGGCTCAAGACGCTGGGCTCGTCGCAGAGCGCGCGTACGGTGACCTACCGCATCGACGGCGACACGGTCCAGGCGCGGGCAAGCAACGGATCGATCATCCCGATCAAGCTGGTCTCCTACGACGTGAACCTGCACCACATCGAGGTGAAGCTTCCGGGCTATACCGACACGCTCTACGGCTACCAGTGCCGGTAAAGGGCTTGCGTAGCGCCGTTTCGCTGGACCTGTCTGATCGGTAAAGCCGCTAGCCTCTGGCGCTCCGCGGTTCGTTCGGAGTAGCATTTCGGCCGCGTCGCACCATAGGGAGGCGGTCATGGTCCAGGCGGAAACCACCACGAAGTCGCGCGTGCAGGGTCCCCCGAAGCTCCGCGAGTTCGCCCATCTCAGCGTGCCGTGCCGCGACCTGGAGGAGGGGAAGCGGTTCTACACCAAGGTGCTAGGCGGCGAGATCCACGTCGACACGCCGACCTTCGCCTCGTTCAAGATCGCCGGCGTCGACGTCGGCATCGGTACCGAGGGCTGCACCTTCATCACCCGCTCGACCGAGTACCCGCACTTCGCGTTCTACGTGAACGCCGACGAGCTGGCGCAGATGCGCGATTGGCTCGGGCGATGCGGCGTGCCGACTTCGAACCTGTGGACGCGCCAGGGCGTCGAGTCGCTGATGTTCTTCCGCGACCCCTCGGGCAACGTGATCGAGCTGTTCTGCCTCGAGGGCTATCCGGGCGCGAAGGACATGCCCAAGGGTCCGCCGCGCGGCCACGGCACGGCGGTCGACATCGACACCCTTTATTACGATTCCTGGCACCTGCCGGAGGCGTAGGGGGCGCTGCCGTTTGCCCTTCGAGACGCCCGCGCCGCGGGCTCCTCAGGGCGAACGGGGCGTCAGCCGACCTTCACGACCTTCTGGTCGATGGCGCCGAACACGGACCGGCCGTCCGCGTCGAACATCTCGATCCGCACCCGGTCGCCGAAGTGCAGGAACGGCGTCTTCGCCTCGCCGAACTCAAGCGCCTCCTTCACCCGCTGCTCCTGCAGGCAGCTGACCCCGCGTGCCGGGTCGCGGCTCGCCACTGTACCCGAGCCGACGATCGAGCCGGCCGAGAGCGCGCGTGTCTTGGCGGTATGGGCGATCAGCCGGTCGAACCCGTGCACCATCTCGCCCGCGTCCGGATCGCCCATCTGGTGGCCGTTCAACCAGCTCTTCAGCGGCAGGTGGAGGCGCGAATCGTGCCACGCGGCGCCCAGCTCGTCGGGCGTCGCGCAGACCGGCGAGAACGCGCTCGCCGGCTTGGTCTGGACGAAGCCGAATCCCTTGGAGAGCTCGGCCGGCATCAGGTTGCGCAGCGACACGTCGTTGGCGAGCAGCACCAGTGCAACATGGTTTCCCGCATCGTCGGCGGCGACGCCATAGGGCACCGCGTCGGTGATCACCGCGATCTCGCCTTCGTAGTCGATCCCCCATTCCTCGGAGACGGCGGGGATGTCCTCGGTCGGCGCCAGGAACCCGTCCGACGCGCCCTGGTACATCCACGGCTCGGAGGTGTAGCGCGGGTCGACCTCCTTCTTGATCCACCTGGACATGCGCTCGGTGTGGGCGATGTAGACGCTGCCGTCGCACCACTGGTAGGCGCGGGGCAGGGGCGAATGGCACATCGCCGGATCGAACGGCTCGGACGCCGCCTTGCCCGCCGCGAGGGCCGCGGCGCGCTCCGCAAGGCGCGGGCGGATCGCCGCCCAGTCGTCGAGCGCCGCCTGCAGGGTGGGGGCGATGTCGGTGCAGCGCGTCATGCGCGCGAGGTCGCGCGACACGACGACCACCTCGCCGTCCGGACGCGCGGTGCGGAGGGTCGCGAGTTTCATGGCGCGGCCGCCTTCCCCTACGGGTTTTCGTCGCCCTTCTTGTTGAAGCGGCCGACGTTGCCGATGAGCTGCTGCAGGATGGTGAGCTCGCGCCCGCGGGTCGGCGTCACCCGGTCGACGAAATCGACGTTCGGCGCCTTGGTGGCGTCGATGTCCTTCACGTCGTCGACCTTGCCTTGCTTGTCGAACCGCACGACCAGAACCTTGTGCTCCAGCACGTCGGGCGAGAAGAAGGCGACCTGCTCGGTGCGCTCGCCGATGTAGTACCAGGTCTCGTGGTCGAACGCGGCAACGGAGGACGGCGTGCCCAGGATGCGGGTTACGTCCTCGCGCGTGGTGACGCCCGGCTTGATCTCGGAGATCAACCCCTTGTCGGGCAGCATCCCATGCGTATCGGTCTCGGCCGCGCAGCCCGACGCGAGCCCCGCCAGGGCAACGGCCCCCGCTAGCACCGCGAGCCGCGCCCGTCCGCGTTTCCTGATACCCGCCATACGCGCCTCCATACAGTCTTTGGCGCCCCGCCCATCACGCGCCGATTGACGGCGGCGGCGCGCCTTGCCATCTAACGCGAGAACTTGCCGAACCCCGGCGGACGAGTCAATTGGCCCACCCCGTGACACGATTATTGCGACGCGGCTCCGACGCACGACCCGCGGCCGAGGCGGCCTACCAGGTCATCGTCGCCCAGGCGCGGCGGCCCGAGTTCTACCGGGCGCTCGCCGTGCCGGACACGCTGGATGGGCGATTCGAGCTGATCGCGCTGCATGTCTTCCTCGTGCTGCGCCGCCTCAAGGGCGAGGCGGCGGCGCGCGGCATGTCACAGGCGCTGACCGACCGGCTGTTCGAGGACCTCGACCGGTCGCTCCGCGAGATGGGGGCGGGCGACCTCGGCGTCGGGCGCCGGGTGAAGGTCATGGCGCGCGCGATGTACGGCCGGATCGCCGCCTACGAGGCGGGCCTCGCCGCCGGCGGCGGGGCCCTCGCGGCCGCGCTCGGGCGCAACCTCTATGGGACTGCGGCTGAACCGCCGGAAGGCGCCGTCGAGGCGATGGACGCCTATATCCGGCGCGAGGCGGCGGGGCTGGCGGCCCAGGACGCCGCCGCGATCGCCGCCGGCCGGCCGGAATTCGGCCCGCCGCCCGCCCTCGCACCGGACGGAGGGGCGACGAAATGACGCTGCCCGCCGAGTTTCCCCGCCCGGTCCGGCTCGACGAAATCGGCCCGCGCGAGCGGGTCTTCGAGCTCGAGGCGACCGAGGCCGAGCGCGCCGCGCTCGCCCGCCGGTTCGATCTGCCGGAGATCGGCAAGCTCACCGCGAGCGTGCGGCTGCGGCGGAGCCATGCCGGCCGGTTCGTCCAGCTTTCCGCCTCGCTTTCGGCCGACGTGGTGCAAAACTGCGTGGTGACGCTCGATCCGGTGCCCGCCCACGTCGAATCGAGCTTCGAGATCCTCTACGAACCGGGGCCGGGCCCGGAGGGGCGCGAGGTGGTGGTGGACGCGGCCGAGCTCGATATCGAGCCGCTGGAGGGCGACGTGATCGACATCGGCGAGGCGGTCGCCGAGGAGCTTTCGCTGTCGCTCGACCCCTATCCGCGGGCGCCGGGCGCGGAAGTCGAGGGAACGGACGGCGAGGACGGCCGGAATCGGCCGTTCGAAACGCTGGCGCGCCTCAAGCGAAGCCATTAGAATAGAGCATCTTTGTGCGCCCCCGGCTCGCCTGCCGGACGGGGCGTCGACTCCCAATGACCCCTGACGACGGACCGATCCGATGGCTGTACCGAAGAAAAAGACATCCAAGTCGCGGCGCAACATGCGTCGCTCGCACCACGCAGTGCGCAGCGAGGCCCGTAACGAGTGCCCGAATTGCGGCGAGCTGAAGCGTCCACACCATGTCTGCGGCGCGTGCGGCCACTATGACGGGCGCGAGGTGACGCCCGCCGCCGCCTAGCAGGCGGCGCGCGCTTCAGGGAGGGCTCGGTGAGCGGCAGGCTGACCATCGCGCTCGATGCCATGGGCGGCGACAATGCGCCGGGCATGGTGCTGAAGGGTGCCGCCATGGCCTGCCGCCGCTTTCCCGACGTGGACTTCCAGCTCTACGGCGACGAGCGGCGCATGGGCCGCGGGCTCAGGCGACTGCGCCGGCTGAAGAACCGCGTCACCGTGCATCACACCGAGGACGCGGTGTCGAACGACGCGCGCGTCGGCGTGGCCCTGCGCCAGGGCAAGAACTCCAGCATGCGGCTCGCCATCGACGCGGTGCACGACGGGCGCGCCGCGGGCGTCGTCTCGGCCGGCAACACCGGCGCGCTGATGGCGATGGCGAAGCTGGTGCTGCGCACCCTGCCGGGCATCGAGCGGCCGGCTATCGCCGGCTACTTCCCGACCCAGCGCGGCGAGACGGTGATGCTCGACCTCGGCGCGAATCTCGACTGCTCGGCCGAGAACCTGGTGCAGTTCGCCCTGATGGGCGACGTGTTCGCGCGCACCGTGCTCGGCATTCCGGAGCCGACGGTCGGGCTCCTCAACGTCGGCTCGGAGGAGTCCAAGGGCCACGAGGAGGTGCGCCGGGCCGCGGCTATGCTGCGCGCCTCGAACCTGATTCGCTTCCACGGCTTCGTCGAGGGCGACGACATCACCCGCGGCACGTCGGACGTGGTGGTCGCCGACGGGTTTTCGGGCAACGTCGCGCTTAAGACGGCCGAGGGCACGGCCAAGCTCTATTCCGAGTTCCTGGCCCATTCCTTCCGCTCGTCGCTCGCCTCGCGCCTCGGCTACCTGCTGGCGCGGCGGGCGCTCAAGAAGCTGCGCGCGCAACTCGACCCGCGCCGCTATAACGGCGCCATGCTCGTAGGGCTCAATGGCGTGGTGGTCAAAAGCCACGGTGGCACCGACACGATCGGCTTCGCCAACGCCATCGGCGTGGCGGTCGACATGGCGGTGAACGGCTTCAACGGGGTGATCACCAAGGAGCTCGAAGTGTTCGGCGCGGCCAAGCTGCCCGTCCAGCAGAGCCTCGCCGCCTCGTAATGGTGCTTCGGTCCGCCGTGGTCGGTTGCGGGGCCTATCTCCCCGAACGGATACTGACAAACCAGGACCTGGCGCGGATGGTCGACACGTCGGACGAGTGGATCGTCCAGCGCACCGGCATCCGCGAGCGCCACATCGCCGCCGAGGGCGAGCTGACCTCGGACCTCGCCGTCGGCGCCGCGCGGCGCGCGCTCGCCGCGGCCGACATGCCGGCCGATGCCATCGACCTGATCGTGGTCGCGACCGCGACGCCCGACGAGACCTTTCCCGCCACGGCGACCCGCGTGCAGGCGAAGCTCGGCATCACGCATGGCGCCGCGTTCGACGTGCAGGCGGTGTGCTCGGGGTTCATCTACGCGCTGAACGTCGCCGACAATTTCCTTAGGCTGGGCCAGGCGCGCACCGCGCTGGTGATCGGCGCCGAAACCTTCTCGCGCATCCTCGACTGGTCCGACCGGTCGACCTGCGTCCTGTTCGGCGACGGGGCGGGGGCCGTGGTGCTGAAGGCGGTCGAGGGCACCGGCGCCAAGTCCGACCGCGGCGTCCTCTCCTGCCACCTCCATTCCGACGGGCGCCAGCACGACATGCTCTTTGTCGACGGCGGGCCGTCCTCGACCGGCACCACCGGCCACGTCCGCATGCACGGCAAGGAGGTATTCCGCCACGCCGTCACCAACCTGGCGTCGGTGGTGGACGAGGCGCTGGCCGCCAATGGCCTCCTCGCGTCCGAGGTCGACTGGCTGGTGCCGCACCAGGCGAACCGGCGGATCCTCGACGGGACGGCAAAAAAGCTCGGCCTAGCCGCCGACAAGGTGGTGGTCACCATCGACCGGCACGCCAACACCTCGGCCGCCTCGATCCCGCTCGCCTTGAGCGAGGCGGTGGCCGACGGGCGGATCCGCCGGGGGCAGCTTTTGCTGCTCGAGGCGATGGGCGGCGGCTTAACCTGGGCGGCCAGCCTGATTCGCTGGTAGGGGGCCCGCTCACGGGCTTGTCACCGGCGAATCGCCACGTGAAGATTTTCACATATCCCGCTGATATTGACGGGCTTTGTGGCGCCCGTTAAAGTCCCATTTCAAAGAGGGGGCGACGATGGCCGATCGGACAATTACCCGCGCGCATCTGAGCGAGGCGGTCTACCAGGAGGTCGGGCTGTCCCGTAATGAATCGTCCGATCTCGTGGAATCCGTCCTGAGCGAGCTGGCGGACACGCTGGCCAAGGGCGAGAGCGTCAAGATCTCGTCGTTCGGCAGCTTTTCGGTCCGCCAGAAGGGCCAGCGGGTCGGGCGCAACCCCAAGACCGGGGAGGAGGTGCCGATCCAGCCGCGCCGCGTGCTGGTGTTCCGCGCCTCGAACGTGCTCAAGAGCCGCATCAACGACACCCAGGCGGCGGGCGAAGGCGGGGCCGAGGCCGGTCCCGGCGCCCAGCCCTCGCCGCAATGAGCGCGACCGCAGACCCCGTCCCATCGCGCCGGCCGGCGAAGTCGGCGGCGGCGTTCCGCACCATCAGCGAGGTGGCGGGCGAGCTCGACGTGCCGCAGCACGTGCTGCGCTTCTGGGAGACCAAGTTCGCCCAGGTGCGGCCTTTGAAGCGAGGCGGCGGCCGGCGCTACTACCGGCCGGAGGATGTCGATCTGCTGCGCCGCATCCGCCAGCTCCTCTACGCCGACGGCTACACCATCAAGGGCGTGCAGAAGCTGCTGCGCGAGGGCGGCGCGAAGCCCGCCGCCGTGCGCGCCATCGACCCGCCGGCGGCCGATTCGCCGCCTCCCGTCGGCGCGCTGCCCGCCCGCGAGGCCACGCCGCAGCCACTCTCGGCCGCACCGTCTCCGGCGCCTGCTGCCAGTGGCGCGGCACTCGGCGCGGCGAAGCGTGCCGAGCTCGAGGCCGTGCTCGCCGAGCTCGAATCGCTGCGCGGCCTTATCGCCGAAGGCTGAAGGCGAGCTCCGTCACCGTTCCGGTCAGCACGTCCGTCACCCGCGCCAGCCAGCTTCCCGCCGGCGCGTCGGGGCCCGGCGCGATCCGCCAGGTGGCGTCCGGCCCGCGGAGCTTCATGTTGCCGGAAAGCACCGGCTTCGCCTGCCCGTCGGGGCCCGTGACCGCGACGTGCAGGGGGCGCAGGGCGGCGACCACGCCGTCGCGGCGCGCGCGGACCGTCGCGCCCCCGTTCGACATTTCGACTGTGAGCGCGAGCCTGGCGAGCGGGCGCGGCGAGACGGCGTAGATCGCGGGCTCTTCCGTGCCGAGCGCGAGCTCCAGCTTGTCGCGTTGCCCGAGGGGCTTTCCGGCCATCAGGTCGGTGACGACGGAGCCCGCGGGAAGGGCAAGCGTCATCGCCTCGTCGGCAGGCTGTACGCCCTTCGGGTGCGCGCGGAGCAGTCCGATCACCGTCACCGCCCCGTTGCGGAAAGTGGTGGCGGCAACGTCCGCCGGCCGCGTCCCGTCCCGGCCGTGCAGCGGGACCGCCGGCGCGACGCCCGCTTGCGCCAGGATCGGCGCCAGCGCGCCCTGGTCGTCCGTGACCGGCAGGAGCTTCGCCTTCCCGCCGGCGAAAAGATCGGCGAGGACGGGGCGCGGGCGCCGCTTGCCGTGCGCGTCGAACGAACCGGGCACCACGTCGGCGACGACCGTGCCGCCGGACGCAACGAACGCCCGTATCGCCTTTGCCTCGCCATCCGAGAGGGCGATCGCGTGCGGCAGCACCAGCAGCTTGACGTGGCGCTTGGCGAGCGCGCCGCCGGCGAGTCCCTCGGGCGCGACGAAGTCCGGCGTGATGCCAAGGCGCGTCAGCCCCTCGAAATAGAACCGCCGCGCCCGGCGCACCGGGTCGTCCTCGTACTCGCTGTCAACGGTGCGCCGGCTCCAGGCCGCGCCGGTCGGCTTCACGTCCAGCATCCATTGGGTGCGGAAGCTCGGCGGCGAGTAGAGGATCGCGACCGTGTCGACGTGGCGCTTCGAGCCGATCAGCAGCGCCCCGATCCCGCCGCGGAGCTTTCGGAACAAGGGCCCGGTGGCTGCGGCATACGGGCCCGGCGCGCCGTCAGGCCCGACATAGCCGTGCTTCGGGTCCCACAGGATCACGCCGCGCTCGCCGCGCAGCAGCAGGTCCCAGGCCCGGTGCGAGACGGTTGGCCCGCCGCCGAACATCGTCGCGAGCAGCACGGTGCGCGGCGCCAGCGCGTGGGCGATGTCGACGTTCTGGGCGTAGTCGTAAATCTCCATTACGTCGACGGCGCGTGGCAGGCGCGAATAGTCGTACCCGCCCCAGCCGGGGATCTGGCCGCCTTCGAGTGCGGTGCGCGCGCGCGGGTCGGCGGCGTGGGCGGCGTCGGTGCCGGTCTTCACGGCGCGCGCGAAGGCGACATCCATCCACGCCTTGAAGTCGGACCAGGCGGCGAAGTTCTCGTCGGTCCGCGCGACCGCCTGCGAGGTGGTCTCGGGCTGGATCGCGTCCCAGCTTTCGTAGTGCGTGCCCCATTCGCGGTTGAGCGCGGCGAGCGTTCCGTATTGCCCCTTGAGCCAGTGCCGCATGCCGGCGATCGAGGCGGGGGCGAGGTCGAAATCCCAGAACGAGCCGTTGTTGGCGATGCCCGCCTCGTCGGCGAGGTTGTAGAACAAAGGCGGGTATCCGGCGGCCCGGGCGGCGCCGACCGCGCGCGTCATCCGCGCCCGGATACGGGCGAGCCAGGCGGGGTCGCTGAGGCCGGGCTCGCGGATGAAGTTACTGGGGTCGGAGGGGTTCTTGAAATAGCGCTCCTTCAGCTCGCGGAAGCGCGCGTCGTCCGCCTTGCCGGGCGTGTAGCGGTGGTAGTTCGAGTAGAAGTCCGTCGCGATGTTCTCGTAGTACCAGCCGAGCCCGGCGGCGCGCAGCGGCGCGAGCGCGCGGGGCAGGGTGCGCCCGCCATCGGTTCCCGACCAGATCACCATCGCCGCGTCGATGCCGACGGACGGGAGGGCCGCGTCGCCGGCCGGCGTCTGCGATTGCCAGATGATGACGTGGTAGTCGTCCCACGGTCCCTCGGCCGGCACCGGCGCGGCGCGCGACATCGCGGGGGCGACGGCGAGGACGGCCAGCGCGAGGGTGCCGGCGATCAGGGAACGGGCACGGGGGACGGGGATGCGCATCGTTCACCCGGCCTCGTTGCCGCGTTCCTCGCGCCAGAGGTCGAGCTTCTGCTGTACCGGCCGGTCGCTGACGCCGAACAGCACCGCGTCGGTCGCCGCCTCGTGGCGGTGGCGGTACCACGAGGGCACGACGAAGATGTCGCGCGGCCCCCACTCGAACGTCTCGTCGCCGACCGTGCTGCGCCCGTGCCCCTCGGCGATGCAGAACAAAGTCGAGTCGGTGGCGCGGTAGGGCATCCCTGCGAAGCCCGCCGGCAGGAGCTGGAGGAAGCTTCCCATGACGGGGAAGGCGGGCCCGCCACTCGCCGGGTTGACGTACTGCATCCGCACGCCGTGGCAGGGATCGAGCTCGCCCGCGCGGCGGACGGTTTCCAGCGCCGCCCGGCTCCGGGCGAAGGAATAGTTGAGCACCGGCGAGGCCTGGCTCGCGGCGTGGTGGCCCATCGGCAGCAGTCCCGAATTGTAGCGCGCCGCGGAATCGCCGGCCGGCCGCTCGGCGCGCTGGACGTGCTCCGGCGCGTGCTCGCGGAACTCGGTGCCGAGGAACGCGACGAGCGGCGAGTCCAGCACGTCGAGCCAGATGACCGGCCCGTCGCCCTCGTTGCCGTGGTCGTGCCACGACCAGGAGGGCGTGACCACGAAGTCGCCCTGGCGCATGTAGGTGCGCTCGCCCGCGATGGCGGTGTAGGCGCCTTCGCCCTCAAGCAGGAAGCGCAGCGCCGACTGGGCGTGCCGGTGGTTGGGCGCGACCTCGCCGGGATAGATGAGCTGGAGCCCGGCATAGAGCGTGCGCGTCGCCGCCTGGCCGCCGCGCAGGGCGGGGTTCTCGAGCACCAGCACGCGCCGGTGCGCCTCCTCCGCCGAGATCATGCGCGCCGATTCGATGACGTGCGGGCGGACCTCGTCCCAGCGCCACAGCACCGGGACCGCAGGCGTCGTCGGCACCGACGGGTTGCGGTACTCCCACAGCGGCGCGAGATGGTGCGCCCCGATGCGGTCGTAATACGCGCTCCGGGCCGTCGTCGTCTGCGTCGGCGCCATCGTCACCTCCGCGGCCAGAATGCCCCGCACGGGGCGCCGAGGGAAGGGGCGAGGGGGTGGCCCGCCGACCAGCCTTGCGCCGGCGCGCGTTGGAGGGCGGGCCGTCATCTGCTAGCTTTGCCCGCCATTCCTGGGGTCCCGATGACCGCGTTCCCACGCGAAGCCGCCCGCCGCCCGCCGCTCTATCTCGAGCGCAACCTGATGATCGTGTTCTCGGTCACCATCACGGCGATGATGGGGGTGGGCTCGGTGACGCCGGCCTTCCCGATCATCATGCACGCCTTCCACATCTCGACGCAGGAGGTGGGGCTGCTGATCACCATCTTCACCCTGCCGGGCGTGCTGTTCGCGCCGGTCGTGGGGATGGTGGCCGACCGGTACGGGCGGAAGCGGGTGCTGGTGCCGTCGCTGCTGCTGTTCGCCTTCGCCGGATGCTCCTGCGCCTTCGCGCCCAGCTTCCACGTCCTGCTGATCCTGCGCTTCGTCCAGGGCGTGGGCGGGGCGGCGCTGACCGCGCTCAACAACACGCTGATCGGCGATCTCTATTCCGGCCGGACCCGCGCCGAGGCGATCGGCTACAACGCCTCGGTGCAGAACATGGCGACCCTCAACAACCCGCTGCTCGGCGGCGCGGTCGCGCTGCTCGGCTGGCGCTACCCGTTCTTCCTGCCGCTGCTCGCGGTGCCGGTGGCGAGCTTCGTCGCGTTCGGGCTGAAATACCCCGAGCCCAGGGGCACGCAGAGCTTCCGCGACTACCTGGCGGGCGCGATCAAGAGCATCGTCAACCGCAAGATGCTCACCCTGTGCAGCGCCAACCTGGTCGGCGTCATCGTGAATTTCGGCGCGCTGATGGTCTATCTCGTCATCCTGATGAAGCTCCGCTTCGGGGCGAACTCGTTCACCATCGGGCTGATCATCGCCTCGGCGTCGTTCGTATCCATGCTGATGGCGACCCAGACGCTGCGCCTGACCCGCCTGATGACGTACCGGCAGATGATCGTCATCGGCACCCTGCTCGCCGCCGTCGGGATGGCGACCAACAGCTTGATGCCGGCGCTGTGGCTGCTGCTCGTGCCGGCCTTCGTGCGCGGCATCGCGCAAGGGATCCTCAACCCTTCGCTCTATACGATGGTGCTGGAGAACGCGCCGGCCGACAATCGCGCCGCCGTGATGGCGTTCAACGGCATGCTGAGCCGCGGCGGCCAGGCGCTGGGGCCGCTGGTCTTCGGACTGGTCTACGCGCTGGGGGACATGAACTCGGTGTTCTTCACGGCGGCGGCGATGCTGGCGGCGAGCGCGGTCGCGGTGGGCTGGGCCATGGGCCCGACGCCCGAGGCGCCCGCCGCATGATCGCGCTCACCCGACGCAAGCAGGCCGCGGCGGCGGGACGGCCGCTCTATCTCGACCGCAATTTGCTGATCCTGTTCAGCGTCACGGCGACGTCGATGCTCGGCACCTCGACCATCACGCCGGCCTTCCCGCTGATCATGAAGGCGTTCCACATCGACTCGCAGCAGGCGGGGCTGCTGATCACGGTCAACACCCTGCCGGGCATCTTCCTGTCGCCGGTCGCCGGCATCCTGGCCGACCGGGTGGGGCGCAAGCGCGTGCTGATCCCGAGCCTGATCCTGTTCGCCATCGCCGGCATGGCCTGCGTGACGACGCAGAGCTTCCTGATGCTGATGGTGTTCCGCTTCCTGCAGGGTTGCGCGGCGGCCCCGCTCGGCGCGCTCAACAACACGGTGATCGGCGAGCTCTACACCGGCCGACGGCGGATGGAGGCGATGGGCTACAACGCCTCGGTCCAGTCGTCGCTGATGCTGGGCTACCCGATCCTCGGCGGCGCGGTGGCGCTCGCCGGCTGGCACTGGCCGTTCCTGCTCGCCGTCGTCGGCTTTCCGGCGGCGTGGCTCGTCGCCTTCCGGCTGAAGAACCCCGAGCCGAAGCACGCCCTGCCGATGGGCGAGTATATCGGCAGCGCGTTGCGCGGAATCGCCAACCGGCGGATGGCGGCGTTGTTCCTCTGCAACCTGGTGACGGTGAGCGTGTCGTTCGGCGTGCTGATCGTCTACCTCACCTACCTGATCTCGGTGCGGTTCGGCGGCTCGCCGCTCGAGATCGGCCTCATTGTCGGGTTCAGCCCGGTGATCTCGACCATCATGTCGACCCAGGCGGGCCGCATCCGCCGGATGCTCAGCTTCCGCCAGATGATCGTCGGCGGGCTGATCCTGTCCGGCGTCGGCGTCTCGCTCAACGTCTCGATGCCGAGCCTGTGGTTCCTGCTGTTCCCGGCCTTCATCCGCGGGCTGGCGCAGGGCGTGCTCAACCCGTCGGTCAACACGCTGGTCGCCGAGTTCGCGCCGCACGATTCCCGCGCCGCGGTGATGGCGCTCAACTCGACCATGTTCCGCATCGGACAGACCATCGCGCCGCCGATCTTCGGGCTGATCTACGCCGTCGGCGGGATGGATGTCGTGTTCCACGCCGGCACCGCGCTGCTGGTGCTGACGGCGCTGGTCGCCGGCATCGTCATGGGCGACATCGACGAGGCCATCGAGCGGCGCCACGCGGCGGAGGCGGCGGCGGGCGAGTAGCCCCCTCTACCGCAAATGCTTCGCGGGCAGGGCGATCCGGCAGAGGAGCCCGGTGTCCCCCCAATCCATCGTCAGCGTGCCGCCGAGCTGGCGCCCGATGCTGAGCCGGATGATGTTGAGTCCGAGCCCCTGCCGCGCCGGGGGCGTCGTCGGCGGCCCGCCGCTCTCGCGCCATGTCAGGGTCACGCCGCCGGGCGTTGCGCCCCACGTCACGTCGACGACACCGCCTTCGCGCGACAGGGCGCCGTATTTCAGCGCGTTGGTGGCGAGCTCGTGGATCGTGATGGCGAGGGTCTGCGCCGCCTCGGGGCTCACCGCGACCGGCGGGCCGCTCACCCGGAACCCCTGGCTCTGCGCGCCGAACGCGTCGAGCACGTGGCGCACGATGAGATCGAGGTTGGCGCGCCGCCATTCGCCCGCGCTCAGCAGTGCGTTCGCCCGGTCGAGCGCCATGATGCGGCCGCGGACCGCCTCGCGGAACACGGGCACCGTGTCGCCCTCGGTACGTTCGACCAGCGCGACGACCAGGGTCAGCAGGTTCTTGGTGCGGTGCTCAAGGTCGGCGTTGAGCAGCCGGATCTGCTCCTCGCTGCGCCGCCGCTGGCTGATGTCGCGCGCGATCTTCGACGCGCCGATCAGCGTGCCCTCCCGGCTGCGGACCGGCGAGATGCAGAGGGACACCGGCACGATCGTGCCGTCCTTGCGCCGGCGCGTCGTCTCGTAGCGGCCAACCCGCTCGCCCTTTTGCAGCCGTTCAAGAATTTGCCCCATCTCGTCGGGGTGGGCCGGGTCGGCGAGAATTTTGATCCGCTGGCCGACCATCCCGTCGGCGCGATAGCCGAACAGCGCCTCGGCCGCCGGGTTCCAGCTTACCACCGTGCCGTCGAGCATCTTGCCGACGATGGCGTCCTCGGCAAACTCGACGATGGCGGCCAGCCACGCTTCCGCCTGGCCGTCCGGATAGGCTAGCGCTCTGTGCTCGGCCATGACCACGCCCCCATGGCAATGTTAGCGTCGCGCCCCGTTTTGTTGTGCCCCCCCACAGGGCCATACGATGGTACGCGCGGCAGCCCGACCCGGCAACCGTGCCGGGTCGCGCGCGGTGGTGGGGGCTTAGGCCCGATCTCGATGATCCGGACCTTTTGCGTTTGTCTGCGCGAGGAGCGCAGCGACGAGGCAATCCAGCTCCGAAACCTCATTGCTGGATCGCCTCGCTACGCTCGCGATCCCTGGCTGACGAGATTGAAGTGACGCCGAAGATGATTGAGGCGGGGTATTTCGAGCTGTCCGCCCATTTGCCGATGGGAGATTATAGCTTCGATGACGATGAAAAGAGAGAAGCGATGCGATGCATATGGAAGGCTATGTATTTTTCTTCGGACGGTTAGCCGACCATCTCTTGCCCTCCTTAATGAAATTCTTGGCGACTCTAGGCCCGGTATGCCACGTAAGGGCGCCGTGGAATCGCCAAAAGAAATCCGTGAGATCGTCGCATTCTTTTGCAAGCGCTGTCACGCCTTCAGCATTCTCGGGTCCAGGCATGAATTTGAGCCCGTCGCGCGTCGGCTTCCCCTTTATAAAGCCAATTTTCGAAAAATCTGTGGTCGTTTCATTCCCCCATCCCACAAGCCATGTTGCATGTAAGTGATCGTTTCGTTTATCGCAAATCGCCTGATAATCTATATTGATTTGTTTCAATACATCTCGGATTATCTTTGTTTCTTCTGAGTTTGCGCCATCGTTTGTGTCATGCTCAAAAACCAAATGCCCCACTAAGGATTGATAAACATCAAATATGGGCCAGGCCGACATCAATTTATGATGGAAAATAATGTTCATCAATTGTTGATGTTTGTTATTGGCGGTAGTTAGCAATATACATGCGGTGCGAACCGCATGGACCAGTAGCTCAAATGCTATGACGTACTTCCCAATTGCTGCATAAATCTCGTTAGTTTGTTGTTCCCGTTTTTGTTCTCTTGCTTCCTCGTCATTGCCCGTCATGATATTCCCCTAGCATGTCCGAGAATGGTGCTGACAAAGAAGAACGTAAGCGCGACGAACTACTTCCCGGTTGCTGAAAACGCCACCACAGCCGCGCCCCAAGCGGGAACGACTGAAATCTGCGCCAAAGCAGCGCAAAAAGGAACGTGATGGCTAGCTTGTCTTCTCTGCGGTGTCCGCAGCTTGAATCAAGGCCATCCCCAGTTGACGAGCCACCCGACTCAACATTTGTGCCGAGACCGATTCAGGCTGATACCCGCGCTCGGGGAGAATTGCACGAAGCGTCATTTTCACCCCGTTATCTGTATCGCCGGTTGCTATGGCGGATTGTACGGTGGGCAGGTGAAAGGGCCCTGGCCCTTGAAAAGTAAGGTTGCTTTTCTCAGCCATGCGTTCCTCCCTTGTTGCGCCTGCACGTGAACGCGCGGGCTCTCTGTGTAGGCGTGCGCGGCTTAGTCAGGCTGTCGGTATATGAGTTGCTTGGGGTACTCCCCAGCGTACTCCCGCCAGGGCGCTCGATAGTCAAACCAACACCTGGAGGCACGGTCGGCAAGTTCAAGATAGAGCGCCCTCGCAATGTCCGCCTGAAACTTGGCTCGACGGCGGTGATCGTGCAGCACGGCCATGAGGTAGCCAATCCCAGCCCCTAATGCCACGCCAATCAGACCGCGCATGTCTAGGTCGTGGACTCATAATGGTTGATGCGGAGCCGTATGGAAGCGAGGGCGACGGCGGCGAGGAAGTTTCGCGCGAGCTTGTCATAGCGCGTGGCGATGCGCCGGAAGTGCTTGAGCCGGTTGAAGAAGCGTTCGACGAGGTTGCGCTGGCGGTAAATCTGGCGGTCAACGACACGGCGGACCCGGACGTTGCTCTGCGACGGGATGTGGGCGAAGGCGCCAGCGGCTTCGATGAGCGCGATAATGGTGGCCGCGAAGTAGCCGCGGTCGGCAACGACGTGACGAGCGAGCGCCAGTCCCTCGACCAGGGCCGGGAAGGTGGTCTTGTCCGAGGCCTGGCCGGGGGTGAGCAGCAGGCGCACAGGCAGGCCGTGACGATCCACCACGACGTGGATTTTGGTGGTCAGTCCTCCACGAGAACGGCCGATGGCGTGATCCGCGCCCCCTTTTTACCGCCGGCCGCGTGCTGGTGGGCGCGCACGATCGAGGAGTCGATCAGATGAAGCGACGTGGGCGAGCCGGCCTTCAAAGCCTCGAACACCTTGAGCCACACCCCTGCTTTGGCCCAGCGGTTGAAGCGATTGTAGACCGTGGTGTACGGGCCGTACCGTTCCGGCAGGTCACGCCACGGCGCGCCTGTGCGCAGGATGTGGAAGATCCCGTTCACCACACGCCGGTCGTCCACCCGCGGCACGCCGCGCGGCTTGTTCGGCAGCAGCGGCTGGATGATCGTCCATTCCGCATCGGTCAAATCGAAGCGCGCCATCTTCAAGCTCCCACCGTTTGGAAGCTTGAATCACACCCCGCCCATAAAAAGAATCCCCTTTATGGGTACATGACCTAGAGCACTTTCTGGTCGGACCGAATCGGCAGGGGATTCCCAGCGCGACGGTGCTGTGATTTTTTGGGTGCGGAATGGTTCATGGAGGGATCATGGTCCGCGCCTACTCGATCGACCTTCGGGAGCGGGTTCTTGCCGCCGTCGAGGGCGGTGCCCCGATCCGGACGGTGGCCGACCGGTTCGGGGTGAGCCCGAGCTTCGTTTCCAAGCTGCACACGCGCTTTCGGCTGACCCGCTCGGTGAGGCCCGACCGGCAGGGCGGCGACCACCGCTCGGGACCGATCGAAGCCCATGCCGACTGGCTGCTCGCCCAGGTCAAGGAGCGGCCCGATCTGACGCTGGCGGAGTTGTGCCAGGGCCTCGCCCGGCGCGGGCTCGCGACGGTGCCGTCGACGGTGTGGCGCTTCTTCTCCCGCCGCGGGCTGACGTACAAAAAAAGACCGCCCATGCGAGCGAACAGGACCGCTCGGACGTAAAGGCGGAGCGCGATCTGTGGCGCTGCGTGCAGCCGTGGCTCGATCCACACCGCCTGGTGTTCATCGACGAGACCGGGACGCAGACCAAGATGGCGCGGCTCCGCGGCCGGGCGCCGCGCGGCGAGCGGCTGGTCGCGCCCATCCCGCACGGCCACTGGAAGACCATCACCCTGGTCTGCGCGCTGCGGGCCGACCGCATCGAGGCGCCCATGGTGATCGACCGGGCGATGAACGGGAGCATCTTCCAGGTCTGGGCCCGCGAGGTGCTACGACCGACGCTGAAGCCCGGCGACATCGTGATCTGGGACAACCTGCCCGCCCACAAGGTGGCCGGCGCCGAAGCCGCGATAGAGGCCGCCGGCGCCACCCTCCTCCGCCTCCCGCCCTACTCGCCAGACTTCAACCCCATCGAGCAGCTCTTCTCCAAGCTCAAGGCGCACCTCCGCAAGGCCGCAGCGCGCACCGTCGAACAGCTCTGGCGTGAGATCGGCCGCATCCTCGCCAGCGTCCCGCCAACCGAATGCGCCAACTACTTCACAAACTCCGGATACGGCTCCGTATGAACGGAATCCGCTCTAGTAGCGCATTCATCAAGTTGGTCCTCCGCTTCGGAGGGCCAAGATTAGAAATGCGTCCTCGACTCGCCTCGTCGAATGTTCCTAAAATGTTCTCATTCCGCCCCGCCAACGCGTTGGCCCGATCAGCACCTTGTCCCAGGCCTGCGAGGCGCGCCGGCCGCTGTGGTTCCTGTGCCTCAATTGCGGCCACGCTCACCGCGTCGAGCCGCGGGCCTTCGTGCTCGCGATCCGGCGCGACCTGACGCTGGCGGAGCTGCGCTGGAAGCTCAGGTGCCGGCGCTGTCACGCGCGGCACAGGGCCGCCGTGGTGGTCGACGATCTGGGGGAGGTGGCGGGGCGATAGAGCCTGCTTCTTCCCGCGCGCTGAACCCCGCGTCCTTCGACAGGCTCGGGATGCGGGCGTTCCTGTGCCGCCTCACCTGAGCTTGTCGAAGGGCGAGGCCGTCGCGTCGCGCTTCATGAGACGGAAAGGGCTTTAGCCGCTTCGCTTGTGGGCTTCGTGCTCGAGCGCCTGCCCGTTCACCTCGTGCCCGCATTGGTCGCACCGGAAGACCCGGCGCCCCTCCGCCAGGCGCCGCGCGAACTTCATGGTCCCGTCCTTGCAGGCGGGGCACCGGTAGAACGCAGGGTCGTGTGGAAGCTGCCGTCGCGCGATTCGAGCCATTGGCGCTCTCCCCGGGCCGTGGCGTGACGAGACCCTGTCGCGGATACCCACGCCTACGGCCACGTCTTTCCCATGTGGCATGGAAAATCCGCGACGCAATGGGACATATTGGGACGCGACGGGAAAGCCGTCATTTCAGGCGCTTGGCGGGCGCGGCGGCGCTTGCGCTGAGAGGTTCGGCACAGGCCTTTGAAAAAACGGGGGAAAGCTGGAGCGGGCGATGGGAATCGAACCCACGACATTCAGCTTGGGAAGCTGTTTCGACCTGAGAGGTTCCGCGGGTTTCCGGCCGTCATGTGCCGTTGGTGTGCCGAATCTTTGGATTGCTCCGCATGTGCCCCTCTCGTACCTTGGCGGGCCACACGACGCGGAAGGCCTCAAGATGGCGTGGATCATTGCGGGCTCACCTCAAGAGCCCATCGAGGTTCCTGAGGGCACGCCTGAGAGCATACCGGGAGCGCCTCCAAAGATTGTTCCCGAGTACACAGCCTGGTTAAGCGAGACGATCTCGAAATACGAGGCGCTAGCCAAGAGCCTAATTTCTCATCGTGCCGAGAAAGGGCGGATTGTTGAGGCCGTAGTAAAGTCGGCCCTCCGGGCAATATTGCCTGGACGCTTTAGCATCGGGACGGGGTTTGCAATCACTGCATCGGGTAAGACAAGCTCGCAGCTCGATGTGATCATTTATGATGCGATCTCAAACGCTCCGATCATACTTGAAGGCGGGGTGGGGCTATTCCCAATAGAATGCATATATGGGTTTGTGGAGGTAAAGTCGATTTTGGATGGCGACGCTCTAGATGCCGCCACAAAAGCAATTGCCACCATTCGCAATTTTGCGAAGGAAAAACGGTACGTGGATTATGAATCAATCAAAGATGCCAAGGGACAGATCGTCGTAGCGGAGCGCGAAATCGCTGCATCTTTGCCGCCTCGATCCTTCATTTTTGCAGTTAACTCATCATTCGGAAGCATTTCTGCGGTCGAGTTGAAAATGAGGGAGGTGACGACCGAAAACGGTGCCCACGTGCACGGACTCGCAGTTCTGGAGAAAGACTGGTTCCTCAGTCAAACACCATACCGTAGGCCGCATGAATTCGAAGCTAGGGAAAGGCAGGCGCTAGCCGAATTTTGCGCTACGGTGCTGCGAAGCATTCAAAGCATCAAAGTGCGGCCCGCTTCTATGGGACGCTACCTTGGCGTCCGCACATGAACTGTGAGCTTCAACCACAAAAACATCATCCAAATAACCCACCCGCGATCGCGTCCATCGCCTTCCTGTGATCCGGGCTCGGGAACATGTGGCCGTAGCGGTCCATCGTCACCTGCAGGCTGCTATGGCCGGCAATCGTCTGCACGGCCTTGGGCGCAAGCCCTGCCTCGATCCAGCACGATACCGCAAAGTGCCGTAGCGCGTGCCAGTTGAATAGGGCAGGGGCGGGTGGGTTGTCGTCGGGCGCTCCCCTGTGGGCCCTGGCGAGCTCGCTAAAGACGGGCTGGAAGCCGCGGCGGATGAAGTTGTCATGGCTCACATACCGGCCGCGCGTGTTCGCGAAAATCAGATCCTCGGGCTTGGAGAACTTTGACTCCAGTTTCCACTTCCGAAGCATTGCCACAAGCTGCGCCGACAACGGCACGTCACGCTCGCCTGCCTTCGTCTTCGGCGCCCCTTCGTCTCCGTAGGCGTCCACCCTGTGGGCCACGTGTAGCACGCCCGCGGCCAGGTCGACGTCACGCCACCGCACGGCCCATTGCTCGCCCGCCCGGAGCCCTGTGGCCGCGGCGAACACGATCGCAAGCCGGGTTTGCCCGGAAGCCGCTTCGACGATCCGGCGCACCGCCTCTTTCGGGGGCGGAACGATCTTTTTCGGCCCTTCGTCGCGGGGTCCGATGACCTTGACGCCGTGCGCCGCGTTGATCGCAACCCAATCCTGACCAATCGCGAAGGCGCAGGCGGCCTGAAGCGTGCGTAAAATGGCCCGCGTGGTGGCGATCGACACGCCAGCGGAGCGGAGCCGGTCCCGGAACGCCCCCACCGACCGCGCCGACAACTGCGCCAGCTTGATTTCGCCGATGCCGCCTTCGAAGGCTTTGACCCGGCCGCGCGTCCGCCGCTCGGCCTGCCACTTCGGATCGGGCGCGATGTAGTTCCACACGTGTCCTTCGCGCACGGCCAAAAGCTTGCTTGTCATGCGCTCGTCGCGCTCGTTTCGGCCCTCGCACCACTCGAGGAAGGCGCTGCAAACTTCCTTGACCGTGACGCGGCTCGCGTCGCGCCGATACGTGCCGTTGGCTAGCTGGCCCTCGACCTTGACCCGCTCGGCGTCTGCTTCGGCCCGCGTGGGGAACTGCTTGCGCTGCCGTACGCCCAAGTTGTCGAAATAGTCGAGCAAGTAGCCGGTGCGGCGCTCGCCCTTTGGGCCGCGCCATTTGCGCTTGCGGATCGTGGCCATCGTCGGGCCCTCCTAACCTTGGGTTTTCCGTTGGTAGGCGTGCGCCTTCTGGCAACGCGGCGAGCAATAGACGGCTGTTTCCCGCCGGCCGGTGCCTGGGCCAAATTCGAACCATGCGCCACAGAAGGCGCAGGCCCTATGTCGCTCTTGTCGAGCAACCGAAATTGCGAATTGCACCCACATGGCGTCACGCAGATCTCTCGGTTCTAGCGCCAGGGCGCCGTCTCTGACACGCACTGTTAGGCGCGTCCACGAAAGACCCTCAAAAATTGAGGCGCCTTTCTCAGGCTTTGCATCCCATGCCGCTACAGCGGTTGCGAGACTGCTCTGCTCGGCATGCCATGAATCAACGAGCTCGGCGTCTCGGGAATCCCGTAACAAGCCGAAGCGGCCAGCAAATTCTACGTAGTCGCCTTGGCGACGCCTCAACGACGCGAACTGGCGAAATAGGAGCGGGTGAACCTTGAAAGGTTCCCAGGTGTGGAACCGGCGCGAGCGCGGCCGGATGACCTTCGAGCCCGTTTCGTCGGCGATCTCGTATCCGTCGCTGCAGAGCGGCCAATTGAGAGAAACGATTTCCATTCGTGCCTAACTCGTGGATAGTGCGTAAACAGGAGATTACGCCCTAGACCGCCACGGGTCAACAGGTTAAATCTCCACACACCGAAACACTCGGGAACACCGAAATGACCGCCTCAACGATGCGCAATTCCGACAGTCACGGCGACGGCCGCCTCGCGTACACGGTTCCGCAGGCGCTTCGGCGTGTCCCGCTGAGCCGCAACAAATTTTACCAAGCTGTGAGGGCTGGAGAGATTCCCAGCGTCCGGATTGGCGGGCGGATCCTGATCCCGCGCCGGCAATTTGACGCGATGTTCGGCGCCGACGCCGCGTAGGCAAAAGAAAAGCGGCCGGCACCCCGGCGAGGGCGCGCGGCCGCAGAAGGTTGGAATTGATGCGCACGGAAGATAGCACACCACCCCCTAGCCAGCAACCGGACGCCGCGTATCGGCCCCCTGACGGCCTTCTGGCCGCTGAGGCGCCGCACTACGCCCGCTTGCTCGACGCGGCCCGAGAGTATGGCGTGGGGCTTGCCTTCCTGCCGCGTGGCGGCCGGTATCGCGCACTGCCCGAAGCGCTCTTGGGGCGCCCGGTCGTGTTCGTCGTCGCCGATGACTATGGCGGCGAGCGCGGTTCCATCGGGCCGAGCGGCTTCGACAATAAGACGCTGAAACGCGTGCTCGGCGGCGCTCGGGCGATCCTTCTGCACGCAGCCGCGGCCGAGCCCTGGCAATACGGCGCGGCCGCACACGCGGCTATGCTGAGCGCCGGCAAGGCGATCATCATCGAGACGCAGCCCGAGCATGAAACCGAGTGGCTTAAGGTCGTCAGCCAGCACGCGCCCGACGCAGCAATTCTGGTGATCACGCCCGAAATTGCGAAATACGGCCCGGCACAGGGGCGCGCGTAATGAACCCCGCCCCACTCGACGTGGCCGAAGTGAAGGCAGCCCTTCGCGGGGTGCTCGACGGTGGCACCCCCGAAGCCGAGATAATCCGAAGGCTCGACACGACCGAAGCGGAAATCGGCGCCGTGCTGTCCGGTCGCGTTGAGCCGTCGCCCGCGCTCGCGACACGCTTGCGGCATGTCGTCATGTTTGAGGGGTTGCCCCCGCTGGCCAAGCCTGAGCCGGCACCTGTGGCCGCACCGAAGCCCGAACCCGTCCGGCTCATTGCCGACCGTGGCCAGCTTGAGCGGTTCCACAAGCTCTTGTTCAAGCATGCCGATCCGAGCGCTTACGTGTCGCTCCGCGCGTTCCCGCACGGAGACAACCGACCGCCCTTCGAGATCCTGCCGGTGCGCGCCGATGGCGCTGTGGTTGATCGGGCCGTCGAGCTCGCCCAGCGCTGCGCCGATGCCGCTGAGAGGATCGTGTTCTGCCCGCCGGTCTGCACCTTCGCCAGCCCCGACAACGCCAAGGGAGCCAACGTCGCGCAAGGGCTGAGCCTCGGCGTCGAGATAGACGCCGATCCCGCGATGGCGCGCGAGCGCATGGAAAAATTGCTGGGCCCGGCGACGATCGTTGTGGAGTCGGGCGGGTTGTGGACGCACCCCGAGACAGGCGAGGCGCAACCCAAGCTGCACCTGCACTGGCGCCTCGCCAGGCCGACGCGCGACGCGGCGGAGCACGCTAAGCTCAAGGAAGCGCGACGCCTCGCGACGAAGGTCGCCGGGGGCGATCCGAGCAACAGCCCACTGGTTCACCCGATCCGCTGGCCGGGCACCTGGCACCGGAAGGGCGAGCCGCGCCTGTGCCGGATCGTCGCCGAGGATCCCGACGCCGAGCTTGACCTCGCAGCCGCACATGCAGCACTGGCGAATGCGGCCGGCGAGACGGCAACAGCGCAGCCGGACGGCGCAGCTAGCGGCTATGGGATGCTCCGCCCGCGCGCGCTTCCCACAAGCCTTGTCGAGCGCATGGCGCGAAAGCCCGAGCCCGACGAAGATCGCAGCACAACAGCCTTCGGCGTGTTTCGCAGCTTGCAGGAACTCGGCTATTCGATGCAGGACGCCGCGGCGACGGTCGAAGCCTACCCGGAAGGCGTTGGCGAAAGGTACGCCGGGGCACGGGACAGGTTGATTGCCGATCTAGAACGTGCCTACGGCAAGCCCTTCAAAGCGCCCGTTCTCGACCCGCGGGAGCCGCTGCGCTCGGCGCAAATGTTCCTGGTGCAGCACTACGCCACGCTCAGTGGACGGCGGACCCTGCATTTTCACAATGGGCAGTTCTACCGGTGGGGCGGCACCTGCTACTCACCGGCAGAGGCTCAGGCGCTCAAGGCCGAAGTGTATGCCTTCCTCGACCGCGCCGAGCGGCGAACAAAGGCAACCGGCTCCGCGGAAGCGAAAGTCGCGCCGTTTCGCCCGACGCAAGCAACCGTCAACGAAGTGCTGGAAGCCCTCAAGGCCGTGGCACACCTCCCCGACACGCTTAGTTCGCCCGTATGGCTTGACCTTCGCCACAGTCCCTCCGCCGCTGATGTCGTGCCTTGCGCCAATGGGCTTCTGCACCTGCCGGCGCTCGAGCTTCTGCCGCATACCCCGGCGCTGTTTAACGTCAACGCGCTTGATTTCGGGTATGCGCCCGACGCGCTCGCCCCTATCGAGTGGACGCGCTTCCTAGCCGAACTGTGGCCGGACGACCCGGGCGCCATCGACACGCTGCAGGAAGTGTTCGGGTACTTCCTCGCGACGGACACGCGCCAGCAAAAAATTGTCATGCTGGTGGGGCCGAAGCGATCGGGCAAAGGCACGATCGGCAGGGTGCTCACACGCATGCTCGGCCAGGCGAACGTGGTAAGCCCCACACTTGCGAGCCTCGGGCAGAATTTCGGACTGGCCGCCCTGATCGGCAAGCCGCTGGCGATCGTGGCCGATGCGCGGCTGAGCGGACGCACCGACCAAAGCGTGCTGGCCGAGCGCCTTCTAAGCGTCAGTGGCGAAGACGGGATCACGGTCGACCGGAAATACCTGCCCGTGTGGACGGGCCGCCTGCCGACGCGCTTCCTGATCCTCACCAACGAACTTCCGAAACTGATGGACGCAAGCGGCGCGCTCGCCAGCCGGTTCATCGTCCTGATGCTCAGCAACAGTTTCTTCGGGCGCGAGGATCCCGGCTTGACCGAGCGCCTGTGTCGCGAGCTTCCGGGCATACTGAATTGGGCGATCGAAGGATGGCAGCGGTTGAACGCGCGCGGATACTTCAAGCAACCGGAATCGTCGCTCCGGGCGGCCGCAGAACTTGAGGCGCTGGGCAGCCCCATCAAGGCGTTCATCGAAGATCGCTGCAGGATCGGCCCGCGATATTCGGTCACGTGCGACGCGCTGTTTGCGGAGTGGGGCATGTGGTGCCGCGCCAATGCGGATCGGCGTCCCGGCGACATGCGATCGTTCGGCCGGTTGCTGGCCGCCGCCCATCCCGAAATTAAGCGGAAGCAGAAAAGAATAAGCGGGAAAAAGGAGTGGTGCTATTTCGGCGTGGCGCTGTCACCAACAGCGTCACCAAGTGTCACCAACGCGGCGGCGCTCTTTGGTGACACGGAAAGCCGCGGGAACGCTGGTGTTTGAGGGGGTGTCACCATTTGTCACTGTTTTTTACATACCTTTCGCGCGAGCAAGGAAAACAAGAAATTTATATATAGAGGGTGCGTAAAACATGGTGACAAATGGTGACATGGTGACGCTCGGCGCTCCCCAGCCGTGTGGAAAGGGCCGACGCCCCGGAAAATTAAATGCGTGTCGCCATTTATTCCGAATTTCGTCCCGTACGTGATGAGCGAACAACTTAGCTGAGGACCGCCGATGGCCCCGAATCGCCTGAACGCCCGCCAGCGCCGCTTTGTCGAGTGCGTGTGCGCGGGCATGAAAAAGAAGGATGCGGCCGTCGCAGCGGGCTATTCCGCCAACACCGCGTCGGCGGCTGCGTCGCAACTGCTAGGGAAAGAGCACGTCCTTCAAGCGATCAAGGCCGCGGCCGAGAAGATGTTGCGCGCGGGTGCGGCGCAAGGTGCGGTCGTGTTAACCCGGCTGGCCGAAAGCGCGAAATCCGAAGACGTCCAGTACAAGGCCGCGAAGGCGCTGCTAGAGCACGCGGGCCTGCAGATCGTGAGGCAGAGCGAACATCGTCACGTCATCGAAGATCGGCGCAGCGACGCCGAACTTCTGGCGCACATCCGGCAGCTTGCGCGCGAGCTCGGTGTGCCGATCACGGCGCCCATGCTCGAGGGCCAAGTTGTCGACGTGACACCTGCCAGCGACGCCGAGCCGGCCGAGCCGCGGCGCGTCCCGGACCCCTTCGACTGACGCTTTCTCGCCCCTTGTGGCACATCAGCGGCACACGACGGCCGCAAACCCGCGGAACGCCAAGCGATAGGCTCAGCTTCGCAGGCTGACGGTCGCATTTCCGACGCGCTCGCCAGCCCGTCAGGCGCCAACCCCCATGCCGAAACTCGCCAGCGCTGCCGCGGCGTCGCGCCCCTTTTGACCGCGCCCAAGCTTTCCTTTCTCAGCGAAGGGGGAGGGCGGGGTTGGGGGTGGGGGGCCGATCGCGGCGCGCGAGGAATATCGGCAGGGCCGGCTCTATATAGCGGAGCCTAAAAGGTTTGGTACGATTTGGTACTATCGAATACTTATTGTGACAAAGTATAGAGTTGACAATCCACAATATAAACGGCATTCTATTCCAACCATTTCTCGACGAAAGGCCGACGATCCACAATGTCCCTTAAGTCCCTTCTTCGCCCGTTCAGCGGCGGCGACGCTGACACGATCGCCCGGCTTGAGGCGCGCGTCGCCGAAGCTCAGGACGCCGTACGATCGGCCGAAGCCGAAGCCCGTTCTGCGGCGCTCGACGTTGAGACTTCGCCCGACGAGGTGACCGCCAAGCGCGCCGAGAAGGCCGACGCTGCCGTGCTCGCCGCTCAGGTCGAGTTGCGGCGATGCACGGACGCGCTCACAGAAGCCCGCGCCCGGAAGGTTGCGGCCGATGACGCCGAGACGGACGCACAACGGCAGAAGCGCGAAGCCGATTACCGGGACGCCCTTGTCGCGCTCGCCGAAGCTGGCGTCGGTGTGGACAAGGCGATCGACGATTTGCTCGCCAAGGTTGAGGCCGCCGTCGCGGCCGAACAGGCGCTTCTCCCGCTCGCGTCGAACGCCGACAAGATGGCGCTCGGCAACGCACATGCGGCCCTCGAAACAATTCTGACCCAGCGCCTTCGCGCCGTCACTTCCGGCCACGCACCGTGGCTTCCCGCCGAGAAATTGCGGTGGGCGAATTATCTGCCGGTGGCGCCGAGATGACGGAGCAAGCGCCCGCTCCCGCACCTGTGGCCACGGCCGACCCTGCCACGATGACGCCCGAAGCGGCTCAGGCCGAGCGCTCGGCCTTGCTGCGCGACGCAGAATTCGGCGCGAAGTGGCGTGCCGGCGATGCGGCCAGCCGTCAGCGCATGGAAAGCCTGAACCGCGCAGCTTTCCCGCCGGAACCCGACGAGGTGGCAGCCGAGACGCCGGCGCAGAATGCTCGTGCCCGGATCGAACAGCTTCGGCGCGATCCAGAATTTGTGCGGCGCTACCAGGCGGGCGTTGTCGATGCGCGCCAGGAGATGGAACGCCTACATCGCCAGGCATACGGCGAAGACGGCGAAACCAAGACGGATGCCGCCCAGAAGCCCGCCCCTGAGGGCGGCCAGGGCGACGGCGAGACGGTCGTGCTCGCAAAGCAGCCTGGCGTCGACGACGCGAAGCACGCCGAGGCAACGCGCGAGGCCGGAGAAATCATCAAGACGTTGGCTGTCGATCCGGTGGAGGGCAACGCGATCGTGCAGGCGATTGAGGGCAGCCTAGCCGAGCGCATGGACGGCAGCGCGCTGCGCATGTGGTCCGAAGACGAGACTACCCAATTCGACGCCATGATGACGGCGCGATGGGGCGCCGAACATGACGCCAAGCTGGCGCGCGTTGACGCCGCTCTCGGCAAGTTGTCCCAGGCGCAACGCACGTGGGTGCAGAACTCGCTACGCGCTGCGGACCCGAGCGTGGCCGCGAGCGTGTTCGCCTGGATCGCGGATCACGCATGAACGCGCCCCCGTCACCTGCCGCCCTCGCGGGGCTGAGCCTCAAGCATCGCCAGTTTGTCGCGAACCTGTTCCGTGGCATGAGCGCGACGCAGAGCTATCTTGCCGTATACGGCTGCACCCCCGCGAGCGCACAGGCGAACGGTTCGAAGCTGTTTCGGAAGCCGCACATCGCCGCGGCCGTCGCGGCATGCGAGGCCGAGCACGCGTGGCGGTGCCGGTTCACATACGCCGACGCCGACGCCGAGCTCAACGAAGCGAAGCGGATCGCGACCGAGCGTGGCGACGCTAGCGCGCTTGTGGCGGTCACGGAGGTTCGGGCGCGGCTTCACGGGCTGATCGGGGCCGCGGCATGACGACCGATCCCGAAAAGCTTCGCGAGCTGCACGCGACGCTCGAGGAATTGAAGCGGCGCCAGGTCGAAAACCGGCTCGCGCACTACGCGCCATACCCCAAACAGGCGGAATTTCATGCGCTCGGCGCCGATCATCGCGAGCGCCTTCTGACGAGCGGAAATCAACAGGGAAAAACCTACTGCGGCAGCATGGAACTCGCCGCGCATCTGACGGGACTATACCCAAGCTGGTGGCAGGGCCGCCGCTTCGAATATCCCGTCCGCGCGTGGGCCGCGGGCGTCACGTCGGAAAGCACGCGGGACACCGTGCAGCGCCTTTTGCTCGGCCCGCTCGGCGCGCGCGGCACCGGTGCCATTCCGGCGGATCGTATTGTCGACGTGCGGATGGGGCGTGGTATCGCCGATGCTGTCGACGTTGCCATTGTGGCCCATCGTTCCGGCGCGCACTCGCAAATCTCGTTCAAATCCTATGAGCGCGGCCGCGAGAAGTGGCAGGGCGAAACGCTCGACGCGATTTGGTTCGACGAAGAACCGCCGTCCGAAATCTATAGCGAAGGGCTTGCGCGCATATCCGCTCGCAAGGGGATCGTCTTCATGACGTTCACACCCCTGCAGGGCATGTCGGACGTGGTGCGACGCTTCATGTCGGAACCGTCGAGCGATCGCGCCTATGTGCAGATGTCCATCACGGACGCCGAGCACATTCCGGCAGGCGAGCGCGAGCGCATTGAAGCCGGCTACGCGCCCCACGAGAGGGAAGCCCGCGTGCGCGGCGTGCCGATGCTCGGCAGCGGGAAAATCTATCCCGTGCCCGAAGGCGAAATCGCGATCCCGGGAATTCCGATTCCCCCTCACTGGCCGCGGATCGTCGGCGTCGACTTCGGCTGGCAGAACTTCGCCGCGGCGTGGCTCGCGTGGGACCGCGACGCGGATGTGGTCTACCTGACGGATTGCTACCTCAGCAAAGAGGAAACACCGATCATTCACGCCGCGAGCATCAAGGCGCGTGGCGATTGGATTCCCGTCGCCTGGCCGCATGATGCGCTCGCGCACGACAAGGGCTCGGGCGAAGCGCTGGGGCAGTTGTACAAGCTCCAAGGGCTCAAGATGTTGCCGAACCGCGCGACGTTCCCCGATGGCGGGTCGAGCGTCGAAGCTGGGATCCTCGCGATCCTTGATCGCATGCAGACGGGCCGGTTCAAGGTTTTCGATCACCTGGCGCCGTGGCTCGAGGAATTCCGCACATACCATCGGCGCGATGGGCGCATCGTGAAGGAACACGATCACCTTTTAGACGCGACCCGCTACGCCGCGATGATGCTGCGCTTTGCGCGCGTCGGGCCCGGCCACGCGCGCCGCCGCGGGCCGCGCATTGCGGACGGTGTGGATTACGACATTTTCGCGCCGCGCGATGACGCCGTGCTGCGTCGCAGCCGCGATCGCGTCGAAGGCTGGGGCGAGCCGGTGGCCGGCTACGACCCGCGCACCGGAAGGGTGCTGGCCCGATGACCTTCGACCGCAGTCCCAGCTTCAATGACGCCCGGCGCGCGGTGCTGCGGGCCACGACCACACTAAGCACCCTCGCCGAGCCGCTGAGTGATCCTCAGCGCAACGGACAGCGCGTCTTGATTGCCGCCCGCGATGACCTCCTAGGCGTGCAGCGCGATCTTGCCGAGTGCCTTGGTTGGATCGTGACCGCGTCGCGCCGCCCCACCTGACGAAAGGACTTGACGATGACCGACACCGAGCTCACCCCTGCCGAAATGTCCGACGCGCTTGCCGCGTTCGGGCAGATCGGTGTTATCCGCCGTGGATTCGACGCGGCTGACAAAATTCGTCGACTGGTCGAAACCCAGGACGGCACTCTCAAGGCGATCGAGCGCCAGATCGCCGAACGCCGTGCCGAGCTGGCCGCCGCGCGCGCCGAGACGATCGAAAGCGCCAAGGCCGAGGCGCAAGTCGCGGCCGACAAGATCACCTCCGACGCGCGCGCCGAAGCCCAGCGCATCGTCGACGAGGCCGAGCGTGTGGAGCGCGAGGCCAAGAACGCGGTGGCCGAACTGCGACGCGAGCACGATCGCATGAGCGGCGAGATCACGCGCCTGCGTGGCCTCGCGCAGAGCATCGTTGGCTAACCGCAATGAGTGTCATCGCCCCGCAGATCAGCGCCATTAGCAGCGCGACCGGAACGATCCTTGTCCTGTGGGAGGGATTGGCGACCGGCGACACCGCATCGCCCGTCTCGTTCCCTGACTACCCGGACATGACCGTCCATGCCATTGGGACATTCAACGGCGGGACGTCCGTGTCTCTCACGGGGTCGATGGTCCAGGGCGGCACGTACACGGCGCTGACGGATCCGCAGGGTAATGCCATCACCAAGACGGCTGCTGCCATAGAGGCTGTGACCGAGGCGCCCCTGTACGTGAAGCCGACGATCGGCTCCGGGTCGAGCGATGACGTCGACGTCTACCTACTACTTCGGAAGGCGTTCCGATGATGGCTACC
The DNA here is from genome assembly GCA_963775315.1 of uncultured Alphaproteobacteria bacterium. Lineage (GTDB taxonomy): Bacteria > Pseudomonadota > Alphaproteobacteria > MPNO01 > DASWLB01 > CAWGHZ01. The sequence goes on along the minus strand of CAVZIN010000007.1, from coordinate 1,405,916 downwards.
AAGCCAAATCCGACGACGCTCGCCGAGCGTATGGCACCACCCCTGCGCGACATGGCGGGTGCAGCCGAACGCATCGACGCCCGCGTGGATCAACTACTCGTGGCGATCGAGGATTGGTGCGACGCCAGGAATGCCGTGGTGCGTATGAGCCCGACGAAACCCGCCCTTGCCGCGGCGGATGCAATGGGCCGGGAACTCGTGCGGATCATCTGCGATCGCTTGGCGCAGAGCAATCTGGCGTTCCCGAGTTCGCGGCCCTTGGACGCGCCGAGTGTGGAGGCCCCACGCACCGCGGCGGAAGCGGTCGAAAAGGGGCTCCCGGCGCGACCTTCCGAATCCGACTTTGGTTCTGGTGCCTGAAGACGGCGTTCATGTCGCTATGGCGCGGCGAGCTGTACCTGTTCTGCGACGGAGCGCGACACGGCTGACCGTCCTGGCAGCCCAAGCACCCGATTTCGAGGTCGCCGCTCTCTATGCGAACCTCTTGCCGTCCGGATATACAATGCTATGTTTGCCCTGTACGCTGGCCAAGCTCACAGGATGCAGATTCGCGTCCTACCCTGTACCGTTCGGGTTGAGGAAGCAGGAGCTTGAGCGCCATGTATGAGCACGAACACTTCCCGAACGCACCAATCTCGGAAGCTCTGATTGATATCCGGGCTACGTTCGAGGAAGACGACGTGCTTGCAAAGGCGGATCACTTCGCAGCGGACGTCGCATCCCGGTTTCCTCGCAAGGAGGACAGAATTGAAATAACGGGGGAAGTGCTTTTGGATCGGGCATCTGGAAAAGACTCTTCCAGCGCCAAATCGCGCAAAACAGGCTATGCCCTCTTTTCAGACAGTAGAGAGAAGGCCGTCCAAGCACGCATCGATGGCTTCACGTTTAGCAAAATGAAACCATACGAAAGCTGGGAAAATCTTCGAAATGAAGCAATCGAGCTTTGGGAGTTGTATTTAAAAACACTCAATCCGACGCGCGTGATGCGCCTAGCTGTACGATACATCAATCGCATCGAGTTGCCTCTGCCGATTGAAATCTTTCCAAGCCTATTTTCGAACCGGACTAGAAGTTGCGGACGGGATCCCGCAAGGCTTGGCCGGGTTTTTCTGGCGCGCGATCATTCCAAAGCCAGACACGGACATAATCGCAGCTGTGTCATCCACCATGCAGGAACCCGTTAACCAATTCTTGCCATACATATTTGATATTGATGTGTTCTGTTCCATTGATTGTGCGCCGGATTCACACGAGATATGGGACCAAATTGAAAAGCTCAAAGTATACGAGAACGATATATTTTTTAATTCCACAACGGATAAAGCGAAAGCACTCTTCCGATGACCGCCTATGCTGCGCCCGTCGACGAAGTCATCAAGGCACCGGTGAGACAGCCAGAGTGGCGTTCTCTAACGCCCCGAGGATTTGGCTTGGATAGCGCCTTGTTGGATACACAGGAACGCGAGTCAACAATCGCCTTCATACTGCCATCCATTACGAACGCGCGGTTGCCTATCTCCCCATGGGCTGTCGACGTAAGCTTGTCGCAGCAGTGGCTCCGGGCGATATTGCGTGCCTACAAAGCGCGCTTGCGCCCCGACCTGTACCAAAGGATGCTGGATCGGGTCGCGGCAGTCCTTGATCCCGAAGAATGGCAGGAGGAAGACGCCCTTCCTAATCCGGAATCCTTTCGGCGGATGTTGGAGTTTCTGTGCCGCATTCCCGATTTGCGGATACCGTCAGTTTCAGTCAATCGCTATGGTCTGTTCAACGCTTCCTGGCGTCCCTCTAGACAGCAGCTCGTATCGCTCGTTTTTCAGCCAGCAGATGACGTAACCTGGCTTCTCTTCCTGCCGCGAGAAGGGACCGCCGAAGACACAGTAGAAGTGGCAGGCCGCTGCCCGACGTCAGAGGCAATGCGGGAGATCGCGATGCACGACTCTCTAAGTTGGATGATGCGGGGCTAACGAGTCTGTTAAGGGGGACGAATGCCCAAGGAGGTATTGGACGACGACCATTTCGCGAGGCAATGTTCTGGTTTACGAGGTAATGATTTCAGTGACGAAGAAGACGATTATCACCTTCCGCCGTGGCTTCACGCACGTGCGTTTCAGCCATCCGCCAAGAATCCCTGTGTTTCGGGCGCTTGGCTGGAACGTGAACCCGGGAATCGGAATGAGCAATTACAAAGGGTAAAGGACGAATTCATAAATAGCACGCGTTCGGTGAAAAATACTTATATGCTCGCGGTGGTCGAAGTCGCTGCGATCAGGTCACTTGGGCAGCGTTATGGTCGGGATCTCCATGTTATTCACGAACCTGATGTAACAGCTCGCTTGCCTTCACATGCACAAATCGAGGGCATGCATCCGGACGATGAGATCCTCGCACAAAAGATTGCTGATGCCGCTGCGATCAGTCCGATATGCTCGTAACTATTATCCGAACGCGCAGAAAGATTTGTTAGTTCGTTAACGGTCGAGCTATTTTACCTTACTCTTTCTGCGCCACCAGAAATTCCGGGTAGTTGTTTCGCGGATTGTTCACGGCCTTGGATACCGGCTCGATTGTCAGTGCGCCATCATAGGGCGCCAGCATGGGACCGAGCATCTTCGGGTCGGTCGCGGAATTTAGCCACATGTCGAACCAATCGGGCTCCAGGATCACCGGCGCGCGGTCGTGGTATGGGGCGATCGACGGCGGCGGGCCCCAACGTGGTGGCCAGGAAGCTCATCGGAGTTACGGTTCAAATGGGGCGCCAATAGGTTGCGATTTAAGATTCTGGGACGCCATAAATAGCTTCGAACCCCCAATCATATTCACTGGAAAATGCGGCTTGAGTATCTGCGTCGGTGATAACTTCGGCGTTCAAGCTGCCTACCATTCCAGATTCAATTGGATCATTGGCATATGCAAAATAGACTTCTGATCGATTTGTCTTTCGGCTTCTTAAGAATATAGCGGCGGCTATTATAATTTTATTTGAGCTATTTTTTAGCACAATGCGGACGTGTTCTTGTATCGGATTCGGATAGGCCATCCCCGTAGGAAACCATTGAAGATGCGGTTGGGCGATTGATTTTGAATCAATAATTACCGCCTTCTTCATTGCCTGCCTAACGTATAGGTGGACACAACTTTGATAAATCATTATGCCGGCCCCCTGAAAGCCTACACCTCCCTTGATCGTATCGAGGATGCAATGTTCCGGGGAAAGAATAGTTTGAGCGCCGATCTCGCAAGTAGGGATCAAACTCAAGGCGGCCGCCGCACCGATGGCTGCTCTTCTCAACACGGCCACCCTCCTTTGTGAATGCCAATAGGAGAAAAGTACCACACCGTGCCCACGCACTCTCGACTCGGCCTGCCATTCGTTCCTAAAATGTTCTCACGCCGCCCCGCCGCCACGTCGGCCTGATCAACACCCTGTCCGAAGCCTGCGAGGCGCGCCGGCCGCTGTGGAAACCTCAAAAGAAGCCGAGCCCAATGACCGACGACGATATCCGATCGACCATCGCCTTCGCGCTGCGCGAGCACATCCGCTCCAAGCGGGCAGGCGACGCCGACTTCGCCCGCACGATGGCAGCGGCCGACGTGCTGCGGCACCTGCGGCTATGCGGCTACGAGATCAGGAAGGTGGAGAAGCCGATGGTGTTGCCGAGCACGCCATGAGGCTGACGAGGCGGCGAGGGCGTGAACGCGCCGCGAACAAGACCGGCCCCGCCATGTGCCATCCATGTGCCATGCCGGGCACATAGATTTCTTGGTACGCAATGGGACGCGAAGGGAAAGCCCGTTATTTCATGCACTTAGCGCACACCGTTCCAATGACAGAAAATCACTGGATTCGGGCCTGAGTGACCGTCGCTACAGCGTTGAAAAATAATGAGAAAATTTGGAGCGGGCGATGGGAATCGAACCCACGACATTCAGCTTGGGAAGCTGACGTTCTACCTCTGAACTACGCCCGCACCGCGCCGCATACTATCATGGCGCCGATGGCCGGCAAGACGTTCCGGCGCGGGAAGGGTGTGCGATGGCGAGCGTGACGGGCAGGCTGGCGAGCGGGCTGGGCGAGGGGGCGTCGTTCACCCGGCTCGACTGGGCGCGCCGCGCCTTCCTCGACCGCGTCGGGATCGACCCGTGGCCCGGCACGCTGAACCTGGCGCTCGACGACCCGGCCGAGCGCGCGGGCTGGGCGCACATCGCCGCCGGCCCCGCCCTCCGGATCGAGCCGCCGGACCCGGCATGGTGCGCGGCGCGGCTGTTCCTGGTCACCATCGCCGGGCGGATCGCGGGGGCCGTCGTGCTGCCCGAGGTCCCGTCCTACCCCGCCGACAAGATCGAGGTGATCGCCGCCGTGAACGTGCGCGCCGCGCTCGGGCTTCGCGACGGCGACGCGGTGACGCTGACCTTCGCTGCGGGTTGACAGAAAGAATAAAATCCTGTATACGGGCGCCACCCTTTGGCGCTGTCGCGAGGCTTCCGCCGCGCCCGGATTTTCGCCGGCTTCGAGTGACCGATCGTTGCCCATCAAGGGGTTGCGAGGCGACCTTCGCCTCTCTTCAGGCGACATCGGGGCGCTTCGGGCGACATCCGGGCGACAACCGGGCGATGCCGGCGCGACAAGTCGCCCGACCGCGCGGCCGCGATTGCGCGCCTCCGCCGTTGGGACCACAATGGCCGGACAGCCTTGCGAATAAGACCTGATTTCATGGGGGAAGCATGACGCTCCAGCTCTCGATCGGCATGGCGTCGAACCCGCGCAGCTGGCCCGTGCTCGACGGGCGGGTGAAGCCGGACGGGATCGAGCTGACCTGCAATGTCGTGCCGGTGTCGGAGCTGTTCTGGCGCCAGCTCCGCTTCGCCGAGTTCGACGTGTCGGAGATGTCGTTCTCCTCGCTGCTGATGACCATCGCGCGCGGCAACGAGCGCTGGGTGGGCCTGCCGATCTTCACCACGCGCGAGTTCTTCCACACCCGCATGCTGGTGCGCCGCGACGCCGGCATCGAACGGCCCGAGGACCTCAAGGGCAAGCGCGTCGGCGTGCCGGAATACCAGCAGACGGCGGCGCTGTGGGGGCGCGGCGCGCTGCAGCACGAGTGGGGGGTGAAGCCCTCCGACATGGAATTCTTCATGGAGCGGAGCCCGTCGCACAGCCACGCGGGCGCCGTGAAGTTCACCGCGCCGCCGGGCGTGACGATCCACCAGATCCCCGACGAGAAGAACATCGGCGAGATGCTGCTGAAGAAGGAGCTCGACGCCACGCTGCTCTATTACGGCATCGCCAACCGGGTCGACCGCTCGACCGCCAGGCTCGACGGCCATCCCGACATCAAGCCGCTGTTCCCGGACCGGCTCGCCGAGGGCGTGCGCTACTACCGCAAGACCGGCATCTTCCCGATCAACCATGGGATGGTGGTGCGCCGCTCGATCGCCGAGAAGAACCCGTGGGTCATCACCAACCTGCTGGCCGCGTTCCGCAAGGCGAACGAGATCGCCGAGCGCGAACGCGCCATTCATACGGACTACCACGTCGTCACCGGCCTCCTGCCGCGCGAGGCGCGCGAGGCGCTGGCGACGCCGCTGATCCGGCACGGCATCGCCGCCAACCGCATGGTGCTGGAGACGGCGGCGCAATATTCGGTGGAGCAGGGGCTCACCCCGCGGCTGATGAAGCTGGACGAGGTGTTCGCCCCCGCGACGCTGGACGAGTAGGGAGGGAGACCGAGATGAACGACATAGCCTCGAACGTGGTCGACGGAAGCCTGCGCGCCGACCTCGACAAGCTCGCCCGCGCGGCGCGCATCCTCGACATGCAGGGCCACTCGGACCGCGTGTTCGGCCATGTCGCGCTGCGCGATCCGGCGGGGCGCGGCTTCTGGATGAAGCGCCACCAGATCTCGCTCGGCGAGGTGTACGACTGGCGCGATTTCGTGCTGGTCGACTGGGACGGCAAGAAGATCTTCGGCGACGGCGCGCGCCATTCGGAATGGCCGATCCACGCCGAGATCTACAAGGCGCGGCCCGACATCGTGGCGACCGGCCACACCCACCCGTTCCACTGCTGCATCTTCTCGGCGATCCCCGACCCGTTGGTGTCGCTGACCCGTGCCATTCCGGCGCCGCCGCCGCGCTTCGAGCTGACGTCCGAGCTGATCCAGACGCCCGAGATGGGCAAGGCGCTCGCCCGGTCGCTCGCCGATCATTCCTACTGCCTGATGCGCAACCACGGCGTCATCTTCGCCGGCAAGTCGATCGAGGACATGGTGCTGAACGCCATCCAGATCGAGGAAACCTGCAAGCAGATGCTCACCGCCGCCGGCTCGGGCCTGCCGTGGGAGGCGCCGCCCGACGACGAGATCGTCGGCAACGCCAAGCGCGTCGCCAAGGGCTATGGCGGGTCGGACGTGCTGTGGGACTACTACTCGCGCGTATTGGAGCGGGCCGAGGCGCAGGGAATGCCGACGCTCGCCACCAGCCCCGTCCCGATCCAGGCGCATTGAGGAGCCGTCCGATGCCCGATTCCGCCGTTTCCAACGTGGTGAACGACGCCCTCAGGGCCGAGCTCGACAAGCTCGCCAAGGGTGCGCGCATCCTCGACATGCAGGGCCATTCCGACCGGGTGTTCGGCCATGTCGCGCTGCGCGATCCGGACGGGCGCGGCTTCTGGATGAAGCGCCACCAGATCTCGCTCGGCGAAGTGTACGACTGGCGCGACTTCGTGCTGGTCGACTGGGACGGGAAGAAGATCCACGGCGACGGCGCGCGCCATTCGGAATGGCCGATCCATTGCGAGATCTTCCGCGCCCGGCCGGAGGTGAACGCCACCGGCCACACCCACCCGTTCTACTGCCAGATCTACTCGGCGATGCCGGGGCCGCTGATCTCGCTCACCCGCGCGATCAAGAACCCGCCGCCGCGCTTCGAGCTGACGTCGGAACTGGTGCAGACGCCCGACATGGGCGCGGCGCTCGCCAAGTCGCTCGGCGATGCGAACTTCTGCTTCATGCGCAACCACGGCGTGATCTTCTGCGGCCGCGACACCGAGCAGATGGTGTTCAACGGCATCCAGGTCGAGGCGACCTCGAAGCAGATGCTGGCGGCCGCGACCGCCGGCCTGCCGTGGGAGGCGCCGAAGCCCGAGGAAACCGACCAGCGCTACCGCCAGCGCTCGAGCTACGGCTCGGACTCGCTCTGGAGCTACTACTGCCGGGTGCTGGAACGGGCCGAGGCGCAGGGCGATCCCAGCCTCGCCACCAAGCCGGTAGCGATCCGGCGGCAGTGAGGACGGTGGGCCGGCCGCGAGGACCGGCCCCGCGTTCTCAGCCCTTGAGCTGCTCGATATAGGTGGGAAGGGCGAAGCAGGCCATGTGGATGGCCGGGTTGTAGTAGCGCGTGTCGAGCTCGGCCGCGCGGAAGCGCGTCTCGATCGTCTCGCGCGGGGTCGTGCGGACCGAAGCGTCGCGGCAGCCCCAGCCCAGCGTCATGAAGCCGGCCACGTAGGTCGGCACCTGGGCCACATAGAACGTCGCGTCGGGGAACAGCGCGTCGAGCCGGCGGTAGGTGCCGCGCGCCTCGTCCGCCTGCATGAAGGTGACGCCCGACTGGGTGATCATGATGCCGCGCGGCGTCAGCGCGTCGCGGCAGTCGGCGTAGAAATCCTGCTCGAACAGCACCTGGGCCGGTCCGATCGGGTCGGTCGAATCGACGATGATCACGTCGTAGGGCGCGGGAGGGCTCTTCACGAACGCGCGGCCGTCGGCGATGACCAGCTCTGCGCGCGGGTCCTCGAACGCCTTGCCGGGGATCGACGGGATGAACTTCTTGGTGAGCTCGACGACCTTCGGGTCGATCTCGACCAGGGTCACGGTCTCGACGCCCGGATGCTTCAGCGCCTCTTCCATCGCGCCGCCGTCGCCGCCGCCGATGATGCAGACGCGCTTCGCCGCCCCGTGCGCCAGGATCGGCACATGGGTCAGCATCTCGTGATAGACGAACTCGTCGCGCTCGGTGGTCTGCACCACCCCGTCCAGCGCCAGCACCCGGCCGAAGCGGGGGCTCTCGAAGATGACCAGTTCCTGGAACTCGGTCTTTTCCTCGTAGAGCACCCGCTCGACCAGGTGCCGTTGCTGAAAGTCCGGGTAGAGCGTTTCGGCGAACCAGGACTTAGCGGAGGTCAATAAACGTGCCCCCGCCTCTCCTCGCGGACATCCATCGACTCCGGCCCGAACGCGGCGCGCAGAACCGGCAAGGCCTTGTGCGGGTCGCACGAGCCGCACATGAACACGTCGAACGCGGCGAAGCCGCGCTCCGGCCATGTGTGGACGCTGATGTGCGATTCGGCGAGGACCGCCACGCCGGACACGCCGCCATGCGGGGTGAAGTGGTGGAGGTGGATGTGCAGCAAGGTGGCGCCAGCCGCGGCCACCGCGTCGCGCATCGCCTGCTCCATGTACGCCACGTCGTCCAGACGTGTAGCGTTCCAGAAGTCGATCAGGAGGTGTGTACCTGCGAACAGGTGCCCGTCCCGCTCGACGAAGTAGTCCAACTTGGGGGAACGCGCCTCGCTCTCACGGAGAGCTGACAGGTTCGTCGGGCTTGTGACCCGAACAGCCGGGCGTCCCGGCTCCGCCGAAACCTTCGTCGGCACGGAAGCGTTGGCAGCCATTTCGATTGGGTTCTCCCCAGGTAGTCCTCGATCAAGACCTCAATGCTTGTCTAAGGGGGTTGCGCGAAAGACGCGCGTTGTGACGCATTCGGGCTTGCTTTTCAAGAGAAAATCCGAGGTTGAGGCAAAATTCTTCACCCCCGGAGGGCGTCACGTTTCGCGGGTTGTCGGGGACGGAGATTCTTCGTAAACAGTTCGTTGACCCGCCCCCACGCCGCGACGATCCGGCGAGGGCATATCGGCGGGGGAAAGGGGCCCCTGATGGCCGCAAACGGCCCGACCGCGGCACGCGGAGCGCTCGGCGCCCTGGCCGCGCTGCCCGGCGAGTTCGCCTCGGTCTTCTCGCGCATGGTGCCCTATCGCTTCCGGGGCGAGATGCGGGCCTGCGAGCTCTGCGGCGGGACCGACCACGAGGTGGTCGGATGGCGTGACCGCTATTTCAGCCCGCTCCGCACTGTGCTCTGCCGGCGCTGCGGGCTCGTCTTCACCAACCCGATGCCGACCGAGGACGAGGTCGACGCCTTCTACCGGTTGCACTACCGCAAGCACTACCACAACGCCTACGAGCCGACCGCCAAGGCCATCTACAAGGCATCGCGCGGCGCGGAGGGACGGTTCCGGGCCCTTTTGCCCCATCTGCCGCCGGGCGGCAGAGTGGTCGACGTCGGCGCCTCGAGCGGCGATTTCGTCAACATCCTGCGGCGCGAGGGGTTCGATGCGGTGGGGGTCGAGCCGAACGCCGCCTTCGTTGCCTATGCCCGCGCGCACTACGGCGTCACCATGCTGGAAGGCGGCTGGCAGGACGTGGAGATCGCGCCGGGCAGCGTCGACGTCGTGACCACCCACCATGCCGTCGAGCATTTCCGCCATCCGCTGGCGGCGCTCCGGCGCATGCGGAGCTGGCTCAAGCCGGGCGGGCTGCTGCAGGTGGCGGTGCCTAATGTCGAGAACCCGGAGCGCACGCCCTATGGGCGGTTCCACTTCGCCCATCTTCACAATTTCAACCATGCGACGCTGGTCATGATGGCGGCCCGCGCCGGGTTCGATCTCGCCGTGCCGGCCGACGATCGCGAGACGGGGCTGGTGTTCCGGCTGGCGGCGGAGGACGAGGCGCCGGAGCGGCTGTTTCCCGGCAACTACGCCCGCCTGTCGCGCTACTTCGCGACCCACACGAACCGGCGCTACTTCCTTTCGGGCAAGCCCTACCGCCGCTGGGTGCGGCGCATGGCGCGGCTCGGCTCGGTGCTCGTCAAGGCGCACGGGAAGCCCGCGCGGGCGAGCTGACCGCGTCGGGATTGCTTCGGCGCTGCGCGCCTCGCAATGAGAAGAGGTGGGGCAGGTGCCTACAGTAGCTTGCCGGGGTTCATGATCCCGTTCGGATCGATCGACCGCTTGATCGCGCGCATCATCTCGAGCGCGACCGGCGGCTTCACCTCTGGCAGCAAATGGCGCTTCTGGCGGCCGATGCCGTGCTCGGCCGAGATCGAGCCATTGAGCGCGAGCACCTGGTCGTAGACCAGCCGGTTGATCTCATCCTTCCGCGCGGCATAGGCCTTGCCGTCCGCGCCCTTGGGCTGGGTCAGGTTGTAATGGACGTTGCCGTCGCCGAGATGGCCGAACGAGCAGATCCGGATGCCCGGTACCGCTTCGGAGACTGCCCGGTTGGCCCGCTCCAGGAACACCGGCACCTGCGAGACCGGCACCGCCACGTCGTGGCGGATGCTGATCCCCTCGGACTTCTGGGATTCGGGGACCGTCTCGCGGATCTTCCAGAAATCGGCCGCCTGGGCGCGGCTTTCGGCGAGCGCCGCGTCGCGGACGAGCCCGCGCTCCATCCCTTCGGCCAGCACGTTCTCAAGGCAGGCGCGGAGCTGGCCGTTGTCCCAGGCCGAAGTCAGCTCGACCAGCACGTAGTGGTCGTGCCGGTCGGGCAGAGGGTCGCGCGTGCCGGGGATGTTCATCAGCACGTAGTCGAGCGGCAGGCGCGGGATCCACTCGAACCCGGTCACCCGGTCGTCGGAGGCGGCGCGGGCGAGGGATAGCAGCTCGAGCGCCGCCTGCGGGTTCTGGACGGCGACGAAGGCGGTCTGGATGTCGCGCGGCTTCGGGAACAGCTTGAGCACGACCGCGGTGACGATGCCGAGCGTGCCCTCGGCGCCGATGAAAAGCTGCTTGAGGTCGTACCCCGTGTTGTCTTTGCGGAGCCGCCCGAGCCCGTCCCACACGCGCCCGTCGGGCAGCACGACCTCCAGCCCCAGCACCAGCTCGCGCGCGTTGCCGTAGCGCAGCACGCCGGTGCCGCCGGCGTTGGTCGAGACGTTGCCGCCGATCACCGCGGTCCCTTCGCCGCCGAGCGACAAGGGGAACAGCCGGTCGGCCTCGGCGGCGGCCTTCTGCACGTCGGCCAGCACGACGCCGGCGTCCACCGTGATGGTGTAGTTGAGCGGGTCGACCCGGCGCACCCGGTTCATGCGCTTGAGGCTGATGACGATCTCGGCCCCGTCGGGGTGCGGCGTCGAGGCGCCGGTCAGGCCGGTATTGCCGCCCTGGGGGACGATGGCGGTCTTCGTCTCGTTGCAGATCGCGACGACGCCCGCGACCTCGTCGGTCGAGGCCGGGCGGACCACGGCGGCCGTCCGGCCCGGCGGGAACTCGCGCCGCTCGTCCAGCATGTAGGGCGCGATCTCGGCGGGGTCGGTGATCATGCCGCGCGGCCCGACGATCCGGGCGATGCGATCGAGGACCTGGCTCGAAACGGTCGGGGCGGTGGTGGCGCTCATGACGATGGTTCCCCTCTGGACACGCGCGATTTAAGTCCCAGCGGGCGGCCGGGGCAAGCGCGCTGCCGTTGCGCGGCCGGGCCGGACGGGGTGAAATGGCCGGCCAGCCAAGAACGAGCCCGTGGGAGGGACCTGTGAAGTTCGGAATCTTCGACCATCTCGACCGGCGCGACGAGCCGCTCGCCAAGTTCTACGACGACCGGCTGAAGATCGCCTGCGCGGTCGAGAAAGCCGGCTTCTACAGCTACCACGTCGCCGAGCACCATGCGACGCCGCTCGGCATGGCGCCGTCGCCGAACCTGTTCCTCGCCGCGATGGCGCGCGAGACGCGCACGCTGCGCTTCGGTCCGATGGTCTACCTCCTGCCGCTCTACCACCCGGTGCGGCTGATCGAGGAGGTGTGCATGATCGACAACCTGTCGAACGGCCGCCTCGACATGGGGGTGGGGCGTGGCATTTCGCCCTACGAGGTCGGCTCGTACGGCGTCAAGGCGTCCGATACTCGCGCGATGTTCGAGGAGGGGCTGGAGGTGCTGCTGAAGGGCCTGACCCAGGACCGGCTCTCGCACGACGGCACTTGGTACCACGTGCCGGACATGCCGCTCGAGCTGCATCCGGTGCAGAAGCCGGTGCCGCAGCTCTGGTACGGCGGCGGCGACGAGCGCGGCGCCGAGCTCGCCGCGCGCTACGGCATGTATTTCGTCACGCTCGGCCCGACCGAGCGGGTGTCGAATGTGCTCGCTGCCTACCGCGACGGGTGGGCGGCGCACGAGGGCGGACCGGAGCGCAAATGGTCGGTCGCGGCCGAACCGCTGGCCGGGGTGGGGCGGCACGTGCTGGTCGCCGAGTTGGACGCGGCGGCGGAGAAGATCGCCCGGCCGGCGTACGAGTACTGGTTCGACAGTGTTACGGCGCTCTGGCGGGCGCATGGGGCGTCACCGATCACGGGGATGATGATCCCGGGCTACGACGAGGCGCGGAGGCTCGGCGTCATGGTCGCGGGCTCGGCCAGGACGGTGAAGGCCGAACTGCTCGCCCAGGCGGAGCTGATCCCGTTCAACTACCTGGTGTGCCAGGTCACGTTCGGCTGCCTCACCCACGCGCAGGAGATGCGCTCGCTCGACCTGTTCACCTCGGACGTGATGCCGGCGCTGGCGAAGCGGTAACGCCTGCCCTAGGTGCGCTTCCGGCCGGTGATCATCGAGCGCACCAGGTTCTCGTGGTAGGCGAAGCTCGCGAACGCCACCGCCGCGATGTGGAGGCAGACCAGGATGAATGTCAGGTTGGCGATCAGCTCGTGCCATCCGCGGATGGAGCGGGTGAAGGCATTGTGCGTCTCGCGCACGCCGGGCGCCGCCGGCGGGTAGAACCCGGCGAGCGGGCCCGCATGCCACTGCGCGCCGTAGAGCACGAGGCCGAGCCCCACCGTCGCCAGGATGCAGACCAGCAGCACCACCACCATCGCCCCGCCGCCCGGCGAATGGCCGAGGTGCCGCTTGGAGCGCAGCAGCAGCAGGTCGAACACGTAGCGCACGGCTGTCGTCGGGCTGGTGACGAAGTCGGAGAAGCGCGCGTGCCCGGGCCCGACGAAGCCCCACACGATGCGCGCCACGACCAGCGCGCCCGCCACGTAACCGGCCCAGGCGTGCAGCGACATCACGTCTTCATCGGTGAAGTACGCGGTGGTGAACGAGATCACCAGCGTCCAGTGGAACACCCGGACGAACCGGTCCCAGACCCGGACCTCGCCGGTGGCGGGGGCATCGCGGGTGACCGTGCTCATGGGTGGTCTCCTTGTCTGGCAGCTTGGGACGGGGGTTGCACGACGGTGCGGGGGTGTCCGAACCGTCGGCTCAGCCGAGAAGCGTGCGGGCGAGGAAGGCGCTGGCGAGCGCGATGCCCTCCTCGTCGATCGAATGGCCGAGGCCGGGCCGGACGTGATGCTCGACCGGGATTCCGTTGCCGGCGAGGGTCTGGGCGGCGGCGTCGAGCAGCCCGACGGGCAGGAGCTCGTCCCGGTCGCCGTGGATCAGCAGCATCGGCGGGCGCACCCTGATCTCGTCGGCGAGCAGCTCCGGCGATTCCAGCCGGCCGGAATAGCCGACCACCCCGGCGCACGGGCGCAGCCGGCGCGGCGCGACGAACAGCGACATCATGGTGCCCTGGCTGAATCCGATCAGCGCCAGGTTCCCGTCGGTCAGCCCGCGCGCCGCCAGCTCGGCGTCGAGATAGGCGTCGATCAGCCTGGCGGCGCTCCGGATCGCGGGCAGGCGGTTCGCCGGATCCTGGTCATACACGTCGAACCACTGGCAGCCGAACCCGGCCATGCGGCAGGGGTAGGGGGCGTGCGGCGCGACGAATTCCGCCTCGGGCAGCGCGCGGGCGAAGTAGGGGGCGAGCCCGATCAGGTCGTTGCCGTCGGCGCCGAACCCGTGCAACAGCACGACGAGCTGGCGGGCGGCGCCGCTGGCGGCCGGGGCGAAGCTGGGTCCGTCGAGCGGGTCGGGTTCGGCCATGTGCGCCTCCTCGGTTCGCGACCGTGATAGCGCGATGGGCCGGTCCCGGCAATTCCCGTCATTGTAAGCGAAGCGAAGCAATCCCGATAAGGCCCCGGATCGCTTCGTCGCTCCGGTCCTCGGGATGACGGTGTAAAACGGGGGCATGATCGTCACGCGGTTCGCGCCGAGCCCGACCGGGCTCCTGCACCTCGGCCACGCTCATTCCGCCCTGTTCGCGTACCGGGCGGCGAAGGCGGCAACGGGGAGGTTCGTCCTCCGCATCGAGGATATCGATGCGGGCCGGTCGCGCGCCGAGTTCGTGGCCGCCATCGAGGACGATCTCGCCTGGCTCGGGCTCGACTGGGAGCGGCCGGTGCGCCGCCAGTCCGCGCACATGGACGACTACCGCGCCGCGCTCGACCGGCTGGGGGCGCTGGGGCTCACCTATCCGTGCTTCTGCACCCGTGCCGACATCCAGGCGGAGATCGCCCGCGCCGGCGGCGCGCCCCAGGGGCCGGACGGGCCGGGCTACCCCGGCACCTGCCGCGCCGTGTCCGGCGAGGAACGATCCGCCCGCCTCGCCGCGGGCGCGGCCTATGCGATCCGGCTCGACATGGCGCAGGCCGCAGCGCGGACCGGGCCCCTGGAATGGCACGACCGGAAGCGCGGCATCGTCGAGGCCCATCCCGAGGCGTTCGGGGACGTGGTGCTGGCGCGCAAGGATACGCCGGCGAGCTATCACCTGGCGGTCACGGTGGACGACGCGCTGCAGGGCGTGACGCTGGTGACCCGCGGCGAGGATCTGGTGCCGGCGACCGACATCCACCGGCTTCTCCAGGCGCTGCTCGGCCTGCCGGTGCCCGACTACCATCACCACGGCCTGATCCTTGACGCGGAGGGGCGCCGGCTCGCCAAGCGCGACCGGGCCGCCACGCTGCGCGACCTTCGCGCGGCCGGCCGTACCCCCGCCGAGGTGCGCGCGCTGGCGGGGTTCGCAGACTGACCGTATCCTTCGACAAGCTCAGGATGAGGCCCAAAACACGATCCTCGTCCTGAGCCTGTCGAAGGACGAGCCATGGGCGGCAAACCCCTCGCGCCCTGGCCCGAAACCCGGTTAAATGCCGCCGCGTAGTGGAGAGGGTGCCATGGCGACGGACGTGAAGAACCTGACGGCGGCGGAGCTGCGCGCGCGGCTCGACCATCCCGTGGTCGACGTGGACGCGCACGTGCTGGAGTGCGATTTCGCGATCTTCGACTTCGTGCGCCAGGTTGCCGGGCCGGAGATGGCGGCGAAGTACGAGGCGCACGTAAAGGGCTCGCGCGCCCGCCCGCGCTACAAGCAGGTGTGGTGGAACTCGCCCTCCGGCGCACACACGATCGACCGGGCGACGGTGATGCTGCCGCGTCTTTACCGCGAGCGGCTGGACGATGCCGGCATTGATTTCGCGGTGGTCTACACGACTCACGGGCTCGGCGCGATGCACATCCCGGACGCGGAGATGCGCCAGGCCGCGCACCGCGCGCTGAACAGCCTCTATGCCGACATGTTCGGCCCGGTGCGCGACCGGCTCACCCCGTCGGCGGTCATCCCGATGCATTCGCCGGAGGAGGCGGTGGCCGAGCTCGACTACGCCGTCGGCACGCTGGGCCTCAAGACCGTGACGGTGAACACTGAGATCCGGCGCGACGGCCAGATGCTGTCGCCCGCGATGGACGACGGGCGCGCCTACGATAAATTCTGGCAGCGCTGCCGCGAGCTCAAGGTCTCGATCGCCGGCCACAACCGCAACCAGGGCGTCGGCACATCGCGCGCCTCACCGTCGAACTACATCTTCAACCACCTGGGCGGCTTCGCCCAGGGCGGCGATTTCTTCTGCCGGGCGCTGATCTTCGGCGGCGTGGCGGCGCGCTTCCCCGAGCTGCGCTTCGCCTTCCTCGAGGGCGGGGTGCATTGGGGTGCCGCGCTCTACAACTCCATGTTCGAGTACTGGGAGAAGCGCAACATCAAGACGCTGATGGAGAATCTCGACCCGGAGAAGGTCGACGTCGATCTGCTCGTCGAGATGTTCGGCCGCTACGGCAACGACTATTTGACGGCCAAGCGTATCCGCGCCAACCCGCACCACCCGACCTCGGCCGTCCCCGGCCCCGACAACCGCGCGACGGACGAGTGGGCGGAATTGGGCATCAGGCGGCCCGGCGATATTCGCGACATGTTCCGCGACCGGTTCTTCTTCGGCTGCGAGGCGGACGACCGGATGAACGCGGTAGCGTTCGATACGCGGCTCAACACCTACCGCATCCGACTCAACTCGATGCTCGGCTCGGACATCGGCCATTGGGACGTGATCGACATCCGCGACGTGCTGCCCGAGGCCTACGGGCTCGTCGAGGAGGAGCTGCTCAGCGACGACGATTTCCGCGCCTTCACCTTTTCGAACGCGGTGGCGCTGCACGCGGGCGCGAACCCGGACTTCTTCAAGGGCACGGTGGTCGAGGACGCGGCGGCGAAGGAGCTTGCCGCGCGCGGCGCCGGACGGAAGAAGAAATAGGGATGGAGCTCGGCCTCAAGGGCAGGACGGCGCTGGTCACCGGCGGGTCGAAGGGGATCGGCTACGCGGTGGCGGAGGAGCTGGCGCGCGAGGGCGTGGCGCCGCACCTCGCGGCACGTACGAGGCACGAGCTCGAAGCGGCGGCCGGGCGCCTCGCCGAAGATTACGGCGTCGCGGTCACGCCGCACGCGGTCGACCTCGCCGACCGGGCGGCACGCGATGCGCTTGCCCACCAGTGCGCGGACGTCGACATCCTGGTCAACAATGCGGGCGCGATTCCCGGCGGCGGCATCGACGCGGTGGACGAGGACACGTGGCGCGCCGCCTGGGACGGCAAGCTGTTCGGCTATGTCGGGGTCACGCGCATCGTCTACAAGGCGATGTGCGCGCGCGGGCGCGGCGTGATCGTCAACGTGGTCGGGTCGGGCGGCATCTCGACCAGCGCGGGCTATATCTGCGGCGGGCTGAACAACCGCGCGCTGATCCAGTTCACCGTTTCGCTGGGCGGCGAGAGCGTGCGCCACGGCGTGCGCGTCTGCGGCGTCAATCCCGGCGCGGTCGCGACCGAGCGCCTGACCAGGCTCCACGCCGTGCGCGCCGACGAGGCGCCCGAGGGGGCCGAGGCGTGGCGTGCCGCGCAGGCCACGAAATACGCCTATGGCCGCCCGGCGCGGCCCGACGAGATATCGGGCATGGTGGCGTTCCTCGCCTCCGACCGCGCGTCCTACATCTCGGGCGCGATGATGACGGTGGATGGTGGGGTGGTCGCGCGCGGCGGCTCGTTGTAGGCATAGGCGACGGTGCCGGCCGACTCCCGGTAAGCAGGTGGGGAACACGGGGACGTCATGGAACTGGGGCTGAAGGGAAGGACGGCGCTGATCACCGGCGGGTCGAAGGGGATCGGCTTCGCCGTCGCCGAGGAATTCGCGCGCGAGGGGGTGAACCTGCACCTCGCCGCACGCAACGCGGACGAGCTTGCCGAGGTCAAGGCGCGGCTTGCCCAGAACTTCGGCGTCGAGGTGACGACGCACGCGGTGGACCTGTCCAGGCGCGAGATTCGCGACGGGCTCGCCCGCGAATGTTCCGGCGTCGACATTCTGGTGAACAATGCGGGCGCGGTGCCGGGCGGCGATCTCGACCAGGTGGACGAGGACCGCTGGCGCGCGGCCTGGGACCTGAAGCTGTTCGGCTATGTCGGGATGACGCGCATCGTCTACAAGGCGATGTGCGAGCGCGGCGCCGGCGTCATCGTCAATATCGTCGGCTCGGGCGGCATCACGACCAGCGCCAACTACATCTGCGGCGGGCCCAACAACGCCGCGCTGATCCATTTCACCTACTCGCTGGGCGGCGAGAGCATCCGGCACGGCGTGCGCGTCTGCGGCGTCAACCCGGGCCCGGTCGAGACGGAGCGGCTGATCTTCCTGCGCGGTATCGCGGAGGAGAAGGTGCCGCCGGCCGAGCGCGATGCGTGGCGCAAGGCCCAGGCCGCGAAGTACGCTTACGGTCGCGCCGCGCGGCCGGACGAGGTGTCGGGCGTCGTCGCCTTTCTCGCCTCGGACCGCGCCGCCTACATCAGTGGCGCGATGCTGACCGTCGATGGCGGGCTGACCGCGCGCGGCGGCGGACAGTGACACCCGAACGGGAGTAAGGAACCGTCATGACCAACCCTTCGAAGGCGCTGTCGCGCTTCACCGTGCTCGACCTGACCCGCGTGCGCGCGGGGCCCACCTGCGTGCGGCAGTTCGCAGACTGGGGCGCCAACGTCATCATGGTCGAGATGCCGGAAAGCCTCGGCGCCGATTCCGGCGGCATGGGGCGGCGCGACGGGTCCGACTTCCAGAACCTGCACCGCAACAAGCGCTCGATCACGCTCGATCTCAAGCAGCCCGAGGGCGTCGAGGTGCTGAAACGGCTGGTCGCCAAGGCCGACGTGCTGGTCGAGAATTACCGGCCGGACGTGAAGTTCCGCCTGGGCATCGACTACGAATCGATGCGCAAGGTGAACCCGCGCCTCGTCTACACCTCGATCTCCGGTTTCGGCCAGGACGGCCCCTACGCCAAGCGGCCGGGCGTCGATCAGGTGGCGCAGGGCATGTCCGGGCTGATGTCGATCACCGGCGAGCCCGGCCGGGGGCCGATGCGCGCGGGCATCGCCATCGCCGACGTCTCGGCGGGGCTGATGGCGGCGATCGGCACGCTGACCGCCTTGCTGGAGCGCGAGGTGTCGGGCGAGGGACAGTGGGTGCAATCGTCGCTCCTGCAGGCCAACACCTTCATTCTCGATTTCCAGGCGGCGCGCTGGACGATGAGCCATGACGTGCCCAAGCAGGAGGGCAACAACCATCCCACGGGCGTGCCGACCGGCGTGTTCGAGACCTCGGATGGCCAGATCAACCTCGCCCCGACGCCGTGGATGTGGGACCGGTTCTGCGACGCGCTCGGCAAGCCGGAGTTCAAGACCGACCCGGAAATGTCGACCCCGCAGATCCGGCTCAAGAACCGCGCCGCGGTCAATGCGCGCGTCGGCGCGATCGTGAAGACCAAGCCGAGCGCCTACTGGGTCGAGACCATGAACGAGGCGGGCGTGCCGTGCGGGCCGATCTATACGGTCGACCAGACCTTCGCCGACCCGCAGGTGCAGCATCTCGGCCTCGTCCAGAGCGTGCAGTCGAAGAAGCTCGGCAAGCTGGACCTGGTCGGCCAGCCGGTGATCCTGTCGCGCACGCCCGCGGCGCTCACTTTGGCGCCGCCCGAGCGCGGCGAGCACACCGACGAGGTGCTCGGCGAAATCGGCTACTCGGCGGATGAAATCGCGAAGTTCCACGCGAGCCAGGTGGTCTAGGAAACGGACGGAAGGACGGAACGATGGACGGCGCGATCACGCTCGAGACCGACAAGATCCTGGCCTACAGCGAGAACGGCATCGGCTGGCTGGTCTTCAACAATCCGCAGAAGCACAACGCCATCTCGCTCGAGATGTCGATCGGCGCGAGCCAGGCGCTGGAAGCGTTCGCCGCAGATCCCGGCGTGCGGGTCGTGGTGCTCAAGGGGGCGGGCGAGAAGGCGTTCGTGTCGGGCGCCGACATCTCGGAGTTCGAGAAGAACCGCTCTTCCTCGGCCCAGGCGGAGAAGTATGCCGAGACCTCCGGCGGGCTGTTCAGCCGGATCAAGGAGATGGAGAAGCCGACCGTCGCCATGATCCGCGGCTACTGCATGGGCGGCGGGCTCGCCATCGCCATGGCGTGCGACCTGCGCATCGCCTCGGACGATTCGGTGTTCGCCATCCCGGCGGCGCGCCTCTCCATCGCCTACCGGCTGGATTTCGTGAGCTGGCTGGTCGACCTTATCGGGCCCTCGCGCGCCAAGGACATCCTGTTCTCGGCGCGCCGCCTGCCGGCCTCCGAGGCGCTGGCCATCGGGCTGGTCAACCGCGTGCTGCCCGCGGACGGGCTCGAGGCGCACGTCACCGACTATTGCGCGACGCTGATCAATAACGCGCCACTCTCGATCCGCGCCTCCAAGCTTACCATCGACGAGCTGACAAAGGACGGCACCGAGCGCGACATCGAGCGCATCAAGCGCGTCACCCGCGAATGCTTCGACTCGGCCGACTTCAAGGAAGGCCGCACCGCGTTCATGGAGAAGCGGAAGCCGGTCTGGCGCGGGAAGTAGCCCGCCGTCAGAACGGCGGCAGGACGGAGAGCAGGGCGTCGTTCGCCCAGCCGGGCTGGGAGTCCTCGATCAGAACGGCGTGGCGGTGCGCGGTGCGCGAATCCGCGGCGAGGGCGATGCGCACCCAGCGCGGCACCAGCGCGTTGTTCACGTCGTCCAGCGCGGTGGCGGCCAGCGCCTCCAGCGAGTCGTGACCGATCCTGCCGAGCGCCGCGACGTAGGATTCGAACCCGTCGTCCTCGGCGATCAGCCGGTCGGGCACGTAGTGCAGCGTGAGCCGCGCCGCGCCCTCGGCGAGTGTTACCGCGCCCGAATGCCGCACGAGATAGTCGTGCCGCGCGCCAGGGTTGGGGCGGGTCCGGATCGGCGCGCGGGCAGGGTCCGCGTCGCGGCGAAGGGGCGCGGGCTCAGCCACCGAGGTTCGCGAGCGTCCGGGCGATCGCCTCGACGTCGGTCGCGGCCGGGCAGTTGGGGTGGCGGGTGAGCAGCGGCGTCTGGCTGCGGATCGCCTCGCGCACGTGGTTGTCGCGGCGCACGATGCCGGCGAGCGCCGGGGTCATGCCGAGGAAGTGCTGGCACGCCTTGGCGAGCGTCGCATAGGTGTGGCGCCCCTCGCGGTCCGACTGGGCCATGTTGACCACGACGCGCAGCGAATCCGTGGGCACGCGCTGCACGGTGAGCTTGATGAAGGCGTAGGCGTCGGTGAGCGCCGTCGGCTCGTCGGTGGTGACCACGAGGCGCACCGCGGCGGCGGCCGACAGCACCCGCACCGGCTGTTCGATGCCCGCGGACAAATCCATGATCGCGATGTCGTAGGATTCGGCGAGCTCCAGCACCTGGTCGCGCAGCCCGGTGAGGTGTGCGGGCGGCAGGGCGGCCAGCGTGCCGGAGCCGGACCGGCCGGCGAGGATGTCGAACCCGCCCTCCTCGTAGCGCGTCACCGCCTCGTCGATGCCGACGCGCTCGGAGATGACGGCGTCGAGGTCGTGTTCGGGCGTCAGCCCGAGCTGGATGTCGACGTTGGCGAGCCCGAGGTCGCCGTCGAACAGAAGCACGCGCCGTCCGGCGCGCGCCAGCGCGTGGGCCAGCGTCACCGAGAACCAGGTCTTGCCGACGCCTCCCTTGCCGGAGGCCACGGTGACGACGTTCCGCCCCGCGACACTGCGCGCGGGGTGGGGCAGGATCGACGACAGGGCTGTGTTCATGGGTGAGATACTCATTGGGCGGCCTCGGCCAGGGCACGGTCGGCATCGGTGCCGCGCGGCTCGCGGAGCAGGAGCCTGGCGATCCCGACCGGGTTGAGGGGCGAGAGCCCCTGAGCGATGGAAGCGGTGGTGCCGGCATCGGAAAAGGCGAGCCGGCCGGCTTCGGCGGCGGCGACTAGCCCGCCAAGCCGGCGCGCGGCGTCGAGCCGGGCGCAAAGGAGGCGCGTCGGCTCGAGCGCGCGGAAGGCTCGCGCGGTCTCGGCGGCCTCGCGCGGGTCGAGGCCCGCGGGCAACACCAGCACCGTC
This sequence comes from uncultured Alphaproteobacteria bacterium, assembly GCA_963775315.1. GTDB lineage: Bacteria > Pseudomonadota > Alphaproteobacteria > MPNO01 > DASWLB01 > CAWGHZ01. Next base: position 1,384,229 of record CAVZIN010000007.1, on the reverse strand, counting down.
TCGGCGCCGGCGCAGGCGGCAAGCTCACCGAGCCGGTCGAGCGCGCCACGGTCGAACGGGTTGACGCCCGCGGTGTCGATGACGGTGAGCGGCGCGGGGTCCAGATCGTTGAGCGCGACGAACAGGCGCTCGGGCGTGTCGGCGACGACCGCCTCGATGCCGAGGACAACCGTCACCGCGGAGAGCTGCTGCACGCCGCCGGCCCGCATCGTGTCGGTGGTCGCGACGTTGACCCGGCCGCCGGCGAGCGTCGCGCGGGCGACGAGCTTGGCGACGGACACGGTCTTCCCGGCGCCGGGCGGGCCGATCAGCATCAGCGGCTTCGGGTTCCTTTGGTCGGGCAGGGGCGCGAAGCGGAACGCGTCGTCCAGCGCGGCAGCGAGGCCCAGCAGCTTGTCCTCGACGTCGCGGGCCCGCACGGTGTCGAGCAGCCGCACCGTCGTCTTGACCGGCACGCCATGATAGTCGAGCGCGCGTCGGAGGAAATCGACGGTCTCCTCGGTCGCGGTCGTGCCGAAGGGGCCCGGGACCGCCGCATCGGCATCCCGCGGCTCCAGCGCCGCGGTCACCCGCACCCCGCCGTCCGAGGACTTGCGCGTCGCGACGATGATGGCGTCGTCGCCCAGCTCGGTGCGCACCGCCTGCATGGCCTCGCCGATCGTCGCCGCGCTGAAGGTCTTCAACCTCATCTAGATCTGCCCCAGTGTCTTGATCCGGGCCTTCGGATGGATCTCGTTTTGCGACATCACCATCGTGGCCGGACGGAAGCGCTCGACGATCGAACGGACATAGGGCCGGGTCGCGCCGCTGGTCAGCAGCGCCGCCGTCTGACCGGTGAGCGCCAGCCTGTCGAACGTCTCGCGCACCTTGCCGATGAATTCCTGAAGCTTGGACGGCGCCATGGCGAGCGAGCGGTCGTCGCCCTGTCCCGTCATCGATTCCAGGAAAGCGTGCTCCCACTCGGGCGACAGGGTCACCAGCGGCGCGTACCCGTCGGGCCCGGTGGCAGCGTCGGAGATCTGGCGGGCGAGGCGGGTGCGCACGTGCTCGGTGATCGCGGTGGTGTGCTGGGTGAAGCCGCAGGCCTCCGACACGCCTTCCAGGATCGTCGGCAGATCACGGATCGACACCCGCTCGGACAGCAGGTTCTTCAGTACGCGTTGCAGACCGCCGACCGAGATGTGCGCCGGCACGAGGTCCGAGATCAGCTTCTGGTGTTCCTTGCCGAGCTCGTCGAGCAGTTTCTGCGTCTCGGCGTAGGACAGCAGCTCGAACATGTTGTCCTTGATGATCTCGGTCAAATGGGTGGTGATGACGGTCGGCGGGTCGACCACGGTGTAGCCGCGGAACCCGGCCTCCTCGCGGTGGCTGTCCGCCACCCACTTGGCGGGCAGGCCGAAGGTGGGCTCGGTCGTGTCGTCGCCGGGCAGGGTGATGGCCTCGCCGCGCGGGTCCATGATCAGCAGCTTGTTGGGGTAGAGCTCGCCGCGCCCGGCCTCGATCTCCTTGATCCGCACGACATAGCTGTTGGAGCCGAGCTGCATGTTGTCCTGGATGCGCACCGCCGGCAGGACGAACCCCATCTCGTTGGCGAGTTGGCGGCGCAGCCCCTTGATCTGGTCGGTCAGCATCGGCCCGTCGCCCGGGTTGACCAGCGACAGCAGGGCGTAGCCGAGCTCGAGCCGCACGTCGTCGAGCTTGAGGGCGTTGGCGATCGGCTCTTCGGTCGGTGCCGCGGGGCGCGCCTCCGCGGCCTTCTCGCGCGCGGCGTCTTCCGCCTTGCGCTTGCGGAGATGCCAGGCGGCCGTGCCCGAGAGCGTCGACATGGTGAGGAACGGCAGCATCGGGATGCCGGGCAGCAGCGACAATGCGGCGGTAAGGAACGCGCACATGGCGAGGGCGGAGGGATAGCCGCCGAGCTGGCTGAATAGCGCCTTGTCGGCCGAACCGGTGACGCCCGCCTTGGAGACCAGCATGCCGGCCGCGGTCGAGACCACGAGGGCGGGGATCTGGGTCACCAGCCCGTCGCCGATGGTCAGCACGGTGTAGTCGTGGGCCGCGTCGGAAATCGACAGATGCTGCTGCGCGATGCCGATGACGATGCCGCCGACGACGTTGATGAAGGTGATGAGCAGGCCGGCGATCGCGTCGCCGCGCACGAACTTCGCGGCGCCGTCCATCGCGCCGAAGAAGCTCGATTCGTCCTCGAGCTGCTTCCGGCGCGTGCGCGCCTCCGTCTCGTCGATCAGCCCGGCCGAGAGATCGGCGTCGATCGCCATCTGCTTGCCGGGCATGGCGTCCAACGAGAAGCGCGCCGCGACTTCCGCGATGCGGCCTGAACCCTTGGTGATGACCACGAAGTTCACGATCACCAGGATCGCGAACACGATTATCCCGATGACGAAGTTGCCGCTGGTCACGAAATTGCCGAACGCCTCGATGACGTGGCCGGCCGCTGCCGGGCCGGTGTGCCCGTTGGCGAGGATCAGCCGTGTCGATGCGAGGTTGAGCGCGAGGCGCAGCATGGTCGCGATCAGCAGGACCGTCGGGAAGGACGAAAAATCGAGCGGGCGCGAGATGAACAGCGCCGTCATCAGGATCAGCACCGAGAAGGTGATCGAGATGGCGAGCGCGAAATCCAGCAGCCACTTGGGCATCGGCAGGATCAGCACGACCAGGACCGTCACAAGCCCGAAGGCGAGGACGATGTCGCCACGCTTGCGGAGGAACCCGGCGATGATTTCGAGCGGGTTGGCCCCGCCCGCCGCCGGCTCGCCGCCCGCAGTGCTTACTTGCGCTTCAGCCATCGGCGCGGCCCGCGCTCATGTTCCGCGCGTGTCCCTTCGGCCCCGGGCGTGAGGGGACGGGGAGAGCGGCGGAACCGTCTGCAACCATCGAACGCACCTGCTGGGGACCCGGTCAGATCGCCGCCCGGTCGACCTCGCCCGGCAGGGGAACGCTTACGCCCTCCGACGAGTACTGCTTCAGCTTGTTGCGCAGCGTTCGGATCGAAATGCCGAGGATGTTCGCCGCGTGGGTGCGGTTGCCCAGGCAGTGGTAGAGCGTCCCGATGATCAGGTCGCGCTCCACGTCGGCCACGGTGGACCCGACGAGCGAGCGGGTCGCGGTTTCGGCCGGCAGGGTGATGCGCTGTGGCCCGGCGCCATTTCCGTGGCCGTTCGCCCCCGCGGGCGCCATGGCTTCGGCCGGCTGGGGCTGTGGGCTCGACAGGGTGATGGCGTCGGCGTCGATCGTGTCGCCGCGCGCCAGCAGGACCGCGCGGTGCAGCGTGTTTTCCAGCTCGCGCACGTTGCCGCGCCAGATATGGCCGAGCAGCTTGCGGCGCGCGCTGTCGGCCAGGTGGCGGACCGGCAGATCGTTAGAGTCGGCGTACTTGCGGATGAAGTGATCGGCGAGCGCCTCGATGTCGGCCGGCCGGTTGCGGAGCGGTGGCAGTAGCAGCGTCACGACGTTCAGCCGGTAGAGCAGGTCCTCGCGGAACAGCCCCTTGGCGACCGCCTCGTCCATGTTGCGGTTCGAGGTGGCGATGATGCGGATGTCGACCTTGACCGGGCTCTGTCCGCCGACCCGATCGATCTCGCGCTCCTGGATGGCGCGCAAAAGCTTCGCCTGCAGGCGAAGGTCCATCTCGCTGATTTCATCGAGGAGGAGCGTGCCGCCGTTTGCCTCCTCGAACTTGCCGATGCGGCGGGCGACGGCGCCGGTGAATGCGCCCTTCTCGTGACCGAACAGTTCGGATTCGAGCAGGTTCTCGGGGATCGCCGCGCAATTGACCGAAATGAACTTCTCGCGCGAGCGCTTGCTCTTGGAATGGATGAAGCGAGCGAGAAGCTCCTTGCCGGTGCCGGACTCGCCGGTGATCAGGATCGAGGCATCGGACGGCGCCACCTGCTCGGCCATGCCCATGATCTTCGTCACCTGCGGGTCACTGGTGATGATCGAATGGTTTTCCTCGGTCACCGCCTCCAGCACCGCGGCGATGAGCTGGGCGTCGGGCGGCAGCGGGATGTACTCCTTCGCGCCCGCCTGGATGGCGCGGACCGCGCCTTCGGAATCGTTGCCCATGCCGCAGCCGACCACGGGGACGCTGATGCGCTCGCTTGCCAGCCGGCCGATCAGCGCCTTGATGTCCAGCTTGACGTCGGCCATCACCAGGTCGGCGCTGCGGCCCGAGCGCAACGTGGCGAGCGCGCCCTCCACGTCGTCGACATGGGCGACCTGGGCGCCGCGCGATAGGGCGATCCGGCTGGCGGCGCCGATCTGTCCGTTCAATTGTCCGACGATAAGAAGACGCATGTCGCAGGGACTCCCAGGGCTTCAGTCGAAGACGCGCACGCGCAGGGCGGGCGGCAGAAGGGCGTTGAGCAGCATCTCGAGACGGCGCGGGTTTTCCTTGCGCCCCATCGAGACGGCCGACAGCAGATAGAGGTTGTAGACGAGCGCCTCCTCGGTGGAGTTGCGCTCGAGCTTGGCGGCGAGCGGGGCGAACAGCATGTTCGCCAGCACCGCGCCGTAGAAGGTTGTGATCAGCGCGACCGCCATGGATGGGCCGATGGAGGCCGGGTTGTCGAGGTTGCCGAGCATCTGGACGAGCCCGATCAGCGTGCCGATCAGCCCCATTGCCGGAGCGATCTCGGCCGCCTTGCGAAGGACCGACGCGCTCTTGCGGTGGCGGCTGGTCATCTCGTCAATCTCGCGCCGCATGACGCGCTCGACCTCCTCGACGGGAAACCCATCGGTGACCATCGACATCGCCTTGGTCAGGAACGGGTCGTCCTGGGGCGAGGGCAGCGACGATTCGAGCGACAGCGTGCCCTGCTTGCGCGCCTCGTCGGCGAGGGCAAGCATGCGCCGGGCCTCATGGTCGGGGCGCGGCACGGAGCGGAACAGCGCCTTGCCGATGGTCCGGTGCAGCGCGCCGACCTCGCGCAGGCTGAAGCAGGTGACGGTCACCCCGACCGTGCCGCCAACCACGATCAGGAGAGACGGGAGGTCGAAGAACATGCGGGGCGAGCCGCCGAGGGCCATGGCGATTGCCACCAGCCCGAACCCGCTGACGAGTCCCAGAACCGTGGCGGCGTCGAGCGACGTGCGCGGCGTGGCGCTCGCGGTGCGCCTTGCCTGCCGCGTGCGTGCCCGTGCTGCCTGGGTGCGTGCCATCGTTACGCTTTCTCCACTACGTATCGCTCTCTAGGAGGCGTGGTGGTCGCCCTTGATGATTTCCGTCATGGTGATGCCGAGCCGTTCCTCGACCACCACCACCTCGCCGCGCGCGACCAGACGGTTGTTGACGTAGATGTCGATGGCCTCGCCGACCTTGCGGTCGAGCTCGACGACCGCCCCGCGGCCGAGCTTCAGGAGCTGGCTCACCTGCATGGTGGTGCGCCCGAGCACGGCCGAAAGCTGGACCGGGATGTCGTAGACCGCGTCGAGCTCGTGGCCGGAGGGCAGGTCGTCCGGCTGCTCCGGGCGCTTCAGCAGCGCCTCGCCGTCGCCGCCATTGGGTTCGAGGCTGTCGAGCGGTAGTCCCGTCTTGGGATCGTCGGCCATATGGCTCTCCTAGGACTCGGTGGGTTGGGGTTCGGGGGCAGCGCCGTCGTAGGCGAGGTACTGCTCGACGATGCGGTCGATCTCGCCGGAGACGCGGGCCATCATCCGCTCGACGCCGCCGTCGGCCCATTCGATGCGGCAGTCGGGCGCATCGAGCCCATCCGCCGCGAGAAAGATCAGCTTGCCGGCATACCCGACGCGTGCGGTGACGGCTTCCAGCCGGTCCTTCACCGCGTCGATGCGCGTCTCGTCCAGCCGGATCACCAGCCGCGGCTCGTCCATCAGGTCGGGCAGCCGGTCGGCGACGAGGTTCGCGACCGCATCGTCGGCGCCGCGGCGGGCGAGCTCGGGTGCGATCTTGCGGGCGATCGCAGCGGCGAGCGCCATGGCGCCGTGGCGCATATCCGCGATCGCGGCGGCCTGGGCGGCGGCGAGGGTCGCGACCGTACCGGCGATGGCCTCCAGCGCCTCGGCGGTGCGGCGCTCGTCGGAGCGTTCGGCCTCGGCGCGTGCGGCGGCGCGGCCGGCCTCCATCCCCTCGTCGCGTGCCTGGGCGAGTTCGGCCTCGGAGAAGGTCGGCGGGGGCGGCGGCGCCTCAGGTTCGGGCTGGGGATCGCCGTCGAACTCGTTGTCGAACAGGAACTTGCGGATGGCGACCATGTCAGTAGACCAGCTCGTCCTCGCCCTTCGCGTCGGCGATGATGATCTCGCCACGCGCGGCGAGGTCTTTCGCCGTCACGACCAGGTGGGTCTGCGCCTCGTCCACGTCGCGGAGCCGAACCGGGCCCATCGCCTCCATGTCCTCGCGCAGGATCTTGCCGGCGCGCTCGGACATGTTGGAGAAGAACAGGTCCTTGAGCTGTTCGGACGCGCCCTTGAGGGCGACGGCGAGCTTCGACTTGTCCACCGTGCGGATGACCGTCTGCACGCCGGACTGGTCGAGTTTCACCAGGTCCTCGAACGTGAACATCAGCGCCTTGATCTTCTCGGCGGACGACCGGTTGCGGTCCTCCAGCGCGGTAAGGAAGCGCGCCTCGTTGTTGCGGTCGAGGTTGTTGAAGATCTCCGCCATCATCTCGTGCGGGTCGCGGCGGTTGGTGCGGGCGAGGTTGGACATGAACTCGGTGCGAAGCGTTTTCTCTACCCCGTCGAGGATGTCCTTCTGCACGACCTCCATGCGTAGCATGCGCATGATGACCTCGACCGCGAACTCCTCGGGCAGCATCTCGACCACGCGCGCGGCGTGATCGGGCTTCACCTTGGAGAGCACCAGCGCGACGGTCTGCGGGTACTCGTTCTTCAGGTAGTTGGCGAGGACCTCCTCGTTCACGTTGCCGAGCTTGTCCCACATGGTGCGCCCGGCGGGGCCGCGGATCTCCTCGAGGATGTTCTCCACCTGGTCGGCGGGCAGGGCCTTCGACAGCAGCCGCTCGGTCGATTCCAGCGTGCCGTGCAGCGAGCCGGTTGCCGATATCTTCTCGGTGAACTCGACGAACAGCCGCTCCACCATGTCGGCGTCGACGCTGCCGAGATTGGCCATCGACTGCGACAGCTCCTTGATCTCGTCCTCGTCGAGCATGGTGAAGATGCGCATGGCGTGCTCTTCGCCAAGCGACAGCATCAGCATCGCTGCCTTCTGGCTGCCGGTCACGCTACGGAAATCGGTCTTGGTGAGCATCGGCTACACGTCCTGGTAAAGCCACTCGCGGATGATCGAGACCGTCTCTTCCGGATGATGCTCGACGATCTCGCTGATCTTCTTGATGGTCGACGCGCGCACCCGCCCGTCGATCTGGGCGACGTCGATCAGCTCCTCATCCTCGGCCTGGCCGACGCCGGTGGCCCCCGGTCCGGTGAGGGCAGGGGAGTCGATCGACTGGTTGGCGAGAAGCTTCGCCTCGTTTTCGCGCGACAGCGCAGTCGGCAAGGCGTCGAGCGTGCGGTTGACCAGCGGGCGGACCACCAGCAGCAGCACCAGGATGGCGACCACGGCGAGCACCAGCAGCTCGGCGATGCGGAAGTAGTCGGCCTTGGTCAGCCCGAACAGCGGAGGCTCGACCTTGTCCGGTTCCTGCGGGCCGGCGGCGAACTGCATGTTGATCAGCTCGAGCTTGTCGCCGCGCTTCGGGTCGTAGCCGATCGCCGACTGCACCAGCTTGGTAAGCTTGGCGATCTCCTCGGCCGAGCGCGGCTTGTAGACCGGCTTGCCGTCCTTGTCGCGGGTGTAGGTGCCGTCGACCAGCACGGCGACCGAGAGGCGGCTTACGGTGCCGGCCTCGCGCACATGGTTCTGGACGGTCTTGGAAATCTCGTAGTTGACCGTCTCCTCGTTGCGCGACGATTTATCCTGGCTCTGGTTGCCGGGCGTCGTGCTTTCGGTCTGGCCGTTGGGCAGGTTGTTCTTGACCGAGACCGAGGTATGGTTCCGGGAGTCGGCCGAGTCCGACTTCTCCTCGACCGTCTGGGTCGAGCGCACCACCTGGCCGTCCGGGTCATACTTCTCGGTGTTGGTGGTGACGCGGTCGAAATTCATGTCGGCGGTCACCTCGGCACGCACCTTGCCGAGCCCGACGGACTGCTCGACCAGGTCCTCGATCATCCGCGACATGCGGTCCTCGTAGGCGCGCCGCAAATCCTCGTTCGAATCGAGCGCGCCCGCTGTGCCGTCGGTAGAGCCGTCGCCGCGGGCGAGCAGGTGGCCGGCGCTGTCGATCACCGACACGCGCGAGGGATCGAGCCCCGCCACCGAGGACGCGACCAAATGCTGGATCGCCGTGACCTGGCCTTTGGTCAGCCGCTCGGCGCCCCTGGGCTTGATCAGTACCGACGCTGTCGGCGGGCGCTCGCGCCGGGCGAATAGCTCGCGGCGCGGAATCACCAGGTGGACGCGCGCCTCGGCGACGGACGATATCGAGCCGATGGTGCGGTCGAGCTCGCCTTCCAGCGCGCGGATCAAGTTGATCTGCTGGACGAAGCTGGTGGTGCCAAGGGCGTCGGACTTGTCGAACAGCTCGTAGCCGACCGTGCCGCCAGAGGGCAGCCCGTCCTCGGCCAGCGTCATGCGCAGTCGGAGCACCCGGTCCTGTGCCACCAGGATTTGGCGGCCATCGGCGCGGAGCTCGTAGGGGATGTTCATCGCCTCGAGCTTGCCGACGATCTTCGCGGATTCCGAAGGGTCGATGTCGGCGAACAGGATCGCGTTGTCCGGGGTCGAGAGGCGCTGGGAGAGAAAGACGAAGAACAGCACCAGCCCGAGGGCGACGGCGCCCATCACGACAAGGCGCACGGTGCCGAGGCCGCGCAGGGTCTGCATTAAGGCTTGCACGCTGGATTCCCGGAACCTGAGATCGACCTGCCGAAGGCACCACGCCGCCGCTTCGGTGCAACCTAGGCGGGCGCAGTAAACAGCGCGTTAAGAGCCGGCAAAAATTGCCGTTCGTTGGGCAGGATTTGCCGGTCGCGGAGACGCCGCGACAGAACGACACAGCGGACGGGTCGCGACGCCGTCCGCTGCTCGATGATTCGATGGATGTGCGCGCGCGGGAGTTCGACCGGCCGCGGCGCGCTCGCGTCAGCGGTTCTGGACGCGCCGGTACTTCTGGAGCTGGGTCGCGCGCAGGCCGCGCACGCCATGCTGGTCGACGAGCTTCTGCCAGGAGAGGAACTCTTCCACCGAAAGAGTGTAGCGCTCGCACGCTTCCTCGAGCGACAGCAGCCCGGCGCGGACCCCCGCAACGACCTCTGCCTTGCGCCGCATCACCCAGCGCTTGGTGTTCGGCGGCGGCAGGTCGGACGGTCCGATCGGCCGCCCTGACGGTCCGAGGACCGTCGCGCCCCGATGGAGGTCGTTGGTCGGCATCAAAGGGCTTCTCCGTTCGAAACCTAGGCTGCGATGCGGAGCGAACGATAGGCGCTGCCGACTTAAAAAAGGGCTAAGGCGAAAGGTAAAGAAATGCCGCAAATTCAGGCGTTTCCGCGCGATCTGCGCGCGCGGAAACGCTGACGTATGCAGGCTGCGATTTTTCGCGCTCAACGCACGGTCTGGATCAGCGTGGTGAGCATCTGGTCGCCGGTCGTGATCACCTTGGCCGCGGCCGAATAGGCCTGCTGCGTGATGATCATGTTGGTGAACTCGGTGGCGAGGTCTGTGGTCGAGGCTTCCAGCGCCGATGGCACCAGCTTGCCGGCGCTCGCCGTCCCGGGGTCCTGCTGGACGGGGGAGCCCGAATCGCTCGAATTCGATGTAGAGCGTGCCGGTTTTGGCGGTGAGCCCGTCAGGGTTGGAGAAGGTGGTCACCGGGATCTGGTAGATCTTCAGCGACTGGCCATTGTCGAAATTGGCGGTGACGATGCCGCTTTCGTCCACTGTGACGCCCGTGAAGTTGCCGAACGTGGCGCCGTCCTGGTTGATGAAGGTGGTCGAGAAGGCGCTGGCGAACTGGGTCACGCCATCGGCCTGACCGGCGGTGCCCAGATTCATCGAGATGGAGCTGTTGTCCGCGCCCGAATTCCACCCGCCGATCTGCAGGTCGGGCGGGGTGGTCGCGCCGTCGAAGGTGGCGGGGGTGCCGTCGCCATTGAACACCACGTCGACGCTGTAGGGCGTGGTCGAACCTGGGGCGCCCTCGAAGAGGCCGGTGGCGTCCGGCGAGGTGGCCGTGACGGTCCAGTGCTTCGCCGAGGTCTGGGTCCAGTTCAGCGTGACGTCGTGGCGGACGCCGAGCGAATCGTAGACCGGCACGACCGTGGTTTCGGTGGTCGCACCCGACGCGGGCAGGTTGAGCCCGAGGCTGATCGACGACGTCGGACGCGCGCTGCCCGACACGCTGTTTACCCGGACCGGCACGAGGGCCGCGGGGTCCGCCGGATTGGCCGCGACCGGCACGCCGTTGGCGTCGGTCGCGAGACCCTGCAGGTAGTATCCGGTGGGCGTCCGGAGATAACCTGACGAGTCCGGCTGAAAGCTGCCGGAGCGAGTGTAGAGCATCTGGCTGGACGTCCCCGGACTCGGGTCCTGGCTCACCGCGAAGAAGCCCTGGCCGGAGATCGCGAGATCGGTGGAATTCGCCGACGACTGGATCAGCCCCTGCTGGGTCACGTCGTAGAGCGGCGAAAAGCGCACGCCGCCCGGCGCATACATGTTCGCCGACTGGGTGGTGACGAGCGTGGAGAAGGCGGAGCGCGCGGTCTTGTAGCCGGTCGTGTTCACGTTCGAGATGTTGTCCGAGATGACGCCGAGCGCCTGGCTCTGCGCGTTCAGCCCCGACACGCCCGAGAACAACGCACCATAGATACCCATCGTCCTGCTCCTTCGATCGGCGCCGGCCGGCGCCTGTGGTCATTCATGGTGCCCGCCCGCGGCCGAAGCCGGGGCGGGCGGGATTTCACCGCCCGATGATGCCGGTCACGTCGGCGACCGGGATATTGCTCGACCCGATGTCCAGCGACAGCCCGGTGGAGTTGTTGGAGACGCCGGTCACCTTGCCGAAGATCGAGGTGGTCGCCGTGATGGCGTTGCCGGTGGCGTCCTGCGAGACGACCTTCAGCGTGTAGGGCCCGTCCGGCAGGGTGTTGCCGTTCAGGTCCTGGCCGTTCCAGGTGAAGCTGTGGTCGCCCTGGGTGGTCGCGCCGGCGGTCGCGTAGACCACGTGGCCCGAAGGATCCAGGATGGCGAGGTCGGTCGCCGCGGCCGTGCTCGGCAGGTTGTAGGCGTACTGGGCCTGGCCGTTCGCCAGCGCCGTGGTGTCGCCGGACGCCTGGACGGTCTGGCCGATATAGCCGAGCGCCGACGTCGTCAGATTGTTGTTCTGCAGCCCGATCAGGGTCTCGAGGTTCGAGTTCGAGTTGATCTGCTGCTCGACGCCGGCGAAGGCGACGAGCTGCGAGATGAACTGGTTCGAATCCATCGGCGACGTCGGGTCCTGGTGCTGGAGCTGCGTCGTCAACAGCTTGAGGAAGCTGTCATACGTGCCCGACAGGGACTTCGCCGCGTCGGCCGCCTGCGAGGCGGTGGCCGCGGGCGTCGCCGCCGAGGCGGTCGAGGTGGTGGTGGGGCTGACGGTCATTCTCTAGGTCCCTATACGCTGAGGTCGACGCCGCCGGCGCGGAGCCGGGCGGCCGCAAGCGCGGATGTCGCAACGTCGGATATGGCAGGCGCGGCGGGCAGGGCGATCGAGGCGGGCCGGAGCGGGGCGGCATGGCCGCCGCTCGGCATGCCCTGGCCCTGGCCCTGACCCTGGCCCTGGAATTGGAACGACAGGCTGCCGGCGTCGGCCTTCAGCCCGGCATCCTGCAACGCGCGGGCGAGGGACCCGGCGTCGCGCTGCAGCGCGTCGAGCGTGTCCTGGCGCTGGGCGCTGATGACGATGTGGACGTGGTGCTGGTCGTGGATGGTGATCTGGGCCGAGATGCGGCCGAGATCCGCCGGCTTGAGCTGCACGGTAAAGTTGTCGATCCGGTCATTGGCGGCGCGGTTGATGTGCAGCGCGACCTGCTGAACGACGAGGGCCGCCGTCTGGGGCCGGGCGGCGTAGCTGGCGGCGGCGGCGCCGCGCGCGTGGCCCGGGCCCGGGCCGGTTCCGAGGGTGGCGGCCAGCGTGGAATTGTCGCCGGAGCCGGATTGTGTCGCGTCGCCGTCATGGGCGGACGGGGTGCCGGGCGCCGGGACCGGGGTCGCCGCCGGAAGGACGGTTTGCGCGGGCTGTGGGGTGGCAGTGGTCGCGCGCGCCCCGTTCTGGACAAGATTGGCGAAGGGCTTCTGTCCGGCGTCGCCCTGCGCCGGCTTGGCGGCCTTGGCGTCGGCCGGATGCGCGTGCGATTCGTGAGACTTGCCAGAGGCTTGGGGCGCGGGGTCGCCGTCCTTCTTCGCGGTCGCGTCGTCGGCCGGGTCGAGGCCCGGACGCGGGGCCGCGCCGCGCTTCGGGGTCGCCCCCGATGCCGCTCCGGTCGCTGCCTCGGCGACGGGAACGCTGGCGGCATCGTCGGCAAGTGCAGCCGGCGGCGTGACGGGAGCGGCGGTTGCGGCCGTCCCATCCGGCGTCTCGGCTGTCTGCGCCTGAGGCGTGGCGGCGCCGTGAGGTGCCGGCAGCGCGGTGCCCGTGGCCTGGTGAGCCGCGGTGTGCGCGGATGGCTTGTGCTTGTGCGTCTTGCCGTGCGGCGCCTTCTTGGTGTCGTTGGCGTCCTTTGTTTCCTTCCCGTCCTTGGCGTCTTTCGCCGCCTGGGCAACGCCCTCCGCCTCGGCGGGCTTCGCGGCGGTGTCGGAGGCGGCGTGGGATTCTGATTTCTCCGTCGTTGCCGCGCCGTCGGCCGCTTGTGAATCCTTGGGTGGCGACGCGCTGGCCGTCTCGCTGGCGCCGTCGTCGTGGCTCGTGGCCGGCTGGGACGGCGGATCGGAATCCGCGGCGCTCGCTTCGGCGGGCGGATCGTTACGCCCGTCGTCGGTCGACGACTGGTCGCTCGCGCGCGGTGGCGGGGCGTCCGGTTGCGGGTCTTGTGCGGCGAGCACCAGAGCGAAAGGCGAGGGGTCGCCGCCGCTCGGCGGCGCGTCGGCCTGGCGCGGCATGGCGCTGGAGAAGGCGTTCAACGGGGGTGGCTGGATTTTCATGTCAGCACGCAAAGCTGGCGGCGGCGGGTCGCGCCGTCGCGGGTCGGAACGCTGCCCGCCACGGCCCGGCCGAGCAGGGCGCTCCGCCGGTGCCGCCCGATCCGCCGCCTGAGCGGCCGCGCCAAGCCGGTACTGCGGCCCGGTGCCCACGTGGCGCACGGGTGCGGCGGTCGGCCGACGGCCGGGTGCCGGACGCGACGAGAGGCGCGCGTGAAAGATCGGGTGTGGGCATCTGCGCTGTCACTGTCAGGCGCCGCGACTGGCGGGCGAAAGGGCTCCCGCCTTGTCGGCGATCGCCTCGGCATAGGCGATGCTCGCCTCGATCCTCTCGTCGATCTCGTGCCAGGATTCGCGGAGGGGTGCGAGAAGGGCGATGGCCTCGTGCGCCGGGGCCGCATCGTTGCGCACGTTCACCAGGGCGAGGCGACGCATCAAGTAGCGGTAGAGCGCGCCGAGCTGCTCGGCGATCGCGCCGCCCTGCTCGAAGTCGAGGGTCCCGTAGAGGTGGCTGACGATCTCGATGGCGCGGTTGACGGCCAGGTATCGTGCCTCGATGTCGCCGCGCGCAATGGCGTCGATCGCCTGCGACAGGGAGTGCTCTGACGCGTCGAACAGCATGGCGACGAGCCGGCTCGGCGATGCGTCGAGCAGACGGTCGAGCGATTCGATGTCGATTGAGGGGTTCATCTATGCCTCCCGCGGACCTACTGGAACAGACGCAACAGGTTCTGCGGCATCTGGTTCGCCTGGGCGAGCATGGCGACGCCGGCCTGGAGCAGGATCTGTTTCGAGGTGAAGTTTGAGAACTCCGACGCGACGTCGAGGTCCATGAGGTTCGATCGTGCCGCCTCGGTGTTCTCTGTGGCGATCGAGATGTTGGACGCCGCAAAGTCGAGCCGGTTCTGAAGAGCGCCGACCGTCGCCCGCGAGGTGTTGAGCTGATCGACGGCCGCGTCGATATCCTGCGAGGCGGTGTTCGCGCCCCCCACGGTGTCGATCTGGTCGTTTGTAAGTCCCAGTGTGTCGAGCGTAACGCTGGACAGCGAGATCGTGATGTCGTCGCTCGACTGGGTCCCGGGGCCGACCTTGAACATGAAGCTGGTGGTCGAATTGCCCTGCAGCGTGATCGCGGCGGAGCTCGCCGAGGAGTTGGTCGCGAAGCCGGTCGCGAGGTTGAGGTCCATCTCGGCGTCGGAGCCGGCGGCCGTCAGCCGTACCGTGAGGGGCTGGTTGGTGGCGTTTCCGGTGACCGCGGAGCCCGCGATCGTGCCGGTCCAGCTGGTGGTGCCGTCGGTCAGGGTGAAGGTCTGGCTCGAGCTGTCGTAGCCCAGCGAATAGTTGGCGGAGGTGGTGTTCCCGCCCAGGTCGAAATTGCGCGCCGAAATCGACGACACGCCGTCGCTCGCCGTGAGGCCGGTCGGCTGGGTCTGGACCGACTGTGAGCCGGCGACCAGCGGCGTTCCGCTGAACGAGGTGTTTTGCGCGATCCGGTCGATTTCCGACTTGAGCTGACCGAACTCGGTGTCGAGGTTCGTGCGGTCGGCGCCGGAAAGCTGGCCCGACGCCGCCTGCACGGACAAGCTCTTCATGCGCGAGAGGATGTCGAAAACCTGCGACATCGCCCCGTCGGCAATCTGCAGCATGGAGCTTGCCTGCCCGGCGTTCACAGATGCCTGGCGCAGCGCCGATACCTCGATGGCGAGACGCGAGCCGACCGCCAGCGAGGCGGCGTCGTCCTTGGCCGACAGCACGCGCGTGCCCGACGACAACTTCGCCAGCGAATCCGTGGCCTCCATGTCGGACTTCTGGAGGTTGCGGTGCGCGACGTTCGCGGCGTAATTCGAAATGACGTTCAGCGTCATAAAGGCTCTCCTACGAAACCGATTACCCGGTGTGCAGCCCGCACACGCTTCGGAGTTTCTCCGCATGCTCCTCTGCAAGAAGCGGGCCAACTTCGGGCCGTTTCGTAAGTGTCTCGAATAATGAGGGATTTTTGATCCGATGGCGCCGACACGCCGGGGGGCGCCGGCAATTCCGTTCGGGGAGGACCGGGCAGTTCGTGCCGGGCGGGCGGATTTTGCCGGGATGCGGTGCGGGGCAAATCGTGCCCATTCGGGCGCCGCTATCCGCGCGACGGCCCTTCCCCGATCGCAATGCGCCTCGGCACGGCGAGGCGTGCCCGGGCAGCCCGTCGGGGTGAAGTCAGGTGGGAATCAGGCGGAGATGGAGAGGCCGGCGAACGCGCCTGGCGCGGGCGCCTCGGGCTTGCGCGCAGGGCCTGCCGCGGGACTGGGACTGCGCGCCAAGGCGGCCCAGGAACTCGTAGAGCGGCTCGAGCAAGGCAATCACTTCGCGAACCGGCGCCGGATCGTTGCGCACGTCGACGAACGTCAGGCGGCCCAGCATATAGCGATAGAGCTTGGACAGGCGGTCGGCGATCTCGCCGCCGCGCTCGATGTCCAGCGTGTTGCAGAGGTGGACGATGATGTCGCTGGCTTGCTTGTTGGCCTTGAAGCGCGTCTCGATCTCGCCCGCCTCGATGGCGCGCACGGCCGTCTTGAGCGACATGATCGCTTGCTCGTAGAGCATGGCGACGAGCTGGGCGGGCGTGGCCGTCATGACACGCTGGGTATTGTAGACGCTGGGCGAAGGCGACACGCGGACTCTCCGGGGACTGGTCGGCGGATTGCGCCGGGCTAACCGTGGCTGCTGCTCGAGTTGCCATAGAGCGAGGCCGTGCTCGCCTGAATCTGCTGCATGGCCACCTGGGCGGTCGCGAGGTTCGTTTCCATGCGGGTGAACTTTTCGGTCAGCGTCTGCTGCTCGATATCGAGGCGGTTCTGCATCTCGGTGATGCGCTGGTTGTCGAACGTGTTCTTCTCGTTGAGAACGCCGATTTCCGAGGCGATAATGCCCTTCGAGTTCGAGCAGCTTCTGGACCGCGAAGTTCAGCTGCGCGCCGAGGCCGACGGTGTAGTTGATCGAGGCGCCGGAAAGGTCGCCGTTGCCGTTGTAGTAGATCGCCAGGCCGTTGGCGCCGGTCTGGCTCGTGGCGGTGACGATGTTGCCGGACACGGTGGCCGAACCGTCGTCGGCACCGGTCGAGCTGCCGCCCAAATTGGCGGAATAGATCGAGTTGCCCTTGTTGGTGACGTTGAGGGCCGAAATCAATCCGCCGGTGTCGTTCTGGAAGCTGAGCGCGTCGTTGGTGTCCGACGTGATGTCGATGGCGAGGCCCGTCGGCGTCGCGACGACCTTTCCGGTTACCCCCGCGATCGCCGAAACGTTGCTCGCCAGCGTATCGAGGCTGTCGGTCGCGTTGTAGCTGACCGAGCCGAGCAGGGCGCCCGAGCCGTCGTGGATCTCGAACGAGCCGTTGGAGACGCCCGATAGGAAATCGGACATTGGAGTCGAACCGTCCTGGGTGACCGAAGTCTCGCCCAAAAGGCCCGTCCCGACGTCCATCGTGATGCTGCCTGTGCCCGAGGCCGAGGCGGCGAGCGAGGCGAAGCCCACCATGCCGACCAGCACGTCGCTCGTCCCGTTGTTGACGTACACGCCCACGGAATGCGCCGCGCCATCGTCCAGGTTGGTCGCCGAGACGTCGGAGGAAACCGTTCCGCCGTCGACCGCGAACTTCAGGCCGGCGGCGGTGTCGAAATGCACCTCGCCGGAACCCGAGGATGTGACGCCGAGCGTGAGCTTGCCGGTGGCGGCATCGTAGGCGCCGGAGGCGGCGAGCGCGTCGACCGTGGCTTTGTCGATCCCCGAGGTGGCGAGCGTGGCGGTGGCGTTCGTGGCGGTGGTGTTGGTGTCGAGGCCGGAGGTGTCGAGGGCGGCCGGCCCGAAGCTGGTGCCGCGCTGGAACCCGTCGTCGCCCGAAAGCGTGACGGTGGCGCCGAAGTTGGAGAACGAGATGTCTGCCGTCTGGCCGGTGCCCAGGTCGCTTCCGGTGCCGGCCGCGGCGTCGAGCGCGGCGGTGATGTTGACCGTCTGGCTGACGCCCGTGGTGACGTCGCTCAGGGTCAAGTCCTCGCCCGACGAACTATAGCTGTAGCGGAACGCGTCTCCCGACGCGACGGACGATCCGAAATCGACGTTCGAGATGCCGTTGGAGGCCGGCGCGCCGGTCACGGCATAGGCCGGCGTGAAGGTGGTCGTGGGGGTGAAGGTGTCCGAATTGTAGCTCTTGGCATACGCGATGTTCACGGCGTAGCCATTGGGACTGTATGTGGTGTCGCCCGTGAAGTTGCTGAGCGAAAGGCGCGCGTCGGAGGACGAGAAGCCGAACGCCAGGAGGTTCTGCACGCCTTGCGGGTTCGCGGTCAGCGCGTTTCCAAGGGCCGTCGTGTCGACGGTCAGCGTATCCTTCATCGACGGGTCGGTGACCGTCGTGTTGTCGACGAAGTTGATACCGATCTGGGCGAGTGTCGACGCGGCCACGTCGACGCCGGCCACGCCGGACCCGATGATCGTCGACAGCATCGTCTGCACCTGCGAAAGGACAGGCGAGTCGAACAAGGGGCCGGAGCTTGTCGAGTCTTGCAGGCCGGTGTTGGGGTCCGTCGTGTTCTGCTTGTTGATGAACTGCCGGACGTTGTTGTAGGCCGTGACGAAGCTTTGGATGTCGGTCGTGAGGCCGCTGAGGTTCTGCTCCACCGACAGGTTCACCGTGGTGCCTTCCTGGGCGTTGTACAGGCTGATGTTCAGCCCGGGAATAAGGTCGGTGATGGAGTTCGTGGGCCGGGTGACGACCTGAAGATTGTCGACCCCGAGGTCGCCGAGCAGACCGTTCGTGTCGTTGGTCGTGACCGTGCTGCCGCTGCCGTCGATTTCGAGCCGGTAGCCGGACGCATCGCCGGTGATGCTGGCGACGTTGGTACCGAACGCGGTGTTGATCTTGTTTGCCAGCGTCTGCAGCGTGTCGGTCGACGCGTCGTAATTGATCGTCTGGGTGTTGCCGCCGACGGTCAGGTTGAACGAGCCGGTCGACGGCGCGGTGTTGAGATAGTGCGACAGGGTGGTCGTCTGGCTGACCAGGGAGTTCGATTCGTAGTGCGTCGGATCCTTCAGCCCGTCGACCTTGAGGCGCGCATCCTGGGCGACCTGCAGCTCGTTGGTGAAGGTGGCACCCCCGTCCGAGGAAATCCCGAGAGACGAAAGCGCACCCCCGGTCTCGTTGGAGAGGTTGATGGTGTTCGCCACTCCGGTCTTGTCCGAAGTGAGCACAAGCACGTTCTGGGTGGAGGTGACCGACACGATACTGGCGGTCACGCCGGTTGCGTTGGCGCCCTGGTCGGCGGCCTTGATCCGGTCGCGCACGTCCTGAAGCGTGTCGGTGGCGAACACGTTGATCGTGGTGCCGTTGATCTGGAAGCTGCCGTCGGTCAGCCCGGTCAGTGTGCTGAGAGCGGTGGTCGCGCTGGAGAAATTGCTGGACGAGATCTTCTCGGACTTCGCCGTGCTGAGAATTTCGATGCTGTGCTGCTCGACGGTTGCCGAATTGTCCGCGCTGACGCCGATCAGCGTCGCGGCGTCGGGCGGGGTCTGGCCGTCGGCCCGCGCCGTCGACGCAAAGACCTGCTTTGTCGCAAAATCGTTGTTGGCGTTCTGGAAGCTGACCGCGCCGTACAGGTTGCTCAGCGACGATTGCAGCGACGTGAGCATGGTGTTCAGGTCGTTGAAGGCGCTGACCTTCGCCTGGTTGTCGGTGACGTCGGTCTGGATCGTATCGATCGGAATGTGTCGGGCGGCGATGATCGAGTTGATGATCGACTGGTAGTCGACGCCGGACTGGGCGCCCGACAGGGACACGCGTCCCGTCGTCGGATCGACCGAGATGTTGTTGAGGTTGATGCCCGCAGTCGTCGTGCCGGTAGTCGACGTAGCCATTCGAGAAGACCCGTTGGTTAACCCGATCCTGCCCGCAAAGCCTTAAGCCTTTATGTTCACCAGCGGTCCGAGCTGCTCCTTGAGCGCCGCGGCGAGACGGACAATCGCTTCGGACGGAATCTGGCGGATTTCCTTGTTCGTCTGGCGGTCGAAGACGCGCCCGACCACCAGGCCGGAGTCCTTGTCGACATGCAACTCGACCCGAGCATCGAAGAGTTCGAGCGTGGGGACGGTGGTGCCGGATAAGTCCTTGGTGGCGCCGGACGCGGTCTGGGGCGCGTCCGCGGCGGGCTGGTGGCGCTGGGCCGCCAGCTTCCCGACCTCGACCGCCCGTGCGATGCGGGGCGCGAGGCTGGGTGAACCCGTAAGGGGGGGGATGTTGGCGTGGTCGGTCACGGTGGTCTAGCCGATCGTGGCTCTCCCTCGGCGGTTCGGGGGGAGCCGCTGCTCCCCCCGTGCCGTCGTGACTATTGCAGCAGGCGCAGGAGGCCCTGCGGCAGCTGGTTGGCCTGGGCCAGCATGGCAACGCCTGTCTGGATCAGGATCTGCTTGGAGGTCAGGTTGCTGATCTCCGAAGCGACGTCCAGATCCATCAGGTTGCTTCGGGCCGCCTCGGTATTCTCCGTGGCGATCGAGATGTTCGACGCCGCGAAGTCGAGCCGGTTCTGAAGCGCGCCGACGGTGGCCCGCGCGGTGTTCAGCGTGCCGACCGCGGAGTTGATCTGGTTGGATGCGCTCGCCGCGTTCGAGACGGTGTCGACCGACGAGGTCGAGTCGATGCCGAGAGCGGCGAGCGTGACACCGCCGATGTTGATGGTGATGTCGTCGCTCGACGTGGTGCCCGAGCCGACCTTGAAGGTGAAGCTCGTGGTGTTGCTGCCCACGATGACCGCGGCTGAGTTGGAGCTGGCGACCTGGGTGTCGAAGTTCGCACCGAGGCTCAGATCCATCTCGGCGTCGGAGCCGGCAGCCGTCAGCTTCAGTGTGATCGGCCCGTTCACCTTGCCGCCGGTGAGGGCGGCCGGGGCGATCGTGCCCGTGTAGGTGGTCGTGCCGTCGCTCAGCGAGTACGTGCTGCTCGAGGCCGCGTGGCTGATCGAGAAGGTCGAGTTGCTGCCCGTGGTGTCAACCGTGAAGCCCTTCACGGTGATGCCGTTCACGAACTGACCCGAGGCGTACCCGGTGGGGCTGGCATTGAGCGACTGGGAACCGTTGACGAGGTTGGTTCCGCTGAACGTGGTATTGCCCGCGATACGGGTGATTTCCGAGGTCAGCTGCTGGTACTCGGTGTTCAGGTTGCTGCGGTCCGTATCGGACAGCTGGCCCGAACCGGCCTGGACGGCCAGGCTCTTCATCCGGCTCAGGATGTCGAAGACCTGGGACATCGCGCCGTCCGCGATCTGCAGCATCGAGCTCGCCTGGCCGGCGTTGACCGCCGCCTGCTTGAGGCCCGACTCCTCCAGGGAGAGGCGAGACCCGACCGCCAGGGCGGCCGCGTCGTCCTTCGCCGACAGCACGCGGGTGCCGGCCGACAACTTGGCCAGCGAGTTCGTCGCCGCCATGTCTGAATTCTGCAGGTTGCGGTGGGCGACGTTCGCCGCGTAGTTCGAGATTACATTAAGAGGCATCGAGTTTCTCCTACGTGGATGATGTTGCCGGCATCCTGCCGGCCTGAGGCTTGCGCCCCGCGCCGAGGGAGAGCCCCCGTGCGCAACAAGGGACATGCAAGAACGATGCCAACCCGGCGCCTCGTCGGAAGCCGGCGGATTCTGCCAGTCTCCCGGCAGAGGCTGCCATCTGCGCCGGGCAAGAATTGCCGGACCCGGCAGGAATTGCCGGCAGAAATTGCCTGGCACGGCAGGATTTGCCGGTCGGCTCCGCCGCCGCCGACACTCCGTTAACGAGTTCGCAAGGATGATTTGAAAGGAATGGCAAAGATCCGCAAAGCTTCGGGGAACAGGTGCGATGACGGCTCCCACGGCGACGACGGCAGCGGCCGCAAAACCTGCGGACGGAGGCGCAGCGGTCGCAGACCTGCTCACGCGGGCGCTTTCCGCACACCGTGCGGGCCAGCTCGATGCCGCGTCCAGGCTTTATGATGAGGCGCTCGGTCTCGCGCCGGAAAACCCTGAGGGCCTGCATCTGTTGGGAGTCCTCAGGCATCAGGCCGGTGACAGCGCCGCGGCTGTCGAGCTGATCGACAGGGCGCTCGCGATTTCCCCGAAGCAGGCGATCTACCATGCCAACCGCGCAACCGCGCTGCAGAAGCTCGGGCGGATTGACGAGGCGATTGCCGGTTACCGTGTCGCGCTCCAACTCAATCCCATTCACGTCGATGCCAACGCGAACCTTGGTCACATACTCAAGGACAGGGGCGAAAACGCCGAGGCAATGCAGCTTTATCGCCAGGCGATCCGCTTCCAGCCCCGCGTGCGCAGCGTCCACAAGCATCTTGCCGCCCTCTGCATGGAGGCCGGCGACTTCGCGGAGGCGGTGGAGCTGTTCGAGGCCTATCTCGCCGAATTTCCCGACGACGCCGAGGCCAACAGCAATTGCGGCTACGTCCTCGAACAGATCGATCGGACAGCCGAGGCGCTGCCTCACTACCGCAAGGCGCACGAGCTGGCACCCAACTCGGCCGAGATCTGCAGCAACCTCGGCAACGCGCTGAAACGGCTCGACCTGGATGAGGAGGCCGAAGCCTGTCTCGAGAAGGCGGCGCGGCTCGCGCCCGATAATCCCCGCGTCCAGCACAATTGGAGCCTCATCCTCGCCAAGCGCGAGAAAAATGAGGAGGCCGCCGAGGTGCTTCGACCGCTGGTCGAGAAATATCCGGATGTGCCCGGCTACCGCCAGGACCTCGGCGCCTGCCTCGGTCGCATTGGCCGGTCCAACGAGGCGCTGTTCCAGTTTCTCTGTGCCGACGAGCTGGAGCCAAACAACGTCGACCACCTTACAAACGTCGGCAACGCGCTGACCGCGCTGATGCGGTACCCGGAGGCGGCCCAGGTCTACGCCGCAGCGATCCGCGCTCGCGGGGAGGGGTCGGCGTTCCTTCACGCCCAGCTCTGCATGGCCTTGCAGCGGTCGGGCAAGGTGGACGAAGCCAACCTTCATGCCCACACGGCGCTGGCGATGCCCGGCTGGGCCCCCCGTATGGCGCTTGCCGTGAACGGGCCGCTACGCTCGAGCTGCGACTTCGAAACCATCGAGAAGCTCGGCGACCTGATCCAAATCTGCGACGAGGACGTGAACCCGATCTTCCTGATCGGCGCGTTCCTCGATTTGCGCCCTACGACCGAAACCTTCGAGGCCGACAGGGCCCTGACGCGCCTCCATTTCAAGTGGGGCAAGGCCATGATGGAGGAGGCCGAGGCCGAGCCGCTTGCGCCCCTCGATCCATCAGTCCGGTCGGGGAAAGTGAGGCTCGGATTTCTGTCGTCGGACCTTCGCAGCCACGTCGTCGCCAAGTTCGTGAAGACGCTGTTCGACCGCTACGACCGCGACCGTTTCGAGATCTACGCCTACACCACCGACGAGCTGCCGGGCGATCCGGTCCAGGTGGCGCTGAAGCAGGCGGTCGCCGGGTTCCGTCTGACCGGGCAGCTGAACTATCGCGACGTTGCCCGGACGATCCGCGACGACGCGATCGACATCCTGTTCGAGCTGAACGGTGCCACCGGCGGCGGCCAGCTCGGTGCGCTCGCCTGGCGTCCGGCGCCGCTACAGGTATCGTGGCTCGGCTATGGCGGGACGTCGGGCCTGCCGACCGTCGACTACGCCCTGGTCGACCGGTTCGTGAAGCCGACCGTGCCGGAGCTCTGGACCGAGAACTTCCTCGAGATGGAGGCCGCCTGGGTCTGCTTCAGCGACTATCCAGATACACCGATCTGCGACGAGCTTCCTCTGGACCGCAACGGTGTGGTGACGTTCGGCTCGATGAACTCGCTTTACAAGATCACCCCCCGGGTGATCGCCGAATGGTCCCGGATCCTGCGCGCGCTCGAAGGCTCGCGCATGCTGCTGGTGCGGCCCGAGTTCAGCTCGATCGTCCCGCGCGCCAACCTGGTCAAGGAGTTCGGAAAGAACGGCATCGCGGCCGACCGCATCTTCTTCGACACGAACGAGACAGGCCAGTACAACCACCTGCCGTTCTACAACGACATGGACATCGCGCTCGACACATACCCCGCGGTCGGCGGCACGACGAGCTGCGACACGATGTGGATGGGCGTACCGGTTGTCGGGCGCTACGGCCCGAACATGCACCAGCGCCTCAACCATTCCTTGGTGAACCATTGTGGCTTGGGCGACCTGTCGGTCGAGACGCCAGAGGCCTATTTCGAGACGGCCTTGACGCTGGCCGCCGACCGCGACCGGCTTCGTCATCTGCGCCGCAACCTGCGCGACATCGTCAAGGCGTCGCCGATCTACAACGCGGATGCGTTCGCCCGGGATTTCCAGGATCGGATGACGGAGCTGGTCGAGCGCCACAGACTCCGCTAGACCGGGATCGGGTGAGCCGGAAGAGCTGACCGTGGATTGGGCGCCAGAAGGCCTTATGCCACCCGCTTCAGGAACGCGCCGGGCCAGTAAGTCACCCGCTCGGTGATCATGCCTTCGTTGAACGGGAACTCCGGCTCTTCCAGCGCGAAGCGCGGATCGGCGGCGGCGAATTCCCTGGCCGCCTCGGTCGGGTTGTTCCAGCTCCATGACGGATCGGAGCGGGGCGCGCCGGCGAGCCGGCCCATGATGCCGTCGCACGCGACGATATACGAGCCTTCGGTCACCATCCCGCCATAGGCGGCGAGTTCGCCCGCGACGTGGGAATGGGTGTGGTTGGAATCGAGGATCACCAGCACCGTGTCGCCAGGCGCGATCGCCTCGCGCACGCGGGTGACCACGGCGGGGTCGGTCGACGAGCCCTCGAACATCGTGATGTAGGGGTAGAGCTCGTGCGCCTCGATGGCAGCGCGGTTGTGCGGCCGGATCTCGACGTCGACGCCGATTACGCGCCCCTTGCCCATCGCCGCGCACAGGCCGGCATGGAAGATCAGCGAACCGCCATGGGCGATGCCCGTCTCGACGATGACGTCCGGCTTCACCCGATAGATCACCTCCTGCAGCCGGAACATGTCGTCCGGAAGCTGGATGATCGGCCGGCCAAGCCAGGAGAAGCCGTAGACGTATTTGGTGTCCCAGCCGCAGCGGAGCCAAGCCTGGCTTACCTCCGAGAACGCCTCGGGCGAGGCCATCGGATGCTGCACCGTGCCGTTCTCGTCGGAGACTACGACGAGTCCGTTGCTTTCGTCGATGGTGACGGTGCGCGACTTCTTCATGCGGCGGGCTCCAGGCGTGGGCGGCGGGTTGCGGCCACCAGGTCGGGCAGCCGGTCGAGCAGCGCGGCGGGACGCCACGGTTCGGCCGGGCCGCAGGCGGCGGCGATGCGGTCGGTGCGGATCGGCGGGAACGCCGTTTCGGGCGCGTCGGGTGCAACCTCGACGGCGCAGCCGGTCAGCTCGGCGAGGCGGACGGTGATCGCGCCATGCGTGACGTTCACGCCGGACGCGACGTTGTAGAGCCGCTCGGTCCCGCCGAGTGCGATCCGCTCCAGCGCCAGGGCAACGTCCCCGACTGCGACATAGTCCTTGGCGGAGCCCGGGGCGGTGCGGAGCCGCACGACACCGTCATCCACCGCCTCGCGCACTATGGCGGCGAGGAAGTCGGCCCGCGGCGGGCAGTCGTCCATCATCGGAGCGCCGTACACGTTGGACAGGCGCGCGACCCTGACGGTCGGCTCCGGCCGCGACAGGCACAGCGACTCGCCGGCGAGCTTGGTGGCGTTGTAGAGCGCCCCGGGCGCGGCGGGGTGCAGCGCGACCGGCGCGGCCTCGTCACCCGACGCGGCGCCCTCGTAGAGCCGCGTCGAGGAGAGGTAGAGGAACGATTGCGGCCGGATGCGCCGCAGCATCTCGGCGAGGTGGGTGATGTGCGCATCCACGGTGTCGAACGGGCGGGTGCGGAAATCGGCGGTGACGCCGGCGCAATAGACGACATGACCGGGATCGCCGGACGGCATCTCGCCGCGCGCCGGGGCCGCGACCGCGTGACCGCGGCCGGCCAGATGAGCGACCATCTGGCCGCCGATGAAGCCGCGCGCGCCGATGACGGTGAACCGCGCCATCAGCCGGCCTTCGCGCGCGGAGTGCGCGCACGCACGACATGGGTCGGCTGCGCCTTAAGCAGCGACCCGGCCGCGACGTCCTGGGTGATGATACAGCCCGACGCGATCCGCGTGTCGGACCCGATGGTGACGTAGGGCTCGATGGCGACCGCCATGCCGGTCTTCACCCGGTCGCCGACCGTAACTGCGCCCGATGTGGTGGTGCGGGGTCCGAAGGCGCAATGGCTGCCGACGCGGCTGTGATGCTCGACGCAGCAATGGCTGGCGAAGAAGTTGTTGTCGCCGACCGTGACCGCGGTCGAGAAGAAGGTATGCGCCATGATCAGATTGCCTTCGCCGAGCGTGGTCGCGCCGCGCAGTTCGACGGTCGGGTCGATCACGTTGGCGAAGCGGATGCCGCGGGCCTTCAGCGTCATGAACACGGAGGCGCGCTCGTCCACGTTCTGGGTGAACAGGATAATCGCGCCATCGAACGCGCCCGCCGCCCACAGCGCGTCGATCCGGTCGAGCGCGCCGATCACGGGCACGCCACCGACCGTCCGGCCATGGGTCGCCGGATTGGAGTTGAGAATGCCGACCGCGCGCTGGTGGTGGACCCGCGACAGGACGTCGACCGCCATCGCGCCGGCACCGGCGCCGCCACCGAGCAGCAGGACGCGCTCGCGCCGCCTGGCCGGGAAGCGATCCTCGTGAAGATCGCCGGTCGCGCGCGGGACGGAGGCGGGAAGGGGCGTGACGTTGGTCGGCGGAGACGGGTTGGCAGCCGGCGGGTGCGCTGTCGCCTCGCGCACGTCGGCTTCGGTCACCGTGTGGCCCAGCCGGGCGGCGAGGGACTGGATGTCCATTCCGGCGCGCTTGGCCAGGACCTCGGCCTTTTTGGTCCAGAGCTTGGTGGGGGCGGTGTCTTTCGCCGGTCCCGGCGCTGTGAGCAGGGCGGTGATGTCGGCGTCCACCGTCTCGGCGATGGCGGCGAGGGGCGCGCCGACCGCAATCTCGTCGCCCTCGGCCGCGATCCGGACGAGATAGCCGTCGGCTGGCGCCTCGATTTCGACGGTCGCCTTGGTGGTCTCGATGCCGCATATCACGTCGCCGGCGCGCACGGGGGCGCGGTCCGCCGCATGCCACTGCGTCAGGGTCACGCGATCCTCGTTGGCGCCGAGCGCGGGGGCGGGAACAAGAACCGTCACATGACCTCCAGGATGGCGCGTTCGATGTCGCTGTCCTGCACCAGGGCGGCGCGTTCGCCCGCCTCGGCGCAAGGGATCGCCCCGGCCCGGGCGGCGAGGCGGCGGATCGGGGTTTCGATCCGGCCGAGTAGCCTTTCGTACAGGGCGGAAGCGACCTCGGCGCCCCAGTTGAAGCCCTCGGTACCTTCCTCGGCGATCACGATGCGGCCCGTCTCGCCGGCGAGCGTGGCCAGCGTCTCGATCGGCAGCGGCTTGAGGCTCGACGGCAGGACAGCGGTGACCGCGATCTCCTCGTCGCGCAGCCGCGCAAGCAGCAACACCAGCAGGCGCGACATTCCCCCGTAGGCGATCACCGTCGCGTCCGTCGCCCCGTCATGGTTCCTCAGGACGGCGGTCGGATAGCCGGGGATTTCTTCGACCATCGCGACGGAAACCCGGTCGTCGCCGGCGAACAGGGCCATCGGGTAGAGCAGCTTGTGCTCGCAGAACAGCACGGGGTCGTTGCCTTCGGTCAAGGCGTGGCCGAGCATCGCGCCGGGGGCGTGGATGTGCGACGGCGCCACCACCCGCAGCTCGGGCACCCCGAAGAACATCTTCTCCAGGCTCTGGCTGTGGGTCGCGCCATAGCCGCGTCCCGCCCCCATCGGCGTTCGCACCACGACCGGCGCGCGCGCCTTCTCGCCGTAGAGGCCCGGGAACTTGGCGATATGGTTGACGATCTGGTCGGCGGCGAGGGTGAGGAAATCGCCGAACATGATCTCGACGGCGGGGCGCAGCCCGCGCAGCGCGAGCCCCGCGGCGACGCCGGTGATGGCGCCCTCGCTGATCGGGGTGGTGAGCACCCTTCCGGGGAAGGCGGCAGAGAGCCCTTTCGTGACCTTGAACGCGCCGCCATAGGGATCGGCCACGTCCTCGCCCAGCAGCATGACCCGCTGGTCGCGCGCGAAGGCCTCGTGCAGCCCGTCCTGCAGGCTCGCTAGATAGGTGGTCATGCGGCCTCGCCGGTAAGGGCGGCCACGATGGATGCGACTTCTTCTTTCGCGTGCGCCTCCGCGCTGTCGCACCAGTCGTGCGCCAGCCGCGCGCGGGCGCGGGCGATCGGGCAGCGGCGGCGGGCGGCCGCAATCTCGGCGGGGTCGCGGTCGTCGTCGCCCTTGGAGTGAGGGCCAAGCCGATAGCTATCGCACACCAGCAGGCGGGGCCCCCCGCCGGCGCGGATTTCGGCGACGAGGCGGCAGGCAATGTCGTTGACCGCGACCGCATCGTTGCCGTCCACGCGGGTCGAGGCGATGCCGAGCGCGCGGCCGCGCAGCACGAAGTCCCCCGCCGCCTCCAGCGCGATCGGCGTCGATTGGGCGTAGCCGTTGGCCTCGACCACGATCAGCAGGGGCAGCGACCAGAGCGCGGCGAGGTTCATGGTCTCGTGCGTGGCGCCCTCGGCCATCGCGCCGTCGCCATGGAACACGACCGTCACCGCGCCGCTCGCCCGGGTCTTCTCGGCGAGAGCGATGCCGGCGGCAACCGGCGACATGCCGCCGAGGATGCCGTTGGAATAGAAATTGTCGCGGTGGAGGTGCTGGCTACCGCCAATCCCGCCGCAGACTCCGTCCGTCCGGCCCATGATTTCGGCGATCAGCCCGCGCACGTCGCCACAATAGGCGAGGTAGTGGCCGTGGCCGCGATGATTGGAGCACACCGCGTCACGCGCGAGGTCGAGCGCGCCGATCACGCCTGCGGCGATACCCTCCTGCCCGAGGCAGGTGTGGACCGTGCCGCGCAGCTTGCCGACGGCGAAGAGGTCCAGCAGCGCGGTCTCGACCGCGCGGATCTCGACCATCTTCAGGAACAGGGCCTCGAGCCGGGCGGTATCGCTTTCCGGCGCGAACGGCATGATGCGGGCGGCGGTCGTCGCCATCACGCGACCGCCATCGCTTCGGCAAGGCGGGGGAGGGCGCGGTCGCGCTCGGACATCGCAGTCGGCGCCATGGGCCAGTCGATGGCGAGCGTGGGATCGTCCCACCGCACGCCGCGAGCGAGGCCCGGCGCGTAGTCGGCCGAAATCTGGTAGTGGATGGTCGTCGCGTCGGCGAGGGTCTGGAAGCCGTGCGCGCATCCCTCCGGGACGTAGACCTGGCGGCCGTTGGTGTCGCTGATCTCCGTCGCAGTCCAGCGCCCGTAGCTCGCCGAGCGGGGGCGCAGATCGACCACCACGTCCCACGCGGCGCCGGCGGGGCAGCTCACCAGCTTGGCCTCGGCGGCGGGCGCGGCCTGGAAGTGCAGCCCGCGCAACGTGCCGGCGCGCAGGTTGGTGGAAACGGCGGTGACCACGAACGAGGCGCAGAGGCCTTGTGCCTCGAACTCGAGCAGGTTGAAGGTCTGGGCGAACGAGCCGCGCGCGTCCGCCGCGCGCTCGGGAAAGACGAGCCAGACGCCGGCGAGGGTGGTCGGCTCGAACCTCACGGCAGCACCTTGAGGTCGGGGATGGCGACCACGAAGCGGCCGCCCCAGTCGCGCACATGCGCCATCGTCGCCGTGATTTCGGCGGTCAGGTTCCACGGCAGGATCAGCACGTAGTCCGGCCTTGTCTCGGCGAGCCGCGCCGGGGCGGAAATCGGGATGTGCGTGCCGGGAAGATAGAGCCCCTGCTTGTGCGGGTTGGCGTCGACCACGTAGTCGATGAGGTCGCGTCCCGCGCCGGCGGTGACCAGCAGCGTGTTGCCCTTGGCGGCGGCGCCGTAGGCCGCGATCGATTTGCCCTCCTCCTTCGCCTGGACCAGAAATCCGAGCAGCCGGCGCTTGATCCCCGCCACCCGGGCGTTGAAGCCCTGGTAAAGCTCGATCCGGTCGAGACCCGCGGCGCGCTCGGCGGCGCGGAGCCGAGTGACATCTGCCGCCGCCGCCGGCGCCCCGTCGGCGTGGGCGGCGTAGAGGCGCAGGCTGCCGCCATGGGTCGGCAGCGTGTCCACGTCGTACACCTGGAGCCCGTGCGCGGCGAAGATGCGCTCGGCGGTCAGGAACGAGAAGTACGAAAAATGCTCGTGGTAGATCGTGTCGAACTGGCCCTCTTCGATCAGCCGCATGAGGTGCGGGAACTCGACCGTGACCGTGCCGCCGGGCGCGAGGGCGATGGCGAACGCCGCGACGAAGTCGTTCAGGTTCGGCACGTGCGCCAGCACATTGTTGGCGCTGATCAGGTCGGCGCGGCCGAACTGGCGCGCCGCCTCCTGCGCGGTGGTGCGGCCGAAGAAGCGCACCAGCGTCGGCACCCCCAGCTCCTCCGCGCGACGGGCGACGTTGGCGGCCGGCTCGATGCCCAGCACCGGAATGTTCCGGCGCACGAAATGCTGCAGAAGATAGCCGTCGTTCGAGGCGACCTCGATCACCCGGCTTTCCCGCCCCAGCCGAAACCGCTCGATGGCCATCTTCGCGTACGCCTCGGCATGGGCGAGCCACGTCCCGGAGTACGAGGAGAAGTACGCGTAATCCCCGAAAAGTTGCTCGGGAGTCGCGAATTCCTCGAGCTGGACCAGGAAGCAAGATTCGCAGACGTAGGCGTGCAGAGGATAGAACACCTCCGGCCGGCTGAGGTCTGCCTCGCGCAGATAGGCATTGGCCGGCGGCGTCGCGCCAAGGTCGGCGAACGAGCGCGTGAGCGCCGTGCCGCAGAAGCGGCAGGTCGCGGTGCGGAGGCTCGGGCGGGGCGCCGTCGCGCCCTCCCGGATCAGGCCGACATCCGGCATTCGCGCCACACCATCCAGGGCGCCTGGCCGCCCTGCCACATGTCGTTGAGGAGCTGCATCTCGCGATAGGTGTCCATCGACTGCCAGAAGCCGTAATGCTGGTAGACGGCGAGCTCGCCCTCCGCGGCGAGGGCGGCGAGGACCGCCTCCTCGAGCGAGACATTGTCGCCCGGGCGCACCAGGTCGAAGGCGCGCCGGTCGAAAACGAAGAACCCGCCGTTGATCCAGCCCTCGGCCACCTGCGGCTTCTCGCGGAACTGGCGTACCAGCCCCTTGGCGATGGAAAGCTCGCCGAAGCGGGACGAGGGGCGCACGGCGGTCACGGTGCCAAGCTTGCCCGAGGCCACGTGATGGGCATAGAGCCGGTCGAGGTCGATGTCGGCGAGCCCGTCGCCATAGGTCGCGAAGAACACGTCGCCCTTGGCGTAGCGGATCGCCTGGCGCAGCCGCGCGCCGGTCAGCGTGTCGCGCCCGGTCTCGGCCAGCGTGACGCGCCAATCCTCGTCGCACCTGGGCGCCAGCGGCTCGACCGCGCCGGTCGCGAGATCGATGGCGAAATCGGTGTTGCGCAGCGGGTAGTTGAGGAAATAGTCGCGGATGACCTCGCCCTTGTAGCCGAGGCACAGTACGAAATCGCGCGCACCGAAATGGCGGTAGTGCTTCATGATGTGCCAGAGGATGGGCCGGCCGCCGATCTCGACCATCGGCTTCGGCTTGAACTCGGTCTCCTCGCGCAGGCGCGTGCCGAGCCCGCCGCACAGAATGACGACTGACAAATCCTTGACGGAAGCCATCGGGCGTCTGTCTCCGCGACCTATCGGCGCGTCCGCCGCGCGCGCGGCTGGCCGGGGCCGGGCTCCATGGTTGGCCATCCTGGTTAACCCTTGCTTAAAGCCGAGAAATCCTGGCGCACCGGGTAGGCCGGATTGGAAAGCACGTATTGCCACGCCTTGCGGTTCTTGACGTCGACCACCACCGGCGCGCGCAGGTTGACGGAGACGTTCGTCGCATCGCCGGCACGCCGGACCGACACGATCAGGAGCATCGCTCCGTCCCCTTCGGCGATGCCGTGCGCCTGAAACGCTTCGGCCGTGTCCTCGGGCGTGATGGCGCCGAGCGCCGGCTCGTAGGGCAGCACGATGAAGGACAGGCTCGCATCCTCGATCGACTGCAGGACCCGGAGCCCGGCGTACTTGGCGTCGGGCAGGGCCGCGAGGGCGAACTCGCGGAGCCCGCCGAATCCCAGAAGTCCGCGCGGCATGCGGATCGTGGCCTCGGGATCGACCGCCATCTCGCCGAAGCGCGTCTCGAGGACGATCGGGCCGCGGCCCGGATCGCTCGGCGCCGGTTCCGGCGACACCGCCGTCTCGGGGGCGGCTATTGCGGCACTGCTCTGACTCATGCTCCGTCTCCTTGGAGAAATGTTGCGCCTTCGCCCCCAGGGCTCAGCGCAGATAGTTCATCAGGTTGAGTTGCGACAGCGAGTTGATCGTCATGTAGGAGGCCTGGAGGCCCGTCGAATCGTTCTGCACCTTGGTCAGCGCCTCGGTGACATCCACGTTCTCAATGTCGCCGATCGACTTCTGCGTGTAGGTCGTGAAGTTGCCGTGCATCGTGTTGATGCTGGCGAGGGTCGACTCCGACGCGCCGATCCGGGTGCGGATGTTGGGAATATCCTGCTCGGCCTGGTTGACGGCGGCGAGCGCGTCCTGCAGCGCGGCAGTATCTCCGGGGGCGGCCTTGCGGGCGATGTCGAGTCCGCGGATCAGCTCCTCGAACCCGCCTTCGTTGGCCGTCGCGCCGTACGTAACGTTGAGCGTGTCGGAGGCCTGGACGGCGAGCTGGGTGGAATTGCCCTGGTAGTAGGAGCTGGCGTCGCCCGCGCTCGACGGCACCGAGTAGCTCGCCGGGAGCTGGGTGAGATCGACCGGGGCCGTGTTCGTTTGGGTGCCAGAGAAGAGATATCGCCCGTCGAATTGGGTATTGAGCAGCGAGGCGACCTGGTCGAGCATGGTCGACGCCTGCCCGCTCAGATTCACGTCCTGCGTGGTGGTCGAGCCGTTCAGCGCATTGACCAGCAGGGTCTTGATGCTGCCAACGACGTCGAAGACCTGCGCGACGTTCGATTCCATCTGGGTCAGCCGGTCCGACACCAGCGAGTTGTTGGTCTGGTATTGCGTCACGCGACCGAGCTGGGCCTGCATCGACACCAGCCGGTTCGAGTCGCCGGCGATCCCCGCATAGTCCGTCGACTTGTAGCCGCTGGAAACCTGGATCTGTTCGTCGGCGATGCGGCTCTGCGTCTGCGACAGGAAATAGAATTGTGAGTTGTAGCGCGAGAGGTTGGAAACGTTATCCATTGGGGTCACGCGGTCTGGATGTTCATGAGGATGTCGTAGAGCTGCGAGGTGGTTGTGATGACCCGCGCCGACGCCGCATAGGCGTTCTGCAGCAGGATCATGTTGCCCATCTCCTGGTCGAGATTCACGCCGCTCTGGGCGGTCGCCTGGGTCGTCAGCGCCTGGAAGAGCGAGTTCTGCGAGCTGAGCTGGTCCGAGGCGGTCTTTGCCTGGGTCGCGTTCAGCGACAGGATCGCGCCGCCGTAATCGGCGAGGGACAGCGTTCCGGCGGCGAGCTGGCCGGTCGCCGCGAAGCCGATCCGCTGATTGAACGTATTGGCAACGAGCTGGGCGTTGGTGTTGTCGCCCGGCCCGACCGCCGAGTCGCCGACCGCGAGTCCGCTGTCGGCGGACAGGGTGGCGGAGGCGAGCAGGCCGGGATTGGCGAGGATGTCGCTGCGGACCGCGATGTTCGCCGCCGAGGCCGGCGCGCGCGACTGGAGGTCGAGCGTCGAGACCAGGCTTCCCGTGTCGCCGAGGAAGACGTTGTCGCCGTCGGTGTCGGCGATCTTCAGACGGTACCCGCTGCCGTCGGTCACGACGCTTGCGCTGACATGCGCCGCGGCGAGGGTGGCGTTGCCGTTGATCGCGGTCGCGACGCTTTGCAGGGAGTCCGTTCCGGTGTAGGCGAGGGTGACCGGGGCGAACCCGGCGCCGCTTACGGTCAGCGAGCCGGCGAGGCCGAGCGCCACAGTCTTCGAGCCTTGCTGCGCCGAGCCGTAATCCGAATAGGACTTGCCGGTCGTGAAGAAGTCGTTGAGCCCGAGGAAGTCGCTGAGACCGACGGTGGTGGAGCCGTCGGGCACCTGGCTGGTGAGCTCGTTGACCGCGATGTTGTTGCTGCCGCTCGCCGGCTGGATGACGAGCTGGCCGGACGGGTTGAGCGTTGCGGTGGCCGCGCCACCCAGCCCGGTGTTGATCGCCGTCATCAGGCCGGAGATCGTCATGGTCGGGGAGAGGGCGACGTCTGTGGTGGCAACGACGTTGCCGGTCGAGTCGGTGACGGTGAAGCGGGCGGTGCCGGAAAAGCCGGGCGTGTCGGTCGCGGCGAAGCTCTTCGCGCTGGTCAGGGAGGAAGCGCCCGGGTAGGCGGTGCCCTGATTGTGCGCGGCGTTGATCTGGTCGCCGAGGGCGCTCGCCAGCTCGTCGAACTGCGAGGCGAGGTTGGGCAGAGTGGTGTCGCGCATCGACACCAGCCCGCCCAGCGTGCCGCCGGTGAGGTCGCCCGTGATGTCGGTGCCGTTCAGCGTGATCGGCCCGACCCCGCCGTCGGCCCATGCGAGCGACTCGCTCATCTGGGCGACCGAGGAATGGGTAAGATGGTGTGCGGTGTCGTCCACCAGGATCTGCCCGCCCGGGGCATAGACCACGGTCTCGCCCGTGTTGCGTTGGAAGTAGGTGATGTTCATCTGCTGGCTCAGCGCGTCGAGGGCGGTGTCGCGCTGGTCCTCGAGATCGGCGGTGGATTGGCCGATCGCCTTCTGGCGCGCGATCTCGACGTTGAGCTTCTGGATCGTGTCGAGCTCGTGGTTGACGTCGGTGACGGTCGAGGTGATGTCGCTGTCCGCCTGCTGGCGCAGATCCTGGACCTGGCCGGCGAGGCTGTTGAGCTGGCTCGCGACGAAGCGCCCTTGCGTGATCACATTGATCTGCTGCGAGGCGTCCTGCGGCGAGGTGGCGAGCGCCTGGAACGCGTTGCCCAGCGTGCCGATCTGGGCGCCGATCGAGGACGCGTCGGCGGGCGCGCCGAACAGGTTCTGCAGGTTGGAATAGAAATCGTTGAGCGTCTGGCTCGCGCCGAGGTCGGCGCCCTGTTGGCGCAGGTCGCGCTGCAGGTAGACGTTGACGTTGCGCGTGATGGCGGAGACGTCGACGCCTGCCCCGTTACCGCCCAGCACCACCGCTTGTTGGGTGCCGGTCTTGCGGGTATAGCCGGGCGTGTTGACGTTCGCGACGTTCTGCGACGTGATGCCGAGCAGGCGCTGGTTCGCCTGCAGCCCGCTTAGGGCGTCGAGAAGCGAGACGTTGAGGGTCATGGCGGTCGCCGTCCCCAGCCGGGTCCTAGAGCCTGGTGTCCACGCTGAGCGAAACGGGCGCCGAACGGCCCGGCCGCGGGCACGCCTTCGCGCCGGTGCGTGAGTAGCCGGCGTTGCGCTCGCGCTCGGCAGTGACCGCGTCGACGATCGCCTTGAGCAGGCGCTCGTTGGCGGTCCGGGCGGCGTCGAGCGCGCGGGCGTTCTCGGCCACGGTTGCGTTCAGCCGCATGGCGACGCGCATCAGCTCGTCCTTCAGCGGCGGGGCGAGGGCGGCGAGCATCGCCGGCTCGTCGCGCAGCACCGAGAGGTGGGTCTCGTAGGCATCGGTCAAGGTCGACTTCTCGTCCTGCAGCTCGGCGACGTCGCCCGGCCGCATGTCGAGCAGGATGGCGATCTCGCGCTCCATCAGCTCGATCAGCCGCGAGCCGACGCCGATCAGCGCCTCGATCCTCGGGTGGAGTTCGGTGCTCATTGTGCCTCCTGGGCGCGCAGAATCTCTTGCTTCACGGCGTCGGCGATGCCGATGCCTCCGTGCTTCGCGATGACCTTTCCGTATTCCTGCAGCATGAACGACCGCCACATCTGCTCGGCGTGGCCGCCGCCGAACGTGCCGCCGGTGCCCAGCCCGTCGAACATCGGCTCCAGCATCTGCGACACGAAGTTCGCCTCGAAATCCTGAGCCGCCTTGGCGGCGGCCGCGTCCTTGCGGGCGCGGGCCGCGTCGGAAGCGGTGAGGGCATGCACCGCCGGTGCGGCGGTCGCGGCGATCGCGTTTGCGGCGGCGTCGGTCATCACAGCACCTCGATTTCGGCCTGGAGGGCGCCCGCAGCCTTGATCGACTGCAGGATGGTGATCAGGTCGCGCGGCCCGACCCCCAGCGCGTTCAACCCATTGACCAGCTCCTGAAGGCTGATGCCGGATGGCACGACCGCGAGGCGCTTGCCCTTGTCCTCGTCCACCTGGATGTTGGTGCGGGGCACGGTCGTGGTGGTGCCGCCCTGGGAAAACGGCGTCGGTTGAGAGACTTGCGGCGTTTCGGTGATGCGGACAGTGAGGTTGCCCTGGGCGATGGCGACGGTCGAGATCCGCACGTTCTCGCCCATGACGATGATGCCCGAGTTCTCGTCGATCACGACGCGCGCGATCTGGTCCGGGTCGACGCGAAGCTGCTCGATGTCGGTCAGCAGCCCGACGACGCCGCCGGCATAGTCGGGCGGCACGCTGACCATCACCGTGCCCGGGTCGGTCGGGGCGGCGGTCGCGCGGCCGATGAAGCGGTTGATCGCGCTGGCGACGCGCCGCGCCGTGGTGAAGTCCGGGTTGCGCAGCGCCAGGTACACGCTGTGCATATTGTTCAGGCGGAAGTCGATCTCGCGCTCGACAATGGCACCGTTGGCGACGCGCCCGTTGGTCGGCACGCCCTTGGTGACCGAGGCGCTGGCGCCCTGAGCCGAGAAGCCCGAGACCGCGACCTGCCCCTGGGCGACGGCATAGACCTCGCCATCCGCGCCGATCAGCGGGGTGACCAGAAGCGTGCCGCCGAGCAGGCTCTTCGCGTCGCCGAGGGCCGAGACCGAGATGTCCATGCGCGAGCCCTGGCGCGCGAAGGGCGGCAGGGTGCCCGTCACCATCACGGCGGCGGTGTTCTGGGTCTTCAGGGTGGTGATCGCGTCGCGGGTGTTGACGCCGAGCCGCTCGAGCATGCCGACCAGGCTCTGCTTGGTGAAGGCCGAGTTGGTCAGCGTGTCGCCGGTGCCGTCGAGACCGACGACAAGCCCGTAGCCGACCAGCAGGTTCTCGCGGACCCCTTCGAAGTCGGCGATGTCCTTGATGCGGGACGAGGCGCGGGCAGGCGGGGCCAGCGCCAGCGCCACGATTAGCGCGGCAAGCGCCATCGCGAAGGCCGCAAGAGCGGTCTCTACCGCGCTCCGGCGCCCCGCCGCTTCCCGATCTACCGCATACGCACGCACGCCCATGAACCCGTCCCTAGCGAAATGTCCTGCCGGGACGCTTGCGAAAATCGTGCCAACCGGGACGATCAGGAGAGAAATAATGTGCAATCAGATGGTTGGCGCACTTTGCTCGTGTTTCCGCTGAAAGCGTGCGCGGCAGATCGTGCCTGGCGGGACCGGCAGGAATTGCCGCCCGGCACGGCCCGCAGCCCAGTTCCCGGCCGTCTTTACCTTTCGTTAACGCATATGACCGTAGGCTTCGAATGAAGCTTCGCACCTCCCTGCGTGGGGCTGGCCCGAACGAGCGCTGCGCGATGCCCCTCCGCCCTCTGATCGTCTGCCTGAGCTATCTGGTCCTGTGGATGGGATTCGGAGCCTTTGGCGTCGCGGTCGGGCCAGCGCCCTGGGTCGGGCCGTGGTATCCCGGCCATGCCCTCAGCCTCGCTCTGGTCGCCGTCTTCGGGCCCGCCTATCTGCCGATGATATTCGTCGCCCGGATTCTGGCCGGGCTGTTCCTGGTCTCCGAGCCGGTATCGACCACCCTGATCGGCGCGCTCTCCATCGCGGCGGCCTACGGCGTCGCCGGCTGGATCCTTCATTCCTGTCGCGTCGACCTGCGGCTCGGAACCATGCGGGCTGCGGCCGGCTTCCTTGCGGCAGGCATCGGCGCCTCGATCCTGCTGCCCGCAATCATCGGTCCCGCCCTCTACCTGACCGGCGTGGTCGCTCTGCCCGATCTCGCGAACCGGACGTTCGCCTGCATGATCGGGGACAGCCTGTCGACCATCGGGCTCGGTCCGCTGGTGCTGCGCGCCGCCTTGCAGTGGGCGCGTCTGCTGAAGGGTGCGCGTCCCGATCCGCGGAGCGAGGAGCGCGTCCCGGCCGAGCTGATGGCCGGCCTCGCCGTCGCCACCGTGGCCGCCATCGCGCTCAGCTCGCGCCGCTGGGACCTGTTCGGCACGGCGCCCCTCTACCTTGTGGCGCTGCCCGTGATCTGGGCCGCGTTCGTCGCCGGCTCCGCCGGCGCGGCCTGGGTGGTCGTCGCCGTCAATGTCGGGGTCCCGATCGTCCAGCAGTTCGCGGCATACGGCCTGCCGCTGCAGGACACCCAGCTCCTGCTCGGCGTGGTCAGCGTGATGGGCATCCTGCTCGGCGCCGCGACCACCGAGCGCCGCCGCCACGCGGCCGACCTCGACCGCCAGCGCGTCGCGCTGGAGGAGAGCATGGCGGCAACCCGGCGGCTCTGCGAAGTGCGGTCGGCGCTCGATCACGCCGAGGCGATCGCCGGGATCGGCAGCTACCGCTCCGACTACAAGACGCACGAGGTCTGGTGGTCAGACCAGCTCTACCGCCTTCTGGGCCGCGAGCCGGGGACCTTTACGCCGGGCGCCGATTCCTTTCTCCAGATCATCCATCCGGACGACCGCGCGCAGCTTCAGGAGACCATCGTCAGGATCCAGGCAGGCGTCCAGCCGCCCGGGACCATCCTCAGCATGCTGCGGGTGATCCGCGGCGACGGGGCGGTGCGCCACGCGCGCATCTCGCGCGAGATCTGCTACGGATCGGACGGCGCGCTCAGCCATATCACCGGTATCGTCGAGGACGTGACCGAGGAGGTCGAAACCCGCCGGGCGCTCGCCGACACCGAGGCGCGCCTCACCGCCGTTGCCGCCCACGTGCCCGGGATGGTGTTCCGCTACGTGAAGCGCGCGCATGGCACCAATTTCGGCCGCGGCCTCGGCTCGTTCACCTATGTCAGCGACGGCGTCCGCCGCCTGTTCGGGATCGAGCCCGAGACGGCGATGCGTCGCGCCGACCTGCTGTTCGACCGCATCCACCCCGATGACCGGGCCGCGTTCGACGGCGCCATGCGGGAATCCGCTCGCGCCCTTACGCCCTGCGAGGTGTCGTTCCGCGCCACAGGGCCGGATGGCGAGATATGGGTGCAGGGGGCGGCGCAGCCGCGCGGCGCGCCCGATGGCGCCGTGGTTTGGGACGGGCTGCTGCTCGACGTGACCGCTGAGAAGTGCGCAGAACGCGAGCTCCGGACCAGCGAGGAGCGATTCCGCTTGATGACGGCGCTGGCGCCGATGGCGTTGGCGCTGATCGGGCGCCGCGACGGAAAGGTGCGCTACGCCAACCGTGCCTGCGAGCGGATGTTCGGCTATTCCGTCGGCCAGATGGAAGGCATGCGCCTTTCGCGGCTGATGGTGGAGCCGGCCCTCGCGCGCGGGATGCGTCGCGAACTCGACGAGGCTGGTGTCATCATGCAGCGCGAGATCGGCTGCAGACGGCAGGACGGCAACCGGTTCAACGCGCTGTTCTCGATCATGCGGAATGGCGAGCCCGGCGACGAGGAGATCGTCGCCTGCGGGCTCGACGTCAGCGAGCTGAAGGAGGCGCGCGACGCGCTCGCCCGCCAGAGCCACGATCTCGAGCTGCGCGTGCGCGAGCTTCATTGCCGCTTCGTGATGGCGCGCCTGACGCATGATCGCAGCCGCGGCGTCGAGGCGATCTGCCAGGACCTGATCGATCTGCTGCCGCCGGGGCTGGCGGCCGGGGAGCGGCTTTGGGTCCGGCTCAACGTGCGCGGCGAGACCTTTGTCACCGGCACGCCGGGCGCTTCCCCGGCGCAGACGACGATCCGCATCCGGGCGGGCGGCGAGTATATCGGCGATATCGAGGTCGGTTCGCTCGACGGCCAGGTCGCGTTACCGCCGGCGAGCGAGCCGGAGCGCGACCTCCTGGGCAGCGCGGGGCGCCAGATCGGCCACATGATCTTCGAGCGCGAGGCGTCGGCGCGGCTGGTCCAGGCGCAGCGGCTGGAAAGCATTGGCCAGCTTTCCGGTGGGATCGCGCACGACTTCAATAATTTGCTGACCGTGATCTTCGGCAATCTCGAGCTCGCCGAGGACCAGGTGAAGGATGACGTCAGCCTCGCCAAGTGCCTGGCCAACGCCCAGCAGGCCGCGCGCCGTGCCGCCGAGCTTACCAGCCAGCTTCTCGCCTTCTCGCGGCGCCAGGCGCTGAGCCCCGAAGCCGTCGAGATGAACGAGCTGATCTCGCGCGTCGTCGGCCCGTTCCGGCGCACGCTGGGCGAGGCGGTCGAGGTGGTGATGGAGCTCTCGGCCGCACCCGCGCGGGTGCGCGTCGATCCCGTGCAGATGGAGACGGCGATTCTTCACCTTGCCGTCAACGCCCGAGATGCGATGGCGGGCAGCGGGCGGCTGACGCTCGCCACGCGCGAGATCGAGGTGGGCGCCGACGAGTTGGAGGACCGCGACGAGGATGCGGAAGTCGCGCCCGGCCCCTATGTCGAGGTCAGCATCTCGGACACCGGCGGCGGAATGCCGCCCGAGGTGCTGGGCCGGGTGTTCGATCCGTTCTTCACCACCAAGGAGGTGGGGCAGGGCACGGGACTCGGGCTGAGCGCGGTGTTCGGCTTCGTCAAGCAGTCTGGCGGGTTCCTGCACGTGGCGAGCGAGGTGGGGCGCGGCACGACCTTCCGCATCTGCCTGCCGCTCGCCGAAGGCGTGGACGAGCGCCCGACGGACGACGCGCGCCCCGGAACGCGGGACGGTGCGACGCACGAGGGCGCCTGCATCCTGGTGGTCGAGGACGAGCCGCAGGTGCTCGACTATGTGGCGCGCTGCCTGCGCCTCGCCGGGTTCCGCATACTCACCGCCCACAATGCGCGCGAGGCGCTGGCGCTGCTCGACAGCGGCTGCCTGCCGGACCTGTTGCTGACCGACGTGGGGCTGCCGGGCGGGATGGATGGGCCGACGCTCGCGCGGGCCGCGCGCGACCGCGACCCCGGCCTCAAGGTGCTCTACGCATCGGGCTACGCCTATGACACCCTGGTGGCGAGCGGGGCGATCGGCGGCGACGTGCAGGTGATCTTCAAGCCCTTTGTGCGGCACGACCTGCTGGTGCGGGTGCGGGCGGCGCTGGACGAGGAAATCGCGCCCGTGTCGCCCCGGGCCGCAACGGCAACCGCGTCGCCGCTCACGGCAACGCCTGACCGCATCCAGCGTTGCGCCCGCCCAGGCTTTGTATCGGACCGCACTCCCCTGCTATCATGCCCCCGGCTGACGGGAGAACGGGCGCATGGCAACTAGGTCGTGGACTCATAATGGTTGATGCGGAGCCGTATGGAAGCGAGGGCGACGGCGGCGAGGAAGTTTCGCGCGAGCTTGTCATAGCGCGTGGCGATGCGCCGGAAGTGCTTGAGCCGGTTGAAGAAGCGTTCGACGAGGTTGCGCTGGCGGTAAATCTGGCGGTCAACGACACGGCGGACCCGGACGTTGCTCTGCGACGGGATGTGGGCGAAGGCGCCAGCGGCTTCGATGAGCGCGATAATGGTGGCCGCGAAGTAGCCGCGGTCGGCAACGACGTGACGAGCGAGCGCCAGTCCCTCGACCAGGGCCGGGAAGGTGGTCTTGTCCGAGGCCTGGCCGGGGGTGAGCAGCAGGCGCACAGGCAGGCCGTGACGATCCACCACGACGTGGATTTTGGTGGTCAGTCCTCCACGAGAACGGCCGATGGCGTGATCCGCGCCCCCTTTTTACCGCCGGCCGCGTGCTGGTGGGCGCGCACGATCGAGGAGTCGATCAGATGAAGCGACGTGGGCGAGCCGGCCTTCAAAGCCTCGAACACCTTGAGCCACACCCCTGCTTTGGCCCAGCGGTTGAAGCGATTGTAGACCGTGGTGTACGGGCCGTACCGTTCCGGCAGGTCACGCCACGGCGCGCCTGTGCGCAGGATGTGGAAGATCCCGTTCACCACACGCCGGTCGTCCACCCGCGGCACGCCGCGCGGCTTGTTCGGCAGCAGCGGCTGGATGATCGTCCATTCCGCATCGGTCAAATCGAAGCGCGCCATCTTCAAGCTCCCACCGTTTGGAAGCTTGAATCACACCCCGCCCATAAAGGGAATCCCCTTTATGGGTACATGACCTAGGCGGGCCGAGGCGGCGGGACATCCGGACGCGCTTCCCATCATCGATCTCGGCCCCTATCGCGCGGGTGCGCCCGGCGCGCTAGAGGCCGCGTCCGCCGCGCTCGGCCGGGCGTGTCGCGAGGTCGGGTTCTTCTTCATCCACAATCATGGCGTCGACCAGGCGCTGATCGACCGCGTCTTCGCCGAGACGAAGCGGTTCCACGACCTGCCGCTCGCCCGCAAATTGACGACGCCGATCAACCGCGACAATCGCGGCTACATGCCTCTCGGTGGCACGACGCTCAAGACCTCGACCGTCAACCGCAACACCAAGCCGAGCCTCAACGCGTCGTTCTTCCTCGGGCGCGACCTCGCCCCGGACCACCCTGACGTAGTGGCGGGCAAGCGGTTCCGTTCGCCCAACCAGTGGCCCGAAGGGCTGCCCGGCTTCCGGGAAACGATGGTCGCCTATCTGGCGGCGATGGAGGAGCTGGCCCTCCGCCTGCTGCCGCTGTACGCCGCCGCTCTCGGTATGCCGTCCGACTACTTTACGTCCCATCCGGCCTTCGTCGGCGGCACCACCGGCCTCAGGCTGATCGAGTATCCGCCGCAGGCACGAATCGAGGACAACCAGTTTGGCGCCGCGCCGCATTGCGACTACGGCTTCCTCACCATCCTCGCTCAGGCGAACCTGCCGGGGCTCGAGTTGTTGACGCGCTCCGGTGAATGGCTTGCCGCGCCGGCGCCCGAAGGCTGCTTCCTGGTCAATACCGGCGATTTCTGCATGCGCTGGTCGAACGACCGGTTCGTGTCGACGCCGCACCGCGTGGTGCATCCCGGGCGCGATACCCGCTATTCGGTACCGTTCTTCTTCTCGACCAACCCCGACGTCGAGATCGGCTGCCTGCCGAGCTGCACGTCGGCGGACGATCCCCCGCGCTACCCGCCGATGACCTACGGCGATTACTTCCGGGCCGCGATCAACGCCAATTATCACCACCAGGAGCCGCAAGCCCCGGCAAGTTGATCTGCGGCTTTTTCGGTTGCGGGGCGGGCGGGAACGGCACTAGCCTCCGCTTCAATACGACGAACAACACGTTCAAGGTCTGGCAACATTCATGCGTGGGTGAGGCGGGGCTTCCGGGTCCGGCCGCACGGCGCGTTTGGCCACGGAACGGCAAGGGAGGGAGCTATGAAATCAGGAACGATGGGGCGCCGCGTGGCGCTCGGGCTGGCGGTCGGTGCCGCCGTCGGCGCGTTTGCGGTGGCGACGCCGGCGCGGGCAGCCGAGACGATCAGCCTCACGGCGATCGACGGCTATCCGCCCAAAGCGCTGTGGGTCGAGGCGTTCGTCAAGTCTTACATCCCGGAGATCAACAAGCGGCTGGCGAAGACCGGCCACTACAAGATCAACTGGAACCAAGCATGGTCGGGCCAGATCAGCAAGGTACAACACGTACTCGACGGCTTGCAGAAGGGGCTCGGCGACATTGGCATCGTGACCTCGGTATTCCATACCGACAAGGTGCCGCTGAACGAAATCGCCTACGCGACGCCGTTCGTCACGTCCGATGTCGGGCTGGTCGCGCGCACGTTCGACGAGCTCGCCAAGGAGTACAAGGCGATCCCGGATACGTGGGCGAAGTATAACCAGCTCTATCTGACCAACCTGGACGTGCTCGATTCCTACCAGATGTTCTTCAAGCCGAAGGTGACCTCGCTCGCCGAGTTCAAGGGCAAGAAGATCGCCTCGGCGGGGCTCAACCTGCGTTACCTGCAAAACACCGGCGCGGTCGGCGTGGCCGGCAGCCTGGTCCACTACTACAACGAGATGAAGACCGGGGTGATCGACGGCACCATGCTGTGGCCCGAGGCGATGATCTCGTTCAAGATCGCCGAGGTCGCGAAGTACATGGTGAAGGCCGACATCGGTACCGCCAATTCCAAGACGATCACGGTCAACATGGATAGCTGGAAAAAGCTGCCGGACGAGGTGAAGGCCGCCATCCAGGACGCGTCGCCCGTCTATCGCGACTACGTGGTGGACAAGGTGAACGAGGAGGCGAAGAGCTCGCTCGCGAAGTTCAAGGCGATGGGCGGCACCGTCACCCAGCTCACCGAGGCGGAGCGCAAGCACTGGGCCATGACCATGCCCAACGTCGCCAAGGACTGGGCGGCCGACCTCGAGAAGCGGGGCCTGCCGGCGCGCCAGATCCTGACAGCTTACATGGATAAGATGCGGGCAGCGCACCAGCCGATCCTGCGCCAATGGGATAAAGAGTAGCCGCGCATGGTCGAGCCGGCAGGGTCGGTTTCCGGCCCGGGCGAGGGGGCGGCCCGCGAGGGCGCCCCCGGCGCCGCCTTTCGCCGCGTCGTCGCCGGGCTCAACGCGCTCGGGTCGGCGTGGATTTTCGTCCTGATGCTGATCATCGACGCGGACGCGATCGGGCGGACCTTCTTCAACCACCCGATCGAGGGGGTGATCGAGATCACCCAGATGTCGATCGTCGCCATCGTGTTCCTGCAGCTTTCCGACGCGCTCCGCACCGGCAAGCTCACCCGCTCGGACGGGCTGTTCAACCTGATGCTGGCCCGACGCCGCCCGGTGGGCCGCGCGATGGGGGTGGCGTTCGAGGCGCTGGGTGCCCTGTTCCTCGGGCTGCTGCTCTACGGCAGCGTGCCGCTGCTCGCCGAGGCGTGGCGGCGCAACTACTACATTGGCGAGAAGGGGCTGTTCGTCTTCCCGACCTGGCCGGTCAAGCTGGTGGTGGTGATCGGCACGCTGGTCATGCTGATCCAGTTCCTGGTGTTCGCCTGGC
Source organism: uncultured Alphaproteobacteria bacterium (assembly GCA_963775315.1). Taxonomy (GTDB): domain Bacteria; phylum Pseudomonadota; class Alphaproteobacteria; order MPNO01; family DASWLB01; genus CAWGHZ01. The sequence continues at coordinate 1,339,908 of CAVZIN010000007.1, read as the reverse complement.
GCTACGCGACCGTCGACCGCGGCGCGGACGCGGAGCCCACCTACACGCCCGAAGGGATCTGAGATGACCGGCATCGACGTCGGGATCGTCTCGGTCGTCATCATCGTCCTGCTGATCTATGCGGGCCTCTACATAACTGTGGCGCTTGGGCTCGTGTCGTTCCTGGGTGTGTGGTACCTGCGCGACAATTTCGACGTCGCGGTCAACATGCTGTCGCTCTCGGTCGCCAACACCGTGTCGAACGAGGTGTTCGCGGCCGTGCCGCTGTTCGCGCTGATGGGGTTCATTGTCAGTGCCGCCGGGCTCGGCAAGGAGATCTACGACGTCGCCAACTTCCTGTTCTACCGGGTGCGCGGCGGGCTCGGCATCGCGACGGTGGCGGCGAATGCGATCTTCGCCTCGATCACCGGCTCTTCGATCGCGTCAGCGTCGGTCTTCACCCGCGTCTCGGTGCCCGAGATGCGCCGCTTCGGCTATACCGCGCGCTTCACCGTCGGGGTGGTCGCGGGCTCGTCGGTGCTCGGCATGCTGATCCCGCCGTCGTCGATGATGATCATCTACGCCATTGTCGCCGAGCAATCGATCGGCCAGATGTTCATCGCCGGAATCATACCGGGCATCGTGCTCTCGGTCGCTTACGCGATCGCCATCCTCGCCATGGCGACGCTGAGCCCGGAAACGGTCGGCGGCGGGTCGCGCAGCCTGACGGGCGACGAAGAATGGCGCGAGTTGGGTCCGATGGCCGTGCTGGGCAAGCTCGCGCCCATCGCGCTGCTGGTCGCGGTGGTGCTCGGCGGCATCTATGGCGGCATCATCACCGTGACCGAGGCGGGGGCGGCCGGCTCGGCCGTCGCGCTCCTGATCGCGCTCGCGAAGCGGCGGATGACGTTCGCCAAGCTCTGGGAAGTGCTGGTCGAAACGGGACACATCACCGCGGCCATCCTGTTCCTGATCATCGCGGCGTCGATGTACAGCCGCATGCTGGGCATCGCGGGCCTCCCGACCACGTTCGGCGCCTGGCTCGACGGGCTGCACCTCGGGCTCGTCGAGCTGATGGCACTCTACGTCGTGCTGCTGCTGGCGCTCGGCACGATCATCGAGACGGCCTCGATTATCCTGATCGTCGTGCCGCTGTTCCTGCCCGCGGTCGAGCAGTTCAACGGCGACGTGGTCTGGTTCGGCATCGTTACGGTGGTCGGTGCCGAGATCGGGCTTCTCACCCCGCCGCTTGGCATCTCGTGCTTCGTGATCAAGTCGACCATCGGCGATCCGACCATCACGCTCCGCGACATCTTCACCGGCGCGTTCCCTTTCGCGGTGATCATGCTGCTGGTGCTGATCCTGCTGATCGCTTTCCCGCAGCTCAGCCTGGCGCTGCTGTAGCCGGCGTCTCGCGCAACCCGCCGCAAGTCCGTTTGCCGCGCGGGCCAGCTCATGGCAGGTTGAGATGGCAACGACCGCAGGATTGCCCGGATGAAATTCTCGTTCTTCATGATGCCGCTGCATCACCCGTCGGAGAACCCGACGCTGGCCTTCCAGCGCGACATTGCGCTGATCCACCTCGCCGACGAGCTCGGCTTCGACGAGTTCTGCATCGGCGAGCACCATTCGGGCGGGTGGGAGACCATGCCGGTCCCCGAGATGGCGCTCGCGATGGCGGCGGCCAAGGCGCACCGTATCCGGCTCGGCACCTCGGTGGTGAACCTGCCGTTCCACCACCCGTTCCACGTGGCCGAGCGCATCTGCTTCCTCGACCATCTGACGCGCGGGCGGGCGATCCTCGGCGTCGGTCCCAGCGCGTTGCCGCCCGACAAGCAGCTCTTCCAGGTGGCGCAGGAGAACGCCTACCCGATGATGATCGAGTCGCTCGACATCATCGTGAAGCTCATGGAATCGCCGGAGCCGTTCAGCTACGACGGCAATTTCTGGAAGTTCAAGGATATGCGGCTGCAGCTGCGGTCGTTCCAGAAGCCGCGCCTGCCGATCGCGACGCCGTCCGCCACCGGCAGCGAAGCCACGCTCGACATGGCGGCGCGGTTCGGGCTCGACCTCTGGATGCCGGCGGGGAAGGGACGGCGAACCAAGCTCGCCGACGATTGGGCGAAGTACGAATCGCTGTGCGCCAAGTACGGCACCCGCGCCTCGCGCGACGGCTGGCGCATCGCCAACAATTTCTACCTCGCCGAGACGCGGGAGGAGGCGCTGGCCGACGTCGAGAAGGGCATCCTTCGCGAGGCGCGGTACTTTTCGGAAACCGGTCTCAAGCGCGCCTACGAATCCTATCCCGACCAGCCGTTCGACGAATTCACGCCGCTCTCGTGCCTCGACCGGCGCGACTGGGTGGTCGGCACGCCCGACGACGCCATCGCCTGGATCGAGGCGAAGCAGGCCGAGCTCGGGTCGTTTGGCGGCATCATGCTCACCGTCCACGAATGGTGCGGCACAGACAAGATACGGAAGTCGCTGGAGCTGTTCGCCCGCTACGTGATGCCGCGCTTCCAAGGTCTCACCCAGGATATCGAGGATCAGTGGCGCCGCGTGCAGGAGGAGAATGCAAAGGGCTGGCCGAAGCTCGCCAAGCCCGGCACGCCGCCCAATCACGCGATGAAGGTTTAGCTACAGCTCGACCTGGCTGCCGAGCTCGACCACACGGTTCGTGGGGAGTTGGAAGAAGTCGAGCGTGCCGAGCGAATTGCGCGACATCCAGAAGAACAGCTTGGCGCGCCAGCGCTTCATCAGCGGTTCGGGGCTGCGCACCAGCGTCTCGCGGGTCAGGAAGAACGAGACGTCGAGCGGGTCGAACTTGAAGCCCAGCTCGTCCTCGCTGACGCTCGACAGCGCCTTGGGCACGTCGGGCGGGTCGAGATAGCCGTAGTGAATCTCGACGTGGCGGAAGCCGTGGCCAGCGTCGCGGCTTTCCAGCCGCTTCGACGCCGGAACATGCGGGATGTCCAGCACGGTCACGGTCAGGAATACAACATGCTCGTGCAGCACCTTGTTGTGCTTGAGGTTGTGCAGCAGCGCACCCGGCACCTCCTCCGGCCGTCCGGTGAGGAAGATCGCGGTGCCCGGCACGCGCGCCACCTTGTTGGAGAGCGAGCCCATCAACTCGTCGATGGTGAGCGAGCGCCTCTGCCGCGCGCGCAGGACGGCGCGCCCCTGTTTCCAGGTGGTCAGGAGTACGTAGACGATAAGCGCGACGACCAGCGGGAACCAACCGCCGTGCGGGATCTTGGTTCCGTTCGCCGAAAAGAAGGCGAGATCGACGATTGCGAACAGGGCGATCAACGCGGCGCCACGCCAGCCCCAGCGCCAGCTCAGGAACATGACGACAGCGACCTGTAAGGTCGACAGCACCATCGTGCCGGAAACCGCGAGCCCATAGGCTGAGGCGAGGTTGGTGGAGCTGCCGAACCCGACGACCAGCGCGACCACGAACAGCAGCAGGGTCCAGTTCACGAACGGTATGTAGATCTGGCCGCGCGTCTCAGCCGAGGTGTGTAGCATGCGGACGCGTGGAACGTAGCCGAGCTGCATCGCCTGCTGGGTCATCGAGAAGGCACCCGAGATCACCGCTTGCGAGGCGATGATGGTAGCGAGCGTCGCGAGCAGCACCAGCGGGATGTATGCCCAATCCGGGGCGATCCGGATGAACGGGTCGTCGATCGCGTTCGGCCGGGCGAGCAGCAGCGCGCCCTGGCCGAAATAGTTGAGCACCAGTGATGGCAGGACCAGCCCGTACCAGGCGATGCGGATCGGCGTCTTGCCGAAATGCCCCATGTCGGCATAGAGGGCTTCCGAACCGGTCGCGACGAGGAATATCGAGCCGAGGGCCAGGAAGCCGAGTCCGCCGCCATTAATAAGGAATTGGGCCGCGTAGTGCGGGCTGAGCGCGTAGAGGACATCGGGCGCCGAGGCGATGGCACGCACGCCGAGAATGGCGAGGCTGAAGAACCACAGGAGCATGATCGGCCCGAACAGAAAGCCGATGGCGCCGGTGCCGTGGCGCTGCAGCAGGAACAGCCCGATCACGATCATGACTGTGAGCGGCACGACGAAGAGTCCGAGCTCGGGCGATGCGACCTTGAGCCCCTCGACCGCGCTGAGTACCGATATCGCCGGAGTGATCATACTGTCGCCATAGAACAAGGCGGCAGCGACGATGCCGACGACGCTAAGACAGGCGACCAGCCGCTTGCGCCCGGCGACCGCCCGTTCCGCGAGCGCCAGCAGCGCAAGGCTACCGCCTTCGCCATCGTTGTCGGCGCGCATGATGACGGTGAGGTATTTGATCGAGACGACGAGGATCAGGGTCCAGAACACCAGCGACAGCACGCCCAGCACGTGCGGCCGGTCGATCGGCAGCGGGTGCGGCCCGGCGAAGGTCTCGCGCATGGCATAAAGCGGGCTGGTGCCGATGTCGCCGTAGACGACGCCGAGCGCGCCGAATGCGAGTCCGGCGACGCGGACTCCGCGCCCCGACGATGCGGCGGGCTTGGGCGCGCTTTGTTCGGCCATGCAAATCCTGTCCGGGGTGTGCCGGTGCCCCTCAGGCAGCCAGCCGGGCTTGCGGGTCTAGCGGGCCGGCCACAAGGTCTCGGCCTTGCCTTCGGTCACCAGGATCAACGCCGAGGCGAGGGCATTGTCCGCACCGTCGCCGGCGGCGCCGACTCGCAGCGAGTAGGCGCCATTCTCCTCGATCCTCGCGCTGGGCTCGGCGGCGAAATCGGGACCTTCGGCGAGGGCGAGCCCGATGCCCGAGCCGATGGCCGGGCCGGCAGAGGGATGGCGGCGATAGAGGGCGAGGTTGCCGGCGGCGGCGGCCGCCGCGATCTCGGCTCCTGTCGCGCCCGGCTTCGCGGCGTCGAGGGCGGCGGCGAGCGCCGCCTCGGCCCGCTCGCGCGCGGGCGTCGGTCTGCCGAGCGTGACGAACCCTTCCGCCCAGTAGCCGGCGTAGCGCACGGCGAGGTGGGCGAGCAGAGGCTCGCACTTCGGATCGGTCGTGCCGTCGAGCGGAAGGGGCGCCCCGCCGTCGTGCAGGCTGGCGAGGAAGCGCGCATCCTGTGCGCCGGCGTGGAACGCCGCCTCTTTGGCCGCCAGGGCGGCGGAGCGCGCGCCCTTGCCGGCGCTCTGCGCCTTCGCGAGCGCTGCGGTCGCCGTCGCGAGGATTTCGGCGGCCTTTCGGATCAGCTTCTGCTCGACTGGCGACTTGCTGCGGCGCAGCGTGTCGACGAGCGCGTCGGCATCCGCCACCTTGAGCCCCGAAGTGACGCGGCCGTAAAGCTGCCCGGCCATCGTCTGGGTGCCGGCGAGGCCGAGCGTGGCGCCGTTCGCCCTTTCTCCTGCGATCTCGTCCCGCCAGTCGGCGATCTGCTTCGCCGGGTCGCGCAGCGCGTGCAGATCCTCGGCCCAGGTCATGCGGCGTGCCGTCTCCAGCATCGCGGCGGCACCCGGCACGATGATGCGGATCGGCTTGCCGGGGGCGAGCAGGGCGAAGCCAGAGCCGAGCTTGGGCGTGAACCCGGTCAGCCAAGCGAGGGCGCCGTTATCCTCGCTGGAGCCATGGACGACCAGCCCGGCGAGCCCGCGTGCGGCGGCCGCATCGAGCGCGGCCTTGATGCGGCGATCGAACTCGGCCTTGGGTACCAGCGCCTCGTCCCAGTCGTAGGGCCCGACCAGGAGGGCCGTCTGCATCGTCTGCATGCGAAGCTCCTCAGGCGGGGATGGTGCCGAGCTCGGCCATGCGGGCGCTGAGCACCTCGTGCCCGCCCGGCACCACGCGCACCGGCTCGCCGCATAGAAGGTAGCCCGTCTCGGGAATGTACTGGTTGGGGTGGACGACGAAGAACATGTTGTCCTCGAGCGTCACCGGATTGTCGGTGGCGACGTCGCCCGGCATCATCGAGCCGAAGCCGAGTCCGTGGCCGCGCCGGCGGATGTGCGGCGGCTTGCAGTATTCGCCGTACCCCTCGGCGGTCAGGACCCGGTCGATGGCGGCGCACGCCTCGCCGATCTGCGCGCCGGGACGGACGGCAGCGATCCCCTCCTTCATCGCGCTGACCACCAGCGCGTACTTGTCCGCGAGAGCGTTCGACGGCTGGCCGACCGAGACGGTGCGGCAGATCTGGGTGAACTGGCCCTGGTGGCTGGGGGTGATCTCGGCGAGGATCACGTCGCCGGCCTGGAGCTTGCGGGCCGAGGAGGGCTGCACCGCGCGGTTATGCGGCGAGGCGTTGAACATCAGGAAATTGTCGTCGGCGCCGATCGATTCCATGTAGAGGCGGAGCTCGACCGCGAGGTCGCATTCGCGCATGCCGCCATGGCCGATCTTCAGCAGGTGCTCATAGCCCTTCTCGGCGATGCGCGTGGCCTCGCGGGCGTGCTCGATCTCCTGGTCGGTCTTGCGCGCGGTCGCCTTGTGGAATCCGGGGTCGATTGCCCTCGCTCCGCCGAGCGCGGCGGCGACGCGCCCGGCCAGCGCGTGCGGCAGGCCGCCGACCCCGACGGTCGCGATGCGCCGGTCCGGCACCGTGCGGAGAGCCTCGGCGAGGGACGCGACGGGATCGTCGGTCGCGACCAGCGTGTCGGCGCGGGAGCGGGAGGCGGCGCGCTCGACGTCCCAGGCGGGCGCGGCGATCAGCGTGGTCGTGGTCTGGCCGACGATGGCGAGGCTGGGCCCGACCGGGCGGTAGCCGGTCAAATGGAACACGGGATCCGGCCGGCCGATGGAGTGGGCCGCGCTCGAGGCCGCAACCAGGGTATCGCAGCCCTCGGAAGCGAGAAGCCTGCGTACGTCGGCGATGCGATCCGCGTGGTCCATGTCACGCCCTCCCGGGTACGGTGGATTTGACCTTCGCAGCATTGCTTATTTCGGGCACCGAAGCGAACTTCAAATCCATAACCACACTCGATTCAATGGTTTCTAGCTGCGCCATTTCTGGAAATGCTGCTCCGCCTTGCGCGCCGCCTCGTTCAGGCAGACGGCGAACAGCGACAGCACGCCGATCAGCGCGAACACCTTCGACGGCACGAAGGTGTCGGTGAACAGCCTTGTGTAGTAGCCGATGCCGCCGGCTGAAACGTAGAGCTCCGCGAGCAGCACGCCCAGCAGTACGCCGGTCATGCCGAGCCGCATGCCGGTGAACAGGCTCGGCACCATGTGCGGGAACACCACCGAGCGCAGCACCTGGCGGCGCGAGGCGCCCATCGAGCGGGCAGCCGTCAGCAGCACCGGGTTGATGTTCTGGACGCCTGCGACCACCGTGACGATGATCGGGAACACGCCGTGCGAGAAGCCGAACGCGATCTTCGACGCCGAGCCGATGCCGAAATAGAGGATCACGAGCGGCAGGAACACGACCTGCGGCGTCGCGTAGAGCAGCAGGATGATCGGGAAGACGGCGCGCCGGGTGAAGCCCTGCAGCCCGACGGCAAGCCCGAGCGCGATCCCGACCACGACCGCGAGACCGAACGCGACGAAGATCTCCGCCAGCGTGCCGAGCACCGCGTTGACCACCGCCCCATCCTGGGCGAGTTCGACCAGCCCGCCGATGACCTCGGACGGCGGCGACAGGAACAGCGGGTCGCCGAAGAGGCGGACGCCCACCTCCCAGGCCGCGAACAGCAGGATGACGATGATCAGCCGGACGAAGCTGGGCCGCGAGAAGCGGCGCGCGAGGGTGGTGCCCACCGCGCGCTCGAGGGCGTCGAAGAAGAAGGGGGTCGACCCGGCGCGGCCGGGAGCTACGGTCGACATGTCAGGTGCGCCTCCAGCGGCGCTCGGCCGCCGACACGACGAGGTTGAGCGTCACCGCCACGCCGACCGCGAACACGATGTAGGCGAACATCTGGGCCGTATCGAGGAGCTCGGCGAGCGAGACGATTTCATGGCCGAGGCCCGACAACGAAGCGATCGTTTCGGTGCCGAGGATCGACAGGAATGCGAGGATCAGGCAGATGCGGAGCCCCGTCAGCACAACGGGGAAGGCCGCTGGCACCATCACCGACCAGAACATCTGCGCGCCCTTGGCACCCATCGAGTGTGCGGCACGAATGTAGAGCGGGTCGACGGTCGAGAAGCCGGCGATGGTGTTCAGCACGACCGGGAAGAAGCCGATGGTCGCGCCGATGGCCATCTTCGAGCCGACGCCGAGGCCGAAATAGAGCACGTAGACCGGCAGCAGCACGATGGCGGGGATCGAGTACATTCCGGCGAACAGCGGGTCAAAGACGCGCACCGAATAGCGCGACCGGCTGACCAGATAGCCGACCATCATGCCGAGCGGCGCAGCGATGCTGACGGCGACAACGTACTCGTAGAGCGTGGTCTTGAGGGGCGACCAGAACTTGCCCGACGCCACCAGGTCGACGAAATTGTCCCAGACCGACGGCACATCCGGCAGGATCAGCGGGTTGACGTCGCCGTTCGCGGTAAGGAGGTACCAGCCGCCGAGCAGGGCCACCAGGAAGCCGAGCTGGACCAGGCGCTGGGCGAGCTTCGGGGTGAACTTCACGGCCGTCACCTCCCTCCGGCCATGGCGCGGCTGCCTTCGGCGCGGTCGGACCCGATCATGGTCTTGCGGATCTCGTCGTGCAGCAGCTCGTAGAGCTTGTTGCGCATGTGGCCGAGCTTGTCGGACGTCATGAAGGACGGGCTGCGCGGGTGCGCCTCCTCGACGTGCATGACCTCCTTGATGCGGCCGGGGCGGGCGGTGAACACCGCGACCCGGTCGGCGAGGAACACCGCCTCTGACAGCGAGTGGGTGACGAACACGATGGTCTTGCCGGTGCGCGCGAGGAGGACGGAGAGGTCCTCGCCCAGCACCATGCGGGTCTGCTCGTCCAGGGCGCCGAACGGCTCGTCCATCAGCAGCACGTCGGTCTGCAGGCTGAGGGCGCGGGCGAGCTGGGCGCGCTGCTTCATGCCGCCCGAGAGCTGGCTGGGGAAATGGTCGGAGAACTCGAGTAGCCCCACCGAATCCAGCGCCTCGCGCGCGCGGTCCTCGCGCTCGCGCACCGGCACGCCCTGGAAGGACATGGCGAGCTTCACGTTCTCCTTGATGCTGCGCCAAGGGAACAGCGCGTTCTCCTGGAAGATGAACGCAACGGTCTGGGGCAGCGGTCCCTTCACTTCCTGGCCGTAGACCTGGACCTTGCCGGACGAGGCGGTCAGCAGCCCGCCGACGATGTTGAGCAGGGTCGACTTGCCGCAGCCCGACGGACCGATCAGGCTCAGTAGCTCGCCCTTGGTGACGTCGAGCGTGGCATGCTCGAGGGCGACGACGCGCCGCTGATCCTCCTCCAGCCCGAAGGCGTGTGATACATCCTCGATCCTGATCGCAATCTCTTGCGCGTCCAACTTGCGTCTCCCGTTCGGTCCATTTTGGTGCGTTCTTGGGGCGAGGGCGGGGGGCGACTTGCGCCCCCCGCACGCCGGCTACATTGCCGCGCCCGGCAGGTATTTCTCGGTGTAGAGCTTCGACATGTCAGGCTTCTTCTTCAACACGTGAAGGTCCACCCAGGACTGGGCGAGGGTGGCCAGGGCCTGCTGATCGAAATGTCCGTTCGTGCGCATGATCGGCATAAGTTGGTCGTAGGTCCAGGCGGTGACCTTCTCGTCGCTGCCAATGATCGGCGCGACCAGCTTCACGCTCTCCGCCTTATGGGCGTTCATCCACTTGATCGTATCGAACCAGCCGGCGAGAAAATTCGTCACCGCCTTCGGATCCGACTTGAGGATCTTGTTGGTCGCATAGATCACATGGATGTGGAAGTGGGGCACGATGTCGCCAAAATTCACAATGCCGCGCGCATAACCCTTCTGCTCGAAGTCGTAAACCATATTGATGCCGGCGACCATGCCGTCGACCTTCTTGGTCCGCATCGCCGCGGCTTCGGAGGTCGTCGAGCCAAGCGCCACCGGCTTGATGCCAGTCGGCCCCCAGCCTTCTTTGCGCGACAGCTGGCGCACCAGCCACGCGGTGAGCGAGCCCATGGTCGAGACCGCGATGGTGTGCCCCTTGAGATCCTTCACCGAATGAACCGGCACGTCGGGCCGGACCATGAGGCTGAGGAGCCGGGGCGCATCCGCCATGGCGGCGACCGCCATCTGGGGTGCGCCCTTGGCGATCGAGGCCATTTCGGGGCCCGAGCCCAGCGCCATGTCGATGGAATCGGCGACCAGCGCCTGCTGCTCCTTGCCGCCGCCGGCGAAGGCATACTCCTTTACGTCGAGCCCGTGCTTTTTGAAGATGCCTTGCTCGATGCCCACCTTGAGCGGCGCGAAGGTGAACGCCGTCTGCGACGAGATGCCGACGCGAAGCGACGTGTCCGCAGCCCAGGCTGGGGCGGCGGCAAAAGCGCCAAGCGCTACGGCGGCAGCGGCGAACACTGTTCGATGTCGGATTGTGCGGTTCGTCATGTCGTTTCTCCCTGTTGGCGGTGGTTGTTTTTCGGCGACGGCTTTTACGCTCCGTCGCCGTTTCGCTACTCCGCGGCCGCGGCGCGGCGCATCTGGACCCGCAGCTTCTCGGTCGCCGCGGCGTCGATCGTGAATTCGGCGCCTTTCAGCACCACGCCATAGTCGCGTTCGGCGGCCTCCTTGGAGACGAACCCGTCGAGCACGTCCTCGCGCACGCGCTCGGGCTCGCGGTCGACCGGATCGCCCCAACCGCCGCCGCCCCCGGTCATCACAATGACTTCGGCCTTTGGCGCGACAAAATACCCGTTTTGGTCCACCGAACGGAACTCGTTCTCGCCCGGCTTCCGGAGCAGGTAGTCGCCATGGCCGCCCGGCTTGCCGCCGCGGATGCCCCACGGCGGGCAATCGATGCGCGGCGGACGGGTCAGATTCCAGCGGCCTTCGACGAAGTTGAGCACCTTGGTGTTGCCGCCGAGCCCACCGCGGTACCGTCCGGCCCCGCCCGAGTTGGTGCGCAGCGCGCGCTCCTCGATCAGCACCGGCGCTTTCATCTCGATGGACTCGATGGGACCGTTGCGCACGTCGCCCTGGCACACCGAGACGGTCCCGGACTCGCCATCCTCGAACGGACGCCCGCCCCAGCCGCCGCCCTCGATGGACTGCAGCACGAAGCGCTTGCGGGTCTGGGGATTTGTTCCGAAGAACACGACGGCGCCGCCCAGCGTGCCGAGATGTGCGGCGGGCACGCGGTCCGGCCAGGCATTGGCAAGCGCCGTGATGATGGTGTCGACCACGGTCGGGATCGGCGTCGACCAGCCGGCCATCGGCGCGGGGTAGCGCGCCATCATCATGTTGCCCTCGGGGATGATCTCCTTCAACGCGCGGAACGAGCCCTCGTTGACGTTGTCGAGGGGCGCGGTCAGCGCCTTGTATGCGACGCGCGGTCCGGCGAGCGTACGCGAGTTGATGCCGGCACGCCGCTCCTTGGAGCAGCCGGACAGGTCGATGACCATCGAGCCGCCCGCCTCGACCGTCACCTTGGCGTGCAACCGCACCCGCTCGCCGACCACGACCCCGTCGTCGTCGAGGAACGACTCCGCCTCGTAGGAGCCGACCGGGATGGTCTCGACCACTTTGCGACACTTCGCCTCGGTCTCGTCGAAGATATGGTTGATCGCGGCAAGCATCGTCTCGCGGCCGAACTTCGTGAACAGCTCGTCCAGCCGACGCAACGCGAGGCGGCAGGCCGCCATCTGCGAGCGCATGTCGCCGAGCGACGAATCCGGGAAGCGGATGTTGTCGCCGATGACCTTGTACAGCAGCTTGTTGAGCTCGCCCTTCTCGTAAATCTTGAGCTGGTCGAGCTGCAGCCCTTCTTCCCATGGATCCTTCACCTCGGCGCCGGCGCCGAAGCCCGTCGACTTGCCGCCGACGTCGATCCAGTGCGCGCGCACCATCGCGAACATCTCGAGCTTGCCCTGGAAGAAATAGGGCATGTAGATCACGATGTTGTTCAGGTGCTGGCCCGCCACCGCCTGGTGATTGGTGATGATCACATCCTCGGGCGAGAAGCCGGCTTCGCCCCAGGTCTTCATACCGTCCTGGATGACAACGCCGAGGTCGGAGACGAAGTGCGACACGCCGCCGACGTTCTGGGAAACGAGCTCGCCCGTCGGCAGGACCAGCGAGGTGCAGAAGTCGCGCACCTCATAGATCATCATGTTGTAGGAGGTCCGCTGCAGGTCGACCGCCATCTCGTTCGCGATGGCGGGTAGCGCATTGCGCACGACTTCCAGCGTGACCGGATCCAGCTTCGTGGCCATCACTCGCTCCTCACCGATATGATCAGCTCGCCCGTTTCGGCGACCTTCATCTTGTCGCCCGGGAACATCACCGTTGTCGAGGCATACTCGCGCACCAGCGCGGGCCCGGCGATCTCCGTGCCCGGCCGCAGCGTCTCGCGCTGGTAGACCGGGCAGTTCACGCCGGAATCCTCGTCGAAATAGACCGTGCGGTGCTCGGCTGGCTCGCCACCCTTGGCGCCCTCAAGGGCGGGCAGGGCGACCTTGGCGCGGTGGCCGAGCGCCACCATCCGAACGTTGATGATCTCGAGCGGTTCGTCCGTGGCGTGGTGGGCGTAGCGCTGCTCGTGCAGCTGGTCGAACGCGGCGCGGATCGCGGCGTGGTCGCCCTTTTCGATCTGGTCGAGCGAGACCGGCACCGAGAGCGCGAACTCCTGCCCGACATAGCGCAGGTCGAACAGCGCCTGGTGCGTGACGTCCTTGCCCTCCTTGAGCATCTTGCGGCTTTCGGTCACCAGCTCGTCGTAGACGGCGCGCAGGGCCTTGAAGTCGGCCTCCTTGAGCGGCGCGTAGAATGTGCGGATGAAGTCGTGCCGCTCGTCGGCCATCAGCATGCCGAGCGCCGAGAAGTGCGCCGGGAAGCGCGGGATGATCACGGTGGGGATGTGCAGCTCGCGCGCGATGGCGACGGCGTGCACCGGTCCGGCGCCGCCCGAGGCGACCATGGCGAAGTCGCGCGGATCGTAGCCCTTCTCGACGGAAACCTCGCGCACCGCGAGCGACATGTGCAGCACGGCGATCTGAACGATGGCGCGCGCCGAGGCGATGTCGCCGATCTTCAGTGGCTCGGAGATCTTGGCCTTGAGGCCTGCAAGCGCACCCTCCGCATCGAGCGGCATCTCGCCGCCGAGGAAGTCGTGCGCCCCGATGCGGCCCAGCACGACGTTCGCGTCGGTGATGGTCGGCTCCTCGCCGCCGCGGCGGTAGGAGATCGGGCCGGGCTCGGCGCCAGCCGATTGCGGCCCGACCTTGAGCGCGCCGACCTCATCGATCCAGGCGATCGAGCCGCCGCCAGCACCGACCTCGACCACGTCAATCACCGGCACCATGACGGGATGGCCCGACGCGTAGCCGCCGACATAGTAGCCTTCGGCCATCGAGGTCTCGCCCTGGCGGACGAGGCTCGCCTTCGCCGTGGTGCCGCCCATGTCGAACGACACGACGTCCTCGTAGCCGAGCGCGCGGCCGATCTCGGCCGAGGCGATGATGCCGCCCACCGGACCCGATTCCATCATGGTGACCGGGCGCATGGTCGCGGCCTCGGGGGCCATGACGCCGCCGTTGGACTGCATGATGGCGAGGTCGCCCTTGAAGCCGAGCGCGCCGAGCCGACCCTGGAGGTTGCGGACATAGCCGCCGACCTTGGGGCCGATATAGGCGTTCACCACCGTCGTCGACATGCGCTCGTACTCGCGATACTCGCGCAGGATCTCGTGCGACAGCGAGACATAGGCGTCGGGCAGCTTCTCCTCGACAATTCGGCCGGCGACCCGCTCGTGCTCCGGGTTGGCGTAGGAGTGCAGGAAGCACACGGCCACCGCCTCGACGCCGTCCTTGGCGAGCTTGGCGCAGGCTTCCTCGACGGTCGCGGCGTTGATCTTTTCCCACACCTCACCCGACGCCAGCATGCGCTCGGCAACCTCCAGCGTGCGGCGGCGCGGCACCAGCGGGCGGGGCCGGTGGAAGAACAGGTTGTAGGCTTCGGGCCGGTTGGCGCGGCCGATGAGATAGACGTCGCGCGTGCCCCGCGTGACGATCAGCCCGACCTGCGCGCCCTTGCGCTCGATCAGCGTGTTGATCGCGATGGTCGAGCCGTGGATGAGGTTCGACATCGCTGCCGGCGACAGTGCCGATTTCTCGATGCAGTCGATCACCCCGTCCACCGGGTCGCGCGGTGTGGTCAGGCTCTTGGCCTGGAAGAACTTGCCGGCTTGCTCATCGAACGCGATCAGATCGGTGAACGTGCCGCCGATGTCGACAGCGAGAAAGACCACTGGCTATGCCCCTGTTGTTGGCCGCGCGATCGGCGGCTCCGCGGTTGTGCGTTGGCCGAGTTTGGCAAGCCCCGCGTCGGGTGTGCAACGGGTTAACACGCTCAACCTAACATAGTAGAATGGCTATGTCTCAGCGGAAGATCGATCATGATCACGGCTAGCGTTCGCCGACTTTCAGTCTTCAAGGCCGTTGCGGAAACCGGCAAGTTCAGCGAGGCGGCGGCGGCGCTCGGCATCGCCCAGCCATCGGTGTCCGCCCACGTGAAGGCGCTGGAGCGCCAGACCGGCCAGGCTTTGTTCATCCGGAGCCCCGGCCGGGCACCCCGCCTGACCCAGGCGGGCGAGGCGGTCTATGCCTATGCGCTTGACGTCGTCCGCCGGGCCGAGGAGACGCGCCAGGCGCTGGGGGTGCTCGGCATGCGGGGGCCGGTCGAGATCGTCGTCGCCGCCCAGCGGTCGCTCGCCGACCGGCAGCTTTCCGCCCGGCTCGCCTCGTTCGTGCGCGCGAACGCGGAGGTCAAGCTTGTGACGCGGACCGAGACCGGCGACCGCGTGATCGAGCTCGTGCGCGCGCGGGAGGCCGACATCGGCGTATTCCTGGCGCTCGGCCCGGTCGCGGGGCTACAGTCCGAGCCGTTCGGCTTCGAGGAGCTGGTGCTGGTGGCGGCGCCGAGCCATCCGCTCGCCCGCCGCGCGACCGTGAGTCCCAGGGAGCTTGCGCAGTGCGGATTCGTGGCCGGGCTCGCCGGCTCGGGCTTCACCGCGATGATCGATACCGTCCTGCGCCGCATGGGCGTGCGGGAGCACAGGGTGGTGATGGAGGCGCAGGACGCCATCACGGTGAAGGCGCTGGTCCGCCACGGCGCCGGCATCGCCTGTTGCCTGGCCTCGGCGGTCGAGGACGACATCGGCGCGGGCACCCTCGTGGCGCTGCCCTTGTCGCGTCCACCGCCGCGCCTCGAGGTGCGCTGGGCAGCGGCGCCCGACCGGCCGCTCGCGGCCAGCGTCCTCGATCTCGTCGATCACCTCAAGTCGAGGCGCGGGCTCCGCTCCCGCGCGCCCGCGCCCGCTTGACGCATCCGGCCCGGACCCGCAACATCCGGCGAAACCCCGGGGAAAGAGACCGATGGCGACCGCAACCGAACGGGCCGTCCAGACTGGCCAGCAGCCTTTCATACGCTGGCGCTATTCCTGGATCTTCGTCGCGGGTATCGCGCTCCTGGTCTACGCGCTCAACAGCCCGTCGGTCTGGCTGCTCAACTGGGTGCACGTGTTCTTCGGCCTGTCCTGGACCGGGATCGACCTGTTCATGGGGTTCATCCTGGGGCCAATCCTGCGCCGCCTGCCGCCCGAGCTGCGCAAGACCGTGTCGGTCGAGCTTTCGGCCCGGTTCTTCTTCATCTTTCCGATGATTTCAACCGTCACGCCCACGGCCGGGTGGGAGCTCGCCAAGCGGCTCGGCTATCTCGACCTGCCCTATCCGCAATATTGGTGGATCGTCGCGGCGCTGGTGATCGTCTCGATTTTGGCGTTCCAGGGCATCTGCCTTCTGATGCCGCTCAACCTCCGGACTTTGTGGGAGCTGCGCAAGCCCGAGCCCGATTTGCGGCTGGTCGGCAAGCTGATGCGGGCCTACCTCACCATTTCCGGCATCCAGGGCATTCTCCAGCTCGCCATCGTCGTGGTGATGACCCGCTACAGGCTGGGGCTCTGAACGGCTCGCCGCGAAAATGCCGCGGATTTCTGCCACTTGTGCCTTGGTGGCGATGAGGCTAAACACGCGGGGCGCAGTTGACAGGGACTCTCAACAGGTGACGCTCACCCGGACCTTTGCGGCCGCGCTGGCCGCGGTCCTTCTCGCACATACGGTGCCGGCCGCCGCCCTGGACGCGTCGGCGCCGGTGATTCCGGTCGAGGCGCAGCCGGTTTCCGTCGAGCCCATCGTCGAGAAGGTCGACGCGATCGGCACGCTGCGTGCCAACCGCTCGGTGATGGTCCGGCCCGAGATCGCCGGGCTCGTGACCGCGATCAGCTTCAAGGAACTCCACGCCGGTTGCCAAAGGCCAAGTGCTCTACCGGATGGACGATGCGATCGTCGCCGCCCAGCTTCACCAGGCGCAAGCGTCGCTTGCGCTCAGCGAGCGGAACTACAAGCGGGCTCTGGAGCTCTACGGCAAGGGATCGGGCACCGCCGCCGCGCGCGACCAGGCGGTTTCGGCGCTCGATGCCGACCGGGCGCAGGTCGCGCTCGCCCAGGCGCGGCTCGCCCAGACCGTGGTGCACGCGCCTTTCGGCGGCATCGCCGGCATCAGCAAGATCGACGACGGCGCCTACGTCACCGCCGGGCAAGACATGGTCAGTCTCGACGACATCGATACGATGAAGATCGATTTCGATGTCCCCGAGCGCTACACCCGCTTCATCTCGGTCGGCGAGAAGGTGACCATCTCGCCCGACGCGTTGCCCGGCAAGACGTTCGACGGCCGCGTCTCGGTCGCGGCGACCCGGATCGATCCCGAGGCGCGCACCCTCGGTGTGCGCGCGGTGGTGCCGAACCCGGGCCACCTCTTGAAGCCCGGCATGTTCACCCGCGTCAAAGTGGCGGTTGGCGAGCAGCGCCGGGCCATCGTCGTGCCGGAGCAGGCGATCGTCCCGCAGGGCGACGCGCTGCTGGTTTTCCGCGTGGTCAACGGCAAGGCGGTCCGCACCGAGGTGACGCTGGGGGTTCGCGAATACGGGCGCGCCGAGATCGTGAAGGGGCTCTCGCCCGGCGACGTGATCGTCACCGCCGGCCAGCAGAAGATCGCGAACGGCACTCCCGTCTCGTTGATCAAGCCGAAATCCGGCGCCTCGCCGAGCGCCGCAGCCCCTGCGATTGATCCGCCCGCCCCGGCACCGCACGCGAGCGGCCGCTCATGAAGCTATCCGAGCTCTGCATTCGCCGGCCGGTCTTCGCGACGGTGCTGAGTCTCGTCATCGTGCTTATCGGGCTCGTCTCGTACGAGCGGCTGACGATCCGCGAATACCCCAAGATCGACCCGCCGGTGGTCAGCGTGCAGACCACCTACAAGGGCGCGAGCCCCGAGATCATGGAGAGCCAGGTCACCGAGCCGCTCGAGGAGCAGCTTTCGGGGATCGAGGGCATCGATTTCATGACCTCGGTGAGCCGGCAGGAGCAGTCGAACATCACGGTCACGTTCAACCTCGACCGCGATCCGTCGGCGGCGGCCGCCGACGTGCGCGACCGGGTGAGCCGGGCACGCAAGCAGCTTCCAGACGACATCGACGAGCCGGTGATCGAAAAGGTCGAGGCCGACGCCCAGTCGGTCGTATTCCTCGCCTTCTCCTCGGACCGCTACAGCCCGATGGAGATCAGCGATTTCATTTACCGACACGTGCAGGATCAGCTCCAGGTGCTGCCCGGCGTCGCGCAGGTGCATATCTTCGGCGAGCGGCGCTACTCGATGCGCATCTGGCTCGATCCCGACCGGATGGCGGCCTACGGCGTGACGCCTCAGGACGTCGAGAATGCGCTGCGACGCGAGAACGTGGAGGTACCCGCAGGCGAGGTGCAGAGCCGCTATCGACAGTTCACGGTGCTGTCGCAGACCGACCTGCAGACGCCCCGGCAGTTCGACCAGATGGTGATCCGCAAGGGCACCGGCGACTCGCTGGTGCGGCTGCGCGACATCGGCCGCGCCGAGGTGGGGCCGGAAGATACGAACAGCCTGATCCGCTTCAACGGGAGCAGTGCGGTCGCCGTCGGCGTCATCAAGCAGTCGACCGCGAACCCGCTCGATGTGGTGAACGCGGTGCGCGCGCACCTGCCCATAATCCAGGCGAGCCTGCCGCCCGGCATGCGCGTCCAGGTCGCGCACGACCACACGCTGTTCATCCGCGCCTCGATCAAGAACGTCTACACGACCATCGGCGAGGCGATCGCCTTGGTCGTCCTGATCATCTTCCTGTTCCTGCGGTCGGCGCGGGCGACGCTGGTGCCGCTGATGACGATCCCGGTGGCGCTGATCGGCGCGTTCGCGCTGATGTATTTGTTCGGCTTCTCGATCAACACGCTGACCCTGCTCGCGATGGTGCTGGCGATTGGTCTCGTCGTCGATGATTCGATCGTGATGCTGGAGAACATCTGGCGCCATATCGAGCGCGGAGAGCGTCCGATCCAGGCGGCGCTCAAAGGCGCGCGCGAAATCGGCTTCGCCGTCATCGCCATGACCATGACGCTCGCCGCGGTGTACGTGCCGATCGGCTTCATGCAGGGCACGACGGGCCGGCTGTTCACCGAGTTCGCGCTGACGCTGGCGGGTGCGGTGCTGGTCTCCGGGTTCGTTGCGCTCACCGCCTCGCCGATGATGTGCTCGCGCCTTCTCAAGCGCACCACGCGGCACAACTTCGCCTATCGGCTGGGCGAACGCATCCTCGACGGCATCGTCAACGGTTACCGGCGCATTCTCGGTGTCGCGCTCCGCGTCCGGCCGCTCGTGCTGCTGGTCGGGCTCGCCGTGGCGGGCAGCGGCTATTTCTTCTTTACCCACCTCAACACCGAGCTCGCGCCCTACGAGGACCAGGGCGAGCTGGTGATCTTCCTCAAGGGGCCGGTCGGCTCGACCATCGACTACATGAAGAAATACGCCCTCCAAGTGGAGAACATCGCCCGCCAGGTGCCGGAGGTGGAGCGGTCGTTCCTGGTGGTCGGCTACCCGACGCTTAACCAGGGGATCTCGTTTTCGCTGCTGAAGCCGTGGGACGAGCGCACCCGCACGCAGCAGGAGATCGCGGCGTCGGTCGGGCCCAAGCTGCTCAACGTTCCGGGTATTCTCGCCTTCCCCATCAATCCGCCGCCACTAGGACGCAGCGCGCGCGACAAGCCGATTAACATCGTAATCCAGACCACGCGCTCCTTCGCCGAGCTGCAGAAGATGGTCGATAAGTTCGAAGCCCAGGCCGAGAAGAACCCGGCGCTGGACAATTTCGACTCCGACCTCGAGCTCAACAAGCCGCTGATCGAGGTCGAGATCGACCGCGACAAGGCGGCCTCGCTCGGCGTTCCGGCCCAGGAGATCGGCGAGGCGTTGCAGACCTTCCTCGGCGGGCCGCAGATCACCCGCTTCAAGCGCGAGGGCAAGCAGTACGACGTGATCGTGCAGGTGGCCGACCGCTATCGCGTGAGCCCGACCGATGTGCCCAGGCTTTATGTGCGCGGGGCCTCGGGCCTGGTCCAGCTCGGCAACCTGGTGCGGGTGCACGAGACGGTGGCTCCCGACGAGCTCAATCACTTCAATCAGCTACGGGCGGCGACGATCACGGCGAATCTTGCGCCCGGCGCCGGCATGGGCGAAGCGATCAAATATCTTCAGGGCGTCGCGAAGCGCGTGCTGCCGGCCGATGCGCAGATCGACTATGGCGGCCAGACGCGCGAGTTCCTGCGATCGAGCAGCGGCGTGTACCTGACCTTCGTGCTGGCGCTCGCCTTCATCTACCTGGTGCTCGCCGCCCAGTTCGAGAGCTTCCGAAGTCCCCTCATCATCATGCTGACCGTGCCGCTGTCGATGGCAGGCGGGCTGCTCGCCCTATGGCTCGACGGCGCGACGCTCAACATCTACAGCCAGGTCGGGCTGGTCACGCTGATCGGGCTGATCACCAAGCACGGCATCCTGATCGTCGAGTTCGCGAACCAGAACCGCCAGCGCGGTCTCGACGCCATCGCCGCTGTTCACGAGGCGGCGGTGACCCGGCTGCGCCCGATCCTGATGACCACGGGTGCGATGGTCTTCGGCGCCGTGCCGCTCGCCATCGCGACCGGCGCTGGCGCGGAGAGCCGCCACGACATCGGCCTCGTCATCGTCGGCGGGCTGCTCGTCGGGACGTTCTTCACGCTGTTCGTGATCCCGTGCGTCTACACCTATCTCGTCGGCCGGGTGTACGCGGCCGACGAGGCACACGGGACCGCCGGAGCCCGCCAGCCGGCGGAGTAGGGCGGGGGGGCCTGTCAGGGCTCGTCGTTCGCGGGGCAGCCGCGATTGTTCACCGTCTCGTCCGGCATGCGCGTTCCGCATAGCACCGCGTCGTTCAGGTCGACCCCGTCGACGTCAGCGCGGTTGAGATAGGCGCCTGTCAGATCGGCTCCGGCGAGGTCGGCATCGAACAGGTTGGCCCCGGTCAGGTCGGCGCTCTTCAGATCTGCCTTCTTGAGGTCCGCGTGCGACAGGTCGGCGCGGTATAGATTCGCCCCGGCAAGGGACGCGCCCGACAAATTCGCCCGCTCGAGATCGGCCTTGGAGAAGTTGGCGACGAACAGGTTCGCGCCGGCAAGGTCGGCCCCTACGAGCTTGCGCGCCCCGAGAAGCGCCCCGGAAAGCTGACAGTTTGCGCAGGTGTCCTTGGCGACCAGCTTCTTCATGTCGCTGGTCTGGAATGCCGAAGCGCTGGTCGCGACGCCCACCAGCAGCATCGATAAGATCGCTGTTTTGATCATGCTTGCCTCCGTTCCTCCGTCCCATATAAGGCCGGATTGGGACATTGCCATGGCGCGGAGGCGCCGCGCGGGAGGCGCCGTGACCTCGTTCGCCGTCGTGGTATTTGCTGTCACCTACCTGGGCATGGCGCTCGGACGCCTGCCGGGCTCGCGCGTGGACCGCACCGGGATCGCGATGATCGGGGCGGTGGCGCTGGTCGCGCTGGGCGCCGAGCCCGCCGTCCGGGTCGCGGCCGCCATAGATTTCCCGACCCTGCTGCTGCTCGCCGGCATGATGGTGCTGTCGGCCCGCGTCGGGGCGGCCGGGCTCTACGACGCGGCCGCGGCGTGGATCGCCCACCGCGCCGGACGGCCGCACTTCCTGCTCGCTCTCACGATCGCGGTGGGCGGCGTGCTGTCGGCGGTCCTGGTGAACGACATCGTGGTCTTCGCGATGACGCCGCTCCTCTGCCAGGGGCTGGTGCGGCGCGGGCTGGATGCGCGCCCTTTTCTGTTCGCTTTGGCGGCGGCGTCGAACGCGGGCTCGGCCGGGACGCTCATCGGCAACCCGCAGAACATCCTGATCGGCCAGGCTGGCCACCTTCCCTTCTGGGG
Source organism: uncultured Alphaproteobacteria bacterium (assembly GCA_963775315.1). Taxonomy (GTDB): domain Bacteria; phylum Pseudomonadota; class Alphaproteobacteria; order MPNO01; family DASWLB01; genus CAWGHZ01. Next base: position 1,318,548 of record CAVZIN010000007.1, on the reverse strand, counting down.
CTACACCGCGACCGCGGCGCCGGTCGCGGTTCTCGCGCTCGTACTCGTCTTCGCTGTCGTCGCGCTCGCCTGGCGGCGCGAACTTGCCACCCCACCGCAGCCGGCGACCGTCGAGCCCGCCGCGGTCGAGCGCACGCAGGCGGCGCTCTGCTCGGCAGGGCTGGTCGCGCTCCTCGTGCTGTTCGCGACGCCGGTGCCGCGCGAAATCTCGGCGCTCGCGGTCGCCGCCGGGCTGCTGGTCAGCCGCAAGCTGGCGAGCCGCACGCTGTTCGACCAGATCGACTGGCCGCTGCTGATCCTGTTCGCCGGGCTGTTCGTCATCAACGACGCGTTGGCGGACACCGGCCTCGCAGGGCACGCGGTCGACTGGCTCGCGGCACATGGCGCCTTGCCGCACGGAGCGGGACGGCTCGCCGCGCTCTCGCTCGTCCTCAGCAACACGATCGGCAACGTGCCCGCCGTGGTGATGATCCTGAAGCTATGGTCGGGGATTCCCGCCGGTGCGCTCACCGCCCTCGCGATCTTCTCCACCCTTGCGGGGAACCTGTTCCTGGTCGGCAGCCTCGCCAACCTGATCGCCGCCGAACGCGCGGCGAGCGAGGGGGTCAAGCTCGGTTTCCGCGACCATGCGCGGGCCGGCGTGCCTCTCACCCTCGTGACGCTCGCGCTCGCCGCACTCTGGCTCGTTATTCTGGGCACGGTCGCGCCCTGATTTCCGGCGCGATTAACCACAGCTTAATTCTACCCCCGGTAGCGTGCCATTACCGTGAGGGATGGCCATGCCGACCGCGAGTCCGGGCAAGCCTGAGGCGACACGCGCGGTGCCCGCTCCCCTGCCGGCGCTCGGCCGCGGCCTGCGCGCTCTGGTCGGCAGGCTCGCTCCGCGCCGCGCCACCGTGATGGAGAGATCGCGTGCCGGCGGCCCATCCGATCCGCAGACCCCCGATCCGAATCAGCCTGGCCCTGGCCTTGCCGTCCATGGGACAGGGGGCCACCGTGTGCTCGACCTCGCTCCTGTACGGGACAAGCTGGGCGCCCACTGGCCGCGATATGCCGAGGCCGTGTTCCTCATCGCCGAAAAGGTGATCCGACGCGAAGCGGGACCGAAGGACCGCTGCCGGCGCGAGAATGACGGGTTCGTCATTGAATTCTATGGCGGGTCCTCGCTCCGCGCCCGCCGCGCCTGCGCCCGGATTGAACGCGACCTGTCCGAAATGCTCTACGGTGCCGGCGGGGCGCTGGGCGCCGCGCCCTCGGTCGCTGGCCGGGCGCGACAGGCGGTCGGCCGGGCGCAACCGCGCCGCGGGCTGTTGCGCCGCGTCGCCGCCGTGCTGCTCGCACCCCTGCGCGCGCTCGGCAAGCTGGCGCCGGAAGAGACCACGCCTGACGGTCCGCCGCCGGCAAGCATCCCCTGGGACGCGGTTGCCGAGTTCAGGGGATGCCGGCGCGGCCGTCGCCGGCCCGCCGTCCGAATTCGGTGCGTCACCGGCACCGGCGACCGGCCCGTCTCCCGCGATCATGCCGAGCGCGCTGCGTGCCGCGTCGGCCGCCGCCGGTCTCCCACCCTATGCGGCTACGCCCCCGCCGGCTGCGGGAGCGTCGGCCGCTCCCGCAGCGTCGGTCGGTTCCGCAGCATCCGCCGCCGCGGTCGAGACGGGTGCCGCTATAACATCCGCCGCCGCGGTCGAGACGGGTGCCGCTATGGCCGGCGGCGGGATCGCCCAGCGACGTGCGAGGCGCGACGAGAACGAGATCCGCCGCATCGAGGACGCGATCGTCGCGGCGACGCTGCGGACCGCGCGCGAGCACGCCAAGTTCGGGCCCGCGGTCGAGGCGGCGCTTCGCCGGGTGCGCTTCGCATATCGCCCCTGCTGGCATGTCGGCAGCCGGTCGCTCGCCATCTTCCGCTGCACGCCGGTGATGGAGCAGGAGTTCGGGCTGGTCGAGGGCGACGATGTGCTGCCCAATCCGGGCGCGCGCGACCTCCACATCATGCTCGACCACCTGACGCTTGCCAACGTGTTGCTCGATATCGAGACGCTGCTGCGCGACAAGCGCGACGGGATGGTCGTCGTGCCGCTGCACTACGCGAGCTTCCTGGAGGATTGGGCAGGCAACCCGCTCGCCCAGATGCTGCATCACATCCCGAAGTCGGGCCGCCCGCGAGTGGTGTTCGAGATCATCGACGCGTTCGCCGGCCGCACCGATTCCCGAATCCGTGGCGTCGTCCAGCTGTTGCGCCCGTATTGCGGACGGCTGGGGGCGAACCTGCCGCTCCGCATCAACGAGCATCGGTTCTGGCGCGAGCTCGGCTTTTCCGTGGTCTCGACCGACCTCACCGGATATGACGGGTCGGAGAGCGACCTGATCGCCGGCCTCGACCGGTTCGTGCTCGGCGCGCGTCCGCTCGGCCTCCGCACGGCCGCCATTGGCCTGGGCTCGCGGAGCCTGGTACTCGCCGCGGCGACCATGGGGTTCGACATCGTGCATGGCGCCAACGTCGCCCATTTCGCCGACCGCGACGTGTTCGGGCGGGTCCCGTTCGATTTTTCGGACCTCTACGCCGATCAACTTTTGATGGGCGAGGTGTAAAATCCTGCAACCGGCGGTATACTGAATCTTAACCATAAGACGCGAGGCTCAGCGGTCGCGGGGTACGGCGGCGGGCAAGGAAAGTGCGATCGGTGAGTGTTGAGGTGGGGAGAGCCTTTCTCGTGGTTGACGCGGGCGACCGTACGCTCGCGCTCGACAATTCTTGCGTGCGAGAGATCGTGTTCCGCTGCGCGCTGAGCCGCCCGCCGACGGCGCCGCCGTTCCTGGCTGGCTTGCTCGATGTTGGCGGGCAACCCGTCCCTGTCGTTGCGCTTGCCCGGCTCCTGGGGCTCGCCGAGGCGCCACCCGGCCTCTACGACCAGATCGTGCTCGTGGAGGCGCCGTCAGGAATGTTCGGTCTAGCCGTCACGCGGGCGCTGAACCTGGTGCAGGGCGGCGAGGCACGCCTCAGCCCGATCGCGGCGGGGTCGAGCTTCGCCGACTGCATCTCCAACGAGCTCGCCTGGCCTGACGGACGGGCAGGAGTGATCGCGCTTGACTGTCTCCTGATCGACGCCGAGGTCCAGGCGCTCGCCCATTTCCGCGCCATCGAGAAGGCCCGGCTCGGCGCGCTTGCTGGCGCCGGGGGCGACCGCGCATGAATGCGGCGCCGCACCACGTGTCCCGGGAAGCCGCGTCGACCGACACCTTGGCCGCGATCCGCGAACTCGTCGTCGGTCGCACCGGCCTTGCCTACTATCGCGGGCGTGAGCGCGCCATCGCGCGGCCAGTGCGCTACGGTGTGCGCCGAACCGGCGCGCCCACGCTGGAAGATTATCTTGCCCTGATCGGAAGCGAGAGCGGCCGCGACGAGCTGGAGGCGCTGATCTCCGAGCTGGTGATCGGCGAGACGTCGTTTTTCCGTCATCCGGCGCAGTTCGCCGCGATCGAGGAGGAGATCCTGCCCGCCTTGGCGGGGGCCCGCCCCGCACCGGCCGAGCTGCGTATCTGGTCGGCCGCCTGCGCGAACGGGGCCGAGGCGGCCTCGCTGGCGCTCGCCTGTGGGCGGAATCCCGCCCTCCGCCGTCGCGACGTCTCCATCCTAGCAACGGATGTCAGTCGCGACGCAATCCGTCGCGCCCGCCGCCTGGTGTTCGCAGAGCGAGAGCGGCGCGGTCTGCCGGCGGCCTGCGACCGCGCCGCGTTCGAGGAGGCGGAGGGCGGCCGTCGCCTCGCCGAGCCGTTCCGCCGGATGCTCCGTTTCCGCCAGCACAATTTGCTGAGCGCAACCCACCCCGAGGGCACGCGCGGCGGGCCGTTCGACTTGGTTCTGTGCCGCAACGTGCTGATCTATTTCGACGCCCCCACCGTGCGCCGAGTTCTCGCCAACATACGGGCGCGGATGGCGCCCGACGGCTGGCTTTTGGTCGGCCATGCCGAGCCGCTTCTCGCCTGCCACGACCTGTTCCGGCCGGAATGGATCGGCGCGGTCTATGCCTATCGCCCGGCTGACCATGTCACGCGCCGCCGCCATGCCCCGCCGGCGGCGCGCCTCCGCCTGGTGGCGACCCCCATGCCCGCCAAGCTTCCCGCTCAGCCGAAGCACACGAAGCCGGCCGCGCCTCTCCCGCTCGCGGCTCCGCCCGATCCTCTTGCGGCACTTTATGCGCTGATGCGCGCCGACCTCCATGACGCCGCAGAAGTGTTCTGCCGCGACCGGCTCGCCGAAGCGCCGTTCGAGGCGGGTTCGCATTATCTCGATGCTATGCGGCTTGATTGGGCGGGCGAGTCGGACGAAGCGGAGACGGCGCTGCGTCGCGCTCTGTTCCTCGATCGCAAGTTTGGCCTCGCTCGCTTCCGGCTGAGCCAGCTCCTGATGGCGCGAGGCAACCGGACAGGCGCGTTGCGCGAGCTCCGCAACGTGCTGCGGCTTTACGACCGGCGCGATGCTGCCGAGGTCGCCTCGGAAATCGACGGGCTCACGGTGGGCGCGCTTCGCGACCTTGTCGTTCTGCAACTCGGCAAGCTGGGAGCGGAAGCGTGAGCAAGGCGACCCAATTCGACTGGGCTGCGGTGCGCTCGCGCTTGGCGGCGCTTGGCGAGGCGCTGTCGGGACAGGCGCTATCGCCTGACGAGCTGGCCCGCCGGTTCGCCGCGCGGGCAGACGTGCTTGCCCGGCGTGGCGAAGCAGAGGCGCAGGACGCAAAGGCGCGCCACATCGTGGTGCAGGCAGGTGGGGAGCGCTGCGCCCTGCCGCTCGCCGACGCGGCGGGGGTGGTCAAGATCGAGACACTTGCCCGGCTGCCGGGCACGCCGGACGAGCTCGTCGGCGCGATTGCCGAGCGGGGCAGGATCTGGCCGGTGCTGGAGCTCGCGCGGCTGCTGGGACTTAAACCCGATACGGTGGGGCCGCGCTTCGCGCTCCTGCTTGCACGGGCGGGCCGTCGCGCGGCGCTTGGCGTCGCCGCCCTCGACGGCATTCTCGACGACGTTCCCGAAACCGGTCCCGCCGGCCCGTCGCGCTACGCGCGCGTGGTGGCCGGGGGGCTGATCGTGATCGATGCGACGGCGGTGCTCGACCACCGACTGCTCGCCAGGGAGGGGCACTCATGACGATTGGCATCGGGCGGCGCGTCGCCATCGGCTTCACGGCGATTGTGCTGATCGCTGCCGGTATCGGGCTTTACCAGTATCAGACGCTGACCCGAGTCGCGGACACGGCCGAGCAGGCGCTGCGCGAGGATATCGCCACCATCCGACTCTTCGATACGGCGCGGCTCCGCATCGAGCAGACGGCGACGCTGCGCGAGCGCGCAGCGCTGGTCCACTTTCTCACCACCAACCATGAGACGGCCGACACCGAGGCGGCGGCGCGCGCCCAGTGGCGCGACGCGCAGAAGCTCGCGCTCCAGGCGCTGGCGACGCTCGATTCCGCAGTGCAGGCGCGCATCGGGGAGACGCACGAGGCAAAGGCGCGCCAAGTCTGGCGAGACATCGCCGACAGCATCGCCCAGCAGCGCCAGAACATTGTCGCCATCGCCGCGGTCACCGAGGAGGAGTTCCGCAATTTCGACGCCAATGACCTGAGCCACCAGCTCGCCATCGACCAGCGGCTGGATCAGCTCCGCATGGCGGCAGCCGTCAATTCCTCCGTTGCAGACAACCTCGCCGACCAGCTCGGCGACAGCGCCTCGGCGCGCATCGAGGCGGCCTACGCCAACGCCGACGACGTGGCGTTCATCGCACTCGGCGTCCTGATCGTGATCGCGCTGGCAGTCGGCTTCCCGATCCACCGCTCCGTGGTTCGTCCGCTCAACGAGTTCGTGCGCTTCGCCGAGCGGATCGGCGCCGGCGATTTGACCCAGACCACCTCGCGGACCGGATCGGACGAGATCGGCCGGCTGGGCCGGACGCTGAACGGGATGGTGGACGGGCTGCGCGGCTTGGCTCAGCAGGTGCGCGCCGGCGCGGAATCGATCGCGAGCGCCGTCGCCGAGATGCAGGCCTCGGCGCAGCAGCAGGCGGCCTCGACGACCGAGCAGTCGAGCGCCATACAGGAGTTCGCCTCGACCCTCGAGGAGATCGGAGAGTCCGGCACGCAGATCTCCGAGCGCGCGAAGAGCGTCTCGGCCGACGCCGAGGCCGCGTCGCATGCCGCCGGCAGCGGCGTCGACGCTGTCCGCGATACCAGCCGCGCCATGGATTCGATCCGCGAGCAGGCCGAGGCGGTCGCCGGAATCATGGTGCGGCTGACCGAGAAGGCGCAGTCCGTCGGTGAGATCACGGCAACCGTGGACGAAATCGCCGAGCAGTCGAACCTGTTGGCGCTTAACGCCTCGATCGAGGCGGTCTCGGCCGGGGAGGCGGGGGCGCGCTTTTCGGTGGTAGCCGAGGAAATGCGCAACCTTGCCGAGCGCGCGCGCGCCGCAACGCGCCAGATTCGCACCCTACTCGGCGACATGCAGCAGGCGATGAGCGGTGCGGTCATGCAGACCGAGGAGGCGGTGAAGCGCGCCCAGGTGGGGAAGCGGCTCTCCGATGGCGCCGAGCAGACGATTCACAACCTGACCACAGCAATGGAGTCGAGCGTGACGGCGTTCCGCCAGATCGTCGCTGGCATCGGACAGCAGCAGATCGGCATCCATCAGGCGGCGGAGTCGGTGCAGGGCGTGCGCGAGTCGATGGACCAGGTGGCCACCGGGACGCGCAGTCTCGATGAGGCGGCGCGCAGCCTCGAGGACTTGACGCTGGGGCTGCGGCGGTCCGCGGAGCGCTACCAGCTGTGACCGACGATCTGCGCCAACGACTGAACGAGGCGTTCGCGATCGAGCATCGCGAGCACATCGGCGCGTTGCGCGCGCTGCTCGCGCGTGCCGAGATGGTAGGTTGGCAACTGGACCGGGAGGAAAAGGACGAGCTGCATCGGCGCCTGCACAGCTTCAAGGGCGCGGCGCGAGCCATGGATTACCGACCGCTCGAGAAGGTGATGCACCGTGCCGAGAGCCTGGTCGCGCGCATCCAATCCGGCGCGCTGGCGCTCGATGCGGATATCGCCGCGGGGATCGAGGCGGTGCTGGACGAGGCGGAGACCTGGATCGGCATGGCTCTGGCCGGTGGGACGCCGGGGCCGCTCGACCGGTCCAACGCGTGGCTTTCCCGCTGGGACGGCGCGGAGGCGAACGCTCCCGTTGCGCCGGCTTCCCAACCGAAGCCTGCGCGAGATGCTCCCGTGCGCGAAGCCGAACCCTCGGAAAACGTGCGCGTCGATGTGAAGCTGCTCGACGCCATCCTGACCCGTGCCGGCGACCTCGGCGCCGAGGCCGAGCGCGAGCGGGGCGCCATCGCCGAGTTGCGGGCCCTGGTCGAGAGCATCGAGGGCACGGGCCGGGAGCTGGAGCGAAGCTCCGGCGCCGATTCGGTTGCGGCGCTGAAGGAAGGTGTCGCGCGGCTGCGTGATATCGCCGGGACGCTCGCCGACGCCAACTGGCGCGTGCGCCGGGACGGCGTGGGCATCGACCGGGCGGCGCACGAGAGCCGGCTGGTCGCCGCCGAGGCGGTGCTGTTCGATCTCGCGCGTCAGGCACGCCAGATCGCGCACGACGAGAGAAAGGACATCGCGGTCCATGTATCCGGCCTCGAGGTGCGCGCCGACCGCGGCGTGTTGCATGCGCTGAAGGACCCCCTTCTGCATCTGGTGCGGAATGCCGTCGTACATGGCATCGAGGCGCCCGATGCGCGTCGTGCCGCCGGCAAAACTGCGCGCGGCAATGTCTCCGTGACGCTCGGGTTGCGCGGCCGCGCGCTGCAGCTTCGTGTCGCGGACGACGGCCAGGGGATCGACGCCGCCGCCGTCGACGATCGGGCGCGGGCGCTCGGGCTGCTTGGCGCGGACGACAGTGCGGCCGAGGGCGACGCCTCGCTGCTGCGGCTGATCCTCCGGGCGGGGCTTTCCACGGCGGCGGAGGTGAGCGAGCTTTCGGGTCGCGGCATGGGGCTCTCCGTTGTCCACGAGGCGGCGCGCCGGCTCGGCGGTTATATCGAAGCGGCCAGCGAGCCGGGAGCAGGGACGACTTTCACCCTGTCGGTGCCGTCGGTGGTGGCGCGCCGGCGTCTCTTGACCTTCATGGCCGGAGGCGGCCGCTACGCCCTGCCCCTCGATTGCGTGCGCCAAGTACGCCGGGCGCCGGCGGGCGCCCTGGTCGCCGTTGAGGGGCGCTGGCTGGTGCGCGATGCCGGCGCGGAGTTGGTGGCCGTCGCGCTCGGCCCCCTTGCCGCGGACGGGCCGCTGCGGCTGATCGAGGTGCAACTCGCTGGGGAGCGCCGCTACGCGCTGGTGGTCGAAGAGTTCGGCGTCATCGTCGATCGCATCGTCGAGGATTCCGGCCTCGCCGGCGCGGCGGGCGAGGCGGTCATCGGCTGTGCCACGATCGACGGGCGCGTCGTCGCCCCGGTGCTCGATCCGGCGTGGCTGCAGACGCTCGGCGCGGGCGAAGGCACGGTGTCGATCACCGCTCGGGCGACGGCGGCGAAGGCTCCGGCCGCAAAGCCGACGGTTCTGATCGCCGACGATTCGATCACCACCCGCACGCTGGAGAAGAGCCTGCTCGAGGCGCGTGGCTATCGGGTGCTGGTCGCGACCGACGGGCACGAGGCGCTGGCGACGCTCGGCCACGCGCCGGTCGACGTGGTCGTCGCCGACATCGAGATGCCCCGGACGGACGGGTTCGCGCTGGTGGAGGAGATGAAGGGCGACGCTCGCTTCGCCGCGATCCCGGTGATCCTGGTCACCTCGCGCGATGCCGATTCCGACCGGCGCCGGGGCCTTGCGCTGGGCGCAGACGCTTATATCGTCAAGCAGCGATTCGACGAGCGCGAGCTCGTCGAGACCATCGAGCAGCTGGTGTGATGCCGACCGAGCGGAAACGCGTATTGGTGATCGAAGACTCCTCCGTGGTGCGGGCTCTGCTGGAGCACGTGATCGGCAGCGATCCGCGCCTCGTGTTGGTCGGCTCCGTCGGGTCGGGCGAGGAGGCCCTGGAACGGCTCGGCCGGGTGCGGCCCGACGTGATCTCGCTCGATATCCGCTTGCCGGGCATCGACGGGTTCGAGACGACCGGGCGCATCATGCGCGCGGCCCCGACCCCGATCGTCGTCGTGTCGGGCAGCGTCGAGGATGCCGATCTCCAGATCGCCATGCGCGCCCTGGAGGCGGGCGCGCTCGCCGTCGTCGAGAAGCCTGTCGGGACGACGCGCGCCGAGTATCAGGCGGTGTCGCGCCACATCTGCGATGCGCTGGTCGCGATGAGCGAGGTGCGCGTGGTCCGCCAGAAGACCGACCGCGCCGGCGTCCGGCCGGCCCCGCCGCGCGCGGCTGCCACGCAGTCAGAAGGCTCGCCACCGGTGCGGCCAGTGGGCATCGTCGCGCTGGTCGCCTCGACTGGCGGGCCGGCCGCGCTCGCTCGGGTGATCACCGACCTCGGCGAGGTCGCGGTTCCGGTCGCCGTGGTGCAGCACATCACCCCATCCTTCGTCGCAGGGTTCGCCGTCTGGCTCGGCGAGGTGACGGGCCGGCCCGTTGCGCTCGCGCGCGGTGGCGAAAGGCCGGCGCCAGGACATATCTATGTCGCCCCTGCAGACACCCATCTCGCGATCGAGGCGGACCGCTTCTCGACGCCCGACGGCCCTTCCGAGTTACGCCACCGGCCCTCGGGCGACATCCTGCTCTCCTCGGTGGCCGCGTCCTATGGCGGCCGCGCGATCGCAGCGGTGCTGACCGGCATGGGCTCGGACGGGGCGGACGGGCTCGGGCGCGTGCGTGCCGCAGGTGGCTATACGATCGCGCAGGATCAGGCGAGTGCCGTGGTCTACGGCATGCCGCGCGCGGCGGTTGAGCGCGGCGCGGCGATCGACGTGCTGCCGCTCGACGCGATCGGCGGGCGCATCCGCACACTGCTGGCGAGGGATGCCGTGTCATGACCAAGCCGGCGCGTGTCCTGCTGGTGGAGGATTCGCCAACCCAGGCGGCGCGAACGCTTGCGCTGCTCGCCGACGCGGGTCTGAATGCGGCCCACGCCGCTTCGGGTTCGGCAGCGCTTGCCATCCTCTCCGTCGCGCCGCCCGACCTCCTGATCGTCGACTACAATCTGCCCGACATGCAGGGTGACGCGCTCTGCCGGCGGGTGCGTCTCGACCCGGCGCTTGCGGCGCTGCCCATCCTGATCCTGACCGGCGAGGAGGGAAGGGCGACCGAACGGCAAGGCCTCGAGAGCGGCGCCGACGACTACCTGCCAAAGACCATCGCACCAGCGACGCTCGGCCTCCGCATCCGGTCGCTTCTGGCGCGCGGCGCCCAGCTCGGCGGTTCGAGCGAGCAGCGCGCCCCGCGCCGGCCACGCCTCCTCGTGGTCGACGACAGCCCGACACAACTCGCGCTGATCGAGTCGGGCCTCGCCAGCGAAGGCTACGAAGCGGTGGGAGTCGCCACGCCGCGCGCCGCGCTCGCCGCGCTCGCAGACGGGACGTTCGACTGCGTGATCGGCGACCTGGTGATGCCCGGGATGGACGGAATCGAGCTCTGCCGCACGGTGGACGACTTGCGCCGGCGGTCTGGCCTGTTCCTTCCCGTCATCGTCCTCACCGCCGAGAACGATTCCGGCGCGATGGCCGCGACGTTCGAGGCCGGCGCCGACGATTTCCTGGTCAAGTCCGCCGACCTCTCGACGCTAAAGACCAGGCTCCGCGTGCTGCTGCGCCGCAAGGCCCAGTTCGACGAGGCACGGCGCATCGCGAGCGAACTCCGCCGCCGCGACGACGAGATCATGACCGAGCGGGCCGGCCGCGCCGTCGCCGAAGAGCGTGCCGCTCTCGCCCAGGAGCTGGAGCGGGCGAACCGCGAGCTGGAGGCGGCCTACCGCACGCTACAGGAAACCCAGGCGCGCCTCGTGCAGACCGCCAAGATGGCGTCGCTCGGCGAACTGGTGGCGGGCATCGCCCACGAAATCAACAATCCGCTCTCTTTCGTGCTCAGCCATCTCGGCACGGTTGGCCGCAGCGTCGCCGACGCTACCGCCGCGCTCGACGAGACGGCGCCCGCGCCGGTGCGTGCCGGCCTCGCCAAGGCGGCGACGCGGATCGCCGACATGTGGGAAGGGCTCGACCGGGTTGCTGACCTGGTGGCGAAGCTCCGCACGTTCTCGCGTCTCGACGAGGGTCGGCTCAAGACCGTCGACATTCATCAGAGCCTGGACGCAACGTTACGGATTCTTGCCCACCGGTTAGGGGACGGGATCGAGATCGTGCGTGATTACTGTGAATCTGGAGTGTTGTTCTGTTTTGCTGGTGAGATTAATCAGGTGTTCATGAACATTATTGCAAACTCCATCGACGCGATGGAGGGCCGGGGTACCGTCGAGATCGCGACGCGGCGCGACGACACGAGCTTCCGTGTGGTCATGCGCGACACGGGTCCCGGCATTCCCGCCGCACTGCGCGAGCGCGTATTCGAACCGTTCTTCACGACGAAGGACGTGGGCAAGGGCACAGGGCTCGGGCTCGCCATATCGTACTCGATCGTGCAGCGCCATGGTGGCACGATCGAGATCGGCGACAATCCGAATGGAAAGGGCGCGTCGGTGTCGATTACCTTGCCAATCGACCTTTCCGTTGGGCCCGACGGCGAGGCTGCTGAGGCCGCGGAGCGCGCGTCATGAGCACCATGATCCGCCCCGATATCCTCGTCGTCGACGACGAGCGGCAGATTCTCGCGGCGGTCGCCGACATGCTCGAGGACAACTTCACCGTACACACCGCCCAGTCGGCCGCCGAGGGGCTGGAGGTCGTGCGGCGCGAGCCGAGCCTCAACGTCATCATCTCCGACCAGCGCATGCCCGAGATGGCGGGCGTCGAGTTCCTGTCCCGCGCGCGCGAGGTGTCGAACGCGACCCGCGTGCTGCTCACCGGCTATGCCGACCTCGAGGCGGTGGTGCGCGCGGTGAACGAGGGCCGCATCTTCGCCTACGTCTCGAAGCCGTGGGACGCCGAAGATTTCCGCCACCTGATGTACAACGCGGCGGAGTTCTACCGGTTGGGGCGCATGTACCGCGAGGAGCGCGCGCTGCTGCGCAACCTGATGGACCAGGCGCCGGACGGGCTCTACTTCAAGGACCTCGATCACCGCTATGTCCGGCTCAACGCCGCCCACGCGCGCAACCTGGGAATCGCCGATCCCGAAATCGCCGTCGGGCACACCGACGAGGACTTCCTGCCGCCGGCCGTGGCGAGTGCCCACCGCGCCCTGATGGACCGGACAGTGCAGGAGGGCCGGCCGGTGATCGACTGGGTCGAGCGGATCGAGGCGCCGGATGGCGAGCCTCGCTGGCTGTCGACCTCGAAGGCCGTTGTCCGCGACGATACGCGCCGCGTCTACCGCGTCGTCGGGATTACCCGCGACATCACCGAGCGCCTAGAAGCCGAGAGCCAGGCGCGGCTGCTGACCTCGATCGGGCGCGCGATCTACCTTGCCCCCGACTTCCACGCCGCGCTTGGTGAGGCGATCCGCATGGTATGCAACGAGACCGGCTGGGTGCTGGGCGACGGGTGGGTCTTCGACGAGAGCCAGTCCCGGCTTGTTTCCGCCGGGCACGCCTACATTCGCGACGAGCGGTTCCGGCCGTTCCTCGACGGTACGCGGGACAAAAGCTTCGCCAAGGGCATGGGGCTGCCGGGCCATGTCTGGGCCACGGGTGAGCCCGTCTGGGTCGGCTCCATCCAGGACGACAAGTTCCTGGCGAGCCGGGCGCTCGCCCAATCGACCGGGCTGCATGCCTGCCTGGGCGTGCCGATCCGCGATACCGTGAACGAGGTGATCGCGGTCATCGTGTTCTTCCTGGAATACCCGCGCGAACGCGACGAGCGGCTCATGGCGACCGTCACCGCCGTCTCCGACCAGCTCTCGTCGGCATTCGAACGCAAGCGCGCGGCCGACGAGCTGGCGCGCGAACGCCGCTTCCTGATGGCGCTGGTGGATTCGATGCGAGACGCGGTGATCGCCTGCGACTCGCGCGGCGCGATCACCTTTGTCAATCGTTCCGCGACCGAACTGATCGGGCGGCCCGACCGCAACTCCTCCCATTGGTTCCGTCTGGCCCGGCAGCCCAGGAACCCCGAAACAGAACAGCTCCTCACGGCAGATGAGATGCCCCTGGCGCGTGCCCTCCGCGGTGAAAAGTTCTCGAGCGTCGAACTGCTGCTCGAGGGCGCTGGGCCTGCGCAACGCTTTGCCGCCAGCGGCGCGCCGATCGTGGGTGACGGCGGCGAGACGGCGGGCGCCGTGGTCGTGCTGCGCGACGTGACCGCGCTGCGTGAGACGGAGCGGCGGCTGCGAGCCGCGCAGCGGCTCGAAGCGCTGGGCCAGATGACCAGTGGCATTGCCCACGACTTCAACAACATCATCCAGGTGATCGGGGGCTCGCTCGACCTGATGGTGGCGGAGGGCGCCGACGAGAATACGGTTCGGCTCGCCGCGACGGCGCGCGCAGCCGTGGACCGTTCTGCGGAACTGACCCGGAAGCTCCTGAGCTTCTCCCGCGCCAGGGAGCTCGCTCCGTCGCGGATCGATCCCTGCGGCCTTGTCGCCGCTCTGGTCGAGGTGCTCCGCACGGCGCTCGGCCGGCGCATCGCGCTTTCGTGCGACCTGACGGCGGAAGGCGTGGAGATATTCGTGGACGCTGGCGAGCTCGAATCGGCAATCGTCAATCTTGCGACCAACGCGCGCGACGCGATGGACGAGTCCGGCGGCTCCCTTGGCATGGCCGTCCGGGACGCCGACGACGAGGTGCTACGCCGGGCGGGACTCGAAGGGCCGGGGTGGGTGGCGATCTCGGTCGCCGACAGCGGCGGCGGCATTCCGCTCGCCATTCGCGAACGCGTGTTCGAGCCCTATTTCACGACCAAGGGCGAAGGCAAGGGCACCGGATTGGGGCTCAGCATGGTCTATGGCTTCGTCACCCAGTCGGGCGGGCACATCGTCCTCGAATCGGTCGAGGGCGAAGGAACGACCTTCACCCTCCTGTTCCCCCACGCAGGATCTGGCGAAAGCGACGCTTAAAGGAATGCCCATGTCCGAGGCTAGGCGGCTCCTGGTGATCGACGACGACGCGGCGGTTGCCGAATTCGTGTGCGCGGCGGCGAGTTCGTGCGGCCTCGCCGCGACGGCCATCCCGGAGCCCGACGCGTTTCTCGCGGCGGTCGCACGCGACGATCCGAGCTTCGTGGTGCTCGATCTGCAGATGCCCGAGGTCGACGGGATCGAGCTGATGCGGCACCTGTCCGCCGCCGGAAGCCGCGCCCGCGTCATCGTGATGAGCGGCGCGGATTCGCGCGTCGTCGCCTCGGCCGAGCGGCTGGCGAAGGAATATCGGCTACGCGTCCTGGGCGCACTGCAGAAGCCGTTCACCCTGGCGGCGTTCACGGCGTTGGTCCTGCCGCACCTGGAGGCCGAGCGACCGCTGTCGCCGGAAGAACTCCGTCGCGCCATCGCGACGGACCAGCTCTTCGTCGAGTACCAGCCGATTGTGCCGGTGATGGCGGCACCGGGACGCCTGCCTGTCGCGCGGGCGGAGGCGCTGGTCCGCTGGAACCATCCGACGCGCGGCCGCCTCGGCCCCGACTCGTTCATTCCGCTCGCAGAACGGGCCGGACTCGCGACCGATATGACCGAATGGGTGCTGCGTGCGGCGCTTGACCGGGTCGGGATCTGGGACCGTGAGGGACGCAAGATGTCGGTCGCCATCAATCTCGCCCAGTCGAGCCTGCACGACATCGAGCTGCCGGACAGGCTGTGGCGGCTGGTTCGCGCGGCATCCGTCGCGCCCGAACGGATCACGTTCGAGGTCACGGAAACGACGGCGATGGAGAACACGACGCTCAGCCTCGACGTACTCGGCCGCGTGCGGCTCAAGGGGTTCGGTCTCTCGATCGACGATTTCGGCACAGGCTACTCGTCGCTGATCGAGCTCTACCGGATGCCGTTCGGCGCGCTGAAGATCGACAAGTCTTTCGTGCTCGAGGCGGATCGAAGCGAGGAGGCGCGGGTCATCGTGCGATCGATCTCCGACCTCGCGCACAATCTTGGCCTCACGGTCTGCGCCGAGGGTGTGGAGCGGCCCGAGCATCTCGCCGTTGTGGCCGAGGCCGGCTGCGAAGCGGCCCAAGGCTACCTGTTCTCGCGTCCGGTGGCGCCGGAGCGACTACCGGCCGAGATCGTCTTGGCCAATTCCGAGGCGAGCGCCGGGGCGGGCAAGGGCGGCGAAAGGGCGAGGGCGTGAGCGGCGCGGCCAAGTAGGTGCAAGGAGCGCACTATGGCGGAAATTCTCATCATCGACGACGACGCGCAGATTCGTCAGCTCGTCCGCATGGCGCTCGAGGGCGCAGGCCACAACGTGGTCGAGGCGTCGAACGGGCAGGACGGTCTGAACCGGCTGTCGTTGTCGCCGCCGGACGTGGTGATGGTGGACATCGTCATGCCCGGGCTGGATGGGATCGAGACGATCCGGCGCCTTCGCGCCGACATTCCGAACCTGCGCATCGTCGCGCTGTCGGGCGGCGGCACGTACGGCTTCACCGATTACCTGAAGTACGCGCGGATGCTGGGCGCCGACGAGGCGATCGCGAAGCCGGTGTCTTTGAAGGACCTCGTCGCGCGCGTCGCCTCGCTGCTCGAGCGCGAGGGCGGCACCGGCAGCGCATAGGTCAACCGAGCGACCGGCGGAGCCGGCTCAGCAGGAAGAGCTGCATCGCGCAGACCCCTGTGAGGAAGTAGAGACCGGCCGCGAACCCGCCCGTGATGTCGGCCAACGTGCCGATGGTGAGCGGTCCCAGAACGCCGCCGATCTCGCCCGCGGCGAAGTACATGCCGCCGGCGGCCCCCATCCGGCGCGAGTCCACCTCCTTCAGCTCCATCAGCACCAGGAGCACGATGGTGGAGAGCGAGCCGCGCGCGAGGCCCTGGAGTATCAGCCCGGTCGCGAGCGGTGCCGACCCGCCCCATTCGATCAAGAGCGGCGCCAGCATCTGGCAGGTGAACAGGCCGGCGAGGATCGCCATGCACCGCGACGGGATCGCGAGGCGCGGGAAATTGAGCGCGGCGAGAATGCCGACCGCGACCGGGACGGCCGACCAGAACCCGGCGCGCGACATCTTCATGCCGGCGGCGTGCAGGATCTCGGGCAGCCAGTTGTTCAGCGAGTGCCCGAAGAAGAACGTGCCGACGGCGAGGGCAAGAACCATCTGCATCGGCCGGGCGCGGAGCAGCTCGAGGAACACGCCTGCTGTGGCGAGCTTGGGTTCGGCCGCGATCCGCCGCTCCAGCGCCCGGCTCGCCGGGTGGCTGGAGATGAGGGTCCAGACCAGCGCGGCGCCGAGCGCGAGGACGCCGTAGGCTGTCAGCACGCGGCGCCAGTCGCCGCCCGCCCAGGCGATGAACAGGCTGGGCGTCAGCGCGAGCGCGCCGATGGTGCCCGTGGACTGGCCGACCATGTACAGCCCCATCGCAAGGCCGCGCTCGCGGCCGACGAACCACTGGCTGATCACCTTGGGTGCCCCGATCGACACCAGCGGTCCGCCGACGCCGAAGGCGGCGACCGCGAGGAACATGGTGACGAAGTCGCTGGCGAGGCCGCGGAACATGCCCGAGGCGGCGATCACCAGCGCGCCGACCGCCATCGCCCGGCGCGGTCCCAGCCGGTCCATCAGCGCGCCGCAGGGGATGGCGGCGCCGATATAGATGAGCTGCCAGGCGCCCAGGATGCTGCCCATTTGGGTATGGCTGAGGTGGAGTTCGGCGGTGATCCGTGGGACGAGCGGCGCGATCGCCGCCGAGGTCGTGCCGAAGCAGA
The DNA here is from genome assembly GCA_963775315.1 of uncultured Alphaproteobacteria bacterium. Taxonomy (GTDB): domain Bacteria; phylum Pseudomonadota; class Alphaproteobacteria; order MPNO01; family DASWLB01; genus CAWGHZ01. Next base: position 1,301,623 of record CAVZIN010000007.1, on the reverse strand, counting down.
AATAGACCAGCAGCACGCCGGCCAGCATCGCCCAGCGATGCGGGTGCGGCGCGGCCTGGCTTTCCGGGGCGGGCGAGGGCGGCGGCATGGCGCAGCCTTATAGCAGACGACCCGAGTCCGGCGGCGCGTTGTAATCTCCGGCCATGCTGAGCTATCGGCACGGGTTCCATGCCGGCAATTGGGCGGACGTGCACAAGCACGTGGCTTTCGCGCTGCTGCTCGCCCATCTGCGGGCAAAGCCGAAGCCGTTCACGGTACTGGATGCGTTCGCGGGCGACGGAAGCTACGACCTCGCCTCTGTCGAGGCGCTCAAGACCTGCGAGTTCGAAGCGGGCGTTGCGCGCGTCTGGCGGCGCGACGATGCGCCTGCATCCCTCACGCCCTATCTTGGGGCGCTGCGGGCGGCCAATCCGGAAAACACGCTCCGCCGCTATCCCGGCTCGCCCGAGATCGCGCGCGGGGCCCTCCGTCCCGACGACCGGCTGGTGCTGGGGGAGCTCCATCCGACGGCGGCGGCGAGCCTCCGGCGCTGGGCGGGACGCGATCCGCGCATCTCGCTCCACCGGCGCGACGGGTTCGAACTGCTGGGCGCGCTGGTCCCGCCGACGCCGCGGCGCGGGATCGCACTGGTCGACCCGAGCTACGAGGTGAAAACCGAGTACGAGGCGGCGCCGCGCGCGCTCGGGGCGGCGCTCGCGAAGTGGCACGGCGGCATCTTTCTGCTGTGGTACCCGGTGCTGCCGGAAGAGCGGCATGCGGCGCTTGCTACGGCCCTGCGGTCGCTGCCGGCGCCGGTTCTGACGAGCGAGCTTGCGCCCGGGACGGCGCCCGCGCGCGGGCTTCAGGCGTCGGGCCTCGTCGTGGTCAATCCGCCCTTCCGCTTTGCCGAGGCGCTCAGCGAGGCCGGCGACTGGCTGGCCGGCGCCCTTTTTCCCGACGCGCCCGGCCGTCACGCGCTCGGCGGCGGATGACAGGGGCGGGGCGCTCGGCTACCATCCCGTCGCAAAAGGGATGCGGCCCAACAGCCGCCCACCATAGGGAGACGTCATGACACGACCCGTTCTCGCCGCAGCCGGATTTATGGTGGCCGCCGGGCTGGCGGCCTCGGCCGTCGCGGCCGAACCGATGACTCTGAAGCTTCCCATCGGCTCGCCGCTCACTTCGCCGGTGTTCCTGCGCGCGACCAAGCCATGGGTTGACCAGGTTAACAAGGAGGGGGCGGGCATCTTCAAGGTGCAGGTCTATCCGCCCGGCTCGCTCAACAGCCCGTCCAACGTCTACGACCGGCTGGTGACCAACGTCTACGAGCTGGCTTACGGCATCCATGGCCCGATCGCGGGCAAGTTCCCGAAGACGTCGGTCGCCGAGCTGCCGTTCCTCGCCAAGGAATCGACGCATGCCTCTGTCGCGCTGTGGAACCTGATACCGGATAAGGTGATTGCCGACGAGTATGCGAAGGTGAAGCCGCTGGCGCTGTTCATCTATCCGCAGAACCAGCTCCACTTCAACCGGGCGGTACACAATCTCAACGACCTCCAGGGGCTGAAGGTCAGCGCCCAGAGCCGCGTGCAGGCCGACATCGTCAACTCTCTGGGCGGCACGCCGATCACCCTGGCCCCGCCCGAAGTGTATGAGGCGGGGCTCCGCGGCGTGATCAACGGCATCGTCATGGCGTGGACCGGCGTGCTGCAGTTCAAGGTGGAGGAGGTGACGAACTACCACCTCGAGACTTACATGGGCTCGCTCACCGGCTTCGTTCTGATGAACCAGGGGGCCTATGACCGGCTGCCGCAGAAGGGCAAGGACATCTTCGACCAGACGACCGGTGCCACACTGTCGCAGCGCTATGGCGTCGCGCTCGATGGCATCGCCCGCTACCAGCGCGCGACGGTTTCCAAGATGAAGGGTCAGACCATCGCGGAGCTGACCCCTGCCCAGCATGCCAAGTGGGAGAAGCTGATCCAGCCCGTGTTCGACCGTTGGGAGAAGCGCGTGCCCGATGGGCCGCACGTGCTGGCCGCGTTCAAGGAAGAGCTCAAAAAAGAGCACGCGATGTGATGGATGGCCGGCCGCCCGCCGGGCGACCGGCCTTTGGTTCGCAATGCGCCGCTGCCTGACGGCCCGCGGCGTCGAGAGGGAGGACAAAATGAGGAAGAGCGTGCTGACCGGCCTGTTGGCCGCGGCGGCGGCGATCGGGCTTGCAAGCCCGGCGCCGGCCGACGAGATGAAGCTGATCTTCGTGACGCTGGATTCGCCGCAGGCGCACCTCAACGTGCGTATCCACCACCCGTGGGCCGCCAAGATCAACAAGGAGGCCAAGGGCCTGTTCAAGATCGACGTGCGGGACGGCATGGCTCTCGCCAACCACGGCAACGTCTACAGCCGGGTGCTCGACGACGTGGCCCAGATCGGCTGGGGCTTGCAGGTTTATTCGGCGGGCAAGTTCCCGCTGACCAACGTGGTGACGCTGCCGTTCCTGTCGGACAGCTCGGAAGTCGCCTCGACGGCGTTCTGGCGGCTGTACAAGACCGGTCTCCTGGACAAGGAATACGACCAGGTCGTGCCGCTCAAGCTGATCGTGTTCCCGCAGTCGGGCGTGCAGTACCGCGAGAAGCCCAAGACGCTCGACGGGCTCGAGGGCCTCAAGGTCATTGCCGGGGGCAAGATATCTTCCGACATCGTCCAGGCGCTCGGCGGCGCGCCGATCTCGCTCCGCGTCAACGAGTACTACGAGGGTCTCCAGCGCGGCACCGCCGACGCCGTGGTCGTGGGCTGGACGGCCTTCCAGCCGTTCAAGCTGGCCGAGGTGACCCACTACCATCTGGAGACCCAGCTCGGCACCAGCCCGGGCTTCGTCTTCATGACCCGGAAGAAGCTCGCGTCTCTCCCCGAGGGGGTGCGCAAGATCATTCTCGCCAACTCGACGGAGAAGGAAAGCCGCGAGTTCGGCAAGTTCTGGGACGAGGTGGTGGGCGAGGGCCGTGCCATGACCATGAAGCAGAAGGGCCACACCGTGCTCAAGCTCAACGCCGCCGAGGAAGCGAGTTGGCGGAAGCGCGTGGCCCCGATCACCGAAGCCTGGGCGAAGGCCACCCCGGGCGGCCAGAAGGTGCTCGACACCTACCGCGACCTTCTGGAGAAGGTATCAAAGAGCATGTGATCCGGTCCGGCGGCGGGGGCGGTTCTGCCTCCGCCGCCGGATACGATCCTTGCTTCCACACGCGACGGAAGCGTGCGAGGTGCGAAATTCGGTCGTTACGGCGAGCGAAGCGAAGCAATCCGACGGGGGATAGCTTCGGCGGCGCGCGCGCCGCAACGGCGAAGTGCTGAGCAGTCGAGAGAAGGGCGAGCGATGCTGCGTAGAAGCCGAGTCAGGTACCTCGCGGTGGTTGCGGCCTTCGGCGCCGTCCTGTCGGTCGCGGGCCTCGCTGCGCCGACGGCGCGGGCGGCGGACGGCAATGCCGTAGTCCTGAAGTTCGCAACCGTCGACACGCCCTATGCCGAAGTCAACATCCATATCCATCACCCGTGGGCCGCGCGGGTCAGCGAGGCGCGGGGCGGCGCACTTCGCATCCAGGTCGAGGACGGCGCCGGGACGGCGACCTTCGAGAACGTCTATCAGCGGGTGCTGGACGACCAGGTGCAGATCGGCTGGGCGCTGCAGCCGCCCGACAAGTTTCCGCTGACCCAGGTGGCGTCGCTGCCGCTGGTGGCGCCGACCGCCCAGGCGGCATCGGTTGCGCTTTACCGGCTATGGAAGTCGGGCGCGCTCGATTCCGAGTACCGCGAGATCGAGCCGCTGAAGCTCTGCATCACCTCCGAGTCAGGCCTCCACCTCCGCGCCGTTCCAAGCTCGAACGCCGGGGTCGCGGGCCTGAAGATCATCGAGGCCGGCAAGATCGGCGGCGACACGATCGCGGCACTCGGCGGCACCCCGGTCACGCTGGCGATCGACCGCTACCGCCCCGCTTTGGCCCAAGGCAGCGCCGACGGGGTCCTTGCCGGCTGGCCGATCTTCGAGCCCTTGGAGCTCCATGCCGTCACGAAGTTCCATGTCGACGTGCCGCTTGGCGGCGCGCCCTGCATGGTGTTCATGGCGAAGAAGCGCTACCTCGCCTTGTCGGCGGCTGCGCGCCGGGCGCTCGATGCGCGCTCGCGCGAACACGAGACCAGCATGCTCGGACGGTTCTGGGACACCGCTGCGCAGGAAGGGCGGTTCGAAGTAGCCGGCCGCAAGGGGCAGGTCGTCGTCTCCCCGTCGAAGGAACAGCTCGCGAGCTTCCGCGAACGCGTCGCGCCTGCGGTCGACGCCTGGGTGCGCCGCACGCCGGGCGGCGCCGCCATTCTCGCGCGGTTCAAGGCCGAGCTCGCCGAGCTGGCGGCCGACCGATGACCGCGTCCGTGGGGCTCGCCACGCCGCTCCACCCGCTCGACCGACTGGAAGCGGAATGCGCGCGGGTCACGCGGCCGATCGCCTTCATCGGCGTCCTCGCCATGCTCGTCGTCGCCGGGGCGACCCTGGTCGACGTTCTCGGGCGCTGGTTCTTCAACTCCCCGATCCCGGCGTTGAACGAGGTGGTGTCCGAGGTGTTCGCGGTGGGCGTCGCCGCCTGCCTGCCGTCCGGCCTCGCCCAGAGCGTGAACCTGACCGTCGACATCCTCGCCAAATGGATCACGGGCAGGCTCGCCGCCGGCCTCAGCGCGGCCGGCGCGGTGCTGCTCCTGGTCTTCGTCGGGCTGCTGGCGTGGCGGATCGAGATCTTCGCGGAGAGCCTCGCCCAGCAGAACCGGATGACGATCATCCTGCGCTGGCCCGAGGCGCCGTTCATGCACGCGGTGGCGGCTCTGCTCGCTGCCGGGACAGTGGTGCAGGCGGTCGTGGCGCTCAACGCGGTACGCCGCGCTGCAGCGCCGGCGACGGTCGCGCCGGCCAGCTGGTCGGCGCGCATCACGGTCGCGGTGTTGGTTGCCCTGACGGCCGCGATCGCCGCCTATGCCCTGATCGATTTCAGTGCCCTCGCCGAACTCGCCCAGCACAATTCGGAGCTTTGCGTCCTCGTCGCCTTCCTTCTGCTGTGGGCGTTCCTGTTGGGACTCATGCCGCTCGCAGCCGTCATGGCGATGACGGGGCTGTTCGGCTCCGCCTTGTTCATCGGGTTCGGCCCTTCGCTCGGCGCGTTCGGGACCGAGCCCGCCGGCTTCCTCACCAACAGCCAGGTCGCGGTGCTGCCGCTCTTCCTGATGATGGGCAGCTTCGCCGCCACGGCCGGTCTCTCCGACGACATCTACGCCCTCGCGCATGCGTTGTTCGGCGGGTTCCGCGGCGGGCTCGCGCTTGCCACCATCGGCGGCTGCGCGGGGTTCGGCGCCGTCACGGGATCGTCCATCGCCTGCGCGGCCACCATCGGCCGCGTCGCCCTGCCAGAAATGCGCGCCCGCGGCTACGCCCCGCACCTTACCACGGGATGCATCGCGGCCGGCGGCACGCTCGGCCAGCTCGTCCCGCCGTCGGCGCCAATCGTGATTTTCGCCCTGCTGACCGAGGCTTCGATCGGTCAGCTTTTCATCGCGGCGGTTGGCCCCGCCATCCTTGCCGTCGCGTTCTACATGATCACCATCGCGCTCTTCGTGCGCTTCGCGCCCAGCACGGTGCCCGAGCGCTCGCGCATCGCCTTTGCCGACGTGACCGCGGCGGTACGCCGGTCGGCCGGCGTGATGTGCCTGTTCGTCCTGGTGATCGGCGGGCTCTATTCCGGCGTGTTCACCGCGACCGAGTCGGCGGCGGTCGGCGCGTTCGCCACCTTCCTGTTCGCACTGGCCCGCGGGCGTCTCAACGGAGGGGCGTTCTGGCGGGTGATGGCCGAGACGACGGCCACCACCGCGCTGATCTACGCGCTGATCTTCGGCGCCCTGATTTTCTCGTTCTTCGTCGGCGTGACGGCGTTGCCCGAGACCGCGACGCGCCTGGTCGGCGGGCTCAACCTGTCGCCGCTCGGCATCGTCTCGGTGTTGCTGGGGCTCTACCTTCTGCTCGGCTGCGTGATGGATTCGTTCGCGGTGATGGTGATCACCGTGCCGATCGTGACGCCGCTCGTCACCCACCTCGGGTTCGACCTGATCTGGTGGGGCATCATCATGGTGGTGGTGATCGAGACGGGGCTCATTACGCCGCCCTTCGGGCTCAACGTGTTCGTGTTGAAGTCGATGGTACCGGACGTGCCGCTGGGCACGATCTTCCGTGGGGTGATGCCGTTCGTCGCGGCCGACCTGTTCAAGCTTGTGCTGCTGGTGCTGTTCCCCGCGATCGTGCTGTGGCTGCCGTCCACGATGCACTGAGGCAGCGGCTTAGGCTGCGAAGCGTTGCCTGGGCCGTACCAGCCCGAAAACTACACCGATGATTACGGCCATCGTCGCATCGGTGATCTCGGGAGAATGTCCGACCAGGAAGATTTCGGCGGCGCTGGTCAACAGAAGCAGAAGCGCGACCAGCATCGTCGCGCCGCGTAGCCGAAAGCCGAGCTCGGTCATGAGCCAGATGGCGCTGCCGTAATAGAAGAACTTCTCCATGAACGAGAGCATGTTGATCGACAGCGAGCCGAACATGAATCCGTGGAACGGAATCCAGTTGAAGGCGTGCGGATAGGGGCTCATGCGAAACGGTTCGAGCCGCATGATCGCGATCAGCAGGCAGAGGAGCGCGGTACCAAGTGCCAGTCGCGCGGCCCCGACCGATAGCCAATAGACATAGGCGATAAGTGCGCCGAGAACCTCCGCGACCCTCAGCTCCGTGCTGATCACGAGTATCCGGGCAAACATTACGCAACCGATGACAAAGGGGAAGGCGAGCCACATCCGCCGTCGACCGACCATCATCTCCACGAGCGCGGCGACGACGATCCACATCGCCGTGTAGCGGTAGAGGCCGTAGGACGTCAGGGTCGGCGTGAGGACGAGGGGCTTGAGGGCGTTCCAGTACTTATGCAGGTCGATGGTGGGCACGTAGGGGAACAGGCGGAAGCCGAGCCACGCGATCAGGAGAAGGACCGGTACGGGTTTGCCCCGCATTTCTTCCAGGAAAGGGAGCCGCAGCGCGATGCCACCAAAGGCGATGCCGCCGGTGGCGCCCAGGGCCGTCCCCAGTATGTTGGAATACACGTCGGTCATCGAGGAGTCGCGGCCGGGGTCGCAATGCTGTGCCAGCTCCATCGTCACGCAGAGGGCGAGGCCGATGAGCGTCGGGATCGCGATCCGGGCCGGCCGCCCGAGACCGGGTAGGGCCAAGGTGGCGAAAAATCCGAGCGGCAGATAGAGCAGGATGTTGGCCAGGAAGTCGCCGCGCCCGGGCGTGTGGTTCCACGTCAGGAGCAGTGAGACAACGGCGCCCGCGCCGCCGTGCGGCATACGGAAATGGAACGGGTAGAGCGAGCCGTACATAATCACCGCTGCCATCATCGCAGCGACGATCACATAGCGCGTGACGACGACAGGCTCGGTATGCCGGGTCTTTGGCCCCATGTCGGGAAGATAACGCCACCGTCGGCCCGGTGTCCGTCCACGCGGCATTTCCGCGCGGCCGCCGGGCCGAGGTCGTTAGTCGATGATGGCGACGGCGCGGGTCCAGCCGGCCGAAGCGCCCTTGATCTTGGCCGGGAAGCAGCAGACGGTGAACCCGTCGGGCGGCAAGGCGTCGAGATTGGCCATCTTCTCGATCTGGCAATAGCCGCGCACCATCCCCGCCTTGTGTCCTTCCCAGATGATCGAGGGGTCGTGCGTCTCGTCCCAGCGCTTGCGGGTGTAGCTGAACGGCGCGTCCCAGCTCCACCCGTCGGTGCCGACCACCCGGATGCCCCGATCGGTGAGCCAAAGCGTCGAGTCACGGCCGAACCCGCAGCCCGCGTTAAGGAAATCGTCCTTGCCGTAGCGCGCCCCGGCGGCGGTGTTCATCAGCACGATCTCGAGCGGCTTCACCTCGTGGCCGATGCGCTTCAGCTCGGCCTCGATCTCGGCAGGCGGCACCAGGTAGCCGTCCGGCCGGTCCCGGAAATCGAGCTTCACCCCCGGCTGGCAGAACCATTCGAGGGGCAGCTCGTCGATGGTCTGGGCGCGCTTCCCGCCGTCCATGGTCGGGTGGTAGTGCCAGGGCGCGTCGACATGCGTGCCGTTGTGGGTGGAGAGCCGGATGGTCTCCACCGCCCAGCCCTGGCCATCGGGCAGGTCCCCCGGCTTCAGGCCGGGGAAGAAGTCGCAGATCTCCTTCTGCGTGCGGTCATGGGTGGCATATTGGATCTGCGGGATCATGAAGTCGGGGTCCGACTTGATGTCGTCGCGCAGGGTTACCGACAGGTCGATGATCTGGCGTGCCATGGGGCTCCCCTCGGGTAGGCGGCGATGCTAGCGGGGCGCCCGTGACGTGTCAAAATTGCCACGCCGCTCGGTGATTTGCTGCTCGCCTCTATGCTAAGCTCGGCGCAACAATGCGCCGCGTGGCGCGGACAAGAGGCGACGGAGGAAGCGATGCAGTCCCCTAAGAAGGCGGCGGCGCGGAAGGCGGCCCCGAAGCGCGCGCCCCGCGGCCCGGCGAAGAAGCCGACCGTCATCGACGTGCACGCCCATATCGGCGTGCCCGAGATCGCGGCTTATGCCGCGCCCCACTCGGTGTCGCGCGCCGGCAGCCGGGTGCCCGATCATCCAGGCAAGACCGAGGAGCATCGCCGCCAGGAGCGCGAATGGATCGCCCGCGTGCGCCAGCGCACCGAGGATTACGACCTCCGTATCCGCGACATGGATGCGGCTGGCGTCGACATCCAGGTGCTGACGCTCACCATCATCAGCCACCATACCTATTGGGCGGGCGCGGACGAGGAGACGAGCTACCGCCTGGAGCGGCTCGGCAACGACCGTATGGCCGAGGTGATCGCCAAGTACCCCGGCCGCTTCATCGGGTTCGGCGGAGTTCCCTTGCACTCGCTCCAGCTCGCCATCAACGAGCTCGAGCGCTGCATGGGCGAGCTCGGCTTCAAGGGCGTGCAGGTGTCGAGCCAAGCCGGCGACATGGAGCTCGGCGACGCGCGCCTCCGCCCGTTCTGGCGGCGCTGCGAGGAGCTGGGCACGGTGGTCTATCTCCACCCGGCCGGGGTGTTCGACCTCCGCTACCAGCCGCACCAGCTCTGGAACTCGATCGGTCAGCCGCTGGAAGAGGCGATGGCGATGGCCTCGCTGATGTACGAGGGGGTGCTCGACGCGTTCCCCAACCTCAAGATCTGCGTCGCGCACGGCGGCGGCTTCTCGCCTTACTATGCCGGCCGGCTCGACCGGAACTACTACGACAAGCCGTATTTGCGCGTGAGCATGACGGGCTCGCCGTCCGAGTACCTGAAGCGCTCGTTCTACTACGACACGTGCGTCTACAACCCGGAGGTGCTCGACACGCTGATCGACAAGGTCGGCGTCGAGCGTATCGTGCTCGGGTCGGACTATCCGGTGGGCGAGGACGATCCGGTGGGATTCGTGATGGCGTCGAAGAAGATCGGCCGGCAGGAAAAAGCCGACATACTGGGCAACAACCTGGCCCGCCTGATGGGGCTTTCGATCTAGGTCCCGCTTTTGCCAGCGAAGAGGGAGACACGACATGGCGACCAAGGCCGCCGAAAACACGATGACGATCGAGCAGCTTCGTAAGAACGCTCAGGAGCTCGCCCCCGTCCTGCGCGGCCGCGCGCAGCAAACCTCGCGCGAACGCCGCGTGCCAAGGGAGACGATCGACGATTTCTGGAAGGCGGGCCTGTTCGACCTCATCAAGCCGAAGATGTTCGGCGGCAAGGAAATCCGTTACGACGACTATCTCGGCCTGGCGATCGAGCTCGCCCGTGGCGACGGCTCGGCCGCCTGGGTGCACGCGGTGATCGTGGTGCACGAGCTGATCATCGCACTGTTCGAGGAGGAGGCGCAGAAGGAGCTTTGGGCCGATCCGCACGCCCTTTGCGCCTCAGCCTTCGCGCCCAGCGGCAAGGCCGAGCCGGCCCCCGGCGGGGCGAAAATTTCGGGCCGGTGGCAGTTCTGCTCCGGCATCGACAATGCCGACTGGATGGTGTTCGGCGCGTTCTTCGGCATGACCGGCACGCCGCCGCACCCCGACATCCGCTTCGTCCTCGTGCCGAAGCGCGAGGGCGAGGTAATCGACGACTGGCACGTGATGGGGCTCTGCGGCACGGGCTCCAAGAGCTTCACGATGCAGGACGTGTTCGTGCCCGACCACCGCATTCTGTCGTGGGGCCCGTTCGCCATGGGCACTGGTCCGTTCGGGTCCGGTCCCGGCTGTCCCGGGGTCAAGGTGCACCCGCACCTGAACCTCCTGAAGGCGCCGATGTGGGCGATCTTCCCGTTCTGCGTCACCTCGCCCGCCACCGGCATCGCGCGCGGCGTGTTCGAGAGCTACCTGGAGCAAATGCGCACGCGCAAGACGGCGATCACGCAGGAGGCGCTGTCGCAGTTTGCCCATGTCCACTACAAGATCGCCGAGGCCGGCGCGCTGACCGATGCGGCGGAGTGGCTCTACAAGCGTTCGCTCAAGGAGACGATCGACAAGGTCGAGGCCGGCGAGGCGCTGTCGAACGAGCACCGCGCGCGTTCCCGGCGCGACCAGAACGAGTTGATCCGCATGGCGACACGGGCGGCCGAGGCGCTGTTCAGCGCGACGGGCGGCAATGGGCTCTACGATACCCAGCACGTCCAGCGCGGCTACCGCGACCTTCAGGCGATGGGCCATCACATCGTCGGCGCGTGGGAAACCGGAATGGGCATCTACGGCAAGATCATGCTCGGCGCCGAACCCGCTCCGACGGACATGTTCTGATTACGAATGCGAATAACCTGTAACGCGATTGGAATTTAGGGAGAGACGCAAGAATGGCTCGGTCCAGCGGCCTGCGCGAAGTGGGCTATATCGACGTGAAGGGCGGCGGCCAGGTCGTGTTCGACCGCGACACCGCCTATGTCGGCCACATCACCGGTCCCGAGGCGACCTCGGTGATCGACGTGAAGGACCCGAAAAATCCCAAGCTGGTGCAGACCATCAACCTGCCGTGGAAGGAAGGCGCGCATTCGCACAAGGTGCGAGTGAAGAACGGCATCATGGTCACCAACGTCGAGTCGGTCGGCTATGGTGGCGCGAAGGTGCCGGCGGATTTCGTCGGCGGGCTCAATATCTACGACGTGTCCGATCCGCACCATCCCGAGCACGTTTGCAAGTGGGAATGCGCCGACAAGGGCGTCCACCGTTACACGTTCGACGGGCGCTACGCCTACATCTCGCCCTGCGTGAAGGGCTACCGCGCCAACATCGTGATGATCCTCGACCTCAAGGACCCGCGAAATCCGGTCGAGGTGGGCCGCTGGTGGATGAAGGGACAGTGGAAGGAGGGCGGCGAGACGCCGACGTGGGAGGAGAACGCCAATCTCATCCCGCACTGCCACCACCCGATCCGTAAGGGCAACATTCTATACACCAGCTACTGGCACGGCGGGTTCGTGATCCTCGACATCACCGACATGGCGAAGCCGAAGCAGCTTTCCGGCATGGACTGGTCGGGCGCCTATGGATGGCCGAGCCATACCTGCCTGCCGCTGCCCGGCAAGAAGGAGGGGCGCGAGTTCATGCTGCACGCCGACGAGTGCGCCGTGCCGCGCTGGCGCGACGCCGATCCGGCTCACGCCATGTTGCGCATGATCGACGTGACCGATCCGACGAACCCGATCGCGGTGTCGTCCTTCCGCGTGCCGTCCGAGCATGCGGGCGTGCAGACATGCCACCAGCCGGCCGAGGACGTGATGGGCGACGAGATCCCGGTCGCCTGGTTCAACTATGGGCTGCGCATGATCGACGTGTCGGACCCGTTCGAGATCAAGGAGGTCGCGTACCACGAGTACGACCCGCCGTCCGGCGTCAAGGCGATCAAGGCGAATGACGTGTGCTGGGACAATCGCGGACTGATCTACGTGATCGATCGCACCCAGGGCTTGCATATCTTCGAGCGCGTGAAGAACTGACGCTCCCGACGCAAAAAGGGGCGGGTCATGGACCCGCCCCTACGTAGCGCAGGGACCGATTTCTTGTAGGGCCGGTCCCTGACCGGCCCCGTGGCCCGTGTCCCTATCCGCGCAGGAACGGCACCGAGAGCCGCAGCACCTCGTCGGCCGCGTCCCACGGCACCAGGTGCTTGCAGTTGGGGACGATGTGGATGTTCATCTCCGGGTGCCGCTGCTTCAACGCCGCCGCACGCTCGGCGGCATGGGCGCGGTCCTCGCGCCCATAGATCAGAAGCATCGGCATTTTCACCTCGGTCAGCCGCTCCCACACCGGCTTGGGCGCGTTGGCGCTGCCGGGGGCGCCGCCGCCGGGTGCCGACTGACGTCCGACGTGGTTCTTGAAGTTCTGCCCGATGCTGCGGGCATTCCGGACCTTCACCCGCTCGTCGGTGAGAAGCGCGTGGTTGAAGACGTCGGCCTGCAGCTGCTTCCGCGAGTCCTCGACCGTCGGCTCCTTCTCGGCCATCATCTGGTCGGCGCGCTGCTGTGCCGCCTGGTGCCGCTCCACCTGGCCCTCGTCCTGCGGCGGAAGCACGTTGCCGGAGCCGAGTATAACGACGTGCGAGTAGCGCTGAGGCTCGGCAAGGGCGAGTTCGATCGCGAAGCCGCCCGAGCGCGAATGGGCCATCAGCGCGCACTTGCCCAACCCAGCCGCGTCGATGAATTTCGGGATCGACTCGCGCTGCGCCTTCACGGTTTGCTGCGCCGGCGTGTCGCTGAGCCCGAATCCCGGGATGTCGAACGCCACGGCGCGGAATCCGGCCTCGGCGAACTGGGGGATGTTGTCGACGAACACGTCCGCAGACGAGCCCAGGGAGGCACCGTGGAGGAACAGGACCGTGGGCCCGGTGCCCTGCTCGATATAGCGCACGCGCAGCCCGTCGATGGTGACGAACTTGTCATCGAGGCGCGTTTTCATCTCTGTCGCCATTGTCCAATCCCTCCTGAACGGTTTCGGATCGTGCGGTTATCATGCCCCAGAAGGCGGGGCGGCCCAAAGGCCAAAACGGCGGTCAGCCCCAGAACGCCTTGGTCGCGATCCTCGCGCCCTCGGCCATGGCGGCGAGCTTCGCCCACACTACGTCCGCATCGACGGCGGCCTGGCCGACCCAGGTGCCGAAGCCGCAATCGGTGCCTGCGATCACGTTCTCGCGCCCGACCAGCCGCGCATAGTTGCCGATGCGCTGCGCCACCAGCTCCGGATGCTCGATGAAGTTGGTCTTGGACTCGATCACGCCGGGGATAACGATCTTTCCGGGCGGCAGCTTCACCTTCTCGAACAGCGCCCATTCGTGGGCATGGCGTGGGTTTGCCGCTTCGAACGAGAAGGCATCGGCGCGCGCGGTAAAGGCGATGTCGATGACGTCGGCAAGCGGCACGTCGCAATGATGCGGCCCTTCGTAGTTGCCCCAGCAGAGATGCAGCCGCACGCGGTCCGGCGGCACGTTCGCGAGCGCGCGGTTGATCGCCGCGACGTGCAGCTCCGCCATCTTGCGGAACCCGGCGAGGTCGCGGTCGGCAAACTGGATGTGCCGCCCCATGGCGAGGTCGGGGCAGTCGAGCTGCAGGACAAGTCCGGACGCGGCGACGGATTCGTATTCAAGCCGCATCGCATCGGCGATGGCGAACAGGTAGCTCTCGTAGCTCGCGTAGTGGTCGTTGCGGAAGAACAGCGCAACCACGCCCGGCGAGGCGGCGGTGAGAAATCCCTGGGTCGCGGCGACGCCATCCATCGCCGCTTTGAGGTTGTCGCAATCGATACGCGGCGCATTGGGGTCCGCCACCCGCACCGGTGCGATGCAGGCGGGCGTCTTGCGCCGCGCGCGGCCGGGATCGCCGAACACCTTGGCCGCGAGGTTGGGGAACGGCACGAGGTCCTGGTAGGTCAGGCGCTGGCTCTCGCCGCCGAACCCGGCCAGGCGGTCCTTGATGTAGGTGGCGTAGGAGGGCTTCGACATCTCGCCGTCGTTCACCACGTCGACGCCCGCCTCGGCCTCTTTCCGCACCGTCTCGGCGACCGCCGTGCGGATGCGGGCCGCGAGGGCAGTGTGGTCGACGGCGACGCCTTCCTCCTTGGCGAACATCGTGTGGGTGAGGTCGGCCGGGCGCGGCAGGCTGCCGGTATGGGTGGTGAGGAAACGGTCCGTGCTCCGCTGCATTCCGTGGTTCCCCCGCGCGGCGGCCGCTAGAATGGCGGCCGGTCAGGGGGAGGATAGCGCAATGACGCTTCTGCCGGTCAATGGGGTGAAGCTGCACGTGGTCGAGCGCGGCTCGGGTGCGCCGGTCGTGTTCTTGCACGAGTTCGCCGGCAATGCCGCGAGCTGGCAGCCGCAGTTCCGCAGGCTCGCCCGCAAGTATCGTTGCATCGCCTATAATTCGCGCGGCTATCCGCCCTCGGAAGTGCCCGAAGACGAGACTGCCTACGGCCAGCAGATCGCCACCGACGATCTGCGGGGCGTGCTCGACATGATGGCGATCCCGAAGGCGCACATCGTCGGGCTGTCGATGGGCGCCTATACCGCGCTGATGCTTGCGATGCAGCACCCAGACCGCGTCATGGGCGTGGTCGCCGCTTCTGGCGGCAGCGGCTCGTCGGCCGACCCCGTGAAGACCGAGGGCTATGGGAGCGACGCCCGTGCACGCGCCGACCGCATGCTCGCCGACTGGCCGGCCGCCGTGGCGGAGTTCGCCAACTCGCCCAACCGGTTGCAGCTCGCGCGCAAGGACCCGAAGAACCACGAGCGCTTCCTCAAGGACCTGAAGAAGGCATCGGCCAAGGGTTCGGCCTATACCATGCGCCGGGTGCAAGCGATGCGCCCGTCGCTCTACACGTTCCGCGACCGGCTCGCTGCCGTCGCCGCGCCGGTGCTGCTGATCGTCGGCGACGAGGACGAAGGCTGCCTCGACGTTAACCTGTTCCTGAAGCGGACGATGCCGACCTCCGGCCTGGTCGTCATGCCGAAGGCGGGCCACCTGGTCAACCTCGAGGATCCGGATGCCTTCAACCGACACGTCGAGTCGTTCCTCGCCCAGGTCGAGGCCGGCACCTGGCCGGTGCGCGGGCGCGCTTGACCCGGGCGGCGCGGACAGCCATCGTCGCCGCCAAACGATGAACGGGAGAATTACGTGACGCTCTACATCACCGTCGACGAGGTACGCTCGCTCGTCGCCATGAAGGACGCAGTCGACGCGCTCGACGAGGCGTTCCACCACTGGCACGACGCCGGCACCGACAATTTGCCGCGCCGCAGGCTCGGCCTGCCGGCCGGGCACTGCAATATCATGGCGGCGTCCTACCCGTCGAAGGGCGTCTACGGCTATCGCACCTATGCCATCGTGCCCGGCGGGTCGATGAACAACTCGACCGTGCTGCACGACATCAAGGGCGGGCCGCCCATCGCGATCATCGAGACGGGCTCGGCCTCCACCACCCGCACGGGCGCGGCGACGGGCGTCGCCACGCGCTACATGGCGCGCGAGGACGCAAAGACCGTCGGACTGATCGGCACCGGCCGCCAGGCGGTCGCTCAGCTCGAGGCCCTGAAAGAGGTGAAGACGCTCGAGCGCGTCGCGGTCTATTCGCGCACCAAGGAAAAGCGCGAGGCGTTCGCCGCTCGGATGGCGGGCGTTCTCGGCGTCAAGGTGGAGCCTGCGGCCTCGGCTCAGGAGGCGGTGAAGGGCGCCGACATAGTGGTGACGGCCACCATGTCGTCCGAGCCGGTATTCTTCGCCGACTGGATCGAGCCGGGGATGCACATCAACATCATGGGCACCAACTCGGCGCACCGGCGCGAGGCGGACGACAAGACCATCCTGCGCGCCGACGTGCTGGTCACCGACCACCGGCTGCAGGCGACCATCGAGGCAGGCGAGCTGATCGAGCTCGCGGCGTCGGGTCGGCTCGACTGGAACGACGTGGCCGAGCTCGGCGACGTCGTTTCGGGCCGTATCAAGGGGCGCAGCTCGCGCGACGACGTCACGGTGTTCAAGTCGCTTGGCCTCGCCTACGAGGACGTCGCGTTCTGCAAGCTGATCTACGACCGCGCCCGCGCGAAGGGCGTCGGCCGCGAACTTCCCATCGGCAACTAGGGCAGGGGCGATGAACCAGGACCAGACCCGCGCCGTCGAGCACGAGCTGCGCGCCACGCTCGACCGCTTCTTCATGCTGCTCGATGCCCACGACGGGCCGGCGGCCGCCAAGCTGTTCACCGACGACGCCGAATGGGCGACCCAGCACGGCGGTCCGATCAAGGGCCCCGCGGGTGTCGCCAAGAACATCTCGGGCCGTCCGCCGGGCTATGTCAGCCGGCACTGCCTCACCAACTTCGTGGTCGACGTGAAGGACGACGATACCGCCGAGTTGACCGGCTACGTGGTGGTCTACGGCGAGGACACCGGGCCGGAGAGGCCGAAGCTGCCGGCGCCGCTCGGCACGCCGCGCTCGATCCTCACCTACCATTCGAAGTTCCGCCGCACGCCCCAGGGCTGGCGCATCTGCGCCCAGCGCTCGGATCGGACATTCAGCTCGGTCTGACGCGGCGATCTACTTCCCGAGGCCCCATTTGCGGCCCTCGGCCTTGCCGTACCGCTCGTAATGGGCGCGGGCGCCGGCGAGGCCGAGCTTGCCGTGCCGGCCGAAATAGGCGTCCTGGGCGACATCCGGGTTGCGGTTCAAATAGGCGTCGGCCAGCGCCTTCTCGCGCGCGGGGTCGGTGACGTTGCTGCGGATGACGCCTGCGACAAAGGCCTTCTGCGCGGCGAGCGTCGAGTTGAGCACCGGTGAGTTCGTCGCACCCCAGAAATAGAGGGCGAAGCCGGCCGCGGCGACCGCCGTCATGGCGGCGATACGTCCCCACGGCCTCTGCGCGCGCGGCCCGCTCACTTGAGCGCCCTCAGCTCGATCCATTTCGACCAGCGATCGTCGCGCCCTGGCACGCCGACGCGCAGATCGAATATCCTGTACGGCACGAGCCAGGTGTCCCAGTAGTCGCGGTCGATCTTGCCGAAATCGCGCGTCGTCCCCGTCACTTCGAACTCGCCCGACAAATGCAGCAACCCCCTTCCGGCGCGGTACTGGATGCGGTAGGTGCGGCCGGGCGTCCCGGACCATTGCAGCCGGAACTTCCCGTCGAGGTCGTCATAGTGATAGGTGCCGCTCGACGACGGGAACACCCAATGAGGTGTCTGTGCGTTCGCCGCGAGCTCGTCGGCGCTCGGTGGGGCCGGGTGGCGCATGGTGAGGATCGCGGGTAGCAGCTCGGCGCGGAGCTTCGCCACCATGTCCGGGTGGGTGGCGGCGAGATCGTGCATCTCGGTCGGATCGTGCGACAGGTCGTAGAGCTCGACGCCCGCGTCCTTCCCATCTACCTGAACGAGGTGCAGCTTCCACGGCCACGCCATCGCCGAATAGGCGAAGCGCGGAATGTGGTACGGGTCGGGCTCGCCGAACCCGGCGCCGCTGGTCACCGCGCGCCAGACCCGGTGTTTCGGCAGGGCGAAAAGGCTCGCCCCCGGCAATTTGCGGCCCGGCGTCACGCCCAGCACCGAGAGTATCGTCGGCATGATGTCGAGATGGTTGTTCGGGGTCGTCACCACGCGGCCGAGCCCTTCCGGCGCGGCGTATGATTTCGGCAGCCACACGACCAGCGGCAGATGCACGATCTCCTCGTGAAGCTGGCCGGCATGGTTGGTCGAGGCGTGGCCGACATTGCCCCGCTCCAGCAACTCCTCGCCATGGTCGGCGGTGAGGATCACCATCGTGTCGTCGCGCAGCCCGCTCTTTTCCAGGAAATCCCAGAACTTGGCGAACCAGGCGTCGAACTGGTGGAAATCGCCGAGATAGAGCGCGCGGATCGCCTTCCGGTCGGTCTTGGGGTTGAACTCCACGCTGCCGGCGGGAATGGCCGGCGCGGTCATCACCGTCTCGACCCGCGCCCTGGCCTTGGCGTCGCCGGGCGGCAGCAGCTTCTGGTAGGCCGGGCGGAAGGGCGGGTCGGGCGCGTACGGCAGATGCGTGTCGAGATAGTGGTACCAAAGCACGAAAGGCTGGCGGTCGTGCGACTCGCGGGCGAGCCAGCCGTAGAGCTTCGCCCCCGGCTCGACGGACAGGACGAGATCCTGAAAGCCCGGAATCTGCATGAAGGGCTGCAGGCCGGCCACGCGCCAGCCCGCCTTGGCGATGTCCTCGAGCGGCGTGTCCCAGTTCGCGGGCACGTGCTGGTCGCGGCTCTGCACCCCATGCACGAAGGGCGAGATGCCGGTCAGCAGCGAGATGACGTTCTGCGCGGTCCAGCCCGAAATCGCACGGTGCTGGGTGAAGCGGATGCCTTGGCGGGCAATGCGCCAGACGTTGGGCATCACCTGGGGCGACATCACCTCGGCGCGCGCGCTCTCCATGGTGAGGATGATGACGTTGGGCCGGTGCGGCGCGTGCAGCGCCCCCGCCGACAGGATCGCGACCGTCCCCGCCGCCAGGGCGGCGAGGCTAATGGAAAGCCAGCGGGACGGCATGGGCGAGGATCGGCTCGATGGCGGTGGCGGCCATCAGAAAAGTAAGCGTGGCGAGGGTGCGGCGCGCGCCGGTCGCCGGCGCCCCGGCACAACCTATGGCCCAGGCGAGCAGGCCCGCGAGTACTGGCACGACCGGCCACAGAGGCATTGGCAGGTCGACAAGTGCCGGCATCGCCATCACGAGGGCGAGCCACCCGGCCGCGAGGATGGCAAGGGCGAATGTCTCCACCGCGTCCAGCCGATCGGAAGCGTCCGGCCGCTCGGTCCCGAACAGCCCGAGCCCATATCCGACGGTGATTCCGGCGACGGCCGATACCGCGTCGATGGCGAAGTCGCGCAGCCCGAATGTGCGCTCGGCGAGTAGCCCCTGGACCAGTTCGTCATGGCTGCCAAGTACGGCGGTCGCGAGTGCCGCCGCGCCCAGTAACATCCGTCCGCCGATCTCGGGCATCAGCGCGCGCCCGACCACCAGCGCAAGGATCGCGTATTCCAGCACGTGGATGCGCTTGGCCGGGAAGGCCGGATCGGAGAGGAACAGCGCCACTGCGGCGAGGACAAGGCCGAGAGCCACCGCTCGGGGACGCACCTTGGGGCTCCGTTGGCCGCGCCAGAGCGCGAGCGCCAGGATGGCGAGCGCCGCGACCCCGGTCAGCGCGACCGGCAGGATCGCGGCGCGCCCAGGCCCCAGCCCGCCCACGAGCGCCCGCCAGAAATCGAACGCCCCGATATAAACGCATACCAGGACCAGGGCCGCGAGCCGGTACGGGAGGCTCGAATAACCGCGCACCACGATGCCGCTCACTCCTTCAGCCGCGCGAGCGTCCTCGCCGCACCTGGAGGCGAGGAGGAATATCGGTGGGACGGCGTCAGCCGGCCAGATGCCGCTGGAGCGATGCCGCGACGCGCTCGGCCGTGTGGCCGTCCCACAGTTCGGGCCGCGGCGCGTCGGAGCGCGAGGCGCCGCGCGCCGCCGCCACCTGCTCGATGAGCTGGCCGACCTTCAACAGCCGGTTCGATCCCTGGCTTACCGTGACGGGCCGCTCGGTATTGTCGCGCAGCGTGAGGCACGGGATGCCGAGATAGGTGGTCTCCTCCTGGATGCCCCCGGAATCGGTGATGGCGAGGGCGCAATCGACCAGCAGGCTCATGAACTCGATATAGCCCTGCGGCTCCATCAGCCGGATCGCGGGGTGCTCATCGAGCCGTGCCATGAGTCCGAACTTCACCAGCCGCTCGCGCGTGCGGGGATGCACAGGAAAGACCAGCGCGAGCCCGTCGGCGACGGTGCAGAGGGCGTCGACGATGGCGCCGAGCGACTTTTCGCCATCGACGTTGGATGGGCGATGAAGGGTGACGACCGCATAGCTCCGCGGCGCGAGCCCGAGCCGCGCGGCGGCCTTGGCCGCCTCGATCCGGCCGCGCTGCAGCTCGAACGCATCGATCATGATGTTGCCGACGCGCTCGATCCGCTCCGGCGCCACACCCTCGTGGCGCAAATTCTCGTCGCCGTCGGGCGACGGTGTCCACAGCACGTCGGCGAGGGCGTCGGTGACCAGCCGATTGATCTCCTCCGGCATGGTGCGGTCGAAGCTGCGGAGCCCCGCCTCGAGATGCGCGACCGGCAGCAGCAGCTTCTTGGCGGCGAGAGTGCAGGCCATGGTGGAGTTGACGTCGCCCACCACGACCGTCCAGGCCGGCGGGTGCTCCTGGCACAGCTTCTCGTAGGCCACCATCACCTTGCCGGTCTGCTCGGCATGGCTGCCGCTGCCGACGCCGAGATGGTGGTGCGGCTCCGGCAGGCCAAGATCGCGGAAGAACGCGTCCGACATGTTGGCGTCGTAATGCTGGCCAGTATGGACGATCGCCGGGCGGCACCAGTCGGCGCGCGTCAGCACGTGGTAGAGCGGCGCGACCTTCATGAAGTTCGGTCGCGCGGCGGCAATCAGGTATATTTCGGGGACGGACATCGCCGCTCCTTTAGCACAGGGGGCAGGCGTCTGCCACGCGGGCGTCAGGCGCGGCGCCGCGCCGGGGCGCGCATCGGCACGGGAGCGATCAGGCCCTGCATCAGGTCGCGCAGCGTTTCCGCGTCGGCGCCCGCCGCATGCGCCGAATACCATTCGGCGGTCGCGGCCAGCGCCTTGGCCGCGGTCATTCGGGGACGCCAGCCGAGCCGTTCGCCCGCCTTGTCGGAGCCGAGCACCAGCGTCGCCGTCTCGTGCGGCGCGGCAAGCTCGGGCTCTGCAAGCCACGAGGCACCTCGGCCCCAGGCGGCGGCGAAGGCATCGGCGATCTCGGCGACGGTCAGCATCTGATCCGTCGCCGGCCCGAAATTCCACCCCTCGGTGAACTCCGTGCCGCTGGGTCCCGCCAACTGCTCGGCCAGCATCAGGTAGCCCGCGAGCGGCTCGACGACGTGCTGCCACGGGCGGACCGCGTGCGGGTTGCGGACCCGCAGGGGAAGGCCGCCGGCGAAGGCGCGGGCCGCGTCGGGAATGAGCCGGTCGGAAGACCAGTCGCCGCCGCCGATCACGTTGCCGGCGCGCGCGGTCGCCAGGGCGATCCCCCGCTCGGCCAGAAAGGCGTTGCGGTAGGATGCCGCGACAAGCTCGGCGCAGGCCTTCGATGCGGCATAGGGGTCGCGCCCGCCAATGCGGTCGGCCTCTTCATGCGGGCGCGTATCGCCGCGGTCGGCATAAACCTTGTCCGTGGTGACGACGACGGCGGCGGCGAGATGGCGGGTCGCACGGCATGCCTCTAGGAAATGCACGGTCCCCTGAACGTTCACGGCGAAGGTCTCGACCGGTCTGCAATAGGATTCGCGCACCAGGGGTTGGGCGGCGAGATGAAGGGCGATTTCCGGGTCGAATTCCCGCATCGTGCGCGACAGCCTGTCGAGGTCGCGCACGTCGCCCTCGACGTGGCGGCAGAGCGCGCCGATCCCGGCCGCGGTGAACAGGTTGGGCGAGGTGTCGGGCGGCAGGGCATAGCCGCAGACCTCGGCGCCCATCCCGGCGAGCCACAAGGTGAGCCAGCCGCCCTTGAACCCGGTATGGCCGGTGACGAAGACCCGCCGTCCGCGCCAGAAGGACGGATCGGGCAGGGATTCCGCGCTCACGTGCCCTCCGCTTCGATCGGCCTTACCCTCGCGGATCGGGCTTAACGAAGGGTTAGGGGCGGATCGGTCGCACGTCCATGCGCCGGGTGAGCAGGCGGGCCGGCGACCAGGAGAGGGTACGGGCGAGGGCGGCACTCCCCGCGCGGCGGGTCCGCTGAAGGCGACGGCGGTCGGACCAGACGGGGCCGAGGCCGCGGAGGGAGTCCCGCATGCCCTCCCAGACCGGCCGGCCATGGCCGCGCGCGGTGCCCCAGGCGAGAAGGGCGAGCTGGGTCGCGATGAAGGGGCCGAGAAGCGGCCAGAACAGCGGCCCCGGCATGTCCTTCACGAACAGCCAGACGCGGTTCCGCGCCGAGTGATAGTGCGCGAACGCGCTGCCGCCGCCGCTGGTCGCGGCACCGACATGGCGAACCACCGCGTCCGCCACCTGAATGCAGCCCTTGCCGGCGAGGCGGAGACGGAAGGCCAGATCCACGTCCTCGCAATAGCAGAAGAACCGCTCGTCGAATTCCGCCGGCGGCGCGGAACGCCGCTAGGTCATAGAGCGCCGCGGCGGCGCAGGGGGCGAAGCATTCCCCATCCTCCGGCAACTCGGCCGCCGGCCGTCCATGCCCGCCGCGCCACGGGATGCCAAGGGCGAAATAGCAGTCGCCCGCCCCGTCGAGGATCTCGGGCGCGGCGTCGCGCAGCTGAGTTCGAGCCGAACATCGCTGTGGCCGGGTGGCGGGCGGCGGCGGCGAACAGGGCGGCGAGCCAGCCCGGTTCCGGAAAGGCGTCGGGGTTGAGCGTCGCGAGCCAGTTGCCTGCCGCGCCCTCCGCGCCCCGATTGTTGCCTGCGGCGAAGCCGAGGTTCGCGCCCATGCGGCGGATTTCGAGGCGCGGGTCGTTTGCGGGCAGCCCGTCGAGGGAGCCGTCGGTCGAGCCGTTGTCGACCACCACCAGCTCGAACGCGGGGCCGGTCTGGGCGAGCGCCGCGCGCACCGCGCGTTCGAGATGGGCGCCCGCGTTGTAGTTGACGATGACGATGCGAACCGGCGGCGCGGCCTCGCCGCCGTCAGGCGGGGCGGTCACCGCCCGAGCCCATCCTTGTCGCCGGCAGCCGTCGCCGAGCGCAGCTCGAGCATCGCCGGCGCCGGCCGGCGGACGAGGAGGCGCACCGCGATGGCGACGAAGCGCAGCGCCACCAGCGCTGACAGCACGGCCATGAAGCTCGACGGGTAGAACGCCGCGAAATGCTTGCGGAGAAAGCGGGTGAGCGAGCGGTGCTTGTGGTACTCGACCTGCACGGCCCGTCCGGCACCGCAGACGCCCTGCGTGTGTTCCACCACCGCGTCGGGGACGAACAGCACCTCCTCGCCCGCCTGGGTGAGGCGGAGGCACCAGTCGAGATCCTCGAAATGCAGGAAGAATCGCTCGGCATCCATCAGCCCGATGCGATCGATGGCCTCGCGCCGGACCAGCATGCAGGCGCCCGAGATCGCCTGCACCGAAACCGGCACTTTGGGCAGCGGGTCGGCGGTGCGGTTGAAGTCGCGGAAGCGCGGGTGGCGCGGCATCAGCCGGTGAAGCTGCATGATGAAGCAGAAGATCTGCCACGGGTTGGGCACATCGCGCCGCCCGCCGCGCTGCTCAGAGCCGTCGGCGTTGACCAGCCGCGGCCCGGCCATCCCCGCCGCCGGACGCGCCGACAGCGATTCGAGCAGGGTGGCGAGGGCGCCGGGCAGCATTCGGCAATCCGGATTGAGCAGAAGAACGAACCCGCCGGTCGCCTCGGCGATGCCGGCATTGCAGGCGCTGGCGAAGCCTGTGTTGGCGCCGCGCCGGAGGATGCGCACGGGCATGGTCGCCTCGGCGCCCTGGAGGGTGGCCAAGCTGTCATCGGTCGAGCCATTGTCGACAACGATTATCTCGGCGGCCGCCGGCACCTGCAGCGCCACGCTGTCGACGGCGGCGGCAAGGTATCGGCCGGCATTGTAGTTGACGATGACGACCGAAACCGAAGGGGCCATGAGGCTCTACGCGTCGGGCTGCAGGCAAGGCCGCAAGGATACGAAACGCCGAATGCGGTGTCACCCGCGTTTGGCCGGCCGGAATCCCTTGCAGCGGTGAAATTCGTGCCCGAACGATTCGTCGCGGCGTTGGAAGCGGGCGGGCCGCGGCCCGCCCCCCCCCGGTCTCGTTCCTATACGGCGAGCAGCGCGTCGAGCGGCAGGCGCCGCACCTCTTCGGCCGGGCGCGACAGGTAGAACTCTGCGTGGAACTGGCCCTCGGCCTCGAGCCCCGTCGGGTCGATCCCCAGGCGGTCGAGTTGGTCGAGCACGTAGGACTGCTCGTCCGGCGAGGCGAAGCGGCGCTGAGTGAAGGTGCGTCCCTCCAGCTTCTCGGTCACCAGCCCCCACGAGTTGAGCGTCGCGGCGATGTCGTCGTATGGGAACATGCGCAGCACGAAGGACGCCACCCAGGGCGCGCCGCCATCGGTCGCCGCCGGGGCGAGCCGGTCGAACGTCCGATCGGTCACGTAGCCGATACAGCCGGTCGAGGCGATGAGGTCGGCCTCGGCCACCACCTTCGCCGCAGGGGCGGGCAGTGACTGCATCTCCAGGTTGGCCGCGATAGCGGCGTCGAGGATGCCCGCCTTGAGCGCATAGTCGACAGCCTTTTCGGCGACGTCGAGTCCGACGACGCGAATATCCTCGGCCGGCGGCAGCGCCTCGAAGAACCGTGCGTCCTCGCTGATGATCCGGTTCACCGGCGTGCCGTTCAGCTCGCGCTCCGCATAGCGCTCCACCAGGTCCGACACTTCGAGGTCGTATTTCAGGATGGCGCCGTTGATGCCGTAGGAGCAGCCGAGGTCGAGCACCGTCGGCACGTCGATGTCCCGCGTTTCCTTCAGCGCTGCGATCACGCTGCGCAGGACGGGCTTTGCTGTCGACGGGATTTCATAATCCAGAGCGCCCAGCGTGCGAAAGTAACCGAAAGGAACCGGCTGATTGTAGATATCGTCGAATGCTTCCTTGCCAGAATTGATTTCGGAATACACGCTCGATTCTGCCATCTTTTGTCTCCCTCTGCTTATCTCGGTACAAATGTATGACGCAGCATGCTGGGCCATCACGGCGCATGCGGTGGATTTTACATTTTTAGGACGCGTGAATGCTAGCAGACCGGCGGCGTTATTTCAACCCATCGGACGGAGAATCGTTCCCTGCTGAAAGGCATGGATGCTCTCGGCGAGCTGGGTGAACCGGCGGCGCCATCCGGCGAGACGCCGCAGGTCCTGCCCCTTGCCGCTCCCGCCGCCGGGTGGCAGCATCGCCCCCGGTGTCGCAGGGAGAATTACCATGAAACTTTATATGCACCCGATGTCGACCACGAGCAGGACCGTGCTGCTTTTCGTGGCGGAGGCGGGTATCCAGCTCGACGAACAGGTCGTCGACCTCTTCTCCGGCGAGCACTACAAGCCGCCGTTCCTCGAGGTGAACCCGAGCCGCATGGTGCCGGTGCTCGACGACGACGGGTTTCGCCTCACCGAGAGCGCGGCGATCATGAAGTATCTCGCGGACAAGGCGAACTCGCCGGCTTACCCGAAGGACCTGAAGAAGCGCGCCAGGGTCAACGAGATGATGGATTGGATCAACACCAACCTCTATCGCGACTATGGCTACGGGCTCGTCTATCCGCAGGTGTTTCCGGCCCACAAGCGCCCGTCGGACGAGGTGCAGGTGGCGACCATCGCCTGGCATCGCGAGCGCGCGCAGAACTGGCTCGCCGTTCTCGACGGGCTGATCGGGACGCAGAAATACCTGTGCGGCGACGAGATCACCATCGCCGACTATTTCGCCGCGGAGATCATCGGGGTCGGCGACGCGATCCGCTGCGACTTCTCGAAATATCCGAACCTCGCGCGCTGGATGAAGACCATGAAGGGGCTGAAGTCCTGGTCGAAGGTGAACGGGCCGTTCGAGGGCTGGGCCGCCTCGATGAAGGACAAGGCATTCGAAGCCGTCTAAGGCGGGAGGCGAACATGGCGGACGCAGAGATCAAGGTCACCGGCGTCGACCACATCGGCATACGGGTCATGGACACCGACCGCGCCCTCAAGTTCTACGAGGCGCTCGGGTTCAAGCTGCTGCACCGGGTGGAGTTCGACGACGTCGCCATCATCCGCAACGACGACGGCGTCGAGATCAACCTGATCCTGAATGCCAAGGACGACAACGGCGGCAAGAACATCCTGATGGACGTGCCGGTGAAGTACCCTGGCTATACGCATGTTGCGCTGCGCGTTGCGTCGGTTGCCGACACCGTCGCGGCGCTCGGCCGGCACGGCATCGCCATCACCCAGGGGCCGGTGACGTTCGGCGCCGACGGCCATGCGTCGGTTTTCGTGCGCGACCCCGACCGCAACGTCATCGAGCTGCGCGGCCGGGCGGAGGACACGGGGAAGCTGGGCGCGAAGCCCTACACGCCGTAACTTTTGCCGTTGCGCGACGGCCTCATCCTTCGACAAGCTCAGGATCCGAAACCATCCCGGTCAGGAGGGCAGTCGTGACTGCGATCAAGGTGGGCGACATCGCGATCAGCCCGGTCGTCGACGACGGGGCGACACGGTTCGACGCCGCCCATTTCTACCCCGACGCGACGCAAGCGGCGTTCGAGGCCGAATACGGATGGATGGTGCCGCGCCATTTCGATCCGGCGACGGGAAGCCTGCTCTGCGTCACGCAGGGCTTCGTGTTCCGCACCGGCGGCAAGACCATCCTGGTCGATACCTGCGTCGGCAACGACAAGCCCGGGCGGTCGAACCCGCGCTGGACCATGGCCAAGTTCCCGTTTCTCGAAAACCTCGCGGCGGCGGGCTTCCGGCGCGAGGATATCGACGTGGTGCTCTGCACCCACCTGCACGTGGATCACGCCGGGTGGAACACGCGGCTCGAGAACGGCAAGTGGGTGCCGACCTTCCCCAACGCGCGCTACCTCGCCAACGCCACGGAGATGCGAGCGGCCGAGCGGCGCCGCGACGGGGGCGCGCCGTTCTACCGGCTGCTCTATGAGGATTCGATCCTGCCGGTTATCAAGGCCGGGCAGGTGGAGACCGTGGCGATGGACCATAAGGTTTCGGACCACGTCGCACTGGAGCCGATGCCCGGCCACACGGCGGGCCACGTCGCCATCCGGGTGGGCGAGGGCCGCGAGACCGCGTTTTGCATCGGCGACATGATCCATCACCCGCTGCAGGCGGTTCATCCGGAATGGAACAGCCGCCATTGCGAGGACCAGCCGCTCGCCCGCAAGACCCGGCTCGAATTCCTCGACCGGGTCGCGGGTACCGGCAACTGGGTACTGCCCGCCCACTTCGCGCCCTGCCTGGCCGAGCGCGCGGGCGACGCCTACCGGTTCGCGTTCGACTGACGCGCCGCGTGATCCTCTGCGCGCCGTAGCGGATTCAGCGGAAATCGGTCGCGTAAAGCCGGTCGAGCGCGGCGAGGGCAGGGGCGGGCAGAGGGCCGTCGGCGCAGGCCGCCAGCGCCTCATCGACCTGGGCCGGGGTGGCGAAGCCCACATTCGCGGCGGAGACGTCCGGGTTGGACAGCACGAACCGCACGGCCGCCCGCGCCTGGCTGCCGTGCGCCGTTCCGAGCGCGGCGAAGACCGCGCGGGTCTTCCGCTCCTCCTCGTCCATGTCGGTGTCCGACGTCAGGATCGCCTGCGGCGCCGGGCGCTGCCAGCCGGCAAGCAGTCCGGCGGCCAGCACGCGGATCGCGATCACCCCCATGTCCTGGCCCCGGCAGGCCGCGATGAGTTGGCCGAAATCCTGGCCGCTCCAGCCCGCGGGCATGGCGCGTGCCGCCGAGGGGTTCAGCATGTTGTAGTAGACCTGGGCGCAGTCGAACCGGCCGGACTCGATCACCGCGCGGCAGCTCGCGGCGTCGCCGAGCGCAGTGAATCCGACGAAGCGCGTGAGGCCCCGATCCCGCATGCGGGCGAGCCCGTCGGCGACCCCGCCCGGGCGCAGCACCTCGTCGAGGGCGATCGAGCGTTCGCCGGTTTCGGCCGTCACCGCGTTGTGGAACTGCAGCAGGTCGACCCGGTCGCGCCCCAGCCGCTCCAGGCTCGCCGTGACGCTGCGCTCGATCTCGCCTGCCACGTCGCCGAGCTTCGCGGTGTCGAGCCGGACCTTGGTCGAGAGGTGAGGGTGGGCGCCGAGCGTCTTCAGCACGCGCCCGACTGAGGCCTCGGACCGTCCCTGGCCGTAGGCGGCGGCGGTGTCGAGCCAGTTGACCCCGGCATCGAGGGCGCGCTTCACCCCGGCGATCATGTCGTCGGGCGCGCCCTTGACGAGAAGCCCGCCCACGTCGCCGCAGCCGAAGATCAGCTCCGACACCTCGATGTTCGTCCGGCCCAGCCTGCGGTATTTCATGGCCGCGACTTTAGCGTATAAGCCGGTGCCATGGACATGACGGACCACGACCGGATCGAATGGATGCGGGGCGTGCTGGCGCGCATCCCCGTCGCGGGGCTGCTCGGTGCGCGGCCGCTGTCCTGGGACGCGGACGGAAGCCGCGCCGCCATCGCGTTCGAGGCGCGGCCCGAGTTCTGCAACCTGATGGGAACGGTGCAGGGCGGGCTTCTCACCGCCATGCTCGACATGGCCATGGCCTTCGCCGTGCTGTGCGGGCTGGAGGAGGGGTGGGTGGTGCCGTCGCTCGAGATCAAGACCAGCTATATTTCGCCGGCGCGCCCCGGCCCCCTGACCGGCGAGGGCCACGTCGTCCGCCTCGGCCGGTCGATCGTGTTCATGGAAGGGCGCATCCTCGGTCCCGGCGACGTTCTGGTCGCCACCGCTACCGCGACCGGCCAGCTCCGGCAGCTGAACCGTTAAGGCAGGCGGAACCGCGAGGTCGCGGTGACCGGCCCGTCGCAGGCGGCCCGGCCGTCCGCCACCATGTGCTCGAGATGGGCGAGGACCGAGCGGCCGGCGGCGCCGTGCATCGCCGGCGGGATGTGGCGGTACATCTCGCCTACCATCTCAGGAACGGTGGACAAGCCTTTGGCAAGACAGGCGGAGATTTCGGTTTCGCGCGCCCGGCGGTGGCCCAGCAGGGCGGGGACATAGCGCTGCGGCTCCTCGATCTGGGGCCCGTGCGCGGGGTAGTAGACCCGGTCGTCGCGCGCTAGGCACTTGTTCAAGCTCGCCATGTACTCGGCCATGTTGCCGTCGGGCGGCGAGACGATGGTGGTGTTCCACCCCATCACATGGTCGCCGGAGAACAGTGCCCCCGCCTCGCGCAGCGCAAAGCAGTGGTGGTTCGAGATGTGGCCGGGCGTGAACACGGCCTCAAGCGTCCAACCGGGGCCCTCGACCGTGTCGCCGTCGGCGATCACCCGGTCGGGCGCGAAGTCGTACTGGATCGACTCGGCCGGCGCGGCGCCGGGCGGCACCGGGCGCGGATGGGCGCCGACGATCTCGCCGCCGACCGCATCCTTCAGCATCGCGGCCGCCGGGGAATGGTCCATGTGGGTGTGGGTCACCAGGATGTGCGACACGGTTTCGCCCGCCACGGCGCGCGCGAGCGCCCCGACATGGGCGGGAAGCGCCGGGCCTGGGTCGATCACCGCGACCGTCCCGTTGCCGACGATGAAGCTGTTGGTGCCGTTCTGGGTGAAGGGCGTCGGGTTCTCGGCGACGACGCGCCGGATCAGCGGCGCGAGCCGCGCCGGCTCGCCATAGGCGAACGCGAAATCCTTGCGGAACGGGATGGCGGGCGCGGACATGCGGTGGGTTCCTCCACTCCTCAGCTCATCACGATCCTGGGGGCGGGGCGGCGGGCGCCGCCTACCGAGTCCCAGACCGCGGCGGCGATGTTCGCATAGGCCTTGGCGTGCGGCCCGTCGGGTGCGGCCTCGACGATCGGCCTGCCGGCGTCCGACGCCTCGCGGATCGCGATGTCGAGCGGCACCTCGCCCAGGAAGGGCACGCCCATCTCCAGCGCCGCGCGCCGCGCGCCGCCATGGGTGAACACGTCGGTGCGCCCGCCGCAATGCGGGCAGACGAAATAGCTCATGTTTTCGACGATGCCGAGGACCGGCACGTCCACCTTGCGGAACATGTTGAGCCCCTTGCGGGCGTCGATCAAAGCGAGGTCCTGCGGCGTCGAGACAATCACGGCGCCGGCGAGCGGCACACGCTGTGCGAGGGTGAGCTGGGCGTCGCCGGTACCGGGCGGCATGTCGACCACCATGACGTCGAGCGCGCCCCACGCCACCTCGCTCATGAGCTGCTGCAGCGCGCCCATCACCATGGGGCCGCGCCAGATGGTCGGCGTGTCGGACGGCACCAGGAAGCCGATGGACATGCAGCGCACACCGTACTTGTCGATGGGCTCGAGCTTCTTGCCGTCGAGCGAGCGGGGCTTTTCGGAGATTCCCATCAGCATCGGCAGAGACGGGCCGTAGATGTCGGCGTCGAGAATGCCGACCTTGAGCCCCTGGCGGGCGAGCGCCAAAGCGAGGTTGACGGCCGTCGTCGACTTGCCCACCCCGCCCTTTCCCGAGGCGACGGCGACGATGGCCCGCACGTCAGGGAGGATCGGCTCGGCGGGGGCGCCGTGCGCCGGCCCGTGCGCGTGCGGATGGCCCTGGGCGGGGCGCGGCGGCGCCGGCGCGGCGGCCGGCTTCGGGTTGTGCGCGGTGAGGACGGCGGTCACGGAGACAACGCCCGGCAGCCTCGCCACGGCGATCTCGGCGGCCTTGCGCACCGGCTCCATTTTCGGGCCGCGCGACGGGTCGACCTCGATGACGAACTGCACGTTGCCCGCCCGCACCGCGAGTTCCGAGACCATGCCCGCCGAGACGACGTCGCGCCCGGTTTCGGGGTCGACCACTGTCCCCAGCGCCGCCAGCACGTCGCGTTCGCCGATCTCAGCCATGTCCTAAGCTCCCGTAATTTCTGTGCTTTCCGGAGCGGCCAACGCGCCGCGCCGACTGGCCGCGTTGCGCCCCCGGCCAAGGTGTCATATAAGGCCGGGGTATTTTCAAAGCAAAGCCGCTCCGCGTGGCGGGTCGCACGTTCGATCCGGAAGGCAGGGCGCGGCGGAGGGTGGCTCGCGATGGTCTTCATGCAGCAGGGTGGCGGCGGTGGCCCGTGGGGCGGCGGCGGCGGCCAGGGTCCATGGGGCCGTGGCCCCGGCGGCGGACCGCAAGCGCCGGACTTCGAGGATTTGCTGCGCAAGGGCCAGGAGAAATTCCGGCGCTACATGCCGGGCGGGCTTGGCGGCGGGCGCGGGATCCTGCTGCTGATCGTTGCGGCCATCGCCCTCTG
Organism: uncultured Alphaproteobacteria bacterium; assembly: GCA_963775315.1. GTDB lineage: Bacteria > Pseudomonadota > Alphaproteobacteria > MPNO01 > DASWLB01 > CAWGHZ01. The sequence continues at coordinate 1,270,589 of CAVZIN010000007.1, read as the reverse complement.
GTTCGCCTCCGGCTTCTACCGGGTCGAGCCTGACGAGCAGGGTGTCGTGCTGCGCTTCGGCAAATGGGTGCGCACCACCGCGCCGGGCCTCAACTACCATCTGCCGTCCCCGATCGAGACCGTGTTCACCCCGGCGGTGACGCGCATCAACCGGATCGAGGTCGGCTACCGCTCGGCCAACGAATATGGCGGATCCTCGAACCGCAGCGTTCCCGAGGAAAGCCTAATGCTGACCGGCGACCAGAACATCGTCGACGTCAACTACTCGGTGTTCTGGCGCATCAAGGACGCCGGCAAGTACCTGTTCAACATCCGCAATCCCGAGGCCACGGTAAAGATCGCGGCGGAAAGCGTGATGCGCGAGGTGATCGGCCAGACGCCGATCCAGGCCGCCTTCACCGAGGGGCGCCAGAAGATCGAGGAGCGCACGCTCGAGAAGCTGCAGAAGCTGCTGGACAGCTACGGCGCCGGCATCGAGATCCGGCGCGTCCAGCTCCAGAAGGTCGATCCGCCGTCTCCGGTCATCGATGCCTTCATCGACGTGCAGCGTGCCCGCCAGGACCAGGAGCGCCTCAAGAACGAGGCCGAGGCCTATCGCAACGACATCCTGCCGCGCGCCCGCGGCGACGCGCAGAAGATCCTGCAGGATGCGGAAGCCTACAAGGAGGCGGTGGTGAACAAGTCCCAGGGCGACGCCTCGCGCTTCCTGAAGGTGCTGGATGCCTACGATACGGCTAAGGAGGTGACGCAAGAGCGCCTCTACCTCGAGACGATGGAGGAGGTGTTCCAGGGCATGAACAAGGTGATCGTCGACCAGCGCGGCGGCCAGGGCGTGGTGCCCTACCTGCCGCTTTCGGCGCTCCGCCCGGGAAGCCAGCCAAACGCGCCGGCGAACGGGGCGGCGAACGGCAACTCGTCGGGCGCGGCAGCCCCGTCCGGCGGGTCCTCCGCCTCGGGCCAGGGAGCCGGCCGATGAACCGCAGCCGGCTCGTCGCCCTCGGGATTGGAATCATCGTCCTCGGCATCGTCGCGTTCAGCTCAGTCTACACGGTCGACCAGCGCCAGCAGGCGCTGGTGCTGCAGTTCGGCAAGCCGCAGAAGGTGGTGCCCGAGCCCGGCCTCAATTTCAAATGGCCGTTCATCCAGAACGTCATTTTCTATGACCATCGGGTCCTCGACCTAAATCCCGAGGTGGAGACGGTCATCCTGTCGGACCAGAAGCGGCTCGACGTCGACACCTATGCGCGCTACCGGATCACCGACCCGCTGAAATTCTACCAGGCGGTCAACAACGAGGCGTCGTTCCGCGCGCGGCTGTCGAACGTCGTGAACTCGAGCCTGCGGCGCGTGCTCGGCAATGTCTCGCTGCTGACGCTGCTGTCGTCCGATCGCGACGAGGTGATGGCCGACATTCGCAAGGAGGTCGCGGCCGAGGCGCAGAATTTCGGCGTGACCCTGGTCGACGTCCGGATCCGCCGCGCCGACCTGCCCGAGCAGGCGAGCCAGGCGACCTACGCCCGGATGCGGTCGGAACGCGAGCGCGAGGCGCGCCAGGCGCGCGCCCAGGGCTTCGAGCAGGCGCAGCAGATCCGTGCCACCGCCGACCGCGAGCGGACGGTGCTGCTCGCCGAGGCGCGGAAGCAGTCGGAAATCCTGCGCGGCGAAGGCGACAACAAGGCGTTCAAGATCTACGCCGAAGCGGCCAGCAAGGATGCCAATTTCTATCGCTTCTACCGCTCGATGGAGGCCTACAAGAAGGCGCTGAACAACAACGACACCACGATGGTGCTGACGCCGGACTCTGAGTTCTTCCGCTACTTCCGCGACCTGCACGGCAAGGAGCTTCCGCCGCCCGGTGCGCCCGCGGCCCGTTGACCGACTTCGCGACCGCGCTCGGGCTGGTCCTCGTGATCGAGGGGGTGCTGTACGCCCTCCTGCCCGAAACCCTGCCGCGCATGGCCGCGCGGCTTGCCGAGCAGCCGACGACGACCATCCGGGCGGTCGGGCTGTTCGCCGCCATTCTGGGCGTCGTGCTGGTCCGCATCATCCGGGGATAGGAAGCGGGCAGAGACGGCTGGCCCCTTGCAGCGGACTTGCCGCGCGCCACATTTGATACACATTTCCCCAGCTAGGATCGGGCCGTCGTGACGGTCCGCGAAAAGGAGAGACCCCCCTTGGCACGTACGTTCGCGACGGCTGGCGCCGGCCGCGCCTCGCCGTGGGCCGCCGGTTGGACCGGCCGCCGCGTCGCCCCGTTTGCCGCCCTGTGCGCGGTGCTGATCGTCGTCTTCGCCCCCCAGGGCTTCGCGCGCGGCGCGCCCGACAGCTTTGCGGACCTCGCCGCCCGGCTCGCCCCGGCGGTGGTCAACATCTCGACCACTCAGGTGATCCGCGGCCATGGGGGACAGGAGTTCAAGCTGCCGCCCGGCTCGCCTTTCGAGGAATTCCGCCAGTTCTTCGAGAACCAGCGGCCGGATGCGCCGCCGCGCCGGGCCACCTCGCTCGGCTCGGGCTTCATCATCGACCCCGCCGGCTATGTCGTGACCAACAACCACGTGATCGACGAGGCCGACGAGATCACGGTCATCCTCTCCGACCAGACCGAGCTCAAGGCGACCGTGGTCGGGCGCGACGAGAAAACGGACCTTGCGCTGCTCAAGGTGTCGGCCGGCCACAAGCTGCCCTTCGTCAAATGGGGCAAGTCGCAGAACGCCCGCGTCGGCGACTGGGTGCTGGCCATCGGCAACCCGTTCGGGCTGGGCGGGTCGGTGACGGCGGGCATCGTGTCCGCGCGCGGGCGCAACATCAACGCCGGGCCCTACGACGATTTCATCCAGACCGACGCTGCCATCAACCGGGGCAATTCGGGCGGTCCGATGTTCAACATGGACGGCGAGGTGGTCGGTATCAACTCGGCCATCGTGTCGCCCTCGGGCGGCAGCGTCGGGATCGGCTTCGCCGTGCCCTCCAGCCTCGCCGAGCCGGTGATCGAGCAGCTCCGCGAGTTCCACAAGGTGAAGCGCGGATGGCTCGGCGTCCGCATTCAGACGGTGACCGAGGAGATCGCCCAGGGGCTCGGCCTGAAGCGCGCCTCGGGGGCACTGGTGGCCTCGGTCTCGAACGGCGGGCCCGCCGCCAACGGCGGCATCGTCGCCGGCGACGTCATCCTCAAGTTCAATGGGCGCGAGGTGGCCGACATGCACCACCTGCCGCGCATGGTCGCGGAGACGCGGGTCGGCGCCTCGGTGCCGGTCGAGGTCTGGCGCAAAGGCGGGAGGAAGGACGTCGAGGTCGTGCTGGGCGAGCTGCCCGATGACGAGAAGAAAATCGCCTCGGCCGAGCCGGCGCCAAAGCGGATGCCGCCCGCGGGCTCCGCGGTCGCGGAGCTCGGCCTGTCGCTCGCCGCGCCGACGCCCGAGCTGCGCGAGAAGTTCAAGCTGCCCGAGGACCTGACCGGTGTGGTCGTGACCGAGGTGAAGCCGGGCAGCCCGGCGGAGGAGAAGCGCCTGCAGCCGGGCGACGTGATCGTCAAGATGGGCCCGAACCAGGCCGCGGTCTCCAACCCGGCCGATGTCCGGGCGAAGATCGCCGAGGCCCGCAAAGCGAAGGCGCCGACCATCCTGGTTCTGGTCGACACCGGCGGCAATCGCCGCTTCGTCGCCCTCAAGCTCGACCGCAAGGGGTAGAGGCGCGGCGCCGGCGTTCTGTTTCTCCTGTTGGGGCCGGTCCCTGACCGGCCCTTTCTCGATCGGCGAAAGCACGGGCGGTCGGGAACCCGCCCCGGTAACGCATTGAAGGCGAGGGTGCACCCGTGAAGACCCCCGTCGTCGTCGTGGCCGGGCCGACGGGCTCCGGCAAGTCGGCGCTGGCGCTCGCCATCGCCGAGCGCCACGGCGGGACGATCGTCAACGCCGATTCCATGCAGGTCTATCGCGAGCTGCGGGTGCTCACCGCGCGGCCCGACGAGGCGGCGCTCGCCCGCGCGCCGCACGCCCTTTACGGCGTTATCCCCGCCGCCGAGCGCTGCTCCGCCGGCCGCTGGCGCGCGCTGGCGCTCGAAGCCATCGCCGCCGCGCATGACGCGGGGCGGCTTCCGGTCGTGGTGGGCGGAACGGGCCTCTATCTCGATGCGCTGGCTCGGGGGCTCGCGCCGATTCCGCCGATCCCCGAGGCAGTGCGCCGTTCCGTGCACGACCTGGTCGCCGAGATCGGCGTCGAAGCGGCGCATGCGCGGCTTGCCGCGCGCGACCCCGTGACCGCCGCGCGCCTGTCCGCGACCGACGCGCAGCGGATCGCAAGGGCGCTCGAAGTGCTGGAGGTCACCGGCCGGACTCTTTCCGACTGGCAGACAGACGGGCAGGCGGAGGACGTCCGGCTCGATATCTTCACCCTCCTGATCGACCCGCCGCGCGAGGCGCTCTACGCCGCCTGCGACGCCCGACATGAGCGGATGATCTCAGCCGGTGCGGTCGACGAGGTACGAAGCCTCAGCGCCCTCGGGCTCGACCCCGCCCTGCCGGCGATGAAGGCGCTGGGGGTGCGCGAACTTGCCGCTTTCGTCGCAGGCCGCACCACCCTGGCCGCCGCCTGCGCCGCCGGCCAGAAGGCGACACGCAACTATGCCAAGCGGCAAATGACCTGGTTTCGCAACCGGGTGGCGCCCGATCTTACGATCCCATCTCTGGTGCCGCCGGTCCCGGAGGACGCGCTGGTTGCGGTCGACCGGTGGTGCGGCGAGAGGTAATTTTCGGAAAGTCTATTCCGGACAATCTTTCCGATAATTAGCGATTGTGGGTTGACCGGCCCCGACCGACCGACTAGTTTACGCCCTCCCTGCGGGGCGCGAGGCGCGGATTCCTTCGGGTTTCCATTCCCTCCGCCCCGCCGAGCATTTCGGAGATCGTGCGATGGCGGCCAAGCCCATGAACGGATCGGAGATCGTGATCAAGGCGCTGGTGGACCAGGGCGTCGAGGTCGTGTTCGGCTATCCCGGCGGCGCCGTCCTTCCGATCTACGACGCGCTCTTCCAGCAGAACCGGCTGCGCCACATCCTGGTCCGGCAGGAACTCGGCGCCGCTCACATGGCGGAGGGCTATGCCCGCTCGACGGGCAAGGTGGGCGTGATCCTGGTCACGTCGGGACCGGGCGCGACCAACACCGTGACCGGCCTCACCGACGCGCTGATGGATTCGATCCCCATCGTCTGCCTGACCGGCCAGGTGCCGACGCATCTGATCGGCAACGACGCCTTCCAGGAGGCCGACACCACGGGCATCACGCGCGCCTGCACCAAACACAACTATTTGGTGAAGGACATCAACGAGCTGGCGATGACCATGCACGAGGCGTTCCACGTCGCGCGCTCGGGCCGGCCCGGCCCGGTGGTGATCGATTTGCCGAAGGATATCCTGCAGGCGCCCGGCCCCTATCACGCGCCGGACGCGTTCGAGCCCAAGCGCTACAAGCCGAAGCGCAAGGGCGACCCGCGCCGGATCGAGGAGGCGGTGGAGTTGATCGCCAACGCGAAGCGGCCGCTGTTCTATTGCGGCGGCGGGGTGATCAATTCCGGCCCGCGCGCCTCGAAGCTGCTGACCGAGTTCGTGAAGGTCACCGGCTATCCCATCACCCTGACGCTGATGGGGCTCGGCGCCTATCCCGGTACGGACAAGCAGTATCTCGGCCTCGTCGGCATGCACGGTGCGTATGAGGCGAACCTGGCCATGCACGGCTGCGACGTGATGATCAACATCGGCGCCCGGTTCGACGACCGGGTGACCGGCAGGCTCTCGGCCTTCTCGCCCGGCTCGAAGAAGATCCATGTCGACATCGACCCGTCCTCGATGAACAAGACCGTCCGGGTCGACGTGCCGATCGTCGGCGACTGCGCCAACGTGCTCGCCGACATGCTGAAGCTCTGGAAGGAGCGGAAGGCGAAACCCGACGCCAAGGCGCTGAAATCGTGGTGGGCGGAGATCGCCCGCTGGCAGCGGCGCGACTGCTTCGCCTACGACACGACCTCCAAGCTGATCAAGCCGCAGCAGGCGATCGAGCACCTCTACAAGGCGACGCGCGGGCGCGAAACCTTCATCACCACCGAGGTCGGCCAGCATCAGATGTGGGCGGCGCAGCTCTTCAAGTTCGACAAGCCGAACCACTGGATGACGTCTGGCGGGCTCGGCACGATGGGTTATGGCCTGCCGGCCGCCATCGGCGTGCAGGTGGCGCATCCCGACGCGCTGGTGGTCGACATCGCCGGCGAGGCGTCGTTCATGATGAACCTGCAGGAGATGTCGACCGCGGCCCAGTACCGCCTGCCGGTCAAGGCGTTCATCCTGAACAACCAGTACATGGGCATGATCCGCCAGTGGCAGGAGCTGCTGCATGGCTCGCGCTACTCGGAATGCTACATGGACTCGCTGCCCGACTTCGTGAAGCTCGCGGAATCGTTCGGGGCCGTGGGGCTGCGCGCCGAGCGGCCGGACCAGCTCGACCAGGTGATCGCCGAGATGCTGGCCGCGGACAGGGCGGTCATCGCCGACATCCGGGTCGACCCGACCGAGAACTGCTTCCCGATGATCCCCTCGGGCGCTGCGCACAACGAGATCCTGCTCGGCCCCGAGGACCAGGCCGCCAAGCCGATTTCCGAGGAAGGCATGGTGCTGGTCTAGGGGCGGCGCGGGGCAGCCGATTTTTTCCCGTCGTGGCCGGGCCTGTCCCGGTCATGACGAACCGTGATGGACGAGAAACGTGTCTGACATCGAGCGACATACGATTGCCGTGCTGGTGGACAACGAGTCCGGCGTGCTGGCCCGCGTCATCGGGCTGTTCTCCGGGCGCGGCTACAACATCGAGAGCCTGACGGTCGCCGAGGTGGACGCGGCGCGGAAGCTCTCCCGCATCACCGTGGTCACCTCGGGCACGCCGATGATCATCGAGCAGATCAAGGCGCAGCTCGGCCGCCTCGTGCCGGTCCACAAGGTGCAGGACCTGACCGAGGAGGGGCCCCACGTCGAGCGCGAGCTCGCCCTCATCAAGGTGCGCGGGCGCGGCGACAAGCGGGTGGAATCGCTCCGCATTGCCGACATCTACCGGGCGCGCGCGATCGATTCCTCGGCCAATTCCTTCGTGTTCGAGGTTTCGGGCTCGACCGAGAAGATCGACGCCTTCATCGCCATCATGCGGCCGCTCGGCCTTGTCGACGTGTCGCGCACCGGCGTCGTCGCCATCGCGCGCGGCAACGCCGCGCTGTAGATTTCATCAAATCTCGTCCTTCGACAGGCTCGGGATGAGGTCTAAAAGCGGGGCCTCACCCGGAGCTTGTCGAAGGGCGAGGCCCCTCGCATAGAACGGAGACAAGAGATGCGCGTTTTCTACGACCGTGACGCCGACGTGAACCTGATCAAGTCGAAGAAGGTGGCGATCATCGGCTTCGGCAGCCAGGGCCATGCCCATGCGCTCAACCTGCGCGATTCGGGCGCGAAGGATGTCCGGGTGGGGCTGCGCAAGGGCTCGGGCAGCGCCGAGAAGGCCAAAGCCCAGGGCTTCGAGGTGATGGAGCCCGCCGAGGCCGCCAAGTGGGCCGATGTGGTGATGATCGTCACGCCCGACGAGCTGCAGGCCGCGCTCTACCGCCACCATATCGGGCCCAACCTGAAGCCCGGCAACGCGGTCGCGTTCGCCCACGGCTTCAACGTGCATTTCAAGCTGATCGAGCCGGCCGCCGGGATCGACGTGTTCATGATCGCGCCGAAGGGGCCGGGCCACACCGTGCGCTCGGAATACCAGCGCGGGGCGGGCGTGCCATGCCTGCTCGCCATCGCCCAGGACGCGTCCGGCAACGTCCACGACATCGCGCTCTCCTACGGCTCGGCCATCGGCGGCGGACGCGCCGGCATCATCGAGACGACGTTCAGGGAGGAGTGCGAAACCGACCTGTTCGGCGAGCAGTCAGTGCTCTGCGGCGGGCTCACCTCGCTGATCTATGCCGGCTTCGAGACGCTGGTCGAGGCCGGCTACGCCCCTGAGATGGCCTATTTCGAGTGCTGCCACGAGGTGAAGCTGATCGTCGATCTGATCTACGAGGGTGGCATCGCCAATATGCGCTACTCGATCTCGAACACCGCCGAGTACGGCGACTACACGGTCGGGCCGCGGCTGATCGACGAGGGCGTGAAGAAGCGGATGAAGGAAGTCCTGGCCGACATCCAGTCCGGCCGCTTTGCCCGCGACTGGGTGCTGGAGAACGCCGCCGGCCAGGCGAGCTTCAAGGCCCAGCGCAGCCGCACCGCGCAGCACCAGATCGAGGAGGTCGGCGAGAAGCTCCGCGACATGATGCCGTGGATCAAGGAGCGCCGGCTGGTCGACCGCACAAAGAATTAGAAATCGGGCGTCTCTCCCCTCACCCTGTCCCGCTCCCCTCTGGAGAGGGACAGGGTGAGGGGAGGGCGATAGCTGGAATCGAAACGGGCGGGTCTTGCGATCCGCCCGTTGCGTTTTTGCGGACGAGGCCGCCCTTGACTACGCGTCCGACTTGGCGGGCTCGCGGGCCGGGCGGCGCAGGAAGGCGGGAACGTGCCCGCCGAAGCCCACGAAATCGGATTCGGGCAGCAAATCCTCCTCGTGGCGCTGGCGCGGTGCCGGCTTCGCGGCCCGGTCGCGCCGTTCAGGCCGAGGCGCTCGCTCCGGCTTCGGTGCCTCGGGCTGCCGTTCGGCGGCGGCTGGAACCGGGGCCGGTGCCGCGGCGGCGGGGCGATCCTCGCGCGGCGCGCGCTTGGCGCGGGGCGCGGCCTCGGACTTGGCGCCACGTCCCGGGCGCGCGCGGCCGCTGCCGCGCGACCGGCGACCGTCGCCCTCCTCGAGCGCCACGTCGTCGAGACCCTCGACGGAGATGCGCGGGATTGCCTTGCCGATGAGCTGCTCGATCGCAGTCACGAACTTGCCATCCGCCGGCGCGGCGAGGGTGAACGCCTTGCCCGACCGGCCGGCACGGCCGGTGCGCCCGATCCGGTGGACATAGTCCTCGGCGTGGATCGGCACGTCGAAATTGAACACGTGGCTCACGATGTCGATGTCGAGGCCGCGCGCGGCGACGTCCGAGGCGACGAGGATGGTGGTCTCCCCGTTCCGGAACGTGTCGAGCGTCTTGGTCCGCGTGTGCTGGTCGAGATCGCCGTGAAGGGCCGCGACGCCGAATCCGTGAGTCTCGAGTGACTTGGCCAGGATGTCGACGTCGCGCTTGCGGTTGCAGAAGACCAGCGCGGTCTTCACCTCTTCCGACCGGATCAGCCGGCGCAGCGCCTCGCGCTTCTCATTCTCCGGGACCACAGCGAGCGCCTGGGTCACCGTCTCGGCGGGCGAGGCGGGCGGAGCGACCGAGATTTCCTTGGGCAGCGTCAGGAATGCATCGGCCAGCCGCTTGATCTCGGGCGGCATCGTGGCCGAGAAGAACAGGGTCTGGCGGTTGCGCGGCAGCATCTTGACGATGCGCTCGATGTCGGGGATGAAGCCCATGTCGAGCATGCGGTCGGCTTCGTCGATCACCAGGATCTTGATGTCCGACAGCAGCACGTGGCCACGCTCGATATGGTCGAGCAGCCGGCCCGGCGTCGCGATCAGCACGTCGACGCCGCGGTCCAGCTTCTTGATCTGGTCGTCGAAGGCGACGCCGCCGATCAGCAGCGCCATCGTCAGGCGGTTGTGCTTGCCGTAGACCTCGAAATTCTCGGCCACCTGGGCCGCGAGCTCGCGCGTCGGCTCGAGGATGAGCGAGCGCGGCATCCGCGCCCGGGCCCGGCCCTGCGACAGGATGTCGATCATCGGAAGCGTGAAACCGGCCGTCTTGCCGGTGCCCGTCTGGGCACACCCCAGGACGTCGCGGCCCATCAGCACGTAGGGGATGGCCTGTTCCTGGATCGGTGTGGGGATGGTGTAGCCCGCGTCGGTGACGGCGTGCAATACGTTCTGGCTTAAGCCGAGGTCAGTGAAACTCATGCAATGGTGACTCGCCAACTCCCAAAAAAATATTGAAGATGCGCTTTGCGCCTGCGCCATATGTGGTGGCTGGCTGCGCAAAGTCAAACCATTTGGTCCTATGTCGTTAAAAATTCACCTACCGGGCCTATGGCTTTCGGGCGCGAAGACCGCGACAAAATGAACAATTTGACCCCACTTCTGCTTGTTCCGGGCCTGCTGTGCGACGCGGCCCTTTGGGCGCCCCAGGTCGAAGCCCTTGCGGACCTCGCCCGGCCGATCGTAGCGGACGTGACCCGGAGCGACTCGATCGGCGGGATGGCGGCGGACGCGCTCGCCCAGGCACCGGAACGTTTCGCCCTCGCCGGCCTCTCGATGGGCGGCTACGTCGCGCAGGAGATCATGCGCCGGGTGCCCGGGCGGGTGACGCGCCTCGCTTTGCTCGACACCTCGGCGCGGGCCGACACCCCGGAGCAGAGCGCACGGCGGCGCGACATGATCGCGCTCGCGAAGATGGGCACGTTCAAAGGGGTGACGCCGCGCCTGCTGCCCTACCTGCTGCACCCCGCCCGGCTGGACGACAAGCCGCTGGTCGAGACGGTGATGGGCATGGCCGAGCGGGTGGGGCGGGATGCATTCCTGCGCCAGGAGGAGGCGATCATCGGCCGTGTCGACGGGCGCGCGGACCTGGGGCGCATCGCCTGTCCGACGCTGATCCTCTGCGGGGCGCAGGATTTGCTGATCCCGCCCGAACTCCATCGCGAGATGGCCTCGCTGGTCCCCGGCGCGAAGCTGGTGGAGGTGCCGGATTGCGGCCACCTTTCGACCTTGGAGCGGCCGGAGGCGGTGAACGCGGCGCTCCGCGACTGGGTCACCGGCTAGGGCAGGGGGTTACGGCGGGCTGCCGGTGCCGCCGTCCGGGATGCGCGTATCGCTGTAGGCCGGGAACAGGTTGAGCGCCACCTGACGAACCAGTGCGGCGAAGTTCGGATCGGCAACACCGGCCGCCGAAACCGGCGCCGAGCCCCGGGCCTCCGACGATGCCTCGCGCGACCGGCAGAACGCCGCCAGCAACTCCAGCCGCTGCCCGGCCGCGTGGGGCACCGGCGGCGGCGGGCGGTGGGTGCAGAGCTCGTTGGCCGAAAGCCAGGTGGGTGGGCCGAACATCATGACGATTTTGTAGGTCGGATCGGTCATGCGCGAGCCCTGGGTAGCGAAGCCGGGCTGCGGCAGGCCGGGATTGCCCCGGCGCATCTCGTCGACCACCTGCTGGGCGAACGGGCCGTGTGCGACGCCGAGCGTGTCACCCGCGACCTCCACCCGGATCGCGCCGTTGCGCGCGGCGTAAAGCTCCTCCTTCGGGAAGTAGCGCGGGTTGCTGGCCGGCGAATTGACGGTCACCTGGCTGCACGCGCCGAGCCCGAGCGCCGCCAAGACGCCAAAGGCCGCGAAAGCCCGATTTCGATCCCGATCCCACATTGCGCGCTCCGCCCGCAATCGTTCCGCGACACAGTTTTGCATCGCGCGACGCGAAAACAAGGGGTGCGCCGTTCCGCCGCGAAAGACGCCCGCGGCGGGCGGAGGGCGCGGTCGCGAAGGGCTCAGCCGTGGGCGGCGAGCGCCTTGCGCCGCACGGCCGCGCCGTCCGCACCTTCCTGCGTCTGGCCTTCCTGCGGGCCGGCGGCTGGCTGCTCGCCGCGATAGAGCGGCGCAACCGAAGGCGCGACACGCCCAGTCTGCCGGTCGAAGGCGAGCTGGACACGCTGCACGTCGCGCTGGTCGGTGAGGAAGGCGACGATCGTATCGTCGCTCGCCTCCATCACCATGCCGGTGCGGAGTTGCGGCAGGCCGTACCAGGCAAGCCTCCGGTTCAGTCGGTCGCACACATCGACGATGGTGAGCGAGAGTCCGGGAGCCGTGTTCGTCTCGTCGGTGGTCATCGCTCTCTCCCCTGCAATGCTCGCCGCGCCCGGCGCGCCGCGCGCGCACCGTCAGTCCGGTCGAGTCCCCTCGGGTAGCGGCCGCGTCAGGGTGATCCCGATGGCGCCAGCCGCACCCCTCCTCTAGCGCGAAGGGTGCCATCCCTGGTGGGACAAAATTATGTCCCTGCGGCTTTGCCGGGCGCGACCGCTCGCCGCGCCGTCGCGCCTATTGTCGGCCCTTGCTGGCGAGATCCTCGATCATCTCCATCTGGATCTGCTGTATCTCGATGAGCCGCGTCCACTGATGGTGGATAAGCTGGTCGAGCCTTTCCCCAAGGGAGCGCACCTCGATCTCGGCCTTCAAATTCACCTTGTAGTCGTTCTCGGCGCGCAGCCGGTCGCGATCGGCCTGGCGGTTCTGGCTCATCATGATCACGGGCGCCTGGACCGCCGCGATCAGCGACAGCATCAAGTTGAGCAGGATGAACGGGTAGGGGTCGAATGGGCGGGCGATCAGAACGACCGTGTTGATGACGATCCACACCGCCATCACCGCGAAAAAGATGAAGATGAACCGCCAGCTTCCGCCGAACGACGCGACACGGTCGGCGATGCGGTCGCCGGCGGTGAGCTGCTTCTCGTACTCGGCGTTGAGGTCGTCGGCGACCAGCTCGCTTTCGGCGAGCGAGCGCAGCACTTCCTGCTCGACGCGCGAGAGCTCGCCGCGATCCTCCTCCATCTGCGTCTGCACGTATTCGGTGCGAAACCGGTTGAGGCAGGTGAAGCAGATCACCCCGTCGGCCGACCAGTTCGGCACGCGGCGCCGGATCAAGCCCGCCACCGTTTCGCGGACCAGCCCCGCCGACAGGACGTCGCGCAGCGGCTTGGACTGGCCGCATACCTGGCAGGTGGCGGCGTGGTGGCGTTGGGATTTCTGGTTGGCCATGGCATTTCCCTCCGGGGCCCCGGAACGCGGCGCGTTGGGCGTCATCCCGCTTGACGAACGGTCGGGCGGGCACCAGTCTTATAATAGGTCAAAACTGGATGCCGGTCGTGGCGTGGCGGCCGGCACGAATTGGAAACGGGAGAAAACGTGATGCCCATCATCAAGGTCAAGGACGTCGCTTTCGGACGCCTGATGGCGCCCGATCTCGACGCGCAAGAGGAGTTTCTGACCCATTTCGGCATGGTCAAGGTCGAGCGCACCAACGACAAGCTGTTCATGCGCGGCACCGGGCCGGCGCATCATCTGCACGTCACCGAGAAGGGCCCGGCCGCGAAGCTGATCGGCTTCGCCTTCTACGCCAAGAACGAAGACGATCTGAAGAAGCTCGCCACCGCGCCGGGCGCGACGGGGATCGAGAACATCGACGAGCCGGGCGGCGGCAAGCGCGTTCGGCTCACCGAGCCCAACGGCTACCAGATCGAGGTGGTCGCCGGTATTCCCGACGCCCAGCCGATCCACGTGGATCGCCAGCCGATCAACTGGCGCGAGAACCTGTACGAGCGGACCGGCGATCTCATGCGTCTGAAGAAAGAGCCGTCGCACGTGATGCGCATGGGTCATGCCGTGCTCGGCTCGCCGAAGGTGGTCGAGACGGTGAAGTGGTTCCGCGACAACCTCGGCCTCATCTGCTCCGACGACGTCTACGCCGGCGACAAGAACAACGTGATCGGCTCGTTCAACCGTTGCGACAACGGCGACGACTACGTCGACCATCACGTGTTCTTCTGCGCGATGAACCCGAAGGCCGGGCTCAACCACTTCTCCTACGAGGTGGAGGACATCGACGACGTGTTCGTCGGGCACGAGTACCTGCGCTCGCTCAACAAGTACGAGCACATGTGGGGCATCGGCCGCCACCTGCTGGGCAGCCAAGTGTACGACTACTGGGCCGACCCGTGGGGCCGCGTCCATGAGCATTGGACGGACTCGGACCGGCTCAACACGAAGAACGGCTCCAACCTGCTGCCGGTGGAGGTCGGGTTTTCGTCGCAGTGGGGCGAGCCGCCGCCCGAAAAGTTCGTCCACCACGTCAGCCCGTAGAACCGGGCGGCGCTGTCGGCTACGCTTCGGGGCGCCTTCGGGCGCCCCGTTTCGTTTCAGGGAGGAAACAACAATGATCCACGAAAAGGACGTGCGCGTTCCGGTCCGCGACGGCGTGCGCCTCGGCGCCCGCATCTGGCGGCCGGAAGGATCGGGGAAGCATCCGGCGCTGCTCGCGGTTTCGCCCTACCGCTACGACAACGACGACGCGCCCGCGATCCCGGTGTTCCTGTGGCGCGAGACTGGCCCGGTCGACTGGTACGTGGGCGAGGGCTACGCCTACGTGCATGTCGACGTACGCGGCACCGGCATCTCGGATGGCCAATTCAGGTTCATGGACACGGCCGAGCAGCACGACCTCTATGACATCGTCGAATGGATCGCGGCTCAGCCCTGGTCGAACGGCAAGGTGGGCGGCATTGGCCAGTCCTACTACTGCATGCTGCAATGGTTCCTCGGCATCGAGAACCCGCCGCACCTCGCCTGCCTCGGCGCGTATGACGGGCTGAACGACCCTTACGGCTACATGGGCTATCCCGGCGGGATCGAGGGCAACTTCCTCAGCTACTGGTTCAACGCGTCGGTGCGCGTGCCGAACCTCTACCCTGCGAACGGCAACAACCCGCGCGAGCTCGAGCACGACGTCTTCCTCGACGTGCAGCGCCACCCGTTCTACGACGCGTACTGGAAGGAGCGCTCGGCGGTCGAGAAGCTGGACCGGATCAAGGCGCCGCTCTTCTCGATCGGCGTCTGGGCCAAGCAGGACCTGCACCTGTTCGGCAACATCATGGGCTGGCGCAAGGCGCAGGGGCCGAAAAAGCTTGCCTTCACCGACACGCCGACGGCGTTTTCCTCGATGCAGGATTTCGCGAGCGTCGAGTTCCACAAGAAGTGGCTCGCGCCGTTCTATGGCAAGTTCCTGAAGGGCGAGAGGACGAGCTGGGACGAGCGCCCGGACGTCGAATATATCGTGCGCGGCACCGGCGAGGCGCGTGCGACGACGGACTGGCCGCCGCCGGGTGTCAAGGCGACGTCGCTCTACCTCGCGCCCGGACCGACCGGCTCGGTCACGTCGCTCAACGACGGGGCGCTCGCGCCCGCCGCGCCAGGCACCGATGGCGGCGCGACCAGCTACACCTACCCGCAGCCCTCCTGGGTGCTCGGCGTCGTCGCGATGGGGCCGATGGGACCCGATCCGGTGCGCGCCGTTCTCACCTTTACCAGCGCCCCGCTCGACGACGAGATCGAGATCGCGGGCGCGGGGAAACTGGTCGTTCATCTCTCGACCAACAAGAGCGACGCCGACGTCGTCTGCAAGCTGTCGGAGCAGCTGCCGCAATCGGCGGACGACCGCGCCAAGGGGCTGCAGCCGCGCTACGTGATCGCCACCAAGGGATGGCATCGCGCCTCGCACGTCGAGCGCGATCCGCGCTTCGACACGCCCTACTACACGCACGAGCGTTCGACGCCGCTGGAGCCCGGCAAGGTGTACGAGCTGGAGATCCCGCTGCTGCCGATCGCCTATCGCTTCAAGAAGGGGAGTCGCATCCGGCTCGAGATCGCTTGCGGCGACTCGCCCGTCACGGACGGGCTGTTCACCCACATCTACCGGCCGGACAAGATGGGCGCCGACACGATCCACCACGACGCGCGGCACCCGTCGCGCCTCGTCCTTCCCGTGCTGCCGAGGGGGTAGGGGAACCCCTGTCCAGAAAAGCTCACTTGACGGATCCGCGCCCACATTCCACAGAAAGGTGGGTGCGAAGCCATCAGGTTGCGCCGCCAAAGCCAGCGCATAGCACCAACGAACGGGACCGCGATGCCAGGTAAAGCCGAACGCCAGCGCGCCGCTTCCGCCCGCCCGGTCGGCTGGCTCACCAAGCCGTTCACCTCGGATCAGCTCGTCGCGTCGGTGCGGCGCGCCTTCGCCCGCCCGGCGTAAGGCGACGGCGCGCATCGATGATCCTCAAACGGACTATCATGGCCGGCGGCCGTACGTGCGCGCGTAGTCGAGGTAGAGGTCCTTCGCCCGCCGCGTGACCGGCCCGGCCTGGTAATGCCGATCGTCGAGGCGCAGCACCGCCATCACCTTCGAGTAGTTGCCGGTGGCGAACAGCTCGTCCGCGCCCTTCACGTCGCCATAGGTCAGAGTTGCCTCGCGGACCTCGAAGCCGTCGTCGCGCAGCAAGCCCATGACACGCTGGCGGGTGATACCAGCGAGGAACGTGCCGTTCGCCACGGGGGTGTAGACGACGCCCTCCTTCGCCATGAAGAGGTTCGCGGTCGCGAACTCGGCGACGTTGCCGAGCGGGTCGAGCACGAGGGCGTTGTCGAAGCCGGCAGCGCGCGCCTCGCGCAGGATGCGCGACACGTTGGGGTAGAGGCCGGAGGTCTTGGCGTGCGTCGTCGCCGTCTCTGGCGCGGGGCGGCGGAAGCGGGCGAGGCAGGTGGCGAGCCCCTCGCGCGTCGGCATCGCCTCCTCGAACACCGAGAGGATGAATTTCTCGCTGCCCGGCTTATGGGCGACGAACCCTTCTTCCGTGTAGATCACCGGGCGGATGTAGAGCGGGGCGCCGACGGGGAATTTGTCGATGCCCTCCCACGCCAGCGCTGTCACCCGGTCGGATGTGACCGGCGGATCGAACCCCATTGCCCGCGCCGATGCGATCAGCCGGGCGCAGTGGAGCGCGAGGTCGGGCGCCATGCCGTCCCACGCCCGGGCGCCGTCGAACACCACCGACGCCATCCAGAAAGCGTGGCTCATCGGACCGAGGATCGCGGGGTTGCCGTCGTGCCAGGCGCCGTCGATCCAGGTGAGGGCGGCTCCCATCGCGCGCCCCGCGCCGGCTACTGCCGCGCCCAGACGATCCGCGACATCCACGCCACCTCGTCGGCGCCGAGGATGCGGTCGGGGTGGGCAGGGTTGATCGACTGCAGCTCGATGCGCGTCGCGGTCTGGCGGACGAACTGCTTCGCCATTACCTCGCCGCCCTTGGTACGGACGACCACGCGGTCGCCGCGGCGGATGTCGGCCGACGGCGCGACGACGATGATGTCGCCCTCGCGATAGACCGGCTCCATCGAGTTGCCGCTGATCTCAAGGGCGAAGGCGTGACGGTCGTGGATGTCGGGAAAGCCGATCTGATCCCAGCCCGCGCCGACGGGGAAGCCCGCATCGTCGAAATAGCCGGCGGCGCCCGCCTGGGCGAGCCCTACCAACGGGATGCGATGGACGAATGCCTCGTCGGAGCCGGCGGCGACGTAGTCGACGAATTCGGCGAGGGTCGAATTGGTCGCGGCGAGAATTTTCGAGATGCTCTCCGTCGAGGGCCAGCGTGGCCTTCCCTCCCGGGTTACACGCTTCGAGCGGTTGAAGGTGGTGGGGTCGAGCCCGGCTTTGCGGGCGAGCCCCGAGGGCGAGAGCCTGTGCTCGGTGGCAAGGCGGTCGATGGCGCGCCAAACATCGGCATGTTTCAGCATGGGAACATGTTCTTACAAACCGCACACACTGTCAGCAGGAATCTTTCTCGCGCGTCGTGGAACCGGCTCATGAGACGGGCGTTATCGAGTGTTGCGCTTGCCCGCTCTGAAAGGCATGCGCGGTCGCCTGAATGCGCTTCACCATGGCCGCCAGCCCGTTGGCACGGCTTCCGGTGAGGTGCGACCCGAGCTCGATCCGCTCGAAGAAGGCGGGCGAGGTGGCGAGAATGTCGGCCGGGGTGCGGCCGGAATAGAGGCGCAGCAGAAGGGCGATCAGCCCCTTCACCAGCACGGCATCGGAATCGGCGGCGAAGCGGATGAGCCCATCGTCGGTTCGCTCGGCGACGAACCAGACGCGTGACTGGCATCCCTGCACGCGATTGGCGTCCGTCTTCACCGCCTCGGGAAGGGGCGGAAGTGCGTTGCCCAGCTCGACAATGTATTCGTAGCGCGCGACCCAGTCGCCGAGCACGGCGAACTCGTCGATGATCCGCTGCTTCTCTTCTTCGACCGCCGCGCTCGCGCCCATCGGCTCCCGCTCCAACGCTGCCTTCATATAAGGGGCCGCGCCCGGCCAATCAACGCGCGCGCCGTCGCCAGCCGGCGGTTCGGCTCGGTTTCGCGGCTTGACGGAATTCGATATTTCTGGAAATATGGAAATATGGAGTCCGATCACGCCATCCGCTGCCTTTCGGCCCTCGCCCAGGAAGGGCGCCTCGTCGCCTTCCGCCTGCTGGTCCGCGCCGGGCCGGAAGGCATGGCGGCGGGCGAAATCGCCCGCGCGCTCGGCGTGGCCGCCAATACCCTGTCGGCCCAGCTCCTGGTGCTGTCGAACGCGGGACTGGTCCGTGCGCGGCGCGAGGGGCGGTCGATCATCTACGCGGCACGGTTCGAATCGATGCGCGAGCTCCTGGTTTACCTCACCGAGGATTGCTGCGCGGGAAATCCGGAAGTATGCGCGCCCCTGACCGCCTTGGCCGGGCGCGTCGTCAATTGCCAACCTGAAAGTGAGAAGGACGATGAAGCGCCTGCACGTACACGTGGCGGTCGATGACCTCGATCGCTCGATCCGATTCTACGCCGTCCTTTTCGGCGCCGAGCCGAGCGTCCGCGAGGACGACTACGCCAAATGGATGCTGGACGACCCGAAGATGAACTTCGCGATCTCCGCACGAGGGGTGGGGAAAGTGGGGCTCGATCATCTCGGCATCCAGGTCGACGACGACGGGGAGCTCCGCGCGCTCGCCGGGCGGTTGAAGGCCGCGGGCGAGACGACCCGAGACCAAGAGGCAACAACCTGCTGCTACGCCCGTTCCAACAAATCCTGGATCAGTGATCCGACCGGGATTCGCTGGGAGACGTTCTTCACCTTCGGCTCGGCCACGATGTACGGCGAAGATGAGGACCGGCCAACAGCCGCATCCGCGGCCTGCTGCTCGTAGGAAGACCAATGCCAGATCAGACCCCACAGCCCCATTACAACGTGTTGTTCCTGTGCACCGGCAATTCCGCACGCTCGATCCTGGGTGAGGCCATCCTCAACAAGGTCGGCGCCGGACGGTTCCGGGCTTGGTCGGCCGGGTCGCACCCGACGGGCCGGGTGAACCCGCACGCGCTCGCGCTGCTTGAGCGCGCCGGCCTTCCGACCGCCGGGCTGCGTTCGAAGAGCTGGGACGAGTTCGCGCGGCCGGGAGCGCCCGCTCTCGATTTCGTCTTCACCGTCTGCGACAACGCGGCGAACGAGGTCTGCCCGGTTTGGCCCGGCCAGCCGATGACCGCGCATTGGGGCGTCGCCGATCCGGCGGCGGTCGACGGCGATGCGGCGACGGTCGAGCGCGCGTTCCGCGAGGCCTACACCGTGCTGCGCCGTCGCATCGAACTGTTCGCGAGCCTGCCGATGGCGAGCCTCGACAGGATGTCGCTCAAGCGCCGTCTCGACGACATCGGCCGGACCAGCGCCGAGACGGCGCGTACTTAGGGGCCCCGCCCGATGTCCCTTTTCGAACGTTTTCTGACGCTTTGGGTCGCGCTCTGCATTGTCGCGGGGGTGGTTCTGGGGCGCTTATTTCCCGGCATCTTCCAGGCAATCGGCGGTGTCGAGGTCGCCCAGGTCAATTTGCCGGTGGCGCTGCTGATTTGGCTGATGATCATCCCGATGCTGATGAAGGTGGACTTCGCCGCGCTGGGCGAGGTGCGCGCTCATTGGCGAGGGATCGGGGTCACGCTCCTCATCAACTGGGCGATCAAGCCCTTTTCGATGGCAGCGTTCGGCTGGCTGTTTGTCGGCCTGCTGTTTCGCCCGTATCTGCCTTCCGACCAGATCACGAGCCATATCGCGGGGTTGATCCTGCTGGCCGCTGCGCCGTGCACGGCGATGGTGTTCGTGTGGAGCAATCTCGCCGGTGGCGAGCCGCATTTCACGCTGAGCCAGGTCGCGCTGAACGACACGATCATGGTGTTCGCCTTCCTGCGGCGATACTTCGGAGAGGAGCACCCGCCGCGTTGCGGGACCTGCGACCGCTGCCGCGCCGCCCGTGCCCGGAATAGCCGTGCCGGACAGTCGCGGGCGAGCCATTCTGGAGAAGCGAGGCGCAGCCATGGCCGGTCGGCGGATCCGCGCAATCGAGTTCATGACGAGAAGCCTGCTGGAATGATCAGCGATCAACTCCGACTGATGTTCGAGTGGTACAAGGGCATGGTCGACGAGAGCACGGGCCGCCTTCTGTACCTGTACGATCCGCAAAGTGGCCTGACGACCGGCGACGGTGAACCCATTCGCGAGATCGCGGCGATTTGGGATATCGAAGTGCGAAGTGCGTTTCTCGGACGAGACGACCTCCTGCCTCTGATTCGCCGGTCACTCAATTACTTCAGACGGTTCATCGTCGAACGTGACAAGTACGCGATCATTGCACTGGCCTGACCCCCAAGAAGTGATCCATCCGGTAAGTTGGCCTGCGGGCCTGATTGGAAGGATGGAGAGATGGCCAGGAAGCGTCACAAGCCCGAAGAGATCGTCGCCAAGCTGCGGCAGGTGGATGTCCTGACCGGTCAGGGGATGTCGGTGGCCGAGGCGGTGAAGTCGATCGCGGTGACGGAGACGACGTATTTCCGCTGGCGGGCGGAGTACGGCGGGATGAAGACAGACCAGGTGAAGCGGCTGAAGGAGCTGGAGCTCGAGAACGCGCGGCTGCGCCGTGCAGTGTCCGATCTCACGTTGGACAAGATGATCCTGACAGAGGCCGCCCGGGGAAACTTCTAAGCCCCGCCCGTCGCCGTGCTTGCGTGGAGAAGGTGCGGGCCAGGTTCGGCGTATCCGAGCGTCGCGCCTGCCGGGTTCTTGGCCAGCACCGCTCCACGCAGCGCAAGCCGCGCCGCATGCCCGATGACGAGGCGGCGCTGACCGCGGACATCGTCGCGCTGGCCACGGCCTATGGCCGCTATGGCTACCGGCGGATCACCGCCCTGCTGCACCACGCAGGTTGGATCGTGAACGCCAAGCGGGTGCAGCGGATCTGGCGACGGGAGGGGCTGAAGGTCCCACAGAAGCAACCGAAGCGGGGCCGGCTCTGGCTCAACGACGGATCATGCGTAAGGCTGCGTGCCGAGCGGCCCAACCACGTCTGGTCGTACGACTTCGTCGAGGACCGGACCCATGACGGGAGGAAGTTCCGGATGCTGTGCGTCATCGACGAGTTCACCCGGGAGGCCCTGGCCATCCGGGTCAAGCGCAGGCTCAACTCGACCGACGTTCTGGAGACCCTGGCCGATCTGATGATCCTGCGCGGGCCACCCGTCTACGTCCGGTCGGACAACGGGCCGGAGTTCATCGCCACGACGCTACGTGAATGGATCGCCGCTGTCGGCTCCCGTACTGCCTACATCGAGCCCGGCAGCCCGTGGGAGAACGGCTACTGCGAGAGCTTCAACAGCAAGCTTCGTGACGAGTTGCTGAACGGCGAGATGTTCTTCAGCCTGGCCGAGGCCCAGGTCCTCATCGAGGCCTGGCGGCGCCATTACAACGCCGTGCGCCCGCACAGCTCGCTCGGCTACCGCCCGCCGGCGCCCGAGGCCATCGTCCCACGCAGCGGAAGCATCGTGCCATGGGCGAGCGCGCCAGCCGTTGGGGGCGCACGCTCGCCCACCCCGACCATGGCATCAACCGACGCCATGCAATAACATTGAACCTGGATCACCTCTCGGGGGCAGGCCAATGGCATCGGCGGCGAACTGAGCCGCCGCATCCTTGGCATGGTCGCCGAAATAGACAATCGTCAACGCGCCGCGCGCGTCGTGCAGACGATGCAGGAGAACGCGCGGCAGGGGTTCTGGAACGGCGGGCGGCCGCCCTTTGGCTATCGCCTCGCAGAGGCGGAACGGCGTGGCACCGCGATCAAGAAGCGGCTGGAGGTCGACCCGGCCGAAGCCGAGATCGTCCGCGAGATATACCGGCTCTGTCTCAAGGGCTGCGGCGATGGGCCGATGGGCATCAAAGCCAGCGTCGACCACATCAACCGCAAGGGACTCCGCTATCGCGGTCGCATGTTCCGCATCAACGAAGTGCACCGCATCCTGACCAATTCCACCTATAGCGGCGTGCACCACTACAACAGAAAGGCCAGCAAAACCGGGAAGGCGAAGGACCATTCCGAGTGGATACCGATGGACGTGCCTGCCATCGTCACGCCCGACACGATCGAGGAGGTCAAGCGCCACCTCGCGCGGCGTCGGCCGACCGTGACGCCCGCCCGTATCAGCAACGGCGCGATGCTTCTGACGCAGATTGCGAAGTGCCCTCATTGCGGCGGAGGCATGTCGCTCCGCACCGGGAAGGGCGGCCAGTATCGCTATTACACATGCTCGCACGCCGCGACCAAGGGCAAGCGTGCGTGCAAGGGACGCAGCATCCCCATGCGCACGCTGGACGAGATCGTGCTGTCGGCGCTCGAACAGAAGCTCCTGACGCCCGACCACCTCAAGGCCCTTCTCTCCGGGCTGGCCAAGCGCATTGCCGACCAGCAAGGCCAGTCGCAAGAACGGGAGAAGGACCTCCGGCGGGAGCAGCGCCAGGTCGAAACCGCAATTAGCCGGTTGTACGAGGCGGTCGAGAAGGGCCTCGTTGCGGACGAAGACCTGTTCCGGCGCAGGATGTCGGATCACCAGCAACGGCGCGACGAGCTGATCCGCCTCATTGCGCAGAACCGCCGCCGTCACGAGCTGCCAGCGGGAACACTGTCGCGTCGCAATCTAGAGGCGTTCGGACGGGCGCTAAGCTCCAAGCTGAGGGACCCCCGCTCCGGGCTTGCCAAGGCCTACGTGCGGTTCCTGGTGGAGCGTGTCGTGGTGGGAGAGCGAGACATCGAAATCCGGGGTTCGACTGCCGCCCTTCTTTCGGCGGCAGAAGACCCCGAATCCTTAGCCAGGGGCGAGGTGCCCAGTTCTGTACAGGAGTGGCGGAAGGGGTGGGATTCGAACCCACGAGACCCTCGCGGGCCTGCCGGTTTTCAAGACCGGTGCCTTAAACCGCTCGGCCACCCTTCCGGCGTTGGAACTATTACGTTTTTCGACCCCGCAGGTGCAACCGATTTGGCACCCTGCAACCCTCCTGCAACCCGCGACGCGCGCGCATGTTCTCAGGCCGTTCCAATCTGGCCGCCGAGAACGGCGTCGATCGCTGCCGCAGCGCGCTCGTCGGCGTTCGCAACCAGGTGCCCGTACACGCCGAGCGTGACGGCGGGGGAAGCGTGCCCGAGCCGGCGCCCCACGGTCACTATGTCGACGCCCGCGCCGATCAGCTGGGACGCATGGGTATGGCGCAAGGCGTGGAAGTTGGTGCCGACGATCCCGGCCCGCTTGGCCGCGCGCGTCCATTCCTTCGTCAGCCCGTTCGGGGTTCGGGGAGAGCCGTCGAGCAGGGAGAAGATCAGCGCGTCGTCGGGCAACTTGCCAAGCCCGAGTGCGACGCGCGCTTCCAGATGTTCGCGACGGTGGGCCCGGAGCTCGGCGACGACCGCGCCGCTGATGGAAATCGTCCGGTTGCCGGCGCTGGTCTTCGGCCCCTTGAAGCGCAGCACCGCGTGGGCGCCGTTGGTTCGCGTTTCTTCCAGGCTTTCGTCGACGCGCAGCCGCCCGGCTTCCAGGTCGAGGTCGTTCCAGCGCAGTGCCAGCAACTCGCCGCGGCGGACGCCGGTCCACAGCGCGACCATGACGGGGAGGCGCATAGTGTGCCCGTTCAGGGACGCCAGCAGCGCGGTGACCTGGCCGGGTTCGAGGATCTGTACCTTGCCCTTGTCGACGCGGGGTGGCTTCACGCGCGCGACCGGATTGTCGGTAACGATGCGTTCGTTCACCGCGTCGCGAAAGGCGACGTGCAGCCGCCGATGGACATGGTGGATCGTTCGGGGGGCCAGCCCGTCCTCGATCGACAGGTCGGCATAGAGCGCCTTGACCTCGGCGGCGCCGATGCGCTGCATCACCGAAGCGCCGAGCCGCGGCTTGATATTTTTTTCTATCAACTGCCCGTATCTTTCGAGCGTCTTGGGGCTCAGGCCGGCGATCGCCGCGCCCTTCATCCAGGCGTCAAGGTAGGCGCCGAGGGTCAGCTTGCTGCGGTCGACGTGCGTGCCCTTGTCGACGGCCTCCAACAGCCCGCGCAACTCGCGCTGCGCGTCAGCCTTCGTGCCGGTGACCGTCTTGTACCGTGTCCGCCGCCGGCCGCTGCCGTCGCGGGGGAGGTCGTACTTCAGCTGCCAGACGCCTTTGCCGCGGGGACTGATGCAACCCTTCATGACTTGCGCTCCTTCTGCCTCTCGACCCGGTGGAACGGCGATAGTCGTTGCACGACGTCGCCGAGGCACCAGCCGATGTAGGGATAGCCTCTCTCGTTCTCGCCCTTGGTGAACCACTGGCTGTCCGCCTGCAGGTCGTAGGGCGGTTCATCGCGCCGAAGCCAGACCTGGTTGAGCACCCACCGCGCCGCCGCCTCGCCCTGGCTGGCCGCAGGCGAGTCAGAAGCGCCGGAGGCCGCCGCTTCTTCGTCGGGCGCCAGAGCGGCCAGAACGGCGTCGATGCCCTTCACGAGTTGAAGGTAAGTGCTCGGATCACGGGACCAACGATAGGCCCCGCCGACGGTCACCTGATTGACCAATTCGCCGAGCAGCAGCACGAGGCCGAGCCCTTCGGTGCCGCCGAAGCTGTCGGCGAGTTCTTCGCGGCGGTCGCGCTGAAGCTTCTTGTCGAAGGAATTTTCGAGCCGGCGCTCCACCTCTTGGCTGAGCGAGCGCCCGTTGCGCTTGGCGGCGCGATCCAGGGCGGCGCGAAGACCGGGCGTAATCCGGGTCGAGAATGTGGCGGCCTTCCCAGCATACTCGCCTTGGGGTGGTCGGCCGCGGCCACGCTCTTTCGGTTTCCGTCCCATCGCCCTCTCCGAATTTGTCTTAAGAACTTACGCCATCATGGCGGAAAGTGCAATGACAGAAACGCACGGTGCATGTATCTCCGAACCACGGGCGCGGGAACGCGCGGAAGCGGAGAGAAAAATGGCGGACGACATCAAGAGTGCCACGGTGGATGTGCCGGAAATCGCAGCCGGGCTCGGCGTGGCGAGGAACACCGTCTACGAGGCGATCGCACGGAACGAGTTGCCGGGCATCATTCGGATCGGCAAGCGCGTGCTCATGTCGAGGAAGGTCTACGACCGGATGCTGGCTGGTGAACTGCCCAGCGTGCCGCGCGAGCAAGAGCCGGCGGCGTAAATGGAAGGCGCCCGCTCCCGGCAAGGAGCGAGCGCCGATAGTGCAGGATCGAATGGACGGCGCGATCCTGCACCCTCGGCGCCCCTCCCCGCAACGCACAGGCAAAGCGACCTGGACGACGACAAGCGCGACGTCTTCGGCTTGCTGCCGATCGAAGAGCTCGCGCCGCTTACCCCCGAATTTGCGGCACCGGCCGTTCCGCCCGTCGCGCTGATTTTGCCGCGTGACGACGGTCGCTTCGATCTTCTGGAAGGATTTGAGCCGGGCGCTGTCGACTGCGAGCTGGGCGAAGTGGAAGACCCGGACGGTACGGTCGTAGATGCGGTGGCATGGCGGCCTGAGCAGCCGGCCCGTTGGTGGCTGCAACATGGGCAGGGCGCGATCCTTGGCGCACCTGAGTTGCTGCGCAGCAGTGCCGCACCGTCTGAACTCTTGCTTGTTGAGACACCGGCCGAGTACTTCGCCCGTCATCGCCGCGGACAGCACTGGTGTGCCTGCGTGGTGAATTGGGCCGCGCCACTCCGGCCCCTGTTCGATCTCGCCTGGCGGATTCGTCCCGAGACGGAGGCGCTCACCATGCGGCTGCGCCAGGTGCTTCGCGACCAATGGTCCGACCCATCGTGGCTTTCGGGAGGGCTGAATGGCTGAAGCGCACCCTGTGTCGCAGTCCTTCGACCCTCGCGACATCGAGGGCGATCCGGGCCCGACAGATCACGACAGCAACGGCGCGGCTCCGCCGGACCCACCCCGTCACGCGCGCACGCTTTTCTGGCCGGCGCTGCAGACACGTCCGCGGCCCGGATACGTGATCAAGGGCCTGATCGAAATCGGCAGCTTCGGCGCTTTC
Organism: uncultured Alphaproteobacteria bacterium; assembly: GCA_963775315.1. Classification (GTDB taxonomy): domain Bacteria; phylum Pseudomonadota; class Alphaproteobacteria; order MPNO01; family DASWLB01; genus CAWGHZ01. The sequence continues at coordinate 1,244,570 of CAVZIN010000007.1, read as the reverse complement.
ATCGGGCCGAGCGGGTCGGGCAAGACCTTCGAAGCGCTGGACGCTGCGTGCCACGTCGCAGCTGGCCGATACGAATGGCGTGGCTGCCGGGTGCGCCAAGGCGGCGTGCTCTATGTGTCGGCGGAAGGCGGCGCCGCGATCGTCAACCGCCTCGACGCATGGGCCCGGCACTACGAGGAAGATTTGGACACCTTGCCGCTTGGCGTGGTGCTCGACCCGACCAACGTTCTTGAGCCCAACGGCGTCGCCCAGGTGATCGCCGACGCCCAGGTCGTGCCGGACCTGGTGCTGATCATCATCGATACAGCCGCACAGGTCATGCCTGGTGGAGACGAGGGCACGGAGGACATGGGGCTATTCGTCGCCGCGTGCGACCGCATCCGGGCCGCGACGGGCGCATCTGTCGCCGTGGTGCACCACACCGGAAAGGACGTTTCCCGTGGCTCGCGCGGATCCTCACTTCTACCGGCCGCGCTCGATTGGGCTGCCGAGATTACCCACGACAAGGCGACGGCCGCGCGCCAGCTTACGATCACGAAAGCCCGCGACGGCGAGACGGGCCGCGCCTTCCCGTTCCGGCTTGAGCGCATGGTGCTCGGAACCGACGACGACGGAGACGAGATCACGTCGTGCGTGGCGGTGGAAGCCGCGGCCACACCGAAGCGCGAGCGCAGCGACCTCACTGCGAACCAGGCCACGCTGTTCTCGATGCTCAAGGCCGCGCCTGCCGGGCTCACCGTCGGTGACTGGAACGAGCAAGCCAAGGCGGCCGGCATCGGCCGCAAACGCGCCGCAGACCTGTACGACACGCGCGACACGCTCAGGCGCAAAGGGCTGATCTATCAGGCCGGCGATCTTTGGTTCGCCAAGGCATGAATATTCGGACGGCACCGATGTACGGCACGGTTATACGTACGTACGCCCCTATAGGGGGGGCGTACCGTATCGTACAACCCGACGTGCGGCCGAACCGTATACGTATCGTATACGTACCGTACAACCGTACAGCCACAAGCCTGACAGCCCGTAGAGACCTGCGTCATCCGTCCGAACTTGCGGGCGAGGGGGCTCTGAAACCCAAGCTGGCAGCCTGTGCGTTGGGGCTTCGACCGAGGGGGCGCAAGTTCGGCTCGACACCGGATGTAACTGGCGAAGAGCAGGCATTGGCCAAGAGCTCGCGCGGACACGGAAGCTCAAAAAACTCACGCGAAGCCACCGCGCCTTGATCGCGGCATTGCTCGCGCATCCCGCGAAATCGGTTGCTGAGGCCGCGCGAACGGCGGGCATCCCTGAGCGCACGGCGCAGAGCGCATGGAAACTGCCGCACGTCCGCGAGGAAGTCGCCCGCCAGGTCAGCCAGTTCGTGGGCAACACTGTGTTCATCCGGGCGGCCGGCGTCGCCTACGAGCTGCTGGGCGATCCCGCGATCAGCGCATACGTGAGGGCCGATCTTTCCCGGCACTTCCTCGCCTGCGGTGGGATTCAGCCTGCGCGCGATCCCCAACACGTCAACGCCTCGTCGATCGAGTTGACTATCCTGTTGCAGAACAGCGGCCGGCGCGAGGAAGTCACGATCGACGGCACCGCGCACGAGATCGAGCCCGCGCCACCGCTGCCAGCGCCCGCGGATGCAGCCGAATGACGGGGCCAGGGTTGCATGGCGGGTTGCAACGCATCCGCAGCACAGCGGATCGCCCCGGCTTCCGGGCCTTCCATCCGCGCGCAGCGTCGGTTGCCAAGACCGGTGACGGCCGCGCTGACCGGCCGAGGGAGGGGGAGGGGGCGAACGGCTTCGGGCCCACCACGGCGACCGGGGGGGTCAAAAATTCGCGCGCGCCCGTTCTTCGTCCCCTACCGCCCGCACGATGGGCTTCGGGGTGCCTCAATATTTTTCTGTCCTACAGGTGAGGTGACGCTATGGCAGTGACGAACGCTGAGACGATCGAGCGGCGGGCCGAACCGGTAGCGAGCCCGGAGCCGGTCGTGATGCTTCGGGATATCTCCGAACTTCGGAAGCGGCGCGCTACGGTGGCGGCGCAGCTTGCGGAAGCGGAGCGCGACGAGGCGAAGGCGGAGGCGCGGCTGTCCGACTTCGTGCGCGCGGTCGCGACCGGGGGAAATCCACGGCGCTCGATGGGCTCGCCGACGGACGAACAGAACATCTTGCGCGAGGAACGCGATTCCGCACGGCACGATGCGGAGACGCAGCGCGAGGCGCTGCAGATCGTAGACGCCGAGATCGCGCGGTACGAGGCGCCGGATCGCAAGGCGGCGGCCGAGCGGCAGAAGGCCGATTTCGCGGTAGCCGTCGACAGCTATCTCACCGGGCTCGATCAGGCCGAGCGGCTGGCGGACGCGCTGGCGGAGCAGCTGGGGAAGCTGGCGAGCCTGCGGGCGGCGATGCCGGGCGTGCTGGGGGCGCACCCTGGCGCCACCGCGAACGCGGCCGACGACCGCCTGCGGATGGCGGAGCGGATCGAGTTCAAGCTGCGCGCCTATGTCGACCCCCGTCGATTCGCGTGGTCGGGCGACGTGCGCGCGCGGGCGATGCCGGGTTGGCGCGAACATGAAGAACTTCATGTGGTGCGGCGGTTCGACGTCGGAGATCTGGCATGAGCGAATTTCAGGTTCCGGGCGCGTCCGGTCTCGGTCTCTCGCCCGACGAAGAGGTTGCCGAGGAGCGCCGGCTGCTCGAGGAGAGCCTGCACGAGATCCAGAACCGGAGGGATTACTGGTCGAGCTCCGGCCTGCAGCGCCAGGCGGCGGATTGTTGGTCCAAGCTCTACCCCGGTCAGCAAAACATGACCAACCGCGGGCCGCGGCGGTGAGCGCGCTGCCGGTCTTGGTCGCGCGCCTCAACCGCTTGGCGGGGCGGGCGGGCAGTGTTTCTGCGGGCGAACGACAAAAATTGCACGCGGCACTGGAGTCCGTTCAGGCCGAGCCCGACTACTGGTCGAACTCCGACAAGCAGAGCGCCGTGGCGCAGGGCTACAGGCGCCTCTATGCGAGCCAGGCGGGCCAATGACCAGCGCAACGATCAAGCCGGGCCACGAACGCGCGGCCGATGGTGAACTCGTGGGACGCGACCCGCGCGCCATGACGCAGGCGGAGATGCGCGATCTTGGGCATGAACCGATGTCGGCGCAGAAGGCGCTTCGGTTGCGCTGTATCGACTGCTGCGCGGGCAGCTCGGCCGAGGTCCGCTTGTGCGTGTCGGTCAAGTGCCCGTCGTGGCCGTTCCGCATGGGCAAGTCGCCCTGGAAAGAGAAGCGTACCCTGTCGGACGGGCAACGGGCCGCGCTGGCATCGGCACGCCAGAAAGCATCGCTACTAGCGAACGAAATCGAGAATGCCGGCGCCGAGGGTACGGAGACAGCGGCGTGAGAGCGGCTCGCGCTCTCGCGTGCCGTGTAGCCGTCGCGCTCGCCTGGGCGGGGTTGGCGTAGTGGCCACCGTCCTTGCCCAGCTTGGCGTGCCTCTCCGTAAGCCGAAACCGAAGCCGCGCGCCAAGCCGAAGCCGCGGCCGGCCGCGAAGGCGAGGAAGCCGACCCGCCCGGCGGCCCGCGCGCGGATGTCGGCTCACATGTGGCCTGGCGATAGCGCGCCGGAAACGGCGGCCTTCTGGGGCGCAATCATTGCCGCGCTCGCCCGCCGCCGGAAGGCGCTGGGCCTGACCCAAGAGGTGGCGAACGAGCGGCTGGGCGTCGCGCAAGCCCTGCTCGGGAAATGGGAAACCGGGGCTCGTCGGCCGACGGCGCACCTCTTCGCGCTGTGGGCTGCGACGCTCGGCGGTCGGCTGATATTCGTGCTCGACGACGGGACCGAGCCAGCCGACCAGCGCGATCGGGCCCTCGTCGAGATCGCCGCGATCCGCACGGACGCTGAGGAGCAGGTCGCGCGCGCCGAGCGGCTGATACGGCGAGCGAGGCGGCGAGACGAAGATTCGCGGCGCCGCGCTGCAGAGCTCGATCGCGCCGAGCGGGCGTTCAACGCCGAGCGCCAGCGGGCAGTCGTCGCACTCGGCGGCGACACTGGCCCGCGGCTGTTGACCGTCCGCACACTCCCCCCGGAGGCACGATGAACAGGGTGGAGATCGACGCTCTCACGCCCGCCGAATTCGAGGCGTTGGTCACGCGGATCAACGGCGAGGCCGCGGCCATGCGGCTCGAAGCGCGCGCGACGCTCGACCAGGCGCACGCCCAAGCACGGAAGGTCGTCGAGGGCGCGAAGCGCGAGGCGGAGAAGATCGTCGCTGACGGCTACCGACGCTTGGCAGAGATCATCAAGAACGGAGAATCGAAATGAACATGGGCTCAGGCGGCATCACCGGCCGCGCCATCCCAGCGACGCAGGGCCTCACCATGCAGGACGTCATCTATTTGTCGCAGCACGGCGACGAGGCACAGAAGTTCCTCGCCGACTATGCCGCGGCGGAGGCCGAGCGCGCCAAGGTGCTGGCTGCGGCTGACGCCGACCGTAAGGCGGCGGCCGACGCGCTCAAGGAGGCGCAGGACGCGGCCGGCAAGACGACCGCCGCTGCGCTCGATCGGGTGGCCGAGATCGAAGCCGAGGCGGAGGCGACGACCAAGCGCGCCACCGCCCTGCTTCGCGACGTGAAGGCGAAGGACGACCAGCTGCGCCAGCGTGCCGCCGAGCTCGACGCGCGAGAGAAGGCGCACCGGGACCGGCTGGCCACGATGCGCGCCATGCTGGCCGAGGATCCCGAGCCCGAGGCGGAATTCGATGCCGTGCTCGCCGAGGTCGCGACGGCCGGCTGAGCGGCGCGCCGGCCGGGTCTCGACGAGAAGGGTAGCGAGGTCGATGAACGACAGAACGCCGATGGAGGAACTGCGGGCAGAGATCGCGGAGCTTCGTGAACGAATTGTTGCGTTGGAGCAGGCGGCTCTCGTCGACGTGTCCGAAATCCAGATCACGCCCGGCCGGGTTCATCCTTCGCGAGAAGGAGGCCTCGTTCGATAGCGATGGTGAGCTGTCGGGCGATGATTTCGACTTGTTGATCGTTGTGCGCCGGCTGGTGATTACGTAGGTCCGTGATCACAGCGTCAATGTCGACGCCAGCCTGTCGGTGAAGGGCCATGATAACGGCCGTCGTTGAGCAAGCGACAGCTGCGCCAAGCATTTCGATCACTTGGTTGGATGTCAGCTTCTGAGGCTCTGCCATTGTGATTTCCTCCTTCAATTCGACAGGTGGCCCGCTTGACGGCCGCGCCGGCCGGGCGCGACGTAGGCAGCGGCCCCGCCCGCGACGGCGTGGCTTCCCCTCGGATTGCTGCGGTCGGCAGATCAGCGCCCTCGATCAACGCTTCGACCGGCGCCATCCCGCCGCCTGCGCCTCAGGTTCGGTGCAGAACCACTTCTCGCCCTTCGGCGGTGTGATGACCGTGCGGTCGTAATACCGCCCGCCTGGGACGTGGTAGATGCGCTCGCCGTGCGAACTGATGTTGCCCTTAATCTTGCAGTCGCTGGCGTCGCTCGCTGCGGGCTCGAGCCGCCGGCAGCGGCGCCAGTCCCATGGCGGCATGAACTTCCCGCGCCAGATGCGACGATGCGCAGCACGCGCCGCGTCCTCCTGCAAGACATAGGCGGTTGAGTAATGGCGGTAGGCCATCGCCCAGCCTTCCGCTACGAGCCAAGCGCTGAGGTCTTCGCCCCCGACGCGGCACACGGCGACAATGCGGTGATACTGGTCGCGGTCCTTCTCGGTGCAACTGACGGGCCGGCTGGCGATCTTCTCGCCTAGGGCGAGAGCGGCGAGGTGCCCGCATCGCCACTGAGTGCCGCTTGCCTCGCACGTCTGCGCGCTCTCCGGTGCGTCGACGCCGAACATGCGAACCCGCTGGCCATGGATCTCGATCGTGTCGCCGTCGATGACCGAGGCGCGGCCGGTGACATCGGCGTACGCGGCAGGAGCGAGGCCTGCAACCAAGAATGCAAGCCAAGCAACGATGGCCCGATGCACCCCGGTCACCCCATCGCCGCTGGTAGCAACTCGGGGTAGTCGTTCCACGGATTGTTGACGGCCTTTGACACCGGCTCGATCGTCAGCGCGCCGTCATACGGCGCCAGCATCGGCCCCAGCATCTTCGGGTCGGTCGCAGGATCTAGCCACATGTCGAACCAGTCGGGCTCGAGGATCACGGGCGACCGATCATGGTAGGGCGCGATCGACGGCGGCGCACCGCCCACGATGATCGTGAAGCTCTCGATCGGCTCGGCGTCACCCTTTTGCCAGCGGTCCCACAACCCGGCAAATGACATCGGTTCGCCATCGGCGCGACGGAAGTGATACGGCTGCTTCCCCTTCGACCCTGGCTCGACGCGCCACTCATAGAACCCGCTCGCCGGTACGATGCAGCGTCGGCGTCTGAACGGCTCGCGGTACGTCGGCTTCGTCATGACCGTTTCGGCCCGCGCGTTGATCGTGCTGTAGCCGCTGGCCGGTTCCTTCGACCAGAAAGGCACTAGGCCCCAGCGCAGCATGACGCCCTCGCGCTCGCTTTCCCGATCGCGCACGACTAGCGCGTCCTGGGTGGGGGCGAGATTGTACCGCTCGCGCCAGCCGGCGGGCGGCTCGGGCTGCGTCAGCCGGTAGAGCTCGACGATCCGGCGCCAAGTCAGCAGGTGGGTGAAGCGTCCGCACATGCGGCCATCATCTAGCACGAAGCTCGGGCGGAATAAGTGCTTGCATAGTGTCGAGGGGGATCGACAGGGGGCGTCACGTTGCCCCCTGTCGCGTCTCGCCGAACTTCCCGATGCTGCCGTCAAATTCCAGGCTTGCTCGGAACAGGGGCGCTGGTCGGCGTCATCGCGGCTCCCGGTGGGACCTGGGTTACGGCTGGGTTCGGGATCAGACTGATGCTGACGGGACTGTCATATTTGTTGTCCGCGCCAGTGGCGGAGTCGATGGCGCTACTCAGGCCGAACGTCAGGAGGACATCGAGCGCGATGCCCGCACCGCCCGTGCCGGACTCCCAACCACTTTTGTCGTAGAAGGTCGCCGTCTGGTACCCCTCCTTATCGCAGGTGATGGTGATGTCGTGCTTGGTCTTGTCCACCTTGACTTGACCCGGAGTGGTCGCCAGCCGGGCGATTTCATGACCTTCGCGTGTCAGAACGCAGTTGGCTTGCGCCGGGTTCGTGTTCACGTAGATGTCCTGTGTCGTGCCGTTGAACATCGAAGAGCACCCGCCAAGGGCCAGCACGGCGACGCCGAGCGTAAGAATGCGCTTCATTGGTAGCTCCCTCTGAAATATTCACCCCGTCCGATCCGCACCTGGCCCGATCTGTTTGTCGGTCGACCATGAACGGTGGGACACGAAAGAATAGCCATCGTGCAATCAGAGGGTGAAGAAATCTACATTTCTACACTCAAATTAACCATGATTTTGCAACCGCCTGCCCCTCGTGTTGAGCCCGGGGCGCTGGTGCTGCAGGTCCGGCGAGGCTCCACCTAGGACGGGCTACGATGAAAGCTCAGGTGCGGGGCGGGACTCCACTTGCGCATCGCACCCCTCTGTGGGAACGTAGAGAGAACGATCTGGGGCCCAACATGCGCGACAACGGCGACGACGTTCTTACCTTGAGCGTATCCGACGCCTGGTCCCTTCCGGAAAGCGCCCTCGCCGACGGTGTAGCCAAGCCAGTACGTGAACGTCGAGATCGCGACGGCCCATAGGGCGCAACTCGCGCGCGCCACGGCTCGGTTGTAGCCGTGCCGGTGCCCGACGAACGGGAGCGCCAGCGCTATCGAGCCCACGATCAGACTTGCGGCGAGGATCTTGATCATCTGACGGAAGGTGTAGCCGATCCGTCGTCGAGTGCATACACCGACGGCCTTCCCTCTGCCCGCGGCGCCGGGCATGATCGGCGCATGGCGGAGGACTGGATCATCGACCGCGACGGCGGCACCGCGACGCACCAGCCGACGGGGCTCGTGCTCGACCTGGTGCACGACCATCCGATCCGGCCGACGCTGTACGCGCGCGGCGAGACGATGCAGGGGCTAGTCGCCGTCCGCGTCGAGCAGCTGATGCGCGAGGGGAACGAGGCGTGGCGTAAAGCGGTCGCAGATCTGCAAAGAGCCCGATAGGGGCGATCGTTGGGCAGGCCGCGAGAGCCTGGCCCAATTGGGGGTGCAATGCGCAACTTGATTCTGCTGCTCTGCGTGGTGCTTGCCGGCTGCATGAGCAGCGACGTCCACACCTTCGGGAAAATCGACCCGAGCGACAAATCCATTACGGTGCCGGTAGGGGCGAGCCCATTGCTTGGCGAGATCAAGACGGCGCTCAGCCGCGACGGCTGGAGGATGGTGGTCGATCAAGGCCCGCGGACGACGACGGGGTCTTTGACCCCAGCCGTCCATTTAGAGACGGCGGATACCTTCCGCACGCGGTATCGCCTCCAACTCTCAGAACGGCAATACGACCTGTGCATCATCCCGGGCGGGGCAGCCGTCGTGTACAACCTATCGCTGATAGACAACTCTACGGGCGCGGAGGTGATCGCGATGGGCGGTCGGGACTGCGCCCCGACCGCGGCGAGCAAGTTCGAAAGCGCGCTGGGCGCCGGTCACTGAGGGTGACGCGACCACCGCGAGGCGTGGTGTCGGACCGTCTCAGGTAGGGGCTAGGCGGGAGAGGGCCGAATGGTTAGGTTATGGAAGAGGGAGGCGGCATGGCTAAAACAGCTCGCCCTAAAGGGCGCTCGCCGAGCAGCGCGATATCGATCCCCTACGAACGCGCAGCCGACTATCGCACGGTCTACGCCGACGGGCACGTCTTGCGGATTTGGGGGGATCGCGATGGTATCGTGGTGACCTTCTTCGAGGACGACCGGAAGATCAAATCCCAGTCAGCAAATCTCAAATCATCAAACGATAGGGAAGCCACCTACGAACTGGGAGAGATCGAAGAAGATCGGTTGCGAACTTTACTTGTTGCTGTCAAATTGAGCATGAACTCTGCAGTGGAATTGGCGAGCTCGTTGGTTGATCGTATAGGTAAAGCTCGGGAAGCGGATGGTGAGACCTCGGGCGTTGCCGCTAATCCAGCAGCCGAGCGCCCAAGACACAAAAAGTAGTGGACATGGACTTAACGATCACAAACGGCCGCACGTCACCGGGGAACCGGCACTACGTGCATCACGTTGAAACACGTGCAAGGGTCGGGGTTAACCCAGCCTTTACGTGGTTCATCGATGTTGAGACCGGGTCAGCCGGATTTGTCGATGCCGCAAGTTCCCTGTCGTCTGATCGGGTGAGTGCATTGCTCGAAGAACGGCGCTCAGACCGAGAGAGAATCGCCGAGCTCGAGCGGCGGGTCGCTGAGCTCAGTGCAGCGGTCGGCCTCGTCGACGTGCGCGAAGTACCGAGGTCAAAGGCAAAGAGAGAGATACGGGCATACTTCGCCGAGCATGACGGTGACGTGATCTATCCTTCCGATGTCTCTGCGGATCTCAGGCTGGACTACAGCCTCGTTGTAGGGCTCATCCAAGAGCTTGAGGGCGAAGGGCACGTTGCCAGGTCCTAGTGCTCCAAAATCGTTTCACGGCACGAGTTCCGGCGATCAGGTTTCGGGCGACCGGATTGTTGTCACTTGCCGAAAAGCCGATAAGGGATGGATGAAAGTTCGCATGTCCGGCCAGCATCATGGCTTCCAAGTGGTCGCTCGGATGAATGCCAACGCGGTCGTAGAGCAAGGTTACACGAACGTTCGCAAGTAGCCTGCAACCCGCGCCGCAACCCAACTCCGCATGACGGCCAGTGACGGGGCAGGAAAGTGGGCCCGCCACCAGCGCCAAAAGCCGCAGAAAACTTGACGCAAAGGGGTAGGGGGTGATCAACAGGGAACCGGCTTTTCGCTTTTCAAGACCGGTGCCTTAAACCGCTCGGCCACCCTTCCGGCGTTGGAGGCGCCCACACCACTCCCGTTCCGGCTTCGAATCAAGCGGGGGAACGATGCCCCGCCCGCCACGTTCCAATCTCTGGCCGCGACAGAGGAAAGGATTCAGCGATGGCGGGACCGAACCAGGGGCAGGGGCAGACCAGCTGGCTCTATTTCATCGTCGGCGCTCTGGTCGTGGTGGTGGGCGTCCTCGCCTACCTCTATTTCCACCAGCAGAGCTCCACGCACGAGGTCAAGATCCAGCTTCCCAAGGTCGAGAGCAAGTAAAGTCTCGGACAGAAAACGCCGCCGGATCAAGCATCTGGCAGCGCTTCCTCAAGCTGCGGACGAGCCCGCTCAGGCGGCGTCGAACTCCCAGATCGCCCAGCCGGGATGCTTGTCGTGCACCTTCGGCTCCCAGCTGTCGTCCATGATGTCGATATCGTTGAAGTACTCGGTCTTGCCGCCCGCCGGATTCTGGAAATACCAGAACAGGTTGGAGCCGACCATGTGGCGGCCCGGGCGGGTCACCGCCTTCCAGCCGCGATTGGTGAGGTGGTGGCCGCCGACCATCAGCTCGTCGAAATCGTGCACCTCGAACGCGACGTGGTCGAACCGGTTCTGGTTCGCGCGATGCAGCAGGAAGATGTTGTGGTGGTCCGTCCGACCGGGCACGCGCATGAAGTCGCCGAGGTCCTTCGACCGGTCGGTCATGCGGAAGCCGAGCCGGTTGAGGTAGAAGTCGGACGCCTTCTCCTTCATGTTCTCGGGGATCGACCAGACGACGTGGCCGATGCGGAGCGGCTTCGCCTGCCGGTCCATGTTGCGGTCTTTGATCGTGTTGATCCGGACGTTGATGTTGGACAGGTTCACCTCGACCGGGTCGAGCGACACCACGGCGGGCGTCGAGACGCGGAAGGCGATCTGGTTGCCGGTGTCGTCCTGGGTGTGGATCGTGCCGTCGGCGTCGCGCCGCAACTGGCGGTCCTTGGCAAGCTCGGCGCCCAGCGCCTCCAGCGCCTCCTTGGTGTCGACGCCCCAGGTGCATTCGCACATGGCGTTGCGGCCCTCGGGCGACGTGGGCAGGCTGGTATCGGACGACTTCCGGACATGAATGAACTGGTTCGAGGGCGTACGGAAGGTCGCGCCGTTCGCCCCGCTCTCCACCTTCTCGAGCCCGAGATCCTCGTGGAACTTGACGCCGGCGGTGACGTCGTCGGCGCCGTAGGCGAGCGACTCGACGCGCTTGATGGTCATGTCTGGCTTCTCCCGATCTCCGCGGTGCGCCGCCAACCGGCCGTCCGGGGCGGGCAGGGGTAAGAAATTATAGGGACTATTCCCGGTCGCGCCAACATGCCCAGCGAAATTCAGCCGCCGGCGATCTCGTTCACCTTGGCGGCCATTATGAAGTCATTCTCGTGCAGTCCCTTTATCTTGTGGGTGAAGAACAGCACGTCCGCATAGCCCCAGCCGAAGGTGATGTCGGGGTGATGATCCTGCGCTTCGGCAAGCGCCCCCACCTTGTCGACGAAGGCCAGTGCCTCCTTGAAGTCGGCAAAGGTGAACTTGCGGCGGAGTTGGGTCGCGCCGTCGTTCAGGGTCCAGCCGGGCGTTTCCTTCGCGTAGCGCTCGGCCTGGTCGCGCGGCATGGGCGGAATTCCGCCCTGGCAGGGCACGCATTTCATCTGGGTGAGGGCCATATGAGTATCCTCTACAGTCCAGTGTCGATACGAAGTTAGGGACATCGCGTGATGCGGGCAATGGTGATGGACCGGCCGGGCGTGGCCCTGGTAGCGCGAGAGCTGCCGACGCCCGCGCCAGGGCCGGGTGAGGTGCTGGTCAAGGTGACGGCGTGCGGTGTCTGCCGCACCGACCTGCATGTCGTGGACGGGGAGCTGACCGAGCCGAAGCTGCCGCTCGTTCCCGGCCATGAGATCGTCGGCCGCGTGGCGGGGCTCGGCACCGGCGTCGCACGGTTCGGGGAGGGGGATCGCGTCGGCGTGCCGTGGCTCGGCTGGACCTGCGGGGTCTGCCGCTTCTGCACCTCGGGCCGCGAAAATCTGTGCGAGCGGGCGCGCTTCACCGGCTACACGATCGACGGCGGCTATGCCGAGTACGCGCTGGCCGACCAGCGCTTCTGCTTCCCGTTCGCGGGCGGGGCGAGCGACGTGGCGGCAGCGCCGCTTCTGTGTGCCGGACTGATCGGCTATCGCTCGCTGGTGATGGCCGGCGATGCCCGGAACCTTGGCATCTACGGCTTCGGCGCGGCGGCGCACATCGTGGCCCAGGTCGCGCGCCACCAGGGACGTCGCATTTTCGCCTTCACCCGCGCGGGCGACACGGCCGCGCAGGAGTTCGCACGCGATCTCGGCGCGATCTGGGCCGGGGCCTCGGAGGAGGCGCCGCCCGAGAAGCTCGATGCCGCAATCATCTTCGCGCCGGTGGGCGGGCTGGTGCCGCTGGCCCTTGCTGCGACCGACAAGGGCGGCACGGTCGTCTGCGGTGGCATCCACATGTCGGACATCCCGTCGTTCCCCTACGATAGGCTGTGGGGCGAGCGCGTAGTGCGCTCGGTCGCGAACCTCACCCGCAAGGACGGGGAGGAGTTCCTGGCGCTGGCGCCCGAGGTGCCGGTCGTCACCGAGACCGAGGCGTTCCCGCTGGACCAGGCCAACGAGGCGCTTGCCCGTCTGCGAGAAGGAAAGCTCCGCGGCGCCGCCGTGCTGGTGCCGTAGCGTTTGGAACCTGCCACCGCCGGGGCTCGACGAGGGGCCGATAGCCGCTTTACACGTTCACCGAGTCGAGTTGGGCGGCAGGGTAGCGGTCTCCGGCGGCCATAGGCGGGATGGCGGCGCGCAGCCGGTCGCGCTCGGCCCTGCTGAGCGCGATCTCGGTGGCGGCGATGTTGTCGCGGAGGTGGGTGCGCTTCGACATGCCGGGGATCGGCACGATGTCCTCGCCCTCGCCGAGGAGCCACGCGAGCGCGATCTGCGCCGGCGTGCAGGCCTTTTCCTTCGCCAGCGCCTCGATCGGGCCCAGCATCGCGACGTTTCTGGCGAAATTGTCGGCGAAGAAGCGCGGATGCTGGCGCCGCCGGTCCTTTTCGGGCAAGGCGTCGAGCGACTTGAAGCCGGCGGTGAGGAAGCCCCGCCCGAGCGGGGAGTAGGCGACGTAGGCGATGCCGAGTTCGCGGCAGGTTGGCAGCAACTCGTCCTCGGCAAAGCGGCACCAGAGCGAATATTCGGTCTGCAACGCCGCGATCGGGTGGACCGCGGCGGCGCGCCGGATCGTGGCTGGCGCGGCCTCGGAGAGTCCGAGATAACGCACCTTTCCGGCCTTCACGAGCCCGGCCATCGCGCCGACCGTGTCCTCGATCGGCACGCGCCGGTCGACGCGGTGCTGGAAGTAGAGGTCGATCGTGTCGACGCCGAGCCGCTTGAGGCTCCTGTCGCAGGCCTCGACCACGTATTCGGGCCTGCCGTCGCCGCCGGGCTTGCCGTCCGGCAGGCGCACGTTGCCGAACTTGGTGGCGACCAGCGCCTTGTCGCGCCGACCCTTGATGGCGCGCCCGACCAGCTCCTCGTTCGAGCCCGCCCCGTAGGCGTCGGACGTGTCGAGGAAGGCGAGCCCCGCATCCAGCGCGGCCTGGATCGTGGCGACGCATTCCGCCTCGTCCACCTGACCGTAGATGCTGGTCATGGTCATGCAGCCGAGCCCGATGGATGACGTCGTCGGGCCGTTCCGGCCGAGCCTGCGCTGCTTCATGCTCGCCTCCCGCCGTAAAAGGGGAAGCATCGCGGGCGGGGGCAGGGAGGTCAACCCGCGCCTGCGGGCGCCGTCACCAGCTCGACCGGGCGGTCGTCGATCGGGAAATGAAGCAGCGCCGCGACGCCGCCGAGCGCGATGGCGAGCCACCATGCCGGCATGTAGCTGCCGGTCACGTCGTAGATGCGCCCGCCGAGCCAGACACCCATGAAACTGCCGATCTGGTGGGACAGGAACACGATGCCGTAGAGCGTCGCCATGTAGCGCGGCCCGAACATCGAGGCGACCATGCCGGAGGTGAGCGGCAGGGTGGCGAGCCACAGGAGCCCCACGCCCGCGGAGAACAGCGAGACGGTCAGCGAGTTGATCGGCGCGTGGATGAAGGCGAGCATGATCAGCGACCGGCCCATGTAGACGCAGCAGAGCAGGTACTTGCGCCTGTATCTCCCGCCGAGCCAGCCGGACACCCAGGTGCCGATCATGTTGAACAGACCGATCAGCGCGATGGCGCTGGCGCCGAGCGCGCCGGCCTGTCCGCGATCCTCGAGGAAGGCGGGCAGGTGGTTCGCGATGAACTGGAGCTGGAAGCCGCAGACGAAGAACGCGACGGTCATCAGCCAGAACCCCTTGTGCCGGCTCGCCTGCTGGAGGGCCTGGCCGAGCGTCTGGTTGTGCTTCTGGGCGAGTGCCGACTTGCCGGCCTGGGCCATCGCCGCCGAGAGCGGCACCAGCAGGGCGGCCATCGCGGCCATCACAAGGACTGACGTCACCCAGCCCCTGGTGTCGATCACGTGCTGGTAGATCGGCACGATGGCGAGCTGGCCGGCCGTCGCCGCGCCGGTGACGATGCCGAACCAGAGGCTCCGCTGCTCCTCGCGCGCGACGCGCCCGACGATGGAGAGGATCAGGGTGAGGCCGCAGCTTCCCATGCCGAGCCCGCCGACAATCCCGGTCGAAAGCAGCATGCCGGTCGGCGTCGTCGCCTGGGACATCAGCACCAGCGAGGTGGTGTAGAGGATCGCGCCGGTGAACAGCACCTTGATCGGGCCCCACTTGTCGGCGATCGCGCCGACGATCGGGCTGATCAGCCCGATGATCAGGCTGTTGGTAGCGAAGGCGATGGAAAGATCCTCGCGCCCCCAGCCGAACCCGTCGGTGATCGGGCGCAGGAGGAGGCCGAACGACTGGCGGATGCCCCATGTGAACATCACCATGGTCATCGCGGCGAGAAGCACGACGATCGGGCGCCGCCAAAGCGGTGTGGTCTCGGCCATCCCCGTGCCTGCCGTCAGGCGCCGGCCGTGGCGGTGGCTGGCGCGAGCCGCGCCACAGGCGTGTCGTCAATCGGATAATGGACGAACGAGGCAAGCACGCCGACCACGACGCCGCCCCAGAAGATGGCGTCGTAATTGCCGTAGATGTCGTAGAGCACGCCGCCGAGCCAGATGCCGAGGAAACTGCCGATCTGGTGGCTGACGAAGGTGATGCCGACAAGCGTCGCCATGAACTGGGTGCCGAAGATTTGTGCGACGAGGCCCGAGGTGAGCGGCACGGTGCCGAGCCACATCAGCCCCATGGTCGAGGCGAAGATGATGACGCTGGTCGGCGAGATCGGCGTCAGCATGAAGATCGCCATGTCGATCGCGCGCAGGAAGTAGAGGATGCAGAGCAGGTTCTTCTTCGGCCAGCGCCCGCCGAGCTGGCCCCAGATGACGCAGCCAATGATGTTCGCCCCGCCGATCAGCGCCAGCGCCAGCGCGCCGAGATAGCTCGGCTGGCCGAGGTCGGAGAGGTAGGCCGGCAGGTGCGCGCTGATGAACATGGTCTGGAAGCCGCACACGAAATAGCCCATCGAGAGCAGCCGGAAGCCCTTGTGCCGGCTTGCCTCGCGGATCGCTTCGCCGAAGCGCTGGTGGCCGACCATGTCGGGCGCGGCCCGGTTGCCGCCGGCGAGAGCGATGGCAAGCGGCACGGTGACGGCGCAAAGCGCGCCGAGCGCCATCAGCGTCACGGCCCAGCCGTGCTGGTTGAGGAAGGCCTGGCCGAGAGGCACCAGGATGAGCTGGCCGGACGAGCCGCCGGCCGAGGCGATGCCGAGGAAGAGGGAGCGCCGTTCCGGCCCGACCGAGCGGCCGATCACCGAGAGGATCACCGGGAAGCCCGCCATCGACGCGCCGAAGCCCGTCAGCACACCGATCGAGAGGGTGGCGTGCAGCGGGTCGCTCGCCTGGGACATCATCAGGAGTCCGCCGCCGTAGAACAGCGCGCCCGCCGCCGCCACCTTGGCTGGCCCGTACCGGTCGGCGATCCAGCCGGCGATCGGGGTCGAAAGGCCCCACACCAGGCTCTGCATCGCGATGGCGAAAGCGAATACCTCGCGCCCCCAATGGAGGTCGGCCGAGATCGGCGCCATCAGGAGCCCGTAGTTCTGGCGCACGCCGAACGTGACCAGCAGGATCGTCGTGCCGCAGATCAGCACGATCATCGGGTTGCGCCGGGGTGTCTCGCTCATGCCGCCCTGCCGACTGCCAAGCCTCGCGGTGGGATCATATCGCATTTCTTGCGCGTGGAATCTCTTTCGTCGCACCCCCGGCGCACGCCGGCGGAAACCTGCCCCGCGCGCCGCGCATGGCAGAAGAGGTGGCGGAAGGCGCCGGCGCACGGTCCGTTCCTAGTGCGCGCGTGACATAAATGTTAACCTGACCTTTGCCTGCGTCTGCGATGCTTGCCGCGATCCCATGGCCACGACAATGAAATCGACCGCATCCGGTCCCGCCGCGCTCATGCGCGCGCTTTCGGCACGAAATTTCCGCAATTTCGTGATCGGCAGCGGCTGCTCGATGATCGGGACCTGGACGCAGAAGCTCGCGGTCGGCTGGCTCACCTGGAAGCTCACCGAATCGGGAACGTGGCTGGGAGTCATTTCGTTCGCCGACATTCTGCCGGGCGTCGCGCTGCTGCCGCTCACCGGGGCGGTGGCCGACCGGGTCGACCGGCTGCGCCTCCTGCGCATCACCCAGATCCTGCTGTTCATCCAGGCGGCCGCGCTGGCCGCCATCACGTCGTCCGGCCTGATGACCATCTGGATCCTGTTCGGCCTCACACTGTGCTCGGGGACGATCACCGCTTTCAACCAGCCGGTCCGGCTGGCCGTCGTGCCCAACCTGGTCGAGCGGTCGGACATGGCGGCGGCGATCGGCATCCACTCGATGCTGTTCAACGTCGCGCGCTTCGTCGGCCCCGCGCTTGCCGGGCTGGTGATCGCGACGGTCGGGCTCGGCGCTGCCTTCGCCGTGAACGCGGCGACCTACATCGTCAACTCGATCGCGCTGATCTTCGTGCGCATGGTGCAGGAGGAGGAGGTGCCGGCGCGGAAGCCGATCCGCGACATCCCGCTCGAAGTGTTCGCCGCCTTCCGCTATGGCGCGGGCCATACCGGGATCGGCGGGCTGATGGTGTTGACGCTCATCACCGGAATCTGCGTGCGCCCCTATGTGGAGCTGCTCCCGGGCTTCGCGGCCAAGGTCTTCGACCAGGGCGTCCACGGGCTCGCCATGATGACCTCGACGGTGGGGGTGGGGGCGATCCTCGGCGGTCTCTGGATCTCGCAGCGCGGCCGCGTGTCCGGCCTGTTCGTGATCTCGAACGCGATGCTGCTGGCGTTGATCGCGGCGCTGCTCGTGTTCTCTCAGCTCCACAGCTTCTGGCCGGCGCTTTCCATGCTGGCGGTCGGCGGGTTCTGCATGTCGGCGATGGGCGTCTCGCAGCAGATCCTGGTGCAGACGGCGGTCGAGGGCGGCATGCGCGGCCGCATCCTTGGCGTCTACGGGCTGCTGAGCCGCGGTGCGCCGGGCCTTGGCGCCCTCATCATGGGCTCGCTGTCGGCGAAGGTAGGGTTGCAGACGCCGATCGCCGGCGGCGCGATCCTCTGTCTCGGCGTCTGGTACTGGTACTGGCGCCGGCGCGAGGTGATGACCCGCACGCTCGAGCTCGGCTCGAACGAGCAGCTAGCCCCGGCCGCGCGACGAGATCGCGATGCCCGCGAAGATCGCGGCGATGCCCGCCAGATGGAACCATTGCAGGCGCTCGCCCAGGAGGGCGACGGCAAGTAGCGCGCCGAACACGGGCACAAGATACTGGGCGAACACCGCCCGGTGCGGCCCGACCCGCACCACCCCCATGTTCCAGCAGAGATAGGCGAGGACCGACGCGCAGATGCCGGCATAGAGGATGATGCCGATGTTGTAGGCGTCGAGGGCGAAGACGTGCCCATTGGCGATCTCGATCGCGTAAAAGGGCGCGATCATCGGCACGGCGAGCCCGGTCAGGCACAGCATGAAGGCGGACTGATCGAGCCCGACCGACGCCTTGCGGAGCGCCACGGTGTAGAAGGCCCAGAAGATCATCGAGACGAGGATCAACCCGTCGCCGATGTTGATGTCGAGACCCAGGAACTCGGAGAGCTCGCCCCGGAACACGATCATCGCCGCGCCGCCTACACCGAGCACGACGCCGGCGATCTGGCGCAGGCCCACCGGCGTTCCGAGTGCGACCGCCGAGATGATCAGGATCAGCATCGGGCTCAGCGCGTTCAGGATCGCCGCGTTCGCCGCCTGGGTGTAGATCAGCCCGTAGAAATAGGGCACCGAGAATCCGCCCATCCCGAGGAAGGAGAGCGCGACCAGCGCCTTCCAGTTGCGCCGCGCCGCCTCGCGCTGGCGCCATAGCGCGCCCCCGCCCAGCGGCACGAACACGGCAAAGGCAAAGGTCCAGCGCCAGAAGGTGAGGGCGAAGGGCGGCACGTGACCGGCGGCCGCGCGACCGATCACGGCGCTGCCGCCCCAGAACAAGGCGGCCATGGTCAGCATGGCGTAGGCGACCCAGACGGGCAGGGCCTTGCCGCCCGCGGTGGCGCCGGCGGCGGCGGTCGAGGTGCGGCTCATGGATTGCGGCGGGCGGGCGAGGGACGGAGCATCGGCCGACTGTGGAGCAGCGGGCCGCGCCGGTCAACGGCTGGACGGCGGTTCCCACGGGGCGCGGAATGCCTCTACACTCCCCCGCCATGAAAAGCCCCCACGCCTCCGCGCCGGGCACCGGCACCTGGTCCGAGCTGTTTCGCGGCCCGCGCGCCATCTACACGCTGCTGCTCAATCTCGGCATCTCGCTGCACGCGATCGACATCTTCATCATCTCGACGGTGATGCCGACGGTGGTCGAGGAGATCGGCGGCGTCCGCTACTACGCCTGGGCGGTGACGCTCTACGTGGTCGGCTCGGTCGTGGGCTCGGCGAGCTTCGCGCCGCTCCGGGTCGGGATCGGCAGCCGCGTCGCCTACGTGCTGGGCGGGATCGCCTTCCTCGCCGGCACGACGAGCTGCGCGCTCGCGCCGGACATGGCCGTTCTGCTCGCCGGCCGGTCGGTGCAGGGCTGGGGCGCCGGCGTCGCGATGGGCGGCTCCTACGCGCTGATCGGGACCTTGTTCGAGGCGCGGCTTCGCCCGCACGTGCTCACCACCAACAACATCACCTGGACGGTGGCGACGCTGCTCGGGCCGACGCTCGGCGGGGTTTTCGCCGAGATCGGCTGGTGGCGCGGCGCGTTCTGGGTGGTGGTGCCGCTGGTGATCACCTTCATCCTGGTCGCCTGGTGGAAAGTGCCGGACACCCGTGGGGAGGGGCGCGAGGCGCGGCCGCGCTTTCCGTTCTTCCGGCTCGTGCTGCTCGCGGGCGGCGTGTTCTGCGTCGCCGAGTTCAGGCTCGATCCCGTCGCCCGCCATGCGCGTCGGGCTGCTCGCGCTCGCGGGCGCCGCCGTCTGGTATGCCTTCCATCGCGATGCCGTGGCCGAGAACAGGCTGTTCCCGACCCAGCCGCTGTCGCTGAACCATCCGGTCGGCACGTCGTACCTGGCGCAGTTCCTGATGCACGGCGCGCAGACCACGCTCTACATCTATCTGCCGCTGATCCTCCAGCTCGTGCAGGGCCTGCCGCCGCTCTATGTCGGAGCCGCCAACGGCTGCCTCTCGCTCGGCTGGTCGGTTGGTTCGGCCGTCGTCGTCGGCTGGTCCGGCACGCGCGAACGGGCTGCGCTGGTCACAGGGCCGGCGCTGTTCGGCATCGCCATCGCCTGGCTCGCCGCGGACGTTTCGGCCGCAAGCCTCGCCATGATCCTTGCCGTCGCCGCTGTCGTGGGGATGGGGATGGGCATGTACAATGTGCTGGTGGTCGCCAAGACGATGGCGGTCGCGCGGCCCGGCGAGGAGCACATCACCTCGTCCTCGCTCGCCACCGTGCGCTCGCTCGGCGTTGCGTTCGGTTCGGCCGCGGCGGGGCTGGTCACCAACTCGGCGGGCTTGACCACCACTGGCGGGCCCGCGCCGGTCGCGCGCGCGGTCACCTGGGTGTTCGTCTGGGACCTGCTGCCGGTCGCGGCGGCGGTTCTGCTGATCCTTCGTTTGCTGCAGCTTCTCGGGCGACGGCTGCAGCCGGCGGAATAGAGCGGGCAGGGGAGAGAGCCATGACGGTCAAGACCATTGCGGTGATCGGCGCGGGCGACATGGGGCATGCGGTCGGCGGCACGCTCGTCGCCCAGGGCTACGACGTCGTCACCTGCCTCGCAGGGCGGTCCGAGATCACCCGCACCCGCGCAATGCGCGCGGGACTTCGAGACGTGCCGGACCTGGACGCGGCAGTCGCGGCAGCGGACGTGTTCCTGTCGATCCTGCCGCCGGCGCTCGCCACTGAACTCGCCGAGCAGGTGGCGGCGGCGATGGCCCGCACGGGCAAGCGGCCGCTCTACGCCGACCTGAACGCGATCTCACCAGAGACAGCGCAAGGCGTCGCAAAGATCGTCGAGGGCGCCGGCGCCAAATTCGTCGACGGCGGGATCGTCGGTTCGCCGCCCGGCAAGGCGGTGCCCCGTATCTATCTCTCGGGGCGCGACGCCGACGCGGTCGCCGCGATCGCCGCGCTCGGCGGCAAGGCGATGGACATGCGCCCATGCGGCGCCGAGCCCGGTCGCGCGTCGGCGGTGAAGATGTGCTACGCGGCGCTCACCAAGGGATCGAACGCGCTGTTCACCGCGGTGCTGGTCGCGGCGGAGGCGCTCGGCGTCTCGTCGGAGGTCCGCGCGGAGTACGAGACGAGCCAGCCCGATCTCTATCGCCGCATGAAGGCGAACGTGCCGTTCCTGCCGGCGGACGCCTGGCGCTATGCGGGCGAGATGGAGGAGATCGCGGCGACGTTCGACTCGGTGGGCGTGACGCCGCTGTTTCATCTCGGCGCTGCGGCAACCTATCGGCTGCTCGACACCACGCCGTTCGCGAAGGAGACGCGCGAGACCCTGGATCGGTCGCGCACGCTCGAGCAGGCGGTCGAAGCCTATGCGCGCGCGCTGGGGACGGGCGAGAAAATTCCCGCCGAATGACCAAACGGAAAGGGCGGACCCGCAGGCCCGCCCTTCCGTACGCCGGAGCTTGTACGAAAACGTGACGTGTCGCGTCAGGCCGCCTTGCGGACGGTGGCGCGGCGCGTGGTGCTGCGGCGGGCCGGCTTCTTGCCGATCCGCGTCACCTTGCGGGCGCGAGTTGCCGGACGCTTCGCGGTCTTGCGCGCCGCCGGCTTCTTCGCGGTGCTGGCGCGGCGCGCGGTCGTCTTGCGCGCCGTGGTCTTCCGCGCAGTGGTCTTGCGCGCGGTCGTCTTGCGTGCCGTGGTCTTCCGCGCGGTCGTCTTGCGTGCCGCGGTCTTCTTCGCGGCGGGACGACGCGCGGGGGTCTTGCGCGCGGTCGGCTTCTTCACCGTGGCCTTCTTCGCGGCGGGCTTCTTCACGGCGCGCTTTGCGGACGCTTTGCTCTTCACTGCCATTTCACACTCCTCGGTGGTGTGGTGGTGCCGTTCGCAAGCGGCCCGGTTTGGCCGCCAACGGAACCCGTGTAAGGTTCAAACGGTTAACGAAACGTAACTGGAAGGAAACGGTTCCCTCAAAACAAGACACGGTTCCAACTTGCACGAATCAGTCGCTTGCGTCGAGTATCGGTTCACGCAAGTGAGTCGCGGTGAGGATTTCGGCGTGACAGCCTTATGCTTGCCGAGCGGTAAGTCGGTGGCGATCGCGGTGCGACGCAGCACCCGCGCGCGGCAGATTTTGTTGCATGTGGACGCCTACAGCGGCCGGGTGGAGCTCGTGCTGCCGCGCCGCGCGTCCGAGGCGGAGGGCCTCGATTTCGCCCGCGCGAAGCGGCGCTGGATCGACACGCGGCTCCGTGAAATCGTGCCTGCCGTGCCGTTCGTCGATGGCGCGCGCTTTCCCATCTTCGGCGACGACGTGCGCATTTGCTGCGTCCGCCAGCTATTCGACGAAATCTGGCTCGATCGCGACAGGCTCATCGTCGCCGGCACGGAGGAGGGTGTTTCGCAGCGCGTCGAATCGTGGCTGCGCGCCGAGGCGCGCAACACGATCACCCAGCGCGTCGCGGAAAAATCACGCAGCCTCGGCCAGCGCTACCGCTACATCCGCGTGCGCGACACGCGGACGCGCTGGGGAAGCTGCACCCGCGCGGGCGACCTCAGCTTCTCGTGGCGGCTGGTGATGGCGCCGGAGCCCGTGCTCGACTACGTCGTCGCGCACGAAGTCGCGCACCTCAAGGTGATGAACCATTCGAACCGCTTCTGGTCCGAGGTCGAGGGGCTGTGCGAGGGCATGGACGAGGCGCGCGCCTGGCTGCGGACCAACGGTTCGATGCTGCACCGCTACGGGCCCGCGCCGCGCCGCGCCGAGGCGTGATGCGCTATTCGGCGCTCTCGGCCGGTGCCGGTGTGGACATTCGCCGCGCGCGCGCCGAACCCGCCCGTTCGCGCAGCGCGATGAACATGGTGGAGGTGAAGATCACCGTGCCGCCGATCCAGGTCCATTTGTCCGGCACCTCGCCGAACCAGACGTAGCCGACCAGCGCCGCCCAGATCAGCTTCGTGAAGTCGCACGGCAGCACGATGGTCGCGTCGGCGAGCTTGAACGCATTTCCGAGCATGATCTGGCTCACGGTTCCCATCGCGCCGACCAGGGCGCAGAGCCCAAGGGTGAGCAGGCTCGGCCAGCTCCACACGAACAGCGCCGCGGCGAGGTTGAACGGCAGCATCATGTAGGCGGCGTAGATCGCGATCGTCAGGCTGGAATCGCGCCGCGATAGCTGTTTGATCACGACCAGCGCCGCCCCCCAGGTGGCCGACGAGGTGAGCGCGAGCCAGGTGCCGATCGTGATGTCGTCGACGCCCGGGCGCATCACGAGGAACGCCCCGGCGAAGCCGACGGCGAGCCCGATCGCCCGCGCCGTGCCCATCCGCTCGCGCAATACCAGCGTCGCGCCGATGGCGGCGAACAAAGGCGAGGTGAACATCAGTGCCGAAAGCTTTGCCAGCGGCATGTAGGTGAGTGCGAGAAAGACGCAGAGCATCGAGGTCGCGTTCAGCATCGCACGCAGGAGCTGCAGCCATAGGCTGTGCGTCTTGAGTGCCGCGAACCTCGAGCGGATGACGAAGCCCGAGAGAAAGAGCGAGCCGAACAGGGCGCGGAAGAACGCCGCTTCGAACGGGTGCATTCCCAAGACCGCGATCTCGCGGATCGCGCCGTTCATCACCTGGTTGGTGAGGCCCGACCCCATCATGTTGGCCATGCCCAGCAGCGGCCGCTGGGTTGCGGCGCCGGTCGCGGCCGGTCGCTTGAGGGCTGGGCGCATGCGGGGGTCCGGGAAAGGCTCCGCCCATTAGCGGGCATCGGGCCCGCGAAATCAATCCCGGCGGCTTGCGGGGCACGTGGCCCTCCGCCATCATCGGGACGCGGGCTACGGACCGCACGGGAGGCGGGCATGGAGTACGACTACATCATCGTTGGCGGCGGCTCGGCGGGGTGCGTGATGGCGCACCGGCTCTCGGCAGGGCCCGAGGACAAGGTGCTGCTGATCGAGGCGGGGATGGACACGCCGCCCGACGCGGTGCCCGCCGACATATTGTCGAGCTACCACCTGTCGCAGGCGAACCCGCGCTACAAGTGGATGAAGTTCCTGACCACGCTCCAGCCGACGCGCCACAACGCGCCGGACCGGCCGCCGCTGATGTTCTACGACCAGGGGCGCGTCATGGGGGGCGGCTCGTCGATCAACTACACCGCCGCCAACCGCGGCACGCCCGACGACTACGACGAGTGGCAGGCGATGGGCGCCGCCGGCTGGAACTGGGAGGGCGTCGTGCCGTACTTCCGCAAGATGGAGACCGACCTGCAGTACGACGGGCCGCTGCACGGCAAGGACGGGCCGCTGCCGATCCGCCGCATTCCGCCCGAGCAGTGGGGCAGCTTCGCCAAGGCGATGGGCGAGGCGATGAAGCTGCAGGGGCTCAAGTTCATCGCCGACCAGAACGCCGAGTTCGAGGACGGATATTTCCCGGTCACGGTGAACAACAAGGACGACCACCGCGTCTCGGCCGCGATGGCCTATCTCGACCGGGCGACGCGGGCGCGGCCCAACCTCACCATCGTTTCCGGCGCGCAGGTGAAGCGCGTGCTGTTCGAGGGGAGGCGCGCGACCGGCGTGGAGGTGGCGCGCGACGGTGGGGCGGACGAGACCTATCGCGGGCGCGACATCGTCGTCTCGGCCGGCGCCGCGCACTCGCCGGCGCTCTTGATGCGCTCCGGCGTCGGGCCCGGCCATCACCTCCGCGCACTGGGCATCGAGGTGGTCGCGGACGTGCCCGCGATCGGCCAGAACCTGCAGGACCATCCCGGGATCGCGGTGTTCCGCTACCTGCCGCGCCGCGCTCGGCTCGACACCGAGGGGCCGTACCTCCACGTCGGCGCGCGCTACTCGTCTGGCGTCGCGGGCTGCGGCCCGAACGACATGTACATCTCGATCATACCGCGGGCGCTGTGGCATGCGGTTGGGCGCCGCTCGGGCCATATCGCCACCTGGCTCAACAAGCCGTTCTCGCGCGGCGAGGTGCGGCTCAAATCGCCCGACTGGCGCGACGAGCCGGTGGTTGCGGTCAACATGCTGTCGGACGCGCGCGACCTCGAACGGCTGAAGCTCGGACTCCGCTATATCGTCCAGCTCGCCGAGCAGGAGCCGGTGCGGAAGATCTCCCACGACCTGTTCTCGACCAGCTACAACCGGCGCGCCCAGGCGGTCGGGCTCGTCACGACGCGCAACAAGGTCATCACCGATCTTGTCGGCGCGCTGATGGATGGGCCGGGGCCGCTACGCAGGCTGATGATCGACCGCGTGCTGCTCGGCGAGGACATCAAGGCCAAGGTGGCGGCAGGCGACGACGCGATCGAGGCGCATGTGATGCAGCACATGAATTCGATACGCCACATCTCCTGCACCTGCCGGATGGGGCGCGAGGACGACCCGACCGCGGCGACCGACAGCCAGGGACGGGTGAAGGGTGTCGCGGGTCTGCGGGTCAGCGACGCCTCGCTGTTCCCGGCGGTGCCGCGCGCGAACACCAACATCCCGACCATCATGACGGCCGAGAAGGTCGCCGCGGCGATCATGGGCGGGTAGGGGCGCCAGCCTTGTCGCCCCGGTCCCGGGTCCGCGGTGCACCGCTTCGTGCTGCACCGCGCCCGGGATGACAATTGGGAAGGCGGCCTACTCCGCAGCGGCTTTCAAGATGGAGGCGCCCTCGCGGGTCAGGCCGGCCTCGGTGATGGCCTTGCGGATACGCTCGAGCTCGGCAGGGGTGATCTTGGCCAACGGCGGGCGCACCACGGCGCGCGGCAGGCGACCGAGCATCACTAGCGCCTCCTTCATGCGGTTGTGCATGTCGGCGCGCGGGTCGGCGTAGAAGCACTGCGCCGTCGGGTAGATCCGGTCGTTGACCGCCTGCGCCGTCGCCAGGTCCTTCGCCTGCACTGCGCGCCAAAGCGCCACGTGCAGGTCGGCGATGATCGAGCCCGAACCGGACAAGAGCCCGTTGCAGCCCATCGTGAGTGACGCCATCAGCCAGGGCGAATGGGTCGACAGCACGTTCACCGGGCGCGGCAGATTCTGCAGCACGTGGATGTGCCGCTCGTGTGCGACGGCGTCGTAGCAGCCGTCCTTGATCGCCTTCACGGTCGGCACCGCGTCGCAGATCTTGAGCAGCGTGTCGGTCGGGTAGCCGTAGCCGATCGAGAACGGGTACTGGAAGATGATGATCGGCAGGTCGGTGGCGTCGGCGATGGTCTTGAAGTGCGAGACCGCCATCTCCGGCCGCATCTGGCCCGAGCCGTGGCCGATCGAGTGCGGCGGGAACACCAGCAGCGCCGAGGCCCCGCCGGCCGTCGCCATCTTCGCGATCTTCGCGGCGATGTGGCTGCCGTCGGCATAGATGCCGTTGATGACCGGCACCTTGTCGCCGATCTCGTCCATCGTGACGGCGAGCACCCGCTCCTGCTCCTCGAAGGTGCAGGCATGCACCTCGGACGAGTGGGCGTTGGTGGTGACGGCGGTGATGCCGTCGACGCCCGCCACGTCGCGCAGATGGCTGCGCGCGGACTTTTCGTCGATCGAATAGTCCTCGTTGAAGGGCAGCAAGGCCGCCGGAATCACGCCGTGCGGGACGTAGTTCTTGAAGCGGGGCATGGGGGCCTCCTTCGGTTCAGGCCGGAATGTGCAGGAACTTGGCGGCGTTGGCGCCGAGGATGCGGCGCTTGTCGTCGCGCGAGATATTGGCGCCGTTGACGAACCCCACGGGGTCGTCCTCGCCCATGAAGACCGGGTAGTCGGTGCCCATCATCACCTTGTCGACGCCGACCTTGTTCACCAGGAACTCCAGCATGTCGCGGTTGTAGATCACCGTGTCGTACCAGAACTTCTTCATGTAGGCCGAGGGCTTGGCCTTCAGATGGCCGACTTCGGGCCGCGTCTCGTAGGCACGGTCGGCGCGGCCGGCGTAGAATACCAGGTAGCCGCCGCCGTGGTGAATGCAGAGCTGCAGCCTGGGGAACGCATCCAACACCCCCTCGTAGATCAGGGACTGCATGGCGAGCGATTCCTCGAGCGGCTGGGCGACCGAGTTCCATTCGAAGAACTTGGCGAGCCGGTCGGGGTGCGAAAACCCCTGCGGGTGAATGAAGATCGGCATGCCGGCCGCCTCGGCCGCGCGCCAGAACGGGCGGAACGTCTTGTCGCCCAGATCCTTGTCGCGGATCAGCGACGAGATCAGCACGCCGCGGAACCCCTGTCCCTTGATGCGGCGCAGCTCCTTCGCCGCGAGCTTCGGGTCCTGCAAAGGCACGGCGCCGATCGGATAGTAGCGGTCCGGCGCCGCGGCGCAGAACTCGGCCACCGTGTCGTTCAGGATGCGCGCCGCCTCGACACCGGTCTCGCCGTCCATCCAGTAGCAATCGACCGGGTAATTGTAGCTGATCATCTGGATGTCGATCCCCATCCGGTCGAGGTCGGGGAAGCGCGACTTGGGATCGAGGTGCTTGGCGGTGATCGCCTGCTCCTGCTTCTTCTGCATGGCGGCGGAGGCGGAGGCCGGCGGCACCCAGGGCTTCGGCTTGCCCGGCACGTCGCCCACGGGGTGCTCCCGCATGAACGCCATCAGCTTCGGCACGCGGATGTGGGTGTGGATGTCGATGACGGGCGTCGAGGACGACCGCCGCTTCACCTTGGCCGGGGCTTTCCGCTTCGCCACCGTCCGCTTCGCCGCCGCCTTGGCCATCGGTTCGCTCCCCTCAGGCCGCGCGGCGGGCGGGCGCCGGCGCCTCGTCCGACGGCTCGTAGGTTGCCTTGGTGGCCGGGCGCGCCATCACTCGCTCGTACCATTCCTTGACGCGCGGGTGGCTTTCCATCAGGTCCGGCCGCGGGCCCCGGAAGGCGTCGAGATAGGGCAGGATCGCGATGTCGCCGAGCGAGAACGCCTGGCCAGCCACATACGGTCCATCGGTAAGAGCGGCTTCGACCCGGTCGTAGCAGTACTGCATGCGGCCGTAGGCTTCTTCGAAATCCCGCTCGGCGAAGCCGCCCGCGCGCAGCGCCTTCATCTTGATCTGGTGGTCGACCAGCGGCGTGTCCTTGACGATCTTGTCGAACTCGGCGTCGCTGACCGACTTCAACCCGTCGGTCTTGGTGCGCGTCCAGGTGGGCACGCGCGTCGCGGGCAGGGCGTACTCGTCGGCCATCTTGCAGAACACCCGCATCTTCGCTCGCAGATAGGGATCCTCCGGCTGCAGGCGGGGGCCGTCGAACACCTCGTCGGCATACTCGTTGATGATGCAGGATTCGATGATGACCTTGCCGTCATGCACCAGCGTCGGAACGATGCCGTTGGGGTTGAGCTTCAGGTATTCGGGCGTGTGGTGCTCGAATTTGTCGAGGCGCATGTAGTGGCTGACGTAGGGAACGCCCTTTTCCTTGAGACCGTGGCGCGCCTTCCGCGAGCAGGTCGTGAGACCCGCGTGATAGAGCTTGAGCATCGTATCCTCCCGATCCTGGCTTGGCACGAGGGTAGCAGAGGGGGCGGGGAGGGGAAATCCCAACGATGGACGTGCAGCGCTACTCGCCCGCCGGTACGGCCTCCGGCGTGGCGGCCTGGTCTTCGGCGCCCTCTTCCTCCGCCTCCTGCTGCCGGTGCCACATGGCGGCGTAGAGCCCGTCCAGCTCGAGGAGCCGGGCGTGCCGGCCGCGCTCGACGATGCGCCCGGCGTCCATCACCAGAATCTCGTCGCTGTCGATGATGGTCGAGAGGCGGTGGGCGATCACCAGCGTCGTCCGGTCGGCCGACACCTCGCGCAGCGCGTTCTGGATCTCGCGCTCGGTCTGGGTGTCGAGCGCCGAGGTGGCCTCGTCGAACAGCAGGATCGCCGGGCGCTTGAGGATCGTGCGGGCGATGGCGACGCGCTGCTTCTCGCCGCCGGAGAGCTTGAGGCCGCGCTCGCCGACCTGGGTCTTGTAGCCGTCCGGCGTGGACATGATGAAGTCGTGGATGTGGGCGAGCTTCGCCGCCTCCTCGACCTCGGCGGGGGTGGCACCGGGCCGGCCGTAGGCGATGTTGTAGAACACCGTGTCGTTGAACAGCACCGTGTCCTGCGGGACGATGCCGATGGCGGCGCGCAGGCTTGCCTGGGTCACGTCGCGGATGTCCTGGCCGTCGATGCGGATCGCGCCGCCATCCACGTCGTAGAACCGGAATAGCAGGCGCGAGATGGTCGACTTCCCGGCGCCCGAGGCGCCGACGATCGCGACCGTCTGGCCGGTCGGCACCGTGAACGAGACGTCGTGCAGGATCGGGCGGCGCGGTTCGTAGCCGAAATCGACATGGTCGAAGCTCAGCACGCCGTCCGTGACCACGAGCGGCTTCGCATCGGGCTTGTCCTTCACCTCCGTGGCCACGTCGAGGAGGTGGAACATCGCTTCCATGTCGATCAGCGACTGCTTGATCTGGCTGTAGACGAAGCCCAGGAAGTTGAGCGGGACAAAGAGCTGGATCAGATAGGTGTTGGCGAGCACGAAATCGCCGACGGTCATTCGCCCGTCGACCACGCCTTGGCCGGCCATCAGCATAACCGCCGTGAGGCCGATGCCGATGATGAAGGCTTGGCCGACGTTCAGCATGGAAAGCGAGGTCTTGGACTGGACGGCGGCCTGCTCGTAGCGGGCGAGGGCCTGGTCGAAGCGGCGGGCCTCGTGGTCCTCGTTGCCGAAATACTTCACCGTCTCGTAGTTGATCAGCGAGTCGATGGCGCGGGTGTTCGCCTCCTGGTCGGTCTCGTTCATCTGGCGGCGGTACTTGATGCGCCACTCGGTGACGATGCCGGTGAATCCGATGTAACCGACCACCGAGACGAAGGTGACGAGGGCGAACCAGAAATTGAAGAACGCCCACAGCACACCGCAGACCATGATGATCTCGAGCAGCGTCGGCAGGATATTGAAGGCGAGGAAGCGCAGCAGGAAGTCGATGCCCTTGGTGCCGCGCTCGATGGCGCGCGAGAGCCCGCCGGTCTGGCGATCGAGGTGGAAGCGGAGCGCCAGCGAGTGGAGATGGCGGAAGGTCCTGAGCGCGACCACGCGGATCGCGTTCTGCTCGACCTTGGCGAAGACGGCATCGCGCAACTCGCCGAACGCGATCGAGGCGACGCGGACGAGGCCGTACCCGACGATCAGCGCGACCGGCAGCACCAGGATCGCAGCGTGATCCCTGGGCGACAGCGCGTCGACCGCGAGCTTGTAGAGGATGGGAACGTAGACGTTGGTGCCCTTGGCGAGGCCGAGCAGCACCAGCCCCGCGATCACCCTCAGCTTGATCTCGCGATTGCCCTTCGGCCACAGGTAGGGAAGGAGGGCGCGCAGCGCGCCCCACTCGAATCCACCGTCCCTCTTGCGCCCCGAACGCGAGCGCGCCGCTTCGGCCATGCCCGAACGTGCCTTCCTTGCGCCGGGCCCGCCCGGCCCGCGCCTTGAGATAACCTGCCTACGATATAGGCCGTTTCGCGCGGTGGGGCGAGGGGGCGGCGCCGGGCTAGCCGACCCCGACCCGGCGCTCTGCGGTGCTTTGAGCCGGCGGCAGGTGGACGGTGACGCGGGTGCCTTGGCCGGGTCGGGTCGCGATGTGAAGCGTACCGTCGTGCAGCGCGACCAGCGTCTTGGTCAGCGGCAGCCCGAGGCCGGTACCCTCGTACCGGCGCGACAGGGCCGAATCGACCTGGCGGAACGGCTCGAAGGCGATGGCGAGGTCGGTGTCGCTCATGCCGATGCCCGAGTCGGCGACGGTGAAGTCGATGCCGCCGTCGGCGGCAGGGTGAGCGGAAAGCTCGATCTTTCCGCCCGTGGGAGTGAACTTGATCGCGTTGGAGGCAAGGTTGAGTACCACCTGGCGGAGCCGGCCGGGGTCGCCGTCGATGGCGGGCAGGTCCGTCGCGATGGTAAGGGTCAGGTCGTGGCCGGCCTCGTCGCAGCCCTTCGCCAGCTGTGCCTCGCACCCGGCGACCAGCGCGGCGAAATCGACCGGCTCGATCGCGATTTCGAGCTTGCCGGCCTCGGAATGGGCCATGTCGAGGATGTCGTTGATGATGGCGAGAAGATGCTGGCCGCTGTTCGCGATGTCGGTCGCATAGGTGGCGTATTGCGGCATGCCGACCGGGCCCAGGGCCTGACCGGAAATCAGCTCCGAAAAGCCGATGATGGCGTTCAGAGGCGTGCGCAGCTCATGGCTGATGTTGGCCAGGAAATGGGTCTTGGCGAGGTTCGCCTGCTCTGCCTGCTCCTTGGCGAGGCGGAGCTTTTCCTCGCGCTCCTTCAAGGGGGTGATGTCGGACCAGACGACGACGGTCCCGCCGCTCCGCGCGGCCGAACGGCCGACACGGATCCATCGCCCGTCGGCCAGGCGCGATTCGCCGGTGCCGAATCGGCCCGGCCGCCCGACCGTCAGCGCATCGCCCGGGCCCTCGTCGGCATAGGTGGCGAGGCCGCGCGCGACGCCTTCCCGCAAGATGTCGTCGAGCTTCGTGCCTGGGACGAACCGGCCGGCGAGGGCGGGGAAGAAGCGCCGCGCCTGGTCGTTGACTAGGACGATGCGGTCGTCGGCATCGACCAGGATCACCCCTTCGGACGCGTGCTCGAGCGCGTCGGCGAGCTGGGCCTGCGCCGATTTTCGAAGCGTCACCTCACGCGCCATCATGGCGCGGAGACTGTCCTGCATGACGGCAAGCGAGCGGAGCAGCGTGCCGGTTTCGTCGCGGCCGGGCGTCGGGATTTCCGCATCGAGCTCGCCTTCCGAGATGCGGCCGGCCACCCGGACCGCGGCGCCGAGCGGGCGCAGGATCGAGCGGCTGAGGAGCCACGCGACCAGCAGCGACAGCGCGAGGATGGTTCCGATGGCGATCATGTTGGCGATGCGCGAGTGCTCGATGGCCCGGAGCGCGTCCTGACGGATCAGGAACCCATCGCCCGCGGTCAGGTCGATCAGCAGGTCGAACCGCCCCGCGATCTTCTGGGCCAGCGCGTCCAGCCGGCGCCATTCCGCGGGGTCGATTGCGGCATTCGCATTGGCGGCGCGCAGCCGGTGCCAGTCGGCGGCGAGCCGGCGGATCTCGGCGATCACCGCGACAGAGCGCGCCGATAGCGACCGCTGGGCGGCAATGCCCAGATCCTCGTTGAAGGTCTTGTGCAGGGCCTCGATGCGGTCGAGATGGCGGGCCTGGTCGGTCGGCGTCTTCGCCGCCGCCAGCCGTTGCAGCTCGCGGTCCATCTCGGAGAACTCGTAGAGCGCCGAGCGGGCGAAGTTTATCGCCATCAGGGGCTTATCGTAGGTGCGGGTAACCAGCGCGCTGGTGTCGCGAATACTGATCACCGCATAGGCGCCGAACGCGCTCATCAGAAGGACAGAGCCGAGGAACGCCAGATAGAGCTTTCCCCGGATCGACCGGACAGAACTGGGTAAGTCGCGCAGCACGTTCATTTCGTCCCGTCGGAATTCGGCAATGCCAAGCGGATGACGAGCGCCCTACGCGTGTAAATACACCCGAGGAACGAGCGGTTGTCCCCTCCCACCGCTTAACGGTCGCTTAACGATGACTGGGCGAGGGTGGCGAATGAAATCGAGACCGGAAATGAAGCGGCTCGTGATCTTGGCGGCGGTTCTTGGCGGGCTCGCGACGGCCTCGTTCGCAGCGACAGGGCTGGTCGTTACCCAGAAGAACAAGACTTTCGCCCCGGGAAGCATCGAGATGAAGGTGGGCGACGTGGTCCGCATCACCAACGAGGATCCGTTCCTGCACCACGTTTATATCGAGTTGTCCGAAATGAATTTCGATTCGGGCGAGCAGCCGCCCGGCCGAACGATCTCGATCGAATTCGACCACGCCGGCACGTTCGAGGCGCGCTGCGCCATCCATCCGAAGATGCTGCTGGTCGTCCTCGTCCATTCCTGATCCCGGGGAGGGTTCGGCGCATGTCTTTTCGTACGCTCGTCGCCGCACTGGCCGCTGCAGCCTCGCTCGCAGCCGCCGCCTGCACCTCCGCGCCCGCGCCTGGCTCCCGCGTCGGGCCGGCCATGGTCGCGGCGAGCCGGGTCGGGCCGGTCCTTGCCGACTCCCATGGCATGACGCTCTACACCCACCAGGACGACGCCGGCGGCGTGCCGATCTGCTATGGCCGCTGCGCGAAGTCTTGGCCGCCCTTCCTCGCCGGGGCGGGCGCGCAGCCGACGGACGGGTTCACGCTGGCGCCGCGGACCGATGGCGCAATGCAGTGGTCCTATGGCGGCAAGCCGCTCTATCTGTGGGAGAGGGACAAGCGCGCGGGCGACGTGACCGGCGACGGGTATGGCGACGTCTGGCACGCCGCGCGCCTCTAGCATCGCCCTCAGCGGCCGCGATTGCGCCGCGGGGCGGGGCGGGATATGACCCCGCGCAATGTTCTTCGCTCTTTCCAAGCTTCTGAACCTGTTTCTCGATCCCGGGGACCTTGCCTTCCTGGCCCTCGTGGTCGCCGTCGTCCTGCTGTGGACTCGCGCGCGCCGCGCCGGCAAGTGGCTGGCGACGGGGGTCGTCATTGTCCTCGCCGTGCCGACGCTGCTGCCGATCGGCAACGATATGCTGATCCCGCTGGAGAACCGCTTCCCGCCGATCGCGCCACCCGCCAAGGTCGACGGGATCGTGGTGCTGGGCGGCGAGGTGCGGCCGTTCCTGTCGCGGGCGCGCCATCGTCCCATCCTCAAGGGCTCCGCCTCGCGCATGACCACCTTCGTGGCGCTCGCGCGGCGCTATCCGCAGGCGAAGCTGGCATTTACCGGCGGCTCGTCGAGCCTCGACAATCCCGAGCTCACAGAGGCGCCCATCGCCCGCGAGTTCTTCGCCGAGCAGGGTCTCGACGTTTCGCGGATCGTGTTCGAGGACCGCTCGCGCAACACCTACGAGAACGCCCTCTATACGAAGGAACTGATGCACCCCAAGCCGGGCGAGACCTGGCTGCTGATCACCTCCGCCAACCACATGCCGCGCGCCTATGGCTGCTTCCAAAAGGTCGGCTGGCAGGTCCTGCCGTACCCGGTGGACTACCTGACCATCGGCCAGTACGATTTTACCCCGGGCCTCCACCTCGCGGGCGGGCTTCTGCGGCTCGACCTCGCGCTGCACGAATGGGTGGGGCTTCTGGCGTACCGGATCATGGGCTACACCGACTCGTGGTTTCCGGCGCCACCGCCCGGGGCATGGCGCGACGCGCAGCATTGAGTTCGAACTCGCGTGCTGTGGCAGTTAGGAGGCTGGGAGCGGGTACGGGAATGAGGGTCAGGGTCGTCAACGTGCTGCGGCATGCCGCCATCGCGGCGGTGCTGACGCTTGTCGCTGCCGGACCCGCGCGCGCGGCCGACCCGGCCCCGGCGTCTCTCCAGGCGACCCAGGCGACCGCGCCCCCGGGCGCCGATGCGGCCTTCGCCGCCTGGCTCCAGGGCGTGCGCAAGGACGCGCTTTCCCAGGGAATCTCGCGCGCGACCCTGGACGCGGCCCTCACGGGTCTGCAGCCGATCCACCGGCTGGTTCAGCGCGACCGCCACCAGGCCGAATTCACCCTGACGCTCGACACCTATATGAAGCGCGTGGTCACCGAGGACCACGTCGCGCGCGGCCGCGAGATGATGCAGAAGCACCACGCGCTGCTCGCCCGCGTCGCCGCCAAGTACGGCGTGCAGCCGCGCTTCATCCTCGCGATCTGGGGCATCGAGACCAATTTCGGCGCCGTGGGCACCTCGATCCCGGTGATCCCGGCGGTCGCCACGCTCGCCTACGACGGGCGGCGGTCCGAGTATTTCCGCGCCCAGCTCATGGCCGCGCTCAAGATGGTCGACCGCCGGATGATCGACCTGCCGTCGATGACGGGCTCGTGGGCGGGCGCGATGGGCCAGATCCAGTTCATGCCGGAAAGCTATCTTGCCTTTGCGGTCGATTTCGACGGCGACGGCAAGCGCGACATCTGGCACTCGCTGCCCGACGTGTTCGCCTCGATCGCCAACTACCTGGTGAAGAACGGCGGATGGCGCGACGACCAGACCTGGGGACGGCCCGTGCGCGTGCCCGACCGGCTGGACGGCCGCATCGAGTCGCTGCGCGATACCGACGCCAAGGGGTGCGCAGCGCTCCGCAAGATGACGGTGGAGAAGCCACTGCCCGCGTGGGATCGGCTTGGCGTTCGTCGTCCCGACGGCGGTGCGCTGCCGTCTCGCCCGCTGCCGACCTCGATCGTCCAGCTCGATGACGGTGCTGGATACGCGGTGTACCCCAACTATCGCTCGATCCTCGCCTACAACTGCGCCCACCTCTATGCGATCACGGTCGGCGTCCTGTCCGACCGGATCGGCAGCGGATAAGCAAGGTGGGGGGGAAAGCTCTGCTGCGTGCCGCCCTGGTCGCCTTGCTGGCGATCGCGGCGTCGGGCTGCGCCGAGACTCAGCTTGCCGTCCACATGACCAAGCGACTCGAGGGGGCAACGGACAACTCAGCAGCGGCAGGCGGACGCTACAAGATCGGCAACCCGTACACGGTCGACGGGGTGGTCTATCAGCCGCGTGAGGACTTCTTCTATGACGAGACCGGCATCGCCTCGTGGTATGGGCCGGGATTCCACGGCAACCGCACGGCAGACGGCGATCGCTACGACATGAACGCCCTGACCGGCGCCCACCCGACGCTGCAGATGCCATGCAAGGTGCAGGTCACCAACCTCGAGAACGGCCGGTCCATCGCCGTGGTGGTGAACGACCGCGGCCCCTACAAGCGCGGGCGGATCATCGATCTGTCGCGCCGCGCGGCGCAGCTTCTCGGGTTCGCCGGCCAGGGCACCGCTCGCGTCCGGGTGCAGGCGCTGCCCGAGGAAAGCTGGCGCATGGCCGTCGCCGCAGGCCGCAAGGGCCCGATGCCGGTGATGATCGCCCGCTTGATGAAGGAGGAGGCGCCGGTCGAGGTTGCCGCCTTGCCGGCCGACGCGGCCGGCCCGCCCGCTCCGGCGCCGCAGGCCGCTCCGGCCGTGGCCGTTCCCGCGGCCGTGGCCACCGTCCGGCCCGCGGTGACGCCGGCCGTCGCCGAGATCGCCGACCCTGCGGTGTCGGTCGCGCCGGTTCATCCGACGGCCATCTACGTGCAGGCCGGCGCGTTCAGCCAGTACGCCAATGCAGACCGGCTGCGCGCCCGGCTCGCCTCGGTCGGCAAGGCTGCTATCACGCCGGTCCGGGTCGGCACGCATCGGCTATGGCGCGTGCGGGTCGGACCGCTGCCGTCCGTGCAGGATGCCGACCAGACGCTGGGCCGGGTGGTCGGGCTTGGCTATCGCGAAGCGAGACTGGTCGTCGACTAGGTCGTGGACTCATAATGGTTGATGCGGAGCCGTATGGAAGCGAGGGCGACGGCGGCGAGGAAGTTTCGCGCGAGCTTGTCATAGCGCGTGGCGATGCGCCGGAAGTGCTTGAGCCGGTTGAAGAAGCGTTCGACGAGGTTGCGCTGGCGGTAAATCTGGCGGTCAACGACACGGCGGACCCGGACGTTGCTCTGCGACGGGATGTGGGCGAAGGCGCCAGCGGCTTCGATGAGCGCGATAATGGTGGCCGCGAAGTAGCCGCGGTCGGCAACGACGTGACGAGCGAGCGCCAGTCCCTCGACCAGGGCCGGGAAGGTGGTCTTGTCCGAGGCCTGGCCGGGGGTGAGCAGCAGGCGCACAGGCAGGCCGTGACGATCCACCACGACGTGGATTTTGGTGGTCAGTCCTCCACGAGAACGGCCGATGGCGTGATCCGCGCCCCCTTTTTACCGCCGGCCGCGTGCTGGTGGGCGCGCACGATCGAGGAGTTGATCAGATGAAGCGACGTGGGCGAGCCGGCCTTCAAAGCCTCGAACACCTTGAGCCACACCCCTGCTTTGGCCCAGCGGTTGAAGCGAGATTGTAGACCGTGGTGTACGGGCCGTACCGTTCCGGCAGGTCACGCCACGGCGCGCCTGTGCGCAGGATGTGGAAGATCCCGTTCACCACACGCCGGTCGTCCACCCGCGGCACGCCGCGCGGCTTGTTCGGCAGCAGCGGCTGGATGATCGTCCATTCCGCATCGGTCAAATCGAAGCGCGCCATCTTCAAGCTCCCACCGTTTGGAAGCTTGAATCACACCCCGCCCATAAAGGGAATCCCCTTTATGGGTACATGACCTAGACGCCGGGTGCGGGGGCACCCCAACTCACGACCGACGGAAGGAATCGTATGTTTTCGATCGCTACACCGCGTACCGCTCTCTCTCTCGGCGCCGGCCTGCTGGCGCTCGGCCTCACGGCTGCGCCGGCCCTCGCCGCCAATACCGATGCCGCCGCATCGGGGTTCGAGACCTCCGCCCGCGAGGCGATCCTGATCGACATGACCACCGACACCGTGCTCTACGACAAGAACGCCGACGAGCCGATGCATCCGGCCTCGCTCACCAAGCTGATGACCATCTACATCCTCTTCCAGCACTTGAAGAACGGCAGCCTGAAGCTTGATGATACACTGCCGGTCAGCGTCAAGGCGTGGAAGACCGGCGGCTCCAAGATGTTCGTCAAGGTCAACACGCGGGTGAAGATCGAGGATTTGATCCAGGGGATCGTCGTCCAGTCGGGCAACGATGCCTGCATCGTGGTGGCCGAGGGGCTGGACGGCAGCGTCGACGCCTTCGCCGACGAGATGAACCGCGTCGCCAAGAAGATCGGCCTCACCCATTCGACATTCAAGAACCCGGACGGGCTCCCGGTCGAAGGCCACATCATGACGGCGCGCGACATCGCCACTTTGGCGGAGCACATCATCAGGGACTTTCCTGAGTATTATCACTACTTTAAGGAGATAAACTTCACCTACAATGGCATCAAGCAGGGCAACCGGAACCCGCTTCTCTACAAGGATTTGGGCGTCGACGGGCTGAAGACCGGCCATACCGAGGAGGCGGGCTATTCGCTGGCAGCGACTGCGGTCCGCGACGGGCGCCGGCTGATCGAGGTCTTGGGCGGCACGGCGAGCGTCAACGCGCGCTCGCAGGAGGGCGAACGCCTGCTCGACTGGGGTTATCGCGAGTTCGGCAGCTACAAGCTGTTCAAGGGCGGCGAGACGGTGGACACGGCGCCGGTTTGGCTCGGCAAGGCCTCGACGGTGCCGCTGATGATCCAGGACCCGCTGACCGTGACCATGCAGAAGAAGCTCCACCCCGACATGAAGGTGACGGTGCGCTATGACGGGCCGGTCCCCGCGCCGGTGCAGAAGGGCGCGAAGATCGGCACGCTCAGCGTGAGCGCGCCCGGCTGGGACGGGATCGAGCGGCCGCTCGTCGCCGGCGAGGCCGTGCCGCAGCTCGGCATGATCGGGCGCCTCTCGGCCGCGGTCCACCAAGTGATCTGGGGGCCGCCAAGTTGAGGCGGCGGGCGGGCGCTTGACGCGAGGCCGGTTCATCACGCTCGAGGGCGGTGAGGGGGCAGGCAAATCGACCCAGGCGCGAAGGCTGATCGCCGATCTAGTCGCGGCCGGGGTCGATGCCATCGCGACGCGCGAGCCGGGCGGCGCGCCGGGGGCCGAGGACATCCGCAAGCTGTTGGTCGACGGGGCACCCAGCCGCTGGGACCCGCTGACCGAGGCGCTGCTGCATTTCGCGGCGCGCGCCGAGCATGTCGCGCGCACCATCGCCCCCGCCCTTGAGGCCGGGCGCTGGGTGGTATGCGACCGCTTCGTCGACTCGACCATGGCCTACCAGGGCTATGGCCTGGGGGTCGGGAGGTCGAAGATCGAGGAGATCGGCCGCGTGGTTCTCGGCGATTTCCGGCCCGACCTGACCTTGCTGCTCGACCTGCCGGCCGAGGCCGGGCTGGTACGCGCCACGGCCCGGCCGGACGCCGCCACCCGCTATGAGAAGATGGCGCTGCCGTTCCACCGCAAGCTGCGCGACGCGTTTCTCGACATCGCCCGGCGCGAGCCCGACAGGGTCGCGGTGATTGACGCGATGGGCGACGTCGAGGAGGTGCACCAGGCCATCCTCGACGTGGTGCGCGACCGGCTCGCCCCGCCCGGGGTATAGTCGCTCGATCATGGCGGGCGACACTGACAGCGACGACGGAACGACCCCGCCCCGGGCGACGGCGGAACTCGTGGGGCAGGAGGAGGCCGAGCGCGTCCTGCTCGGCGCATGGAATTCCGGCCGGTTGCCGCACGCCTGGCTGCTGACCGGTCCGCGCGGGGTGGGGAAGGCGACACTCGCCTACCGCTTCGCCCGGTTCGCTCTGGCCGGGGGTGGCGAGGGCGGGCTGTTCGGCGCGCCGGCGACGCTCGCACTCGATCCCGGGAACCCGGTCTTCCACCGCGTCGCCTCGGGCGGCCATGCCGATTTGATGACCGTCGAGCCGGGCTTTCCGGACGACGAGCTGCGCAAGGACCCGGCTGACCGTCGGCGGCGGCGCGAGACGATCGGCGTCGACGAGGTACGCGCGGCCGGCGCCTTCCTGCGGCTGACCCCGGCCGAAGGCGGCTGGCGGGTGATCGTCGTCGATTCCGCCGACCAGATGACCGTGAACGCGGCGAACGCGCTCCTCAAGTCGCTGGAGGAGCCGCCAGCCCGCGCGCTGATCCTTCTGGTGAGCCACGCGCCCGGCCGGCTGATGCCGACCATCCGCTCGCGCTGCTGCCGGCTGGCGCTGCGGCCGCTTTCCGACGAGGCGGTGTCGTCCCTGCTCGCGCGGCACCTGCCCGAGATGGCCGAGGCCGACCGTGTCGCGCTCGCCACCATGGCCGAGGGCTCGATCGGGCGCGCCCTCGCGCTCGCCGCCGCGGGCGGGCTCGAGCTCGGCCGTACGCTCGACGCGCTGCTCGCCGGTCTGCCGCGGCTGGACGGGGCTGCGCTCCACCAGTTCGCCGATGCGGTGAGCCGGCCGGGGGTAGAGTCGCCCTGGCCGACGGCGAGCGCGCTGCTGATCTGGCGGCTCGGACGGGCCATCGGGCGCGCGGCACGCGGCGGGACGGACGACCCGCTCGCCCGCCGGCTCGCCGCCCTGGCTCCCCTTGATCGCTGGATCGAGGTGTGGGACAAGGTCTGCCGGCTCGTCGCGCAGGCGGACGGCATCAATCTCGACCGCAAGCAGGCCGTCCTCAGCGCGTTTTTCGCGATGGAGCGCGCGGCGGGGCGCTAGCCTTCCCGCCTTCGCCCATCAGGTAAAGCCCCCATGTCCAACAAGCGCTTCTACGTCACGTCGCCGATCTATTACGTGAACGACGTGCCCCATATCGGGCACGCCTACACGACGCTCGCCTGCGACGTGATGGCTCGCTACAAGCGGCTGGACGGGTACCGCGTGTTCTTCCTCACCGGCACCGACGAGCACGGCCAGAAGGTCGAGAAATCGGCGCGCGACGCGGGGGTGGAGCCGCAGGCCTTCACCGACCGGGTGTCGCAGAACTTCCGCGACCTCGCGGTCGCGATGAACTACTCGAATGACCAGTTCATCCGGACTACCGAGCCACGCCATGTCGCGGCCTCGCAGGGGATTTGGCGCAAGCTCGCCGAGAACGGCCACATCTATCTCGGCAAGTACGCCGGCTGGTACGCGGTACGCGACGAGGCCTATTACGACGAAAGCGAGCTGAAGGACGGGCCGGGCGGCAAAAAGATCGCGCCGTCGGGCGCCGAGTGCGAATGGGTCGAGGAGCCGAGCTACTTCTTCGACCTGTCCAAATGGGGCGACAAGCTGCTCTCCTTCTACGACGCGCATCCGGACTTCATCCTGCCCGCCTCGCGCCGGAACGAGGTGGTGAGCTTCGTGAAGGGCGGGCTCCGCGACCTTTCGATCTCGCGCACCAGCTTCAACTGGGGCGTGCCGGTGCCGGGCGATCCGGCCCACATCATGTATGTCTGGCTCGACGCGCTTACCAACTACATCACCGCGGTCGGCTATCCTGACGAGGCGGCGCCCGCCTTCCGCGCGTTCTGGCCGGCCGACCTGCATCTCGTCGGAAAGGACATTGTCCGCTTCCACGCGGTCTACTGGCCGGCCTTCCTGATGGGGGCGGGGCTCGCCGTGCCACACCGCGTCTTCGCCCACGGCTGGTGGACCAACGAGGGGCAGAAGATCTCCAAGTCGCTCGGCAACGTCATCGAGCCGCACGCCATCGTCGCGCGCTACGGGCTCGACCCGGTGCGTTATTTCCTGCTGCGCGAGGTGCCGTTCGGCAACGACGGCGATTTCGCGCACCGCGCCATGGTCAACCGGCTGAACGGCGACCTCGCCAACGATCTCGGCAATCTTGCCCAGCGCGTGCTGACCATGATCGCGCGCAACTGCGACGCCGCGCTGCCGGATCCTGGAGTTGCGACGGACGACGACGCCGCGCTGCTCGACCGCGCCCACCGCCTGCCGGACGAGCTTCGCGCCAAGCTCGAGGTGCAGGCGTTCCACGAGGCGCTGGAGACGGCATGGGTCGTCGTGCGGGCCGCCAACGCCTATGTCGACCGCCAGGCGCCGTGGGCGCTGCGCAAGACCGACCCGGCGCGGATGGGCGCGGTGCTCTATGTCGTCGCCGAGACGCTCCGCCACCTCGCGATCGTGCTTCAGCCCTTCATGCCGGACGCGATGGCGAAGCTCCTCGACCAGCTCGGCGTGGCCACCAACGCGCGGGATTTCACCTGGCTCGGCCCGGACCACGCACTCGAGCCGGGCTCGACCCTGCCGAAGCCCGAGGCGGTGTTCCCGCGCTATGTCGAGACGGAGGAGGCGGACGCCGCCGACTGAGCGCCCGTCCGCACCAGCGCGTCGAGGCGGTCGGCGATGGCCGCGAGCGTCGCTTCGGCATCGTGGCCGGCATGGCGGGCTGCGAAAGCGCGCGCATTCTCGGCAAGCGCCGCGTCGGCGAGCGCGGTACGCACCATCCGCTCCACGCCGTCCGGCGTCACCTTCGGCGGCAGGAGGGGGGCGAGCCCCTGGTCCGCAAGGTGCCGGGTCAGCAGGTACTGCTCGACATAGAGGGGAAAGCAGAGCAGCGGCCGGCCCGCGGCCAGCACCTCGCTCGCGGCGCCCGGGCTGCCGTAGTTGATCGCGAGCGCGAGGCGCGGGGCAAGGCGCGCGATCTCGACCTGCCGCGCCACCACCCGCACCGGCCCTGGGGCGGTCCGCGCCACGAGATCGGGCGGCGCATCCCGGGCGACGATCAGAGCCGGCCGGCCGATGGCCGCAAGCGCGGCGAGGAGCGGGCGGAACAAAGGATGTGCCACCGCGAAATAGGCGAAGATTTCGATTTCTTCGGCCGGGGCCGCGTCGGTGGCGGCCGGAAGCGGGGGCGTGGGACCGAGCGCCGGTTCATCCGTCCGCGGGCCGAAAGAGTTGAGTTCCGGATGGACGACGAGGAAGCGAGCGTCGGCGTCGAAGAGGTCGGCGACGTGTCCAATGGGGGCCGTGCCGACGTCCGCCGACACCTGGTTGACGACCGCGACGCAGCGGGCCTCGGCCTCGGCCAGCCGGCGCCCCGGGATCGCCGCCCAGGGCTGCAAGCTCGGCATCGGCCGGTCGAGCGGCGGCACGGTGAAGCCGGTGCCGAAGGCCGCGCGCTTGACCCCAAGCGTCCGCGCGGCGAGAAGGGCCGTCGGTGAATGCTCGCCGACCACCATGTCGGGCGCGGCGAGGCCAATCAGCCTGCGCCACCCCTCCAGCAGCGGCGCGAGCGTATCCGTCTCCGCGTAGCCGACGCGGAACAGCATCTCCGCGAAGCTCGCCGAGGGCGGCAGGCTCGACGGGCTCAGATGGACGGGTGCCTGCAGCAGCGGGAAGCGCCAGCGGCCGAGCAGCCTGTGCGCGTCGGCGAGGTTGCGCGCGGCGAGGGTGACACGGTGGCCGCGCGCGCGCATCGCCATCGCCACCCGTCCGACATGGTGCAGATGGCCGGTATTGCCGCCGAGCTCCCAGGCGAAAAGGATATGGCTCATGCGCGGAGCTTATATCCGATCCCGTCCGCGCCGACGCCCGAAACGAAGGCGGCGGCCCGAGGCCGCCGCCGGTCGCGCGAAGGGGAGGGAGTTCAGCCGCGGGCTTTGCGACGGCGCATGAAGCCCAGCCCGGCCAAGCCGAGGCCTACAATCGACAGCGTCGCCGGTTCCGGGGCTGGGTAGGCAATCACCACGTCCTGAATTAAGTAGTCATTGTTATTGTTATGCGTCTCATAGTAGGTCGCACAACCACTTGCCGTACTCATATTCCCATTAATGCAGGCATCATAGGCGGCCCAATCGAAGGCAATGAAGTAAAGATAGGGAGAATTTGCAAACCCGCTTAGATCGATTGGTCCGTATGAGGACCCACCATTCGTTACAAACCTCGAGATTTCGGTAATACCAGCCGCGGAGCCGTCTAAGAGTGATTCCAGCGACAAGTTAGTTCTGAGTGCAGAGTTTGCCGCAAAAACGATACCCCTCTCCTTGGGCGAACCGCCCGAATCAAGAGATGAAAGGTCGACTTCGACCCATTCAAAGCTGGGGGTCGGCAAAGTTAATTGGATAAGTTCTTGCCCATGCAAATTGCTTAGCTCGTTATAGTCGCCGCCTCCATTACTACAGTGGGACGATTTTATGGGATTACAAACGCCAAGTCCCATGTCGTTGGTCTGATTGCGGCGGTACAGATCAGCGGGTGTCCAAACGCTACTGGGATTCAGATAAAAGCCTTGGGCATTTACCGACGTCAGTGACTCGGCGTCCGAAAAATTCTCGTTGGACGATAGAAGGCCGGTGCTGCCGCCGAAGGACACAATATCGTGCGCAGACGCGCCCACCGACACGGCCCCCAAGGCCGCCGCTGCTGCGATCCCGACTATAATAGTTTTGCGGATCATACCCACCTTCGATTTGGCAATTTGTAACAGTATGAGCAAGAATCGTGCCAACTCCAAAATTCTCCACATTTCTCGGTACTTGACCCTGGATAAGCGGGCCGACTAGGCACGAATGTAAAGATTCCCGACGCTTTTCGCTAGATTGGGGCGGCAGTCTGTAAACTGTGTCGACAGTTGTCACCGATTGGCCACAACCTCGGCGATATGGCCGCGCGCTGGCTTCCATCAATGATACGTTGTCACAAACCGATGTGATAAGGATCGGCGGCGCCATGCTGGTCGACAGCCACTGCCATCTCGATTTCGACACGTTCGACGCCGACCGCGAGGCCGCGATTGCGCGCGCGCGGGCGGCCGGGGTCGCGGAAATGGTGACGATCTGCACCCATCTCAGCCGATTCGAGGCGGTCCGCGCCATCGCTGAGGCGCATGACGGCATCTGGTGCACGGTCGG
The DNA here is from genome assembly GCA_963775315.1 of uncultured Alphaproteobacteria bacterium. Classification (GTDB taxonomy): domain Bacteria; phylum Pseudomonadota; class Alphaproteobacteria; order MPNO01; family DASWLB01; genus CAWGHZ01. The sequence continues at coordinate 1,200,609 of CAVZIN010000007.1, read as the reverse complement.
CGTTCATCCGCACGAGGCGGCGGAGGAGGGCGTCGAGAGCCCCGACCGGCTGGTCCGGCTGGCCGACCACCCGAAGGTGGTCGGGATCGGCGAATGCGGCCTCGATTTCTACTACGACCACAGCCCGCGCGAGGCGCAGCGCGCGAATTTCCGCGCCCATATCGCGGCGGCGCGGGCGACCGGCCTGCCGTTGATCGTCCATGCGCGCGACGCCGACGACGAAATGGCGGCGATGCTGCGCGAGGGGGCGGGGCAGGGCGGGCTGACCGGGGTGATGCATTGCTTCTCGTCGGGGCGGGCCCTTGCCGAGGCCGCCATCGAGATCGGGTTCTACATCTCGCTTTCCGGCATCGTGACCTTCAAGAAGTCCGATGATTTGCGCGATATTGTTCGCGACCTGCCCCTCGACCGGCTGCTGGTCGAGACCGACTCGCCCTACCTCGCGCCCGTCCCGAATCGCGGCAAGCGCAACGAACCGGCCTTCGTCGCCCTTACGGCCGCCTGCGTGGCCGAACTCAAGGGCGTCACGCCGGAGGCACTCGCCCGGGTGACGACGGAGAATTTCCGCCGCCTGTTCACCCGCGCACGGGCTACGGCATGAAAGTCACGATGCTCGGCTGCGGCCCCTCCGCCGGGGTGCCGCTGATCGGCGGCGACTGGGGCGCCTGCGACCCCGCGAACCCGAAAAACCGGCGCACGCGCCCGTCGGTATTGGTCGAGACGCACGACACGACCATCCTGATCGATAGCTCGCCGGATTTGCGCGCTCAGCTTCTCACCGCGGGGACCCGGAAGATCGACGCCGTGCTCTATACCCACGATCACGCCGACCATGTGCACGGGATCGACGACCTCCGTAGCGTGCAGCGCCGGATGGGCGGCCGCCAAATCGCCGCCTGGGCCGATGCAGAGACGCTTGCCGGCATCACCCGGCGGTTCGGCTATCTGTTCGAGGGCCACGCGGCCGAGGGCGCGATGTACCGGCCGATCCTGCAACCTCATGTCATTCAGGGATCTTTTTCGGTAGGGCCCGACCAAGTCATACCGTATGACCAGGACCACGGCATCTGCCGGTCGCTCGGATTCCGGCTCGGCGGGTTCGCCTATTCGACCGACGTGGTCGAATTGCCGGAGGACGCGTTCGCCGCGCTCGCGGGCGTCGAGGCCTGGATCGTGGACTGCCTGCGCGCCGGCGACGCCCACCCGACGCATGCACATCTCGACAAGACGCTCGGCTGGATCGAACGGGTGAAGCCGCGCCGCGCCGTGTTCACCCACATGAACCACCAGGCGGATTACGAGGCCTTGCGCAAGGCATGTCCGCCGGGAGTCGAGCCGGGCTATGACGGGCTGGTTCTGGAGGTTGCGGACTGACCTCCGCCCCCGCCTCCATCGAACTTTCCATAATATACATTATGCGACAAATCGATACGGCAACGAGCGCTGCTCGATCAGCCGTTGGCCCGAGCCCTTCCCCGCTTTGCCGACAATTAAGCGGGCCGCGTCACGATTGCCCGGTACCCCGGGAGAGTTCCATGGACAGCGTCGCCCCCGCGACACAAACCCTCCGCCAGATCGTCTACGTCAGCCACGCCATCCGCCCGATGCCCGAGGACGAGCTCGCCGTCCTCCTAGCACGGTCTCGCGAGCGGGACGCGGCGCTCGGCATCACCGGCATGCTGCTCTACCGCGGCGGCAACTTCATCCAGACCATCGAAGGGCCCGAGGATTCCGTCGAGGCCCTCCTGAGTGCGCTCCGCCGCGACACGCGCCATGACGGGATGATCGTGATCCTGGACCTGCCGGCCACCGGGCGCGAGTTCGGTGACTGGGCCATGGCGTTCCGGCGGATCACCGATCAGGACAACGATGCCATCCTCGACGAGGTCACGATGCGCGGCGGTGCGGTCGGAAGCCACATTGCCGGTGGCGGTGCAGCGCGAAAGCTCCTCCAGCTCTTCCACCAGAATCTGCGGTAACGCTTCGGGTTCCGGGCCGCGGCGCACCGCTTCTGCTATGGTGGGCCCATGGCAGAAACAGACAACTCGGCCGCCATCGGCCGGCTTCTCGCGATCATGGCGCAGCTCCGAAACCCGGAGGGCGGCTGTCCCTGGGATCTCGAGCAGGATTTCGCCACCATCGCGCCCTACACCATCGAGGAGGCGTACGAGGTGGTGGACGCCATCACCCGGGCCGATCTCGAATCGCTGAAGGACGAGCTCGGCGATTTGCTGTTCCAGGTGGTATTCCACGCGCGCATGGCCGAGGAGCGCGGCGCCTTTGCCTTCGCCGACGTTACCCGCACGATCTCCGACAAGATGGTGCGCCGCCACCCGCACGTGTTCGGTGCCGCCGAAGTGGCCAATTCCGAGGCGCAGACGGTGGCCTGGGAGGCCCATAAAGCGGCAGAGCGCGCCGCGGCCAAGGCGGCCGGCCGGCCGGCCGGGACGCTGGACGGTGTGGCGCTCGCCCTGCCCGCCTTGATGCGCGCGATCAAACTGCAGAACCGCGCCGCCCGGGTCGGGTTCGACTGGCCCAGCCTCGCCCCGGTGTTCGACAAGCTGCAGGAGGAGCTGGGCGAGGTCGAGGCCGAGATCGCGGCGGGCAGTCCGCCCGACCGGCTGGAAGACGAGATCGGCGACGTGCTGTTCGTCGTCGCGAACATCGCCCGGCACCTCAAGGTCGATCCCGAGGCGGCGCTGCGGCGGACCAACGCAAAGTTCGAGCGACGCTTCAGGAAGATCGAGGAACGGCTTGCTTCCATGGGGAAAATGCCGTCCGAAATCCTCGCTCGAAGAGATGGACTCGCTTTGGAATGAAATAAAGGGCGAGGAAAAGGTCAGAACGGATTGAAATCGAGTGCTTTTGCTCGGAGATTCTACCGTATGAGGCCCCTGCCCCGTGGCAGCAGCAGCCCGATGACCAGGACCGCCAGGGCGAACCCGACCAGGATGTAGAACACGCTGTGCAGCGCGCCGTCGAGCGCGTGCAGCAGCCGCGCGAATTGGTCCGCCGGCAGCGTGCTGCGAAGCGCCGGCGACATGATGCGGGCCACCGCGTCGTTTCCCTTGGCTGACGCTCCGAGGTAAGGCGCAAGCCGCGCGTTCAGGATGCCGCCGAATGCCGCCGTTCCGATCGATTGGCCCAGGATGCGGCTGAATACGAACGCCGAGGTGGCGACGCCGCGCTGGCTCCAGCCGCTGTCGGTCTGGATCGCCACCATGTAGGTGTTGTTGCTCAGCCCAATGCCGAACCCCATGAAGAGCCCCGCGCCCATCGCCCAAAGCACGGGGCTGGTGGGCGCGAGCAGGGTCATCATGGATGTCCCCAGCAGGAAAAGCGCCCCGCCGGACATTGCGGACGCGCGATAGGACCGGCGCAGCATGATCTGCCCGGCGAGGACCGCGCCGACGGGACTGGTGGCCGACATTGCCATGATGGTCATGCCGGAAACCAGCGGCGTGGTGCCGATCACGCCCTGCATGTAGACCGGCAGATACGCCGCGATGCCCATCATGGCGCAGCCGATGGAGAGCGAGACGAGATTGCCGCTGGTCACCATCCGGTCGCGCCAGAGCGAGGGCGGCCAGATCGGCTCGGCCACCGCGCGCTCGTAGAAGGCGAAGGCGACGAGGAGGAGTCCTGACGCGGCGACCAGCCCGACGGTCACGATCGGCCCGAGGCGCGACACCTCGGCGAGCGCGAACATAAACGTGCCCGCCCCCGTCCCCAGCATGGCCGCGCCGCCCCAGTCGATCCGGTGCTTCTTGCGCTCCACCTTTTCATGCAGCGCCCAGATCAGGATTCCGCCGGCGAAGATTCCGAGCGGCAAGTTCACCCAGAACACCAGAGGCCAGATCGTGTGGGTCGCGATGAAGCCGCCAACGATCGGGCCCATCACGGCGGCGGCGACGAACACGCTCGACACGTAGCCCTGCATGCGCGCCCGCTCGGGCCCGTTATAGAGGTCGCCGACGAGCGTCCGCGCGACCGGCATCAGCGCGCCGGACCCCAGCCCCTGCACCACCCGGAACAGGACGAGGCTCGACATCGACCAGGCGAAACCGCAGAGGACCGAACCGACAAGAAAAAGACCCATCCCGAACAGCAGGATCGGCTTCCGCCCATAGAGGTCCGAAAGGCGCCCGTAGACCGGGATGGTGATGACCTGGGTGAGCAGGTACGCGGTGAAAACCCAGCTCAGGAGCTCGAAATTGCCGAGCTCGGCGACGATGGTCGGCATCGCCGTGGCGACGATCGTCGAACTCGATGGCCGTGACGAAGTTCGTGGCGAGCGCCGCGACGAAGAGCAGAGCGCGGTTCGGCGCAAGGTGGGTCGCTGGGGCGGTACCGGTGTCCAAGCGTGCGGGCCGGCCGGCTACGGCTTGGCGAGCAGGAGCATCAGGCTCGACGTGTCGAACCGGCCCCCGCCCCGCTCCTGCACGTGCTTGTAGAACTGGTCGACCAGCGCAGTCACCGGCAGGCGCGCGCCGTTGCGCTCCGCCTCGGCGAGGCAGATGCCCAGGTCCTTGCGCATCCAGTCGACGGCGAAGCCGAAATCGTACTTGCCGGCCAGCATCGTGGCGTGGCGGTTCTCCATCTGCCAGGACTGCGCGGCGCCCTTGGAGATCACCTGGAACACTTTCTCGCTGTCGAGCCCGGCCCGTTGGGCGAAGTTCGCGCCCTCCGAAAGCGCCTGCACGAGCCCCGCGATGCAGATCTGGTTCACCATCTTGGTGAGCTGGCCGGAACCGGACGGGCCCATGAGCATGACCGAGACGCCATAGGCGTCCATCGCCTCCTTCGCCGCGTCGAATGCCGCTTTCTCGCCGCCCACCATGACCGTCAGCTTGCCATTCTCGGCACCGGCCTGGCCGCCGGAGACCGGCGCGTCGAGCACGCCGACGCCCTTCGCCTTGCCGGCCGCTTCGAGTTCGCGCGCGAGCGTGGCGGAGGCGGTGGTGTGGTCGACCAGCGTCGCGCCCTTCGCCATGCCGGCGAGCGCGCCGTCCGGCCCGAGGACCACGGCGCGGACGTCGTCGTCGTTGCCGACGCAGGTGAAGACCAGGTCGCACCCTTCGGCCGCCGCGCGCGGGGTGTCCGCGGCGCGTCCCTTGTGCCTGGCGCACCAGCTTTCGGCCTTCGCCTTGGTGCGGTTGTAAACCGTGACCTCGAAGCCCTTGGCGGCGAGGTGCCCGGCCATGGGATAGCCCATCACGCCGAGCCCGATAAATGCGGCCTTGGTCATTGACCTCTCCCGTGATTGCGGTGGTCGGCGGCGATCATAGCGGCGCGTTGCGCGCCCGCAACCGCGCGAAATTGCACGGCCCTCTTCCCTCACCGCCCGTTCGGCAGCACCGCGTCGCGCACGGCGTGCCAGGCGTCCCGGTCGGGCGCGAGCAGAAGCCCCTGTTCCGGCGTTCCGTCTGGCCGGTAGGGCGTTCCCCCGATGGTGGCGTTGTAGCCGCCCGCCTCAAGGTGGATCAGCGCCCCGGCGGCATGGTCCCAGGGCAAGGCGCGACGGTAGAGCGCGTAATGCAGCGCGCCGAGCGCGAGGTCGACATGATCCCGCCCGGAGCAGCGCGAGACCCGGATCGGGCCGAGCCGCGCGGCGACCTCGGGATCGCGCCGGAGGCGGGCGCCGACATAGCCGGTCATTTCGGCGAGCGGCGCGGCGCCTGCCGCATGCAGTCTTGTACCGTCGACGAAGGCGCCCGACCCCTCCTCCGCCACAGCCATCTCGTCGGCCAGCACGTCGAGGATCCAGCCCGCGCGCGTCGCGGCGCCCTGGATATAGGCAACGATGACCGCGAATACCGGGCGTCCGGCGGCGAAGTTGGCCGTGCCGTCGACCGGGTCGATCACCCAGACCGGCGCGTCGCCGCAGAGCCGGTTGAGTATCGTCGGGTCCTTGTCCGCCATCTCCTCGGCGACGACCCGGCTGCCGGCTACCTGGGCCGCGAGCCCCTCGGCGAGCCGCGCCTCGGCCGCGATGTCGGCGGCGGTCACAAGGTCGCCGGGCTTCTTCTCGAACACGTCGCCATCGCCAAGGTTCCGGAACCTCGGAACGATCTCCTCGGCCGCCACGGTGCGGATCAGGGCGGCGACGCGTTGGGGGTCAGGGGCCATCGGAATGGTTGTACATAACGATATGTAACGAAAAGAAAAGGGGCCGCGTCGCCGCGGCCCCCACAAGTCGGCCCTTCGGGGCCTTGTTGTCCTTCGAACTACATGCCCATGCCCATGTCGCCCATCCCACCGGGCGGCATCCCATGGCTGTGCTCCTTCGGCTCGGGCCGTTCGGCGATCATCGCCTCTGTGGTGATGAGGAGCCCCGCGACGGACGCAGCGTCCTGCAGCGCGGTGCGCACCACCTTGGTCGGGTCGATGATGCCGGCCTTCACCAGGTCGGTGTACTCGTCGTCCTGCGCGTCGTAACCGAAGGTCGAGGACTTGCCCTCGAGGAGCTTGCCCGCGACCACCGCACCGTCGCGCCCGGCGTTCTCGGCGATCTGGCGCAGCGGCCACTGCAGCGCCTTGCGCACGATTTCGACGCCGACCCGCTGGTCCTCGTTTCCGGGCTTGAGCTTGGCGAGCACGTTGGTGGCATAGAGGAGCGCGGTGCCGCCGCCGGGGACAATGCCCTCCTCCACCGCGGCGCGGGTGGAGTTCATCGCGTCCTCGACGCGGTCCTTCTTCTCCTTCACCTCGACTTCGGTCGCGCCGCCGACGCGGATCACCGCGACGCCGCCCGCGAGCTTCGCCAGCCGCTCCTGCAGCTTCTCGCGGTCGTAGTCCGAGGTGGTGTCCTCGATCTGCGCCCGGATCTGGTTGCAGCGGCCCTCGATCTCCGACTTCTTGCCGGACCCGCCCACGATCGTGGTGTTGTCCTTGTCGATCGAGATGCGCTTCGCCTTGCCCAGCATCTGCAGGGTGACGTTCTCGAGCTTGATGCCGAGGTCCTCGGAGATCACCTGACCGCCGGTGAGGATCGCGATGTCCTCGAGCATGGCCTTGCGCCGGTCGCCGAAGCCCGGGGCCTTCACGGCCGCGACCTTGAGCCCGCCGCGCAGCTTGTTGACGACGAGGGTGGCGAGGGCCTCGCCCTCGATGTCCTCGGCGATGACCAGCAGCGGGCGCGCCGACTGCACCACCGCTTCGAGCAGCGGCAGCATCGGCTGGAGGCTCGCCAGCTTCTTCTCGAACAGCAGGACGTAGGGGGTTTCGAGCTCGACCTGCATCTTTTCGGCATTGGTCACGAAATACGGCGAGATGTAGCCGCGGTCGAACTGCATGCCCTCGACGACGTCGAGCTCGGTCTCGAGGCTCTTCGCCTCCTCGACCGTGATGACGCCTTCCTTGCCGACCTTCTGCATCGCCTCGGCGATCATGTTGCCGACCTCGACCTGACCGTTGGCCGAGATGGTGCCCACCTGGGCGATCTCGCGGTCGGTCTTGATCGGCTTGGACTGCTTCTTGATCTCCTCGACCACGGCGCGGACCGCGAGATCGATGCCGCGCTTCAGGTCCATCGGGTTCATGCCCGCCGCGACGGCCTTGCAGCCCTCGCGGAAGATCGCCGCCGCGAGAACGGTGGCCGTGGTGGTGCCGTCGCCCGCCTCGTCATTGGTCCGGGAGGCGACCTCGCGCACCATCTGGGCGCCCATGTTCTCGAACTTGTCGGAAAGCTCGACTTCCTTCGCGACCGTCACGCCGTCCTTGGTGATGCGGGGCGCGCCGAACGACTTGTCGATGACGACGTTGCGGCCCTTCGGGCCGAGCGTCACCTTCACCGCGTCGGCGAGCACCTCCACCCCGTGGAGCATGCGCGCGCGAGCGTCCGTGGAAAACCTTACGTCTTTCGCTGCCATTCGTCCTGCTCCTCTACTCGATAATGCCCATGATGTCCAACTCCTTCATGATGAGGAGGTCCTTGCCCTCCACCTTCACTTCGGTGCCCGACCATTTGCCGTACAGGACGCGGTCGCCGACCTTGACGTCCAGCTTCTGGATCTTGCCGTCCTCGCCGCGCGCGCCGGCGCCCGCCGCGACGATCTTGCCCTCCATGGGCTTTTCCTTCGCCGTGTCGGGGATGATGATCCCGCCCTTGGTCTTCTCCTCGGCCTCGAGGGGCTCGACCATAACGCGATCGTGCAGCGGCCTGATTTTCATGAAATCCTTCTCCCGTTCCGGAATGTGCGGAATGCGCGCCGTCTGTTAGCACTCCCCCGGCGCGAGTGCCAGCTATATAGTCGGCGGCGCGGCGCCCTGTCAACCGAGAGGGCGCTGGAAATTGTCTTGCGTGGGGCGGAACCGCCGCGCCGGCCGCGGCTTCGTCAGCGACGCCAGCGGCTCGCCCGGATCTCGGCCCGTCGCACCGCCTCGTTGAGCGCGATCGCCATGGCCGCGAGCATCCCCACCAGCCCGAACAGATGCGCCGGCTGGAATGCCTCGGTATAGGCGGTGGTGTATTGCCCGATCCCGCCCTGGGACGAGTAGAGCTCGGCCAGGAGGACGCCAAGCAGGACCAGCGACATGGCGAGGCGCATGCCGGTGAAAAAGGCCGGCACCATCTGCGGGAAGATCACGTGGCGGAACACCTGGAGGGGGCTCGCCCCCATCGAGCGCGCGCTGGTCGCAAGCAAGGGCGACATGCGGCTCACGCCGGCGACGATCGAGATGATCATCGGGAACATGCCATGGCTTACGCCGAACGCGATGCGCGAGGCGGGGCCGATGCCGAAGATCAGCACCACGAGGGGCAGGATGGTCACCTGGGGGATGCCGTAGAGCAGCAGCACGATCGGATAGACGCTCTCGTTGGTCGTGCGATGCAGCCCGACAGGCAGCCCGACCGCGAGCCCGATGACGACCGAGAGTGCGAACGCGACGGCGACCTCCCAGAAGGTCGTCGCCACCGCATGCATGACGCTGGGATCGCGCACGACATCGGGGAACTTGGCGATCGTCTCGCTCAGCGGAGCGAAGAACATCGTGTCGCCGAAAGCGCGGGCGCCGAGTTCCCAGGCCAGCAGGAAGACGGCGATGGCGGCGAGGCGCGCGGTCACCGGCCGCCGCCCGGCCCAGCGCCAGAGCCGCGCGAGGGCGGATTCGGCCGGGCGCCCGCTTGGTATGGCGAGCCCGGCCATCACCGTTGGCCGCGCCGCTCGATCGCGGTCACGGTCACGTTGAGCGCGACGGCGATCAGCACGACGAAAGCGATGTAGCCGAACATTCGGGCGGTATCCATCGACTCGCCGAGTTCGACGATCTTATGGCCGAGTCCGCCATAGGACACGATCGTCTCGGAGCCGAGGATCGACAGGAAGCAGAGAATAAACCCCATGCGGAGCCCGCCGAGAATGACGGGCAGTGCGGCGGGCACCAGCACCTCGCGGAAGAGCTGCGCGTTCGAGGCGCCCATCGTGCGCGCCGCGGCGAGGTAGAGCGGCTCGACATTGCCGAACCCCGCGATGGTCGACATCGCCACCGGGAAGAAGGCGATGGTCGCGCCGATCGCGATCTTCGACCCGACCCCGATGCCGAAGAACATGACGTAGAGCGGCAGGAACAGGATCAGCGGCACCGCGGCGACGCCCGCGATCAGCGGGTCGAAGGCTCGGATCATGTAGCGCCGGCGACTGACCACGAAGCCCACGACGCTGCCGAGCACGACGGCGATCGCGTAGCCGAAGGCGAGCTCGGTCAGCGTGATTTGGAGATCGGGAAGGAACGTGCCCTTCCCGACGATCTCGACAAAGGCTGCCCCCACCTTCGGAAGGGCGGGCAGGATCAGCGGGTTGACCATGCCCTGAGTCGAGGCGGCGTACCACACGACCAGCACGACGATGATGAACGTCGCCTGGACGATGCGAGCGCGGGTCCGGCGGCGGCGGGCGGCGACGACCGTCGCCATGCGGCCTACAGCTTCACCCCGGCCCACAGATGCTGCGGGCCGGTGATGTCGAACACGATGCCGTCCGGATCGCGGTACTTCGTCTCGGTGTTCATGCCACCGGTGTCGACCGGGTGGAACCGGCCGCCATTGGTCTCGATCTCCTTCCCGGTGTCGCCGATGTCGTCGACGACGAAGCCGAAATGGTGAACGCCGACGAAGTCCTTGCCACGTTCGTCGCCCGCCATCTCGTCCGTCGGGAACTTGAGGAGCGTCAGGTTCATCACCCCGTCCGACATCGAGACCGCGACGTTGTTGCGGCTGTGGACGGTCAGCCCGAACGTCTTCTCGTAGAACGCGGCGGCCTTGGCGAGGTCGGAAACCGTCACCGCGATGTGGCGCAGCTTGGCCATGGAAAGCCCTTTCAGTTGGTCGCGTTCGGCAGGAACTTCTCGGTCAGGAGCGCGTGCATGTCGGGCTCTTTGGTAAGCTGTCCGGTGTCGACATAGGACTTGGCCAGCACCTTGAGCTGCGAGTTGACGAAGTGCCCGTCCGTGTTGAACATCTTCATTTCGAGGTCGTAGGTGCGGGTGCCGATCTCGGGCGGGATCTTCGACACCTCGGCGTAGATCTTCAGCACCTGGTCCTTGTGCGACTGCATGTACTTGATCGTGTCGAACCAGCCGGCCACCACCTTGCGCACGTCGTCCGGGCGCTTGGCGATCATGTCGTTCGATGCGTACATGACGTGGGTCATGAAGTCCTTCACGTAGTCGCCGAAATCGAGCAACAGGCGGCCCTGCTTTCTCTGTTCGAGCAGGAAGATGCTGTCGACGCCGGTCGAGATCGCGTCGACCTGCTTGGTGCGCAGACCCGCGATCATGCCCGGGGTGGAGGTCAGGCTGACGGTCTTGACGCCGTCGGGGGTCCAGCCCTGCAAATCCGCCAAGTGGCGCGGCAGCCACCAGGTCAGCGAGCCATGCGTCGTGACGCCGATCGTCTTGCCCTTGAGATCGGCGAGCGTCTTGATCGGGCTGTCATAGCCGACGCCGATGGCGATCTCGACCGGCGCGCCGACGAGGTTGGCGACCGCCTTGACCGGCGAGCCCTTGGCGACGAACACCATGTCGGGTCCGGAAGCGGCGCCCATGTCGATCGAGCCGGCGGCGAAGCCCTGGTGGAATTTCCCGGCGCCGTGGAAGGAGAACACCTTCATGTCGATGCCGCGCTTGGCGAAGATGCCCTCCTTGACGCCGATATCGACCGGCAGGAAGGCGAATGCCGTCGGGTGGCCCTTGCCGAACCGGACCACGTCGTTCGCCGATGCGGGACGCGCCGCTAGCCCGGCGAGCCCGAGGATCAGGGCTGCGGCTCCCAGCCGTCGCCCGAAGGTGTTGCTCATGATGTCCTCCCTGTGAGGTTCGTGATTGCGAGCGGCGGCGATGATAGCCGCCGGGCGGGCGCGCCTCAATCGGGGAGTGGGACGGATTTGGGCGAAGCCCTACCCCGCGGTGGGGGCATGGCCCTGGCGGCGTTCGAAGCGCGACAGATCCTCGGCGGCAAGCCCGACCTGGAGATGGGCGATCTCGCCCTCGTCGCGGCGCGCCAGCACCTCGCCATGTCGGTAGAGCCAGGCGAGCGCGGCCCCGTCGGCGAGCGCGACGTCGAGATCGACGATCTGCCGCCCCCCGGCGATGCGGGCGTCGAGCAGGGCGAGCAATTCGTCGCACCCTTCGCCCGTCGCCGCCGAGACGGCGACCACGTCCGGCTGGCGGTCGGCACGGTTGACCAGCGCTGCCCGCGCCTCGGGGGACAGCAGGTCGATCTTGTTCTGGACCTCGACGATGTCCGCCGGGCCCGCGCCGTTGACGCCGAGGTCGTGGAGTACGGCGAGAACGTCGCCCTTCTGCGCCTCGCTGTCTGGATGCGCGACGTCGCGCACGTGCACCACCACGTCGGCGGCCAGCACCTCCTCCAGAGTGGCGCGGAACGCCGCGACCAGGTCGGTCGGCAGGTCGGAGACGAAGCCCACCGTGTCGGACAGGATGATCGTCCGGCCCGACGGCAGGCGGACCTTGCGCATGGTGGGGTCGAGCGTCGCGAACAGCAGGTCCTCGGCGCGCACGCCGGCGCCAGTCAGCCGGTTGAACAGGGTCGACTTGCCGGCGTTGGTGTAACCCACCAGCGCCGCCACGGGGTACGGCACGCGGCGCCGCGCCTCGCGATGAAGCCCGCGGGTACGCTTGATGGATTCGATCTCGCGCTTGATCTTGACGATGCGCTCGCCGAGCTGGCGCCGGTCAGCCTCGATCTGCGTTTCGCCCGGCCCGCCGAGGAAGCCGAAGCCGCCGCGCTGCCGCTCGAGGTGGGTCCAGCTCCTGACCAGCCGGCTCCGCTGATAGGACAGGTGGGCGAGCTCGACCTGGAGCGTGCCCTCGCGGGTCTGGGCGCGTTCGCCGAAGATCTCGAGGATCAACCCGGTGCGGTCGATCACCTTGCACTTCCAGGCGCGTTCGAGATTGCGCTGCTGGACGGGCGAGAGCGAGGCGTCGACCACGACGACCGCGACCTCCTCGGCCTCGATCAGCGCGCCCAGCCGCTTGACCGCCCCGTCGCCCATCAGGGTCGACGGGCGCCATCGAACGGTCGGGACCGTCTCGGCCGCGCGCACATCGAGCGCGATCGCCTCGGCGAGCCCCACGGCCTCGGCGAGGCGCGCGTCCGGCTGGCGGGCGCCCTCTGGCGCGGATTTCAGGTACGGGTGCACGACCAGCGCGCGGCCCGTGCCGCGCGCCGTGTCGTCACGGTCGGTCACATCAGGCTTCGACAGTTTCTTTTTCTTCCTTGCCCTCGAAGAGCTGGATCGGGCCGACCGGCATGACAGTCGAGATGGCGTGCTTGTAGACGAGCTGAGAATGGCCGTCCCGGCGCAGCAACACGCAGAAATTGTCGAACCACGTGATCACGCCTTGCAGCTTGACGCCGTTCACGAGGAACACCGTCACGGGGGTCTTGTTCTTGCGGATGTGGTTCAAGAACACGTCCTGAACATTTTGATTTTTATCGGACATTTTATTCGCTTTCGATGCGGGTTTCACGACCCGGCGCGGCTGCGACCCTGCCGAGCCACGCCGTTGCGTTCAGCTCCCGCCGCGTGCGCGACGGAACCTCAACGAGATATGGGCCATTCCAGGGCTTGGACAAGGGAGACAAGCGCGAGCCGGTCCTGGAAGTGGAAAATTTCACCGATTGGACCGAATTCGGCCCCTTCCGGGGCAATTTCGCGCAACAAAACCGGCACGCACCCCGCATTTCGCGCGCATTCGATGTCCGTGGCGGTGTCGCCAATGAACCAGACCGCCGGCCCTGCCGCGATGCCGCTTCCCTCCAGCGCCCGGTGCACCGGATCGGGCGCCGGCTTGTCGCGAGCGCAGTCGTTGGCGCCGACGACCTTGCGGAAATAGCGGTCCCAGCCGAGATGGGCGACCTCGCGCCGCAAATTCTCGCCGTTCTTGTTGGAGACGACGGCGAGCCAGATGCCCTGGTCGGCCAGGAACTCGAGCAGCGCCTCGGCGCCGGCCATTATTTCCAGCCGCTCCAGGTGGATGGCGTGGAAGGTTTTATAGAAGACCTCTTGCGCCTCCAACCACCGCTCGCCGAACAGCTCGGGGAAGGATTCGCGGAGCGCGCGGCGCACCCGGGCGCGGGTCTCGTCATAGGTCCAGGGCGCGTGCCCCATGTGGACCAGCGCCGCGTTCAGCGAGTCGTGGATCACGCCCCACGTGTCGACCAGCGTGTTGTCCCAATCGAAGATCGCGGCGCGCGGCACCGGCAGGTGGCGTTCTGTGGTCATGGTGCTCCTGCCTCCCCCGCGATGCGGGCGCGGTAATGGTCTAGCAGCCGGGCGGCGAACGGGCCCGGCCGCCCCTCGCCGACCGTCTTTCCGTCAATCGTGACGACCGGCAGGACAAAGGCGGTGGTCGAGGTGAGCAGGGCCTCGGCCGCGTCCTGGGCCTCGGCGACAGTGAAACCGCGCTCCTCGATAACGAGCCCCGCCGCGCGGGCGAGCTCGATCACCGCGAGGCGGGTGACGCCGTTCAGGATCGCGCTGTCGGCCGGGCGGGTCACCAGCCGTCCGTCGCGGGTCACGATCCACGCGTTGGTCGAGGTGCCCTCGGTCACCTCGCCCTCGGGCGAGACCTGCCAGGCCTCGTAGGCTCCCCGTTCCTTCGCCGCCTGCTTGCCGAGGATGTTCGGCAGCAGCGACACCGATTTGATGTCGCAGCGCTTCCAGCGGATGTCGGGGATGGTCACCACCGCCACCCCCTTTCCGACCGTATCCGCGCTCGGCGGGCGGGCGCGGCGCGCCGTCATCACCACGCTGGGCTCCGCGTCCTTCGGGAAGGCGTGGTCGCGCGGCGCGACGCCGCGGGTGATCTGCAGATAGAGGATGCCGTTCCGCACCCGGTTGCGGCGCAGCACCTCGCCCATCACGTGGCGCAGCGCCTTGTCTGTCATCGGCGAAGCTATGCGCAGCTCGCCCAGCGAGCGGTGGAGGCGTGCGAAATGCAGCGCCTCGTCCACCAGCGTTCCGCCGGCGACGGCGATCACCTCGTAGACGCCGTCGGCGAACTGGAAGCCGCGGTCCTCGACATGGACGCCGGCATCGCGATGGGCGACGTAGCGTCCGTTGACATAGGCGATGCGCGACATGGCGGGCTCTAAAAGAATTCCAGCCGGACGGAGAACAGCTTCTCCACATCCTTCACCGATTCCTGGCCGGCGAAAAGGATCACCCGGTCCTTGGCGCGGATTACCGTGTCGCCGCGCGGCAGCACCACGTCGCCCTCGCGCACGATGGCGCCGATGATGACCCGGTGCGGAAGGTCGGCGGCGCGGATCGACTGGCCGACCAGGCTCGACGTCTCCAGCACCTCGACCTCGACGATCTCCCCCGAGCCCTCACGCAGCGCATGCACCGCGCGGATGCGGCCGCGCCGGACGTGCTGCAGGATCGTCGAGACCGTGATGGCGCGCGGGTTGACCGCGACGTCGATGCCGAGCGACGTGACGAGCGGCGTGTAGTTCGCATTGTTGATCAGGGTGATGACGCGCTTCGAGCCGAACCGTTTGGCCTGGAGCGAGCCCAGCACGTTGGTTTCGTCGTCGTTGGTAACGGCGATGAAGGCCTCGGTGGCGGAGACGTTCGCTTCCTCGAGGATCTCCGGATCGAGCGTGTCGCCGTGCAGCACGACCGTGCGGGTGAGATGCTCGGCGATGGTCTCGGCGCGGTCGCGGTCCCGCTCGATCAGCTTCGCGGACACGGAGCGATGCTCGCGCTCCACGAGCTGAGCGAAGAACAACCCGATATGGCCGCCACCGGCGATCGCAATGCGACGCGCCTGCTGCTCCTCATGGCCAAAGGCGGAAAGGGCGCGCGCGACGTGGTCGGAGTCGGAAATGAAATACACCTCGTCGCCCGCGGCCATGCGGTCGTCGCCGGAGGGCACGATGGTCGCGCCGTCACGAATGATCGCGACCACCACGATGGCGAGGTCCGGAAAAAGGCCGGTGAGTTGGCGCAGCGGCTTGTCGAGGATCGGGCAGTCGGGATTGAGCCGGACGCCGATCGCCTGCACCCGCCCGCCTGCCAGCGGGATCGTGTCCGTCGAGCCCGGCACGCGCAGCCTTCGCGAGATCGCGCGCGCCACCTCGATCTCCGGCGAGATGATGACGTCGATCGGCATGTGCTCGCGGCTGAACAGGTCGGCCCAGATCGGATCGAGGTAGCTCTGCTCGCGCACGCGCGCGATCTTGGTCGGTACGTTGAACAGCGAGTGCGCCACTTGGCAGGCGATCATATTCACCTCGTCCGCGTAGGTGACGGCGATGATCATGTCGCTGTCGCCCGCGCCGGCGGTCTGCAGCACGTCCGGCCGCGAGGCGAACCCCACCATGGCCTTGACGTCCAGCGCCTCGCCGACCCGCCGGACAAGCTCCTCCGACTGGTCGATGACGGTGACGTCGTGATCTTCCTGGGCAAGCTGGCGGGCGATCGAGAATCCGACCTGGCCGGCGCCGCAGACGATGACCTTCATGGGACCCGGTGTCCGAAACGGCGCGCGCGCGGAACTTTCGCCCGCGCGCTCGACCCTATTTTACGCCGCGCACCACCGGAATGTCGAGGTCACGGATTTTCTTGCGCAACGTGTTGCGGTTGAGGCCAAGGAGCTTGGCCGCGCGGATCTGGTTGCCCCGGGTCGCAGAAAGCGCGATGGCGAACAGCGGCCGTTCGATCTCGCGCAACACACGATCGTACAACCCCGGAGATGGCAGTGCCTCGCCATGGGCGCTGAAATACTGGGTGAGATGGCGCTCGACTGCCGGGCCCAGCCCGTCGTCGCCGTTGACGTGCTCGGCGAGGCCGGGACCCGGCTCGGCGAGCTCCGCCTCCACCACCTCGGGGCCGATCACATCCTCGGCGTGGAGCGCGGCCAAGCGCCGCACCAGATTCTCCAGCTCGCGCACGTTGCCGGGCCAGCGGTAGCGCTTGAGCCGTTCCATCGCCCCGGTCGAGAAGCTCTTGAGCGGCAGGCCCTCGGACGCCGCCTGGGCGAAGAAGTGCTGCGCGAGTTCGGCGATGTCCTCCGTCCGCTCGCGGAGCGGCGGCAGGCGGATCGGCACCACGTTGAGGCGGTAGAACAGATCCTCGCGGAACAGCCCCTGCTGCACGTGATGGCGGAGGTCGCGGTGCGTCGCGGCGATGATGCGGACGTCGGCGCGGATGGGGCGGCGACCGCCCACCGTGGTGTACTCGCCCGACTGCAGCACGCGCAGGAGCCGCGTCTGCGCCTCGATCGGCATGTCGCCGATCTCGTCGAGGAACAGCGTGCCGCCCTGCGCCTGTTCGAACCGGCCGACGCCGCGCTGCGTCGCGCCGGTGAAGCTGCCCTTCTCGTGGCCGAACAGCTCGGCCTCGACCAGCTCGCGCGGGATCGCCGCCATGTTGATCGCGACGAACGGGCCGTGCCGGCGCTTGCCGTAGGTGTGCAGCGCCTGGGCAGCCAGCTCCTTGCCGGTACCCAACTCGCCGGTGATCATCACGGTCAGGTCGGTGCCCATCAGCCGCGCCAGCACGCGGTAAATCTCCTGCATCGCGGCCGACCGGCCGATCAGCGGAAGCTGGTCGGCGCCCTCGGTCGGTCCGGCCGCCTCGGCCGGCGCCTGCGGCGCGGCGAGCGCAAGGTCGACGACGTTCAGCACCTCGTTCAGATCGAACGGCTTCGGCAGATACTCGAAGGCGCCGCGTTCGGCCGCCTTGACCGCCGTCAGCAGCGTGTTCTGCGCGCTCATCACGATGACGCGGAGGTCGGGGCGGAGCTTCCGGATGCGCGGGAGAAGGTCGAGCCCGTTCTCGTCGGGAAAGACGACGTCGGTGATCACCACGTCGCCCTCGCCCTGCTCCACCCAACGCCACAGCGTGGCGGCGGTGCCGGTGGCGCGCACCGCATGGCCGCGCCGCGCCAGCGCTTGCGTAAGCACGGTGCGGATGCCGCGGTCGTCGTCGGCGACGAGGATGGTCGACTCGGTCATTGCTCGTTCTCCGCCGCGCCGTCCATCACGGGCAGCATGACGCGGAACACGGTCCGGCGCGGCTGGCTCTCGAACTCGACCACCCCGCCGTGATCGCCCACCACCTTGGCGACGAGGGCAAGGCCGAGCCCGGTTCCGTTCGCCTTGGTGGTGACGAAGGGATCGAACATGTGCTGGGCAAGGTCGTCGGGCACGCCGCCGCCATTGTCCTGGACGCTGACGACCAGCGGGAGCTGGACCGACCGGCCGCCCGGCTGGCTGAGACGGAGCCCGTGCTGGTAGGCGGTCGAGAGAACGATCTCGCCGCCCTTGGCGGGCACCGCCTCGGCCGCGTTCTTGACCAGGTTGAGCAGCACCTGCAGCAACTCGTCGGCGTGGCCGAGCACGGGCGGCAGCGACGGATCGTACACTTCCGAGAAGCGCACGTGGCTCGCGAAGCCCGCTTCGGCAATGCGCCGGACCCGGTGCAGCACGGCGTGGATGTTGACGGGCGCGCGGTCGAGCGCGGCCGGCTCGCCGAACACGCCCATGCGGTCGACCAGCGCGCAGACGCGGTCGGCCTCGTCGCAGATCAGCCGGGTGAGTTCGCGGTCCGCCTCGCCCACCGACTGTTCGAGGAGCTGCGCCGCCCCGCGGATGCCGGACAGCGGGTTTTTCACCTCGTGCGCCAGCACCGAGGACATGGCGGTGACCGAGCGCGCCGCGTTTCGGTGGGTAAGCTGGCGGTCCATCTTGCGCGCCAGCGTCTGCTCGTGAAATGAGAGCGCGATGAACGCCACGTCGTCGCCGAACGGCGCCGCCTGCACGGTCGCGAGGTGCGGCCCGCTGCGCGGCAGGGCGACGTTCAAATCGTACTCGGTCACCGACGCTCCGCCGGCGCGCGCCTGGCCGACGAGCGACAGGACCGGGCTGTCCGGCGGGATGACGCGGTCGAGCGTCTGGCCCAAAAGGTGCGGGGCACCCTGGTCGAAGAACTGCTCCGCCGCCGGGTTGACGTAGACGATCGTGTCGTCCTCGGCGAGCACGCAGATCGCGTAGGACAGCGCGCCGAGCAGCAGGTTCGGGTCGGGCGCGGTGCCTCGGCGGCGGCGGCGCAGCGTGGCGGGTGCCGCGCTCATGCCGCCTCTCCCATCCGCTCGCAGAGCGGCAAATAGAACCGGTCGATCTGCGCGCGCACCCCCGCCGGATCGGCCTGGCGGTTGATCTCGGCGCGGAACTCGGCCGACGACGGCAGCCCCTTGGAATACCAGGCGACGTGCTTGCGGGCGCAGCGCGTGGCGATCTCCGGCCCGTAATGCGCGACCATATCGTCGAAATGGCCCATCAGGATGCGGTACTGGTCGTAGAGCGGCGGGTCGGGCTCGCGCACGCCGTCGGCGAGGAAGCGGATCACCTGGCGCGGGAACCACGGCCGGCCATAGCAGCCGCGCCCGATCATCACCCCGTCGGCGCCCGAAACCTCGAGCAGTCCGCGCGCGTCGTCCAGCGTGGTGACGTCGCCGTTGCCGATCACCGGGATCGACACCGCCTCCTTTACGCGGCGGATGAAGCCCCAGTCGGCGCGCCCGTTGTAGAACTGACAGCGCGTGCGGCCGTGCACAGTGACCATCCTAATGCCGCACTCTTCGGCGATACGGGCGAGGCGCGGCGCGTTGCGGTTCTCGTCGTTCCAGCCGGTACGCATCTTGAGCGTGACGGGAACCGAGACGGCCTTCACCGCGGCATCGAGGATGCGGGCCGCCTGCGCCTCGTCGCGCATCAGCGCGGAGCCCGCCGCGCCGCCGGTCACCTTCTTCGCCGGACAGCCGAAATTGATGTCGATCAGGGCGGCGCCGCGATCTTCGGCAAGCCGCGCCGCCTCGGCGATCGGCTCCGGATCGCAGCCGGCGAGTTGGATCGCCATGGGCTGGCCTTCGGCCTCGACGGACGCGCGGGTGAGGGTCCGGCGGTTCTCGCGGATCATCGCCTGGCTCGCGATCATCTCGGACACGACGAGCCCGGCGCCGAGCCGCTTGACCAGCCGGCGGAACGGCAGGTCCGTGACCCCGGACATGGGGGCCAGGATCACCGGGGCGGCGAGGCTCAGCGGTCCAATTTTTATGCTCATGTTTTAGGCACATCCGTGTGCTGCCTACGTCTTAGGCGATTAGTACATACTGCAGTGCAAAATGGCAAGCGGTTCCGCGGGCTTTTTCGCAGCCGCAGTCCTGTGCCGGTTGACGATCGCTAGATGTGCTGGCGCCCCGGATGAACGGCAAGTGCGGGCGAATTGACGTGGAATCCGAGAATGTGCCATGCGCCATTCGTCTTCTGGATCAGGATATTGATCGTAGCCTCGCCGTTTTCGTACTGGGCGCGTGCGACGTAGGCCGCGAACGAGACATTCTCGTTGCCGATGCTGGCATAGAAATTCGCCTCTCCCTTGGCGCCCTCGTATTTCTTCAGTTCACCGAGGCCGGAGAGCGCCCCGAACAAATTGTCGAGCTGGGCGGGTGTGGTGGCGGCAAGCAGCTTTGGCGCGGCGCGGTCCTTTAACGCGTGCGCCGACCAGTGGGACGTAATGGCCACGACGGCTTGGTCGACGTATGCCTTGCTCTCGCTATCGAGCGCCGATCCGTGAATCATGGCATAGGCAAAGAGCCCGGCGACAATCACGACGAAGCCGGCAACGCCAACCCCCAGGAACTTGAAGAATTTCCCCATCGCCTTCGCCTCTCGACCCCTAGGTCAGCAGGACGTCGGTGACGAACTTCACCCCGGGATAGGCGAGGGTCAACAGCAGCCAGGCGACCAGGACCCAGCGGGCGGCTCGCCTGCCGCGAAGCCCGGTGCGGTAATGGGCGAGAAGGAGCACGGCCAGCACCGCGAACGTCGCCAGGGTGAAGGCGATCTTGTGGCTGAGGACGAGCAGCCTTCCCGTCTCCAGCCATTCGGTGGTCATGCCGCTCAGAATGCCGATGCCGAGCACGAAGACCGAGGCGCCGAGCAGGCGGACCTGCAGCTCCTCGGCGTCTGCGACCGAGGGCAGCATGCGGGTGAGCGGGCCCGGCCGCTTCGACTTCAGGGCCCGCTCCTGCAGGACGACGGCGAGCCCGGCGACCGCGCCGACGGTCATCAGCCCGTACGCGACGACCGAGACGAGGATATGGAAATCGATCCAGGCGCCTGGCGCCCCGCGCGAGATGGCCTGCTCCGGCTCGCCCTGCCAGACGAGCGCCAGTGCGCCCACCAGGATCAGATAGGGCAGCAGGAGGGGCGTGAGGCGCCACGCCTCCCGCATGGTTGCGGCGAGCCCGGCGAAGATCAGCACCGTCACCGCGACGGTCACGATCAGCGCGCCCGAAAGCCCCGTTCGCCAGCCCGGCGCAAAGGTCGCCGCCATCCAGACGATGGGGCCCGCGGCCGCGACCGCGAGCAGCAGCCAATAGAGCGCGTCGCGTCTCGGGCGGGCCCGGAACGGCAGGAGGGTCGCCGGCATCAGCGCGAGAAGCGCGGAGAGCGCAAGGACGATGTTTGACGCAGCCATCTATCCCAATATAGCGAGGCGCGCGGCCGGGCGTCGAAGGAATCGGTAATGTGCTATAGGGTCCGGTCGCGGGAGGAACCTATGCCGGGATGCGTGGCTTTGGTGCTGGCGGGCGGAAGTGGGAGCCGTTTGGGCGGCCCGCTGCCCAAGCAGTACCAGGACCTTGCCGGCCGGCCGGTGATGGCGCGGACCCTCGCAGCTTTTGTCGCCCATCCGGCCGTCGACGGGGTGCGGGCGGTGATCCGGCCCGAGGACCGGGCGCTCTATGACCGGGCTGCGTCCGGGCTCGACCTGCTCGATCCGGTGGTCGGCGGCACGGAACGGCAGGATTCCGCACGGCTCGGCCTCGAAAGCCTGGCCGGGCTCGCACCAGAGAAGGTGCTGATCCACGATGCGGCGCGGCCCTTCGTCGACGCCGGCACGATCTCGCGCACCCTCGCCGCGCTCGACGATGCACCCGCCGTCGTCCCCGCCCTGCCCCTCGCAGATACGCTGAAGCGGTCCGAGGACGGGCGGACGGTCGTCGCGACGATCGATCGCGGCCGGCTGTGGCGCGCCCAGACGCCGCAGGGCTTCCGCTATCCCGACATCCTGGCGGCCCACCGCGCCGTGGCGGGCTACCGGCTCACCGACGACGCCGCGGTGGCCGAGGCGGCCAACCTCGGCGTGGCGCTGGTCATGGGCAGCGACGACAATTTCAAGATCACGACAGAGGACGATTTGGTTCGTGCCCGCCGCCTTATTGCCGCCAACGCCGAGACACGCATTGGCCAAGGGTTCGACGTGCACGGCTTCGTCGCCGGCGACCACGTGATGCTGTGCGGCGTGCGCATCCCGCACGACCGGGCGCTGGAAGGCCATTCCGACGCCGACGCGGGGCTGCACGCCGCGACCGACGCGATCCTCGGCGCGATCGGCGCGGGCGACATCGGCCTGCACTTTCCGCCGTCGGAGCCGCGCTGGCGCAACGTGCCGTCCGACCGGTTTCTCGCGCACGCGGCCGAGCTGGTGGCCGCGCGCGGCGGCGAGATCGTCAATCTCGACATCACCTTGATCTGCGAGGCGCCGCGCATCGGGCCGCACCGCGTCCGGATGGTGGCGCGGGTCGCCGAAATACTCGACGTCGCCCCCGAGCGCATCAGCGTCAAGGCGACGACCACCGAGGGGCTCGGCTTCACCGGGCGCCGCGAGGGGATTGCAGCCCAGGCGGTGGCAAGCATCCGCCTGCCGGCCCCGGTCGTCGGCGATGCCGGATAGGTCACTGCCCCGCGGGCTCTCCCGGTGGCACCCGGCGGTCGTCCTGGCCAGCTGGTTCGGCAGCGGCTACCTGCCCAAGGCGCCCGGCACGTGGGGATCGCTCGCCGCCCTGCCCTTCGCATGGCTGATCGCGGCGCGCGCCGGCCCGGCCGGGCTCGCCGTTGCCGCAGCGGCGATCTTCGCCATCGGTTGGGCCTGCTCGGCGATCGTGGTCCGGCGCGGCCACCAGCACGACCCGCAATTCGTTGTGGTGGACGAGGTCGCGGGGCAATGGCTCACCCTCGTCGCCGCGCCGCTCGACCCCGTCCACTACGCGATCGGCCTCGTGCTGTTCCGCATCGCCGACATCGTGAAGCCGTGGCCAGCCTCCTATATCGACCGGGCGTGGCGCGGCGGGCTGGGCGTGATGACGGATGACATCGTTGCGGGGTTCTATGCCCTCGCGGTCATGTGGGCCGTGACGCACGTGCCGGCGTACCTCCGATGATCCCGGCGGATATCGAGGGCCACGCGCGCCGCGTGCTTCAGGCCTGCCGCGAACGGGGGCTTCGTCTCGCGACCGCGGAATCCTGCACCGGCGGGCTGATCGCCGCGGCCCTGACCGAGGTGCCGGGTTCGTCCGAGGTGGTCGAGCGCGGCTTCGTCACCTATTCTAATGACGCGAAGATCGAGCTTCTCGGCGTGCCGGGTGCAGACATCGCCGAGCAGGGCGCGGTGAGCGAGGCCGTGGCGCGCGCGATGGCCGAGGGTGCGCTGGCGAACGCGCATGCCGACATTGCGGTCTCCTGCACCGGCATCGCGGGACCCGGCGGCGCGACGCCCACCAAGCCGGTCGGGCTGGTGCACATGGCGTGCGCGCGGCGCGGGCGCGAGACGCTGCACGAGCGGCGCGTGTTCCGCGGCGGTCGCGGCGCGGTGCGCGAGCAGACGGTGATCGCCGCGCTCGACATGGTGCTGCGCCAGGCAATGCGCGGCGCGCGGCGCGTCACGCTGCCCGGGCGACCGGCGCCCCGGAAAGCGATAGGCGTCGATTTCTCGGGCGCGCGCCAGGCCGGCAAGGGCACCTGGATCGCGACCGGCGCGATCGAGGCCGAACTCGGTGCGGATCGAGAGCTGCGTCCCCGCCGCGGATCTGCCGGGCGGCGGGCCGGACCGCGACCGGGCGCTCGCCGCGCTGGTGGAGTATCTGGCGGCCCAGGCCGACGCCATCGTCGGGTTCGACTTCCCGTTCGGTCTTCCGGCGCAGTACGTGCGCGAGAAAAGCTGGACGGCCTTCCTCGAACTCCTTCCCGCGCCGCTACCGCGACCCGGACGCCCTTGCCGCGCTCGGCGGCATGCCGCGCGCCGAGCCGAAACGCCGCACCGACATCGACGCCAAGACGGCGTTCAGTGCGATCAACCGGCGCATGGTGCGCCAGACCTGGGCCGGCATCGCCCAGGTGCTGCGCCCACTGGTCGCGCGCGAGGCACGGGTTCTGCCGATGCAGGCGCCGGCCCGCGGGCACGCGATCCTGATCGAGGTCTGCCCCGCCTCGATGCTCAAGGCGCAAGGGCTCTACAACCCGTACAAGGGCCGGTCGGCGCAGCAGCGTTTCTGGCGGCGCGCCATCATCGACACGCTGGTCGCGCGCGGCGTGCTCGACAAGCTGCCCCGCGCGATCGAGCAGGCGGCGATCAACGACATCCAGGGCGACGCGCTCGACGCCATCCTCGCCGCCGTGGCGGCGCACCGGGCGCTCTACGATCCGCGGCTGATCGAGCCGTGCGAGGGCGACGAGACGGTCGAGGGCCGCGTTTACTTCTGATCCTGACGTTGTGACGGAGATGACGATGGACGCAAACGAATTGCGGGCGCTCCAGGCGCCGATAAAGGCCCGGTACCGAGAAGCGCCGGAGGCTGCGCGCGTCACCTCGCACGCCGAGGGACGGATCGACGCCGGAGCGCTTTCCTGCATCGTTGCGCAGGCCGGGGGCGAGACCGTGGCGGGGCTTCACCCGATTGCGGGCGGTGATGGCACGCGCGCCTGCTCGGCCGACATGCTGCTCGAGGCGCTGGTGGCGTGCGCGGGCGTCACCTTGTCGGCGGTGGCGACGGCAATGGGCGTCGCGCTGCGCGGCGGAAAGATCGTGGCGGAAGGCACGTGGGACGCGCGGGGCACGCTCGGCGTCGACCGTGCCGTGCCGGTCGGGGTTACCGACATCGCGCTCACGTTCCAACTCGAGACCGATGCCCCGCCCGAGACGGTCGAGCGGCTGGTCGCGACGACCGAGCGCTACTGCGTCATCCTGCAAACGCTGAAATCACCGCCGCGGATCGACTGCCGGGTCGGTTAGAAGGACAGGCGCGCGCGGCGAAGCACCATTGCCGGCTGTGCCTCAGCCGGGCTGCGACGCCCGCTTGCCGCCGGGTTCCGCGTAGAGCGCATTGGCGCGCAGGGCGAAGGCGCCGACCATGCGGTTCACCGCCTCGCCGAACAGAGGCTGCATCACCCGGCGCAGGATGGCCGACCGGAACTCGAAATCGATATCGAAATCGATCCGCGTGCCGCCGTCCTCCGGCGTGAAGATCCAGTGATTGCGAAGGTAGCGCAGCGGCCCGCGCGTGTAGCGCACGTCGATCCGGCGCGGCCGGTCGAGCGTCACCTCCGAGGTGAAGGTCTCGCGCAGCATCCTGAATCCCACCATCAGGTCGGCGGTGATGACGTTCTCGCTGCGAGTCAAAATCCGCGCGCCGACGCACCATGGCAGGAACTCGGGATAGGACTCGATATCGGCGACCAGATCGAACAGCCGCTCGGGCGGGTGCGGCAGGGTGCGCGTCTCGCTGTGGCGGGGCACCCTACCCCGCCCCCTCGGCGAGACGGGCGAGACGCGCCGCGCGCAATTTCTCGAAATCCTCGCCCGCATGGTAGGAGGAGCGGGTGAGCGGCGAGGACGAGACGAGCAGGAACCCTTTGGCCCGCGCCGCACCGGCATAAGCAGCGAATTCGTCGGGCGTGACGAACCGGTCGATCGCATGATGCTTCGGCGTCGGCTGCAGGTACTGGCCGATGGTCAGGAAGTCGACGTCGGCGGCGCGGAGATCGTCCATCACCTGGCGCACCTCCTCGGCCCCCTCGCCAAGCCCGACCATGATGCCGGACTTGGTGAACATGGCGGGGTCGACCTCCTTCACGCGTTGCAGCAGGCGGAGTGAGGCGAAGTAGCGCGCGCCGGGCCGGACGGTCGGGTAGAGGCGCGGAACCGTCTCCAGATTGTGGTTGAACACGTCGGGCCGCGCAGCGACGACGGTCTCGATCGCCCCAGGTTTGCGCTGGAAATCGGGCGTCAGCACCTCGACGGTGGTGCCCGGCGCGGCGTCATGGATGCGGGTGATCACCTCGGCGAAATGGGCGGCCCCGCCGTCATCGAGGTCGTCGCGGTCGACCGAGGTGATGACGACATGAGCAAGACCGAGCTTGGCGACCGCCTCGGCGACGTGCGCCGGCTCGTGCGGGTCGAGCCGGTCGGGAAGGCCGGTCGCGACGTTGCAGAAGGCGCAGGCCCGCGTGCAGACGGCGCCCAGGATCATCATGGTCGCATGGCGCTTGGCCCAGCATTCGCCGATGTTGGGGCAGCCCGCCTCCTCGCACACCGTGTTGAGGTTGAGGGCGCGCATCAGCGCCTTCGTCTCGCCGTAGACCGGCGAGGTCGGCGCCTTCACCCGGATCCACGCCGGCTTGGGCAGCCGGGGGGAATCCGGCCGCGCCGCCTTTTCCGGGTGGCGAGGGCGTGCGGTTTCAGGGGCTTGCACGGCGATCCTGCGCAATTTCCCTAGATGTGGAGAACCTGGCCGAACGCGTCAAGCACGGACTCGTGCATCGCCTCGCTGAGCGTCGGGTGCGGGAAGATGGTGTTCATCAACTCGGCCTCGGTGCCTTCGAGCGTGCGGGCGATGGTGTAGCCCTGGATCAGCTCGGTCACCTCGGTGCCGATCATGTGCGCGCCGAGAAGCTCGCCGGTCTTGGCGTCGAATACCGTCTTGACCATGCCCTGGTCGTCGCCGAGGGCGATCGCCTTGCCATTGCCTACGAACGGGAAGCGCCCGACCTTCACCTCGTGCCCGGCCGCCTTCGCCTTGGCCTCGGTGAGCCCGACCGAGGCGATCTGGGGCCGGCAGTAGGTGCAGCCCGGCACCTTGGTGACGTCGAGCGGGTGCGGGTGCTGGCCCGCGATCTTCTCGACGCAGATGACGCCCTCATGCATCGCCTTGTGGGCGAGCCAGGGCGGCCCCACCACATCGCCGATGGCATAGATTCCCGCTTCGCCGGTCTCGAGCCATTCGTTGACCACGATATGGCCGCGCTCGACCTTCACCTTGGTACCTTCGAGGCCGATGTTCTCGACGTTGCCGGTGATGCCGATGGCGAGAATGACCTTCTCGACCGCGACGTCGGTCGATTTGTTGCCGGCGAGGATGGTCGCTGTCGCGCTGCCGTTCGCGGCTTTCAGGTCCTTCACCTCGACCGAGGTGTGGATCGCGATGCCCTGCTTTTCGAAGGACTTGCGCGCGAGGCCGCTGATCTCCTCGTCCTCGACCGGCAGGATGCGGTCGAGCACCTCGGCCACGGTCACCTCGGCGCCGAGGTCATGGTAGAAGCTCGCGAACTCCATCCCGATGGCGCCCGAGCCAACCACCAGCAGCGATTTTGGAATGGCGTCCGGAACCATTGCCTCCTTGTAGGTCCAGATCGTCTTGCCGTCCGGCGCGAGGCCCGGCAGCGTGCGTGCCCGCGCCCCGGTCGCGAGCACGATATGCTTGGCCGCCACCTCGCGCGCTTTGCCGTCCTTGACGGTCACGGCAAGTGTGCCAGCGCCGGCGAGCTTGCCGGTGCCCTCGATCACGTCGATCTTGTGCTTCTTCATCAGGTAGGCGACGCCCTTGGACAGCCGGTCCGCCACCTTGCGCGACCGCGCGACCACGGCCTTGGGGTCATAAGTGACCTTCTCCGCCGAAAAGCCGAACTCGCCCAGATTGTGCAGCAGGTGGTTGATTTCCGACGCACGCAGCAGCGCCTTGGTTGGGATGCACCCCCAGTTGAGGCAGATGCCGCCAAGTCGGTCGCGCTCGACGATCGCGGTCTTCATGCCGAGCTGGGCCGCGCGGATCGCCGCGACGTAGCCGCCGGGCCCGGAGCCAAGGACGATGAGGTCGTAGGTGTCAGCCATGGGCGCTCGCCGCTCGAATTGTTCGTTGTCCCTCTCTTGTCACCCCGGACGGCGAGCGCAGCGAGCCGAGCCGGGGTCCATGTCGGGCATGGGTCCCGGCTCTCGCCGCAGGGCGGCTCGGCCGGGACGACAAGCTGATATATGGCCTCGACGCTGTCAGGTCACGAACATCGTGACCGGCGCCTCGAGATAGCGCTTCACGCTGGCGATGAACTGGGCGCCGAGGGCGCCGTCGACGACGCGGTGGTCGGCCGATAGAAGTCATCGACATGACGGTGGCGACGGCGAGCTGGCCGTCATGGACGACCGGCCGCTTCTCGCCGGCGCCGATCGCGAGGATGCCGGAATGGGGCGGGTTGATCACCGCGTCGAACTGCTTCACCCCGAACATGCCGAGGTTGGAGATCGAGAACGCGCCCCCCTGGTACTCCTCGGGCGTGAGCTTGCCGGCCCGCGCGCGCTCGGCGAGCCCCTTCATCTCGGCCGAGATCGCGTCGATCGACTTGGCGTTGGCGTCGCGGATCAGCGGCGTGATCAGCCCCTCGGGCAGCGCGACGGCGACCGCCACGTCCACCCGCTTGTAGCGGCGGATGGTCGCGCCCTGCCAGATCGCGTTGACCTGCGGATGGTCGGCGAGCGCGCGCGCAACCGCCAGGATGACGAAGTCATTGACCGAGATCTTCTCCGCGCCCGGCCGCGCGTTGAGCTGTGCCCGCGCGCCGAGCAGCTGGTCGATCTCGCAATCGACCGTGACGTAGTAGTGCGGGATCGTCCGCTTCGACTCGGAGAGCCGCTCGGCGATGACCTTGCGCATCTGGCTGACGCGCAAATCCTCGTATGGCGCCTCTCCGGCCGCAGGGGGCGCGGCGGGTGCCTGCTGCGGGGCGACGCGGGGCGCGGTGCGCTGCGCCCCTTCCCGCATTGCCCGCGCGACGTCGAGCTTCACGACGCGCCCGCCCGGGCCGGAGCCGGAAATCTGGCCGAGATCGAGCGACGCGTCACGCGCCATGCGCCGTGCCAGGGGACTCGCGAAGGTGCGTCCCTCGGCGTGCCCGATCGTGCCGGTGCCGCCGGCGGCCATCGCGCGCCGCTCCGCGGGCCGGGCTTCCGCCGCCTCGCCGGCGAGGGCCGCCTCGATGTCGGCTTTCACCACCTTGCCGCGCGGACCGGTGCCGGCGAGCGCCGCGAGGTCGAGCCCCGCCTCCGCCGCCATGCGGCGGGCGAGCGGTGTCGCGGCGTGGCCGTTGCCCGTGCCGGGCGCGGCCGGCGGGGCCGTCGCCGTGCCGGCCGAGGGGGACGGCGCGGCCGGTTGCGGGGTGGGCTGGGACGGCCCTGCAACCGCCGCCGCACTCGCTTCTGATAGCGCGGCGCGGTCCTCGCCCTCGCCCAGCAGCAGGGCGATCACTTGATTGACCTTCACCCCCTCGGTGCCCTCGGGCACAACGATCTTGCCGAGCGTGCCCTCGTCGGCCGTCTCGACCTCCATCGTCGCCTTGTCGGTCTCGATCTCGGCGATCACGTCGCCCGAGCGGACCTCGTCCCCCTCCTTCTTGTGCCACTTGGCGAGGTTGCCCTCGGTCATCGTGGGCGAGAGGGCGGGCATCAGGATCTTGATCGGCATTCAGGTGCCCGTCTTTCGAGAGCTCACAACGACTGTCATGCCCGGACTTGTTCCGGGCATCCATGGGATCATAGATCTCGATGCTGCCCGTGGATGGCCGGGACGAGCCCGGCCATGACGAGGAAAAGTCCGGGTCCACAGCATCCGCTTACGCCCTCAATCGCGATAGCAGACGGACTTGGCGGCCGCGACCACCTTCTCGGGTGAGGGCAGCGCCAGCTTCTCCAGATTCGCGGCGTAGGGCAGCGGCACGTCCTCGGCGGTGACGCGGACGACCGGCGCGTCGAGCCAGTCGAACGCCAGCTCCATCGCGACCATGGCGAGCTCGGCGCCAATGCCTGCGAACGCCCAGCCCTCCTCCACCGTGACCAGCCTGTTGGTCTTCTTGATCGAGGCGACCAGCGTCTCGGTGTCGAGCGGGCGGATGGTGCGGAGATCGATCACCTCGGCGTCGATCCCCTCGCCCGCCAGCGCCTCGGCGGCCTTGAGCGCGTGATCGACCGAGATCGAATAGGCGGCGATGGTGACGTCCTTGCCCGGACGCGCGATGCGGGCGCGCCCGATCGGCACGATGAAGTCGGGATCGGTCGGCACATCGAACGTGTGGCCGTAGAGGATCTCGTTCTCGAGGAAGATCACCGGGTTGGGATCGCGGATCGCGGATTTGAGCAGACCTTTGGCGTCTGCCGCGCTGTAGGGCGCGATCACCTTGAGGCCGGGCACGTGGGCGTACCAGCTCGCGAAATCCTGCGAATGTTGCGCCGCGACGCGCGCGGCGGCGCCGTTCGGGCCGCGGATCACCATGGGGCTGCTCATCTGCCCGCCCGACATGTAGCGCGTCTTGGCTGCGGAGTTGATGATGTGGTCCATCGCCTGCAGGGCGAAGTTGAACGTCATGAACTCGAGGATCGGCTTCAGCCCGCCGAAGGCTGCGCCGACCGCGAGGCCGGTGAAGCCGTGCTCGGTGATCGGCGTGTCGATCACCCGGCGCGCGCCGAACTCCTCCAGAAGCCCCTGGCTTACCTTGTAGGCGCCCTGGTACTGCGCGACCTCTTCGCCGAGCAGCAGCACGCTGGGATCGGCGCGCATCTCTTCGGCCATCGCGTCGCGTAGCGCCTCGCGCACGGTGAGCTTGGTGGTCTCGCCGGCATACTCCGCCTCGGGCGGGGCGGCGGCGGCGGCCGGGCGCGCCGGCATCGGCTCGTCCGAACGGGCAGGCCGCGCCTCGGGCTTTTTCTCAGGCGAAGGCGGGGGCGCCGCAGGAACGGCGGCCGGCGGCGCCGCGACCTTCGCGCCATTGCCGTTCGAGGCGGGCGGCTTGGCCGACGTCTTCACATTGGCGAGGGCGGATTCGTCCTCGCCCTCCTCCAGCAGCACGCCGATCACGTCGTTGACCTTGATGCCTTCTGCCCCCTCGGGGGCGAGAATCTTTCCGAGCCGGCCTTCGTCGGCGGCCTCGACCTCCATCGTCGCCTTGTCGGTTTCGATCTCGGCGATCACGTCGCCCGACTTGACGGAATCGCCTTCCTTCTTGTGCCACTTGGCGATGTTGCCCTCGGTCATCGTGGGCGAAAGGGCGGGCATCAGGATGTTGATCGTCATCTGGGTCTTTCCCGCGCGCCGGCTAGGCGGCCAACACGTCGGTGTAGAGCTCGGACGGGTCCGGCTCCGGGCTGTTCTGGGCGAACTCGGCCGCTTCGTTGACGCGCGCGCGAACCTCTGCGTCGATCTTCTTGATCTGGTCCTCGGTCGCCGCCTTGCGGGCCAGAAGCTCCTTCCGCAAATGGTCGATGCAGTCGCGCTCCTCGCGGACTTTCGTTACCTCCTCACGCGTGCGGTACTTTGCAGGATCGGACATCGAGTGGCCGCGATAGCGGTAGGTCATCATCTCGAGAATGTGCGGGCCCTTACCCTCGCGCACGTGCGCGACCGCATCCTGGGCGGCCTCGCGCACGGCGAGCACGTCCATACCGTCGACCTGACGCCCCGGGATTCCGAGCGGCTCGCCGATCCGGTAGAGGTCGTGCACGGCGGAGGCGCGCTCGATCGACGTGCCCATGCCGTACTTGTTGTTCTCGATCACGTAGATCACCGGCAGCTTCCAAAGCGCCGCCATGTTCAGCGCCTCGTGCACCTGGCCCTGGCTGGAAGCGCCGTCGCCGAAATAGCCGACTGTGATGCCGCCGGTGCCGAGATAGGACTGCGAGAGCGCGAGCCCGGCCGCGATCGGCACCGGCGCGCCGACGATGCCGTGCCCGCCGAAGAAGTTCTTCTCCTTCGAGAACATGTGCATCGAACCGCCCTTGCCCTTGGAATAGCCCGAGCGGCGGCCGGTAAGCTCGGCCATCACGCCCTTCGGGTCCATGCCGGTCGCCAGCATATGGCCGTGGTCGCGGTAGGTGGTGATGATGTAGTCGTCCTCGCCGAGCGTCGACTGCACCCCGACGACCACGGCTTCCTGTCCGATGTAGAGGTGGCAGAACCCCCCGATCAGGCCCATGCCGTAGAGCTGGCCCGCCTTCTCTTCGAACCGGCGGATGAGCAGCATGTCGCGGTAGAGGTCGAGGAGCTGGTCGCCACTGGGACCGTCACCGCTGGCGCGCTTGCGCGCCTTGGCGCCACCCGCGCCTGAGGCCTTCTTGGCGGAAGATTTGGCTGCGGCGGACTTGGCCATGGGCACGTTCCCTCTCGCCGAGATTGGCCCGAACAGGGCTTTTATTTATGGACCCGCGGCCTTGGGCGACAAGTGCGCGAAACGGGCGCGGGGTCGGCAAATTTGGTAGCCCGAAACGCCCAGGGGCGCAATGTTTGGCTACGCAAGTTTGTGTCGTTTCAATGTGCCGCGGGGAAACAAAGACAACAATGGGGGGGCGATCACGACCCAGGGCGCGGGGGCTTCTCGATCACGATGATGTCGCGCGGCCCCACGAGACCCAGGACGCGCCGCGCCTGCTCGTCCAGCATGTCGGGATCGAGCCGGTCGCGGCGAAGCAGCGCGACGTGGTGCTCAAGCCGTGCGCGCTCGGCCGCGACGGTCGCGAGCCGCGCCTCGGCGTGGACGATCTGCTGGCGGATGGAGAGCCAGGCCAGGATACCGCGGTCTCCCTGGACCATGTGCACCAGGAAGTAGCCGACCACCAGAATCCCCACCGCCGGCCCGGCGGCATGGCGTGCCTGGCGTCGGATTTCGTGGAGCAGCTCCATGACGGGACAGAATCACACGGGGATTCCGGCGGTCAAGCGCAAAATCTGTGAAAACCCTTGCGAATCGGGGGTTTATGCGCTCTTGCACCGACTCGGAGAGAATTACGGCCCTCAGCCCCTTCCGCGCGCGGCACGACCCTTGATCGCCCCCCGCCCGGCATAGAGCGCCGAGGCGCCCAGCTCCTCCTCGATGCGGATGAGCTGGTTGTACTTGGCGAGCCGGTCGGAACGCGACAGCGAGCCCGTCTTGATCTGGCCGCACCCGGTCGCGACGGCGAGATCGGCGATGGTCGAATCCTCCGTCTCACCCGAGCGGTGAGACATGACGCAGGCATAGCCCGCCTTGTGCGCCATCTCGACGGCCTCGAGCGTCTCTGTCAGCGTACCGATCTGGTTGACCTTGATCAGAACCGCGTTGGCGACACCGCGGGCGATGCCCTGAGCGATCCGCACCGGATTTGTGACGAACAGATCGTCGCCGACGAGCTGGATGTCGCCGCCGACGGATTTGGTGAGGGCCGCCCACCCGTCCCAATCGTCCTCCGAAAGCCCGTCCTCGAGCGATACGATCGGGTAGCCCTTGGCGAGGTCGGCGTAGAACGCGATCATCGCCGTCGAATCGAGTGTCTTCCCCTCCATCCGGTAGCTGCCGTCCTTGAAGAACTCGCTCGCCGCGGCGTCGAGCGCCAGCACCACGTCCTCGCCCGGCGTGTAGCCCGCCGTCTCGATGGCCCGCATGATGAAGTCGAGCGCCTCCGTCGCCGAGCCGAGGTTGGGGGCGAACCCGCCTTCGTCGCCGACATTGGTGCCGAGCTTCGCCTTGTGCAGCCCGGCGCGCAGCGCGTGGAAGATCTCCGAGCCCCAGCGCACCGCCTCGGCCGCGCCATCGGCGGCAACCGGCATGATCATGAATTCCTGGATGTCGATCGGGTTGTCGGCATGCTGGCCGCCATTGACGATGTTCATCATCGGCACCGGCAGGATCGCGGCGTTCGCCCCGCCGACATAGCGGTAGAGCGGCAGACCCGCTTCCTCCGCCGCCGCCTTGGCGCACGCGAGCGAGACGCCGAGAATGGCGTTGGCGCCGAGCCGCGCCTTGTTGGGGGTGCCGTCGAGATCGATCATCGCGCGGTCGATGGCGCGCTGATCCTCGGCGTCCATGCCTGAAAGTGCGTCGAAGATCTCGCCGTTCGCCGCATCGACGGCCTTGGTGACGCCCTTGCCGCCGAAGCGGTCGGGCTCCCTGTCGCGCAGCTCCACGGCCTCGTGGGAGCCCGTGGAGGCGCCGGACGGCACGGCGGCGCGGCCGCGCGCCCCGGTCTCGAGCTCGACGTCGACCTCGACGGTCGGGTTGCCGCGCGAATCCAAAATCTCGCGCGCGCGGATGTCGACAATGGCGGTCATGCGTAATCCGGTCTGGTTGGGGCGTTGGTCTTGGCGATCCGGTCGAATTCCATCAGCTCGGCGATCAGCGCCGGCATGTGAGCGAGGCGGATCATGTTGGGGCCGTCGGAGGGCGCCGTGTCGGGGTCCTGGTGGGTCTCGGCGAACACCGCCGCCACCCCGATCGCGACGGCGGCGCGCGCCAGAACCGGCACGAACCCGCGGTCACCGCCCGACGAGCTGCCCTGCCCACCCGGCTGTTGCACCGAGTGGGTGGCGTCGAATACGACGGGGCAGCCGGTCCGGGCCAGGATCGGCAAGGACCGCATGTCGGACACGAGCGTGTTGTAGCCGAACGAGGCGCCGCGCTCGCACACCAGGATGTGCGTGTTGCCCGTGGATTCGATCTTCGCGACCACGTTCGCCATGTCCCACGGCGCGAGGAACTGACCCTTCTTGACGTTGATCGCGCGCCCGGTTTCGCCGGCCGCGATCAGAAGATCGGTCTGGCGGCAGAGGAACGCCGGAATCTGCAGCATGTCGACCGCCTCGGCAGTCGGCACGCATTGGCCCGCTTCGTGCACGTCGGTGACGACGGGGATGCCCACCGTCTCGCGCACCTCGGCGAGGATCGGCAGCCCCTCCTTCATCCCCATGCCGCGCGCGCCCTTGATCGAGGTCCGGTTCGCCTTGTCGAACGAGGTCTTGTAGACAAGCCCGATGCCGAGCTTCGCCGTCATCTCGGCGAGGGCGCGCGAGGTTTCCAGCGCGTGCTGGCGGCTCTCCAGAGCGCAGGGCCCGGCGATCAGCGCAAGCGGCAGGTCATTGCCGATCGAGACGTTGCCGACGGTGACGTGGCGGGGTTCAGGCACTTGGGAGCCGGTTTAATACTGGTATCGACATTGCACGATGTGGAGCGTGTCGCCTTCGACCTTATAGACTAGCCGGTGCTCACGGTCGATGCGCCGGGACCAATAGCCAGCAAACTCGTATCGCAGCGGCTCGGCCCTTACACCAGCCGCGACCGATCCAGGGCCGCCCCGATGAAGGACGAGAACAGCGGGTGCGGCTCGAAGGGCTTGGACTTCAGCTCCGGATGGAACTGGACGCCGATGAACCAGGGATGGTCGGCGCGCTCGATGATCTCCGGCAGCACCCCGTCCGGCGACATGCCGGAAAATACCAGCCCTCCCGCCTCCAGCCGCTCGCGGTAGTTGATGTTGACCTCATAGCGGTGGCGGTGCCGCTCGTCGATATGGTCGGTCCCGTACATCCGCCGGGCGAGCGTCCCCTCGGCCAGTTCGCAATCGTAGGCACCGAGCCGCATGGTGCCGCCGAGATTGTCGTTCGCCCCGCGCCGTTCGACGACGTTGCCGCGCATCCATTCGGTGAGCAGCCCGACCACGGGCTCGCGCGGTCGGCCGAACTCGGTCGAGCCGGCGCCTCCCAACCCGGCGAGATTCCGTGCCGTTTCGATCACCGCCATCTGCATCCCGAAGCAGATGCCGAAATAAGGGACCTTCTGCTCGCGGGCGTATCGCACCGCTGCGACCTTGCCTTCCGAGCCGCGCTCGCCGAACCCGCCGGGCACCAGGATGCCCTCGACGTCGGAGAGGTAATGGCTCGCGGATTCGGATTCGAACAGCTCCAACTCGATCCAGTGCAGGTTGACCCGCACGTTGTTGGCGATGCCGCCATGGCCGAGTGCCTCGACCAGCGATTTGTAGCTGTCGATCAGCTTGGTGTACTTGCCGACGACCGCGATGTTCACCTGGTCCTCGGGCTCGCGGATCCGGCGCACGATCTCGTGCCAGCGCGAAAGGTCGAGCTCGCGCGCCTCGATGCCGAAATGGCGGCACACCTCCACGTCGAACCCTTCGGCGTGGTAGCTGATCGGCACCTGGTAGATCGTGTCGACGTCGAGCGCCGGGATGACGCAGGAAGGCTGAACGTTGCAGAACAGCGCGATCTTGCGGCGTGCCTCGGGCGAGATCGCGCGGTCGGACCGGCAGAGCAGGATGTCGGGCTGGATGCCGACGCCCTGCAGTTCCTTGACCGAATGCTGCGTGGGCTTGGTCTTTAGCTCGCCCGCCGACGAGATGTGCGGCACCAAGGTGAGATGCACGAACATGGTGCGCGTGCGCCCCATCTCGTTGCCGAGCTGGCGGATCGCTTCGAGGAAGGGCAGGCTTTCGATGTCGCCGACCGTGCCGCCGATCTCGCACAGCACGAAATCCTCGCCCTGGAGGTCGGCGGTCACGAATTCCTTGATGGCGTCGGTGACGTGCGGGATCACCTGCACCGTGGCGCCGAGATAGTCGCCGTGGCGCTCGCGCCGGATGACCTCGGAATAGATCCGGCCGGTGGTCACGTTGTCCGACCGGCGCGTCGGCACCCCGGTGAACCGTTCGTAATGGCCGAGGTCCAGGTCGGTCTCGCCGCCGTCGTCGGTGACGTAGACCTCGCCGTGCTGGGTCGGGCTCATCGTGCCCGGATCGACGTTGAGGTAGGGGTCGAGCTTGCGCAGCCGGACCTTGAATCCGCGCGCCTGGAGCAGCGCCCCCAGCGCCGCCGACGCGATACCTTTTCCCAGGGAGGAAACCACGCCGCCGGTGATGAAGACAAACCGCGTCATGGGCGCACAATCTACAACAGTCGGGCGGGTGCCCGAAAGCGAATCGGGTGGGCCTTCCGCAAGCCGGGCTTGCGTCGGCGGGGGGAGCTACTTCGCCAGGGGAACGCTGGGCGCGGCGGGCTTTGCCGGCTGGGCTGGCGTCGCGGGCGGCGGCGGGGTGCCGGGCTGGTGCGTCAGCGGCTGGGTGGCCATCGGCGGTTGTTCGAGGAGCGACGACCGGCCGGTATGGGCGCTGCTCAGCATGACGAGCGCGAGCGAGGTTCCCATGAACAGCGCGGCAAGCACGGCCGTTGCGCGCGTCAGCAGGTTGGCGGAGCCGCGCGCCGTCATGAAGCCGCTCATCCCGCCGCCGCCGCCCCCGCCGCCAATGCCGAGCGCGCCGCCCTCGCTGCGCTGCAGCAGGACGACCCCGATCAGCGCGAGGGCGATGAGCACGTGGAAGGCGAGAAGGATCGCAATCATGAGCGGACTCTGTCGGGACTGACGCCAATATGGGGCGCGGGCGGGCGAGTTTTAGCCCCTCGCGCCCGGGATGGCTAGCAGGAACGGCAGATGGCCCAGAAGGCCTCGGTGTCCAGGCTGGCGCCGCCGACCAGCGCGCCGTTGACGTTGGCGACGGCGAGGATCTCCGCCGCGTTCCGGGCATTCACCGAGCCGCCATAGAGGATGCGCGTATTTTCGCCGTCGCGGTAGCGGGCGGCGAGATCGGCACGGATGCGAGCATGGACCTCGGCGATCTCCCCTGCTGTCGGGGTTCGACCGGTGCCGATCGCCCAGACGGGCTCATAGGCGACGACGAGGTTTCCGGCGGCCCCGGCTTCCGGAAGCGAGCCGGCGAGCTGGCCGCCCACGACCTCCAGGGCCCGGCCGGCGTCACGCTGCGCCTCGCTCTCGCCGACGCAGACGATGGCCGTGAGGCCGGTCCGGTGGGCCGCCTCTGCCTTGGCACGGACCATGGGGTCGGTCTCGCCGTGTCCGCCGCGCCGCTCGGAATGGCCGACGATCACATAGGCGCAACCGGCGTCGCGCAGCATCTCGGCCGAGACGTCCCCCGTGAACGCTCCGCCGGCCTTCGCGTGGCAGTCCTGCCCGCCGAGGGAGACGCCGCTGTCCTTCACCGCCCAGGCGACCTGGGCGATCAGCGTCGCCGGCGGGCAGACCAGCACCTCGCAGTGCGGGCGGGCGTCGGACATGCGTGCGGCGATTTCACGCGCGCGGCTCACCCCGTCGGCGGAGAGGCCGTTCATCTTCCAGTTGCCGGCGATCAATGGACGGATCGAGGAGGTGGAGGCCATCGGCCGGCGCGTCCTTCGGGGGCGGGGCGGCCTGTTTAGCACGCCCTCCCCGCCCGGCCAACGGTTCCCGGCCGCCGGGTCGCCGCGTCAGGCGGCCTTGGGCCCCACGGTCTGCGCCACCTTGAACAGGCGCTCGGCCTGGTCCGCCATGGTCGCCCACTCGTCGGCGACTTCGAGCAGGCTCTCCCGTTCGGGCGTCCGCATCTTGCCGGCAGCCGTACGCAGTTCGCGGGCCCGGTTGCGCCAGAGCTCTGCACGTTCGCGAAAATTGACGATCGGCATGGTACCCTCACTTTTGAACACGCGGGAACAGACGGATAACTCGCCAGTTTCAACCGGGGAATCGCTTCCGCGTTCCCGTGACAACCGCGTGGCGCCGATGCGCGGCGCCTCTCACCCTCCGGATCACAGATCGATCACCGAACCGCCCTCCTTCAGCCACGTTCAGCATTAGTGCTTTTACGGAGGGGACCAAATGTTCGCGAGCCGCCCATATGCGAGCGCGGTGGCGTTGCCGTGCCTCGCCCTGGCTTCCTTTTTATTCTTGTCTTCGGCGGCCCTGGCCGCGCCCGGCGCGGCCTTATCCTGTCCCACGCCGGCGAGCGGCAGCGTGCTCAACGTGGGTCCGAGCGGCGCCTTCTCGACGATCGGCGCCGCCGTCAGCTCAGCGGCAAGCGGCGACACGATTTGCGTGGCCGCGGGGCTCTATCAGAACGACTTCTTCGACGCCGGCGCTAAGAACCTCACCATCGTGGGGGTCGGCGGCCTCGCCCATCTCGAGGCGACCGAGAATATTCCGAACGGCAAGGCGATCATTGTTTCGTCCGGGAACCTCACGCTTAAATCCCTCGAATTGTCGGGAGCGAGGGTCAGCAGCGGCACTGGCGGGAATGGGGCCGGCATCCGGTACGAAGGCGGCAATCTGACGGTCGTCCAGAGCTACTTCCACGACAACCAGGAGGGGATATTGGGCGGGGCGGGTCGCGGCGACGTGGTGGTCCGCGACTCCAAGTTCGTCGACAACGGCCAGAGCTTCTTCAACAGCAGCGGCACCAACCAGACCGACCTGGGACAGGTCCATGGCATCTACTTGACCGGCGCGAACTCGTTGACGGTCGACAACAGCTATTTCGACAGCACCCATGTCGGCCACCACGTCAAGGTGGTGTCCCCGATCACCGGCGCAACCATCACGAACTCCACTTTCGAGGACGGCGGCGGCCCCGCCAGCACGCTGCCGAGCTACAGCATCGACGCGCCCGGCGGCGGGCAGATTGCCATCACCAACGACACGCTTATTCAGCGCCCAAACGCGCCCAACTCCTACATCGTCCATAACGACTATCGGCAGGCAACTCAGTTGCCGGCCACCAATTCGATGACGATCGAGCAGGACACCGTCCGAAACCAGCGGTCCGGCGGCACCTTGCTGCTCAACAACACCACCGATCCCACGACCGTCGCCCATAACACTTTGGAAGGCGTTGCCAATATCGCCACCGGCTCCGTGAATGCCTTCGACAACACCTCCGTCTCGACGCCACATGCCTTTGCGGGCCCCCTGCTCGGTATCGCCGGGGCGGACGGCGAAGGGCAGATCGCCGAGTTCGACGGCAGCGGCGCCACGACCGGGGGGCTCCCCCAGCCGAGCGGCATCGTCGGCAACACGGGCATCGCGTCGCTCGGCCAGAACATCTTCGTGGCCAATCGCTACCAGGGGGTCGGCGTCTTCGACCCCGTGACCGGCACGTCGACCCTCTATCACGGGCCGCAAGGGATCGAGGGGCTCGGAACCTACCAAAACACGCTGATCGCCGGCGTGTTCGACAATGATTCGATCGTGCAGTTCGGCATCGACATGACCGTGGAGCCGCATCCGACCGAGATGGGCACGCTGATGCTGCATTTGCCGACCGGCGGGCCGATCGGCATCACGGGGCTCGATTCGAACAACTCGACCATCTTCTACGTCGGCTCGTACGACAGCGGCGACGTCTACGAATTCGACCCCACCGGAACCTATCTGGGTTCGATCATGACCGATCTCGGCGCCGGGGTCCTGTCAGGTCTCGCCTACGACCGGGGCAACGATACGCTGTGGCTCTCGACCGGCTACGGCAACAACGGCGTCTATCACTACGACCTCTTGGGCAACCTGCTCGGCACCTTCGCCGCGCCGATCGCCGGGATGGGAGGCCTCGACGTCTTCGCCGACAACGTCATTGGCCCTTCCGGTCCCCCGACCGTGCCGGAGCCGCCGACCCTGACCATTTTTGCCCTCGCCTTGCTCGGTCTCACCTTCATCCGGCAGCGCGGGAGCGCTTGCCCCCGCAGGCGATAGTTGCGACCCTCCGGCCAGCGTACCGGCCGGAGGGATGAATGAGCGGCAAGATCGGACCCATTGCGATCGTCGGCAGCGGCCTTGCGGGGCTTGCCGCCGCCAACGCGCTGGCCCAGGCCGGGCTCGATGTCGAGATATTCGAGCGCGCGGCGCACCTCGGCGAGATCGGCGCCGGCATCAACACGAGCCCGCAGGCGGTTAAGGCGCTGCGCGCGATCGGGCTCGGCGACGCGGTGGCAGCCGTCGCGAACCTGGCGCGCGGCATCATGACCCGAGACATGCATACCGGCGCCGAGCTCGATTTCCGCGATGCGCTGTCGGCGCAGGAGAAATATGGCGCGCCGCACTACACCTTTCACCGCGCCGACCTGATGGCGGCGCTGGCGGGCGGGGTCGACCCCGCGCGGCTTCATTTGAATCACTGGCTCACCGCGATCGAGGAGCGGCCGGACTCCGTCGCCCTTACCTTCGACAATGGCGTGACGCGGAATGCCGCCATCGTGATCGGCGCGGACGGCATCCATTCCGTGGTGCGCCACGCGCTCTACGGCGCTGACAGCCCGACCTACACCGGACAGATGGTGTGGCGCGCCCTCCTCAAGGGCAGCGACGTGCCGGCCGAGGTGATGGAACCAAGCGGCCACGTGCAATGGGTCGGGCCGGGGCGCCACTTCTTCGCCTACTACCTGCGCAAGCGCGAGGTGGTGAACATCGTGACCCAGGAGGACACGGAAAAATGGGTCGACGAGGGCTGGTCGACGCCTGGTGAGGCCGACGAGATGCGGGCGAGCTTCCCGAACCCGGAACCCCGCCTCGCCACGCTGCTTGCGCTCGTGACGCAGTGCTCGAAATGGGGACTGTTCACCCGGCCGCTCACCGGCAACTGGGGACGCGGGCGCATCCAGCTCATCGGCGACGCGGCGCACGCCATGCTGCCGAACGCCGGCCAGGGCGCCTGTCAGGCATTCGAGGATGCCTACATCCTCTCCCGCTGGCTCGACGTTGGACATGACGACCCCGCGGCTGCGCTCGAAAGCTTCCGCGCCACCCGCATTCCGCGCGTCCACGCCGTGCAGCGCCGGTCCTTCGCCAACGCGCGCATCAAGCACATGCACGACCGCGACACGCAGAAGGCGATCTTCGGCAAGGAGTATGGGGCGCCAGGCATGGAATGGATCTGGAACTACGACCCGGTCGCCGACTGGAACCGCGTGCCCGAGCCTCCCGAAGTGCCGTCCTTCGGGCTGTGATCGGGCCTGCGAGCCGCGGCCTCGGCCAAGGCGGACGTGGCCGTCGCGGGAGCGTTTCTCTATGGTGGTTCTTTGGCCAGCACAGGGAGACGGATTGTGGCACAGCGGCCCCCGCCGGACGAATCCCTAGAGGCTGACGATCCCAACTCGACCGCCGGGAGCGTCCGGGCGACGACGGCGGCGAGCGTTCCGCCGGTCGTGGGCGTTGGCGCCTCCGCCGGCGGGATCAGTGCCTACCGCAGCTTCGTAAAGGCAATCCCCGCCGGCTCCGGGATCGCCTGGGTGCTGATCCAGCACATGGCGCCCGCGCGCGAAAGCCAGCTTCGCGAGATTCTCCAGCGCGAGACCGAGCTGCCCGTGGTCGAGGTGACGAGCAGAATGTCCGTCGCGCCGGACCATGTCTATGTCATCGCGCCCGGCCGCACGATGACGATCAAGGGCGGGACACTGATGCCCGTCGCCGACCACGACCCGTTGTCCCGACGCACCAGCATAGATGCGTTCTTCCTCTCCCTTTCCGAGGACCAGGGCGAGCATGCCGGCTGCGCGCTGCTGTCCGGCGCGGGGACCGACGGCACGATCGGGCTGAAGTCGATCAAGGAGGCGGGCGGCCTCACCCTCACCCAGACGCTCGGCGAAGCGGAATACGACAGCATGCTGCTGAGCGCCGTGCGCACCGGGCTGGTCGATCGCGAACTCAGCGTCGAGGATATGCCGGGCGCGTTCGTCGAGTTCCTGGTGCGCCGCGCCCCGATTAGTGCCGAGGCCCAGGTTCAGGACGGCGAGCGTCTGGAAGTCTGCAAGCTGCTGCGCGAGGCGACCGGGCACGATTTCAGCGGGTACAAGTCGAGCACGGTGGACCGGCGCATCCGCCGGCGCATGCAGATGGCGGGGACCGACAGCCTCGCCGCCTATCTGGAACGGCTGCGCGAGAACAAGGCCGAGGCGATCAACCTGTTCCGAGACCTGCTGATCGGCGTGACCCAGTTCTTTCGTGACCCCGATGCCTTCATCGCGCTCGCGCAGTCGGTCATCCCGAAGCTCCTGGCGGGCAAGACAGAGGACGACGAGATCCGCGTCTGGGTGCCGGGCTGCGCCACCGGAGAGGAGGCCTACAGCCTGGCAATGCTGTTCCAGGAGCAGACGGCGAGCCTGCCGAGCGTCCCGAACCTCAAGATTTTCGGCAGCGACATCGACGACAATGCGCTGCATTTCGCGAGGCTCGGCCGATATCCCAAGGGGATCGCTGCGGACGTGTCGCCGGAGCGGTTGGAGCGATTCTTCGACAGCGAGGACGGCACCTACTGCATCCGCAGCCAGCTTCGCGAGATGTGCCTGTTCGCCCAGCACAACATGCTGCGCGATCCCCCCTTTTCGCGCATCGACCTGATCTCCTGCCGCAACGTCCTCATCTACATGAACGCCGATCTGCAAAGGCGGCTCGCGCCCGTGTTCCACTATTCGCTGAAGCCGGAGGGCTACATCCTGTTCGGCCCGGCGGAAAGTCCCGGACAGCCCAAGCTGTTCCGCGAGACCGACCGCAAGCACCGGATTTTCCAGCGCATCGGGGAGTCGGCCCGCCTGCCCGATTTCCCCATCGCCGCCGGTGACGGCCGTGACCGGGCGCTGCCACGGCCGTCGCCCGGCCTGCGCAGCGAGGAGGTGGAGGGGCTGTCGGGCCAGGCCGCGCGGCGGGTGCTGGCCGATTTCGCGCCCGCCTACGTCGTGATCGACACCGATTACGACATATTGGAAGCCTCGACCGGTACGGGCGAGTACCTGGAGCTGCCAGGCGGCCGCCCGCGCATGAATCTGGGCGCCATGGCACGCAGCGGCCTTGCCGTCGACGTCCGCGCGGCGGTGGCAAAGGTGATGGCCACCGGCCAGCGCGAGACGCGGACCGGCCTTACGATCGGAAGCGGCGATCAGCGGCGCCAGCTCACCCTTACGGTCGAACCGCTGCCGAGCCGGAGCCGCAGCGACTCGCTCTACCTTGTCGTGTTCCAGGACGGCCCCGTGGTCGGCGAGCCGCCCACCACCCGCTCCGCGCGCCGGCACGACGACGAGGTCGCCCGTGCCCTCGAGATCGAGCTCCAGACCACCAAGGAACGGCTGCAGAGCACCTTGGAGGAGCTCGAGACCTCCAACGAGGAGCTGAAGGCCTCGAACGAGGAGCTGTCCTCGGTCAACGAGGAGTTGCAATCGTCGAACGAGGAGCTCGAAACCTCCAAGGAGGAGCTGCAATCGATCAACGAGGAGCTGCGCACCGTCAACAACGAGCTGAGCAGCCGGGTGGACGATCTGGCCCGCGCGAACAACGACCTGAAGAACCTGTTCGCGAATACCGAGATCGCAATGCTGTTCCTCGACCAGCAGTTCCGAATCATGAATTTCACGCCATCAGCGAAGCCGCTGTTCCATCTGCGCGATCACGATATCGGGCGCCCCTTGGACGAGC
The DNA here is from genome assembly GCA_963775315.1 of uncultured Alphaproteobacteria bacterium. Classification (GTDB taxonomy): domain Bacteria; phylum Pseudomonadota; class Alphaproteobacteria; order MPNO01; family DASWLB01; genus CAWGHZ01. The sequence goes on along the minus strand of CAVZIN010000007.1, from coordinate 1,156,943 downwards.
TTGCCGGGCGGCTGGATTTCAAGGAGCTGAAGGCAGAGGTAGAGGCCGTGGTCGCCGAAGGCACAGGCCGCGAGCGCGAAGTTCAGACCAACGGCGGCGAGACCCCCCGCACGTTCATCCTGCGCATCCTTCCGTACCGCGACGACCAGAACATGACGGGCGGCGCCGTCCTCACGCTGATCGACATCTCGGAGCGCAAGCGGTCGGAAGAGCGGCTATCCGCAATGGTGTCCGAGCTCAACCACCGGGTGAAGAACGCGCTGGCGGTCGTGCTCGCGGTCATCCACCAGACCAAGGCGCGCGGCGCGTCGAGCGACGAGTTCGCCGAGATCGTCGAGGGGCGCGTCAACGCGATGGCCGCCGCGCACAATCTTCTTTCGGAACGCGCGTGGGAGCGTGCGGGGCTGGACGATGTCGCTCGCCGCGTGCTCCTGCCCTTCGCCGAGGCGGACTCGGACCGGCTCACGCTGGTGGGCTCGGCCATCGAATTGCGGCCGGCCGCAGTCGTCTCGGTCGGGCTCATCCTGCACGAGTTGGCGACGAACGCCGCAAAGTACGGCGCCTGGTCCACGGCCAAAGGGGCGGTGGTCCTGCGCTGGGAGTACGTGCTGAACGATCCCGGTACCCTGCGCGTGATCTGGAAGGAGACGGGCGGGCCGCCGGCGACGGCGCCCGCGCGGGAGGGGTTCGGGCTCCGCTTCGTCCGCCGCAGCGCCGAGTTCGAGCTGCACGGGCGTTGCCAGCCCGACTTCGGTGCCAACGGCTTCGAATGCGTCTTCGAGCTGCCCGCCGACGGTATCCGCTGGCAACCGAGTGCAGGCCGGCGGTCAGTCGCGGAGAATGCGCGCCCGCCGGAGGCCCGATCCCAGGGTGATGGCGGTTAACGGCTTCACGAGAACCGGGAACGGGGTGAAGCGGGCGGGAATCTCGCTGCGCCCGTAGCCGGTGGCCAGCACGAAGGGGATGTTCTTCTCGGCCAGCAGCTCGGCCACGGGCCAGACGCGCTCCTTGCCCAGATTGATGTCCAGGACGGCGCCGTCGAGCGAGGTCTGGACGACGGCCGCCAGCGCATCGCCCACCGTCGCCATCGGGCCGATCACCACGCAGCCGAGACCCTCCACCATCGCCTCCACGTCCAGGGCGATCAGAAGTTCATCCTCGACGACGAGCACGCGCGGTCGGTTCTTTGCCACCTCGTCCCCACTATGGGCAGCCCGGCGGCAATGCCGGACACAGCGTCAACGACCTCAACAGCCCACAGTTGCATAGGGCGTTCCGAGCGGCAACGCGGTCCAAACCGCCGGCGCGGCGATAAGAGGCTGAAAAAGCTTGGTGGGCGCGCCGGGAATCGAACCCGGGACCTGCTGATTAAAAGTCAGTTGCTCTACCGCTGAGCTACGCGCCCGCACCGGGAGGTCCGGCGGCCAGGCGGCCGCCGGGGCCGCCAAACTAGGATGTTATTTCCCGTCCCTCAACCGCTCGGCGAGGCGGCGGGCGATGCGCGGGGAGACGAAGCTCGAAACGTCGCCCCCCATCGTCGCGATCTCCTTCACGAGCCGGGCGGCGATGAACTGGTAGCGGTCCGACGCCATCAGGCACACCGTCTCGATGTCGGGCGCAAGCTTGGCGTTCATCGAGGCCATCTGGAATTCGTAGTCGAAGTCGGAAACGGCGCGGAGCCCGCGGATCAGCACGTTCGCCCCCTGCTCGGCCGCGAACCGGACCAGCAGATTGTCGAACGGCAGCACGGCGACGCGGTTGGCGAGCCCGTTGCCGAGGGCTGTGACCTCCTCCTCGACCAGCCGCACCCGCTCGTCGATGCCGAAGAGGGGCCCCTTCCCCGCGTTCACCGCGACGGCCACCACCAGCCGGTCGAGGAGCTTCGCCGACCGCGCGATGATATCGAGATGGCCGTTGGTGATCGGGTCGAACGTGCCCGGATAGACGCCGATACGTTCCATCGAATCCTTTCCGCGGCCGCTTCGGGGCGGCGCGCGGCCCTCTTACCACGTCTTGCCGGCCGTCAGAAGCCCGAGCGTCAGCCGAGCCCGAACACGCGCGCGGCGTTGCCGCCCATGATCGCCGCCTGGTCGGCATCGGCGATCGGCAGCGCCTCGACATAGCCGGCGTTCGCGTCGACATAGGGGTAGTCGGTGCCGAACATCAGCCGGTCGCCGCCGATATATTTGTGCGCCATCATCAGCGGCGGCTCGTAGAACGTGCAGGTGTCGAAGTAGAACTGTTTCACGTAGTGGCTGAACGGCTTCGAGATGCGGCCCGAGACATCGGGATTGGCCTTGGACGACCGCTCGATCCGGTTCAGGAGGTCGAGCAGCCCGCCGCCCGTGTGCGCCACCACGAACGGGAAGTCGGGATAGCGCTCGAACACGCCGGCCTGGATCAGCTCGACGACCATCATCTGGGTATCGAACATGTAGCCCATGATGACGGCGTTGTTGTTCTTGCGGATCTCCTTGGAGAACACCGGATAGGCCGGGTGCTCGACCACGGGAATCCTGAGCTCATTGATTTTCGCCCACACCGGCTCGTAGCGCGGCTCGGACGGGCGCTCGCCCGCGATGTTGGAGCGCATGAACACGCCGACCATCTCCGGCGCCGAGGCGACGCGCTCCAGCTCGGCGACCGAGGCATCGATATCGCCGTAGGGTAGCGTCGCCAGCACTCGCAGCCGGTCGGGATGGGTGCGCGCCAGCGCGATCATGTCGTCGTTGGCCCACCTGGCGAGGTCGACCTGCTCGGCGGGCGAGAAGGTCGCGATGTCCGGCCCGTGCGAGACAATGCGCATGTCGAACCGCTTGGCATCCATGTCGCGCAGCGCGTGGTCCGGGTCGAACCAGTCGAGCGGCGTGGCCCGGTCGCGGATGCCGGGCCGGACGCCCGAGCTCGCCCCTTCGCGCAGCCGCTCGGCCGCCGCGCGGAAGTTGGGCCCGAATGCGTGGGCGTGGACGTCGATATACATGGCTGTCCCCCGTGATCCTGCGCGATATTCTGGCACGCAATCCGGCCACCCGAAAGTGGCTCGCATGGACCAGCGCATCAGCCTCATCACGCTCGGCGTCGACGACCTGGCGCGGAGCCGCGCATTCTACGAACGGCTCGGCTGGCGCGCGTCGGGCTACAGCGTCGACGGCGTGGTCGCCTTCTTCCAGTGCGGCGGGATGGTGCTGGCGTTGTGGGGACGCGCGGAACTGGCGGCGGACGCCAAGGTCGCGAATGACGGGCGCGGGTTCGACGGGGTCGCGCTGGCGCTGAACGTCGAATCCCCCGCGGCGGTCGATGGCGTGCTGGCGGAGGCTGTGGCGGCGGGCGCCCGCCTGCTGGACACGGGGCGCAAGGCGGACTGGGGCGGATATATCGGCCATTTCGCCGATCCCGATGGCCATGTGTGGGAGATCGCCTGGAACCCGCACTTCACGATCGGACCGGAGGGCGCGATCACCCTGCCGGGCTGATCAGGAGGCTTCGGCGCTGTCGCCTTCGGCCGCGCCGCTCGCGTCGGCGGGCTCGCGCACCTGGGCGACCGAGACGACGCGCTCGTCCTCGCCGACCTGGAACAATGTCACGCCTTGCGTGCCGCGCCCAGCGATGCGCACGTCCTCGACGCCGATGCGGATGATCTGGCCGCCGTTGGTGACCAGCACGAGCTGGTCGGTGCGATCGACCGGGAACGAGGCGACGACGGCGCCGTTGCGCTCCGACGTGTCGATGTTGGCAATGCCCTGCCCGCCCCGCCCGGCGATCCGGTACTCGTAGGCCGAAGTGCGCTTGCCGTAGCCGCGCTCGGTGACGGTCAGTATGAACTCCTCCGCCCCCGCCATCGCAGCGAAAGCCGGCTCCTCGAGCCGTGCGGCCAGCGCCTCGTCGCGGGCACGATCCTCGGGCCGGTCCTCGTATTCCGAGCCTTCGAACCGGCGCCTCGCGCTGACCGCGCGCAGGTATTCGTCGCGCGCCTCGATCTCGACCTCGTTGTGGTTCAGCAGCGACAGCGAGATCACGTCGTCGCCGTCGGCGAGGCGGAGGCCACGCACGCCGGTCGAGTTGCGCCCGGCGAACACGCGAACGTCGGTGACGGGAAAGCGGATGCACTTGCCGGACCGCGCGGCGAGCAGAACGTCCTGCGCCTCGGTGCAGGGCGCGACGCCGATCAAATGGTCGCCCGCATCCTCGCCCTCGAACTTCATGGCGATCTTGCCGGCCGACATGATGTTGGTGAAATCGGACAGCTTGTTGCGCCGCACGCTGCCGCGCGCGGTCGCGAACATCACGTGGAAATTGTCCCAGGTGGATTCGTCGTCCGGCATCGGCATCAGCGTGGTGATGTATTCGCCCTCGGCGAGCGGCAGCAGGTTGACCAGCGCCTTGCCGCGCGCGGCCGGGGCGCCCTCGGGCACCTGGTAGGCCTTCAGCCGATAGACGATGCCGCGCGAGGAGAAGAAAAGGATCGGCGCGTGCGTGTCGCAGACGAACACGCGGCTGACGAAATCCTCCTCCTTCGTCGCCATGCCGGCGCGGCCCTTGCCGCCGCGGCGCTGGGCGCGATAGGCCGAAAGCGGCACGCGCTTGATGTAGCCGCCGTGGGTGACGGTGACGACCACGTCCTCGTGCTGGATCAGATCCTCGATGTCGTGCTCGAACTCCTGCTCGACGATCTCGGTGCGGCGCGGAGTGGCGAACTGCTCGCGGATCTCGCCCAGCTCCGTGCGGACGATTTCGATCACCCGGTCGCGCGAGCCGAGGATTTCAAGATAGTCGCGGATCGAGGCGGCAAGGCCGTTCAGCTCCTCGGCGATCTTGTCGCGCTCGAGCCCGGTGAGGCGCTGCAGGCGGAGGTCGAGAATGGCGCGCGCCTGCTCGTCCGACAGACGGTAGGTATCGGCGTCGGAGAGCATGTGCTCCGGATCGTCGATCAGCCGGACCAGGTCGGCGACATCGGCGGCGGGCCAGTCGCGGGCGAGCAGCCCGGCGCGCGCCTCGGCCGGGTCCTTCGCAGCCCGGATCAGCGCGATCACCTCGTCGATGTTGGCGACGGCGATGGCGAGGCCGACCAAGACATGCGCCCGCTCGCGCGCCTTGCCCAGCTCGTAGATGGTGCGCCGGCGGATCACCTCCTTGCGGAAGGCGACGAAGGCGGCGAGGATGGCTTTGAGGTCCATCATCTCGGGCCGGCCGCCGTTCAGCGCCAGCGCGTTGATGCCGAAGCTCGTCTGCAGCGGCGAGTAACGGTAGAGCTGGTTCAGCACGATCTCCGCCATGGCGTCGCGGCGGATTTCGATGACCACCCGCACGCCGTCGCGGTCGGACTCGTCGCGAAGGTCGGAAATGCCCTCGATCCGCTTCTCGCGCACCAGCTCGGCGATCCGCTCGACCATGCGCGCCTTGTTCACCTGGTACGGCACCTCGGTGACGACGATCGCCTCGCGGTCCTTGCGGATCTCCTCGACATGGGTGCGCCCGCGCATGATCACCGAGCCGCGCCCGGTGTGGTAGGCGGAGCGGATGCCGGCGCGGCCGAGGATCAGCGCGCCGGTCGGGAAGTCGGGCCCGGGCAGCAGCTCCATCAGCTCGTCGAGCGAAATGTCGGGCTTGTCGAGCAGCGCGAGGCATGCGTCGATCACCTCGCCCAGGTTGTGGGTCGGGATATTGGTCGCCATGCCGACCGCGATGCCGCCCGCCCCGTTGACCAGCAGGTTCGGGAATTTCGCCGGGAGGACCGATGGCTCCTCGGTCGTCTCGTCGTAGTTGGCGACGAAATCGACCGTCTCCTTGTCGATGTCGTCGAGCAGCGAGTGCGCGGCGCGGGCGAGACGCGCCTCGGTGTAGCGCATGGCCGCCGGCGGATCGCCGTCCATCGAGCCGTAATTGCCCTGCCCGTCGATCAGCGGCAGGCGCATGGAGAAATCCTGCGCCATGCGCACCATCGTGTCGTAGATGGCGACGTCGCCGTGCGGGTGGTACTTGCCCATCACGTCGCCGACGATGCGGGCCGACTTGCGGTACGGCCGGTTCCAGTGCACCCCCTCCTGGTTCATTGAGTAGAGGATGCGCCGGTGCACCGGCTTCAGCCCGTCGCGGACGTCGGGCAAGGCGCGGCTCACGATCACGCTCATGGCGTAATCGAGGTAGGAGCGGCGCATCTCCTCCTCGATCGTCACCGGCGCGATATCGAACGGCTTTGGCTGGGTCGGGTCCGCCACGATTTTCTAACGGTTTTTCAAAGGGATGTCCGGAGACTTTCCAGTGTAGCGGAAAGTAGGACGGTAGACCTTCGGAGTCTAGCAAACCGGGAAGATTCGGACAACCGCAGCACCCGCTCCGCCATGGCGCCGCAGATGCTGTGGCACTTTCAGCGGCAGTGGGCATAATGGGGCGGGGTACCAACGCTGTCATTGCATAGCGAAGCGAAGTAATCCGGCGCACCGGCGTTGACGGTCGATTGGATCGCCGCGGCGACTTCGCCGCCTCGGGATGACAAAGGAGGTGAACGCGATGCCGGTCCTCAAGCTCGACGACGCCGAGATCCGCTACGAGGTCACCGGCCCGGAGCGGGGCTACCCGGTGCTGCTGTTCGCGCCGGGAGGCATGCGCTCGCAGATGGGGATGTGGCACGCGCCGAAGGACGGGCCGCCGCGGGTCTGGAACGACTGGACCGGGGTGCTGGCAGGCGAAGGCTACCGGGTGATCGCGATGGACCAGCGGAACGCCGGCGATTCGAAGGGCGCAATCGCGGCCGACCATGGCTGGCACACCTATGCGTCGGATCAGCTCGGCCTGCTCGACCATCTCGGCGTCAAGAAATGCCACACGCTGGGCGGCTGCATCGGCTCGAGCTTCTGCCTCAAGATGGCCGAGGTCGCGCCCCAGCGCGTTTCCGCCCAGGTGCTGCAGAACCCGATCGGCCTCAACCCGGAATTCCCGACCTACTTCCCCGACTCCTTCGCCGAATGGGCCGTGGAGCGGAAGAAGGCGCGGCCGGAGCTCGACATGACGGCGGCCGCCGCGTTCGGCCGCAACATGTGGTCGGGCGATTTCGTGTTCGCCGTTGAGCGCGACTTCGTCAAGGGCTGCGCGACGCCGTCCCTGGTGCTGCCGGGCGACGACAAGCCGCATCCTGCGGTGATCGGGCTGGAGGTGGCCGAAACCCTGCCCCACGCCGAATCCCTGAGCGACTGGAAGGGCCCCGCCCACCTCACGGCGCAGAAGGCGCGCGTGGTCGGCTTCCTCAAGGCGCACACGCCGTGAAGATCGTCCGGTTCGACGCGCCGGGCGGGCCCGAGGCCCTGCGCTACGTCGATGCGCCGGAGCCCAGGCCCGGCCCCGGCGAGGTGGTGGTCAAGGCGCACGCGATCGGCGTCGGCATTCCTGACACGGTGATCCGCAAGGGCACCTACGGCTGGATGCCGCCCTTGCCGGCAACGCCGGGCACGGAAATGGCGGGCGTCGTGGCGGCGGTCGGGCCGGGCGTCACCGAGCGCGCGGTGGGCGAGCGCGTGCTGGTCTCGGCACGCGAGCGGCCGCAGCGTGGCGGGTGCTATGCCGAGTACATCGCCACGCCAGCCGACGGCACGTTCGTGCTGCCCGACGCGGTGTCGTTCGAGGCCGCCGCCTCGCTCGCCAACTACCAGGTCGCGTGGCACATGATCGAGGACGCGATGCGCCCGCGCGCGGCCGACTGGGTCCTGCTCTACGCCGCCGCCGGCGGAATGGGCAACGCGGTGATCGACCTCGCCCGCGCCCGCGACATGACCGTCGTCGGCATCGCGTCGGGCCCCGATCGCTGCGCCTTCGCCCGCGAGATGGGCGCGCACCACATGATCGACCGCCAGTCGGAGGACGTCGCCGCCCGCCTCGCCGAGATCACCGGCGGGCGCGGCGTCGACTGGATCGTCGATCCGGTGGGCGCGCCGCTGGTCGCGGCCAACCTCGCCATGCTGGCCCCGCTCGGCACGCTGGTGATCTATGGCGGGCTCGGCGGATCGGCGCCGGTCGATTTGATGGGCGAGCTGCGCAAGCATGGCGGGCGCTGCGTCGCTGTCCGCAGATTCTCGATTCACCTCTGGGACCATCTGGTCGACGAGCGCCGGGCCGGCATGCGCCGGTTGATCGAGCTGGTGGCCGAAGGGGCGGCGCGGCCCCGAATCCACGGGATTCTGCCACTCTCCGAAGCTCGGCGGGCGCACGAGATGCTCGAGGCGGGCGAGGTGCTGGGCAAGCTCCTGCTCGCGCCGTGAGGGAGCCGCGACTCGCGTTCCCGCCAATCGAACCTATATGGCACATACAACCGCAACGGAGTAACGCATGACACCGGTTGAAATCGCGCGACTCCAGGCCTTCCTGCGCGACGCCTTCGGCACCAGCCGCATCGCCATCGCCGCGCCGGCACGGGCCGGCGCGCCCGTCGAGCTCAAGGTCGGTGGCGAGACGCTTGGCACCGTCCACCGCGACGACGACGAGGGCGAAATCTCGTACTGCGTCTATCTCAGCGTGCTGGAAGAGGACCTGCCCAGTAAGGCCTGAGGCGAACGGTCGAGGGGGCCATGAAGAACTTGCTGATGGCGACCGATCTGTCCGCCCGGTCAGATCGTGCGTTGGTGCGGGCGGTTTCGACCGCGCGCGAGACCGGGGCCAACCTTACGGTTCTGCACGTAGTCGACGATGCGCTGCCGCCGTCTGCCGCTGACGCACAGGCGCAGTTCGCGCATGCGGCCATTGGCGAGCACATCGAGTCCCTGACAAAGCGCGGCCGGCCCCAGGTAGTGATCGACGTCACCGTCGGCCGGCGCTACGCGCAAATCTTCGAAGCCGCCGAAAAATCGAACGCCGAGATGATCGTCCTCGGCATGCACCGCGAAGGCGCCTTGAAGGACATGTTTCGCGGGACCACGGTCGAACGCGTCATCCGCACCGGCCACCTCCCGGTACTGCTCGTGAAGGACCGCTGCACGGGGCCCTATCGCCGCGTCGTGATCGGGGTCGATTTTTCCGTGTGCTCACGGAAAGCGATCGAATTCGCGGTCGGCCTTCTGCCGCAGGCGGACTTCCAGCTGATTCACGCCTATGACATTCCCTTCAAGGGATTTGGATACAGCGAACGAACGCGGACCGCGGCGAAGGAGGAACATCGAGCCAAGCTCGATAAAATCGTCGGGACCGAGATGAAGACGCTCCTCGCCAGCCTCAGAGGAAAACGGCCGCGTCTGACGCCCGTCCTGCAGGAAGGCACCGTCTGGTCAGTGCTCGATCGCCAAATTCGCCGGCTCAAGCCCGACCTTCTGGTCATCGGCACGCATGGGCGGACCGGGGCGGCGCACGCCCTTCTCGGCAGCGTGGCCGAGGACTTGCTTCGGAAGCCACCTTGCGACGTGCTGGCGGTTAAGGGCTGGTAGCCCGCTTCTTCACCGCCAGATCCGCTCCGAGCGCTCTCAGCGCTTGCCGCCCGCGTCCTGCCACGCCTTGTTGAACCAACCGACGACCTTTCCCGAAGTCAGGATCAGCTTTTCGGTTCGCGGGGCGAGCTTCTTCCCCAGCACCTCGTCGGGATAGGGCAGGAACTCGCGCGTCGCGAGGTCGGCGCGCACCGGCACCTGACTCGCGTAGACGTAGTTGGCGATCTGGCCTTCCTTGCTGATGTACCAGTTGAGGAAGAGGCGCGCCGCGTTCGGGTGCTTGGTGCCCTTCACCACGCCGAGATAGCCCCAGGTCAACGGCACCGGCTCCGGGCAGTGCGCGGCGACCGGCACCCCCTTCTTGGCATCGCGCCGCGTCACGTAGGGCTGGACCGCCATTCCGGCGTCGAACTCCCCGACCGCGATCAGCTTGCCGAAGGCGGCGAGCGTCTCCTTGCGGAGCTGCGGCTTCACCACGTGAAACAGCGTGTCGAGATAGTGCTTCGTCCAGTCGTCGCCATAGACGCCCCACAGCATCGGCATCCAGGTATGGGCGGCGTTGCCGGCGAGCCCGATGCGCCCGTTGCGCCATTGCTGCAGGGTGAGCAGGTCATCCCACGTCCTGGGCAGGTTCGCGGCCTTCACCCGCGCCGGGCTGTACTCCATGCACCAATAGTTCATCTTGTCCGCGGCGTCGGTTCCGGTCTCGGTCTTCATCTCCTCGCGCAGGCCGGAATAGGACGGCAGGTCGCTGATCTTCATCAGCCCCTTCATCTTGCGCCAAGCGGCGAGCTGCGGCTCGTAGGCCGACAGGACGTCGGAAAGCACCGTGCCCTTCTCATAGGCCATCAGCGGCGCCACCGTCCGTGCGCGCCCGACGCCGCGCGCGTATTCCGACTCGATGCCGGGATAGCGCGCCGCGAACACCGCGAACACCTTGGCGAACTCCTGGTCCGACATTTGCAGCCGGACGCTGACCTTGCCCTCCTTCTTGGCCGCGGCGACCATCGAGTCCGGCACGGCGAGCTCCTTGTCGAGCCCCGCCATGATCGAATCAGGAAGCTTTCCGTCCGCGAGAAGCTTTTTGGTCGCAGCGGTGAAGTTTTCGGCCTGCGCCGCATGAGCGAATGCGAGGCTCGCGCAAAGCGCCAGAATGGCAACTGACGTCGTCGGGCGACGATTTACGGACGTTCTCCCTGTTTTGTCTTTGGCGTGCCGTCTTGTTCTCAAGACGGAAACGATAGGCCAGACAGCGAGAACGATCAAGCGCGCGCCGGATTCTTACGCGCGGCCGAGACGGCGGCCGCGAAGGCCGCCGTCCCCGGAAACAGGTAGGTCAGCGCATGCGGGCGCCGCTCGACCCTTGCCAGTACTTGCTCCACATCGCCGTCACGCGGCCCTGCTGGCGCAGCACGTCGTCGGTCCGGTAGAGAATCTTCTTGCCGAGCACCTCGTCCGGATAGGGCAGGAACTCCCGCCCGGCGAGCGCCTTGTTGACCGGCACCTGGCGCGCGTAGACGTACACGGCGATCTGGCCCTCGCGGCTCATGTGCCAGTTGGCATAGAGAAGCGCCGCGTCGCGGTTGGGACTTTTCGCCAGCACGGCGAGCTTGCCCCAGGTGGCGACCACGGGCTCCGGGCAGTGGGCGGCGACCGGCATGCCGCGCTTGGCGTCTCGCTCGGTGACGTAGTCCTGCACCGACACGACCAGGTCGAACTCGCCGACCGAAATCAGCTTGGAGGTGGCGGCCAGCGTCTCTTTGCGGAGCTGCGGGTGGACCTCGCCGAACAGACGGTCGAGGAAGCTCTTGGTCCAGGCGTCGCCCAGCTTCACCGCGAGAGTGGGCAGGAAGGTTTGTCCGGCGTTCGAGGCGAGCGCGAGCTTGCCGTTGCGCCAGCGCGGGCTGGTCAGCAAATCGTCCCATGTCTTGGGCAGGTCCGCCGCCTTCACGCGCTCGGTGGAATAGGTGGTGCACCAGTAGTTCATCTTGTCGGCGCCGTCGACGCCGTCCGGCGTCTTCATCTCGTCGCGCAGGCTCGCATAGGCTGGCAGGCTGCGCAGGTCGGCGAGCCCCGCCTTGCGGAACTCGTCCTCGTAGGACTCGTAGGCGGCGATCACGTCGGTGATGATCGTGCCGGTCTTGTAGGCGACCAGCGCCTTCTGGATCTGGGCGCCAATGCCCCGCAAATATTCGAGCTTGATGCCCGGGTAGCGCGCGGCGAACACCGACGAAACCGCGGCGAACTCCTGGTCCGACATCTGGAGCTGGACGCGGACCACGCCCTCCTTCTTCGCGGCGGCAACGAGCGCGGGCGGCACGGCGAGTTCCGCATTGAGCCCGGCCATCGCCGACTCGGGCAAATGCCCCGCGGCCAGCAGCTTCCTGGTGGCATCGGTCAGGTTCTCGGCAAACGCGCCAGGTACGAACGCAATGAAACACACAAACGCCAGCAGGCGGCGCATGCGCATGGACATCCTCCCGAACGAGGCACGCGGCCTCGGGTTCTTGTTCGGGAACGATGGTAGAGAGCGGCCGAGAAGCCGCCAAGCCAGCGCGGCGCTAGCTCGGCTCCTCGCTGAGGATGGCGGCCGCGATCAACGCGCCGGCCAGGCGCGCGCCGTCGAGGTCGCAGCCGGAGAGGTTCGCGTCGGTGAGGTCGGTGCCGGCGAACACCGCCCCGTCGATCCGCGCCCCGCGGAGCGAGGCACCCGCGAGGTTGGCCGACGAAAAGTCGCCGCGGCTGAGGTTGGCGGGCCATTTGCGGCCGATCTGCTTTCCGTTCACGTCGCGCAGATCGACCGCCTCGAACACGGCCTCGCGCAGGTCGGCGGCGCCGAACCGCGCATCGCTGAGCTCAGCGCCCGAGAGGTCGGCGCGAACCAGGCGCGCGCGCTCGAAGCTGGCGCCCGACATGACGGAGAGCAGGAATTTGGCGCCGGTTAGGTCGGCCTGGTCGAACCGGGTCGCCGCCATGCGCGCGCCGGAGAGATCCACCCCCCGCAGGTCGCGTCCGGAGAGGTCCCGCCCGGACAGGTCGACCCGCGCCCCCGCCGTGCCCCCGGTCCGGATCCAGCGCTGGTGGTCGCGGATCAGCCGCTCCACTTCGCCGCGTGGCTCGCCCCCGCCCATCGGCAGGTCGATTTCGCGCGGCAGGACGCGCGGCATCACGGCGTCCTGCAGGTCGGCGACCTCCGCCTGCTCGGCGGTGAGGATCGCATCGGTGAGATCGGCGCCGCGCAGCACGGCCAGGTTGAGCCGGGCGCCGGTCAGGTTGGCTCGCCGCAGGTCGGCGCTTTTGAGCTTGGCGAAGGACAGGTTCGCATCGGTCATGTCGGCGTCCGACAGATCCGTGCGATAGAGCGCCGCGCTTTCCAGGTCGGCGTGCACCAGTCGCGCCCGGCTCAAGTTGGCGTCACTGAGGTCGACCGAGCGCTGGTCGTCGCCGCTGCGTCCCTCGGCGATGTGCTGGGTGCGGCCGTCCATGATGACGCCCGGCCGGAGGTCGGCCAGGCCCATGTCGGCGCCGGTGAGCTTCGCGCTCCGCATGCAGGCACCGCGGAAATCGGTGCGCACCAGCACCGCACCCGTCAGGTCGGCATCCTCGAAATTGGCGCCGAAGAAATCGGCGTAGCTGAGGTCGGCCCCGGAGAAGTTGGCGCCGCGGCAGTTGGCCCCGACGGCGATGGCGTTCTGCAACTTGGCGCGCGCGAGGTCGAGGCCGGCGAGGTCGGCGCCCCTCAGGTTCGCCCGGACGCCGCCCTTGCGTCCGGCGAGGAACCACTCGTGCCGCCTGAGGATGGTCCGCAGTTCGCCTGGTGTCATGTCCTCGGCCGCAGACCGGACCCGCGACGAGGCGGGCGGCCACATGCATGGCAATGCGCGCCGCACTTCGTTCCGGTGCGGGCGCGTCCGGCGATTGAAGGTGCCGCGGGTTAAGGAAGTATTAGCGCGCTCAATGGCCGCGCGGGCTGCGCATGCGCCGGTTGCGGTCCGAGGTGCGCACCGGCAGGTGCATGTCCGTGCCATCGCGGTTGACCGAAAGGGTCACCTCGACCCCGGCCGGTCCCGCCGCCCAGAGCCGCTTGTAGAAGGCGGCGACGGTCTCGACCGGTTCACCCCCGACCGCGACCAGCACGTCGCCCGCCTCGACCCCCGCCTCGTCGGCCGGGCCGCCGGTGAACACCCCGGTGACGATCAGCTTGTCCTGCGCCTCGGCGGTGTACATGCCGAGCCACGGGCGCGGCGGACGGGCGAGCCCCCCCTGCTTCAGGAGATCGTCGAGGATCGGCTTCAGGATGTCGATCGGCACGAACATGTTGCCGGGCACCGGCCGGCTGCCGCGCCGCGCCTCCTCGACGATCAGCGAGCCGATTCCAACCAGCTTGCCGCCCGGCCCGATCAGCGCTGCGCCCGACCAAGCCGGGTGCGGCGGCGAGGTGAAGATCGCCTCGTCCAGCAGGTATTCCCAGTAGCCGGCGAATTCGCGCTTCGAGACGATGCGCGCGCTGATCGCGAACGGCCGCCCGCCGCCCGCGCTCACCACCGCCGTGTCCCGCACCTTGACCGAGGCGGCGCTGCCGAGCGCCATCGGCTGCACGCCGAGCGGCGCGATGGCGCGCACGAGTCCGAAGCCCGAACTCGTAGTCGTAGGCCACCGGGTGCGCCTGCACCGTGTCGCCGTCGACCGTGGTCAGCATCACCTGGTCGGCCTCGGAGATCAGATACCCGATGGTGAGGACCAGACCGGCCTTGTCGATGACGACGCCCGAGCCCTGCCGGTCGGTGCCGAGGAACGAGGCGGTGAACGCCTCCTCCGGCACGTGCGAGCGGAGGGACACGACCGCGGCCAGCGCCTCGTCGAGCTTGTAGTCGAGCTCCTCGTCGCGCGGGCGGGGGGCCGACATCAACGCCGGATGCAGGATGTGCAGGAGGCCGGCCGGCTTGTGGCCGTTGGCACGCTCGATATCAGCCATCAACTCGCTATTCCCGGTACACGTTGCGTTTCCAACCTAACGCGTTGCGGGCCGGCCGCCAACACCGTCGAGACTTCCTCCCCCGTTCCCGATTCGGCGGTTGCGCGCCCGCCCGCGATCTCCCTATGGTCCGCGCCTGTCTCGCAGCGAGGGCACATGGCGGACCGGGGACATTGGGGCTCGCGGCTCGGCTTCATCATGGCCGCGGCCGGCTCGGCTGTCGGCCTCGGCAACATCTGGAAGTTTCCCTATGTCGCCGGCCAGAACGGCGGCGGCGCCTTCCTGATCGCCTACGTCGTGATCGTGTTCACGCTGGGCGTCGCCGTCATGCTCGCCGAATTCGTGATCGGCCGCGCTGCCCAGCGCAACCCGGTGGGCGCGTTCGCCCTGCTCAAGGGCGGCGCCTGGGTATGGCTCGGCTACATGGGCGTGATCGCGGGCTTCGTGATCCTCTCCTACTACAGCGTCGTCGCCGGCTGGACGATCGGCTACATCGTCAAGGCGGCGACCGGGCTGATGGCGACGCCGGACCCGAAGGCGCTCGGCACCATATTCGGGGATTTCGTGAGCCACCCCGCGGTGCCGCTCGCCTGCCATCTCGCCTTCATGGCGCTGACCGTCGGGGTGGTACTGGGCGGCGTCCATGGCGGCATCGAGAAGAGCTGCCAGGTCCTGCTGCCGCTTTTGTTCCTGATCCTCGTCGGGCTCGCTATCCGCTCCCTCACCCTGCCGGGCGCCGAGGCCGGGCTCGCCTTCTACCTCAAGCCCGATTTCGGCAAGCTCGACGGGCCGCTGCTCGGCGACGCGCTGGCGCAGGCGTTCTTCTCGCTGTCGCTCGGCATGGGCGCGATGCTCACCTACGGCTCGTACCTGTCGCGCGATCTCGACCTGCCGCGCGCCGCCCTCTGGGTGACGCTCTGCGACACGGTGGTCGCGCTGGTCGCCGGGCTCGTCGTGCTGCCGGCCGTCTTCGCCTTCCACTACGACCCGGCGGCGGGGCCGGGGCTGGTGTTCATCACTCTGCCCGCCGTGTTCGCGCACATGCCGGCCGGGAGCTATTTCGCGGTCGCGTTCTTCGTGCTGCTGCTGATCGCCGCACTCACCTCGTCCGTCTCGCTGCTCGAGGTGGTGGTCGCCTGGTGCGTCGACGAGCGCAAGATCGGCCGCACCCGCGCCGCACTCGGCATCGGGTTCGCCTCGTTCCTGTGCGGCATCCCGCCGCTGCTATCGTTCGGGCCCTGGCAGGACGTCACCATCGCCGGCAAGAACATTCTCGACGCAATGGATTTCGCCACCTCGAACATCATGCTGCCGCTCGGCGGCATCGCCATGTCGCTGTTCGTCGGCTGGGCGATCCTGCCGCGCGCGATGAACGAGGCGACGGGCGGCGGGCGGCACAGGTTCCACTGGGCCGGCGCGTGGCGGGTGATGTGCCGGTACGTGGCGCCGGCCGCGATCCTGTATATCCTGATCGCCGGGCTTTGACGGGAGGAAGCGATGGGTGTCGAGCTGTACCATTTCTGGAGCTCGGTCTGTTCGGTCAGGGTGCGCATGGCGCTCGAGGAAAAGGGCGTGCCCTGGACCAGCCGCTATATCGACCTGTTCCGGCTCGATCAGCTCAAGCCCGATTATCTCGCCCTCAACCCGGACGGTGTGGTGCCGACGCTGGTGCATGACGGGCAGCCGGTCCAGGAATCGACGATCATCTGCGAATATATCGACGACGCGTTCGACGGCCCGCCGCTGAAGCCCGGCGATCCTCTCGCGCAAGCGCGGATGCGGCTCTTCGTCCGCAAGTGCGAGGACGATTTCCCCGCCGTGGTGCTGACCACCATGGCCAAGTACATCGTGCCCAAGCTCCGCAACCGGCTGAACACGGCCGAGATCGCCGAGGCGGCGAAGAACCGCCCGCTTGATTTCTACAAGGAGGCCCATGCGCGTGCCGCGCGCGACGACATCGGCGAGGCCGAGATCGCCGCCCATTTCGCGACGCTCGATGGGCTGATCGGCCGGATGGAGACGCTTCTCGCCGCCAACGGGGAATGGCTCGTCGGCTCCTACTCGCTCGCCGACATCTGCGTCGCCCCCTACATGTTCCGGCTTCTCGCCATGGGACAGCAGCACATGTGGGCGAAGGACAAGCGGCCGCACGTGCACGACTGGTACGCGCGCGTTTCGGCACGCCCGGCGTTCCAAACCGCCGTCAACTGGCCGGACGAGACGGGCGGCGGGTACGAGGAGGTTGGGCTCACCACCCGGCGCGGCGTCTAGGTCATGTACCCATAAAGGGGATTCCCTTTATGGGCGGGGTGTGATTCAAGCTTCCAAACGGTGGGAGCTTGAAGATGGCGCGCTTCGATTTGACCGATGCGGAATGGACGATCATCCAGCCGCTGCTGCCGAACAAGCCGCGCGGCGTGCCGCGGGTGGACGACCGGCGTGTGGTGAACGGGATCTTCCACATCCTGCGCACAGGCGCGCCGTGGCGTGACCTGCCGGAACGGTACGGCCCGTACACCACGGTCTACAATCGCTTCAACCGCTGGGCCAAAGCAGGGGTGTGGCTCAAGGTGTTCGAGGCTTTGAAGGCCGGCTCGCCCACGTCGCTTCATCTGATCGACTCCTCGATCGTGCGCGCCCACCAGCACGCGGCCGGCGGTAAAAAGGGGGCGCGGATCACGCCATTGGCCGTTCTCGTGGAGGACTGACCACCAAAATCCACGTCGTGGTGGATCGTCACGGCCTGCCTGTGCGCCTGCTGCTCACCCCCGGCCAGGCCTCGGACAAGACCACCTTCCCGGCCCTGGTCGAGGGACTGGCGCTCGCTCGTCACGTCGTTGCCGACCGCGGCTACTTCGCGGCCACCATTATCGCGCTCATCGAAGCCGCTGGCGCCTTCGCCCACATCCCGTCGCAGAGCAACGTCCGGGTCCGCCGTGTCGTTGACCGCCAGATTTACCGCCAGCGCAACCTCGTCGAACGCTTCTTCAACCGGCTCAAGCACTTCCGGCGCATCGCCACGCGCTATGACAAGCTCGCGCGAAACTTCCTCGCCGCCGTCGCCCTCGCTTCCATACGGCTCCGCATCAACCATTATGAGTCCACGACCTAGCCCCCGCACCGCGCGCTTGCTACCATCGCCCCAAACCGACAGGGGGAACATCATGCGCCTGCACAGGATCGGCGAAGTCACCGCGGCCTCAGTGGTCGAGCTCGAAGGCCCGCTCTTGTCGGCGCCGATGGTGTTCCCCGACTGGTCGGCGGAAATGGTCGCCGCCGAGCCCGAGGCCTGCGGGCCACGCTTCTACGACGCCGCCGAGAACAAGCTGATCATCGCCATCCAAGGCTTTCTTCTGCGGACGCCGCGCGCGACGATCCTGATCGACAGCTGCATCGGCAACGACAAGGCGCGCAATACCCCGCCGTTCAACCGTCTGCAGGAGCCGTGGCTCGACCGGCTTGCCGCGGCCGGCGCCAATCCCGAGGAGATCGACTACGTGCTGTGCACCCACATGCACGTCGATCACGTCGGGTGGAACACGCGGCTCCACAACGGGCGCTGGGTGCCGACCTTCCCGAACGCGCGCTACATCTTCGCGCGGCGCGAATGGGAGCATTGGGAATTGACCGAGCGGCGTGCGCCCATCACGGCGCGCAGCGGCGACTATTTCGGTGACAGCGTGCTCCCGATCTTGGAGGCGGGCCGTGCCGACCTGGTGGAATCCGACCATGAGATCGAGTCCGGCATCTGGCTCGAGCCCCTGCCCGGCCACACTCCGGGTCAGGTCGGGCTCCACATCAAGAACCGCGGCGGCGAGGCGGTGTTCACCGGCGACATGATGCATCATCCGGTGCAGGTCGCCCGACCGGAGATGAGCACGAATTTCGACACCGACCAAAAAGCCGCCGCGATGACGCGCGGGCGCTTCCTCGACCGCGCCGCCGGGCGCGACCTTCTGGTCGTGCCGTGCCATTTTCCGGGCGCGACGGCCGGGCGGGTGAACCCGCGCAAGTCGGGCGGCTTCGATTTCCGCTTCTCGGAGTAGCGGTCCAAGGAACGAAAGGGAGACGCACATGTACAAGGACCTCGACGCCGGCGCGGCGCTGGTGATCGGCGGTGGCAGCGGGATGGGGCGGCTCACCGCGCTGGGGCTCGCCGAGCGCGGCGCGCCGGTCGCGGTTGCCGACATCGACGGCGACGCGGCGAAGGCGGTGGCCGCCGAGATCGCCAAGGGCAACGGCCGCGCCGAGGCCTACGCACTCGACATCGCCAAGTCGGCCGAGGTGAACGAGGTCGTCGCCACGGCGTCGAAGTCGCTCGGCCCGATCGCCTACCTGGCGAACCTTGCCGGCGTCTACGACGTGCGCGCCATCGAGGACATTACCGACGATGACTGGGCGACGCTGATGCAGATCCACGGCGCCGGGACGTTCTATGCCTGCCGGGCCGTGCTGCCCTCGATGATGGAGCGCAAGTTCGGCGCCATCGTCACCACCTCTTCGGTGCAGGGCGTGCGCGGCCAGCCGAACGGCGCGCACTACGCGGCTGCGAAGGGCGCGATCATGAGCTTCACCAAGTCGCTCGCCCGCGAGAAAGCGCACCTCAACATTCGGGCCAACGTGGTGGCGCCCGGCCCGCTCGACACGCCGTTCTTCCGGCGTGACCGACCGCTCGCCGACATCGAGGCGACCAAGGTGGCGCTGTCGAAGATCATCCCGCTCGGCCATGTCGGCGTGGCGGAGGATGTGGCCCCGATGATCGTCTTCCTGCTCGGCCCCGAGTCCGGCCACATCACCGGTCAAGTCATCAACATCAACGGCGGCGAGGTCAACTGAGCGCGCACCAGGGAAACCAGGAAGGCTTGTCATCCCGGGCGCGGCGCGGCCGAGGTGACAGTTTGAGTGAATGGAGAATCTAGCATGCCCGTCTCCCCGCCTCTCAATCTCGCCCACTGGATCGAGGATCACGCCGATCTCCTGAAGCCCCCGGTCGGCAACGCGCAGATCTGGGAGGACCACGAATTCATGGTCACGGTCGTCGGCGGGCCCAATCTGCGCACCGACTATCACGACGACCCGGCGGAGGAGCTGTTCTACCAGCTCAAGGGAGACATGGTGCTGCGCATCATGGAGGACGGGAAGCCGCGCGACATCCCGATCCGGGCTGGCGACATCTTTTTGCTGCCCGCCCATACCCGCCATTCGCCTCAACGTCCGGCGGGCACGGTGGGGCTGGTGGTCGAGCGCAAGCGCAGCATGGGCGAGATCGACGCGTTCGAATGGTACTGCGGCAACTGCCACACGCGGGTCCACCGGCGCGAAGTCCAGCTCAACAGCCTGGTCGATGACCTGCCGCCTGTGTTCGAGGAATATTATTCGACCGTCGCCAAGGGCACCTGCCCCCACTGCGGCCACCCGAACCCGAAGAAGGCGGGCTGAGGCCGCGATCTCCGGATTGTCATCCTCGCCATTTGGGTGACACTCATATTTACACCATCGCCGGCGAGCCGACCGGCCCACCGGTCTTGCTGCCGCGGCGGAGCTCGCGCATCGCGTCGTCGAGCCCGTCGAGGGTGAGCGGAAACATCCGTCCGCTCATCAGCCGGCGCGTGATGCGAACCGACATCGTGTCGTCCCAGTATTTTTTCGGCACGGGGTTGAGCCACGCCGCCGCCGGCCACGCCGCGGTCAGCCGGCCCAGCCAGACCTGGCCCGGCTCCTCGTTCCAGTAGCCGATGCTTCCGACCGGCTCGGTGATCTCGTACGGGCTCATCGTCGCGTCGCCGACCAGGATAAGCCGCCAGTCCGGCCCGAACGTATTGAGCAGATCGGTCGTGTTCGCCCAGACGCGGCGGCGGCTCGCGTCCTCGCGCCACAGCCGGTCGTAGATGAAATTGTGGAAGTACCAGGTTTCGAGATGGCGGAATTCGGCGCGCGCGGCGGTGAAGAGCTGCTCGGTTTCACGGATGTGCATGTCCATCGACCCGCCGATGTCGAGCAGCAGCAGCACCTTGATGCGGTTCTTGCGCTCCGGGACCATGCGGATGTCGAGCCAGCCCGCATTATCGGCCGTGGCGCGGATCGTGCCGTCGAGGTCGAACTCGTCGGGCGCGCCGTCGCGCGCGAAGCGGCGAAGGCGGCGAAGCGCCATCTTGATGTTGCGCGTGCCGAGCTCGGCGTCGCCGGCGAGCCCGGCGAACTCGCGCCGCTGCCAGATTTTGACCGCGCTGCCCTCGCCGCCCGGCCCGCCGATGCGGATGCCGGTCGGGTTTCGGCCGCCGTGGCCGTAAGGCGAGGTACCGGCAGTGCCGATCCATTTCGAGCCGCCGCGATGGCGGCCGCGCTGCTCGGCGAGGCGCTCGGCGAGGCCTTTCAGAATTTCGTCGAGCCCCTTCGCCTCGAGCTTCGCGAGCTCCTCTGCGGTGAATAGCTTGCGGGCGAGGCCGCGCAGCCAGTCCTCCGGCACCTCGCCCCCGAACAGCTCGGCGAAGGCCATCTCAGCGCCGCGGAAGACATGCTCGAACACCGCGTCGAACCGGTCGAAATGCCTCTCGTCCTTCACGAGGGTCGCGCGCGCGAGCCAGTAGAACCGCTCGACACTGCCGTCGGCGACGTTCTTCTCCATCGCCTCCAGCAGCACGAGGTATTCCCGGATGGTCGCCGGGATGCCCGCCTCGCGCAGCGCAAGGAAGAAGTCAACGAACACTACCTGCGCCCGCGCGCGAGGAAGGCCAGCCGCTCGAAAAGCTGCACGTCCTGCTCGTTCTTGAGCAGCGCGCCGTGGAGCTGAGGGATCGCCTTGGTGGGATCGGCGGCGAGCGTCGCGGGATCGACGTCCTCGGCGACCAGTAGCTTGATCCAGTCGAGAAGCTCGGACGTCGACGGCCGCTTGCGCAGCCCCTCGACGGCGCGCACCTCGTAGAACCGCTCCAGCGCCTCCTTCAACAGGCGCTTCTTGAGGCCGGGGAAATGGACCTCGACGATCCGCGCCATCGTGTCGGCATCGGGGAAGCGGATGTAATGGAAGAAGCAGCGGCGGAGGAACGCGTCCGGCAGCTCTTTCTCGTTGTTCGAGGTGATGATGACCAGCGGGCGGTGGCGCGCCGCGATCGTCTCGCCCGTCTCGTAGACGGTGAACTCCATGCGGTCGAGCTCCCGCAACAAGTCGTTCGGGAACTCGATGTCCGCCTTGTCGATCTCGTCGATCAGCAAGACCGCCGGCTCGGGCGAGGCGAATGCCTCCCACAGCGTGCCGCGGCGGATGTAGTTGGATATGTCGGCGACGCGCGGATCGCCGAGCTGAGAGTCGCGCAGCCGCGAGACGGCGTCGTACTCGTAGAGCCCGTGGCTCGCCTTCGAGGTCGACTTGACGTGCCATTCGAAATACGGCCGGCCGAGCGCCTGGGCGATCTCGGTCGCGAGCATGGTCTTGCCGGTCCCAGGCTCGCCCTTGACCAGCAGCGGACGCTCCAGCGTGACCGCGGCATTGACCGCGGTCATCAGATCCTCGGTGGCCACGTAGCTCTCGGTGCCGGTGAACTTCATGTTGCTCCGCCCGGGATGTGTTTCGTCAGGCTAACCGCGCTTGCGGGACGGCACAATCTGCTATGGTGGCGCCCGCCACGGGGAGGGTATCCATGATCGCGCAAACGATCGTCGCGCTCGCGCTGCACATCTTGTCGGCTGTCGTCTGGGTCGGCGGCATGTTCTTCGCCCATTTCGTGCTGCGCCCGTCCGCCGGCCCGCTCGACCCGGCGGTGCGTATCGCGCAGTGGGACCGGGTGTTCGACCGCTTCTTCCGCTGGGTGTGGCTCGCCGTCGTGCTGCTGCTTGGGACCGGCTACTGGATGATCTTCGTCCGGTTCGGCGGGTTCGCCCACCTGCAGCTTTACATCAATCTGATGCAGGGGCTCGGCTGGATCATGGTCCTGCTCTACCTCCACCTGTGGTTCGCCCCGTACAAGCGGTTCCGGCGCGCGGTCGCGGCGAACGACATCGCGGCGGCGGCGAAGGCGATGAACGGTATCCGCCACATCGTCGCCACCAACCTGACGCTCGGGCTGATCCTGATCCCGATCGCCGCGACCGGCCGGTACTGGACCGTCTGATTCTCAGGCCGCGGCGAGCACCGTCCGCACCTTCACCTCGGCGGCGAGGGTGCGGTGCACCGGGCAGCGGTCGGCGATCTCGGTGAGGCGCGCGCGCTGCTCTTCGTCGAGCGGACCGGCGATCAGTATCTCGCGCACGAACTCTTCCACCAGCCCGTCGCGCGTCTCGCAATCGGCGCAGTCGGCGGCGTAAATCCTGGCATGGCGCACCTTGACGACGATGCGACCGAGCGCCCAGCCCTTGCGCTCGGCATACATGCGGAGCGTCATCGAGGTACAGGCGCCGAGCGCGGCGGCCAGCAGTTCGTACGGCGAAGGTCCAGTGTCGGCCCCACCGACGCTCGCCGGCTCGTCCGCGTGCAGCACGTGCCGCCCCGCCGTGACATCCTGGGCGTAGCGCCCCTGCCCGTTCTCCGAGATCGTAACTTCGTGTGCCATCGCAGGCTCCCTCGCACCCGCCGACGCTCCCATGGCGGCGGCCGGGCGGCCATGACATATCTCAAACGGCGCGCTATCTCGATGGGGGAAGCGGTGAGGTGAAGATGGACAAATCCGACGTCGAGGTGGTTTCCGAAGGCACCGTCTATTCGGGCTACGCCCGGATCGACGAGCTGCGCCTCCGCCACCGCCTGTTCGCCGGCGGTTGGGGCAAGGAGCTGGTGCGCGAGGTGATCGAGCGCGGCCGCGCCGCCGCCGTCCTGCCCTACGACCCCGCGCGGGACGAGATCGTGCTGATCGAGCAGTTCCGCCCCGGGGCCCTGCGCGCCGGCTTTCCGCCCTGGCTGGTCGAAATCGTTGCCGGCCTGGTCGACGAGGGCGAGACGCCGGAGGGCGTCGCAAGGCGCGAGGCGTTGGAGGAGGCGGGCGTCACCCTTGGCGAGCTCCTGCCCGTCTGCAACGCGATGCCGAGCCCGGGCATCCTGACCGAGACCGTGGCGATCTTCGTGGGCCGGGCGGACCTCACGGGTGTCGGCGGCATCCACGGGCTGCACCACGAGGGCGAGGACATCCGCGCCTTCACCGTAGGGTTCGCTTCGATGCGGGAGATGCTGGCGCGCGGCGAAATAACCAACCTCATCACACTGGTCGCCCTGCAATGGCTTGTTCTCAACCGTGAAATGCTCCGGGCGTGGTGGCGTTGATCCGGAGGAAGGCGCCCGCTAGTCTCCGCCAGCCCCCGGCCGGCGGGGCAAGGAGGATCCATGGAAGTCCGCGACGGGTTCATTGGAACCATCGGAAACACGCCGCTTATCCGCCTCAACCGGGCGTCGGAGCAGACCGGCTGTGAAATTCTGGGAAAAGCTGAATTTCTCAATCCTGGGAGTTCCGTAAAGGACAGGGCTTCCCTGTATATCGTTCTCGACGCCGAGAAGCGGGGCGTGCTCCGCCCCGGCGGGGTGATTGTCGAGGGCACGGCGGGCAATACCGGCATCGGGCTCGCCCTGGTCGCCAACGCGCGCGGCTATCGCACCGTGATCGTGATCCCGGAGACCCAGTCCCAGGAGAAGAAGGACATGCTGCGGCTCTGCGGCGCCGATTTGCGCGAGGTGCCTGCGGTGCCCTACCGCGATCCCGGCAACTATGTGCATGTTTCCGGCCGGCTGGCGGACGAGCTCGCCAAGACCGAGCCGAACGGCGCCATCTGGGCGATGCAGTTCGACAACATCGCCAATCGCGAGGCGCACTACCGTGGCACCGGCCCGGAGATCTGGGAGCAGACCGGCGGCAAGGTGGATGGGTTCGTCTGCTCGGTCGGCACCGGCGGCACGCTCGCCGGCTGCGCCATGTTCCTCAAGGAGCGGAACCCGAACATCGAGATCGCGCTGGCCGACCCGATGGGCGCCGCGCTCTACAACTACTACAAGAACGGCCAGCTCAAGGCCGAGGGCAACTCGATCACCGAGGGCATCGGCCAGGGCCGCATCACCAAGAATCTCGAGGGCGCGCCGATCGACGTGCCGTTCCAGATCCCCGACGAGGAGGCGCTGCCGATCATTTTTGACATGCTGAAGCACGAAGGGCTGTGCGTCGGCGGCTCGACGGGCATCAACGTCGCCGGCGCGATCCGTCTCGCGAAGGAGCTGGGCCGCGGCCACACCATCGTGACCATTCTCGCGGACTACGGGACGCGTTATATGAGCAAGATGTTCAACCCGGCGTTTCTTCGCGAGAAGAACCTGCCCGTTCCTGATTGGCTCGACAGATGAACTATGCCCATCCCGAGGCCCTGGTTTCCACCGAGTGGCTCGCCGCGCATCTGGGCGAGCCGAACCTCGTCGTGCTCGACGGCACCTGGTTCCTTGGCGAGGGAGACGGGCGTAGCGAATACCTGAAGTCGCATATCCCGGGGGCGGTGTTCTTCGACATCGACGACGTGGCGGACAAGGCGAACCCCCTGCCTCACATGCTGCCGTCGGCGGCGGTGTTCTCCGAGAAGGTCGGCGCCATGGGCGTCTCCAACGCGAGCCATGTGGTGGTGTACGACCGGTTCGGGCTGCAGACTGCCGCGCGCGTGTGGTGGGAGTTCCGCTTCTTCGGCCACGACAAGGTATCCGTGCTGGATGGCGGGCTGAAGAAATGGCTGGCGGAGGGCCGCAAGACGGAGGCCGGGGCAGCCAGGCCGAAGCCCGCCACCTACCGCGCGACACCCCACCCCGGGCTGGTCCGCTCGCTCGACCAGCTCAAGGGCAACCTAACGACCGAGGCCGAGCAGGTGCTCGACGCGCGCTCGGCCGGCCGGTTCAAGGGTCTGGAGCCGGAGCCGCGGCCGGGCTCGCGCCCCGGCCACATCCCGGGCAGCCTCAGCCTGCCCTACACCGACATCCTCGATCCCGAGACCCGCACCATGGCCGGAGCCGACGCCCTCGCTGCCAAGTTCAAGGCCACCGGGGTCGATCTCGCGCGCCCCGTGGTGACGAGCTGCGGCTCGGGCGTCACCGCGTCGGTCCTCGCGCTGGGGCTGCACCTGATCGGGCAGGACAAGTTCGCCGTCTATGACGGATCCTGGTCCGAGTGGGGTACCCGGCCCGACGTCCCGGTCGAGAAATAAGCCTACCGGCCCTTTAGCCAGCGCCAGCCATAGACGATGACGGCGATCGGCAGGACGATCGCCGCACCCAGCACGATGTATTCCATCGCGCGGTGGAACACGACCAAGCTGTGGTTCCAGCCCCAGTCGAACGCGTCGCGCACGCCGCGCCAGAAATCGAGCGGGGCGAAGCCGAACGCGTGGACCAGGAAGCCGACGATCAGGCAGAGGATCAAAAGGCGGACGATCATGCCCGCCGTGAGCGTGGGGTTCGCCATGTCGCTCCTTCGCCGCGCGCCGGGGCTGCGGCCTCGGCATAGATAGTCCGGTCGCGGCAAACCATCAAGAAGCGGCCGCGCTGGCGCGCCCGCACGCGGGATGATAGATAGCGAAACGCTTGGTTTCCGGGGGTTCGCCGTGGCCGACAAGAACCGCTTCAAGGAAGACACCGTGATCGTGCACGCCGGGGCCAACCCGCGCGAGAACCACGGCATCGTCAATCCGCCCGTCTATCACGCCTCGACCATCTTGTCGGCGACACTGGCCGAGATGCGGGCGAAACGCGCCCGGCGCTTCGAGCAGGGCGTCTACACCTACGGCCGCCAGGGCACGCCGACCCAGGCGGCGCTGGAAGAGGCGGTGGCGGCCCTCGAGGGCGGCTATCGCTGCGTCGTCGTCGGTTCCGGCCTCGCCGCGATCAACGCCGCCATCCTCGCCTTCGTGCGGGCCGGCGACCACGTGCTGATGGTCAACTCCGCCTACGGCCCCGCCCGGCGCTTCTGCGACGCCTTCCTCAAGCGGTTCGGCGTCGAGACCACTTACTACGACCCGACCGTCGGCGCCGGCATCGCCGCGCTGATGCGGCCGAACACGCGCGTCGTCTACACCGAGTCTCCCGGATCGCAGACTTTCGAAATGCAGGACATCCCCGCCATCGCCCAGGTCGCGCATGCCCAGGGCGCCGCGGTCATCATGGACAACACCTGGTCCGGAGGCCTGTTCTTCAAGCCGTTCGCGCATGGGGTCGACGTGTCGGTCCAGGCCGGCACCAAGTATATCGGCGGTCACTCCGACCTGATGATGGGTACGGTGACGACGACCGAGGAGGTGTGGACGCGGGTGCGCCAGTCGGCGGCCGACCTCGGCGCGCCCTCCGGCCCCGACGATTCCTATCTCGCCCTGCGCGGGCTCCGCACTATCCGCGTGCGGATGGAGCGCCACCAGGCGACCGGCCTCGCCCTCGCCCGCTGGCTCGCCACCCGGCCCGAGGTGTCGCGCGTCATCCACCCTGCGCTGGAGATCGATCCCGGCTACGCGCTGTGGAAGCGCGACTTCACCGGTGCGTCCGGCCTGTTCAGCTTCGTTCTCAAGGGCCCGGTGTCCGAGGCGCAGCTTGCCGCGCTGCTCGACGGGCTGGAGCTTTACGGCATGGGGGCGAGCTGGGGCGGGTACGAGAGCCTGATCCTGCCGCAGGACCCGTCGCACATGCGTACGGCGACGAAGTGGGACGAGACCGGCTCGCTGCTCCGCGTCCATGCGGGGCTCGAGGATCCCGCCGACCTGATCGCCGACCTCGAGCGCGGGTTCGACAGGCTGCGCAATGGCTGACACCACGATCGAACTGCTCGACCGCATCGCGTTCGACGATCGCGGCCTGGTGCCGGCGATCGCCCAGGACCACCGCACCGGCGAGGTGCTGATGCTCGCCTGGATGAACCGCGAGGCGGTGGCGAAGACGCTGGAGACCGGCCAGGTCCACTACTGGTCGCGCTCCCGCAAGTCGTTGTGGCGCAAGGGCGAAACCTCCGGTCATACCCAGGCGCTGATCGAATTCCGCGTCGATTGCGACAACGACGCGATCCTCGTCCGCGTCGACCAGACCGGCCCCGCATGTCATACCGGCCAGCGTACGTGCTTCTTCACCGCGCTGCGCGACGGAAGGCTGGAAACCGTCGAGAGCTGAACGAGCCGCCAGGGCGCCTCCATTTCGCCCGAGGCCTTTTCCCCATCGCTATGTTTGCTGGTATATAGCGGGGAAATCGACGAGCGAGCGATGCCCGGCCTGACCCCCATCGAGATCGAGGCCCTGACCCTCAGCCTGCGCGTGTCGCTGGTCGCCGTGGCGGCGAGCCTGCCGTTCGGCATCGCCGTCGCCTGGCTGCTCGCGCGGCGCCGCTTTCCTGGACGCGGGCTGGTCGACGGGCTGGTACACCTCCCCCTTGTTATCCCGCCGGTCGTCGTCGGCTATCTGCTTCTGGTGCTGCTGGGGCGGCGCGGACCCGTCGGCGCCTGGCTGCACGATGCGCTCGGCATCACCCTCGCCTTCAACTGGAAGGGCGCGGCCGTGGCGGCGGCCGTGATGGCCTTTCCGCTGATGGTCCGGGCCATCCGCCTGTCATTCGAGCAGGTCGACCGCGGGCTCGAGGCGGCCGCGCGCACCCTCGGCGCAGGGCCAGTCGACGTGTTCCTGAGCGTCACCCTGCCCCTCGCCCTGCCGGGGGTGGTGACCGGCGCGATCCTCGCCTTCGCCAGGGCGCTCGGCGAGTTCGGGGCGACGATCACCTTCGTCTCGGCGATCCCCGGCGAGACGCGCACCATTCCCATCGCCCTCTTCACCCTGATCCAGGCGCCTGGCGGGGAGGCAGCGGCGGCCCGGCTGGTCGTCATCGCCATCGTCATCGCGCTCGCCGCCCTGCTCGCCTCCGAGATCGTCGCGCGCAGGGTCGCCCGGCGCATACGCGGCGCCGAACATGCTTGAGGTCGCGCTCGCCCGCCGGCTCGGCGCCTTTTCCGTCGACGCCGAATTTGCGGCAGGACCCGGCGTCACCGCTCTGTTCGGCCGGTCGGGCAGCGGCAAGACGTCCATCGTCAACATGCTGGCGGGCCTGCTCCGCCCGGATTCCGGCCGCATCGCGGTCGACGGCGAGCCGCTATTCGACAGCGCCGCCGGTATCGACGTGGCGCCCGAGCGGCGGCGCATCGGCTACGTGTTCCAGGACGCCCGGCTCCTTCCCCATCTCGGCGTGCGGGCGAACCTGGAATATGGCCGCCGTCGGGCGCCGAGTGGCGCAGGCGCCGTCGCGTTCGACGAGGTGGTGGGCGTGCTCGGCATCGAGGACCTGCTGCACCGCCGGCCACACCAGCTTTCCGGCGGCGAGAAGAGCCGCGTCGCGATCGGCCGGGCACTGCTCGCGAACCCGCGCCTCCTGCTGATGGACGAGCCCCTCGCCAGCCTCGATGCCCCCCGCCGCCACGAGATCCTTTCGTTTATCGAGGCGCTGCGGGCGCGGTTCCCGATCCCGATCGTCTATGTCAGCCACGCGATGGAGGAGGTGATCCGCCTCGCCGACACGCTCGTCCTCGTTTCCGACGGGCGGATCGCCGCGACCGGCGCGGTCGAGGACCTTCTGAGCCGGCTCGACCTCCGACCTCTCACCGGGCGCTACGAGGCGGGCGCGGTGATTGCGGCGCGTGTCGCCGGCGGCGATCCTGCGTTCGGCCTCACCTACCTCGCCTTTCCCGGCGGAGTTCTGCGCGTTTCGCACCTCGATCTTCCGGAAGGCACTGTCGTCCGCGTCCGCGTCCGCGCCCGCGACGTTTCGCTCTCGCTGGCGCGGCCAGCGGACATCAGCGTGCTCAACATGTTCGAGGGAACGGTCGCCGAGATCGGCGCCAATCCCGACGACGCCGAGGGGCCGCAGCTCGACGTCAGGCTGGACATCGGCGTGCCGCTCTGGGCGCGCATCACGAGGCGTTCGGCGCACGACCTCGGCATCGCGCCCGGGCGCAGGGTGTACGCGCTCGTGAAATCCGTCGCGATCGACCGACAGAGCGTCGGCTACCGGTAGGCTGCTCTACGCGGCCTTGGGCAGCCGGTCGCGATCGTGCGGTCGGGTGTAGTCGACCTTCGGGCCGATCGGCACGATGCCCAGCGGGTTCACGTTCGTCTGGCTGCCGTAATAGCCCTTTTTGAACTTCTCGATGTCGATGGTCTCGCCCACGTCTGGGTGCTGGTAGAGCTCCAACATGAAGTTGAACGTGTTCGGATAGTCGCGGAGCTGGCGCAAGTTGCACTTGAAGTGGCCGTTATAGATCGGATCGAACCGGACCAAAGTCACGAAGGCGCGCCAGTCGGCCTCGGTGATCCGATCGCCGCAGAGATAGCGGCTCTTGGCGAGGATTGATTCCAGCCGGTCGAGCCCGTCGAACACCCGGCGCGCGGCAGTCTCGTACGCTTCCTGAGTGCGGGCGAATCCAGCGCGGTAGACGCCGTTGTTGATGTGGGAATAGACGAACTCGTTGATCTCGTCGATCTGCGGGCGCAGCGCCTCGGGATAGTAGTCGGTCGTGTCGTTGGTGAAGGCGTCGAACTCCGAATTCAGCATCCGGATGATCTCGGCGGATTCGTTGTTCACCACGACGCGCGTCTTCTTGTCCCAGAGCGTCGGCACCGTGACGCGCGCGGTGACCTTCGGATCGGTCGCGCTGTAGAGCTGATGCAGCCGATAGAACCCGTCGATCTTCTCGAAACCGTCGAGCCCGAGGTCTGTGTAGGCCCAGCCCTGGTCGCGCGGCCCCTCGGAATAGGCGATCGAGATGACGTTCTCGAGCTTCTTCAGCTTGCGGAAAATGGCGGTGCGGTGCGCCCACGGGCACGACCAGGCGACCAGAAGATGGTAGCGGCCGGGCTCGGCCTTGAAGCCGGACGAGCCATCGGCGGTGACGCGCTTACGAAACCCCGATTCCGTGCGCTCGAACGTGCCGCCTTTGCCGTAGCGGAATTTCTCGTCGTCGTTGGTCCAGGTGCCGTCGAGCAGCATGCCCATTCGTCCGCTCCCCAGGTGGATTTCGCCGCCACGTAAGGATTGGGCGATTTGCCGCAGGGGTCAACCGCCGTCGCCGTACGTGTTGCCTTTGTCGCGCCATAGATCGGCGGAATTCTCCGTGCCGCATCGCGTTGGCGACATGTTCGAGCTTCACAGCTTCCGTGGTCAGCGAGGTCCCATGTTCACCCCACGGCCTTCCCCACCGCCCCTGATTCCCAAGCCGGCGCTCGTCATGATCGTCGTCGGGCTGGTTGCGGCGTTCGTTGCGGTCGGCATCCGGTTCGACGAGCGCGCCGGCGCGGCCCTTCCGCGAGAGCTGCACGCGCTGGCCGACGGCACTGCCCCGCTCTCCGGTTAGTTGATCAGCATTCGGGGAATATCCCCGCCTTGAACGGGGGCGGGGTAAGCCAGCGCTGCATCAGCCATTCGTAGTGGTCGGCCTCGACGTCCAGGGACGCGTAGGCGAGCACCCGCGTGCCCTTGCCCTGTCCCAGCACCTCGGCCCCCCACAGCACGCGCCCTTCGCGCACGATCACTACCCGCCCGTGATGGGTCGCCGCATCGAAGCTGCCGTCGACATCGGCACGACCGAACAGGCTGTTGGTCTGGCGGCAGGTGGCCATATGCGCCTGGAGCTCGTTGAACACCCCGTCGGCAGGGCGCGGAACGATGAATTCCTGCTGGGTGAAGCCAGGATGGGGCGGCGGTACACCGCACGCCGCAAGAGCGAGAGCAAGAGCGCTGGACAGCGCGCATATGGCGGCCCGGATCGTCACGTCGCCCCCTTCCATCGCGGCGCCGGCACGATACGCATGGGTCCGCCCCGCCACAAGGCGCCGTTGCAGGCCAGCCGCACGCTTTCGGTCTCTGTGACCATGTTGAGACGGCCGGCGGATTTGCCCCGAGCTTCGCGTGTTAACCGGGCATGCGTATCCCATCGAAGGAGACTGACATGGCCCGCCGCACCCTGCGATCCCTCGCCGTCCTGGCCGGGCTCGGCATCGCCGCGGGCCTTTCGGGTTGCACGGTCTATGACGCTGGTCCCCCCGCCTACCCCTATGGCAGCTATTACAGCGACCCGGGCTACTACGCGCCCGCGCCGTACTACTCCGCCCCCGACGTCTATTTCGGATTCGGCGGGGGTGACGGATGGCACCACCGCCGCTGGCGCCACTGGCGCTGACGGCGGCCGACGCGCGGAAGGAGTGGCGCGCCCGGCAGGACTCGAACCTGCGACCACAAGCTTAGAAGGCTCGTGCTCTATCCATCTGAGCTACGGGCGCTCTTAATTGTATCAATGACTTAGAGAGTTTCGTCGAGTGCTTCTCAAGGTTTCCGTCGCTTTAGGTAACTCGGCAGGTAACAAAGAGTTGATGGCCGCAGCCGGGACAGAGGCTAACACGGCACCCGCGCCGCCGAAAGGCGCTGCGGCCCGTTACCTGCGGACGCTGCCGGTGTTACCTTTGCGGCGCCCCAACCGGCGCATAAACCTCTCCCTGGCGCTGCGCTAGGGCTCGATGTGCCGGTCGGGATAGTGCTTAGCTTTGCCGGTGAGCACGTCGCTGAAAACCTCGGATCTGATCCTGTCGTCAGCTCCCTTGACGAAGGCGAAGTCGCGCGGTGCGTGCCCAAGGTATGCGCGCGCCGCCGCTCGTCTGCCAGCGCAGGCTTCCGCGGCGTTGTTTACGATGATCTGTGCGCCTTCTGGCGAGATGGCTGGCTGAGTGGCCGCAAGAAGCTCTACACGCCCCTCGACACACTCAAGATATGTTTGTAGCAGCGTTCGAAATTCGGGGTCGGCCGTGCGGTCCCGCGCCCGGCTGGCGCAGCCCGCGGCAGCCAAGATGAAAGCACCCGCGATAACCGGCGCTGCGCGGCGGATCATGGCGCGCTCGGCAAGTCTACCGCCTCCTGATAGGCCGCGTTTCTCTTGCGAATTGGCTGCAGCATCTACTTCCGACCAGGTAGCTCGGCGATCGAGCACGCTGGCGGTCCCTGGTCCAAGCCGATGTAGCAAATCCTATCGGTCCAACGGTCCCACGCAGCGCTCCCGCTGTTGAAGGGTCCTCCCGTCATCGGCTCGTAGCGGAAGACGAAGGCCGCCCCCAGCAACGCTACAGCGGCGAGCGCGAGCCATGCCCACGCGATAGGGGCCTTGGTCATCTGATCCTCGCAGCTTCGTTTCGGCGCTCGCCTTTATGGGGTGGTGGTTGCCCCTGTGCAACCGCACTGGCGCCTCAGCCCGCCATCTCTTCCCAAATTATCCTGATTGACGTCTCCCGGCTCCCGCAGGCGGAGCAGCGCAGCCGGCCCTTCACCGCATCGATGGGCGTGTCGGCGCCGCGCTCGCGGATCAGCCGATCGAGGTCCAGCCGCTCGACACGCTGGCACGTACGCGCCTCGCAGCAGGCGTGCAGCGTGTAGCCGTTCGCCACGAGGTCGCCGATGGTGTCGAGGGTGATCCGGCGCTGGGGCATAGGGCGGGACGGTGCCAGCGCCGGCCGGAAAAGAAAAGGGGCCGCCGAAGCGGCCCCGCGCCGAGTGTCGGCGGGTCGGGGAGCGCTACCCGGTTTGCTCTGTGGTTGGGTCGATCATCCGCAAAATCTTTGTGATTTTGCTGGCTGGAAATCCGCTAATTTCGGCATGCTTTCTGATGGCATCCTCGTCCTTAGCCAGATACACGCAAAAAGTTTTGTCCGCAGCGACATAGCTCTCAACCCACTGAACATCAGGGGCGAGCTGCGCCAGAGCACTATTCGAGGTTGCAGCGGCGTCTTTTAGCTGACTGGCGTTCAAGCCACCGACGTTCGGGATTTCTCGCTCGATGATGAACTTGTGCAGCTTCATCTTTTGATCTCCCTAACACCCACCAAATTGCGGGCGCCGTCAGCCTAGCGGCGCGCCCATGTGGCCGAAAATAAAATGAGCTGCTGAAGGCCGGGGCGCGACAAGATGTCTGTGCAGGAGCGTCTAGCCCATCGCAAGGGGCCGTCCATGCACGCCAAGCATTTGGCTCAGGCGGCGGTTCGAAGTCGGCCGGAAAGAAGACGGCTATTGCTGAGGTGGCATAATTCCATCATGGGCCGCCCCCGCAATCTCGTGGAAGGGAGTTAAACTGGACCCTGAACCGGGACGGAACATCACAATGAAGCGGTACATCTTCGCTCTCATAGCCGGTGCAGGATTGCTAGGCGCTGGAATAGCGCCCGTCTCTGCACAGGCCCAGGAATGTCCAGCAGAGGGCACCGCACACACCGAGAGCGGGCAAGCCCTCAATGTTCTCAAGAACAGGAGCAGCGCGCCACAGGCGGATCAAATCGACCACGCGGCGACGCTGGCTGCGATACTCGCGCCAGGGGACGATACCGCTCGCTGGTCCGACGCCAAGGGTGCCCAAATCATCGGGTACATCGTGCATGTGAAGCCCGGCGGCGTCGAAACCGTCAACTGCGGAGCCCATGATCTCGCCCACCGGGACACCCACATTGAGGTAGCACTAACGCCCAACGCGCCCGAGACTGCCCGGATGATCGTCGAGGTGACGCCGACGTGGCGCGAGAAAATGGCGGCACAAGGGATCGATTGGGATACGCACAAGTTAGAGCAAAATTTGACGGGCCATCGCGTCGTGATCCGTGGCTGGCTCATGTTCGATAGGCCGCACGCCGACGAAAGCGAGAACACGGCGCCGGGCAGGGAACATGACTGGCGGGGGACTGCTTGGGAGATTCATCCGATTACGGACATCGAGATTTTGACGACCGACCCACTCAAATTGGCTCCGAACCCCTAGGCGATTTTAAAACGGAAGGCGATGTCGCGGCGGATGTCGTCGTCGGTCACGAGCGTTGCCCCCGCAGCTCGGGCGCATCGAACCAATAGACGTGCTCGGTGACCGCGAGGACGATCTCCGCCCGCGTCATCGTCCACGCGCGTGCCGCAAGGCCGACAGGCGCATCGTCCGGCATGGCGTCCTCGTTCCCGGCCGCAATCTCACGGAACCGCTCGCGCAGCACACTTTCAGGCAGCGCCCACGCATCGGCCACCGTTAGACGGAGAGGTTCGTCGGCCATGTCGCCGATCCTGCCATCGTCGCGCCGGAAAGAGAAGGGGCCGCCCCGAAGGGCCGCCCTTGTCGGCGGGCGTCAAGGCCGGGAAGGACTCGCCCTCCCGGCCCCGCCGTGTTTCCATCGGACCGCTAGGAACCAATGGAGACAGCAATGGTAGATAGGCCTGAATGGCGAACGCGCGCCGACGGCGCGCTCGAACTCTTTCCGTTCGTTGGCTTCAAGACCGGGACTTTGCCGGAAGAAAGAACTGCGTTGGGGATACAATACGCAACCGTTCTGGACGAACTGGAGCCGGAAAAGGCCAGAGTTCTGCAGCTGACCATGACACGGTCACAAGTTCGCGCGCTGGTCCAAGCACTGGGGCAGGCCACAACGGTGCCGCACCTCGATGACCCGTCTGGGCAAGTTCGCCACTGACCTGCGGCCGTGTCTCCACCACGATACGGGCGCGGCGTCGCCGCACGATTACGCCACCTCGGCCGGCACGACCGGCGGCAGCTCGGCCTCGTCGAGCATCTTCCGCATGGCTGCCACGCGGTCCCGGTGCGCCTTCTCGCGCGCGTCCAGGTCCGCGGCCCGCTGGCGCAGCTCCCCATCCTTCCGCTTGACGTCGGCCACCATTTCGTCGGCGCGCTTCTTCGCCGTCTCCGCCTCGGTCTGGATCCCGGTCGCCCGGCTCACCGCCTCGGCAACCGTGCGCGCGGCTTTCGTCTCGGCGTCCTCGCGCGCCTTGGCCGCAGCTTGTCGATCAGCGTCGGCAGCGGCCAGCGCCTTCGCGCGCTCGGCCTCGGCCGCGGCGTAATCGGCGAGGAACTTCTGCGCTTCGTCGCCGTGCTGGGAGAGATAGATCACATCCGCCATTGTCAGCCCTTGCGTCGCCGCAATGGCTCGACCGGTGATGCCGCCCGATCCCATCGTCATCGCTGATCTCCTTCCCTTGCGCGCCGCAGCGCGTCCTGAATGATCTTCTCCGCCTCGCGCTTGGCGCCCTCGACTACCTTCCGCGCCTGTGCGTGCGCCTGTTCGAGCACCGCACGGGCTTCCAGCCGCATCGCCGCCGCCTCGCCATTGATCCGCACGATCAGCGCCTCAAATTCTTCGGCGCTTAGCGCGTCGACGTCGATCGAGTCCTTGTTCATCGTGTCGCCTCGCGCCTGCACTCGATGGATAGGATGGTGGGCTTTCCGATGCCGCCCAACGCGTCGAGCGCTTTTTGGCGCGTCTCGCGCAGCTCGCGCTCCTGGCGGTCGAGCGCGGCGGCGCGGCGACGGCTCTCTTCATCCCGCCGGCGGGCGCGGCGCATAAGCGCTTGGCCCTTAGCCACCCGCTCGTCCGCTTCGGTGTGCAGCGCGGCGATCTCGACCAAGGCGCGGTCGCGCTGATCCTGTGGCTCGGTGCCGTCGTCGGATACGACCACCAGACGGCAACCGAGCGCGCGGGCCCAGAGGCTGAACGTGTACGCAGTGGGCCGGCGCAAAAAGCACTCGAATTTTGAGATGTGCCCCAGCGCCAGGCCGATTCTTTCGTCGAGCTCCGGCTGCGAGTAGCCCAACGCCCGACGGCGCCGCGCCATCGCGTGCACCACCGCCGACCATGCCTCGATGGTCGCTGGATCGTGCTCGCCTGCCCAGACCTGCAAGCTGCGGCGCTGGCGGTTTTCCGACGGCGGCTTCGGCTGCTTCGGCGGCTTGGCCTTGGGGCGCGGCTTCGCCTTGAGCGGCACGCCCAACTCGCGCAGGACGCTCGCCATCTAGCCGAGCCTCGCCCACGCGGCGAGGAACGCTACTCGGCACGCCAGGGCGCGAACGCCGCTCACGCCGCCGTCTCCGTAGCAGCACCGGCCGCATCTTCTCGTTCGTTTTCTACTAGAACGGGTTTTTGACGTGCCGCGGCCAGCGCGGCCTTGTGCTCGTCGGACAGGGCGCGCGGCGCCTTCCACGGGCTCTTGCCCATGCGGAACGGCCAGGAGGGGCACTTGACCGCGACGCAGAGCCGAACCTCGGCCGAACTGCCGGCGCAGCAATCGAGACACCGAAGCCGAAGCGCCTTCTGCGCCGACATCGGTTCGTGTCCGACCTCGCGCACTTCGTCCGCCGACATGCCGCGCGGGTCGCGCCCGACCAACTCGCCATCGGCGGCGCGTTCGAGTCCGGGCTTGGTCGGCGCGCCGGTCATCGGCGAGACGGTCCGCGATTCGTTTGGTCGATCTTTCCCGGATAGAGTTGCGTCCACGCGTCGGCCGCTTGGCGCTGGAGCCCGGGCGACGTCCAGTAGTCCTTGCGGTTCTGAATCTCGTGAAGCTGCTCTTCCAGGAGCGCACGCTCCTCGGCAAGCTGAGCGTCTGGCGACAAGCCCAGCGCCGCCGCGCTCGGTACATTGACTGCGGCCATTAGCTTAGGTCCTCCAATGATACCCGGCCCATGTAGACGCGTTCCGCCTCCGCCCAGGGCCGCTCGTCCGGCCGGTGCCCCTCCACCGCGGCGAACGCGCGCGCATCGACATAGCCGCGCAGGGCAAAACTCAACCGCTCGCCGAGCCGCTTCCGGAGCCCGTCGACTCCGCCCATGTCGCCAATTACGCCGAGACCCGTTCCGAGCGCGGCTTCCATGCGCTCGCGCGCTTCAAACGCCCGACGCAGCGCCGACACCATCGTCCGGTGGGCGACCGCGTCAGCCTCGGCGAGCGCGGCGACGTATTCCTCGTACGCCTCGCGGTAAACCGCCTTCCGCTTCTCGATCGCCTTCCGGCGCGCCGGGTCCGCCAGCCGCTCCAGGTCCTCGTCGACCAGCCGAAGGGCGCCTTCGCTCGCCAGAAGGTCCGCTTCGAGGTCCGCGATTTCGGCCTTGATCACCGCCGCATCGCCGTGCACCGCAACCTCAGCCGCTGGCACCACCTGACGCTGCGTGCGATCCCGGATCAGCTCCTCCCATCGGCCCCGCGCCCGGCCGAGTGCTGTCCGCGCCGTCTCCACCGCCGACGCTAACGCCGCGCGCCGGGCGCGAAGATCATCCGTGCGCCGCACCACCGGGGGCAGCACATCCCGTTCGGTCGGCGCGCCGCTTTCGGAATGCTCAAGAACGGCAGCGGCTTCGGTCATGCGGCGTTCCTTTCAGAAGGAAAATTTTGTGAGGCACTTTCAGGCCAACCGCCCGAGGCTGAGGGGTGCGCTAGACGGCGGGCCTGGATTTTTACCCCCCCTTCGCGCTGGTGGCCGCCAAGCCGTTCGCCCCCCCACCCCCCAGGCCACTCGGTCGTGCGGGCGGCTGGTCGGTGCGTCCGGCCGTGACCGCGAGCGCGCGAGCCCTGGCGATCAGGCGGGTGCCGCGAGGATGCGGTTGCGGCGCGGCTATTACCTGGTTGTTACCTGTCGGGCCGCCTCTCGTCGTCGAGTTCGCCGAAACGCCGCTGTTTTCCCTGCTCTCATGGCCATCGGGCACATGTTTGTTTAGCAGGTGCCCACTCATTCTGCGGCCTCGACGGGCGTCGGCGCAGGCAGCTCGCCTATCGGCTCGGCGTCGACGTGCTGCGCTTGTCCGTCGATAGTCACGGCTTGGCGCTCTTGGCCTCCGGCCAGCACGATGGTCAACATCATGGGCGCACCGTTGCTCGGGCCGCCGTCGGTCGGTCGGAAGCCATTGAGGGTCAAAACCGTGCGCGACGCATCGAGCTTCACGTACTCGGAAGACGCCCCGATCAGGCTTTCGATCGCCGCCACAGCGCGGGGCAGCGCCACGCCCGAGATGCGCTCTTGCGACCGGCGCCGGATTTCGGTTTGGATGTGCGGCAGGCGAAGATTGCGATAGATGCTGCGCTCGGCGAGGCCGGACATTGCCGCGGCCTCCTGTACCGACGCCGCGCCGCCCGTCAAGAACGCATCGATCGCCGCCGACATCTTCGGCGTGATCTTCGGATCGCTTCCGTGGCCGCGCGAGTCTCGCGCCATTCGTCCCTGCCGCGCCGTTGCCAATCGACGCGCCCGAACATGCGCCACTGTTACGCCGGGGCAACGCACGGGCTGCGCGCAGAAAGGGGCCATCCTCCCCGGCGCAAGCCCGGCGGCAGGACGCACGACGTTTGCCGTTCTTCTGAATGGCGTAGCGGCCTGTAGCGTAGCGTAGCAAAACCGTAGCGTGCTACGCGGTGCTACGTCGTGGCAGCGCTGTAGCGTAGCGTAGCACCCCCCTATAAGGGTGCTACACTTGCTACACCTGCTACGGCACCCAGCGTGCTCTGCTCTCAGCATCGACCGTGCAGTCGTTCCAGAGCGTCCGCTTCGTGGAATTGTTCGTCCGCGAGTTCGCGCATCGCCTTGACGATCTCGGGAACGGTGCAGCCCGGCAGCGTGCAGTTGCACAGAGCCGCGAGCTCGGCCGGCAGCATGTCCTCAGTAGATGCATTTCTCAGCGCCGCCTTCAGGGCTTCGATCCGCTCGGCGGCCGTGCCGCTCGGATGCGCTTCGTCGTGAGGTGTCATTGTTGGGTTCCCTCCGGGGTTGAACTGATAGCCCACACGCGGCCGTCGTAGATGCCTATGGCGCCCCGCTCGGCCATGCTGTCGCGGAGGCGCTTGTAATCGGTGCGAGGGTTCTTGCCGTCCTTGTCGAGCACGTCGCGCGCGAGCATGGCGTCGCGCCAGTGGTCGAGCGAGACGATGCGGGAGCCGGGCGGATAGTGCGCCGCATCGGGCGCGGGCTCGCCGTGGTCGGCGATCAAGGTTGTGAGGCAGTCGAGGGCGCGCCTCATCTTGGGGGACAGTTTCTTCTTCCCGCTGGCGCGGTCCGGTGCGTCCGCCTCGACGACCACGCAACTCGTTACTGGATCACCGTCGGCGTCGGTAGCGATCTCGACGGCTTCGAGCCGCGACGCGATTACGTCGCCCTCCGGGCCGTCCTTCATGTATTCGACGGTTACCGTGAAGGTGCCGGGTTCGCCCTCGCGCTTCACGGCCAGCTGCGCATCTACGGCGCCAGTGAGGCTCGTATGCCCGCGCGGCCGGGTGCCGTCGACTCCGCAATGATGAACGATCACCACGGCGCAGCCGAACGCCTCGCCGATCGCCGAGCCGGCGTCGAGGTAAGCGCTCATATCCTCGTCCGACAACTCCGAACCGCGGAAAGAGCGGTTGAGCGTGTCGAGAAAGACGGCGACCGGAACCACGTCGGCAAGCTGTTCGCGCATCCGGGCCACGAGCGCCTGGTGATCGCCAATCAGGTCGAGCCGCTCGGCCATGAGGAAGAACGGAGCAGTGACATCATCATCAGCGAGGAAGCGTTGCCGGAAGGCTTCGATGCGCGTGCCGAACCCGAACCCGCCTTCGCAGGCGAGATAGATCACCGGCCCGGCCTCCACCTTGCGGCCACGATATTCCCAGCCAAGCGCTATATGCAGCGCGACCGTCGAGCACCAGAATGACTTGCCGGACTTCGGCGGCCCCCAAACCGCGATCAGCCCTTGCCGCGGGATCAACCCCTTCACGACATAGCGCCTTTCGACGTTGGCGGCGATCTGGCCAAACGGCACCAGACGGAACCGGCTCGCGTCGCTAGCGCCATTCAGTTTGTGCCCGCGCCGCCCGCGGCCCGTTCCCGAGCGCTCGTCAAGATCCCCGATGTCGTCGGGTTCGAACGACTGCGCGGCCGGGTGCGTGCTGGCGGTCATGCTGAAATCCCCGACGATCGCGGTGCGGGCGTGAGCCACGGCGGCGATGTCCACTGATTGCGGAGTCCCCGTCGCAGCCGCATCTCGAGCGTCGGCGTCGACGGAATGACAGACCGCGCGGGCGATAAAATTTCGGCCAGTGGGGCGTCCCATCTCAGGATGACGGCGCACCACGGCCGGCCGTGCGCGTGGGCGTCGAGATATTCGAGCGGGGTGCCGAGCAGGCGGATCGGGGCGTCACACTCGGCCGAGCGCGCGATCTCGGGCGCGCCAAGTACGAGCCCGTCGCCCGTACGCAGCCACCACCGCGCCGGCCGGTCTGGCGTCCAGGCAACCTGGTCCACAACCTCGCCGGCCTCGTCCTCAATTTCAAACACATCCGCGTCGAGTGCGCCGGGCTCGAATTCGGGCAGCACGTCGAACAAGCCGCGTGGCGTCGGCATGATCCAGGCAGGCGATGCGATGTCGACGGCCGAGCCCGCACCCGCGTCACTCGACGCGCAGTCGACGTCGGCGCGCAGCTGCGCGCTAAAATGGGATTGCGTCATCGGGTCCGTCCGGGCGATCGGAGTGCGGGGTCAGGCCGGCCAAAGGCGCTTGCGCGTCGGCCGCGGCGTCTTTTCCGGTGTTTCGCTTCTTGCCGGTGCCTGGCCTAGCGGTGCGCGCGCTCACGATGCTATCGACGACGACAGACCAGCTCACCCGCGCGGCGCCGTCGCGGCCCGTGTAGGCGCGCTTGGTCATGGTGCCGGCTATGGAGACCGTTTCACCCTTCAGGTGGCGGGCGAGCATTTCACCGGCTTTCCCGAAGGCGATCAGGTCCAGCCATTCAGTCGCTTCGGGCTCGCCAAACCGATTGACGGCCACGGCGAGTGCCGAAACCACCATCGCTTTGCCGCCGCGGGTTTGCCGTTCCTCAGGATCGCGGCCGAGCCGGCCGTAGGCGCTGACCTGCATCATTGGCGAGCGCCTTCGGCGCGGCGCGGCCTGTGCGTTGAGTGGAGCGCGGCGGCGGGGCAGAAGGTCGGGTGCAGCACCGATCCTTCAGACGACGCAGCGCCCCCGCAAGGGGGCGTTTGCATCTATGCCGCCGCTGGCTCTGGCACGGGCTCGACGTCGCGCATGGCGGCACGGCGAGCGTCGTATTCGTCGAGCTCGTCATCGTCCCATAGTTCGCTGTTCGGACCCATCAGGATGGGCTTCGGGAAATGCAACTCCGCGAAGCGCTCCTCATTGGCCCAGCGCCAAATGGTCGAGCGGGATTTTTGATAGCGAGCGGCGACCTGCGAAACAGTGCTGTATGTCTTGCGGCCGCGGTAGGCCCGGTTGCTACCTTTTGCCATGCGCACCTCTGCATCATCGTGCCGTCACGTGCGACGGCGTGGGCAGAGGTTCGCCGAAATGCGAGTTGGCCGAGAACCGCGCCGAAACTTGGCCGTGCCGAAACCCGCCAAGTTAGCGAGGTGGCGCGCCGCCCTTCTTTTCCTCGGCTGAGAGCACCTCGCGTCGGAGAGCGCGAACACGATCCCGTTTCAGCCCGCGGTCGCGCCCCCACGCTATATCGTCTTGGTAGGTAGGTCCTCGGCCGGTGGTTTTGCGCGTGTGTTGCACGCGGGCAAGATAATCAGCGTCGACGTCAGCGACGAACGCCGCGTGGCGCGCTGGCATGGTTGCCCTCCGGGCGTGGCTGAGGTGCCGTTTCAATTCGGCTTCGTCGACGTACGCCTGGGCGTGGTCGATTCGCCTGCACGGCGGGTAGTCGATCGCAAGCATCTTGCCGGTGCGGACCGTCGAGAGCGCGGCGCCCGTCATCCAATACTCGCGCGGGACCTGTTCATTTCCACACCATGCGCAAAGTGAGCCGTCTGCGAGCCGAGCGCGCACCCATTCCTCGGAGTGCCGCATTGCCTCGCGATCTTCCGGTGCGATTACGTACCGCCCTACACGCTCGCCGCCGACCCGTGCGGACTGCGCCTCGATCGCACGCCCTTCGACCGGCCAGCCCTGCGTCTTGGCAAGGTAAAGCCGCGCGGCGTCTTGAAGCTCGATCTGTCTTCCGGTTGGTCCAGCCATGCACGTCCGCTCCGTGCCCGCATGGTGTCGGCAGGGAAACGCGGTGCGGTGCCGCGCTTGTCAGGTGCCCCCTATCCCTGCCGATCGCGCTACGCTCGGATTGCCTCGACATTCGACGCGGCGGCCTCGCCAGTCGTGATCGCCTTCACGTGCGCCGCCCAGGCGTCGAGGGCTGCCCGCCGCTGCGGTAGCAGGACGGCGCGGTTGTAGATGCCCGCCACGCCCGCACGCGACTGACCACTCACGTGGTTCACCACCGCCTCGATCACATGCGGGGCAATCCCAAGGGCTTCGTTCATGCCCGTGACCAGCGTCCGGCGCAGGTCGTGCAAGGTCCAGTGCGGCATGGGCTCGACGATCCCCGCATCCGCCCGCGCCGCGGCGATGGCCTTGTCGAGTCTGATCTTCACCTTCGACCAGCCGCTCACGGGGTTCTCTCCGTCGGTCGAGAACACGTATTCGCACCTGTCGAAGGTCGGCGCGCTACCGAGCACGTCGCGGGCGAGCGGGGCCAGCGGGACAAGGTGCGAGCGCCCGTTCTTCGACCGCTCGGCCGGCAGATGCCATTCCTCGCCGCGCAACTCGGAGCGCTTCATGCCGCCCGCCTCGGTGCGGCGCGCGCCCGTCAAGATCATCGTGCGCACCACCGCCGCGTGCGCCGTCGCCAGCCTGTCGCACGCCGCCCATATCTCGGCGAGCTCGGCGTCGGTCAGCACCCGGTCGCGGCTCTGCTCCTTGACCGGCTTTTTCATGACGGCGACGGGCGAGGTCTCGATCTTGTCGTTCTCGACCGCCCACGCGAACACGCGCTTGAGGTTGGTCAAGAGGCGGTTGGCCGCGACCGGCGCCTCGCCATTCACCATGTCGCGGAGAAGGTCGCGCACGTCGGCGCGGGTGATCTCGCCGATAGGCCGGTCCCCGAACTCCGGCATGGCATAGTTTTCCAGCCGGCGTTCGACCAGCTTCTTTGACTTGATCTCGGCACCTCCGCCCTCGCGCTTGTCGGCAAGGTATGCCTCGACCACGGCGCGGAAGCTGTTCGCCTTCTCCCGCTCGGCGGCGACGTGCTCAAGCCGCGCCCGTTCCTTGCGCTCGTCTCGCGTGGGATACGGGTCGGCCCCGGCTCGGATCGCGTCGCGCGCGTCCGACCACCGCTTGTCCGCCTGGGCGAGTGAGATACCCGGATAGGTGCCGATCATGGCGCGCCGAAGGTTGCCGCGATGGCGGTACAGGTGGGTCCAGGTCTTCAGCCCGGACGCGGCGACCCGCAGCCGTAGACCGGGCCGCCCCTCGATCTTGTAGTCGAGCTGCCCGGCCGCGGGCGCCTTCGCGTTCTTGATCGCGGTGTCAGCGTACTTGAGCGTGTTACCTGTAGGTAACTTGGCCACCTTCGTCATCGGCTCGTGCCCCTCGAAATCGCCCTATAGGTAACAGGCAGGTAACGCGACGGGCGCGCTGCGGTGCGTCGCCCTGCGTCACTATGTGCGAGGGACTGGCGGAATTACAAGGTTTTTCGGGACTGTGCGTCGCGGTGCGTCGCAGTGCTGAGGCTTTGGCGGGCTTAGAAGGCTCGTGCTCTATCCATCTGAGCTACGGGCGCCCATCGCGTACCCATTCCGAAGGGCGCGACGAGGCTAGCACAGGCGCGCCGCGCCGTCTTGTCCGCCAGGTCTCAATGGGTCCAGTTGCCGCCGCGGTCGGGGCGGAAATTGTCGGCGTAGCTCTTGGGCTTGACGCGGCGCTCGTGCGTCGCCTCGACCACGTAGTCGAGCGCATGCTTCTTGCAGTAGGCGACCGCCTCGTCCAACGTCTCGAACCGCAGACGGAGCTGGCGCAGCGTATCGCGCGACGACGTCCAGCCCATCAGCCGCTCGCGCTCCTGCGGCGAAGACGGCTCGAACTCCAGCACCCAGGCGTGGGTGCGGGCGAGGCCCGATTGGGTCGCGCCCTTGGCGGGCTTGTAGATCCGTACGCGATCCATCGCGGTTCCTTGTGCGGCGGCAGTCCGTGGTCGGGGCGAGAGGATTCGAACCTCCGACTTCCAGCTCCCAAAGCTGGCGCTCTACCAGGCTGAGCTACGCCCCGAGCTGCGGCAATGTATGGATTTTCCCTGGCAGCGGCAACCGGCGATG
The DNA here is from genome assembly GCA_963775315.1 of uncultured Alphaproteobacteria bacterium. Lineage (GTDB taxonomy): Bacteria > Pseudomonadota > Alphaproteobacteria > MPNO01 > DASWLB01 > CAWGHZ01. The sequence continues at coordinate 1,112,670 of CAVZIN010000007.1, read as the reverse complement.
ATACTGTGCGCGCCGCCTGAAGGGAGAAGCCGCGTGACGGTCCGCGCGTTCGACCATGTCCAGCTCGCCATGCCACCCGGTCGCGAGGCGGAGGCGCGCTCGTTCTATACGGGCCTGCTCGGCATTCCGGAGACGGTGAAGCCGCCCGCACTCGCCGTCCGCGGCGGGTGCTGGTTCGAGGACGGGACGTTCAAGCTGCATCTCGGCGTCGAGGCCGAATTCCGCCCGGCGCGGAAGGCCCATCCGGCGCTGATCGTGGAGGATCTGGCCGGGCTCGTCGCCCGGCTGGAGGCGGCCGGGCATCCGACGCGCACCGACGAGCCCCTGCCCGGCTACGACCGCGTGTTCGTCGACGATCCATTCGGCAACCGCCTCGAACTGATGGAGCCGAAGCCGTGAGGTCCTCGCTCGTCCCGGGCCTCCGCACCAGCGCGCGCTACACGGTGGACGAGTTGCGCATCACCGGATTCATGGGGCCTGGTCTCGGCGTGTATGCGACCCCGGCCATGCTGTGGGACACCGAGCGCACCTGCCGCGCCTTCGCCAAGCAGCATCTGGGGGACGGCGAGGACACGGTTGGCGCCCACGTCACGCTCGACCATCTCGGCCCGGCGCTGCTCGGCACCACGGTCGAGGTGACGGCCGAGATCGCCGCGATCGACGGGCGGCGCATCACCTTCGATGCCGAGGTGCGGGACGGTGTCGATGTCGTCGGCCGTGCCCGTCACGTACGCGTCGTGGTCGACAAGGATCGCCAGCGCCAGCGCCTCGAGGCCAAGGCGGCCAAGCTCGCCCAGGCCGGCGGCACGGGCTGAACGAGCCGAAAACTTAGATGGTTTCGACTCCAGCCATGACGCGCGAAGCAGAGCGCTTGCCCGTCGCGTGACCCGTCCGCCGGTACTCCTCCTCACCGTCGTGCTGGGCGCGGTGGCGACGCTCGCGCCGCTCTGCATCGACGGGTTCCTTCCGGCGACCGGTGACGCGGCAGCCTCGCTCGGCACCGACGCGACCGGCATCCAGGTGGCGCTCGGCGCGTTCACCATCGGGCTTGCCTGCGGCCAGACGGTCCACGGGCCGCTCTCCGACCGGATCGGGCGCAAGCGCGCCATGATCATGGGGCTCCTGCTCATGGTGGGAGCGACGCTGGGCGCGGCGACCGCGCCGAGCCTCGACGGCCTCGTCGCGTGGCGGGTGCTGCAGGGATTCGCCGCGGCAACCGGCATGACGCTCGCCCGGGCCATCGTGCGCGATCTCTACGCGCGGGAGTTGGCGGCCAAGGTCCTGTCCTACATGACGGTGGTCTCGGGACTGGGTCCGGTGCTGTTTCCGATCCTCGGCGGGCAGATCGCGGTGGCTTTCGGCTGGCGCTGGGTGCTGATCCTGATCGCGGCCTACGTGGCGTGCGCCTGCGCGATCTTCGCGGCCCTGGTCCCCGAGACGAATGTACGGCGCGATGCCGCTTCCCTCACACGAAGGCGCATTCTTCTCGCCTGGCGCGAGGCGCTGGCGAGCCGGACCTTCCGTCACTACCTCCTCTGCAATTGCGCGGCGAACGTCGGGCTCTTCGCCTTCCTCGCAGCCTCGCCGAAAGTGGTGATGAACGGGCTTGGCATCGCGCCCGACCGGTACGGGCTCTACTTCGCGGCGACAACCTTGTGCTTCGGCGCCGGCGCGTTCGCCTCCGGACGGCTCGCCGGGAAGCTCCGCATCGACGGCATCATGGTGCGCGGCGCGGCGCTTTCCGCCACCGGCGGTGTCGCGATGGCGGCGCTCGCGTTCGGCGGGGCGGCCGACGTGCCGGCGGTGATGGCGCCGATGGCGCTGTTCCTGTTCGGGTACGGCATGATGGTGCCGAGCGCGACTGCCGGTGCGCTCACGCCCTTCCCGCACATCGCGGGTTCGGCGTCCTCGCTGATGGGACTCGCGCAGCAGGCAACCGCAGCCATCACAACTTTCTTCGTCGCGACGTTCGGCGCGACGCAATGGTCGATGGCGAGTTGCGTCGCGGCGAGCGGTATCGCGATGGTTGCGCTTGCGCTGCGGCCGAAGCGGGTGATGTAATAACGGCTGGGAGACACGCGCCGGGCAGTCCGGCAAAACGAACCCAGGGGATCAGCGCATGTTGGAACAGGGATTGAAGCACGTCGGCTTCGCCGACGTGATCGGCGGCGGCCAGGTCGTGGTCGACGGCACCACCGCGTACATCGCGCACATGTTCTCGCCGCACCAGAACACGATCGTCGACGTGAAGGACCCGAAGCACCCGAAGGTGATCGCCGAGGTTCCGCTCGGCTGGGGCAAGGGCGTCCACGCGCACAAGGTGCGCGTGAAGGACGGCATCATGATGACCAATCTGGAGACGGTGAAGTACCAGGGCGAGGCGCCGCCCGAGTTCACCGGCGGCATGAACATCTACGACGTCTCCACCCCGGCGAAGCCGCGCCATCTCAAGAAGTGGGATTGCGCGCGCGACGGCGTTCACCGCTTCACCTTCGACGGGCGCTACGCCTACACCTCGCCCTGCATCGACGGGTACCACGAGAACATCACGATGATCCTCGACCTCAAGAACCCGGAAAAGCCGGAGGAGGTCGGGCGCTGGCACTATCCGGGCCAGTGGTACGCGGGCGGCGAGGAGCGCACCTGGGATCCGAAGCACCCGCCGCGCACTCACCATCCGATCCGCGTGGGCAACCACCTGTTCACCAGCTACTGGCACGGCGGCTTCGCGATCATCGACATCTCGGACATGTCGAAGCCCAAGACCGTGTCGATCATGAACTGGACGAAGGCGTTCACCTATCCGGTGCACACGTGCCTGCCGATCCCGTTCGAGATCGAGGGTCGGCGGCTGATGCTGGTCACCGACGAGGACGCGCTGCCGCGCACCGATCCGGCGCCGGGCTCGCTCGTGTGGCTGGTGGACATCACCGATCTCTCGAACCCGATCCCGTTCTCGACCTTCCGCGTCGAGGGGATGCACGGCCAGCCGCAGCCGCCGCACTCGACCTGCCACCAGCCGGCCGAGGAGGTGCGCGGGACCGAGATCCCGATCGCCTACTTCCAGCGCGGCCTCGTGATGGTCGACATCTCGGACCCGCATCGGATGAAGGAGGTCGCGCGCTACACGCCGGATCACGACCCGAGCAAGCACGTCACCTCGAACGATCTGCACTATGACGATCGCGGGCTGATCTACCTGCTCGACCGGGTGCACGGGCTTTCCATCGTCGAGCGCAAGAACGGCGCCGGGCCGAAGAGCGTCGATAAGGCGAAGAAGAAGACGCCGGCCATGGCGGCGCGCCGCGCGGTGAAGGCGCCGGCTCGCAAGAAGCCGGCGGCGAAAAAAGCACCCGCTCGCAAGGCGCCTGCCAGGAAGGCCCCTGCCCGAAAGGCAACGGGCGGGCGCGCTGCCGTGAGCGCCAAGCCGGCCACGCGCCGCACCGCGACGAAGAAGGCGCCCGCACGAAAGCCTGCCGCCAGGAAGGTCGCGGCCCGCAAGCCGGCCGCGAAGAAGGCACCGGCGCGCAAGGCGACGGCTGCGAAGAAGCCGGCCGTCCGCAAGACCGCGGCGCGGAAGGCTCCCGCCCGCCGCGCCACGGCCAGCCGGTCGCGCTAACGCGCTGCCGGCGCAACTCCCAAGCGACAGAGCGACCCAGGGGAAACCTTGGGTCGCTTCGCTTTTGCGGCGATGATGGCGTCGGGCGCTATCGCGCGTGGGCGGTGCCGCGTCCGAACCCGATGACGCGCAGCAGAAGGACCAGCAGGAAGAGGCTCGCCATCAGCAGCACGCCGATGGCGCCGACGGCCTCGATCTCGCCCTGGTCCCACATGTACCAGATGAGCACCGCCAGCACCTCGTTCTTCGGCCCCTCGTACAGCACGAGCGGCAGGCCGGCGACCCGCACCGCCAGCAGCACCACCCAAATCCACAACCCGACGAAGGTCGGCAGCATCAGCGGAAAGAAGATGCTGAGCATGGTGCGCAAAGGCGGCGCGCCCGCGACGCTCGCCGCGTCCTCGAGATCATGGTGCACCTGCAGCAGCGCGGCGTTCATTGCCCGAGTCCCGTAGGCGATGAAGGTGACGGTGAAGCCGACGACAATGGTGAGCACCGTCCCGAAAATGTGCAGGGTGAGGAACAGCCACAGGAAGGCGAGCCCCGCCACGATGCCCGGGATCGCGTGCGGGATGAAGGCGAGCTGGTCGACGAGCCGCCGTCCCCAGAACTTCGAGCGCACGATCACAAGCGAAATCAGGAAGGCGAAAACGGTCGTCGCGGTCGCCGTCGCCACCACCATCGTCACCGTGTTCCAGAAGGTCCGGCCGAACTTGGGATAGGTGAAGACGTAGTGGTAGTGCTCCCAGGTCAGGTGGCTCAGCACCTTCCAGCTCGGCTGCTGCAGGAACGGCACGAACGAGGCGTAGAGCATCACGAGGAAGGGCAGCGCGATCGCAAGGAAGAGGTAGAGCCCGACCAGCGCGAGCGCGGCGTAGCGCCATCGGCCGAGCGCGGTGAGCCGCGGCCGGTAGGCCTTGCCCGAGACGACGGCATAGCGTTCCGAGCGGCGGATCAGCGTCCAGTAGAGCGCCGCGGCGCCGAGCCCGAGCAGGAGATACATCATGCCGAGCGCATTGGCCTGGCCGAAGATCGGGATCGCGTCCGAACCCTGGATGATCGCGTAGATCTTGGTGGCGAAGACGTGGATGCCGACCGGCATGCCGAGCACGCCGGGGATCTCAAACACCTCGAGCGCCGTCATCGCCTGGTAGATCGTGACGGCAACGAGGCCCGGCAGCATCAGCCCGAGCGTCACTCGGCGCACCATCGACATCGGCTTGGCGCCGGCGACCTGCGCCGCCTCCTCCAGCGACGGGTCCATCGAACGGAGCAGCGGCACCAGCATCAGGAACGCGGTCGGCACGAGGCGCAGCCCTTCGACGAACACCATCCCGCCCAGCGTGTAGGCGTTGAGCGGCGCGGTGTGGGTGTCCAGAAGGTCCTCGAGTGCGCGATTGATGAAGCCGGACTTCGGCGAGAGCAGAAGTACCCACGCCATCGCCTGCAGCAGGCCGGGCACCGCAAGCGTCATCGGGATGCCGGCGTAGAGCCAGATCTTGCCCGGCATGTCGGACCGCTCGACGACCCAGGCGAGCACGGCCGCGATGGCGATGCCGAGGATGGTCGCCCCGCCGACATAGATCGCGGTGTTGAGGAACAGGCGATAGGTCTGCGGGTCGGTCCAGACCGCGACGTAGTTGGCGAACCCCATGCGCGAGAGGCTGAAATCGGTCGGAAGCTTCGCGAGGGAGAACGAGCCGATGATCAGGAAGCCGAGCGGGATCAGCACCGCGACGGCCAGCAGGACCAGCACGACGTAGGGCCAGATCGTGCCGCGCGAGAGGCGCCAGCGCGCCGCCGCGGGCAGTGACATCGTTCGGGCCGCCATCTGTCCTCCCAGGGTGGCCGGTCTTGCGCCGACCTGCGCCTTTTTGTCTCAGGGGGAGCTTACGCCGATTTCGCCCGATCGCCTAGGTCGTGGACTCATAATGGTTGATGCGGAGCCGTATGGAAGCGAGGGCGACGGCGGCGAGGAAGTTTCGCGCGAGCTTGTCATAACGCGTGGCGATGCGCCGGAAGTGCTTGAGCCGGTTGAAGAAGCGTTCGACGAGGTTGCGCTGGCGGTAAATCTGGCGGTCAACGACACGGCGGACCCGGACGTTGCTCTGCGACGGGATGTGGGCGAAGGCGCCAGCGGCTTCGATGAGCGCGATAATGGTGGCCGCGAAGTAGCCGCGGTCGGCAACGACGTGACGAGCGAGCGCCAGTCCCTCGACCAGGGCCGGGAAGGTGGTCTTGTCCGAGGCCTGGCCGGGGGTGAGCAGCAGGCGCACAGGCAGGCCGTGACGATCCACCACGACGTGGATTTTGGTGGTCAGTCCTCCACGAGAACGGCCGATGGCGTGATCCGCGCCCCCTTTTTACCGCCGGCCGCGTGCTGGTGGGCGCGCACGATCGAGGAGTTGATCAGATGAAGCGACGTGGGCGAGCCGGCCTTCAAAGCCTCGAACACCTTGAGCCACACCCCTGCTTTGGCCCAGCGGTTGAAGCGAGATTGTAGACCGTGGTGTACGGGCCGTACCGTTCCGGCAGGTCACGCCACGGCGCGCCTGTGCGCAGGATGTGGAAGATCCCGTTCACCACACGCCGGTCGTCCACCCGCGGCACGCCGCGCGGCTTGTTCGGCAGCAGCGGCTGGATGATCGTCCATTCCGCATCGGTCAAATCGAAGCGCGCCATCTTCAAGCTCCCACCGTTTGGAAGCTTGAATCACACCCCGCCCATAAAAAGAATCCCCTTTATGGGTACATGACCTAGACGGCCGGCGCGCAAATCGGCGCGGCGGACCTCGGTCGCGGCCACGTCGATTTCCAACGTGTCGGGGTCGAGCACGACCCCATAGTCGCGCTCGGCGCGCGCGAACGAGACATAGCCCTGGCGCACGTCGTCCCGCACCCTCTCGGCCGGACGCTGCCACGCCGGACCAAAGCCCCCGCCCCCGCCGCCGCGCACCTCGAACCCGTCGCCCTCAGCAAGGCGGCAGGACAGCACCTTGGCGTTGGGCAGGTTCTTCTTGTGCTCGCCCTTGATCCACAGCTCGACCCGGTTGCCGGTGCCGTCGCCGCCGCCTTCCAGCCCCCAGGGCGGGCAGTTCACCCGCTCGATCCGCGTGTTCAGCATCATCTCGGCGCGCGCCTCGACGGCATACTCTGCGCCCAGCCCGCCGCGGAACTTGCCGGCCCCGCCCGAATCGTCGGCGAGCCGGTGGTAGCGCACCATCACAGGGCTCTTGGTTTCGATCATCTCGACCGGCGAGTTGTGCGTGTCGCCGTCATTGATGCAGACGGTCGCCGAGATGCCATCCTCGTTGCGCTTGGCGCCCCAGCCGCCGCCGATCGGGCCGAACGTCACGATGTAGAGCCGCCGGTCCCGAGCCGAGAATCCGTGGAGCTGCGGCACGCCGAGGTCGGCGTGGTGGCCGGCGATCACCCGGTCGGGGATGGCGGGAGCCAGCGCCTTGAACACCGTGTCGACGATGGTCATCGGGATGGTCATCCATAGCTTGAGCGGCGCGGGCTTCACCGCGCTCACCACTCGGCCGGGCGGCAGCACCACCTCGAGCGGGCGGAACGAGCCGTCGTTGATCGGATAGTCGGTCGGCGAGGACACGCACTTGTAGGCCACCTGGGCGCAGCCGTAGCCCGTGGTCGGGCCCGAGTTGTAGAAGCCGCGGAGCTGGTGCGAGACAGCCGTGAGGTCGACCACGAAGCGCTCACCTTCGACCGTGACCTTGACCCGGATCGGCACGCGCTTGCCGATCTCGATGCCGTCGTCGTCCATGAACGATTCGGCCTCATAGGTGCCGTCGGGGATCGAGAGAGTCCGCTCGCGCGCCTTGCGCTCGGAATGGTCCATGATCTCGGCGATCGCGGCGAGCACCTGGTCGGCCCCGTACCGGTCGCAGAGCTCGAGGAAGCGCCGTTCGCCCGTTCGCACCGCCGTGAGCTGGGCGCGCAGATCGCCCATGGCCCGTTCAGGGATGTGGACGTTCATCTTGATGATGTCGACCAGGTCCTGGTTCAGAACGCCCGCCGTCTGGAGCTTCAGGATCGGAATCTGCAACCCTTCGGAGAAGATGTCGGTGGTCATGCCCGACAGCACGCCCCCGATCGACAGCCAGTGCGCCATGCAGCACGAGAACGCGACCAGCCTGCCCCGGTGGAAGATCGGCAGCGAGATCGTCACGTGGTTCAGGTGCGACCCCGTCACGTAGCCGTCGTTGGTGATGAGGATGTCGCCGGGCTCAAGCCCGTCCAGCCCGAAATGAGCGACCTTCGCCTTCAGGGTCGCCGCCATGCCGCGGATGAACATCGGGAGGCCGAGCCCGATCGAGACCGTCTCACCCTCAGCCGTGAACAGGCCGGTGGTGAAATCCAGCGCCTCGTAAATGATCAGGTTGTAGGCGGTGCGCATGAGATTGGTCTTCATCTCCTCGGTCACCGCGATCACGCCGTTGCGCACGATCTCGGTGATCACCGGGTCCACCCGCACCCGCCCCTCGACAGCCTGGTCCATGTGACTCTCTCTCCAACGCTTGCCCGGTCCCTCGTTCTTCGACAGGCTCAGGACGAGGAATGGCTGTGTCGCCTTATCCCGCGCGTGTCGAAGGATGAGGCTGCGATCCGTTCGCGGCGCAGTCTATAATGGCCGCATGATCCCACGCTATTCCCGTCCCGACATGGTGGCCCTGTGGGAACCGCAGGCCCGCTTCCGCATCTGGTTCGAGATCGAGGCCCATGCCGCCGACGCGCAGGCCCAGCTCGGCGTCATCCCCGAATCGGCCGCGAAGGCGGTATGGGCGCGCGCGCCGGCCGCGTTCGACGTCGCCCGCATCGACGCGATCGAGCGCGAGACGCACCACGACGTCATCGCCTTCCTCACCCACCTCGCCGAGCACGTGGGGCCGGAGGCGCGCTTCGTGCATCAGGGCATGACCTCGTCCGACGTGCTCGACACCTGCCTGGCGGTCCAGTTCACCCGCGCTGCCGACATCCTGATCGCCGACGTCGGCCGGGTGATGGACGCGCTGAAAAAGCGCGCGTTCGAGCACAAGGACACGGTCTGCATCGGGCGGAGCCACGGCATCCACGCCGAGCCGACGACATTCGGCGTCAAGCTCGCCGGGCACTATGCCGAGTTCGCCCGCAACCGGGCGCGGCTGGTCGCGGCGCGCGCCGAGGTGGCGACCTGCAAGATCTCGGGCGCGGTCGGCACGTTCGCCAATATCGACCCGCGGGTCGAGGAGTACGTGGCGGAGAAGATGGGGCTCGCGCCCGAGCCGGTTTCGACCCAGATCGTGCCGCGCGATCGGCATGCCGCGTTCTTCGCGGCGCTTGGCGTCGTGGCGTCGGGCATCGAGCGGCTGGCGATCGAGATCCGTCACCTGCAGCGTTCCGAGGTGCGCGAGGCGGAGGAGTATTTCGCGCCCGGCCAGAAGGGCTCGTCCGCAATGCCGCATAAGCGGAACCCGGTGCTGACCGAGAACCTGACCGGGCTCGCGCGTCTGGTGCGCTCGGCCGTCGTACCGGCGATGGAGGACGTGGCGCTGTGGCACGAGCGCGACATCTCACATTCGTCGGTCGAGCGCATGATCGGGCCCGATGCGACGGTGACGCTGGATTTCGCCCTCGCCCGCCTCGCCGGCGTGGTCGAGCGGCTGGTCGTCTATCCGGAGAACATGAAACGGAACCTGGACGCGCTCGGCGGGCTGGTCTTCTCGCAGCGCGTGCTGCTGTCGCTCACCCAGGCGGGCATGAGCCGCGAGGATTCGTACGCCACGGTGCAGCGCAACGCGATGAAGGTGTGGCGCGAAGGCGGGGACTTCCAGGCTGCGCTCGCCGCCGATCCCGACGTGTCACGGCATTTGAAGGGCGACGCTCTGGCGGAGCTGTTCGACCTCTCCTACCATCTCAAGCACGTGGACACGATCTTCACGCGGGTGTTTGGCACCTAGGAGGCCGGCATGGCCGACGATCTAAAATTCTTCACGGACGGCGAGGCCTACGAGAAGGTCATGGGCCAGTGGAGCCGCCCCACGGGACGCCGGTTCCTCGACTGGCTCGCCCTGCCGCACGGGCTGAAATGGCTGGATATCGGCTGCGGCACGGGCGCCTTCACCGAGACGGTGATCGAGCGCTGCGCGCCGGCGGAAATCCACGCGGTGGACCCTGCGGACGCGCAGATCGCCTATGCCCGGACGCGCGACGCCGCCCGCAAGGCGACATTCCATTCCGGGGATGCCATGGCGCTTCCCTTCGAGAACGGACGGTTCGACATCGCGGCCATGGCCCTGGTCATCAGCTTCGTGCCGAATGCCGAAAAGGCGGTCGCCGAGATGGCGCGCGTGGTGCGGCCAGGCGGTTGGGTCGCGACCTACATGTGGGACGTGCATGAGGGCGGACTGCCGATGGAGCCGTTCCGCGCCGCGGCGCAGGGGATCGGCGTGCCGCCCCCGAATGTCGTGCCCGGAACGCTGGAGACCAGCGAGGAGCGCTTCGCTCAACTCTGGCGGAAGGCGGGCCTCGTGGAGGTCGAGACGTGCCGGATCGACATTCCGATCACCTATGCAGACCTCGACGATTTCTTGGAGTTCGAGCACAGCGCTTCCCACCCCCGCCGTGCGCTATGTGGGCGACCTGTCGCCAGAAAACCGTGCGCGCCTTCGACAGTGGTTCGCCGAAAACCTTCCGCGCGACGTGCAAGGCCGCATCTCCTACGGCGCCTTCGCCAACGCCGTAAAGGGACGCGTCCCCGGCTGACCCTAGCCCTTCTTCTCGGACATCACCTGCTCGCGTGCGACGGCGGCGAGGCGGTCCATCTCCTTCCGCACCTCGGCGGCGCCGAGCGCGAGACCCTTGGCTTGGAAATCGCCCACCACCTTATCGAGCACGTCCGAATCGCCCGGCTTCTCGAAATCGGCCGCCACCACCTCCTTGGCGTAGGCGTCCGCGTCGGCGCCCGTCCGGCCGAGCTGCTCGGCCGCCCACAACCCGAGCAGCCGGTTGCGGCGCGCGGCGATCTTGAACTGGGTCTCCTGGTCATGGCGGTACTTGGCCTCGAAGCCTTTTTCCCGGTCGTCGAAGGTGGGCATGTCGTCTCCGGCTCGCTTAACGGTGTGGGGGACAAGCTAGCCGAACTTCGACAGGGGCGCGAGGCCCCTCTATAGTCCGGCCCGCATGTGTACTGTCGTCATCTTGCGCCGACCGGGCGACCTTTGGCCGTTGCTCCTCGCGGCCAACCGCGACGAGATGGCGAACCGGCCATGGCGCGGGCCCGGACGGCACTGGCCCGACCGGCCGGAAGTCGTGGCCGGGATGGACGAGCTGGCCGGCGGCACCTGGCTCGGCCTCAACGATCATGGGCTGGTGGCGGGCGTCCTCAACCGACGTGCGAGCCTCGGGCCGGACCCGCAGCTCCGTTCGCGGGGCGAACTGCCCCTGGAAGCGCTGGACCATGCCGACGCGGTCGATGCGGCGGCGGCCCTCGCCAACCTCGATGCCCGCGCCTACCGGGCCTTCAACATGGTGATCGCCGACAATCGGGATTCATACTGGATCAAGGGGTTGGGGCCCGGTGCTGGCCCAAAGGTTCAGGTCATGGAGATTCCGGAGGGTGTCTCCATGCTGACCTCGGGCGAGCTCAACGACCGGTCGTCGGAGCGGATCGGGCGCTATCTGCCACGGTTCGAGGCCGTTGCCCCGCCCGATCCCGAGGCCGGAGACTGGGCGGCCTGGGTCGATTTTCTGGCCGCGCGCGAGGATGGGCCGGAAAATGGCCGGGAACGGGCGATGTGCGTGGTTACCGACACTGGGTTCGGCACGCTGTCGAGCTCGCTGATCGCGCTGCCGGCCGCGGATTTCCTCGGAATTCAGCCCCTCTGGCGGTTCTGCCATGGCCGGCCGGGCGAGGCTCCCTTCGATCCGGTGACTCTCTAGCCTCGGCCCGCCCCGGGACATTGTTCGCCGGGCCGCGACTTGCTATATCTCGGGTCCGGCCGACGCCGCGGCCCGCCCCTGGGCCGCCCGGCCGTAGGAGTAGCTCGATGGCGCGCCGCAGACGGATCTACGAAGGCAAGGCGAAGGTGCTTTTCGAGGGTCCGGAGCCGGGGACTCTCGTCCAGTACTTCAAGGACGACGCCGCCACCGAGCAGAAGACCGGGATCATCACCGGCAAGGGCGTGCTCAACAACCGCATCTCCGAGTTTCTGATGCTGCGCCTGGGCGAGATCGGCGTGCCGACCCATTTCGTCCGCCGGCTCAACATGCGCGAGCAGCTCATCCGTGAGGTGGAGATCATTCCGGTCTCGATCGTGGTGCGCAACATCGCCGCGGGCTCGATCGCCAACCGCTTCGGCCTCACCGAGGGCCAGCCGCTGCCGCGCTCGATCGTCGAGTTCTATTACAAGAACGACCAACTCCATTCGCCGATGGTGGCCGAGGAGCACATCACCGCGTTCGGCTGGGCCGCGCCGCACGAACTCGACGAGATGCTGTCGCTCGCGCTTCGGGTGAACGATTTCCTGACCGGCCTGTTTCTGGCGGTCGGTATAAGGCTGGTGGACTTCCGGCTGGAGTTCGGCCGTCTGTGGGAAGAGGAGCAGGTGCGCATCGTGGTGGCCGATGAGATCAGCCCCGACAATTGCCGCCTGTGGGACCTCTCGACCAACGAGAAGATGGACAAGGACCGGTTCCGCGCCGATCTGGGCCGGGTCGAGGAAGCCTACCAGGAGGTCGCGCGCCGGCTCGGCGTGCTGCCCGATGCCGGGCCGAACGACCTCAAGGGCCCGGTGCTGATGCAGTAGCGCGCGCACCCTCGGTGAAGGCCCGCATCCACATCGTCCTCAAGCCCGGCGTGCTCGACCCGCAGGGCAAGGCCATCGGCACCGCGCTCGGCCATCTCGGCTTCACGGGCGTGGGCGAGGTACGACAGGGCAAGTACATCGAGCTCGACATCGCCGAGAGCGACCCGGAGAAGGCGCGCGCGGCCGCGACGGAAATGTGCCGCCGGCTGCTCGCCAATACCGTGATCGAGGATTACCGGGTGGAGGTGGGGTGAACTCCGCCGTCATCGTGTTCCCCGGATCGAACTGCGACCGCGACGTCGCCGTCGCGCTGGAGGCGGCGACCGGCCGCGCCCCCGCGATGGTCTGGCACGGCGACGCGGTGCTTCCGGACGTCGATTTGATCGTGGTGCCGGGCGGATTCTCCTACGGCGACTATCTGCGCGCGGGCGCTATGGCGGCGCATTCGCCGGTGATGCGCGAGGTCGCGGCGCGCGCGTCCAGTGGCGTACCGGTGCTCGGCATTTGCAACGGCTTCCAGGTGCTGTGCGAGGCGCATCTGCTGCCCGGCGTGCTGATGCGGAACGCGAGCCTCCGCTTCGTGTGCCGCGACGTGTTCCTGAAGGTCGAGCGCGCGGCGCCGCCCTTCACCGCCCACTACGGCAAAGGCCAGATTGTCCGGATGCCGGTCGCCCACATGGACGGCAACTACTTCGCCGACCTGCCAACGCTCGATGCGCTTGAGGCCGAGGGGCGGGTCGCGTTCCGCTATGTCGAGGCGGACGGCACCCCGACCGCGGCGGCGAACCCCAACGGCGCCGCGCGCAACATCGCCGGCATCGTCAACGAGCGGGGCAACGTGCTCGGGATGATGCCCCACCCGGAACGGCTCGCCGATCCGCTGCTCGGCGGCACCGACGGGAAGTCGCTGTTCGCCGGGCTGGTCGAAGCCCTGGCGGCCTAAGGCGCGCCGCCCATGTTTCTCCCGATTGCCGACGAGAACCCGCGTCAGTGGATCGTCACCCCCTACGTGACCTGGGGTCTCGTCGCGACGTGCGGCCTCGTCTATCTGTGGCAAGCCTCGCTCCCCATCCCGGCCGAGAACCGGATGATCTACGGCCTCGCCGTCATTCCTTCCGTGGTGTTCGGGTCGAGCCAGCTCTCGCCCGAGCTGCACCTGATCCCGCCCCCCCTCACGCTGATCACCGGCCAATTCCTGCACGGCAGCTTCTGGCACCTCGCCGGCAACATGCTTTTCCTCTGGATTTTCGGCGACAATGTCGAAGATGCGATGGGGCACGCCCGCTTCCTCGTGTTCTATTTGCTGTGCGGGGTGGCGGCGTTCCTCGCCCAGGGGCTCGCCATGCCGACGTCGGACGTTCCGGCCATCGGGGCGTCCGGTGCCATCGCGGGCGTGCTCGGGGCCTATTTCCTGCTGCACCCCCGCGCGCGCGTGCTGGTGCTGTTCTTCATCCTGGTGTTCCACGTGCCGGCCTGGGTCCTGCTCGGTGTCTGGTTCGCCATGCAGGCGATCGACGCGGTGTCGACCCCGGCGGGCGCGGCGGGCATCGCCTTCTGGGCGCATGTCGCGGGGTTCGTCTGCGGCCTGTTGCTGATCTATCCCTTCAAGCTGCGTCACGCCACGTTGTGGAGCCAGGACCCGACCGGACTCCGCGTCGGTGGGTTGCGCTTCCGCGACCGGAACGGTCCGGGCACCGGGCCGTGGGGGCCGCGATGACCGACGCGCCCCAGGTCACCGTGGCGCTCGCCGCCGAGCACGGGCTGAGCGCGGAGGAGTTCGCGCGCTGTCGTGCCATCCTCGGCCGCGACCCGTCGCTGACCGAGCTCGGCATCTTCTCGGTGATGTGGTCCGAGCACTGCTCCTACAAATCGTCGCGCATCCACCTCCGCAACCTGCCGACGAAGGCGCCCTGGGTGATCTGCGGGCCAGGCGAGAACGCGGGGGTGATCGACATCGGCGACGGGCTCGCTTGCGTCTTCAAGATGGAAAGCCACAACCACCCGTCCTTTATCGAGCCCTACCAGGGCGCGGCGACGGGGGTCGGCGGCATCCTGCGCGACGTGTTCACCATGGGCGCGCGGCCGGTCGCCAACCTTAACGCGCTCCGCTTCGGCGATCCCGGCCATCCCAGGACGTGCCATTTGGTCGCCGGAGTGGTCGCCGGCATCGGCGGGTACGGAAACTGCGTGGGCGTGCCGACGGTCGGCGGCGAGTGCAACTTCCACCGCTCGTACAACGGCAACATCCTGGTCAATGCGATGACAGTCGGCATCGCGCCGAAGGACCGCATCTTCTATTCCAGGGCGTCGGGCGTCGGGAACGCCGTCGTCTATGTCGGCTCGAAGACCGGGCGCGACGGCATCCACGGCGCGACAATGGCGTCGGCCGAATTCGATGCCGATTCCGAGGCGAAGCGGCCGACCGTGCAGGTGGGCGACCCGTTCACTGAAAAACTACTGATCGAATCCTGCCTCGAGCTGATGCGGACAGACGCCATCGTCGCGATCCAGGACATGGGGGCGGCCGGCCTCACCTCGTCATCGGTCGAGATGTCGTCCAAGGGCGGGCTCGGCATCCGGCTCGATCTCGACAAGGTGCCGGTGCGCGAGACGGGCATGACCGCCTACGAGATCATGCTGTCGGAGAGCCAGGAGCGCATGCTGATGATCCTCGCCCCTGGGCGCGAGGACGTGGCGCGGCGCATCTTCGAGAAGTGGGAGCTCGATTTCGCTGTCATCGGCGAGCTCACCGATACCGGCCGTATGGTGATCGAGAAGGACGGCGAGGTTCAGGCCGACATCCCGGTCGCGCCGCTGGTCGCCGAGGCGCCGCTTTATGACCGGCCGCGCCGGGCCCCTGCCCCGCCCGCCGCCGCGCCGTCCGCCCCGGCGGTCGAGGTCGGCGAGGCGCTGGTGACGCTGATGGGCTCGCCCGACCTCTGCTCGCGCCGCTGGATCTGGGAACAGTACGACCACATGGTGATGGGCGACACGGTCGAGCGGCCGGGCGGCGATGCCGGCGTCGTGCGCATCCACGGCTCGCGGCGCGGCCTCGCCATGACCGCCGACGTGACGCCGCGCTATTGCCGGGCGGACCCGGTCGAGGGCGGGCGGCAAGCCGTCGCCGAGGCGTGGCGAAATCTCACCGCGGTGGGCGCACGCCCTCTCGCCGTCACCGACAACCTCAATTTCGGCAATCCCGAGAAGCCGGAGATCATGGGCCAGTTCGCCGGCTGCATCGAGGGCATGGCCGAGGCGTGCCGCGCGCTCGACTTCCCCGTCGTTTCCGGCAACGTCTCGTTCTACAACGAGACCGAGGGCGAAGCGATCTGGCCTGCCCCGGCCATCGGCGCGGTTGGCGTGGTCGACGATCTGACACGTCGCGCCTCGGTCGGGTTCAAGGCGGCCGGCGAAGTGATCGTCGCGATCGGCGAGACGAAAGGCCATCTCGGCGCCTCGATCTTCCTCCGTGAGATCGCGCGATCGGAGGACGGCGTGCCGCCGCCGGTCGACCTCGCCGCCGAGCGGCGGAACGGCGATTTCGTGCGGTCCCTGATCCGCGACGGGCGCGTCTCCGCCTGCCACGACGTCTCTGACGGCGGGCTCTTGGTCGCGGTCGCGGAGATGGCCCTCGCCGGCAATATCGGCGCGGCCCTCACCGCGGCGGGCGATGCCGCCTTCTGGTTCGGCGAGGACCAGGGCCGCTACGTCGTCGCCTCCGCCGATCCCGAGTCCCTGCTGCGCGACGCGCAGGCCGCCGGCGTCCCCGCCGCCGTCATCGGGCGCACCGGGGGGGTGGCGTTGACTGTCCCAGACGCCAAGCCTATATCGCTTGCGGAATTGCGCGGGGCGCATGAAGGCTGGTTTCCCTCCTTCATGGCGGGCCCGGCCTGAGAAACGGAGCCTTCCCCGATGGCGATGGATCCCGCCGAGATCGAACGGCTGATCAAGGAGGCCCTGCCCGACGCGCAGGTGCGCCTGGAGGATCTGGCGGGCGACGGCGACCATTTCGCCGCCTACATCACCTCCGCCGCCTTCAAGGGCAAGACGCGGGTGCAGCAGCACCAGCTCGTCTACCAGGCGCTGCAGGGCCGCGTCGGCGGCGAGCTGCACGCGCTCGCCCTGCAGACCTCGGTCCCCGAAGGCGCCGCCTGAACCCGAACCCAGAGGACGGTCCCATGAGCGACAATCCGGTTTTCGAGAAGATCAAAGGCGAGATCGATTCCAGCGACGTGGTGCTGTTCATGAAGGGCACGCCCGTCTATCCGCAGTGCGGCTTCTCCGCGATGGTGGTGCAGGCGCTCTCGAACCTCGGCGTCCCGTTCAAGGGCGTCGACGTGCTGGCCGACACCAACGTGCGCCAGGGCATCAAGGAATTCTCGAACTGGCCGACGATCCCGCAACTCTATGTCAAGGGCGAGTTCGTCGGCGGCTGCGACATCGTCCGCGAGATGTACGAGTTGGGCGAGCTGATCGAGCTGCTCAACAAGTCGGGCGTCGAGGTCAACCTCGCCAACCCGGCTTAGCTGCCAAGCGCACGGGCCGGTCGGGGAACGGCCCCTTACGGGTACTGAAGGATTTTGCGTGTAGGGGCGGGTCCCAGACCCGCCCCGCTCACGTTCAGTGGCGCTCGGCGACGTCGATCAGCGTGCCGTCCGGGTCGGCCATGTGATACTGGCCGCGCGGGCAGCGCTTGAACAGGTTGAGCCGCGCCTTTCCCTCCTCGTTGAAGTCGATCGGCCGCGGCCAGATGTGCGGGTTCGCGGTGTGCAGCTTGGCGACGCGCGCCTCGAACTTCGCGAGGTCCGGCACCTCGAACCCGATATGGTCGAGCGCCGGCTGCTCGATCCCCGTTCCGTTGAAATCCGAGATCTTCCACGGCAGGATCATCAGCGTCATCCGCCCGTCGGTGAGCTGGGCACCGCCCTCGGTCGGCTCGTTGCGTGGCTCGAGCTCGAACACGTCCTGGTAGAACCGCGTGACCCGCTCCGGCTCGCGCACGCGGATGGCAAAGTGGCTGAGGGTCGTCTCCTGCTGCCAGCCGTCCATCTCGTAGACCTCCGCGCGGTTCTCGTGGCCGCGCTGCGACAGGTCGAAATAATTGCCGGCGGGGTCGTGGGTCGAGAAGCTGGCGAACGGGCGATTGCCCGGACGCTTCACGATCTCGATGCCGGGCCAGTCCTTGCGGATGCGGTCGCACGCCTTCTCGAAATCGGCGACCTCGATGCCGAAATGGTCGAGCCCGCCGCGCCGTCCCGCCCGGCGCGGGATCAGCGTCATCCCGACATAGCCGTCGCCGACTGAGATGGCGGAACGCTCGCGTTCGGCGTCGCCCGACACCTTCATGCCGAAATAGGCGCGGTAGAACATCCCAAGGACCGTGTACTGGTCCGTGGTGATGGCGAGATGGTTGAGCTTGGCGAACATGGCTTCCTCCCGGCTTGAGGCCGGGAGGTTAGCACGTCCGGTTCCCGGCGGTTACCGCGAGTAGAACTCGACCACCAGGTTGGGTTCCATCTTCACCGGGTAGGGCACGTCGGCGAGCTTGGGCGTGCGCGTGAACGTGCCCTTGAGGGCGTGATGGTCGACGTCCACATAGTCGGGCACGTCGCGCTCGGTGGACTCGACCGCCTCGGCGACGGTGCCGAAATTCTTCGCCTTGTCGCGGACCTCGATCACGTCGCCCTCCTTCACCCGGTAAGAGGGGATGTTGACCCGGCGGCCGTTGACGTTGATGTGGCCGTGGCTCACGAACTGGCGCGCGGCGAACACCGTCGGCACGAACTTCATGCGGTAGATCACCGCGTCGAGCCGGCGCTCGAGCAGACCGATCAGCGTCTCGACCGTATCGCCGCGGAGGCGCGTCGCCTCTTCGTAGATGCGGCGGAACTGGCGTTCGCCGATATTGCCGTAATAGCCCTTGAGTTTCTGCTTCGCCATAAGCTGCGTCCCGAAATCGGACGGCTTGCGGCGGCGCTGGCCATGCTGGCCCGGCGGGTATTCGCGGTTGTTGAGGGGGCTCTTGGGCCGGCCCCAGAGATTGACCCCGAGGCGGCGGTTGATCTTGTACTTCGACTGGACGCGCTTGGTCATCGCGCTCCTCCTTCGTTCGCGTTCATGTCCCGATAGTCCGGCCCGCGCGAGGCGGCGGCGGGGCGTGTGCCCACGTTCTCGGGAAGGCGGCGGAGTATAGGGATCGCGCGAGCGATGTCAAACCAACTCCCTCTCCGCCGCGAGGACGGAGAGGGATCGAGGTCAGGCGGCCGAGCGCTTCTTCTGGACGTAGGCGAGTGTCAGGTGCTCGGCGCAGTAATGGCGGCCCGGCTGGCAGGTCTTGCCGCAGATGAACAGGCCGAACTTGCCGGAATCGTGGGTCGGCCAGCGGCACATCCAGCTTTTGAAGTCGGCGCGCGGCTCAGGCACCGGCTCCTCGCGCGGCGGAGGCGGCGGCGCCACGGGTTCAGG
The DNA here is from genome assembly GCA_963775315.1 of uncultured Alphaproteobacteria bacterium. Classification (GTDB taxonomy): domain Bacteria; phylum Pseudomonadota; class Alphaproteobacteria; order MPNO01; family DASWLB01; genus CAWGHZ01. The sequence goes on along the minus strand of CAVZIN010000007.1, from coordinate 1,093,783 downwards.
CGGAGCGACGTTCCGCTCGACCCCGCGTCTCAAATTCAGCCGATGTGCCTTGCCGATCACGGCGTTGCGGGTGATGCCGCCCAGCTTGTCGGCGATCTGCCGGGCAGAGAACCCTTCGGCCCAAAGACGGGTCAAGGTCTCGACGCGTTCGTGAGTCCATTCCATCGCCAAACCCCTCCTGTCTGCCTTTGTAGTTGACCCCCAACATTCTGCGGGTGGAACGGCAATTTCTACTATATATGGGAGGGGTTTCGTTGCAACCGGAAACTGGCCCGCGATGCCAGATTTCAGTGGGCGCTTTCACTCCGTTCTCTGTATGTACCGTGCATAAGGGGCGCACCCTGTGGACACGGTTCGCGGCCGTTGCAAATGCTACGCTGTCGACGTCATTGCGGCGAGGGGGCGGATGCAGTCCGCGTCATCGTTTCGCACATTATTGACCCTGGTCGACACCCGGTAGAACGCCATCGGCCCCTCCGGATAGGGGCGCAGCAGGGCGCGCGCCGCCGCCGTGTGCTCGGGCGCGGTGTCGAACCAGGCATCGTAATCCTCGGGCGCGAGGATCACCGGCATGCGCTCGTGGATGGGACGCAGCTTGGCGTTCGCGTCGGTGGTGACGATGGTGAAGGTCTCGAACGTCTCGCCGGCGGCGATCTGGCCCACCGCCTCCTTCGCGGTCCAGCGCTCCCAGAGCCCGGCGAAGGCGAACGGCAAACCGCCCTTCATGCCGATGCGGAATGGCTGGCGGAGGCCGTTCTCGGCGCGCCATTCGTAGAACCCGTCGGCCGGCACCAGGCAGCGGCGCGCGTGGAAGGCGTCGCGATAGGCCGGCTTCTCCGCCACTGTGTCGCCCCGCGCGTTGATCAGGCGCGACGCAATCGTCATGTCCTTCGCCCAGTGCGGCACCAGCCCCCAGCGCAGCATGGCGAGTTCGCGCCGCCCGTCTTCGGTCCGTCGCACCACCGGGGCGGACTGGGTCGGGGCCACGTTGTAGCGGGGGGCGAGGTTGGGCAGGTTGTAGAACTCGAAGAGGCGCCGCAGCGCCTCCGGGGCCGTGGTGATCGAGTAGCGTCCGCACATGCGCGGAGCATATAGCACACCCCCTCGCCTTGACACGTTCCGGCCCCTCACCTAGCTTCCGAAACCAGACGGCGCGCGGCGTTTCAGGGGCCGCGCATCCCGCCGTTGTCCTGCATTCCACGGCCCGAGTCCCGCTCGGGGGAGGCGCAACATGGCCACCCGGAAATCCGACACCGCTCATGCCGCCAAGGAGCTCGCCAATTTCGTCGGCGGCGCCTTCGTCTCGACCGGCAAGACGTTCGACGACATCTCGCCCGTCGACGGCGCGCTGGTCGCCAAGGTGCACGAGGCCGACAAGGCGACGGTCGACAAGACGGTCGATGGCGCGCGCGCGGCGATGACGGGCAAGTGGGGCAAGCTTCCCATGGCCGAGCGCTGCAACCTTCTCTACAAGGTGGCGGATGGCATCGAGAAGCGCTTCGACGAGTTCGTCGACGCCGAGTGCGCCGACACCGGCAAGCCGCGCTCACTCGCCTCGCACCTCGACATTCCGCGCGGCGCGGCGAACTTCCGCATCTTCGCCGACCTCGCGAAGTCGATGGGCACCGAGTGCTATCCGATGGACACGCCCGACGGCGCAGGTGCGCTCAACTACTCGATCCGCGAGCCGCACGGCGTCGTCGGCGTCATCTCGCCGTGGAACCTGCCGCTCTTGCTTTCGACCTGGAAGATCGCGCCCGCCATGGCCTGCGGCAACGCGGTGATCCTGAAGCCGTCGGAAGAGACGCCCTCGACCGCCACCCTTCTCGCCGAGGTGATGAAGGAGGCCGGCGTGCCCGACGGCGCGTTCAGCGTGATCCACGGGTTCGGGCCGGATTCGGCGGGCGAATTCCTGTCGCGCCACCCGGGGGTCGACGCCATCACCTTCACCGGCGAGACTCGCACCGGCAGCGAGATCATGAAATCGGCGGCGCCCAACATCAAGGCGCTGTCCTTCGAGCTGGGCGGCAAGAACCCCGCTATCGTCTTCGCCGACGCCGATTTCGACGCGGCGCTCGATGGCACGGCGCGCTCGTCCTTCATGAACACCGGTCAGGTCTGCCTCTGCTCCGAGCGGGTCTATGTCGAGCGCAAGATCTTCGACCGCTTCGTCGAGGGTCTGGTGAAGCGCGCCGAGGCGCAGAAGCTCGGCCGGCCCGAGGAGCAGTCAACGACCATGGGCCCGCTGATCTCTCGCGATCATCGCGACAAGGTGACCGGCTACTACGAGCTCGCCCGCAAGGAGGGCGCCCAGGTGCTGACCGGCGGCGGCGTGCCGCTCTTCAACGACGAGAAGGACCAGGGCGCCTACGTGCAGCCGACGGTGCTGGTCGGCCTCGGCGAGGATTCGCGCACCCAGAAGGAGGAGATCTTCGGGCCGGTCTGCCACGTCACCCCGTTCGACGACGAGGACGAGGCGGCGGCGATGGCGAACGACACGCCATACGGGCTGTGCTCGGCGATCTGGACGCAGAACCTCGGCCGCGGCCACCGCATGGCGAAGAAGGTGGTGACCGGCATCACCTGGGTGAACTGCTGGTTCCTGCGCGATCTGCGCACGCCATTCGGCGGAGTGAAGCTGTCGGGCATCGGCCGCGAGGGTGGCGTGCACGCGCTCAACTTCTACGGCGAGCAGCGCAACATCTGCATCAAGCTATGACGGCGGGACGGAGGGCGCGTCATGGCCAGTGAGGCGATCGAAGCCGCCGCCGAGATCATCCGCAAGGCATGGGACTCGGGCGTTCCCTGCCCGCCCGTTCGCGACTCGCTGCCCGCGGGCGACGTCGACGCGGCCTACGCCGTGCAGCGCGTCAATACGGAGCGCTGGCTCGCCGAGGGCCGCCGGCCGACCGGGCGCAAGATCGGACTGACGGCGAAGGCCGTGCAGAAGCAGCTCGGCGTCGACCAGCCAGACTACGGCATGCTGTTCGCCGACATGTGCTTCTGCGACGGCGAAGAGATCCCGGTGACGCGCGTGATGCAGCCGCGCGTCGAGGCCGAGGTGGCCCTCGTGCTGGACCACGACCTAAGCCAGAGCCAGCTCACCCTCCCCGACCTGATCAAGGCGACGGCCTACGCCCTGCCGGCGATCGAGGTGGTCGGCTCGCGCATCGCCAAGTGGGACATCAAGATCGTCGACACCATCGCCGACAACGCATCGTCCGGCCTGTTCGTGCTCGGCACGACGCCGGTCGCGCTCGACAAGGTCGACCTCCGCCTCGCCGGCATGGTGATGGAGAACAAGGGCGACCAGGTATCGGTCGGGGCGGGAATCGCCTGCCTCGGCAATCCGCTGATCGCGGCCCTCTGGCTCGCCCGCAAGATGGTGGAGGTCGGCATGCCGCTGAAGGCCGGCGACGTGGTGATGACCGGCGCGCTCGGGCCGATGGCGCCCGTCGTGCCCGGCGACGTTCTGGAGGCCCGCATTTCCGGGCTCGGCTCCGTGCGCGCCGCCTTCGCGAAGGAATAGGAGTTCCGCATGGCTCGTTCTGGCTCAGGCAAGCACAAGGTCGCGATCATCGGATCGGGCAATATCGGCACCGACCTGATGATCAAGGTGATGCGCACCTCGAAGATGCTGGAGATGGGGGTGCTGGTCGGCATCGATCCCGAATCCGACGGGCTCGCCCGCGCGCGCCGCATGGGCGTCGCCGCCACCGACAAGGGCGTCGACGGTCTTCTCGAAATGCCGGAATGGAAGGACGTCGAGATCGTGTTCGACGCGACCTCCGCCAAGGCGCACCTCCGCAACGCGGAGCTGGTGCAGAAGGCCGGGCGCACGATGATCGACCTCACACCGGCGGCGATCGGCCCCTACGTCGTGCCGGTGGTCAATCTCGACGAGCATTTGAACTCGCCGAACATCAACATGGTTTCGTGCGGCGGCCAGGCGACCATCCCAATGGTGCACGCCGTTGCGCGCGTTGCGCCCGTGCACTACGCCGAGATCGTCGCCTCGATCGCGTCGAAATCGGCCGGCCCGGGCACGCGCGCCAACATCGACGAGTTCACCGTCACCACCTCGAAGGGCCTCGAGGTCGTCGGCGGCGCCAAGCGCGGCAAGGCGATCATCGTGCTCAACCCGGCCGAGCCGCCGCTCATCATGCGCGACACCGTCTATTGCCTCAGCGAGGATGTCGACACCGACAAGATAGCGAAGTCGGTGGCCGACCTGGTCGGCGAGGTGCAAGGCTACGTGCCCGGCTACCGGCTGAAGCAGGAGGTCCAGTTCGAGCGCTTCGGCTCGAACCGGCCGCTCAAAATCCCGGGCTATGGCGAGTTCACCGGCCTCAAATCGACCGTCTTCCTCGAGGTCGAGGGTGCCGGGCACTACCTCCCCAAATATGCGGGCAACCTCGACATCATGACCTCGGCGGCGCTCAAAACCGCCGAGCGGCTTGTCGAGCTCCGCCAGGCCGCGTGAGGCGATCATGCCGATAGACAAATCCAAGCGCATCTTCGTCCAGGACACGTCCCTTCGCGACGGCATGCACGCCATCCGCCACCAGTACGAGCTGGAGGACGTGCGCAAGATCGCCAAGGCGCTCGACGAGGCGGGCATCGCGTCGATCGAGGTGACGCACGGCGACGGGCTAAAAGGCTCGTCGTTCAACTACGGCTTCTCGCGCTACACCGACATCGAATACGTCGAGGCTGCGGCGAGCGTCATCAAGAACGCCCAGCTCACCATCCTGCTGCTGCCGGGCATCGGCACGGTCGAGGACATGGAAGCGGCGCACCACGTCGGCGCCAAGGGCGTGCGTGTCGCGACCCATTGCACCGAGGCCGACGTCGCCAGGCAGCACATGGAGACGGCGCGCAAGATCGGCATGGATGTCTCCGGCATGCTGATGCTGTCGCACATGACGACGCCGAAGGAGCTCGCCCGCCAGGCGAAGCTGATGGAATCCTATGGCGCCGAATGCATCTTCGTCACCGACTCGGCCGGCGCGCTCCTGATGGACGAGGTAGCCGACCGGTTCAAGGCGCTCGCCGACGTACTCGACATGTCGAAGACCCAGCTCGGCATGCACGCCCACAACAATCTCGGGCTGGGCGTCGCGCACAACGTGATCGCGATGGAAAACGGTGGGACACGCATCGACGGCTCGCTCGCCGGCATGGGCGCCGGCGCGGGCAACGCGCCGCTCGAGGTGTTCGTCGCCGTCGCCGACCGGATGGGCATCAATCACGGCTGCGACCTGTTCAAGCTGATGGACGCGGCGGACGATCTGGTGCGGCCTTTGCAGGACCGGCCGGTGCGCGTCGACCGCGAGACGCTGTCGCTCGGCTACGCGGGCGTTTATTCCAGCTTCCTCCGGCACACCGAGACGGCGTCGCAGACCTACGGCATCGACGCGCGCGACATACTGGTCGAACTCGGCCGGCGCAAGATGGTCGGCGGCCAGGAGGACATGATCGTCGATGTCGCGCTCGACCTTCTCAAGAGCCGCGGCGAGAAGCCGCCGGCGCGGAAATAGCCACCATGGTCGACATCGCCAAGTTCGCCCAGATCCTCGACGACGCCCAGACCGGGGCGGCCGAGTGCCGCCAGCTCTCAGAGATCGAGCCCTATACGCTCGATGACGCCTACGCCGTGCAGAAGGCGCTGATCGCGCGTCGTCTGAAGCGCGGCGAGCGGCGCGTCGGCATGAAGATGGGCTTCACCAGCCGCGCCAAGATGGTGCAGATGGGCATCGACGACATGATCTGGGGCCGGCTCACCGACAAGATGGTAGTCGAGGAAGGCGGGCCGATCAGCCTCGGCCGCTACGTCCACCCCCGCGTCGAGCCGGAGATCGCCTTCCTGATCGGGCGCAGGCTGGAAGGGCTCGTCACCGCCGCCGAGGCGCTGGAGGCGGTCGACGCCGTCGCGCCGGCGATGGAGATCATCGACTCGCGCTACAAGGACTTCAAATTCTCGCTCGAAGACGTGGTCGCCGACAACGCTTCGTCGTCCGGCTTCGTCGTGGGTGCTTGGCAGGACGCGCACGCCGACCTCTCCAACCTCGGCATGGTATTGGAGATCAACGGCCGCCCGGTGCAGATCGGCTCGTCCGGCGCGATCCTCGGCCATCCGGTGCGCTCGCTGGTCGCCGCCGCCCGGCTCTCCAGCGCCGCCGGCGAGCCGCTCGAGGAAGGCTGGATCGTGATGGCGGGCGGTGCCACCGCCGCCGAGTGGCTGCACGCCGGCGACTACGTCCGCAACGAGGTCGAGGGCCTCGGCGCGGTCGCCTTCTCGGTCACCGAATAGCGCGTCCCAATCCCCGTTCCATATTGGCGGGCATGGGCCCGCTGTGTACACTCGCGCCCCATTCCGGGGGACGCAGGAAAGAAGGACCAATGGCAGACGAGACGCTTCAGTATCACGACGTGGCGGGCGCCGACGAGATCGCCGAGGACGAGGCCCAGCAGGTGGTCGTCGGTTCCAAGGAAATCTGCATCGTAAATCTGGGCGGCGAGTTCTTCGCGCTCGACGACGTATGCACCCACGCCTACGCCTCGCTCGCCGACGGCTACATCGAGGGCGACCAGATCGAGTGCCCGCTGCATGGCGCGATGTTCGACATCAAGACCGGCGAAGTGAAAAGCGCGCCGGCGACAGTCAACCTCAATACCTATCCCGTCAAAATCGAGGGCGGGCGCCTCAAGGTCGGGTTGCCGCAGGACTGAACAATCGTCGGCCTCGCTTCCCTCTCCGCCCTTAGGGCGGAGAGGGAACATAAGAGAGCGAACCGCCGAAACGGCTCGGCAGGAGGGCGCCGCTAGATATGCCTTTCGACCAGATCGTCATCGTCGGCGCCGGACAAGCCGGCGGCTGGTGCGCCAAGACGCTGCGCGACGAAGGGTTCGCCGGGCCCATCGTAATGCTCGGTGACGAGCTGCACCCGCCGCACGAGCGCCCGCCGCTTTCCAAGGCCGTGCTGCTCGGCGAGGCGGAGCCGGAGACGACGCACCTGTGGCCCGCCGACCAGTGGTCGGCGCTCGACATCGATTTCCGCCCGGGGACGCGCGTCGTGCGCGTCGACCCGGCGGCACACGAAATTGAGACCGCCAAGGGCGAGCGCGTCGGCTACGCCAAGCTGATGCTCGCCACCGGCTCGCGTCCGCGGCTGCTGCCGGTGCAGGGCGCCGAGCTGCAGGGCGTGTTCTATCTGCGCTATCTCGGCGACACGATGGCGATCCGCGACCGGCTGGTCCCGGGCGCGCGGCTCGTCGTCATCGGCGGCGGCTGGATCGGGCTCGAGGTCGCGGCCGCGGCCCGCAAGCGCGGTGCCGAGGTGACGGTGGTCGAGGCCGCCGACCGGCTCTGCGCCCGCGCGCTCGCGCCCGACATGTCGGCGGCGGTGCTGCGGCTGCACCAGGGGCACGGCGTCGACGTGCGCCTGTCCGCGACGGTCGCACGGCTCGATGGCGACAAGGCGGTGGAGCGCTTGATGCTGGGCGACGGCACGCCGCTCGAGTGTTCGTGCGTGGTGATCGGGGTCGGCATCGTGCCGAACGTCGAGCTTGCCCAGGAGGCGGGGCTCGCGGTCGAGAACGGCGTCGTGGTGGACGAGCGCGGGCAAACCTCCGACGCCGACATCTACGCGGCCGGCGACTGCTCCAACCACCCGAACCCGCTGCTCGGCAAGCGCGTCCGCCTCGAATTGTGGGAAAATGCCCAAAACCAGGCGATCGCCGCGGCCAAGGCGATGCTCGGCAAGGGCGACGCCTACGCCGAGATTCCGTGGTTCTGGTCCGACCAGTACGACGCGAACATCCAGCTCGTCGGCCTGCCGGAAAGCTGGGACGAAACGGCCTCGCGCGGCGACCCGGCGGGCAGCGAGTTCGTCACCTTCTATCTGCACCAGGGCCGCATCATCGGCGCCGCCGGCATCAACACCGGGCGCGACGTGCGCTTCGCCCGCCGGCTTATCGCCGCGGGCGTCGTCGCGACGGCGGCCGAGCTTTCCGATCCGAAGGTGAAGCTTCAGTCGCTCGCGAAGCGCTGAGCGCCCCTACCCGTTCGCGACGTCGGTGAGGCGCAGCCCCTTGTCTGCGTGGACGCGGTTCCGCCCGGTCTCCTTGGCGACATAGAGCGCGCGGTCGGCGCGCTCGACCAGATCGTCGCCGGTCTCGCCCGGCAGCAGCGCCGCGACGCCGAGCGACAGCGTGATCGAACCGAGCGTCTCGCCGGTTCCCTTGCGGACGATCTTCTTCGAGGCGACCGACCGGCGCACGAACTCCGCGACCGCGGCCGCGCCCATCACGTTGGTGCAGGGCAGGATGACCGCGAACTCCTCGCCGCCGTAGCGCGCCGCCGAATCCTGGCCCTTCACGCACTGCACCAGAGTTTGGCCGACGAGGCGCAGCACCTGGTCGCCGATCGGATGGCCGAATTCGTCGTTCACGCGCTTGAAATGGTCGAGGTCGCACATCATCAGGCTGACCGTGTCGCCGGTCTCGCGCGCCCGCGCCACCGCCGCGGCGAGCTGGCGGTCGAAGGCCATGCGGTTGGCGAGCCCGGTCAGCGTGTCGGTCAGCGCGTCCCGGCGCGCGTCCTCCAGCCGGTCGCGCAGCTCCTCGATCTCGCGCGACGAGTCCGCTACCTGGGCGCGGAGCCTCTGGTTGTGCGCCTCCATCGTATGGGTTTCGGCGAGGATGCCCTTGATCATCAGCGACAGCTCGGAGTTGTCGCCAGCCTGGGCGACCCCGCCGGAGAAGTTCTCCAACGCCATGCCGTACCGCCTGGCGCCCTTGCCGGCGGCGTCCATCGCCTCCAACACCTGCTCGGCGGTGGACTTGATCCGGTCCGAGAAATCGAGACTTGTGCCGACCGCGTCGCGCCCGCGCAGGAACCGGTCGTAGAGCGAGAGGCTCGCCTCCTCGGTCACCGGCGTTCCGGCCGACAGCAAAGCCTCGGCGGCACGGTGAAGGTCGGGGACGTCACCCGCATAATAGGAATACCAGACGCCGAAATGCGCCGGTGTCGGCGAGATCCCGAACTCGTCGAGCCGCGCCAGCGCGGCCCGCGCAAGCTCCTGCTTCTTGTCCCGAATGTCCTGCTGCCCCGCCACGGCCCGCTCCCGTCCCCCGCGCCGGCGCGCGCGCACCGAACGTCGGCGGAGAATGGCTCGCCCTCCGTTAAGAAGCGGCTAATCGCCTCAGGTTTTCTGGCCGTTGCCGGCCCGCGCGGCGGAGGCTACATTGCATCGCAGCGCGGGCCGCTGCAACGCAACATCACGACGTATCCGCCCGGCCAGGAAGGTAGATTCCATGCCCGCCAAGGGACACACCATCGGCGAGCTCTCGGTCGGGATGAGCGCCGAGGCCTCGCATACCGTGACGCAGGACGACATCGCCGGTTTCGCCAAGGTGACGGGCGACGACAACCCGGTCCATCTCGACGAGGCGTACGCCGCCCAGACCATGTTCAAGGGCCGCATCGCCCACGGCATGCTGTCGGCGGGCTTCATCTCGGCCGCGCTCGGCACCAAGCTTCCCGGGCCGGGCTGCATCTACATGAGCCAGTCCCTCACCTTTCGTGCGCCAGTCAGGCCGGGCGAGACGGTCGTCACCACCGTCACGATCAAGGAGGTGCTCGCCGACAAGCGCCGCGCCCGGCTCGAAACGGTGTGCAAGGTGGGCGACAAGGTTGTGCTCGACGGCGAGGCGCTGGTCATGGTCCCCGCCTGACCCTTCCCATTTGACTTGCCGGTCGCGGCTCTTTAGGACAAGCGGCCAGCATGCGCATTTTCCGCCATTACCTTGGGCTGCCCGCGATGGCGCGGGGCACCGTCGTCGCGCTCGGCAATTTCGACGGCATCCATCTCGGCCACCAGACGGTGATCCGCACCGCGCAGGAGATCGGCGCCCGCCTCGGCGCGCCCGCCTCGGTCCTCACCTTCGAGCCGCACCCGCGCCAGTTCTTTCGGCCGGACGAGAAGAATTTCCAGCTCACCCCGTTCAACGCCAAGGTGCGCCAGATGTCGGCGCTCGGGCTCGACGTGCTTTATGCGCTGCATTTCGATGCCGCGCTCTCCCGCGTGCCCGCCGAGGACTTCATAAGCGAGGTGCTGGTCGACGGGATCGGCGCGAAGCACATCGTCTGCGGCTACGATTTCGTGTTCGGCCACGGGCGAAAGGGCGACGCGAAGATGCTCGCCGAAGCGGCCGCGCGCTTCGGCTTCGGGCTCACCACCATCGAGCCGGTGATGGACGAGGGCGGCCGGGCCTGCTCGTCCACCAACATCCGGCGCGACCTGGCCGAGGGCCGGCCGCATGAAGCGGCCTCCCTGCTCGGCCGGGTGTGGGAGGTGGAAGGCCGCGTGGTCGAGGGCGACAAGCGAGGCCGCACCATCGGCTTCCCGACCGCGAATATCGGGCTCGACGACTTCCTGCACCCGGCCTATGGCGTCTACGCCGTCTGGGCCGGGGTCGACCGCGGCGCCGGCACCGTCTGGCACCCCGGTGTCGCCAACGTCGGGGTCCGGCCGATGTACCGGCTGGAGCAGGCGAACGTCGAAACCTACGTGTTCGACATCGCGGAAGACCTCTACGGCGTCCTCCTCCGCGTCGGGTTCGTGCGTTACCTCCGGCCGGAGGCGAGCTTCTCGGGCGTCGAGGAGCTCCGGGTGCAGATCGCCAGGGACTGCCGTGCCGCGCGCGACGTGTTCGACGAGATCGCGGGCGATCCGCTGCTTGGCCCGCCCCAATTCGCCCCGCGCGCGCCCGTGGGGGCGGCGCGTTGACCGCCGCCGGACCCTCGCCTATGTTCCCGCGCCATGACCGCATGGCCCACCTCTCGCGCGAAGACCGGACGAATTACCGGTCCGGCCCCCGATCGGGGCCGGAGCCTCGTCGTTCGCCCTTCGCACCAGCCTGAGGAACCTGCGCGTCATGCCTTCCGCTGACTACAAATCCACGGTCTTCCTTCCGAAGACCGAATTCGCCATGCGGGCGGAGCTGCCCAAGCGCGAGCCAGCCACTCTGGCGCGCTGGGAAAAGATAGGGATTTACAGTCGTCTGCGAGCCGATTCTCACGGCCGGGACAAGTTCGTTCTCCATGACGGGCCACCCTACGCCAACGGCAACCTCCATATCGGCCACGCGCTGAACAAGATCCTGAAGGATATTATCAACCGCTCGCGCCAAATGCTTGGCAAGGATGCGGTTTATGTCCCCGGCTGGGACTGTCACGGGCTGCCGATCGAATGGAAGATCGAGGAGCGCTATCGCGCCGCGGGCAAGAACAAGGATGAGGTGCCGGTCGTCGACTTCCGCCGCGAATGCCGCGAGTTCGCCGCGCACTGGATCGAGGTGCAGAAGGCGGAGTTCCGCCGGCTAGGCGTCGAGGGTGACTGGGAAAATCCTTATACGACCATGAGCTTCGATGCTGAAGCTCAGATCGCGCGCGAGCTGCACAAGTTTGCCATGAACGGGCTGTTGTACCGCGGCTCCAAGCCCGTCATGTGGTCCGTCGTCGAGAAGACGGCGCTCGCCGAGGCCGAGGTCGAGTACCAGGACTACGTCTCCGACCAAATCTGGGTGAAATTCCCGGTCGTGCGACAAGGCGGGACCTTAGCAGTCCATAGCGGGGACTATTCAGAGGCGCACGAGCTAATTCTTGCCGATAATGAACTCTGGCGCCACCTTCGCGGCGCGTCGGTGGTCGCTTGGACGACTACCCCGTGGACCATTCCCGGCAACAGGGCCATCAGTTATTCACGACGCAGCTCATACGCGGTCTATGAAGTAACTGACGCATCCGTCGACAACTGGGCGCGTATTGGCGACAAATTCGTCCTCGCTGACCGCCTCGCGGAAACAGCGCTCAAGGCGGCACGCGTTGTCGCTTGGCAGAGATTGGGGCCGGTGCCGACGAGGGCACTGGCTGGGTTGCTCTGTGCCCACCCGCTCAAAGGCCTTGCGGGCGACTACGATTTTCCCGTCCCCCTGCTCGACGGCGAGCACGTGACCGACGACACCGGCACCGGCTTCGTCCACACCGCGCCGAGTCATGGGCGGGACGATTTCGAGGTTTGGATGGCGAACGGCCGGGCGCTCGCGGCGCGCGGCATCGACACCACCATCCCCTACACGGTGGACGAGAACGGCGCCTTCACCAAGGACGCGCCCGGCTTCGAGGGCAAGCGGGTCCTGACCGACGCAGGCGCGAAGGGCGATGCCAACGAGGCGGTGATCGCCGCGCTGCGCGAGGCCGGCATGCTGGTGGCGCGCGGCCGCCTCACCCACCAGTATCCGCATAGCTGGCGGTCGAAGAAGCCGGTGATCTTCCGCAATACGCCGCAATGGTTTATCGCGATGGACCGCGAAATTGACGCGCCGGGTGATACGCTGCGCAAGCGCGCATTCGACGCGATCAAGGACACGCGCTGGGTGCCGGCACAGGGCGAGCGCCGCATCACCGGCATGATCGAGGGCCGGCCCGATTGGGTGATCTCGCGCCAGCGCGCTTGGGGCGTGCCGATCGCCGTGTTCGTCAACGAGGCGGGCGAGGTGCTGCGGGACGAGGCGGTCAACGCCCGCATCGCGGAGGCGTTCGAGGCGGAGGGCGCCGACGCCTGGTTCGCGCCGGGCGCCGCGGCGCGTTTCCTGGGCCCGGACCACAGCGCCAACGAATGGGCGCAGGTCACCGACATCCTCGACGTCTGGTTCGATTCCGGCTCGACCCATTCCTTCGTGCTGGAGAAGCGGCCCGACCTGCAATGGCCGGCCTCGCTCTATCTCGAAGGGTCGGACCAGCATCGCGGCTGGTTTCACTCGTCGCTCCTGGAAAGCTGCGGCACGCGCGGGCGCGCGCCCTACGACGCGGTGCTGACGCACGGCTTTGTTCTGGCCGACACCGGGGACAAGATGTCCAAGTCGCGCGGCAACTCGACCGCGCCGCAGGACGTCATCGCCCGGTCGGGCGCGGAGATCCTGCGCATCTGGGTCGCCGCCTCGGACTATTCCGAGGATTTGCGCATCGGGCCGGAAATCCTAAAGTTTCAAGAGGATATGTACCGGCGGCTGCGCAACACGCTGCGCTATCTGCTCGGCAATCTCGACGGGTTCGGCGCGGCCGAGCGCGTGGCCCCGGCGGAGATGCCGGAGATCGAACGGTTCGTGCTGCACCGGCTGTGGGAACTCGACCGGCTGGTGCGCGAATCCTGCGAAGCGTTCGACTTCCATGCCATGTTCACGGCCTTGCACAATTTCTGCGCCGTCGACCTCTCGTCCTTCTACTTCGACATCCGCAAGGACGCGCTCTATTGCGACGCGCCGACGGCGCCTCGGCGGCGCGCCTGCCGCACCGTGCTCGACACGCTGTTCGACTGCCTCACCGCATGGCTCGCACCGATCCTCTGCTTCACCGCCGAGGAGGCGTGGCTCTGCCGCCATCCCGGCCCCGAGGAGAGCGTGCATCTGCGCCAGTTCCCGGACGTGCCGGGGGCCTGGCGCGACGACGCCCTTGCCGCCAAATGGGACCGGGTCCGCGAGGTGCGCCGCGTGGTGACGGGCGCGCTGGAGAAGGCGCGCGCAGAAAAGCGCATCGGCTCCAGCCTCGAAGCCGCGCCGACCCTTTATCTTGAGGGCGCGTCAAGCCCGGACTTCGCCGGGATCGACTGGGCGGAAGTCTGCATCACCTCGCAGATCGGGCTGGTTGATGGCGCGCCGCCGGCGGACGCGGAGACGCTTCCCGACGTCCCCGGCGCGGGCGTCGCCTTCGCCAGGTCGGAGGGCGACAAATGCGCGCGGTGCTGGCGGGTGTTGCCCGAAGTTGGGCAGGATTCAGGCTATCCCGAGCTCTGCGAGCGCTGCGCCGAGGCGGTCGGCCCGTCCGTCGCCGCGGCGTCCTAGCGTGTCGCGTGCCGCCGGCCCGGCCACGACCGTGACGCGCCGGCCCCGCATGATCGCGCTCTGGGTCGCGGTTCTGGTGATCCTGGCCGACCAGGCGACCAAGTGGTGGATCGTCACCCAGGTGATGCGCTTCCCGCGCCAGATCGAGGTCCTGCCCGTATTCAACGTGGTGCTGGTCTGGAACCGGGGCGCGAGCTTCGGGATGCTGAGCCATGACGGGCCCTGGGCGCGCTGGCTCCTGATGGCGCTCGCCGCCGCCATCGGCGTCGCCCTCCTCGTCTGGATCGCCCGTACCCGGAACGCCTGGACCGCCGCGGCCCTTGGGCTGGTGCTCGGCGGCGCGGCCGGCAACCTGCTCGACCGCATCCGCTACGGCGCGGTGGTCGATTTCCTGGACTTCCACCTCGGGGCGCGGCACTGGCCCGCCTTCAACCTGGCCGACTTCGGCGATCACCGTGGGCTTCGTCCTGCTGCTGGTCGACGCCTTGATCGCCCGGCCCCGGAACGATTAAAATGCGGGCATGATCCACAGGGGTAAAAGGGGACAGGGCGTGCGATCGGCGATGGTCGTGGCGGGCGCGGTGGGCATCGCGCTGACGCTTACGGGATGCGATGCGGCGCGCGAGAGCTTCGGATTCACCAAGCAGGCGCCTGACGAGTTTTCGGTGGTAACCCGGGCCCCGCTGGTCATACCGCCCGACTTCGGCCTGCGCCCGCCGCAGCCCGGCGCGCCCCGCCCGCAGGAAAAGCCGGTGGTCGAGAAGGCGCGCGAGACGGTGCTCGGTTCCGCCGGGATCGACCATTCCCAGGTCGCCGCCACCGCCGACACCGATACGTTGTCGGACGGCCAGCGGGCGCTGCTCAAGGAGGCGAACGCCCTCAACGCCAACCCCGGCATCCGCCGGGAAGTCGACCGCGAGAGCTCGCTGCTCGCCGATTCGGACGTCGATTTCATCGACCGGCTGATGTTCTGGCAGAAGCGGGAGCCGCCCGGCGTGGTCGTCGACCCGACGAAGGAATCGCAGCGCATCCGCGAATCCATCGCGATGGGCGAGTCGCCGACCAAGGGCGAGACGCCGATCATCAAGCGCCGCAAGCAGGGCTTCCTCGAAGGGATCTTCTAGCCGCCCTCGCCCAGCGCCACCGACAAGGGCGGCGCCCTTCCGCTATGCGACATATTGTCGGCCGTGCCCGCCCACCCATATGTGGGGTGGCGTTCTGCGCCTGTACGTAGAGAGAGGCTTCGGAGAGGGTCGCGCGTGGGGTTGGTCCGCGTGTTCGCCGCCATCGGGACGGCGCTGGTGATCGCGTCTGCGGGCGTGGGTGCGGCCCGGGCCGCGATGTTTCATCCCAAGAGTTTCACGCTCGACAACGGGCTCGAGTTCGTGGTGGTCGAGAACCACCGCGCCCCGGTGGTCGAGCAGATGGTGTGGTACCGGGTCGGCGCTGCCGACGAGCGGCCGGGCGAATCCGGCCTCGCCCACTTCCTCGAGCATTTGATGTTCAAGGGCACGGCGACGGTGAAGCCCGGCGACTTCTCCAAGATCGTCGCCCGCAACGGCGGCCAGGACAACGCCTTCACCACCGCCGACTACACCGCCTATTTCCAAAAGATCGCCAAGGACAAGCTCGAACTCGTCATGGGGCTCGAGGCCGACCGCATGCACAACCTCCGGCTCACCGACGCCGAGGTGCTGCCCGAGCGCGAGGTCGTGCGCGAGGAGCGCCGGATGCGCGTCGACAACCGCCCCGAGGCCGTGCTGAACGAGCAGTCCGAGGCGCAGTTCTGGCTGAACAGCCCCTATGGCCGCCCGGTGATCGGCTGGCCGTTCGAGATCGCAGCGCTCTCCACCGAAAAGGCCCTCGCCTTCTACCGCCGCCACTACATGCCCAACAACGCGGTGGTGGTGATCGCGGGCGACGTGACGCCCGACGAGGTGAAGGCCATCGCCGAGCGCACCTATGGCAAGGTGCCGAAGGACACCGTGCCGGTGCGCGACCGCCCGGCCGAGCCCGAGCATCGGGTGGCGATGCAGACCTCGATGGTGTCGGACCAGGTTCGCGAGCCGTCCTGGTCGCGGAGCTATCTGGCGCCGAGCTACCGCACGGCCGAGGACCGCGCCCGCCCCTACGCGCTGCAGGTGCTGGCGCAGATCGTCGGCCACAGCGCGACGAGCCGGCTCTACAAGGGCCTCGTGGTCCAGAAGGGCATCGCCAACGAGGCGGGCGCCTGGTACGCGCCCAACCAGTATGATCAGACCGAGTTCTCGGTCTATGCCAGCCCGCGCGAAGGCACCGACGTCGCCAGGCTGCAGGCGGCCATCGACGCGGAGTTGGCGCGGGTCCGCACCGCGGGCGTCACCGAGGCCGAACTCGCCGCCGCCAAGACCGCAATCGTCGCCGAGGCGATCTACGCCCAGGATTCGCTGAGCGCCGCCCCGAACTGGATCGGCCGCGCGCTGATGACCGGCTCGACCCTCGCCGATATCGAGGCGTGGCCGGAGCGCATCAAAGCCGTGACGGTGGCCGAGGTCGACGCGGCGGCGCGCGCCGTCCTGGTCCCCGAGCGTTCGATCACCGCGACGCTGCTGCCGGCCGAGACCGGCGGCAAGCGCGCCCCCAGCCGGGTGCGGCATCCGCCCCGCCCGCCCGCCGGACCCATGCCGGCGCGGGAGAGCGTGCAATGAGCCGCGCCCTGCCCCGCATCGCTGTTGCCTTCGTGCTGGCGGCGCTGGTTGCCGCCCTCGCCCGCCCGGCCGGCGCGATGGACATCGAGCGGGTGGTGAGCCCGAAGCACCATATCGTCGCCTGGCTGGTCGAGGACCACGCCATCCCGGTCCTGTCGGTCTCGGTCGCGTTTCGAGGCGGCGCGGCGCTCGACCCCGCCGGCAAGGAAGGGCTCGCCGAATTTGCCTCCGACCTGATGGACGAGGGCGCCGGTGACCTCGACTCCCAGGCCTATCACAAGGCGCTCGAGGACATCGCCGCGAGCGTCCGGTTCGACGCAGGGCCCGACACCTTCACCGCCTCGTTGCGCACGTTGAGCGCCAAGCGCGACCGCGCGTTCGAGCTGTTCCGCATGGCGCTCACCGCGCCGCGCTTCGACGCCGAGCCGGTCGCGCGGGTGCGCGCGCAGCTCCTGTCTTCGCTGCGCGAGCAGCTCCAGCGGCCGAACACGATCGCCCGCCGGCTGTTCTACCGCACCATCCTGCCCGACCACCCGTACGGCCGCCCGGTCGAGGGCACGCTGGAATCGATCCCGCTGATCTCCGCTGCCGACATGAAAGGCTTCGTCGCCGGCCGGATCGCCCGCGACAATCTGGTGGTGGGCGTGGTCGGCGACATCTCGGCCCAGGAGCTCGCCACCCGGCTCGACACGCTATTCGGTGGCCTTCCCGCCAAGTCGGCGCCGCGCGCGCTTCCCCAGGCGCAATATGGCGGCGCCGGCAAGTTGCAGCTCGTGAAGAAGCCCATCCCGCAATCGGTCGCGGTGTTTGGCGCGCCCGGAATTGAGCGGAAAGATCCCGACTGGTACGCGGCGCTGGTGATGGATCAGATATTCGGATCCGGCAGTTTCTCCTCGCGGCTGATGGAGGAGGTGCGCGAGAAGCGCGGCCTCGCCTACGGCGTACACGCGGGGCTCGCTCCCTACCGCCATGGCGGGCTGATCGTCGGCGGGGTGGCGACGCGCAACGCCAAGGTCGCCGAGTCGCTGTCGGTGATCCGCGACGAGTGGAAGCGGATGGAGGAGAAGGGCGCGACCGCGGACGAGCTCGCCAACGCCAAGACCTACATCAACGGCTCGTTCCCGCTATCGCTCGATTCCAGCCGGCGCATCGCCCAGATCCTGGTCGCGGTCCAGCTCGACGACCTCGGCATCGACTATCTCGACCGGCGGGCCAAAATCATCGACTCCGTCACGCTCGCCGACGTGAACCGGGTGGCGAAGCGCCTGCTCGACCCCGCCAAGCTGACCTTCGTGGTGGTGGGCGACCCCAAGGGCCTGATTCCGACGCCGTAACGCCCGGCTCCGCCCGGAATTCCGCCAAGTCCGCATCCAAGACCGCCGCGCCGCCTATTTCGGCGCAGCGCCCGCTGGAGCGGCGTTCCCTCCTCGCGCTTTTCCACAAGCCACCGTCGGCGGCGGCGGCGTGCCCACCTCCCGATTTCAACCGCGAAGCGGTTGACCTCTCCGCCGCCGCGCGGGATACTCCCGCATCGCTTCGGGGGAGACGCCACGCCGGCCCCCCAGCGTCCGGATAACAATGGCGCGCTGGCCGGCACTCTGAACATCGCCCCGACGGGGCGCAGGGTGCTCTAGCCCAAGGGTCTAGGAGGATTGGATGCCTGCCGTATCCATGACCGTGAACGGTAAGAAGGTTTCGGCCGAAGTCGAGGGGCGTACGCTTCTCGTGCAATACCTGCGTGAGAAGCTGGGCCTGACCGGCACCCATGTGGGCTGCGACACCACCCAGTGCGGCGCGTGCACCGTGCATCTGAACGGGCTTCCCGTGAAGTCGTGCACCGTCCTCGCCCAGTCCGTCGAGGGGGCGAACGTCGTCACCATCGAGGGGCTCGCCAAGGACGGCAAGCTGCACCCGATGCAGGAGGCGTTCCGCGAGAACCATGCGCTGCAGTGCGGCTTCTGCACGCCCGGCATGGTGATGGCGTCGATCGGCATCGTCGATCGGCACAAGAAGGACTCGCTCGACGAGAAGACGGTGCGCCACGAGCTCGAGGGCAATCTGTGCCGCTGCACCGGCTACCACAACATCGTCAAGGCCATCCTCGCCGCCTATCCGGTGATGAAGGGCTGAGCGCCTCGACGCAGGGGAGACACGATCCATGTATGAGCTGAATTACAAGAAGGCCAAATCGGTCGACGAGGCGACGAAGGCGGTGGCCGCATCCGAGGAGAACAAGTTCCTCGCCGGCGGGATGACTCTGATCCCGACCTTGAAGCAGCGCCTCGCCAAGCTGAACGACGTGATCGATCTCGGCGGCATTCCGGAACTGGTCGGCATCACCGTCTCGGGCAAGACCGTCACCATCGGCGCGATGACCCCCCACGCGGTCGTCGCCGCCTCGGCCGAGGTGAAAAAGGCGATCCCCGCACTTGCCAAGCTCGCGGGCGGCATCGGCGATCCGTCGGTGCGCAACCGCGGCACGATCGGCGGGTCGATTTCCAACAACGACCCGGCGGCGGATTACCCGTCGGCGATCGTCGGGCTCGGCGCGACGGTCCACACCAACAAGCGCGCCATCAAGGGCGACGAATTCTTCAAGGGCATGTTCGAAACCGCGCTCGAGTCCGGTGAGCTCGTCACCAAGGTCGAGTTCCCGGCGCCCGACAAGGCGTCGTACATGAAGTTCCCCAACCCGGCCTCGCGCTACGCCATCGTCGGCGTGTTCGTCTCCAAGACGGGCAACGACGTGCGCGTCGCGGTCACCGGCGCGGGCCCCGTCGTGTTCCGCCAGTCCGAGATGGAGAAGGCGCTCGCTTCGAAGTTCGAGCCGGCCGCCATCGAGAAAATCGTGCAGAAGGACGACGGGCTGAACGCCGACATCCACGCCTCGGCCGAATACCGCGCCCACCTAGTGGGCGTGATGGCGCGCCGCGCGGTCGCGGAGGCGAACGGCTAGGCGGTTGCCCGGTCCGAATTCCTCTCCATATTGGGGAGAGACACCTCTGGGGGCGGGTCAATGACCCGCCCCTAATGCTAGCGAAGGGACGATGACCCAGCCGGTTCCCGACTCCGTCGACGCCACGCTCGAGCTTCTGCGCGGCGGCAATTACGTCGCCGACCGCTCGCTTGCCACCGCGCTCTACCTTGCCCTGTCGATGGGCCGGCCGCTGTTCCTCGAGGGCGAGGCCGGAACCGGCAAGACCGAGATCGGCAAGGTTCTGTCCGAGACGCTGGGCCGGCGCCTCATCCGGCTCCAGTGCTATGAGGGGCTCGACGTCTCGTCTGCCGTGTACGAATGGAACTATGCGGCGCAGATGATCGAGATCCGGATCGCCGAGGCCGGCGGCACGCGCGACCGTGGCGCGCTCGAGGACGATATTTTCAACGAGCGATTCCTGATCAAGCGCCCGCTGCTGCAGGCGCTGGAGGCCGACGTCTCCGGCCAGCCGCCCGTGCTGCTGATCGACGAGCTCGACCGCACGGACGAGCCGTTCGAGGCCTTCCTGCTGGAGGTTCTGTCCGACTTCCAGGTCACCATCCCCGAGATCGGCACGGTGAAGGCGGCGGCACCGCCGATCGTGGTTGTCACGTCGAACCGCACGCGCGAGATCCACGACGCGCTGAAGCGGCGCTGCTTCTATTTCTGGGTCGACTATCCGGACTCCAAGCGCGAACTCGAGATCCTGAAGGTGCGGGCGCCCGGCGCCGCCGAGGGGCTCGCCAGGCAGGTGGTCGGTTTCGTGCAGAAGCTGCGGACCATGGATCTGTTCAAGCTGCCCGGCGTCGCCGAGACGATCGACTGGACCAACGCGCTGATTCAGCTCGACAAGCTCGACCTCGACCCCGCCACCATCAACCAGACCCTCGGCGTGCTGCTCAAGTATCAGGACGACATCGAGAAGATCCAGGGCTCCGAGGCGGCGCGCCTCCTCCAGCAGGTCAAGACGGACCTCGCCGCCGGCGGATGACGCCATGACCGATGCGGCGCCGATGCCCCTTTTGCCCCTCCCCCTGCAAGGAGGAGGTCGCGGCCGCAAAGCGGGCGCGGGTGGGAGTCGGACCCCCCTCCTAGCCTCCCCCCGTTCAAGGAGGAGGAACCGTGGTCGATTGCAGAGCTGGGCAGTGCCATGACCGGCGGCAACGGGCAGGCCCCGGCGCACGACGCCGCCGACGACGCGCCCCGCGAATCCAAGCTGGTCGTGAACCTGATGCATTTCGCCCGCGCGCTGCGCGCGGCCGGCATGCCGATCGGGCCCGGCAAGGTGCTGGACGCGGTGAACGCCATCACCACCGTCGGCGTCACCAACCGCACCGATTTCTACTGGGCGCTGCACGCCGTGCTGGTCAACCGGCGCGACCAGCACGAGCTGTTCGACCAGGCGTTCCACATCTTCTGGCGCGATCCCAAGATTCTCGAGCGGCTGATGGGCATGTCGATGCCGGACCTCGAGCCCGGCATGGCCGAGCCGGAGGAGCCGCCGCTCCGCCGCATCCAGGACGCGTTCCGCCCCGACGAGCCCGAAGGCGAGGGGGAGGGCGAAGGCCACGGCAAGGAGGACGAAAAGGAGGAGGAGGAGGTCGAGTACGATGCGGTGATGACGGCGTCGTCGCGCGAAATGCTGCAGACCATGGATTTCGAGGAGATGACGGCCGAGGAGATCGCCCGCGCCAAGGCCCAGATCGCCCGCATGCGCCTGCCGATCCCCGAGGTGCCGCAGCGTCGCTACCGGCCGGACCCGCGCCGCGCCCGCGTCGACATGCGCGCGACCCTGCGCGCCGCGCTGCGCTCGGGTGGCGCGTCGATCCCGCTCCGTTTCCGCCGCCGCACCCACCGCCCGCCGCCGCTCGTCATCATCTGCGACATCTCTGGCTCGATGAGCCGGTACTCGCGCATGCTGCTGCATTTCATGCACGCGATGACCAACGACCGGGCGCGCGTCCACACCTTCCTGTTCGGCACGCGCCTCACCAACATCACCCGGTATTTGCGCGAACGCGACGTCGACATGGCGCTCGCCAAGGTGTCCGAGGCGGCGGAGGACTGGTCGGGCGGCACACGTATCGGGGCGTGTCTGCACGATTTCAACGTCTGGTGGGCGCGGCGCGTGCTGGGCCAGGGCGCCGTGGTGCTGCTGATCTCCGACGGGCTCGACCGCGACGCCGGGCGCGGCCTCAAGATGGAGATGGAGCGACTGCACAAATCCTGCCGCCGGCTGATCTGGCTCAACCCGCTGCTCCGGTTCGAGGGGTTCCAGCCGAAATCCCAGGGAATTCAGGCCATTCTGCCCCATGTTGACGAATTCAAGCCGGTCCACAATCTTGAAAGTCTGGAACAGCTCATCGCGGCGCTGAACAGCCCTGCGGGGCGCCGCCTGGAGGGAGCATCGGAATGGGTCAAGCAGATGTGATCGAGACGGCTCGCCAGATTGGCGATGCCGACGTGCTGGCCGAGGCCGCGAACTGGCGCGACCAGGGGCGCAAGGTGGCGATGGCGACGGTGGTGAAGACCTGGGGCTCCTCGCCCCGCCCCGAGGGATCGCGCCTCGTCGTCGACGACAAGGGCGAATTCATCGGCTCGGTGTCCGGCGGTTGCATCGAGGGCGCTGTGGTGATGGAGGCGCTCGACGCCATCAAGGACGGCAAGCCGCGCCTGCTCGATTTCGGCGTCACCAACGAACAGGCCTGGGAGGTCGGGCTCGCCTGCGGCGGCCGTGTCCAGGTCTATGTAGAACGCGTGGACTGACCGATGGACCGCGCCATCCTCGACCGGCTGATCGCCGACCGTGCCGCCAAGCGCCCGGTCGCGATGGTGACCCGGCTCGACGGCGGCCAGCAGACGCTGGTCTACCGTGACGGCCACATGGCTGGCCTGCCCCCTGCCCTCGTCACCGCCGCGCGCCACGCGCTGCAGGACAACGACAGCCAGACCGTCGAGATCGACAGCGGGCGCTGGTTCGTCGACGTGTTCAACCCACCGCTCCGCCTCGTCATCGTCGGCGCGGTGCACATCGCCCAGCCGCTGTCGCAAATGGCCGCCGTCGCCGGCTACGAGGTGATCGTGATCGACCCACGCGCCTCGTTCGCCACCGATGCGCGCTTCCCCGGCGTCACGCTGGTGGACGAGTGGCCGGACGACGGGATGAAATCCGTGGCGCCCGACCGGCGCACAGCGGTCGTCACCCTCACCCACAATCCCAAGCTCGACGATCCGGCGCTGATGGTGGCGCTCAAGTCCGAGGCGTTCTACGTCGGCTCGCTCGGCAGCCGGCGCACCCACGCCACGCGTGTGCAGCGTTTGACCGAGGCCGGCCTCTCGGAGGCCGAGATCGGCCGCATCCACGCCCCAGTCGGGCTCGACATCGATGCCGTCTCGCCGGCCGAGATCGCGGTTTCGATCCTCGCCCAGATCGTCGAGGTCCTCCACCACAAGGCGGAGGAACGAGTGGCCGCGGCGTGAGGTTCGGCGATACCCCCCTGGCGGACGCCGAGGGGGCGATCCTGGTCCACACGCTGAAACGCGGCCGCCTGGTGCTCAAGAAGGGCCGGGTGCTGGACGCGAAGGATCTCGCCGCGCTCGCCGCGGCGGGTGTCACGTCCGTGGTGGCGGCCCGGCTCGAACCGGACGATGTCGGCGAGGACGATGCCGCGCGCCGCATCGCCGACGCCGTGGGCGACCGGCACGGGCTCGCCACCGGCGCGCCCTTCACCGGACGCTGCAACCTCGTGGCCGAGGCCGCCGGCGTCGCCGTCCTCGATCCCGCGCGGATCGACCGGATCAACCTAGTCCATGAGGCCGCGACCCTCGCGACCGTGATGCCATTCGAGGCTGTCGAGCCCGGCCAGATCGTCGCGACGGTGAAGATCGTCACCTTCGCCGTGCCGAGCGACGTCATCGACGCCTGTACGCACATCGCGGCGGAGGGCGGCCCGCCGGTGCGGCTCGCGCCCTACCGCCGGATGCGGGTCGGGCTGCTCCAGACGCACCAGCCGGGCGACAAGGAATCTCTGCTCGAAAAGGCGGTCGATGTGACGCGGCAGCGCCTCGCGCCACTCGGCGCGACGCTCGACCGCGAACTGCGCACCCCGCACGAGGCCGGCGCGGTCGCCGACGCTCTCGCCACGCTGGCGGCTGAATGCGACGTGGTGCTGGTGCTCGGCTCGTCGGCCATCGTCGACCGGCGGGACGTGGTGCCGGAAGCGGTCGCGCGCGCCGGCGGCACGATCGAGCATCTGGGGATGCCGGTCGATCCCGGCCACCTCACCTTGTTTGCGCGGCTCGGCGCCGCGCGCATCCTCGGCATCCCGGGCTCGTCGCGCTCGCCCCGACCGCACGGGTTCGACAAAGTACTGCAGCGCCTCGCGGCCGGGCTCGAAGTGACGCCGGCAGACATCGCGCGCATGGGCGTCGGCGGGCTGCTCAAGGACATCCCCGGCCGGCCGGCCCCCCGCGTGAGCGCGCCCGAGGCCCCGTCCCGCGCGCCCAGGGTCGCCGCGTTGGTTTTGGCGGCCGGCCAGTCGCGCCGCATGGGGCCGGTCAACAAGCTGCTCGCCGAGGTCGACGGACAGCCGATGGTCGCACACGCAGTGGATGCCGCACTCGCCTCGAAGGCGCGCCCGGTCGTCGTGGTCACCGGCCACGAGCCCGAGCGGGTTCGGGCCACCCTCGCCGGCCGCGACGTGATCTTCGCCCACAACGCGCACTACGCCGAAGGGCTCTCCACCTCGCTCAAGGCGGGGCTCGACGCCCTGCCCGACGACATCGACGGGGTGGCGATTGTGCTCGGCGACATGCCATCGGTCGTGGCCGCCCATATCGACCGGCTGATCGCCGCGTTCGACCCTTCCGCAGGCCGCACGATCTGCGTGCCGACCTTCAACGGAAAGCGCGGCAATCCGGTACTGTGGGCGAGGCGCTACTTCGCCGAGATGCGCGGCGTCGCGGGCGACGTCGGAGCCCGCCACCTGATCGGCGCCCATGCCGACGAGATTTCCGAAGTCGCGATGGCGGATACGGCGGTGCTGGAGGACCTGGACACTCCGGACGCGCTCGCCGCGCATCTTGCGCGCCGCCGCCACCGGGAGGCGTGAGCGTTCCGGCTAGGACCGCGCGTCGATGGTGGTGCCGAGCATCTGGTCGCGCGTCTGCAGCGCCTTGAGCGACGCCTCGTAGGCCCGCTGGGCGAGGATCATGTTGACGAACTCGCTCGCGACGTCGACGTTGGGGCGCGACACGAGGCCCTGGGAGTCGGCGTTCGGATGGTCCGGCATGTACACAGGCGTCGAGGCAGGTTGGCGGTCGACAGTGTCGGCGCGCGTGCCGCCGTCCGCCGTCGTGGTCTGCACCACGTCGCGCGGCTTGAAGGCGAGGTTGCCATAGGCTTGCGCGGCCGCAGCCGGCCCGACCGCCGGCACGGGCACGCCGACGCCGGGGCCCGGCGCGTCGTCGAAGGCGTTGACGATGTTCGACGACGCCACCTCGACGCGCCGCGTCGCGGCGGTGAGGCCGGAAATCGATGTGTAGAACGATCCGATCACAGTGACCTCGCTTCAGGGCCACACGCGACGATACCTTCCAAGACTTAGTTGGGACGCGGCGAGCCGTCAAACTCTATCGACGGGGATTTATGCAAAGTTCGTTCTATATTCGAGTTGAAGGCAGCTAAAATGCTCAAATACTATGGCATGAGGCGCAGGAATTGGCGCGATTTAGCCCGGTTCCTTGCCATCTTGGGCTTCTCGCTGGCCGCAATGGCGCCGCTCGCCGCCGCCCGCGCCGGCGCGTTCGAGGACGGCGCCGCCGCCTACAAGGCGCGCGATTATGCGGGCGCGCTGCAGCTCTGGCAGCCGCTTGCCGAGGCCGGGAACGCGGGGGCGCAGTTCAATGTCGGCCGCATGTATTATTACGGCCAGGGCGTCGGGCGCGATGCGGTGCAGGCGTGCAAATGGTTCCTGCTCGCCGGCGACCGCGGCAGCACGGAGGCCAAGGAGGCGCTGGTGATGATCTACCCCACCCTCACAAAGGCGGAGATCTCGGAGGCGACCAGCCGGGCCAACGACTGGCGCCTCGCCCACGCCCAGCCGTAGAGGGCTATCTCCGCCGCCCGGCGAACAGCACCAGCCAGATGCCGGCGGCGATCGGCGCCGCCCCCTCCAGATGGTACGGCTGCAGCTTCTCGCCGAGGAAGATCATGCCGGCGGCGATGCCGAAGACCGGCCCGAGATTGCCGAGCACGCCGATGCGCGCCGGGCCCGCCATGCGGATCGCGCGGTTCCAGAGCGACACCGCGAAGAACGTGCCGAACAGGCCGAGATAGGCGGCGGTGATCAGCATCGGCCCGTCGAAATGCGCCTGGCGCACCCAGAAATGCTCCCACACGTAGAGCGGCACCAGGCAGGCAAGGCCGAAGCTGGTGACGGCCGCCGTCAGGCTCATCCAATGCATGCCGGGCGCCGCCTCGCGGATCACCGCCGTGTAGAGCGAGAACCCGATCACCGAGACGAGGATCCAGAGGTCGCCCGAGCGCACGTCGAACGCGGCGAGCGTCGCGAGGCTGCCGTGCGCGATCAGGATCAGCACGCCGACGGCCGAGAGGGCGATGCCTATGGCCTGGACGCGGTTCACCTTGTCGCGCCCGAGCGCCCAGGCGAACAGCACCGTCGTCATCGGCTGGAAGGCGGCGAGCACGCTAGCGTTGATGACGGTGGTCGACTGCAGCCCGATAACCGTGCCGCCGCTCCCCATGACCATCTGCAAAAATCCGCAGAGCAGCAAGGGGCGCCAGCGGTCACGGATCACCGGCAACTCGACCCGGAGGTGGGGCAGCGCCACCGCCACCAGAATGGACGAGCCGATGACGGCGCGCCAGAAGGTGAGTGCGATGGGCGGCACGTCGGCGCCGACGCCCCGGATCATCACCATGATGCCGGAAACGAACAACAGCCCCGTCATCGCCGAGAGGTAGGGCGAGGCGAGCATGGCGAGCAGGCGCTGCGCGTGGCTCGGCGGGCTCATGCCCTCCCTTCGATCTCGCGCACGAGGCGCGGAAGGCGCATGCCGAGCGTCACGGCCCGCGCCGCCATGAAGATCAGGAAGGCGAGCCACAGCCCGCTATTTCCGAGCGGCCGCACCAGGGCGAGGATGCATGCGACGTAGATCGCGAGCGATATTGCCATGGCGTTACGGAGGTCGCGGCCGCGGGTCGCGCCGATGAACACGCCGTCGAGCTGGAAGCTCCAGATCGAAAGCGCGGGCGAGATCGCGGCCCAGGGCAGGAAGTCGAGCGCGCGCGCCCGCACCTCGGCGATGCCGGTCATCACCCGGATGAGCAGCGTCCCGGCGAGCGCGTAGACGCAGACGAAGGCGAGCGCGGTGAACGCCGCCCAGACGGTCGAGACCCGCAGCGCCTCGCGGAAGCCCTTCCCGTCGCGCGCGCCGACCGCGCCGCCGACAAGCGCCTCGGCCGCCTGGGCGAACCCGTCGAGCGCGTAGGCCATGAAAGTCTGGAAGGTCATCAGCACCGCGTTGGCGGCGAGCGTCACGTCACCGATCCGCGCGCCCTCGGCCGTGAACAGGGCAAAGGCGAACATCAGGCAGATCGTGCGGAAGAAGATGTCTCGGTTGACCGCGAGCGTGCCCTTCAGCCGTTCGGCGGAGAGCACGCGGGCGCGGTCGAGGCGGCCGGGCACGCCCGCGATCGCCCGGTGGCAGAGCATCAGCCCCATCCCGACCGCGGCGTACTCGGAAATGACGGTGGCGGCAGCGACGCCCGGCACGCCCCAATGCAGCACCGGCACGAACAGCAGGTCGAGGGCGATGTTGATGCCGTTCATCCACAGCTGGAGCGCCAGCGCCGAGCGCGCCCGCTGCATGCCGAGCAGCCAACCCAGAAACACGTAGTTGAGGAGGGCGGCCGGTGCGTCCCAGATGCGGACCGCGAAATAGCTCCGCGCCAGCGGCTCGACCTCGGCACTCGCCTCGATCAGCCGGAACGCGGCCCAGCCGATCGCCCCTTGCGCCGCGATGAGGACGAATGCGACGGCGAGCGCGATGAGCTGGGCCCGCGCCGCTGCCGCGCGCAGCTCGTCCCCATCCCCTGCCCCCAGCGCCTGGGCAACGAAGCCAGTCGTTCCCATGCGGAGGAAGCCGAAGCCCCAATAGATGAAGCCGAAGATCGTCGCGCCGACCGCGGTCGCCCCGAGATATTGCGGCTGGGGCAGATGCCCCATGACGGCGGTGTCGACGGCGCCCAGCAGCGGCACCGAGAGGTTGGACAGGATGATCGGCGCGGCGAGGCCAAGGAGCCGCCGATGCGCGCCGGACGCCGCGGCGCTCACGCCGTTGCGGGCTGGCGGTCGCGGCCGGAGCAGGCGATCACCGCCACCAGCAGGGCGGCAACCATCACGCCATAGGCGATCTCGATCCGGCCCGTGTCGAGCAGCCAGCCGAACAGCGGTGGCATGGTCGCGCCAGCGACCGAGAAGCCCGTCGAGGTGAAGCCGAACGCGACCCCCACCGTGTTGGCGCCGGCGGTCTGGCGCACCAGCAGGTCGCGCGACGGGGCGCTGGCGCCGGTGCAGGTTCCGACCAGCACCATCATCGCCGCCACCCCGGCCGCCGGCAGGATGCCGAGCGGAATGATGGCGAGGCAGATGGCGGCCGCGGCCATGCCGCCGCCGGCGATCAGGTTCGGCCGGCCGAACCGGTCGGCAAGCCAGCCGCCCGCCAGCACGCCGAGGGCGGTGCCCCAGAGATAGCCGGTGAGCGCGGTGTTCGCGCCGACGATGTCGACCTTGTAGAGGTGCATCAGCCCGACAACCGACACCTGGTTGAGGCCGGTGCCCGCCATCGAGGAAAACAGGAAGTAGGCGAACAGCACCAGCATCGGCGGGCTCTTCATCAAGGCGAACCCGTCGCGGAAGGAGGAGCGCTTCTTGCCCGTCGCCTCGTGCAGCCGGGGCGGCGGCGCGCCGCGGCCCACCAGGTCGGGCTGCGACCACACGAGCAGCGCGATCGCCACGCCGACCAGCCCGACCACGAGGAAGGCGAAGCGCCAGTCGACCAGCGCGGTCAGCGCCAGCACCACCGGCGGCGCGGCACCCCAGCCGGCATTGCCGGCGAAAGCGTGCACCGAAAGCGCGCGGCCGAGATGGCTGCGCTCGATCCTGGCCGACAGGATGGCATAGTCGGCCGGGTGGAAGACCGACTGGCCCATGCCGGCGACGGCGTA
Organism: uncultured Alphaproteobacteria bacterium; assembly: GCA_963775315.1. Taxonomy (GTDB): domain Bacteria; phylum Pseudomonadota; class Alphaproteobacteria; order MPNO01; family DASWLB01; genus CAWGHZ01. The sequence goes on along the minus strand of CAVZIN010000007.1, from coordinate 1,064,964 downwards.
GGCGGCGAGCAGCCCCCAGTAGGAGTGGGTGAACCAGATCGAGGCGAAGGCGAGCCCGTGCAGCCCGAGCCCGAGCACCAGCACGAGGCGCCCGCCCAGCCGATCGACCACGAAGCCGAGCGGAATCTGGCAGAACGCGACGATCAGCGAGTAGGCGGTGGCGACCGCGCCGAGCATGGCGAAGCTGACATTCAGATCCTTCGCCACCAGCGGCAGCAGCGACGGCAGCACCAGAATGTAGAAATGGCTCATGAAGTGGCCGCCGGAAATCAGCCCGACAAGCTTCACCCGTTCGTCGCCCAGCCTGGCGATCGCCGCGTTCATGTCAGTGATCGGCCCCCAGCAGGATCTTGTCGGCGATGCCGGTATCGTACTCAATCCCCGGTTGGGTCAGCATGATGGCAAGGGGGTAGTCGTAGCGGGCGAGCCCCCTGCGCGCCAGCGCCACCCAGACCGAGGGGTTGCGCAGCCCCGTCGCGTCGCGTGCGAACACCAGCTTGGAGCCGATGTGGAAATGATCGCCGTGCGGATGCGGGATGTTGGTGATGACCACCTCGCCCGTATCCTCGACGCGGCTCGACGTCGCCGGGTTCCGGGCGAGTTCCTGCAGCAGCGCCAGCGTCTTGAGCTGGAGCGGGTTGAGCTTCAGCGGGTTTTTCTTCGGCGCCATGTCAGATCTTGAACCCCGCGCCCTGGCATTCCGGCGCGAAGATCTGCTCGGCCTTCAGGTGCTTCTGGGTGACGCCCTGCTCGTAGCACCACTTGAGGAAGGCGTCGATGGTGGTGCGGTTCGCCTCGATCCCGTAGGGCCAGTATTCGCCGTCGCCCCATAGCGTGTGAGCGGTGCGCTCGGCGTTGTCATAGCCCCACGGCACGGCGATGTGCGAGGCGGTAATGTCCATGATGCGCGCGACCGAGCGGCGCTTCGCCTCCTCCAGCGCGGTCATCAGGTTGCGGGCGATCCAGCGGTTCTTTTCGTACACGTCGCGGCGCAGCCCGACCGTGTGCATGATCGGGAAGATGCCGGTTTCCTTGTAGTACGCCTCCTCGACCGGCTGGAAGTCGGGATAGAGGCGCACGATGCCGGGATTGCCGTCCTCGAAGACCTGCGGCGCGTGGGCGGAGAAGATCGCATCGAGATCGCCGTCGAGCAACATGCGGGAGAGCGACCGGTCCTTCACGTAGGTCAGCGAAAGCCCTTCCGGCAGGCGGATGCGCCCGGTCTCGGCCCGGCCCGGCTGGTTGACGCCCGACTGGAACCACGTCGCCTTGGAGAGCGGTATTCCCACCGTGTCGGTCATCCAGCCGCGCATGTACACGGTCGCGGTCTGCGACCATTGCGGCACGCCGATGCGCTTCCCGGCGAGGTCCTCGGGCTTCTTCACCTTCCCGTCGGGCCGGACGTAGATCGCCGAATGGCGGAACACGCGGGACGGGAACACCGGGATGCCGATATAGGGGGCGTCGTCGCGCGCCATGTGCGACGAGAACATGCCGAACGAGATCTCCGACACCTCCCAATCCATCGTGGTGGTGAAGCGAAAGAAGATCTCCTCCACCTGCTGCTGGAGGTGGGTGATCGTGATGCCCTCGGGCTTCACCCGCCCGTTCGCCAGCTCGCGGATGTGGTCGTAATCCTCGCTGGCCATGGTGAGATGGATGTCCGCCATGTACGCCCTAAGCCCCTTCCCCGGCCATCGGCAGGGCCGCGGGCCCGTGCCTTAACACCGCATAAAGATTTGAGCCGTAACGATAATCCCTATACTCGGGGACTCCGCCATGGCTCGCCGACGCACACAATACCGGATCGTCCCGTACCGGGAAAAGCGCAAAGACCGGCGAATCCTGGCACCGCCCGTGCTGGTGTCGCTCGAGGGCAGCGCGTACGAGACCCGGAACTGGTCCTTCGGTGGCTTCCTGCTCGAAGGCTGCGCCTGCAAGCGGGCCCTCGGCGAACCCGTGGCCGGTGCCGTCGGCTGGGACGACCGGCTGTTCCCCTTCGCCGGCCGGGTGACGCGCTACGTCGATACGACGGGCGAACTCGCCGTCTCGTTCGAGGAGATCGACGAGGCGGCGATCGCCTTCCTGAACGGGCTCCTCCGCAACTACCTGCGGCCCGCCAAGCCCTGAGGCGCCGGGGAGGAGGCGGCCCCGGCCTAGCCGGATCGCCTCCCCCGCCCCGGATCGCCGGCGGGTCAGGCGGCGACTGCCGCCTTGGCCGGGAAGTACTTGTCCAGCCAGTCCTTCAGGATATGACGGACGCGCGGGTTCTCCGCCCCGAACATGAAATGGGTGGTGTCGGAGAACAGGCAAAGATCGACCGGGTGCTTCGCCCGCTTGAACATCTCGATCGACTGCTCGGTCGGCGTCACCGTGTCGTGCGACGAATGCAGCAGCAGCAGCGGGCGCGGCGCGATGTTGCCGACCACGTTGTCGGCGCGGAAATCGTACATCGACTGCGCCGTCTCGGCCGGGAATTCCATCACCGAATTGGGGGCCAGGTTGGTGCGGAGCTCGGGCGGGATCGGCACGATGTCGTAGCGCGGCACCATCAGCGACTTGCCGGTCTTGGCGCGGTGCTCCTTGCCATCGGCCAGCATCTTGGTGAAGCGCGCCCATGCCTCGGGCGTGGGGTGCTGGCCGCGGAACTTGCGCTCGCCGTCGCCCCATCCGCCGGACGAGACGACCGCCGCGACACGCTTGTCGACGCCGCCGGTATAGACCGCGACCGCCGCGCCGAAGGACGAGCCGATCACCCCGATACGGTCGGGATCGACGTCCGGCCGCGACGCCATGTAGGTGAGCGCCGCCGAGGTGTCCTCGACCTGCTCCAGGCAGATGATGCGCGACTTCTCGCCGTCCGATTCGCCGCAGCCGCGATAGTCGAACCGCATCGCGGCGTAGCCCCAATCGCTCAGGAATTCGCTGGGGATCGTGCAGTTGTGGCTCGCCTTGTTGGAGCCGAACCCGTGCAGCACCAGGAAGGCCGGCCGTCGCTCGCCCTTCTTCGCGTCCTTGGGGGTATGAACGATGCCGGCGAGGGTAAGATCGCCGGACTTGAAGCTGACCCGCTCTTCCATTTCCGTCTCCCGTCTTGATGGGCGGCAGTGTAGCTTCGCGTTCGAGGGAGGACCAGATGGCCGATGGACCCAGGCGCGTCGCCGCCGACGCACTCCGCCGCTACGCCGCCGCCGTGCTCGAAGCCGGCGGAATGGGCGCCACGCACGCCGCCGCCGAAGCCGCGGCCCTGGTCTGGGCGAACCAGCGCGGCGTGGACACGCACGGCGTGATCCGACTGCCCCGCTATCTTGAGATGTTCGAGCTGGGCGAGTCCAACCCGCGACCCGACATTCGCGCGATAACGGACCTGCCGTCCGTCACGGTGATCGATGCGGACCGGGGCTTCGGACCGCTCGTGCTGCCGGACGCGATGGACCGCGCAATCGCCAAGGCGCGTACCGCGGGCTTCGCCTGGACGCTTGTCCGCCGCGTCGCCCACTCCGGCGCCATCGGGCTGTTCGCCCGCCGCGCCGCCGAAGCGAACATGGTGGGGCTCGCCATGAGTTGCGGCGTGCCGACCCAGATGGGCTACCCCGGCGCCAGGGGGCCGGTGCTGCCGACCTCGCCGCTCGCCATCGCGGTGCCTGTGGAAGGCCGGGCGCCGCTGGTGCTCGACATGGCGAGCGCCGTCGTCTCCGCCGGCAAGCTCAAGGAATACAAGCTGACCGGCGAGGCGCTTCAGCGCGGTTGGGCAATCGACGCAGAGGGCCGTCCGACGACCGACCCCGCGATGGCCGTCGTGCCCCTGCCGCTCGGCGGCCACAAGGGGGCCGGCCTCGCCATGATGATCGAGTGCATGGCCGGGCTCATGCTCGGCAACCCGACCATCACCCCCGCCATCACCGGCGTCGAAGGTGGCAACATGCACAACCAGAACGCGCTGGTCGGCGCCATCGACCCCGCGGTCTTCGGAGATGCGGTCGAATACCGGCGCAATACGGCCGCGCTGGTGGCGGCGATCAAGGCCCTGCCCCACGCCGAGGGCGTCAACGAGATCACCGTGCCGGGCGAGCGCGGCGACCGCGTCTACGCCAGCCGGGCGAAGGCGGGCATTCCGATCCCCCCACCGATCTGGAAGCAGATGGAAGCGCTCGCCGCCAGGCTCGGCGTCCCAATGCCGGAAACCCTGGCCGCGTCGCAAGGCCGGACGGCATGACCTACCACGTTGCGGGGAGCCGGCGCCCTCGGATGACGCTGGCATGGCGAGGCCCGTCCGCATGACCCGCCCCATCGTCATCCGCGGCGGCACAATCGTCGACGGCACCGGCGGTCCCGGAAGGCGCGCGGACGTCGCGATCCGCGACGGGCGGATCGTCGAGATCGGCACCGACATCTCGACCGGCGACGCGGAGACGATCGACGCGCGCGGCAAGGTGGTGGCGCCGGGCTTCATCGACATCAAGACGCACTCCGACTGGACGCTGCCCTTGATGCCGCTTTCCGAGTCCAAGGTGCACCAGGGCGTGACGACCGAGGTCATCGGCCATTGCGGCTATTCCTGCGCGCCATGCCTGCCCGGCAAGGCGGACGCGCTGAAAGCCTATCTCGGTCCCAGCGCGCCCTGGCTCGACTTCAAGGCGACCAGCTTCGCCGAGTACGCCGCCACCTACCCTGCGACGTCGGTCAACCGGGTCATGCTGGTCGGGCACAATACGTTGCGGCTGATGACGATGGGGCTCGAGAACCGGCCGCCCGAACCGGAGGAGCTCGCCACGATGAAGCGGCTGCTCGAAGAGGCGCTGGCGGCTGGCGCGCTCGGCATGTCGTCCGGCCTGTTTACGGCGCCCGGCTCCTACGCCAAGGGCGAGGAGCTGGTCGAGCTCGGCGCCATTCTGCGGCGCCACGGAGCGCGATATTTCACCCACCTGCGCGACGAGGCGAACGCGGTGTTCGACGCCACCGCCGAGGCCATCGAGTTCGGTGAGCGCACGGGCGTGCACGTGCAGATCGTCCACGCCAAGGTGTCGGGCACCGACAATTGGGGCAAGGTCGGGAGGTTCCTCGACATGCTGCGCGATGCGCGCGCCCGCGGGATCGCCATCGACTGCGACGAATATCCCTACACTGCCGCCTCGAACCCGCTGCGCAATCTGATGCCGCCGTGGCTGCAGGAGGGCGGCGAGCAGGCGACGGCGGCGCGCATCGCCGACCCCGCGAGCCGCACCCGGATCAAGGAGGAGGTCGCTGCACACGGGCTCAACAATTTCGGCCGCGTGAAGGATTGGGACGCGGTCCGCATCTCGATCTCGCCCAACCTGCCCCAGCACGCCGGGAAGACCATAGCCGAGATCGCCCGCGAACAGGGCAAGGACCCGTTCGACGCCGCGCTCGACTACATCGTCGCCGATCGGGGCCAGACACGCGTGGTAGTGGAATCGATCGGCGAGGACGACGTGCGCGACTTCATCCGCGCGCCCGACGTGATGGTCGGCTCCGACGGCAATTCGGTGGCGCCGACCGGCATCACCGGCCAGGGAAAGCCTCATCCCCGCTTCTACGGCACGTTCGCCCGCGTGCTGGGGCGCTACGTCCGCGACGAGGCGCTGATTCCCATCGAGACCGCGATCCGCAAGATGACCGGTGCCTCCGCCGCCGCGCTCGGGCTTTCCGACCGCGGGCTGCTGCGCGAGGGCTTTCGCGCCGACGTCACCGTGTTCGACGCCGCCACGGTGGCGGAGCGGGCGACCTATGCCGATCCGCACCGGTTCGCGGTCGGCATCGAGACCGTGCTGGTGAACGGGGTTGCGGTGCTTCGCGGCGACGGCCACACCGGCGCCGCGCCGGGAGAGATGCTCCGGCGGGCGTCGGCATGATCGTGCATTAGAGGGCCGTCGATTCCTGGGCGGCCGCGGCTGCTGCCGGGGTCGTCATCGTGAACTTCGTGCCGTCGGGATAGGTGACAGTGGTCGTGGTCGAGCCGTCTGAGTTGGTGACCACGTCAGAGCTCCCGTCGGTCGACTGCGACGCGCTCTGCATCATGTCGGCAAGCTTCTGGCTCGAAACCGCACCGCCGCCGCCACCGCCACCGCCGTGATGGTGGTGGCGCATGGCGGCCGCCTGACGCAGCCCGTCCGAAAGTTCGGATGAGCTGACCGAGCCGTCGCCATTGCTGTCGATCTGGGCGAACAGCCGGTCGGCGAAGCTCGTGCCCTGGGTGGTGCCGGAAGCCGACGCGCCGGCACCGACGCCGGCCGCCTGTTCCTGCACGCCCAGAAGCGCGGCCATCGTCGTCGGGTCGAACGTGCCGGAGCCGGCGGATCCCAGCCCGGACGACGGGGTACTCGTGGACGCGCCCCCCGTGCCGTCCGAGTCCAATGCGCTAAGCAGCGGATCGGATCCGAAGGCAGTGGGCGCGCCGCTGTTGGACGGGCCGAAGATGGAGTTGGGGAACGGAGGCGGATGCTGACGGGACAACAGCCCCGCCAGCCCACCAAGACTGGCGATATCGGACATGTCACACCTCATGCTACACGCCGGCCCGACATGGGCCGCGCGGCGACCCATGCAATTCCCGTGCCACGGCGCGCGCGGCGCTTCGCCTGGGCCGCATGGACAACGGCGACCTCCCTGCCCGGCAAAATCGGTCCCGGCGCGGCAGAATATGCCGGGAGCGCACTGCGCTTGACGCCTCGGAGTCGCATGCCGCAAGGTGCCCGACGAACGCAGGAGGAATCATGGCCGACTGGCAGAGCAAGTTCGTCGATGTCGATGGAATCCGCACGCACTACCTCGAGGCAGGGACAGGCCCGACCGTGGTCCTGCTGCATTCGGGCGAGTTCGGCGGCGCGGCCGAGATCAGCTGGGAGCACGCGGTCCCGGCGCTCGCCAAGGCCGGGTACCGCGCGGTCGCGCCCGACTGGCTGGGCTTCGGGCGGACCGACAAGATCTACGATTTCGGCGCCCCGCGCGAACGGCCGATCGCCCACATGCGCCGCTTCCTCGATGTGATGGGAATCGGCGAGGCGGACTTCATCGGCAACTCGATGGGCGGGTCGATGCTGGCGCAGATCGCCTCGCGCCCGCCGATGAAGCTGCCGATCCGGTCGATGGTGCTGGGGCCGGGCGGCGGCGGCACGCCGGCGACCGAGGCGCGCAAGGTCCTGCTGGCCTATGACGGGTCCGACGACGCGATGCGGGCCTTACTCAGGGCCATGCTCTACGACCCCAAATTCTCGCAGGACGATTCCTACGTCGCCCGGCGGCAGGAGTTCGCGCGCATGCCGGGGGCATGGGAGGCGACGGCGGCCTCGCGCTTCCGCGCGCCATTCCGCGAGACATCGCCCTATTTCGGCTCGGCCGACCAGACGCCCTACGAGAACATCGCGGTGCCGACGCTGATCCTCGCCGGTGCCGAGGACCCGCTGCGCGAGAAAGGGTTCGCTACCCAGCTCGCCGCCCGGATCAAGGGCTCCGAAGTCATCGTGTTCGAGCGCTGCGGCCATTGCCCCAACATCGAGATGCCGGACGAATTCAACCGCGCCGCCATCACCTTCCTCGACCGGGTGAACGGCAAAAAGCGGTAGGCCCTTGGCAATGACGCGCCGGCCAGACCTCGTGTAGACTTCCCGCCGCAATCTCGCGGGAGGACGACATGGCGGCGGTCAGCAAGGCGCGTCGGGCCGAAACCGGCCTCAGGGACAAGGTCGGCGAGGCCGAGTGGATGGCGCGCGAGGATCTCGCCGCTCTCTATCGCTACGTCGCGGTGCGCGGCTGGGACGACCACATCTTCACCCACATGACCATGCGGGTGCCGGGCGAGCCCAACTGCTACCTGGTGAACCCGCTCGACCTCGTCTTCGAGGAGATCACGGCGTCGTCTCTGCTCAAGATCGACGACACCGGCAAGAAGGTGCTGGATAGCGCGTACACGCTGAACCGCGCTGCCTACGTCATCCATTCGGCGGTCTACAAGGCGTTCGACCACGCAAACTGCGTCGTGCACTTGCACACGCGGCACGGCGTCGCCGTCTCGATCCAGGCGGAGGGGCTGCGCCCGCTCAGCCAGCACGCGATGATCCTAGGCGAAATCGCCTATCACGATTTCGAGGGCATCGCGACCGACGAGGACGAGTGCGCCCGCCTCGCCCGCGATATGGGCGAAGCCAAGTGCATGATCCTCCGTAACCACGGCACGCTGACCTGGGCCGAGTCGATCTCCGAGGTGTTCCAGCTCACCTACAACCTGGAACGCGCGTGCGAATACCAGGTGCTGGCCATGGCCGGCGGGGCGCGGCTCAACCAGCCGAGCGACGAGGTGGTGCGCGGCACCTCGATGACTCGGTTCCGCCGCAACACGCCGGACTCGCCCTACAGCCTGATCGCCTGGGCGGCAGTACGGCGCAACCTCGACCGCACCCAACCCGACTACGCGAGCTGAGAAAAAGCCGCCCCCTTCCCGCCCGACCGGGGCGAGAGGGGGCGTTCGCGCTCCAAACGGCGCCGCCGATCCCTATTCGATCAACTCGCCGCCCTTGAAGGTCGTCTGGCCGGGGTTGGCCCGCGCCACCTTGACGCCGATCATGCCGAGCGCCTGCTCAAGCTCGTCGGTGCCCATCGAGGTGGCGAAGGAGTTGGTCTCGGCGCAGTCCTTGGCGCCCTTGTCGCGCAGTGCGACGGCCGCGGCGTTTGTCGCGTGCGCCGCGTCGAACGCCTGCAACATGCTGGCGCAGCTGGCCTGGTCCATGGCGACCAGTTCGAACTCGTGCTGCTCGTTGCTGCCATAGCCGGCAATGGCCGGCGCGGCGGCCGCAACCGAAAGTGCGAAGACGGTCGCGGCGAAGGGCAGATAGCGTTTCATGCAGCTCTCCGATCCTGGATGCACCGGCCGTTACTGACCGGTTCAATGGACATCACGGATCGGCCGGCAGCGTTCCTGCGCCCGCCGTCGCGCTGCAAGGGAGTTTGATCTTTTGGCGCCGGCCCGTGGCGCCAGTGTCGCTCCGAGGCCGCTGCGGCCGAATTAGGCTGCGCGGGCCGCCAGCTTGGGCTTGCGCGCCTGGATCGTACGGGCCGCGCTCAGCAGGAACACCAGGAGGCTCGCCGTCAGGACCCACCAGCCCGGCCGCAACGGGAAGGAGAGGTCGAGGTTCGCCTCGAGCACCCGCATCGGCGGGACGTGGTTCAGCACGAAGTAGTAGAGCGCCTCGCCCCCCGCGGTCGCCAGTGTCGCGACAACCCCGAGGAGCCCGACCGCGAGCGGCTTGGTGGCGGCATTCCGGTTCTGCGAAGCGACGATGCGATAGCCGAGCAGCCAGATCAGCATGCCCGCCATCCAGGTCGGCTCATACACGTCCAGCTTGGACTGCATAAAGAAGTGGATCGCGGCCAGGATGCCGATGCCATAGACGATCTTGTGCAGCCGCCGCCAGTTCTTCCCGCCCATCCGCCGCACCATCGCGTCGGTCGAGGTGGCGGTCATCACCGCGAGCCCCGTCAGCCCGACGAATCCGATGGTCAGATAAATGCGCAGCACGATCTCGCTGGCGACGTGCGGGAGGTTCAGCTTCTGGTCGACGACATACAGGCAGAAATGCACGAAAAGGTAGCAGAACGCGGCGACGCCGATCATGCGGCGCTGCTGGGCGAGCAGCGGCCAGCGCAAGATCTGGCGGAGCGGCGTGATGGCGAGCGCGATGAACAGCAGCCGGATGCCGTCGAGCCCAACCTCGTGGATCGCCTCGGTGATCGGCCGGGCCCCCAGATTGCCCATCGCCAGGTCGTAGGCCGTCCAGGCACCGGGGAAGACGAGGACCGCGAGGATCGCGGTCTTGAGCGGCGTAAACGGCCAGCGCGCGGGCAACTCTGTCATGCGGTGCTCCCTTCTCCCCACTCCCATGCCCAACTTACGCATCCACGTACGTCGGCGCACGTAAAACTGCGCGCACAATGTGGTGAGGAGGGTTGCCGTTTCGCGACGGCCGCAACGCCCGACCTATATCCGCGGGTCGTTGGGCGGCAGGCCGAAGGCGACGCGTCCGGCGTTGAGCGCCTGGAGGTCCCAGGCCAGCGTGATTTGCGCGGCCGCCGCGTGGGCGTCGCGCCAGACGCGCTGGAACGGGTCATCGGTCCCGAGCCGGCGCGCACCGGCAAGCTGGTAGAGCTTCTCCACCGCGTCGATGCAGAGCCGGGCCGCGAAGGCGTCGTTGCGCCGCCAGCGCACCCGCTCCTCGGTTGGCGGCCGCTCGCCCCGCCGGGCGTAGTGCATGGCGGATCGGCAGTCGCGGTCGACCACGGCGCGGGCGGTGTCGATGGCGGCGTCGGCCTCGGCGACCCTGAGGTGCACGGTCGGCTGGCCGCCGAGATCCGCGCCGGTGATCGAGCGCCGCGCCCCGAGATTCTCGAGCGTCAGGTCGAGCGCCCCCTGGGCGAGCCCCATGAGCGGCGAGACGAACATCTTGCCGCCGAGTGCCCAGATCGGCGCCTTGTAGATCGGCGCCGGGTTGTATTCGGACCCGACCGTCGGCCCGCCCTTGCACGTTTCGGAGGCCTGCATGCGGTGGGCCGGGACGAATACCTTGCTCACGCGGCACGACCGGCTGCCGGTGGCGGCGAGGCCGGTGACGTACCAGTCGTCGATCACCTCGTAGTCGGATTTCGGCACCAGCGCGAAGAAATGCTCGGGATAGGTTCCCTCGCGCGGCAGGAAGATGTTGAAGTCGTTCCAAGACGCCTGGTCGACGCCCGAGGCGAAGTTCCAGGTGCCGTCCAGTACCACCCCGCCATCGACCGTCTCGGTCTTCGCGTCCTTGCCCGGAAAGCAGGCGCAGGTCAGCGCCTCGGGCCCCGCCGCATGCACCTCCTCCTGTGCCCGCGGGTCGCGCATGCCGTTGCCCTTCTCGTGCCCGGCGACGTTCGACAATATCCAGGCGCTGGAGCCGCAGCCGCGCGCGACCTCGGCGGCGACGTCGACCAGGGCGCCGACCTCCATCTCGTAGCCGCCGAACCGCTTCGGGCGGTAGATCTTATAGAACCCAGCGTCGAGGAAATCGCGCTGGGTCTCGCCGGGCATGCGGCGGGCGCGCTCCGCCTCGCCGGCCCGCGCGCGCAGGACGGGAACCATTTCGCGCGCGCGGCCGACCAGTTCTTCACGGGTGACGTTGGTCATGCGCGGAACGTCAGACCCGCGACTTCGACATCTTCACCTGATCGGTCAGGTTCTCGGGCGCCGCATACTCGCCCTTGACCACGACGTCGAGCACGTATGCCGCGCCCGCCCGCACCCGCGCCACCGCCTTCTCGATGGCGGCCGGCAGGTCGGCGAGGTCAGTGACAGGCCCCTCACCCTCGAGCCCCTGGCCCCGCGCAATCATGGAGAGATCGGGCGGCGGGTTCTCGATGCGCTGGCCGACCCAGCGGTTCTCGGGCGGCCGGCCGCGCTGGCGCGCCACGTTCTCCTGGTGGATCTCATCGTTGAAGTAGGACCGGTTGTTGGAGACGATCACCAGGATCGGGATCTGGTTCGACGCGGCGGTCCAGAGGGCGTTGCAGCCCATCATGAAGTCGCCATCTCCCAGCACCGCGACGGGAAGCCGCTCGGACTTCATGTCGCGGAGCGCGAGCGCCGAGCCCACCGCATTTCCGGGCCCCGCGCCGACGCCGCCGCCGCCGTTCGAGCCGAGATAGTCGAGCGGGTGCTCGCAATCCATGTCGGCCTCGGACCAGCCGATCGGCTTCGACATCATGGAAATCTTCTGGCCGGCGGTGACCTCCGAGAAGACGGCGGCGAGGTCGCGGATGCCGATCGGGCCCGACGCGGGGGGCTTCGCCCGCTCCGCCTTGGGCTTCAAATCCATCCGCTTCGCGCCCTTCGACTCGAAATGCGGCAGCAGCGCGGAGACCAGCGATTCCGGCACCGTCGCGATGCGCACGTCGGCGGCCGCGATCTTCTCGTAATCCATGCTCCAGCCGTTATGGATGTGGAAGTCGTTGGAGCACGAGATCACCGGCGGAGGCTCGCCGCCGCCCGCGGGCCACGCCTGGTTGAGCAGCGTGCCGAGGTCGGTCCAGTCGAGGCTCAGGATCGCGTCGGAGGCGCGAATCTCCTCCAGCACGCGACCGCGCAGGATGAACGCAATCATGCCGAGATGCAGCGGATGGCGCGACGGGAAGCTTCCCCCCGAATTGCCGACGCTGAACACCCGGGCGCCGAGCGCCTCGGCGAGGCGTACCCGCTCGTCCCAACCCTGCTCGCTCCGCGTGACGCGCCCCGACAGGATCAGCGGCTTCTTCGCCTTTTTCAGGATCTCGACCGCCTTCGCCAAGTCCTCGGTCGCGGGCGCCGGGGGGGCCGGTGGCTTGAAGCGGGAGACGTCGTGGAACTCCGGCATGTCCTCGACCGGCATCTCCTGGATCGCCGCGTCGAGGCACACATAGGTCGGGCCGCACGGGCGGGTGCGCGCGATCATCGAGGCGCGCCGGATCGATTCCACCGCGGCGGCCGGCGAACCGGGCGTGTCGTCCCACTTGGTGTAGTTGCGGACCAGCGCGCCATTGTCGGCGGTGGTGTGAATCCAGTCGATCCACGGGCGGCGCTTCTCGGCGTCGATCGGCCCGTTCGCGCCGATCACCACCACCGGCTTCCGGTCGCACCAGGCGTCGAAGAAGCCCATGGTCGCATGCATCAGCCCGACATTCGCGTGGACCGCGACGCAGATCGGCTCGTCGGTCACCTGCGCCCAGCCCTGGGCCATGGCAACGGCGTGCTCCTCGTGCAGGCACACCAGCATCTTCGGCGTTTCATTGCCGAGGTAGTTGACGATCGAATTGTGCAGGCCGCGATAGCTCGCGCCCGGAGTCAGGCAGACATAGGGGAATCCCTGCTCGCGCAGCGCGGCGGCGATCACATCGCTGCCCCATAGCGAGCGGTTCGACTTCGACGGGCTGGCCTTCTGGTCCATTTGACGTCCTCCCAAAGCGCCGGTTTTCCGACCGAACCTAGCACGCTCCGCCGCCGGTTGCGATTGGATCGAACGGCCCGTGAGACACTGCGCAGACGCGCCACCTGCGACGCCCGGATCGCTTTACAGCGCAGAGGATTTGCGCCAACTTGCCCCCAACGAAGGCTGGCGGCCAGGTTCGGCCGCAACAAGAGGGAGGCAATAGATGTCCCATGCAATCCGATTGATTTCGCGTGGCCTGATGGCGGCGGCGCTGATCGGCGGTCTTGCCACGAGCGCAAGCGCCGACGAGATCGTTCTGAAGGCGATTTCCGGGTTCCCGAAATCGCACAAGAACACCAAGGGCTTCCTGGAATTCATCGCCGACGTGAACAAGGTCGGCAAGGGGCTGGTGCACATCAACTATATCGGCGGGCCCGAGGTCACGCCGCCGCCGCAGCAGCCGGTGGCGCTGCGCAACGGGCTGTTCGACCTGCAGTTCGGCCCGTCCGCCTACTACCTGGGCATGTTCCCGGCCGGCGACTTCACCGGCGGCTTCAAGACGCCGAAGGAGGCGCGCGATCTCGGCGGCTATAAGCTCGTCGACGGGTTGATGCGCAAGAGCATCGGCGCGCACTTCATGGGACGCTTCTACCAGGGGCTCGCGCTCTACATGAGCCTGCCGAAGGAAGCGCCCGCCCGCCCGGACGGGATGCCGGACCTGTCGGGCATGAAGATCCGCTCGTCGCCCGCCTATCGCGACTTCATCAAGACGCTTGGCGGCACGCCGGTGGTGATGTCAATCAGCCAGATATATACCGCGCTCGAGCGCGGCGTGGTCGACGGCGCCTGCGGCGACCTGGACACCAACATGGAGATGGGTCTCTACAAATTCTTGCACGTGACCTACCTGCCGCCCTTTAACCAGACGGGCATCCTGGTGATCGCGAACGCCAAGAAGTGGGACAGCCTGCCCCCGAAGGTGCGCGAACTCCTCACAAAGGAGACCTACAAGTTCGAGGAGATCACGCGTGCCGAGGTTGCCAAGCGCACCAAGGACACGATGGCCGACCTCAAGAAGCACGGCATGAAGTTCGTCGAGCTGAAGGGCAAGACCGGCGAGCTGTTCGTCGACACCTACATGAAGACCCCGTGGGGCCGCATGGAGAACAACCCCAAGGTCGGTCCCAAGGTCACGGCCGAGCTGCGCAAGGCCTGGTATTGATCTGCAAGGGGAGCGGCTTCATCCGAACCGCGGAGGCTTGAGGTGCGGCCGCTCCTCCAATTCTACTACTGGCTGACCGCGGCACTCGCCGTCGTCGCCGGTCTGATCATGGTGTCGATCTTCATCGCCGTGGTCACGGACGTGACGATGCGCGACCTGGGCTTCCAGCCGTCGCGCGTCGTCGTTCCGCTGTCGGAATACGGACTTCTCTACATCACCATGCTGGGCTCTCCCTGGCTGCTGCGCACCAAGGGCGAGATCATCGTGGAGAGCTTCCGGATGCTGATGCCGGGGCCGCTGCGCCGCGTGGTCGAGATACTGGCCTACGTCGTGTGCGGCGTTCTGTGCGGCGTCCTCGCCTGGTACGCCCTCACGCAGGTGATCCTGACCTGGCAAACGGGCCAGGGCGAGCAGCGCGCGATCCTGATCCCCGGCTATTACGCCTATTCCCCGATGTTCATCAGCTTCTTCCTGATGGCGATCGAGTTCGTGCGCCTGTTGTTCTCATCCGAGACGCTCTACGACCAGAGCGCCACCGAGCGCGAGGGTATCTAACCCATGCCTTGGTACGAGACCATGGCGGTCCTGATCGGCGGCATCGTCACGCTGATGATGCTGGGCCTGCCGGTGCCGTTCGCCTTCCTCACCGTCAACTGCGTCGCCGCCTTCTTCTACATGGGCGGACCGGGCGGCATCATCCAGGTGCTGGCCAACGCCGGCACGTCGATCTCCACCTTCACCCTGGTGGCGATCCCGATGTTCCTCCTGATGGGCGAGCTGTTCTTCCGCACCCGGATGGTCGTCAGGGTGTTCGACACGCTGGAGATGATGCTGGGCCGACTGCCCGGGCGCCTCTCCTACCTGGCCGTCGGCGGCGGCACGCTGTTCTCGGCACTGATCGGCTCGTCGATGGCGAACACGGCGATGCTCGGCTCGCTGCTGACCACCGAGATGGTCAACCGCGGCTACAAGCCGCACATGTGCATGGGCCCGATCATGGGCACCGGCTCGCTCGCCATGATCATCCCGCCCTCAGGCCTCGCGGTCCTGCTCGGCAGCCTCGCCACCATCGACATCGGCGGGCTCCTGATCGGCGGATTCGGGCCGGGGCTTCTGCTCGCCTCCTTCTACGTTCTTCTGATCTTCCTGCAGGTCAAGCTCGATCCCGAAGCCGCGCCGCAATATGACGTCGAGCGCCCGCCGGTCGGCGCCATGCTGAAATCGTTCGTCAAGAATGTCCTGCCCATGGGGCTGGTGATCTTCTGCGTCGTCGGGCTGATCCTGCTCGGCTGGGCCACCCCCACAGAATCCGCGGCGTTCGGGGTGTTGGCGGTCCTCGTCCTCGCCGTGTTCATGCGCTGCCTCACCTGGCCCGTCCTGGTGCAATCGGTGCGCGGCGCGGTCCGGGTGACCGCCTCGATCTATCTGATTATCGTCGGCTCCTCCACCTTCAGCCAGGTGCTGGCCTATACCGGCGCGAGTTCCGGCTTCATCGACTACGCGACGGGCGCCAAGGTCGGGCCGCTGGTCATGCTGCTCATCATGTTCGGCGTGCTGATCATCCTCGGCATGCTGATGGACCCCGCCTCGATCCTGCTGCTGACCGTGCCGATCTTCTTCCCGCTCGCCAACGCGCTGCACTTCGACCCGATCTGGTTCGGGCTGATCGTGCTGATGGGGTTGGAGATCGGCCTCCTGACGCCGCCGTTCGGCGTATCTCTGTTCGTGATGATGGGCGTGGGGCCGCGCGGCACGACCTTCCCCATGGTCGTCAAGGCTGCGATGCCCTACGTCTTCTGCGATATCCTGGCTGTCGGCGTGCTGGTGGCCTTCCCGTCGATCGGGACCTACCTGCCCAGCCTGATACAGCATTGAGCTTTCAACACAGGTGATCCATGGCCCTGCTGCTCGATCCCGCCCCTGGGCGCGCGGAACCGTGGCTTGAGGAACTGAAGAAGCGCGTCCCCGATCTAGAGGTGCGCGTTTGGCCCGAGATCGGCGACCCGAAAGATATCGAGTTCGCGGCGATCGGCTTCACCTCGCGCGGCAAGGCGCTGGCGGGCTGTCCCAACCTCCGCTTCGTCGCCTCGATCATGGCGGGCGTCGACCATATCCTGAACGACCCCGACCTGCCGCCGAACGTGGCGCTGGTGCGCGCCTCGGACCCCAACGGCGACCGGCTGATGAACGAGACGGCGCTGATGCACGTGCTGCGCCATCACCGTCATCTGCACGAATACGCGGTCAACCAGAAGAACCACGAATGGAAGCCGCGCCGCCCGGTGCAGCACTGCTCGGCGCGCAAGGTGGGGCTGATGGGGCTCGGCCAGATCGGGCTCCCCATGGCGCAGTTTCTCGCCGAATTCGGGTTCGACGTCGCCGGCTGGTCGCGCAGCCCGCGCGACGCAAAGGGGCTGACGCTATTCCACGGGACGGACGGGCTCGCCCCCTTCCTCGCCCGCTCGGAGATCCTGGTCAACATGCTCGCCGTGACGCCGGAGACGACCGACATCCTCGATGCCGCGGCCTTTGCGCGCATGCCGAAGGGCGCCTGCGTCGTGAACCTGGCGCGCGGCCAGCACATCGTCGATGCCGACCTGATCGCCGCTTTGGACTCGGGCCAGCTCACAGGGGCGACGCTCGACGTGTTCCGCACCGAGCCGCTGCCAGCCGACCACCCGTTCTGGGATCACCCGCGCGTCGCCATCATGCCGCACGTGGCGCGCGCCCCGCATCCGCGCGACCTTGCGCCGCAGCTTGTCGAGAACGTCCGCCGCGCCCGCGCCGGCGAGCCGCTGGCCTGGACGATCGACCGGAAGCGAGGCTATTGAGCCGCCACTCGGGCAGTCGCGCCTAGCTGTGGAGCCTCAACAGGTTGTCCTCGGTTAGACCGAGGCGGCTGATGGGGGGTTGGGCTTTCAAGCTACCATGTGGTCGGTGCCAGTTGTAGCGGTGGAGCCAGGTTGGCATCTCGGCGGCCCGGTGGTCCGAGGTGGGATAGGCGATGGCGTAGGCCCATTCGCGGAGCGCGGTCTGGATGAAGCGCTCGGCCTTGCCGTTGGTCTTGGGGGTGTAGGGTTTGGTGAAGATGTGCCTGAGCCCGAGCCGGCGAGTGGCCTTGCGGAAGGCCTTGGAGCGGTAGCAGGAGCCGTTGTCGGTCATGACGCACTCGATGGTGATGCCGAGGCCCTTGTAGTAGGCGACGGCGGCGCTCAGGAAGACGACGGCGCTTTCCTTGCGTTCGTCGGGCTTGATCTCGACGAATGCGACGCGCGAGGCGTCGTCGATCGCAACGTGAACGAACTCCCAGCCGATGCCCCGCGTGCGGGTGGTTCGATCGGCGTTGATGCGGTGGCCGACGCGGGCGAAGCGGCCGAGCTTCTTGATATCGATATGGATGAGCTCGCCCGGATTGGCGCGCTCGTAGCGGCGCACGGGCTCGACGGGTTCGAACGCTTTCAGGCGGTTGAGACCGGCGCGCTTCAGCACCCGGCTCACTGTAGCCGGGGAGACGCCGACCTCGCCGGCGATGTGGGCGCCGGTCCAGCGCTGCCGGCGCAGCTCGACGATGCGCGCAACGACGGGTTCGGGCGTCGGCTTGCGCAATCGATGCGGCCGCGACGAGCGATCGACGAGGCCGGCTGGACCTTCGGCCCGGTAGCGGACCAGCCACTTGCGCACCGTGCGCGGGCAAACGCCTACGGCTTCGCTGACGGCCTCCGGCGTTTGCCCGCCCTCGATGACCAGGCGCACGATCCGCTCTCGACCGCGGGGCGTCAGTCTTGCATTCTTGTGGACGTTCATCCGGGGCCCCCTTCTCATCGCTGACAGGCTTCGACACCCATCAGCATCCGAGATTCGGCCCCGGATGGACAACCTATTGAGGGATCACACCTAGCGCACTCCCACCTTCGGCGGCGACGGCGGCTCGTCGAGCTCCTCGGTCGAGGCGATCCGCTTGCGGCGCGCTTCGGGCGGCCGACGGTCGGGCGGCGTCACGATGCCCCCGGAGACGACCATCTTGATCCCCTCCTCCACCGACATCGACAGCACCACCAAATCCTTGCGCGGCACGAAGAGCAGGAATCCCGAGGTCGGGTTCGGCGTCGTCGGCAGGAACACGTTGAGCACGTCCTCGACCGTGTCCTCCTGCACCTGGCCTTCGGTCACGCCGGTGATGAAGCCGATCGCCCAGATGCCGCGGCGCGGATACTCGACCAGCACCACCTCTCGGAAGGCTTTCGACTGCTGGGCAAGCACCGTCTCGAAGATCTGCTTGGTCGCGCCGTAGAGGCTGCGCACGAACGGCATGCGTCCGACCAGCCGTTCCCCGAGATGCAGGACGAACCGGCCGACGAGCCCCGTGGTCAGCGCCCCGATCAGGGTCAGCACCACGAACACGATCAATAGGCCGAGCCCAGGCACCGGGAACGGCAGGTGATTGCCAGGGTTGTACTGGGGCGGGATGAGGGGAGTGATCCGCCCGTCGACCCAGGTGACGATCACCCATACGATGTAAGTAGTGATCGCGACCGGAGCCGTGACCAGCACGCCCGCCAGGAAGTGACGACGGATGTGCAGGCCGAGCCAGGAGCGGCGCGGCTTGGGCGGTGAGTTGTTTGTTTCGTCCAAGGGCCCATCCTCGCGTAAACCGGACGCTTCTAGATGGGCTTTTCATCCGGATTGGGCAAGGGAGCCCTGCGCGGGGAACAAAGCGGCGCCCCGCGGGGTAAGTTGTGGGCAATCCTGCCCCCGGCCGCCGAGTGGAGGTACGAGTTGATGAGTTGCCAACGGAGCCCGCGGCTGCGCACCCTGGCGACAGCCGTGCCGCCTTATCGCATCGTGCAGGACGAGCTGATCGGGCGCGCGCACCGCCTGTTCCCCGATTGCGGCCGGGCGACCGTCGAGCGGCTGCTGCCGGTCTATGCCAATGCCGGCATCGAGACCCGCTATTCCTGCGTGCCGCCGGAGTGGTACGAGCGCCCGCACGGCTGGGCGGAAAAGAACCGGCTTTACGTCGAGAACGCCATCGCCCTGCTCGCGCGTGCCGCCACCGAAGCGATGGGCGAAGCCGGGCTGGCGCCTGATGCGATCGACGCCATCGTCACCGTTTCCACCACCGGCATCGCGACGCCGAGCCTCGACGCGCTGCTCATCGAGCGGCTCGGCCTTCGCCCCGACGTGGAGCGTCTGCCGATCTTCGGGTTGGGCTGCGCCGGCGGGGTGCTGGGCCTTGCGCGCGCCGCCTCGCTCGCAGCCACGGAACCCAAGCGCAACGTTCTGCTCTGCGTCGTCGAGCTCTGCGGCCTCACCTTCCGCCGCGACGATCCGTCCAAATCCAACGTGATCGCGACGGCCCTGTTCGGCGACGGCGCCGCGGCGGCCATCGTCTCGGGCGCGGGCGACGGCGCCGCGCTCGGCCGCGCCGGCCAGCACACCTGGCCGGGCTCGCTGGACATCATGGGCTGGAACGTCGAGGACGACGGGCTCGGCGTGATCTTCTCGCGCGACATCCCGGCCCTCACCCGCTCCGCCTTCCGGCAGGTGGCGAGCGAATTCCTGGCCGCCGGCGGGCGGCGCTTCGCCGACATCGACCGGTTCGTCTGCCATCCCGGCGGCGCCAAGGTATTGGACGCTCTCGAGGAGGCCTTCGGACTCGCCCCCGGCGGGCTCAGGGCGTCGCGCGCCGTGTTGCGAGAGTATGGCAACATGTCCGCCGTGACGGTGCTGTTCGTGCTCGACCGGGTGATGCGCGAGGGCGCGCGTGGCGAATGGTTCCTCTCATCGCTCGGTCCCGGCTTTACCGCGGGGTTCCTGGAGATGGCGGCGTGACCGGCGCGATCTATGTCGCGGTCGCCCTGGTAGCCATCCAGCGCCTCGTCGAGCTGGTGGTCGCCCGGCGCAACGAGGCTCGGCTGCGCGCTTCCGGCGGCATCGAGCAGGGTGCCGGCCACTACCCGCTGATCGTGGCGCTGCACGCCACGTGGCTCGCGGCGCTGGTGCTCACGATCCCGGCCGCGCGCGTGCCGGATCTCGCCCTGATCGCCCTTTACGCGGCGCTGCAGCCGATCCGCTGCTGGGCGATCGCGAGCCTCGGCGGCCGATGGACGACGCGCGTGATCATCCTGCCCGGCGCGGCGCCGGTGCGGCGCGGCCCGTACCGCTGGCTTGCCCACCCGAACTATTTGGTCGTGGCGCTGGAGATTCCCCTGCTGCCCGCCGCGTTCGGCGCGTGGAGTCTCGCGCTCGGCTTCGGGCTCCTCAATTTGGTGTTACTGGCGTGGCGCATCCGGATCGAAAGCGCCGCCCTGTCCATGGCTTCCGACGCGGCACCGGACGACGTGGCTGGCGACTCGCGGCGCCTCGACCGCGGAATCGCGCCGGGGTAGACTCGCAAATGTCGGACGGGCCATGCCCGTCGAAGGGGAGACACCGCATGTCACGTCTTGCCATCGCCTGCGCCGCAGCCGCGCTGGCCCTCGGGATCGCCGCCGGGCCGGTCGCAGCCATGATGCCAAACGCATCGGATGCCGACGCCCCCGACAATTCCGCGATGCTCAAGAAGGCGACCATGCAGGTCGACATGAAGCAGTTCCGCGAGGCGGAGGCGACGCTGCAGGCGATCCTGAAGGACGATCCGAAGAACGCCGACGCACTCGACCTGCTCGGTTACAGCCAGCGCCGGCTGGGCGACCCCGCCCTCGCCGTTGAGACCTACAACAAGGCGCTCGCGGTCGATCCGGACCACAAGGGCGCCAACGAATATCTCGGCGAAGCCTATCTGGAGCTCAACAAGCTGCCGCTGGCCGAGACCCGACTCGCCCACCTGAGCGAGCTGTGCGGCACGGACTGCAAGGAATACAAAGCGCTCGCCCAGGCGATCGCCACCTACAAGTCCGGAAGCCGCCCGCCGCAAAGCTCGCGGGCCTGGTAGCCGCGCCCCGCGGTGCCGCGGCGCGCCTCACCGGAAGCCGCGGCGGTCGCGGTCAAGGTCCGGCTGGTCGCCGGGCTGGTGCTGCTGTTCTACGTCACGACGCACCTCCTCAACCACGCGCTGGGGCTCGTCTCTCTCGCCGCGATGGAATGGGGCCGCCGCTGGTTCCTCGATTTCTGGCGCTTCCCGCCTTTCGAGTTCGTCCTGATCTGGGCGCTGATCCTGCATTTCGTGCTGGCGCACTGGGCGCTCTATCGTCGGCGCGACTTGCGCATGCCGGCGGGGGAGATTGCCCGCGTCACGCTCGGTCTCGCCATCGTCCCGCTGCTCGCGTTACATGTTGTCGGCACCCGCGGCGCCAATGCGCTCGCCGGCACCCAGGACAGCTACACCCTCGTCCTCCTCACCCAGTGGAAGTACCAGCGCATCAACCTGATCCTGCAGCCGGCCGCGCTGATCGCCGCCTGGGCGCATGGCGCGATCGGGGTGCACTACTGGCTGCGTTTCAAGAGCTGGTACCACTCGGCCTCCTGGCTGCTCTACGCCGCGGCGATCGTCGTGCCGCTCCTCGCCCTTCTCGGCTACGCGGTCGCCGGGCGCGAGGTGCTGGCGCTCGCCGCCGACCCGGCGTGGCTGCGCCGCGCCC
This sequence comes from uncultured Alphaproteobacteria bacterium, assembly GCA_963775315.1. Taxonomy (GTDB): domain Bacteria; phylum Pseudomonadota; class Alphaproteobacteria; order MPNO01; family DASWLB01; genus CAWGHZ01. The sequence continues at coordinate 1,043,224 of CAVZIN010000007.1, read as the reverse complement.
TGCACGGCGCCTCGCTGCCCTCGGCGGCACAGGTAGCGCTCCTCTATGGCGTGGTCGACGCGGTCCTCGCCTTCTCCGTCGCCGCCTTGCTCGCCACAGCGCTTGCCCGCGCGATCCGCTCGGTCGTCGAGCGGCGCCACGGCATCGTGCGCATCGCCTATCCTAACGGGCGCCAGACGAGCTTCCCGCGCGGCCGCTCGATCCTCGAGGTCAGCCGCGCCGCCGGCATCCCGCATGCCTCGGTCTGCGGCGGACGCGGGCGCTGCTCCACCTGCCGGGTGCGGATCGTGCGCGGGCTCGACCGCCTGCCGAACCCGAGCCCGGACGAGCGCCGCGTGCTGGACCGCGTTGGCGCCCCGCACAACGTCCGGCTCGCCTGCCAGTGCCGCCCGATCGAGGATCTCGAGGTCATCCCGCTGCTGCCGCCGCACACCGCCTCGGTGCGCGACGCGCGCGCGCGCGCGCCGCACCTCGAGGGCGAAGAGCGCGAGATCGCCATCCTGTTCGCCGATTTGCGCGAGTTCACCAGCTTCTCGGAACGGAAGCTCCCCTACGACGTGGTGTTCGTGCTCAACCGGTACTTCGCCAACATGGGCCAGGCGGTCGAGCAGTCGGGCGGCCATCTCGACAAGTTCATCGGGGACGGGGTGATGGCGCTGTTCGGCATCGACGGCTCGCCCGCCGTCGCCTGCCGCCAGGCTCTGGAGGCGGCGCGCGCCATGGGTCGCAACCTCGCCGACCTCAACCGGTCGCTCTCCGCCGACCTGGAGACGCCGCTCCGCATGGGGATCGGCATCCATGCCGGCCCCGCCATCATTGGCGAGATGGGCTACGGTGCCGCAACCACCATTACCGCGATCGGCGACTCCGTGAACACGGCGAGCCGGCTCGAAACCATGACCAAGACCTACCGCGCCCAGCTCGTGGTTTCGGAGGACGTGGCGACCCGCGCGGGGATCGATCTCGGCCGCTGGCCGAGCCACGAGATCGAGGTGCGCGGCCGGACCGAGCCGGTGCGGGTGCGCGTCGTCGTCGACGCCACCGAGCTGCCGCTCTAGCGGCCGGCGGGCCTTACCCCCTTCATCTAACCCCTTGATATCCTGCGGAGTCCGGCCGCATGGCATGAAATTTGCACCGTACGTGCCATCGCAATCGAACCAAGGGGTCGGAACGATGAAAAATCAGGCACGCGCGGTCGACATGCGCTTTGTCGGCGTGATGCTTCTCATGGGCGGGGCGTTCACCGCCTGGGCGGTCGCGATCTCGGCGCACCTGCTGCCGCATCTGTTCTAGGAACGGGCTAACTCCTCTCCCCCGCGCGCCCCGCCCGTTGCCATCCGGCCGCGGGCGGGGCATAAGCGTCGTCAGCCGCAACGAGGCACGGGAGGACGACATGGCGAAGCTTACCCTCGAACAGGCCACCAAGATCATCGAAGGCGCCCAGGCCAAGGCGAAGGCCGAGAAGTACAACCCCCTCACCATCGCGGTGCTCGACGATGGCGGCCACCTGAAGGCCTTCGTGCGGCCCGACGGGCCGGGCGGGCCGCTGCGCCCGCACATCGCGATCGGCAAGGCGTGGGGCGCCGTCGCGTTCGGCATGTCGTCGCGCATGCTGGAGAAGCGCTTCACCGAGCGGCAGCACTTCCTGAACGCGCTGGTCAACATCTCGAGTAATGTCGGCGGCGGGCTGGTCCCGGTCGCCGGCGGCGTCATCATCCGCGACGCCTCGGGCGAGATCATCGGCGCGGTCGGTGCCTCGGGCGACACCTCGGACAATGACGAGACTGCCGCGGTCGCCGGCATCACCGCCGCCGGGCTGAAGGCCGACACCGGGCAGTGAGCGACCGAGGTCTTCCCCGGCCGGGACCCGGCCCGTCGAATCGTTCGGCATGTTAGCCTCGGCGGGTGAACGGCATCTTCTTCGCGATGGTCCTGGTCGCGTTCGCCACGGCAGGCGTGCGCGAACTCGCGTGGCATGCGCCGGCGCCGGACGCGGCCGGGCCGATGCAGGCACTGGCCGCCGGCATGATCAAGGCGGCGGCCGATTCCGTCACGCTCGCCATCGGGCTCGTCGGCGTGATGGCCCTGTTCCTCGGGCTGATGAAGGTCGCCGAGCAGGGCGGGCTGCTGACGATCATCGCCCGCACCATCCGGCCGATCATGGTGCGCGCCTTCCCCGGTGTCCCCCCGGACCATCCGGCGATGGGGGCAATGATCCTCAACCTTTCCGCCAACGCGCTGGGGCTCGGCAACGCGGCGACGCCGTTCGGCATCCGTGCGATGCAACAGCTCGACCGGCTGAACCCGCACAAGGGCACCGCGTCGGACGCGATGGTGCTGTTCCTCGCCATCAACACGTCGAGCGTCACACTGCTGCCGACAGGGGTCATTGCGCTCCGCGCGGCGGCGGGCTCGCACGATCCCGCCGGAATCCTGCCGACGACATTGTTCGCGACCATCTGCTCGACCACGGTCGCGATTATCGCCGCCTTCGCCTATCGCCGCTTCGCGCCGCTGCCGAAGCTTGCCCAAGGCAGTCTGCCGGGCGCCGCGGAGGCTCCGGACACCGCCGAGGCCGGCTTCGCCGAAGCCGAGGGCGGCCTCCTGCCGGCCGGCCTCGACGCGGACGCAGCCACGAGCGCGGCCTATCCCGGCTGGGTCACCGCCCTCGCCTTCGCCGCCATCTTCGCGTTCGTGCCGGTCACCATCCTCTACGGCCGCGCCATCTCGCCCTGGATCGTGCCCGGGCTGATGGTCGGGCTGCTCGGGTTCGGGGCGGCGCGAGGCGTCAGGGTCTACGAGGCGTTCGTCGAGGGCGCGCGGGACGGGTTCCAGGTCGCGATCCGCATCATCCCCTATCTGGTCGCGATCCTGGTCGCGGTCGCCATGCTGCGCTCCTCCGGCGCGCTGGATATCGCCGTCGGCGCACTCGGCAAGGTGACAGGGCCGCTCGGCCTGCCCGCCGAGGCGCTGCCGATGGCGCTGCTGCGGCCGCTCTCCGGCTCGGGCGCGTACGGGGTGCTCGCCTCGATCCTCAACGACCCGTCGATCGGCCCGGACAGCTATACGGGCTATCTGGTCTCCACGTTCCAGGGCTCGACCGAGACGACGTTCTACGTGCTCGCGGTCTATTTCGGCGCGGTCGGTATCCGGCGCGTGCGCCACGGGCTGGCCGCGGCGCTGACTGCGGACCTTGCCGGCATTGTCGCCGCCGTCGTCATCTGCTCGGCGCTCTATGGTTAGACGGCTCCCGCGAGATCGCGCGAGCGGGCTCGTCTAGGTCGTGGACTCATAATGGTTGATGCGGAGCCGTATGGAAGCGAGGGCGACGGCGGCGAGGAAGTTTCGCGCGAGCTTGTCATAGCGCGTGGCGATGCGCCGGAAGTGCTTGAGCCGGTTGAAGAAGCGTTCGACGAGGTTGCGCTGGCGGTAAATCTGGCGGTCAACGACACGGCGGACCCGGACGTTGCTCTGCGACGGGATGTGGGCGAAGGCGCCAGCGGCTTCGATGAGCGCGATAATGGTGGCCGCGAAGTAGCCGCGGTCGGCAACGACGTGACGAGCGAGCGCCAGTCCCTCGACCAGGGCCGGGAAGGTGGTCTTGTCCGAGGCCTGGCCGGGGGTGAGCAGCAGGCGCACAGGCAGGCCGTGACGATCCACCACGACGTGGATTTTGGTGGTCAGTCCTCCACGAGAACGGCCGATGGCGTGATCCGCGCCCCCTTTTTACCGCCGGCCGCGTGCTGGTGGGCGCGCACGATCGAGGAGTTGATCAGATGAAGCGACGTGGGCGAGCCGGCCTTCAAAGCCTCGAACACCTTGAGCCACACCCCTGCTTTGGCCCAGCGGTTGAAGCGATTGTAGACCGTGGTGTACGGGCCGTACCGTTCCGGCAGGTCACGCCACGGCGCGCCTGTGCGCAGGATGTGGAAGATCCCGTTCACCACACGCCGGTCGTCCACCCGCGGCACGCCGCGCGGCTTGTTCGGCAGCAGCGGCTGGATGATCGTCCATTCCGCATCGGTCAAATCGAAGCGCGCCATCTTCAAGCTCCCACCGTTTGGAAGCTTGAATCACACCCCGCCCATAAAAAGAATCCCCTTTATGGGTACATGACCTAATCCACAGGGACGAACAGTTCGTCGAGCGTCGGCTGGCGCTTGATGAAATCCTGCTCGTGCAGGTAGCGCACCAGCGTCTCGCAGTTGTTGCGGTTCTTCTCGACGCCATAGGGCCAGGGATCGCCGCCGAACAGCGTGTCGATCTCCTCGAGGTCCGACGGCAGCCAGGGCAGCATCAGCTTCAGAGCGCCCGGATAGGTGAGTTCGGCGAGCCCCCGAAGGCGTGACTCCTCCATCGCCTTGAAGAGGCTGGGCCCGATCCACGGGTTCTTCTCATAGACCTCGCGCTTGATGGCCACGGTGTGCATGATCGGGATGATCGACGTCCGGCGGTAGTAGTCGCGCTCGACATCGCGATAGTCGGGGAACAGCCGGTCGACGTTCGGGTAGGCCGACAGCGGCTCCGGCCCGCGCGAGCCGAGCGAGGCGTCCACCTCGCCCAATTCCAGCATGTCGGATAGCGACTTGTCGGCCGGCGCGATCTCCATGTTCACGGGCTTGAGCAGCGGCGGTGCCGCGGGATGGCCGTGGCTGCCGGGCTTTTCCATCGCGCCCTGCACCCAGCGCACCTTGGAGAAATCGACCCCATAATCGTCGCTCAGGATGCCGCGCGCCCATACCGCCGCGGTCTGGGTGTAAAGCGGCGTGCCGACGCGCTTGCCCTCCAGGTCCTTCGGGGTGCGGATGTTCTTGCTGCGGTTGCGATAGATGAACCCGTGCCGGAAGCATTTGGACGGAAAGACGGGGATGGCGACAAAGGGCGAGTTGCCCTTGTCGTAGTTCGAAATGTATTCCGAGAAGGAGAGCTCGGAGGCGTCGAATTCCTGCTTGCCCGCCATGCGATCGAAGATCTGGCGCGGCGAGCGGATGGCGATGAATTCGAGGTCGATGCCCTCGGGCGTCACCTCGCCAGTGCGCAGCGCCTCCATCCGGTCGTAGGGCCCGCAGGCGAAGGTCAGTTTCAGCTTTGCCATCTCTTTTTGCCTCCTTCGGTTCGCGGGGAGTTTGCCCGCGCCGCACCGGGCCGTAAAGGCCGGAGGACGGTCCTCCGCCCTCTTGCGCCGTTTCGCCGCCCGCGCGAAAGTCGCGCGCGGAGGTTTCGCATGACACCGGACGAATTCACCGACGAGCGCGCCCGGCTGATCGAGGAGATCGCCGTCTATGCCGACCAGCTCGGCGAGCGGACCGGCCGACGTACGTTCGATCCGCGGGTGATGGAGGCGATGGGCCGCGTGCCGCGCCACGAGTTCGTCCCGCGGGAGATCCGACGGTTCAGCTACATCAACCGGCCGCTGCCGATCGGCATGGACGCCACCATCTCGCAGCCCTTCATCGTGGCGCTGATGACCGATTTGGCCCAGATCGCGCCGGGAGCCAGCGTCCTGGAGATCGGCACCGGCGCCGGCTACCAGGCAGCGGTGGCCTCGCTGCTCGCGGCGCGCGTCCTGTCGGTCGAGATCAACGAGAAGCTGGAGGCCGCGGCACGGGCGCGGCTTTCGCGGCTTGGCTACACGAACGTCGAGACCCGGGTCGCCGACGGCTATTATGGCTGGGCCGAGAAGGGCCCGTTCGATGCGATTCTGGTGACGACCGCGCCCGACCTGATCCCCCCGCCCTTGATTGGCCAGCTCGCGCCGGGCGGGCGGATGGTGATCCCGGCCGGCCTTCCGGACGCGCAGAAGCTGACGCTGGTCACGCGCAACGCAGAGGGCCGCACGGCGACGGCGGAGATTCTCGAGGTCGCATTCTCGCAGCTCCAGCGCGCCGGCCACGCCTGAGGCCTCCGCACGTGCCGGCGTCTACTTCGTGCCGAGCCCGACGCCTGCGCAGATGGTCACCAGGATCGTCTGGATTTTGTTCACGTCGAGATAGGCCGGAAAAGCGAGCCCGCTGATGAAGACCAGGACCAGGATGAGCCAGTATTCCGCCTTGATCTTGCGCATGTCTCCAGTCTAGCGCGGTTCGCGGTCGCCGGCGATAGCCGAACCGAGCGGCGCCGCTTTCCGGAGCCTCGGAACGATCACAGAACGGCGGCGCGGTACGTCCCAGATTCTCTTTCATGAAAGAGGCCCGATCCCGCCATGACGGCGAGCGCGACCAACGCCGCGTATTGCTGGCGGTCGCGTTCGTCCTGGGGCTGATCGGCGCGGCTGCGGCCTTCGTGGTGGCGAGCCACGGGACGGGGCTCGGTGAGGCGCTTCGCCGGATCGCGCCGATCCCGGCGGCGGCCGCGCAGGAGGCACAGCCAGGAGTGATCCCCGGCCATTACGCGAACTTGTGCCTGTCCGGCCCGCTCCGCGGCTGCATGCGGCGCTACATCCCGCCACAATTGCGGCCAACCTTCGACGCCGACCCGCGGCGGTCGCTCGGCAACCGATCGGCACCTCAGACGACCCCGCTAGTCCCTCACGCCGCGGAGCCCCAGCCGGACGCGCCGACGCCGCTCGGCTCATCGCCGGGCACCTCCTCCAATTACGGGACGCGGTCCTATGGATCAGGCTATTTCGACCTGCCGCGCCCGCAGGAAGGCGGCTAGGTCGTGGACTCATAATGGTTGATGCGGAGCCGTATGGAAGCGAGGGCGACGGCGGCGAGGAAGTTTCGCGCGAGCTTGTCATAACGCGTGGCGATGCGCCGGAAGTGCTTGAGCCGGTTGAAGAAGCGTTCGACGAGGTTGCGCTGGCGGTAAATCTGGCGGTCAACGACACGGCGGACCCGGACGTTGCTCTGCGACGGGATGTGGGCGAAGGCGCCAGCGGCTTCGATGAGCGCGATAATGGTGGCCGCGAAGTAGCCGCGGTCGGCAACGACGTGACGAGCGAGCGCCAGTCCCTCGACCAGGGCCGGGAAGGTGGTCTTGTCCGAGGCCTGGCCGGGGGTGAGCAGCAGGCGCACAGGCAGGCCGTGACGATCCACCACGACGTGGATTTTGGTGGTCAGTCCTCCACGAGAACGGCCGATGGCGTGATCCGCGCCCCCTTTTTACCGCCGGCCGCGTGCTGGTGGGCGCGCACGATCGAGGAGTTGATCAGATGAAGCGACGTGGGCGAGCCGGCCTTCAAAGCCTCGAACACCTTGAGCCACACCCCTGCTTTGGCCCAGCGGTTGAAGCGAGATTGTAGACCGTGGTGTACGGGCCGTACCGTTCCGGCAGGTCACGCCACGGCGCGCCTGTGCGCAGGATGTGGAAGATCCCGTTCACCACACGCCGGTCGTCCACCCGCGGCACGCCGCGCGGCTTGTTCGGCAGCAGCGGCTGGATGATCGTCCATTCCGCATCGGTCAAATCGAAGCGCGCCATCTTCAAGCTCCCACCGTTTGGAAGCTTGAATCACACCCCGCCCATAAAGGGAATCCCCTTTATGGGTACATGACCTAGCCGCCCTCAGCCCTTGCCGTCGATCTTGTCGAACACCTCGCGCATGTGGCGGAACGCGTTCACCCCGGCGGGCGCGCCGCAATAGACCATCGCGTGCAGCAGAGTCTCAGCAATCTCCTCGCGCGTGCAGCCGTTGGTAAGCGCGCCGCGCACGTGGGTCTTGAGCTCCTCCGGCTTGTCGAGCGCCGTCAGCATGGCGAGGTTGAGGAGGCTCCGCGTCTTCCGCGGCAGACCCGGTCGCGTCCATGCCGCGCCCCAGCAGAACTCCGTCACGAAGTCCTGCAGCATGGCCGCCAGGGGATCGGTTTCGGCGCGCTTGATCTGCGGGTCGACATAGTCGGTGCCCAGCACCTCGCGCCGTACTTTCAGACCATCCTCGTAGAGCTTGCTCTTGGCCATCCTTCCCTCCTTTGCGGAATCATTCCGACGTTGGCGTCAGCTGGAACTCGGTGATCTCCGGCCGGGTCAGCAGATGTTGCGCCAGCCGGTCGAGCGCGTGCGGGTCGCGCCCATGGATCACCATTCGATACTCCACGATCGCGCCGCCGTCGCGCAGGTAGACGCCGAACTCGGCGATTCCGAAGCCGTAGCCCGCGATCATCTCGTGCACCGCGTCCTGCGTCATCTCCGTCCCGCGCTCGAAGCGCAGCTTGTGGTGCGTATAATACTCGCGTCCCAGCAGCCCCTCGATGCGGAGGAAGACCGTCAGCACGATCAGGATCAAGCCCGTCGCGAGCGCCGCCTGATAATAGATCCCGACGCCGAACATGATGCCGAGCGCGGCAGTGGCCCAGATCGATGCGGCGGTGGTCAGCCCGCGCACCGACGGCCCGTCCTTGAAGATCACGCCCGCGCCGAGGAAGCCGATGCCCGTCATCAACCCCTGGGCGATGCGCGTCGGATCGAGGTGATAGAGATCGCCCGAGGCCTTCGGAAGCCACGCCTGCCCTTCCACCGCAATCACCATCAGCATCGCTGACGAGAGGCACACCAGCGCGTGGGTGCGGAACCCGGCCGGGCGGCCGCGCAGCGTGCGCTCGATGCCGATCAGCGCGCCGGCCACGACGGCAGCCACAAGCCGCAGCACGATATCGAGCTCGTTGCCGGTCATGCGATTCTCAGTGCGACACTGCGTGCGCCGCCTCGTCGAGGCAGGCGCCCTGCTCCACCTGGATGGTGGTGTGGCCGATCCCATAATGCTTCATCAGGTGGTCGTGCACCCCGCCGAGTACCGCGTCCCGGTCGGCGCCGGGGGAAACGGTCGCGTGCAGGGTGATCAGCGGCCGCTCGGTAGTGAGCGACCACACATGGACATGGTGGATGTCCACAACGCCCGGCACCGCGGCAGCGAGCTCGGCCCGGAGCGCGTCGACATCGAGCCAGTCGGGCGTCCCCTCGAGCAGGATGTGACCCGAGCGGCGGATGATCGCCCAGGCGCTTCGCAGCACCAGGGCCCCGACCGCGATCGACAGGATCGGGTCAATCGGCGTCCACCCGGTCTCGACGATCACGAGACCGGCCACAACGGCCGCGACCGAGCCCAGCAGGTCGCCCAGCACGTGCAGGGCGGCGCTCTTGACGTTGAGGTTCTCCTCGCCCCGCAACAGGGCGAAGCAGAGGATGTTGACGGCAAGACCGAGCGCCCCGATGGCGGACATCATGGTGCCGTCGACCTCGACCGGGTTCATCAGCCGCCGGGTCGCCTCGATCGCGATCCCGATCACCACCGCGATCAGGACGGTCCCGTTGACGAAGGCGGCGAGCACCTGGGCCCTGTGGTAGCCGAACGAGCGCTGCGGATCGGCCGGCCGGCGGCCGACGCGGAAGGCGAACCAGGCGAGAGCCAGCGAAGCCGCGTCGGTGAGCATGTGGCCGGCGTCGGCGAGCAGGGCGAGAGAGCCCGCGACAATGCCGCCGCCAGCCTCGACCACCATGAACACGACGGTAAGCCCGAGGACCCAGAGGATGCGGCGCTCGTTCTTCTCCGTCGCCTTCGCGTGGTCGTGCTCGCGGCCATGCCCGTGATGGTGGCCGTCCGACACCGGATCGCCCTTCGCCCGCTCCATGACGCGAGTCTATCCGTCCCGGCCCCCGATTTCGAGGCCGCGGCGATTCGGAAGGCGAACGCGGGTGCGGCCGGGACGTTCGTCAGGGAAGCGGCCCTTCGCGGCCGGATTCTGTTATAACCGCGGCCGAAAGGAACCTCCATGCGCGTCGGCGTGCCGAAGGAGATCAAGACCCACGAGTATCGCGTCGGCATGACGCCGCCTGGCGTGCGCGAACTGGTGGCGCACGGCCATTCGGTGATGGTTCAGGCCGACGCCGGCCACACGATTGGCATCGACGACGCGCATTATGCCGCCGCGGGGGCGACCATCGCCAAGGACGCGGGCGAGGTGTTCGCCGGCGCCGACATGATCGTCAAGGTGAAGGAACCCCAGCCGGCGGAGATCGCCCTGTTGCGCGAGGGGCAGGTTCTGTTCACCTACCTGCATCTCGCCCCCGACCCCGCCCAGACCACCGGACTCGTGAAGTCCGGCGCCATCGCCATCGCCTACGAGACCGTGACCGACGCGGCCGGCGGCCTGCCGCTGCTCGCCCCGATGAGCGAGGTCGCCGGGCGCATGGCGGTGCAAGCCGGCGCCAACTGCCTGGAGATCGAGCGCGGCGGGCGCGGCCTCCTGCTTGGCGGTGTCCCGGGCGTCGGGCCGGCCAAGATCGTCGTCATCGGCGGCGGGGTCGTCGGCTCCAACGCCGCTCTGATCGCGACCGGGATGGGCGCGCAGGTCACGGTGCTCGACCGGTCGCTCGCGCGGCTCGCGACGCTCGACTGGCAGTTCGGCAACCGCATCGCGACCGTCTACTCCACCGCCCACGCCATCGAGGAGGAGGTCGCGACCGCCGACCTCGTGATCGGCGCGGTGCTTCTGCCGGGCGCCGCGGCGCCGAAGCTGGTGACCCGCCAGATGGTGCGCGACATGAAGCGCGGCTCGGTGATCGTCGACGTCGCCATCGACCAGGGCGGCTGTTGCGAGACCAGCCGGCCCACCACCCACGCCGATCCCACCTACGTCGAGGAAGGCGTGGTCCACTACTGCGTCGCCAACATGCCCGGCGCGGTGGCGCGGACCTCGACCTTCGCGCTCAACAACGCCACCCTGCCCTTCGTGCTCCGCCTCGCCGACAGGGGCTACCGCCAGGCGCTCCTTGACGATCCGCATCTGCGGGCAGGGCTCAATGTCCATCGCGGCCGCATCACCTATCGTGCCGTCGCCGAGGCTCAGGGGCTGGAATACATCCCCGCCGAGGACGCGCTCGCGCGGTGACCGCCTTCTCCCGTCTTCGCGCCCGGGGCGAGGCCCTGCCGGGCAACGTTCGCGGCGTGCTGTGGATCCTGGCGGCGAGCTTCATGCTGACCGTCATGTTCGCCGCCATCAAGCACGTGGTGGCGGGCGAGCCTGCCTTCGTCGTCGCGCTGTTCCGTACGGTGATCGCGTTTTTCTGCCTGGCGCCGTGGGCAGCGCGCGGCGGGGTGGCGGCGGTCCGCACCAGCCGGCCGATCGGCCATTTCATCCGCGCGGCTTGCGGCATCGGCGCGTTCGCCTGCCTCACCTTCGCGCTGCGCGACCTGATCCTGTCCGACGCGATGGTGCTGACCTTCTCCTACCCGCTGTGGACCATCCTGATCGCCGCCGCCTTCATGGGCGAAAAGGTGCGGCTGCGCCGGACGCTCGCGACCGTCGCGGGCTTCGTCGGCGTTGTGCTGGTGGTCCAGCCTGAGGGCGGCGTGTCATCGGCCGCGCTGCTCGCCCTCGCCTCGGCCGTGCTGTCTTCGCTCGCGTTGTTCAACGTGAAGCGGCTGACCGTGACCGAGCCGCCGCAGCGCATCGTGTTCTACTTCTTTTTCTTCGGCACGCTCCTGATGCTGGGGCCGGCGATCTGGACCTGGAAGACGCCGACGCTCGAACAGTTCGCCTGGCTCGCGGTCTCCGGCGTCACCGGCGTGATCGGCCAGACCTGGCTCACCAACGCCTACAAGGCGGGCGACATGACGGTGATCCAGCCGATGGACTTCACCCGCGTGCCGATGGCGGCGGTGATCGGCTTCATCCTGTGGGGCGAGGTCCCGAACGCCATGGCCGCGACGGGCACCGTCGTCATCATCTGCTCCTCGGCCTACATCGTCTATCGCGACGCCGTGGTGCGACGCCAGGCGAAGTCGGCGGTCAAGACGGCGTAGCTGCCTAGCGCTGCGAGATCGGCTTCACCTTGCGCTTGCCCTTGCCGGTATAGGCCGAGAGCGGGCGGATCAGCCGGTTGTCGGCCGACTGCTCGAACACGTGCGCGCACCAACCGGTGATGCGGCTCATGACGAAGATCGGCGTGTAGAGGTCGATGGGGAACCCCATCAGGTAGTAGGCGGGCCCGGCCGGGAAGTCGAGGTTGGGGTAGATGTTCTTCTCGCCCACCATGATGCCCTCGAGCTTTTCCGAGATGCGGAGCCAGGTGTCGTCTTTCGCATAGGCCGACATGTCGGCGAGCGCCTGCTTCATGGTGGGGACGCGCGAATCCCCCTTACGATAGACGCGGTGGCCGAACCCCATGACGAGCTGCTTCGCCTCGAGCCGCTTGCGCAGCCACGCTTCGGCTTTGTCCGGCGAGCCGATCTCCTTCAGCATGTGCATCACCGCTTCGTTGGCACCGCCGTGCAGCGGCCCCTTCAGCGCACCGATGGCCGCGGTGACGGCGCTGTAAATGTCCGCGCGGGTGGACGACACGACGCGGGCGGTGAAGGTCGAGGCATTGAAGCTGTGCTCGGCATAGAGGATCAGCGATACGTCAAAGGCGCGCACCACCTCCTTCGGCGGCACCTTGCCGAAGCACATGTTGAGGAAATTCTCGGCCATCGAAAGGTCGGTGCGCGGCTTCACCCGACGCTTGCCGTTGCGCAGGCGGAAATCGGTGGCGATCATGGTCGGAATCTTGGCGAGCATCTTCATGGCCCGCGCGCGGTCCTTCGCCTCGCCCTCGCCGCCCCACGCAACCTCCTCGGTGCCGAGGAAGCTCACCGCCGTGCGGATGGTGTCCATCGGGTGCGCCGACTTCGGGAACTCCGCGATGGCGCGGAGAAGCCGGGGCGACAGTTCGCGCTGGGCGCGCTCGGCCTTGCGGAAGGCGTTGAGCTGGCTCCGCGTCGGCAGCTCGCCGTTCCACAGGAGGTACGCCACCTCCTCGAACGAGCAGATGCGCGCCAGCTCGTCCACCGGGTAGCCCCGGTAGGTGAGCGAGGACAGCTCCTGGATGACCTCGGAGACGGCGGTCGTGTCGACCACCACCCCAGCAAGGCCCTTGTGGATCTCCGCTTCCTTCGCCATTCGACTTCCCCCTTCCACCTTTATGCCGCCAAGGGCGGGGCGCATACCCGCCCTAAGCCTCGACCAGCGCGCGTTTGTAGGAGCCGGTCCCCGACCGGCCCGCCTCACACCTTGAAGTTAAATACGTCCTGGTCGAATGCGGCGTATTCCTCGTAGCGCAGCAGCTCGTAGAGACGCTTGCGCGTCATCATCCGGTCGATCAGCGCCGATTGCGTGCCGTCGCGGTGAAGCTGGGCATAGGCGTCCTCGATCGCCTTCATGGCAAGGCGGAGCGCCGTCACCGGGTAGATCACCAGGTTGTAGCCGAGCGATTGCAGCCTTCCGGCCCCGAGCAGCGGCGACTTGCCGAACTCGGTCATGTTGGCGAGCAGCGGCACGTCGATCGCCTTACGGAACGCCTCGAACTCGGAGACGTCGGCGAGCGCCTCGGGAAAGATCATGTCGGCCCCGGCATCGACATATGCCTTGGCGCGGTCGATGGCAGCCTCCAGCCCCTCGGGCTCGCGCGCGTCGGTCCGCGCGATGAGCATGAAGTTGGCGTCGCGCCTAGCGTCGGCGGCGGCCCGGACCTTGCGCGCCATCTCGGCGCGCGAAACGATCACCTTGTTCGCGAGATGGCCGCAGCGCTTGGGATTCACCTGGTCTTCCAGATGGCAGCCTGTCAGCCCCATCTCCTCCAGCTCCTGCACCGTGCGCGCGGCATTCATCGGCTCCCCGAAGCCGGTATCGACGTCGATGATGGCGGGAAGCTCGGTCACCCGCGCGATCTGGCGGCCGCGGCCCGCCACCTCGGTGAGCGTGGTGAGGCCGATGTCCGGCAGGCCAAGCTCGTTCGCGAGCACCGCGCCCGAGATGTAGACGCCGTCGAATCCTTGATCGGCGATCAGCATGGCGACCAGCGGCGAGAACACGCCGGGAAAGCGCAGGAGCTTGCCCTCCGCCAGCGCCGCGCGAAAATCGGCGCGTTTCTCGGCCGGCGTCTTCTTCGCGAACAGCATCAGAAAATCCCTTTCTGGTCGCGCCCGGCGCTCGCCACCCAGGTGGCGTCGGCGGCGATGGTGAGCGCGTGCACCTCTGTCGGGGTGAGCGAGCCGAGCCGCTGGGCAAGCGCCAGGAACCGCGCCTGCTCGCCCGCGCTGGCGACGCCTTCCGCCAGCGTCTCGAACTTGCGGACGTAGTCGGCACGTGCGAACGGGTGCGCGCCGTTAGGATGCGCGTTGGCGACCGCCATCTCGTCGGTCACGATCCTTCCGCCCTTCAGCCGGATCTCGACCCGCCCGCCGAAGGCCCGCTTCGTTGGATCGGGATCGCGGTAGCGGCGCGACCAGTCGGCATCCTCGACGGTCGAGATCTTCTTCCATAGAGCCACCGTCTCGGGCCGGCGCGCGCGCTCCGGCGCGTAGGAGCGGACGTGGTGCCAGGTGCCGTCCTCGAGCGCCACGGCGAACACGTACATGGCGCTGTGATCGAGCGTCTCGCGCGTCGCATTCGGGTCGAACTTCTGCGGATCGTTCGAGCCTGTGCCGATCACGTTGTGCGTGTGCGCGCTGGTGTGGATCACGATGCTCTCGACGTCGGCAAGGTTCGCCACATGGTCGCGCATGCGGAAGGCGAGATCGATCAGCGCCTGGCACTGGTACTCGGCCGAGTGCGCCTTGGTATAGGAATTGAGGATCGCGCGCTTGGGCTCGCCTGGCTCGGGCAGCGGAACGTGATAGACGGCCTTCGGGCCGGACAGCATGGTCGCGATCACGCTCTCCTCGCCCTCGTAGATCGGCGACGGCGCGCCTTCGCCCCGCATCGCGCGGTCGACCGCCTCGATGGCGAGCTTGCCCGCATGGGCCGGCGCATAGGCCTTCCAGCTCGAGATCTCGCCCTTGCGCGATTGGCGCGTGGTGAAGGAAACGTGTACCGCCTGCTGTACCGCCTGATAGATCGTGTGGACCGGCAGCGCCAGCATGGCTCCAATGCCGGCCGCCGCCGCGGGCGCGAGATGGGCGATGTGGTCGACCTTGTGCTCGTGCAGCGAGATGGCGCGCACCAGGTCGATCTGAATCTCGTAGGCGGCGATGATTCCGCGCAGCAGGTCGGTGCCCGGCTTGCCCAACTGCTGGGCGACTGCAACCAGCGGCGGGATGTTATCGCCGGGATGTGCGTAGTCGGCGGCGAGGAACGTGTCGTGGAAATCGAGCTCGCGCACGGCCGTGCCGTTCGCCCAGGCCGCCCACTCCGCCTCGAACCGACGGTAGGGCGCGACGCCGAACACGGTGGCGCCGCCCTCGCGCGGGTGCGCCATCGCCTGGGCACGCGCGACCGCGACCGGACGGCGGTTGATCGCGGCGAGCGCCACGCCCGCATTGTCGATCACCCGGTCGATGGCGGTTTCCACCGCGGCGGGATCGAGCGGCGCGGGATCGGCGGCGACCTGCGCGATCTTCCAGGCGAGCTGGTCTTCGCGCTTCAGGGCCTCGCATGAAGGATGAACTTTAACTTCATGTATTTTCATGATTTTTCTCGCCTGGGGCGGTAGGGCGTGCGCATCATAAACCAAGTCGAAGCTGCGTTGGAAATCCTGTATCTAGAGATGCTCGCCGCGTCCCTACGACAAGCCCAGGACGGGGATTGCTTTTTGACCTCATCCTCACCCTGTCGAAGGATGAGGACCAAGGTGGACAGGTTCGCTTCATGATGACCTTCACATTGAGTCTGCACCGCGAGGCGGAAGGACGCAGGGCGCTACCGGCGGCGACGCGCATCCTGTACGTGGCGCGGGGGCTCTGTGCGATCGAGGCGGATACGACTGCCGCGACGCTCGCCGCTGGATCGGCATGGCTCGGCACCGGCGCGCTGGCACTTGCCGTACCGGCCGAGGCGGAGCTGATCCGCTTCGAGCTCGCCCGCGGCGACGCGCCCGCCGAAGGCGCGCTGCTGTCGCGCCCGATAGCCCTCGACGAGACGGCGGAATATCTGTTCCGGCTCGACACGGTCGAGCTGCCGCCGGGCGGCATCGCCTACACCCACGTCCACCAGGGGCCGGGCATCCGCTATCTGCTGTCCGGCGGATTCAACGTGCGCGTCGGCGGCCGCGTGACCGAAATCTCGCCGGGCGAGGCGTGGTTCGAGGCCGGGCCCGACCCGGTGCGCGCCTGGGCGCCCGACGACCGCGTCGGGCATTTCGCCCGCGCCATGGTCCTGCCGCGCACGCTCGTCGGCAAAAGCTCGATCCGCTATGTCGACGACGCCGACCGCGACAAGCCGCGCCTGCAGAAATACAGTGTGCTGATCGACCGGCCCATCGACCTGTAGCGGGGAACAGCATGGCATCGAACCAGCGAACCGGCGGTCAGCTTATCGTCGACAGCCTGCGCGTGCACGGCGTCGACACGATCTACTGCCTGCCCGGCGAAAGCTATCTGCACGCGCTCGACGCGTTCCACGACGCGCGCGACATACACCTCGTCGTCTGCCGGCAGGAAGGCGGCGCCGCCTATGCCGCCGACGCCGACGCCAAGCTGACTGGCCGGCCGGGCGTCCTGTTCGTGAGCCGCGGGCCCGGCGCCTGCAACGCCGCGGTGGGCATCCACACCGCCTTCCAGGACGCGACACCGATGGTGGTGTTCATCGGCCAGGTGCCGCGCCGGTCGATCGAGCGCCTCGCCTTCCAGGAGATCGACTACCGTCGGATGTACGCCCAGTCGGCCAAGTGGATCGCCCAGATCGACGACGCGAGCCGCATCCCCGAGATGGTGAGCCGCGCGTTCTACACCGCGATGGCCGGAAGGCCCGGCCCGGTCGTGCTCGCCATCCCCGAGGACATGCAGGAGGACCTCTCCGACGCCGCGCTCGGCGATCATTATGTCGTTCCGCGCGCAGCTCCCGCCCCCGACGACATGGAGCGGCTTGGCCAGCTTCTTGCCAGGGCGGAGCGGCCGCTGATCCTGGTCGGCGGGTCGGGCTGGACGGCCCAGGCGCGCGACGACCTCTCCGCCTTCGCCGAGGCCAACGCCCTGCCGGTGCTGACGGCGTTCCGCCGCCAGGATCTGATCGACAACCGGCACCCCTGCTTCGCCGGGAAGGCCGCGCTTGGCAAGGACCCGAAGCTTGCCAAGCGGATGTGCGACTGCGACCTGATGATCGTCGTCGGCACGCAGCTCACCGACTCGATCACCGACGAGTTCTCGCTGCTCGACGTGCCGCGCCCGCGTCAGACGCTGGTGCACGTGCTGTCGGGCGCCGACGAGCTGGGGCGCGTCTACCAGCCCGCCCTGCCGATCGTCGCCAGCATGCCGGAATTCTGCGCTGCCCTCCGCGCCCTGCCCGCCGCGACCGCGCCGCGCTGGCGCGGCTGGACCGAGGCCGCCGCCGCCGAGGAACGCGAATGGCGCAAGCCGACCGCGGCACCTGGGCCCCTCAACCTCGGCGAGGTGATCGCGCACCTCAACGACGTGCTGGCCGACGACGCCATCGTCGCGCAGGGCGCCGGCAACTTCACCGCGTGGCTTCGGCGGTTCTACGTCTATCGCGGCTGGCCAACCGAGATCGGCCCGATCAACGGCTCGATGGGCTACGGGCTTCCCGCCGCCATCGCCGCGAAGGTGCGCCACCCGGATCGCGACGTCGTCTGCCTGACCGGCGACGGCGACTTCCTGATGACCGGACAGGAGCTTTCGACCGCCGTCGCCGAGAAGCTCTCGATCGTCATTCTGTTGGTGAACAACGGCACCTATGGCACGATACGAATGCACCAGGAGACGCACTATCCCGGCCGCGTGATCGCGACCAAGCTCACCAACCCCGACTTCGCCGCCCTCGCGCAATCCTACGGCGCGCACGGCGAGACGGTGCACGCGACCGGCGACTTCCCCGCCGCGTTCGACCGGGCCCGCCGGGCCGGCAAGCCCGCCCTGATTCAGCTCATGCTCGACCCGGACGTGACGACGCCGACCACCACCCTCACCGCCCTCCGCGAGAAGGCGCTGGCAGGGAGGTAGGGCAAAAGCTGGCTCGGAGCGGTCTACAGCGCCAGGTGCTCGCGGCGGAGGTCGGCGTCGGCCAGGAGCTCGGCGGCCGAGCCGGTGAACACGACCTGCCCCTCATCGAGGATCACCGCCCGGTCGGCCACATTGAGCGCGGCGAGCGCATTCTGCTCGACCACGATGATGGTGAGCCCCTCGTAAGGCTCGTCGAGCAGCAGGAGCGCGAGATCGCGGCCGAGCGCGCGGGCGATGGCAAGCATCTGCTGCTCGTCGCCCGACAGGGTCACGCCCTCCTGATGTCGGCGCTCGGCGAGGCGACTTGCCCTTCACGAAGTAGAGCGTGTGGAAGGCCTGGTGGTCCTGCGGGCAATACCAGACCTCGCCGGGCCCGACGCCGGTGGGCTTCAGGTCCTCGATGTACTTGATCACCTCCTACGGGTTGCTCCGACGGACTATCACCAAGTCGAGCCGTGGCCATCTTGTCCTCCAATGCCCAGGGTTTTATTGGTCTTCCAAGGCCTGTTGCACGGGTGTAACCCTCTCCGTACAATCTCAGTGGAACCGACCGGAGACGGCCCATGGCCACCGCCAAGCAATCCATCGCCCCCGAGCTCGCCTCGATCCTGGTCGACGTCGACAAGATCCCGTGGACGCCCACGAAGTATGCCGGGGTGGAGCACAAGGTGCTCTACCAGAACCAAGAGACGGGCCACTTCACCGCGCTGTTCAAATGGGCCCCGGGCTCGGTCTTCCCGCTGCACGAGCATGTCGACATCGAGCAGAGCTACGTGCTCGAAGGGTCTCTCGAGGACGAGGAGGGAAGCTGCGGCCCTGGCGAGTTCGTCTGGCGCCCGGCGGGCTCGAAGCACGTCGCCAAATCGCCCAACGGCGCACTGCTGCTCGCCATCCTCCTCAAGCCCAACAAGTTCATCGAGGGATAAGCGGCCTCGACATCGCCGCTTTCCTATGTCATCCCGGGCGCAGACTGGGGATCCGTGCAGACCCGGGCATGGGCCCCGGACCGGCTCGTTTCGCTCGCCGTCCAGGGGTGACAATCCTTAACCTTCAACGAACCAAGCCAGGTACCGAAGCCCGATGACCTCCCCCACTCGCACCAACCGCGCGGACCCTGTCGTCACCGAAATCGTGCGCAACGGCGTGATCGCCGTGACCAACGAGATGAAGACCAATCTCATGCGCACGGCCTACAACACGATCATCTATGAGGCGCTGGACTTCACCACCGGGTTGTTCACCGCCGACGGGCGCACGGTCTCGATCGGGCTGGGCCTTCCCACCTTCATCCGCGGCATGGCGGCGACCATCAAGGCGTTCCGCGACCATTTCGGCGACGACATCGCGCCGGGCGACATCCTCGTTACCAACGATTCCTATACGACGGGCTCACACCTCAACCATGTGACGCTGGGCCTGCCGATCTTCCATGACGGGCGGATCGCCGGCTACGCCTGCACCATGGCGCATTGGGAGGACATCGGCGGCGTGCTTGGCGGCGTCACCACCGACATCTTCTCCGAGGGGCTTCAGATCCCGATCCTCAAGCTCTACCGCGAGGGCAAGCCCAACCGCGACCTGATCGAGCTGATCCGGATGAACTGCCGGATCGAAGAAAAGGCGATGGGCGACCTGCGCGCCGAGGTGACCGCCGTCAAGACCGGCGAGCGCCGCTTCCTCGAGCTGCTCGACCGCTACGGCCAGTCGGAGGTGCTGGGCGCCATCGACGACATCATGGACCATTCCGAGGTGAAGGCGCGCGCCCGCACCCTCGCCATCCCCGACGGGGAGTACGAGGCCGAGTTGTTCATGGACGACGACGCGGTCGAGGCCGGCCGCAAGGTGCCGATCAAGATCAAGGTCGTGAAGTCGGGCGAGGAAATGACGATCGACCTCTCCGACGTCTCGCGCCAGGTGCGCGGCTTCTACAACTCGGCGGCCACCACCGGCCAGGGCTGCACCCAGGTCGCCTACAAGTGCCTGACCTCGCCCACCGACTACCCGATCAACGAAGGTTCGTTCCGCTCCCTCACCTCGATCGTGCCGGAGGGGCGCGTTATCTCCGCCAAGCGCCCGGCGCCGATGCGCATGTGGATGACCTATCCCATGACCATCATCGACACGGTGTTCAAGGCGATGGCGCCGGTCATGCCCGACCAGGTGATCGCCGGCCACCACGCCGACCTGATCTCGTGCAACGTGAACGGCATCAACCCGGCGACCGGACGCCTGTTCCTCGGCGGGCTCGGCCCGCAGGGCGGCGGCTGGGGCGCCAAGCGCGACGAGGACGGGGTGTCGGCGACGGTCTGCCTCAACGACGGCGACACGCACAACGCGCCGGTTGAGCAGGTCGAGACCAAGACGCCGCTGTTGATCGAGGCGCACGCGCTGATCCCCGACTCGGGCGGCGCGGGGCGCCAGCGCGGCGGGCTCGGCATCCTCCGCATCGTCGGGTCGCGCGCGCCGATCAACGTCAACACCCAGATCGAGCGCATGCATTGCCGCCCATGGGGGCTGGAGGGGGGGCTTTCGGGCTCGGGCAACTTCGTCAATATCCGCCGCAAGGGCGAGATGAAGGCCTTCCCGACCGCCAAGATGTTCCACACGCGCGTCGACGCCGGCGACGCCGTGTTCGTTTATTCGGGCGGCGGCGGCGGGTTCGGCGCGCCGTGGGAGCGGCCGGTCGAGCGCGTCGCGGAGGATGCCCGCCAGGGCTACGTCACGATCGCGGCGGCAGAGCGCCTTTACGGCGTGAAGTTGGACCCGGAGACCTTCGTCCCCGACCTCGAGGCCACGCGCGCGCTTCGTGCCCGCATGGCCGCCGAGGGCGTCGAGGACGTGCAGCTCGTCGCCGCAGCGGCCGAATAGGCCGGTCCCTACCCCACCGTCACCTTCTGGTCAGAATAGCTGACGATCAGCGTGATCGAGCCCTCGTTCAACTGCCAGCGGTCCACGGTGAACTCGCGCAGCCCCTTGGCATGGTACGGGTCCTCGCGCGCGATCCGTTCCGCTTCCTCGAACGAGGCGGCACGGATGATGATCATCCCTCCGAACGGCTTGCCGTCCTTGCCGAACAGCGGCCCGGCGCCGAACATGATGCCGCGCTTCTCCAGGCTCACCTGGTGGGCGAGATGCTGCGGGAGCACCTTGTCGAGCTCGGCGCGCGGCGCGACCGGGCGGGTGTTGATGACGTAGAGCTCCTTCCGCAGGAACTCGTGCGCGGGGGGCGGCGTGTTCTCGGCCATCTGGGCCTCCTCTTTCGATTCGAGCGGTGTCGGGGCATTGTCGCATGAGGAAAAGGAGCGGGCGATGGCGATCGGTTGGGCAATCAACGGGCCGGGGCGGCATGCGGGGCGCAACGTCGCGCCCGAGATGGTGGTGGCCGAAGGCGCACGACCGATCGCGGTGATCAGCCGCGACCCGGCACGCGGCGCGGCCTTCGCCCAGGCACACGGGTTCGCCCGGGTGCATGGCTCGCTCTCCGCGGCCCTCGCCGATCCCGAGATCGACGCGATCTATGACGTGACGCCGGACGGGCTGCACGCCGACAACATCGTCGCCTGCGCCGCCGCAGGGAAACACACGCTGGTCGAGAAGCCGCTGGCGGTTTCCCTTGCGGAAGGCCAGCGCGCTATCCACGCCGCCCGCCGTGCCGGCATCGTGGTCGGGGTTGTCTATAACCAGCGTCACGACGCTGTGCATCAGGCGGCGCGCGAACTGATCGCCGCCGGGGCGATCGGCCGCGTGATGATGGCGCGCGTCCAGCTTGCCTTGCGGCAGCGCGCCGCCGCGCCGCAGCCTGCCGGCGGCAACTGGCGGACCGACCCCGCCATGCGGCCGCACGGCGTCGCCTCCAGCATCGGCGACCATGCCTTCGACACGCTGGAATACGTCGTCGGCCAGCGGATCGAATCTGTCGCCGCGCTCGCCGTCCCGGACGAAGGGCGCGAGCAGCTTGCCGCCCTCGCGCTCCGCCTTGAAGGCGGCGTCATCGGCCACGCGGTCGCGAGCTATGACATGCCGTTCGCGCAGCGCCCGATCGAAATCCACGGCAGCGACGGCTCGCTCATCCTGCGCAACAGCTACATCTATCTCGTCGGCGCGGAGCCCGACCCGCGCCCGTCGCTGGAGCTGATCACCGCGACCGGGCGCGAGCAGCGCCATTTCGCGCCGACCCCCTGCTTCCGCCACGAGATCGAGACCTTCCAGCGCGCCATCGCTGGCGAGGCGGCGCCGATGACGCCGCCCGAGGCGGGCCTCCGCGCCCTTGCGGTCATTGAGGCGGCCTACGCCTCGATCGCGGATGGCTGCATCACCCCCGTCGACCGTTTCCTTCCGTAGCGGCACCGGATACGTGCGGCGGCGCAAGCGCAAAGCGTAACGCGTGGTCTGAGGGCGTGACACGAACGCGGCGGTCCCCCGGGCCGCTGCCTTTCCGATTCCGGCGCCCGGCCATCTTCAGCCGCCGCGCGCACTGTGGCCGTAATGCGACCGTCTGTGGCTCTTCCGTGGTCCTCTGCAAGCACCAGTTGGACACAGATGAGTTTTGTGATTGTCTTGTGATCTCGAAGGCAGGCTGGTGACGATCTCGTGATAGAAATTGGAATTCCAATAAAATATCATTCCTTTCGCCTTCTTCTTCTTCCCATTATCGGCCTTTTATACGGAGGCGACGTGATCTGGCGCAGAAAACCGTCGGTCATGTTTACAAATTGAGGATGGAGTGATGACAATTCGGTCGTTAAGCATTTGATGTTTGGGACAAAGGCCCTACTGGCACGCTTCTTGCACCGCGTTCGGTGTGTCCCACGTAGCGTAGGAGCGTGTCATGAAATCAAAAATATGGGTGGCACCGGTGGCCATCGCGGCCCTGGCCGTCGGCGCCGGCCAGGCCCTCGCCTCCCCGGTCGTCATCGACAATTTCGATACCTCACAGGCAATCTCGGCGACCGGGCCGGGAGCGATCGTCACCGATGGCGTCTCTACCGGTACGAACTCCATCGGCGGCGCCCGCATCATGCAGCTCATGAACGACACGGCGTCGACGAACATGCCCAACACGGGCACCTCGACCGCGACGATCAACACCGGCACGAACCCGTTTCCGAACCTCGCGTTCGGCAACGGACCCGACATCCAGTCGAGGCTGACTCTCACGTATAATGGGAGCAGCGACGGCGGATCGACGCCGAACTCCAGTGGCGGCTCGGGCGGCACCGGCCCCGACCAGGGCAATGCCGGGGTCTGCACCGGGCTCGGCGGCGTCGACCTGACGGGTGGCGGATCGAACAGCCAGATCACCGTCCAGGCCCGCTCCGACCTCGGCGGGTCAGCCGGCGCGCAGGGGACCCTCACTCTCTGTTCCGGCTCCGACACCTCGACCGAGACGTTCGACCTGCCGGGTCAAGGGACGGGCGCGCCGTTCAGCTCGATCGACCTTCCGTTCAGCGATCTCCAGACTGCGAGCGGGTCGGGCGCCGATCCGACGAACATCACGGGCATCCAGCTCAGCTTCTACGGCCCCGCGAGCCTCGATGCCATGGTGGACATCGCCGCGACCGGCCCGAACCAGGTGCCCGAGCCGATGAGCCTCAGCCTGCTCGGCCTCGGCCTGGTGGGTGCCGGCTTCATGCGGAAGCGCGCCAGGAAGCGGGAGGCATGATGACGGCCTGACGCCACCAACCGACCTGCGTCCACGGGAGGGGCGGCCCCAGGGTCGCCCTTTTCCGTTCCGTCAGTGCGACATCACAACCGGGACGGTCATGTGCTGCAGCACGTGACGCGTGACACCGCCGAGCAGCACTTCTCGCATGCGTGCGTGGCCATAGGCGCCCATCACCAGCAGGTCCGCGCCGAGGTCGGCGAGGCGCGACAGGATCATGTCGCCGGCCTCGATCTCGTCGGAATAGCTGACCGCCGTTTCCGCCTTCACCCCGTGGCGGGCGAGGTGCAGTGCAATATCGGCACCCGGCACGTCGCCGTGGCGGGCGCGCGAGCTTTCGGGATTGACGGAGAGCACAGTCACCTTGCCGGCCGCGGCGAGCAACGGCATGGCATCCCGGACGGCGCGCGCCGCCGCAGCGCTCGCGTCCCAGGCGACCACCACGTGGTCGTCGACCGTGTCGTACCTGCCGTAATGCGGGACCACCAGCACCGGTCCGGCCGCGGCCAGGATCACCCCTTCCGGAATGGCCGCCGCATCCGACGAGGCGGGGGTGTCGGGCGGCGCCTGCGCGACGATGGCGAGATCGGCGTAGCGGGCGCTGACCGCCAAGGCGGCGGCCGGATCGCCACCGCACGGGCGCCATTCGCTGGCGATGCCGGCGGCGTCGAGCCGGGCACGGAACGTTGCCTCCGCCGCGTCCGTGTCGGCGCGCATCCGGCTCGCGACCTCGGCCATGAACTCGTCCAGCACGCGCGACGGGATCTCGACGTCGTAGACCGGCGGCGGAGGCTGGACGAACACCCCGACGAGCCTGGCGTCATGGCGACGTGCAAGCCCGATCCCGGTCTCGAGTCGCGCAGCGTAACGCGGCGTGTCGTCGACATGCAGAACGATTTCGGCGAGCGTCATGTCGCCCTCCCCTTGCCCGGTTATGAATTCGGCGCCGCCGGCCCGGCCAGCAATTGGTAGACCGCCGCGGAGGTGCCCGCAAGCGCCGCCATGCCCCGACCTCGGCCGGCCCAGGCGGCGTGGGCCGCGTCCAAGTCCGCGAGGCTTGGCCGCAGCCACAGGATCGCCGCCACCACCTCGGGCTCGACGTCGCCGAACAGGGCGATGACGTCGAACATGCCCGCCACCGGCGGCGGCGCTTCGTGGAGGCCGATCAAGAAGAAGCGCTCCGACATGTCATGGGCCCTCTTGTTTCTCGCCGCCGCGTCAGACGGCCACTCGGGCACGAGCAATTCCGGCCCGGAGCTTGGCGAGGGCGCGGAGCTCGAGCTGGCGCACCCGCTCGCGGGAGATGCCGTACTCGTGGCTGAGCGCATCGAGTGTCGCCCGCGGCTCGCGAAGCTGGCGCTCCACGATGATGCGCTGCTCGCGCCCGTCGAGCCCGCTGAGCGCTGCCGCGAGAAGCTGGCGCCGCCGATCCGTCACCTCGCGCTCGGCGAGCGTCACCTCCTGGCTCGCCGTCTCGTCCACCAGCCGGTCCTGCCACTCGTCGCCCTCGCCCTCGGCCGAGATCGGCACGTTCAGCGACTGGTCTGGTGCGACCATGCGGCGGTTCATCTCGATGATCTCGATTTCACTGGCGCCGAGCTGGCGGGAAAGCACCGCCGCCGTCTCGGGGCTAAGCTCGGGCCCCTCCTCGATGGCAGCGATCCGGTGCTTGGCGGCGCGCAGCCCGAAGAACAGGCGCTTTTGCAGCGAGGTTGTGCCGATCTTCACCAGCGACCAGTTATGCAGGATGTATTCCTGGATCGCCGCCTTGATCCACCAAATGGCGTAGGTCGAGAGGCGGAAGCCACGCTCCGGGTCGAACCGGCGCACCGCCTGGATCAGGCCGATGCTGCCCTCCGACACCAAGTCGCCCACCGGCACCCCGTAGTGCAGGTAGCGGCGGGCCATCTTGGCGACGAGGCGGAGGTGGCTGTTGACCAGCAGCTCCAACGCCGACGTATCGGCCTGCGCCCGCCAGCGCCGGGCGAGCCTCGCCTCCTCCTCGACCGTCAGCATTGGGAATTTCTGGATCTCGCGCAGGAAGCGGGCAAGACCGTCGGCGGTGGAAGGCGCCGCCGCGCGCCATACGATTGCCGTCATGGGACCCCCTCGTTCTCGGACGCGGGCGGCGGACGGCATGCGTCCGCCGCCGTGCCGTGAACTCAGCTTGCCTTGATGTCGAGCTTGCGCGTCTTCTTCTGCGCCTCCGGCGCCTTGGGCATGCTGATCGTGAGGACACCCTTCTTCATCTCCGCCGTGACCTTGGCATGGTCGACGTCGCCGGGCAGGACGAAGCTCCGCTGGAAGGCACCGTAGGTGCGCTCGGAAAAGTAGTAGTCTTTCTTCTTCTCCTCTTTCTCTTCCTTTTTCTCGCCTTTGATCGTCACCGTGTCGTCGGTCAGCGCGACCTCGATGTCCTTCTCGTCGAGGCCGGGCAGCTCCGCGGTAACGGTGTAGCCCTTGTCGTCCTCGCCCACCTCGACGGCGACCGGCATGGTCGCCGGCGTCCGGCTCCACAGCGGCTCCGTCGCGCGCCGGGCAGTGGCAAGCCGCGGCCATCCGAAGCTGAACTCGTCGAACAGCCGGTCGATCTCGTTGTGCAGGCTCTCGAAAGGCTGCCACGCCCGGTGGGCAGGGGCGGGCTCGGCCTTGGTGGCAGATTTGAGCGGAACATTGGTGGCGGTGTCAGCCATGATCACTCTCCCTCATCCATGTCGGGCGACCTGCGCCGCAACGGTTCGGATGGTAGAGAGCGCGGCGAAAACCGCGTTGATTCAGGTCAAATGGCCCTCGAAATCCCTCATATCTCGGACTCCGTCCCCTCGCAGGACAGGCCGAGCCGGTCGAGCCCCTCTTCGAGCAGGTCTCCCAGGAGCGGTTCGCCCAGGAGATATTCCGAGGTCGACCCCGCCTTGCGATCGCGCGCGTCCCGCACCGCCTGCCCCCACCCCGAGGCGCCGTCGCCGTAATCGCCGCGGCCGAGCCAGACCAGGGCCACCATCTCGGCCTGCTCGTCGACGTTCATGTCGTCGATGAGGCTCTTCAGCTCCTCGCGGGTCGGGTCGTCGGGATAGGCTTCGAGCACTTCGCGGAAGTTGTCGTCCGACATGTTCGAGGCCGGATCGTTCTCCACAACCTCCTCTTGCACGTCGAACTCGCGTGCCTTGAGGATGACGAAGCAGATCTTTTCCACGCTGGTTTGCAGGTCCATCGGTCTTGTCCTCCGTCTCGGATGTGGGGACGCTCCGCCCCAGCACAATCTAGCGCGACAGCCCGGCCTGGGCTTGACCTGGGTCAACCGCCCTCTCGCCCGACAACGCTCACGCGCGCAGCCGGTTGCCAGCGGGGCGCGTTTCGCCCAGATTCCCGGCGATGACCTATCGCTTCGAGCCCGACCGGTCGGTTGCGGAAAACGTGCGGCGCATCGCGATCGAGGAGATCGACGACGCCATTGCGCGCTGCGATTCGCCGGACGCCCCGGACGAGCGGGTCCACGACCTCCGCAAGCTTTGCAAGCGGCTGCGCGCGCTGGTGCGGCTGGCGCACGACCCGCTGGCGCCGTCCGGCACCTACCGGCGCGAGAACGCGGCCTTTCGCGATGCCGCCGACGCGCTCGGCGGCGTCCGCGACCGCCAGGCGATGATCGAGACCTGCGACGCCCTGCTCGACCGGTACGCGGACGAGGCGCCGCGCGCGAGCCTGGCGCCGATCCGCCGGGCGCTCTACCGCAAGCTGCGCGAGGCGGGCCAGGCGGAGGACATGGCCGAGCGCCTCGCCGCGTTTCGCGCCCACATGGTCGAGGCCCGGGAACGGGTCGCCGACTGGCCGCTGGAGGAAGACGGGTTCGATACCGTCCGCGACGGGCTCGCGCGCAGCTACCGGCGTGGGCGCAAGGCGCGGAAGCTGGCGCAGGACGAACCAACCGCCGAGAACTTCCACGAGTGGCGCAAGCGCACAAAGTACCATTGGTACCATCTGCGGCTGATCGAGCCGCTCATGCCCGAAGCGGTGAAGAAGCGCCGGAAGCGCGCGAAGGCCCTGGAAAAGGCGCTCGGGACCCACCACGACCTTGCGGTCCTGAGGGCCGACCTCGCAACCGGCACGCCGGCCGCCCTGGCCGATCGCGCGACCGCCGCCCTGGTGGAGCTGATCGATCGGCGGAGCAGGGAGATCGCCGCGGACGCCCATGCTCTCGGCCGCAAGGTCTATCGCCAGAAGACCCGCGCCTTCGTGGCCCGCACCGCGAATCTGTGGCCGGATTGTGGTCGGGACGGCTAGCCTGGCCGCATGGGCGCCCGTGAAGCGCCGTCGCGCGCACCCCATATAGGTGGACGTGCCTAGCACCGACGGGCCCGGCCCCCATCGGCCGTGGAGTCCAGCATCATGGACACGCTCAACCAATACCAGACCGAAGACCAGATGGCCGACGAACACGCTTCTGGAGCGCGCCGCCGCCGCTGGCGCTGGCCCCTCTTCGCGCTGCTGGTTGTCATCGGTGGCGGCGCGCTCGCGTGGTGGCAGATGGGCAGCGCCCCTCCCCTTCGCTACGCGACCGCCCCGGTCACGCGAGCGACCGTCGCCACCGCCATCACCGCGACCGGCACGGTGAATCCGCAGACCGTGGTCCAGGTCGGCAGCTACGTCTCCGGCGTCGTCCGCGAGGTGAGCTGTGACTACAACACCGTCGTCAAGGCGGGCCAGCTCTGCGCCAAGATCGACCCGCAACTCTACCAGCCCGTGGTCGAGCAGGCGAAGGCCAACCTCGATATCGCCAAGGCGCAGCTCGGCAAGGACCGCGCCAATCTCGGCTACGCGCAGCTCACCTACGAGCGTAACCAGAAGCTGATCACGCGCGGCAACACCTCACAGGACGCGCTCGACAACGCCCGTAGCGCCTTTCAACAGGCCCAGGCACAGATCGCACTCGACCAGGCGACGATCGAACAGCGCCAGGCGGCGCTCGACGCGGCGCAGGTCAATCTCAATTACACCAACATCGTCTCGCCGGTGGACGGCACGGTCGTATCGCGCAACGTCAACGTCGGCCAGACGGTGGCGGCAAGCTTCCAGACGCCCACCTTGTTCCTGATTGCGACGGACCTGACAAAGATGCAGGTCGACGCCAGCGTCAGCGAGTCCGACATCGGCCAGGTCAAGGACGGCGACAAGGCCGAGTTCACCGTCGAGGCGTTCCCCAAGCGCCGGTTCGAGGGCACCGTCGTCCAGATCCGCCAGGCACCGATCACGGTACAGAACGTGGTCACTTACGACGTGGTGATCGGCGCGCCCAACCCCGACCTCGCGCTCAAGCCCGGCATGACGGCGACCGTCCGCATCATTACCGCGTCGCACGAGAATGTGCTTTCGGTGCCGAACCAGGCGGTGCGCTTCTCGCCGAATGGCCCGTCGGCCGCCGACCAATCGGGGTCGCAGGTCTGGGTGCTGAAGGATGGCGCGCCCGCGCCGGTGCCCGTTAAGACAGGGCTTTCCGACACGGCGAGGACCGAGATTACCGGCGGCGATCTCAAGGCCGGCGACAAGGTGATCGTATCCGCGAGCCAGCCAGGCGCGAATGCGCGGGGCGGCGGATCGTCGCAGCGCCCGCGCCTGTTCGGCTTCCGCTGAGGCCGCCATGGCCGACCCGGTCATCGAGGCCAAGGGCCTCACTCGTGTCTATCGCATCGGAGACGTCGACATCCAGGCGCTGCGCGGCGTCGACCTGCGCGTCGAGCGGGGCGAGTTCGTCGCCATCATGGGCGCGTCAGGGTCGGGCAAATCGACCCTGCTCTACCTGCTCGGCTGCCTCGACCGTCCGTCCGGCGGCACCTACGACTTCGAGGGGGTGGAGGTCGCCGGGCTGGACGAGCCGTCCCTTGCCCGTATCCGGAGCGAGCGGATCGGCTTCGTGTTCCAGTCGTTCAACCTGCTTGCCCGCACCAGCGCCCTGGAGAACGTGGCGCTGCCGCTGTTCTACACCGGCCCGCACCGCAATGGGCGCGACCGCGAGAACCGGGCGCGCGCGGCGCTTGGCTTCATGGGGTTGGAAAAGCGCGAGAAGAACAACCCGAGCCAGCTCTCCGGCGGCCAGCAGCAGCGCGTCGCCATCGCCCGCGCGCTGATCAACGAGCCCTCGGTGCTGATGGCGGACGAGCCGACCGGCAATCTCGACACCCGCACCTCGCACGAGATCATGGAGACGCTGCGCAAGCTCAACCGCGAGCAGGGCGTGACGATCGTGCTGGTGACCCACGAGCTGGACATCGCCAGCTACGCCGACCGTACAGTCACCATGCGCGACGGGATGATCGTCTCCGACGAACACCGTAGACCCGACGCGGCGTCTCCTGCCGCGGCTCCTGCCCTGCAGCGGGGGCCGGCACGGCGCGCGTTCGCCGCCCGCCGGCTCGACCGGTCGTTCCTGGCGATGATCGCGGCGGCCGCTGCCCAGGCGCTTGCACGTAACAAGATGCGCTCGCTGCTCACCATGCTCGGGGTCTTCATCGGCGTCGCCGCATTGATCGCGATGGTCGCGGTCGGACAGGGCGCGAACTCCGCCGTCAAGAAGCAACTCGAAAGTCTCGGTACCAACATGGTGGTGGTGGTGCCCGGCGCGACCACGTCGAGTGGCGTCCATGCAGGCTTCGGCAGCGCCTCGACGCTCACGGTCTCGGATGCCGAGGCGCTGGAACGCGCCCCCGCCATCGCCAATGTCGGTTACATGATGCGCTCGATCGGTCAGATCCAATACGGCAGCCAGAACTGGTCGACCAGCATCCAGGGCGTCAGCCCCAGCTACCTGCCCATCACCAATTGGAAGATCGCGTCCGGCCGTAGCATCGACGACGACGATTTGAACGCTGCGTCGATGGTCGCGCTGATCGGGCAGACCGTGTACCAGAAGCTCTTCGCGCCCTCGGAGAACCCGGTCGGCGCGACCATCCTGGTGAAGGGCGCGGCGCTCAAGGTGATCGGCCTCCTTGCGGCGAAAGGCCAGACCGGATTTGGCCAGGACCAGGACGACGTGGTGATGATCCCGTTCACGACCGCCGAGCGCAAGGTGCTGGGCGTCACACAGCCGAGCCCGGTCCAAGCCGACACGAGCCTGCTCTACGGCGCGACGACGCCGCTCTACCCGCCGCCGCCCAACCCGTTCGGCATACCGGCACGCCTCACGGGCTTCGTGCAATCCATCTACATCCAGGCAACGAACGCTGGCGAGGTCCAGGCCGCCATAAACGAGGCGACGCAGATTCTGCATGATCGCCACCGTATCCAGCCGGGCCAGCCTGACGATTTCGGCGTTCGCAATCTGAGCCAAATCGCCCAGACCGCGCAGGGCTCCGCGCAGGTAATGTCTCTGCTGCTCGCCGCGGTCGCCTCGATCTCGCTCGTCGTCGGCGGCATCGGTATCATGAACATCCTGCTGGTCTCGGTCACCGAACGGACGCGAGAGATCGGTATCCGCATGGCAATCGGCGCGCGGCGCATCCACGTCCTGCTGCAATTTCTGACCGAGGCGGTGCTGCTGAGCGTCGCCGGCGGGACCGCGGGCGTTCTTGCCGGCATCGGCGCCTCGCTCGCGATCTCGGCCATCGCCGGCTGGCCGACCTCGCTCTCGGTCGTCGCCATCGCCGGCGGATTCCTGTTCTCGGCCGCGGTCGGTATCTTCTTCGGCCTCTATCCGGCGCGGAAGGCCGCCCGCCTCGACCCGATCGAGGCGCTCAGGTACGAGTAGCTTCGATCGTCGCCCCGGGCGCGGCACAGCACGAAGTGGTGCGCCGCAGACCCGGGGGCCACCTGGCCAGTTCCGAGGTGTTCAGCGTCGGGTCCCGGCTCGCGCCGCGAACATTGTTCGCGGCTCGGCCGGGATGACAGGCGAAGCGTTCCTACTTCTCCGCCTTGATCGGGTTGGAGAGCACCCCGATGCCCTCGATCTCGACCTCGCACGTGTCGCCGGGCTTCATCCATACTGGAGGCTTGCGCGCGAAACCGACGCCCGACGGCGTGCCGGAGACAATGATGTCGCCGGGCTCCAGCGTAATGCCGGTGCTGATCTCGACCAGCAGAGCCACCACGTCGAACGCCATGTCCTTGGTGTTGGCGTCCTGCAGCGCCTTGCCGTTGAGGCGGGTCTGGAGACGGAGCCCCTTCGCGCCCTTCGGCAGCTCGTCGGCGGTCACAATGTCGGGACCAAACCCGCCGGTCGCGTCGAAGTTCTTGCCCATGGTCCATTGCGGCGAGCGGAACTGCCAGTCGCGGATCGAGCCCTCGTTGAAGATCGAGTAGCCCGCGACCACGTCGAGCGCGTTCGACTTCTTGAGGTGACGGGCCCGCTTGCCGATCACCACCACCATCTCGCCCTCGTAGTCGAACTGATTGGAGGCCTTGGGCCGGACCAGCGGCTGCTTGTGCGCGGCCAGCGTGGTGTTGACGCGCAGGAACATCGTCGGCGCCTTGGGCATCTCGTACGGGCTCTCGGCCGCGTGGTCGACGTAGTTGAGCCCGACGCAGAGGATCTTGGGCGGGTTCGGAATCGGCGGTAGGTAGCGCACGGGGCCCTTCACCACGGCGCGCGACGTCGCCTTCTTCGCGGCGGCCTCGGCCTTGCGAATGGCGGACCGGCCGCCCGAGAGCAGCCCGATCATGTCGCGCGGCAGCGAGCGGTCGGCGATGGAAAGGTCGATCAGCGTGCCGTCCTCGCGGCGCGCGGCGACCACGGGCTGGCGATTGCGGGAAATGGTAGCGAGATGCATCGGTGTCCCCCTGGGTTCAATGGCACATCATTTACACGTCATGGCCGGCCTTGTCCCGGCCCTCCATGGGCAACCGCCTCGCTTCGTGAACCCGTGGATGCCCGAAAGAAGGACGAGCCCGGCGAAATGGGCGTCACGCCTCCGGATCGCCGGCGGTGAGGTATTCCCACAGACGCTCGAGGATGTTGCCGGTGGTCACGCCGCGCGCGGCCGCCTGCTGGTCGGACATGATGGCCTCGTCGTCCGGACGGTTCATCCCCAGCACGTCGCGCTCGGTGCGCGCCGCCTCCTCGAGGAAGAAGGCCATGCAGAGCGCCTCCTCGACAGTCGCGCCGACCACTATGCAGCCATTGCCGCGCATCACGATGGCGCGCGCGGCGCCGAGCTGTCCGGCGAGCCGGCCGGCTGCTTCGTCGTTCCGGAGCAACGTCGGATCGTCCCACAGCGGGGGCTGAGGCGCGAAGTAGCTGCCGTACCCGTCGCGCGGCCGCGGCGTCACGCGGAGCGTCGACAGGGTCATCACGTTGCGCAGGAACGTACGGCAGATGCCATTCACGTCCGCTCGCCGCTTGTAGATCTGCTGGTGGCAGCGCACCTCGCCCAGCACGCCCGCGGGCAGCGCGCCCTCGATCGGCACTACGGTCCCCGCCTCGCCGACGCCGATCAGACCCATCGGGCGCGGGGCGCAGACAAGGAACGACTTGTCGTCGAGCCGTGCGGAGACGTGGCCGAACGCGTGGCCGAGCCCGTGGCGGCCGAGCGCGCGGGCCGCGAGCCGGACCCGGCGCTGGGTGGTCTCGATCGGCTCGCCCAGCTTGCCGAAGACGATCTCGGCCATCGTCAGCTCTGGAACTCGGGGATGTCGGGACGCGCCCCCCAGGCGCAGAACGCCTCGTCGCAGAACGGGAGCTGGCGCGGGCGCCAGGATTCGTCGACCATCCGCACGCCCGAGGAATATTCGTACACCACCCCGTCCGGCCCCTCGAAATAGAGGAAGTACGCGCCCGAGGTGACGTGGCGGCCCGGCCCGAACACGATCCGCACCTGCCGATCGCGGAGGTAATAGTAAGACCGCATGATGTCGTCGATCGAGGCGACCTGGAAGTTGATGTGCTGCACGCCCGGCTTGGGCGCCGGGAACAGCGCGAAGCGGTGATGGACCTCGTCGAAAGACAGGAGCCCCGCCGCGCCGATCCAGTCATTGGTGCGGAAGTTGAACAGCGTGCCCCAGAACGCCTCGTCGCGCGGGGCGTCGGCGGTCTTGAGCCCGATATGACTGAACTCGGTGATGCCGGCATCGCGCGTCGGGAAATAGCGCCGCGTCGAGACGAACGGGCGCAGCACAAGCTCGAACGTGTTGCGCGACAGGTCGCGGAAGCGGATCAGCTCCAACACCCGGCGCTCGGCGCACTCCTCGCCGGTCCCGCGCTCGACCACGACGCCGGCGCGCGCGAGCTCCTCGGCGGCGGCATCGAGCTCGGCCTTGGTCTCGATCTTGAGGCCGACCGTGTGGTCGCCGGGGCTTCCCGGGAAGTAGCAGATGTCGTGATCGCGCTCGTCGCCGCGGAAATAGGCGCGTCCGTCTTCGCGGCGGACGAGCTGCAGCCCGATCGTCTCGGTCAGAAACCGCGCCGCGGCCTCGACGTCGGCAGTGCCAAGGCGGACGTACTGCATGTCGGCGATACGGATCATGCGTCCTCCTCGCTCATGAACTCGGCGATCTGCGGGCGCGCGCCCCACATGCAGAATCCACCGTCCTCGAACGGGATCTGGCGTGGCCGCCAGCTCTCGTCCACGTTGCGCACGCCCCAACTGTATTCGTAGACCTGCCCGTGCGGCCCCTCGAAATAGAGGAAGCAGGCCGTCGAGGCGAGGTGGCGGCCCGGCCCGAACACGATCTTCACCTGGCGC
The DNA here is from genome assembly GCA_963775315.1 of uncultured Alphaproteobacteria bacterium. GTDB lineage: Bacteria > Pseudomonadota > Alphaproteobacteria > MPNO01 > DASWLB01 > CAWGHZ01. The sequence continues at coordinate 1,009,032 of CAVZIN010000007.1, read as the reverse complement.
TCGCTCAGGAAGTAGTACGAGCGCATGACGTCGTCGAGCGAGGCGACCTGGAAGTTGATGTGCTGCACGCCCGGCTCGTCGGACGGGAACAGCGCGAAACGGTGATGCACCGCGTCAAAGCTGATGAGGCCCGCCGCGCCGATCCAGTCGTTGGCCTTGAAGTTGAACATAGTGCCCCAGAATTCCTCGTCGCGCGGCGCGTTCGAGGTCTTGAGGCCGATATGGCTGAACTCCAGGATGCCGGCGTCGCGCGCCGGGAAGTGGCGGCGCATCGAGATGTCGGGGCGGAACACCAGCTCGATCTTGTTGCCCGAGAGGTCACGGAACCGGACGAACTCCGCGACGTGGCGATCCGCGCATTCCTCGCGGGTGCCGCGATGCACCTCGAAGCCGTTGTGCGCGAGCTCCGCCGCGGCGGCGTCGAGCTCCGGCCGGGTGGCGATCTTCATCCCGACCGTGTGGTCGGCCGGGTCACCCGCGAAGTAGCAGATGTCGTGGTCGCGGTCGTCGCCCCGCACGTAGGCGCGGCCCGCGTCGCGACGGACGAGCTGGAGCCCGACCGTCTCGGTCGTAAACTTCACCGCCGCGTCGAGATCGTCGGTGCCGAGTTGCAGATACTGCATGTCTTCGATGCGGATCATGCGTCACCCATGATTGATCTCGGCCAAGTCTATCGCCTGCCCCGCCTGGATGCCAGCCCGCGGGACTCATTCACGCGAACCGGATGGAGAGGCCCGGCAGCGGCAGGCCGATCACCTCGGTCGACCACGCCTCGCCGGGCGCGACCGGAAAGGCACGTGTCACCGTGCCGGTGGTCACGATCTCACCCGCGGCGAGCGGAGGGTTCTCCGGGTCCTCGGCGAGGAGCCGCACCAGATGCGCCAGGGCGTTCAACGGGCTGTCCAGCACGTTGGCGCCGGACCCGCGGTCGACAATCGCGCCATCCTTCGACAGCGCGATCTCGAACGTCGCGAGCGCCGCCAGCCAGTCGGCCACCGCCATCGACGCTGCACGGACTCGCGGACCCAGCCGATAGGCGCCGTGCAGCGCGAAGCCGGCCACCGTGTCCTCGGGCCTGAAGACCCAGCCGGGGAAGATCGACTGCACGATCTCGCAACCATGCGCGACCCAGTCGATGCAGCCCATCAGCGCCGCCGCGTCCATTCCCGGCTCGGGCACGCGTCCGATGCCGAAGGCGATCTCCGGCTCGATCCGCGGCTCGGCAAGCCGGCCGAGCGGCCAGGACCCGCCGCCGGGCGCGATGTCGGCCAGGGTGGTGTCGTACATGTCGCCCCAGATCGGGGCGTAGACGCCGTACTCCGCCCAGATCGTGCGGTTGGTGAAGCCTATTTTGCGCCCGACCGGGCGCTCGCCGCGCGCGACCCGCCTTTGGCGGAGCGCGGCCGTCACCCGGTAGGCGGCGGCGAGGTCAATCCCCGGGATGCGGCTCGAAAACGGGGCCACCTGGCGCCCGGAATTGAGCGCGGCCAGCGCCGCTTCGGCGATCGCTTCCATGTCTTTCGAGGCCAGGGTCACGGCGATCTCCCGTGCGCGGGGCGGCGTTGCAGTTTGGCGCGCTTTGCGTATTCTGTCGCCCGCCAAAGTACCCCACCCCTAGGAGCCCTCATGCCTAACGACAAGTCCCCGGCGCCCTCGCGCGTGCGTCTGGCTGCCGACATCGGCGGCACCTTCACCGACGTCGCGGCGTTCGATGACGCCAGCGGGCGCCTGCTGTTCGGGAAGGCCCTGTCCACCCCCGACAGCCTGGTCGAGGGGATCAGCGCCGGCGTGGAAAAGGCCGGCGCCAACTACGCGGACGCCGGCATCTTCCTGCACGGCTCGACCATCGCGATCAACACGATCCTCGAGCGCACCGGCGCCAAGACTGCGCTGATCACCACGGAAGGGTTCCGCGACGTGTACGAGATTGGCCGCATCAACCGGCCGGACTCCTACAACCTGTTCTTCAAGAAGCACGAGCCGCTGGTCGAGCGCGCCCTGCGCTTCGAGGTGAAGGAGCGCGTGCTCGCCGACGGCGAGGTCCATGTCCCGATGGACGATTCCGAGGTCGCCGCCCTCGGCGAGAAGATCGCCAAGCTCGGGATGGAGGCGGTCGCCATTCTGTTCCTGCACTGCTACCGCAACCCCGACCACGAGATCCGGGCGAAGAAGCTGCTCGAGGACAAGTACCCGAACCTCTTCGTTTCGGCGTCGCACGAGCTGTCGCAGGAATATCGCGAGTTCGAGCGCACCTCGACCGTCGTCGCCAACGCCTATGTCGGGCCCAAGGTGCGGTCCTACCTGCGCGGAATCGACGAGCACATCCGGAAGTCGGGCTTCAAGGGCTCGTTCCTTGTGGTGCAGTCGACCGGCGGACTGTACGAGGCCGACCAGGCCCAGACCTACTGCATCCGCATGCTGGAATCCGGCCCCGCCGCCGGCGTGATCGGCACGCAGGCTCTCTGCCATGCGCTGGGCATGGAGAACGCCATCGCGTTCGACATGGGCGGCACCACGGCGAAGGCGGGCGTGATCTACAAGGGCGAGGCACTGACCACCGGCGCGGCGCTGCTTGGCGGGTACGAGCGCGCCTTGCCCGTCCAGATTGCCATGATGGATATCTTCGAGGTTTCGGCCGGCGGCGGCTCCATCGCCCGCGTCGACCAGGAGGGCGCGCTGCATGTCGGGCCACAGTCGGCCGGCGCCCAGCCGGGTCCCGCCTGCTACGGCAACGGCGGGACCGAGCCGACCGTCACCGACGCCAACCTGCTGCTCGGCCGGCTCGGCGCCGACCGGTTCCTCGGCGGCGAGATGAAGCTCGACGTCAAGGCGGCCGAGGCCGCCATGAAGGCGCGCGTGGGCGACCCGCTCGGCATGGACGCGACCAAGGCCGCCGACGGCATCCTCCGCATCGCGACCACCGCCATGTCCTACGCGGTCAAGGGCGTCACCACCGAGCGCGGGCTCGACGCCGGCGATTTCGCGATGGTCGCCTATGGCGGCGCCGGACCGCTGCACGCCTCGGCGGTCGCGCGCGAGATCGGCATCCGCAAGGTGATCGTCCCGCGCGCGCCGGGCGTGTTCTCCGCCTTCGGCATGCTGTTCTCCGACCTCCGCTACGATTTCGTGCGCACCTGGTTCACCCGACTCGCCGAGGCGAAGTTCGAGGAGATCGAGGCGATCTACAAGGAGCTGGAGGACGAGGGCCGCGCCGCCATCGAATCCACCACCGTCACGCCGCGCGAGATCACCGTGAAGCGCGCCGCCGACATGCGTTATGTCGGCCAGGAGCACGCGGTGACGGTCGACCTTCCCATGGAGGTGTTCCAGAAGGCCGACCGCGGCGCGATCAAGAAGCACTTCGACCAGATGCACGAACTCCGCTACGGCACCTGCGCCCCGGACGAGATGGCCGAGATCGTTAGCCTGCGTACCACTGTCACCGGCGTGATGGTGAAGCCGCCGCAGGAGGAGGTGGAGGCCGGTAAATCCGAGCCCGAGAAGGCGGCGTTCACCGGCAACCGCAAGGTCTATTTCGAGGAGACGGGCTTCGTCGACACGCCGACCTACGCGCGCGCCGCGCTGCTCGCCGGCAACCGCATCCCCGGCCCGGCGCTGGTGGAGGAGCATGCCTCGACCACCGTCGTCATGCCGACCGACCTGCTGGAGGTCGACAAGTTCGGCAACCTCGTCATAGCGGTCGGCGGGAAGAAGTGACCGGCCTCCACGCCGCCCCGAAACCACCACCGGCATCGGGTCCGACATCGACACACGGGCCGTACCGATCGCCCCTTGTGGGAAAGGGTTGGGGAGGGTCATTCCATGCGCGGTCCAGGGACACTAGATAACACTCATGCCTGACACCAAACCTCAGACCGCCGCCGTGCGCCATCGCGCCGACCCGGTCGTCACCGAAATCGTGCGCAACGGGGTCATCGCCGTCACCGGCGAGATGAAGACCAACCTGATGCGCACCGCCTACAACACCATCATTTACGAGGCGTTGGACTTCACCACCGGCCTGTTCACTCCGGACGGGCGCACCGTCTCGATCGGCATCGGCCTGCCCACCTTCATCCGCGGCATGGCCGAAACCATCAAGGCGAAGATCGCCCATTTTGGGTTCGAGAACATCCACCCCGGCGACATCCTGATCACGAACGACGCCTACACGACCGGCTCGCACCTCAACCATGTCACCCTGTCGCTGCCGATCTTCCACGAGGAGACTCTCGTCGGCTGGGCGTGCTGCATGGCGCACTGGCTCGACGTCGGCGGCGTGCTCGGCGGCATGACGACCGACATCTTCTCCGAAGGGCTGCAGATCCCGATCCTGAAGCTGCAATCGCGCGGCAAGATGAACCAGGACCTGGTCGACATCATCCGCATGAACTGCCGCATCCCGGAACGGGCGATGGGCGATTTGCGCGCCGAGCTGACCGCGGTGCGCACCGGCGAGCGGCGCTTCCTCGAGCTCGTCCGGCGGTACGGCAAGGACGAGGTGCTGGCCGCCATCGAGGACATCATGGACCGGTCCGAGCGCGTCGCGCGCGAGCGGACGGCCTCGATCCCGGACGGCGAGTACGTCGCCGAGTCCTTCATGGACGACGATGGGCTCGACATCGGCAAGCGCATCCCGATCAAGGTGAAGGTCAAGGTCGCCGGCGACCGCATGACCATCGACCTGTCCGACGTGTCGCCCCAGGTGCGCGGCTTCTTCAACTCGGGCAAGACCACCTCGTTCGGCTGCTCGCAGGTGGCGTACAAGTGCCTCACCTCGCCGACCGACTACCCCATCAACGACGGAAGCTTTCGCTCGCTCGAGGTCGTATGCCCGCCCGGCCGCATCGTATCGGCCGTGCGTCCGGCGCCGATGCGCTGGTGGATGACCTTCCCGATGACGATCATCGACACCGTGTTCAAGGCGCTGGAGCCCGCGATCCCCGACCGGGTGATCGCCGGCCACCACGCGGACCTCTGCGTCGGGGCGTGCAACGGCATCGACACCCGCACGCGGTCTCTGTTCATCGGAATGTTCGGACCCGAGGGCGGCGGCTGGGGCGCCAAGCGCAACGAGGACGGCATCTCGGCCACGGTCTGCATGAACGACGGCGATACGCACAACTCGCCGGTCGAGCTGATCGAGACCAAGTATCCGGTGATGTTCGAGCGGCACGGGCTCCTGCCCGACTCCGGCGGCGCCGGGCGCCAGCGCGGCGGGCTTGGCGTCGAGTACCGCGTGCGTGCGCGGACCGACATGAACTTCTCGACCCAGATCGAACGCAAGCACTGCAAGCCCTGGGGGCTTCAGGGCGGGCACGAGGGGACGGGCAACGACGTCGAGATCCTGCGCGGGACCGACCACACCGACGCCCTGCCCAACGCCAAGGCGCTCTACACCCATCTGCGCAAGGGCGACGGGTTCATCATGCGCTCGGGCGGCGGCGGCGGGTTCGGCCTGCCGAACGAGCGCGACGTCGCGCGCGTCGCCGAGGATGTGCGCCAGGGCTACGTCACGGCCGCCGCGGCCCGCGCGCTCTACGGCGTCGTCATCGACCCGGCGAGCTTTGCCGTCGACCAGGCCGCCACCCGCACCCTGCGAGCCGAGATGGCGAAGGGCAAGACGGTGCAAACGGCCTAGCCGCGAAGCGGCGCGAGCCGGGACCCATCCATCGATTTCCGTGACTCGGCCGCTATGGCCCCCGGATCGGCTCCCCGTGCTCGCCGTCCAGGGTGACAAGCGGAGGAGCGGCATGGTTTAACATGCCCTAAACGGGAGAAGCGCGATGGTGGACATGATCGGGCATTTCATCGGCGGGAAGAACGTCGCGGGCGCGAGCGGGCGGTCGGGCGAGGTATTCAACCCGGCCACTGGAGAGGTGGCGAAACGCGTCGCCTTCGCCAGCGCCTCCGAGGTGGACACCGCGGTCGCGGCGGCCCGGAAGGCGTTCCCTGGCTGGGCGGCGACGCCGCCGCTCCGCCGCGCGCGGGTGATGTTCAAGTACAAGGAACTTCTCGAGAAGCACGCCGAAGAGCTGGTCGCGCTGATCACCGCCGAGCACGGCAAGGTGCTGAGCGACGCGCGCGGCTCGCTCGTGCGCGGCATCGAAGTGGTGGAGTTCGCCTGCGGCATCCCCCATCTTCTGAAGGGCGAGTTCACCGAGCAGGTCGGCACCGACGTCGACAGCTGGTCGATGCGCCAGCCGCTCGGCGTGTGCGCCGGCGTCACACCGTTCAACTTCCCGGTGATGGTGCCGATGTGGATGTTCCCGGTCGCCATCGCCTGCGGCAACACGTTCGTACTGAAGCCGTCGGAAAAGGACCCGTCCTGCCCGATGCGCCTCGCCGAGCTGGCGCACGAGGCGGGCCTGCCCGAGGGCGTGCTCAACGTAGTGAACGGCGACGCCGAGGCCGTGAACGCCATCCTCGCCCATCCCGGCATCGCAGCGGTGAGCTTCGTCGGCTCCACCCCGGTCGCCGAGCACGTCTATCGCACCGCGGCGAACGCCGAAAAGCGCGTCCAGGCGCTGGGCGGCGCGAAGAACCATCTGATCGTCATGCCGGACGCCGATCTCGACCAGGCGGTCGACGGGCTGATGGGCGCCGGGTACGGCTCGGCGGGCGAGCGCTGCATGGCGGTCTCGGTCGCGGTCGCCGTCGGCAAGGCCGCCGACCCGCTGATGGAAAAGCTCGCCCCGCGCGTCGCCGCCCTCAAGGTCGGGCCCGGCAACGATCCCGAGTCCGAGATGGGCCCGCTGGTCACCGCCGCCCACCGCGACAAGGTGCACGGCTACGTCGATCTCGGCGTCAAGGAGGGCGCGACGCTCGCCGTCGATGGGCGCGGCCTCTCGCTGCAAGGCTACGAGAAGGGGTTCTTCATCGGCGGGTCCCTGTTCGACCACGTGACGCCCTCGATGCGCATCTACAAGGAGGAGATCTTCGGCCCCGTCCTGTCGGTGGTGCGCGTCGACGATTTCGAGGCCGCGCTCGCGCTGGCCGACGGGCACGAGTTCGGCAATGGCGTCGCGATCTTCACCCGCGACGGCGACGCCGCACGCGAGTTCGCCTCCCGCGTCCAGGTCGGCATGGTCGGCGTCAACGTGCCGATCCCCGTGCCGATGGCGTTCCATTCCTTCGGCGGGTGGAAGCGGTCGCTGTTCGGCGACATGCACGTGCACGGGCCCGAGGGGGTGCGCTTCTACACGCGGCTCAAGACCGTCACCAGCCGCTGGCCGACCGGCATCCGCCAGGGCGCCGAGTTCGTCATGCCGACGATGCGCTGAACAAGAAACGGCGCCCGTGGTGAGCCTGTCGAACCGCGGGGGACCTCATCCTTCGACAGGCTTTGGATGAGGGGCTCTTTCCATGAAGGCGATGATCTACCGCGAGTTCGGCCCGCCCGAGGTGCTGCGCTACGAGGAGGTGACGGACCCGGTGGCGGGGCCCGGCGAGATCGTGATCGAGGTGCACGCCGTTTCGGTCAACCGCGTGCTCGACGTCTCGGCGCGGCGCGGCACCGAGCCTCACCGCAAGATCCAGCTTCCCCACGTCGGCGGCGTCGATCCGGTCGGCATCGTCACCGCCGTTGGCGAGGGCGTAACCGACCGCAAGATCGGCGACCACGTCGCGGTGTTCCAGGGCCTCGCCCAGCAGCCGCCGCGCATGTTCGGCATCCATTGCTGGGGCGGCGACGCGCAGTACACCAAGGCGCCGGCGCGCATCACCTGCCTGGTGCCGCCGGAGGTGTCGTATGCCGACGCCTGCGTCATCGCCCGCCACGCGCCGGTCGCGTGGAACCTGCTGGTCCACATGGGAAAGCTGCAGAAGGACGAGTGGGTGCTGGTGATGGGCGCGGCCGGCAATCTCGGCACGCTCGGCATCCAGCTCGCCAAGGAGCTCGGCGCGCGGGTGATCTGCTGCGCGGGCTCCGACGACCGGGTGAAGATTGGCCTCGAGCTCGGCGCCGACCACGGCATCAACTACCGCACCCAGGACCTGAAGGAAGCCTGCCTTGACCTCACCGGCGGCAAGGGGCTCGACATGGTCTACGACAACATCGCCAATCCGGAGACCACCTCGAAGGCCATCGACGCGCTGGGCTATGACGGACGCCTCGTCACCGCCGGCGCGCATGGCGGGCCGATCGTGCCGGTGAACTTCTTCCACCTGTACGACCACCGCATCACCATCATGGGAAGCCCGAGGAGCCGCAACCAGGACGCCCTCCCCGCCTTCGAGGCTGCCGCCAAGGGCCGGCTCCGCGTGCTGGTCGACCGGGTCATGCCGCTCGCCCAGGCGGTGGAGGCGCACCGGCTGGTCGAAGAGAATCCCGGCATCGGCAAGGTCATCCTCGACCCGACGCTGGGCTGAGGCGGGCGACCGGCACCCTGCGCGAGGCGACGGTCTGGCGCGTCGTGGCGACGAAATCCGACGTCGCCGCGGCGCCCAGCGCCCGCGCGTCGGAGGCCGCCGCGATCTCGGTCAGCGCGCCGCCCTCTCCGACCGACAGGAACAGGTCGTACCCAGCGGCGCGGAACGCGGCCAGCATATCGTCCAGCCCGTAGCCGAACCGGCCGGCATTGGCGTCGCATTCGAACACCACGGTCGGCCGTCCCGCCGCCAGCACCCTTCGCGCGCCGTCGAGCATCGCCTTCTCTGCCCCTTCGACGTCGAGCTTGATCACGTCGGGCGACGGCAGCGCACCGGACTCGCAGAGACGATCCAGCGTGTACGCGGGAACGTCCAGCCTTCGGGCCGCCGTCTCGCGCGCCACCAGCGAGGCATGGATGGCATGGCGCGAGAGGTAGAGCGTGGCGCGCCCCTCCCGGTCGGAGAGGCAGGCGTTCACCACCCTGAGACGGCCGAGCCCGTTGGCGCGCCCAGACAGCACGATGGCACGGGCGAGCGCGGGCTGCGGCTCGAACGCCACCACCTCGATCGCATCGCCGAAGCGGACCGCGCAGCCGACGGCCATATAGCCCGCGTTTGCGCCGACGTCGAAAAACCTGTCTCCGGGTGCGAGGAAGGCGAGGCACGCCTCCATCACGTGGTCGTCCCACCGGCCGCTGTTCCTGAGGGCGACCAGCGCGTCGATGCAGGTGGCGTTGCCGACAAGGCAGAAGCCGCGCCGGACCCGGGTGCGGAAGGCCGCGCCGTCCGGCACCACCCGGGCGATGGCGCGCGGCAAGGCGGCCTTGCCCCGCGGAGCAAGGCGGCTCGCCAAGCAGGTCAGGCGGAACCAGATTGGGTCTCGGGGCGGCAAGGGAACCGCCGGATCGTTCGCGAGGAAGAGCGCGCCCTCGTCCATGCTCCCGCCCATGCCTCAGCCCGGACGCGGCTGACCTTGCTGCGGCTGCGGTGAGCACAACGAGCAGGATGGATCATTCATTCTTGCCTCCCAAACCAACTATGATCGAATTGGTAGCAGAAGCGCGCGCATACGGTTAAGAAGGGCTTGACCGCTCAAACCTTTGGACTTTCATCTCCAAATCTTTTCGACGAGTCGTGGGGCCGAGGGGGCTGACAGTTTCCCGCTCCGGCCGTACAGTACGGTCCATCAAGGTAGGCACCACGCCGCATATGCCATGACTATAGTCACGACGAGCTGGGACGACGGCCATTCGGCTGACTTGCGGGTGGCAGCGCTGCTTGCCGCAAACGGGCTCAAAGGCACCTTCTACGTCGCCTTCAACCACCCCTCGACGCCACAGATCAGTGACGCAGAGATACGCTCGCTCCACGCGATGGGCATGGAGATCGGCTCTCACACCCTAACCCATAAAATCCTGACCGGTCGTCCGTTCGCGGAGGCGCATCACGAACTCGCCGAAAGCAAGAAGCGGCTCGAGGATATCGTGGGCGCGCCGGTAGCCGGTCTTTCCTATCCGCAAGGCGCCTATACGGCCGCGGCGAGGAAGGCGCTCGCCGCGACCGGATACATTTACGGCAGGACGACCGTCGCGTTCCGCCTCGGCCGAACGTTCGATCCAGAGTTAATGCCAATATCGTATGAATTCTGGCACATGCCGCGCATCGCCATCTCGCGCCATGCCCTGCGCGACGGAAATATTCTGGGACTCTGCAACTGGCTCCGCGTCACCCGGTTGGGGACCGACCCCGTCGCGCTAGGGCGTATGCTTTTCGACGCGGCGCACGCTCGGGGCGGAATATTCCACCTTAACGCTCGGTCATGGGAAATAGACCAGCGCAACCTCTGGGGCGAACTCGAGACGGTTCTGCACCACGTGGCGAACCGGCCGGACGTGCGGTACATGACCAACGGGGAGGCCATTCCGCCGTACAATTGAGCCGCCACTTCAGTTAGATGCGGATGTGGCGCGATTGCGCAGATAATTCTTCACCCGCTCCTTGACGCCGGCCCGGTCGAGCACGCTGACGCATGCGTCCGAAAAGCCGACACAGGCTTGGTGCGTGAGCGCCATGGCTAGTGGGCCGACCTTGTCCCGAAACACGAAGACGGTAGCGCATTCGAGCGACCCTGTCGCTAGAGACCGCTTGTACTGCGCTTCTCCCGCGCCGAAATCCACCAGAACGAAGCGCTTCTCGTCTATTGCCGAACGCAATGCCTCGTGGATCAAAACGATCCCTGGCGACAGGCGCGCGAAGTCTCGCTCATACCCGATGTGACGAAAGCGCAGGAAGTCTCCCGCCGTCGTGGCGTAGGCATACGCGATGGGCCGATCGCGGATGTAAAGGAGGTAGCCCCGCATTGTTCCCGCATTTGCCCGCTCGCACATTTCGGCCTCGAAGGAACCGGTTTGGGGCAAGCCGGCGCTTAGGAGCCGGTGCTGATACGTCCTTTGCGAGATATCGCTGGCGAGCGGATAGAATGCGGCAGCTTCCGCGGCAGTGCGATAAACGCGTACGTCGATCCGTGAGTCCGACTCCGCTGCAAAGCGGCGCAGCTTGCGCCGCAAATCATGGCGGTGCTTGTGCTCGAGCTGCTTCATGAAGACGTCATAGGAAGGGCCGAGCTCGGTAAAGTGATATGTCGTCCGCGCAGGCACGTAACGGATATAGTCGCGGGCGATGATTACACGCTTCGGCGCACGGGAGATCGGATAGGCGGGTAGCGCCAGGACACGGTGCTGGTTGAGCAGGGGCTGCGCATGCGAGATTGTTACCTCCAGCGGCTCCGTCAGGCGTGTCGGGTGGGTCGTCAATTCCAGCGCGCGGAATGTGGTGCTGAAAAAGCAATACTCACCGAAGATGTATTTGATCCGGTGCGCCGATTCTTCCCATTCACAACAGGATGTCACAGGATGCGCCCGACGACCTGTTCGACATATCGGCGCATAGACATTGCCAACGGCGCCCGCAAACAAGGGCCTGACTCGACATTGGTCGTCGTCTTCGCAATAATGTCGTGGAAGGTCGCCGTTGGAAACTCATCGCGGTAAGCGGCCAGGAAGCGACAAAGCCACTGAAATCTAGCCTCGTGCAGGCGCGAAATCCCCTGCTCCCGCCGCGGTGAGCGTCGCCTGAGGAGCTCGAAGCTGTGCAGCAGCAGCGCTGCTGTCTTCCAGCCTCGGCGCCGCGACTCCCATAAGAAATGCTCCATCTCCGCCGTCGAGCTGGCGCAAAGTTGTGCCGGACGAAGGCGCCCGAGACCGTCACGGTACCAACCGATCGGAACCTCCAATACGCCGTCGATGTAAGTCGGCTGCGAAAGAGTGGGTTCCGACTCCAGGCGACAATGGTTGCCGAGGTCGACCGCGAAGTGGCTTGAATCGACCTGGAGCCCTGCACGACGGGCGGCCCGCAAGGTGGCACGGTCCGCGCCGGCGTTCCCAGCGCGGACTGCGATCACGTCGTCGGCTCCGCACCGGGCGAGGTTTTGCAGCCCGGTCTCGATCAACCGGTACTGATCTTCCTCGCTGAACTCGCGCATATTGCGGCCGAGACGATCACCGAGTAGCGGCTTGTCGTAAAAGGACAGCCATTCCGTGTGCAAGTGAAGCGCAACTTCGCTTTCGGTTGCCCTCACCAGACGGACGATCTCCTCAAGCGGCTCGAACCCGAGCACTCCTGCATGTAGCGCTTCCACGAACACTACACATTTGAGACCGTGACGCTCGAAATGCTCTAACTGATAGGCCAACCCGCGATCGCCCGCCGGTGTGCAACCGAAAATGTCGCGATTGAAGGCGACGCGTCCCCCATCCTGCTTCCAATCCGACGAATGAGGCGCAATCTCGGCGTCGATCGTGATGATCACGTCGGTGGCCGTGGGACGGTTCACGCGCCGGTTCGTAGTCCAGGCAGGATAATTGTTGCTGGCTGCGGTGTTTTGATCATTGAATTGCATCGACGAGCCGTCCAGCAGGCCAAGTACGCGGTTGGCGCGACACACTCACAGATGCCTAGTCCTGCTTATAGCAGGAAATTTCCGGTTGTTGTAAGCGAATAATGACGGTTGTCGATCTTAAGGCCAGGGCCCCGCCCGATCGCGCTTAGGTGCCGCGACGGTCATCGCCTTCATCGTCAACCGCTGGGGTGGCCTACGGGATTCGAACCCGTGACCTCCGGGACCACAACCCGGGAACGCTAGCCTCCGCTTACCCCCACGCACCGCTTCCGCAGCCACCGGAAACCCCATAAAAATCAGGCTATCCAAAGCTATTTACGCCTCCGGGCAAATGGCCGTATAAGGGGGTTAACGCCCACGGCCTGTTACCCCAGGTTACCCGAAGGCCGGCGGGCGCACAAGACGGAGGTGCCGATGGCCTCGCTCAAGATGACCGCCTCGCGGGTGGAGAAGCTGCGGGTGCCGGAGGGCGCCGACCGCGCCGACTTCGTGGACGACCAGCAGCCGGGCCTTTTCCTGCGGGTAACCGCGCGTGGCAGAAAGACATGGTCGCTGATGTACCGCGTCGCTGGCGCGGGCGGGGTCTCGGCCACCGGCCGACCCCTGGCCGGCAAGGTCCAGCGCATGACCGTTGGAACGTACCCTGCCAAGTCGCTCAGCGACGCACGCGACGAGGCACGGGACTACCTGAAGCTCGCTGCCAAGGGGCGCGATCCTGCAAAGGTTCTCCGAGCCGATATCTTCGAGCGCCGCGAGGCGGACGCAAACACGGTCGGTGCCGTGGCTGAAGATTTCATCCAGCGCCACCGCAAGCGCCGGAACAGCGCGCAGACTGCGGCCGAGGCCGAGAGCACCATCAGGCGCCTGATCCTTCCGAGGTGGAAAGATCGTCCGGTGACGGAGATCGCTCGGCGCGACGTGATCAGGCTGCTGGACGACATTGAGCACGAGGCCGAGCAGCCGGGTGCAACTTTCCGGCGTGGGGCGGCCAACAAGGCGCTTGAGGAGCTGTCCGGCGTCCTCGGTTGGGCGGTGCATCGCGGTCTCATCGAGGTGAACCCGGCGCGCGGCATCCTGCGGCCGGTGCCGAAGCTGCGACGTGACCGCGTGCTAATCGCCACGAATGACGCGGGAGAACTCCGCAACTGCGATGAGCTTTTGCGCGTCTGGCACGCCGCGGTCGAGATCGCCTACCCCTTCGGCGATATGTACCGGATGCTGATCTTGACGGGCCAGCGCCTGCGCGAGATCGCGGAGCTAAAGTGGGATGAGGTGTACGGCATCGACGGCGACGATCCGCGGATTGAGCTGCCCAAGGATCGCACCAAGTCCGACCGCGACCACGTCGTGCCGCTGTCACCGCGTGCCGCTGCGATCCTGCACCGGCTGCGTGAGCAGCGGACGCATGGCCCGTTTGTGTTCTCCACGACACACGGGCGACGCCCAGTCTCGGGCTTTACGAAGGCGAAGGCGCGGCTTGACGAGAAGGTGCAGAAGGCGGGTGGCGCGCTCGCGCCCTGGCGCGTGCACGACCTCCGGCGCACGGCGGCCACCGGCATCGCGGCGCTCGGCTTCCCTCCGTATGTCGTCGGCGCCGTGCTCAACCACAGCCCCGGCGCCACGGCCGGCGTGACGGGCGCGGTGTACGTACAGTACAGGTTCGGAGTTGAGAAGCGCCGCGCGCTCGAAGCATGGAACGAGTACGTTGTCTCCCTCGCCGACGGCAGGGCTTCCGCAAACAATGTCGTGGATTTGAAAGTTGTGCGAAGCGCGAGGTGACGCGGCGCGACCGCGTGCTCCTTAACGACAAAACGACCGAAATAAGTGGTTTACCCGCACGGGCTAATAACGTATAAAGGGCGTTGCGTTTCCGGGCCTTTCCACCAAGGCCCAGCGCGCTCCCAGGAGGAACCGAGATAACGAGTTCGAGTTGCGAGCCGGATTAACCGGGCCGCTACGCGATGGCGTTGTCGGTCCAACGGGAGAGTTGAAATGGCTAAGAAGTCGTCAGTTGAGCGCCAGCTGAGCGCGAATGAGATCGCCGAGCTAGCGAACATTTCCGTCGTCCACCTCTACACCATGGTCAAACGCGGCCAGCTGCCGCCGCCGCGCAAGTTCGGCACGGTCAGCCGCTGGCCGGAGAGCGAGGTCGTGGCCATGATCGAGGCGCTGCCGCGCGGGCTCCACGGCCGCGGCGCGGCGAGGGCGCGATAACCGTGGCAGATGCTGCTCGGCGCCGGGCGAACCGCTTGCCCGAGCCGGATCGATGGTCCGCATGGTCTGACCGCTGGGCTGCGTGGGCACAAGCCAACGGTTATCGGCCGTATCGGCGTGCGCTGCCCTTCCCGTTGCCAACGGCGGGGCACTGGGCCGGACTGCTCGACCACGGCTTCGTCGCCATTCGCCAGAACGGCCAGCTCTGTTTGGTCGGCGATCCTTACCGCGCCGCAGTGCCGGAGCTGCCGTGGCTTCCCGATTTTGGGTTGGAGGTGCGCCGGGTGGACCCGGGCTGGTGGAGCGAGGAGACGGTGGGCTACGTCTTCACGATAACCGAGGCGTGGGCCGGGTGCCGCCTGCTGCGCGCGCTATCCGGCACGTCGCCGGGGGTTCGTCGCGACCGAATGTTCATCAAACCGTTCCTGCCGCCGGGCACGAGCATGCGCCAGCTGAAGGCCCGCGTGCTGGCCGCGGAACGGCGCGAATATTGGTGCCGCCGGGATGAGAAGCGGCGCGGCTGTACGTTCCCGCGCGAGTGCGATCTAACCGACGGAACCCCGCGGTGACGGCCTTTTTTGCCCCAGAAATTGCCGAGGACAAGGTAACGCTACTCGTTTTTTAATTTAGGTATAATTCGCGCGCTGCGAACAACAGCTCCGTGCCGGCCGGTAGAGTCGGTTCTGCCCAGGAGGAACCCCGGTGAAACGCAAGCGCGGGCGCATGGCCGCCCGCAGGAGGCCGGACCATGTCCGAACCGAAGAACCGGCGCGAACGCTATTTATCCATTCGCGAGATATGCGACAGATTCGGAGTTTCCGCCCCGACGATCTACCGCCTGGTCGGCGAGGGCCGACTGCCAGAACCGGTGCGCTTGGGCCAGAACGCTCGCTGGCCGGAGCACGAGTTCGAGGCGGCAATCGCGGCCCTACCGCGCGGCCTGAGCGGCGGGCGCCCCCGCAAGTTCAGCGCGTGACGGGGGCGTATCATGGACCAAACAGAAAAGCGGCGCCCCGCCGAGAACGGAGCGCCGCCGGTAGATCATGCGCCACTGCCAGGGACGCAGGGCGACTATAGCGCGGCGGGCGGAGCGAGTAAACGGCCCGCCTTGGTAGCTGACCGCGAGCAGATTGCGCGC
Source organism: uncultured Alphaproteobacteria bacterium (assembly GCA_963775315.1). Taxonomy (GTDB): domain Bacteria; phylum Pseudomonadota; class Alphaproteobacteria; order MPNO01; family DASWLB01; genus CAWGHZ01. The sequence goes on along the minus strand of CAVZIN010000007.1, from coordinate 993,352 downwards.
TTTGTGAGCGTGCTCTTCCGCTACGCTGACCACGGGACGTTCGTCTCCTTCCGCGGCTACGGTAGGCCGCCGGACGCTCCACCTGACGCAAAAGACGATCCGTGGTGGGACACACTTCGCCCATGCCCTTATGCGCAGATCAATGGCACCACGGAAAGCAATTTAATTGGGGGCGCAACCGACATCGCTACGCAGCTCGCGAACAGGCCGGGAGTTTGGGTTTTCTCTCCGCCGGTGTGCACGTTCACGAACTCGAAGCGCGCCGATGAAAGGAGTCTCGCCAACGGGCTCGCGTTAACGGTCGAATGCGACCAACGCCCGCGGGAAGCGCGCCTGACCCTCGAAGAAATCCTCGGCGCCGCCACGCTCATCACGGAGAGCGGCGGCGAGTGGGTGAACCCCGAGACCGGCGAGGCCGAGCGCAAGTGCCACATCTACTGGCGCCTGAAGGAGCCGACGCGAACGCCTGAAGCGCACTCTCGTTTGAAGCAAGCGCGCGAGATGGCTACGGAACTGATCGGGGCCGACAAGACCAACAAGCCCATCGTCCATCCGCTGCGCTGGCCCGGCAGCTGGCACACGAAGAACCCGAAGGCCCCGCGCCTCGCGCGCATCGCTTACGACTGGCCCGAGCGCGAGATCGACCTGGACGACGCTTGGCAACGCTTGCGCGCGGCGGGCGGTGCCGAAGCCGCGCACATCGATCTCGTATGCAGTCGTCGTGAGCGCAGCTACTGGTGCAAGTTGAGCGAGGGCGTCGCGAAGGGTACGTCCGGTCGCATCAACGCCATCACCAGTGTATTTGGCTACTTGTTGAGCCGGGGCGTGGAAGCGCACCTGGCCGCGGCCCTGACGCGAGGCTACAACGCCGTCGCCTGCTACCCGCCGCTGCCTGACCAGAAGGTCGAGGAGGCCATCTACAACATCGCCAAAAGCGAGTTGGAGGGGCCTGTGTCATGAGAGACACCAACGACGTGCTGGACCAGGTCGAAGCGCGGGCATCTAACAGGCGGAGCCGCGTCTCATCAACACCTATCAAGATATTCGGCGCAGCTGAACTCGCCAAGCTTCCTCCCCGCGAGTACGTGGTAAAGCACATCCTCGACGCGGGTGGCGTGTCGCTGCTCGTAGGCGAGACGGCGAGCTTCAAGACGTTCGCTGGGCTCAACATCGCTATGGCGGTCGCGCAATCTGTCGAGAGGTGGCGCGAGCACCGCGTCCACGGCGGCCGGGTGATCTACTTCGCGCTTGAGGGCGCGGGGTCGCTCATGCTCCGGCTGCGGGCGTACTGCCAACACAACAACATCGACATCGGCGTCGATGGTCTTGGCCTCGACGACGCAGGGATTGACATCGTCCGCGACACGCTCGACTTTCGAAATGAGCCGGTCGCTGCGGCCATCATCAACGCGATGAACGAGCGCGGGCCATATGAGCTGGTCGTGATCGACACTGTGTCGCGCGCGCTGGCCGGGGGTGACGAGAACTCGCCCGAGGACATGGGCGCGCTCGCCAAGAACGCGACCGAGATCGCCAAGCAGACAGGCGCCCACGTCATGCTGGTGCACCACCTCGGCAAAGATAAGGGGAAAGGCGCGCGCGGGCATTCGTGCCTCCGGGCGGCGGCGGACACGGAGATCCAGGTCACACGCGACGGTGACGTTGCGGAGCTGCGCGTCACGATGCAGCGCGACCACGAGGCCGGGCAGTCGTTCGCCTTCGAGGCCCAGAAGGTCGATCTCGGGCAGGACGGCGACGGCGACGCGGTCACATCGCTGGTGCTTGTGCCGAGCGAGCGCCGAGTCCTCGACGCGGCGGCGAAGAAGGAGACCGGCTTCAGCCCCCAGGAGGAGGCGGTCCTGGGGTTACTGGTCAAGCTGGCCGGTCAGAGCCCAGACGGCTGGGTAGCTCGAAGGACATGGCGCGAGGCCACGATCACCTGCGGGAGCATCCAGTGTCAACGCCGGAGTAAAAATGCATCGGCGGGCCGGAGTAAAATAGCATCGGACGAGCGTGCCGGAAGGCCGCCGATCGGGGGCCTTCCGGCGTTTGGCGGTCAGACGTCCGGGCTTTGAGCCGGTGGCGTGGGGTGCTGGCGGGACACGCGCTTCTTGCTCTGTTTGAGCCTGTAGCTGTCACCGTTCATCTCGAGGATGTGAACGTGGTGGGTGAGGCGATCGAGGAGCGCGCCGGTGAGCCGCTCTGAGGCGAACACGGCGGTCCATTCGTCGAACGGCAGGTTGCTGGTGACGATGGTCGAGCCGCGCTCGTAGCGCTGGCTGAACACCTCGAACAGGAGTTCGGCGCCGGTCGGCGACAGGGGCACGTAGCCGAGCTCGTCGACGATCAGGAGTTTGTATCCGCCGAGCTGTCGCTGCAGCCGGAGCAGGCGCTTCTCATCCCTGGCCTCGTGCAGCTCGTTGACGAGCGCAGCGGCGGTGGTGAAGCCGACCGACAGACCCTTCTGGCAGGCGGCCAAGCCAAGCCCGAGGGCGATGTGCGTCTTCCCGGTGCCACTGTTGCCGACGGCGATGACGTTCTCGCGGCGAGCGACATAGTCCGAACGGGCCAGCTCCAGCACGAGGGTCTTGTTGAGCGACGGGATCGTGGCGAAGTCGAAGCTGTCGAGGCTTTTGACCGCGGGGAACCGGGCTTCCTTGATGCGCCGCTCGACCATCCGTCGCTCGCGGTCGATCAGCTCGAGTTCGGCCAGACGCAACAGATAGCGCGGGTGATCGACGCCGTCCGAAGCGCACTGCCGGGCCAGCTTGTCGTACTCGCGCAGGAACGTTGGCAGCTTGAGCACCTTGAGGTGATGGGCGAGCAGCACTTGCGGCGTGTCGGTCATGACGCCGCCCCGTCCAGCAGGTCCATGTAGCTGCGCGCCGAGGTCGTCGCCACGGTGGCTTTCGGCAGATAGGGATAGACCGTCAGATCGAGCCGTGGAGGTCGGCGCTCGATACGGCACAGCACCAGATGCTTCACCGCGTCGAAGCCGATCACGCCGCGGCCGATCGCCTCCCTGATCCCGGCGAGAACGTCGTCGGGGCGGAACACCTCCAGCAACCGCAGGACCTGGACGAACTCCCGCTTGCCGGGCTTGCCCATGCGCGCTTCGAGGAGACGGCGCAACGTCGCGAACTCTTCGGGCAGATTCCATCCGGCCAACGGTGCCGCCTGGTCCAGCGCGCCGGTCTTTTGCTCGAGCAAGGCCAGGTAGTGCAGCGGATCGAACACGAAGTCCTCCCGCTCGTAGGATCGGGCGTGCCGGGCAATGATGTCGGCGCCGCACGAGATCACAACTTCATCGACATAGCCGCGGATCAGCACCTCGCGATAGCCGTAGGCGGTCGGCACCGAGTAGTCGGTGCCACGATAGCGCACCAACGACAGCGAACTCACCCGGCCGGCCTTCTTCTCGCAGGCGTCGTACGGCGCCGGCGGCAATGGGTTGAAGGCCGCCAGATCCCGCATCAGCCGTTCGCCGATCGTCTCGCCGTGACCGCGCAGCCGATCGCCGAGCCGGCGGCGACAATCGTCGACCAGCTTCTCGTTCAGCCTGTCGTAGCTTGCCGCCCGCGGCATCGGAACCAGGTAGTTCCGGCGAATGTGGCCAACCAGCCCTTCGACCTTGCCCTTGTCGTTGCCTTTGCCTGGACGGCCGAACCGGTCGAGGAAGAGGTAGTGCGATTGCAGCTCGCTGAACACTCGCGTCCGCTGCCGGGTCCCGTCGCCCAGGATTCGCGCCACCGCCAGCGTCGTGTTGTCGTACAAAATCGAGAGTGGCACCTTGCCGAAGAAGCGGAACGCCGCATTGTGCCCTTCGCAGAACGCCTCCGTCGTCTCCGCCGGATAGGCCTGCACGAAGCACGCGTCGCTATGCGGCAGGTCCATCGCGAAGAAGTGGAGCTTCCGTTCCACCCCGTCGATGACCCCCAGAGCTTCGCCGAAGTCCACCTGTGCGTGGCCCGGATCGTGCCGCAATGGCACGAACACCTCGCGCTGGCGCAGACGGCGGCCGCGCACATAGTCCTTCACGATCGTGATCCCGCCGCCGTACCCGTGCTCGTCCCGCAGGCGCTCGAAGATCCGCTTCGCCGTATGCCGCTGCTTCGCCGGGCGCCCCTTATCTTCCTCCAGGATCCGATCGATGACGCCGACGAACGGGTCCAGCTTCGGCCGCTTCGGCGGCCCACGACGCCGGTATCCCGGCGGCACCGAGAACGTCAGCATCTTGGCCACCGTCCTCGGGTCTATCCCGAACCGCCGCGCCGCCTCCCGACGACTGATCCCATCGATCTGAACCGCGTAGCGAACCCGACCATACAAATCCACGCCCTTCATCCCCCGCCCTCTGCAAAAGACGCAAAGGGCTACCTGCTGCCGGATTTTTGCTCCGGCGCAACCGGACAAACCGGCCGCTTCAGTGAGGGACTTTCGCTCCGGCGCTTACACCCGTGGACGTCTCCCGCGCGCCGTACTGGCAGCAGAAGCAGCAGCAGGTGGAGACCGGCGCCGCCCTGGGCGGCACGCTGGGGGCGACCGGCGGGGCGTTGGCACGCGCGGTCACGCCGCGCGGCGCCGCGGACGTCGCCACGCTGCGGCGCGCTGGGGTGACGCCGACGCCCGGCCAAGTGGCCGGCGGCGGGTTCCGCGCCGTCGAGGAGCGCGTCGGCCCGTTCGTGCCCGGAGTCACGACCGGCCAGGCCAACGCCGTCGAGGACCTGAACCGCGCCGTGTACAACCGCGCGCTCGCCCCGCTGGGCGAGACGCTGCCGAAGAACGTTCCGCTCGGCCACGATGCGCTGGCATACGTCGGCGACAAGATCGGCAACGCCTACGACACCGTGCTCTCCAAGATCACGGTTCGTCCCGACGCGCAGTTCGTCGCCGATATCCGGGGCATCGCCCAGCGCGCCCAAAACGAGTTGAAGGCCGACAACGCCCAACGCTTCGCCCGGCTGATGCAGCGGCAGATCTCGCGCGCCGCGATGAAGGGCAACGAGATCAGCGGCCGCGAGATGAAAACCACCGTCTCCGAGTTCCGCGCGCTCGCTCATCGGTATATGCGCGCCCCCGGCGCCACACCCGACGATCTCACGGAGGCGCAGCTGTTGCGCGCGGCGGCCGACGCCTTCAAGAAGCTGGCCGGCCGCACCTCGCCGGAGCACGCGCCTGCGCTGGCGGCGGCGGACAAGGCGTGGTCGATCTACAAGCTCGCGGAAGACGCCGTGGGGCGCCCTGGCACGCAGGCCGCTGGCGGCATCTTCACGCCGGCACAGATCGACGCCGCGGTGCGGCGGAGCGCCTCCCGTGCGTCGCGCTACGCGCGCGGGTTGGCGCCGATGCAGGATCTCACCGGAGCGGCCGTGCGCACCCTTTCCAACCGCACCACCGCGTCGCCGGTGAGCCACAGACTTTGGCCCTACGCGGCGCTGCTCTACGAGGGGCACAACATCCTGCCCTTCGTCGCCGCCCACCCCGAGGTCGTGCCCGCGGCGTTGATGGCGCGCCTGGCCTACACCCGCCCCGGCGCGCGGCTGGCCGCCGCCCTGATGGCTGGCGGGACCGGCCAGAACGTTGCCGAGGCGATCCCCTACGCCGCGAGCGCCGCCGGCTTCGAACAGGGAAAGTAGCACCATGCTCACGCAACGCTGGCTTCCGTTCATGCTCAGCGCCATCGGCTGGTTGGTTTTCATCTCCCTCATGCCGGGCGTCCGGGCGTCGATCTGGGGGCCGGACTGGCGCGCCGCCGCCGTCGCCCTGCTGCTCTGCTTCGGCGCTGCCGTCGCCGGTCTCGTCCTGCTCGACTTCGTCGTCATGAGCGTTTGCGACGAGCTGCGCCGGCTGCGTTGGCGCCCGACGCTGCCTCTGCTGTCGGGGCCGCGCGGTGGGCCTTCCGGCGCTGAGCTAGCGTTCATGGGCGGCTTGGCCGCGGTGCTGCTGTTCGCCACCGCCGCGCGCTTCTGGCCATGAGCGAGGAACACGCGCCCGAGGGCTCGGTGGGTGCTGTGCCGGTGCAGCCGCCGACGCCGCCCGCAGGTTCTGTTCCGGTGCCGCTCGACCACGCGCCGCGGCGCGACGACGAACTGCGCGCCACCCTGCGCGAGGAGCTGTGGTGGCGCGGGGTAAGGTGAGCCCTGCGCCGCGCCCTTTTCATCGCCGCGCTGGTGGTCGGGTTGATGCTACAGCGGTGCGCCTATGATGAGCGCGGCCATGCCGAGGTAGGCAGCCGGGCGCTCGCTACACCTTCCAGCGAAGTCGCATTACTTTCCACCCGATCAAACCAATGATGACCTGGCCCTCGTAGGCGGGACAGCCTACTTTTTCATAAACGACCTGGAGTACCGAGCGCTATCGAAGGCCACAGTACGACTTTTTCGATTGGCACCCTCTTGTTGCCGAGAGCTTGCCAAGACATGTCTTCAGTGGACCATGCCCCAGCCTCGGTCAGGATGAACCTCATCGACACCATAGTCAGGCGTGCGGCGAGCGCTCGTTCAAATGCTAGCTCTATTTGCCTGCGCGCCCAGCTGTCTGGGTCGAAAACCAAGAAATCCATTCGGGGCGTGTGTCGCTCGCCGGGTGACCCTTCTGCGTTCAGCCAACATTCGGCCGGGTAAGGGCCGGACAAGCAAATCTCATCAGAAAACTCTACTACGACCTTGACCGGAGTGCGGACAAAGCAATCCCCCATCTCGAACTCAGGGTCATCGTCGTCTAGTTCCAATCCAGGAGCGCTTGCGACGTATCCGGTGAGCTCAAACCCACGAGTGCTCTTCACGAGCATTTCTTGGCGTAGGTCATATTCATGAAGACCGGTCCGTATCAACTCGCTATCAGTAGCCATCGAAGCGGCAATTTCCAAATCGGTCAGGGTCACTTCAAACCGGCTTGCGCTACTCAGACGACGGATCAGTTCGGCGGTCCAACCTAGCGTGGATGGCGAGGTATGCGCGCTATGGCTCCGCGACATTCGGGTAGTCTCCTTGTCGAGATTGCACGGGTGTTATTAGCTCTGCGTAGTCGTTCCGCGGGTTGTTCACCGCCTTCGACACCGGCTCGATCACGACTGCGCCCTCGAACGACGCCAGCATCGGCTCAAGCATCTTGGGGTCCGTCGCCGGGTCGAGCCACGCGTCGAACCACTCCGGCTCCAGGATCACGGGCGCGCGGTCGTGGTACGGCGCGATAGTCGGCGGCGCGACGCCGACGATGATCGTAAACGATTCGACCGCTTCAGCCTCGCCCTTCTGCCACCGATCCCACAGCCCGGCGAACGACATCGGCTCGCCGTCCGCCCGGCGGAAGTGGTAGGGCTGCTTGCCCTTCGATCCCGGCTCGGCGCGCCACTCGTAGAAGCCTGACGCCGGAACGATGCAGCGACGCCGGTTAAACGGCTCGCGGAACGTTGGCTTCGTCGCCACCGTCTCGGCGCGCGCGTTGATGGTGCTATATCCCGCGTCCGGCTCTTTGAACCAGAAGGGGACAAGGCCCCATCGGAGCATCGCCGCCTCGCGGACGCCGTCCGTAAGGATGGGACCACCGGTGGCGACCGTGCGGTCACGCGTCGATTGAAAGTGACCGGCCAGGATGTCCGCCTCGCTGACTCGGTCGTTCGAGAAAAAGCGATAGGCCGCCTTGGTGTTGGCCCAATCCTGGCAGACCAGTGGAATGCTCTGGCCCATGGCGCTCCCGATCTGCGCCACCAGTTTATGAAGCCGCTTGTTCAGACGCTCGTCGGCAAAACTGCAGCCAGCGAGTTCGCGAACAACCCACGCGTCGGTTCCCCCGTCCATTGGCACCGCTCCCAGCGATTCGGTGCCAGACAAGGAATCATGACCGATTCCCGCCGCGCAACAGTTTCTACGCTCCTCAGCGACCTCGGCTAGATGTGGGTAATTGAAAGCGTCACCGGACGGTTACCGCCGTCCCGCTCCCGGACGACGAGCGCGTCTTGGGTGGGCACGAGGTTGAACCCCGCCCGCCAGCCAGCCGGCGGGTCGGGCTGGGTGAGCCGGTAGAGCTCGACGATCTGGCGCCAAACGAGGTGGTGGGTGAAGCGGCCGCACATGCCCCGAGCATACACGCGAGCAGTGTCTCCTTTGAAATCTGATGGTGGAGTCGCCAAGTGTTAGAGGCTAGCTTGAACCCTGTCCTACCGCCACTTGTGCTGGGACTATCCGCTCTACGACTATAGCCGGATCGCGTACTTGTACCCTTCGCCTTCGAGGAACTCGTAGACCTCGGGGTTGGCGAAGGCGGCATCCGCGCGGAAGTAGCGCCGCAGATCGCGGTTCCGATAGCGCGCAACGACCGGCTCCAGAACATTCCGCCAGCCGTCGGCGCTGTGCACATTGCCGGGGCGCAGCTTGCACCGCTCCAGATCGCCGAACTGGTTGAACACGAATAGCGGGTGATAGCAGGTGCAGGCGAAATGGCCGTTGTAGGCCGTGCCCTCCTGCTCGCCGTAGGTCGGGCTGACCGAGCTATCCATGTCCAGCACGACGATCTTCGGCGGCCTCCGCCGATGCACCCGGTCGATCCAGGCCCCAGACAGATCGTCGAGCGCGGCGAGGTTGTCGTCGGTGGCCAAAAGCTCGGTCTCGAACCGGCCCATCTGGCTGGTCGAGGCACCGCCGCGCTCGACGGCCTGGCCGCCGACGATCCAGCGCATCGCGGGATCGTGCCCCAACCGGTCGGCGTCGTTCACGTCCTCATATCCGGCGAGGCGGCCATAGACGGATTGGCGTAACAGACCGACAAGACCGTGACGGCCGTTCTTGCCGGTGCGACCGTCGGCGATAAGATCGCCTGCCAGCGCGGTCAGGCCGAGGACCTCGTCCAGCTCGCGATAAGCGAGAAGACCGGCGTCGGAGGTGACGCGCGATCCGTGGAACTCCAGCTTCAGGCGGCGGTCGAAAACGGCCTGCAGAGGCCCACGATTCGATTCACCCTCCGGGTTCCCCATCTGAGCCGCCCTCCGCAAGACCCAAGTCCCTGATCCTCAACTTGGAATCGGCGGCGTGAACGTCCAGTGCCCGGCGTCATCTGGGAAATGCGGGCTGATTAGAGATACCAATCCCAGTGCACCGTCTCGGCTCCTGTAGCAGGATCGGTTTCTACGACGAGGTTTTTTACGAGTTTTGCAGTCAATCTCGGCTCGTGCCCGCAATGAATCTCAACGCCGTGGATCGATCTGGAGGTCGTCGCCGTGTAAGGCGGTGCAGCCGGTTTATGATAACGCGCAGCGGGAACGCGTTCTCTCAACGTTAAGCAATACAAATCGTGAAGGTGTTGTAGATATTCTTTGACATGTTCAACGCTCCGGCGGGCGCTAACAATGTCGAGGTAAGGTGTCTCAGGAACCGTTGCGACGAGCCTTATCGGGCACTACTCGCGTCCACGCGACAAGGCGTCTTCCAATGCCGACTTGGCTTGCGCAAGCAGTTTCTGAATGGCTGCTCGTTTGTGATCGTCCAGAACGAGTTTCAGCATCTCCCGATAACGAGAAATGTTCATCCGGATGATCTCGGGTGGTTCCATCATCGTCCTGCCTCCTCGTTGCACGAAGGACCGTGTAGCTTGCCAAAGTCGGACCTAAGAGCACCGCCCTCCCCTTGCGACGACGATGCCAAAGGCGCCTCCGCTCGCGTGAATGTGCTGGGAGCGAAGAGCCCGAGTGTCGGGGGGTTGAAGTACCTTTGCCCGCGTGGCGATACGGCGGGGGTGGGTGCTGACCGCCGCGCTGACTGACCCGGTGCGTGTCCGAGTTGGGCAAAGGTACAGTGTGACGCTAAGAGGATGTGACCGAGGACGATAGCCTCGGAAACTACTCAGGAAACGTTGGCCGGCCTGAGTGCGTGGAGCCGTCCTTTGGGGCGGCCCTTTTCGTATGTTGGGCGCTCCGTCGCGCTGTACACTGCCTTCCCCTCGACCATCAGCCGCTCCACGACCGTCGCGACGAGGCCCTGCGCCGTTTCGTGCCGCGCGTGCATATACGCGCTGCCCCGGTGTTTCCTCACCACGTCCAAGATCAACCCTGTCGCCCCATAGGGCGCCGTTCGCGCGGTGCGGTCGACGATCCAGTCGGTCATCGCGTTGATCTCTGCCAGCCGTCCGCCCTTCGCGCTGATGTTGCCCTTGATCTTGCACTCGGGCCGCCCGAAACGCAGAACGGCCCGCCCGGGGGTGAGTGGGCGGGCCGCTTTGTGCGTTACCCCAGCGTTGTGCCTTCACGGGGGATGCATTGTGAACGCTCTGATGACAGATCGGGTTCCGCTCGGCGGCGCAGGCACGGAAATGCCGGAACCCGGCACGCTTGCGCTTTTCGGGCTCGGGCTCACCGGACTTTCATTCTTGAGAAAGCGGGTCATCGCGGCCTAACGAAATCCGGCGCCGTAGTCGGTGCGGTTGGTGGGCTCTTGCTTGCTCCTGTCGGGGGTGCGCTTTGCGCGTTCGCAATTTTGAATTAAAGGGTGATGTCCATGGTGCACACGACCCCGGCGGGCTCGTAGCGGATCGAAACTGCGCCGCCCAGCTCTTGGGCGAGCCCGTCCTCGATCATGCGCGCGCCGAAGCCGCGCTTCTCGGGCGGGACGACCGCAGGGCCGCCCCTCTCGCGCCAGGTGAGGCTGAGGCGCCCGGGGCTGTCGCCCGGCGCGATGCGCCAGTCGAGCCGGACCCGGCCTTCGGGGCAGGACAGAGCGCCGTACTTGGCGGCGTTGGTGGCGAGCTCGTGGAGCGCCATGGCTAGGGTGGCGGTGGTGACCGATGGCAGGCGCAGCTCGGGCCCCTCGATGGCGACCCGCGCCGGATCGTCCCCGCCAAAGGGGGCGAGAATCTGGCTCGCCAGCTCGGACAGCATTACGCCGGTCCACTGGCCGCGGGTGAGGAGATCGTGCGCCTTGGCGAGCGCGATCAGCCGCTCCTCGAGCTTGCGCCGCGCGTCGCCGGCCTCCGGTACGCCGCGCAGACTCAGGGCTGCGATCGACTGCACCGCGGCCAACGTATTATTCATCCGGTGCTCGATCTCCTTGAGTAGGAAGCGCTGACGCTTGGCCGCGCGCTTCCGCTCGGTGATGTCGCGTGCGATGGTGACTACGGCGGTGGGCGTGCCATCATCGCCGTGGATCGGCGAAACGGTGAGCGAGACGTCGATGCGCCGTCCGGTCTTGTGCAAGCGCACGGTCTCGTACTGCTCGAACAAATTGCCGGATAGCGCGTCGGGCAGCGTCGCGCGCCAGAAATCGTGGCGCTCCGGCTCGACCAGCATCAGGACCGAGCGCCCGACCGCCTCCTCCGCGCTGTAGCCGTAGAGCCGCTCGGACGCGGCGTTCCACGACACGATAGTGCCTTCCGGCGCCCATACCACGATGGAATTGTTGGCGGCGGCGACCGCCGCGGCCAGCCGATCAGTTTCGCGTCGGTGTATCGAAGCCTGCAACGCTTCCCTGTACCGAGCGACGCTCATGCGGATTATCGCCATTGCATGGACGCTTGGCTCCGTACCGTCTTCGACATATTGTGGCCCTCCCGATGAACCCGGCGCGAAGCTGACAGCAAACTATGGCATGTGAGCAATGCGTGATCAGCCTTCGGATTCTACTCAGTCGCCTGACATGGAAAGCGTTCTTGACCGGGATTTCCCATCCGAATTGATCGCGCGCATCCTCGCCTCTATGCCGCATTCCGCAGCCAACGCATCCATGAGCCGTCGGCGCTTGTCGAATAGGTCGCCGCATCGGTAGGCTGCCTCGGTGGCATTCTCGACGGCGTGCGCCAACGCTGCCTCGGCGGTCTCGCGGCGAACGGCGACGCCTGCTGCGAGGCGCGTACGTGCCAGCGGGTCGAGCGACTGGACCTTGATAAGCTGATCCGCGAGCGCGGCGCCGGCACGCCCATCGATGCGGTGAAGAGCCGGCTGCGCTGCTCCGCGTGCGGGAGCCGGGCGACGTCGGTCCGCATTATTTGGAGGGGGGTGAGTGGATGAGGTGCTGACGCACTTCCGCTTGTGCGGCAGAACGATTGAAGTGCCCGAGAAGGCGGCGGGCTCATCGCCGTCCTACGGCACCGAGAGGCTCAGCTTCGGGCCGGCCTGTCCGTGAGCCTCCGGCGTGACGGATAGAGCTGCATTGGTGCACATCATCTCGATCGTCTCGTGGCGGCGCCCGCTGGCAAGCGTGGCGTGGACCCACTCGATCTTCTCCGGCGTCAGCAGCGCCAGGGTCAGCCGGACGCGGTCTGCCGCCCGGCGGAAATCATCCTCGCCGCGCGCCTCCCAGCGCTCGCCGGCAACTCGGAACGAGAGGTCGGAAACAGTGAAACGGGCGTCTAGCATCGAGGCGCTCTCGCAGCTCGGGAGCTCAAGCGGGCTGCGAGCTCAACCTGCCGTCGATATGGGCGCGCGGAGAATTGAGCTCAAGCCGCGCCGCCGCGAACCATCGCTCGGGCCGGTGGGTCAGCGCGGCGCCCCCGTGATGCTCACGCTGTTGTTGACGCTGGAAGGTGTCCGCCCAGTGATCGCGTCGAAGTTCTGGACGTCGGCTTGGTAGGCGAGGCGCAGCGCCTCGCAGTTCCCGACCGCCTTCGGGTTCTGTTCCAGGCACGCCTTGTACGCGGCCTTGGACGCGTCCATGTCGCTCCGCGCTCGGCCAATGGCGACGGCCCCGCACGCGGTCAAGGCCGAGGCAGTCGCGCCGATGATGAGCACCCGGGCGATGAATATTCCTTTCATGACTTCTCCCCCAACCTCTGGACCGCTCGGGCGCTGCCCCCTTACGGTTACCCGGCTCGTTACCCAGGAGGTCGACTTCGAGGCAGGCGGCACAACTAACTCATTGAAAATATTGGGGTGGCCTACGGGATTCGAACCCGTGACCTCCGGGACCACAACCCGGCGCTCTAACCAACTGAGCTAAGGCCACCATCGGGGCGAGGGGCAGGATGTAGCCCCGAACGCCGCGCGCTGCAAGGGGCGATCCCTCTACACGCGCCCGAAATGGCGGGCCAGCCGGTCGAGCGCGGCGTCGATCGTCCGGTCGTCCTTGCAGAAGGCGAAGCGGGCGAAATGCCGGGGCCCATCGCCATCATAGAACGCGCTCACCGGCACGGCGGTCACCTTCGCCTCCACCGTGATGTGGCGGCAGAACTCGGCATCGTCGCCATTGAAGCCGAGCGGGCGGAAATCGGCGGTGATGAAGTAGCTGCCCTGGCAGTCGAGCACGTCGAACCCGATGTGGCGAAGTCCCGCCCCCAGCCGGTCCCGCTTTTCCTCGAGTTCGCGGCGCAGCATCGAGAAATAGGCGTCCTCCTTGCCGAGCCCATAGGCGACCGCCTTTTGCAGGTTTGGCGGGGTGGTAAACGTCAGAAACTGGTGCGCCTTCATGATCGGCTGCATCACGGCGGGCGCGGCCGTCACCATCCCCACCTTCCAGCCGGTCAGCGAGAAGATCTTGCCGGCGGATTCGATGCGCACCGCCCGCTCCCGCATCCCCGGCAGGGTGATCATCGGCACGTGGCGCGCGTCGTCGAATACCAGGTGCTCGTACACCTCGTCGCAGACGCAGATGGAGTTGTGGGCGATGCAGACCTCGGCGATCGTCTCCAGTTCGGCCCGGGTGAACACCTTTGCGCACGGGTTCATTGGGCTGTTCATGAGGATCAGCTTGGTCCGCGGCGTGAACGCCGCCTCCAGCATGTCGCGCGTCAGCCGCCAGTCCGGCGGCTCAAGCCGCACCAGGCGCGGAATGGCACCCGCGCGGCGCAGCATCGGCAGGTAGGAATCGTAAAGCGGCTCGATCAGCACGGCCTCGTCGCCGGGCTCGATCAACCCGAGGAGCGCCGAGGCCAGTGCCTCGGTCCCGCCGGAGGTGACCATCACCTCGGTCCGCCAGTCGCATTCGAGGCCGAAAAAGCGCGCGTTGTGGGCCGCCACCGCCTGGCGCAGCTCGTCGGTCCCCATCATCGGGGGGTATTGGTTGACGCCGCTGCGGAGATACTCGGCCGCCACCTCCACCACGTCCGGCGGCCCGTTGCCGTCGGGAAAGCCCTGGCCGAGGTTGATCGAACGGTGCTCGCGCGCGAGGCCCGACATCACCTCGAAGATCGTCGTCCCGTATCCCGTGAGGATCGAATTGCCGCTGGTCACCCGGCCCTCCCTGAAGCCGCGGTTCTGTACCACATCCGCCGGCACGCCGCGACGCCCGGGGTGCTCCATCCGGATGCATAACGCCGCCTATTCCATAGGCATCCTGCCGCTCATTTGGACATATTTCGTTCGATCGGCGTCCAATGGGGGCGTAAAAACGCCAGAAATCCGCGGATTCCGGACTCCTTTCGAGTTGGCATGCAACGTGCTAAGGGAGGGACAGGGAACGGTGGCCCTGGGCCACCGAGGGACCGCAGGAGTGCGATGAAGAAGATCGAGGCCATCATCAAGCCGTTCAAGCTGGACGAGGTGAAGGAGGCCCTGCACGAAGTGGGCGTGAAGGGCCTGACCGTCACCGAGGCCAAGGGCTTCGGCCGCCAGCGCGGCCACACCGAGCTCTACCGCGGGGCGGAATACGTGGTCGACTTCCTGCCCAAGGTGAAGATCGAGGTGGTGCTGGAGGACGAGCAGGTGGAGCGGGCGATCGACGCGGTGCTTCAAGCGGCGCGTACCGGCCGGATCGGCGACGGCAAGATCTTCGTCAGCCCGGTCGAAGAGGTCATCCGCATCCGCACCGGGGAAAAGGGCGCCGAGGCGATCTGAGTCACGGGGCACGCGGGAAACGAGCGGCGGCAACGCCGAGAGAAGATTGGTCCGGGACCTGCCCGTCCGCAAGCATGCGGCGGCGGCACGGGCACGATCGCGACCGGGGGTCCCCGGCGCGGCACAGACAACGACACAACGAGGTGGTGACAAATGGCCGACATGAAAAAGGTCTTCGACCTGATCAAGGAGCGCGACGTCAAGTACGTGGATTTCCGGTTCACCGACCCGCGCGGGAAGTGGCAGCACACGGCCCAGCCGGTGCATACGATCGACGAGTCGATCTTCACCGACGGGGTGATGTTCGACGGCTCGTCCATCGCGGGCTGGAAGGACATCAGCGCGTCCGACATGACCCTGATGCCGGACAGCGAGTTCGGCCTGCATCGACCCGTTCGCCTCGCAGACCCAGCTCATCCTGTTCTGCGACGTGATCGAGCCCACCACCGGCCAGCCCTATGAGCGCGACCCGCGCTCGACCGCAAAGCGCGCCGAGTCCTATCTCAAGGAGTCGGGCATCGGCGATTCCGCCGTGTTCGGCCCGGAGCTCGAGTTCTTCGTGTTCGACGACGTGCGGTTCAACGTGTCGATGAACAACACGTTCTATTCGATCGACGAGGAGGAAGGCCCCTACAACACCGGGCGCGTCTTCGAGTCGGGCAATGTCGGCCACCGCCCGGCGATCAAGGGCGGCTACTTCCCGGTCCCGCCGGTCGAACTCGATGCAGGACCTGCGCGCCGAGATGCTGACCACCATGATGGACATGGGCGTCGACGTCGAGAAGCACCACCACGAGGTGGCGCCCAGCCAGATGGAGCTCGGCGTGAAGTTCGGCACGCTGACCCACATGGCCGACATGGTGCAGATCTACAAATACGTGGTCCATAACGTCGCCCACGCCTACGGCAAGACCGCGACCTTCATGCCGAAGCCGATCTACGGCGACAACGGCTCGGGCATGCACGTGCACCAGTCGGTCTGGAAGGGCGGCAAGCCGCTATTCGCCGGCTCGAACTACGCCGATCTGTCGGAGTTCGCGCTCTACTACATCGGCGGCATCATCAAGCACGCCCGGGCGATCAACGCCTTCACCAACCCGCTGACCAACAGCTACAAGCGGCTGATTCCGGGCTTCGAGGCGCCGGTGCTGCTCGCCTATTCGGCGCGCAACCGCTCGGCGTCCTGCCGCATCCCCTACGTCGCAAGCCCCAAGGGCAAGCGCGTCGAGGTGCGCTTCCCCGATCCGGGGGCGAACCCCTACCTCGCCTTCACCGCCATGCTGCTGGCCGGCCTCGACGGCGTGCAGAACAAGATCCATCCGGGCGACCCGATGGACAAGAACCTGTACGAGCTGCCGCCCGAGGAGTTGAAGGAGGTGCCGACCGTCTGCCACTCGCTCCGCGAGGCGGCAGGTGCGCTCGACGCCGACCGCGAGTTCCTGCTCAAGGGCGACGTGTTCACCAACGATCAGCTCGACGGCTATCTCTCGCTCAAGTGGGAAGAGATCTACAAGTTCGAGCACACGCCGCACCCGGTCGAATTCGCCATGTATTACAGCGTCTAATCGGCGAATTCTCAGGTAACGACGGAGGGCCGGCGGGCGACCGCCGGCCCTTTTCATGTGGAATGGAGCTTCGGCCTCTACCCCTTCGGCACGTGGCGCGGCCGGCCAGTATCGTCGATTGCGACGTAGGTGAAGATGCCCTCGGTCACCTTCATGCGCTCCTCGCCGGCGCGGCGGCGGGTCCAGACCTCGATCTTCGTCGAGAGCGACGAGCGGCCGACGCGGATGATTTGGGCGTAGCAGCTCACCTCGTCATCGATGGCGACCGGCACCAGGAACGAGATGGATTCCACCGCGACGGTCGCTACCCGTCCGCCGGCGCGATGGTAGGCGACGTTCCCGCCCGCCAGATCCATCTGCGACATGATCCAGCCGCCGAAGATGTCGCCCGACGGGTTGGCATCGGCCGGCATGGCGATGGCGCGCATCGCAGGCTCGTAATCGGGCGGCTTCCCCTCGGCCATGGCGGAAGCCTAGCAGATCATCCGGTGCTGCGCAGGACGAGAACCGTGGCGCCGACCGCCCAGCAATAGATGGCGAAGGGCCACATCGCGTCGACCTCGTGCTGGCGGAACCAGCGCATCAGCGCCCAGACGGCGAAGAAGGCGAAGATGCCGGACGCGACGCCGCCGATGACCGCGGTCTGCACCAGCTCCGGCGTCGCCGAGCGCAGGAGCTTCGGCACCTCCAATATGCCCGCCCCGGCGATGATCGGGGTCGCGAGCAGCATCGAGAAGCGCGCCGCCGCCTCGTGCTTCAGCCCCGCCCAGAAGCCCGCCACCATCGACGAGCCCGAGCGGGAGAATCCCGGCACGAGGGCGAGCGACTGGGCGAGGCCAATGGCGATCGCCTGGACGTAGCTCAGCTCGGGAATGTCGCGCTTGCCGCGCCCGCGCATGCGCTCGCCCACCACCAGAAGCACGCCGTTGACGATCAGGAAGACCGCGGCCGAAGTGACGCTCGCGAAGATGCCGCGCAGCGCCTTCTCGAAAACCAGCCCCAGGATCGCCGGCGGGATCGTCGCCGCCACCAGAAGAAACAAGGTACGGCGGGCGCCGCGGGCGTCGGGACCGAACAGCGCGCGGAAGAACGACCACCAGTCGCGCCAAAAGTAGATGAGGAGCGCCGTCGCCGTCCCGAGATGAAGCATCACGACGAAAGGCAGGAAATGCTCCTTGAGGAAGGTCGGGCTCAGCGTCCAGCCGAAGGCGAACGGCGTCAGCACTCCGTGGGCGACGCTCGAGACCGGGAACAGCTCGGTGATCGCCTGCACGATGGCGAACAGCAGGGCCTGGAGGGTGGTCATGAGGGGAAGCTCGTTGCCGCAGGTCGGGGAGCCTTAGCACGGGGCCGGAGTCGCGGCAAATGGCGCGGCTTTTTTCGCTGTTCCCGACCTGATATAACCGGCGGCAGGCCGCGCGCGCGATGGGCAAGTGCTTGAAATGCTTCTACTGATCGACAACTACGACAGCTTCACCTGGAACCTCGTCCATTTCCTGGGCGAGGAAGGGGCCGAATGTGTCGTGCGCCGCAACGATGCGCTGACCGCCGCGGAGGCACTGGCGCTGCATCCTGCCGCGATCGTGCTGTCGCCCGGCCCCGGCACCCCCGACAAGGCGGGCATCTGCGAGGAGCTGATCCGCCTTTCGGCCGGCCGCGTGCCGATCCTCGGCGTCTGCCTCGGCCACCAGGCGATCGGCGAGGCCTATGGCGGACGCGTCGTGCGCGCGCCCCAGCCGATGCACGGCAAGCTTTCGACCGTCCGTCATGACGGCGCCGGCCTGTTCCGCGGCCTGCCGAACCCATTCCGAGCGACTCGCTATCATTCGCTGGTGGTCGACCGGGAAAGCCTGCCCGCGGAACTTGGCGTCACAGCCGAGACAGAAGATGGCATCGTCATGGGGCTCGCCCACCGCCACTACCCGGTCTTCGGCGTGCAGTTCCATCCGGAGAGCATCGCAACCGAGAGCGGCCATTCGCTGCTCGGCAATTTCCTCGACATCACCGGCGTCCCGCGCCGGGCCCTCGCGGGGAGTGCGGCATGAACACGACCGTCGACCTCAAGCCCGTCATCGGCAAGCTCGCCGGCGGTGCGCGTCTGAGCCGGGACGAGGCGCTCGCCGCGTTCGAGATCATCATGTCCGGCGGCGCAACCCCGTCGCAGATCGGCGCCTTCCTGATGGCGCTTCGCGTGCGGGGCGAGACGGTGGACGAGATTACCGCCGCGGCCACCATCATGCGCGCCAAGGCGCTCCGCATCCACGCGCCGGAGGACGCCATCGACATCGTCGGAACCGGTGGCGATGGCGGCGGCACGCTGAACATCTCTACCGGCTCGGCGCTGGTCGTCGCGGGCTGCGGCGTGCCGATCGCCAAGCACGGCAACCGGGCGCTCTCGTCCAAGTCGGGCGCGGCCGACGTGCTCGCCGCGCTTGGCGTCAACATCGATGCCGACTTCGCCCTCGTCGAGCGCTCGATCCGCGAGGCCGGGCTCGGCTTCATGATGGCGCCGCGCCACCATTCGGCGACCCGCCACGTCGCGCCGGCGCGCGTCGAGCTCGGCACGCGGACCATCTTCAACATTCTCGGGCCGCTCTCCAACCCGGCATTGGTGCGCCGCCTGCTGGTCGGGGTGTTCGCGCGAGAATGGGTGCGGCCCATGGCCGAGGTGCTGCGCAATCTGGGCGCCGACCGCGCCTGGGTGGTGCACGGCTCCGACGGACTCGACGAACTCACCACCACCGGCGCGACCTTCGTCTGCGAGCATCACGCCGGCACGCTGCGCGAGTTCGAGGTGACGCCGGAGGATGCGGGCCTGCCCCGCGCCGAGCCCGAGCAGCTCAAGGGCGGCGATGCGCAGTTCAACGCGCGCGCCATGCGCGACATGCTCGACGGCGCCAAGGGTCCATTCCGCAACGCCGTGCTGCTCGGCGCCGCGGCGGCGCTGATCGTCGCCGACCGCGCATCCGACCTGAAGGACGGGGTACAGCTGGCGGCGCGGGCGATCGACGACGGCAAGGCGCGCCAGGTGCTGGTGCGCGTGGTCGCGATCTCGAACGAGCCGCCGCCGGACAGCGCGCGTGAGTGACGTTCTCGCGAGGATCTGCGCCGACAAGCGCATCCACGTCGCCGAACGCCGGCGCGAGCGGAGCGAGGCGGAGCTGGCGCGCGCCGCGCGCGAGGCGCCGCCGGCGCGCGGTTTCGCCGCCGCCCTTCTCCACCATGCCGAGGCGCGCGGATACGGGCTGATCTGCGAGATCAAGAAGGCCTCGCCTTCGGGTGGTATGATCCGGCCGGAGTTCGACCCGCCGGCGCTCGCCCGCGCCTACGAGGCGGGGGGCGCGTCCTGCCTTTCGGTGCTGACCGACACGCCCTACTTCCAAGGCGAGGATTCGTACCTGGTCGCCGCCCGCGCGGCCTGCGCCCTGCCGGCGCTCCGCAAAGACTTCATGCTGGACCCGTACCAGATACTGGAATCGCGCGCGCTCGGCGCCGACTGCGTGCTGCTGATCCTCGCCTGCCTCGACGACGATCTCGCGCACGAGCTCGATTCCGTGGCGCGCCAGTACGGCATGGACGTGCTGTTCGAGGTGCACGACGAAGCGGAGCTCGACCGCGCGCTCGCGCTCAACGCCCAGCTCGTTGGCATCAACAACCGCAATCTCAAGACGCTGGTTACCGACCTCGCCGTCACCCGCCGCCTCGCCCCGCGCGTGCCGAGGAGCAAGCTCGTGGTCTGCGAGTCCGGGCTCAGGACCGCCACCGATCTGGCCGAGATGGTCGTATGCGGCGCGCGCGCCTTCCTGATCGGCGAGGCCCTCATGCGCCAGAAGGACGTCGAGGCCGCCACCCGCGCCCTGCTCGCCCCTGCTCCGGCGGAAAGGTGATGGCGAAGCTCAGCCACATAGACGCCGAGGGCAAGGCGAAGATGGTCGACGTCTCGGAGAAGGACGTGACCGAGCGCGTGGCGACCGCGACCGGTTCGGTCCTGATGCAGCCCGAGACGCTCAAGATGATCATCGACGGCGCCGCGAAGAAGGGCGACGTGATCTCGGTCGCCCGGCTTGCCGGCATCATGGGCGCGAAGAGGACGCCGGACCTGATCCCGCTCTGCCACCCGTTGATGCTCAACGGCATCGACGTGGAGCTGACCTGCGACCCCGCCCGCAGCGCCATCGACATCATCGCGACCTGCCGCGTCGCCGGGCGCACCGGAGTCGAGATGGAGGCGCTGACCGCCGTCGCGGTCGCGGCGCTGACCGTCTACGACATGTGCAAGGCGGTCGACCGCGGCATGCGGCTGACCGACATCGCCCTCGCGCACAAGTCGGGCGGCAAATCCGGTACTTACGAGGCGAAGCGATGATCCCGGTCGAGGAAGCGGTCGCGCGCATCGAAGCCGCATTCGAACCGGTGGCGGTCGAGCAGATCGCGCTCGCCGACGCGCTTGGCCGCGTCCTTGCCGAGGACGTCGCCGCCCGCCGCTCTCAGCCGCCGGCCGCCGTCTCGGCGATGGACGGGTATGCGGTTCGGGCCGCCGATGTCGAGACATTGCCGGCGACGCTCAAGGTGGTGGGGCACGTACCGGCCGGCGGCGCGCATGAGGGCGCGATCAGGCCGGGCGAGGCCGTGCGCATCTTCACCGGCGCTCCCCTGCCGGAGGGCGCCGACGCCATCGTGATCCAGGAGAACACCGAGGCGGGCGACGGCGTCGTCCGCGTCGTCGACGGCAAGGCGCCGAAGGGGCGCTACGTCCGCCCGGCGGGGCTGGACTTCCGCGAAGGCGAGGTCCTGCTTCCGACAGGCCACGTGCTGACCGCGCGCGACATCGGCCTCGCCGCGGCGATGAACGTGCCGTGGCTCCGCGTCCGCCGCCGCCCGCGGATCGCCCTGCTCGCGACCGGCGACGAGGTGGTGATGCCGGGCGACCCGGTCGGCCCCAACCAGATCGTCAGCTCGAACGGGCTTGCCCTCGCCTCGTTCATTCGCGCCCAGGGTGGCGAGCCGATGGATCTCGGCATCGCCCTCGATTCCGAGGAGTCGCTGCGCACCATGGCGCGCGGGGCGAAGGGCGCCGACCTCCTCATCACCACTGGCGGGGCATCGGTCGGCGAGCACGACCTCGTGCAGAAGGTATTGGGCAAGGAAGGGCTTGAGGTCGATTTCTGGAAGATCGCGATGCGGCCCGGCAAGCCGTTGATCTTCGGCCGGCTCGGCGAGACGCCTTTGCTCGGCCTTCCGGGCAACCCGGTTTCGTCGCTGGTCTGTGCGGTGATCTTCCTCGGCCCGGCACTCCGCCGCATGCTGGGGATCGTCGGGCGGGCGACGCCCGCCCGGACCGCGACGCTCGCGGCCGCCCTACCCGAGAATGACGAGCGCGAGGATTACTTGCGCGCAACATTGGAAACCGACGGGGACGGACGCCTCCTCGCCCGGCCGTTCCAGCTCCAGGATTCGTCCAACTTCGCCCGGCTCGCCAAGGCCGACTGCCTGGTGATCCGCGCGCCGCACGCGCCCCCCGCCCCGGCGGGCGCGACCGTTACGATCATCCCTCTCGGCGGCGGAATTGTCGGCATCTGAGCCCCGTGCGCAGGCCCGGATTTCGTTCGATTTCGAACGAAATCCGGTGGCAATTTCTTAAGAATTTTTCCATAGATTATTTTTAGTTTGCCGCTGGATTAGGTTGAATCCGGCTTGCGATTTATTTTGGCCAGCGTGTTCCAGTACTGTGATTTTAACGGGTCGTTAAGCGCCCGCGTTTAGTGTCGCACTGTCCACTTCAACGC
Source organism: uncultured Alphaproteobacteria bacterium (assembly GCA_963775315.1). Lineage (GTDB taxonomy): Bacteria > Pseudomonadota > Alphaproteobacteria > MPNO01 > DASWLB01 > CAWGHZ01. The sequence goes on along the minus strand of CAVZIN010000007.1, from coordinate 971,249 downwards.
GGAGGTACCGACTATGTCTTCCACTTTCATGCGCATGCTGCGCGACGAGTTCGGGGTGACGGCCATCGAGTATGGCCTGATCGCCGCGCTTATCGCCGTCGCCCTGATCGCCACCCTGAACACCGTCAGCGGTTCGCTGCAGGGCCTGTTCACGTCCGTCTCCGGCGCGCTCGACACCGCGTCCGGCGGCTGAGCGCGTAGGCCGGGACGCGGCGGCCGTCGCCGCCGCCCGCCGGCAGGGAAGTGGCGCGGAGGGGTGAGCCTTGTGCCGCCCCTCCTTCCCTGCCCCGCCGGCCCCGGAGCGCCCACCGAAAGAAAGTCCAAAGAGGATTCACCCGTGACCGCCGCCCTCGCCGCCTCCATCCATACCGTCGCCGTCTTGGGGTTCGTTGCCCTTCTTATGGCGGCGGCGGCGAGCGACATGCGGTCTCTCGTCATTCCGAACCGGCTGTGCCTCGCGATTGCTGCGCTGTGGCCCGCCTTTGCCCTGAGCGGCGCCGGCCCCGTGGCATGGACCGCCGCCGCCACCGTCGCGGGCACGACATTCGCCATCGGGTTCGCCATGTTCGCGGCCGGCTTCACCGGTGGCGGCGACGTGAAGCTGATTGCCGCCATCGCGCTGTGGGCCGGGCCGGGAAGCATCGTCGAGCTCGTGCTGGTCACCGCGCTCGCTGGCGGGCTGATCTCGTTGATCCTGCTCTGCGCCGCGCGCTTCCAGCCGGCGCCCGCCGACGCAAACGCTGGCATCCGCCGCTCGTTCTTCCGCATCAACGTGCCGTACGGCGCGGCCATCGCCATAGGCGGGCTTGCCGTCGCCGGCCGCCTCGCCGCCTTCTGACCGGGAGAGACCCATGAATCCCCGCACCATGATCCTTGCCGTGGTGGCTCTCTCGCTCGCCGGAGCGACCGCGCTGGTGGCGCGGAACTGGCTCGACAGCCAACGCAGGGTCGTCGCCGCCGCTCCCGCCCAGAAGGCCGCGCCCGCGACCGAAGTGCTGGTCGCCGGAAAGCCGCTCGATACCGGCAGCTTCGTGAAGGCCGACCAGCTCAAGTGGCAGCCGTGGCCCGCGAATGGCGTGGCCCAGACCTATGCCGTGAAGGGCAAGGCCAACATGGCCGCCTTCGTCGGCTCGGTCGTCCGCCAGGACATCGCGCCGGGCGAGCCTGTGACGAGCGCCAAGCTGGTGAAGCCGGGCGACCGCGGCTTCCTCGCCGCCGTGCTGCAGCCCGGCATGCGCGCCGTCTCGGTCCCGATCAATGCCGAGACCGGCGTCGCCGGCCTGGTCTTTCCCGGCGACAGGGTCGACGTAATCCTCGCCCAGGGCTTCCGCCCGACGAACAACGAGAATGCGCCGATGCGCCGGGCGAGCGAGACGGTGCTGACCGATCTTCGTGTCCTCGCCATCGACCAGCGCACCACCGACAAAGAGGGCAAGCCCGCCGTCGCCAAGACCGTAACGCTCGAGGTGACGCCGAAGCAGGCCGAGGACGTCGCCGTCGCCGAAGGGCTCGGCAAGCTGTCGCTCAGCCTGCGGAGCCTCGCGACCGAGAACCCGGTGGTGGCGAGCCGTGGGCGCGGACTTACCTGGGATACCGAGGTGAGCGCCGTGGCCGGAGGCAGCGTCGGCGGGTCCGACCAGATTCAGGTGGTGCACGGCTCGAAGGCCGAATCCGTGCCGGTCAATCCGACGAGCACGATGCCCCACCCCACACCGGCCTCGCCGGCGGCGCATCCCAGCCCCTCGCACAGCGGTCCCATGGCCGACGCGGCGAAGCCGCTCGGCAGCGGATACGTCACCGTCGCCAAGGGGTCCGCATCGTCCGCCGCCTTCGTCTCACAGGTGATACCGTGACCCCTCGTCCGATGATCCGCGCGACGCTTGTCGCCTTCGCCCTCGCCACGGCGGTCGCCGCCACGCCTCTCCCCGCCGCCCACGGCGCAGAGGTGATCCCGGTCAACGGGCCGACCATCGACCTCGACGGCAACAAGGGCGAGCTGGTCCGACTGTCGCGTCCCGCGGCGACCGTGTTCGTCGCCGATCCCGACATCGCCGACGTACAGGTGAAGTCGCCCCGGCTGATCTACGTGTTCGGCAAGAAGCCGGGCGAGACAACGCTCTATGCGGTGGACGCGCAGGAGCAGGTCCTGCTGTCGCGCAACGTGGCCGTAACGCAGAACCTCACGAGGCTGCGCGAAGAACTCAGCCGGATGCTGCCCGACTCGACCATCAACGTGAGCTCGGTCGGCGGCACCATCGTGCTCACCGGCCGCGTCGCCAGCGCCCGCGACGCGGAGGACGCGCGCCACCTCGCGCGCCAGCTCGTCAAGGACGACGCGTCGCTGGTCAACAATCTGACCGTAAACGCGCCCAACCAGGTGCAGCTTCGCGTGCGCGTCGCCGAGGTGTCGCGCACGGTGCTGAAGACACTCGGCATCAACTGGGACGCGATCGTCAGCGCCGGCAAGTTCGCCTTCGGCCTCGCCACCGGCAACCCGGTGATGGCGGCCGGCGCGTTCCTCACCCGCAACAACGTGGGCGGCACGCCAACCAACTCGATCTTCGGCAGCTTCAAGACCGGCCACGTCGACATCAACGGGCTTGTCGACGCGCTCGACAGCGAGGGCCTCATCACCATGCTGGCCGAGCCGAACTTGACCGCCGTCTCCGGCGAGCAGGCAAATTTCCTCGCCGGCGGCGAGTTCCCGATCCTGGTGCCCGACGACAACAACCGGGTGACGGTGCAGTTCAAGCAGTTCGGCGTGTCGCTCGGATTCAAGCCGTTGATCGTCGGACAGAACCGCATCACGTTGAAGGTGAGCCCGGAGGTGAGCGAGCTCTCCAACACCGGCGCGGTGCAGATCAACAACTTCTCGATCCCGGCGCTGACGACGCGGCGTGCCCAGACCACCGTCGAGCTCGGCAGCGGCCAGAGCTTCGTGATCGCGGGACTGCTGCAGAACGGCCTGACCCACGACCTGTCCAAGATTCCGGGCCTCGGCGAGCTGCCGGTGCTCGGGCCGCTGTTCCGGTCGGATCAGTTCAAGCGCAACGAATCCGAACTCGTCATCATTGTCACGCCCTACATCGTGCGGCCGGTCTCGGCGACCAAGATTGCCGCCCCGACGGACGGGTTGATCCCGCCCTCCGACGTCGACCGCATCCTGTTCGGCCGCATGCAGCACCCGACGACCGGCACCGGCCAGGGCAAGGTGGCAGGGCCCAAGGGCCAGGGGCTGGTCGGCCCGGTCGGCTACGTGCTCGATTGAAGGAACGCGCCATGACCCGCCGCCGCCGCTCGCTCGCGCCGCTTCTCGCCTCGGCCGCCGTCGCCCTTCTCGCCGGCTGTTCCAACGAGACCGAGCTCTACACGCCCGCGGAATCGCCCAAGACGGTGAAGCTCGACTGGGTGCATTTCGACCATCTGGTCGCGTTCCAACGCGGCGGAGACGCGCTTGCGCCGGATTCACGGGTCCGCCTCGACGCCTTCGTCGCGAGGGCCGCGCCCGGCTACGGGGACGAGGTGCTGGTCGGGCCGGGCGTGGTGCCCCCCGCCTATGCCCGCGAGGCCGCCGCCCGCACCGGTGCCGTTCTCACGGAGCTCCGCGCGCAAGGCGTCGACGCGCACGCCGCGCCACCCGAATACGCCGGTGTCTCCTGGGACGGCGCCGTCCGCGTGATCGTCGGGCGCTACCTGATACATACGCCCAACTGCCCCGACTGGACCAAGCCCGCCGACGGCGATCCGCTGAACAACGTGCATTCGAACTTCGGCTGCGCGACGGCGTCCAACCTCGACCTGATGGTCGCCAACCCGGCCGACCTGGTGCACGGGCGCGACATGAGCCCCGCCGACGGAGACAAGGAGGCGCGCGCCTTCCGCGTCTACCGTGCCCTCAACCAGTACGCCCCGCCGATGATTCCGCCCAACGGAACGCTCGAAAAGGTGCCGCAGGACCTGGTGAAGTGAGTGCCGTTGCCACCCTTTTCGCGTCGAAGCCGCAGCCGGCCGCCGGGCCAACCCGGCTCGCCGCCTTCATCGTCGACGCGCCGACTCGCGAGGCACTCGCCGAGGCGCTGGGCGGCGCCGCGAATGGCGCCCAGATTCACGAGGGAGGCCTCGCCACCGCCCTCGCTGCCATCGCGCAGGGGCCGGCCCCGGCCGTCGCCGTGGTCGACGTCACCGACTCCGAAGATCCGGTCGGTGCCGTCGCCATGCTGGCGTCGGCTCTGGGGCACGGCGGGGCGCTTCTCTGCGTCGGCACGGTCAACGACATCACGCTCTACCGCGCGCTGACCGAGGCCGGCGCCGTCGATTATCTGGTCAAGCCGATCGCGGCCGAAGGGTTCGCCCGCGCGCTTGCCGCCGCCGAGGCGCGGCGCTGGGACGAGGGTCCCGCCAAGGCGGACGCGACCGCCAAGGACGCCAAGGTGATCACGGTGATGGGCACGCGCGGCGGCGTCGGCGCCACCACCTTCGCCGTCAATATGGCCTGGACGATCGCCCACCAGACCGGGCGCAAAGTGGCCTTGATCGATCTCGATCTGCGCTTCGGCACGGTCGCCCTCGCGCTCGACCTCGAGCCCACGCACGGGCTCCGCGAGGTGCTAGAGAATCCGGACCGTATCGACTCGCTGTTCGTCTCGTCGGCCATGGCGCGCGAGAGCGACGAGCTTTCGATCCTCAGCGCGGAGGAGCCCGCCGGCGACCAGCTGCACGTCGAGCCCGCAGCGCTCGATACCCTGCTCGCCGACCTCCGCCAGAACTTCGACTATCTGGTGATCGACCTGCCGCGCGGCTCCGCCGTTCCCGAGGACTTTGTCGTCGCGCGCTCGAACAAGGTGGTGCTGGTCTCCGACCTCACCCTGCCCGCCATGCGCGACACGGTAAGGCTGGTCGCCTGGACGAAATCGGTGACCGCCGAAGCCGAGCTGGTGATCGCGGTGAACAAGGCCGGCGCGCTCCCCAAGGGCGAGGTGCCCAAGGCCGAGTTCGAGCGCGCGGCCCAGGCGCCCGTCGCGCATGTCCTGCCTTACGACGCGAAATCGGCCGGCGCGGCCGCAAGCGCCGGGCGGCCGCTCGCCCTTGCCGCCAAGGGCAGCGCCCTCACCAAGGCGATGTCTAAGGCGAGCCTCGATATCGCCGCCGCCGAGAAGGCGAAGCCGGCGAAGAAGGGCCTCGCGCTGTTCCGGAAGAAGTGATGTTCGGCCGCCGCAAGACCGAGGAGCTGCCCGAGCGCGTCACGCGCCTGTTCCCGCGCGAAGGCGCGCCGCAGCCGCCCACCGCGCCCGCGCAGCCGTCAGCACAGGCGCGCCCGCCGGCCTGGGTTCCGCCGCCGAAGCCCGCCCCCACGCCCGCTCCGGCTGCCACCGCGCCCACGCCCGCACCCACGACGCCTGCAACGTCCGCCCAGTCCGCCCCGGCCAAGTCCGCCCCGGCGAAGCCGGAGCCGGACTGGGCCGCCATCAATGCCGACCGGGAACGGCTGCGCGCGCTGCGTACCCCGGCGGAGATCGAGGCGCTGGAGCGGTCGAAGCGCATCACCCATCCGGTCATCCGCGAGCGGTTCGACCTCGCCCGCGCCCGCCGCATCCCGCGCGGACAGCTCGCCGGCGAGATCAAGGACGTAGCGATCCCGCTTGTCGCCGAGATCCCGCTCGACGATCTCGCGCAGCGCGACCTGGTGACCTTCCTGATCAACGACGTGCTGGCCACCGAGTCCGCCCCGGCGCCGGCGCCGCAGCCGGCGGCGGCGTCCTCCTTTTCGGCGCCGCAGGCCGCCGCGCCGGCACCGGCCGCCGCGCTGCATCCGGCGTTGGCCGAAATTCCGGCCCTGCCCGCCGCCTCGAAGCCCCGCGTTGAATTGACCGTCGAGGAGGCGAAGCGCCAGGTCCAGCCGCTGCTGCTCGAGCGCATCGACGTCCAGACGGCGGTCCGCCTTCCCCGTGGCGACCTCGCCTCGCAGATCGGCGAGATCGCCTCGGAGATCCTGACCGAGCGGCGCATCCGGCTGAACGGGGCCGAGCATCGCGATCTGGTCACGATGCTGATCAACGACATGCTGGGGCTGGGCCCGCTCGAGCCCTTGCTCGCGGACGAGACCGTGACGGACATCATGGTCAACGGCGCGAAGCAGGTCTATGTCGAGCGCAAGGGCAAGCTGCAGCTCACCAACGTCCAGTTCCGCGACGACGCGCACGTGATGAACGTGGCGCTTCGCATCGTCACCCAGGTGGGTCGCCGCATCGACGAATCGACGCCGCTGGTCGACGCGCGCCTGATGGACGGCAGCCGCGTCAACATCATCATCCCGCCGCTGGCCATCGACGGCCCGTCGATCTCAATCCGCAAGTTCTCCAAGAAGTCGATCACGCTCGACATTATGGCGAGCCAGCGGAACATGTCGCCGCAGATGGCGACCGTGCTGAAGATCGCGTCGCGCGCCCGGCTCAACATCCTGATCTCGGGCGGTACGGGCTCGGGCAAGACGACGCTTCTCAACGCCATGTCGGAACTCATCGACCACGGCGACCGCATCGTCACCATCGAGGACGCGGCCGAGCTGCAGCTCCAGCAGCCGCACGTGGTCCGCCTGGAGACGCGCCCGGCCAACCTCGAGGGCGCCGGCGAGATCACCATGCGCGATCTCCTGAAGAACGCCCTCCGCATGCGTCCCGACCGCATCATCCTCGGCGAAGTGCGCGGTTCCGAAGCTGTCGACATGCTGCAGGCCATGAACACCGGCCATGAGGGATCGATGTGCACGGTCCACGCCAACAGGCCGCGCGAGGCGCTGACCCGCCTCGAGAACATGATCGGGCTCGCGGGCATCAACCTGCCCGCCAAGGCCGTGCGCATGCAGATCGCCGCGGCGGTCGACATGGTGGTGCAGGTGAGCCGCATGCGCGACGGCGTGCGCCGTATCACCTCGATCCTGGAAGTCGTGGGGATGGAGGGCGACGTCATTACCACGCAGGAGCTGTTCACCTTCGCCTTCGAAGGCGAGAACACCGACGGCAGCCTGCGTGGCAGGTTCGATTCGACCGGCCTGCGGCCCGCCTTCACACAGAAGGCCGAGTATTTCGGCCTCGACAAGCCGCTGCTGGAGGCCGTGGGATGACCGGCTTGCTCATCGATCCCGGCACGCTTGCGGTCGGCGCCATCGCGGCGCTTGCGGGCGTCGGCGCGCTCGCGTTCGGTCACTCTATCGCCGGTGGCCGCAACACCAAGCGGTTCAAGGCGCGCGTCGCCCGCGCCGCCGGCGAAAGGACGCGCCCCAAGAAGACGGCGCGCGAGCCCCAGGCGCGCACCAGCCTTCGCCTCGATCAGTCGGGCGCGCACATGCGCCGGATCGACCAGATCGCACATAAGGTCCTGCCCAACGCGCAGCTACTGCGCGACCGGCTGGCTCGCACCGGGCGGCGAATCTCGCTGGCGCAGTACTCGCTCGCCTGCCTCGGCGTCGCCGCGGGCTTCGTTCTCCTCCGCCCGCTGCTGTTCCATATGCCGGGTGTGCTCACCCTGCCGCTCGCAATCGCGGCCGGCGTCGGGCTGCCGCACCTCGCCATCACGCTGATGATCGGAAGGCGGATAAAGCGCTTCACCTCGCAGTTCGCCGAGGCGATCGAGCTGATCGTGCGCGGGCTCAAGTCGGGATTGCCGACGCAGGAATCGATCCGCGTCGTAGGCCAGGAGTTCGGAGACCCCATCGGTGTCGAGTTCCGCCGCATCCATGATTCCGTTCGCTTCGGCGCCTCGCTCGAAGAGGCGCTCTGGGATGCCACCCGCCGGCTGGACACGCCCGAATTCCGCTTCTTCGTGATCTCGCTCGCCGTGCAACGCGAGACCGGCGGCAACCTCGCCGAGACTCTGGAGAACCTTGCCGACGTCCTGCGCAAGCGGCGCCAGATGAAGCTCAAGGTCAAGGCGCTCTCCGGGGAGGCGCGCGCGAGCGCGGTGATCCTGGGCTCACTGCCTTTCGTCATGTTCACGATCCTCTACGTCGTGAATGCCCCCTATGCCTCACAGCTCTTCCACGACCCCCGCGGCCAGATGATGCTCGGCGGCGCGCTGACCAGCATCGCCATCGGGGCCGCCGTCATGATCAAGATGATCCGGTTCGAGATATGAATTTCGCCGATCTCATTCCACCCGGCAGCACGGCCGAAAATGTCATCGTGGCGCTCGCCGCCATCGCTGCCGGTGTCAACGTCCTGGTGTTCTACCGGGCGCTCGTCGTGCGCGACCCGATGGCGGCGCGCATCCGGGCGCTCCGCGAGCGGCGCGAGGCACTCCGCCAGGGCGTGACGGCGCCGAGGCGCAGCCAGCGACGCGAACGCAGCCGGGAGAACTCGATCGGCGCGATGCGGCGGATGCTCGCCCGCATGAAGCTCCTCGGCACGCAGCAGTCGGAGAAGGCGGCGCTGTCGCTTGCCCGCGCCGGTTGGCGGTCGCGGGACGCGCTGATTCTCTATTTCTTCCTAAAAGTCACACTGCCCTTCGCCTTCGCCGCAGCCGTCTTGTTCGCGACCTTCGTGCTCGGCCTGTTTCACTTGAACTCGACGCAGGCATTGATGGCGACGCTCGGCGGCGCGGTCGCGGGCGCTTACGGCCCCGATGTCTATGTCCGCAACGCGACCGCAAAACGCAGGAAGGCGATGCTGAAGGGCCTGCCCGATACGCTCGACCTTATGGTGATCTGTGCCGAGGCAGGCCAGACGCTCGACGCCGCGCTCAATCGCGTGGCGCGCGAGATGGCGGGGTCCTGTCCGCCGATCGCCGACGAGCTCAGCCTTACCTCGCTCGAGCTCGGCCTCCTGCCCGACCGGCGCCAGGCGCTCGACCACCTCAATGCCCGGACTAACATGGCCGGGATCCGGGGCGTGGTGAACACGCTGCTGCAGACGGAGCGCTACGGCACGCCGCTTGCCCAGTCGCTTCGCGTGCTATCGGCCGAGTTCCGGCACGATCGAATGATGCGGGCCGAGACCAAGGCCGCCAAGCTGCCGGCGACCCTCAGCGTGCCGATGATCATCTTCATCATGCCGTCTCTGTTCATCGTGCTGATCGGGCCGGCGATGCTGCGCATCCTCGACCTCTTCATCCGCCATCACCCGGGGTGACGGCGGCGCGCGGGCGCTCAGCGCGCCGTGATGCTCGAGTCCGGCCCGATCCGGCGAAGCCCAAGCGCATCGGCAATCGCATAGCGGTCGTGCAGGCCGCGAAGCCTCTCGTAGAAATCGAGATTTTGGCGCACCGCGCCAGGATCGAGATCGAGCGACGCGACCTCGCGCGCCTTGTCGCGCTCGCCGGCGAGACCGTAGATCAGGGCGAGGTCCTGGCGCTGGCGCGCCGTGGCCAGCGGTCCGAGCGCGATGGGCGCGAGCTGGCGGATCGCTTCCTCGTACTTTCCGGTGACGGCGAGCGACAGGGCGAAGTTGGTGTTGAGCGCGGCATTGGCCGGATCGAGGGCGAGCCCGGCCCGATAGGCCGTCTCGGCCGCCGGGTAAGCGCCCAGCATGTCGTGCGCGACGCCGAGCGCGTTGTAGGTCTGGGCGTCGGGCTTCTTCGCAAGCGCAACGCCGAGTTCCTCCACGGCGAGCGACGGGCGCGCGATCGCGATCAGCACCTCGCCCAGAAGCCGGTGCGCCTCCGCGTCGTTCGGGTCCAGCGCGATCGCCTGGCGAAGCGCCTCCGCCGCCTCCTCGCTGGCGCCGGCGCGGGCCAGCGCCTTGCCGAGCCCGAGGAGCGGCGCGAACGCCTTGGGCTCCATGTTGTGCGCGCGGCGGTAGAAGCCGGCCGCGCTCGCATAGGCCCCGTTGTCGAAGCTGGCGCGGGCCAGCCGCATCATCGACGCCTGCCCGTCCGGCGCGCTTTCGCGCACCGGGTCTACGGCGCAGCCCGCCAGCAGTGCGGCGCCGACCAGGGCCGCCGCCAGCGCCACGTGCTTCTGTCGATGAGCCATGGTTCCGCTCCACTCTGTTGCCTGCGCGACGCTACGCCTGCCGCCTTACTGGAGCGTAAATGAATCTTCTGCAGTTCATTTGCAGATCGTTCGAATAGTTACATGTGTATTCGCAATGGAGATCGTTCGATTTCGAACGAAAAGGCAAGCCTTTGTTTCATCCGATATTAAGAACTCAGGAGCAGCTTGAGGACATCCGGAGGGAGATCGAGGCGATGGGCATGGCCGGAGGTCGGATGCGGGCACTGGCACGCTGCCGCCGCGGGGTTGCCGCCATCGAGTTCGCGCTGGCGGCCCCGGTCGTGTTCCTGTCCGTCGCCGGGCTGATGGACCTGTCGACGATCATGTTCGTCCAGAGCCTCATGGAGGGCGCGCTCCGCGACGCCTCGCGCTACGGCATCACCGGCTATGTGCCCGATGGCACGACACGCGAGCAGGAGGTGCGCCAGATCATCGCCCAGGACACGCTGGGCCTGTTGAACATGGACGCGGTGCGGATCGAGACGCTCGTCTATCCCGGCTTCGACGACGTCGGCCAACCCGAGCCGTTCGTCGACGCCAACGGCAACGGGACGCGCGATCCGGGCGAGAGCTATACCGACATCAACGGCAACGGCCAATGGGACTCCGACATGGGAGCGGCCGGGCTCGGCGGCCCGGGCTCGGTGGTGGAATACAAGGTCAGCTACGATTGGCACGTGCTGACGCCCCTCACTGCGGCGTTCATCGGTGACCACGGCACGCTAACGCTGACCGCCAGCATCTCCGTCCGCAACGAACCGTACGGCGAATGAGGCGCTTCCTAACAGAGTTGCTCGCGCGCTTCGCGGCCGACCGCGGCGGCGCGATCTTCATCGAGGCGGCGATCGCGCTCTCGTTCCTCACCACGCTCACGGTCGGGGGCGTCGAGGCCGCGCGCTACGTGCTGCTCGCCCAGAAGATCGAGCGTGTGGCGTCGACGACCGCCGACCTCGCCTCGTCGGGCCTCACCATCTCCAACGGCGACCTCAACCAGCTGTTCGACGCGAGCCAGCAGATCGCCAAGCCGTTCGACCTTTCCGACCACGGCACGGTGATCGTGTCGTCGGTCAGCGTCAGCGGCGCCAACCCGCCGCGCATCGACTGGCAGCGCGCCGGCGGCGGCCATTTGAGCGTCGGCAGCGCCATCGGTGTCGCCGGCGGCGTGGCCACCCTGCCGACGGGCTTCACCGTGCGGGACGGCGAGGAGGTGATCATCGCCGAAGTCTATTACTCGTACGAGCCGTTCTTCGCGCCCGACCTGTTCCCGGCCGCCCAGCTCTACCGCGTGGCCTTCTACCGCCCTCGCCTCGCGCCGCTCACAACCCTTGGCGAATGAGCGCGTTTACCGAAAGTTCAGACGATGGCTGCTATCCCAGGACGCATGGACCCGATGAGCAGCGCACCCAAGGGCGCCGGCCGCGCGCGCCAGGCGACCCCGACGTCGGCCGCACCGGCTTCCGGCCCGGCCCGCGCCACCCCCACCCGTAATTCCTCCGGCCGCGCCGCCCCCGCACAGCCCGCCGTCGCGGCACCGGCGCAGCCCGAGCTTCCGGACGAGGCGGTCGAGATCTACGTGCAGCTCACCCGCACGGTCGAGCGCCTGCACCGCCGCTTCCTCGACGTGCTCCGCTACGAACTGACCCAACTCGGCATCACCGACATCAACGCCGTCCAGGCGCTGATGCTCACCAACCTCGATGGACGCGACCTCGCGGTCCGCGACCTCGTCGACCGCGGCTACTACCTGGGCTCCAACGTCTCCTACAACCTGAAGCAACTCGTCGAGGCCGGCTATTGCGAGCAGGGCCGGTCGGAGCGCGACAAGCGCTCGCGCCGCGTCGTGCTGACCGACAAGGGGATGGAGCTCTGCCACGCCCTTGCCGAACTCGACCGGCGCCAAGCCCGCACGCTGTACGAGACCGCGGGCAATCCCGACGATCCGGCGACCACGCTCCGCGCGTTGCGCCAGCTCGAGCGGAGCTGGTCGGACTACCTGCGCTACCAGGGCCGCTAGCCCATTCCCCGATTTGCCACGGGAGATTTTCCCGGGCCACACTTGTCATCGCGGAAAGCCGTCGCTACGTTAACGGCTCCACGGCGGGGCTTTCGTCCCGCTCGCCCGCGACCCGCGCAAGGGAGGCTCCGGGACAGTCCCATGGATGACCACACACCGCGCGGCGACGGCCCAGCCGTCGCCTCGGCGGACGGCGATACTATCGCGTCCCTCGCAGCGTTCCACGATTTCGAACCGCGCCTCGACGATTTCGAGACCGCGGTCATCGACGGGCTGTCGCGCTCCGCAAAGGAGCTGCCCTGCAAATTCCTTTACGACGAGCGCGGCTCGCGACTGTTCGACGACATCTGCGCGCTGGACGAATACTACCCGACCCGCACCGAGATCGCGGTGCTGCGCGCCAGAGCCGGACGCATCGCCGAGCTGATCGGAGCGCCTTGCCACCTGGTCGAGTACGGCTCGGGATCGAGCGTGAAAGTCCGCATACTGATCGACGCGCTGCCCGACATCGCCGCGTATACGCCGGTCGACATATCCAAGGACCATCTGATCCGCTCGGCGGCGGCGCTCGCGCGCGACTTCCCGACGCTCCGCGTCATCGCGGTCTGCGCCGACTACACCCGGCCGTTCGAGATCCCGTCCATCGAGGACGCTCCGGACGCAAGGCGGGTCGTGTTCTTTCCCGGCTCGACCATCGGCAATTTCCCGCGCGAACAGGCGCGCAACTTCCTTGCAGCGACGGCGCGCGTCATCGGGCCGGGTGGCGCGGTGCTGATCGGCGTCGATCTGCGCAAGGACCGGCGCGTGCTCGAAGCCGCCTACAACGATTCCAAGGGCGTAACCGCGGCGTTCAACATGAACCTGCTGGCGCGCATCAATCGCGAGCTCGGCGCCGATTTCGACCTCGACGGCTTCCGCCACCGCGCCCGCTACGACGAGGCGGCCGGCCGTGTCGACATGCACCTGGTCAGCCTGAAGCGCCAGTCGGTTCATGTCGACGGCGAGACCTTCGCCTTCGGCAAGGACGAGGCGATCCATACGGAATCGTCCTACAAGTACGCGCTGGAGGAGTTTCAGGCGCTGGGCCGCGATGCCGGCTTCACGCCGGTGGAATCGTGGACCGACGAAAACCGCCTGTTCTCGGTCCACTTCTTCCGGACGTAGATCCCGCCCCTCAGCGGCCGGTGCGCGGTACCGGGCGGCGCACCGCCAGCCAGGCGCCGACGCCGATCATCATCAGCGATAGGATGATCCCGGCCACGGCGCGCCAGCCGAGATAGATCATCCCGCCGTTCTCGTCGACGATCACGTCGTGCAGGTAGGACAGGTTGTTCCCGGCCACGCCGACAAGAATGAGAAGCCATCCCACGCGCGCGGTTTTCGCCATCTTCCGCCTCCCCGATCGGCTTGCGGCGACGCTGCCCGCGACATTCGCCGCGAACAGCTTACGGGGTGCCCCGATCCCGCCGCAAGGACGGCAGACATCCCACCGGCGCGTCATATCGTAGCGAGCCGACATCGAACGCCGCATGCGCAAGCGGCGCGGGCGGAATGCAAAAACATTTGTACAAACCTGTTGGACGGAGATTTCCGCTCCGATACAGTCCGCGTGCCGGGCGCGGAAATTCCGTTGCGAATCGCCCGCAACAAGATGAAGCGAGAGGAGACAGTCAGATGGCCGACGTGTACGTGGGCAAGGAATCGGAGTTCGGCGAGCGCGATCGCAAGATCATCGCGCAGGGCGATCTCGAGATCGGGGTGTTCCGCGTGGACGGCAAGTTCTACGCCTACGAGAACAACTGCCCGCACCAGGGCGGGCCGGTCTGCCAGGGCAAGATCCTGGCGAAGGTCGAGGAGGTGCTGGGCGCCGACAAGCAGAGCCAGGGGCTCAAGTTCTCGGACGAGCACATTCACATCATCTGCCCGTGGCACGGCTACGAGTACGACATCGCGACCGGCCGCCATCCCGGCGACAAGAACGTCCGTCTGAAGCCTTATCAGGTGAAGCTGAAGGACGGAGAGGTGTATGTCACCGTCTAAGCCGGTCTCCAAACCCAAGGCCAAGCCCGCAGCCAAGCCGCGGGCGAAGCCGGCGGCGAAGCGGCCTGCGGCGGCAGCACACGAGCCCGCCGCCGCTCCGTCGGCGGCGCTGGACGAGGCCGCCATCGCCGCGCTAGCCGCCGCCGAGGCCTCGCTCCGCGAGGGCAAGTCGGCCGAGGTGTCCGACGAGGCGGTGCAGCGCCTGCTGACTGCAGGCGCCAAGCTATACGCCGCGAAGCTCGAGCTCGAGGACCGCTACTTCGCGCCGTTCGTCTCGCAGGAATCGGTCACCGCGACCGAAGTGGTGACGAACGCGTGCGAGTTCCTGCGCGCGGCCGACCTCAACATGTTCGACCTTGCCATGTGGTTCCGCCGCCCGCGCCCGGGCGACCGGTAGGCGGCAGGCGTTCAGCGCAGATCGTCGATCACGAACCGGTCTGGCAGGTCCCAGCCGGGGCCCGCAGGCCGGCGCATGATGACGCCGTGCATCTCCGTCCGGTAGCCGCGGTCGAGCAGCGCGCGATAGGCCGCAAGGCGCGCGGTCGCCATGCCCGCATGGAGCCGCTCGGCGCCGATCGCCGCGGCGAGCGATTCGCATGCCGTGACCAGCCGGACGAATCCCACGGCGTCGCCGGGGCGGACGGCGGCGAACTTGACGTAGAGCGACCCGGACCGCGCCTCAGACCCCCAGCCGAAATGACAGACGGCGAAGCCACGCACCTGGCGCCCGTCGCGCAGCACCAGCGTCTCGCCGAGACCCTGGGACGCCACGCCCTCGATCTCGCGGGTGAGGTCGAGCCCGCGGAACACCGCGCGCGCCACGGCGCGGCAGCCGGCGAGCGCCGCCTTCCGTGCTGCTGCCGGCATCGTGCCGAAGCGCGCCACGTCAGCATCCCCGCCGCGGTCAGAGGCCGTAACCGGCCGTGCCATCACGGCGGCGAGCGAGCCCGGCCAGAAGCCATGGCGCTGGTAGAGCCGGACGTGGGTCGTGCTCTGCGGGTGGGTGAACAGGACGGCGTGGCGGAACCGCTTTCGGGCGCCGCGGCCGTCGCCGTCCATCATTCGGGCGGCGTAGGTCGTCAAGCTGCCGCCGACGCCCGTCGACCAGTCGCCCGGGTGGACGGTAAGCGGTCCGAGAACCGCGACATCGCCCCAGTTCGCGACGATCACGCTGCCGCGAATCCCACGGCCGCTGCCGGCGTCGGCGACGTAGCCACAGGCCGGGTCGGTCCGAAAGCGCGTGGCGACCACCGCGGATTCGGGGCGGAAGCTCGCCGCGTCGACACCGAACAGCTTGGCGAACGCCAGATTGTGAACGCGCTGGGCGGCGGCGACGTCGCCCTCCGTCATCGGACGGTACACGACACCCGGCGCCTTCTTCCCCTTGACGGGCGTCTTTCGCCCCGCCCGCTTTGCCGTCCGCGCCATTGCCCCCGCCTCCGCCGCCTCTTATACCAGCGCGAGCGCGCCTGTCGCCACGCGAGGAATCGATGGACGAGACGAACGAGCAGATTTACCAGCGCCTGCTGACCCGCTTTCGCAACGGGTTCCACGAATGGCTCGGGGTCCGGCTGCGCGCGGTCGAGGACGAATGGGTCGAGGTCGAGGTGCCGTGGCGCGAGGAGTTCGAGGGCGCGCCAGGCACCTGCCAGGGCGGGGTGCTGGCCACGCTGATCGACATGGCGGCCGAGTACGCGATCGCCGCGCGCATGGGCAACCCGGTGCCGACCATCAACCTGCGGGTCGACTACCATTTGCCGGCACGGCCGGGCACACTGGTCGCCCGCGCGCGCGTCGTGAAGCCGGGCGCGACGGTGACCACGGCCGAGACCCGCATCCTCGATTTCGAGGGAAAGCTGGTCGCCTCGGGCCGTGGCAGCTTCTTCAGCGCAACCCTCCCCCGCAAGGGCTGACGTTGGCGGGCGCATGCTCGACCTGACGCCCCTCCTCCGCCTCTACGCGCGCCGACGCCTCGCCCACCTTGCGCGCCTCGATCCCGTGGAGGCCCAGCAGGCGACTCTCCGCAAGCTGCTGACGCGGGCACGCGACACGCGGTTCGGACGCGACCACGGCTTCGCCGCCATCCGCACCGTCGCCGAGTTCCAGGGGCGCGTGCCGCTCCGGCGTTACGAGGCGTTCTGGGAGGAATACTGGAAAGCCCCTTTCCCGCGCCTCGGCGACGTGAGCTGGCCCGGCACCATCCCCTACTTCGCGCTCACCTCGGGCACGACCACGGGCGTCACCAAGTACATCCCCTGCTCCGCCGAGATGGTGCAGGCCAATACCCGGGCCGCCGGCGACCTGCTCGCGTTCCACGTCGCCAACCGGCCGCAGAGCCGCATACTCTCCGGGCGCAACATGATGCTCGGCGGCTCGACCGACCTGAAGGAGCTGGCGCCCGGCATCCGCGCAGGCGACCTCAGCGGCATCGCCGCCGCCACCGTCGCCGCCTGGGCGCGGCCACGCTACTACCCGCCGCCCGAGATCGCCCTCATCACCGATTGGGAGCGGAAGGTCGAGCTTCTGGCGCGCGGCTCGCTCCAGACGCACGTCACCTCGATTTCGGGCACGCCTTCCTGGCTGCTGCTGTTCTTCGACCGGGTGGCCGAAATCGCCGGCGGCCGCCAGCGGCTCACCGAGCTCTACCCCGCGCTCGAGGCAATCGCGCATGGCGGGGTGAGCTTCGCGCCCTACCGCGCCCGGTTCGCGGCACTTCTGGAGGGCGGCCACGCCGAGACGCGCGAGGCCTACGCCGCGAGCGAGGGGTTCATGGCCGGGGCGGATCTGGGGCCGGACGACGGGCTCCGCCTCGCGCTCGACAACGGGCTGTTCTTCGAGTTCGTGCCGGTGGACGAGCTGGGCGCGGACCGGCCCACGCGCCATTGGATCGCTGATGCCGAGCCCGGGGTAAACTACGCTGTCGTGCTGTCGACATGTTCCGGCTGCTGGGGCTACGTGGTCGGCGACACGGTGAAGCTGGTCTCGCGCGACCCGCCGCGCCTCGTGGTCAGCGGCCGGACCAGCTACACCCTCTCCGCGTTCGGCGAGCATCTGATCGATTCCGAGATCGAGGAGGCGGTGACCACGGCGGCGGCGGCGATCAGCGCGACCGTCGCCGACTACTCGGTCGGGCCGCTGTTCCCCGCCACGCGCGGCGCGCGGGGCCGTCATCTCTTCATCGTGGAGTTCGCGCCACCGCCGCCCGGCCTGTCAGACGCGGCGATTTTCGCGGAGCGGCTCGACACCGTGCTTGCCGCCACCAACGAGGACTACGCCGCCCACCGGGCAGGCGGGTTCGGCCTCGATCCGCCCGCCGTGACAGTGCTTTCCCCTGGCGGGTTCGCGGCCTGGATGAAAGGGCGCGGAAAGCTGGGCGGGCAGAACAAGGTGCCGCGCATCGTCAACGACGAGCTTCTGCTCGCCGACCTGCGCGCCTTCGCGGAGACGCACCGCGCCTTTTAGCGAAGTCGCCGCTCGTAGACCAATTCCATCAGGAGCGCGCGCACCGTGTCGGGGCCGGTCACCTCGCGCGTCACCTGAAGCATGCGCTCCTTCACCGCGGAGATGGGAGGAAGCGTTCCATCGGCACGCTCGACCCCGACGAGTTGGAGCAGCGCGGTGTTCAGCGCGTGACGCAGGATCGGCAGGCGCTGCTGCACCCGCGTGCGCATGTCGACGCTCGCAAGCTCGAGCGTCACGATGAAGGTGAGATGGCGCACGACGGCGGTACGCGACATGACCGGCACGATGAACGGATCGAGCTTGAAATACTGCGCACCGGAGGGGACGGAGCCGTTCGGCGCGGCGTGCGCATCCGGTGGCGGATCTGCGGCGCCAGCGGGCGCGAGGCCGGCGGCGAGGGTGAGAGCGGCGGCGGCGAAGCCCGCGGCCAGGAATGTCCGGCGCAACCCCGCGTCAGCCGATGGCCTGGCGGGCACCGCTCTGGACCGCCGGACCCGAGACGCGCAGCACCTCGTAGGTGTTGATGCAGTCGCCCTGCACCGATTTCGCGGCCTTCTCGTCCCACCAGAGGCTATAGCGCACCAACTCCCATCGGTCGCAATCGAGCGCCGAGGCATGCACCAGTAGGCCCTTCTGGGTGATCGTCGCCTCGTGCAGCGCGCGTTCGTCGCGCTCGAGGTCGTTGAGCCGTGCGTCGGGGCCCAGCGCCTCGACGCAGCGCACCGCGATCTTGGGCGGGTGCGGATCGTCGACCGTGTCGAAGTTCAGGCAGCCCCACATGCGCACACGGGGGCGGCCGAACGAGGTGGTGACGTTTGCGAACACGTCGCCCAGCAGAAACTCGCGCGCCTTCTTATGGTCGTACCAGACGTAGAACGGGGCGTAGAGATGTCGTTCGGAATTGAACAGGAACGCCTTGTGCGCGAGGCCGGGCATGTTGTCGAACAGGTGTCCGCGCTGCGCGACGCGCTGGCGAAGCCGGGCCTCATCGAAGTCAGTCGCCAGTCGAATGGAGTATTGCATCGCCAGCATGGATACGCCCCTGATTCGTATTTGATTTCAGGCCGTGTGATGGAATTGTTAAAGGAGTTTGACGAGGGGCGCAATTGCACAGGTGGCAAGGGAGACTTGCGACCCAGCGCCGCAGGGGCCGCGCGCGCGCCCTAGAAATGACGGAATCCGGCCCGGTTTATGGTTATCGGGCGGCCGGCGCGATCGGCCACCTCGATCCCCTCGCCCGCGCGGATCGTGCCGATGCGCGAGACGCCGAGCCGCGCGGCGAGCGCCGCCTGGGTCAGCGCCCGCTCGGCGTTGGGCGAAGCCGTAAACAGAATTTCGTAATCGTCGCCGCCGCCGAGCACATCGTCGCGCAGCGCGAGCTCGCGGCCAAGCGCGCGGCGCGCCGCCTCGGACAGCGGCAAGTCCTCCAGCGCCACCTCGGCGCGCACGCCGGACTCGGTGCAAACGTGGCCGAGGTCGGCCATCAGCCCGTCCGAAACGTCGATCGCGGCGGTCGCGACGCCGGCGAGCGCGGCGCCGAGCGCGAGGCGCGGCTCCGGCAAGCGGTAGCGGCCGGCAAGGTAGTCGCGGTCGGAGCGATCGATGCCGGCAAGCTCGCCCCGGATCGCGCGGAGCCCGAGCGCCGCGTCGCCCAGCGTGCCACTGACATAGATGCCGTCGCCGGGCTTGGCGCCGCCGCGGGGCGCCACCCTCCCCTCGGCCGCCTCGCCGATCGCGGTGACGGTGAGGGTGGTCGGGCCGGGGTTGGCGGTGGTGTCGCCCCCGAGCAGCGACAGGTCGAACGCTGCCTGGTCCTCGCCGAGCCCCGCCGCGAAGGCCGCGAGCCAGTTCGCCGTCACCGACGTGCCGAAGGAGGCCGCGAGGAGATATCCGACCGGCCGCGCGCCCTTGGCAGCGAGGTCGGACAGATTCACCCGGAGCAGCTTCCGCGCCACCAGATCGGCCGGATCGTCCGGCAGATAGTGCACGCCCTCGACGATCGTATCGACCGTCATCACGTGCGCCATGCCGGGAGCGGGCGCCAGCACCGCCACATCGTCGGCGAGCCCGCGCGCACCGGGATGGGTGGCGAGCGGCTTGAAGAACCGCGCGATCAGATCGAATTCAGAAGGAAGATCAGACATTTATAATGGTTTCTTC
Source organism: uncultured Alphaproteobacteria bacterium (assembly GCA_963775315.1). Classification (GTDB taxonomy): domain Bacteria; phylum Pseudomonadota; class Alphaproteobacteria; order MPNO01; family DASWLB01; genus CAWGHZ01. The sequence goes on along the minus strand of CAVZIN010000007.1, from coordinate 951,588 downwards.
GACGACATTACGAAACGCGTGTTCGCAATGACACATGCGCCACGTCACCGCTTCGCTTCCAACTCGCCAGGGCGGAGGCGGCGGGCCAGCCGGTCGAGCACGGCGTTCGCCATCTTCGGCTCGCCTCCCGAGAAGAAGGCGTGGCCGATCTCGACATATTCGTTGATCGCCGCGCGCGCCGGCATGGAGAGGCGCGCGGCGAGCTCCCACGCCCCGGCGCGCAGAATGGCGCGAAGGATCACCTCGATCCGGGCGAGCGGCCACTCGGGCGGCAGGGCCTCGGAGATCAGCGCGTCGAGCCGGTCGCGCTCGGCCATCGCGCCCCGCACGATCTCGGCGAACAGCTCCTCGTCGGGCTCGATGGCGGGGGCGCCGTCGATATCCTCCCCCAGCCGATGACTGCGGAACTCGGCGATCAGCGATTCCGCGTCGGCGCTGCGCAGCTCGCCCTGGTAGAGCGCCTGGACCGCGGCGAGCCGGGCCGCGCCCAGCCGCTCGCCCGACCGGCGGCGGGCCCCGCCGCCACGGCGGGACGGCGCGGTCATCGGGGGTGCAGGCGGAACTGGCGCTTGTGCTCGACCATGGCGAGGCAGGCCCGCGCCGCGTGGCCGCCCCGGTCCTTCCGGTCGATGCGCGCGCGCTCCATCGCCTGCTCTCCGTTCTCGCAGGTCAGGATGCCGTACCCAAGCGCCAGCGCGTAGCGGCAGGCGAGATCCTGCAGCGCGCGCGCGCTTTCGCTGCACACGTGGTCGTAATGCGAAGTCTCGCCGCGGATGACGCAGCCGAGCGCGATGTAGCCGTCGAACCGGCGCCGGGCCGTGAAGAACTCGTGGCCGCGGATGGCGATGGCGATCGCGGCGGGCAACTCGAACGCGCCGGGAACCTGGAACCGCTCCCAGGTCGCGCCGCCTTTCTCCAGCGCGCTCAACGCGCCTTTCATCAGCTCGTCGGCGATGTCGTCGTAGAACCGGGCCTCGACCACCATGATGTGCGCAGATTCGGCCACCTCAGTCCTCCGTGCCGGGGATGGGGCGCTGCTCCACGATGCGTAGCCCGTACCCCTCGAGACCGACGATCGGCCGCTTCACGTTGGACAGCAGCACCATCTCGCGCACCCCGAGGTCCAGCAGGATCTGAGCGCCAACACCGTAGTCGCGGAGGGCGGGCGGGCCGGCCCGCTCCTCCTCCGACGGGGCGTGCATGGCATCGAGCTCCGATCCGGTGCCGACGTCGGAATAGAGGTGGTAGCGCTGGCGCACCAGCTTGGAAAGCATGTTGGGCTGCCACTCGCGGATCAGCACCATCACGCCGCGCCCGGCATCGCCGAGCGCCTGCATCGCCGCCTCGAGCCAGTCTCCGCGACCGACCGACGTGTCATGCAGAAGATCGTCGAGAGCGTTGATCGCGTGCATGCGCACCAGCACCGGCTCGTCGCCGGAAAGGTCGCCCTTCACCAGCACCATATGCTCGGCGTAGGACACCTTGTTCACGTAGAGGATCAGGCGAAACTCGCCGCCATGGCGCAGCGTGATCGTCGTCTCCGCGATCCGCTCGACGATGGTGTCGTTGCGCCGCCGGTAGGCGATCAGGTCCGCGATGGTGGCGATCTTGAGCCCGTGGCGCTGCGCGAAGCTGACCAGGTCGGGCAGGCGCGCCATCGTGCCGTCGTCGTTCATGATCTCGCAGATCACGCCGGACGGGTTGAGGCCGGCGAGACGGGCGATGTCGACCGCGGCCTCGGTATGGCCGGCGCGGACGAGGACGCCGCCGTCGCGCGCGACCAGCGGGAACACATGGCCCGGGGAGACGATGTCGCGCCGCCCCTTGGTCGGGTCGATGGCGACGGCGATGGTTCGGGCCCGGTCCGACGCCGAGATGCCGGTGGTGACCCCCTCGCGCGCCTCGATCGAGGTGGTGAAGGCGGTCTGCATGCGCGCCTCGTTGTGGCGCGACATCAGCCCGAGATTGAGCTCGGCGACGCGCTGCGGCGTGAGGGCGAGGCAGACGAGGCCCCGTCCGTAGCGCGCCATGAAGTTCACGGCGTCCGGCGTCGCCATCTGGGCCGCGACCACGAGGTCGCCCTCGTTCTCACGGTCCTCGTCGTCGATCAGGATCACCATCCGCCCGTTGCGGATCTCCTCGATGATCTCGTCGATCGGCGACAACGCGGCGTGGAAGTCGTCCACCGACACGCGCTTCAGCCCCGCACCAGAGGAATCCGCCACCGCTACCGTCCTTCGGCCATCCGCGCCACATAGCGCGCCAGCACATCGATCTCCAGGTTCACCGCGTCGCCTGGGGCCAGCGTGCCGAACGTCGTCACCGCCCGCGTGTGGGCGATGACGTTGACGCCGAACCGTGCCCCGTCCACCTCGTTCGGGGTGAGCGACACGCCGTCGAGGGCAACCGAGCCTTTAGGCGCAATGAAGCGCGCCAGTTCGGGCGGGGCCTCGAAGGCGAAGCGAACACTATCGCCCTCCGGTCGGGAGTCAAGGACGCGCGCCGTGCCGTCGACGTGGCCGGAAACCAGGTGGCCGCCCAGCTCGTCGCCGAGCCGGAGCGAGCGCTCCAGATTGACCCGAGTGCCGACCCGCCAGCCGCCGAGCGTGGTGCGCGACAGGGTCTCGGCCGAGGAGGTGACGGCGAACCAGCCGGGCCCCTTGTCCACGACCGTATGACAGGCGCCCGAACAGGCGATCGAGGCGCCGATCTCGATGGTCGCCGTGTCATAGGCGGTCTCGATGGTGAAGCGCGTATCGCCCGCCTTGGCGATCGCGGCGACACGCCCGACGTCGGTGACGATCCCGGTGAACACGTTGCTGCTATCCCGTTCTGCCGTTCGTCCCGAGGAAGCCGGACGCCTCGCGGCGGGCTGTCTCGAAGGGCGCTTGGCGCCGCTCCTCAAAAAGAGCGGAAGTCATATAACACGCGGACCTCATCACGCTCGTACATAGGTTTCGCAGATGTCGTCGCCCACCGGGCGGACGGACGTCCGGCGGAAGACGGGCGCCGCCGCGAGGACGTCGATGCCGAAGGCCTCAGCGGCCGGCACCCCGTCCCCGCCGATCATGCACGGCGCGCGAAACCATACCAGCCGGTCGACCAGCCCGGCCCGCAGCAGGGCGGCCGCGATGCGGCTTCCTCCCTCGCACAGCACGCGGGTGATCCCGCGCCCGCCGAGCGCGCCGAGCAGCGCCGCGAGGTCAAGGTAGCCGTCCGCGTCCGCCTCCACCTCCAGCGCGACGACGCCTGCTGTCTCCAGCGCGTCACGCCGCTCTTCCGGTGCGCTGGGCAGCATGGCGATCCAGGTCGGCTGCGCCTTGGCGGTTGCGACGAGGCGTGCGGTCAACGGCAAGGCGAGCCGCCCTGCCGCGACCACGCGTACCGGCGAGGCGCCCTCGAGCCCCGGCAGGCGGCAGTCGAGCGACGGGTCGTCGGCGGCGACCGTGCCCGAGCCGACCAGCACGGCGTCGTGGCGCGCCCGGAGGAGGTGCGCCCAGGCGCGCGCCGCGCCGCCGGTGATCCAGCGGCTCTCGCCGGTATGGGTGGCGATGCGCCCGTCGAGGGTGGTGGCGAGCTTGAGCGTGACCAGCGGCCGGCCGGTGCGGACGCGGGCGAGGAACCCGGCGTTCAGCGCCTCGGCCTCCGCCGCGCAGGGGCCGAGCGTTACCTCGATGCCGGCCTCGCGCAGAAACTGCAATCCCCGCCCGGCGACGCGCGGGTCCGGATCTTCCATCGCCGCGACGCAGCGCGCGATCCCCGCCGCCACGAGCGCCTCGGCGCACGGCCCGGTCTCGCCGTGGTGGGCACAGGGCTCGAGCGAAACATAGGCGGTGGCGCCCCGCGCCGCGGCGCCCGCGTGCCGCAGCGCCTCGGTCTCGGCGTGCGGGCGCCCGCCCTTTTGCGTCCAGCCGCGCCCGACGACGGCGCCGTCCTTGACCAGCACGCAGCCGACCGCCGGGTTGGGCGCGACCGTGCCGAGCCCGCGCCCGGCCAGCGCGAGGGCGAGCGCCATGAAGCGCCGGTCCTCCGCGTCAGTCGTTCGTGCCACCCAGCGTTCCCACGAAGGTCTCGAAATCGCGCGCCTCGCGGAAGTTGCGGTAGACCGAGGCGAAGCGCACATAGGCGACCGGGTCGAGGCTGGCGAGCGCGTCCATCACCATCTGGCCGACCGTGTCGGACTTGACCTCGGGCTCGCCCAGGCTTTCCAGCCGGCGGACGATGCCGTTGATCGCGATCTCGACCCGCTCCGGCGGCACCGGCCGCTTGCGCAGCGCGATCATCATCGAGCGCGCCAGCTTGTCGCGGTCGAGCGGCTCGCGCTTGCCGTCCTTCTTGACGACCGTCAGCTCGCGAAGCTGGACGCGCTCGAACGTCGTGAAGCGCATCCCGCAACTTGTGCAGGAGCGGCGGCGGCGGATGGCCGAGTTGTCGTCGGTCGGACGCGAGTCCTTGACCTGCGTGTCCTCGGTTCCGCAGAACGGGCAGCGCATGGCCCCTCCCCCGGTTCAGCGGTGCGGATAGACGGGGAAGCGCCGGCAGAGCGCGCCCACGCGGGCCCGCACCGCCCGCTCCACCGCGGCATTGTCGTCGGGATTCCTGGCGAGTCCGTCCAGCACCTCGACGATGAGCTGGCCGATCTCGCGGAACTCGGCGGTCCCGAACCCGCGCGTCGTGCCAGCCGGCGAGCCGAGCCGGACGCCGGACGTGACGGTCGGCTTCTCCGGGTCGAACGGGATGCCGTTCTTGTTGCAGGTAAGGCCGGCGCGCTCGAGGCTGATCTCCGCCGCCTTGCCGGTCAGCTTCTTCGGCCGCAGATCGACCAGCATCAGGTGCGTGTCGGTGCCACCTGAGACGATGTCGAGCCCGCCGTCGGCGAGCGTCGCTGCCAGGGTCTGGGCATTCTCCACCACCCGCTTTGCGTAGTCGCGGAAGCCGGGCCGCAGCGCCTCGCCCAGCGCCACCGCCTTGGCGGCGACGACATGCATCAGCGGGCCGCCCTGGATGCCGGGGAAGATCGCCGAGTTGACCTTCTTGCCGATCTCCTCATCCATCCCGAGGATCATGCCGCCGCGCGGACCGCGCAGCGTCTTGTGCGTCGTGGTGGTGACGATGTGGGCGTGGGGCAGCGGGCTTGGGTGCGCCTTGCCGGCGACCAGCCCGGCGAAATGCGCCATGTCGACCATCAAATAGGCGCCCACCGAGTCCGCGATCTGGCGGAAGCGGGCGAAATCGATGATGCGCGGGTAGGCCGAGCCGCCGGCGACGATGATCGCCGGCTTGTGCGCCGCGGCGAGCCGCTCGACCTCGTCGAAATCGATGCGCGCGTCGTCGCGCCGCACGCCGTACTGCACGGCGTGGAACCACTTGCCCGAGTAGTTGGGCGCCGCGCCGTGAGTGAGATGGCCGCCCGCGGCGAGCGACATACCCATGATCGTGTCACCGGGCTTCGCGAGGGCGAAGAATGCGCCGAGATTGGCCTGGGCGCCGGAATGGGGCTGGGCGTTGACGAAAGCGCAATCGAACAGCTTCTTCGCCCGTTCGCGCGCCAGGTCCTCGACCACGTCCATATATTCGCAGCCGCCGTAGTAGCGCCTGCCCGGATAGCCCTCGGCATACTTGTTGGTCATCACCGAGCCCTGCGCCTCGAGCACGGCGGCCGAGACCAAGTTTTCCGAGGCGATCAGCTCGATCTGGTCCTGCTCGCGGGCGAGCTCGCCGCGGATCGCGGCCTGGACTTCCGGATCCGTCTCGGAAAGGCGCGCATCGAAGAACTCGTCATGGACCGCGGTCGCGGCCTCCTGCACCGACATTTTCGTCTCACCCTCTCAAGCGGTCGCGCGCGGTGCGGCCCTGCGGCCGCCGCCAGCGCGCGCGTTCTGTTGGAAACTCGACTTCAGGACGGCAAACTTACCATATGTGGCGGCAGGTTTGCCAGTATCCCACTACCGCTCGCAGGACCAAGACGCCGGACGCGCCCGCAGAACTCGCGCAAAGGACGAACGGGCCGCGGCGGCGCAACAAATCTGGTCTTTGTCGGCGAAAGCATTCGTGCCCCGACGAAGTCACAGACGCACTGTTTATGAAACATTTATCCTCGACTTGTCCTTTCACTCCCATTACCCGCTTGTAATCCGGCATGTTTTGGTAGATTGCCGGACGACGCGCCTTCGGCTCGGGACGCGCTTACTGTGGCGCGGCAAAAGGCCGCAATGCGGAACGTGGCTTCGGATAATTAATCCTGTCGCTTTTACCGGCTCAATTCTTGTTGGTTGTTGACAACCGATTTCACGCATGCAATCAGTCCGGCCATCAAAAATCCAGAAAGGCAAGCCAAGAATGGTCGATCAACCCGAGAAGGCAGTCGATTCCGGGGAAGTGTTGCGCATGGCCGTGAACATCGTGGCCGCGTATGTCAGTAACAATCCCCTGCCGCCGGGCCAGATTTCCGAAGTCATCGGCACCGTGTTCGCCTCGCTCCGCTCCTACACCGGGGACAGCCCCACCGTGACGATGGAGCCGCTGAAGCCCGCCGTGCCGGTGCGCCGCTCGGTGACGCCCGAATACCTCGTGTGCCTCGAGGACGGCAAGAAGCTGAAGATGCTGAAGCGCCACCTGCGCGCCGCCTACGCCATGTCGCCGGACGAGTACCGGGCGAAGTGGGGCCTGCCGCCCGACTACCCGATGGTCGCTCCGAACTACGCCGCGCAGCGCTCTGATTTCGCGAAGAAAATCGGCCTCGGCCGCAAGCCCGGCCAGCGCCCCGGCCGGCGCTCCCGCGGCGGCGACGCATAGCCCCAATCCGTTCCGTCAGGCGCTACCAAATCGAGCGATCCGGCCCCGGCCGGATCGCTTCGTCGTTCAGGGGCCAGCCTCAGCTCGCGGGCTTCCAGTAATCGTACTTGCCGTTGTGCCAGACGTAGAAGACGTAGCCCGGGGCGGTCACGTCACCCTTCTTGTCGAACCCGATCTTGCCGAGCACCGTGTCGTACTGTCCCTGGCGCAGCGCCGCCGCGACCTTCGTGGTGTCGGTGGTGCCGGCCTTCTCTACCGCCTGCGCCCAGGCCTGGATCGCCCCATAGCTGTAGAGGGTGTAGCCCTCGGGCTCGTAGCCCTGCTTGCGGAATTCCGCGACGACCGGCGCCGCCTCCGGATTCTTGCGCGGGTCGGGGCTGAAGGTCATGAGCGTCCCCTCGCCCGCCGAGCCTGCGATCTTCCAGAACTCGTCGGTGACGAGCGCGTCGCCGGCGGCGAGGATGGTCTTCATCCCCTGCTCGCGCATCTGGCGGACGATCAGCCCCGCTTCGGTGTGATAGCCGCCGAGATAGACCACGTCGACGCGGGCCTCCTTCAGCTTGGTAACCAGCGCGGAGTAGTCCTTTTCGCCCGCGGTGTAGGCCTCGTATAGCACCTCGTGGATGCCGCGCGCGTTCAGCGCCTTCTTGGTCTCATCGGCGAGCCCTTTGCCGTAGGCCGTCTTGTCCTGGATGATGGCGATGTTCTTGCCCTTGAAGTGGTCGGCGATGAAGTCGCCGGCCACCTTGCCCTGCTGGTCGTCGCGCCCGCAGACGCGGAACACGCCGGGGAGGCCGCGCTCGGTGAGTTGCGGATTGGTCGAGGCGGGCGAGATCTGCAGGATGTTCTCCTCGGCATAGACGTCGGATGCCGGAATCGACGAGCCCGAGCAGAAATGGCCGTCGATCAGCGCCACGCGGCGCGACGCCATCTCGTTCGCGACCGCGACCGCCTGCTTCGGATCGCAGGCATCGTCGCCGATCATCAGCTTCAGCTTCTTGCCCAGCACGCCCCCCTTGGCGTTGATGTCCGCGACCGCCTGGGTGGCGCCGCGCTTGAGCTGCTCGCCGAACGAGGCGTACTGGCCGGTGATCGGCCCGACCGAGGCGATCGGGATATCGTCCGCGGCCCGCGCCGCGTGCGTCCACGCGCCCACCGCGAACGCCAGCGCCGCCGCAATGCCGATCCAGCTCCGTTTCATGCCAGCCTCCGATTCTTGGAATACAGCCAATCTAACATGAGTCACTTGGCCGCGCCGCCTTCGAGATAGGCGGCGCGCACCTCCGGATTGGCGAGCAGTTCGCTCCCGCTGCCGGTTAAGGTGATGCGGCCGTTGACCATCACGTAGCCGCGCGCGGCAAGGCGGAGCGCCTGGTGCGCGTTCTGCTCGACCAGGAACACCGTCACCTTGTCGGTCGCGTTGATCTCGCGGATCGCGGCGAAGATGCGCCGGACGATCAGTGGCGCGAGGCCGAGAGACGGCTCGTCGAGCAGCAGGAGCCGCGGGCGCGCCATCAGCGCCCGCCCGATGGCGAGCATCTGCTGCTCGCCGCCCGAAAGCGTTCCGCCCCGCTGCGCCTGGCGCTCGGCGAGCAGCGGGAACAGCGTGAACACGCGGTCGAGCGCGTCGCGCGCGGCCGCCCCGCCCGGCGCCGCGGTGGCTCCGAGTTGGAGGTTCTCCAGCACACTCATGCGCGGAAAGATGCGCCGTCCCTCCGGCGCGTGGGCGATGCCGCGCCGTGCGATGTCCCAGGTCGCCAGCCCGGTGATGTCCTCGCCGTCGAACGCGATGCGCCCGGCGGCGGCACGCGGCTCGCCGCAGATGGTCATCAGCAGCGTCGACTTGCCGGCGCCATTCGCCCCGATCAGCGCCACGATCTCGCCCTCGGCGACCGCTACGTCGAGCCCGTGCAGCACCTCGATATGGCCGTACCCTGCCGACAGCCCGGCGATATCGAGCATCATGGCTCGTCCTCGCCAAGATAGGCCGCGATCACCTTGGGATCGGCGCGCACCGCCGCGGGCGTACCGTCGGCGATCTTGCGGCCATAGTCGAGCACCACGATCCGGTCGGAGATGCCCATCACGACGCTCATGTCGTGCTCGATCAGCAGGATGCCAGTCTCGCCACCTTCGCGAATCTCAGAGAGGAGACCGGTCAGCGCCGCGGATTCTCGCGGGTTGAGGCCGGCCGCCGGCTCGTCCAGACAGAGAAGCGTGGGGCGGGTGCACATCGCCCGCGCGATCTCGAGCCTTCGCTGGTCGCCGTAGGAGAGGCTTCCCGCCAAATCGTCGGCGCGATGGGTGAGGCCGATCCGGTCGAGCCACCCCCTCGCCGTCTCCACCGCCTTGCGCTCGGCCGCCTTGTAGCCGCCGAGACCGAGAAGCCCCAGCACGGTGTAGCCCGACGCGCGCATCAGCGCGTTGTGCTGGGCCACCAGGAGGTTCTCCAGCAGCGACATGCCCGCGAACAGCCGGACATTCTGGAACGTGCGGGCGATGCGCGCGCGCCGGGCGATGCGATACCCCGCCATGCGATCGAGGCGGAAGCTGCGCCCGCCGCCGCTTTCGAGCACGAGCCGCCCGGCGCTCGGCCGGTAGAAGCCGGTGACGCAATTGAACACCGTCGTCTTGCCGGCGCCGTTGGGGCCGATCAGCGCGGTGATCCGCCCTGCCTCGGCCTCGAACGACAGGCGGTCGACGGCGGTGAGCCCGCCGAACCGCATCGTGAGCTCCTCCACCGCGAGCAGCGCGGTCATGGCGCTTCCTTGCGCCCGGTGAGGCGGATGGTGGAATCGCGCCGGGAGAGAAGCCCGCGCGGCCGCCACGTCATGATCAGCACCATCGAGACCCCAAAGGCGAGCATCCGGTATTCCTGCAGCGCGCGGAACCACTCCGGAATCCCGATCAACACGAAGGCGGCGAGCGCGACGCCGGTCTGGCTGCCCATGCCACCGAGCACGACGATCGCGAGGATGATTGCGGACTCGATGAAGGTGAAGCTCTCCGGGCTGATGAAGCCCTGGCGGGTCGCGAACAACGCGCCGGCAAACCCGCCGAACATCGCGCCCATGGCGAAGGCGGAGAGCTTCACGGCTGTCGGGTTGATGCCGAGGGCGCGGCAGGCGATCTCGTCCTCGCGCAGCGCCTCCCACGCCCGGCCGAGCGGCAAGCGGCGTAGGCGCTGCGTCACTAGGTTGGTGACCAGCGCCATTGCGAGGATCAAATAGTAGAGGAATACGATGCGCTGCATCGGCGAGTACGGCACGCCGAACAGCTGGTGAAATGTCGTCTCGCCGTCGCGTGCCACCGGAAAGAAGGTGATGCCGAAGAAATCGGGTCGCGGGATCCCCGAAATGCCGTTCGGCCCGTTGGTCAGGCTCACCCAGTTGGTGAGCACGATGCGGATCATCTCGCCGAAGCCGAGCGTGACGATCGCGAGGTAGTCGCCCCTGAGCCTCAGCACCGGGAAGCCGAGCGCGATCCCGAACGAGGCCGAGAGCGCGCCGGCGAGCGGCAGGCACGCCCAGAAGCCGAAATGCAGGTCGTGCGCGAGCAGCGCGAACGAGTAGGCGCCAACCGCGTAGAACGCGACATAGCCGAGGTCGAGGAGCCCCGCGAGCCCCACCACGATGTTGAGGCCCCAGCCGAGCATCACGTAGGTCATCACCAGGATGGCGATATCCATCAGCCGCCGGTCGGCGAAGGGATAGGCCGGCAGGGTGACGGCAAAGGCTATGGCGAGCGGCACCAGCCACGCCTGGGCGCGCCGGGCGAGCAGGGTCGGGGCCGCTCCCGGCGCCGGCGCCGCGCGAACGCTCGCCGGGCGGACCAGCGCGATGCCGGCCCAGCCGGCCACCACCAGCCCTCCGCCAACGGCGACCGCGGCGAGGAAGGCGCTCGGCAGTCCTGCGGACCAGGCCCCGAGGGACACGGCGAGCCCGGCCGGAAGGGCCCAGCGGCCCCACCCCACCCGCACCAGCCCGATGCCGAGCCGGCCGAGGAACACCAGCCCGACGGCGATACCGAGCTCGCCGAAACGCGGCACCACCGCCATGGCGCTGCCTTGCTCGTCGATCTTCAGCCCGACAATGGCGACGCCAAGCCCCGCGGCCACCAGGGCGGCGAGGCCCGAGTCCTTGAGGAGCGGCACGAGCCCGGTCGCCCCTTGCGAAGACGGCACTAGACCTTCTCCACCTCGGGACGGCCGAGCAGCCCCGACGGACGGAAGATCAGCACCAGCACCAGGATGGAGAAGGCCGCGACGTCCTTGTACTCGACGCTGAAGCAGCCGGACCACAGCGCCTCGATCAGCCCGATCAGCAGCCCGCCGAGCATCGCGCCCGGGATCGAGCCGATGCCGCCCAGGACGGCGGCGGTGAACGCCTTGATCCCGGCGAGGAAACCGATGAAGAAGTCGATCACCCCGTAATAGAGCACCGCCATCGTGCCGGCGACGGCGGCGAGCGCCGCCCCCATGACGAAGGTCAGCGAGATCGTCCTGTCGACATTGATGCCGAGGAGCGCCGCCATATGCCGGTCCTGCTCGCAGGCGCGCTGGGCGCGGCCCAGCGAGGTACGGGCGATGATCAGCGAGAACGCCACCATCAGCACCACGGTCAGCGCCACGATCAGGATCTGCATGTGGCTGAGCGTCACGGTGAAGCCGTTGCTGTTTTCCAGCACGTACCCGCCGCGGATCAGGGGTGGCAGGGTCTTCACCCGCGCGCCCTGGGTGAGCTGCACGTAGTTCTGCAGCGCGATCGACATGCCGATGGCCGAGATGAGCGCCGCGAGCCGCGGCGAACGCCGGAGCGGGCGGTAGGCGACGCGCTCGAGCGCCCAGCCGTAGACGCCGGTGAGGACCATGGATACGACAAGGACGACCAGCAGCGCGACGACGATTCCTGCCCCGTGGGTCGGGCCGAGGACCAGGAAGGAGATCAGCGAAATGAACGCGCCGACCATGTATATTTCACCGTGGGCGAAATTGATCATCCCGACGATGCCGTAGACCATCGTGTAGCCGATAGCGATCAGTCCGTAGACGGCCCCCAGCGTGACCCCGTTGATGACCTGCTGCAGCACGTACGCCTGGGAGAAGCAGGCATTCATCGGCGGGCGCGGGCCACGGCGCCGGCCTAGGCGCGAGGATCGGCGGCCGCGGCGCGCTTCTTGAGCACGTAGGCCAGCTTGTCGAGGGCCGCGCGACGCAGAGCCGCCTCGCCGGCGCCGGACGGGCCGACGATCGAGGCCTCGACCAGCGTCTCGGGGTCGATGGCGGTCACTTTGACCGCATTGCCGATGCGCTGGAACTCGATGATGACCTCCCTGCCGGACCCGCGCACCGTCGCGCCCCCCTCGCCCGAACGTCCCTGCGACATTAACCCGGTGCGGCGGAATCGCGCCAGCGTTCCCCCCGGCCGCCGAGGCTTACGAACTGTTAACCTTCTGCCCTCACCATCCTCTTTGGAAGTGTCTCCACCGGATCGGACCGTGGTCGTAGCGCCCGCAATGCCGCCGGACATACCCGCTTCGTCGACACCTTGCGGCGCGCTGGCCGACAGCGCGGCGCGTCGTGCGTGGATGCGGGGTGTGCTGGCCGCAGCCGTCGCCCTCGTATTAGGGGCGGCGCTGTCGGTTGGCGCCTATGTCGCGATGACCAGGGCGCAGCGCGCCAACGAGTTGGTGTCGTTCAATCGGCACGCCGACGCCAACATGGTGGCGTTCCAGTCGTCGATCTCGCGCTATCTGGATGTCGGAATCGGCGTGCGCGCGCTATTCGCCGCCTCGGACGACGTGACACGGCACGAGTTCGCGATCTTCGCCCGCCAGGTCGCCCAGACCAACCCGGAGATCTGGTCGCTCGCCTATATCGAACGAGTGCCCGACTCCCAACGCGTCGCGGTCGAGGCCGCCGCCCACAAGGAGGGGCTATCGAACTACCGGCTGTACAACCTCGATCAGTCGGGCAAGGAGACGCCGGCGGCGCACCGGCCGGTCCACTACCCCGTGCAGTATCTTGAGTCGAAATCCGCAGCTCCCGCGGCGCTCGGCCAGGACCTTGCCGCGGTCCCCGCATGGAAGGCGGTGCTCGACAGGGTCGCCGAGACCGGCGAGGCGACGGCCATCGCGGAACGGAAGCTGATCGGCGGAGTCGGGCCCAGCCAGGGCTTCATCATCATCGTGCCGGTCTATTCGAGCGGGACGATCCCTGAGACCGCGGCGGCGCGGCTCCGTCGCCTGACGGGCTTCGCAAGCATCAGCCTACCGCTTGCCGACGTGGTGGACGCCGCACTCGGGACGGCGTCGGGCTCCATGCTGGACTTCTATCTGTTCGAGGACGGCCCCGACGGCGCGCATCGTCTCCTCTATACCCGCACGGGCGACGGTCCGGGCGTGAAGCCCCTTTCCGCCGAGGCGGCGCTTGCCGAGGCCGACCACGGCGCGCTTCGCCAGATCGACGTCGCCGGCCGCCATTGGACCGCGCTGTTCCTGCCACGCCACGGAAGCGGCGCCCTCTATCGCGGCTATACCGCCCCGCTCACCCTCGCCTTCGGGCTGATCCTCAGCCTTCTGATCGCCGGCTACCTCAAGATGGTCGCGGACCGCAACCGCAACGTGCGCGAGCAGGTGCACGACCGCACCGCCGCCCTCGAGGCCGCCAACCGCCGGCTGGAGATCGAGATCGCCGAGCGCCGCGCGATCGAGCGCGAGGCCGAGACGTCGCACGCGCGCCTGCTCGACGCCATCGACAGCCTGCCCTACAACCTGCTGGTCTGGGACGCCGATGACCGGCTGATGATGTGGAACCGGTGCGCTGAGCACCACTACACGCACGTCACGCCGGGCCTCCTCGCGCTCGGGGATCACTTCGACGGATTCGTGCGCCGCGCCTTCAGCCGGGTGGACGAGTTCAGCGAGCCCGGCCGCCGCGACGCGCTGATCGAGGACCGGCTCCGGCTGCATCGCGAAGGCAAGGACACCGGCGAGATTCACCTGCGCGACGAGCGCTGGCTCTACCTGTCCGAGCACAAGATGGCGGACGGCGGCCGCATCAGCCTCTATCTCGACATCACCGACCGCAAGCGCGCCGAGGAACAGACCCGCACCGCGAACCGCATGCTCGAGGCGACAATCGAGGCCTGCCCGCTGGCCATTACAGTCGCCGACCTCGAGGACCGCGTGGCGATGTGGAACACCGCCTCCGAGCAACTCTTCGGTTGGTCGGCTGAAGAGGTCGTAGGCAAGCGGATCCCGACGCGCATCCCCGGCCGCGACGAGAAGCGAGGCCTCGTGCGCCGCACCGTGCTGCGCGAGGGCAAGCTGATCGTTATCGAAGACCAGCGCATGACCAAGGACGGGCGGATCATCGACGTCGAGATGCACGCCGCACCGCTCCGCGACGACACCGGCGAGATCAAGCGCCTGTTCGTCGTCGCCGTCGACATCACCGAGCGCAAGAAGGCCGAGCTCGCCCTGAAGGCGAGCGAGGAGCGCTACCGCGAGCTGATCGCGCGTGCGCCGATGGCGATGATGGTGCACGACAATGAGCGCATCCTGTTCGCCAACGAGGCGGCGGCGAAACTCTGCGGCGCCGCTTCGACCGAGGAGATGGTCGCGCTCGGCGATCCGCTGAAGCTGGTCCATCCCGACGATCTCGCCAAGGTGCGCCGCCGCCGCCGGCTGCAGCGGGCGCAGCGGACCGGGCTCGGCACCGTCGAGCTCCGCTGGATCGCTAAGGACGGCTCGATCGTCTGGATCGAGGCGAACGCGACGCCGGTCGAATGGTACGGCAAGCGCTGCATGCTGCTCGCCGCCCGCGACGTGACGGCGCGCAACCTCGCCGAGCAGGCCCGCCGCATCGCCGAGGACGCGCTGCGCGACTCCGAGCACCGCTACCGCCAGCTCGTCGAGATATCGCCGGACGCCAACTTCGTGCACGTCGGAAGCATCATCAAGTTCGCCAACCCGGCCGCGGCACGGCTGCTGGGCGCCGACTCGCCCGACCAGCTTATCGGCCGCCAGGTGTCCAACCACGTACTGCCCGAGGACCTGCCGATACAGCTCGCCGCCCGCCACGAGGTCGAGCGCGACGGGCGCTCGCGTGTCCCGGCGATCCGCTGGCGTCGGCTCGACGGCGGCATCCTGACGGTCGAAGTTCAGGCCGCGCAGTTCACCTACCAGGGCCAGGCGGCCCACCAGATCATCGCGCGCGACATCACCGCCCGGCAGGCGGCCGAAGAAGCGCTGCGCGAGGCGAAGGAAGCGGCCGAGGCCGCCAACCGCTCAAAGTCCGAATTCCTCGCCAACGTGAGCCACGAGCTGCGCACCCCGCTCAACGCCGTCATCGGCTTCTCGGAGGTGATGGAGCAGGAGATGTTCGGAGCGCTGGGCAACGCGCACTATCACGACTATGCCCGCGACATCCGGGTGAGCGGGATGCACCTCCTCGAGGTGATCAACGACATCCTCGATCTCGCCAAGGTCGAGGCGGGCAAGCTCGAGCTGCAGGAGCAGACGGTCGAGATCGAGAAGGTGATCGAGTTCGACCGTGCGGCTCGTGCGCGAGCGCGCCGGCGGGCGAAACATCGACCTCTCGAACTCGGCTCTCTGTGCCCCTGCCCCAGCTCTGGGCGGACGAGCGCAAGATCAAGCAGGTCCTGATCAACCTGCTGTCGAACGCGATCAAGTTCACGCCCGAAGGCGGCGCGATCACCGTGTCCGCGTCTGTCCAGCCCGACGGTTCGCTCGCCATCGCCGTCGCCGACACCGGCATCGGCATCGCCAAGGAGCATATCGAGATCGTTCTGGCGCCGTTCGGTCAGGTCGACAGCGCCCTCTCGCGCAAGCACGCGGGCACGGGCCTCGGGCTGCCGCTCACCAAGTCGCTGATCGAGCTCCATGGCGGGCGCATGGTGGTCGAAAGCGAGCTCGGCAAGGGCACGACCGTCACGATCGTCCTGCCGCCGGAGCGCATCATCGACGCCCCGACCCGCCACGAGCTCCGCGCCTAGCCTAGTAGGTCGTGGACGGCGCCGGGCGCCCGAGCATCACAGCGCCGTAAAGCGGGCCCGAGATATCCCAGTTGTTGGCGATATGGTGCGCGATGGCGTGGGCATCGCGAAACGCGCGCTGCAAGCGGTCCCCGTTGTGCAGCCCGCCGCCGCCGGTCATCTTGAACAGCAGGTCGACGGCCCGCATCGCCTGGTCGGCGGCGAAGGCGTGGTCGCGCCTATTGCGCACGCGCTGCTCGGGAGTGAGCGTCCGATCCGCCTCGACCGTCGCCATCGTATCGCGCACGTCGCGCTGCAACAGAAGCTCCGCTGCGTCGGTCAGCGCCGACGCCTGGGCGAGGCGCATCTGGCTCGCCGGGAAGTCGGCAACGGACTGACCGCGCGAACGCGTGGTGAAGCCCTTCATCATATCGACGTAGCCATCGACCGCGCCCTTGGCGACGCCGACGCCCGGCGCCGACAGGCAGAGCGGGAAGACCGACATCATCGGAATGCGGTAGAGCGCATAGTCGTTGACCCGCGAGCCGGGCGAGACGCCATCATACGCCTCCTGCATCAGCAGCATGCGGTGCGACGGCACGAACGCGTCCTCGACGGACAGGTCGTTCGAGCCGGTGCCCGAAAGCCCGATCGTGTCCCAGTTGTCGACGATGGCGACCTCGGCCTTCGGCACCAGGAAGTACCAGGGCACCGGGGGCTTGCCCTCGTCCGCCTCGACCAGCCCGCCCAGGATGAACCAGTCGACGTTGTGGCAGCCGGACGAGAACTTCCACTTGCCGGACAGGCGATAGCCGCCGGCCGCCGGGCGCGTGCGCCCGCCCGGCGCATAGCTCGATCCCAGGAGGGCGCGCCCATCGGGGCCCCACACGTCGTCCTGAGCCTCGCGCGGGAAAAGCCCCAGGTGGAACTGGTGGATCGAGACGACCGAGAACACCCAGCCGGCCGAGCCGCAACCCGAGGCGAGCGCGGTCACGCAATCGAGGAACGGGACGAGGCCCATCTCGCTGCCGCCGTAGCGCTTGGGCTGCAGCAGGGTGAACAGCCCAGCTTCCTTGACCTCCGCGATCGTCTCGGCCGGAACGCGCCGCGCGGCGTTGGTCGCCTCGGACCGCGCGCGCAGGGTCGGAGCGAGCGCCCGGGCGCGGGCGACATAGTCCGCTTCCATAGCGGCGGCGGCATCCTCGGTGCGGCGTGTGGCCATGCGGGATCTCCCTCGCCACTTCCTGTAGCACCGCGCCTCGGCAGCGGCAATGTTGGGAGGTTTCCCTTGACGGGGTTCGGCACGGGCGGTTAGCTAGCCCGCGCCACAACACAATCAGGAACGCAACATGCCAGCGATCGTCGAGCCCGGCACCGGGCTCGAGTTCTATGACCTCAGCCAGTCCTGGGGCTACAACATCCCGACCTATCCCGGCTACGAGGACGTCAAGATCGAGCGCTTCACCTATCACGCCAAGCACGGCGTGATGACCTCCAAGGTGGTGACGATCTTCCATTGCTCGACCCACGCCAACGCCCCGATCCATCTGGTCCCAATGGCCGAAGGCATCGGCGAGGTCGAGGCGGAGCGGTTCTTCGGCACCGGTGTCGTTCTCGACCTGCCTAAGGGCAAGTGGGAGAAGATCACGGCCGCTGACCTGAAGGCGGCGAAGCCCGCGATCCGGCCGGGCGACATCGTGCTGATCAACACCGGCTGGCACCGCAAGTATTCCGACAGCCAGGAGTATTTCGGATACGCGCCGGGGATGACCAAGGACGCGGCCGAATGGCTGGTCAAGCGCAAGGTCAAGATGGTCGGCGTCGACACCGCCGAGATCGACCACCCGCTCGCCACCTCGTTCGGGCCGCACCGCAACGGGCCGCAGATCAAGAAGATCGCGCCCGAGTACAAGCAGGCCACCGGTCGGGATGCACTCAAGGACTTCCCGGAGTGGAACGTCGCTCATAAGACGCTGCTGGCGGCCGGCATTCCGACCATCGAGAACGTCGGCGGCGACGTCGACGAGGTGACCGGCAAGCGGCTCACCTTCCACGCCTACCCGTGGCGCTGGTTCGAGGGCGACGCCTGCGTGGTGCGGCTGGTCGCGATCTGCGATCCGTCCGGCGAGTACCGCATCGAATCCGGCAAGCGGAGATAGTCATGGCCCGCGCAAAGACCACCCGCAAGTCCGCCGCGAAGAAGGCGCCTGTGCGCGCCCGCGCGCTGCAGGCATCGAGGCCCGCCGTCCGCGCCCGCCGCGCCCCGTCGTCGACGTCGGACCTCCAGTTCTACGAGCTGTCGCACCGTTGGGGCCACGGCATGCCGCAATGGCCGTCGCGTTCGAACCTCGCCACCAAGACGCTGATGTTCCATGCCAAGGATGGCGTGTACGTGCAGCAGTTCGAAGGCATCATGCATCGGGGCACGCATATGGACGCCCCGATCCACGTGCTCGAGAATCAGCCCACCATCACCCAGTATGACATGTGGCGCTTCTTCGGCACCGGCGTCGCGGTCTCGATCCCCAAAGGGAAGTGGGGCGTGATCACCGCCGACGATCTGGAGAAGGCCCGGCCGAAGATCGAGCCGAACGACATCGTGATGATCAACACCGGCTCGCACCGGCTGTGGGGCGACAATCCCGACTATTTCGCCTACTCGCCGGGCCTCTACAAGGACGCGGCGGAATGGATCGTCGAGCACAAGGTGAAGCTCGTCGGCGTCGACGTCCAGGCACTCGACCATCCGCTCGGCACCTTCCTCGGCCCGCACGGACCCGGGCCGGCGCAGCCGCATCTCGACGCCGAGTACTACGCGATGACCAAGCGTCACATCGCCGACGACTTCCCGCTGTGGGAGCCGGCGCACAAGATCATGATGACGCACGGCATCCCGGGCATCGAGAACATCGGCGGCGATCTCGACAAGATCACCGGCAAGCGATGCACCTTCATGGCCTTCCCGTGGCGGTGGCCGGAGGGCGAAGGCTGCGGCGTCCGCGTCGTCGCAGTGATCGACCCAAAGCAGCGTTTCCGCATCGAGAGCGGGGAGAGCTGAGATGGATGTCACCCGCATCAAGGACGCGAAGCCCTACGAGGCGGCTCGTCATTGGGACATGACGGCGCTCCGCCTGCAGGGGCTGGAGGCGAGCCCGACCAAGAAGGTGACGGTCGGGCTCTCCTACTTCCTGCCGGGCGGCGGGGCGGAGAACTCGGCCTCCGGGCTCGAGCGCGTCTACGTGGTGCTCGACGGCGAGGTGACGGTGACCATCGCCGGCAACGACACAGTGCTGGGCCCGCTCGATTCCTGCCACATCCCGCCGGGCGAGGAGCGCCAGATCGTCAACAAGAGCAACCGGGTGGCGATCATGCTGGTCGTCATGCCCGCGCCGGAGAAGTGACATGGCGACCGAAACCAAGACCGCGCTGCCCGAGGCATTCTCCAACCCGCTCAGCGTGTTCAACATCAAGGACCGCTCTATCGTCGTGACCGGGGCGACGGGTGCCATCGGCCGCGCCTGCGCGATCGTATGCGCGGCGGTCGGCGCCAACGTTACCATCGCGGGCGGCAACAAGGGCGAGCTCGACGAGCTCGCCGACGAGATCAAGTCGCTCAAGAAGGGCAAGGTCGCCGTCGCCAACTTGCGGCCCAAGACCGAGGCCGATTGCAAGACGATCATGGACATCGCCTGCGACAGCCATAACGGCGTCGACGGACTGTTCGTCGCATCGGGCTACAACAAGGCGGGCTTCATCCACGAGATGCCGCAGCAGGACTGGGAGGACGTGATCGACGCGAACCTCCGCCAGACTTGGCTGGCCTGCCGCGCGTACACCCGCCGTGCGATCGAGCAGAAGCGAGGCGGCAAGATCGTGCTGATGTCATCGGTGCGCGGCCGGCACGGCAACATCTCCGGCTACACCGCCTACTGTATCTCGAAGGGCGGCATCGACGGGCTCACCCACGTGCTCGCCACTGAGCTCGCCAAGCACAACATCCAGGCCAACGCCATCGCACCGACCGTCTTCCGTTCCAAGCTCACCGCCTGGATGTACGGCGACGACGAGCTCGGCCAGGCGACCAAGCAGCGCTCGCTGTCGCGCATTCCGCTCGGCCGCCTCGGCGAGCCGGAGGATTTCGTCGGCATCCTGCTCTATCTGCTGTCGCCCGCGTCGAACTTTACCACCGGTCAAGTGCTGTACATCGACGGCGGCTTCACCGCGGGGTGACGGAGTTTCACCTCCTCCTTCGACGCGCTCAGGATGAAGTGACAGCTTACTAAGCTCCTCGTGCTGAGCCTGTCGAAGCACGAGGTTACAGGTTGAGCATGCCCAACGAACGTATCGCCGTTCTCGGGGCCGGGCTGATGGGCCACGGCATTGCGCAGATATTCGCCTCCGGCGGGCATCGGGTGACGCTCCACGACACGAACGCGACCGTCCTGGACAGTGCGCCCGAACGTATCCGTGCGATCTTCACGCTGCTGGAGCAGGACCCGGCCGGCGCCGAGAACGTCCGAATCGAGCCCGACTTCGAAAAGGCCGTTGCCGACGCCGATTTGGTGGTCGAGGCGGCGCCCGAAAAGCTGCCGCTGAAGCAGGAGATCTTCGCCCGGCTCGAACGGGCCACGAAACGGAGCTGCATCCTCGCCTCGAACACGTCGGCACTGCCCATCACCAAGATCGGCGAAGACGTCGCCACCGCGGACCGGGTGGTCGGCACGCATTTCTGGAACCCGCCGCACCTGATCCCGCTGGTCGAGGTGGTGCAGGCCGAGCGCACCGCGCCCGCCACGGTCGAGAAGACCATCGCGCTCCTCGCCGCCTGCGGCAAGTCGCCGGTCCATGTAAAGCGCGACGTGCCGGGCTTCATCGGCAACCGGCTGCAGCACGCGATGAAGCGCGAGGCGATCGCCATCGTGGCCTCGGGCATCTGCGACGCGGAGACGCTCGACATCGTGGTGAAGGACGGGTTCGGCGCGCGGCTCGGCATCCTCGGCCCGATGGAGCAGTCCGACCTGATCGGCGTCAACATTACGTTGGACGTCCAGCGCACGATGTGCCCGGCGCTCGACCGATCGACCGAGCCGAGCCCGCTCCTCGTCCAGATGGTCGAGAAGGGCGAGCTCGGCATGTCGACCGGAAAAGGGTTCTACGAATGGACCCCGGAGAAGGCGGCGACGTTGCGCAAGCGCGTCAACGACCAGCTTGTCGCCTTGGCCCGCGCCCGCGCAAAGGCACGGAAAGACTGATCGCCATATCTCGTTCGTCCGGACGACCGACCTGGCGAAGCCAAGGCGCCTCTCGAAGGGCGAACGGAGAGGTCGAACTGCGGCAAGATGAGCCCCGGACGACGTCTTGGCGCCGTCCGGGGTGACATCCGTTCTTCCTACTTCAGGAACTTGTTGGTGTAGATGCCGGCGAAGGACTTGAGCTTCTCCGACTCCTTGATCATGCCGCCGGTGACCATCAGCTCCTGCGCGTGCTCCAGACCTTCGTCGGAGAAGGCGGGCGACATCGGCGTCGTCTCCGCCATCCGCTCATAAGCCTGCTTCATCTCGGCGGGCTTCGACTTCGGCATGCGATGCTCCAGGATCGCGATCGTCTCCGCCGGGTGGTCGTGCACGTATTTGTGCGCCTCGACATAGCCCGCCATCAGCTTCTGGCACACCGTCGGCTTCTTCTCGCACACCTCGGGGCGCGTGAGCGTGACGGTCGAGGCGAACGGCAGCAACTCCTTCACGTCGTTCGTGCCGCTGGCCAGGGTGAAGTCGCCGCGCGACATGGCGATGAACTGCCAGGGCGAGGTGAAGGTCGCGGCCTGCGTCGTCCCCGCAGATAGCGCGGCGAGCGCGGCCGGCGGCGCCATCGGGGTTGTGATGAAATCGCGCTCTGGATCGATGCCGCCCTTGCGCGCGACGTAGCGCAGGAACGCCTGGACGATGGTGTTCGGAGCATCGACCGACACTTTCGTGCCCTTCAGCGCCTTGATGCGCTCGGCGAGCGGCATGCTCTCCTTGAGGCCGTCCTTCGCGGCGACGTCCTTGTTCATTATGACGTCGAAAGCGAGACCGTTTGCGATCAGCCCGAGCCCCAGAATCTTCTGGCCCCGGATGTTGGCGCGGATCAGGGTCGGACCGGACGCGACGGCGAAGTCGACGCTGCCCGCCAGCATGGCGTTGGTGGCGCCGAGGCCGGCGATGTTGTGCAGGGTGACGTCGAGGCCGAGCGCCTTCCACATCCCCTTGTCGAGCGCCACGTAGGTCGGCGCGAAGGTGACGCTGATCACCGGCATGGCGATCGCGGTCTTTTCCATCTCGGCACGCGCGGGCGCCGCGCATAGCGCGCAAGCGACCAGGGCCGCTGCAAGGGCGGCCGTCTTGTTCAAAATCATGGTGGCTCCTCCTGTGGAGGCGCGACTATCGCACGCGCGCACAGGCGGGCCTACGCCGGGCGCGCGTCCCTCACGGAATTGGGAATCATCGTTCGCGATCCACGGCCGATCCGTTTCCGTCCATCGCCGAGGCCGCCGTGGCATGGATGGCGATCAGCTCGGGGATCGACTCCGGTTTCCGCCTGCCGAGCCCGCACTCGGTCGCGATGCCGAACCCCTTCACCGCCTTCCGTGCCGCCGCGATGCGCTTTTGCGTACCGGCCAGCTTGTCGGTGAAGTGCACGAGCCCAAGATAGAGCTGCGTGCCCGGCTGCAGCTTCAGCTTCTTCAGCGGCGCGAAATAGGCGGCGTCGCTGCGATCCCGCGGCACCGGCATGTGGACGAACGCGATCGGCCGGCCGATCTTCGCCGAGACCGCGTTCATCACCGACACCATGTCGCCCGTGTCCTTCGGCTCGATGAAATGTTTGTGGTTGTAGTCGCCGTAGCAGCAGTGATAGCCGAGCTCGATGTCCGCCGGCACGGCCTGGCCGAGCCGCACCAGCAGTGCCACCACCTCGTCCTCGGAGATCGGCACGAAGGGCGGCGAGGCGTGGCTCGCCAGGTACTCGAACTCGTGCGCGATGTCCCACTGGATCGCAAGCTCCTCGTGCGGGATCAGCCGCGCAATCTGCGCCACCTCGTCCAGAACGGCACGCTCGTAGGCCGGGTACACCTTGGCGTAGTCGGCATGGTCGACGCCGAACCCGACCACGTCGTAGGGCGACGGGATCGACACCTGGAAGCGCGTGGCGGGGCCGATCACCCCATCATGCTTCATCCGCGAAAACGTGGCGAAGGATTCGCGCGCCCCGGCCGCGTATCCGAGCGGTCCGAGCTCCGCGGCGGTCGGCGCCGGCACCCCGGGTCGCAGCCGGTAGCGCACGCGCTTCACGTTGGGCGCGCGGCTGTCCGGCGCCTCCTCGTAGCGCTCGAACATTCCGGCGCGGTCGAACACCGCGTGCTGGCTCATGATCCAGTTCTGTCGATTGCCCGGCTCGCCGTCGGGCAGGCGCGGCGCGCGCGACCCCAGCGTCGCCAGCGCCCGGAACGTATCCTCCGCCGTCTTCAGCGGGACCGAGCCCACGAAATGAATTGTCGTCGTCATCGCAGCTTCTCCGCCGGCGTCACCATGCCCCGGCATTCGCCGAACCCGATCGTCCGGTACCCCTTGGCGGTCGCGGTGCCGGAGAAGATCACCTCGTCGCCGTCCTCGACGAAGCCGCGCATCTCTCCCGAGGCGAGCCGCACCGGATCGCGCCCGAAGAGCGTGCGCTCGACGAGGCAGGCCGCCTCCTCGCGCGTCGGGCCCGACATGGTGCCGGTGCCCAGCACATCGCCAGGTACCAGGTTGCAGCCGTTCGAGGTGTGGTGCGCGACCATCTGGTCGATCGACCAGTACATGCGCCGGTAGTTGGAGCGGGTGAAGCGCGTCGGCGCCTGCTTCGCCTTCCGCATCTTCTCGGACTGCACGAACGCCTCCAGCGTGATGTCGAACCCGTCGGGCGGCGCGCCGCGCGCCGGCGCGAGGTGGGGCAGCGGCGCGGGGTCGCCCGCCGGACGCGCGTCGAGCTTGGCCCGGAACGGCTCCAGCGCCTCGATTGTCACGATCCAGGGCGAGACGGTCGTCGACATCGACTTGCCGAGGAACGGGCCGAGGATCGATTCCCAGAACTGGATGTCGCGCGCCGACCAGTCATTGAGCAGAACGAGGCCGAAGATGTGGCTCTCCGCGTCCTTCATGCGGATGCGCTCGCCGATCTTGCTGCCCGGCCCGATGATCGCGGCCATTTCCAGCTCGTAGTCGAGCTTCTTGCAGACGCCGAACTTGGGCGGCTGGTTGCCCTCCGGATACTGCCCGAGCGGACGGCGCACCTTCGTGCCCGACACCACCACGGTCGAGGCCCGGCTGTGGTACCCGACGGGCATGTAGCGCCATGCCGGCCGCACGTAAGGCTCGGGCCGCCCGACCGCCTTCGCGACGTTGATGACGTGGTGCATCGAGACGAAGAAGTCCGAATAATTGTGCACCTCGACCGGCAGGACCATGCGCACGTCGCGTTGGCGCACCAGACAGCGGCGACGCCCCGACTTCAGCTTGCCGGTCGCCCCCCGCCCGGTGCGGAGCGCCTTGGAGAGCTGCGAGCGCACGGCCGACCAGCTCGCCGGCCCCAGCGCGAGGAAGGGGTTGAGCGTAGGGCCGCACATCGCCTCGGCCGCCGTCTTCGCGCGGCCGGTGAACACGCCCGCCTTGAGCGCGGCGGGAAGGTCGACGATCTCCGTCCCAATGGCGACGCCGCAGGTCGGAGTCGCGCCCCTGCCCTTCCGCACGAACACGCCGAACGGCAGGTTCTGGATCGGGAATGGCGTTTCGGGCGCGTTCGCGCTCTCCACCCAGCTCTCGATGTCCGGATCGTGCGTGTCGTTGATCCTGCCGGCGGCCATGCGTTCCCCCCTCCAACGGCGTTCCGCGCACGATGGCACAGAAGCCGCCCCGGGAAAACCGCGGCTTGATAACCGGTCCCGTCGGTGCGATGTATCGACCATAGACTGGAGGTGCCGCATGGCCGAGCCCGTCCGCTACGAGATCTTTTCGGACTACGTCTGACCCTGGTGCTATCTCAGCTCCGTGCGAGTTGAACGGCTGAAGCGCGAGTACGAGGTCGAAATCGTCCTGGTGCACTTCCCGCTGCACCCCGAGACGCCAGCCGAGGGCAACTCGATCGAGGAGCTCTATCGCGGCCGCGATGTCGATCCCGACACGATGTGGCGCCAGATGAAGGCGCGCATGGACGCGGAAGGGCTGCCCTACGGCAAGCGCACCCACACCTACAACTCGCGCCTCGCGCAGGAGTTGGGCAAGTGGGCCGACACCCAGCCGGGCGGCTGGGCGATCCACGACGCGCTGTTCCGCGCCTACTTCGTCGACGGGCGCAACATCGGTGACCTGGACGTGCTGGTCGACATCGCGGGCAAGGCCGGGCTCGACGTGGACGAGGCGCGCGCCGTGCTCGCCGAACGGCGGTTCAGCGCCGCGATCGACGCCGACTGGGCCAAGTCGCACCAATATGGCGTCACCGGCGTCCCCACATTCGTCGCCGGCGGCTATGGCGTCGTCGGCGCCCAGCCCTACGAGATGC
This sequence comes from uncultured Alphaproteobacteria bacterium, assembly GCA_963775315.1. Taxonomy (GTDB): domain Bacteria; phylum Pseudomonadota; class Alphaproteobacteria; order MPNO01; family DASWLB01; genus CAWGHZ01. The sequence continues at coordinate 926,224 of CAVZIN010000007.1, read as the reverse complement.
TGGAGCGGCTCGCGGTCGAGGCCGGCGCGGCGAAACGCGAGCCGAATTCCTGACTGTCACCCCGGACGGTGCGCAGCGCCGATCCGGGGCCAACTTCACGCGTCCGAGGCGTCAAATCATAGATACCGGATCGCGCCGTCCGCGTTGCGCACGGCTTGGCCGGGATGACAGCCGTATTTAAGCGCGGGCCGAAGCGCGCCTCGCGGCGGGCTTCTTCGCCGGCGCCTTCGCGCGCGGAACCTTGAGCCCCAGCAGCTTCGCCGCGTTGAGCCCCTCGATCGCGTCGCGCTGGGCGCGAGTCAGCCCCTTGCAGCTTTCGACGAACCCGACCGGGTCGGTCTCGGCCATGTCGTAGGGCCAGTCGGTGCCGAGGATCAGGTGGTCGGCGCCCCAGCGCTCCACCAGGTGGGTGAGCTGAGAGTGGTCGAACAGCACCGTGTCGAAATAGAGCCGCTTCAGGTAGTCCGACGGCGGGCGCTTGATGTTGACCCGCCCATCCTCCCGCGCCCGGTAGGTGTGGTCCATGCGGCCCGGGTAGTGCGAGACGTATCCGCCGCCGTGGGCGACGCAGATCTTCAGCTTGCGGTACCGGTCGAGCACGCCGTCGAACACCAGGTAGCCGACGGCAATGGTCGCCTCCAGCGGATTGGCGATCACGTTGTTGAAGTAGTGGTCGGCGAGCCGCTCCGCGCTTGTCGTGCCCAGCGGGTGGAGGAAGATCAGGATGCCGAGCTCCTCGGCCTTGGCCCAGAACTTCTCGAGCCGCTTCGCCGAGATCTCCGTGCCGTTGACGTGGGACGAGATCTCGATGCCGCGCATGCCGAGCTTCTTGACGCAATATTCCATCTCCGCGACGGCGAGGCGCGTGTCCTGCAGCGGCACCGTTCCCATGGCGACCAGCCGGTCGGGATGGGTTGCGACCAGCGCGGCCAGGTCCTCGTTCACCATGCGGCTCGCCTGGCGGCCGAGGTCGGGATCGAGCCAGTAGTTGTAGGCCTGCGGCCCGGGCGAGACCGCCTGGATGTCGATCCCCATCCGGTCCATGTCCTTCAGCCGCTGCTCGGCGGTGGAGATCGGCCCCGCCACCCGTTCGTTCTGCGCGATCAGGATCTTGCGCGTAAGCGGGTTAGCATAGCGCAGCGCCGATTCGCGCTCCGGCGAGAAGTGCGGCCGGACGAACTCGACCGCGCGTGGCGACATGAAGTGGCAGTGGATGTCGACCGTCAGGCTCTTGCCGCGACGGCGCACGATCTTCTCGTGGCCGTGGCCGGTCGCCGGCGCATGCGGCGCGTGCGGCCCACAATTGTAGAACATCGTCCCCTCCCCTTTGCTCTTTCTCAGCTCCAGGTGCCGTCGATCAGCACGAAGCACATGCGGCACATCCGGCCCGAGCGGTTCGACCATGCATGGTTGGTGCCACGCTGGATCAGCACGTCGCCCGCCTTCATCAGCGTTTCGCAATCCTCCATGACCGCGTAGATCTCGCCCTCCATGCAGATGGCATAGTCAACCGTGTCGGTCTGGTGCATGCCGGGATGGTTGTTGGCGGCGTAGTCCTTCTTGAGGTCCTGATAGATCGCGCCGAACGTCGCGCGCTGCATCGCCTCCCGCGCCGCCGCGTCGGTCGGCTCGGGTGGAATGTCGATCATGCGGAACACCGAGCCGGAGCGCGGCGGCAGCAGCCCCTTGTGCGACGGCGTGCCGTCCGGCGCGTCGATCCGCACCGGCGTCTCATCCGTCACCCACAAGCTGGTGACGCGGTAGCCTGGCCGGGCCGCGACGGTGGTCACGACCGGCGCGGTCCCGTCCTCCAGGATCGTCGCCTTGCCGTCCGGTCCCTTGCCGGTGACGATGCGCCTGACCGGCGCGAGCTCGTTCGCCATTGAATTTCCCCCCATTGAGCGGGCCATTCTAGCCGCCGATTGACGCGCGCGCGACGGGAGGATTACGCTTTCGCCACACCACGCCGGGAGGACGAGATGGCCAAGATCAAGCACATCGCGATTTTCACCAAGGACCCGGACAAGCTCGCCGAGTTCTACAAAGACGTCTTCGGGATGAAGATCACCGGCAAGACGGGCCGCGGCGCGGTGTGGATCACCGACGGCTACATGGACGTCGCGCTACTCTGGAGCCGAACCGAGAACATGCCGATGGGCATCAACCATTTCGGCTTCACCGTCGAGGCCGACGAGAAGGAAGCCATATACGGCAAGCTCGGCGAGCGCGGCATCGACGTCTTCCAGCCGGGGCGCGACCGGCCCTATGTCGAGGACGCTGCGAAGGATCCGGACGGCAACCGCTTCGACATGACCAGCGCGATGCGCCGGATCGACGCCGACATGGCCCGCCCGCGCACGGCCGAGGAGATGGCTGCCCTCGAGAAGGTCGAGCCGGCCTGACCATGCGCGCCGCCCTGCTCGACGAGCCGGGTGCGCCCTTCCGCCTCGCCGATATCGCCCGGCCCGCCCCGCGCGCCGGCGACGTGGTGGTGCGGGTGCGCGCATGCGGCGTCGTTCCCAACCTGCGCAACATCGTCGGGTCGAAGACCTGGCGGATCCTGCCGCGCATGCCGGCCGTGTTCGGGCTCGACACCGCCGGCGAGGTGGCCGAGGTCGGCGACGGCGTTCACGGCATCGCGGTCGGCGACCGGGTGTACGTCAACCCCGCGCTTTATTGCGGCTCCTGCCACTATTGTCGGCGCGGCCTGCCGCTCTATTGCGAAATCGGCGCGCTGCAAGGCTATTTCGGCTTCCGTCCCGGCGCCGAGGCGCTGCTCAACGCTTGGCCGCACGGCGGATTCTGCGAGTACGTGACCGCGCCGGCCGCCAACCTGGTGAAACTGCCGGACGATGTGAGCTTCGAGATCGGCGCGCGGTTCGGTTATCTCGGCACGGCCTACGGCGCCCTCGAAACCGGCGCCGCCCGGGCCGGCGACACGCTCGCCATCGTCGGCGGCACCGGCACGCTCGGCGTGCACGCGGTGCTGTTCGGCCTGGCGCTGGGGCTCTCGCGCATCGTGCCGATCGCGCGCAATCCCGAGCGGCTCGCCCGCATCCGCGCCCTCGCGCCCGACCGCATCCGGCCGGTCGCGATCGACGGCACCCCGATCGCGCCCCGCATCCGCCAGGCGACGGACGGGATCGGCGCCGATCTCATCATCGACGGGCTCGCCCGGGGCACGCCGTCCAACCATACCGCCGACGCCCTCATGGGGCTCCGGCGCGGCGGCATGGCCGTCAATATCGGCGCGCTCGGCGAGGAACTACCGATTCCCCCGATGGCGTTCATGGTCAACGCGCTCGGCTATCGCGGCTCGAACTGGTTCACCGTCGCCCAGGGCGAGCGGATGGCGTCGCTGTTCGCGGCCGGTCTCATCGACCTCTCGGTGTTCGAGACGCGCGCCTACCCGCTGGAGCGCATCAACGACGCCATCGCCGACGTCGCCTCCAACAATGGCGGGTTCGTGAACATTGTCGTGGTGCCGTAGGACGCGAAAGGGCCGCTCGCCCGGCCAGGCGAACGGCCCTCGCTGAGTGCAGCGTTCGCGCTAGCGCGACGACATCGCGTTCGGCTTGGCGAACATGTCGACGTACTTGTTGGTGAAGAAGGCCTTGAAGCTCTTCCGCGCCTCTTCCTTACGCAGCATCCCGCCGGTGATCATGATCTGCTGCGCGTGCTCGAACGCGGCCGCATTGTAGCGCGGCACCAGCGGCGTGGTCTTCAACACCTCGGCCATCGACTTCTCGATGTCCGACTTGTTCGCCTGCGGCATCACCTTGAGGGCGATCTTCACCGCCTCCTGCGGGTGCTCGTGGATGAACTTGTGCGACATCACGTAGCCGTGCGCGACCTTCGCACAAATCGAAGCGTGCGACTTGCAGAAGCCCATCCGCGTGGTGGTGGTGGTGGCGATGGTCGGCAGCATCTCGGGCAGGTCGGTCACCCCGCTCGCCACCAGGATGGCGCCTTCGCGCTGCGCCGTCTCGGTCCAGGGGAAGTTGAGGACGGCCGCATCGAGCGAGCCGTTGTCGAGGGCGGCGATGGCCTCCGGCGGCTGCATGTAGGTCTCGGTCATGTCCCGCTTCGTATCGAGCCCGGCCTTGGCCGAGAACAGGCGCAGCACGGCGTCGACCACCGTGTTCGGCGAATCCACCGACACCTTCTTGCCCTTGAGCCATTCGAGGCGCTTGTTGAGCGGCGCCTTCATGTCGAGCCCTTGCGCCTTCTTCGCGCTGGCGTCGAGCTCGAAGGCGATGCCGTTCGCCATCAGCGCGATGCCCAGCATCTTGCGGCCGCGGATGTTGCCACGGATCAGGCTGGGTCCGGACTGGACGGCGAAATCCACACTGCCCGCCAGCATGGCGTTGGTCGTGCCCATTCCGCGGATGTTGTGCAGCGTGACGTCGAGCCCGACCTTCTTCCAGAACCCCATGTCCTGGGCCACATAGACCGGAAGGAAGGTGACCGTCGTTGCGGGCAGCGAGATGGACGTCTTCTCCATCTTCGCCTGCGCCGGCGCTCCCAGCGCCAGCGCGCTCACGAATGCCGCGGCGAGCGGCAACGTTCCATGCATTCTCATGGTGATTTCTCCCTGTTAGGCATTCATCGCGTACCGGATGCTCGTGTTCTCCATTTGAGGTTACACTGCGCCGCCGTTGCGAACGATCGCGGCACATTTCGTGAAGCTTGCCCGGCCCGGCCGGCGATGGCAAGCCGTAATGGCCCCTCGGGACGTGCGTGCGCCGGGGCTTGGAAACCCGGCCGGGGCAAGGCAGAATGGCAGTCAAGAACGGGCCGGCGCCCGCTGCGCCGGCCGATCCGCTAGGGAGACGATCATGAAATTCGGAATCGGCCAGCCGGTGCCGCGCACCGAGGATCCGCGGTTTTTGACCGGCCGCGGCCGCTATACCGACGACATCGAGCTGCCTCGGCAGGCTCATATTCACATCCTGCGCTCGCCCCACGCCCATGCGGAAATCCGCAAGCTGGACGTGAGCAAGGCCAAAACCGCCCCCGGCGTGATCGCGGTGCTGACTGGCGCCGACGCGGCCGCTGACGGCATCAAGGGCCTGCCGCCGGCGCACCTGCCGCCGCCCGTGCCCGCCCCCGCCTTCGCCCCCGACCGGCCGCTCCTCTGCGCCAAGACGGTGAAATATGTCGGCGACCCGGTGGCGATGGTGGTGGCCGAAACGCTCGCCCAGGCGAAGGACGCCGCCGAGCTGATCGAGGTGGACTACAACCCCCTGCCGTTTGTCGCCGACACGGCCGCAGCCGCAGGCTCCAAGGCCAAGGTCTGGTCCGAGATGGATTCGAACGTCTGGATCGAGCTGCACTTCCCGCACGATCCCGCCGCCGCCGCTGCGGTCGACCAGGCGCTGAAGAACTCCGCGCACGTCACCAAGCTCACCATCTACAACAACCGCCTTTCAACCAACTCGATGGAGACGCGGGGCTGTGTGGCTGCGCCGCACCAGCTCCAGGACAAGGTGACGCTTTATACGTCGAGCCAGATCCCCCACAAGGTGCGCGAGGTGGTGGCGCGCGACGTTCTGCACATGCCCGAGCGGTCGTTGCAGGTCGTGTCGGGCGACGTCGGCGGCGGGTTCGGCCTCAAGGGCGAGATCTATCCCGAGGAGGCGCTTTGCGTCTGGGCCGCACGCAAGACGGGGCGGCCGGTGCGCTGGGCCCCCGACCGGGCCGAGGCGATGCTGTCGGATTCCCACGGGCGCGACCTCGTCAGCGTCTGTGAGCTGGGGCTCGACAAAGACGGGCGCATCACCGCGATGCGCATCGACAACACGTTCAACCTCGGCGCCTACCTGATGAGCAACGGCATCGTCACGCCGCTGCTCGGCACGTTCATGCTGTCGCACGCCTACGACTTCCCGCAGATGCTGGTGGTCAGCCGCATGGTGTTCTCGAACATGGTGCCGACCACGCCTTATCGCGGCGCCGGCCGGCCGGAGGCGAACTACATCGTCGACCGGCTGATCGACACGGCGGCGGCAGAGATGGGCATCGACAAGGCGGAGCTGCGCCGCAAGAACTTCATCCAGCCCTCCGCGATGCCCTATCAGACCAAGCTGATGCACAACTACGATTGCGGCGAGTTCGCCATGGTCATGGACAAGGGGCTGGCGGCGGCCGACTGGAAGGGCTTCGCCAAGCGCAAGGCCGAGTCGGAGAAGCGCGGCAAGCTGCGCGGCCAGGGCCTCACCTACTACATCGAGGCGTGCGGCATCTTCAACGAGCGGATGGAGCTGCGCTTCGACCCCTCGGGCGACGTCACCGTGATCGCCGGCACGCACAGCCACGGCCAGGGCCACGAAACCGCCTTCGCTCAGCTGGTGAACGAGTATCTCGGCGTGCCCTTCGAGAATGTCCGGCTGATCCAGGGCGACACCGACGAGGTGCCGTTCGGGCGCGGCACCTACGGCTCGCGCTCGCTGTCGGTCGGCGGCTCGGCGATCAAGGACGCAGCCGACAAGCTGATCGAGAAGGCCAAGAAGTGGGCCGCGCACATGCTCGAAGCGGCCGAATCCGACATCGAGTTCGCCGACGGCATGTTCACGGTGGCCGGCACCGACAAGCGTATCCCGCTGAAGAACATCGCCATGGCCTCGTTCGCCCCGATGGGCTTCCCGATCGAGCTCGGCGTCGGGCTCGAGGCGGTCGGCGTGTCGGCGGCCCCGTCCACCTTCCCCAACGGCTGCATGGTGTGCGAGGTCGAGATCGACCCCGAGACCGGCGTGACCACGATCGACCGCTTCACCGCCGTCAATGATGTGGGCCGCGTCATCAACCCCCTGCTTCTCGCCGGCCAGGTGCATGGCGGCGTCGCCCAGGGCGTCGGCCAGGCGATGCTCGAGGACGTGGTCTACGACAAGGAGTCGGGCCAGATGCTCTCCGGATCGTTCATGGACTACTGCATGCCCCGGGCGGACGACCTGCCGATGTTCACGGTGGACGAGAGCCCGGTGCCGACCAAGACCAACCCGCTCGGCGTCAAGGGCGCGGGCGAGGCCGGCACGGTCGGCGCGACGCCGGTGGTTATCAACGCCATCATGGATGCGCTCCGCCCGCTCGGCATCAAGGACATCCAGATGCCGGCGACGCCCAATCGCATCTGGACGGCCCTCCAGGCCGCGAAGGGCAAGAAGGCCGCGTAGCCCAGTCCCCGTCGCCCGGATCGGCGCCCGCCGGTCTGGGCGACGGGCTCAAAGCGCGTTCAGCACCTTCTGGAGCCGCCCGCGCACCTCGTCCGCGAGGGTTGCCAGGGCGGGATTCCCGACGGCCTGCATCGAGACGACGGGATCGATCGTTGCGACCTCGATGCGACCGGCGTCGTCCTCGCGCACGATCACGTTGCACGGCAGCATGGTGCCGATCTTGTTCTCCGCTTCGAGCGCCCGGTGGGCGAGCGATGGATTGCAGGCGCCCAGGATGCGGTAGGGGCGAAAGTCGACGTTCAGCTTCTTTTTCATCGTGTCCTTTACGTCGATGTCGGTCAGCACCCCAAAGCCCTCGGCCTTCAGCGCCTCGATCACGCGCGCGGCAACGTCGTCGAACGATCCCGCGACCATCTTGTGCATGTAGTACGCCACGATCTCTTCTCCTCGCCGGCAGCGGGGGATGGGCGGGTCAGCGGCCCATCATCCCGCCGTTCATTCCGGACCCCATCATGCCGCGGCCCATCATTCCCGGGCCCATCCTGCTATGGTCCTCAGGCGCCTCGGAGCCGCTTCGGGCATCCGGCGCGGCCCTCTTCTCTGGCGACGCGCTCTGCACGCCGAACTCGCGGTGCATGTAGGCGAGAACGTCGACGAGGTCGTCGTGCGTGAGCCGCGGATTGCCGCCCTTTGGCGGCATCGCCGTCTGCGAGCCGGGGCTCCGGTAGCCGTGCTCGATCCGGTCGAGCAGCAACGCATCGGGTTGGGCGAGCACCCCGCCCCTCTTGTCCAGGTTCGGAATGCCGGGGAAGGCCCCGAGCCCGGTCAACCCATGGCATACGGAGCAGGTGCGACGGTAGACGGAGGCCCCGTTCTGAAGGTCGGCCGCGCGCCCCGCCGTCGCTGCCAGCGCAGCGATGGCTAAGACGAAGGCGAAGGCAAACCCGGCCAGACTCTTCACAGCGGCAGCCATACCATGGCGTAGACCGTGTCGTTGTCGCCGGCGTTCCGCCCGGCCGCGTCATAGTTCGAGCTGGCGCCGTCGAACCGGAAGTATTTGGTGTATTGGAGGACGAATTTCGGATTGAACCAGGTCCAGACCGAGGGCCCGCCATTCTTGTTGAACGGCAGCCAGTCGAGTTGGAAGGTCATGCTTTCGGTATTCGGGCGGCCGTTGAGGGCGCTGTCCGAATAATGCAGCGCATCAGCCCCGCCAGTGATGGTGTGGAAGCTGAGGTCCGCGCCGTAGGTCTGGTCGTACAGATAGGAGCCGGTCAGGCTGACATCGTCGAGCGAGTTGTGCGCGTTGGTCGCGTTGCCGAGCGGCAGGCTGGTGTTCCAGTCCGCGTGTTCGTGGATCCAGCGCAGATAGACGCCGATATCGTGCGGCGAGACGTCGTACTGGTACTGCGCGTCGAGCCCGACGTCGATGCGGCTGTCGGTGCCGGCCGAATGGTCGCGCCCCGGATAGGTGTCGGCCGCAAGTCCGAACGTCCCGACCGAGACGTAATGGTTGCCGAAATTGTGGGACAGCTCGATCCGCCAATAGGGGGCGACGCCGTCGATCTCGTCGCCGTTCGGCTCGGCCCCGAGGAAGGTCAGCGTGTCGCGCGACAGGGTCCGGTAACCGGAGAGCTCGACATAGAGCATGTCGTTCCAGTGCAGGTACCCGCCCAGCCCGGCGACCTGCTGGCCCAGCCCGCCGTCAATCAGCGTGGCCGCCCCGGGTCCGGGCAGGAAATCGCTCGAAGTGTAGGGATAGCCCCAGGCCGGCAGCGTGTTCCACGGGTCCTGGACGGTCGGGTTGTTGTTCAACGTGAAGCCGTAGACCGCCGCCTTGCCGGCGAGCGTCCCGTCGTCGGCATAGCGGACATCCGTGTTGTCGATCCCCAGCCGGTCGGCCGTCCCGCTGTAGGTGAGCTGGGAAAACGCGCCGAGCTTGTCGTAGATGCGGCCGGCATAGAACAGGCTCGCCTGCGACAGGGCAGTGTTGTTGTTGCCGTTGAACCCGTCGACGGGTTTCGGCTCCTGGGTCTTTGCGGTGTGGGTGAAGCCCGGCTGGAGCACCAGCGCGAGCGGCGGATACTCGCCTCCTTCCGCGCCCAGCGTGTAGCCGCGCATCTTGAAGTCGCGGCCGAAGGAGTTGAGCGCGGGATAGGCGGTGTGGCACGCGCTGCAACCGAGACCGGTCTGGCGCGCGAAGCTCGGCACGGCATGCGCCGCCCGGAAAGGTGCCGCCGCCATGACTGCGGCCGCGAGAATCGAGAGAACGGCGAGCCGGAGTCGCAGATGCATCGGTTCATCTCCCCTGTTGTTGCCAATAGGATGAGACACCCGGCCGCCACGCCAATTGATATCGCTCAATTGCGGCGGGATGTCGCGCCCCTCCCCGGGCCGCCCGCGACGGCCTTTGGCCGCCACGCCCACCGTGAGCGACCTGTCAGCCGCCGGCCGCGCCCTCCAGCTTGGCGCGCTCGATGACCTCCTTGTTCGCCGCCTCGCGCTCCGCTGCCTCGCGCGCGCGGCGTACCGCCTCGGGGTTGGTCGAATTCGGTCCCATATAGACGCCCCGCTCCCACTTGCGCTTGAGCGGGTCCTTCACCTTGAGGCTCATGGTGCCGACGCCCTCGACCGTGAAGGTGACCTTCTCGCCGTCCTGCAGCGGGCCCAGCCCCTCGTGGTTGGTGCCGCACATCAGCACGTCGCCGGAATTGAGGGTCATGATCGTCGACGCCCACTCGACCAGCTTCGGCACCCGGTTTTCCATGTCGTCGGTGTTGTAGTCGTGACGGAGCTGGCCGTCGTTCCAGAACTGGACGTGCAGCTTGTTGGGGTCCCTGATCTCGTCCGCCGTGGTGATGCACGGACCCATCGGGCCGAACGTGTCGAACGACTTGCCCATCCACGAGCCGCGCTTCCAGGTGAAGCGCCCTTCGCCGCGGGCCGATACGTCGATCATGCCGGTATAGCCGAACACGGCGCGGCGCCAGTTCTTCTGCGACACGGCCTTGGCCGGCCCCTTGAACACGATGGCGAGCTCCGCCTCATGGTGGAATACCACCGGCTCGGTGAACTTGGGCAGGGTGATCGTGTCACCCGGCCCGATCACGCAGTCGGGGTTCTTGAGGAACATATTGGGCTCGCGCGCCTCGCGCTCCTGGTGTTCCCAATAATTGCCGATGCAGGCGAGGATCTTGCCCGGCCGCGGCAGCGGCGCCTTGAGCCGTACCTTGGCAAGGGTGGTGGCCTTGCCCGACTTCTCGAGCTTGACGAGGGCGGGCTTCAGCGCGGTGTAGTTGTCGATGATACCGACCATCGTCTCCTGCGGCGTGCGGCCGGCGTATTTACGCACGGCCGAAGCGATGGAGACGACACCCCGATCGGTGATCAAGCCGGGCTCGATCTTGCCCTTGGCCGATGTCTGGAACAGGCAGAGCTTCATGGTTTCCCCCTGGGCTGCACGCTTTCGGCAATCTTACACGAAGCGGCCGGTCGGGCGACAGCCCGACGCTGAGGGAGAACGGGCCGCGTCAGCCGTCGAGCTTGACCATCCGGACCTTGTTGCCGTCGGCCGTGAGGCCCAGCTTGCCGTGCTTCAGCGACAGCGCATCCTCGCCGAACACCTCGCGCCGCCAGCCGGTGAGCGCGGGCACGTCCGCCGCATCGCTTTCGGCCAGGGCCTCGATGTCGGCGGCCGAGGCCACCAGCTTCTGCGCCACGTGGTGTCGCTCGCACTTCATCTTGAGCAGCACGCGCAGCAGCTCGATCGAGGCCCCGTTCATCCCGTCGCCATGGGCGGGCTCGCTCGGCGGCGGGCACTCTTCCTCCGGCACGGCGAGGCCACGGGCCACGGCGGCGACGATCGCGCGGCCGACCTCGCCCTGCGCCTGCCCGCGCCCGAGCGAGCGCAGATGGGTCAGTTCCTCGGCCGAGCGCGGTTCGTGGGCGGCGACCTCCTTCAGCGTCTCGTCGCGCAGCACGCGGTTCCGCGGCAGGTTGCGCCGCCGCGCCTCCTCCTCCCGCCAGGCCGCCAACTCGCGCAAAACCGCCAGATAGCGCGGCTTGGCGCTGCGGCTTTTGAGCCGGCGCCACGAGTTGCGCGGGTCGATGTCGTAGGTGGTCGGCGAGGTCAGCACCGCCATCTCCTCGGCGACCCAGGTCTCGCGCTCGCTTTCCTTCAACCGGCGGGCGAGCTTTTCGTAGACGATCCGGAGGTGCGTCACGTCCGAAATTGCGTAGGAAAGCTGCTTCGGGGTCAGCGGCCGGCGCGACCAGTCGGTGAAGCGCATCGACTTGTCGATCCTGGCCTTGGCGAGCCGCGAGGCCAGCGTTTCGTACGCCACGGAGTCGCCGAAGCCGCACACCATCGCGGCGATCTGGGTGTCGAACAGCGGGGCCGGGATGGCGCCGGACAGATGGTAGAATATCTCGATGTCCTGGCGCGCCGCGTGAAACACCTTGAGGGGCTCAGGGGCCGCCAGCAGCTCGAACAGCGGGGAGAGGTCGATCTCCGGCGCCAGCGCGTCGATCGCCACCGCCTCCTCCTCGCCCGCCAGCTGGACGAGGCAAAGCTGCGGCCAGTAGGTCCGGTCGCGGATGAACTCGGTGTCGACGGTGACGAAGCGGGATTTGGACAGGCGCTGGCATAGCGCACGCAGCGCGGTCGTTTCGACGATGGGCTCCATGGCCGGTAAATACACGGAATCGGCCGGTCGCGAAAGGCGGGCGGGCAAGGCTCAGACCGCGATCAGGGCGGCGGCGACGCGGCGCTCCTCGGCCAGCAGCACGTTGAACGTGCGGCACGCCGCGCCGGTGTCCATCGTCTCGAGCGCGATGCCGGCGCGACGGAGCGCAACCCGCAACGGCGGAGGCGGCGCTTCCATCCGGGCACCACAGCCGAGGAGAAGCAGGTCGAGCGTCGCGGCGGCGGTGAATACGGCATCGAGGCTCGCCTCGGTCGCATCTGCGAGCGCCGCGGCATCCCATCCCAGCGTGCGGTTGGCGAACACGATTACAGAGCCCTGGTGGACCGTGCCGGCGATCCGGAAGCGCCCCTCGCCGTAACCCTCGACGAGCTGGCGGCCCTCGGGGATGGCGGGGGTGATGTCGGCCATCGGCGCCCGATCAGCCCGACCGTTTCGCCGGCTGGGCCGCCTCCCCGTCGTCCTTGGCGACGGTGCCGCGCTGCACGCCCAAGTAGACCAGCAGCGCCGAGGCCACCCAGATCGAGGAGTACGTGCCGACGATGATGCCGAAGAGCATGGCGAACGAGAAGCCGCGGATCACCTCGCCGCCGAACAGGAACAGCATCAGCACCGCGAGGAGGGTCGTGCTCGAGGTCAGGATGGTGCGCGACAGCGTCTCGTTGACACTGAGGTCGAGAAGCTGGGTGAATGGCATGGCCTTGTACTTGCGCATGTTCTCGCGCACCCGGTCGAACACCACGACGGTATCGTTGATCGAATAGCCGGCGATGGTGAGCAGCGCCGCGACCGTCGTCAGGTTGAACTCGAGCTGGAAGGCGGCGAACACGCCCGCCGTCAGCAGCACGTCGTGGACCAGCGCGATCACGCCGGCGAGTTCGAACTGCCATTCGAACCGGAACCAGACGTAGACCATGATCGCGGCCATCGCGAGGGCGGTGGCGAGGATGCCCGCGCGGATCAGCTCCTGCCCGACCTTGGGGCCCACGAACTCGCGCCGCTGGATCGAGGAATTGGAAAGGCCGAGGGCCTGCTGCACCTTGGTGGCGACGGTCGCCGCCTCTTTCTCCTCGCCGCCCTCGCCCTCGCCCACGTTCTGGCGCTCGACGCGGATCAGAACCTCGTTCGGCGCGCCGAACTGCTGGAGCTGCACCTCGCCGAGCCCAATGCCGTTGAGCTTGGTCCGCATCTCGCCGATGTTAGCCGGGCCCTGCGTCTTGAGCTGGACCAACGTGCCGCCCGAGAAATCGATGCCGTAGTTGAACCCCATCACCGCGAACAGCACGATCGCGACCACCACCGCCGAGCCCGACAAGCCGAGCGCGATCGCCCGGTACCGCATGAACGGGATCTTGGTGACGCCGGGGAAGATGTGAATTGCCATCCGTACGTCCCGTCAGAGCGGCAGGGTCTTGGGACGCGCCCGGCGCATCCAGGCGATCACCAGCAGGCGGGTCACCCAGATGGCGGTGAACATCGAGGTGAGGATGCCGATCGCGAGCGTTACGCCGAAGCCGCGTACCGGCCCCGAGCCGAAATTGTAGAGAAGCGCGGCGGCGATCAGCGTGGTGAGGTTCGAATCGACGATCGTGCCGAAGGCGCGCTGGAACCCGGCGTCGATCGCCGAGATCGGCGTCCGGCCGTTGCGCTGCTCCTCGCGCATGCGTTCGTAGATCAGCACGTTCGCGTCGACCGCCATGCCGACCGTCAGCACGACGCCGGCGATGCCCGGAAGGGTCAGGGTCGCGCCGAGCAGCGACAGCAGCGCCGCAATCAGGAACAGGTTGAACAGCAGCGCGACGCAGGCCATCACCCCGAACAGCCCGTAAATCGCGACCATGAAGACGACGACGATCGCCATGCCGGCCCCGCAGGCGATCTCGCCCGCGCGGATCGAATCCGCGCCCATGCCCGGGCCGACCGTCCGCTCCTCCAGCACCTTGAGGGGCGCGGGGAGCGCGCCGGCGCGCAGCAGCAGCGCGAGGTCCTGCGCCTCCTGCACGGTGAATGCGCCGCTGATGACGCCCGACCCGCCGAGAATTGGCTCGCGGATCACCGGTGCCGAAATCACCTTGTTGTCGAGCACGATGGCGAACGGCTTGCCGACGTTCGCCTTGGTCGCGTCGGCGAAGCGGCGCGCGCCGACCGCATCGAAGCGGAACGACACCACGGGCTCGTTGTTCTGGAAGCTGGGCTGGGCGTCGACCAGCGTGTCGCCCGACACCATCACCCGCCGGTGCACTAGGTACATCGACGGCTTGCCGTTCGCCGCCGGCTTGTCGGAAGGCAGCAGCTCGTCGCCCGGCGGGGTACGACCGCCCTCGGCCTCCTCCGGCGAATGCTCCACGTCGACGAACTGGAAGGTCAGCTTCGCGGTCTTGCCGATCAGCCTCTTGATCCGGTCGGGATCGCCGACGCCCGGCAGCTCGACCAGGATGCGATCCTCGCCCTCGCGCTGGATGGTCGGCTCGCGCACGCCCGTCGCGTCGATACGCCGCCGGACGATCTCGATCGACTGGTCGACCGCGGCCGAGGTGCGATCGCGTAGCGCCTTGTCCGTCAGGTTCAGGGCGACGCGGTTGCCCGTGACCTTGAGCGAGGTGTCGGGATCGAGGTTGCGCACCGCCTCGCGCGCCTTGTCGAGGTCGGCCGGGTTGCGCAGGGTGAAGGCCACGCCGTTGCCCGAGACGCCGAGGCCGGTATAGCCGATATGCTGCTTGAACAGCGCCTCGCGCACCGAGTTGACGAGGCCCGACAGCCGGTCGCGGATCACCGACTGGGTCTCGACCTCGAGCAGCAAGTGCGAGCCGCCCTGGAGGTCGAGCCCGAGGCTGATCTGGCGGTGCGGCAGCCAGCCCGGCAGCGAGTCCGCCGTCTGGCGCGGCAGCACGTTGGGAATGGCGTAGATGATCCCGAGCGCGCATAGCACCAGGATCAGCACCACCTTCCATTTGGCGACATAGACCATGATCGTTCGCGGCCGGCCCCGGAGCGCCGGTTACTTCGGCCTGCGCAGGAAGCCGAGGAGCGAGGGCTTCTCGTTCGTGTTCGCACCCTGAGGCTTCTCCGCCGGCTTTTCATCGCCCTTCGCCGGCTCGGTCCGCGACAGCACGTCCGACACCATGGCGCGCGCGACGCGCACCCGAACCTCGTCCGCGATCTCGACCTGGAGCTCGGTATCGCTCACCACCTTGATGACCTTGCCGATCAGCCCGCCGGTCGTGACGATCGTGTCGCCCCGGCGCAGCGCGCCCAGCATCTCCCGGTGCTGCTTCGCCTTCTTCTGCTGCGGCCGGATCAGCAGGAAGTAGAAGACGACGAAGATCAGGATGAGCGGGACGACGCCGGACGAGAGGAATTCTCCGGGACCGCCGGCCGCTGCCTGCGCATAGGCGGGGGAGATCAGCAATGCAGCACTCCTTGAATGGCCGGGGCGAAGGCTGGCCGGACTATAGCGTCCAAACGCCTGGTTGCAACCGAATTGCGGCCGCACCGCGCCAAGCCCCGCACCGCCCGGCGGAAGGGTTTCGGCCCCGCTTGCCCCTGTGATATAGGGTCGCGCGCCCGGCGTTCCGAGAAGATCATGACCCAAAAGCCACCCGATCACGCGCTCGCGCCGATTCTCCTGCGGCTGGCCGAGGCGCTCGACCGGATTGCCCCACCGCCCGCGGCCGCGCTCGATATCGACGGCGCCGACGCCTTCGTCTGGCATGCCGAGCGGGACCGGCTGGAGCCGGTGGCCAAGGTCAATCGAGTGGCGATCGAGCTGCTGCACGGGGTCGACCGCGCGCGCGACATCCTGCTCGACAACACGCGCCGCTTCGCCCAGGGCCTGCCGGCCAACAACGCGCTCCTATGGGGTGCGCGCGGCATGGGCAAGAGCTCGCTGGTCAAGGCGGTCCACGCCGCCGCGAACGAGGAGGGCGGCCAGCTCTGCCTGATCGAGATCCATCGCGAGGATCTGGCGAGCCTGCCCCGCCTGCTCGCCCCGCTGCGCCGCTCGGCCCGCCGCTTCGTGGTGTTCTGCGACGACCTGTCGTTCGACGGGCAGGACGCGACCTACAAGTCGCTCAAGGCGCTGCTGGAGGGCGGGATCGAGGGCAGGCCCGACAACGTGGTGTTCTACGCCACCTCGAACCGGCGTCACATGATGCCGCGCGACATGATCGAGAACGAGCGCTCGACCGCCATCAACCCCTCCGAGGCGGTGGAGGAGAAGGTGTCGCTGTCCGACCGGTTCGGTCTCTGGCTCGGATTCCATGCCTGCGACCAGGACACGTATTTCGCCATCGTCGACGGCTACGCCGACCGGTTCGGGCTGGATATCGGCCGCGACGCGCTGCATGCGGAGGCGAACGAGTGGTCGGTGACGCGGGGCGCGCGCTCCGGCCGCGTCGCTTGGCAGTTCATCCAGGATCTCGCCGGCCGGCTCGGCAAGCGGCTCGATTGATGCGGGCCGGTCGCCGCGAGGCGGCTCCTACGCCCCCGCCCGGGTGAGAAAGCGGGCCGGATCGACCGCGCCGCCCTTGCGGCGGATCTCGAAATGGAGCTGCGGCCGCTTGACCCCGCCTGTGTGCCCGACGGTCGCGACCACCTGGCCGCGCCGGACCGTCTGGCCCGGGCGCACCATCAGCCGGGCGTTGTGGCCGTAGGCAGTCATCCACCCGTCGGCGTGGCGCAGGATCAGCAGGTTGCCGAAGCCCGGAAGCTCGTTCCCCGCATAGACCACCACGCCGTTGTCGGCGGCACGGACCGGCGTGCCCTCCTTGGCGCCGATATTGATGCCGTCGTTGCGGAGCCCGTCCTCCTGCTTGCCGAAGGGGGACAGGATGCGGCCATGTACCGGCCACTCAAACCCGCCCGAGGCGCGCGGCGGCGGCGGGACGTCGACGGGTGGCGCACCCGGCAGCGCCGCCTGGGGCGTCACAGGCGCGGGCAATGGCGGCGGCGCCGCGCTGGCGACCTCGCCGGGAGCAGGGCGCTCGGGCGTCTTGTCGGGGACCAGCAGCCGCTCGCCCGCATTGATGCGGTAAGGCGGCGCCATCCGGTTGATCCGCACCAGCGCAGCCATGTCGACGTTGAACCTGCGGGCGATGCCATAGACCGAGTCGCCCTCGCGCACCCGATAGAACCGCGCGTGCGGCGGGGTCAGGGCAGCGATGCCGGGGCTCGGCGGCCGGGTCTCGGGCGGGGCCGGCGCGGAGGCGACGGGCGGGGGCAAGTATTCGGGCCGGTGCGGTGGCGGGGGCGGCGGCACGCGGCGGAGAATCGCGCCCGGCGGCGGGGCGTAGACCGAGGGTGTCATCGGCTCGTAGTCGGTATTGCAGCCAGCGAGAGCCGCAAGGCCGAGAATCGCAGCGATGCGAAGCCGCCCGCCCACGCTCAGCCCTCGTCCTTCGCCGGCTCGGGCACCAGCGGCACGAACCGGACGGCCCACAATGTCTCGGTGGCGATGCCCGTCGCGCTCCGGCGCAGCCGGACCAGGTGCTGGTCGCCGCGCCTCTTGCCCACGGGCGCGACCAGGATGCCGCCAACCGCCAGCTGCTCGATCAGCGCGGGCGGCACCTCGGGCGCGGCGGCGGTGACGATGATGCGGTCGAACGGGGCCTGCTCCGGCCAGCCCTTGGAGCCGTCGCCGCACTTGGTGGTGACGTTGCGCAGCCGGAGTTCGGTGAAATGCTTCTCCGCCTCGCGCAACAGGGCGCGGTGGCGCTCGATGGTGTAGAGCCGGCGGCAGAGCTTGGACAGGATCGCCGCCTGGTAGCCGGAGCCGGTGCCGATCTCCAGGACCTTGGACCGGTCGGTCACCTCCAGCGCCTGGGTCATGAAGGCAACCACGGACGGCTGGCTGATGGTCTGGCCCATGCCAATGGGCAGCGCCGTGTTCTCGTACGCCTGGTCGTGGAACGAGGGCGGCACGAACGCCTCGCGCGGCACGCGCTCGACGGCGGACAGGACCGCGGTGTCGTTGATGCCGTGGCTGCGCAGCTCCATGATCAATCGGATTCGCTGCGATTCGAGGCTCATCTCGGGTCGATGCGCTCGGCCCCGCCCATGTAGGGCCGCAGCGTCTCCGGCACCGTTACCGAGCCGTCCTCGCGCTGGTAGTTTTCCAGGACGGCGATCAGCGTGCGCCCGACCGCGAGGCCCGAGCCGTTGAGCGTGTGGACGAACCGGGTGCCCTTCCCTTCCTTCGGGCGGAAGCGCGCGTTCATGCGCCGCGCCTGGAAGTCGCCGCAGTTCGAGCAGGAGGAGATCTCGCGATAGCGCCCCTGGCCGGGCAGCCACACCTCGATGTCGTAGGTCTTACGCGCCGAGAACCCCATGTCGCCGGTGCAGAGCGTGACGACGCGGTAGGGCAGCTCCAGCCGCTTCAGCACGTCCTCGGCCGCCCCGGTCAGCCGCTCGTGCTCGGCCTCGGACTGGTCGGGATGGACGATGGAGACCAGCTCGACCTTGTAGAACTGGTGCTGGCGGATCATGCCGCGCGTGTCCTTGCCCGCCGCGCCCGCCTCGGACCGGAAGCAGGGCGTGTGCGCGACGAAGCGCAGCGGAAGCTGATCCTCTTCGAGAATCTCGCCCGCGACCAGATTCGTCAGCGGCACCTCGGCCGTGGGGATCAACCAACGTGATGCCGGATTGTTGAGTACTGTGTCGATCGCCGCAACCACTGAGTCTCGAACAGACGCATCAGCAGGCAGCCGATTCTCCATTAGGTCGAGTATGAACTGATTGCGCGTTTCTTCATCCAACGGAGAGGTTCTAAAGAGGTCGTCTTTGAACTTCGGTAACTGGCCAGTGCCGTAGGCGGTTTCGTCGCGCACCAGCAATGGCGGGCTGACCTCGGTATAGCCATGCTCGCCGGTCTGAACGTCGAGCATGAAGGCGGCGAGCGCCCGCTCCAGACGGGCGAGCTGGGCGGAGAGCACCACGAACCGCGCGCCCGAGAGCTTGGCCGCGCGGGCGAAATCCATCATGCCGAGCGCCTCGCCTATCGCGTCGTGCTCCTTCGGCTCGAAGCCGAAGCCCGGTATGCGGCCGACTTTGCGCGCCTCGACATTCGCGGTCTCGTCGACCCCGTCCGGCACATCGTCGGCCGGCAGGTTGGGAATGCCGGCGAGCAGCTCGTCGAGCTCCCTGCCGACACGCCTTTCCTCCTCCTCGGCCTTGGGCATGTCCTCCTTGATGCGCGCAACCTCCTCGATCAAAGCCTGCGCATCGCCGCCCTTGGCCTTGGACTGGCCAATCTCCTTCGACGCCGCGTTGCGCCGGGTCTGCATCTCCTGGAGGCGCGTCTGCACGGCGCGACGGGCGGAATCGAGCGCCAGCACGCGCTCGGACAACGGCTCCATGCCGCGGCGCGCGAGGCTGCGATCGAACGATTCGGGGTTCTCCCTGATCAAGCGGATGTCGTGCATCTCGGTTCCCGGCGGCGCGAGTGCCTCCGCGCCTTATACGTTTTCGCGCCCGCCAGCGTCCAGAATCGAGGCCGGTCGGGCTACTCGTCGACGCCGGCCTCGCGGTTGAGCTCCGCTTCGCGCTGGGCGCGCTTCTTCTCGACGATACGGGCCGAAACGATCGAGATTTCGTAGAGGATCAGGAGCGGGATCGCGAGCGAGCACTGGCTGACCACGTCGGGCGGGGTCAGGATTGCGGCCACAATGAACACGCCGACGATGGCGTAGCGCCGCTTCGACGCAAGCCCCGCCGCGGTGACGATGCCGACCCGCGCGAGCAGGGTCAGCAGCACCGGCATCTCGAACGCCACGCCGAACGCGAAGATCAGCCGCATGGAGATCGCCAGATACTGGTCGATCTTGGGCATCACCTGGATCGGCAACGTTCCCGGGCCGCCCTGGGTCTGGAACTGCAACAGGAAGTGCCAGGCGAGCGGGAAGACGACGTAGTAGGCGAGCGAGCCGCCCATCAGGAACAGGATCGGGGTCGCGACCAGGAAGGGCGCGAAGGCCTGTTTCTCGTTCTTGTAGAGGCCCGGCGCGACGAACATCCAGATCTGGAGCGCGATCACCGGGAACGAAATGAAGGCCGCCGTGAAGAACGCGACCTTCATGTAGGTGAAGAAGGCCTCGTGCAGCCCGGTGTAGATCATCTTGACGTCGGGCTCGCCCTGCAACGCCTGTGCGAGCGGGTGCACCAGGAAGCCGAAAATGTCGTCGGCGAAATAGTAGGAGACGACAAAGCAGGCGATGAAGGCCACGAACGACCAGATCAGCCGCCGGCGCAGCTCGACCAGATGTTCGAGCAGCGGCATGCGCTTACCGCCATCCGGCTCGCCGTCGCCTTCCCCGTTGAGGACGTTCTCGGTGGCCACCGTTCAGCCCTCGGCCGCGTCCTTGCGCGGCACCGGCCCGGCGGACGCGTGTGCGCGGTCTGCCTCGGGCGCTGCCGCCGGCTCCGGCACCGGCTCAGGTGGCGTGGCGCCGTTGTGGCCGGAGGGCTCGTGCGGCTGGGACGCCGCCTCGGGCTCGGGCTTGATCTCGGCGGCATCCACGGCCTGCGTGCTCTCGCTCTCGCTCTCGCTCTCGCTCCCGCTCTCGCCCAGGTGGCCCTCCACCGGGCTTCCGGGATAGGCGGCGTCCAGGTCGGAATAGATTTCGGGCCCGATCGAATGCTCGACCGTCTCGCGCACCCCGTGCGCGGCCTCCTCGAACGGGTCCTTCTCGATGGCCGCGTTCACCTCGCGGCGCAGCTCGTCGAGCTCGGCCTCCCGGGTCAACTCCTCGAACCCCGCCTGGAACTCGCGCGCCATCGAGCGCGCCTTGCGCACCCAGAACGCGACGGTCCGCAGCGTGCCCGGCAGCTCCTTCGGGCCGATCACCACCAACGCAACCACTGCGATCACCAGCAGCTCAAAGCCGCCGATGTCAAACACCGATGTGCTCCTCGCCGGGACCTGCTCTCACGGCCGTCGGACCCTCCGGCCGGGGCGTCAGCCCTTGGCCGCCTCGTCCTTCTTCAGATGCTCGGCCTCGAGCGACTTGTGCGACTCGGCGCCCGCGCCCTCGTCCTCCTTGAGGTTCTTCTTGAAGGCGTTGATGCCCTTGGCCATGTCGCCGGCCAGGCGCGAAATCTTGCCCGAACCGCCGAAAAGGACCAGGACCACCAGCAGGACGATGAGCCAGTGCCAGATGCTCAATGAACCCATGTCAGGCTCTCTCCCGTGTTCCGGTGCCGCGCCGCGGCAGCAACGCGCCCCGCGCGATGATGGCAGAAACCGGCCACCGCCGCAACGCGAGCCCCGCCATGTCAGCGCAACATGACGGCGTAACTAAGGCTTATGAAGCCACGTTGCAAGCGTAGGTGAGATTGCCCCGCGTCAATTTACCACCCGCAGCGGCCACGGCGCCCAGCCGCCGCCTCAACGCCGCTGGTCACTCGCGGTCGGGGTCGTCGAGAAGCTCCTCGGCCGCGTCGGCGGCACCGGTCTCGGCATCGCCGTCCGGCTCCTCGCCCTCTTCCTCGGCCGCGGCTGGCGCCTCTGGCAGGGATTCGCCGACGATGGCGGCGGCCGGGCGGGTGTCGAGCAGCCCCGTCGCCTTCAGCTCGTCGAGCCCCGGCAGATCGGCGATCGATTGCAGGCCGAAATGCGACAGGAACGCATCGGTGGTGCCCCAGGTGACGGGCTTGCCGGGCGTGCGCCGCCGCCCGACCGGGCGGATCCACCCCGCCTCGAACAGCGTGTCGAGCGTGCCCTTGGAGATCGCGACGCCGCGGATCTCTTCGATCTCGGCCCGGGTCACCGGCTGGTGGTAGGCGCAGATCGCCAGCGTCTCGACCGCCGCACGCGACAGCTTGCGCACCACGTTGCGCTCGATCCGCATCAGGCTGGCGAGATCCGGCGCCGTGCGGAAGGCCCAGCCACCGGCGACCCGTACGAGGTTCACGCCCCGCTCGGCATAGGCGTCCTGCAACGTGGCGATCAGCCCGGCGACGTCGGCCCCTTCCGGCAGGCGGGCGGCCAGCGTCTCGTCGCCGAGCGCGTCGGCGCTCGCGAACAGGATCGCCTCCAGAAGGCGCAGGCATTGGGCGGGGTCCACCGCGGGCGCGGCAAGCGCCTCCTCCGGCTGCTCGGCGGCGTCGCCCGCCTCGCCCGCCTCGGCTTCGGCGGCGGCTTCGGGCGCCATTTCGGCCTCCGGCACGGGCAGGACTTGCGGCGGCACCAGCCGGTCATCCTCGGGCGCTTCGGCGATCATGGCGGTCATCGCGTTCATCGAATCGTCTGGGGTCATGGTGTTGTCCGGCGACGAAGGTAAATGGGACCGAAAGCGTAGTTCTGGCGCAGCTCGGCGCGGCCGTTCTTGGTCATCTCCAGCCCGACCGACAGCATCGCCGCCATGGCGGAGCGCCGTACCACCCCGCCCTGCAGGGCTTGTGGCAGGAAGGACAGGAGCGTCCGCCAATCGGGGCCCTTGCCCAGCATCGCCTCGATGCGCGCCACCGCGTCCTCAAGGGCGTAGAGCTCGGTCGGCATTGGCGAATAGGCCTTGTGGGCGCCGGCCTTGCGGCGCTGCTCGCCATAGGCGCGCAGCAGCTCGAACAGGCTAAGCTCGTAGACCGAGTTGCGCACCACCGGTACCGGCTCCGGCGCGCCGCGCGGGAAGACGTCGAGCCCGAGGCGGGGCAGCGCCATCAGCCGCGCCCCGGCGTCGCGCATCGCTTCCAGCCGGCGCAGTCGATAGGTCAGCGCCTCGGCCATCTCCTCGCCCGACAGCCCATCCTCCTCGACTTCCGGTTCGGGCAGCAGAAGGCGCGATTTCAGGTAGGCGAGCCAGGCGGCCATGACCAGATAGTCGGCCGCGAGTTCGAGCCGCAGGTCGTGGGCGGACTCGATGAAGGCGATGTACTGGTCGGCGAGCTTCAGGATCGAAATGCGGGTGAGGTCGACCTTCTGGTCGCGCGCCAGCGCGAGCAGGACGTCGAGCGGGCCCTCGAACACGTCGAGGTCGACGACCAGCGCCTCGCCGTCGCGGGGCTCGATCTCGACCTTGTTGTCCTCGACGAACTCCATCGCCCCTCTCAACCGAACCCGGCGAGCGTCGAGATCAGATGGAACAGGTACGTCACCGGCACACCTACAAGCCAACCGAAGATATTGAGGTCTACGCCGATCTTGCCCCCAAGCCACGGTAGCACGAACAGCAGCCCGATTATAATGAACAGGCCGTACGGCTCCACCCGTGCCAGGGGCATGGCGATTCGCCGGGGCAGCAGCCCGACCGCCACCCGGCCGCCATCGAGCGGCGGCAGCGGGATCATATTGAACACGGCCAACACGAGGTTAATGAGGATCGAGTTCCGCAGATTCTCGAACGACCAGGCCGCCGCGGCCGGGGACAGCAGCACCGCGACATGCAAGAGCAGCGCCGAGATGAATGCGATCGCGATGTTGATCGAGGGGCCGGCTGCGGCCACCCACACCATGTCCGTGCGCGGCTTGTAAAGGCGGCGGAAATTCACCGGCACCGGCTTCGCCCAGCCGAACAGGAAGCCGGTCCCCGACAGCAACAGCAGCCCGGGCACGAGCACGGTGCCGATCGGATCGACATGGCGGAACGGGTTGAAGGTGACCCGCCCCAGAACTTTCGCCGTGTCGTCCCCGCGCTGCCAGGCGACCCAGCCGTGCGCCGCCTCGTGCAGCGTGACCGCGATCAGCACGGGCAGCGCCCAGACCGAGAGGGCGTGGATGGCATTGGCGACGCCTGGAGTCATGCACCCGCCCCCGCCAACAGCGCGTCGCACCGGGCCGCCAGCGCCGCCGGATCACAGGGCATCGGCGGGGCGAGGCAGGCTTTGGCCCGCAACCACCGCGCCCCGGCGGCATCGCCGAGCGGCGCGGCGGCGGCGGACACCTGCACCATCTCGGCCATGACGCCGGTGCAGTGCAGCACCGCGTCGCAACCGGCCGCAAGCGCGCCGCGCGTCCGGTCGCCGAGCGGGCCGGAGAGCGCGCCCATGCTGACGTCGTCGGAGAGCAGGAACCCGTCGAACCCGATCTCGCCCCGGATCGTCTCGCCGATCGCGCGGGCGGACAGGGTGGCTGGCCTATCGGGGTCGATGTCGCGGTAGACCACATGCGCGGTCATGCCGAACGGCTGGTCGGCGAGCGCGCGGAACGGCGCGAAGTCGGTCGACGCCATTTCCGCGCGCGGCGTTTCGACGACCGGCAGAGATTTGTGGCTGTCGGCGCGGGCGCGGCCATGGCCCGGGATGTGCTTGATGACCGGAAGAACTCCGCCGTCACGCAAGCCCTCGCAGACGGCGCGGCCGAGCACGGCGACCGGCTCGGGCGCATCGCCGAACGCGCGGTCGCCGATGATCGGGTCAGCACCGGCGACGGGAATGTCGAGCACCGGCGCGCAATCGACGGTGATGCCGGCGGCGGCCAACTCAGCCGCCATCAGCCGCGCGTTCGCCCGCGTGGCCTCGCGCGCCGCCTCGCGATCCGCACGCCAGAGGGCAGCGAACCGGGCCGCCGCGGGCGATTTGCGCCAGTGGGGCGGGCCGAGACGGGCGACGCGCCCGCCCTCCTGGTCGATCAGCACGGGCGCGTCGGCGCGGCCGACCGCCTCGCGCAGCGCGGCGACCAGCCGGGCGAGCTGGTCGGGATCGACGCAGTTGCGCGCAAACAGGATGAAGCCGAGCGGGTCGCTCTCGGCGAAGAACCGGCGCTCCTCGGGCGCGAGCGCCGGTCCGGCACAGCCGAAGACGACCGCGCGCGGGCGCTCAGGGCGCGACAATCAGGCACCCCTGCTTGCGTGCCTTGAGCCGCCCGCAGAGCGCCTTGGCCATCGCGGCGTCGCCGAGGGGTCCGGCCTGCACGCGGTAATAGATGCCCTTGGCACCGAGGTCGGCGCGCGCGACCGAGAGAGTCAGACCGGCGAGAATGTCGGCGTTGGCCCGCTTGTTGCGCGCAATCACCTGGTTCGCCTGATCCTCCGTTCGGAGCGCGGCGAGCTGTACGCGATAGCGGCCGCCGGCGGCGGGCGCGATTTGCGCCACGCCCGCGGGCATGGCGGCGGGCGGCGGGGGTGGCGGCGGTACGGATTTCCGAGTGGCCGACGCGGGAGGGGCCGGTGGCGCGCCCGGCGCCTCCATCGGCGGCGGCTGCATCTCGGCCCGCCCCCCGGGATGGGCTGGCGGCATGGGCGGCGGCGGGGCGGCGCCCGCCGTCGGAGATCCCTCGGACGCGGCCGGGTTCGGCGGCGCCGGCTGCGCGGCGGCCGTGTTGGCGGCCGGCGGCGCCATGGGCGTCTCGGGCGGCGGCAGCAGGCGCTCGACCGGCTTGGGTGCCGCCTCGGGCGACAGCCGGTCGTAGATCTGCTTGTCCTGGTTCGGCACCTCCATCCCGCCGGGATCGGTGGGCTTCACCTTGTCGGGCGCGGGGCCGGCGGTGATGACGGGGGCGACGCTTTCCGCCCCGTGGCGCATCCCCTGCTTGTAGGCGAACACGCCGACCGCGGCGACAGCTGCGACCGCGGCGACCCCGACCAGCATGGTGGTCAGCCGGCGGCCGGCGGGGGCCCGTCCCGCTGCCGCCGGGGTCGCCGGACGCTCGCGGTCCGGGGGTTCGTACGCCATCACCGCATCTCCTCAACCGGGGCGACGCCCATGACGCCAAGACCCGATGCAATCACGATGGCGACCGCCCGCACCAGGGCGAGCCGGGCCGCTGTCAGCTCCTCGTCCCGCGCCACGATGAACCGCAGCGCCTCGTCGTCGTTGCCGCGGTTCCACTGGGCATGGAACTCGGACGCGAGATCATAGAGGTAGAAGGCGACGCGGTGAGGCTCATGCGCCTCCGCCGCGCTCTCCACGACCCGCGGCCAGCCGGCCATCAGCCGGATCAGGGCAAGCTCGCCCGCATCCACCAGCCGCGACAAGGGAGCCTTTTCGAGGCTCGAATCGTCAAGCTTCAATGCCGGCAACTGCTGCGACCCGTTGCGCAGCGCGGAGCAGGCGCGCGCGTGGGCGTACTGCACGTAGAAGACTGGGTTGTCCTTCGACTGCTCCTGCACCTTGGCGAAGTCGAACTCCAGCGGCGCGTCGTTCTTCCGCGTGAGCATGATGAAGCGGACGACGTCGCGCCCGACCCGGTCGACCACGTCGCGCAGCGTGACGAACTGGCCGGCCCGCTTGGACATCTTCACCGGCTCGCCCCGCTCCATCAGATGGACGAGCTGGCAGAGCTTCACGTCGAGCGTGGCGCGCCCCTCGCTGACCGCCGCCACGGCCGCCTGCATGCGCTTGACATAGCCGCCGTGGTCGGCGCCCCAGACGTCGATCATGCTGTCGAAGCCGCGTCGCACCTTGTCGAGGTGGTAGGCGATGTCGGCGGCAAAGTAGGTCCAGCTGCCGTCCGATTTCCGAAGCGGCCGATCGACGTCGTCGCCGAACCTTGTGGCGCGGAACAAGAGCTGCGGGCGCGGCTCCCAGTCCTCGACCGGCTTGCCCTTGGGCGGATCCAGCATGCCGGTGTAGACGAGGCCGCGGGCTTCGAGCTCGGCGACCACGCGGTCGATTGCCCCCGCCTCGCTCAATGCGCGCTCCGAGGTGAACACGTCGAACGCGATTCCGAGCGCGGCGAGGTCGTCCTTGATGAGCGCCAGCATGGCGGCGACCGCGCGTTCGCGCACCACGGGCAACCATTCGGTCTCCGGCACGCCGGCGAGCTTTTCGCCATAGGTGCGGGCAAGCGCGACGCCGAGATCGACCAGATAATCGCCCGGGTAGAGCCCCTCGGGGATCGCGCCGATCTGTTCCCCGCGCGCCTCGCGGTACCGCAGGTGCGCGGACCGGGCGAGCACGTCGACCTGGCCGCCGGCATCGTTGATGTAGTACTCGCGCGTCACGTCGAATCCGGCCTTCGCGAGCACCGCGGCAAGCGCGTCGCCCACGACGGCACCGCGCCCGTGGCCGACGTGCATCGGCCCAGTCGGGTTGGCCGAGACATATTCGACGTTGATCTTGCGCCCCGCACCCAGCTCCGACGTGCCGTAATCGGTGCCGGCCTCCAGCACGTCCTTCACCTGCGCCTGCCAGAACGCAGGATCGAGGCGGAAATTGACGAAGCCCGGCCCGGCGACGCTCACCTCGGTCACCTCCGGATGGGCGGCGAGCCGGTCGGCCAGGAGCTGAGCGAGGTCGCGCGACTTCATCCCTGCCGGCTTGGCGAGAACCATGGCCGCATTCGAGGACAGCTCGCCATGCGCGGCCTCGCGCGGCGGCTCGACCGAGACGCGCGGGGTGTCGAGCCCGGCAGGCAGCGCGCCCTCCTTTGCCAGCGCCTCGATTACCGACAGAACATCGGCTCGGAACTTATTGAATATGTTCATTGTTCTTTCTCGGCGCCGGGAACCAACCGGCGATGCAGGTCGAGGGCGAAGCGGTCGGTCATCCCGGCGACGTAGTCGGCGACGAGCCGCGCCGTGGCGGTGCCGCCCGGCCCGTCGGCGGCGCGCCGCCACGCCTCGGGCAGATGGCTCGGTTCGGCATGCAGGGCGAGGAAAAGCTCCCTCACCACCCGGCGGGCACGGGCGGTCATCCGGTTGACCCGCTCATGGCGATACATGCGCTGGTAGAGGAACGATTTCAGGGCACAATTGTCGGCGTCCATCGCCGGTGAGAACGCGACCACGGGCGCGTCGAGGGCGCGCACATCGGCCGCGCTCCCAGGGCTCGCGGCGGCGAGGCGGCGACGCGTCTCGGCCAGGAGGTCGTTGACCAGGAGGTCGATCATGCGGCGCACCGACTCATGGATCAGCCGGGTTTCTTCCAGCCCGGGATAGCGCGCCGCGACCTCGCCGAAAAGCGGTCCCGCGAGCGGCACGGGCGCGAGGTCCGCCACCGAGAACAGCCCGGCATGCAGCCCGTCGTCCACGTCGTGGCTGTGATAGGCGATGTCATCGGCGAGCGCCGCGACCTGGGCCTCCGCCCCCGGCCAGGTGTGGAGCTCGAGGTCGGTCTGCGCCAGAACCTCCTGCACCGCCCAAGGCAGGCCTTCGGTGTCGCCCGGCCGCTGTACCAGCGGACCGTTGTGCTTGGCGATGCCCTCCAGCGTCTCCCAGGTGAGGTTCAGCCCGTCGAACTCGGCGTAATGCGCCTCGAGCCGGGTGAGGATGCGAAGCGCCTGGCCATTGTGGTCGAAGCCGCCATGGCCCTTCATCGCGGCGTTCAGGGCATCCTCGCCGGCGTGGCCGAACGGGGTGTGGCCGAGGTCGTGCGCGAGCGCCAGCGCCTCGGCGAGGTCCTCGTCGAGCCCGAGGCAGCGCGAGATCGACCGCGCGATCTGGGCGACCTCCAGGCTATGGGTCAGGCGGGTCCGGTAGTTGTCGCCCTCGTGATAAACGAACACCTGCGTCTTGTATTTGAGGCGCCGGAAGGCGGTGGAATGGATCACCCGGTCGCGGTCGCGCTGGTAGACCGTGCGGGTCGGGCTCTCGGGCTCAGGATGGCGCCGGCCGCGGGTCCTGGCCGGGTCCGAGGCATAGGCCGCGCGCGGGGCGGCGGCCGGCGTCCAGGCGGCTTCCAGCGCGGTCATGGGGTGAGAGATACAACCCGAACGGCGGGCGCGCAACGGACCGCTGCGCGGCCGCGCACATTGATTTCGACCCGATGGCATCTTAAATACGCACCCGCGGCCGAATTGTCGCAGGGGACGGAAAGATGGCGGAAACACTGGAGAAGCCGGACGAGGTGACGCTGACCGACCGGGCGGTGCGGCGGATCGCGGCGCTGCTCGCCAAGGACGAGCACCAGGGCACGGCCTTCCGAATCGCCGTGGCCGGTGGCGGCTGCTCCGGCTTCCAGTATTCCTTCACCTTCGACGACGCCCCCACCCCCGACGACCGCACCATCGAGCGCGATGGCGCCAGGGTGCTGATCGACGACATGTCGTGGGAATACCTGCGTGGCTCGCAGGTCGACTATGTCGAGGAACTGATCGGCTCGCGCTTCGAGATCGCCAACCCGAACGCCGCCTCCACCTGCGGCTGCGGCACCTCGTTCTCGATCTGACACCGGTCGGTCGGGGACCGGCCGCTACACCCGTCTCGACGTCGCTCCGTGGAGGTGGGGCCCTGACCCGCCCGCATCGCCATTCGCGCGACTCTCACCGTTTGCTACATTCGGCTGATGATGAAGATCGCCACCTGGAACGTGAACTCGATCAAGGCGCGCTTGCCGCGCGTCACGGAATGGCTCGCCGAAGCGATGCCCGACGTGGTGCTGCTGCAGGAAACCAAGTGCGTCGACGACGCCTTCCCGCGCATGGAGATCGAGGATATGGGCTATAACGTCGCCCTCTGCGGCCAGAAGACCTACAACGGCGTCGCCATCCTGTCGAAGCGCCCGCTGGAAGACATCGTCTGCGTCCTCGGCGGCGACGAGGCGGACGTTCAGGCGCGCTACGTCGAGGCCTTCACCGGCGGCATCCGCGTTGCCTCGATCTATCTGCCGAACGGCAATCCCGTCGAGACGGACAAGTTCTCCTACAAGCTCGCCTGGATGGAGCGGCTCGCAGATCGCGCCCAGGCGCTACTCGCCGACGAGGAGGTGCTGGTGCTGGGAGGCGACTACAACGTCTGCCCGACCGACGACGACGTTTACGACCCGATCGGCTGGGCGAACGACGCGCTCTGCCGCCCGGAATCGCGCAATCGGTTCCGCCGCCTGCTCAATCTCGGCTTCACGGATGCGTTTCGCGCCCTGCACGGCGAGCCGGGGGCCTACAGCTTCTGGGACTACCAGGCGGGCGCCTGGCAGAAGGACCACGGACTTCGCATCGATCACCTGTTGCTGTCGCCCCAGGCCGCGGATCGTCTGGTCGCGTCGGGCATCGACCGGAAGCCGCGCGGGCGCGACAAGGCCTCCGACCACACGCCCGTCTGGTGCGAGCTGTCGGACGGGTGAGCGAGGGACCCAGCCGCTTCGGCCCATATTATCGCGGCGTCGAGAACCGCCCGCCGCGCCACACGCTGGTCCACGCCCTCGACCGCTGGCAGGCCGAGCACATCCACCGCCGGGATGGGTTCGCGGTCGACCTCGGCTGCGGCGCGGGGCGCGACACGGTGGAGATGTTGCGCCGCGGCTTCCGCGTCCGCGCCATCGATCCGGAGCCCGAAGCGATCGCTGCCCTCGCCGCGCGGACCGACCTGCCCCATCGAGAGCTTTTGGAGCCGGTCTGCGCCCGGATGGAGGCGGCCGAGTGGCCGGAGTGCGACATCGTGAATTCGAGCTTCGCCCTCCCCCTCGTCCCGCCCGCCGAATTTCCCGCGCTATGGCGCCGGATCGTCGACAGCTTGCGCGACGGCGGCCGCTTCGCCGGCCATCTCTACGGGCCGAACGACGAATGGGCGAACCCGGGGATCACGATCCTCTCCCGCGTCGACCTCGACAATTTGCTGCGACCGTTCGACATCGAGATGCTCGAGGAGATCGAGCGCGTCGCGGAGACCGGCAAGGGCAGGATGAAGCGCTGGCACCTGTTCAACATCGTGGTGCGCAAGCACGGCTGACCCGCGCCGCCCTTACCGATCCGGCATTTTCGGGAACGACGCGAGGGCCGGGTCGAGCTTGTCCCAGTCGTGGCCGCTCGCCGTGTAGACCGCCATTTGCGGCTTGAACAGCGACGGATCGTCCAGGCTGCCCGCCAGAACGCCGATCATATCCTTCACCGCGTTCGGCCGGCCGAACAAAGGCGAGCCGCAATCCTTGCAGAACTCCTGCACGAAGGCGTTGCCCGAGTCGGTCGGCCGGTTGAACCGCGCCGGCTTGCC
Source organism: uncultured Alphaproteobacteria bacterium (assembly GCA_963775315.1). Classification (GTDB taxonomy): domain Bacteria; phylum Pseudomonadota; class Alphaproteobacteria; order MPNO01; family DASWLB01; genus CAWGHZ01. Next base: position 895,555 of record CAVZIN010000007.1, on the reverse strand, counting down.
GAGGATGGTCATCGACGACAGCGGGAAGGCCAGCCAGTTGCCGTGACCCGATCCGGTCGCGTGCTGGCATTCGCGGCACTGGCATTGCAGCGCCATGACCGGCTCGGCGTCGGTCTCGTAGCGCACCGCCGAGCAGCGACACCCGCCCGCATATCTCGCCATCAGCGTCTCCCCGCCAGGACTTCCACCAGCTTGTCGAGCGTGCCGTTCCAACCCTCGGTGTGGTTGTCGCGCGCCTCGCCGTTCTCGAACCCTTCGTGGCGCAGCGTGAGCTCGCATTTCGCGCCGACCGCGCGCAGGCTGAGCGTCACCAGCGTCTCGCGCCCCGGCTTGCCGTCCTCGCCGAGCCAGGCCCAACTGTACACCAGCCGCGCGGGCGGCACGACCTCGCGCAGCGAGCCCACCGCCGTCGCCAGGTCGCCATCCTCGTGGCGCATGTCGATGCGATAATCTGCGCCCGGATGGAGGCCGGCGGCCGAGAAACGGCCGGTCCAGCCGCCTGGCCCCAGCCAGCGCCCCGCCTCCTCCGGGTCGGTCCACGCCTTCCACACGCGTTCGGGCGGGGAATCGAGCAGACGCGTGATAACGAGCGCCGTGTCAGCGAGGTGAGCGGCGGGGCTTGGCATCGGATTTCTCCTTGGCAAGGTGCGCCTCGAGCCGGTCGAGGCTCCGGGTCCAGAATTCGCGGTAGAATTCGAGCCAATCGGCCGCATTGGCGAGCGCGGCGGGCGCAAGCCGGCAGCGCTGGAACTGGCGATCGCGCACGCGCACGATCAGCCGCGCCGTCTCCAGCACCTTGAGATGGCGGGAAATCGCCGGCAGCGAGATATCGAAGGGCGCCGCCAGCTCGTTCACCGTCGCCTCCCCGTCGGCGAGTTGGGCGAGGATGGCCCGGCGCGTTGGGTCGGCGAGCGCGGCGAAAGTACGGTCGAGGGCGGCGGGCTCAGTCATTAACCGTCATGTTAATTAACATATCGGTTAAGAGTCAAGCCCCCTGCCCGCTACCCTGCGTGGCCCTTCATATGCGCCGCACGATAGGCCGCGATCGCCTTGCGATAGGCCGCGAGCACGCGAGCGCCATCGGGTGTCGCCTCCAACCATCGCCGCACCACCGGCTCGCCAAGCTTTGTCCAGCGCGCCGCCTCGGCCGGGCTCAGCGCGGAAATGTGCTGGTTGGGCTTCGCCTCGGTCAGCTTCCGGCCGAGCGCGGTCTGGCGGACGGTGAGCTCGCCCATGCGCCGGAAGAAGACCTCGCCCGAATATTGGTCGATCGCTTTTTTCCCGGCTGCGGGCAGGCGCGCGTAGGAGCGCTTGTTCATCAGCACGAAGGCCGGCGACTGGCCCGAATCGGTCTCGAGGTGATAGTGCGTCACGTCGTCGAGCCGAAAGGTCATGATCGCGGTCCAGCCGACCGCGGCGCCCGAGACGGTACCGCGGTTGAGCGCCTGGTAGAACTCCGGCGGGGCCATGGTCACCGGGGTCGCGCCGAGCGCCGACACAAGCTCGCTCATGATGCGGTCCGAGCTCGCGATCTTCATGCCGGCGAGGTCCTCGGCCGTCCGGATCGGCTTGTTGGTGTTGATTGCAGCGGCGGGGAAGGTGAACAGGGCGAGCACCTTGACCTTCGAAAACTCGTCGGCGATCAGCCCCGAATGGTAGAGCTGCCACAACGCCATGGTCGATTCGAGGCAATCGTGCGCGAGGAACGGCAGGCCCGCGACATTCACCTTTTTGAAAATTCCGGCAAACGGCCCGAATATGCCGAAGCCGGCATCCGCGACGCCGCTCAGGATGCGCTCGTAGACGTTGACGTTGCTCGCGATGCTCGTGCCGGCGAAGACCTTTACCTCGACCGCGCCGCCGCCAGCCTTGTTCACGTCGTTCGCCCAGGGCGTCAGGCCCCAGGTATTGATCTTCGATTGCGGCGATGTCGTCACGGCGAGGCGTAGGACCGCCGGCGCCGCCTGGGCGCAGAGCGGCATGGACGACGCCACGGCAGCGACGAGCGCCGCCCGGATCAGACGATGACGCATGATTTCCCTCCCCTTCTTGTTACCCGACCGCCCTAGGCGCCCAACCGTGCAGCGGCGTCGGCGCGCCAGTCCGCGAATGTCCGGAAGTCCGCCCTGCCCTCCAGCACCTTCTGGGTGTGGGCGAAAATCTCCTCGTCCGACATGGTGACGAAATCGAACGGCACGGCCGACGGCGCATGCACGTACCAAGGCGACGGCACGTAGCATTCGATGATGTTGCCCTCCGGGTCCTTGAAGTACATCGACCAGGCGATGCCGTGGGCGCGGAGCTGGATATCGGACGCCTCTGGCTCGGCCGCGACGATCTCGTGCATCGCACGGAGATCGCCCAGGCCGCGCATGCGGTGCGAGAGCTGCACGATCTGCGACGGCACGCCCTGTGGCCGGCCCGCCATGAACACGAGCTGGTGATGCTCGTCCGGGTTGCGGGACAGGAAACACATCTCGTTGCCGCCCAAGGGCGGCGTACCCCGGTCGTTCACCACATAGCCCAGCACCCGGCCGTAGAACGCGATCATCCGGTCGAGGTCCTCGACATAGATCCCGACATGGCCGAGCTCGGAATACGGAATGGCGGTCATAGCGACCTCCCTAGATGTCCGCGTAGACGTGCGTCTCGGCGCTCGCGCCGGGATGGGTCACTGCGCCCCAGCGCGCGGAGCCGACCGTCTGGGCATAGCGCCACAGCGCGCCCGCCTGATAGTCGTGCATGCGCGGCTTCCACTTGCGCCGGCGGCGGGTAAGCTCGGCATCGGAAAGCTCGACGTCGAGCCGGCCTTTCTTCGCGTCGATAACGATCACGTCGCCGTTCTTCAACAGCCCGATCGGCCCGCCGACTGCCGCCTCCGGCCCGACATGGCCGATGCAGAACCCGCGCGTGCCGCCCGAGAAGCGCCCATCGGTGATCAGCGCCACCTTCTCGCCCATTCCTTCGCCGTAGAGCGCGGCGGTGGTGGACAGCATCTCGCGCATGCCGGGGCCGCCCTTCGGCCCCTCATAGCGGATGACGATGACCTCTCCCGGCTTGATCTTCTTCTTCACCACCGCGTCGAACGCATCCTCCTCGCAGTCGAAGCAGCGCGCCTTGCCGCGGAAGGTCAGCTCCTTCATGCCGGCGACCTTCACGATGGCGCCGTCGGGCGCGAGGTTGCCGCGGAGCCCGACCACGCCGCCGGTCTTGGACAGCGGCTTGGAGATGCGGTGGAACACGTCCTGCCCTTCCGGGAAGCGGACGCCGCGATGATTCTCGGCGATGGTCTTGCCGGTCACGGTCATGCAGTCGCCGTGCAGCAGCTTCGCGTCCAGAAGCTCGCGGATCACCACCGGCACGCCGCCCGCCTGCCACATGTCGGCCGCTGTAAACCGCCCGCCCGGCATCAGATCGGCGATGTAGGGCGTCTTCTTGAAGATGCGCGCGACGTCGAACAGGTCGAACTTGATGCCCGCCTCGTTGGCGATCGCCGGCAGATGCAGCGCCGCGTTGGTCGAACCGCCGGTCGCGCCAACCACCATCGCGGCGTTCTCCAGCGCCTCGCGGGTAACGATGTCGCGCGGCCGGAGGTTGAGGCGCAGCAGGTTCATCACCGCCGCACCCGACTGCTCGGCGAAGGCGTCGCGCGACTCATAGGACGCCGGCGTGCCGGCGGAGTTGGGCAGCGCGAGCCCCATCGCCTCGGAAACGCAGGCCATCGTGTTCGCGGTGTACTGCCCGCCGCACGACCCGCCGCACGGGCAGGCCACCGCCTCGAGCTCGGCGAGGTCGCTCGCCGAAAAATTGCCGGCGGCATACTTGCCGACGCCCTCGAACACGTCGACCACCGTCACGTCCTTGCCGCGGAACTTCCCGGGCAGGATCGTGCCGCCGTACATGAACACCGATGGCACGTTGAGCCGGACCATCGCCATCATCAGCCCGGGCAGCGACTTGTCGCAGCCGGCGAGACCGACCAGCGCGTCGTAACAATGCCCGCGCATGGTGAGCTCGACCGAATCCGCGATCAGGTCGCGCGAAACCAGGGACGACTTCATACCAGCATGGCCCATGGCGATGCCGTCGGTCACCGTGATGGTCGTGAACTCGCGCGGCGTCCCGCCCGCAGCGCGCGCGCCCTTCTTCGCCGCCTGCGCCTGGCGCGACAGCGTGATGTTGCAGGGTGCCGCCTCGTTCCAGCAGGTCGCGACGCCGACCAGCGGCTGGTGGATCTCTTCCTCCGTCAGCCCCATGGCGTAGAGGTAGGAGCGGTGCGGCGCACGCTCCGGACCTTCGGTCACGTGGCGCGACGGCAGGCGCGACTTGTCGATGCGCTTCGCCGCCGGACGGGCGCGGGTGCGGGCGGTTGTTCCTTCGGGCATGTGCTCCCCTCGGCGTCTTTTGACTAGAAGGGCGCGAGCATAGACGCGCCCCCGCGCCATGCCTAGGGGGACGACTAGCGCCGGACGGTCAGGGACTCGGCTTCAGCAGAATTTGTCCAACAACGGAGCGCCCAGCCAAGGTTTGTGGCTCGAAGATCAAGGTGCTCCGATAGCCGTCGTCGGTCCGTTCGAGCTTCACGGCCGCACCCTCGGGCCAGTACTCGGTCGGCATCGAAAACGACAGCTCGTGGTCATTGGCTTGACCTTGGGTGATCACGAACCATTCCGCGACCCCGACAGGAGCGATTTCGAGGTAGACCTTGCCGGCATCTCCGACCTGGTCGACGGGCGGCGTGAGAACGCGGGCACGAAACGGCGATTGCGACTCGACGACGAGGGTCACCGGCGAGCTATAGCCGAAATGAAAGCCGCTGATCTCGACCGCGCCGACGAATTGCGCCTCGGGCCGACGCGCGCCAGCCGCGTCCGCCGAGGCGGCCGCGATCGAGAGCAGCGCACACGCATAAGCCAGCACACGCAGGAAACCGACCATAACAGCCTCCCTTGCAGCGGGAGCCGCGATCCTACCGGCTCCGCGCTCCCCAAGAAAGGCGACGTTTAGACCGACGCCAGCCGCTCCAGCGCTTCGGCCAGGCGGGCCCGGGTCGCCTCGTACTCGGCTCGGCGCTCGCGCTGCTCCTCGACCACCTCGACCGGCGCGCGGGACACGAAGCTTTCGTTGCCCAGCTTCTTGTCGATCTTTGCGATCTCCGCCGCCACCTTGTCGCGCTCGCGCGCAAGCCGCGTCTTCTCCGCCGCGACGTCGATCACCCCGGCGAGCGGGAGCAGGAACGTCGCTTCGTCAACAACGATCTGCAGCGCCCCCTTCGGCGGGGTGGCGACCGGCGCGAGGTCGGTCACGCGGGCGAGACGTTCGATCAGCTCGCGATGAGTGGCGACGCGCGAAGCCGTCATATCGGACGCGCCGGCGAAGGCGAGCGGGATCTTGGCCCCGGCGGGCACGTTCATCTCGGTCCGGACGCCGCGCACGGCGGAGATCAGCCGCACCACCCAGCCCATCTCGTCCCGGGCCGCCGCATCCTCCAGCGCGGGCCCGAGCTGCGGCCAAGGCGCGGTCACCAGCATCGAGGCGCGCGCGCCGCCTTCCGGCGCCAACGTCGTCCACAACTCCTCGGTCACGAAGGGCATGAACGGGTGGGCAACGTGGAGAATTTGCTCCAGCACCCAGGCGGTCGTGGCACGCGTCTCGATCGCGGCGAGCTCGTCCCCGCCGTTGAGGATCGGCTTGGTGAACTCGAGATACCAATCGCAGAAGCTGTGCCAGGTGAAGTGGTAGATCGCGCCCGCCGCGTCGTTGAACCGGTACTCGCCGAGCGCCTCGCTGACCGCGCGCTCGCAGGCCGCCGCCTCACCGACGATCCAGCGGTTGACGGTGAGCTTGGCCGCGGCCGGATCGAACCCGGCGACCGCGGCGCAACCGTTCATTTCGGCATAGCGCGCCGCGTTCCACAGCTTTGTGACGAAGTTGCGGTAGCCCTCGACGCGCGCGGGGGCGAGCTTGATGTCGCGCCCCTGCGCCGCCAGCGCGGCCAAGGTGAAGCGCAGCGCGTCGGCGCCGTAAGCGTCGATCAGCTCCAGCGGGTCAAGCACGTTGCCCTTGGATTTCGACATCTTCTGGCCGCGCTCGTCGCGCACCAGCGCGTGGATGTAGACCGTGTGGAACGGCACCTCCTCGCGGAAATGCAGCCCCATCATCATCATGCGTGCGACCCAGAAGAAGATGATGTCGAAGCCGGTGACCAGCACGTCGGTCGGGTAGTGGTGCCTGAGCGCCGGCGTGTCGTCGGGCCACCCGAGCGTCGAGAACGGCCACAGCGCCGACGAGAACCAGGTGTCGAGCACGTCCGGATCGCGCGCGATCTCGGTGGCCTTTCCATAGTGCTTCGCGGCGTCGCGCTTCGCCTCGTCTTCGGTCTCGGCGACGAAGATGCGCCCGTCCGGCCCGTACCATGCGGGAATTCTGGTGACCCCACCAGAGCTGGCGCGAGATGCACCAGGGCTGAATGTTGCGCATCCACTCGAAGAACGTGTTCTCCCAATGGCGCGGCACGAAGACCGTGGCGCCGCGCTCGACCGCCTGCACCGCCGGCTTGGCGAGCTCGGCCGCGTTCACGTACCACTGATCGGTGAGGCGCGGCTCGATCACGACGCCCGACCGGTCGCCGTAGGGCACGGTCATGGCGTTGTCCTCGATCTTGTCGAGGAGGCCGAGCGAGTCCATCTCCGCGACCACCCGCTCGCGCGCCTCGAACCGGTCGAGGCCGCGGAATTGCTCGGGCGCCTCCTCTGAGATGCGCGCGTCGGAATCGAGCACCGAGATCATCGGGAGCCCATGCCGCCGCCCGACCTCGAAATCGTTGAAATCGTGCGCCGGGGTGATCTTGACCGCGCCCGCGCCCTTCTCCGGGTCGGCATATTCGTCGGCCACGATGGGGATGCGCCGTCCCACGAGCGGCAGGATGACGTGCTTGCCGACGAGGGCCTTGTACCGTTCGTCGTCGGGATGCACCGCGACCGCCGTGTCGCCCAACATGGTCTCGGGCCGGGTGGTCGCGACGGTGATGTGCCCCGACCCGTCCTCCAGCGGGTAACGGAAGTACCAAAGCTTCCCCACCGTCTCGCGGTTCTCCACCTCGAGGTCGGAGATCGCGGTGTGCAGCTTCGGGTCCCAGTTGACCAGCCGCTTGTCCTTGTAAATCAGCCCCTCGCGGTAGAGCGTGACGAACACGCGCCGGACCGCTTGCGACAGACCCTCGTCCATCGTGAAACGCTCGCGCGACCAGTCGCACGAGGCGCCGAGCCGGCGGAGCTGGCCGATGATCGTCCCACCCGACTCGGCCTTCCAGCTCCACACCCGCTCGATGAAGGCCTCGCGCCCCATCTCCTGGCGCGTCTTGCCCTCGGCCACAAGCTGACGCTCGACCACCATCTGGGTCGCAATGCCGGCATGGTCGGTGCCTGGCTGCCACAGCACGTCGCGCCCGCGCATCCGCTCGAATTTGGCCAGGATGTCCTGCAGCGTGTTGTTGAGGGCATGCCCCATGTGCAGGCTGCCCGTCACGTTGGGCGGCGGGATCACGATGGTGTAGGCCCGCGCGCCCGGTGTCTCGCCCCGCGTGTCGGCGCAGGCGAAGGCGCCGGCCTCCTCCCAGCGGGCGTACTGGCGGGCCTCGGCCTCGGCCGGATTATAGGTCTTTTCGAGCATAGCGGACGTTTAGCGCGTTCCGGCCCGGCTTGTCACCGCGCTTCGACCGGACCGCGAGGCGGTCCCGCTATTCCTGCGCGTGGTGCGCCATGCGCTCGATCTCGCGCCGGACCAGCCGCTCGACCAGGCCCGGGAGGTGGGCGTCGAGCCAGTCGCGGATCATCGGCCGCATGATCTCCTTCACCAGGTCCTCGAGCGAGTGGCCACCCACGCTGAGCGGCGCGCCGGACACTTGGCGGTCAACCGCCTGGGCCAGCGCGGCAAGGCTCGCCGTCGCGGCCTGCGCCGTCGCCTGCGACACCAGGTCGGTTTCGCGGGCGGCACGGGTGGCTGCGGCCGGTTCCGGCTCGGGCGGTGACGAGCGTGACGGGGCGTCAGGCATGGAAGGCGGCTCCTCGGTGACGTCACGGAGCTCGATTTCCTCCTCCGGCGGCGCCTTGGCGTTGGGTGTGGGCGCCTTTGCCGTAGACGCGGTCTGCGGCGCCTTTGCGGCAGGCACGGGTGGCGGTGCCTTCGCAGCGGGTGCGGGCGGCGGCGGTGCTGCCGCCGGGGGCGGCGCAGGCGGGCCGAGCGGCACCACCGTGCCGCTCTCCGAAACGGTGTCGGTCAGCTCGAGCACGTCCTCGGGCTCATCCGGCTCCACCGGCACGGGCCGCACGGGGGTGGACTTGGCCGGTGGCGCAGCACGGGTCGGCGCCTCCCGGGGCGCCTCGGGCGGCGGCTCCGCGACGGGAGGGGCCGCGCTCGGGGCGGCCTCGGCGGCCGCGGGAATCGGCGCTTCGGCGTCGTCCTCGGAAATGATTCGCCGGATGGAGGCAAGAATCTCCTCCATCGACGGCTCTTGCTGCTGTGGCTTTGGATCGGCCATGTCCTGAATCCGGGTTTCCGACCAAGGTGGCCAAACAGCGTTTACATAATCTAAACGCCGCGAACTACTTCCCCGTCGTCTGGTCCTCGGCCTTGATTCCGGTGCCGAACCAGCGGTCGCGGGTCTCTTCGTAATGCCGCACGTAGTCGTAGAAGTCGACCGGCAGCTTAAGATCCCGGGCGGTAAGCTCTCCCACCGCCGAGCGCACCGCATAGCTCGCGATCACGAAGTCGTGGCGCGCCCGCACCAGGTTGACCTGGGCGGTCAGCAAGGTCTGCTGCGTGGTCAAGACGTCGAGAACGGTGCGCTGGCCCACCTGGGCCTCCTGCTGAATGCCGTTGAGGGCGATCTGGCTGGAGTTCACCTGCGCCGCGAACGAGTTGATCTGGGCCCGTGCGGTCTCAAGCTGGTTCCATGCCGTGGTCGCGTTCTGGATCGAGGTGCGAACCTGCTGGTCGAGCTCGTTCCGCCGTTGCGCCGCCGTTTCCTTTGCCTGGCGCACCCGGGCATAGACGCTGCCCGATTCGTAGAGCGGCACGGTCACGTTGAGAGAAAGCGAGGCGGTCTTGCTGAACGAGCCCGGAAGGCTGGTGTCGCGCCCGTCGGCCAGATTGCCTCCGACCGTCACGAGCGGCAGGAGCTCGCCGAAGATCAGGTCGACGTTGGACCGCGCCGCCTGCTCGGTGTAAGCCGCCTCCAGCACCGGAAACGCCTTGTCGCCGGCGAGCGCCGTCGCCTCCTTGAGATTGGCGGGCAGCCCGCCCAGCGCCTGTGTTGGCTGCAACGTCCCCGGCAACGTGCCGACCACGGCGCGGTAGTTGGTCCGTGAGTTGGCGAGCGCGCCCTCGGCGGCCGTTCGGTCGGCGTGCGCGCCGGCAAGGCTGGCTTCAGCCTGCGACACGTCGGTGCGCGTCACCTCGCCCACCTGGAAGCGGTCGCGCGTCGCGTCGAGCTGACGTTGCAGCACCTTCTCGTTGTTGATGTTGAGCTCGACCACCGCCTGGTCGCGCAGCACGTCCATGTAGGCCGTGGCGGCGGCCAGCAGCACCTGCTGCTCGGTGTCGAACAGCAGCGCCTGATTGGATTTGACGTTGTAGTCGGCGACACTGATTGCGGCCTCGGTGCGGCCGCCGCGATAGATGTTCTCGTTGAGCGACAGCGAGCCGCTGCGGGGGGTCGTGTGGCGACGTCCCGAGCCGAACCCGCCGCCGGAATTGCTGTAATCCTCGCCGGCGCTGCCCGAAAGGGTGAGGGTCGGACGCCAGCCGGACATCGCCTGGGCCACGGTTTCATCTGTCGCGCGGAGCTGGGCACGGATGGCGGCGAGGCGCGGGCTCGTATTGTAGGCCTGAACCAGGGCGTCCTGAAGCGTCTCGGCCGGCGCCGGCGCCGCCGTCGCAAGGCCAAGGGCCAACACGATGCCCGCGCATGCGAGCGCGGCCGCCGGCACGCGGGTTATCCTGCTTCGCCCCCGGATCATGGCCCCGCCCAGCATTCTCGTTCCAGTTAAGCCGTTAACACGAGCGGCGCGCGCGCGTTCCGTCGCGCCTGTCCCGATCATCCTCGCCGCGGACCGCCAAGTCAAAAGCGGAAACCCGTCCGGCCGGCGATGCCCGGGAGGGACCGCGTCGCCGCGTCGAACAGCTCGCGATAGGACACCACCCCGCCGCAGCGGGCGGCCAGCACGCAGCGCCCGACCCGTCCCGTGCCGGCGACGACAGCGACCAGCCGCCCGCCCTCGGCGAGTTGGCCGGCGATGGCTGCGGGCACCTCGGGGACCGCCCCCTCGATCAGGATGACGTCGTAGGGGGCGTGCGGCGGGTAGCCCTGGGCGAGCGGCGCCTCGACCACCACGGCATTGTCGATCTCGAGCTGGGCAAGCGTCTCGGACGCGCGACGAGCGAGCCCCGCGTCCGATTCGAGCCCGAAAACCGTGTCGGCAAGGCGCGCGGCGACGGCGGTCGAGTAGCCGGTGGCGCAGCCGATATCGAGTACGACGTCGGTCGGACGGATTTGCGCTTCCTGCAGCATGCGGGCCAGCACCATCGGCTCGACCAGATAGCGGCCGTGGCCGATCGGCAGGTCTTCGTCCAGATAGGCGACGCCGGCAAGATCGAGGGGCACGAATTGCTCGCGCGGAAGCTCCTCCATCGCAGCGATGACCGACGGCTCCGTCACCCGATTGGTGCGTAGCTGGCTGTCCACCATGTTGCGGCGGGCGACGGCGTAGTCCGGCATGGCCCCCTTCGAATTCGCGACGCGGCACGCGCGGTGGTTATACTAAGCTGTCCGGTCGAACACAACGCGCCCGCCGTCGTTCCTCGTCATTCCTTGACCCGACCTATACCGACGCCTATATAGCGGCGCTGTGCCGCAGGCGGGCTTCCCGCCGGCGCGGGCCGGGGCGCGGTGGCAGAGTGGCTATGCAGCGGCCTGCAAAGCCGCGTACGCCGGTTCGATTCCGGCCCGTGCCTCCAGCCCCGCCAATCACGCCGAAGCGGTGGCGACCGGAATTCCGGGCTGGTATAAGCGGCCCATTCCGCGGTAGCTCAGCTGGTAGAGCAGGCGGCTGTTAACCGCCGGGTCGGGGGTTCGAGTCCCTCCCGCGGAGCCAGTTAGATCAAGGGGTTGGGCCGCAAAGCTCAACCCCTTGTGCTTTTCGGGCTACCATGATGGGCGAGCCTGTGGCGCGACCGGCTGCCAGCGCGCGTCGAGCAGACGCACATAGCGCGTCGTGCCCGTGCGGGGATCCGGTTTGGGCCCGATCTCGAGTTCGCCCACCAGCTCGATCGCGAGCGTCGGATCGACGAAGGCGCTGTACTTTTCGAGGCAGGCGAGCACCACGTCGTCGGGCCAGCTCGCCGCCGGATCGCAGAAAGGGCAGGTGATGAACGGGCTCCGCGTGAGCACGAAAGTGCTGTCGCGGTCCGCGACCGGCGGCGCCATGTAGCCGCGCACCCGCACCGGCCGGCCGGCGAGCGCCCGCGCCTCTTCGCCGATTCGGAGCCCGATCACGCCGATGGTGGCGTAGATTTCGCGAAAGGCGAGCAGCGGGTAGTTGTCGGTCGCCGCCGGCAGGCGCGGAATGTCGCGCGCGGCCACCAGCCGCCCGTGGTTGCGTCCGTGCGGCGACAGGATGGTCGGCTCTGCCGTCACCCCGTCACATACCATGACGGTGGACGATCCTGCCGCCGACGACGGTGAGGGCCGCCTTGATGTCGCGGAGCGCGTCGTCCTCGACCGACATCGGGTCGGCGTCGAGCACCGCGATGTCGGCGAGCTTGCCGGGCTCGATCGAACCGACAATGTTCTCCATGAAGCAGGTTTCGGCACTGCCCAGCGTGTAGAGGCGCAGAGCCTCCTCCCGGCCGATGGCCTCCTCGGGCCCCAGCACGCGCACGCCGCCCTGGGCGAACACCTTGCGCGTGGTCATCCACCAGATCGATTCGAACGGGTTCCAGTCGACCACCGGCGCGTCGGTGCCACCGCCGGTCGGGATCTTTGCGGCGAGGATCGAGCGCACCGGTATCGACTTTGCCGCCCGCGCCTCGCCCCAGTACCGCAGCATGTTGTGGCCGAGCTTGACTGGATGGTCCTGCACCGTGGCGCGCAGCCCCAGCCGCCTCATCTTGGCGAGCGCCTCGTCGGTCGGCAGGAAGACATGCATCATGGTCCAGCGCATGTCGCCGACCGGGTATTTGCGCGCGACCTCCTCCACAAGCCCGACGATGGTGTCGATGGTCGCGTCGCCGACCATGTGGATCTGCATCTGCCAGCCCTGCGCGGCGGCTTCCATCATCATCTCGCGCAATTCGTCGAGCCCGCCCGGCGGGAGCACCATCTTCCCGTGGAATTCGGGGTCGTTCTGCTCGCCCTCCACGATCTGGTAAGGCTCGCGCAGATAGGCCGCCTCGATGCCGCCGTCGGCCATGTACTTGAACCCGCCGATCCGCAGCCAATCGTCGCCGAACTCGGGCGCCAGCACCTGGGTCAGGCCGGACACGTCGTCGGCGCAGGCGACGCGCTGCAAGATGCGCGCCCGGGTTGTCATGGCCTTCTGGCGCCAGAGCTCCATGTAGGCGGCGATTTCGTCGAGGCTGATGCCCGGCTCCAGCGTCGCGGTGATGCCGCGGCCGTTGAGCCGGGCGGTGTACTTCTTGAGGCCTTCGACGTAGTCGGCGCGGGTCGGCTTCGGAACGTGCTTCAGCACCATGGTGAAGGCGGCGCGCTCGACCAGCATGCCGTTGGGCTCGCCGGTGCCCGGATCGCGCGCGATCACCCCGTCGTGCGGGTCGGGCGTCTCCTTGGTGATGCCGGCGATCTTGAACGCAGCGCTGTTCGCGACCGCCACATGCCCGCCGCGGCGGAGGAACACCGGATTGTTCGGCGTCACCGCGTCGAGCTCGGCCCGGTGCGGCATGCGCCCTTCGACGAGCTGGCTTTCATGCCAACCGCTGCCGCCGAGGATCCACGTGCCGGGCGCGACCGTCTTCGCCCGCGCGGCGAAGGCCTTCTGCACGTCCGCGACCGAGCGTGCGTCCTCGAGCGAGACGGCGAGCTCGTTCTGCCCGCCCATCACGGTGTGGATGTGGCTGTCGAACAGCCCGGGTATGGCGGTCCGTCCGCCAAGGTCTACCGTCTCGGTTCGCGGGCCGGCCAATTCGAGCGCGTCCGCGCCCAGCGCCACGATCCGCCCGTTCGCGATCGCGACGGCGTCGGTGCGCGTCGACCTCGCGTCGAGCGTCATCACCGCGCCGTTCTTCAGCAGCAGGTCCGCCGCGACCATCTCGCCTCTCCAATAATATTCACTTGTAGCTCACCAAGCGCGACAGGGGATCGATCACCAGCTTCTCGCCGACGAGGAACAGGATGACGATCGCAAAGCAGGTGGCATAGACCGTGGAAGCATCGGATACGATTTCGGCCTTGAGCATGACGTAGCCTAGCCCGCTGGTCGCGCCGAACAGCTCGGCGACCAGCGCGATCTTCCATGCCACGCCATAGGCGATGCGCACCGCCGACAGGGTGTAGGGCAAGAGCAGCGGCACGACGATCTTGAACATCACCCGGCGCCGGCTGCGCGTGAAGCTCGCCCCCATTTCCAGCAGCTCGTGGTCGAGCTCGCGAATGCCCTCGGAGACGTTCACCAGGCAGAACGGCGTCAGAATCATCACCTCGACGATGATGACCGAAAGCGACGACGTGCCGAACCACACCATCGCCAGGATCGCCCATCCGACCGACGGGAACGAATTGAGGAACGGCTTGATCCGGTCGTGCACAATCCGGTCCGTCACCGGGAAGCGGTAGGGCAGGATCGCGAGCGCGCTGCCGAGCACGACCGCGACGACCACCGCCACGACCACGCGGAACGCGCTGGTCGCCGTGTCGGCGAGGAGCGACGCGGTGACGAACAGCGCCGCCAGCGTCCGCGCCACGTCGACCGGACCGGGTAGGATGAACTCCGGCATGTGGCGGGCGCCAAGCCACCAACCGACAACGGCCACGATCACCAGCCCGTCGGCGATGGCACGCTCGGTGAAGGCCCGGCGCCGGGGCGGACGCGGGGTGGGGCGAACGATCGCCGTCACGGCGCCGCCCCATGATGGCGGCCGAGCCGGGCCTGTAGCGGCGCGAACACCAGCCGGTCGGTGCCGTAGACGAAGGCGATGATGACGACGATCACGACCAGGATCAGCGCCATGTCGAAATCCTGGCGCGCCAAGTTGAAGAGATAGCCGAGGCCGGTGCGCCCGCCGAACAGCTCGGCCGCCAGCGTCACCTTCCAGGACACGCCGAAGCTGATACGCGCCGTCGCGAAGATGAAAGGCATCAGCGCGGGCAGCACGATCTTCGTGAACTCCCGCCCGCGCCGGCGGGTGAAGCTCGCCGACATCTCGAGTAGCTCGGCGTCGAGCGTCTCCAGCCCCTCGCGCATGTTGATGATCGCGAAGGGGGTAAGAACCACCGTAATCGCGAATATAACGGTGAAATCGTTGACGCCGAACCAGACGATGGCGAGCAGCGTCCAGCCGATCCCCGAAAACGAGTTGAGGAATGGGCTCAGCCGGCCATGGACGGCAAGCCGCAGCGCCGGCACGTAATGGGCGAGGAACGCGAGCCCGCTGCCGACGACGAACGAAAGCGCCATGGCCGCGAAGATGTGACCGAACGAGTAGAACGCCTGTCGGGCGAGGCTCCAGGTGGTGAGGAACTGGTAGAGCCGTATTGCCACCGGCCACGGCCCGGGCATCACGAACGGCTCCACCGTCATCGAATAGCCCTGCCACGCCGCGAGGGCAGCGAGCGTGAACAGATGGGCCGCGAGCCGGGAGCGCCGGCTCGCGGTCCAGCGTTCCCGCGCGCGGTCGAGCGAAGCCGTCACACGTCTACTCGCGGATCGCGTACTTCCAAACGACCGATTCGGCCGACGGATACTTGCCCATCGCGTGGAGCGCCTGGGCTTCCTTCCAGACGACCTCCATGGCCTTCAGGTCGCCCTTGCTGACCACGCCCGGGAAGATCGAGTAGCTCTTCAGCCACCAGCCGAAGAAGTCGGGGGAAATCTTGAACTCCTTGCCGATCGCCGCGCCGACCTCCGCCGTGTGGGTGTTGGCATAATCGACCGAAGCCTTGATCATCCGGTCGAACTCCTTGAACGCGTCCGGCCGGGCGTTCAGCTTCTCGGGATAGCCGACATTGACCGCCGAGACCTGGTCCACGCCATAACGATCGTGGATGTCCTTCGCGGTATGCAGGAGCGACACGTAGTTGCCCGACTTCAGCGCCTCGAACGCCTGCAGGTGGATCAGGTTGGCGGCGTCCACCCGGCCGGTCTGCAGCGCGCCGAGCAGCCCCGAGGCCGGAAGCTGCACCCACTTGAAGTCGCCATCGTCGTAGGAGACGTTGACGTCGTAGGTCTTCCACATGGCGATGCGGTTCCACATGGTGCCGGTCGATTGCAGCGCCGTGTCGCCGATCGTCTTGCCCTTGAGGTCGGTGAGCTTCTTGTAGGGGCTGTCCTTCTTGACCCAGGCGCCGCCGCTCACCGCGCTCGGTACGGAGCGAAGCGCGGTCGACAGCACCTCCATACGCAGCCCCTTCTCGAGCGCGCGCGGGATCGAGAGGACGGCGTTCATCACCACGTCGTACTGCTTGGTGGTGGTCGACTGGATCAGAGCCGGAATCGAGAGGGGCGTCGCCGCGATCTCGACCGTGTCCGAATGCACCTTGCCCGACTTGATGCCGTAGAGCACGCCTTCCAGCGCCGGGTCGACCAGATACGCGTAGCTCACCTTCTCCTTCGCCTGGGCTGGGCCGGCGGCGGCAAGCGCCACCGCGAGCGCACCGAGCGCGCCGACAATCGTCCGTTTCATCTGCCGTCTGCCTCCTTTTATCGGGGCCCACTCACCCCGGTTCACTTTCCTCCACGTATCCCGGCTCGAGTTGGCGGAACAGCCGGTGCAAATGGTCGCGATGTGCCCGCAGCTCGGGCGTGCCGTCCAGATCACGGGGGCGTGGACGGTCGATCTCGATCGTCTCGATCACCCGAGTCGGCTTGTTGGACATCAGGATTATGCGGTCCGCCAGCACAAGCGCCTCATCGATATCGTGCGTGACGAACACGATGGTCTTCCGCGTCTCCTCCCAGATCGAGATCATCTGGGCGCGCAGCCGCCGCCGCGTGTTGAGGTCGAGCGCCGAGAACGGCTCGTCCATCAGCACGATCTTGGGTTCGACCGCCAGAGCGCGGGCGATGGCGACGCGCTGGCGCTCGCCGCCCGACAGCATGCGGGGATACTTGCGGACATCATTGCTCAGCCCGACGAGATCGAGCAGCGCGCGACTCCGCGCCTCCATCTCGCGCTTCACGCCGCGGCCGAAGCGGAGCTCCATCGCCAGCATCACGTTGCCGAGCGCGGTGCGCCACGGCACCAGGCGCGGCGCCTGGAACACGTAGGCAAGCTGGTCCCACGCCTCTGCCGGCGTCCTGCCGTCGACCCGCACCGTGCCGCCGCTCGCCTGCAGGAGATCGCCCATCAGGCGAAGGCACGTGGACTTGCCGCAGCCGGACGGGCCGAGGATGCACAGGAACTCGCCCGGCCGGACGGCGAAGTTCATCGAATTGTAGATGCGCTCGCCAGACAGCTCGACCGAGACCCCTTCGAGCGAGATGATCGGCGCGGCGGCGCCGACCGCCGCTGTCGTCGTCGCGGGACGGGTGACGGTTGCGGGATCGGCAGTCATCGCCTCCTCCCGGCCTCGTCCGGAACCACCGCCGTCGCCTCGATCTCGAGCAGCGCGCGCGGCTCCACGAGCCCCTTGACCTCGACCAGCGCCATCGCCGGAAAATGAGTCCCCATCAGCTCGCGATAGGCGGCGCCGAGCGGGCCGAGGTTCGCGCGATAGGCCGCCATATCCACGACGTACCAGGTGAGGCGCACCACGTCCTCCGGGCCCGCGCCGCCCTCGGCCAGCACCGCCCGGATATTGGCGAGCGCTTGGCGCGCCTGGGCGACGAACCCGTCCGCGAACGTTCCCGAGGCGTCCCAGCCGACCATGCCGCCGACGAACACCATCTCTCCGCGGGCGCGGATGCCGTTGGCATAGCCACGCGGCCGCGGCCATCCGTCCGGCAGCAGCACCTGGTGCCCGGCGGATGCGCGGTCTTCGGGACGGTCCTCAACAGGGGTGCGGGATGACACTCACGGCCTCTGCGTCGCAGCGTTCGGGTCCGAACCCTCCGCCGCCCGGCGGCGCAGCTCGAACCGCTGCAACTTACCGCTTTCGGTACGCGGCAGGCGAGGCACGAATTCGATTGCCCGGGGATACTTGAAGGGCGCGATCGCCGCCTTCACGTGGTCCTGCAGAATCCGCACGAGGTCCTCGCCGCCCGCATGCCCCTCGCGCAGCACGATATACGCCTTGACGACCTGGCCCCGCCCCGGGTCGGGCGCGCCCACCACGCCGCACTCGGCAACCGCCGGATGCTCGAGCAGTGCCGCCTCGACTTCCGGACCCGCGATGTTGTAGCCGGCCGAGATGATCATGTCGTCGGAGCGCGCCTGGTAGACGAAGTACCCGTCCGGTTCCATCACGTAGGTATCGCCGGTCACGTTCCAGCCATCGACCACGTAGTCGTGCTGGCGCTCGTCCGCGAGGTAGCGGCAGCCGGTCGGGCCGCGCACGGCGAGCCGCCCGATCGTACCGGGCGGCACCTCGGTCCCATTCTCGTCGATCACCCGCGCCTCGAAGCCGGGAATGGCCTTGCCGGTCGCGCCGCCGCGCATCTCGTCCTCGCGGCAGCAGACGAACATGTGCAGCATCTCCGTCGAGCCGAGCCCGTCCTGGATGGCGATGCCGGTCGCTTCCTTCCAGGCATCGAACGTCGCCTTGGGCAATGTCTCGCCCGCCGACACGCACTTGCGCAGCGACGAGACGTCGTACCTGCCCCATAGCCCCAGCATGGCGCGGTAGGCGATCGGCGCCGTGAAGCAGACGGTGGCACGGTATGATTCGATCGCCGCCATCAGGGCCTCGGGCGGTGCGCTCTCGATCAGCACCGTGCTCGCGCCGATCCGCAGCGGGAACAGCACCAGCCCGCCGAGCCCATACGTGAAGGCAAGCGGCGGCGAGCCGATGAACCGGTCGTCGGGCGATGCGCGCAGGATGTGCCGGGCATAGGTGTCGCAGATCGCGAGGAAATCGCGATGGAAATGCATCGTGCCCTTGGGGACGCCGGTGGTGCCCGAGGTGAAGGCGATCAGGCAGACATCGTCGGATGCCGTGTCGCATGCCATGAACGCGTCATAGCCCGGACGCGCCATCAGCGCCTCCAGACCGTCCGGCCGGCCGTCGCCCCAGGTGACCATGCGCTCGAGCCCCGCCGACGCCGCCTCAAGCTCCGCGGTCAGCCGGGCATCGCACAGCGCGAAGCGGATCGCGGCCTTGGCGATGGGGTAAGCCAGCTCGCGGGCGCGCAGGAGCGGCATGGTGGGCACGACGATACCGCCAGCCTTCAGCACGGCGAAATACGCCGCGACCAGCATTGGGCTGTTGGGCGCGCGCAGCAGTACGCGGTTACCGGGCACCATCCCAAGATCGCGCGTCAGCACATTGGCGATTCGGTTCACACGTTCGGCGAGGTCGGTATAGCTCCACGCGACGCCGGGCGCGATCAGGCAAGGCCGATCCCCCCTGCCCGCCGCCACATGCGAATCCACGAATTCGGTCGCGGCGTTCAGACGCTCGGGATACCGAAGCTCGGGAAGATCGAAGATCAGGTCGGGCCAAAGCTCACGCGGCGGCAGGTTGTCGCGCGCGAAGCTGTCGACATGGACCGACCGAGCGCTCATCGCGGCTGGACCGCCAGGTAGGCCGACTGCTTCACCCGCGCAGTGAGGTGCATCAGACCCTCGATGTCGGAGGGCGCAAGCCCCGCGAAGATCTCCGCGATCCATCCCTCGTGCGCGTCCGCCATGGCGCGGAAGCGGCGGCGCCCGTCGGCGGTCAGCCGGACGATCTGGGTGCGTCGGTCGTTCGGCGCCGGGCGGCAGTCGAGCAGCCCCTGCGCCACCAGCCGGTCGACAAGCCCAGTGATGTTGCCGTTCGACACCATCAGCCGTTGCGACAGCTCGCCGAGCTTCATCCCGTCGGGAACCTTGTCGAGCTGCGCCATCAGGTCAAAGCGCGGCAGGGTCGTACGGAAGCGCTCGCGCAGGCGGCGCCGGATTTCGCGCTCGACCATTGTTGTGCAGGAAAACAGCCGCAGCCAAAGCCGCAGCTCGTCCTTGTGGTCGCCCGGCCGCTCGGCGGCCTTGGTCTCCGCATCCAGCGGAAGAGGCGCTCCCTCCATGGCTCGACCTTTCGCACAGAGGGCTATACTTTAAGCTTGAAGTAATCGTCGCGCTAGCGAAAAATCGATCCATGTGGCGGCCGCAGGAACGGAACTCGGTACCGGGCGGCGCTGGGACACGTGCCCACGCGCGAGGAGGCAGCGCGCGCCCTGCTCTTCTCCCCCGTCACGCTCGGGCCCGTCACGCTGGAATCCCGTAGCTGGGTTCCGGCGATGGTGCCCTGGCGGGCCACGGAGGACGGGTTCGTCACCGACGAGGTGATCGGCTGGTACGAACGCTTCGCGGCGGGCCGGCCCGGCGCGATCGTCGTCGAGGCAACCGGCATCCGCGACGTGCCGAGCGGGCCGCTGCTCCGCATCGGGCACGACCGCTACATCCCCGGCCTTGCGAAGTTGGTCGAGACGGTGCGCCGGGCAAGCGGCGGGCACACGCGCCTGTTCATCCAGCTCATCGACTTCCTGGCGATCCGCCGCCGTCCCGATCCGCAGAAATTCTTCGAGCGTTTCCTCGCCATCACCGACGCCCACCGGCTGGCCCTCGCCCTTCCCGGCGCGCAGGAGGACGAGGTGCGGGCGAAACTCCTCTCGCTTGCACCAGACGCGCGCGCCGCAATCCTCTCCCCCGCCGAGCGAGAGGCACTCGAATATGGCGCGCGCGAGCGGGTGACCGACACCGAGCTTCTCCACGTGCTCGACCTGCCGCGGACCCTGCCGCCGCTCTTCGCTGCGGCGGCGCGCCGGGCTGAAGCCGCCGGCTTCGACGGGGCGGAGTTGCACTACGCCCACGCCTATACGATGGCGTCGTTCCTCTCGCGCACCAACACGCGGACGGACGGCTATGGCGGAGCGCGCGAGAACCGCGTCCGACTGCCGCTCGAGGCCTATGCCGCGGTGCGTGCGGCGGTCGGGGCGGGCTTCGCGGTCGGCTGCCGCTTCCTCGCCGACGAGTGCATCCCGGACGGCAGCGACGTCGCGGACGCCACGTGGTTCGGCGTCGCCTTCGCCGCGGCCGGGATGGACTTCCTCTCCACATCCCGCGGCGGCAAGTTCGACGACGCGAAGCAGCCGGCGGTCGGCTGGGCCGCCTACCCCTATACCGGCCCCAGCGGCTACGAGTGCATGCCGCAATTCATCTCCGATGCGCGCGGCCCGTTCGGGCGCAATGTCGCCGCCACTGCCGCCGTCCGCCGCGCCGTCCGCGACGCCGGCCACGCCACGCCCGTCGTCTGCACCGGCGGCATCCACAATTTCGAAATGGCGGAGAAGCTTCTCGCCGAGGGCGCGTGCGACATCGTCGGCGCGGCCCGCCAGTCGCTCGCCGATCCCGACTGGTTCCGCAAGATCGCGCTCGGCAAGGGCGACCAGGTACGGCTCTGCGAATATACGAACTACTGCGAAGGGCTGGACCAGAAGCACAAGCCGGTCACCTGCCAGCTCTGGGACAAGGAGGGGCTCGACCGCCCCGGCATTGCCACCACGCCGGACGGCAAGCGCCGGCTGGTCGCACCAGGCTGGAGCGAGGAGGACTGAGATGGCAGAGATCGAGATCCGGACCTCGTGCGGCGTGTTGCGGGGCCTCCGCGCGGGCGGGGCTGTGCAGTACCGCAACGTGCCCTACGCGGCGCCACCGACCGGCGCGCTGCGCTTCGCGCCGCCTCGCGCTCCGTTGCCTTGGGTGGGGGTGCGCGACGCCACGGTTCACGGGCCGATCCCGCCGCAGCGCCCGTCGCGCCTGGCGGCGGCGATTGGGGACTTCTCGCGCCCGCAGGGCGAGGACTGCCTGACCCTGACCCTGACCGTCCCGGAAGTCTCGGGCGGCGCCCTCCCCGTGCTCGTGTTCCTGCACGGCGGGGCCTACCAGGCCTGCGCCGGCTCGCTCGACTGGTTCGACGGAACAAGCCTCGCCGTGCGCGGCAAGATGGTCGTGGTCACGGTCAACTACCGGCTCGGCGCGCTGGGCTTTCTCGCGGCCGGCTCTGGCGGCGGACGCCAGGGGCTCGACGACATGATGGCGGCGCTCCGCTGGGTAGCGCGCGAGATCGCCGCGTTCGGCGGCGATCCCGACCACATCTCCGTCGCCGGCCAATCGGCCGGCGCCCACGCCATTCTTTGCATGCTGGCGCTTCCCGAAGGTCGCGGGCTGTTCCGCCGCGCGATCCTGGAAAGCCCGCCGGCCGGGCTCGCCCCCTCTTCCGACCGGCACGCCGCGGAGGTTTTGGCGCGGGTCGTGGCAGCCGGCGGAAAGCTCGACGGCCCGCCGGAATCGCTGCTCGCGGCGTCGGACGCCGTCGCGCGTGCCGGTCACGTTCCCGGCATGATCACGCCCCTCTACATGCCCACGATCGACGCCTTGTCCGAGGAGGCGCGCTTCGTCGCGGCCGCTGTCGCCGGCGCCGTCGAAGGCGGGATCGATATCCTGATCGGTACGACAAAGGACGAGGCGCACGCTTTCTTCTGCGCCCCCGGCCTGCCGAGGCTCGACTCCGCGGCCGCGCGGACCGCGATCGATCGCATCGCGCCCGGCAGCGTGCAGGGGCCCGGCGCCGATCCCGTCCTGCGGCTGAGTGCGCTCGTGACCGAGCAGGTGTTCCGCGCGCCCTCTGTCGATTTCGCGAACGCGGTCGCGGCGGCCAGCGGGCGCGCCTTCACCTTCGAGTTCGACTGGGCACCGCCAGGATCGCCGCTCGGCGCCTGCCACTGCATCGAGCAGCCCTTCGTGTTCGGCGCCCTGTCGGCCTGGCAGGACGCGACGATGCTCGCGGGCGCCGACGCGGGCGCGATGGAGCGGCTCGCCCGCGACATGCAGGGCGCATGGATTTCGTTCGTCCGCGACGGGCGGCCGGGTCGCGCCGCGATTCCGTGGCCTGACTCAAGCGAGGCGCGCCCGGCGGCGACCTTCACCGAGCGCGCCCCGAACTGAGCGCCGACGTGCCCTCGGAAGACTACATCTTCGGCTTCATCGCGAGACCGTGGCCCTTGTCGACGAACTGCAGCGTGTAGGCTTTCTTGTAGTCGAAATCCTTCGGATAGACGCCGACCGAAGCGGCAGACGCGAACTGGCTCTTCCAGCGCGCGTCGGTCATCGCGCCGATGCCCATCGTCAGCGCGTCGCCCGAGTCGATGATACCGGCCTCCTTGAGCTTTGCCATGCCGAACGCGATCGTATCGTCGGTCATCTCCGGGTTGTCCTTCTTGATCAGCGCGTTCGCCGGAGACGGATCGCCATAGAGATAGCTGTAGAGCCCCTCGATCGAGGCGTCGACGAAGGCCTGCACCACCTCGGGATGCTCCTCGATCATCTTGTCAGAGGTCGCGGTGATCGAGGCGTAGGTGTTGTAGCCATGGTCGGCGAGCAGGAAGACCTTGGGAGTAATTCCGCCCTCCTTCTTCACGATAAACGGCTCGCTCGACAGGTACCCTTGCTGGATCGAATTCTTGTCGGCGAGGAACGGCGCCATGTTGAAGGTGTACTTGCGGATCTGCGAATCCATGAAGCCGTACTTGGCCTTGAGCCAGGCGAACATGGTGTTGACCGAGCCGGCCGCCAGAAGGATCGGCTTGCCCTTCATGTCCTCCAGCTTTTCGATGCCGTTGCCCTCGTGGGTCATCAGGATCTGCGGCGACTTCTGGAACCCGGCCATGACCGCCTTCATATGCGCGCCATGGATGACCGCCTGGAGGATGTCATCGTTGTTCGACAGCATGGCGAAATCGACCGCGCCGCCGGCCAGCATCTGGGTGCCGTTGAGCTGCGGCCCGCCTTCGCGGATCTTGACGTCGAGCCCATGCTTTTTGAAATATCCGAGCGCCAGCGCCTGATAGTAGCCGCCATGCTCGGCCTGCGCCTTCCACGAGGTAAGGAAGCTCACCTTCGTGTCGGCGGACGCCTCGTGCGCGACGAGGACTCCGGCGGCAAAGGCGGCCGCTGCCATGAGCGCCGACCTGCGGCGTCCGATCCTGAGCATCTCGAGCATGGTCTGTCTCCAATTCCCACCCGTTGGGTCTTGCAGCTTGCAATGCAAGATTCATGCCAGCGCAGGATTGGCGCGAGAACGGGCGGGACGGCGACCGGTGCGGTGCGCGTGCCGGTCAATCGATGGTCAAACGCTCACGAAAACGGCAGCGATCAGTAGCCCTGCGGCCCGAATACGTCGATGCCGAATTTGCGTTCAAGAGCACGGCCGAAGCGGTACTTCATCTCCGGACCTTCGTAGGTCATCGGCGGCGTGCGCAGGAAGCCGGTCTCGGGCGGGACTCGGACGGCGGTGAAGGTCGGGCCTCGCTCGGTTGCGATCTCCGGCATCGCGCGAGTAAGCGTGTCGATATCCTCGATGGTGCGGGCGCGCGGAAAGCCGGCGCCGCGGGCGATGGCGGCATAGTCCGTGCGACCTCGATTGACCATCGGAACGGCGCCGACCGTCTGGTAGACGCCGTTGTCGATGACGAAATGCTTGAGGTTGGGCGCGGCCTGTCCTGCTTCGGTGAGAAGGCAGCCGAGATTCATGCAGAGAGACCCGTCCGCGTTCAACAGCCAGACGGTCGCCTGCGGCAGGGAAAGGGCGAGGCCGAGCGCGAAGCTCGCCGCGAAGCCCATGGCGCCATGCATGTAGAACGAATCCTCGCCCTCGGTCACCGCCCACCATTCGTTCGCCGCCATGCCGAGCGCGCAGACGGCAACGGCGTCGCCGCGGTGGGCCGCCAGAACCTCGATAGCCTCGCGCGCATTCATCGTACGTCCCCCTTCATCAGGTGGCGCGCGAGGAACAGCACGAAGGGCCGCTTCTGGAGGCGGCAGGTCTCGTAGCAGTCGGGTATGTCGCCGATCCGGTCCGCACTTTCGATCACGTGATAGGGGAAGTCGTACATGTCGAGCAGCGGCCGCGTACGGCGACCCTGCACCTCCTGGTAGATCCGGTGGTCGTCGATCGAACCGCGTGCGCTCACGATCAGAAACACCGGAATCGCGTGCCGCAGGTTGAGCGTCGCGAGTTCGCCCGTGCAGGTGAGCAGGCCGGTCGCGCCCATCAGCGCGGCGGAACGCACACCGCCGAAGAACGCGCCGCTGCAGATCGCCACCGCCTCGGCCTCGCGCGCCACCGGAACGTGCCGCATCCCGGGATCAGAGGCGATCCGCCCGATCAGCGGCGCGATCCAGTCGTCCGGCAGCGACGCGGCGACCGTCACTCCGCAGGCATGCAGCTGGGCGTGCAGTTCCGCATTGATGTCCGGCGGTGCTGCGCTCAAAACGCCTGCTCGCCGTAATCGACCTGGGACCTCCTTGCGCGCATCTCGAGATACTCGATCATCGTGGTCGGCGGGTACTTCGCCGCCTCGCCCGGCGAGATGCAGCCCGGCAACGTCTCCACGCGATATTCCGGATTGCCGTCGTAGAACGCCGCGATGGAGTAGCGTGCGCCGCCGTTCGACACCACTCGGTGCAGAGTTGAGCGATAGAGGTCATTGGTCCAACGCTGTACGAAATCGCCGAGATTGACGATGAACGCGCCGGGCACCGGTGTCGCGTCGATCCAATCCCCCTCCTCGCCCTGGATCTGGAGCCCGCCGGCCGCGTCCTGGGCAAGCACGGTCATGCCGCCGAAATCGGTGTGGGCACCGAAGCTCACCTCGCCAAGCGGGCTGTCGTCCTGAGGCGGCGGATAGTGCAGCAGGCGCACCGGGCACATCGCGGCGCGCTTGAATCCGTCGAAGAACGGCTCAGGGAGGCCGAGCGACAGCGCAAGCCTGACCAGCAGCCGCTCGCTCAGCGCCATCATCTGGCGCCAGTATTCGTACATGACCGGCTGGAACGCCGGCAGCTCCGCCGGCCACTGGTTCGGGCCGTGGTCGTAGAGTCCGCGCACCACGCGCGGCTCGTCGAGCGGCAGCTCCTCGCCGAAGAAGAAGCTTTCCTTGAGGTCGGCGGGGCCCAGCTGGAACGCCTGGGTGCGGATGCCGGCATAGCCGCGGCGCGCGATGGCGTTCCGCACATCGTAGGATTGCTTCGTCCCAAGCGGCAGAGCGAAAAAGTCCCGCGACAGGGCGAACGTTTCGTCCATCAGACGCTCCGGCACCCCATGGCCGGTGACGTACATGAAACCCTTGTCGATGCAGGCGGCGCGCATGGCGGCACCGACCGCCTGGCGGCGGGCGGGATCGGGGCTTACGAGGCCCTCGATGTCGATCAGCGGCAAGTGCGCGGTCTGTGTGGTTCGGATTTGCGTGGCCATGGCTCGTTTCACCTCGTTCCTTCGGATAGACTGCCGCGCCGATGACCGACGCGATTTCCCGTTACCTCGAACGTCAGCGCGACCGGCAGCTCGCCTTTCTGGCGGCGCTGGTCAGGGCGCCTTCCGACAACCCACCGGGCGACTGCGCACCGCATGCCCACGTCGCGCGCACCCTTCTGGAAGGGCTGGGCCTCCCGGTCGCGGCGTACCCCGTGCCGGAGGCGCGCGCGCGCCGGGCCGGCATGATCAGCGCGACCAACCTGATCGTTCGCCACCGGTTCGGCGACGGCTCGACCCTCGCCCTCAACGCACATGGCGACGTGGTGCCGCCCGGGCTCGGCTGGACCCACGACCCCTACGGCGCGGAGATCGCCGGCGTGGGCGGCGATGCGCGCATGTACGGGCGCGGCGTCGCGGTTTCCAAGTCCGACTTCGCGACCTACGCCTTCGCCCTGCTCGCGCTTCGCGAGGCCGCGGCAGGGGGCGCGCGTCTCGGCGGCACGGTGGAGCTGCACTTCACCTGGGACGAGGAGACGGGGGGCCAGATCGGCCCGAAATTCCTGCTCGACGAGGGACTCGCACGGCCCGACTACGCGATCTGCGCCGGGTTCAGCCACGCCATCGTCAACGCCCACAATGGCTGCCTGCATCTCGAGGTCACGGTCACCGGCTGCCAGGCCCACGCGGCGGAACCCGCCGCCGGGCGCGATGCGCTGGAGGCCACGACCGGCGTACTCGCCGCCCTCTACGCCCATCGCGCAAAGCTGGCGGAGCGATGCTCCGCCATCCCAGGGATCGCCGCGCCGACATTGAACGTGGGGACGATCTCCGGCGGCATCGCCGCCAACGTCGTGCCCGACCGGGTGCGCTTCCGGCTCGACCGGCGCATCGTGCCCGAGGAGACGCCATCCGACGCCGAGGCCGAGCTGCGCGCGCTGGTTGCCGAGGCTGCGAGCGAATATCCCGACATCACCGTCGAGACGGCAATCGTACTCGCCGCCGCGCCGCTCGCCCCGGGACCGGGGTGGGAGCGGCTGGCCGAGGCGCTCGCCCGCCACGCCGCACCGCTCCTGGGCCATCCGGTTCCGGTCGTCGGCTCGCCGCTCTACACTGACGCGCGCCACTATGCCGCCGCCGGCATCCCCGTGGTTTTGTATGGCGCCGGACCCCGCACCCTGGCCGAGGCCAACGGACACAACGCCGACGAGAATTTGCGCCTCGCCGACCTCGCGGCCGCGACCGAGATCGTGGCCCGCGCCCTCGTCGACCTGCTCGGGGGCTCCTGACCGCATCTCAGTTGACCGGCGCGCCCTGGGCCAGCCATCGGCCGAGCAGCGCGCGCTCCGCCGGCGTCATGCCGGTGACGTTGCCGAGCGGCATGATCTTCGCGACGACGACCGTCCGCATGATGTCCTCGGCGTGGCCACGGATATGCGCAGCGGAATCGAAGACAATGTTCTTGGGCGGCACGACGAAGTCGCTGTCGGTCGGGTGGCGCGAATGGCAGGCGACGCAGCGCCGCTCGAACACTGCGCGCACCTCGCCGAACGGCACGTGCCCCGCCGGACCCGCGGTCGCCGCCATCGCTTCCATCGTCGGGCGCGCCGGCATGGTCAGGTACATGATCAGCAGCACCCCGGCCACCGAGACCGGTACCGGCCACCAATGGGTGCGGCCCGCGTTCCGCAGGTTGAACCAGTGGCGGACCACCGCGCCCACAACGAACATTCCGATCAGGATCGCCCAGCCGTACTTGTTGCCGTACGTCTCGGGGTAGTGGGAGCTCATCATCACGAAGATGACGGGCAGCGTCATGTAGTTGTTGTGCACCGACCGCTGCTTGGCCCGGAGCCCGAGCGTCGGGTCGGGCCGCGTGCCCGCCTTGGTCGCGGCGACCAGGGCGCGCTGGGCCGGTATGATGCGCACCCACACGTTCGCCACCATGATGGTGCCCATCAGCGCGCCGACGTGGATGTAGGCCGCGCGCGCGGCGAAAATATGGAACAACCCGTATGCGACGCCGCAAAGCAGGAGGAACCCGATCGCGGCGGCGAGATGGCCCATCTTCGCCAACGGCGAGATGTAGAGCCCGTCATAGACGAACCAGCCGACGATGAAGAGGATCAACGCGATTCCGAGCGCATCGTGCCGCTCGATATTGGCGACGGCGGGGTCGATCAGGAAGGCCGACGAGCCTAGGTAATAGACCACCGCCAAAAGGCAGATGCCGCTAATCCAGGTGAACGCGGCCTCCCACTTGAACCAGTGCAGGTGGGGCGGCAGATCCCGCGGCGCGACCAGGATCTTGTTCACCTCGTAGAACCCGCCGGAGTGAACCATCCACAGGTCACCCTCGACGCCGGGTTTCGGATGGCGCGGCGGCTCGAGGTGGGAATCGAGCCACATGAAATAGAACGACGCGCCGATCCACGCCATCGCGGTCACGATATGCGCCCAGCGCAGCGCGAGGCTCAGCCATTCGTGGATTTCGGGATTCATCACGGCTCGGCTCTCTCGGGTTGGGGATCAGCGACCAGCCCGACGAGGCGGAGCTCGGCAATGCGGGCGATGTTGGTCAGCGCCTCGTCCAGTTCGTGCTCCGGCGTGTGGAACAGGCGGCGCTCGAACGCTTCGAGGATGGCGGACTTGTGGTGATCGCGAACGCAGATGACGAAAGGGAAATCGAAGCAGCGGCGATAGAGCGCGTTCAACCTCTCGAACCGCGCGAACTCGTCGTCCGTCAGGCTGTCGAGTCCTGCCGCGGCCTGCTCTTGCGCCGAATGCGCGCCCAGCTTGCGCTTGCGGGCGAGCCGCCCGGCAAGATCGGGATGGGCGCAGACCAGCGTGACCTGCAGCTCGCGTCCCGCCGCGCGCACCGCGCCCACCATCGCCCGGTGCAGTGCCGTCCGACTCTCAAATGGGCGCGCATCCCAGGCGCAGCCGGCGACCCAGGGCGAATGCTCGAACACCTCGCCCAGCGCGGCAACGAAATCGCCGCGCGGCATCGCGTTGAGCTCAGCGAGCAGGAACTGGACCGTCATCGCCTCACGCCTTGTCCCGTCCCTCGCCTTGCAAGCGGCGTGCCAAGCATGGGCGACCGGAAATGCGTGGAAATCGCTGCCCTGGCGCGCGGAGAACCGGCCTCACTGCCCGAACCTTGGGCAGGTTGCCGCTCCGAAGGCGCGCACGAAGCGATCGAGCACGGCGAGGGCGACGGCGACGTCGGTAATCTCGACATGCTCGTCCGGATGATGACTCACCCCGCCGCGGCATCGGACGAACAGCATCGCCACGTCGCAAAGCGCCGCGACGGCCATGGCGTCGTGCCCTGCCCCGCTGGGCAGGCGGCGCACCTTCACGCCCTCCGCCGCGACGGCCTGGGCGAGGCAATCCGCCAAATCGGACGCACAGGCAACCGACGCCGCCGAATGAGTCTCACGCATCTCCAGCCATACGCCGCGGCGCTTGGCGACCGCCTCGAACCGGGCGCGCAGCGCGTCGACCGCCGCGGACCGGTCGGCATCGGCGGGCGCTCGCACATCCAGGACAAATTGCGCGCGGCCCGGAATCACATTGACGGCCCCGGGCGCCGCCGCGATGCGCCCGACCGTCCCGACCGCGCCCGACCCGGCGCGGGCGCGGCATTCATCCTCGGCCGCCAGGATGCACTCGGCCGCCGCAGCCAGCGCGTCCCGGCGGAGTGCCATCGGCACGGTCCCGGCGTGGCCGGCCACACCTTCGATCGCGACCTCGAAGCGCGATTGGCCCGCGATGGCAGTCACCACCCCGACCGGGAGGCTTTCCGCCTCCAGCACAGGCCCCTGCTCGATATGCAGCTCGATATATGCCAGCACGTCCTCGCGCCGCCGCGCCGCCGCCCGGTGCGCTTCCGGATCGAGCCGGAAGGACCGCATGGCTTCGCCGAGGCTCGTCCCGGCGGCATCGCGGATGGCGAAGACCCCGGGGTCGAGCGTGCCGGCGAGCGCGCGGCTCGATGTCAGCGTGATCGGGAAGCGCGAGCCCTCTTCGTCGCCGAACGCGACCACCTCGATCGCAAAGTCGGGGGCGAACCCGGTTTCGGCGAAGCGTGCGACACAAGCGATGGCGGCGATCACCCCCAGCGCGCCGTCGTATTTCCCGGCGTCCACGACCGTGTCGATGTGCGAGCCGAGCATCAGGCAGGGCGCGCTTGGCCGCTTCCCTTCGCGACGCCCAATGAGCGTCCCCATCGGATCGAGCCGCGTCGTCATCCCGGCCGCGCCCATCCAGCCCGCGACCAGATCGATGGCGGCGCGGTGCGCGGGGGTGAGGAAACGGCGGGTGAGACCGGTCTCGGTCTCCGAACACGCGGCCAGCGCATCAAGCCGCGCCATCACCGTTTCGGCGTCGCGACGATAGCCGGCGGCGGGCGCAAGCTTGGCCCGAGCCGTCACGACGGCGGCGGGTGGCGGGCGTGCCAGTGGCGTGCGATGTCGATGCGCCGGCACACCCACACCTGGTCATGGCTCGCGATATAGTCGAGAAAGCGCGCGAGCGCCGCGATGCGGCCGGGCCGACCGATCAGGCGGCAATGCAGCCCGACGGACATCATCTTCGGCTGTTCGCCGCCCTCGGCGTACAGCACATCGAAGCTGTCCTTCAGATAGGCGAAGAACTGGTCGCCGGCGTTGAAGCCTTGCGCCGTCGCGAACCGCATGTCGTTGGCGTCGAGCGTATAGGGGACGATGAGCTGCGCTCGGCCGTGGCTCGTGTCCCAATAGGGCAGGTCGTCGGCATAGCTGTCGGCGTCGTAGAGGAACCCGCCCTCCTCCGCCACCAGCCGGCGCGTGTTCGGGCTACACCGGCCGAGATACCAGCCGAGCGGGCGCTGCCCGGTCGCGCCTGTGTGAACTTCGATGGCACGGAGCAGGTCGGCGCGCTCCTCCGCCTCGGACACATGCTGATAGTCGATCCAGCGCCAGCCATGGGTTGCGATCTCCCATCCGGCCTCGATCATCGCGGCGACCGCCTCCGGATTGCGCGCCAGCGCCATGGCGACACCGAACACGGTGACCGGCAGGTCGCGCGAGGCGAACAGCCGGTGCAGCCGCCAGAACCCAGCCCGGCTGCCGTATTCGTAGAGGCTCTCCATGTTCATGTGGCGCGCGCCTTGGATCGGCACGGCCCCGACGATCTCGGACAGGAACGCCTCCGACGCCGCGTCGCCGTGCAGCACGCAATTCTCCGCCCCCTCCTCGTAATTGATCACGAACTGGAGGGCGAGACGGGCGCCACCGGGCCAGTAAGGGTCCGGCGGCGTCGCCCCGTAGCCGCGCATGTCGCGCGGATAGCCGGTGGCGTCTCCGTCACGCATCGGCGGCGGCCGTCAGCCGCCGCGCGCGACGGCGCTCTCGTGCCAACGCCCGAGCAGCAGGCTCTGCAGCCAGGTGAGACAGAAAAAGATGGCGATGCCGAGCGCGGACAGGAGGATCAGTGCCGCGAACATCGCCGGGATGTTGAGCCGGTTGCCCGCTTCCACGATTCGCCAGGCGAGGCCCGTGGCGGCGCCGGAGCCGGCCACGAACTCCGCTACCACGGCCCCGATCAGGGCAAGCCCGCCCGAGATCCGCGCCCCGCCAAGGATGTAGGGCAGAGCGGTCGGAAGCTGGAGGTAGCGAAACACCTGCCAGCGCGACGCGCCATAGAGCGAGAACAGGTCTCGAAGATTGTGGTCCGCCGAGCTGAGCCCAATGGTCGTGTTCGACAGGATCGGGAAGAAGGCGACGATCCAGGCGAGGATCAGCACCGCCACCTCGATATGATCGAACCCGACCCAGATGATGATCAGCGGCGCGATAGCGACGACCGGCGTCACCTGCAGGATCACCGCGTATGGGAACAGCGCATACTCGATGGCGCGGTTCTGCACGAAGATCACCGCGATCGCGATGCCGGTCACCACCGCCAGGAGAAAGGCCGACAGCGTTACCTGGAACGTGATCCAGAATGACGCGAGCAGCGAGTGGAAGTCCTTCACGAACGAGGCGGCAATCAGGCTCGGCGCCGGCAGCACGAATTTTGGCACGCCGAAATAGCCGACGGACCACTGCCAGAAGCCGATGAACGCGACACCGACCAAGGCGGGGATCAGGAACTTGACCAGCGCCTGGCGATGGCTGGAGGTCTCGACGACCGGCGCCTCGGACTCGACGTCCGCGGCGGGCGGGGCGGCGCGGCCGGCCCGGGCCGGAGCGACCGACCCGGGGTGAAGCTTGCCGCGCGACATGGCACGCTGAATACCGACCATCACTCTCTCACATCTTCGGCTTCATGGCGGACTTCATCTCGAGCCCGTGACCCTTGTTCACGAACTGGAGCGTGTAGGCCTCCTTGTAGGGAAGGTCCTTCGGATAGACCCCAACTGACGCGGCCGCGTCGAACTGGCTCTTCCAGCGCGCGTCCGACATCGCGCCGATCCCTTCCTTCAGGGAGTCGCCGGAATCGACGATGCCGTACTTCTTCATCGTCTCGATCGAGTACGCGATCGTGTCATCGGTCATCTCCGGATTGTCCTTCTTGATCAGGGCGTTCGCGGGCCACGGGTCGCCGTACATGTAGCTGTACCAGCCGTCGATCGAGGCGTTGACGAAGTCCTGCACCACCTTAGGCTTCGTCTTTATCCACGAGTTCGGCACGGCGACGATCGTGGCGTAGGTGTCGTAGCCGTAGTCGGCGAGGAGGAAGACCTCCGGGTCGAACCCGCCCTCCTTCTTGATGACGTAGGGCTCGCTCGACACATAGCCCTGCTGAATGGCGGACTTCTCGGCGATGAAGGGCGCCATGTTGAACGTGTACTTGCGGATCTGGGAATCCTTGAACCCATACTTGGCCTTGAGCCAGGCGAACATGGTGTTGATCGATTCCGAGGAGATCAAGATCGGCCGCCCCTTCATGTCGGCAAGCGACTTGATCCCCGAGTCGGGATGGGCAAGCAGGACACGCGGCGATTTCTGCATGCCGGCCATCACAGCCGTGATGTGCCCGCCATTCTTGAGCGCGACCAGCAGGTCGTCGTTCGAAGACAGCATGGCCATGTCGACCGCGCCCGCGACCAGCATCTGGGTTGCGTTGATCTGCGGTCCGCCCTGGCGGATCGTGACGTCGAGCCCGTACTTCTTGTAGATGCCCGTCGCCTGCGCCTGGTAGAAGCCGCCGTGCTCGGCCTCCGCCTTCCACGAGGTCAGGAAGTTGATCTTCTCGTTCGCGAGGGCGCCATGGGCCGAAAGCGCCGCGGCGACGAAGGCGGCTGCCGCGGCAAACAGGGGCGCAGCGCGCCTCGCCGCGAGACCGCGCGGCTTCGATAATCTGGTCGGCATCGTTGATCTCCAATCGTTCGACGTTGCGGACGGCCGAAAGGGGCGATGCAAGATTCGTGCCACGGCGGGGAATGCCACCGGGCGGGCGCGAACGGCCTTCGCGTCCGTCGCTTCCCGACAAAGTTCGATCAATCGTTGGTCAACAGCCTCAGGAACAGGCAGGCGCGCGCGCACCCGTCGCCTCCGCCTCTCCGCGCCGGGCGAGAACCGCCCCCAGCATGCGGCGCATCACCAGCCCCGGTCGGTCCGATGCCATGTGCACCTCGTTCCGGGCACGGAGGTCGAGCGGCACGTCGGGGTCGGTCGTCTCCAGGACAGCGCGGTCCTCCGAGGTCACCTGCCGGTCGAACGCGACGACTCCCGCGGCCGACGCCTCGGCCTCGCTGTCGTTCCGCATGGCGAACTGCACGAACTGCGAATGGGCGTCGTCGATCGGGGTAGCGGCGGTGAAGATCACGTGGCGCAGCCCGCTCGGATAGCGGATGTCGAGCGTCCGCGAGAACGGCATGAACCAGGTCATCACGATATTGCGGTCGATGCGGTCCTCGGCGGTCCGCAGGTTGCGCAGTTGCAAATCGTTGTTGCGGACGTTGAACACGGTCCGCATCTCGAACCCATCCGCGGTCGGCGAGATGGTCGAGCGCGGCGGCTCGGGCTCCGCGATCACCCCGAACGTCGCGCGGTGGACGAAGGCAACGTGGGCATTGTCGAACTCGTTCTCCATAAGCCGGAGCCCGGCGCAGCGCCACACCTCGTAAAATTCGGAGATCATGCGAAACGCCGGGTCCGATGCCGGCGGCAGCGGTGGGATCGGGAACAGCGGCTCGGCGAGGACGAGCCAGACATAGCCGTAGCGCTCGTCGATGCCGGCCGGCTCCGGAGAGGCCCGGACCGCTCCTCCCGCATCGCGCCACAAGAGAAGTTCGCGGCCCAGCAGCGTGAACGGGCGCGGCAGCAGCCCGATGCCGTCGACGGGCATCAGCGGGTACCAGAAGTGGCGCAGCAAGTTCTGTCGGGTCGCAAGCATGGCTCCTCCCTTGGTAGACCGCCTTTGCGTCGCAAGAACCGTGCCACGACGAAAACGGCCGCGTGCGGGCCCCTTCGCACGTTTCACGGGGCCGCGTTGCCCATCGCGTGACCAGCCTGCGCATTCGCTGTGCAGCCGCGCGGCGCCTTGCGGCGCAAATCGCGTCAAATCCGCAGCGCCGCCGGTTGGCACGATTCTTGCGAGGGATGGGGCGGGACCGGGAAGGGATGCGATGAGCCGATTGCCGAGCCGCTATTGGGAAGAGCTGACGACCACGGAGTTCGCGGCACTGGATGCCGCGCGCATCGTCGCCCTGCTGCCGGTCGCCGCCATTGAACAGCACGGGCCGCATCTCCCGGTTTGCGTCGACGCCGCGATCAACCGGGCGATCGTCGGCGAGGCCGTGGCGCGCGCGCCCGAGGCACTGCCCGTCCTCGTCCTACCGGCGATGAACGTCGGCAAATCGAACGAGCACCAGGAATTTCCCGGAACGCTTACCCTGTCGGCCGAGACTTTGACGCGCCTCTGGACCGAGATCGGCGAGTTGGTCCATCGGACCGGCGTGCGCCGCATGCTGATCCTCAACACCCATGGCGGACAGCCGCAGATCGCCGACATCGTCGCCCGCGATCTGCGCGTCCGGCTCGGCATGTTCGTCGTCACGGTGGGACCGGGCGGACTCGGGCGGCCGAAGGGCCTGTTCAGCGACGACGAGCTCGAGTTCGGCATCCACGGCGGCGCGGTCGAGACCTCGATCATGATGGCGGCGCGACCCGAGCTCGTGAACCACGCGCGCCTCGCGAACTTCCAATCCGCCGCCGAGGACGTGGCGCGGAGCTACACCTACCTCCGCGCCGAAGGGAAGATCGGGTTCGGCTGGCAAACCCAGGACCTGCACCCCGATGGCGCCTGCGGCAATGCGCTCGACGCCGATCCGGAGCGCGGAAAGCTGCTGATCGACCACGCGGCCAATGCACTGGTCGCGCTTCTGGACGAGGTCGCGCGCTACCCGCTCGACCGCATCATCTCGCGCCACAGCATGGAGAAGGCGTCGTCATGGCGGTAATCACGGCCGATCGCCCGCTGGTCAGCATCAAGGGCGTCTCCAAGACGTTCGAAAATGGAACGATTGCGCTGCGCGGGCTCGACATCGACATCCACGAGCACGATTTCGTCAGCCTGCTGGGCCCGTCTGGCTGCGGCAAGTCGACGGCACTCAAGCTCATCTCGGGCCTGTCCGGGGTGAGCGCCGGCACGGTCGACTGGCCCACCTCGTCCTACGACGCAGGCGGCAACCCGGAGCGCGAAGTGGGCTTCGTGTTCCAGGAGCCGACCCTGATGCCCTGGGCCACGGTGTTCGAGAACGTCTACCTCCCCCTCCGCCTCGAGGGCGTCTCGCGGACGAAGGCCGCGCCGGATGTGAAGGCGGCCATCGCGCGCGTCGGGCTCTCCGCCTTCGAGAATTCCTACCCGCGCGAGCTTTCGGGCGGCATGAAGATGCGCGTCTCCATCGCGCGCGGCATGATCGTGAAGCCGCGCCTCCTGTTGATGGACGAGCCCTTCGCCGCCCTCGACGAAATCACGCGTTTCAAGCTCAACAACGACCTGCTGGAGCTTTGGGGCGACAACGACTGGACGGTGATCTTCGTTACCCACAGCGTTTTCGAGTCGGTCTACCTCTCGCGCCGCATCATCGTGATGGCCGCGCGGCCGGGCCGCGTCGTGGGCGAGATCGAGATCGACGCCCCCTACCCCCGGACCGAGGCATTCCGCACCTCGAACGTCTACGCCGACTACTGCCGCGAGGTATCCGCGATGCTGACCGATGCGATGGGGCGCCAATCATGAGCGCGCTCGAACTCAAGGACCATTGGCTGACGAACGCCACGGTCCCGGCAATCTGCCTCGACCTGATCCCGGCCGGCGCCCCCACGCTTTCCGACGGTCTCGTTCGCGTCGACATCCACGTCGCGGATGGCAAGATCGCGGCAATTGCGAAGCCCGGCTCGGCGCCGGTGGATGGCCCGGTCCACGACGCCGACGACGGGCTCGTCTGGCCCTCCTTCGTCGAGCTCCACACCCACCTCGACAAGGGCCATATCTGGCCGCGCCGGCGCAACCCGGACGGCACGTTCATGGGCGCCTACACCAACGTCGCGGCCGACCGCGAGGCGAACTGGTCGCCGGACGACGTGCGCGCGCGGATGGAATTCAGCCTAGCCTGCGCCTACGCCCACGGCACCAAGGCGATCCGCACCCATGTCGACAGCCTACCGCCCCAGAACGTGCGAAGCTGGCCGGTGGTGCGCGAGGTGCGCGAGCGCTGGGCCGGGCGCATCGAGCTGCAACCGGTCAACCTGGTGCCGATCTCGTTCTTCGCCGATCGGGACGCCGGCAAGGCGATGGCCGACCTGGTGGCCGAAAGCGGCGGCGTTCTGGGCGCGGTGAGCTATATCGAGAAGGAAGCGCCGGCGCTGCTCGACCGCGTGTTCCTGCTCGCGGCCGAGCGCGGGCTCAACCTCGACTTCCACATTGACGAAGGGCTCGATCCCGAGGCCCGCTCGCTCAAGGCCGTCGCCGAAGCCGCGCTGCGCCGCAACTTCCGCGGCAAGGTGAATTGCGGCCATTGCTGCGCCTTTTCGGTTCAGTCTGACGAGTATGTCGAGACGGTGCTCGGGCTCGCGGCCGACTGCGGGCTCTCCATCGTCAGCCTCCCGATGTGCAACATGTACCTTCAGGACCGCACGCCCGGCCGCACGCCGCGATATCGCGGCGTCACGCTGCTTCAGGAGTTCAAGAGCCACGACATCCCGGTTTCGATCTCGTCCGACAACACGCGCGACCCGTTCTGCGGGTTCGGCGACCTCGACATGGTGGAAGTGTTCACCCAGGCGACCCGCATCGCCCACCTCGACTCCGACTATGACGGCTGGCCGGCAGCGATCACGTCGACTCCGGCCTCGGTCATGGGGGCGAGCGATGCCGGCAAGATCGCGCGCGGCGCAACGGCCGATCTGGTGGTCCTGCGCGGGCGCAGCTATTCCGAGATGCTGAGCCGCCCACAGAACGATCGCATCGTGCTGCGGTCGGGCAAGCCGATCGATACCGCCCCTCCCGATTATCGAATGCTGGACGCCGTGCTGGGGGCGCCCGCCGTATGAGCCGCCTCGCCGCCGCCGCGCCGCCCTCGCGGGCCCTCGACGCCTTCCTCGATGATCTCGGGTCGGTGCCGCACACGCGCGACGCCCGCCATATCCGCAAGAAGTCGCACGACTTCTTCTGGTACAGTCCGATCCTGAAGCCTCAGCTCGAAACCCGCCTCGCGGAGATCGTCGTCACGCCCCGCTCGGAAGCTGACGTGGTGACGGTGATGCGCGCCGCCGTGCGCCACCGCGTGCCGGTCACCGCACGCGGTGGCGGCACCGGGAATTACGGCCAAGCCGTGCCGCTCTCCGGCGGCGTGCTGCTCGACATGATCGAGATGAACGAGGTGCGCGAGATTTCACCGGGCCGCGTCCGCGTCGGTCCGGGCAAGTACATGCTCGAGCTCGACCACCAGACCCGCCGGTTCGGCTGGGAGCAGCGCATGTATCCCTCGACCAAGAGAACCGCGACCATCGGCGGGTTCGTGGCCGGCGGCTCCGGCGGCATCGGCTCGGTCACGTTCGGCGGGCTGCGCGAGCCGGGCAACGTGATCGGGGCCCGCGTCGTGACGGCGGAGGCGGAACCACGCGTCCTCGACCTCAAGGGCAAGGCCGCCAACGTAGTCAACCACGCGTACGGGACGACCGGGATCATCACCGAGATCGAGATGCCGCTGACGCCGCTCTGGCCGTGGCGAGACGTGGTGGTGGCGTTCGACGATTTCCTCGACGCCGGTCTCTTCGCCTTCGCGCTCGGCGCGGCCGACGGCATCGTGAAGAAGCTGGTGACTCCTGTCGCCTGGCCGATCCCGAAATACTTTCCGCGCCTCAACACGATCCTGCCCGAGGGCAAGCACATTGTGATCTGCATGATTGCCGAGGGATCGATGGTCGCTCTTGCCGACCTGATCGAGGAGCACCGCGGAACGCTCACCTACGACGAGGATTCCATCGCGACCGAGGACCGCGCCGCCTACCCGCCGCTCTACGAATACACCTGGAACCACACCACCCTGCACGCGCTCAAGGTGGACAAGTCGGTGACCTATTTGCAGATCCTCTACCCGGCCGGCCGGGCGCTCGAGACCGTGCAGCACATGCGCGCCAAGTTCGGCGACGAACTCCCGATGCACCTCGAGATCATCAAGTATGCCGGCGAGCTCACCTGCTCCGGTCTGCCCCTGGTGCGCTTCACCACCGAGAAGCGGCTGAACGAGATCATCGCCTACCACGAATCCCATGGCGCGATGATCGCCAACCCGCACGTCTACACGCTGGAGGACGGTACGCGGCACAAGCAGATCGCCGGCGACCAGCATGGGTTCAAGCTGACCGCAGACCCCTACGGGCTTCTCAACCCCGGCAAGATGCGCACCTTCGCCCCGCTCGCATAACGTTCACGCGGACCCCTCAGCGACGATCGGGAGCAGCAGGCGCGACGGTGTGCCGGACCCGTGGCGAATGGTGAGCGTCACGATCCGCTGGTCGATTCGCCGTGCGACCGCGGGCGGCGCGCCGTCGCCCCCGTTCACCGGGAAGGCCGGAAAGCAGGACGGCGCGAGCGAGAGGCGGAGCGCGGTTCCGGCCGGGATCGTCGCCGCCGTGCCGCGCATCTCGACGCGGAGCGGCGCTGCCCCTTCGCCGGGCGCCACGCGGCGATAGCCCTGGGTCAAATTCACCACCTTGCCGTCGGGGCGGAGCTCCGATAGCACGGCGGAGACATCGAAGCTCGACTGGTCGGCCTGCACCCAGAGCTCCGCCGCGACGGCCCCGGCGAGGCGCAGCGGCCCGGAGAGCGGCTCCGTCGTGTAGGCGCAGACGTCGGGCCGGTCGTCGATGGCGGCGCGGTCGACCCGCCCGACCGGCGGGGCCGCATGGCCGCCATGGCTCGGCGGCGGTCGCCATGGGTCGAGCACCACCACGTTCGCGCCGGGCGGTCCCGCCACGTCCGTGAGCCGGCCGGCGCACGGCATCAGCGCCGCTCGCCCATCGCTCGCCAAGTGCAGCGCGTGCGACGGCGCCGCGTCCCACCTCTCGAACCCGCGCCACACGT
The DNA here is from genome assembly GCA_963775315.1 of uncultured Alphaproteobacteria bacterium. Classification (GTDB taxonomy): domain Bacteria; phylum Pseudomonadota; class Alphaproteobacteria; order MPNO01; family DASWLB01; genus CAWGHZ01. The sequence goes on along the minus strand of CAVZIN010000007.1, from coordinate 856,356 downwards.
TGGCACCCATGTCGAAAAGCTGCACCGGCCGTTCGACCGCGTCCCAGTTCGCCGCGCCCTTCAACCAATGGTCGAACCAGCGGAGCTGCAGCGCGTCGATCGTGTTTGCGCCCGCCGGGCCGGCGTCGTAGGCGGAATGCCGCCCCGTCCAGTCGAGATGGGTCCAAGGGCCGACGACAAGATGCTGCGGGCTTCGAGCCCGCGCCGAGAGCTCGCGATAGGCGGCGAGCGTGCCGGCGAGGAACGAATCGTACCAGCCGCCGACGTGCAGCGCCGGAAGGTCGGCGCGCCCCATCTGCGCGGCCGGCGCGATGCGGTCCCAGTAGGGGCCGTTGCCGGGATTGCCCACCCACTCCATGTAGTGGGCGTAGCTGGCGTAGCGCCGCAATATGTCCGGGACCGCCGGAATGGCGTCCCGCAGCGGCGGCGCGGCGGCGGCGCGGGCGAGTGCCACGAACGCTTCCTCGTCCCTGGCGAGCCGCGCGGTCTCCGCGGCCGTCTGGAGGCCCCACGACACGTTGGCGGCCAGCGCGAACGCTCCACCCTCATAGGCCCAGTCGTCGTGAATGCGCCACCCGGTCATCGCCGGGGCTATGGCCTTGAGCGCGCCGGTCGTTCCGTCCTCCGCGGCGAGCCCGCCCGCAGCAAGGAGCTGCGTCGCGCCCTGGTAGGAAAAGCCGTACATGCCGACGGCCCCGCTCACCCCCGGCAGCGTGGCAGCCCAGCGCACCGCGTCGGCCCCGTCCGCCGCCTCGTTCTCGAAGGCCCGCCACACGCCCTCCGACGTCCCGCGCCCGCGCACGTCCTGGATCACCACGATATAGCCGTGTGCCGCGTACCAGGACGGGTGGGCAAAGGTCACGGTCGAGGCAATGCGCCGTCCATAGGGCTGGCGCATCATCAATACCGGGTGCGGGCCCTTCAGTGTCGCCGGCGGGAAATAGACGTCCGCGTCAAGCCGCACCCCGTCGCGGGTGCGCATGGAGACAATTTCCGGACTCCCGTCAGCCATGCGGCGCGAAGCCCGGTGCGCGGGTGATGACGGCGAGGTCGGCGGCGTCTAGCGCGACCGGGATGCCGCCCCGGATCAGCGCCGCGAATTCCTCGTCCGGCACCATGACGGTGAAGCAGTAGAGCCGCCCCGGCCCGGTGTTCTCGACCACGTGTTCGGCGCCGGGCCGGACCAACAGCACATCGCCCGTCCGTACCTTCTCGGCGCGGCCGTCGCAGGTCGCGATCCCCTCGCCCTCCAGCACCAGGAACATCTCGTGCGCCGCGCGGTGGGTATTGGGCGGCGTCTTCCCGCCCTGCTCGAAGATTTCGATCACCGCGGTGAAGCCGACCTCGCCGTGCTCGACCGGGTCGAACACGCAGGCGAGGTAGTTGGTGTCGCCCGGGCTGATGCGAAACGCGCGCAGCTCGCCGGGATGCTTGAGGATCGCCTTCATCTTGCCAACGCCGCGACCAAGGCCCCGGACCCCGCGACGAAGCCGAAGCACTGGCGCACATTGTAGAGCGTCGCCTCCAAGCAGAACTTCGGCGAGCTCGTCCCGGTGCAGTCTTCGAGGAGGACACAATCGTGTCCCAGGAAGTTCGCGTCCTGAAGCGAGCAGAGTACGCACTGGTCGGCATTGACGCCGGCGAACAGCAAGGTCGCCACTCCTAGATTGCGTAGGATGGAATCGAGCGGCGTGTCCCAAAATCCACTCATCCGGTACTTGTCGACATGGATGTCGACGGGCTCTTGCGCGAGGTCGTCGACGATGGCGGCCGACCAGCTTCCCTTCTGAAGAACGTGCGCACCGCTGACCAGAGTATCGCCGAGCCCGACGCCCTCGCCGGTCGGCTTGTAGACGTGCAGCAAGGACGGGCTGAGGTTGAGCCGGTCCGGCCGGTTGCCCCAATTGACCCACACCACCGGCACCCCGGCCTGGCGCAGTGCCGGCAGGAGCCCCGCGAGCGGGGCGATCGGGGCGCGCAGCGGCGACACGTCGACGCCGATCGAGGCAAGCCACCCGTCCGGGTGGCAGAAATCGTTCTGCATGTCGATCACCAGGATCGCCGTGCGCGCAAGGTCGAGCGTCAGGTTCTGCGGCGTCGCGGCGATCCGCACCGGGCGAGGCACCGGCTGGGCCCGGACGAGATCGACTTCCGCCGCGTCCACCCGCCAGCGGTTCGCGGGCGCCGTGCCCAACGATCGCTTCGTATCTTCGCGAGCATCCATGCGGCACACCTCGCAAGAATCGTGCCAACCGTTTCCAGGGCGGAATCCGTTCCGAAGGCCGTTCCGCGCGGCCAGCGATGGCGCGCGAATATGCAGCCTGCCCGAACACTGGGCACAGGGCGCCGGCCGGCCGCCCGGTTTCCGGGCGAACCCGCGTGGCACGGAATTTGCATCCCTCGCGCTGGGATGGTCGAGGGTTTGCCAGCATGCCGAATGCCAGCGTGAATGCGCGCCTGCCGCTGCGCGTCGCCGTGATCGGCCTCGGCGTCGCCGGCGGCGTGGTCGCGGCAGGACTCGCCGGACGGCCGGACGTCGAGCTGATCGCGGTCGAAAAGGTCGGGCCGGACGACCACGACCATGCCGGCAACGGGCTGAATGTCGGACCGAATGCGATGGGCGCTCTGGCGGCGACCCTCCCCGCCCTCGCGCGGGACCTGCAGGCGGCGAGCCTGCCATGGCGGCAATGGCGCGCCGCGCTCTCGGGCGGGCGCCTGCTCTATTTCATCCCGCTTGAAGAGGTTGCGGAAACGGACGGCATCCGTATCCGCTGGTCGGAGCTCTATCGTGCCATCCGCGCGCCGCTGCGCCGGCTCGCGCGGTTCCGCGCCCGCATCGAGGACGTCGCCATCACGCCCGGGCGCCGACGCGGGGCGATCTCCTTCACCCTGATCGACGACGTGACCGGCGCGCGCAAGCGGATTGAAGGGATCGACCTGCTGATCGCCGCCGACGGGCGCTACTCGCCCCTCCGCGAGCGGCTTCTCGGCACTCCGGCGACCCGCTTCCTCGGCGTCGCCAACTTCCGGCTGCTGCTGCCCGACGCCGACGCGAGCGGGATCGACGATCTCGAGCAGTTCTACACCGGGCCGAACCGCCTGCTCGCCTTCCGTCTGGCGGACGGGGTGGTCTACCTGTCCGGCAACCTGCCGACCGACGCGAATGGCGAGGTGCCGGAAGGCTGCGCCGACCGGAACCGTCTCTGCGCCGCCTACCGCCCCCACGCCGGCGCTCCCGATCCGAGCTGCGCGTGGCTGATCGACGCGCTGGCCCGGTGCGAGGGCCCGCTGCACTGGTCGCGCGCGCAGGAAATCGACGCCGCCTACCGCGACACAAGCGGCCATGTGCTGTTCCTCGGCGACGCCAGCCATGCCATGGCGCCCACGCTCGGCCAGGGCGCGACCCAGGCGATCGAGGACGGGTGCGCGCTCCTCACGTCCTTCGCGGAGGCGGCGGCCCACAGGTTCGACGCCCCCGCCTTCACCGCCGCGTTCGAGGCCGCCCGCGCCGAGCGTATCGCCTTCGTCAGCCGCTTCTCGTGGGATGCGAGCGCGCCGTTGCTGCAAGGCGCCGATCCGGTGCGCGCGACGGCCGGACGGGACGGGCCTGACCACCGGGCGAAGCTGCGCCGCCTCTATACCGACACACCCCTCGCCATGGCACGCGCAAAGGACCGCGTGTCATGATCGAACCTCGCCTGATCCGCCTCCGGCCCGAGCCGATCACCGCCGCCGCGTTTGCGCCATTCGGCGAGCTGATCGCGCCCTCCGGCTACGGCACGCCGTTCGGTCCGGAGGACGCGCGGCTGGAATTCGGCGGCACGCCGCGGCTCTACATCATGCGCGTGCCCGACCACGGGTTGGCCTTCGAGGCACTGGCGCGACACCGGAAGGTGACGCAGTGCCTGGGATCGGCCCTCGGGCTCGAATGGTTCCTCGCGGTGGCGCCACCCGCGGCGTTCGACGACCCACAGGCGCTGCCCGAACCCGGCACGCTCCGCGCCTTCACCATCGTCGGACCCGCCATCGTGAAGCTCCACTGCGGCACCTGGCATGCGGGCCCTTATTTCCGTGCGCCCTGCATGGACTTCCTCAATCTCGAGCTCGCCGACACCAACCGGACCGACCACCAGTCGGCGGCCCTGAAAGGGCGGCTGGGGCTCCGCGTGGAAATCGCCGCATGACCGACTATCCGCGCGACATGGTCGGGTACGGGCGCAATCCGCCCGACCCGTGCTGGCCCAACGGCGCCCGCATGGCGTTCAACCTGGTGCTGAATTACGAGGAGGGGTCGGAGTACTCGGTGCCCGACGGCGACGGCAGGTCGGAGGCCACGATGACCGACGCCGGCGCCCCGGACCTCGGCGTCAAGGGGCGCGACCTCGCCGCCGAGTCCCTGTTCGAATACGGAAGCCGGGTCGGATTCTGGCGGCTGCACGATCTGTTCCGTGAGCGCGACTTGCCCGTGACGGTAAGCGGTGCGGCGCTCGCCCTCGAGCGCAATCCCGACGCTGCCCAGGCGATCCGAGAGGCGGGGTGGGAAGTGCTCTGCCACGGCTGGCGCTGGGTCGAGCAGTTCAACATGGACGAGGCGGCGGAGCGCGACCACATCGTCGGCGCCGTCGCCTCGCTCACCCGCACAATGGGTGAACGGCCCCTCGGCTGGTATTGCCGCTACGGGCCGTCGCTCAACACCCGACGGCTGCTGATCGAAGAGGGCGGCTTCCTCTACGACTGCAACTCCTACGCCGACGACCTGCCGTTCTGGACGACCGATCGCGGCAAGCCGTTCCTGGTCCTGCCCCACACCTTCAGTCACAACGACAACAAGTACGGCCGCGGCTGGTTCGCCACGTCCAGCGACTTCGTCACCTACATGACCGATGCGTTCGACGTCCTGTACCGGGAGTCGGCGCGGCGGCCGCGGGCGATGACCCTCTCGCTCCACCTCCGGGTCAGCGGCCATGCCGCGCGCGCCGCCGGTGTCGAGCGCTTCCTCGATCACGTACTCGGCCATCGCGACGTATGGATCGCGCGCCGCGTCGACGTCGCACGACATTGGATGCGGACGCATCCGTTTCGGGCAGCGCTGCCCACGGGCTAGGCAACAGCCTCCGATCCGTGGATCGGGACGCCTGAAAACACGGCGGCTTCGGAGTGGCACGGAACTTGCAAGGCAAGAGGCGACGCCTCGGCCACAGGAGGGATCGCCACATGCTCGTGACGCAGCAGCCCGTTTTTCGCCGGTTCTGGTACGCGCTGATGCCAATGTCAGAGCTTGGCGACGCGCCGCGGCCGTTCCGCCTGCTGGGCGAGGACATCGTGCTGTGGAATGGGCCGGACGGCGCGCCCGCCGCCGTGGCCGACCGCTGCTGCCACCGCACCGCCAAGCTGAGCCACGGCTGGTGCGAAGACGGGAACATCGTCTGCGGCTATCACGGCTGGACCTACCGCCCGGACGGGCTGTGCGTGAAGGTGCCCCAGGCGCGGAACGGCGCGGTGCCCTCGGGCGCCCGGGTCAAGTCTTACCACTGCGCCGAGCGCTACGGCTATGTCTGGGTCGCCCTGGAGGAACCGCTGTACGACATTCCGGCGCTGCCCGAGGCCGCCATGACCGGCTTCCGGCAGTTTCACGAGTTCTGGGAGGAGTGGGATGCGCCAGGCCTCCGCATCATGGAGAACTCATTCGACAACGCGCACTTCTCCTTCGTTCACCGCGCGTCGTTCGGGATCATCGAGGAGCCCGAGCCGCAGCCGATGAGCATCACCGACACGGATGACGGGTTCGTCATGCGGACCATCGTGCCGGTGCAGAACCCGGACATCCAGAAGCGAAACCTGCGCGAATCCGGCGACCGGACGGTCCGCAACTACGAAAAGACGTGGTGGATGCCGTTCAGCCGCAAGATGAAGATCACCTACCCGAACGGGCTCGTACACATCCTGATCACCCTGACCGCGCCGATCGACGACCGCCGCTCGATCCTGACCCAGTTCGCGGTGCGCAACGACACCGAGGCGGACGCGCCGGCCGAGGGTGTCATCGCCTTCGACCGCCAGGTGACGCACGAGGACCGCGCCATCCTGGAGGCGTGCGACTGGGACGTGCCACTCGATCTGCGCCGCCGCGAGGAGCTGCACATGTGGTCCGACCGGCCCGGTCTCGAAATGCGCAAGCGGCTGATGAAGCTGCTTGCGGCGCACGGCGAGCGCGAGGCGCGCACGACCGGCACACCCGACGAACGCGACACGACGGCTGCGGCCTGAACGAAAGGACCGAGTGATGCTGACCACGATGCAAAAGAGCCTGCGGCGCTTCTGGTACCCGGTGCTCCGCGAAGGCCATCTCGACGCCGGGCTGGTGCCGTTCACCCTGCTGGGCGAGAACATCGTGCTGTGGCGCGAAGCCGACGGCTCGGTCGCCTGCATCCGTGACCGGTGCTGTCATCGCACGGCGAAAATCTCCAAGGGCTATCTCGCCGAAGGGCTCGCCACCTGCGGTTATCACGGCTGGCAGTACGACGGCACCGGACGCTGCGTCACCATCCCGCAGCAGCCCGATCCGAAAAAGGTGCCGGCGGAGCTCCGCGTGCCCTCCTACCGCACGGCGGTCCGTTACGGCCATGTGTGGGTCGCGCTCGACGAGCCGCTGGCCCCGCTTCCGGACTTCCCGGACGAGACCGACGGGCTGCGGCGCATCGACCAGTTCTACGAGGAGTGGAAGATCGCGCCGCTGCGGCTGATGGAGAACTCGTTCGACGCCGCGCACATCGCCTTCACCCACCGCGCAAGTTTCGGCAACGACCGGCAGCCGGTACCCGCCAAAGTGGAGATCGAGCCGTTCGACTATGGCTTCCACATCTTCGCCGAGCACAAGGTCATGAACCGCGGCGCCGTCTCGCAGAAATATCTCGGCGGGGCGAATTCCGAGGAGACGGTGCGGAAGAACCACTCCACGTGGTACATGCCGTTCGTGCGCCGGCTGGGCATCACCTATCCGCACGGGCTCCAGCACACCATCATCACCGCGGCGACGCCGATGGCCGACGACCGCGCGATGGTGGTCCAGTTCTGCTACCGCAGCGACACCGAGGAAGAGGCGAAGGCCGCCGACATCATCGCCTTCGACCGGCAGGTCACGCTGGAAGACAAGGAGATCCTGGAGTCGACCGAATTCGACGTGCCGCTCGACAACAAGGATCCGCTGGAGTTCCACATGATGAGCGACGCGCCGGGGCTGCGCATGCGCCGCATGCTCCAGGACCTGCTCGCCGCCGAGGGCGAGCCCGAATCGAGGCTTGCGTCATGAGCGGGGTGCTGAAGCGCTACGACCCGCCGGGCTACGTCGCGCCCGCGCGCGAGGCGGGGCTGAGGCGGACGCTGGCGCGCATCGCTCTCGCCCTGATCGTCGGGTTCGATTGGCAGACCGTCGAGCGCGACGCGTGGGAGGTCTATCCGGGGGACGGCGCGCGCCGTTCCCTCACCCCCGACGAGCTGATGATGCTCCACCTGATCCCGCGGGCGTAGCGCGAGGCCGATTTCGGCGTCAACGGCGCGGGGCGACCAGCCCCTCGCGCTCCATCAGCGGGTAGATGCCGCCGCCCTGCATCAGGGTCAGCAGCCGCTCCGGAATCGGGTCGGGCGTCAGCACCGCGCCGGTGCGCGCGTTGCGCACCGTCCAGGCCGCGAGGTCGAGCTCGGCCATGTCGCCCTCCTCGAACGCCGCATAGCAGCCCGGGCATTCGAGCGCGACGAGGCCGTAGTTCACGCTGTTGCGGAAGAAGAGCCCGTTGATCGATTCCGCGAGCAGGAAGGCGACCCCCAGATTACGGAGCGAGCGCGAGGCCGGACGATTCGAGCCCATGCCAAAATTGCGCCCGGCGACCAGCGCGTCGCCCGGCTTCATCTCGTCCACCCAGCCCGGCCGGTTGGCGGCGAACACGGCGCGCGCCTGCTCCGGCTCCGGCTTCATCATCGCCGAGCCGGGCAGCAGGAGGTCGGTGTTGATGTCGTCGCCGAACTTCCAGAGGCGAGCGCCGATCACGACAAATCTCCCGCGAAATACTCGGCGGCACTGGCGATGTGCCCGGCGATAGCCGAGGCCGCGACCGTCGCCGGCGAGGCCATATAGATGCGCGCCGTGGGGTCGCCCATCCTGCCCTTGAAGTTGCGGGTCGAGGCGGTGATGCATATCTCGCCCGGCCCGAGCACGCCCATGTGGCCGCCGACGCAGGCGCCGCAGGTGGCGGGCGTCACGACCGCGCCGGCCTCGGCGATGGTCGCGACGTAGCCCTTCGCTAACGCCTCGCGATAGATCGCCTGCGATCCGGGCGTGACGATCAGCCGGACGCCCGGCGCGACGCGCTGACCCGCCAGCACCCTCGCCGCGATCGCGAAATCGTCGAGCGTGCCGTTGGCGCAGGAGCCGATGAAGGCCTGGTCGATCCGCTCGCCCGCCGCCTCGCCCACCGGCACCGCGTTGTTGAGCATCGCGTCGGGCAGCGCGACAAGCGGCTCGATCGAAGCGAGGTCGAGCGTCCGGCGGTCGGCGTAGGTGGCGTCCGCGTCCGGCCAGGTCGCCTCGAACGGCGCCGGGTTGCGCGCCTTGACGTAGTCGAGCATCGCATCGTCCGGCTCGAAGATCACGAACTCGGCCGAGAGCTCGGCGCCCATGATGGCGATGGTGCGGCGCGCGTTGAGGCTGAGCGATGACATGCCCGGCCCGCCGAACTCGACGTTCTGGTTGACGTGCACGCCGTACTTGCCCGCGATGTGGAGGAACACGTCCTTGGCCGAGACGCCGGGCGAAAGCCTGCCGTGCAGCTCGTAGCGCACCGTCTCGCCGACGCGGAACCAGCTCTTGCCGGTAGTGACGGCGAAGGTCGTCTCGGGCAGCCCGACGCCGCGCGCGGCGCAGTTGAACGCGCCGCCGCCGCAGGTGTGCGAATCCGGGTTCACCATCACCGTGCCGGGCAGCGCGTAGGCGTTGTCGGCGACGACGACGTGGCTGATGCCCTGGTTGCGCCCGACGTCGTGGAACCGCTCGATGCCGAACGTGGCGCAGAACTCGCGCGCCCTGGCGTGGGCGCCGGCCGATTGCGGCTCGTTCGCCGGGACCATGTGGTCGAGCACGACGACGACGCGCTTCGGATCGTGAACCTTCAGGATCTCGCGCCAGCTCGCCGGCATGAAGTTCATGTCCATCAGGACGGCGGTACCGACCTCGACGATGGCGATGTCGCCCGGCACGACGCGCTCCGTTCCGGCCGCGCGCGCCAGGATCTTCTCGGCGATGTTCATGCCCATGGAATCCCTCCCGGTCGGGAGGATGTTATCAGCCCGCGAGACGCACCGCGAGCTTGCGGGCGAGTGCGCCGACCACGCGGCGGCGGTACCAAGGCTTCACCGTCGTGGTGCGCATGGGTTTCGCCTGGCGGCGCACCGTCTCGCGCAGCCGGTCGAGTGCCGCGTCGTCGAGCGGCTTGCCGACGAATGGCTCGAGCCCCCGGACCAGATGCGGGTATGGGTTGACGCCGGTCAGCGCGACCGCGAGCTCGGCGACGTTGGCGCCGTCCATGCGAAGCCGCACGGCAGCGCCCGCCAGCGGAAAGTCGATCGAGCCGCGCACCCGCGCCTTGGCATAGCCTGTCCGCGCGCCCGTAACCGGCTTCGGCAGATGCACGACGCTCACCATCTCCCCCGGGGCAAGCGTCAAGTGGTTCATCCCGTCATTGCGGTAGAGGCTCGTGAGCGGGACGCGCCGCGTGCCCGCCGGCCCCGCGATCTCGATCTCGGCGCCCGAGACCAGCATCGCCGGCGCGACGTCGCCCGAGAAGGCCGCGAAGCAGCGCTTGCCACCCGGCGCGACGTGGCACACCGTGCCGTTCCGCTTCAGGCAGTAGTCGTTGGATTTCCGCCACCATTCCGACTGGTTGTAGAACAGGCAACGGGTGTCGAGGCAGAGGTTGCCGCCGACCGTGCCGTAGCGCCGGTGGGTGGGCCCGGCGACCTCGCCCGCCGCCTCGGCGACGGCAGGACAGTCGCGCCGCACCGCAGGGTGGCGGGCGAGCGCGTCGAGCGTCACCGCCGCGCCGATGAGGAGCCCGTCGTCCGTCTCGGCAATCTCGCCGAGGCCGGGGACGCCGGTGAGGTCGATCAGCGCCGTCGGGCTCTCGATCCCGCGCCGGACGTTCACCAGCATGTCGGTGCCGCCGGCGCAGAAGCGCGAACCCGCCTCGGCCGCGCGGAGCTTCACCGCCTCGTCCACCGTCGCGGGACGGTGAAGGGCAAAATCGGGCATGAATTCCATGTTCTACCGCAACCCTGGTTCTTTTCGTCGGGCCTCGCCCTTCGACAGGCTCAGGGTGGGGCCATCATGGTGAGCCTGTCGAACTACGAGGGCCGAACGCTCGACCGCTACTCCTCGACCTCGTCGGCGGCGCCGCCGCCGAACCGCTCGCGCTTCTCCAACATTTCCATCAGCCGGTCGGGCGTAATCGGCAGCACATTCGGCCGCACGCCGGTCGCGTCGGCGATCGCGGCGGCCAGCGCCGGAATGAAGCCCGCGAGCGAGCCTTCGCCCGCCTCCTTGGCGCCGAATGGCCCATATGGATCGTTCGCCTCGACGATCTTCACCTCGATCGGCGGCGATTCCACGATGGTCGGCACGCGGTAGTCGAGCATCGAGTTGGTGATGCCGAGCCCCTGGTGATACCGCGTCTCCTCGGTCAGCGCCTGGCCCATCCCCATCCACACCGAGCCCTGCACCTGTCCTTCCACGGACAAGGGGTTCAGCGCCTTGCCACAATCGTGCGCGACCCAGACCTTCTCGACCTTGATCTCGCAGGTTTCCGGGTCGACCGACAACTCGACGACCTGGGCGGCGTAGGAATAGGCCATCGTGCCGCCGATGGCGCCGCCACGATATTTCTTGGTGCCCCAGCTACCGGGGATGGTGGAGAACTTGCCCTTCACGGTCAGCGTTCCGGTCTCCTCGAGCGCCGCCATCACGACCTCGTCGAAGGTGAGCCCCTCGTCCTGCGTGCCGGCGCGGTAGAGCTCGCCCAGGCATTCGACGTCCTCGGGCTTCACGTCGAGCTTGCGGGCCGCGGCCTCGATCAGCACGGTCTTGAGGTTCTTCGCCGCGTCGATCGCGGCGTTCCCCACCATGAAGGTGACGCGCGAGGAATAGGACCCGTTGTCTTTCGGCGTCAGCGCGGAATCGTTGACCACGGCGCGGATGCGGTCGATCGGGATGCCGAGCACCTCGGCGGCGCATTGGGTCAGCACGGTGGTCGAGCCCTGGCCGATGTCAGATGCGCCGGTCAGCAGCGTCACCGCCCCGTCGAAATCGAGCTTGAGATTGACGGTCGCGTGCGGCTCGTTGGTCCAGTGCTTCGGCTTCGACGCGCCGGAGATGTAGTGCGAGCAGGCCATGCCGAGCCCGCGCCACTTGTCCATCTTGCCCTTGCGCTCGCGCCAGCCCGACGCCTGCTCCACCCAGTCCAGGCACTCCGGCAATCCGTAGGAGTTTACCATCATGTCGTTCTGGGTGACGGTCGGCGCCTTCAGGAGGTTCGCGCGCCGCACGGCGAAGGGATCGAGCCCCATCTCGTGCGCCATCTGGTCCAAGAGATTCTCGAAGGCGAAGCGCGTGTTCACCGTGCCGTGGCCGCGGAACGCACCGTTTACCGGCGTGTTGGTGAGCACGCGGTAGCCGTCGTACTTCGCGGCCCGGATGTCGTAGAGCGCGTACAGCATCGAGCCGGCATAGATGATGGTGACGATGCCGTAACCCGAATAGGCCCCGCCGCGCTGCACCGTCTCGAACTCGACCGCGGTGATCCTGCCGTCCTTGCGGAGCCCGATCTTGATCCGGCTCTGCGTCTCCGGCCGGCCGCGATGGGTAATGAAGGTCTCCTCGCGCGAGGCGACGATGCGTACCGTGCCCTTCGCCGCGCGGGCGAGCAGCGCCGCGATCAGCTCGATCTGCAGCGTCTCGGTGCGACAGCCGAACCCGCCGCCGACCTGCGGCTTGATGACCCGGATGCGCGAGCGGTCCATGCCCAGCGTGCGGGCAAGCATCAGATGCACGTAGTACGGCACCTGGGTCGAGGCGCGCACCGTCAGCCGGTTGCGCAGCGCGTCGTACTCGGCGAAGGCTGCGTGCGGTTCGGACTGCACCTGGCACACTTCGGCGCAGTCGAACTCCGCCTCGCGCACCAAATCCGCCTCGGCGAAGCCCTTGGCGAGATCGCCGAGCTCGAAATGCACCTCGCGCTCGATGTTGCCCGGCTTCTCGTCATGGAGCTGGATTGCCCCTTCGGCGCGGGCGTCCTTCGCCTTGAAGTAGGCGGGCAGCACCTCGTACGCGACCTCGATGAGGCCGAGGGCGCGGTTCGCCGTCTCGGCATCGACGGCGGCGACGGCTGCGATCGGCTCGCCGCGATAGCGGGTCTTGCCGCGCGCCAGCGCCCATTCGTTCATGGCGATCGGCAATACGCCGTAATTGGCGGCGCAATCCTCGCCCGTCACCACTGCCTTCACGCCGGACAGCGCCCGCGCGGCCGAGACGTCGACCGACAGGATGCGCGCGTGGGCATGCGGGCTGCGGAGGATGCGGCCGGTCAGGGTGTCCGGGGTCACGAAGTCGGCGGCGTACATCGCCTTGCCGGCGACCTTCTCCGGCCCGTCCACCAGCGGCGTCCGGACGCCAATCGATTCGGCCGGCGCCGGGGCCGCCCCGCCGCGCTCGAGAATGGTGCTCATGCGAGTTGCTCCCGAATCCCGCCAGTGCCGACCCCCTCCTGTCCTCCCCCTTGCAGGGGGAGGGACGCGTTGTATCGGCGCTCGCCCCCTCCCCCTTGCAGGAGGAGGGCGGGGATGGGGGTCGCGAACCTCATGCCGCGCTCTCCCGCAGCTCGCGGGCGGCGTCCTGCACCGCCTCGATGATCTTGATGTAGCCGGTGCAGCGACAGATGTTCGAGGCGAGCCCCGCGCGAATATCTTCCTCGCTCGGGTTCGGATTCTCGCGCAGGAGCCCCTCGGCCGCCATCACGAAACCCGGCGTGCAGAAGCCGCACTGGGCGCCGAGCTTCTCGTGGAAGCCCCGCTGGATGGCGGCGAGCCGCCCGTCGCGGGCCAGATGCTCCACCGTCTCGACCGACCGCCCCTGCATTGTCGCGGCGAGGGTCAGGCAGGAATGGCGCGGCTCACCATCCACAAGCACGGTGCAGGCGCCGCACTCGCCGCCGTCGCAACCGATCTTGGTGCCGGTCAGCCCCAGATGCTCGCGGAGGTAGTCCACCAGCAGCATGCTGGTCGCTACGCCGTCGGTGCGCTCGCGGCCGTTCACGGTGAGGGTGAGCAGCGTCTTCATGCCGGTCCTTCCGCGGAAATCCAGACCTGGAGTCGAGCTGGCGCCGGCCCACCGGGCCGGCAACCGCTCCGGACCGTTGGATAGCAAATTGTTGACTGATAAACAATATGCTGCCGCGCCCCGTTCGCCGCGTTTCATGGACCGGCGCTCGCGCCCCTCCTATAGTGAACGCCATAAAACCAACGAGACCGGGGGAAGCGCCGTGAAGATCGACACGCACGCCCACTACATGTCCCGTGCCTATCACGACCGGATGGCGGCCGTGCCCGGCATGACCTTGACGCCCGACCATTTCGGCACGGCCTACGAGCGCGGTGGAGTGCGGGTGGTGTCGTGCAACGAGGCGTGGCTCGACCCGGACCACTGCGTCCGTGACATGGACAAGCGCGGCATCGACATGCGGCTCCTGTCCCTTTCGACGCCCAACCTCTACGTCTTCCCTGCGTCCGAGCAGGCCGAGATCGCCAAACGCGTGAACGACGAGACGCTCGCCGCGGTGCGGAAGCGGCCGGACCGGCTGCGCGCCCTGCCGTCGCTGCCGCTCGGCGATATCGACGCCGCGCTCAAGGAGCTCGACCGTGTCTCCGGCGAGAAGGAGGTCTGCGGGCTCGCGATCGGTTCGAACGTCGACGGCGTGCCGCTCTCCGACCCGCGCTTCGAGCCGGTGTGGAAGCGGATCAACGAACGCAAGATCGCCGTGGTGGAGCACCCGATGCATCCGCCTTTCGGCTCGCAGATGAACGACCACGATCTGTCGCTGATCCTCGGGTTCTGGTTCGACACCCAGCTCATGGTCACGCGGCTGATCCAGAACGGCATCTTTGAGCGCTACCCCGACTTTCCGTTCCTGGTGGCGCATACCGGCTCCGGCCTGTTCACCGCGCTCAGCCGGCTCGACCGGTCGTCGGCGCGCAGCCCCGACATCACGCCGGCGTACATCACCAAGCCATTCAGCGCCTACGCCAAGAACCTCTACTACGACACCTGCTCGTTCTTCGCCCCGGCATTGATGGAGGCGCGCACAATCGTCGGACCCGACCATCTGATGTTCGGCACCGACTACCCATTCGTCGACGCCGGGCCCGGCCATGTCGAGGGGCTGGAGATCGACGCCGAGGAAAAGGCCAAGATCGTCGGCGACAATGCGGCCCGGGTGTTCCGGTTGAACTGACGCGGGCACCAACAACCATCGGGGAAACGTCCATGAAGATCGATTCGCACACCCACATCATCTCGCGAGCGTTCCTGGAGGCGGCCGAGAAGCTGCCCGGCGCCAAGGCGGGCACCGAGGGCAACTTCCATTTCATCGAGCGCGAGGGGAAGCGGGTGGAGCGCATCGACACGCGCTGGTTGGAGCCCGACCACCGGCTGCACGACATGGACAAGAAGGGTGTCGACATGCACCTGATCTCGCTGTCGGCGCCGTCGCTCAACCCGTTCCCGGCGAGCCAGCAGCCCGATCTCGCCCGCAAGGTGAACGACGAGCTGATCGCGATGGTGAAGAAGCGGCCCGACCGCACCCGCGCCCTGGTGACCCTGCCGCTCGCCGACATCGAGGCGTCGGTGAAGGAACTCGACCGGCTGCACGACGCGGCCGAGGTGTGCGGGGTCGCCATGGGCTCTAACGCCGGCGGGGTCACGCCGTCCGATCCGCGGTTCGACCCGCTCTGGGCGCGGATCAACGAGCTGAAGATGCCGGTGGTCGAGCACCCGATGTTCCCGGTGTTCCGCGACGCGCTGCCCGAATGGGGTCTCGACCTCATCATGGGGTTCTATTTCGACACCCAGATCATGGTGACGCGGATGATCCTGAACGGGGTGTTCGCGCGCTATCCGGACTTCCCGTTCCTTGTCGCCCACACCGGCGCGGGGCTGCTCGGCATCATGCCGCGCGTCGCGCGCATGGGAACCACCAACAAGGAAATCAACGCCAAGCTCAACGGCAAGACGTTCGAGCACTACGCGAGCCGGCTCTACTACGACACCTGCGTGTTCTACGAGCCGACGCTGATGGAGGCGCTGCGCTTCGCCGGCACCGACCGGGTGATGTTCGGCACCGACTATCCGTATCGCGACGAGGATTCGGGCCACGTCGATTCGCTCGACATTCCGGCCGGGACCAAAGCGCAGATCAACGGCGGCAACGCCGCCCGCGTGTTCGGGATCAAGTAGGAGCCAGCGTCGATGATCGTCGATACCCACGCGCACTACATGGCGCCGTCGTTCTACGCGGCGCTCGAGGCGCTGCCCGGCATGACGCGGAAGTCGAACCCCTACGGGGTGCAGCTCTACCGCGACGGCAAGGCGGTGGTGCCGCTGAACGAGGAGTGGCTCGATCCCGACCACTGCATCCGCGAGATGGACGCAAAGGGCATCGACTACCGCCTGGTCTCGCTCACCATGCCGTCGGTCTACATCTTCCCCGGCGCCGACCAGCCGGAGATCGCCAAGCGCATCAACGACGAGACCATCGAATATTGCTGCAAGCGGAGCGATCGGCTGCGCGCCCTGCCGTCGCTGCCGCTCGGCGCCGACCCCGAAGCCTCGCTCGCCGAACTCGACCGCATCGCCGGCATTCCCGAGGTCGCCGGCATCGCGATGGGCTCGAACGTCGGCGGGCTCTCCCTCTCAGACCCGCGCTTCGATCCGGTGTGGAAGCGGATCAACGAGCTGAAGATCCCCGTGGTCGAGCATCCGATGCACCCGGTCTTCGCCGCCGACCTGCAGGACATGAATCTTTCGATCCTGGTCGGGTTCATGTTCGACACCCAGCTCATGCTGATCCGGCTGATCCTGAACGGCGTGTTCGAGCGCTATCCCGATTTCCCGTTCGTCGTGGCGCACACCGGCGCGGGCATCCTGGGGATCCTGACGCGGCTCCGCGGCGCGCACGACCGCAACCCGGAATCTCGGGAGCACATGACGAAGCCCTTCGCGGACTATTTGAAGGGACTCTATTTCGACACCTGCATCAACGACCCGACGGTGCTGAAGGACGCGTTCGCCTTCATGGGCCCGGGCCGGCTGATGTGGGGCACGGACTACCCGTTCGTCGACCTGACCCCGGCGACGGTCGAGCGTGCACCGCTCCCCGACGACCAGAAGCCGGCCATCGTCGGCGACACTGCGGCGAAGCTGTTCGGGCTGAAGTAGCGGCGCATCCCTGCCCGCCCCGCTTCTACGCCGTCCCGAGCGGCAGCGGGCTCGATTCCGACTGGTCCATCATCGCGCGCGCGAGGCACTCCGCCATCTCGCCCCGCACGGCGCGATGGGCGGGGTCGTCCCACAAATTGACCTTCTCGTCGGGATCGTTGGCGAGGTCGTAGAGCTCGCCCCACTCCTCGCCGCGATACATGGTGAGGCGCCAGCGCTCGGTGACCAGAGAGCGCATGGTCATGATGCCGGCCTTGCCCATGAACGGGCGCTGCGCGCCGTATTCGACGATCACCCCGTCGTGGCCCTTCGCGTCCTTCCCCTCGATGGCTGGGACGAGGCTCATGCCCTGGATGCCGTTGTAGGGCTCGAGGCCGGACCGGTCGAGATAGGTGGCGGCAAGGTCGAGCGTGCCGCAAAGCGCATCCGACGTCGTGCCGGCGCGCGATGTCAGCGCCGGATCGGCCCAGATGAACGGCACCTGCACGAGGCCCCGGTTCGCGAACGAGCCTTTCAGCATAAGCTGGTGGTCGCCCATCAGATCGCCGTGGTCCGAGGTGAAGGCGACGATCGTGTCGCCCTCGAGCCCGAGCGCGGCGAGCTTGGCGAGCACCGTGCCGATCGCATCGTCGACCAGCGTGATCATGCCGTAGGTGAGCGCCAGCGCCTCCTTCGTCTCCTCGGCGGTCACGGCGAAGGCCGCCTGGGCCTTCGCGAAGCGCGTGCCGTTGTCGCGCTCGGCATGCAGACGGGCGACCTGCGGCGTTGGCTTGGCGTTGCCGAGATCGAAGCCCGACGGCAGCGGCATGTCCTTCGGGTCGTACATGTCCCAGTACTTGCCGGGCGGCGTGAACGGGTGGTGGGGGTCGTTGAACGAGCACTGGATCATGAACGGGCGCGAGCGGTCGGACTTCGCCCAGTCCTCGAGGATCCGGTTGGTGCGCTCGGCGATGAAGGTGGTGGGGTAGAGCTCGACCGGCACCGCCGTCCGCCAAGCCTGCGGCACGGTCATCGTGTTGCCGGGCAGCTGGTTCTCCGGCCCCATCAGCCCGCGCATGTTCGGGTGGCGCGCCTCCGCCCAGCGCAGATAGTCGCCATGGCACTGGTCGCCATGCCCGTCACAGAGCGCTACCTCGTCGAACCCGTAGAACGGCATCCGCATGCGATGCGCGCCGTCGTCCCAGCGCGAAGGGATCTCCTGCTCGTAGCCGGCGGAATCCTCGTCGTCGCGCACCGCCTCGCGCAGTTCGGGCGGCGGAGGCGCCTTGCCGTCCTTGCCCCATTCCCGCCGGAACGCCGGCGGCGGGCCGACCATGTTCTGGATATGGCTCTTGCCGACCAGCGCGGTGCGCCAACCCGCCACGCGCATCAACTCCACGAAGGTCGTGGCGCGGAGGCTGAGCGCGAGCCCGTTATGGCGCAAGCCGTGCAGCGACGGCAGCCGCCCCGTCATCAGTGTCGCTCGGTTCGGCTGGCACACCGGGCTCGCCACGGTGAAGCGGGTGAAGCGCACCCCCTTCGCCGCGATCGAATCGATGTTCGGCGTGCGCACCACGCGATTGCCGGCGCAGGCGAGATGGTCGGAGCGCTGCTGGTCGGTGATGAACAGAAGGAAGTTGGGGCGTTTCGCGGCCATGACCTGTCCCTGTCGTTTGCTCCACGATAGCCGCGCGCGCACGGACGAACAACGGCGCCTTTCCCCGTGCCGCGAACGGCGCGATAATCGGGCCGATCCAACCCGGGGACCTCACCATGCTCGAGCTCTATCACCACGGCACGTCGGTCTGTGCCGCCAAGATCCGCATCGCCCTCGCCGAGAAGGCGCTCGACTGGGAGGGCCACTACATCGACATCTTGGCGGGCGACCAGCTCAAGCCCGAATATCTCAGGATCAACCCGACCGGCCAGGTGCCGACCCTGATCCATGACGGGCACATCGTCCGCGAATCCACAGTGATCGGCGAGTATCTGGACGATGCCTTCCCCGAAAAGCCGTTGCGGCCCGCCGCGCCGCTCGACCGTGCCGCGATGCGCATGTGGACAAAGCGGCTCGACGAATCGCTCCACCCGGCGACCAGCATCGTCACCTTCGCGATCTCGCACCGCCACGCGGTGCTCGCCAACCCGCCGGAAGTGATCGACGAATACGTCAACAAGTTCGGCCCGGAGCAGGCGGTGCGCCGGCGCGCCCGGCTGGAACGCGGCATCGACGATCCGGAGGCCGGACCGGCCCTCAAAATCTACGACACGTTCCTCGCCGACATGGAGACCGCGCTCGCCGGGAGCGGGCCGTGGCTCGCCGGCCCGACCTTCTCGCTCGCCGACTCGGGGGTCATCCCCTACGTCAATCGGCTCGACATGCTGCAGCTTTCGGGAATGTGGACCGCCGCGCGTCCGCACGTCACCGACTGGTGGGCGCGGGTCAAGGCGAAGCCGTGGTTCGAGCGCGAGATGCTGGGCTACGCGCCGGTCCCCCTTCGCGCCATGATGAAGGCGAAGGGCGACGAGGCATGGCCCCAGGTCAAGGCCATCCTTGCCGCCTGAGCGGATTTCCTACGGCGCGACGGCGGCCAGCTGGTCCGACACGAAGGTGTAGAACCCGAGCAGCGACTGGCCGGTCGCCGAGACGGCGCCGATGATCGAGACCGAGACGAGAAAGGCGATCAGCCCATACTCGATCGCCGTCACGCCGCTGTCGTCACCGCAAAACCGCAACAAAGCCGCACGCATGGTCCCCTCCCGAGGCTGGAGCCAAGCGTTAGCCTAACGCCCGCGCGTTAAATGTTTGTTCACGGAAGCGGCCAGGTTCGCACGACTTATCGTGCGAATTCGGAGATTGTCGAAACGAGAGCGCGTGGGCCCCGCCTCAATCCTTCGCGGCGATCGCCTCGACTTCGATTTTGTATTCGGGCCGGGCGAGGCGGCTCACGAACAGCAGGGTAGATGCCGGCACCACCGTGCCGAACGCCTCCTTCTGGATCGGGCGCCAAGTTTCCATGTCGGCGGTATCGACCAGGAAGGTCGTCACCTTGGCCACATTATCCCACCCCATGCCGCATTCCTTCAGCACCTGAGCGATGTTGGCATAGACCTGTCGCGCCTGGGTGGCGAAATCGGCCGAGACCGTGCCGTCCGGTGCTCCACCCGTCTGGCCCGCCAGATGGAAGATGTGCGCGTTCGGGCCGATTTCGCCGACATGCGAGAACCGTCCGCCGGGGCTCTGCACGCCCTTCACGTCGTAGCGCTTGACCATCTCATCCTCCACTTCGCTATTCCGCCGGCGTTGCCGCCGCCGGACGCCGCGCTACCAGGCAATCTCGTTCCCGGCGCGCGCGCATGCGGCACTAGGCTCCACAATTCGATATATCGAAGAGCAGTTTCCCGTCAAGCGGCGCGCGCTGCGATTGCCACCGCGGGCCGGCGCGGACTACCATCCCTGCCCGCCAACTGAAAATCCGCGCATAGGGAGACGACACGTGCAGCAGGCCGCCCTCAAGTCCCGCGTCTCTTGGGATTCCGACAAGTTCCGGCTGCGCCGCCTCGTGGAACGGCTGGTCGAGATGGGCGAGGTCGAGGTCCATGACGAACCCGTCGCCCTCTCCGACCTCAGCCCGATGATCGAGGCGACCACCAAGGCGCTGCTGTTCCGCAAGGCTGGACCGGAGGGGCACGAGCTGGTCGCCGCCGTCTCCGCCACGCGAAAGCGCCTCGCCGCCGCGCTCGGCGTGCCCGAAGCCAAGATGCGCGACGAGTATCTCCGACGCATGGCGAACCCGCAGAAGACGTTCGAGGTGCCCGCCGACGAGGCGCCGGTGCAGGAAATCGTGCTGACCGGCGACGACATCGACCTCACCACCCTGCCCTTCCACGTCCAGCACGAATATGACGGCGCGCCCTACATCTCGTCCGGCACCGACTTCGTGGTCGATCCCGCGACCGGCCGGTCGAACGTCGGCTGCCGCCGGCTGATGCTCCGCGGCAAGGACAAGTGCGGCTTCAACCTGACCGCGCCGTCCGACCTGCGCCAGATCTATCTCGGCTGCGTCCAGCGCGGCGAGAAGATGCCGATGGCCTTCACCATCGGCCAGCACCCGCTCGACACCATGGCCGCCGCCTCGCGAAACCACGGCCAAGAGATCGAGGCTCTCGGCACCTATCGCGGCGAGCCGCTGCCGCTGGTCAAGTGCGTGACCAACGACCTCTACGTGCCGGCCGACGCCGAGATCGTTCTGGAAGGCTATGCCGACGAGCGCGGCTACATCGACAACGAGGGGCCCTACGGCGAGTACATGGGCTTCTACGGCCCGATGCACGGCGACCCGGTGTTCCACATGACCGCTATCACCCGGCGGCGCGACGTGCTCTACCAGTCGATCAAGCACGGGGTCGGCCGCCACCTCGGCGAATGCGACGGCGCGCCGATGGGCGGGCTGCAGGGCGAGGCCCGCGCCTGGACCCTGTTGAAACAGGCGGGGCTCGACCCGGTGGACACCTGCATCGTCGGCGCCTCGGGCGTCGGCCACCACCTGCGCGTCAGCCTGCGTAAACGCACCGACGGCGACGCGCGCGCCGCGATTGCCGTACTGCTCGGCACCATGATGACCGTAAAGCACGTGTTCGTCACCGACGACGACGTCGACATCCGCAACCACGACCAGATGGAATGGGCGCTGTCCACCCGCTTCCAGGCGGACAAGGACCTCGTGGTGCTCACCAACATGCGCGAGATGCCGATGGATCCGTCGACCACCGTGCGCGGCGTCGGCGCGAAGGCCGGGTTCGACTGCACCTTCCCCTTCCCCCGCTCGAAGGCGGTCACGGCGCGGGTGCCCGAGGCGCCGAAGATCGGCGGACCGGCGCGCTACCAGGGCGTGCGCGAGGCGCTGGAGGAAGGCGGTCCGACCCATTTCGCCAAGCTGATGAGCGTTGTCGGCTCGCGCGACGGGCGCGAGATCGTGCTCGAGGTCGAGAAGCTGCGCGACGCCGGACTGGTCGACCGCAACGCCGACGGCGAGTATTTCATCAAGAAGAGCTAAACGCGCCGCACCGGCTCGCGGCGCGCCGAGGACCGTGCAGGTCCCCGACGAGGGGGTGTGAGTGTCCGACTGGAAGCCGGTCTTCTACGTGCTCGGCTACATGCTGCTCGCCCTCGCTGCGGCGATGGCCGTTCCCACCTTGCTCGATGCCGCGGTCGGCAACTCGGACTGGCGTAACTTCGCCGCCTCGGGCGCCATGACGCTCGCTGTCGGGGGACTTCTGGTCACCGCCAACCGCGCCGCCAACATGCGCGTCAACGTGCGCCAGGCCTTCGTGCTGACCACCCTCGCCTGGACGGCGGTCTCGGCCTTCGCCGCCCTGCCCTTCGTGTTCTCCAATATCAAGCTCGACTACGCCGACGCGTTCTTCGAGGCGATCTCGGGGCTGACCACCACCGGCTCCACCATCCTCACCGGGCTCGACTCGCAGCCGCCCGGGATCCTCCTGTGGCGGTCGATCCTGCAATGGCTGGGCGGCATCGGCATCATCGCGATGGCGGTGGTCATGCTGCCCTTCCTCAACGTTGGCGGGATGCAGCTCTTCCGGATGGAATTGTCGGACCGGTCGGAGAAGATCCTGCCGCGCCCGCGCCAGATCGCCGCTTGGCTCCTCTATGCCTATGTCGGCATCTCGATCCTGTGCGTCGGCACCTACTGGGCGCTCGGCATGAACTTCTTCCAGGCGCTCTGCCATGCCATGACGACGATCTCGACCGGCGGCTACTCCACCTCCGACGCCTCGATCGCCTACTTCAAGAACCCGCCCCTGGAATGGGCCGTCACGGTGTTCATGGTCGCGGGCGGGCTTCCGTTCGTCCTCTATGTCGGCGCGCTGCGCGGGCGGATGCGGGACCTGTTCACCAACCAGCAGGTGAAGGGGCTGGTCTTCTTCCTCGCGCTGGTCTCGCTCGCCATCGCCTGCTGGCTTTCCATTGCGAAGGGGACGCCGTTCGGCGACGCGCTGCGCCTCTCCACGTTCAACGTGGTTTCGGTCGTCACGACCACCGGCTACGCCAGCGCCAACTACAACGGCTGGGGCAGCTTCCCGGTCCTGATGATGCTGCTGCTCAGCTTCGTCGGCGGCTGCGCCGGATCGACCGCGGGCGGCATCAAGTTCTACCGGCTGCAGGTGCTGTGGGACATGATGACCAAGCGCGTGCGCCAGCTCATCTTCAGCCACGCGGTCACGACCCCGACCTATGACGGTCGGCCGCTCTCGGTCGAGGTGCGGCTTTCCATCGGCGTGTTCTTCTTCGTCTATATCGCGACCGTGGTGGCGATCGCCGTGGCGCTCTCCGCCCTCGGGCTCGATCCGATCACCAGCCTCTCCGGCGCGGCGGCGACGGTCGGCAATGTCGGCCCCGGGCTCGGCCCGATCATCGGGCCCGCCGGCACCTATGCCACCCTGCCCGACGCGGCCAAGTGGCTGATGTCGGCCGGCATGCTGCTCGGCCGGCTCGAGATGTTCACCGTCCTAGTGCTGCTGTCCCCGACCTTCTGGCGCGCCTAAAGCCCCGCCCGGGTTTCGGCGCAAAGCGCCGCCACCGCCTCGTGCAGCCGGGCGGCGATGTGCGCCTCGACGTCCGGCCCTGCCCCCTCGATCAGCACCGAAGGCGGCATCGGATCGCCGAACCGGACGTGCAGCTTGGCGGGCCACGGGAAGTGGCCGGTGCGCGACATCGAGCGCATCGAGCCCTCGATCCAGCACGGCACCACCGCCGCGCCGGTCTCGACCACCAGCCGCCCGATGCCACGCTGGAACGGCTGGATTTCGCCGTCGGGCGACCGGTAGCTCTCCGGAAACCAAACAAGGATGTGGCCGCGCCCCAGCATCTCCTTCGCCATGGCGAGGCTCGCGCCCGGCGTGCGGTCGTCGACCGGAAACATGCGGACCGGCCGCGCGATCAGCCGCCCGACCGGCCGGAAGAACACCTGCACCACGTCGGCCGACCAGGCGATGCAACGCATGTGCGCCAGGGTGAGCGCGCCGCCGATCGCGAACGGGTCGACGTCGGAGGCGTGGTTCGCCGCGATCAGCAGAGGCCCTTGCGTCGGCACCTTCTCGCGCCCGATGACCCCAAGGCGGAAATAGACGCGGATCAACGGCAAGGCGAGGGCGTAGAGCACGCGGCCGATCACGCGCTCACCGGTCGATTGCGGCGCCGCCCAGCGCGCCCGGTCGGCCATCAGCGCCTGGCGGTAGGCGTTCTCGGGGCTCGGCACCGCTTCCGTGGTCCGC
Organism: uncultured Alphaproteobacteria bacterium; assembly: GCA_963775315.1. GTDB lineage: Bacteria > Pseudomonadota > Alphaproteobacteria > MPNO01 > DASWLB01 > CAWGHZ01. The sequence continues at coordinate 832,550 of CAVZIN010000007.1, read as the reverse complement.
GCGGCGGCCACCGCCTCGCGCAGCAGGTCGCGCACGGTGACGGCACGCGCGATCGCATCCTCGGTGAGCGGCACGCCGAGCCTCTCCTCGAGCTCGAGCCCGAGCCCCACCCAGGCGAGCGAGTCGATGCCGAGCTCGAGCTGCGGCGTCGTATCCGGCGTCACGACATGCTCGGGGAACCGCGTACGCAACCAGTCGAGCACACGCGCCGCCACCGGCTCGGCGAGCAGCGCCCGGTCCTCCGCCGACAGAGGCGGCGCGACCGGCGGCTCGGCGCGGCGCGCGCGGGCGTAGATGTCGGGAAGGGCGAAGCGTTGCAGCTTGCCGAGGCGGGTGCGCGGCAGCGTCTCGCGCGTCAGGGCAAAGCGCGTCACCCGTTCGTGGCTGGGCAGGGTCCGCGACACCTCGCCCAGCGCCACGCGCACCATGTCCTCGATCCGCCCGCCGCCCTCCGCCCGCACCGCATCCAAGTCGGGCACCACCAGCGCCGCCAGCGCGTCGCCGTCCTCGATCACGGCAATGTCGTGGATCACGGGCCGTGTCGCGTAGGCACGCTCGACCTCCTCGGGCGCGAGCTTCTTGCCCCCGGGCGTGACGATCATCTCCTTCACACGCCCGACGATGTGGAGGAAGCCGTCCTCGTCGATCCGCCCGACGTCGCCGGTGCGGAACCATTCGCCGTCGAACGCGGCTCGGTTCGCCTCCGGCGCGTCGCGATAGCCGCCGAATACCAGCGGCCCGGCGATCTCGACCTCGCCCGTGCCGGGCTCTTCCCACCCCGGGGCGGGCACGATCTGGACGCGCGCATGCGGCGCCGGCTGGCCGGCGCTGCCGGGGCGCGGCCGGCCGGGCCGCTCGAAGGTTGCGATCGAGGCGGTTTCGACCAGCCCGTACCCGTTCAGCACCTCCCAGCCGAGCCCTTCCAGCCGCAGGGCGAGCTCCGCGTCGAGCTTCGCCCCGCCGGACGCGAGGAGGCGCAGCCGAGGCGCAAAGCGCCGGTGCAGCCCGCGGAACAGCGCGCGGCCGAGGCGCCGCCCCGTGCGGCGCCGGACAGCGATTGAGACCGACAGCATCGCGCGGAAGGCGAGGCGCGCGGTGCGTCCCCCGGATGCGACGCGGCCGGCGATCCCGTCGAACAGCGCGGCGTAGAGCCGCGGCACGCCGACCATCACGCTGACCTCACCCACGGACAGTGCGCGCGCAAGCTCCGGCCCGCTGACGCCTTCCGGCAGCACCAGCGGGATGCCGGCGGCGAGCGGCACCAGCAGCCCCACAATGAACGGGTAGGCGTGGTGCAGGGGGAGCGGCAGCAGCGCGCGGTCGTCCGGCCTCACCAGCCCGATTCCCAACAGGGCCATCACGTTGCTGAACATGTTTCGGTGGGTGAGCGGGACGGCCTTGGGAAGGCCGGTCGTGCCGGAGGTGAAGAAAATCGCCGCGACCTCATCGGGCCCCGCAACCGCCATCGTCGCCAGCGGATCGCCCACGAGGGACGGATCGCCGAAAGCCAGCACCTCGCACCACGGCGCCGCCTCGCGCAGCGCGGCCACCTGCGCGTCCCCCGCAAACGAGCGCCGCGCCCCGGCGACGCGGAGCGCGTGGGCAAGCCGCTCGCCCTGCCACTCCGGGTCCATATGGACGGCGACCGCGCCCAGCGCGGCCAAGGCGAGCCGCGCAACGATCCAGTCGACCCCGTTCGGCCCGCAGAACCCGACCGCCTCGCCCGCAGCAACGCCGCGCGCTGCGAGACCGCCCGCCAGCCGACGCGCGCGGTCGGCGAGGGCCGCGAAGGACAGCGTGTCCGCCCCGCCCGCCGCGAACGCAACCAGCGCGGGCGCCTCGCCCCGCGCGTCCAACCCCGCCACCAGTTCGCCAAGCGTTTCCATGCGGCTTTCTATTGCGCTCAAATCCCTGTTGTCACCCCGGACGGCGCGCAACGCCGAGCCGGGGCCCATCTGCATGCGTCCGCGCTGCTTCTCGGTGGCTCGCGGCTTGGCCGGGATGACAGTTTGTGTTTCCTCTCCGCTTGATGACAAGCCGCCCGAGTCCAGCTAAAGAGGCGCCATGTTCTCGCTGGACGGAAAGCGCGCCCTCGTCACCGGCGCAAGCGGCGGCATCGGGGCGGCCATCGCCCGGGTGCTGCACGCGCAGGGCGCGACGGTGGTGCTTACAGGTCGCAATCGCGACGCTCTCGACGCCCTTGGGGCCGAGCTCGGCACGCGGGCCCATGTCGCAGTTGCCGATCTCGCGACCGCGGCGGGCTGCGATTCCCTCGCCGCCGAGGCGACCAAGGCCGCGGGCGGGCTCGACATACTGGTCAACAATGCCGGTCTCACGCGCGACGGGCTCGCGCTCCGCATGTCGGACGAGGATTTCGCGGCCGTCCTCGACGTCAACCTCGCCGCCGCGTTCCGGCTCAGCCGCGCGGCGCTGCGCGGCATGATGCGCCAGCGCTGGGGCCGTATCGTCAACATCACCTCGGTCGTCGGCGCGACCGGGAATGCCGGCCAGGCGAACTACGCCGCGTCCAAGGCCGGGCTCGTCGGCATGTCGAAGTCGCTGGCAGCCGAACTCGCCTCGCGCAATGTCACGGTCAACTGCGTCGCCCCCGGCTTCATCGAGACGGCGATGACGGCATCGCTCGACGAGGGGCAGCGCGCGCGGCTGATGGCGCAGATCCCGGCCGGGCGATTCGGCGCGCCGGCAGACGTCGCCGCCTGCGTCGCCTTCCTCGCCAGCGACGAAGCCGCCTACGTCACTGGCGCCACATTGCACGTGAATGGCGGGATGGCGATGATATGAGCGCGAATCGGGCCGATTTCCGGCCATTTTCCGGGAACGCCGAATTGTGGCCACCGTTTTCGAAGTGTGCTAGGTAAGCTTGCTTCTCGCCGAGGAAACGTGCCGAAACAGAGGCACGATGCGGCGGAACTCGTGGGATCCAAGGGATTTAGGGCATGAGCGATACGGCTGAGCGCGTGAAGAAGATCGTCGTGGAGCACCTCGGCGTGGACGAATCGAAGGTCAGCGAGAACGCGAGCTTCATCGACGATCTCGGGGCGGACAGCCTGGACACCGTCGAGCTCGTGATGGCGTTCGAGGAGGAGTTCGGCTGCGAGATTCCGGACGATGCCGCGGAAAAGATCCTGACCGTGAAGGACGCGATCACCTTCATCGAGTCCCACGCGGCGTGATGCCGCGCCCAGGCGTGCGCGTCACCCCGCGTCGAACCTGAGCGAACGCCCATGAGACGTGTCGTCGTCACCGGAATCGGAATGGTCACGCCCCTCGGGTCGGGCGTGAGCGCGACGTGGCAGCGGCTGATCGATGGCCGGTCCGGCGTGCGGGCGATCCAGTCGTTCGACGTCGCCGACCTGCCGTCCAAGATCGCGGGCCAAGTGCCGCAGGGCGACCAGTCTGCCGGGCTGTTCAATTCCGATGACTGGGTGCCGTCGAACGAGCGGCGCAAGATGGGCCAGTTCGTCCTCTACGCCGTCGCGGCCGCGACCGAGGCGCTCGGCGATTCGGGCTGGACGCCGGAGACCGAGGAGGACCACGAGCGGACCGGCGTGATGATCGGCTCGGGCATCGGCGGCCTGCCGGAGATCTACGACGGCTCGATCATCCTGCACGAGCGCGGGCCGCGCCGAATCACCCCGTTCTTCATTCCGGCGAGCCTGATCAACCTCGCCTCCGGGCACGTCTCGATCAAGTTCGGGCTGAAGGGCCCGAACCATTCGGTCGTCACGGCCTGCTCGACGGGCGCGCACGCCATCGGCGACGCGATGCGGCTGATCCAGCTCGACGACGCGGACGTGATGGTCGCGGGCGGTACCGAGGCGGCGATCTGCCGGCTGGGCGTCGCAGGCTTCGCCGCCGCGCGGGCGCTCTCCACCGGGTTCAACGACGAGCCGGAGCGCGCCTCGCGCCCATGGGACAAGGACCGCGACGGGTTCGTGATGGGCGAAGGCTCGGGTATTGTCGTACTCGAGGAGCTGGAGCACGCCAAGAAGCGCGGCGCCAAGATCTACGCCGAGGTGATCGGCTACGGGCTTTCCGGCGACGCGTTCCACATCACCGCCCCCTCGCCCGACGGCAATGGTGGGTTCCGCTCGATGCAGGCCGCGCTCAAGCGGGCGAAGCTCAACCCCGACGACATCGACTACATCAACGCACACGGCACCTCGACGCCCAAGGGCGACGAGATCGAGCTGGGCGCGGTCAAGCGGCTGTTCGGCGACGCGGCGCACAAGCTCTCGATGTCGTCCACCAAGTCCGCGATCGGCCACCTGCTCGGCGCGGCCGGCAGCGTCGAAGCGATCTTCTCGATCCTCGCGATCCAGAACAGCATCGTACCGCCGACGCTCAACCTCGAGAATCCGTCCGAGGGGTGCGCGGACGTCGATCTCGTGCCGCTTGCCGCCAAGGAGCGCAAGGTGCGCAACGCGCTCTCCAATTCCTTCGGATTCGGCGGCACCAACGCCACGCTCATCTTCACCGCGGCGCCGTAGCCGCCACGATCAAGGGTGCGCGTCTCCCGCCTCGTCGCCTGGATCGTCGCTCTGGTTCTGCTCGCCGCGCTCGGCGCGGGCGTCTGGGGCTGGTACGACTACACGCGGCCCGGCCCGCTCGCCGAGGCGCGCGCGGTCGTGGTGCCCAAGGGCGCCGGTCTCGACACGATCTCCCGCCTGCTCGCCGAGAACGGCGTGGTCCGCAGCGCCGGCGAGTTCGCGCTCGGTGCGCGTGTCACAGGCATCGCGCGGCGCCTGCGCGCGGGTGAGTTCGCCTTTATTCCGCACGCCAGCATGGACGCGGTCGCCCGCCACCTCGCCTTCGGCCAGCCGGTCATGCGGAAGTTCACCATCCCCGAGGGCGAGACGACGCCCGAGGCGCTCGCGCGGCTCGCCAGCGCGACCGGGCTCGAGGGTGACGTACCGAAGGACGTGGCCGAGGGCGCACTGCTGCCCGAGACCTATCTCTATAGCTGGGGCGACGCGCGCGGCGAGATGGTCGCCCACATGCGGACGGCGATGCGGAAGACGCTCGACCGGCTGTGGGCCGAGCGCGCGCCCAACCTCGCCATCTCGAGCCCGCACGACGCGCTGGTCCTCGCCTCGATCATCGAGAAGGAGACGGCGCTGCCCGCAGAACGGCCGATGATCTCAGCAGTGTTCCAGAACCGGCTGCGCAAGGGGATGAAGCTGCAGTCCGATCCCACCGTGCTGTTCGCCCTCACCCACGGCGCGGGCAAGCTCGACCGGCCGCTTACCCGCGCGGACCTCGATGTCGATTCGCCCTACAACACCTATCGCGTCACCGGCCTGCCGCCCGGCCCGATCGGCAACCCGGGCCGCGCCTCGATCGCGGCGGCGCTGCACCCGGCCGATTCCGATGCGCTCTACTTCGTCGCCGACGGCACCGGCGGGCACGTCTTCGCCAAGACTCTCGCGGAGCACAATCGCAACGTCGCCCATTGGCGCCAGATCGAGAAGGACGGGAAGAACCCCTAGGCTAGGTCATCGACTCATTAAAGCGCATCCAGATTCTCGTTGCGGCGAGCTTGACGGAGGCGAGGTAGTTTTCGGGTCGCTTGTCATAGCGGGTGGCGACGGCTCGAAAGTGCTTGAGCTTGTTGAAGAAGCGCTCGACGAGGTTGCGGTAGCGGTAGAGAAACGGGCTGAAGGCGGGGATGTTGGTGCGTCGGGGCATGGGCTTGACGTTGCCCCAGACGCCGCGCGCGGCGAGGGTGTGGCGGAGCGCGTCGCTGTCGTAGGCCCGGTCGGCGAGCAAAATGTTGCCGGCTTCGAGGGAGCCGAGCATGTCTTCGGCGCTACACCCGTCATGGGCCTGCCCTTCGGTCAGCTTGAGGACGATCGGCAGGCCGTTCGCATCGACCAGCGCATGGATCTTGGTCGTCAGCCCGCCGCGCGAGCGACCCATGCAACGGGATCCGTCGTCTTTTTTTGGGCGTTGGCGGCATGCTGATGCACGCGGATGCTCGATGAGTTGATCATCTGGATGTCGCCCTCGTAAGCCTTGGAAACCGCGTCGAGAAGCCGATCCCACACCCCGCCCTGCGCCAGCGGTTGAAGCGGTTCACGCAGGTCGTGTGCGGACCGTAACGCTCGGGAATGTCGGCCCACGGCGCGCCCGTGCGAAGCCGCCAGAAAATCCCATTCAACACCCGCCGGTCGTCGACACGCGGCACACCGCGCGGCTTGTTCGGCAGCAGCGGCTGGATCACAAACCACTCGAAATCCGTCAGATCGAAGCGTGCCATCTCGGTCTCCCTTCAAGGAGACTGAATCACCCCTCCCAAAAAATGGGAATCCCCTTTATGGGTATGTGACCTAGGCGGGCTCGCCGCGGAAGACGTCTCGGACCTGCTTGACCTCGCCCGGGTCGAGCGGCTCGTAGCCCGGCAGCCCGTCGATCGCGCGGCGGAACGCATCGCTCCGCAAGATCGCGAGGACGCGCCGCAGCGCGTCGGTCTCCAGCGCCGACTTGAGGCAGACGAAGACGTATTCCTCCGTCACAAGCCGGACGAAATCGAGATCGAACTGCCTGGCCGCCGCTTCCACGCCGAAGCTCACGTCGGCCATGCCGCTCGCCACGTAGGCGGCGACGGCGGCGTGGGTGAACTCGATCTGGGCGTAGCCGTTGATCCCCTTCCCGTCGATGCCGTCGCGCGCCAGAAGCTGCTCGAACAGGGTGCGCGTCCCTGACTCGGGGTCGCGGTTGACGAAGCGGATCGACGGATCGAGCAGGCGCTCGAGCGAGTCGATGCGGAGCGGATTGCCCCGCTTCACCATCAGCCCCATCTCGCGCGTCACGAAGCCGATCACGCGATGAAGTGACGGGGTCAGCCAGCTCCGGCACGCGGCGACGTTCTGCTGCCGCAGCTCGCCCTTCGGCAGATGCATGCCCGCCAGGTCGCATTCGCCGCGCGCGAGAAGCGCAAGCGAGCTCTGGTTGCTGACGTAGCGCAAATCGACCGCGATGTTCGGGTCGTGGCTCACGAACTCGCGCAGCTTCGCCACCGCGAAGCCGTGGCTCGCGTGAATGCGCAGCATCGAGGGCGCGTGCGGCAGGAACTGGTTGATCTCGGTCTCGAGCTCCTGCGACAGGTTCTCGAGCTGGAGCTTCAGCCGCGCGTGCAGGCGCTGGCCCGCCCAAACGAGCCTGTCGCCGAATGGTGTCAGAGTCGTGCCGCGGCCCTGGTGGCGCTCCACCAGCGGCGCGCCAAAGAATTCCGACCATTTCTCGATTAGATTCCAGGCGTGGCGGTAGGAGATGTGCGACTGCTCGGCCGCCCGCGTGATCTTGCCGGTCGCGCGGATCTCGTTGAGGAAATCGAGCATGACCGGCATGCCATGCGGCTCGTCGTCCTTGCGAAAGCGCCAGACCGGTTCGATCTCGAAGCGAATCATATGCAGTCCAGATCATATATCGAGCGAACAATAGGGCCTACGTCTCATATTCTCCCTGATATTCAGCCGTGTCTATATGGCCTCACGCCGCATCGAGTTATGTACTTTATATCATATTTAGGGACAATCGCATGGATTCGGGTTCCGTCTCCGCCTTCCACCCCCTCCTGATCGACGGAAAGCGCGTTCCCGCCGCTTCGGGCAGACGATTCGCGACAATAAATCCGGCGACGGAACGGGTGATCGCAGAAGTGGCGGAGGCGGACGCGGCAGACATCGATGACGCGGTTCGGTCCTCGCGCGCGGCGTTCGAAGGTCCGTGGAGCGAGATCCGTCCCGCCGAACGCGGTCGACTGCTGCTGGCCTTCGCCGAGTGCATCCGCGCGGCGCAGGACGAGCTCGTCGAGCTGGAGAGCCTGGATTCGGGCAAGCCGGTCAGCGCCATCCGGCGCCAGGATTTGCCGGCGGTCCTCGACACCCTCGCCTACTACGCGGGACTCGCCGACAAGATCAACGGCCAGGTCGTGCCCGCCCGCCACGACGCGCTGACCTATACGGTGCGCGAGCCGCTTGGCGTCGTGGGAGCGATCATCCCGTGGAACTTTCCCATGATGATCGGCATGTGGAAGATCGCGCCGGCGCTCGCCTGCGGCTGCACCGTCGTGCTGAAGCCGGCGGAGATAACGCCCCTGACGGCGCTGCGGTTCGGCGAGCTTGCGCTGGAGGCGGGCATTCCGCCCGGCGTCCTGAACGTCGTGCCCGGCTTCGGGCGCACCGCCGGCCAGGCGATCGTCGACCACCCCGACATCGACAAGGTGACCTTCACCGGCTCGCCCACCGTCGGCCGCGAGATTCTGCAGGGCGCGGCGGGCAATTTGAAGCGGGTAACGCTCGAGCTCGGCGGAAAATCCGCGAACATCATCTTCCCGGACGCGAACATCGAGATGGCCGCGAAGGCGGCGAGCGCCGGGATATTCTTCAACAGCGGCCAGGTGTGTTCGGCGGGCTCGCGCGTGCTCGCGCACCAATCGATCTACGACGAGGTGGTCGACCGGATCAGAGCGCGCGCGGAAACCCTCCGGATCGGAGACCCGCTCGACGCCGGGACCGCAATGGGCCCACTCGTCTCCGACGTGCAGTTGAAGCGCGTCCTCGGCTATATCGACGTCGGCGTCCGCGAAGGGGCATTGCTCGTCACCGGCGGCGGGCGCGAGCGCAACGTCGGCTACTACGTCAGCCCGACCGTCTTCGCCGGCGTCGCCCACGAGATGCGCATCTCGCAGGAGGAGATATTCGGTCCGGTCGTCGCCGTGATCCCATTCCGCGACGAGGCCGATGCGCTCCGGATCGCCAACGGCACGGCCTACAGCTTGGCCGCCGGCGTCTGGAGCGGTGACATGCGCCGGCTGCACCGGTTCGTCCGCGCGCTCAAGGCCGGCACGGTCTGGGTGAACACGTTCGGGCCGACCGACATTCGCCTGCCCTGGGGCGGCGCGCGCGATTCCGGGTTCGGCCGCGAGCACGGCGACGCCGCCGTCGACAATTTCACCGAGCCCAAGGCTGTGTGGATCAACACCGGCGCCTGAGCCGGACAGCGCTACTCTCTTCGCCCGAGCCGGCGCAGCAGGGGGTCGCTCGCGACGTCCGGCAGCGCGCCGGCAAGCCAGGCGAGCGCGTACATCGGCAGCGGGAAGGCGATGCGGCCGCGGTCGCGCGCGAGGCCCCGCATGACGATCGCCGCGGCCCGCTCGGCCGACATCTTGAAGGGCTGCGGGAAATGGCCGCCCTCGGTCATTGGCGTGGCGACGAAGCCTGGGCAGATCACCGAGACGCGGATTCCTTCCCCGTGATAGCGCGCGCGCAGCGCCTCGCCCCACACCCGCACCGCAGCCTTCGAGGCAGCATAGGACGGCGCGCCGGGATGGCCGCGGAATCCGGCCAGTGAGCTCATGATCGCCACCTGGCCGCGCACCCCATCGGCCCCGGGGCGCGCCTGCATCGCCGCGATGGCGGGCAGCACCGTGTTCACCACCCCGTCGACGTTGATCGCGAGAATCCGCCGCGCCTCGTCCTCCAACTCGCCGCCGGTCGGCGGCCCGTCCGAGATGCCGGCATTGGCGATCACGAGGTCGAGCGGCGCGGCGCGATCAGACGCCGCGACCCAGCCCCGCATGCCCTCGCGGTCGGTGACGTCGATCACCTGCCCCGCCGCCGCCGCGCCCTTGGCCCGGCACGCCGCCGCCACCCCCTCCGTCCGGCTCGCATCGCGGCCGGAGAGCGCCAGCGTCACCCCTGGCCCGGCATAGTTAAGCGCGAGCGCGGCGCCGAGGCCGGAAGACCCACCCGTGATCAGGATCGAGCGCGGCGCGGCCATGCGATTGTCCCGATTCTTAGGCCCATGTTGGCGCTCGCGGCCGGCGCGGCTATAGTCGCGCCACTCCGCGCCAAGCAACCTATGAGGTTTCGTTGACCGCCGCCAGCATGACCGGATTCGCCCGCGCCGAGGGGTTCCAGGACGGCTATGCCTGGTCGTGGGAGGTGCGGAGCGTCAACGGTCGCAACCTCGACGTGCGTGCCAAGCTGCCGCCCGGCAGCGAGGCGCTGGAGATGAAGGCGCGGGCCCTGGTCGCCGACAAGTTCCGTCGCGGCTCCGTCTCGCTGACCCTCAACCTGACGCGCACCGACCGCGCCGCGCGCGTCCGGGTGAACCGCGAAATCCTCGATCAGATGGTGGCGCTCGCGCGCGAGGTGGGGGCCGAGATCGGCGCCCCCGCACCGACCGTCGAGGGGCTTCTGGCCCTGCACGGCGTGATCGAGCGAGTCGAGGAGGAGGACAGCGAGGACGCGCGCACGAAGCGCGAGGCGGCGATGGAGCGTTCACTCGCCCAGGCGCTCGATGCGCTGGCGCGGATGCGGGCCGACGAGGGGGCACGGCTCGACGAGGCGGTCTCGGGCCACCTCGCCCGCATCGCCGCACTTGCCAAGGACGCGGCCGGGGCCGCCGCCGCCCAGCCGGCTGCGCTGCGTCAGCGCCTCGTCGAGCAGGTGGCCGCGCTGCTCGCCGCCCGCGTGGGCGTGGCGGAGGAGCGGCTCGCGCAGGAAGCGGCACTGCTTGCCACCAAGGCCGACGTGCGCGAGGAGATCGACCGGCTGAACGCCCACGTCACTGCGGCGCGCGAGCTGATGGCCGCGAGCGGGCCGGTGGGCCGCCGGCTCGACTTCCTGTGCCAGGAGTTCAACCGCGAGGCCAACACGCTCTGCTCGAAATCCACCGATCTGGAGCTGACACGCGTCGGGCTCGACCTCAAGGCGTCGATCGAGCAGCTCCGCGAGCAGGTCCAGAACATCGAGTAGGCCGGCCTATGCCCTCCGATTCCATCGCGCGCCGTGGCCTCATGCTGGTGCTCTCCTCGCCCTCGGGCGCGGGCAAGACGACGATCTCGCGGGCGCTCCTGGAGCGCGACCCGATGCTGGAGATGTCGGTCTCGGTGACCACCCGCCCGCGCCGGCCGGGCGAGAAGGAAGGGCGCGACTACTACTTCATCGATCCCACCGAGTTCTCGCTGATGCGCAACCGGCAGGAACTGCTCGAGCACGCCAAGGTGTTCGACCATTACTACGGAACGCCGCGCACGCCGGTCGAGGACGCCATCGCGCGCGGGCGGGACATCGTGTTCGACATCGACTGGCAGGGCACGCAGCAGCTCAAGCAGACGGCGCGCGACGACCTGGTCAGCGTGTTCATCCTGCCGCCCTCGACGTCGGAGCTCGAGCGCCGGCTGCAGACCCGCGCGCGCGACCCCAAGGACGTGGTGGCGCGCCGCATGGCCAAGGTGGTCGACGAGATCAGCCACTGGGCCGAGTACGACTACATCATCGTCAATCGCGACGTGGACGAGAGCGTGCGTAACGTCGAGGCGATCGTCACCGCGGAGCGGTTGCGGCGCGAGCGCCAGGTCGGCATCACCGACTTCGTGGCACGGCTGCGCGAAGGCCAATAGCGCCCGCCGGTCAGGTCCCTTCCCGTTCCACAAGCGCCCGCGCGAGGGCGCAGAGCGATTCGATCGGCAGCTCCTCGGCGCGAGCGGTCGGCGGCACGCCGGCGGCATCGAGCAGCGCGACCGGATCGCCGCCCAGGCTCGCCAGCGCCGAGCGCAGCATCTTGCGGCGCTGGCCGAACGCGGCGGCAGTGACGCGCTCGAACGCGGCGAAATCGGCCTCGGCGAGCGGACGGGCACGCGGCACGATGCGAACGACCGAGGACACGACCCGCGGCGGCGGGGTGAAGGCGCGCGGATCGACGTCGAACAGCCGTCGCGCCTCGGCCCGCCACCTGACCAGCGCGCCCAGCCGCCCGTAGGACGATGTGTGCGGCGCCGCGCACATTCGCTCGGCCACCTCCTTCTGCACCATCAGGGTGAGGCTTTCGTAGGCGGCGATGTCGCGAATCCAGCCGACGATCAGCGGCGTCGCCACGTTATAGGGCAGGTTGGCGACCACCCGCACCGGCTTCGCCCCGGCCCGCGCCACGATATCGATGCGGCGCGCGTCGCCCTCGACGACCGTGAGCCGGCCGGGAAAGGCCGCCGCCAGCTCCGCCAGCGCGGCGAGGCAGCGTGCGTCGAGCTCGATCGCGAGCACCCTCGCCCCCTCCGCCAGCAGCGCGCGGGTGAGACCGCCGGGACCCGGCCCGATCTCCACCGTCGTGCCTGCGGCGAGTGGGCCCGCGGCGCGGGCGATGCGGCGGGTCAGGTTGAGGTCGTTGAGGAAATGCTGGCCGAGCGACTTGCGGGCAGCAAGCCCGTGCCGCGCGATCACGTCGCGGAGCGGCGGCAGCTCCGGCGCCGCCGCGTCGCCCGTCTGGTCAGGCAACGGGAGCGGCGGCGGCCGCCCGATTCGCGGCCATCTGGGCGGCCATCTCGAGGGCGGCGATCAGGCTCTCCGGGCTTGCCAGGAACGTGCCGGCGAGGTCGAACGCGGTGCCGTGGTCGGGCGAGGTGCGTACGAAGGGCAGGCCCAAGGTCGCGTTGACGCCGCGCTCGAAATCGAGCGTCTTGAGCGGGATCAGCGCCTGGTCGTGATACATGCAGATCGCCGCGTCGTATCCCGACCGGGCACCGGCGGCGAACATGGTGTCGGGCGGCAGCGGGCCGGAAGCCGCGATCCCCTCGCGCGACAGCGTGGCGACCGCGGGCGCGACGATCTCGATGTCCTCGCGCCCGAGATGGCCTTCCTCCCCCGCGTGCGGGTTGAGCCCGGCGATCGCGAGACGCGGCCGGGTGATGCCGAAATCGTTCCGCAGCGCGGCCGCCGTCACCCGCGCGGCGTGCAGAATCCTGTCTGTACTGAGGAGCCGGATCGCCTCGGCGAGCGCGACGTGGATGGTCACCGGTACGACGCGGAGGCCGGGGATCGCCAGCATCATGATCGGCGCCGTGGCGATGCCGGCCTTGCGCGCGAGGTATTCGGTATGGCCGGGATCGGGAAAGCCCGCCTGGTAAAGCGCCGCCTTGTGGATCGGGTTGGTCACCACCGCCCCTGCCCGCTTTGCCTGGACCAGCGCGACGGCACGGTCGATGGCGGCGACGACGGCACCGGCATGCGCCGGGTCGGACCGGCCGGGAGACGCCGGCACCCGCTTGCCGAGCGGCAGCACCGGCAGGGCGCGCGGGAAGACCGAGGCCGCGACCTCCGGCGCCGCGATCTCCTCGACGGGCACACCGAGCTTACCGGAAGCCTCAAGGCGGCGCAGCCGGTCCGGATCGTCGATCATGAAGAAGGGCGGCAGCAACTCGCGCCGAAGCCACGCCATCAGCGCGATCTCGCCGCCGACGCCGGCGGGGTCGCCCATGGTCAGCGCCAGCGGCAGGGGCGCGGGCGCGCTCATACCCGGACGTCGATGACGGCGGCGAGGTGGAGGTCGCGCAGCTCGCGCCGCGCCATCATGTTCAGGCGCTGCAACATCAGGCTGTTCTCGATCTGCTGGCGCGTCGGCAGCGTCTCCTTCGGCGCCTCGCGCTTGCACACCATGACCATCAGCAGCCCGCCGTCGGTCTTCAGCGGCTTCGACAGCTCGCCCACCTTGAGAGGCGACACCACGTCGCGCATCTCGGTCGACAGGTCGGCGAGGGTGAACTGGCCGAGGTGCGGCGGGCGCGGCGACCGTGCCTCCTTGGCCGCTCGTTCGATGTCGGGGCAGCCTTCCACCGACTGGCCCAGCGCGCGGGCGAGCTCGGCGGCGGCGTGTCCATCGCCCTGCGACGGCAGGAAGAGCTGGTCGAGCGTCACCTTCACCTGGCTGGGATCGGGCGCCATGGCGCGGCGGCGCCCGTCGAGCTTCAGGATGTGGTAGCCGGCGATGGTACGCACCGGGTCGGACACCTGGCCGGGCGACAGCTTGGCGACGGCGGCCGCGATCGGCGGGTCGAGCTCTGCCGGGCGCACCCAGCCGAGGTCGCCACCCACGGCGGCGGTGGCGCCACGCGAGAACTGGCGGGCCAGCGCGTCGAACCGGGCGCCCTTGCGGATCTGCTCGGCGAGCCGCTCGGCGTTGTCGCGGACCGAGTGGTCCTCGTCGGGCGAATTGACGTTGAGAAGGATCTCCGAGACCCGGTCCTCCTCCTCCCCGCGCGACGCCTTGATCTTGGCGAGCTCCTCGTCGACCTGCTCAGTGGTGACGGTTACCGAGTCGCGGTACTGGCGGGTGATGAGCTTCTGCCACGCGATGTTCGCGCGGATCTGGTCCATCAGCGTCTCGGGCCGCAGCCCGGCGCTTTCGAGGTATTTGACCAGCCCGCCGGGCGGCAGATGGTTCTCCTCCTCGATCTTACGGATCGCCCGGTCCATGTCCTCCTTGGTGACACCCACGTTCTTCTTCTTGGCCTGCTGAAGCTGAAGCCGCTCGTCGATCAGCGAGCGCAGCACCTGGGGCTGCAGGCGCTGGCGGGTCTCCGGCGTGTCGGGCAGGCCCGAGGTGGCGATCACCAGATCGACGCGCGACGTCAGGTCGAACATCGAGATGATGTCGTCGTTTACGATGGCGGCGATGCGTTGAAGGTCGTCGGCACGCGCCATCGGGCCGGAGGCGACCAGCACGGCGAGCAGCAGGGCGACGATCCGAGCGAGCTTCATTCGCGTCAAGGGCTTGCGGGCACCCGCTTCCTTCGATCCGGCGCGACGCGGGATCGGTACTCTTACAGCCGCTCCTATATAGGCCCGGCCACGCCGCGACGCAAACCCGGTCAGTACTGCACCGCCCCCAGGTTCTTGAGCGCAACCCGGAAAAAGACCGAGGTCGAGGGCTGCAGGGTCTTGTCGAAGGCGAAGCTGCGCTGATAGTTGGCGCTGATGATGAAGCACTCGTCCTCGTAGACGAGCCGGAAGCCATGCGACAGTTCGCCGCCCGGATCGGCCAGGTTGCGAATCATGTTGGCTCCGAACTGCCAGTGCGGGGTGACCTGGGCGACGATCCCCGCCTGCACCTCCTCCCGGGAGTCGAACTCGGGGAGGTATTCCTGCTTGTCGATCTGGAGATAGCCGACCGAGAGCTTCACCGCCTGCGGGCCGACCGTGGCGGTCACCTCCTGCCGGCGGATCGCGAAGTTGGTGTTGTCGAGCCGGAACCGATAGTTGAAGTCGAGCAGATCGGATGGGGTGATCTGGAGCCGCCCGACGATGTCGGAGAGGTGCTCGTTGAGACCCGAACCGGCACCGAAGGCGTTGTTGCGATGAAGGCTGTAGCTCTGGCCGAGCAGCGCCGAGCCCGACCCTCCGTGGGCGCCCAGCACCGAGGCGCGGAACCCGTAATAGACCCGCTGGCCGCTATCGACCCGGTCGTAGCCGGCGAAGCGGTTGGCGGCGAAGATGTTGGTGTCCTGCAGCTCGAAATCCTGGCTGTCCTCGTTCGGGATGTCCGTGCCGTTGCCGCCGTTCGGCCCCGCGACGAAGCCCACGATCGGCTCCAGCACCTCGCTCACCGTCTTGCCGGGCCGGATCAGCGGATAGCGCCAGTCCGCGCCCACTTGCGGGAACAGCCGGGTCGCCGTTCCGTTCTGGCCGGTGCCGGTCGGGCTGACCGGCGCGACCAGGTTGTTGTACTGGTAGAAATCGGCCTGCAGCGTGGCGAACACCGTGTAGACCTCGCCGTCGTCCGCGACCATCGGAAGGCGCCAGCCCGGCTTGACCGAGATGTGCCGCGTGTCGGTGCCGTCGGCGCGGGTCACCTGCAGCGCCTCGGCATTCGCCTCCCACCGCCCGCCGAGCCGGCCGGGCCCGCCGATGAAGCTGTAGCTCGCGAGTGGCGCGACCTGCGGCGTCTGGCCGCCGATATTGTCCGAGCGCAGCCCCTGGAACGAGTAGCCTTCGAACGACGTGTAGTCGCGGCCGTGGAAGCCCTCGACATAGGCGCGAGAGGTCAGGAGCGACTGCGAGTCGAACCCGTAGAGCGGAAGGTAGTCGTCGTCAGTCGTCCGGTAGACGTCGGCGCCGGTGCGCCAGTTCGGACCGAGGTCGAACAACGCGTTGCCCTTGATGTGGCCGCGCAGCTCCTCGCTGCCGTTATAGGCCTTCCCGTCGGTGCCGCTGCCGTCGAGCTGCAGCTCGCCGTGCGCGAATCGCTGACGGTACTGGAGCACGAGGACCGGCCCCGCACCGGTCGTCTCGATCGGCTCGATGGTCGCGTCGGCATTGGGCGCCAAGTCGAGGAAGTAGGGCACACGCACGATCTTGCCGAGCTGGCTGTTGCTGCCGAACGCCGGGGCGAGGAAGCCGCTCTCGCGGTCGACCGTCGGATCCGGATGCTCGAAGTATGGCAGGTACAGCACCGGCAGGCCGAACACCTCCATCGTCGCGTCGTAATACTTGATCTCGTGCGTCAGCTCGTCGTGCACCACGCGGTCGGCGCGGAGCTGCCACAGGGGCGGCGCGTCCGGATCGGCGGCGCAAGCTGCGCACGGGGTGTAGACGGCCTTCGCCATCTCGTTGCGCACGCCGGCGACGCGCTTCGCCCCGTTCGCCGCGAAGCGCGAATCGTCGGTGAGCCGCACCCGCAGGTTGCGGATCAGCGCGTCCTTCAAATCGCCCGAAAGCGCCATGTAGTCGGCGAAGAACACTTCCCCCGACGCGGCGAGCAGCGTGACATGGCCGGATGCGGTGGCGGTGTCCTCGCGTTGGTTGTAGGTGACCGTGTCCGCCATCAGGATGTTGTCGGCGCGCGAGAACTCGACATGGCCGGTCGCCACCATGATGCCGAGATCGCGGTCGTAGCGGAGCTCGTCGGCCTTGAACAGGACGGGCCCCGTGCCCCCCTTGAGGGACTGGGTGACCTGCGCAGCCGCCGGCGGCCCGACGAGGGCTGCGCAGACGGCGACGATCGCGATGCCGATCCCCCCTCGCACGCCGGTCAGCCGTCTTCGAGATGAAACAGCATCGACAGGCCAAGAAGGGAGGCGACGCCCGCCGGCGTCCAGGCCGCCAGCACCACCGGGATTCGTGCCGAGAGGCCGAGGGCGAACACGACGTCGGTCAGGAAGTAGAGCACCAGCCCCGCCCCTACCCCGGCGGCGAACACGACCCCGCCGCCGCGCCGGCGCGCGTGTCGCAGCGAAAAGGTCGCGGCGATCAGGATCATGGCGCAGAGCAGCAACGGGTCGGCGAGTAGCGAGTTCCAGTACAGCCGGTGGCGCAGTCCGGAGAACCCGGCCTCCTCGAGCTGGTGGATGAAGGCCGGCAGCGCCCAGAACGACATGGTCGCGGGCTCGGCGAACCCATCATAGATCATGGATGGCGTGATGTCGGTCTTCAGACTGTACTTCGCCTCGGCGTGCGGCGCGCCGTCGCGCGTGGTGATCCGGGCATCCTGAAGGATCCACTTGCCGTGGCCCAGCCAGGCGTGCGGCGCGTCGATCCGCTCAAAGAAATGGTCGACGCCGCGGAACAGGAAGATCGTGATGTCGGTGAATTCCATGTCGCGCGGCGTCACCCGCAGCGCGTGGACGATCGACTGGCCGTCATCGGTGCCCTGGCGCAGCCAGAGGCCGGTCGAAGACACAGAGAGGAGGCTCTGGCGTCCCTCGATGTAGCGCGCCTCCATCTGGTCGTAGCGGAGCAGAAGCACCGAGGCGAGCGGATTGACCACCATCACCCGAAAAGCGCCAATGCTCACGGCGAGCAGCAGCGCAGGAAGCAGGAACTGCCAGGCCGAGACGCCGGCGGCGCGCGCCACCACGAACTCCTGGCTGCGGTTCAGCCGCCAGAACGCGAGCAGCGCCCCGAACAGCACGGCAAACGGCACCACCTTCTGAGACGTGTCCGAAAGCTTCAGAAGCGCCATCTCCAGCGCGACACCGAACCCCGCGTCGACGTGGCCCGCCACCCGGCGCAGCAGCTCGATGATGTCCAGCATGAACACGATGCCGACCAGCATCAGGAAGACGATCCCGAACCAGGCGAGGAACTGCCGGCCGAGATACAGCGAGAGGGTGCCGGAGACGCGCACGTCCGCCTCAGCTCGCCGGCTCGACGGCGGGGCCCCGCCGTCGATGACGCCGCCCGGTCGCGAGCAGCGCGAAAGCAGCGACCACGATCGGGACGATCGGATCGGCATAGAGCAGCGGCGCCACGACCAGGAACTTCTCGCCAACGCTCTTGATGACCAGCGCCCCCGCCTCCATGGCGACGACGAACCCGATGGCGAGCGCGATGCGCCGCGCCTGGCCGCGCCTGTCGAACTCGCCGGTCAGCAGGCAGGACAGCGCGAGCAGCGCAGCCGCCAGGGAGAGCAGCGGCCCGGCGAGACGCGAATGCCCCTCCATCCGCAATTTGTTGTAGTCGAGGACCTTGCCGCGCTCCGAGGATGGCAGGAACAGCTCGTCCAGGTAGCGCTCGCGCGGCTCGCGCCATCGGGCCTGCGGCGCCTCGCTGGAAGTTCCGACGTCGAACACGTAGCGGTCGAAATAGAGGATCGACATCCGCCCCGTCTTCTGGTCGACCTCCTGGCGGTTGCCGTTGATCATCAGGACGCGCGGCCCGTCGGTGCCCTGCACCAGCGCGCCGCGCTCGGCCATCATCGTGGCGGTGCGTGCGGGATCGCGGTTGTCCTGGACGATGATGCCAAGAAGCTCGCCATCGGGGGCGCGGTCGCGGACATAGACGGTGACCCCCTTCATCAATGTCGTGAACACACCCTCCTGCAGCAGCACGCTGGTGTAGGTGTCGCGAATCTCGACCTGTGTCTCCTTGAACTGGCGATAGGAGGCGGGCAACAGCCAAAGCGACAGCACGTAGCCGAACGCGGTGCAGGCGAGCGCGAGGACGAGCGCAGGCGTGGCGAGGCCGCGCTGGCTGAGCCCCGTCGCGCGCATCGCCACCAGTTCGGAATCGGCAGTCAGCCGATTGTAGGTGAACACGACCCCGATGAAGACCGCGATGGGCAGGATGATGTTGAGCAGCGACGGTAGCAGAAGCGCCGTGAAATAGACGAACAGCGGCACCGACAGGCCGCGGTTGACGATCAGCTCGACGAACCGCAGCGACTGCATCAGCCAAACCACGCAGGTGAGGCTGGCCAGCACCAGAATCGTGACCCAGAAGAGCTGGCGGAAGACGTAGCGGTTCAATCGCGACATGACGCTGCCGGTGCTATATTCGCCCGCCCCCGCGGCCGATCGCCCCCAAAGCGCGATCCGACCCGGGCTTGATATGGCGGGCAGCGAGCCCGCGCAAGGGCTAGATTGTGGCGGACCTTCCCTACGGCGGCACCGACACGCTGGAGGCGATGGTCGAGGCGCGCCGTTACAACGCGCACCTCGCCCGCCTGGTCGGCGCCGCCTGCCGGGGCGCGCGCGACGTGCTCGATTTCGGCGCGGGGCTCGGCACATTCGCCCGAATCATGCGCGACCGCGGGCTTGCGCCGGTCTGCCTCGAGCCCGACCCCGCCCTCGCCGCTCATCTCGCTGCGCAAGGGTTCCGGGTGGTCGGCGGGCTCGACGCGATCGCGGCCGAATCGCTCGACGTCATTTACTCGCTGAACGTGCTCGAGCATATCGAGGACGATTCCGCGACGCTGCGCGCGCTCGCGGGCCGCCTGCGTCCCGGCGGGCGGCTGATGCTCTACGTGCCCGCCTTCCCGATCCTCTATTCCCCGATGGATCGCCGCGTCGGCCATTTCCGGCGCTACCGCCGCGCGCCGCTCGCCCGGCTGGTCGCGAGCGCCGGGCTGGAGCTGGAGCGGATCGGCCATGTCGATTGCC
The DNA here is from genome assembly GCA_963775315.1 of uncultured Alphaproteobacteria bacterium. GTDB lineage: Bacteria > Pseudomonadota > Alphaproteobacteria > MPNO01 > DASWLB01 > CAWGHZ01. The sequence goes on along the minus strand of CAVZIN010000007.1, from coordinate 812,872 downwards.
TGGGCTTTCCCGCTTCGCTCGCGCTGCGCGCGTTCGGCGCGCGAGACGGCGCGCTCGATCCCGGCGCGGTGCGCTTTTACGATCGCTTCGTGTTCCCGCTGAGCCGCGCGCTCGACCCCGTTCTCGGCCGCTGGTTCGGCAAGAACCTTTCGCTCACCGCCCGGCGTCCGATGGCCGCTCCAGCGCCGGCAACGACAGATACCGCATTCGCTTCGCCTCCCGCCGCCCGCGGCTGACCGTATCGAGGATGACGCCGCACAGCAGGCTGATCGTGGCGATCACCATGATTGACGCGGCGAGGATGGCCGTCGGGAACCGCGGCACCAGCCCGGTCGCGAGGTAGGTTTCGACCAGCGGCATGGCGAGGATCACGGCCAGGACGGCGAACGCGGCGGCGATGGCACCGAAGAACTTGAACGGCCGCGCCTCCTTGAACAGGAACAGCACGGTGGCGAGGATTCGCAGCCCGTCGCGCCAGGTCGAAAGCTTGGAATGCGAGCCGGTTGGGCGCGCGGTATAGCTGACCGGCGCCTCGGCGACCGGCATGCGTAGCTCGAGCGCGTGGATGGTCAGCTCGGCCTCGGTCTCGAAGCCGGTCGCGAGCGCCGGGAACGACTTGACGAAGCGGCGCGACAGGGCGCGATAGCCCGACAGCATGTCGGAGAAGCGCCGCGGGAACAACCAGCCGACCAGACGTCCGAACACGCGGTTGCCGAACTCGTGCCCGGCGCGGTAGGCGCCTCCGCCGGCGGAACTGCGGGTGCCAACCACCATGTCGAGCCCGTCCGCCACCAGCCGCTCGACCAGCATCGGCGCGTCGGCGGGATCGTAGGTGCCGTCGCCGTCGGCGAGCACGTAGACGTCCGATTCGAGGTCGGCGAACATGCGGCGGACGACGTTACCCTTGCCCTGCATCGGTTCGCGCCGAACGATGGCGCCGGCCGCCGCCGCCGCCTCTTCCGTGCCATCGGTCGAGTTGTTGTCGTAGACGTAGATTTCCGCGCCAGGCAGCGCCGCACGGAAGCCGCGCACCACCCCGGCGATGGCGATCGCCTCGTTGTAGCAGGGCAGCAGCACGACGATGCGATGGCTCATGGCGGCCGCTTCCGGGCATTGGCCCGCCGGGCGCGGGCGCCGCAAGCTACGGCAGCGGGCGCGGCCTGTCATCCGTCCTTCACTTTCCGGCCACAGCGACGGCGTTCGGCGCTAAAGTGCGACGAACGGCCGAAATTCCCATGGGTGAGTCATGAAACTCAGCTTCGCCGAACCGTCCCAGCCGCGCTCCGGCGCCGTGGTCGCTTTCGTTCTCGACGGCGGCACCCTCACCGCGACCGCGGCCCAGCTCGACAAGGCGACGGGCGGCGCGGTCACGCGCGCCATCAAGGCCGGCCGGTTCCGCGGCCGCAAGGACCAGGCGCTGCACATCCCCGCCCCGTCCGGCATCGGGGCGCAGCGCGTGCTGCTGCTGGGCGTCGGCAAGCCGGAGGAGCTCGACGCGCTCGGCGCCGAATCGCTCGGCGGCAAGGTCGTGCAGGAGCTCGGCGGATCCGGCCTCTCCGCGGCTCAGGTCGCGGCCGACCCGCTGAAAGGCGCGAAAATGCCAGGTGCCGAGTTCGCCGCCCGCCTCGCCTACGGCGCGCTGCTCGGCAGCTACCGGTTCGACAAGTACAGGACGAAGGAGAAGCCCGAGGACAAGCCCTCCCTCGCCACCATCTCCGTCGCGACCCGCGATCCGGCGGCCGCCCGGCGCGCCTACGCGCCGCTCGCCCGCGTCGCCGATGGGGTGTTCTTCACCCGCGATCTGGTGTCGGAACCGGCGAACGTACTCACTCCGGCAAGCCTTGCCCAGCGCGCGCGAGAGCTTTCCAAGCTCGGCGTGAAGGTCGAGGTGCTCGACAAGCGGCGCATGGCGGAGCTCGGCATGGGGGCGCTGCTCGGCGTCGCCCAGGGCAGCGTCAACGACCCGCGCCTCGTCGTCATGCGCTGGAACGGCGCGCCGCGTGCCCGCGACAAGCGCCCGATCGCCTTCGTCGGCAAGGGCGTGACGTTCGACTCGGGCGGCATCTCCATCAAGGCCGCCGGCGGGATGGAGGACATGAAGTGGGACATGGGCGGCGCCGGCGTGGTGGTCGGGCTGATGCGCGCCCTCGCCGGCCGCAAGGCCAAGGTCAACGCGGTGGGTATCGCCGGCTGCGTCGAGAACATGCCGTCCGGCAGCGCCCAGCGCCCCGGCGACGTGGTGAAGACCATGTCCGGCCAGACGGTCGAGGTCATCAACACCGACGCCGAGGGCCGGCTCGTCCTCGGCGATGCCATGTGGTACTGCCAGGACCGGTTCAAGCCGCGGGCGATGATCGACCTCGCCACGCTGACCGGCGCGATCATCGTCTCGCTCGGCCACGAGATGGCCGGCCTGTTCGCCAGCGACGAAACGCTGGCCGACCGGCTGATCGCCGCCGGCAAGGCGGTGGGCGAGCCGGTCTGGCGCATGCCGCTGGGGGAGGCGTACGACAAGATGATCGCCTCCGACATCGCCGACTTCAAGAACATCGGCGGGCGGCCCGCCGGCTCGATCACCGCGGCGCAGTTCCTGAAGCGCTTCATCCAGGACGGCGTCGCCTGGGCGCATCTCGATATCGCCGGCGTCACCTGGTCGTCGAAGACGAAGCCGACCGTGCCGAAGGGCGGCACCGCGTTCGGCGTCCGCCTGCTCGACCGGCTGGTCGCCGAGCATTACGAGAACGGCTGACGCCGCGCCGCCCGGCATGACGGAGATCGGGTTCTACCACCTGACCCGGACGCCGCTCGAGCGGGCGCTGCCCAAGCTCCTCGAACGGGCGCTGGAGCGCGGCATGCGCGCGTTGGTGATGGCGGGCTCGGAGGAGCGGGTGGCTGCGCTCGATACGGCGCTTTGGACTTACGAGCAGCTCTCCTTCCTGCCGCACGGCACCGCGCGCGACGGCGAGGCGGCGGCCCAGCCGGTCTACCTCACCACCGAGGACGAGAACCCCAACGGCGCGACCCTGCTGGTCCTCGCCGACGGGGCGACCAGCGAACGGATCGACGCCTACGAACGCTGCATCGAGCTGTTCGACGGGGCCGACCCCGAGGCGGTCGCGCGGGCGCGCGAGCGCTGGCGCATTCTCAAGGCCGCCGGCCACGGTCTCGCCTATTGGCAGCAGACCGAGCGCGGCGGCTGGGAGAAGAAGGAGGCGTAAGTCCCTGTTCTCCCGACAAGGCAGGTCCGCCGGGTGCACGGCGCGAGGTCGCGGTTGCCGGCCCCGCCCGATGCGGCTATAAGGCCGCGCCGGCGCGATCCGCGCCCGTTATAAGGAGTTGCGTACGCCCATGGCCATCGAACGGACCCTTTCGATCATCAAGCCGGACGCGACGCGCCGCAACGTGACCGGCCAGGTCAACGCCCGGCTCGAAGCGGCGGGGCTCCACATCGTCGCCCAGAAGCGGATCCAGCTCACCCGCGCCCAGGCCGAGCGGTTCTACGCCGTCCATTCGGTGCGGCCATTCTTCGGCGACCTCTGCGCCTTCATGGTGTCCGGCCCGGTCGTCGTGCAGGTGCTGGAGGGCGAGGACGCAATTGCCAAGAACCGCGAGGTGATGGGCGCGACCGATCCGGCCAAGGCGGCGCCGGGCACGATCCGCAAGGATCTCGGCGAGACGATCGAGGCGAACACCGTCCACGGTTCGGATTCCGCCGAGACCGCCGCGACCGAAATCTCATTCTTCTTCAGTGGGCTGGATATAACCGGTTAAGAAATCGATTTAAAGTCCTAGAGCGTGATCAGCGCGATCAAGCCCAGCAGGATCACCAGCCCCACGAGCGAGAAGCCCAGCAGCCGGGCGAAGCTATGCCAGCCGCGCATATGTGACTGCGCATGCGGGTCCAGCTCGGTCGTCGTCGCCATTTCGGTCCTCCCGTGAGCCGCGCCGCGCGCGGCGATTAACAGGAAAGGATACACGAGATCGCGGGCACGGCAAGAGTGGCGCGGCGGCGGTAAGACTTCGTTTATGAATATGGCGTTAACATTCGGCTTTGCTGCTGAATGTGAAACATCATGAAACGCTATCTCGCCGAAGCGCCCGACCGGAAGCATCACGGGTTCTGGGGCCGCGACCTCGACTCCAAGGAACTTGCCGCGAACCACAAGTTCGTGGAGGAGCTGGAGCTCTCCGTCGCCCTCGCCAACCGCGAGGTCATCCACCGCCAGATCCCCAACCTGACGCGCGAAACGTTCCATGAGCTCGCCGTCTTGGTCGCCCGCTACCGCGCACAGTATCTCGAAGCCGCGATCCGGCTCGCCAAGTCGGGCGACATGTGCGACGAGACGTGCCTCTGCGACCTCAAGCACAAGCGCGAACTTTACGACCAGGGCTGCGCCGCCTTCGACGCGCTGGAGCGTGCCATCCAGCGCGGCTACGTCGACCTCGGCGCCTAACCGCCGCGCGCCTACACTGCCGACGGATTTGGCGACGCCGCCTGGGCCAGAGCCTTCTGCCAGCCGGGCAGCGCGCTCAACTCCGCATACCAGCGCTTGATGTCGGCAAAGGGCGCAACCGGATAGTGCGCCCGCTCCGCGAGTGTCATCCACGCCCCGAGCGAGAAATCGGCGACGGTAAGGCGGTCGCCGCAGACGAATTGCCGTCCCTTCAGGTGGCCGTCCAGCACCCTCGCCGCGCCCTCGAACGCAGGCGTCGCGCGCGCGATGGCGGCTTCGTCGGGCGCGCCCATCCCGAGCGCGGGCTTGGCGACATGCTCGAAGGCGAAGATGGCGCAGGCCGCGTCCCAGTGCGCGAGGTCCCAGAACTGCCAGCGCGTCACGTCAAGCCGCGCGGGCTCGTCCAGCGGCAGGCAGCCGGACTCGGGCTTCTTCAGCGCGAGATACTGAAGGATTGCGTTCGCCTCCCACAGCACCGTGTTGCCGTCCTTGAGCGTCGGCGCCCGCATGTTCGGGTTGAGCGCTGCGTAGGCCGGCGCGCGGTGCTCGCCCTGGGCGGCGTTGATCGGGTGCAGCCGATGGTCAATCCCAAGATGGTTGGCGAGCGCCATCACCTTGAGGGAGCGCGGGCTGCGCGGGAATACGTAGAGCTCGATGGTCATTTCATGGTCCCTGTTTCAGCCGTCCAGCCGGGCCTTGAACTGGGACAGGAGTCCGGACCAGCCGGTCGGCGAATCGAAGATCGTCCGCATGGCGTCGCTCTGCGCGGCGTAGAGGTCGAGATTGCGGTGCTCCAGCTCGACGCGCGTGCCCTGTCCGTCGGGGAGGAACCGCACCTCCACCTCGGTCACGAGCGAGGGGCGGTAGGCAAACGTGCCGTCGATCTGCCAGGCGAGCACCACGCGCGACGGCGGCTCCCACGCCAGCACCTTGCCCCAGTCGCATTCGACGCCGTCCTCGCCCCGCTCGAACCACCGGCCGCCGACGCGCGGCTCCAGCACAATCTCCTTGAAAGGCGTCTTGCCGATCTTGTGGCTGGGCAGCCACCAGCTCGAAATGCCCGAGGTGAATACCTCGAACGCGCGCACCGGCGGCGCGCTCACCGTCACCGACTTCCGCACCGGCGCGATCGTCACGGTCCTGGTCATTGTTCGCCCTCCTTTCCGTCAAGCTCCTTGCGTTCGACTTCGGCCTTGAAGCGGTCCAGCGCCCCGTCCCAGAACCGGTCGAGCCAGGCGCGCAATTCGCCCAGCCCGTGTGGATCGATGTCATAGACGCGCCGCGTGCCTTCCGGCCGGTCGGTCACGAGCCCCGCTTCCTTCAGGACTTTCAGATGCTGCGACACGGCGGGCCGGCTCACCGGCATGCCGCGCGCGATCGCGCCGACCGGCTGGGGACCGGCTCGCAGCCGCTCGAACACGCGGCGGCGGGTGGGATCGGCCAAGGCGGCCAGAGCATTTGTGTAAGTCATAACTTACCGTAAGTTTTTGCTTACAATGAGTCAAGCGGCCCACTCGCCCCCGCCGCGCGCACCGCGACGGATGGTCGTCGCCTTGCGCCCCTTCCGAATCCGTGTTAATTGCCGCGCCTTCGCAACTCCTTGCTCCCGGAAGCGCCGGGGGCTGGGCCCGGGCGGCCGTTGACGATGTCCAAAGGGGACACGCCGGCGCCGGGCCATAAAAGCCGGAAGGAGAGACATGCCTTTCTACGAGAGCGTGTTCATCGCGCGCCAGGACATCTCCGCCGCCCAGGTGGAGGCTCTGGGGACCAAGGTCACCGAGATCATCGCCGCCCAAGGCGGTCAGGTCACCAAGAACGAGTATTGGGGCCTGAAGAACCTGTCCTATCGGATTAAGAAGAACCGCAAGGGCCACTACACCCTACTCAACATCGACGCACCCGCCGCCGCCATCTCGGAGATGGAGCGCAACCTGCGCATCGACGAGGACGTGCTGCGCTACATGACCGTGCGGGTCGACGAACTCGAGGAAGGCCCGTCCGCCATGATGCGGAGCCGCGAGGAGCGCGGCCGCCGCTTCGGCGATCGCGATCGCGGCGACCGCGGCGATCGTGGCGACCGGGGTGGGCGCGACCGTGACCGGGGCGACCGCGGCGGCGATCGTGGCGACCGTGGCGACCGCGGCGGCTTTCGCAGCGACCGCGCGCCGCGCGAGCGTACCGAGGCCACCGCAGACGCTGGAGACGACGAATGAGCGCCGCCCCCGCCCGCCGGCCTTTCTTCCGCCGGCAGAAATCCTGCCCCTTCTCCGGCCCCAACGCGCCGAAGATCGACTACAAGGACGTCAAGCTCCTGCAGCGCTTCATCTCGGAGCGCGGCAAGATCGTGCCGTCGCGCATCACCGCCGTGTCGGCCAAGAAGCAGCGGGAACTCGCGCAGGCGATCAAGCGGGCGCGCAACCTGGCGCTTCTGCCCTACTTGCTGAAGTAGGCGGCAGGCGGCCGGCCGGAACCGAGGGATGAACCGAAAGAGCCTGTTTGCGTTGGCCGCGGGCGTGGCCAGCGCGCTCTTGTACCTGTCGATCCTGTCGGGATCGCCGGGTGCGTTCGTGCTCGCGTATTTCAGCCAGACGCCGCTGTTCCTCGCCGGGCTCGGGCTCGGGGTCGCACCCGCCGCCATCGCCTGCGGCATCGCCCTGGTCGGGCTGGTGGCGGCGACCCAGATCGCCACGGCCGCGCTCTTCGTGCTGCTGACCGCCCTGCCGGTGGTTTACGTGGTGCGCCAGGCGCTGCTGTCGCGGCAGGACGCCGCCGGCCAGACCGAATGGTACCCGCCGGGACTGATCCTCGCCGGCCTCACCGCCTACGGGCTCGTGCTGCTCGCCGCCGCCGCGATCTACTATGCCGGTGTGCCGGGCGGTCTCGAGGCTGCGGCGCGGCACTATCTCGAAGGGGTGCTGCAGGTCTCGGGCGGCGCCGACAAGGAAGGCGTCGCCTCGACCATCGACCTCGTCGCGCGCTTCATCCCCGGCACGGTCATCGGCTCGGCCGCGATCATGGTCGCGATCAACGCCACCATCGCCCAGGGCGCGCTCTCGAAGACCGGCCACGCCCTGCGCCCCACTCCGCCCTACCACCGCGTCGCCCTGCCCGCCTGGCCGGGATTCGCGCTGCCGGTCGCCATCGCGGCGGCCTTCGTCCCGGGCTGGGTCGGGTTCCTCGGCGGCAACGCCGCGGTCATCGTCGCGGTCCCGTTCGCCCTGGTCGGGCTCGCGGTGCTGCATTCCGTCTCGCGCCGCTGGCCCGCCCGCGGGCTGGCGCTCGGTTTCATCTACCTGACCACCGTCCTTTTGGGATGGCCCGCGATCCTTGTCGCGGGCATCGGTGTGGTCGATCACTGGTCCCCGCTGAGGCGGGGGGAGGACGACTGATGCAAGTCATACTGCTGGAGCGGGTCGAGAAGCTCGGCCAGATGGGCGATGTGGTGCAGGTGAAGCCCGGCTTCGCCCGCAACTACCTGCTGCCTCAGGGCAAGGCGCTGCGCGCCACCGACGAGAACCGCAAGAGGTTCGACGAGAGGCGGACGCAGCTTGAGGCCACCAACCTCACGCGACGCAAAGACGCGGAGTCGGCCGCCGAGAAGCTCGCCGGCATGGTGCTGTCGCTGATCCGCCAGGCGAGCGAGTCGGACCAGCTCTACGGCTCGGTGTCGGCGCGCGACCTGCACAAGGGGCTGACCGACGCCGGCGTAACGGTCGAGCGCCGCCAGGTGCTGCTCGAACAGACGATCAAGACCGTCGGGCTGCACAAGTTCCGCGTCGCTTTGCACCCCGAGGTGATCGTCGAGCTGACCGCCAACGTCGCCCGCTCTCCGGACGAGCTCCAGATTCAGGCAAGGGGCGAGCGCCCCGCCGACGTCGCCGAGCGCCAGGCCGAGGAAGAGGCGCGCGCCGCCGCCGAAGAGATGTTCGAGACCGGGGCGCGGCCGCAGGATGCCGGTGCACCCGCGGAGGAAGCCGCCGAGGGCGACGAGGGCGAAGACGACGACCGCCCGTCCGAAACCACGCTCGCCCGCCGCCGGCGCTAGTCGCCAGGGCGGCCGGCCGGCGCGGGAGGGGGCTGCCGTGCCGTACAAGTCCATCGCCTTCGTCGCCGCCGAGACCTCCTCGGCCCAGTCGGCGCTGCGCCGGCTGCGCAAGCGCTACGGCAACGTCGCGATCGAGGCCGCCGACGTGATCGTGACGCTGGGCGGCGACGGCACGATGCTGGAGACGCTGCACCGCCACCTCGACCGCGAGGTGCCGTTCTATGGCATGAACCGCGGCACGGTCGGCTTCCTGCTCAACGAGTTCAGCGAGACGCGCCTCCGCCAGCGGCTGGAGCGCGCGACCGCGGTACAGCTCCACCCGCTCCGCATGGTGGCGCGCTCCCTGACCGGCGAGACGCACGAGGCCATCGCGATCAACGAGGTCTCGCTGCTGCGCGAAAGCCGCCAGGCGGCGAAGCTCCGCATCAAGATCGACTCCCGCGTCCGGATGACCGAGCTCGTCTGCGACGGGGTGCTGATCGCCACCCCGGCGGGCTCGACGGCCTACAACCTGTCGGCGCACGGCCCGATCCTGCCGCTCGGCACCGGGCTCCTCGCCCTCACCCCGATCAGCGCGTTCCGCCCGCGGCGCTGGCGCGGCGCGCTGCTGCCGGTCAGCGCCGCGCTCGCCATCCAAGTGCTGGAGCCCTCGAAGCGCCCGGTCAGCGCCGTCGCCGACTACACAGAGGTGCGCGACGTGCGCGATGTGCGGGTGCGCGAGGCGCGGGACATCCGCCTCACCCTGCTGTTCGACCCCGAGCACAATCTCGAGGAACGCATCCTCAACGAGCAGTTCATTCCGTAGGCGATAAGCCCTACCCCGCGCCCCTTGCCCTGTCATAAGATCGCCCGCGCACACAGGAGGGAACGAATGACAGCGGCCGCCCGGGGCTACGCCGACCTGCACGACCATATCGAGGCCCTCGAGAAGGCGGGGCTTCTCACCGCCATCGACGCGCCGGTGAACAAGGACACCGAGCTGCACCCGCTGGTGCGCTGGCAATTCCTCGGCGGCATCGCCGAGCCGGACCGCAAGGCCTTCCTGTTCCGCAACATCGTCGACGGGCACGGGCGTAAGTACGACATGCCGGTCGTCGTCGGCGCGCTCGCCGCGAACGCCGCGATCTACGGTGTCGGCATGGGCGTTCCGGTGAAGGAGATTCAGGCCAAGTGGGACCATGCGATCGCCCACCCCGTCGCGCCCCGCCTGGTGAACGAGGCGCCCTGCCACGAGGTGGTGATCGAGGGCGAGGATTTGCTCGGCCCCGGCAAGGGGCTCGACGCCCTGCCGATTCCCGTCTCCACGCCAGGCTTCGATTCCGCCCCGACGCTCACCGCGACCAACGTCATCACCAAGGACCCGGAGACCGGCGTCCAGAACATGGGCACCTACCGCGCCGGGCTGAAGGCGTCGGACCGGCTGGTGGTGCGCATGGCGACACGCATCGGCGGGGCGGGCGGCTATCTCCACTGGCAGAAGGCGAAGAAGCGCGGCGAGAAGCTGGAATGCGCCATCGTGCTCGGCTGCCCGCCCTACGTCGCCTACGTCGCGCCGCAGAAACTGCCGCTCGACACCGACGAGATCGGCATCGCCGGCGGGCTGGCGGGGGCGCCGATCAACATCGTGCGCGCGCGCACCGTCGACCTGATGGTGCCGGCCGAGGCCGAGCTGGTGATCGAGGGGGTGATCGATCCCGAGATGGTCGAGCCCGAGGGCCCGTTCGGCGAATCTCACGGCCACGTCGCGCTGGAGGAGTTCAACATGCCGATGCGGGTGACCGCCATCACCCATCGGCGGAACGCGGTGATCCCGTCCTACATCAGCCAGGTGGCGCCGTCGGAATCCTCGGTCATCAAGCGCGTCGCGTACGAGCCGATCTTCCTGCACCATCTGCGCGACCAGCTTGGCATCCGCGGCGTCAGCCGCGTTTCGATGCACGAGAAGCTGACCGGGCTGCTCCGCATCACCATCGTCAGCTTCAAGCGCGCGACCCCGCGCACCGAGGTGTGGCGCGCCCTCTACGCCGCCGCCGCGTACCGGTCGGACTGGTCCAAGATCTGCATCGGCGTGTCGGAGGACATCGACCCTGACAATGCCGACGCTATCCTCTGGGCGATGGCCTATCGCATCAACCCGGTCGAGGACGTGAAGACGCTGGGCCACCGCGCCCAGGGGCACGGGCCGAAGCGCGAGCATCACGGCGAGGAGGACTCGACGCTGCTGATCGACGCCACGATGAAGAGCGACATGCCGCCCCTCGCGCTGCCCGCCCGCGAATACATGGAGGGGGCGAAGAGGCTCTGGGAGAAGATCGGCCTGCCCAAGCTCAACCCGGAATCGCCCTGGCACGGCTACTCGCTCGGCGACTGGACGCCCGCCTGGGACGAGATGGCGATGCGCGCCGCCGACAGCGACTGGCTGGAGAACGGGCGGCGCACGCTGCAGCGCCAGCAGAAGAACGTCGTCCCCGAGACCAGCGTGCGCGACGTCGAGGAGGGCTGGGACGCCGCCAACGGCGACGCGAAGCGATGAAGGCGGCGCCGTTCGAGTATCGCCGCGCCGCGAGCGTGGCCGAAGTGTGCGAGGCGCTGGAGGCGAACGACGAGGCGATGATTATCGCCGGCGGTCAGACCCTGGTGCCGCTGATGGCCATGCGGTTCGCCCGTCCCGCGCTGCTGATCGACATCAACGACATCGACGTGCTAAACGGGATTACGATCGCGGGCAACAGGCTGGTCATCAAGGCGGCGACGCGCCAGGCCGCCGCCCTCACCTCCCGCGAGGTCGCCCGCGCCGCTCCCCTGCTCGCCAAGGCGCTGCCCTGGGTGGGGCACGGCCAGACGCGGGCGCGGGGGACGGTCGGCGGCTCGATCGCGCTCGGCGACCCTTCGGCCGAGATCCCCCTGGTCGCCGTCGCGCTCGGCGCGACCATCACCTTGCACGCGGTGCGCGACGACCGCGAAGTGCCCGCGGAGGCCTTCTTCCTCGGCGCCATGGAGACGGCGCGGCGCGCGCACGAATGCCTGACCGAAATCTCCTTTCCGACCTGGGCGGGGCCCGGCCGCATCGGCACCGGCTTCACCGAGGTCGCCGAGCGCCATGGCGACTTCGCCATCGTCGCCGCAGCGGCGCAGCTTCAGCTCGACGATGACGGCGTCTGCCGGCGCGCGGCCGTGGCGGTCGGCGGGGCCGCGCCGGCGCCGCTGCGGCTCGCCGCGTCCGAGGCGGCGCTGGTCGGCTCGCGGCTCGACGAGGAGGCGCTGCGCGCGGCCGCGGGCGAGGTCGCCGCGCGGCTCGACCCACCGTCCGACGGGCACGCCAGTGCCGAGTACCGCCGCCGCGCCGCGCCCGCCCTGGTGCGCCGCGCCATCGAAGACGCCGCACGGGAGGCGCGCGCATGACGTCACCGCAGACCATCCGCCTGACCGTCAATGGGCGCGCGCGCGAGGCCCAGGCGGAGCCGCGCGTGACGCTACTCGATTTCCTGCGCGACCATCTCGGCCTCACCGGCACGCACATGGGCTGCGAGCACGGGGTCTGCGGCGCCTGCTCGGTGCTGCTCGACGGCGTCGCGGTGCGCTCCTGCCTGATCTTCGCGGTGATGGCCGCGGGCCATGAGGTCACCACCGTCGAGGGGCTGTGCCAGCCGGACGGCTCGCCCGGCGTGCTGCAGGATTCGTTCTGGGAAGGGCATGCGCAGCAGTGCGGCTACTGCACGCCGGGCATGCTGATAGCCGCCGAAGGGCTGCTCGCCCGCAACCCGTCGCCGACGCGGGACGAGATCGAGGAGGCGATCTCCGGCAATCTCTGCCGCTGCACCGGCTATGTGCAGATCGTGGAATCCATCCAGCGGGCCGCCGAGCGGCGAAAGGCGGGTGAGTGATGGACGACGCGCCGCACCTCAAGAACTACCGCTTCGTCGCGCGGCCGCGCCGCACCAAGGAAGCCGAGCGCTTCGTCACCGGCGCCGGCACCTACGTGCAGGACGTGCGCCTGCCCGAAACCAAGCATGTCGCGCCTGTTGCGAGCCCCTATCCGCGCGCGAAGATCCTGTCGATCGACGTGTCGGCCGCGCTCGCCATTCCGGGCGTGCACGCGGTCGTCACCGGCGACGAACTCGCCCGCGACACCGAACCTATGTTCCAGGGGCTCGATCTCCCCAACGTGCGCTGGTACCCGCTGGCACACGGGATCACGCGCTATGCCGGCGAATGGGTGGCGGCGGTCTGCGCCGATTCCCGCGCGCTCGCCGAGGATGCCGCCGAGAAGGTGGTCGTCGAATACGAGCCGCTGGAGCCCGTGGTCGACCCCGAGGCGGCGCTCAAGGACGACGCGCCGCTGGTCCATCCCGACCACGGAACGAACCTGCTCTATTCCGGCCGGTTCGTCTGGGGCCCAGTGGACAAGGATTTCGCCGCCGCCGCCCACACGCTGAAGTTCCGCGCCCGCTGGGGGCGGAGCGCCACCGTGCCCATCGAAACGTTCGGCGCGCTCTGCCAATGGAACCGCGGCACCAAGGTGCTCGACGTCTGGGCCTCGATCCAGATGACCAACTACGCCGAGCAGCTCGCCCACGCGCTGCGCCTGCCGGCGAACGCCGTGCTCGTCCACCAGGACGTCGATGTCGGCGGCAGCTACGGCACCAAGCGCGGCATGAAGCACACCATCCTGTGCGGCTACCTCTCGCGCAATACGGGCTTCCCGGTGCGTTTCATCGAGGATCGGATCGATAATCTAGCGGCGGGCAATTCGCACGGGCCCGACCGCATCTTCGACATGCAGGTGGCGTTCGAGGTCGGCGGGCGCATCCGGGCGCTCAAAATCTTCGCCATCGACGATGCCGGCGCCTATCCCGGCCGCGCGCCCTTCCAGCTCGCCAAGCCGATCACCGCCATCGTCGGGCCGTACCAGATCAACAGCGTCGAGTACCGCCCGACCTCGGTCACGACGAACAAGTCGGGCGAGGTGGCGGTGCGGGGCTTCGGCCAGTCGCCCACCAACTGGGCGATCGAGACCGCCGTCGACAAGGTGGCGCGCCATCTCGGCATCGATCGGCTGGAGCTGCGCCGGCGCAACCTGATCCGGAAGGACCAGTTCCCCTACGAGATCCCGTCCGGCACCAAGTACGATTCGGGTGATTACCACACCGTGCTCGACAAGGCGCTGGCCCTCGCCGACTACGACACGCTGGTCCGCCGGCGGGACGAGATCCGCGCTGCCGGGCGCCTCGCCGGCATCGGCGTCGCTTGCTGCCTGGAGCCGTCGGGCGGCAACAACATCCACGAGAACCTGCTGAACCCCAAGCTCGCCATCACGACCTTCATGGAGGCGTGCCAGGTGCGCATCGACCTCAACGGCGTCGTGACCGCGATGATGGGCACCACGACTTCCGGCCAGGGCCACGAGACGCTGGTCGCCACCATCGTCGCCGAGGAGCTGGAGCGCGACCCGGACGCGATCCGCGTGGTGCACGCCGATTTGCTGGTCGGGCTGGTGACGCGCAGCCCGGTGGCGAGCCGCATGGCGATCATGCTGGGCGGGGCGGCCGCGGGCGCGGCGCAGAAGCTGAAGAAGAAGCTGATGGCGATCGCCGCGCACAATTTCGGCAAGCCCGCCGGCGAGCTCGAATATGACGGTGGCGACGTGGTCGACCCGTCCGACCGGTCGCGGAAGCTCACCTGGGCCGAGCTCTGCCGCATCGCGCACCAGCGCCTCGACCTGATGCCGGAGGGGATGGAGCCCGCCCTCAACGAGCTGCACGTCACCTCCGTGCCGCTCGGCGGAAAGCTGCCCGACGAGAACAAGCGGGTGCAGATCTATCCCTGCTTCGCCTTCCAAGCGCACATGCCATTCGTCGAGATCGACCCGGCGACAGGCAAGGTGACGGTCCTCGACTACGTCATCGCCCACGATTGCGGCACGGTAATCAACCCCGGCATCGTGCGTGGCATGATCATCGGCGGCATCGCCCACGGCATCGGCGCGGCGCTCTACGAGAAATTCGCCTACGGGCCGGACGGCCAGTTCCTCGCCGCATCCTTCGTGGACTACCTGCTGCCGTCCGTGCACGAGATCCCGCGCGTGCGCGACGTCGAGCACTGCACCCCCTCGCCGCTCACCTCGCATGGGCAGAAGGGATCCGGCGAGGGCGGCTATCTCGGCGCGCCGGCCGCCATCGCGAGCGCGGTGAACGACGCCCTCGCCCCCCTCGGCAAGGTGCTGGACGAGGTGCCGATGCGCCTCGCCGACATCGAGCGGCTGCTGAACGGCTGAGCCGTCCGGAAGCGAAGCGAGGCGACCGGGGGTTCCGGATCGCCTCGCCTGAACGCGCCGTCGGGGACTCGACCGGCGATTAGTGCGGCAGCAGTCCCGAAAGGATGGCGAGCATCAGCAGCGCCACGATGTTGATGATCTTGATCATCGGGTTGATCGCGGGGCCTGCCGTATCCTTGTACGGGTCGCCGACGGTATCGCCGGTCACCGCGGCCTTGTGCGCCTCGGAGCCCTTGCCGCCGTAGTTGTTGTCCTCGATGAACTTCTTGGCGTTGTCCCAGGCGCCGCCGCCCGAGGTCATCGAGATCGCGACGAACAGGCCCGTGACGATCGTGCCGAGGAGCAGCGCGCCGAGGGTGGTGAACGCCGCCACCTCGCCGGCGATCCACCAGATCACCAGCCAGACGACGATCGGCGCGAGGACCGGCAGGAGCGACGGCAGGATCATCTCGCGGATCGCCGCCCGGGTCAGCAGGTCGACGGCGCGGCCGTACTCCGGCTTCGCCGTCCCCTCCATGATGCCGGGTATCTCCTTGAACTGGCGGCGTACCTCCACGACCACGCTGCCCGCCGCGCGCCCGACTGCCTGCATGCCGAGCGAGCCGAACAAATAGGGCAGCAGCCCGCCGAGCAGCAGCCCGACCACGACGTACGGGTCCTGCAAGCGGAACTCGATCTGGCCGGCCAGGTTCGGGAAGTAGTGCTTCAGGTCCTGGGTGTAGGCGGCGAACAGCACCAGCGCGGCGAGGCCGGCCGAGCCGATAGCGTAGCCCTTGGTCACCGCCTTGGTGGTGTTGCCGACCGCGTCGAGCGCGTCGGTCGAGGTGCGCACGTCGGGCGGCAGGTCCGCCATCTCGGCGATGCCGCCCGCGTTGTCGGTGACCGGCCCGTACGCGTCGAGCGCGATCACGACGCCGGCGAGCGCCAGCATGGTGGTCGCGGCAAGCGCGATGCCGAACAGCCCCGCCGCGAAGTAGGCGAGCAGGATGCCGGCGCAGATCACGACCACGGGGAGCGCCGTCGCCTCCATCGAGACCGCGAGGCCCTGGATCACGTTGGTGCCGTGGCCGGTCTGCGAGGCGCGGGCGACCGACAGCACCGGCTTGTGGTTCACCCCGGTGTAGTACTCGGTGATCCACACCAGCAGGCCGGTGACGCCGAGCCCGACCAGCACGCATTCCATCAAGGACAGCGAAGTGATCTGGGTGGCGCCCATCGGTATCACGGTGGAGAACCCGCCATACATCACCCAGGTGGCGATGCCGACCAGCACGAACGAGATCACCGCCGATGCGATGAAACCTTTGTAGAGCGCGCCCATGATGTTGTTGGACGGGCCGAGCCGGACGAAGAACACGCCGACCACCGAGGCGAGGATGCACACCCCGCCGATGACCAGCGGATAGACCATCATCGTCTCGAGCGGCGCGCCGGTGAAGAAGATGCCGGCGAGCAGCATAGTCGCCACCATCGTGACCGCGTAGGTCTCGAACAGGTCGGCCGCCATGCCGGCGCAGTCGCCCACATTGTCACCCACATTGTCGGCAATCACCGCGGCGTTCCGGGGGTCGTCCTCGGGGATGCCCGCCTCGATCTTGCCGACCAGGTCGGCGCCGACGTCGGCGCCCTTGGTGAAGATGCCGCCGCCCAGCCGGGCGAAGATCGAAATCAGCGAGCCGCCGAAGCCGAGCGCCACCAGCGCCTCGAGGATGTGGCGGAGGCCGGCCGGGTCGGCCGCATCGAACACGCCGCGCAGCACGAAGTAGTAGCCGGCGACGCCGAGAAGCCCGAGCCCGACCACCAGCATGCCGGTGATCGCGCCCGACTTGAACGCGATGTCGAGCGCCGGGCGCAGCCCGCCGGAGCGCGCGGCCTCGGCGGTGCGCACGTTGGCGCGGACCGAGACGTTCATGCCGACATAGCCCGCGGTGCCCGACAGGATGGCGCCGATGGCGAAGCCGATCGCGCTGTAGACGCTCAGCAGAAAGCCGAGAATCACGCACACCACGATGCCGACGAGGCCGATCGTGGTGTATTGCCGGTTGAGATAAGCCTTGGCGCCCTCCTGGACCGCGGCCGCGATCTCCTGCATGCGCGCGGTGCCGGCACTGGCGGCGAGGATCGAGCGGGATGCCCAGGCGCCGTAGCCGAGCGCCACGATTCCGCAGGCGATCACGAACCAGTAAGTCGATGTCATCGTGCTTTTTCCTTGTGATTTGCTTGTCGCGCACGGCCGCCCTGAACCGGACCGCGCGCCAAGGGGACGTCTGGACACCCTAGGGGCGAAAAACCGCGCGGAACATGCCAGATATGCCCCCCCAAGGCAAACGGATGTCGTGCCCTCAGGACGGGCGGAGGCGAAGCCGGCCGGCCGAGATCAGGCTCTTGGCCAGGGCCTTGGCCCGATCTATCAGCGGCACCTCCCCGCGCGACAGGTTGCCGTAGGCGCGGTAGCGATCGAACGCGCGCGGGCCGAGTGCGAGCGCCGCCGACCGCACCACGCGCCACCAGACGTGCGAGGCCTCGGCGAACACTGCCTCGCGCTCGGCGCCCTCGACGTGTCGGCGGGCGAGAAAGGCGGAGACCAGTGCGTCCAGGATGACGCCCAGACGGTCGAGCTCGGCGAAGCTCACCGCCGACTCGCTGCAGACGCAGACCCGGATTAGGCTCGCCATGTCGTCCGTCGAGACGAAATCCTCACCCAAGTACTCGCTATAGCGCCGGTGCAGGAAGCGCTGGGCGTTCGCCAGCATGGCCTCGCGCCGGGTCCGGCTGGTGTTGGCGTCGTGGAAGCGGTAGACGCCGATCTCCTCGGGAACAATGACCAGCCGGCCGACTTCGCTCAGCCGGTGATACAGCTCGAAATCCTCGGCGTAGTGGTACTCCTGGCGGTAGAATGGCTCGTCGGGTCCCAGCGCGCCCTGCCTGAGGCAGATCGAGGAGTGGATGATGGGCGAGCGGGTGAACAGGCTCCAGGCCAGCGCCTGGCCGGCGAGCAGCGGCTGGACGATATACTGCGTCCGTGGCAGAATTGACACTCGGCCGGCAGTCAGCACTACATCGGGCTGACTCTCCATTACCTCGATGTGGCGCGCGAGCCGGTGCGGCAGGCTGAGATCGTCCTGGTCGTGCGCCGCCAAGTAGCGCCCGCGCGCCGCGGCGATTCCCCTGTTGCGGCTGTTGCTGATGCCGAGGTTACGCTCGTTCGGCAGCACCCGGATCCGCTTGTCCTCGAAGCCGCGGATAATCTCCAGCGTGTCGTCGGTCGAGGCGTCCTCGACGATGACGAGTTCGAAATCCTCCCAGCTCTGCGCGAGGACGCTTCGAATCGCCTCGCCGATATAGGCGCGGCCGTTATAGGCGGTCATCACGACGCTGATCGGCGGATCGGACATGTTCCGACGGGGTTGCGGCGGCGCCCCAGGGGGCGCGGCCGGCGCACTTGTTCCGGGCGAGGCGGACCATAGCCTATCGGCCGAAAAACTCAAGGAAGCGAGTTGGATGGCCCGCGTTCCTGCCGCCGCGGTTGCGGGCCGCATGGGGCTGGGCTATTAACCTAACCTTAGCGGGCCGCGCGCGATAACGCGCGATAAGCGGCACCGGCAGATATCCCATAGGAGCGTCGCGGCTTGAAACTAGTGGTGACCGGCGGGGCGGGGTTCATCGGGTCGGCGGTCGTACGCCGCCTGATCGCCGCGACCTCGATGGAGGTAGTCAACCTCGACTGCCTCACCTATGCAGGCAATCTCGATAACGTGGCCGAGGCCGCGGCTTCGCCGCGTTACCGCTTCGCTCGGCTCGACATCCGCGATGCGGACGCGCTGCGTCGCCTGTTCGCCGAGGAGCGGCCCGACGGCGTGATGCATCTCGCCGCCGAATCCCACGTCGACCGGTCGATCGACGGGCCCGCCGACTTCATCCAGACAAACATCGTCGGCACCTACAACCTGCTTGAGGCGGCGCGCGGCTACTGGCAGGGCCTCGCGCCCGAGGCGCGGACGCGCTTCCGCTTCCTGCACGTCTCGACTGACGAGGTGTTCGGGAGTCTGGGCGTGACCGGCGCCTTCACCGAGGAGACCCCCTGCCGCCCGAACTCGCCCTATTCCGCGACCAAGGCGTCGTCGGACCACCTGGTGCGGGCCTGGCACCACACGTTCGGCCTGCCAACGCTGGTCACCAACTGCTCGAACAATTACGGGCCGTACCAGTTTCCTGAGAAGCTGATCCCGCTGACCATCCGCAAGGCGCTGGCGGGCGAGCGGCTGCCCGTTTACGGCAAGGGCGAGAACGTGCGCGACTGGCTGTACGTCGAGGACCACGCCGAAGCGCTGGTCCGCGCCTTCACGAACGGCCGGGCGGGCGAGACCTACAATATCGGCGGCAGCGCCGAGCGGCGGAACATCGACGTGGTGCGCGCGATTTGCGCGACGCTGGACGCGATGGTTCCGGGCGCGCCGCACTGCCCGCACGAACGCCTGATCGAGTTCGTCACCGATCGGCCGGGCCACGATTTCCGCTACGCGATCGACGCCTCCAAGGCGCGGGCGGAGCTCGGCTGGACGCCGCGCGAGACGTTCGAATCCGGCCTCGCCCGCACCGTCGCCTGGTACGTCGAGAACGAGGCGTGGTGCGACAAGGCGTTGCAATCGGGCTATCGCGGCGAGCGGCTGGGCGCCACCGCGGCTCTGGCCCGGGCCTAGGACGCGCGCTCCTCATGGCGATCCGCAAGGGCATCATCCTCGCCGGCGGCGCGGGCACCCGCCTGAGCCCGCTCACCCGCGCCTTCTCGAAGCAGCTTCTGCCGATCTTCGACAAGCCGATGATCTACTACCCGCTCAGCACGCTGATGCTGTCGGGAATCCGTGATATCCTGATCATAACCACGCCGGCAGATGCGCCGCTGTTCCGCCGCCTGCTGGGCGACGGAGCCCCCTGGGGCGTCCGGCTCTCCTACGCGACGCAGGACAAGCCGGCGGGCATCGCCCAGGCCTTCCTGATCGGCGCCGAGTTCATCGGCGGCGAGCCGGTCGGGCTGATCCTGGGCGACAACGTCTATTTCGGCCAAGGGCTGGGCGGACGACTGCGCGCCGCCGCCGAAAGCGACACGGGCGCCACGATCTTCGCCTACTACGTCACCGACCCGGAGCGGTTCGGCGTGGTCGCCTTCGACGCCGAGGGCAAGGCCTCCTCCATCGTCGAGAAGCCGAAGACCCCGCCGAGCAATTGGGCGGTCACCGGCCTTTATTTCTACGACCGGGAGGTGGTCGAGATCGCCCGCGCCCTCGAGCCATCGGCGCGCGGTGAGCTCGAGATCACCGACGTGAACGCGACCTACCTCTCCCGCGGCAATCTGCGCGTGCAGCGGCTCGGGCGCGGCGACGCCTGGCTCGATACCGGCACGCCGCAATCGCTGATGCTAGCCTCGGCTTTCGTCCAGACCGTCGAGGAGCGCCAGGGCCTCAAGATCGCGTGCATCGAAGAGGTGGCCTGGCGCATGGGCTACATCGACGAGGCCGGCTTTGCGCGGCTCGCCGAGGCGGAGCCCAACCCGGTGAACCGCACCTATCTCCACACCCTGCTGCGCGAGAAGAACCGATGAAGGTGACGCCGACCGCGCTGCCAGAGGTGCTGCTGATAGAGCCGGACTTCTTCGGCGACGCGCGCGGCGGATTCATGGAGAGCTATCAGTCCGACCGCTACGCCGCCGCGGGGATCGGTTGCACCTTCGTGCAGGACAACTTGTCCTATTCGCACTGCGGCGTGCTGCGCGGCCTGCACCTACAGAACCCGGGCGGCCAGGACAAGCTGGTCCAGATCGTCGAGGGCGAAGTGTTCGACGTGGCGGTCGACGTGCGCGTCGGCTCGCCCCGCTTCGGAAGATGGGTGGGCGAGGTGCTGAGCGCCGGGAACCACCGCCAACTTTTCGTGCCCAAGGGGTTCGCCCACGGCTTCTGCGTGCTGTCCGACCGGGCGAGCTTCCACTACAAGTGCAGCGACTTCTACGTGCCCGCGACGGAGGTGACGGTGCAGTGGGACGATCCCGCGATCGGGGTCGAGTGGCCGGTCGCCCAGCCTGAGCTATCCGACAAGGACCGGCGCGGCCTCCCGCTCGCCGCGCTGCGGGCGAAGCTTCCCGCCTACGAGGGGTGAGCGTGGCGAACCGCCCCCGCATCCTGCTGTTCGGGCGCGACGGACAGGTGGGCTGGGAGCTCCGGCGCACGCTGATGCCGCTGGGCGAGATCATCGCACCCGCCCGCGCCGAGGCCGATTTCGCGGATCCGGACTCGCTGCGCGCCGTCGTGCGCCGCGCCGCGCCCCAACTCGTGGTCAATGCCGCCGCCTATACCGACGTGGAGCGCGCCGAAGACGAGAGCGCGCTCGCCGACCGGGTGAACGGCATTGCCCCCAGCGTGATCGCCGAGGAGGTGGCGCTGCAGGACGCGGCGCTCGTCCATTATTCCACCGACTACGTATTCGACGGGACGAAGCCCGGCCCCTATTCCGAGGACGATCCCACCGCCCCGGTCAGCGCTTATGGCGCGAGCAAGTGCGCCGGCGAGATGGCGATCGCCGCTACCGGCGCGACGCACCTGATCCTGCGCACGAGCTGGGTCTATGCGAACCGCGGGCGCAACTTCCTGCGCACCGTGCTGCGCCTCGCCGGTTCGCGGCCCGAGCTCGCCATCGTCGCCGACCAGCGCGGCGCGCCGACCTGGTCCCGCGCCATCGCCGAGGCGACCGCCGCGATCCTCGCCCGCGGCTGGCGCCCCGGACAGGGGCTGGGCGCCCCTTCGGGCGTCTATCACCTGACGGCTGCGGGCGAGACCACGTGGTACGGATTCGCCAGCGAGATCGTCCGGCTCGCCCATATGCGCGACGCGGCCTTCCCGGCGCCGCCGGTCCAGCCGATCGTGACCGCGGACTACCCCACCCGGGCGAAGCGCCCGGCGAACTCCGTGCTCGACAATTCTCGCCTCGCCGCGACATTCGGCGTGGCGCTGCCCGACTGGCGCGACCAGCTCGCCGCCTGCCTCGACGAGGGAGGGCCCCTCCCCTGACCGCCACCGCACTCTGCGTGCTCGGCATGCACCGGAGCGGCACCTCGGCGACGACCGGGGCGCTCCAGATCCTCGGCGTCGACCTCGGCGACCGGCTGGCCGCCGGCCATGCGGGCATCAACGATCTGGGCTATTTCGAGCACGTCGCCATCCTAGACCATCACGACGCGCTGCTCGCCGATCTCGGCAGCCGCTGGGACGACGTCCTTCCGCTACCCGAAGGCTGGTGGGAGACCGAGGCGGCGAAGCGCCACGGCGCCGCCATCTTGGCGACGCTCAAGCACGACTTTGCCGCCGCGCCCTTCTGGGGCGTAAAGGACCCGCGCATGTGCCGGCTGGTCCCCGCCTGGCTGCCGCTATTCCAGCGGCTCGATGCGCGCCTGTTCTTCCTGATCGTGCTGCGCCGGCCCGAGGAGGTGGCGGGCTCGCTCGCCCGGCGCGACAAGATGGACGAGGAGAAGGCGCACCAGCTCTGGCTCGAGCACACGCTGGCGGCCGAGCGCTGGAGCCGCGGCCAACCGCGCGCCTTCATCACCTATGATGCACTGCTCGCCGATCCGGTGGCGACCGCCGAGGCCGCTTCCGCCGCGCTGGGGCTCGCCTGGCCGGTGGCGCCGGCCGAGGCCCGCGCGCGGCTGGAAGAGTTTCTCTCCGCCGACCTCCGCCACGAGCAGCGCGAGGGCCCGCCGCCCGGCCCCGACCGGCCGGCCGCCGCCCTCGCCTTCGAGGTGTGGACGGCGCTTGCCGGGGCGGGGATCGCCGGGCCGGACAACGCAACGCTCGACGCGCTGCAAAGCCGCCATACCGCGCGCATCGCCGCGTTCGATCCGGCGCTGGTCGCCCATCTGCGCAACCAGTCGGCGGGCCGCATCGAGGCCGAGCGCACCGTGGCCGGCATCTACGGCAGCCTGTCATGGAAGCTCGCCAAGCCGATCCGGATGGTATTGGGATAGAATGCGCCCCTGCCGAGGGGGCAGCACGGTACAGCGGGCAGGACGATGAAGATCGCGACCGTCATTCCCTATTTCCAGCGCAAGCCCGGCATCCTGGCCGGAACGTTGGGCTATGCCCTGGCGCAGGAGGGCGTGGAGCAGCAGATCATCATCGTCGACGATTCGAGCCCAGTCCCGGCCCGCGACGAGCTCGCCCGGGCGGGCCTCGCCGACGATCCGCGCATCCGCGTTCTGACCCAGCCCAACGCGGGGCCCGGAACCGGGCGGAACCGCGGCCTCGACAATCTGCCCGACGACGCCGAGGCAGTCGCGCTCCTCGACTCGGACGACCGCTGGCCGCCCGACCATCTGGCCCGCGCCGCCCGGGGCCTCGCGAACGGGTACGACGTCTATTTCGCCGACCACCAGCGCGACGGGTGGGAGACCACCAAGTTCCAGCGCATCGGGTTTGATCCTGCGACCATGCCGGAAATTCCCGGCACCGGCGGGCTTCGCGAGTTCACTGCCGACCTGGCGCCGTTCGCGCTGCTGCAGCACGGCATCCAGACCTCGACCATCGTGGTGCGCAGCACCTACGTGGAAGACCTGCGCTTTGCGGCGCACCTCCGCGCCTTCGACGACAACATCATGTGGGCCAAGATGGGCCGCAAGGGCGGCCGCATCTGCTTCTCGCCGCACGTCGAGTCGTTCAACGCCGAGGGCGTGAACATCTCGATCTCGAAAGGCCCGATGGACGATTTGCGCGTCTGGAACAACTGGCTCCGCGGATGGAAGGCGGTGCCCGACTACATCACCCTCGACGCCGACTTCGGCGCCGCGCGGCGCGAGCGCATGCGAAACATCCAGAAGGACATCGCGCGGGTCTGCCTGTTTGGCGGCGCGGGTGACGGGCTGCCGGCCTCCGCGAGAGTGAAGACGATGATCGACAACTCGTCGCCGATCTTGAGGGGCCTGTATTATGCCGCCATTGACCGGCTGCGCCATTCAGTCAGGCATGCAAGGATCACATATTACCTTTCGTCGTCCAGGCAAGCGCCGTTTGAAGGGTCGAGCGCGTACTGGGAGGCACGTTACGCCAAAGGCGGAAATTCCGGCGTCGGCTCCTATGACAAATTCGCGACCTTCAAAGCCGAAGTGATAAATGGGTTCGTAACGGAAAACCGCGTTGCGTCTGTCATCGAGTTTGGCTGCGGAGACGGAAATCAACTGACGCTTGCAGATTATCCACGGTATATCGGCTTTGACGTTAGCCCGACTGCTATTGAGCAATGCCAAAGAGCATTCAAGAATGATCAAACAAAGTCGTTTAAGACGTTGCGGGATTATGATGGCGAAACTGCCGACCTCACGCTTTCCCTTGACGTTATCTATCACCTTGTAGAAGATCCCGTCTTCGATCAGCACCTTCATAAGCTTTTCAAATCGTCAAATCGCTTCGTCATTATTTATGCGAGCAATAAAGACGATAACTCAGATAACCCCAGCCCGCACGTAAAGCATCGGCACTTCACTCCCTGGATCGAAAAGAACTTTCCCGACTGGGCCTTGGAAAGGCACCTCCCCAACAGGTACCCATACAAGGGCAATTACAAAGAGGGCTCGTTCGCGGACTTCTATATCTATGCCCGGAAATCGACCGGTTCGACGCAATGAAGCTGGGAATCATCGCGCCCGAGTTTCCGCCCACGACAGGCGGGATGCGGAACCACGCCCTCGGCCTGTCGCGCGAGCTCTCCCGCCATTGCGAGGTGACCGTGTTCACCCGCACGGAGCCCACGCCCGAGGGCGATGGATTGGAATTACGGCCCATCCTGGACAATGACATTCACGAGGACGTCAAAAAGCTCCGCACGCACGAGGCGGATGCATGGCTTGTGCTTACCGCCGGCTATGCGGATTTCGCGCGGCATACGGACCTACCGACCTTCGTCTACTGCCACGGAAACGACTTCCTGAATCCGTGGGTGCTGCAAGACACTGCTGCCGACCGCCTCGCCCGTATCTGGGCGCGAACGCCGCTCGTCTGGCGCGCGGAAAAGCTACGACACGCCCTTCTCCGGCCGACGCGCAGGGCGGCAATCGGCCGGGGCCTGCGTCACGCGGCGCACGTGTTTACGAACAGCGACTATACGCGGCGCATCCTTGTCGACCTCTGGCCGGGGCTCGACGGCAAACTGACCGTTTCGTATCCGGGCGTGGACGAGATGTTCTTCGCCCCGCCGGCCGCGTCCGCCGCCGGGCGCGCCGCGCGTGACACGCTCCGGATGATCTCGATCGCACGGCTCTCTCGCGTGCAGTCGGCGATCAAGAATATCGACAGCTCTCTCGAGGCGCTGGCCCGACTCCCGGCGGGAACTCGATTTCCGGCTTTCGGTTATCGGGGACGGCGACGATCGCCCACGCCTGGAAGAGCTGTGCCGCCGGCTCCGTATCGACGACCGGGTCGACTTCGTCGGCGGCGTGGACCACCGAAACGTGCCAGCGTGCCTGGACCAGGCCGACCTGCTGCTCCTTCCCTCCCGCGAAAGCTTCGGGATCGTGTACGCGGAAGCAGCCGCGCGCGGCGTTCCGTCGCTCCTGACCCGGCAGGGGGCGACGGACGCGGTTGTCGACGGTGTGACGGGAATTATCGTGGCAAGCGCCAAACCCAAAGACATCGCTGATGGCATCTCACGATTCGTACGGCTACGTGGGAATTTCGACTCTGACCGCATTCGGCAGCATGCACAGAAATTTAGATGGCGCGAGGTCGCCCGGGATTTGCACAACGTTTTCGCGGATAGCTTTGTGAATATGGCCCATCGTTCAGATTTAGCATATCACGCCTAATCGTGATTAGGCGTGATTTTGCAAAGGGAAGATACGACAATGGCTACCGAATCCGACAACATTTTGTTCCAGTCCGAACAGCATCCGCTTGTAGCGCTCGATTTCGAGAGCGAAGAAAGCTACGTTATTTCGCTCGTGCATCGCAAAGCATACGCGCGCGCCGCCTCGATGGCCTCTCATCTGAGAGTGCTGGATTTGGGCTGCAACAATGGGTATGGAACCCACGTGATCTCTGAACAGTGCGACCACATAACTGGGATCGATGTGTCTCCTAAAGCCATCGAATACGCCAAGGAGGTTCACGCTGCTCCGAATGCCGAATATCTTCTAGTCGAGGGCGGCAACCTTCCATTTAAGGATAATGAATTTGATTTGGTCACCAGTTTCCAAGTCATCGAGCACGTTGATGGTGTCATGCCATATCTACGAGAGATAAGGCGTGTTCTTCGTCCAAGTGGTAGCGCGCTGTTTACAACACCAAACCGTTGCATACGTTTGGAAGTGGGCCAAAAGCCTTGGAACCCGTTTCACGTCAGAGAATATGAAGCAACCGAGCTGAAATCCGTACTTGCCGGTGTGTTTCAGATGTTACGGTTGAAGGCCTTTTTGCTGCACCCGATCTTTATAGGATAGAATATGATCGTGTAACTAAAACAAAAGAATTCTGCTCTCAGAAGAACGCGAAGCAGCGAAGCAGCGCCCCGCACGACACGAGCGCGTGATGCGCTAGCCGCTTCCGCCAAGGCGCTTCTTCCCGACCATTCGATTGAAGCTCTACGCAAATTCATGACCCGCAAGGAAACCCAAGAAAAGATGAAAGAGGGCCGAATGGCTCCGAAAAAAGATTTCGTCGAACGCTGGTCCCTATCCGATCTTTTCTATCAAACGGACGATCTCGACCGAGCATTGGATTTGATCGCTGTATGCTCCGGGACCGCGACTGGACATTAATTTCGTCGGCTGATTGATGTGGAGCAAGCAGGACTTCAGTGGAGAGGCGCGCGTCGATAGGCATGGGCCCTGTGGTCAAGAGTACGGTACGAAGAAAGATATTTGATGAACATCGGCATCTTCGACCCGCCCGGCCTGCCGGAAAGCTTTCGCGTCTGCGCCGAGAACATCGCCGCGGGGCTCGAGGCCGCGGGGGCGCGGATAACACGGTTCGCGACGGCCGAGGCGATGCCCCGAGACGTCGACGCCTACTGGGACCCGCGCTCGGGCGGGGGCAACCCGCCGGCCGAATTCGTCCGCACCGCGCGGCGGCCGTGCGTCGTCACCGCGCATGGCGCGGGGCCGCTGGAGCTTCCGTCGGCCTACCAGGAGGGCCGGTTCGGCTGGCTGCGCGTGCGCGCCGACAACTGGGCCAAGCGGCGCGCCTGGGCCCGCCTCGCGCCCCATTGCGCGGCCATCGTCGCCGTCTCCCATTTCGGCAAGGCCAACATCGTGCGCCACCTGGGGCTCGATCCGGCCCAGGTCTTCGTCTGCCCCAACGCGGTGAACCACGCGCTCTTCCTCCCGCCGGCCGAAAAGCCAGCCGGACCGCGCTATCTGCTGCACATCTCGAACGACGAGCCGCGCAAGAATGTCGACCGGATCGTCGCCGCCTATCGCCTCCTCGACATTCCCGACCGCCCGGAGTTGTGGCTGAAGCTTCCGCCCGGCACGCCGCGCGTCGCGGGCGACGGGGTACGGGTGATCTCGCACCGCGCCGACGACGCGGAGATCGCGGCGCTCTATGCCGGCGCCTGGGCCTTCGTCTTCCCGTCCCTTTACGAGGGGTTCGGCCTGCCCATCCTCGAGGCGATGGCGAGCCTCTGCCCGGTCATCACGGCGAACGGCAACGCCTGCGCCGAGGTGGCGGCCGACGCGGCGCTCACGGTCGATCCGCGATCCGTCGAGGCCATCGCCGCAGCCATGCGCGAGATCTCGACCTCGCCTGCGCGGCGGGACGAGCTGATGCGGGGCGGCCTCGCCCGCGCGGCGATGTTCACCTGGGAGCGCACGGGCCGCGAATACCTTGCGGTTTTCGAGCACGCCATCGCGCGGAAGCAAGCGGCATGAGGGTGGCCGCCACCATGCCGCGGCGCTTGCCGCCACGATCCCCATGCGCTACGCAGGCGCGGCCCGGGGACCGGCGAACCGCGCGCGCCGCCCGGACATCCGATCGGACCGACCCCGTATGAGTGAGAGCTCCGAGCCCCCGAACCCGTCCCCCGCCCCCATCGAGGCGCCGCTGGGCGGGCGCATGCTGAGCGGCGCCGCCTGGATGGTCGGGATGCGGCTTGCCATGCGCGGTCTCGGCCTGATCAGCGTCTCGATCCTGGCCCGCGTCCTCACCCCGGACGATTTCGGAATTGTCGCCATGGCCATGGTGGTGATGAGCCTGTTGACGTCGTTTCAGGACTTCGGGCTCGACATGGCCCTCATCCGTGAGCGCGACATCGAGGACAGCCACTATCACACGGCCTGGACGTTCTCGGTCCTGCTCGGTGCGGCGACCTCTCTGGTCATGCTGCCCTTTGGCCCCCTCGCGGCCGATTATTTCGGTGACCAGCGCGTTGAGCTGATCATCTGGGTACTGGCGCTTACGCCGCTGCTGAACGGGCTCGCCAACATCAAGACAGTCGATTTCCGGCGCGACCTGCATTTTCACCGGGATTTCGCGTACAATTTAATTGTAAAAGGAATCTCTGCCGCAACCGGAATAGCATTGGCGCTGTGGTTGCGCACCTATTGGGCCCTCGTCTGGGGCATTGTCGCGTCCACGGCAGTTCAGCTCGTCGTCGGCTATGCCATGGCTCCGTTCTGGCCGCGACTGTCTCTCGCCAAATGGCGAGGGCTATTGTCGTTTTCCGTGTGGGTTTCCATGCGGACGATCGCCGGCGTCGCCGGTGGAAAGGTGGACCAGATTCTGATCGGCCGCATGTTCGGCGCGCATGACATGGGCGGCTACAACGTGAGCCAGCAGGTCACCGGGATGATTACGAACGAGTTGGTCGCGCCGGCCGGCCGTTCGCTCCTTCCCGGCTATGTCCGCATCCGCGACGAGCCGGCGCGGCTTCGCCGGGCCTACGAGAGCGTCCTCTCCTTCCACGTGATCGCCGCGCTTCCCCTCGGCATCGGGCTCGCGCTCGTGGCGCCCCACGCAGTGTCGCTGCTGCTCGGCGCGCAGTGGCTTCCATTCGTCGCCGTATTCCAGATCCTGGCGCTGGCGGCGACTCTACCCACCGTCTACGGCGCCGCCGGGCCGCTGATGATCGCCACCGGGCACGTGCGTAGCATAACGCTGATCACCTGGATCCAGTTGGCAATCTCCGTGACGGTACTAGGTGCCATTGCTTTCATGCACGGCTCCATCGTCGATTTCGCCTATGCCCGCGTCGGTACGGGCGTACTGTCGCTGGTCACCTATTTCGTCGTGACGGCCGGCATCGTGCAGGCGAGCCCGCTGCGGCTCCTGCGCCTGTTTCTTCGCCCCGCCGTGGCAATCGCCGCCATGGCGGTGGTGGTGACGCTGGCCGGCCGCGTGAGCCATTCCGACTTCGTCGCCCTTCCCCTCGAAGCGGCGTGCGGCGGCGTCGTGTACGGCGTCACGCTACTCGCGCTATGGCAGTTTGCCGGGCGGCCAGACGGGGCGGAATCCGAGCTCGTCGAGCGCCTTCCGCCACTCCGCCGGCTCCTCGCCCGCCTGGGCGGCGCGCGGCCGCGCCCGTTGGCAACCCGTAGCCAAGCCGAGGATTAGGCATGTCGGAATCGCGCGCGCTGGCGAGAACGGTCTACCGCGGGCTCAGCGCCCTCACGCGGGCGGCGGCGGCGGGTGGACCGTTCGAGCCGCTCGCCTGGCGGCTGATCCCGCGCCTGCAGGCTGCGTCAGCGAAAAGTCTGGGCGGCGACGATTTCCTCTGCAGCTACGACGGCGACGTGCGCATCTACGTCGACCTCAACGACCACATCGAATTGCAGATCTTCTGGCAGGGCTTCCAGGCCGCCGACCGCGGCGAGATGCTGCTCCTCGGCCGGCTCCTGCAGCGCGACAGCGTGCTGGTCGACGTCGGCGCGAATGTCGGCGTGTTCACGCTTTACGGTGCGAAGCGCGTGCCGAACGGCGCCGTCCATTCTTTCGAGCCGAGCCGCCACCATTTGGGGCGTCTGAAGCGCAACATCGCCGCCAACGGCTTCGCCAACGTCACCGTCAACGATGTCGGGCTTTCGGACCGCGCCGCGGAGCGGACTCTCGCGATTCCACCGCGCGGCGACGGGCTGCACAACACGGGCGGCGCAAGCTTTTTCGGCGTCGGAGCCGACAGCGGAACCGAGGAGGTGCGGACCGTCCGCCTCGACGACTATGTCGCGGAGCGGAATCTCGCCCGCCTCGACGCCATGAAGATCGACGTCGAGGGCGCCGAGTTCGAGGTGCTGCGCGGCGCGGAGGAGACCCTCCGGCGCTTTCGCCCGACGGTCCTGATGGAGGTGAGCATCGGTCGGCTGGGCCAGGTCGGGATGACGATGGCCGACGCGGTCGGGTTTTGGAGCGAGCGGGGCTACGCGGCGCGGTCGATTATTGCGGACGGTGCCATTGGCCCGCCGGTCGACACGGCCCTGCCACGCGCGTTGCAGAACATCTGCTGCATCCCCGACGAGTCCGATCTCCTGAAGCTCGCCTAGGCAGCGAAGTCGGCGAGGCGGACCGGCTGGCGGCGGGCGCCCCAATGGCCGGGGCGCGCCTCGAACACCCCGGCAGGCATGGTGCCGCACCTTGTGCAGCACCCGCCATCGTCGAGGTTCCACGCGCCGAGCTCGTACCAATCGCGCTCGATCAGAAGGCCGCCGCAGCCGGGGCACCAGGTGCTGCCGCCCGCCATATCGTGGACATTGCCCGTGTAGACGTAGCGGAGCCCCTGAGCGCGGGCGATCTCGCGCGCACGGGTGAGGGTCGCGGCCGGCGTGGGCGATTTGCCGCTCATTTTCCAGTCGGGATGGAAGGCGGTGAAGTGGACCGGCACGTCGGGGCCAAGACGGTCGGCGATCCAGCGGCACATCCCATCGAGCTCGGCCGGCGAATCGTTTTCGCCGGGGATCAGGAGCGTTGTGATCTCGAACCAGACATTCGTCTCGCGGCGCAGATACTCCAGCGTCTCGAGCACGGGGGCGAGCTGGCCGCCGCAGACCTTGCGATAGAACCCGTCGCTGAACGCCTTGAGGTCGACGTTGGCCGCGTCCATGTGGGCATAGAACTCCGCCCGCGCCGCGGGCGAATGGTAGCCGGCGGTCACGGCGACCGCCTTCACCCCGCGCGCATGGCAGGCGTCGGCCACGTCGATCGCGTATTCGTGGAAGATCACCGGATCGTTGTAGGTGAAGGCGACCGACCGGCAGCCGAGCGCCACAGCCGCGCGGGCGATCGACCCGGGATCGGCGGCGTCGGCCAGCGTATCCATCTCGCGCGACTTCGAGATATCCCAGTTCTGACAGAACTTGCAGGCGAGGTTGCAGCCTGCCGTGCCGAACGACAGGACCGGCGTGCCCGGCAGGAAGTGGTTGAGCGGCTTCTTCTCTATGGGGTCGATGCAGTAGCCCGACGACCGGCCGTAGGTCTCGAGCGTGATCGCGTCGCCGCTTCGGGCGCGCACGAAGCAGAGCCCGCGCTGGCCGTCGGCCAGGCGGCAGCGGCGCGGGCAGATCTCGCACTCGATCCGCCCGTCCTCGAGCTTGCGGAAATGACGCCCGACGACGGGCGCAGGCGCTGTCCGGGCAATGTTCGACAATCGTGTCATGGGGTGTGTCCTCGCCCTTGCAGATAGGCGGGCGGGATCACAGATTCAACAAGATGTAGCGTCAGCGTGAGAAGGAACATCAAATGGCGGTCGTTCAGCGCGCCTCCGTCGCCGGCATGTTCTATCCGGGGGAGCCCGACAAGCTCGCCGGCATGGTGGCGGCGATGCTGGCCGAGGCGCGGCCGCAGGGGCCCGTACCGGCCGCGATCATCGCGCCGCACGCCGGCTACGTCTATTCCGGCCCGATCGCGGCCAGCGCCTATGCGCGGCTCGCCCCGCTCAAGGGCACGGTGAAGCGGGTCGTGCTGATCGGGCCGGCGCACCGGCTCGCGTTCCGCGGCATCGCGGCGCCGAGCGCCGAGGCGTTCGAGACGCCGCTGGGGACGATCCCGGTTGACCGTGCCGCCATCGCCCGGCTCGAGGCCCTGCCGCATGTCGGCGTCAACGACGCCGCCTTCGAGGGCGAACATTGCCTCGAGGTCCAACTGCCTTTCCTCCAGACCGTGCTGGGCGAGTTCGCGCTGGTGCCGCTGATCGCGGGCCAGGCCGGCGGCAAGGACGTGGCCGACGTGCTGGAGCTGCTCTGGACCGGGCCGGACACGCTGCCGGTGATGTCGTCCGACCTCAGCCATTATCACGACTACGAGACGGCTCGGCGGCGCGACGCCGCGACCGCGCGCGCCATCGAGGCGCTGGCGGGCGAACGGCTCGATTACGACGACGCGTGCGGGCGCACCCCGATCGCCGGGCTCCTGCAAATCGCGCGCGCCCGCGGCCTGGCGGCGCAGACCGTCGACCTCCGCAATTCCGGCGATACGGCCGGTCCGCGCGGCGAGGTGGTGGGGTACGGCGCCTGGGTGGTCGGATGAGCGAGGCCGCCCTCGCCACGCCGCTCGACGCACTGATCGCCGATCAAGGCGAGGCGCTGCTCGACCTCGCCGTCGCCTCGGTGCGGCACGGGCTCGTCCACGGCGCGCCGCTCGCGGTCGGGCAAGGCGCACTGGCGCCCGCACTCGCGGCAGCCGGCGCCTGCTTCGTCACGCTCCATCGCCATGGCGAGCTCCGCGGCTGCATCGGCAGCGCCCGGGCGTGGCGCGGGCTCGCCGCCGATGTCGCCGACAACGCGTTCGGCTCGGCTTTCCACGACCCGCGCTTCGTGCCGCTGGCCGAGGACGAGCTCGCCGGGCTCGATCTCGATCTGTCGCTGCTCGGCGCACCGGAGCCGTTCCTGGTCGCATCGGAGCGGGCGCTGGTCGCCGCGCTGGTGCCGGGGCGCGACGGGCTGATCCTCGCCGAGGGCGCGCAGCGCGGCCTCTTTTTGCCCGCCGTCTGGGACTCGGTCGGAGAGCCGGCCGACTTCGTCCGCCACCTGAAGGAGAAAGCGGGGCTGCCCGCCGGCTACTGGTCCGACCGCATCACGGTCGAGCGATTCGAGAACTCGCGCCATCGCCCGCGAAGGCGCCTGGCGGGCCTAGGACGCCGCGCCCCGGACGACATCGATGAGGCGCAGCGGATCGGCGGGCGAGGCGTCGGCGCGCCAGGCGACGTGCTGGTCGGGACGGACCAGCACCAGGTCGGCATCGTAGAGGTCGCGGGCGCGTGCATCCTCGATCTCGACCAGCGCAAGCGGCACGCCGCGCGCGGCCGCCGCCTCCTGGAGCGGCGCGGGATCAGCGCGGCCGAGCTTCAGCAGGGTGAACTCCGGGCCGAACCGGTCGTGGATCGGCGTCTCGCCGAGCCAGAGATGGGGCGCGCGCATGCCGGGGTTGGCGGCCTGGGTGCACTCGGTCGCGGTGTCCGGCGGGTAGCCGGCACCGTCCGCGACGATGGCGGGCGAGGCGTCGTAGCGCAGCCCGAGCTGAATGCCGGGGATGATGAACTCGCGGAACGCATGGTCGGCGAGGCGGGCGCCGAGGCTCGCCCGCTCGGCGCGGCCAGCGACGCTGTCCGCGTCGATGGCGTCGGTCACCGGGGCGTGGCCGATCGAGTCGGCCATCGAGCGGGCGTACTCGACATTGCGGATGCCGACCGGGCGCCGCTCGGCCTCGTAGCTCGGCAGCAGACCGTTCCCGCCCCAGCCCTGGCACAGCGCCGCCAGCTTCCAGCCGAGGTTCACCGCGTCGTCGACGCCGGTGTTCATGCCGAGCCCGCCCGTCGGGGTGAACAGATGGCACGAATCGCCGGCGAGCCAGACCCGCCCGCCGCCATAGCTCGGCGCCACCAGAGAATGGCCGGCGAGCCACGGCACCGTCGAGATGATCTCGATTGGAACGTCGACGCGGGCGGCGCGGCTCACCAGCTCGCGCGGATCGGCCGCCTTACGGTCGATCTCGTCCGGCACGCGGATCTGAGTGAGCCACTGGTCGCGGCTGTCGACGTGGATCAGCAGCGCGCGGATGTCGGGCCGAACCACCCAGTACTGCCACGACCGTCCGACAGAGAGCCAGCGCGGGTCGGGCTTCACCCGGAAGAAGCACGAGTTCATCGACCCACCCATCATCGCCCGGACGACGCCGCGCTCGCCCTGGTACTCGATGCCGAGCTGACGGCGCACCGCGCTCGCGCCGCCGTCGCAGCCGGCGAGATAGCGCGCCCGGACCGCGATGCGCCGCCCGGTCGCCACCTCCTCGGCCTCGCCGACCACATGGTCCGCCGCCTCGCGGAAGGCGAGGAAGCGCCAGCCGAAGCGGAGGTCGACCGAGGCGAGCCCCGCCGCCCGCTCATAAAGCGCCCGTTCGAGGAAGATCTGCGAGCAGCGGTGCGGCGGCTCGGCGGTCGGCCACGGCCCCTCGCCCGCCCGCGCCCGCCGGAGCGCCTCGACCCGGTTCGGCATTTGGAGCCGCGCGAGCTCGATCCCGGTCAGCGACGTGAAATAGGCGACGTCGGTCGGATGGTCGTCGTCGAGCCCGGCGGCACGGATCGGCGCCGCGACGCCCAGCCGACGGAAATGCTCCATCGTGCGCGCGCCGATAGCGTTGGCCTTGGGATGGCGCGCCGTCTCGGTCGCATCGTTCAGCACCAGGCAGGGGATGCCGCGCCGGCCGAGCTCGATGGCGACGACGAGGCCGACCGGCCCGCCGCCGACGATCAGGACAGATGTCTGGAGTTCCGTATGGCCCGCCACGTCACGCTCCGTATCGCTTGTGGGCGTGATGCTACGCGATGCCCGCCCGTCGCGCGACTACGGCGCGGCGAAAATGCCGCCGACACTCCGCCTAAACGGGGCTCGGAAGAAACACCGCCGCGCTGAATCGCGCCGGGGGCTCAGCTCGTCGCGGGCGCCTTGCGCGCCGTGCGGCTGGTGGTCCGCTTCGGCGCGGGGGTGCCGCCGCTGCCGTCGAGCTTGGCCGGTGCCGCTTTGGCACGCGGCGCCCGCGGCTTGCGGGGGGGCGCCTCCGGCGCTTGGGCCGCCTGCGCGAGCTCGGCCTCGGCGGCCACCCAATGATCGAATTCGCGGCCATTCGGCCGCCCTTCGCGTTCCCAAATCTCGTAGGCCCGTCGCTGAATCTCAGCCCGATCGCCGCTCATCGGCTCCTCTCCTTTCGTCCGCCCCGCGCGCCCGCGGCACCGCGCCCCCTGGGAACGCGCTTCCCGCACTCCATATGGTAATGCCATGTGTGTAAGGCGAGGGGCGCCCCCGCGCATTGATCCAGATCAGGGTTACATTCCGGTTATGGGGCATAACCCGGAACCCCGCCAGAGGTGCCGACGATGCCGATCCACCCGTTTCTCAACGCGACCCGCATCGCCTATTTCTCGATGGAGATCGCGCTTCGCTCGGAGATCCACACCTATAGCGGCGGGCTCGGCGTGCTCGCGGGCGACATGGTGCGGAGCTGCGCCGACCTCGAGGTTCCCGTGGTGTTCGTCACGCTGGTCAGCCGGGCCGGATATTTCCGCCAGGAGATCGACGCGGCCGGCAACCAGGTCGAGCGCGACGACCCCTGGGACCCGACCGCCTGGGCAAAGCCCCTGCCCGCCATGGTTGCGGTCGAGATCGAAGGGCGCGAGGTCTGGGTCCGCGCCTGGATGTACGTTCACGCCGCCCCGCACGGCAAGGACGTGCCGGTGCTGTTCCTCGATACCGACTTCGCCGAGAACGACCCCCGCGACCGCGACATCACCCACCATCTCTATGGGGATGGCGAGGCCTACCGGCTGAAGCAGGAGATCGTGCTCGGGGTCGGCGGGGTGCGGATGCTGCAGGCGCTGGGCTTCTCGATTCACACCTATCACTTGAACGAAGGCCATGCGGCGCTGCTCGCCGTGGAGCTGCTCGCCCGCTTCCAACACCCGACCAAGCGGGTGGCGGGCGAATCGGCCTACGACATCGCGCGGGTGCGCGAGATGTGCATCTTCACCACCCACACGCCGGTCGAGGCCGCGACCGACCGGTTCTCCTATGAGACGGTGCACGCGGTGATGGAGGAGTTGATCGAGCCGGGCGAGCTCAAGGCGCTTGCCGGGGTCGACCGGATGAACATGACCTGCCTTGCCCTCGCGCTCGCCGGCTACGTCAACGGCGTCGCCCGCAAGCACGCCGAGACCGCGACCCTCATGTATCCGGGCTACCACATCCGCGCCGTCACCAACGGGGTGCACGCCGCCACCTGGACGCATGCGAGCTTCGCCAAGCTCTACCAGGCGCTGCTGCCCAACTGGTCGCACGAGCCCGAGCTTCTGGTGCGTGCGGATCAGCTCGACGATCAGGCGGTCTGGCAGGCGCACGCGGAGGCGAAGCGCAACCTGATCGCGCTGGTGCGCGATTCGCGCGGAATCGCGCTCGATCCCGAGAAGCCCATTCTCGCCTTCGCCCGGCGGATGACCGGTTATAAGCGGCCCGATCTGCTGTTCACGGACCTCGACCGGCTGGCCGCACTCGCGCGCAAATACCCGTTCCAACTCGTCATGTCGGGGAAGGCGCATCCCAGGGATCTCGAAGGCAAGCGCATGATCGCCGAAATCGAGGGACGGATGCGCGAGCTCGACGGCACGCTGCCGGCGACTTTCCTGCCGGGCTACGACCTCGACCTGGCCAAGGTCCTGGTCGCCGGCGCCGACGTCTGGCTCAACACCCCGCTTCCACCGATGGAGGCGTCGGGCACCAGCGGCATGAAGGCCGCGCTGAACGGCGTGCTCAACCTCTCGATTCTCGACGGCTGGTGGGTCGAGGCCTGCATCGACGGGGTGACCGGCTGGTCGATCGGCGGCGACGGTCCCGGCGTCACCACCGCGGCCGACGCGGCCGCGCTTTACGACAAGCTCGAGAAGGTGGTGCTGCCGCTTTACGCCCACGACCGTGCGCGCTGGATCTGGATGATGAAGCAGGGCATCAGCAAGATCGCCAGCTACTTCAACAGCCAGCGCATGCTCCGACGCTATGCCTCGGAAGCCTATATCCGCTGAGAGGGGCAAAATGGCGCGGCGCGGGTTTCCCCGCGCCGCGCCGTCTCGTCCGACCGATCCTGCCCGTGAAGGGCAGACCGAGGATCAGTGGCTCATCCCGCTGCCGATCGCATTGTCGCGGCCTGCCGCACCTGACGCCTCATTCTCCGGCACGTTGTAGAGCGCCTGAGGATTCGGGTTCGGCTGTGCGTTGTAGCTCGGCAGGTCGCCGAGCTTGTCGCGGCTGAGGTCGGTGCGGATGATCAGACCGCCATTCTCGCGGTTGATCCGCACGTGCGACGACCGCAGAAGCACCTCATGCTGGCCCATGCCGAGATACTGGCCGGTCGCGATCACCAGCCCGTCATCCGTCGGCTGCACCACGTTGCCGATCTGCTGGCCCTGGTCGTTGAGCACCGGCCGCCCGATCAGCGCCGCCATGCGCTGCGTCTGGTTCATCCGGCTGCCGTGCTCGTTCATGCCGCTGCGATGCTCGTTGCGCTCCTGCGACATGCTCTCGTTATCGTTCGAGCGCATGCCGTTGTGATTTTCCATGGCGCCCGAGCCGTTCGCCAACTCGTTGCTCATGGACTGGCTGCCGGACGGGTTGCCCATGGCCGGCCCGTTCGCGCCATTGCCGTTCTGATAGTCCTTCATCGTCCGCGGCGTCGTCTCCGACGTCGTGCTGTCGATCGACGGCTGGATCGGATGGGCCGCATTCACACGCGGCGTCACCTCGCCGTTCGCGGTGGTGCCGGCGCCGCCGTTGTAATGGTCGCCCTGATAAGCCGCCATGCCCGCGCCGGAAGTGGCGAGCAAGGCCGCGCTCGCGACCGCAATCATCAACTGGTATCGCATTCTCGTACTCCTTTCCGCCCCCCTCGTACTGTCAGGAAAGCGGGCGCGGATGTCCCGCGCCCGCTGGGCTCACCGCGACATTTCCCGGCCGCCGGGCTTGTAGTCGGGCATGTGCTCGAGCTGGCCCTCGTTCAGGCTGGAGATCACCGCCAGCCCGCCGTGCTCACGAGTCGCGGTCAACTGGTCCGGCTTCAGCAGAACGTCGTGCGCCCCGATGCCCATCTCATGGCCGATGGAGATGACCACGCCGTCCGGCGTGATGCGGCTCACCTCGCCGATCTTCCGCCCGGTCGCGTTGAGCACAGGCTTTCCGAGCAGAGCCCGATCGCTCGCGATCAGATCGGCATTGCGGATGCCCCTGAGATAGGAGTTCTGGGGAAGCGCATGCCGCTCGGTCTCGGGCGAGCCCTGCTGCATTCCCATATTGCTGCGGTCGGTCGGGTGCTCGCCGTTCACGCGATTGGTGATGTCGCCATTCACGCTGGTGTGGCCATTCCCCATGTAATGATTCTCGTCTGCGGTCGCCGCCCCCGCGGCCGACAGCAGGAGGGTCGCGCTGGCGATGGCCAGTAACGCTTTGTGTGTCATGGTGTACGCTCCTTCCGTTTGGCCGGCTTGCCACGGGAGAACGCGGACATTGGGCGATCGTTCCTGAATCGGCGGGCGGTCGGAAGGCGGCAGGACCGAAAAATGTCACAGCAGGACAATGGGTTTGCGCCCGGCGGGCCGGGCATCTCCCCCACATGGGCGTCGAGCGCCAAGGACATGGTGGGAACCGCGCTGGGGCCGGCCCGGCTGTGGTTCACGGTCGGGTTCGGCATCGTCAACGAGGTGTACTACCCGCGCGTCGACCTGCCGCAGATCCGCGACCTCGGATTCATCGTCGGCGATGGCGAGGGGTTCTGGTGCGAGGTGAAGCGTCTGGGGACGCACGTCGTCACCACCCCTGCCCCCGGCATTCCGGCAGTGCAGGTCGTCCACGCCCACGAGCGCTTCCGCCTGATCCAGCGCATCGCCCCCGACCCGGCGCGCGACGTGTTGTTGATCGAGGTGGTTCTGGAAGGAGACGCCACCCTTTTTCCCTATGCCCTTCTCGCGCCACATCTGGGCGGCACGGGCCACGGCAATGTCGCAACGGTCTACGCCGAGCGGGGCCGTACCGTCCTCGGCGCCGAGCAGGGTCCCTTCGGCCTCGCCCTCGCGGCGGCCGACGACACACAGGCCGATGCCTGGCTCGCCGCCAGCGCGGGTTGTGTCGGGGACAGCGACGGCTGGCAGGACTTTCGCGCCAACGGCAAGATGACCTGGCGCTGGCGCAATGCCGGTCCGGGCAACGTGGCGCTGATGGGCGCGCTACCGCGCCGCGCGACGCTCGCCCTCGCCTTCTCGGGCTCGACCGACTCGGCGGCGACGCTCGCGATCTCGGCACTGGTGCAGGATTTCGACACGGTCTGGAACGAGCACGTCGCGCGCTGGCGCTCCTGGCACCCGGCGCCGCACGTCCACGCCCACCTGTCGCCCGAGCTCGCCCACCAGCTCCGCATGTCGGCCATGGTTCTGCGCAGCCACCAGGACAAGACCTATCCCGGCGCCATGGTGGCGAGCCTCTCCATCCCGTGGGGCAGCGCAAAGGACGACATCGGCGGCTATCACCTGGTCTGGCCCCGCGACCTGGTGGAAAGCGCGCTCGCGCTGGTGGCGCTCGGCGCGCTCGGCGAAGCGCGCGACATTCTGCGCTATTTGATCGCGACCCAACTCACCGACGGGCGCTGGCAGCAGAACCAGTGGCTCGGCGGCACGCCGAATTGGCAGGGCGTGCAGCTCGACGAGGTGGCGTGGCCGGTGATCCTGGCCGCCGCGCTCGCCGAGCGGAAGGCGCTCGGCGATATCGGGGTGAGCGACATGGTGCGCCGCGCCCTCGGCTTCATCGCGCGCAACGGGCCCGCGACCGACCAGGACCGATGGGAGGAGATCGCCGGCATCAACCCCTTCACCCTCGCCACCTGCATCGCCGCGCTGGCGGCCGGCGCCGAGTTGCTGCCCGCGCCGCTCGACGGACTCGCGCGCGACATCGCGGACGACTGGGCCGCCCATGTCGAGGACTGGACGGCGGCAAAGGGCGGCGCGCTAGCGGCGCGCTATGGGATCGACGCACACTACGTGCGTACCGCGCCGGCGCGCGTCCTCGAGAACCCGGCCGCGATGGGCGATGCGATCGAGCTGCGCAACCTGGGGCCGGGCCGGACCATCGCGGCGTCCGAATTGGTCTCGACCGACTTTCTTCAGCTCGTTCGGTTCGGCATCCGCGCCGCCGACCATCCCGTGGTGGCGGCTTCGGTCCGCGTGATCGACGGGGAGCTCAAGGTCGAGACGCCGAACGGGCCCTCCTGGCATCGCTACAACCAGGACGGCTATGGCGAAACCGCCGACGGCGACCCTTTCCTCGGCGTCGGGATCGGGCGGCTGTGGCCGCTGCTCACCGGCGAGCGCGGCCACTATGCCCTGGCCGCCGGTGACGACCCGCTGCCCTATCTCGAGGCGATGGACCGGATGGCGGGGCGCGGCAAGCTGATCCCGGAGCAGATCTGGGACGCGGACCCCCTGCCCGACCGGTACCTGTTTCCCGGCCAGCCGACCGGTTCGGCCATGCCGCTGGTCTGGGCGCATGCCGAGTTCGTGAAGCTGGTCATCGCGCGCAATTCCGGCCAGCCGGTCGACCGGCTGGGGGTGGTCGCCCGGCGCTACGCCGCGCCGCCGGTGCCGCGCTGGGGCCACTGGTCGCGGCGCGCGCCGATCACGCGCCTCGCCGCCGGCTGTGGGCTCCGCTTCCTGGTCGAGGCGCCGGCGACGCTACACTGGTCGACGGACGGCTGGGCCACGGCCGAGGATACCGATACTCACCCGTGCGGCTTCGCCGTCGCCATCGCCGAGATCCCGGCCCGGCGGCTCGGGCCCGGCGCGCGGCTCGTCTTCACCCTGCGCGACCGGGCGACCGGGCAATGGGCGGGGCGGGACTACGTGGTCGAGGTCGGGTAAGGCTGCGCCGCCGGCCGCGCCTACGGCATCTTCGGGAGCTTGTGGCGGTCAGCGATCGCCGCGGTGACCATCTGGGCGCGCGACGGGTCCATCTGGGCGAGGATCGCGCCCGAGCTCTGCACCCTCATGCCCTCGATCACGTCGAGCACGATCGGCAGGTCGAGCTTGGCGAAGATCGCCGCGGCGTCCTTCGGCTTCATGTTCTCGTAGATCTTGACCAGGTTCTTGAGCTTCGCCTTCTGCTCCGCGTCGTGGCGCTGTAGCAGCGAGGCGATGTCCGCCTGGATCTTCTTGAGCTCCGCGAGCTTCGCCTCGATGCGCTTCTCGGTGGCGGCGAGCATGTTGGCGCGGAGGTCGATGTCGCGCTCGCGCGCGTCGAGCGCATCGCGCCGCTTCGAGAGTTTCTCGAGGACCGCGATCTCCTGCTCGGTGAGCGCCGGCCCCTCGGAGCCGAACCGCGCGGGTTCGATGGCCGACTGGCCGGCCGGCGTGGCGGGGGCGGCTGGCTGCGCGCCCGGCTTCGCCTCGGAGGCGGCGGGCGCTTTGCCGCTGGCGGCGGGAGCCTGGGCCTCGCCGGTCGCGCCGACCGCGAGCGAAACGTCCTGCCACAGATGGCCCACCCGCACGCTGAGGAGCGCGGCGGCGGCGAAGATCACCATCGGCAGCAGGCGCGGACGCGGCAGGCGGAGACGCGGGACCAGCTTCATGGGAGGTCAGCTCGCGGCGCGCGCCTTCTGCATCGCGTGCAGAAGCTCGCGCTCGGCGACCGACACCTCGGTGAGCGGCGCGGCCGGCTTCGCCCATTCGGGGCGCGCGGGCCGGGCGGCGGCGTGCGCCGGGTGCTCGGCCACGTCGGCGACGACCGTGGGACGCGGGCGCGGCTTCGCGGGCGGGGTCGGAGCGGCGGCGGGCGGAGCCTTGGGCGACGGCGTGCCGGCGAGGCGGGCAGCGATGCCGTCGCCCCGCTCGGCGAGAAACACCAGCTCGTCGCGGAGGGCGGTCGCCTCGGCGATGGCAGAATCAAGACCCTTGCCGGCCTCGGCGGCGGCGGCGCCCATCGCCGCCACGGCGCGCTCGGCATGGGCGGCGGCGGCGTCGAACCGCGTGATGGTTGCGGCGAGCTCCTCCTTGCCCGCGCGCATCCCGGCGAGCATGCGGTTAAGCCGGATGGCGTAGACGATGACGGCGACGAGCAGCGATGCGACCAGCAGGTCGAGCCCGGCGGACAGAAGGGGCGAGTTCATAGCGGCCTCCGGCGCGTCGCGCGGTCCTCGACACGGACCGAGATGTTGGCGCCCTTGCGGCCCATCGCGCCAGAGAACAGCGGCACCTCGCCGCAGCGCAGCTCGATCTCCGATTCGGGCGTCGCGTTCAGCATGATCCGGCTGCCGACCTTCAGGTTGAGCACCTCGTTGAGCGAAACCGTGACCTGATCGAGCACCGCCTCGATCTCGACCCCGGTCTTCCACAGCTCCTGCGCCAGGTGGACCTCCCAGATCGAGTCGCGGCCGAACTTCTCGCCCATGAACATCTGCAGCAGGAGCTCGCGCACCGGCTCGAGCGTGGCATAGGGCAGGCAGAGCTCCAGCCGGCCGCCGCGATCCTCCATGTCGATGCGGAGCTTCGCGAGGATCGCCGCGTTGGCCGCGCGCGCGATGGTGGCGAAGCGCGGATTGGTCTCCAGCCGCTCGTAGCGGAACGTCACCGGCGACAAAGGATCGAATGCGGCGCAGAGGTCGTTGAGAATGACCTGCACCATGCGCTCGACCAGCGTGCGCTCGATGGTGGTGTAGGGGCGGCCCTCGATACGCATCTGCGCTGTGCCGCGCCGGCCGCCGAGCAGCACGTCGACGATCGAGTAGATCATCGGCGAGTCGACCGTCAGCAGCCCGTAATTGTCCCACTCCTCCGCCTTGAACACCGACAGGATGGCCGGCAGCGGGATGGAATTCAGGTAGTCGCCAAAGCGGATCGAGGTAATTCCGTCGAGCGAGACCTCGACGTTGTCGGAGGTGAAGTTGCGCAGGCTGGTCGTCAGCATGCGCACGAGGCGGTCGAACACCACCTCGAGCATCGGCAGGCGCTCGTAGGACACCAGCGCCGAGTTGACGATCGCCTGGATGCCCGACCGGGCGCCGTCCACCTCGCCCTCGTCGGAGAGCCCGAGCAGCGAATCGATCTCGTCCTGGTTGAGCACCCGGGCGGGCGATTCGCTGCCCGTGCCGGCGAGCGCCGCCTCCCAGCCCGGCGCGGCGCCGTCCTCGGCGCCCGCTTCGGGCGCGTTTCCGTCCTCTGGCGCTTCGGCCATCGATACCCCTACTGAACCAGCATTTCCTTGAACAGCACGTCGCGCACCTTCACGGGCGCCACCGCCGCGTTGACGCGCGCGAGCAGCTCCTCGCGCAGCCGGTACATGCCGGCCGAGCCGCGCAGGTCGTCGAGCCGCAGCTCGCGCAGGTAGACCTGGAAGTTGTCCATGATGCGCGGCAGCACTTCCTTGATGCGCGGAATGTCCTGCTGGTCGCCGATCTCGAGGCTGACCGTGATCTTGAGGAAGCTCGCGCGGGCGCCCTGGCTGTTCAGGTTGACCAGCATTTCGGGCAGGTCGAAGAACACCGCCGGCCCGTTGGCCGGCTTCTTCGCTGTCGCGGCCTGCTCGGTCTTGGCACCGCCGCCCATGATGCCGTCGAGCGCGCCGGTAAAGAAGGCGGCGGCGCCTCCGCCGACGACCAGCAGCGCCGGCAGCACGACCACAAGGACCAGCTTCTTGCCGCTCCATCCCTTGGTGGCCGCCGCCGCGTCGGGAAGGCCCGCCGCGTGCGCGTCGTCGTCGGTGATTGCCGGGTTTGCCACGGTGCCTCTCGCGCCCCTCGTCCGACTGTGCTTGCGGATTGCCGAGAGGCTAGGCCAACGACGTTAACAAGACGTTATCCCGACCCTACCGGGCGCACCCGGCCCCCGGCGTTTCGCCCCCGCTGGCAAAATCTGCCGGGCAAAGCCTTCCGAGGCCGGCGAACCTGCCCGCCCGCCCGGCCGAAAACCCTTCAATTCCCTCGCCCGCCGAGTTGGCACGGTTCGTGCAAGGGAGGGGCGAACGGATCACGCCCCCTGCGGAAGGCGCATGGAAAACTCGCTCTACATCGCGGTCTCGTACCAGTCGGCCCTGCAGAACCAGATGGACACGATCGCCAACAACCTGGCGAACGTGACGACGCCCGGATTCAAGAACCAGCAGGTGCTGTTCAGCGAGTACCTGCAGCAGGCGATCGCCAAGGACGACGTGTCGTTCGTGCAGGACATCGGCGTTTCGCGCGACTTCCGCGAGGGCGCCTTCTCAAAGACATCGAACCCGCTGGACGTCGCCATCTCGGGCACGGGCTGGCTCGAGGTCGATACGCCGAACGGCATGCGCTACACGCGCAACGGCCACATGACCATGAACGCGCAGAACATGCTGGTCACCACCCAGGGCAACCCCATCCTCGACGAGAACGACCGTCCGATCACCCTGCCGCCCAACGCAAGCCAGATCGTCATCGCGAGCGACGGCACCGTCTCGGCCGACCGGCAGCAGGTCGGACGCCTCAAGCTCGTCTCGTTCGACAATCCGCAGCTTCTCAAGCCCCAGGGCGACAGCTTGTACGCCACCGATGCGCCGCCGTTGCCGGCGAGCTCGGCGCGCGTCGTCCAGGGCATGATCGAGGAATCGAACACCCAGCCGATTGTCGAGATCACCAACATGATCGCGTCGCTGCGCCAGTTCCAGGCAGCGCAGCAGATCATCGATCAGGAGCACCAGTCGCAGCTCCAGGCGATCAACGTCCTCACCGCGCCAACGACGACGGCCTAACAACAGACCGCGTAGCCGAAAGGTCCCGTTCCTATGAGATCTCTCAACATCGCCGCCACGGGCATGCTGGCCCAGCAGCTCAACGTCGAGGTCATCTCCAACAACATCGCCAACCTGAACACCACGGGCTACAAGCGCCAGCGGGCGGAGTTCCAGGACCTGCTCTACCAGGACGAGGAGCGCGTCGGCTCCACCTCGTCCGACACGGGCACGATCATCCCGTCCGGCATCCAGCTCGGCCTCGGGGTCAAGACCGGCGCGGTGTACCGCATAAGCCAGCAAGGCAACCTGGTCTCCACCGACAACACCTACGACCTCGCCATCCAGGGGCGCGGCTACTTCAAGGTGAAGCTGCCGTCGGGCGATACCGCCTATACCCGCGCCGGGTCGTTCCAGCTCTCGCCGACCGGGCAGCTCGTCACCACCCAGGGCTATACGGTCGATCCCGGCAT
Source organism: uncultured Alphaproteobacteria bacterium (assembly GCA_963775315.1). Taxonomy (GTDB): domain Bacteria; phylum Pseudomonadota; class Alphaproteobacteria; order MPNO01; family DASWLB01; genus CAWGHZ01. The sequence goes on along the minus strand of CAVZIN010000007.1, from coordinate 767,904 downwards.
CACCATCCCGCCCGACGCGGTCAGCGTGACGATCAACGCGTCCGGCGAGGTGCAAGCCAAGCTCGACGGGCAGGTCACGCCGCAGAACGTCGGCCAGCTCGAACTCGCCACATTCCCCAACGAGGCCGGTCTCGAAGCCAAGGGAGACTCGCTCTACCTCGAAACTCCCGCGTCCGGCACCGCGACCACGGCCGTCGCCGGCTCGCCAGGCGTCGGCACGGTCCTGCAGGGCTTTCTCGAAACGTCGAACGTGAACGTGGTGCAGGAGATCACCAACCTGATCACCGCCCAGCGCGCCTACGAGATGAACTCGAAGGTGATCGATACCTCCGACCAGATGCTCCAGACCATCACCAACATGCGCTAGGGCCCGCGATGAAACGCCTCGCCACGCTCCTCCCCCTTCTTATCGCGCTCGCCCTTCCGGCAGCCGCCGAGACGCTGCGCGCACAGGCGACCGTCGATGGCGCCGCCGTGCGGCTCGGCGATCTGTTCGCCGGCGCGCCCTCCGCGATCGCCGACCGCACCGTCGCGCCCGCGCCCCAACCTGGCCGATCGATGACCTTCGAGGCAGAGACGCTGGTCGCCATCGCACGCGACGCCGGCATCGACTGGTCGCCGATAAGCCGCTTCGACCGCGCCACCGTCACCCGCGCGTCGCGCACCGTGACCGCCGACGACGTCGAGAAGGCCGTGCTCGGCGACCTGCGCACCGAAGGCGTCGGCGCCGACATGCATGTCGAGCTCACCAACCGGCGCGTCGTTCTTTCCGCCGCAACCGGGCCGGGCGCGCCGTTCACGCTGGGCGCCGTACGCTACAACCGGCAGGACGGGACGGTCACCGCGACCGTCAACCTCGCCACCGGCGGCGCGCCGCAGCCTGTCGAGCTGCGCGGCAACGTCTACCGCGTGATTCAGGCGCCGGTTCTCACGCGCAACATGAGCCATGGCCAGGTGATCGGACACGACGACCTCACCTTCGTCGCGATGCGCGCCGACCGCATCGATCCCTCGGTCGTGGTCGATGCCGACACCGTGCTCGGCAAGACGCCTCGGAGCGCGGTTCGCGCCGGCGTGGCCCTGCGGCGCAGCGACTTCGTCGCGCCGATCGTCGTCGCCAAGGGCACGCTCGTGATCCTGACGCTGACCACGCCCAACCTGTCGCTGACGGTCAAGGGCAAGGCGCTCGAGAACGGCTCGGATGGCCAAGCCATCCGCGTCCAGAACACCCGCAGCCACGTCACCGTCGAGGGCGTCGTTTCCGGCCCCGGCCGGGTCGTCGTCAACCTGCCGAGCCTCGCGCTCCGCTAGTCTTTCGGAGAGTACGCATGATGTCCGCGTTCCCGCTGCCCAGTCCACGCCGCCTCGCCTTCGCCGGGCTGCTGCTCGCCACCACCGCGATGTGCGGCGGCTGCAGCGCCATCACCCGCCTCGGCGAGGTGGGCCAGGCGCCGCGGCTGAGCCGAATTGAGAACCCGGCGGCGCAGCCCGGCTACCGGCCGGTCTCGCTGCCGATGCCCCAGCCGGTGAGCGAGGAGCGCGCGCCCAACTCTCTGTGGCGCACCGGAAGCCGCGCTTTCTTCCGCGACCAGAGAGCGGCCCGCGTCGGCGATTTGGTGACCGTCAACGTCACCATCGCGGACAACGCCAAGCTGTCGAACGAGTTGACGCGCAGCCGCAACAACTCAGATACCGCGCAGGCGCCGTCGCTGCTCGGCTACGAGACCAAGCTCGCCCAGATCCTGCCGCAGTCGGTCAATCCGTCGAGCCTGATCGATATCGGCTCGACCACTAGCAACGACGGAAAGGGCTCGGTGGATCGCAGCGAAAGCATCAACCTGAAGCTCGCCGCGGTGGTCACCCAGATCCTGCCCAACGGCAACATGGTGATCCGCGGCAACCAGGAGGTGCGGGTGAACTACGAGATGCGCGATCTGCAGATCGCCGGCGTGATCCGGCCGGAGGACATCTCGTCCACCAACGACATCTCCTACGACAAGATCGCCGAGGCGCGAATCGCGTATGGCGGGCGCGGCCAGATCACCGACGTGCAGCAACCGCGCTACGGCGACCAGGTGTTCGACATCCTGTTCCCGTTCTGAGCCAATGTGACGGGGTCGCCCCGGTCAGTTCCGGGCGGCCTCGGTCTTTTTGGCGGGCTTCCGGTCGTTGCAGCCGCGCTCCTGCATGTTGCGCGCGCTGTGGACGATCACCTGGGCCTCCGACACGGCGTCGGGCGCTATGGCGCGGTTGAGGCGGGCGCGCAGGGTCTCGGCATAGGCGGCGAAACTGTCGGCGGCGAGCGGGGCGCGCGCGCGTAAGACGTCGTTCACCCGGTCGGCGAGCACCACGTTGATCGCGTCGTGCACCCGGGGCAGCGCGGCGCAGAGCGCGGAGAGGTTCGCCCCGCCCTTTACCGAAAGCCGCACCTCGACGACGAACGGGCCGTCGATCCCGCCGCCGCGCCCGGTGCCCATCATGTTGACAACGGAGACCTCGTGGGTCGAACGGTCCTTCGTCCACTGTGCGGCCGCGTTGGCGGCCGTGACGACGGCGGCGGCGGCGGCCTCGGCCGCCTGGCCCTGGTCGCCGGCCTGCATGTACTGCCACAGCCCGAATCCGCCGCCGGCGAACAGCAGGAGGAGCAGCGCCGAAAGCTTCATGACCCGCTTCATGGCCGGCCCCGTAACGAGGGTTGACCCCCCGAAGCTTGCGCCGGAACATGAAGGAAGGGTGAATAACCCCTTACGAAAACGCAGCTTCCGCCACGAGGGCGTTCCGCCCCTCGGCGTTCGTGCACCAGAGGCGCGCCACGCCGCCGCTCGCGTCGGGCCCGCCGAGGATGGTGAACGGGCCGGTGTCGACGACGATCTCGATCGAGCGGTAGGTGAAGCTGCGGAGCGGCCGTTCATGGCGCTGGCGGCACATCTCCATCATGATCTGCGAGATCAGCGTCACCGGCACCACCACCCCCGCATAGCCCTCGACCTTGGTCGTGTAATCGCGGTCGAAATGGATGCGGTGGCTGTTGAAGCGCTGGGCGCAGAGCCGCCAGATCGTCACCGGGTCGGGTTCGAACGTCTGCGTCCAGGCCGGGTCGGCCGGCGGGGAGGGCGGCGGATCGAGCCGGCCGGGCCCGTTCAAGCCGAAATAGAGGACGCTGCGCTCGTCCACCGCGGCGAGGCCGCGGGTGGTGGCGTAGCTTTCGCGCATCGTCACCTTGACCGTGGGGCCGGTGCCGAAATCGGCGATGTCGACGGCGGCGACCTCGGTGGTCTTGGTGATGGCGTCGCCGATGCGGAGCGGGTCGTGGAAACGCGACACCGTCTCGATCAGCCGTCGGCGCGGCAGCGGCACCGCCGGCGCCACCCCCACCCCGGCCGCCTGGCCGTCCGCCCGCATCTGCGCCTTGCGGTAGAGGCCGGGGCAGAACCCGCCGTGCCAGCCGAACGGCACGGCGTCGCCCTCGTTCGGCGCCGGGTGGTCGACGTCGAGCGTGACGGCGAGCTTGCCGACCTGCGACGCGGTGACGACGTCGGTCGCGGCCTCCTTTCGCCCGATACAGGCTTTCAGCGCCTCGAGATCTCCGGCCATGGCGTCCTCCCCTGACGGTCCCGGCCCGAGACTATACCGTTTTGCGCCGCCCGCGGTTTTCCGATAGACAGTGACGCCAACTTGGCCCGAGGAGAGAAACGACATGGCCGCACCGATCAAGCTGCTCGGCGTCGCCGGAAGCCTGCGCAAGGATTCTTTCAACCGCGCCCTCCTGCACGCCTGCACCGAGCTTCTGCCGCCGGACACGACGCTCGACATCTACGACATCGCCGGCATCCCCGAGTACAACGACGACGTGCGACTGGGCGGTGGCTACCCCGAGCCCACGGCGAAGTTCCGCGCCGCGATCGCGGCGGCCGACGCGCTGCTGTTCGTCACGCCCGAGTACAACTACTCGATCCCCGGCGTGCTCAAGAACGCCATCGACTGGGCCTCGCGCCCGCCCGAGCCGCCGCTGATCGGCAAGCCGTGCGGCATCATGAGCGCCTCGCCCTCGATCCTCGGCGGCGCGCGGGCGCAGTATCACCTGCGCCAGGTGATGGTGTTCAACGACATGTTCCCGATCAACAAGCCCGAGGTCATCCTGGTCCAGGCGAACCAGAAGTTCGACCAGCAGGGCAAGCTTGCGGACGAGACGACGCGCGGGCTGGTGAAGCAGCACCTCGCCAACCTCGCCGACTGGACGCGCGTCGTGAAGGCGGGCCGCGCGGCGCTCGCCGCCGGCAAGGCCTAGCGCGGCAAGGGCGGAACCGGGATGCTCAAGACCGGCGCGGAGCACCTCGAATCCCTACGCGACGGGCGGACGGTGCTGATCGGGGCTGAGCGGGTGACGGACGTCACGTCCCACCCCGCCTTCCGCGACGGGGCGGCAACCGTCGCCGGCATCTACGACATGAAGCGCGCGCCGGAGAACGCGGCGGTCGCGTCCTTCGAGGAGGCGGGCGAGCGCTCCTCCGCCTACTTCCTTCGGCCGCGCGACCGCGACGGGCTGCGCCAGCGCTCGCGCACGCACAAGCTGATCGCCGACTTCACCGCCGGCCTGTTCGGCCGCTCGCCCGACCATGTCGCCGGTTTGATCACCGGTCTCGCGATGAAGCCCGAAGTGCTCGGACGCTTCGCGGACAATCTGCTCGGCCAGTACGAGCGCATGCGCCGCGAGGACAGCTACGCCGCCTTCGCCGTGGTGCCGCCACCCGGCACGCGCAACCCCGACATCCATTCCGAGGAGCGGCGCGCCAATCCGGGCCTCCGCGTCGTGCGCGAGACCGACGACGGCGTCGTCGTCAGCGGGATGAAGATGCTCGCGACCGGCGCCGTCTACGCCAACGAGATCCTGATCGGCAACCTCACCCCCCTCGCCCCCGAGTTCAGGGAGTACGCGATCACCGCGCTGCTGCCGTGCGCTGCCGAGGGACTGACCCTGTGGTCGCGCAAGCCCTACGCGCTGGGCGCCGACCATGCGCTCGACTATCCGCTCACCCGCCGGTTCGACGAATCCGACTGCGTGGTGGTCTGCCGCGAGGTGAAGATCCCGTGGGAGCGCGTCTTCGTCCACAACGACGCCGAGCTGTCGCGCAACTGCTACATCCAGACGCCGGCGAACTGCTTCTCCAACCACCAGTCCAACGTGCGCTTCTGGTCCAAGATGTCGCTGATCGTCGGGCTGGCGAGCCGCATCGCCGAGGGGTCGGTCATCGCCTCGATCGGCGCGGTGCGCGAGCAGCTCGGCCGGCTGTCGGCGATGGAGGGCGCGATCGCCGGCATGGTCGCCGGCCAGATCGAGGCGATGGAGGACTGGCCCGGCAATGGCTACGTCACGTTCAACCGGCGGATGATGTACGCCACGCTCAACTGGTGCCAGGAGCACCACAGCGAGATGATCGACCAGCTTCGCGGGCTGATGGGCGCGAACCCGCTGACCATGCCGGGCGACGCTTCGGCGCTGGCCGACGAGGGGCTGCGGCGCCAGTTCGAGGCGGATTACGGCACGCCCTACATGGACCCGGTCAGGCGCTGGAAAATCCTGAAGCTCGCCTGGGACCTTACCGGCTCGGAATTCGCCGGCCGCCACCAGCTCTACGAGAGGTTCTACGCCGGCACCTCGACCATCGTGCGCAGCCAGAACGCGCGCGAGGCGCCGTGGGACGCCTACCATGCGGTGGTCGACCGGCTTGCCGACTCCATCCCCGCACCCGACGCGCCGGTGCGTTGAGACGTGCGGCCACCCGGCCCCGGCGTCACGACGTGCGCCGCGAATTTCGCGGTAACTTGCCGGCGAATGACGGTAAACGGCGCGACGATCGGCGACTCATTGCGGCCTCATCCGCTCGCGAAGCGCTGAAAACCGTGCTAGCGTGAAGTCGTCGTGTGAGAAGCGGCTGCGTGTTCCATGACCGCCACGCTTTCGACCCATAGATCGTTCCGCCCGGCCTGGCCCGCGCTTGTCGCGCTTGGGCTGGCGCTTTGCGTCGCGCCGCTTCCCCGCGCCCACGCGCAGTCGGGCGCGACCGCGCCGCAGGCGCTGCCTTACACCGTCGAGCGCGTGCATCGGGATGCCAACGGGCGGATCGTCCCCGACCTGCGGCCGCCGCCCGAAACCGAATCCTACGAATCGGTGCCGACGCCCGGCCCGCGAAGCGCGCCGCCGGTGCGCATGGGACCGTCGCAATCGCGCACGTTCGAGCCGGAGGAGATGAGCCTCGCCGAGCTCGCCCACCAGCGCCAGGCCGAGGTCGCCCGCATCATCGACGAGGAACGCATCGCGAAGCAGCGCGGCGCGCGGGTGAATGCGCAGGGCCTGACCCCGCGCGAACAGTACCTGATCGTCGAGCTGCGCCGCACCGACAGCGAGGTACGCGCGCACGAGCTGGCGCACTACTACACCGGCCGGCCCTACACCGCCGTGCCGGAGTACTGGTTCGTGATCGGCCCGCTCGGCAACCGCTACGCCATCGCCGGTCACGTGCAGTTCGACTTCAGCCCCGTTCCGGGCGACGCCGCGGCGACGGTGCGCAAGTTCGAGACGCTGCGCCGCGCCGCGCTGGCGCCGGCACGCCCCTCAACCTTCGACCTTCACATCGCCACGGAGCTCGACCACTCCATCGCCGAGCTGCGGAGCGAGATCGGCCATAACCGGGTCTCGTCCCGCACCCCGCGGCGATAGTCGAAAACCTCATCCTTCGACGGGCGAGGCGACGGCACGCCGGTCCAAACGACAGCAAGTTTCTAGGTCGTGTGGACAAATTTGAGCCAGAGCTTGATTGCGCCGAGGTATAGCGTGCCGAGGAAGCTGTCGGCGAGCTTGTCGTATCGGGTGGCGATGGCGCGGTTGATCTTGAGATGACCGATCATGCGCTCGATGCGGTTGCGCTCGCGGTAGAGACGCTTGTTCCAGCGGATCGCGGCCTTGCGGTTGGAGCGCGGCGGGATCACGGGGCGGATGCCGCGCGCGCGGAGATCGGCGCGGATCGCGTCGCTGTCGTAACCCTTGTCGGCGAGAAGCGCGGCGGCGGCTTGCTCGGGCAGGCCGATCAGCGTGTCGTAGGCTTGGCAGTCCGCCGTCTCGCCGCCCGTGAGGTGGAAGGCAAGCGGCCGGCCTCGGGCATCGGCGAGACAATGAACCTTACTGGTGAACCCGCCCCGCGAGCGGCCAAAAGCCTGTTCGCGAGTCCCCCTTTTGCGCCCGCTGCCTGCGGGTGTCCGCGCACCGTGGTGGAGTCGATGCTGTGATGTCGATTGTTGGCCATCGTGTCGGCCAAGGTCGTCGCCGCGGCTTCCCAGATGCCGGCTTCGCACCACCGCCGGAAGCAGCGCGCGATCGAGTTCCAGTTGCCGTAGCGCTCGGGCACGTCGCGCCAGGGCGCGCCGGTGCGCAGTCGCCACAGGATGCCATTGACCGTCGCACGTCGATCGAGCGGCGGGCGCCCGCGACGCCCGCGCTCCGGCGGCAACAAGGATTCCAAAACCCGCCATTCCTGCTCGCTCAAGTCCCCTCGGCCCAAGGCTGCCTCTCCCGAATCTGCAGCCTTGAATCAAACCGGGAGTCACGCGTCAATCTTTTTGTCCACACAGCCTAACCTTCCACGCGATGGCGTCTTCCACCCGGCGTCGGGCGGGCGCAGCCGGTCGTTTCCGGCAGGCTGAGCGGCAGGCCACGTACGCTTCGCACCGCGAGGAAGGCGAAGGCCTGCGCCTCCAGCGCGTCGCCGTCCCAGCCCGCCGCCTCGACCGGCGCGACCGGCGCCGGAAGCGCCTCGGACAAGGCCGCCATCAGCGCCGCGTTGTGCCGCCCGCCGCCGGTCGCGAGAAAGCGCGTCACCGGCGCCGGGAACAGCGCTGCACCCCGCGCCACCGCCGCCGCCGTGAAGGCGCACAGCGTCGCCGCCCCGTCCGCCGCCGAGAGACCCGCCACGGCATCGGCCGCGAAATCCAGCCGGTCGAGCGACTTGGGCGGCGGCCGGTCGAAATACGGATGGTCGAGCATCCGCGCGAGCCGCGCCTCATCGACCGTTCCCGCGGCGGCGAGCGCGCCGCCCGCATCGAAAGACTGGCCGGTCTGGGCCGCACACCATTCGTCCATCAGCGCGTTGCCGGGGCCGGTATCGAACGCCATCAGCCGCCCGTCAGCGCCGATCCAGGTGAGGTTGGCGACCCCGCCCAGATTGAGCACGGCGATCGGCCGGTCGAGCTCCGACGCAAGCGCCGCGTGGTAGAGCGGCACGAACGGGGCCCCCTCGCCGCCCGCGGCGACGTCGGCGCTGCGGAAGTCTGACACCACTTCGATGGCGGTGAGGCGCGCGAGCCGCGCCCCGTCGCCGATCTGCACCGTCACCCCCTCCCTCGGCCGATGCCAGATGGTGTGGCCATGAAAGCCGAGAATGCCGATGTCGCCGGCGGCGAGGTCGGCCTCGGCGAGCAGCGCCGCGACGGCCCGCGCGTGCGCCTCGGTGAGGTCGCAGACCAGAGCGTCCGGCGCCGCGCGCTGGCCGAGCGTCGCGCGCAGCCGCTCGCGCAGCGCGGGATCGTAGGGGGAGGTGCGTGACGGGCCGAAGGCCGCGACCGCCTCGCCGTCCGTCTCGATCAGCGCCGCGTCGATGCCGTCGAGCGACGTGCCGCTCATCAGCCCGATCGCGCGGATGGGGGCGAAGCCGGTCGACATCTAGCTTGTCGCCCCGGACGGCGGGCAAAGCGAGCCGAGCCGGGGCCCACCCCGCCGCGAACCGGACGCCGCACGACCGGTCCCCGGTCTGCGGCGCGGCACTTTGCGCGGCGCCGCGCCCGGAATGACAGGGTTGAGCATTCGGATCAGAACGTGTTCCCCGACTTGAGGTAATGGGCGACGATCTCCGAGCCCTTGGCGCGCCACACGCCTTCGTGGCCGCAGATGTAGCGGAGCGCCCGGTCAAGCGCGTCGATACGGTGCGGCACGCCGGTGACGAACGGGTGCAGCGGGATCGCCATCACCCGGCCGGACTCGGCGCCCTCGCGGTAGAGAACGTCGAACGTGCGCCGCACCGCGGCTTCCCACTCGTCGGGCGAGCCGCGCCCGCGCATGACGAAGGGCAGGTCGTTGATCTCCAACGAATAGGGCAGAGACACCAGACGCTTGCCGCCGACGTTCATCAGATAGGGCTGGTCGTCGTTGCACCAATCGCACACATACTCGCAGCCCGCCTCGATCAGGTAGTCGAGCGTGTTCCACGTCTCCTGCAGGCCGGACCCGAGCCAGCCCTTGGGCCGGACGCCGGTCGACTTCTCGATGCGGTCGAAGGTGGACAGCACCACCTCGCGCTCGCGGTCCGGCGGGATGGCGTTCAGCAGCCGCGCGTTCGTGTTGTTGTGGCCGAGCAATTCCCAGCCATGCGCGGTCCAGTCCTCGATGATCTCGGGATAGTCGTCGCACACCTCGCTGTTGAGCGTCGCGGAGCCCGGCACGCCGTGGCGCGCCAGCACCTCCATGATGCGGAAGATGCCGATGCGCGCGCCGTAGTCGCGCTGCGCCCAGGCATGCACGTCGGGCACCTTCGCCGCCATGCCGCCCGGCACCGGCTCGTCGAGCGGCCAGGTCTCGATGTTCGGGATCACCCAGAGCGCGACCCGCGCGCCGTCCGGCCACGAGATCCTGGGGCGGCGATTGATCGGCGTGTAGTTGAACGGTCCAGTACGGCGCGGTTGCATGCGGGCTCCCCTCGATTGCGCCGCGAAGTTTCCCCGTCCCGGCCCGGCCGGTCAATCCCACGAGACGGCCCCCCCACCCTGTCCCTCTCACCAGGAGAAGGACAGCGTGGGGGGATGGCGTGTCCGCACCTCCTTCCCCGCCGCCGATGACCGCCCTTTCGGGCGCCGGCCAAGGAGGCGCGACAATGGCGGGCCGGCCGTGCTAAACGACGCCTCCCATGGCCCAGTACCGCTCGCAGTTCCTGGAAACGGCGACGCGGCGCGGTTTCGTGCACCAGTGCACCGACGCCGCCGCGCTCGACGCCCTGCTCGCCCCCGGCACGGCGGTGCCGGCCTATATCGGATTCGACTGCACCGCGGATTCGCTGCATGTCGGCTCGCTGGTCCAGATCATGCTGCTGCGCTGGTACCAGCGCGCCGGCCACAAGCCGATCGTGCTGCTCGGCGGCGGGACGACCAAGGTGGGCGACCCGTCGGGCAAGGACGAATCGCGTCAGCTCCTCAGCGACGAACAGATCGCCGCCAACATGGCCGGCATCCGGAAGGTGTTCGAGCGGTTCCTGACCTTCGGCGACGGCCCGTCCGACGCCGTGATGATGAACAACGCCGACTGGCTCGACCGGCTCGGCTACATCGCCTTCCTGCGCGACGTCGGACGGCATTTCTCGGTCAACCGCATGCTCGGGTTCGAATCGGTGAAACTCCGCCTCGAGCGCGAGCAGCCGCTCTCGTTCCTCGAGTTCAACTACATGATCCTGCAGGCCTACGACTTCCTAGAGCTCGCACGCCGCACCGGCTGCGCGCTGCAGATGGGCGGGTCGGACCAGTGGGGCAACATCGTCTCCGGGGTGGAACTCGGCCGGCGGATGGACGACCGCGCGCTCTACGGCCTCACCGCGCCTCTGATCACCACCGCGTCCGGCGAGAAGATGGGCAAGACCGCGCGCGGCGCGGTGTGGCTCGATCCGGCGCGGGTCTCGCCCTACGAGTACTGGCAGTTCTGGCGCAACGTCTCGGACGCCGACGTCGGCCGGTTCCTCCGCCTGTTCACCGAGCTTCCCGAGGACGAGATCGACCGGCTGGCGGCGCTCGGCGACGCCGAGATCAACGTCGCCAAGAAGGCGCTGGCCGACGCGGCGACGGCGCTGGCGCACGGGGCCGAGGACGCGGCCGCGGCGGCCGACACTGCGCGGCGCACGTTCGAGGAAGGCGGGCTCGGCGAGGCGCTGCCGACCGTCGAAATCGCCCGGTCGGACCTCGCCGCCGGCATCCCGGCATTCGACCTGTTCCGCCGGGCCGGGCTCGCCGCTTCGGGCGGCGAGGCGCGTCGGCTGATCAAGGGCGGCGGCGCCCGCATCAACGACGCGCCCATCCCGTCCGAGACCGCGACGGTCGGGCTCGACGACCTCAACGCCGACGGGGTGATCAAGCTTTCCGCCGGACGCAAGCGCCACGCGCTGGTCCGGCCGGTCTAGCTAGGGGATGTTCTCCGGCATGGGCATCGGCGCCGAGGTGCCCTGCAGCAGCCCGTCCACCAGGTCGCGGAGGAATCCCGGGGCGAGCGCCGCCAGCGGATTCACGCTCATCGTCGGCTCGTCGAGCTTGCCGTCGAGCTTGTAGGTCGCGGCGAACACGCCCGAGCCCTCCGACCCGGTCAGGAGCTTGCCGAGCAGCGGGATGTTGCCGAGCACGCTGTTCAGCGTATAGGCGGGCACGATCGTGCCGTTGATCTTCACCGCGTTGCGGTCGAGATCGAGCATGCCCTCGGCGGTGATGCCGATCTCCGAGCCGGCGGCGCGCGCCTTGTCGATTACCATGCGCCCGTCCGTGTAGGTGAACGGCATGACCAGCCGGGCGAACGAGATGCCCTTGCCCGACACGAGGTTGCCGATGCCGGTGAGCGAGGCGACCGTCAGCAGCCGGGCGAGCATCGGCGCCTTCTGCACCCGAAAGTCAGACATGCGCAGCATGCCGGTCCAGGTGCCGGCCGGGGCCGCCGGGCGCTCGGCCTGGAGGGCGAGCCGCCCGCCCACGAAATTGTCATTGATGCCCAGCACGCGCATCGCCTCGCCCGCGTCGTCGGAATCGAGGGTGAGGCGGCTGCCGCCCTTCGCCGGGCCGAGGCGCAGCGCGACGCGGTGGCCGCCCGGCATGGCGCCGTCGAGCGAGACTTGCGTCCAGTTCGCACCGTCGTAATCGACCAGCCCCGAGACGTTGGAGAGCGGCGCGCCCGCCAGCAGGTCGAGCCGGCCGACCCGGAGCGACAGGCGGTAGGGCGGCAGCTTGGCCGCGTCGCGGTCGAGCGCCTGGGCGCGGCGGATCAAAGGACCGGCGTCGAGCGACTGGCCCGCGAGGCGCGCGTCGTACCCGCCGGCCGGGCGCCGCACGATCAGCCCGGTGAGTTCGGTCCGGCCGAGATGGAGGCGATCGATTTCGGCGCGGGCGATGGTGGCGCCATCCGGGGCGAAATCGATGCGCCCGGCGGCATTGAGCCCGTTGGCGTCGATCCCGAGATGGGTGAGCGCAGCGAGCCGGCCGTTCGCGAGCGTCGCGATCACGGTCGCGGTGCCGGGCTTACCGGCCGGCTTCGACCAGCCGAGGTCGGGGAGCGAAAGCGCGGCGTCATTGAGCCCGATCCGGGCCTGCAGCTCCGCCGGTGCGTCCACCCGCTGGACCAGCGCGAGGTCGACCGCCATCGGCCCGGTCGCGAACGGCGCGGTGTCGAGCCCGAGCCGCGCGCGGTCCGCGTCGCCGACCCGCCCGGTCACGCGGTAGCGCCTGGCGATCGGCGCCTTGGGGTCGAAATTCTCGACCCACACGAGGTCCGACGGCACGCCGGCAATCCGCGCCTTGCCGGAAACATCCATCCCATCGCGGTCAAGCTTCAGCACCAGGTCGCCGTCGGTCAGGTCGCGACCGAGCACGGCGCCCTTGACCGCGACGCCGCGCAAATTCGCCGCGGCCCGGATGCCGATGTCGCCGAACTTGAGGGCGACCGCGGTCGGGAAGGTGACGACCATCCGCGCGGCAGCCGCGCCGGCCACCCCCTTGGGGTCGATGCCGAGCTTCTTCATGTAGTGGAAGCGGGGATGGTCGAGCAGCTCGAGCGCATCCTTCAGCGGGCCGCGCGCCACCACCTCGACGCTGGCGTCGGCGATCTTGCGGTCGATGTGGTCGAACCGGATTTTCGCCTCGTCGACGCGAAGCCCGCCGAGCTGGCCGGCGCTGCCGATCACCGTCATGCTGTCCTTGTCGAACGTGCCGGTCGCCGACGCGCCGGTCACCGGCGGCAGCGGGCGCAGGAAGTGCACGCTCACCCCCGCGATGCGGAAATTGCCGGACATCGAGTTCGAGCGTCATCTCGTGGTCCGGCCCCGCGATCTTGAGCGCGAGCTCGGCCCGCCCCTCGGCTAGGCTCCCACCCAGCAGGTTGGCGGTGACCCAGGCTCGCGCGCCGTGCGCGATGCCGAGCGGCCAGTAGCGCTCGAGTACGTCGAACGGCGCATCGTTTATGGTGAGCGTGCCGTGCGCATCCACGGCATCGCCGCCGGAGCGCGTCGCCGAACCGGAGAGGCCGAGGCGCGGGCCGCCGCCGAGCGTGACCGTCGCCGCCTCGATCGTGACCCCGTCGAACCCCTTCGCCAGCGTGCCGCGCGCGTGCGCCGCGGTGACGTCGAGCGGCGCGGTCCACAGCTCGGGCGCGACCACCTCCCCCGCCCCCGCCGTCACGTCGAATGCGCCGCCGATCAGCCCACCCCACCGGTCGAACGTCGCGTTCAGCGTGCCGGCCAGCGGCAGCTCGACCGGCGCGAGGGCCGCAAGCCGCGGAAACCGCGCCGCGAGGCTCGCCGGGCGCACGCCGGAGAACCGCACCGCCGCCTCGGTCGCCCCGTCGTCGCGCCGGTAGGTGCCGGTGGCGTCGAGCCGCGCGGTCGTCCCGCCGAGATCGAGCGCGAGCCCTGCGTCGACCCGAATGCCGCTGCGGTCGCGGGCGAATACGAGGTCGGCACGCGGCGCGCTCCAGGCGAGGCCGAGCTGGCGGTCCTCGACGTCGAGCGTCGCGCCGGCAATCGAGATGCGCCGGAGATAGCCGAGCGAGCGCGACCGGTCGAGCGGGGCGAGCAGCACGGCGGAGATCCGCTCCAGAACGTCGCCGTCGCCCGGCGTCGCGTTCTGCTGCTGCTCGCCGAGGGCGAGGCGATAGCCGCCTTCGGCGGTCCGGATCATCGTCGCGCGGGCGCCCAACAGCTCGATCGAGGTCGGCGCCACCATGCCGCGGGCCAGCGCCCGGACGCTGAGCTTGAGCGACATTTGCGGCGCGCTGGCGAGCACCGCCCCCTGGCGGTCGAGCAGCTTGATGTCGGTGGCGCGGAGGTCGATCGGCCGGTTCCAGCCGGACCAGATCAGCTCGGGCTCGCCGACTGCAACTCGGAACGGGCTTTTGGAGTCGTCGAGCGCCTGTTCGAGATAGGGCTTCAGGAAATCGAGCGACAGCGGGCCATGGCTCAGCCGCCAGCCGAGCACCGCCACGGCGATGGCGAGCCCGAGCGCGAGCGCGCCGAGCACCTCGATCGCGATGTGGATGGTGCGGTTGAGCAACGATCCTCGCGTCCTGGCCGGACTGTTCACCGTGTCCCGGACGCGCCGAAGGTCGGGGCATCGACCCTCGGCCCGCGCCTTGACCGCATGCGGCGGTTGCCGCAGTCTGCGCCAATCGTTCGCGGCAGGGAACCGGTCGTTTCATGGTGTTGGCGGCATCCCTGTGTCAAGCCCCCGGCGCGCTGCCGCGCCCTGCCGACCCCGAGCGGGCGGCGCGCGCGCTCGCCGAATGGCGCGAGGCCGCAGGGCGCGCCGACGATCCCGCCCTCGCCGCATTCCTCGGCGACGCCGCCGACGATCCCGCCGCCCGCGCCCTGATCGAGGCCGCCGCCGGCAACAGCCCTTATCTGGCCGCCGCCCTGACCCGCGATCCGGCGGCGAGCCGGGCGATCTTTACGGACGGCCCCGACGACGCCGTCGCCGCGGCGCTCGCGGGCCTGCGTGCCACCCCGCCCGCGCCGGAGACGCGCGCCGCCTGCATGCGGCGCATGCGCCAGGCGAAAAACCGCATCGCCCTCGCGGTCGCCCTAGCAGACATCGCGGGGGCGTGGGACCTCGGCCGCGTCACCGGCGCGCTCACCGACGCGGCCGAGGCGACGCTCGGCGCCGCTTCGGCGCATCTTTTAGCCGCAGGGGCCGAGGCGGGCGAGATCGCCCTTCCCGATCCCGCCGATGCCCAGGCCGGCTCAGGCTATATCGTGCTCGGCATGGGCAAGCTCGGCGGGCGCGAGCTCAACTATTCGAGCGACGTCGATTTGATCGTGCTCTACGACCCCGAGATCGTGCGCTATGTCGGGCGCGACGAGCCCGGCCCGTTCTTCGTGCGCCTCACCCGCAACCTGGTGGGGATGATGGAGGAGCGGACGGCCGACGGCTACGCGTTCCGCACCGACCTCAGGCTCCGCCCCGACCCCGGCTCGACGCCGCCCGCCATCTCGACCCTCGCCGCCGAGATCTATTACGAAAGCGCCGGCCAGAACTGGGAGCGGGCGGCGATGATCAAGGCGCGCCCGGTGGCGGGCGATATCGAGGCCGGGAATGCGTTCCTCGACATCCTGCGCCCGTTCGTCTGGCGCAAGAATCTCGACTTTGCCGCCATCCAGGACATCCATTCGATCAAGCGCCAGATCAACGCCCATCGCGGCGGCGCGGCCATCGCGGTCGCCGGCCACAACGTGAAGCTGGGCCGCGGCGGCATCCGCGAGATCGAGTTCTTCGCCCAGACGCAGCAGCTCATCTGGGGCGGGCGCGAGCCGGCGCTGCGCCGCCGCCCGACCTGCGAGGCGCTGGCCGCGCTCGCCGCCCTGGGCCACATCTCCCTGTCGGCGGCGAACGAGCTGGCCCGCTGCTACGCCTTCCTGCGCAAGTTGGAGCACCGGCTGCAGATGGTGAACGACCAGCAGACCCACGCGCTGCCGAAGGACGATTCCGGGCTGGAGTCCATCGCGCTGTTCATGGGGTTTGCCGACCGCCCGACCTTCGCCGCCGCGCTGGTCTCCGTCCTGCGGACGGTGGAGGAGCATTACGCCCACCTGTTCGAGGCCGAGCCGGCGCTCGGCGGGCCGGGCAACCTGGTCTTCACCGGGGCCGAGGACGACCCCGAAACGATCGAGACGCTGGCGCGCATGGGCTACCGCGAGCCGGCGCGGGTATGCGAGATCGTGCGCGCCTGGCACCGCGGCCGCTTCCGCGCGACGCGGAGCGCGAGGGCGCGCGAGCTCCTGACCGAGCTGATGCCGGGCCTGCTGGAGGCTCTGGCGGCGACCGCCCATCCCGACGACGCCTTGATCAAGTTCGACGGGTTCCTCGCCGCCCTGCCGGCCGGGGTCCATCTCTTCTCGCTGTTCTATTCGAACCCCGAGCTGCTGGGGCTCGTCGCCGAGATCATGGGCTCGGCGCCCAGCCTCGCCGACGCGCTGGCGCGGAAGCCAGCCCTGCTGGAAGGGGTGCTGGCCGGCGAAACCGGCACGCTTCCGGAGGATGCGGAAGCTCTGGCCGCCGAGCTCGAAGCGGCGCTCGGCCAGGCGCGCGTGTTCGAGGACGCGCTCGACATCGTGCGGCGCTGGTCGTCGGATCACGTGTTCAACGCCGGGCTGATGGTGCTGCGCAACGTGGTCGATGCCGACCGCGCGGGCCCGGCGCTCACCGCCGTCGCCGAGACCGCGCTCCGCGCACTCTACCCGCGCGTCGAGGCCGAGTTCGCCGTCCGCCATGGGCGCGTGCCCGACGCGGCGATGGCGGTGGTCGCGCTCGGCAAGCTCGGCGGGCGCGAGCTCACCTTCGGCTCCGATCTCGATCTGATGTTCGTCTATGATGGCGCGGCGCTGGACGCGCAGTCGGACGGGCCGCAGGCCCTGGCGGCGAGCCAGTATTTCGCCCGGCTCGGCCAGCGCTTCATCGGCGCGATCGACGCACCGACGGCCGAGGGCCGGCTCTACCAGGTCGACATGCGGCTGCGCCCGTCCGGCAATGCCGGTCCGCTCGCCACCTCGCTCGAAGCGTTCGTGCGCTACCAGACGGAGGACGCCTGGACCTGGGAGCACATGGCGCTGACCCGGGCGCGGGTCATCTCCGGCCCGCCCGCACTCGCCGGGCACATCGAGGACGCAATCCGCGCGACGCTGGGCCGCGCCCGCGATCCCGACCGGCTGGTCCACGACGTCGCCGACATGCGGGCGCGGATGGAGCGCGAGCTGACCACGGGCGATCCGTGGGAGGTGAAGCATTTGCGCGGCGGGCTGGTCGACGTCGAGTTCATCGTCCAGTACCTCCAGCTCCGCCACGGCCACGACCGGCCCGAGGTGCTCGACGTCAACACGGCCGCGGCGCTCGCCGGCCTCGCCCGCGCGGGTCTGGTCGCCGACGCCGACGCCCGCGAACTGGCGGACGCGCTCCGGCTGTGGCACAACCTCCAGGGCATCCTGCGGTTGACCACCGGCGGCCGGTTCGTTGAGGCCGACGCGCCCGAAGGGCTGAAGGCGGCGATCGCCCGCGCGGTGGGCGAGGCCGGCTTCGCGACCGTTCCGGCCCGGCTCGACGCGGCGGCGAAGGGGGTGCGTGCGCGATTCGCGGCGCTGGTCGAGCGGCCGGCCGCCGCGGTGGCGGACAGGTTCGCGAAGGCGGAAGAAACCAAGGAGGCAGGGCGATGAGCGTGACCGAGGGGGCGAAGGCGCCGGACTTCAAGATGCCGACCGACGGCGGCGGCACGGTGTCGTTGAAGGACCTCAAGGGCAAGCCGGTGGTGCTCTATTTCTACCCGAAGGACGACACGTCGGGCTGCACCAAGGAGGCGTGCGGCTTTCGCGACGCCCTGCCCGACTTCTCGCGCGTCAAGGCCGAGGTGATCGGCGTCTCGCGCGACCCGGTGAAGAGCCACGACAAGTTCAAGACGAAGCACGGGCTCAACTTCGTCCTTGCCTCGGACGAGGAGGGCAAGGTGTCCGAGGCCTACGGCACCTGGGTCGAGAAGAGCATGTACGGCCGCAAGTACATGGGCATGGAGCGCGCCACCTTCCTGATCGACGGCGCCGGCAAGGTTCGCCGGGTCTGGCGCAAAGTCAAAGTCCCCGGCCATGTCGAAGAGGTGCTGGAAGCGGTGAAGGCGCTGTAGGCCCCTCGCCTGCGTCCGCATCGTCGCGCGGGCTTGATTTTGCGGATTTCGTTCCTAGATACGGACGACGGTGCCGCGCGGGCACCGCGGTCGGATTTTTACCTGCGCTTCGGGTGACATCCCCACGGAATCAGCGGCTTGCGAGGCGACAAAGACGACATGAGGCGACGTTCGGGCGACATCCGCGAGACGTTCGGGCGACGCCGGGGCGCCGCCCGCGCGCCGCGTCTCACATCTTCGGCAGGAATGCCTCGGTCACCAGCTTGTCGTCCGGCGGCACGGTCTTGAGCTGGCCGAGCTCGACCAGCGACTGCTTGGTCGCGGCGAGGTCGGCCTTATTGAAGTGGCCGTCGGTGAAGAACATGTCGGTCTGCGTATCGTAGACCCGTTCGGCGAGGTCGGGCGGCAGGTGGGTGACCTTGCTGGTGATGCGGATCGTGTCGGCCTTGTGCGCCTTCATGAACTTCATCGTCTCGTACCAGCCGGCGAGGAAGGCGCGAAGCTGGTCGGGGTGCTTCTGCATCATCGTGTCGGTGGCGTAGATCACGTGGGTCAGGAAGGTCTTGATGGTGTCGCCGTAGTTCACCAGGATTTTGGCGCGGTGGTCCTTCTCGAGCTTGAGGCTCAATTCGAGCGAGATCGTCATCGCGTCGATGTTCTTGCCCATCAGCGCGCCGATCATGCCGTTGGGCGAGCCGAGCGGCACGATGTTCATCCCGCTGGGTCCCCAGCCCTGGGTCAGCGCGAACTTCTGCGCGCACCAGTAGGTGAGCGAACCGGGCGTCGTGACGCCGATGCGCTTGCCCTTGAGCGCGTCCTTATCGGGGACCGAGCCGTCGTTGCGAACGGTGATGACGATGTTCTTGAGCGCCCCGGCCATCGCGCCGACGCCCTTCTCCGGCGCGCCCTTTGCGATGAAGCCCATGTCCGGCCCCGAGCCGAGCCCGACGTCGAGCGCGCCCGAGATCATCGCCTGGTGCATCTTGGCGCCGCCGGCCAGCGTGACGGTCTCGATCTCGAGATTGTGCTTCTTGAAGATGCCTTCCTCGATCCCGACCTCGAGCAGCGCGAAGGAATAGGCGGTCGGCGTCGGCTTGCCGACCCGGAGCTTGTCGAGCGCGTGCGCGGGCTGGAAGGCGGCGCCGAGCGCGACGAGCGCGACGGCCGCAACGAGCGTGCGGTGCATGGGGTCCCCCCTTGTGCGTTTCTCGCCGAAGCTTAGCGCAGCGGCGCTGGCGCCGCATCCTCGATCAATGCTTCGCGAACGCGACTGCGCGGAGGGTGGCGTCGGCCTTCGGCGAATCCCAGTCCACCGCGCCGAGGAACCGGCCGAGCGGCTTGCCGTCCGGGCCGAGGAGATAGGTCGTCGGCAGCGCGTCCACCTGGAGCGAGCGGGCGATGGCGCCGTTCTTGTCGAAATAGACCGGAAGCGAGGTAAGCTTCACCTGGGCAAGGTAGGGCCCGATCTTGTCCCAGCCGGTCACGTCCTGCGACAGCGCGATGACGGCAATTCCCTCGGGCGCCATGCGCTTCGCCAGCCGGTCGAGCGACGGCATCTCTTGCTTGCAGGGACCGCACCAGGTCGCCCAGAAATTGACCAGCACCGGCTTGCCGGCGAAGTCGGCGAGGGTCTTCGAGGCCCCGTTTTCGGCGAAAAACGGCGTCGTCAGCGCTGGCGGGCCCGGCTGGGACGGGGTAGATTCCTGCCGCGCGGCCGGAGGGGGCGTCGGAGCGGTTTCCTTCGTCGTGCGGACATGCCATATGGCGCCGAATGCGGCGGCGACGGCGACGACCAGGACGATGATGACACCGTATTTCTTCACGCGGACTCCCGCGGCGGCACGGACATGAGCACGAAACCGACCCGCCGCCCCGCGCCTCCGGCCGGCCAGGCCCCCGCCGCCTCCGGCGAGGCCGCCGCCAACGCCCTGTGGGGCGGGCGGTTCGGCGCCGGGCCGGCGCGGCTGATGGAAAAGATCAACGCGTCCATCGAGTTCGACAAGCGGCTATATGCCCAGGACATCGCCGCGTCAAAGGCCCACTGCTCCATGCTGATGAGCCGCGGCATCGTGTCCGCCGGCGACGGGCGGGCGATCCTCGCCGGGCTCGACGCCGTAAAGGACGAGATCGAGCGCGGCGACTTCGCCTTCAAGGAGGAGCTCGAAGACATCCACCTCAACGTCGAGGCGCGCCTTGCCGAGCGAATCGGCGCCCCGGCGGGGCGGCTGCACACCGCCCGCTCGCGCAACGACCAGGTGGCGACCGACTTCCGGATGTGGGTGCGCGACGCCATCGACCGCACCATCGACGGCATCAAGGCGCTGCAGACCGTGCTGATCGGGCTCGCCGACCGCCATGCCGAGACGATCATGCCGGGCTTCACCCATTTGCAGTCGGCCCAGCCCGTGACGCTCGGCCACCATCTGCTGGCCTATGTCGAGATGCTGGGGCGCGACCGCGGCCGGTTCGACGACGCCCGCGCCCGGCTGAACGAATGCCCGCTCGGCGCGGGGGCGCTCGCCGGCACCTCGTTCCCGATCGACCGCGAGGCGACGGCCCGCGCGCTCGGCTTCGCCCGCCCGATGGCCAACTCGCTCGACGCCGTGTCCGACCGCGACTTCGCGCTCGAGTTCCTGTCGTCCGCGGCGATCCTGGCGATCCACCTCTCCCGCCTCGCCGAGGAGATCGTGCTGTGGTCGTCGGCCCAGTTCGGGTTCGCGCGGCTCTCCAACTCGTTCTCCACCGGCTCCTCGATGATGCCGCAGAAGCGGAACCCGGACGCGGCCGAGCTGGTGCGCGCCAAGAGCGGCCGGATCATCGGCGGGCTCGTCGCGCTGCTCTCGGTCCTGAAGGCGCTGCCGCTCGCCTACGCGAAGGACATGCAGGAGGACAAGGAGGCGGTGTTCGATGCCGCCGACACGGTGGAGCTGTCGCTCGCCGCCATCGCCGGCATGATGTCGGACATCTCGTTCGACGCGAAGCGCATGCGTGCCGCCGCCACCGCCGGGCACGCCTCGGCCACCGACCTCGCCGACTGGCTGGTCCGCGTGCTCGACATGCCGTTCCGCGAGGCGCACCGGGTGACGGGGCGCATCGTTCGCCTGGCCGACGGCAGGGGCAAGGCGCTCGAGGAGCTGACGCTCGACGACATGCGCTCGATCGAGCCGCGCATCACGGTCGAGCTCTACAAGGTGCTAGGGGCCGAGAACGCCGTCGCATCGCGCGACTCGCTCGGCGGCACGGCGCCGCGCAACGTGCGCCGCGCGGCCGCCCAGGCGCGGAAGCGGTTCCTGTGAGGGCCGCCCCGATGCCGTCTCACCCCCATCCCAACCCTCCTCCATCGAGGGGGAGGGACAGGGTGGCGGGTCGATCCCGCGGGCCGCTGCTCGTTCTCCTCCTCATCGCGCTCGCGCTCACCGCGCCGCTCGCGGCGTGCGGCAAGAAGGGCGCGCTGAAGCCGCCGCCGGGCGAGCAGACCGACTTCCCGCGCCAGTACCCGACCTCATGACCGAAGGCTTCGCCTATCGCGATGGCGCGCTCTCGTCCGACGGCGTCGCCCTCGCCGACATCGCCAAGGTGGTCGGCACCCCCGCCTACGTCTATTCAGCGGGCGCGATGGAGGATGCCTATCGCCGGCTGAAATCCGCCGTCGGCGGGCTGAACGCGACCATCTGCTACGCGATGAAGGCGAACCCGAGCCTCGCCGTCGTTAGCACCTTCGCCGCCCTCGGCGCCGGCGCGGACGTGGTTTCGGGGGGCGAACTCGCCATCGCGCTCGCCGCCGGGGTCGCGCCCGAGCGCATCGTGTTCTCCGGCGTCGGCAAGACGCGGGACGAGATGGCCCAGGCGCTCGCCGCCGGGATCGGCCAGTTCAACGTCGAATCCGAACCCGAGCTGGCCGTCCTCTCGGAGGTGGCGCAGGCACGAGGCCAGCGTGCGCCCATCGCGATCCGGGTCAATCCCGACATCGCGGCCGGCGGCCACGACAAGATCACGACCGGGCGCAAGATCGACAAGTTTGGCATCGACATCGCCCGCGCGCCCGAAATCTACGCCCGCGCCGCGGCCCTGCCCGGCGTCGAGATCGTCGGGGTTGCCGTCCATATCGGCTCGCAGATCGTGGCGCTCGACCCCTTCCATGCCGCGTTCGCCCGCGCGGCCGCGCTGGCCGCCGAGCTCGCCGCCGCCGGGCACGCGGTCCGCCGGCTCGACCTCGGCGGCGGACTCGGCGTCGCCTACGAGGGCGCACGCGATGCCGACCTCGCCGACTACGCCCGCATCGTCACCGAGGCAACGCGCGGCTTTGCGGGCGAGCTGGTGTTCGAGCCGGGCCGCTTCCTGGTGGCCGCGGCCGGCGCGCTTCTCGCCCGCGTGCTCTACGTCAAGGACACGCCGGCCAAGCGGTTCGTCATCGTCGACGCGGCGATGAACGACCTGATCCGGCCCGCGTTGTACGACGCGCGCCACCCGATCGTTCCGGTCGCCGAGCCCGCCGCCGACGGGCCCCTTGCCGAGGCGGACGTGGTCGGCCCGGTTTGCGAGTCGGGCGACGTGCTGGGGCTGTCTCGGATGCTTCCGCCGCTCTCGGAAGGGGCACTGGTGGCGGTGCTGATGGCCGGCGCCTATGGCGCCGCGATGGCTTCCGAGTATAATAGTCGTCCGCTCGCGCCCGAGGTGATGGTCCGGGATGGCAGGTACGCGGTGACCCGCTCTCGCCCCGGCATCGAGGAACGGTTGAAGCGCGAAGCATTGCCGCCGTGGCTTATGGAGACGCGCAAGGCGCGGTCCCGCGGAGCGGCCTGAAGGAGGTCCACATGTCGGGCACGTCGAGCGGTTCGGGCGGAAGCCCGCGGCTCGCGGCGCGCCTCTGGCTCGCGCGTGCGGTCCTTTTCTGGGAGCGCGCCTGGATCGCCGTATGGCCCGCGGTCGGCATCGCCGGGCTGTTCCTCGCCATCGCCCTGTTCGACGTCCTGCCGCTGCTGCCCGGCTGGCTGCACCTCGCGATCCTCGCCGCCTTCGCCGCCGCCTTCCTGTGGACGCTGGGCCATGCGGTCAGCCGCTTCCGGTCGCCGCGGGGCGCGGAAGCCCAGCGCCGGCTGGAGCTGGCGAGCGCCCTGCCCCACCGGCCGCTGACCGCCGTCAATGACCGGCTCGCGGCCGGCGGCGCCGATCCCTATGCCGCCGCTCTGTGGCAGCTTCACCAGCGCCGCATGGCCGAGGCGATCCGCAGGCTCAGGGTGGGCGTGCCGCGCCCCGGCCTCGCCAAGCGCGACCCGATCGCGCTGCGCGCTGCGCTGGTGCTGGTGCTGACCGTCGCCGTCGTGACCGGCTGGGCGGGCTTCGGCGACCGGGTCGGCCGCGCGCTTTCGCCCGGACTCGGGATGGGAGCCGCGCGCGTCGCGACATTGCGCCTCTGGATCACCCCGCCTGAATACACCGGGCGCCCGCCCCTGTTTCCAAGCGAAGCGAGCGCCAACAAGCCCGGCGAGGCCAAGGCCGGCGCCCAGCCGCCGCTCCTCTCCGTCCCGGCGGGCAGCGTGCTGACCGCCCAGGTGCAGGGCGGGTACGGCCAGCCCGAGCTCGAGATCGACGGCTCGCGTACCACGTTCCAGCGGATCGACGACGGGGTGTACAAGGCGGGCGCGACACTGACCGCCGGCGAGACTCTCGCGGTACGCCAGGGCGGCAACACGCTCGGCCGCTGGCGCCTCAAGGTCGTGCCGGACCGGCCGCCGACGGTCGCCATCGACCCGCCGCCCGCCGCCACGCCGCAGGGCACGCTCCGCCTCGCATATAAGGCGAAGGACGATTACGGCATCGCCAAGGTGGCCGCGACGATCCGGCTTCAGAAGCCGAACGGGTCTGCCACCGAGGCCAAGCCGATGACGCTCGACCTGGCGCTGCCCAAGCTCAACGCGCCGGCGGTGTCGGACGTCACCTACCACGACCTGACCACCAACCCGTGGGCCGGGCTGCCCGCCTTCGTCCGCCTCACCGCCACCGACACGGCGGGCCAGACCGGCGAAAGCAAGGAGGTGGCGTTCACCATCCCCGAGCGGGTGTTCCACAACCCGGTGGCCAAGCGGATCATCGCCGAGCGCAAGAAGCTCGCATTGCGCGGCGACGACGCGCGGCTCGAGGTGATCGCCGGGATCGAGGACATCGCGGCACGGCCCGGCGCATATGACGGCGATCCGGTGGTGTTCCTGTCGCTGATCTCCGCCCGCTCGCGGCTGCATTACGACCCGGACGGGACGGCCATATCGTCGGTCGAGAAGCTGTTGTGGGACACGGCGCTGCGGCTGGAAGACGGCAAGCTCTCGATCAGCCAGCGCGACATGCGCGAGATCGAGAAGAAGCTGATGGACGCGCTCGCCAACAACGCGCCGGACTCGGAAATCCAGCGGCTGATGAGCGAGCTGCAGCAGGCGCTTTCCAAGTTCCTGCAAGCCCTCGCCGAGCAGATGGCCAAGCAGCAGCCCAACCAGAACCAGATGGCGCAGCTTCCGCCGAACGCCCAGGTCATCGAGGGCCAGGACCTGATGCGCATGCTGCAAAGGGCGCAGGAGCTGATGCGCATGGGCTCGCGCGACGCCGCGCGCGAAATGCTCGCCCAGCTTCGCAACATCCTGGAGAACATGCAGAACGGCAGCATGATGAGCATGCAGCAGATGCAGAACAGCCCGGCCGGCCAAGCGATGCGCCAGCTCCAGGACATGATCCGCCGCCAGAACCAGCTCTTGAACAAGAGCTTCCAGGCCCAGCAACAGGGCGCCAAGCCGGGCGAGATGCAGATGTCGGCGTCCGAGCAGCAGGCGCTGCGCCAGGCGCTCGACAAGCTGCGCCAGCAGCTCCAGAAAATGGGACAGGGCATGCCGGGCAAGGCCGGCGACCAGCTCGGCAAGGCGGGCCAGGCGATGGGCGAGGCCGCCGGATCGCTCGGGCGCGGCGACCCGTCGGGCGCCATCGGGCCGCAGACCCAGGCGCTCCAGGCGCTGCAGCAGGCCGGCCAGGGCATGATGCAGCAGATGATGAGCCAGATGGGGTACGGGCCCGGCTACGGCCCCTATGGCCCCAACATGATGAACCCCAACCAGCGGCTGCAAGGCATGCGCGACCCGCTGGGCCGGCCGCTGCCCGAGGAGCAGCACGGGTTCGACGCCTCCGACGTCAAGATCCCGTCGGAATCGGACGTGCAGCGCGCCAAGCACATCGTCGACGAGCTGCGCCGCCGCGCGGGCGAGCGCAACCGCACGGCGCTGGAGCTCGACTACATCCAGCGGCTGCTCGACCAGTTCTGAGGAAAAGGACGGGCGCCGGCGCCGCCGGCGCGGGCGGGACCTACCGCGTGGGCACCGGCGTGTCGCCGGTGTAGTCGTAGAAGCCGCGGCCGGTCTTCTTGCCGAGCCAGCCCGCCTCGACGTACTTCACCAGCAGCGGACAGGGACGGTACTTGGAATCGGCGAGCCCCTCGTACAGCACCTGCATGACCGAGAGGCAGGTGTCGAGCCCGACGAAGTCGGCGAGCTCCAGCGGGCCCATCGGGTGGTTCGCACCGAGCTTCATCGCCGTGTCGATCGCCGAGATCGAGGCGACGCCCTCGTACAGCGTGTAGACCGCCTCGTTGATCATCGGCAGCAGGATGCGGTTGACGATGAAGGCCGGGTAGTCCTCGGAGACGACCGGCGTCTTGCCGAGCTTCCGCGCCATCTCGTCGACGGTCTGGAAGGTGGCGGGCTCGGTCGCGATGCCGGGGATGATCTCGACCAGCTGCATCAGCGGCACGGGGTTCATGAAATGCAGCCCGATGAACTTGCCGGGCCGGTCGGTCGCCGCGGCGAGCCGGGTGATCGAGATCGACGAGGTGTTGGTCGCGATCATCGCATCCGCCTTGAGATACGGGATCATCTGCTCGAACACCTTGCGCTTCACCAACTCGTTCTCGGTCGCCGCCTCGACCACAAGGTCGCAATCTCCGAGCATGCCGTAGTTGAGCCCCGACTTGATGCGCCCGAGCGCCGCCTTGCGGTCCTCGTCCGAAACGCGGCCGCGCGCCACCTGGCGCTCCAAATTGCGCTCGATGACGTTGATGCCGCGGTCGATCTGCTTTTGGTCGATGTCGACCACCACGACGTCGAGACCGGCGAGCGCCGAGACATGGGCGATGCCGCTGCCCATCTGGCCCGCACCGACCACCCCCACCTTGCGGATCGGTCGCGGGCGGGCAGCGGGTTCGGCGTCGAGGGCGGGCTTGGCGGCAGTGGAGCTCTGAATCATCTCGGGGTCCCTTGTACGCGCGGCCGCCCTAACGCGGCTTCACGCCTTGGCGGTCCAGTTCGGCGGCGAGTTCGGGCAGGGCTTGGAACAGGTCGGCGACGAGCCCGTAATCGGCGACCTGGAAAATCGGCGCGTCCTCGTCCTTGTTGATCGCGACGATGACCTTGGAATCCTTCATCCCGGCGAGGTGCT
Organism: uncultured Alphaproteobacteria bacterium; assembly: GCA_963775315.1. Taxonomy (GTDB): domain Bacteria; phylum Pseudomonadota; class Alphaproteobacteria; order MPNO01; family DASWLB01; genus CAWGHZ01. The sequence continues at coordinate 741,494 of CAVZIN010000007.1, read as the reverse complement.
GGATGGCGCCGGAAATGCCGACGGCGACGTAAAGCTCGGGCGCGACCACTTTGCCGGTCTGGCCGACCTGGAAGTCGTTCGAGACGAAGCCGGAATCGACCGCCGCGCGCGATGCGCCGATGGCGGCGCCCAGCTTGTCGGCTATCGGCTCGATCAGCTTGAAATTGTCGCCCGACTGCATGCCGCGCCCGCCCGAGATGACCACGCGCGCCCCGGCAAGCTCGGGCCGCTCGCTGCGGGTGAGGTCGTGGCCGACGAACTCGGCAAGCCCCGTGTCGTCGGCCGGCGCGACCTCGGCGATTGGCGCCGCCGCGTCGCCGTCGTCCGCCGCGGCGAAGGCCGTGGTGCGCACGGTCAGCACCTTCTTCGCGTCCGACGATTTGACCGTGGCGAGCGCGTTGCCGGCATAGATCGGCCGCACGAACGTGTCGGGATCGACCACCGCCACGATCTCGGACACCTGCGCGACGTCGAGCAGGGCGGCGATTCGCGGCGCGACGTTCTTGCCGGTGGTCGTGTTGGCGGCGAGAATCTGGTCGTGCTCGCCCGCGAGCACGACGACCAACGCGGCGAGATTCTCGGCGGTTGCGTGGGCGTAGCGCGCGTCGTCGCAGACCAGCACCTTAGCGACGCCCGCGATCCGCGCCGCCGCCTCGGCGACCGCGCCGCACCCTTCGCCCGCCACCAGCACCCGGACCTCGCCACCGAAGGCGGCCGCCGCCGTCACCACATGGCGCGTCGCCCCGTTGAGCGCCGCGTTGTCGTGCTCGGCGAGGACCAGGGCCACCATCAGATGACGCCCGCCTCGGTCTTGAGCGCGGTTACCAGGGCGGCGACCGATTCGACCTTGCGCCCGCCCTGGCGCTTCGGCGGCTCGTCGACCTTCAGCGTCGCGAGGCGCGGGGCGACGTCGACGCCGAGCTCCTCGGTCGTCATCGCCGCGATCTGCTTCTGGCGGGCCTTCATGATGTTGGGAAGCGTCGCGTAGCGCGGCTCGTTGAGCCGCAGGTCGGTGGTGACGACCGCCGGCAATTTCAGCTTCAGCCGCTCGAGCCCGCCGTCGATCTCGCGGGTCACCGCGGCCGTCTCGCCCTCGATCTCGAGCTTGGAGGCGAAGGTGCCCTGCGCCCAGCCGAGGAGAGCGGCCAGCATCTGGCCCGTCTGGTTGGAATCGTCGTCGATCGCCTGCTTGCCCAGGATGCAGAGGCCGGGCGCCTCGCGCCGGGCGATCTCGGCCAGGATCTTGGCGGCCGCCAGCGGCTGGATCTCGGCGTCGGTCTTCACGTGGATCGCGCGGTCTGCGCCCATCGCGAGGGCGGTGCGCAACGTCTCCTGACAGGCGGCCGGGCCGATCGTGACGGCGACGATCTCGGCCTCCAGCCCGCGCTCGCGGAGGCGGATCGCCTCCTCCACCGCGATCTCGTCGAACGGGTTCATCGCCATCTTGAGATTGGCGGTCTCCACGCCGGTCCGGTCCGCCTTCACACGCACCTTGACGTTGGCATCGACCACTCGCTTCACGGCGACGAGAACTTTCATGCGGAACCTGGTGCGGTGGGCTGAATCGTGGGACGGCGCGAACGGTTGTTTGGGACAGCTACACCTTCGTCAACGCGGCGGCCCGGGCGCAGTTCTTTTCGCAGCGCACACTAGGCAGAGCGGTCACAGGAGTCAATTCGCGCGTGAAGGATTCATGACGGGCGGGCAGGCCCGGACGTCGGGGCGTCAGTGGCGCGAAAGAAGGAAGAAGGCGCCGATCAGGAGGATGGCGACAAGCTGGGCGATCACCCGCATCCGCATCAACTTGTTGGAATATTTGGCATTGAAGCTGCCGCCGCGGAGCATCGAAACGATGCCCAGGATCAATATGCCGAGCGTCGCGGCGAGCGCGATCGGGATCAATATCGTGAAAATCGAGCCCATCTGTACCATCATACAGGGGGCGGCGACGTTCCGGAAAGGCATTCCGCACGCGCGAAGTCGTTGTTGCAGCGCATCACGCCGCTGCCGGGCCGCGGCGATCGCTCGCGGGACATGAACCGATGCCCCGACTTCGCGTTCACGAAGGGCTGCGGGGGGCCAGCGGGCCGGCTCGCTAGTGTCCCGAATCCGAAGTTCGTCTCATTCTGGGGCGCACACCGAACGAACTTCGGATTCGATAAGGACACTAGCAAATTATTGATTCTAGTGTGGTATTGGATTCGAAGTTCGCCTCGGTACCCACCACAAGGAATATAGCGAACTTCGAATCCACCACACTAGGGCCAGACGAGGAAGGTAGAGTGACGCGATGAGCCTGATCGACCGAATCCGCGAGTGCAACGCCCACGACCTGAGCAACTTCCTGCCGTTCTACGTTGCGGGGGCGCGTGTCGGCTGGGTCAAGAAGCCGTTCGCGCGACGGCTGGCCCGGCTCGACCCGTTCGCCGTCTCATCCGACGCGGTCGAGATGGACTCCGAGTTGACCACCCCCGACGCGCGCTCGGAGGCGATGGCGGCGGCGGTGGCCGAGCTTGCCGAGGAAGGGGTCATCGCCGCCGTGCGCGGGGAGCTCTATCCCGTCGCGACCTCGTTCGGGGCGGCGCCCCTTCTGGTGATGGAGCGCGCCGCGGCGCAACATTTCGGCGTTCGCGCCTATGGCGTCCATCTCTCGGGCTACGTGCGGGGGGCGGACGGGGGGACGCGCATCTGGGTCGGGCTCCGCGATCCCAACAAGCATGCCTTCCCCGGCAAGCTCGACAATCTGGTGGCGGGCGGCCAGCCGGTCGGCATAGGACTCGCCGAAAACCTGGCCAAGGAAGCCCGCGAGGAGGCCTCGATCCCGCCCGAGCTGATCGCGAAGGCGCGCCCCGTCGGCTGCATCAGCTACTGCCAGGAGACCGACGAAGGGCTGAGGCCCGACGTCCTGTTCTGCTACGATTTGGAGCTGCCGGCCGACTTCCAGCCCGTCAACACGGACGGAGAGGTGGTCGAGTTCTATCTTTGGCCGGTCGACAAGACCATGCACGTCATCGCGTCGACCCGCGAATTCAAGTTCAACTGCAACCTGGTCAACATCGACTTCTTCGTGCGCCACGGGTTCGTCCCGCCCGACGACCCGGACTACGTCGAGATCCTGCGCGGGCTGCACGCCTGAAGCGCGACCGCCTCCCCGGCCGACGCGGAACGTGGTATCATCTGCGTGCCGCGCGAGGCCGGCGCGGCGCATCGGGCTGCGATGAAAGGGATGGTTTCGCGCTTCGCCTTTGTCGTTCTCGCCTGCGGGCTGACGCTCGCCGCGCCGGCGCGTGCTGCCGCCGCATCCGACGTCGACCTCGCCCTGGTGCTTGCCATCGACGTGTCCGGCTCGATCGACGAGGAGGAGGCGCAGCTCCAGCGCGAGGGCTATACCCACGCCATCGTCGAGCCCGAGGTGATCGACGCGATCCGCCAGGGCGTGAACGGGCGCATCGCCATCGCCTATATCGAATGGTCGGGGGAGGGCCAGGAGACGACGGTGGTCGACTGGCACATCATCGACGGGCTTGCCACCGCCAAGCAGTTCGTCGCCGCCCTCGACAAGAGCCCGCCCCAGCGCGGCCGCTTCACCTCGATCAGCGGCGCCATCGACTACGCCGTGCCGATGATGAAATCGCCCGCCTTCCAGGCAATGCGGCGTGCCATCGACATCTCGGGCGACGGGCCGAACAATCGCGGCCGGCCGATCACCGTGGCACGGGACGAGGCGGTCGCCCAGGGGATCACGATCAACGGCTTGCCCATCGTCAACGACCGGCCGAACTTCTTCGGGCACCAGATGCCCGACCTCGACCTCTACTACCGCGACTGCGTGATTGGCGGGCCAGGCGCGCTCTATGTCGTCGCCAAGGACTTCCAGTCGTTCGCCAACGCGATCCGCCGCAAGCTGATCCTGGAGATCTCCGACCGCGGCATGCCGCCGGCGCGCATCATCCCGGTGGCGGAGCGCCAGGGCCCATCCTGCGACGCGGGGGAATACGATTTCCGCGGCCGGTTCCGCGGCGGCGATCAGAACTAGTGTCCCGAATCCGAAGTTCGTTTCATTCTGGGGCGCACACCGAGCGAACTTCGGATTCGATAAGGACACTAGCAAATTGTTGATTCTAGTGTGGTATTGGATTCGAAGTTCGCCTCGGTGCCCACCACAAGAAATATAGCGAACTTCGAATCCACCACACTAGCCGGCCGCCCTATACCGTGATGTTGAGAAGTGCGGCGGCGTTCTTCCACAGGACGCGCTCCTTCACCGCCTGCGGAATGGCGCGCGAGTTGCGGACGTAGCCGACGAAGTCCGTCTTCACAAGCGGCCAGTCCGAACCGAGCATCACCTGGTTCGGCCCCGCCTTCTTCACGAGGTACGGCAGCATGTCGGGGTCGAAAATCACCGTGTCGTACCAGAACCGCTTGAGATAGGCGGACGGGCGCTTCTTCGCGTGCTCCTGCTGGCCCGCGCGGTTGCGCTCCCACGCATGGTCGGCGCGGCCCGCGTAGTACGGAATGTAGCCGCCGCCGTGGCAGATGCAGATCTTGAGCTTCGGATAATCGTCCATGATGCCCTCGTGGACGAGCGACATCATGGCCAGCGCCTCCTCGTAGGGCTGGCCGACCGTGTTCCACAGGAAATACTTCTTGAGGCGCGCGATGTCCGTGGTGCCGAGCGGGTGGACGAAGATCGGGCAGCCGAGGCTCTCGGCCTTCGCCCAGAAGGGACGGAACTCCGCCTCGCCCAGATCCTTCGCCCGGATGTTGGAATTGATCCAGGCGCCGCGGAGCCCGAGCTCCTTGACGCAGCGCTCGAGCTCGCGCGCCGCGCGGGCCGGGTCCTGCAGCGGCACGCAGCCGATGCCGACGAACCGGTCCGGCTTGGTCGCGCAGAACTCGGCGATGGTGTCGTTGGTGACGCGCGCCGCCTCGAGCCCCTTGCGCGGCTCCATCCAATAGCAGGTGACCGGGAAGTTGGTGGAAATCGCCTGGACGTCGACGCCCTGCTTGTCCATCTCGGCGATGCGCGCCTTGGGATCGTTCAGGGCCGCGCCGAGCTCGCCGTCGCGCTGGACGACGCCGGAGATCGAACTTTCGGCGAACCAGTCCTCGGTGCCCGGCCCGTGCGACTTGATCGGGTTCTGCTTCACGTAATCCAGCAGCGCCGGCAGCCGGATGTGGGTGTGCATATCTATGATGAAGGGCTTCCGGGCACGCGGCTTGGCACCCGTCTTTCGTGTTGCGGCCGAGCTTCGCCGCGCAACCTTTTTGGCCATCGCCCCGTTCCTTCCTCGCCTCGTCCGGCTCGCTGGCCCCTCGATGCGCGGGCGCGGCCGTTTGCCGCGCATTATGCCGCAAAGGGCTGGGTACGCCTAGACGCTGGCCTTGGCGAGGGCGGGCATGATGTCGGCGGCAACGGCGTCCAGGCTATGGCGGGCCGCGGCGAGGCCGAGATCGCCGAAAGAAAGCTGGAATACCAGATAGTTGACCCGCATTTCCTTGACCTGTCTCTCAAGCTCCGCATGCACCGTGCGGGCGGAATCGCACAGCACCACCCCGACTCGCCTCGCCTCGTCGAAATCGCCGATCGAGGTGAGCTGGCGGAAGCCGTGGCTGGTCGAAAGCTGGGTGAGGCTGCGGTACCAGCGTGCGTAGGCCGGCCGAGCGAGGCGGATGGCCTCGTCGTCGGTTTTCGCGATCACCAGGTGGCGCGAGGCCCCAATCATCGGCGCCTTGACCGGCGAATTCGCCCGCCACGGTGCGCCCGCCTCCGCCTCCCACGCTTCGCGGTAGCGGGCGGCGACATGGCCAAGTCGCTCGGTCGGGCCGAGCATCACGACATTCATGCCGTGGCGCGCCGGGAGCCCCACCGACCGCTCGCTGCCGAGCCCGTACCAGAGCGGCGGATAAGGCTTCCGATAGGGTTTAAGCTCCATCGGCACGTTATTGATTTTATAGAACTCTCCGCGATGGACGAACCGGTCGGAGGTGAGGCCGCCGAGCACCGCTTCCAGCGCCTCGGCGAAGCGGTAGGGCGACTCGGCGTTGTCGATGCCGAAGAACCCGCCCTCGAACGGCGAGACGCCGCGCCCCACGCCGAGCATGAACCGGCCCTGCCCGATATTGTCGAGCATGCAGATTTCCTCGACCAGCCGCAGCGGGTTGTAGAACGGAAGGAGGTAGACCAGCGGTCCGAAGCGGAGCCGCGCCGTGCGCGCCGCCACCGCCGCGAGCCAAACCCCCGGCGACGGCGCCGTGCCGATCGGCGTGCCGTGGTGCTCGGCCACGTGATAGCCGTAGAACCCCGCCGCATCGGCCGCGGCCACGAGCTCGAGCCGGTCGGCGTAGTGGGCGGCAAGATCCGGCCCCGGCCGGTCCAGATGGTCGAAGATGCCGAATTCGAGGGTCATAGGGTCGGCTCCGACAGCCCTGTCAGGACCTCGTCATTGCAAGGAGCGCAGCGACGAAGCAATCCGGCAGACCCGGATCGCTTCGCCGCGTTCGCGATGACGGTAGGGGTCGGCCTCCGCGCCCGCGGACGCCCTGGCCCTAAAGCCGGAACACCTTCTGGGCGTTGAGGCCGAGGATGTTGCGCTTCGCCGCGTCGTCCAGGAACGGCAGGTCGAGGATGGTCGACGGCAGGTCGAAGTCCCAATGCGGCCAGTCCGAGGCGTAGAGCAGGCTGTTCTTGCCGTCGATCGCGTTGAACGTGGCCTCCAGCAGCTCGAGGTTGGTGCGCTCCATCGGCTGCGTCGTGAAGTACATCTCCTTCATGTACTCGCTCGGCAGGCGCTTCAGCGCCGGCGCCTCAGAGACGCGCATCAGGTACTCGTTGTCGAAGCGCGTCGTCATGAAGGCGAGCCAGGTGATACCCGACTCGATCCAGATCACCTTGAGCTTCGGGAACTTCTCCGGCAGCCCGTTCATCACCCAGTTCGCCAGATGCACCATGTTGCACAGGCTGAACGAGATGGCGTGCACGCTGAGGAAGCGGTTGAGCTGGCGCACGAACCCTTCCGACTGGCCCCAGAACGGGCCGGCATGGAAGGCGAGCGGCAGGCCGCGCTCCTCGAGCATGGCGTAGAGCCGCATGTAGGAGTTGTGGTGCACCGGCTTGTAGCGCACCGAGGTGACGGTGAAGCCGCGCACCCCCTTCTTGTCGCCGAACTCCTCGACCGTCTTGATGCACGCCTCGGGATCGGAGAACGGCAGGTAGATCAGCGCCATGATCCGGTCGTCGTGCGGCAGCACGCGCTCGGTCAGCCAGCGGTTGTAGGCGAACGAGATGTTGATCTCGACGTCGAGCTCCGGGTGCATGCCGAGCCCGAGCATCGGGGTCGGGAACGTCACCTGGCGGTCGATGCCCATCGTGTCGAGGGCGCGGCGCACCAGCACCACGTCGCGCGGCAGCCCCTCGTCGTTCTGGGTCGATTCCTCGAGGCCGGGATCGTGCGGGATGCGCCCGCCGACGTTCTGGTGCGCCGGCCAGGCCGAGGTGTTCAGGATGCCGGGCGTCAGGTTGCCGCGCACCTTGAAGTTGGACGCGATGTCCTTGATGACGGGGTCGGGGATGCGCTCGACCACCTCGGACCAGGACTGCGTCTCGAAATGGTGCGCATCGACGTCGACGATGAAATAGTCGTCCAGCTTGTATTTCGCGCGCTGCAGCTTGGCGCGGGCCAGCGTGTCGCGCGTGTCGGTGGAGCGGCCGAACTCCTTGACGGGCAATTCTCGGGCGCGCTCGACTCCAGTGTCCATCTTGATTTCCTCCGGGGCCGCCCGCGGGTCCGATCCCAACGGCGGCGATCATGGGCGGTGGGACACTAGCACAGCCGGCCGCCGCCGGAATACGGCGGGGATGAAAATGATCCGTGCGCTGAGAGTGCGACGCGCTCGCGATGGCGGGTGCTAGGTCATGTACCCATAAAGGGGATTCCCTTTATGGGCGGGGTGTGATTCAAGCTTCCAAACGGTGGGAGCTTGAAGATGGCGCGCTTCGATTTGACCGATGCGGAATGGACGATCATCCAGCCGCTGCTGCCGAACAAGCCGCGCGGCGTGCCGCGGGTGGACGACCGGCGTGTGGTGAACGGGATCTTCCACATCCTGCGCACAGGCGCGCCGTGGCGTGACCTGCCGGAACGGTACGGCCCGTACACCACGGTCTACAATCGCTTCAACCGCTGGGCCAAAGCAGGGGTGTGGCTCAAGGTGTTCGAGGCTTTGAAGGCCGGCTCGCCCACGTCGCTTCATCTGATCGACTCCTCGATCGTGCGCGCCCACCAGCACGCGGCCGGCGGTAAAAAGGGGGCGCGGATCACGCCATCGGCCGTTCTCGTGGAGGACTGACCACCAAAATCCACGTCGTGGTGGATCGTCACGGCCTGCCTGTGCGCCTGCTGCTCACCCCCGGCCAGGCCTCGGACAAGACCACCTTCCCGGCCCTGGTCGAGGGACTGGCGCTCGCTCGTCACGTCGTTGCCGACCGCGGCTACTTCGCGGCCACCATTATCGCGCTCATCGAAGCCGCTGGCGCCTTCGCCCACATCCCGTCGCAGAGCAACGTCCGGGTCCGCCGTGTCGTTGACCGCCAGATTTACCGCCAGCGCAACCTCGTCGAACGCTTCTTCAACCGGCTCAAGCACTTCCGGCGCATCGCCACGCGCTATGACAAGCTCGCGCGAAACTTCCTCGCCGCCGTCGCCCTCGCTTCCATACGGCTCCGCATCAACCATTATGAGTCCACGACCTAGGCGGGCTCGATCCCGGCGAGGCGAGCGAACCGCCGCCGGCTTGCGGACTCGTTGCCGCCCTCGGCGGCGAGCGCCATCGCGCGCTTCAGATAGAGCCCGATGTCATGCTCGTCGGTGTAGCCCATCGCGCCGTGGAACTGCAGCGCGGCCTTGCACACCGAAAGCGCGGCGGCCGACGCCTTCGCCTTGACCGCGGCGGCCATCGCGCCCGCATCCTGCCCGCGGTCCATCGCGGCGGCGACCTGGTAGACGAGCGAGCGGGTGAGCTCGATCTCGATGAAGTTGTCGGCCGCGCGATGCTGCAGTGCCTGAAAGCTGCCGATCGGCTTGTCGAACTGCACGCGCGTCTTGAGGTAGTCCGTCGCGATGGCGAAGGCGCGGTCCATGACGCCCACGAGTTCCGCGGCAAGCAGCAGCGCGGTCTCGTCCGCCATACGGGAAAGCAACTCGGTCGCTCCGTTGCCGCGCGCCAGCACCGCGCCCGGCGGCACCGACACCCGGTCGAGCGTCAGCGTGCCGACGCGACCGCCGTCCACCGCCGGTGAGAGCGCCACGCCGAGCCCTTCGGCGGCGCGCGGCACGTAGGCGACGACCGGCCCGTCGGATCCCGCCGCGCCGACCACGAACCCGTTGGCCGCGGCTGCGCCGGCGACGGCGACCTTGCGGCCCGTCAGGCGGAGGACACCTGCCTCACCCGCCTCGGCGCAGGTCGCCGGCGTCAACGGATCGACATCGAAGATGCGCTCGGCGAGCGCCGGCACCACGACGCGCTCCCCCGCGAGCGCCGAGGCGAGCACCTCCGCCGCTTCCGCGTTGTCAGAAAGCGCGCGGCATGCCGCGACCGCGTGGGCGACCGGCACGGTGGACAGTCCCCTCCCCGCCTCCTCCATCACCAGCGCGAGCTCGGTCATGCCGCGCCCGAGCCCGCCGGCCGCCTCGGCGACCCCAAGGGCGAGCCAGCCCGCCCGGGCGATCTCGCGCCACAGCGCAGCGTCGTGCCCCGACGCGCCGGCGCGCACCGCGCGCAGCCGGGCGGGCCCCGCCGCGCCTGCCACCAGCTTCGCGGCGCTGTCGCGCAGCAGCGCCTGTTCCTCTGTCAGCAGCGGGTCCATGGCTACCCCGGCAATCCCAGGACGCGGCGGGCGAGGATGTGACGCTGGATCTCGGTCGTGCCCGACCCCACCGACATGCGCCGCGACTCGAACGTCGGCGCGGTCGGGTGGATGGCGCCCTCCGGCGTCTCGATCTGCGCGTCGAGCGCTCCGTATCCGCCGGCCGCCTCGGCGACGAGCGCCGCCGCGCGCTGGGCAAGCTCGCCGCCCGTCACCTTCATCACGGAGCTGGCTTGGGGCGCGGTGCGGCCGGCGCCGTGGAGCTGCGCGCCGTGGCGGTAGTACGCCGCGAACGCCATGTGGTCGATCGCGAGCGCGGCCAGCCGGTCGCGGAAGGCCGGATCGTCCATCGCGCCCGTCGTGCGGCCGAGCCGCTTCGCCTGCTCGATCAGCTCGGCCGCCATGCGCGGCGTGCCGGTCGCGAAGCGTTCGTTGCCGAGGACGAGGTTCGCGACCCGCCAGCCGTCGTTGAGCGGACCGAGCAGGTTCTCCTTCGGCACGCGCACGTCGTCGAAGAACTCCTCGGCGAACTCGGCATCGCCGACGATCGTGCGGATCGGACGGATAGTAATGCCCGGCGTCTTGAGGTCGATCAGCAGCATCGAAAGGCCCTGCTGCTTCTTGGGCGCCTCGGGATCGGTGCGCACCAGCGCGAACATCCAGTCGGCATAGTGGCCATTGGTCGTCCAGCACTTGTGGCCATTGACGACGAAATGGTCGCCGTCGAGCACGGCGCGCGTACGGAGGCTCGCAAGGTCCGACCCCGCCCCGGGCTCGGAATAGCCCTGGCACCAGGTGACGTCGCCGGTGAGGATGCCGGGAAGGTGCTTCACCTTCTGGGCCGGCGTGCCGACCTCGATCAGGGTCGGGCCGATGAAGTTGAGCCCGTGCGGATAAGGCGTTGGCGCGCCCACGCGCACCATCTCCTCGAGCAGGATCACCTGCTGGGCGAGCGTCGCGCCCATGCCGCCCGCCGCCTTCGGCCAGTGCGGCGCGATCCAGCCCTTCTCATAAAGCATGCGGTGCCAGGGGCGCAGCTCCGCCGGCTCGATGCGGTGGGGACGATGGCACAGCTCCGCCGGCGCGTTGGCCTCGATCCAGCCGCGCACCTCCGCACGGAAGGCGGTGTCTTCGGGGCTGTCGGCGGTGAAGGAGAACACGTCGGCGTCGGCAGGCATCGTCGCTCCGTGGGGCCGTCCCGGTTGACAATTTCGGGGCGAAGGCGGCTACTATCCGTCAATTGGGACGTCCCAACAAGGACGCCCGAAGGGAAGAAAGGCGCGCGGATTGCGCGCCCGGGAGGGAACATGACGCACCGCGCCGCACTCGTGGCCGCGCTCCTATTCGCTGCCACCCTTGCGCCCGATGCGCGCGCAGCCGAACCGGTCACGCTGAAAATCGCGTTCCCACCGCCGCCGATCTCCACCCTGAACACGGAGGCGATCGCGCCCTGGGCGAAGGAGGTTGAGGCGGCGTCCGGCGGAACCGTGAAGTTCCGCATGTATATCGGCCCGTCGCTCGCCAACTTCGTCAACGTCTACGACCGCATCCTGAACGGCGTCGCCGACATCGGCTTCGGAATCTTCGGCCCGTACAGCCACGCCTTCCCGCAGGTCACCGTCACTGAGGTGCCGAGTGGGCGGACGAGCGCCGAGCAGGCGGGCGTCGCTTTGTGGCGGCTCTACGCGAACGGGGTGATCGCGGGCGAGTTCACCAAGGTGAAGCTGCTCGGCGTCGGCGCCTTCCCCGCCCCTGGCATCCGGACCCAGAATCGGCCCCTCCGCCGGATCAGCGACTTCAAGGGGCTGAAGCTCGCCACCACCTCGCGCACCAACGCCGAAATCGCGAAGCTCCTCGGCGCAGCGCCCGTCACTGTCACCACCTCCGAGCTCTACCAGTCCATGCAGCGCGGGCTGGTCGACGGCATGATCATCGGCTGGGCCGCGACGAAGGCGTTCAAGCTCTACGAGGTTTCGAACTACGAGCTGGAAATCCCGAACGGGCTCGCCGGCGACTTCGTCATGATGAACAAGGCGTCCTTCGCGCGCCTGCCCGAGGCGGCGCAGAAGGCGATCGACGCGCATTCGGGCGAGGCGCTGTCGCACCGGATGGGACGCGCGGGCGACCACGAGACCGAGGTCGGCTCGCAGCTCGTCCTCAAGATGCCGGGCCAGAAGCAAGTCGTTCCCTCGGCCGAGGAGGAGGCGAGCTGGACCGAGCTGCTGGCGCCGCTCGCCGAGAAATGGGTGAAGCAGGTGCCCGAGGGCCAGCACGTGCTCGACGCCTACCGCGCCGAGCTGGGGCGTCTGCGCGCGGGCAAATAGCCGTGCCGGAGATGATTGAGATGGCGGAAAGACGGGCTCTCCTGCCGCGCGCGAAGCGGGGCGGCCGCGCCCTGGCCGGGGCGGCGACCATCGCCCTTGCCACGCTCGCTCTCGCCGGACCGGCGCGCGCGGCCGATCCGACCATCCTGCGCTTCGCCTTCCCGCAGGGGCCGAAATCCTACGTCTACACCGACGGGGTCATGCCCTGGGCGAAGGCAGTCACCGAGGCGTCTGGCGGCGCGGTGCAGGTCAAGCTGTTCCCGGGCCCGCAGCTCGCCAACAACATGAACGTCTACGACCGCACCGTGAACGGGGTGATCGAGCTGGGGTACGGGGCGATCGTCGTGCCCGACCTGTTCCCCAAATCGATGGTGACCAACCTTCCCTTCGTCGACGAGGACAGCGTGGCGGCAAGCGTCGCCTTCTGGCGGCTTTACGCCACCGGCGTGACGGCGAGCGACTACGCCAAGGTGCACGTCATCAGCCTGTTCACCGTCTCCAGCTCGGCGATGCACACGACCCGGCCGGTGCACCGGATGGAGGACCTCAAGGGCGTCAAGATCGCGGGGCTCACGCGCATCGTGTCCGACTGCCTGGTGCGGCTCGGCGCGGTGCCGATCACCATGACGCCGCTCGAGACCTACCAGGCGCTCTCGCGCGGGCTGATCGAGGGCACGCCGATGTCGTTCACCGGCGTGTTCACCTTCAAGCTGCAGGAGGTCGCACACCATCATTTCGCGGTGCCGTTCGGCCTCGCCCCCACCTTCATCATCATGAACCATGGCGCGTGGGACCGGCTGCCGGCGGCGACGAAGGCGGCGATCGATGCGCGCTCGGGCGAATCGATGTCGCGCCGCGTCGCCGAAGCGGGGGAGAAGGCAGACGAGGCCATACAGCACCGCCTCGCCAGCATGCCCGGGCAGGAGGTGACGACCCTCGCCCCGGCCGAGCTCGCGCGCTGGAAGATCGCCTTCCAGCCCATCGTCGACGCGTGGGTCAAGGCGACGCCGGACGGCGCCCGCATCCTCTCCGCGTTCGAATCGGAAATGTCCAAGGTCCGCTCCGGCAAGTAAGCCGGCGGCCGGAATGGGAAACGATCGATGAAGCGCGTCCTCCTCGCCGCCCTTGCCGCCGCGGCCGCCACCACGGCGTGCGCCGCCGCGCCCGCCCGCGCGATCGAGCTGAAGTTCGGATTTCCCTCGCCGCCCACTTCCTGGATCAACACCAAGGGGATCACGCCCTGGACCAAGATGGTGGCGGAGGCGTCGGGCGGCGACGTGACCGTGCACGTGTTCCCCTCGGGAACGCTCGCCAATGCGCGGAACGTCTATGACCGGGTGCTGAACGGCGTCGCCGACATCGGCTACAACTCGCTCGGCGATACCAACCAGTTCCCGCACGCCGATGTGGCCGCCCTGCCCTTCATCACCGGCGACACGGTGGCGGCGAGCCAGGCGCTGTGGAACATGATCGAGCACGGCCCGCTGGCCGACGACTTCAAGCGCATCAAGCCGATCGCGATCTTCGGCATCCCGGGCAACGGCATCGAGTTCGAACGCGCCGATCCACCGGCTGGAGGACCTCGACGGGCTGAAGATGGGCGCCGGGACGCGCTGGACCAGCGAGGCGGCGACGCTGCTCGGCGCGACGCCGATCACGCTGACCTCGGTCGAGATGTATTCGGCGGCGCAGCGCGGCATGGTGTCGAGCCTCATCACCTCGGCGCTCGCCGTCGTCACGTTCAAGTTCTACGAGATCACCAAGTACCACGTGGACGTGCCGTTCGGCCTGACCCCCGTCGGGTTCTTCATGAACAAGGAGGCTTACGCGCGGCTGCCGGAGAAGGGCCGGAAGGCGATCGACGAGACGTCCGGACTGAAGCTCTCCAAGCTGATGGCGACGGCGGCGGAGAACCAGCTCAAGCTCGCCCTCGTCAAGCTCGCCACCCCGCCGCTCGCCACCACTTCGCTCGACGCCGCCGAACTCAAGCGCTGGAAGGCGAAGCTTGCCCCGATCACCGCCGAATGGGAAAAGCGCACACCCAACGGCCCGGCGGTCCTCGCCGCCTACCATGCCGAGCTCGCCAAGCTCGGCGTCGCCAATTGAGGCGAATGCGCTTAATGACAAGACACCGGGAGGTTTCCATCAAAGCCCGCACCGCCATCGCCGCACTCACCCTCGCCTGCGCGACCTCGGTCGCGGCGAACGCGGCGGAGCCGCTCGTGCTGCGGCTGGGCTTCCCCGCCCCGCCGCAGTCCTACATCAACACGTTCGGCGTGACGCCCTGGAAGAAGGACATCGAGAAGGCCGCGGGCGGTGCCGTCGACATCAAGATCTTCCCTGGCGGGACGGTCGCCAACTTCCACAACGCCTATGACCGGGTGGTCAACGGCGTGATCGAGATGGCGTTCTCGACGATGGGGTCGGTCGCCGGTCTGTTCGTGAAGTCGAACGTCAGCTCGCTGCCGTTCGAGGCGAAGAACAGCGTCGAGGCGAGCCTCGCCCAGTGGCGCATGTACGCCTCCGGCGTGACGGCGAGCGACTACGAGAAGGTAAAGCCGTTGGGCCTTTTCACCTTCTCGAGCTCCAACCTGCACACGAAGAAGCCCATCCGCACGATGGCGGACCTCCAGGGCATGAAGCTCGCCGCCGGCGGGCGGATCGACGCCGACACGCTGAACCTGCTCGGCGCGGTGCCGATCACCATGACGCCGGCGGAGTACTACCAGGCGATCGCGCGCGGGCTGATCGAGGGCTCGACGCTCTCCTGGCCCGGCGTGCAGGTCTTCAAGACCTACGAGGTGGCCAAGAACCATTTGATCAACGTGCCGTTCGGGCTGGCCGGCGGCTACGTCATCATGAACAAGACGGCGTATGCGAAGCTCCCCGAAAAGATCAAGGCCGCCATCGACAAGTATTCCGGCGAGCCGTTCGCCCGCCGCCTCGGCATCGGCGGCGAGAAGGCCGACGAGCACATCCTCGGCGCGCTGAAGAAGCATCCGGACCAGCATTTCACCGAGCTGTCGGATGCCGAGTCGGCGCGCTGGCAGAAGCGGCTGGAACCGATCGCGGCGGCATGGGTCAAGGCGACGCCGGACGGCGCGCACGTGCTCGCCGCCTACCGCGCCGAGGTCGCCAAAGCGCGCAAGGAAGGCTACTGACGGACCGCGCGCCCGGAACCGAAGGAGAATGAGTCGATGAAGTCACGCGTTGCCGCCCTGGCGCTCGCCGCCTTCGCCACTGCCGCCGTCACCGCCGGAACCGCCCGCGCGGCCGGAACGATCGAGCTCAAGTTCGGCTTTCCCAACCCGCCGACGGCCTGGATCAACACCATCGGCATCGGCGACTGGGCGAAGAACATCGCCACCGCGTCCGACGGCAAGGTCAAGATCCAGGTCTTCGCCGGCGGCTCGGTGGTGAACCAGCGCAACGTCTACGACCGGGTGCTGAACGGGGTGGTCGATTTCGGCTATGGCCCGTTCGGCGAGATCTCGGACCAGATGCCGCGTACCGAGGTGACGGCCCTGCCGTTCGAGGCCGACAACATGGTGCAGTCCTCGAAGGCGCTGTGGACCCTGCTGGGCGAGGGCATGTTCAAGGAAGACTTCGCGCGCGTCCGCCCGATCACCACCTTCTGCCTGCCGCCGAGCGGGCTTCACACCACCTCGAAGGAGGTGCGCACGCTCGACGACCTGAAGGGCCTCAAGATCATCTCGGCGACGCGGTCGAACGGCGAGGTCGCCGAGCGGCTCGGCGCGACCGTGGTGTCGATCACCAACCCGCAATCCTATTCCGCGCTCCAGCGCGGCGTCGCTCAGGGCACGATGCTCTCGGACGCCGGCCTCGTCGTGTTCAAGATCGACGAGGTGACGAAGTACCACCTCAACCTGCCGCTCGGCTGCTCGGCCGGCGGGTTCTTCATGAACAAGACGTCCTACGCCCGTCTGCCCGAGACGGCGCGGCGCGCGATCGACGGCGCGTCGGGAACGCCGATGGCGGACTTCATGGCCAAGGAGGCCTATGCCCAGGACCTCGCCGCCCACGCGCAGATCGCCAAGCGCCCCGGTGCGGTGATGGTGACGCTCGCCCCCGCCGAGGCGGCGCGCTGGCGCGCCCGGCTCGCCCCGATGGCCGAGGAGTGGGCCAAGGCGACGCCGGGCGGCGAGAAGGTCCTCGCCGCCTACCGCGCCGAGATCAAGAAGATCCGCGGCGGCTCGTGACGGCCGCCGCCCCAGATGACCCTTATTGAAGTCAAAAGGAGACCCAGGTGAACCGCGCCCGACCACTTTCCGTCCTCGCCGCCGTCCTCGCCGCCGCCACGGCGGTCCCCGCCCGCGCGGCCGAGCCCGTGACGCTGAAGTTCGTCTTTCCCGCGCCGCTCAGCACCTTCTCGAAGCCGATGTTCGCCTGGAAGGACGCGGTCGAAAAGGAGACCAAGGGCGAGGTCCAGGTGAAGATGTTCGTCGGCACCGCGGTCGCCAATTTCGGCAACGTGCTCGACCGCATCCAGAACGGCGTGGTCGATCTCGGGTTCGGCATCTACGGACCCTATTCGCGCCAGGTGCCGAAGACCTTCGTGGTCGAACTGCCGTTCGAATCCGACACCTCGGTCGAGGGTTCGGTCGGGCTGTGGCGGCTCAAGGAGCAGGGCGTCACGGCGGAAGAATACAAGTCATACCATCCGCTCGCTCTGTTCTGCTTCACCGGCACCAGCCTGCATTCGAGCCGGCCGGTCACGAACGCGGAAGAGCTCAAGGGCATCAAGGTCGCCGCCTCGGGCAAGGTGATGGCCGACGACCTGGCGCTGATGGGCGCCGCGCCGGTCACCATCAACCCGACCGAGTTCTATGAATCGATCAACCGCGGTCTCGCCCAAGGCGTGCTGATCTCGTGGGACGGCGCGCTGACCTTCAAGCTGCAGGACGTCGCCAAGTACCACATGACCGTGCCGTTCGGGCAGTTCCCCGCCTTCGTCATCATGAACTCGCGATCCTACGAGCGCCTCCCCGCCGCCGCCAAGGCGGTGGTCGACCGTCACTCGGGCGAGATCTACTCGCGCAAGATCGCCGAGCAGCTCGACGCCACCAACGACGAGGCGATCGCCAGCTTCAAGAAGATGCCGGGCCACCACGTGAGCCAGCTCTCGCCCGACCAGCTCGACAAATGGCGTAAGGTGCTGGCGCCGATTACCCAGGATTGGGTCAAGCATACGCCCGACGGCGCGCACGTGCTGGCGGCGTTCCGCGAGGACGTGAAGCAGATCCGCGCCGGCAAGTGATCCCGCACCCGTTCGCACACAGGAGAGAGTTGCACATGAAGCCCATCCGCCTGGCTCCCTTTCTCGCCGCCGCCGCCCTCTGCGTGGCGCTGCCCGCGGCGGCACGCGCGGCCGAGCCGACGACGCTGAAATTCGGATTCCCCGCCTCGCTCGACAGCGACTTCGCGCGCGCCGTGCTCGCCTGGAACGCGGACGTGGAGAAGGAATTGCAGGGCGCGCTGAAGCTGCAGATGTTCCCGGGCACCGCCGTCGCCACCTTTGCCAACGTGCTCGACCGCGTGCAGAACAACGTCATCGACATCGGCTTCGGCATCTTCGGGCCGTACTCGCGCCAGACCCCGCGCACGGCGGTGGTCGAGCTGCCCTTCGTCGTCGACAACTCGAAGGCCTGCTCGACCGCACTCTGGCGGCTCAACGCCCAGGGGCTGACGGCCAGCGAATACAAGTCGTTCCATCCGCTGGCACTCTTCTGCTTCACGACGGCCAGCCTGCAGTCCACCCGCCCGGTGCACACGGCCGCCGACATGCAGGGCCTCAAGATCGCGGCGTCCGACAAGGTCATGTCCGACGATCTCAGGCTGCTCGGCTCGGCGCCGATCACGCTCAACCCCGGGGAATTCTTCGAGGCGCTGAACCGCGGCGTCGTCCAGGGGGTGCTGATCTCGTGGCCTGGGGCAAAGACGTTCAAGCTTCAGGACGTCGCCAAGTACCACTTGACCACGCCGTTCGGCCTGTTCCCCGCCTTCATCGCGATGAACCACCGCTCCTACGGCAAGCTCGCCGGCACCGCCAAGGCGACAATCGACAAGCTGTCCGGCGAGGTGCTTTCCCAGCGGCTCGGCGTCGCGCTCGACAAGGCCAACGATGCCACCGTCGGGGAGTTCAAGGCGCTGAAGGGGCACGAGGTGAGTACCCTTTCGGCGGCCGAGGCGGCGCGCTGGAAGAAGATCCTGGCGCCCACCACGGCCGAATGGGTGAAGCACGCCCCGGATGGCGCCAAGGTTCTGTCCGCGTTCGAGGCGGAGGTGAAGAAGGTCAACTCGGGGTCGTAGCCGGGCGCATCGTCCCGCCCCCGGCCGGACTCCTCGACAGGGAAGGGAAACGACGATGAAGCACGCCGCATGGATCGGCGCCGCGGCCGTCGCCGCGGCGCTCGCCTTGCCCCCCGCGACGCGGGCGGCCGAGCCGATCACGCTGAAATTCGCCTGGCCGGCCCCGATGGGCACCGACTCGTCGGACATCGCGATGGCCTGGAAAGACGACGTCGTCAAGGCGGCGGGCGGCGCACTCAAGGTCCAGGTCTTCCCGGGCGCCGCGATCGCGAAGACGACCAACGTCCTCGACCGGATCGAGGCCGGCGTCGCCGATTTCGGCTTCGGAATCTTCGGGCCGTATTCGCGGGCCTATCCCAAGACGTTCGTGGTCGAACTGCCCTTCGCCTGCAACAACTCCACCGAATGCTCGACGGCGCTCTGGCACCTCAACGCCACGGGCGTGACGGCAAAGGAGTACGCGCGCTTTCACCCGCTCGCGCTGTTCTGCTTCACCGGGGCAAGCCTGCAATCGACCACGCCGGTCCGCAAGCTCGAGGACATTTCGGGGCTGAAGATCGCGGCCTCGGGCAAGGTGATGGCCGACGACCTCAAGCTGATGGGCGCCGCGCCGGTGACCATCACGCCCTCCGACTTCTTCGAGGCACTGAACCGAGGCGTGATCAACGGGGCGCTCATCTCCTGGCCGGGCGCCCAGTCGTTCAAGCTGGACGAGGTGACGAAGTACCACATGTCGACGCCGTTCGGGCTGTTCCCCGCCTTCGTGATGATGAACAAGGGCAGCTATGCCCGCCTGCCCGGCGTAGTGCGTGCCGCGTTCGACAAGTACTCCGGCGAGGCGTTCTCCAAGCGCTACGGCGAAGGCCTCGACGCCTCCAACAACAAGACGATCGAGGACTTCCGGAAGATGAAGGGGCACGAGGTGATCGACCTGTCCGAGGCCGAGCTCAAGCGCTGGGACAAGACGCTTGCGCCGATCACCGCCGACTGGGTGAAGCACACGCCGGACGGCGCCCACGTGCTCTCGGCGTTCCGGGCCGAGATCAAGAAGATCCGCTCGGGTTCGTAGGTCGGACGGCGGGGGCGCCACGACCCGGCGTCCCCGCGACGATTGCGTAAATCCGCCCGGGCGGCTATGACCCCGGTCCGACACTGCCAAGATCGAGGAGCATGCCCGATGACCTACCGGACCCTTGCCGGCCTTCTTGCGGCCGCAGCCGTCGCCGCCGCACCGCTTGCCGGCCGCGCGGCGGAGCCGATCACCCTGAAATTCGGCAATCCCGGCGCGCCCAACGGGCACGTCAGCAACTTCATCATCAAGCCCTGGATCGCGCGGGTGAACAAGGAGGCGGCGGGCACGCTCGACGTCAAGCTGTTCTCCGGCCCGGCCCTCGGCCACTTCCCGCAGATCTACGACCGTGTGCTGAACGGCGTCGCCGATATCGCCTTCGGCCTCCTGGGCCCGATCTCGCGCCAGTTCCCCAAGACCTCGGTCGCCTCGCTGCCGTTCGAGACGCCGGACGCCTCGATCGGCACCGTCGCGCTGTGGAACGTCTATGCGCGCGGCCTGCTCTCGTCCGAGTGGAAGGACGTGAAGCCGCTCACTTTGATGGTGTTCCCGAACGTCGTCGTCCACACCAACAAGCCGGTCAAGACGCTGGCCGACATCAAGGGCATGAAGCTGAGCGTCCAGAGCCGGCTGATGGCCGACACGATGGAGCGGCTCGACGTGGCGCCGATCACGCTCGCCGTCACCGACCTCTATGAGAGCGTCAATCGCGGCGTGGTCGACGGATCGGTCATCGGCTGGCCCGCGACGAAAAGCTACAAGCTCGCCGACGTCACGCACTACCACCTCGAAGTGCCGCTGGGCAGCGAGGTGACGTTCGTCATGATGAACAACAAGTCCTACAACAAGCTGCCCGAGAAGGCGCGCGCCGCCATCGACCACGAGTCGGGCGCGCCGTGGGCCGCCGCCATCGGCAAGATCCTCGACGACGCCGACGAGGAGGAGAGCACGCTGGTCGCCCATGCGAAGGGCCAGCACGTCGAGCATCTCGCCCCGGCCGAGGAGACGATGTGGAAGAAGCGGGTCGAGCCCGTGGTCGCCGCCTGGACCAAGCGCACCCCGGACGGCGCGAAGCTGCTCGCCGCCTACCGCGAAGAGATCGTGAAACTCTCCAAGAAGTAGCCGACACGCCACCTGGCGCGCCGGCTCGTAGGGAGGTCCCATGACACGCTGGCTCGCCATTCCCCTTGCCGCCGCAGCGCTCGCCGCGGCGGCACCCGCACCCGCCGGGGCCGACCCCATCCAGCTCAAGTTCGCGTTTCCCGGCGCGCCGCAGGCGGCGATCTACACGCACGGCGTCGTGCCCTGGACCAAGGAGGTCGAGAAGGCCTCCGGCGGGACCATCACGATCAAGACCTACGCCGGCCAGTCGCTCGCCAGCCTGACCAACGTCTACGACCGCATCAACAACGGGGTGGCCGATTTCGGCTTCGCGCTGCTCGGTCTGTTCGCGCAGCAATTCCCCAAGACCACCGTCGTCACCATGCCGTTCGAGGCCCGTAACCCGCACGAGGCGGCGGTGGCGATGTGGCACCTGTACGAGAAGGGCGTGATCTCCGACGAATACAAGTCGGTCCGCCCGCTCGCCATTGCCGCCTTCACCAACGTCGCCATCCATTCGCGGAAGCCGATCCATTCGATGGCCGACCTCAAGGGGCTGCGCATCGCGCTCAACAGCCGCGTGTTGGGCGAGGTGATCGAGCGTTTGGGTGGCACGCCCGTCACAATGCCGCCGACCGAGCTCTACCAGGCGCTGAGCCGCGGGGTGATCGACGCGGCGGGCGTCGGGTGGGCCGCCGTCCTGCCCTTCAAGCTGGACGAGGTGGTGAACGTCCATGTCGAGGCCCCGCTGACGGCCGAGGGGATGTTCAACCTGATGAGCAAGGCGAGCTACGAGCGCCTGCCGGAGAAGGCCCGCACCGCCATCGACGCCAATTCCGGCATGAGATTCTCGCTCATGATGGCGCGCGCGGTGCAGGGCATGACCGACTCCGGCCGCAAGATGACCCGGGCGATGAAGGGCCAGACGATCGTCCAGCTCACGCCAGAGCAGGACGCGCGCTGGGCGAAACGCGTCGCGCCGGTCATCACCGAGTGGGAGAAATCGACCCCGGACGGGCCGGCCGTGCTCGCGGCCTTCCGGCGCGAACTGGGCGCGGTCCGGGCCGGCAAGTAGGCCGCGCCCGCCGCCCGAGGTTTGACAGCCTCGGCACGAGAGGCTACCCATAGTCCTGAGGCTCAAGGGACGCCGCCCGCAAGTGCCGAACAACGGCCGCGGGACAGCGCCAACACAACTCGGGAGACATAGGATGGTCCGCCACGCCCTGCCCGTCATCGCGGGCTTTGCCGCGATCACCGCCGCGTCCGCCGCGGCCTTCGCCGCCGAACCGGTGCTTCTCAAGTACGGCGATCCGGGCCCGCCCACCGCCTCGATCCACACCGACCTGATCAAGCCCTGGTCGGAGAAGGTGAACAAGGAGGCGGGCGGCGCGCTCAACGTAAAGGTCTTCGTCGGCTACTCGCTGGTCAACATGCGCAACACGCTGGACCGCGTGACCAACGGCGTCGCCGACCTTGCCTTCTGCATCCTGGGACCGGTCTCGTCGCAGTTCCCGCAGACGCTGGTCGCCACCCTGCCCTTCGAGGCGCAGAGCGCGCACGAGGCGGGCCTCGCCCTGCAGCGCCTCTACGAGAAGGGCATCATCTCCGACGAGTGGAAGAAGGTGAAGCCGATCGCCTTCGGCGATTTCGCCAACCTCACCTACCACACCGTGCCCAAGGTCACGATGCTCGACGACCTGAAGGGGCTCAAGATCAGCGTGCAGGGCCGCATCGCCGGCCAGACGCTCGAGGCGCTGGGCGGCACGCCGATCTCGCTGCCGATCAACGAGGTGTACCAGGCGCTGCAGCGCGGCACGATCCAGGGCGCGGCCATCGGATGGCCGGCCGACGTCGACTTCAAGCTCACCGACATCGCCAAGCACCATCTGCTCGAATCCCTGGGCGGCGCGTCGGCGATCATGATCATGAACAACAAGTCGTACGAGAAGCTGTCGGGCAAAGCCAAGCAGGTGATCGATGCCAACATCGGCACCGGCTACACGAACTGGTTCAACAAGGTGATCGACGACACCGAGCATCGCAACATCGCCAAGGTCGAGAACAAGATGAAGGACCAGACGGTCACCAAGCTGTCGTCCGCCGAGCGCGCCAAGTGGAAGAAGCGGATCGAGCCGGTGATCGCCAACTGGGAAAAGGCCACGCCGAACGGGGCGAAGGTACTGGCCGCCTTCCGCAAGGAAATCGCCGCCATCCGCAGCGGGTCGTAGAAGCCGTACGGATCAAGAACCGCATAGGGAGAACCCGATGGTCAATCGTCTGCACGTCGCCGCTTTAGTCGGCGCGCTCGCCGCCCTGCCGGTATTCGCTCAGGCGGCCGACCCGGTCACGTTGCGATTCGCCTTCCCGGCCCCGCCCCAGTCCAAGGTGAACGTGTGGGGCAGCGGGCCCTGGACCGAGGAGGTGATGAAGGCCGCCAAGGGCTCGATCGACATCAAGCTGTTCCCCGGCAACTCGATCGCCACCGTGCAGACGACCTACGACCGGACCGTGGCGGGCGTAAGCGACATTACCTTCGGCATCTTCGGCCCGCTGCAGGGCGTGTTCCAGAAGGTCAACGTGACAGAGTTGCCGTTCGAGGCGAACAGCGACCTCGAGGCGAGCCTCGCCCTGTGGCGCCTGTGGCAGCAGAAGCTGCTCGACAAGGCGTTCGACAACATCAAGGTGCTGTCGCTGTTCACCTTCCCGGCGCCGGTCATCAACGCCAACAGGCCGATCAAGACCGCCGAGGACATGCAGGGGCTGAAGTTCGCCGTCGCCTCGCGGGTGCTCGCCGATCTGGTGACGCGGCTCGGCGGCGCGCCGGTGACGCTCGGCCCGCCCGAGTTCTACCAGGCCGCGGCGCGCGGCGTTGTCGACGGCGTGTTCGTCGGCTGGTCGGCCGTGACGACCTTCAAGATCGACGACGTCACCAAGTACCACGTGAACACGAGCGCGGGTTACGCGCCCGCCTTCATGATCATGAACAAGAACGCCTTCGCGCGCCTGCCCAAGGTGGCGCAGGACGCGATCAACAAATACTCGGGCGAGCCCTATTTCAGGCGGATGGGCGAGGTCACCGACCGCATGGACAAGGCGGGCGAGGCAATCACCGCGGCCAAGAAGGGGCAGGTCGTCACCACCCTCTCGCCCGAACAGAAGGCGAAGTGGAAAAAGCTTGCCGAGCCGATCGTCGCCGCCTGGGCGAAGCGCACGCCGGACGGCGAGAAGGTGCTGACCGCCTTCCGCAAGGCGCTGGACGAGATCCGGGCCGGCAAGTAGGAGAGCCCGACCGCGACCCCGAAGGGCCCGCGCCCGGCGGCGCGGGCCTTTCCGTTACCGCTTTCCCACCTTGCGGCTGACGGGGGCGCCGGCCCATAATGACGCAAACGCGCGGGCCAGCGTGCAAAAGAGCACGGCCGGAGCCCGCGCCGGCCGTGCCGAGGGAGAAACAGATGAAGCGGAGCCTTCTCGCCGCGCTCGCCGCCCTGGCGATCAGCGCCGGCCCCGCCGGCGCGCGCGCCGCAACCACCACGCTCAAGCTCGCCTTTCCGGCGCCGCCGCAATCGCAGGTCTATACCTGGGGCATCGGCCCCTGGATCAAGGACGTCGAGAAGGCCGCGGGCGGCGCGCTCGAGATCAAGTTCTTCCCCGGCCCGTCGCTCGCCACGTTCGGCAATGCGCTCGACCGCGTCACCAACAACGTCGCGCAGATCGCCTTCGGGGTCGAAGGCCCTTACGCGAACCTGTTCCCGAAATCCAACGTGGTCGAGGTGCCGTTCCTTTCGGAGAGCGACGAGAACGCGAGCGTCGCGCTATGGCGCCTTTACAAGAAGGGGATGCTCGACCAGGCGTACGAGCGGGTGCACCCGCTGGCGCTGTTCGTCTTCCCCGGCTCCGGCATCCACACCCATTCCCGCATCAACTCGCTCGACGACCTCAAAGGCCTCAAGATGGCGGTGTTCGCCCGCGCCTCGGGCGAATACGCGACGCTGCTCGGCGCGACGCCGATCTCGATGACGCCATCCGATGCCTATCAGGCGACCCAGCGCGGGCTGGTCAAGTCGATCATGGTGGGCTGGTCGGCGGTCCTGCCCTTCAAGCTGCAGGAGGTGGTCCATTATCACCTCACGGTCGCACTGGGCCAGGCGCCGGCCTTCGTGCTGATGAACAAGGGCGCCTACGCCGCCCTCCCGGCCGACGTGCGCAAGGCGATGGACCAGTACTCGGGCGAGCCTTTCTCGCGCCGCATGGGCAACACCACGGACCGGCAGAACGGACTCGGCGACAGCGTGGTGTGCCGTCAGAAGGGCCAGCACTGCTACCGGTTGACGCCCGAACAGAACGTGATCTGGAAGAAGCGCCTCGCGCCTTCCGAGTCCGAATGGGTCCAGCGCACGCCCGACGGCGCGAAGGTCCTCGCCGCCTACCGCGCCGAGCTCGCCAAGCTCGGCGCCAAGTAAGCCGCCGGCGCGGGAGACCGATCACCCATCGCGAACGCGCGGCGTCCGCCGTCGCCCTTGCCCAGACCCTGTCAACCCGTCCGGATGTCCAGGAACACAACGGAGTCGAATATGTATCGTGACAAGCTCGTCGCCCTGCTCGCCGCCGCGGCCGTCGCCGTGCCGGCTCTTGCCGCGCCCGCGGCCGCGGCGCCGGTAAAGCTGAAATACGCCTCGCCCGCGCCACCGACCTCGCTGATCACGGTGTGGGGCGTCGGACCCTGGCTGAAGGAGGTGGTCAAGGCGTCGGGCGGCACGATCGAGATCCAGTCCTTCCTCGGCGGCATGCTCGGCAACTTCAACCAGGTGCTCGACCGCACGCGGAACGGTGTCAACGACATCGGCTGGGGTATCCTCGGCCCCTACTCCGACCAGTTCCCGCAGACCGACGTGGCCTCGCTGCCGTTCGTCTCGAAGGAGGCGCGGGCATCCAGCATCGCCATGTGGCGGCTGCACCAGCGCGGCGTGATCAAGGACGACTGGGACAAGTTCAAGGTGCTGGGGCTGTTCAACTTCCCGCCCGCCAGCTTCCATTCCAACACTCCGATCAAGGGGCTCGCCGACTTCCAGGGGCTGAAGATCGGCGTCTCGGTGCGCGTCATTGCCGAGCTCGTGCGCGTCGCGGGCGCGGCCGCGGTCACCATGCAGCCGTCCGACATGTATCAGGCCGGTCAGCGCGGCGTGGTCGACGGGGTCGCCATCGGCTGGCCCGCTTTCTATCCGTTCAAGCTGCAGGAGGTCACGAAGTACCATATCGACGGGTCGTTCGGCGGCACGCCCTCCTTCGTCATCATGAACAAGGCGTCCTACAATCGGCTGCCGGCCAAGGCGCGGGCGGCGTTCGACAAGCTGGGCGGCGAGACGCTGTCCGCACGCATGGGCGAGACGACGGACCGGATGGACAAGGACGGCGAGCAGCGCGTCGAGAAGCTGCCGGGCAACAAATTCTTCACCCTCGATCCGAAGGAGGAGGCGGTGTGGAAGGAGAAGGCCCAGCCAATCGTCGACAAGTGGATCAAGGCGACCCCGAACGGCGCCGCCGTGCTGGCCGCCTACCGCGACGAGATCGCCAAGGTCACCGCGGAAGAGGCGAAAAAGTAAGCCGAACCCGAAAAATG
Organism: uncultured Alphaproteobacteria bacterium; assembly: GCA_963775315.1. Lineage (GTDB taxonomy): Bacteria > Pseudomonadota > Alphaproteobacteria > MPNO01 > DASWLB01 > CAWGHZ01. The sequence goes on along the minus strand of CAVZIN010000007.1, from coordinate 715,188 downwards.
GAGAGCGCCCAGCCATGAGGAAATCGGTCGTCGCCGCCGCGCTGGCGGCGGCGCTCGCCCTGCCGGCCTCGGCCGGCGCGGCCGAGCCGATGCAGCTCAAGTTCGCGGTGCCGTCGCCGCCCGTGGGCCCGATCTACGGGGCGCTCGCGGGCTACGCGGCCGACGTCGACAAACAGGCGAACGGCACGATCAAGCTCAAGGTGTACTCGGGCTTCGCGCTCGCCAATTTGGGCAACGCCTACGATCGCACCATCAACGGCGTCGTCGACATCGCCTGGAGCATCATCGGGCCGATCTCGTCGCTCTTTCCCAAGACCAACGTGGTGACCCTGCCGTTCGAGACGGATTCGGGACCAATCGCGGCGCAGGCGCTCTGGAACCTCTACAGGGACGGCGTGATCGCAAGCGAGTACGGCCAGGTGCACCCGCTTGGCTTCGTCGTGTTCCCCAACATCTCGCTGCACTCGCGGAAGCCGATACGCACGATGGCCGACCTCGCCGGCCTCAAGGTGAGCGCGGAGGGCCGCGTGCTCACCCGGTCGCTGGAAAGCCTGGGAGCGACGCCGATCACCATGGCGGTGACCGAGATCTACCAGAGCCTTCAGCGCGGGCTGGTCGATGCCACCGCCATCGCCTGGCCGGCGATCCTCACCTTCAAGCTCGACGACGTGACGACCGACCATCTCGACGTCAGCCTCGGCAATGACGACGGGTTCATCATCATGAACAAGGGATCGTACGCGCGCCTGCCGGCGGCCGGCCGCGCCGCGATCGACGCGCTGTCGGGCGCCGCGCTGACCGCGCGGATGGAACGTGCGGTCGACATCGTGACGCACGCCGCCGAGGCCCATTCGGCCGCCCTGCCCGGCCGGACGGTCACGCACCTTGCCCCCGACGAGGCGGCGCGATGGAAGGCGAAGGTGGAACCCTCCATCGCCGAGTGGGAGAAGGCGACACCGGACGGCGCGCGCATGCTTGCCGCCTTCCGCGCCGAGATCGGCAAGCTCACGCCCGCGAAATGACCGCCACGCGATTCGCCGGCGCTATTGCTGGCCGTCCGGGTCGACCTTCATGCGGAGGGTCACGCTGAGGCTTTCGCCGGCCCCGCCGCGGCGCACGCCGCGAACCGGCGCGGCTTCCAGCGAGTCGAGCCCGATCGCGATGCGCACGTGGGCGTCGGTCGGGCAGACGCGGTTGGCGACGTCGAACCCGATCCAGCCAAGCCATTCGACATAGGCCTCGGCCCAGGCGTGGCCCGCCTCCTCGGTCTGGCAGCCGCGCCCGGTCGCGAGATAGCCCGAGACGTAGCGCGCCGGCACGCCCATGGCGCGCGCGGCGGCGAGGAAGATGTGGGTGTGGTCCTGGCACACCCCGCGCGTGCGGGCGAGCGCCTCGGCCGCCGTGGTCGTCGCGCTGGTCGCGCCGACCTCGTAATCGACCCGGTGCCGGATGGTCAGCATCAGCCGGTGCAGACGCGCCACCGGGTCCAGATCGGTCGGAATCGACCGGGCGAGCGCGACGATGGCGGGGTCGGGCATGGTCGCCGGCGTCTGGCGCAGGAAGTACATCGGCGGCACGCGCTCGACCGCGCCACACACGATGCCCTGCGTTTCCGTCGTCTCCACCTCACCCTCGGCGATGGCGACGGTGCCGTCGTGGCGGCGGTTGTGGGTCAGCATGTGGATGACGTTGCCGTACCCGTCGTCGATGCACGCGAGCGGCCGGTCCGACCCGCTGATGACGGTCCAGCGCACCACGTGCTGACCGTCGTGGTTCTGCGGGGTGAGGCGCAGGAGCTGCGAGGTGTATTCGACCTCGCGCTTGTAGTCGTACCGCGTCTCGTGCCGGATGGCGATCCGCACCGCGTCCTCCTACATCAGGTACTGCTTGGCGATCTCGTCGCCCAGCGCCGCGTTCTCGGCGATGAACCCGTCGAGGAATTCGTGCAGCCCGGAATCGAAGACCTGCTTGATCCTTCCGAAGCGGAGGCGCGAGTAGATCTGGCCGGCGAGCCGGTCGGATTCACCGCGCTCGCCATACGCGTCGGCCAGGAACTCCAGCGTGCGCGTGATCTCGCCCAGGCAGCTCGCGAGCGAACGCGGCATCTCCGGGCGGAGGATCAGGAGCTCGGCCACCAGCCAGGGCTGCACCCGGTCGCGGTAAATCCAGTGATAGGCGCGGAGCGCCGAGATTGAGCGCAGGATTGCCGCCCACTGGTAATAGTCGATCGTGCCGCCGACGGTCGCGTGCTCGGGCAGCAGCACGTGGTACTTCACGTCGAGGATGCGCGCGGTGTTGTCCGCCCGCTCGGCCGAGGTGCCGAGCCGCACGAAGCAGTAGGCGTCGTTCCGGAGCATCGTCGTGTTGGCCGCGCCGCCGAAGAGCTGCGACCGCTCCTTCACCCAGTCGAGAAACGGGCGAATGCGCTCGACCGCCAGCGCGTCCTCGTCGAACGTGCCCATTTCGATCCAGGTCGTGTTGATCGCCTCCCACATGTCGGAGGTCAGCGCCACGCGCACGGCACGCGCGTTGCGCCGCGCCGCGTCGAGGCAGGCGCGGATCGAGGACGGGTTCTCCGGATCGCGGACCAAGTAGTGGATCACCTCGGCCGGAGTCGCCCGCTCGTGCCGCTCGAAGAACGCGTCGGCACAGCCCGACGCCACGATGGCCGAATGCCATTCGGTGGCGTTGAACTCGGATTCAAGGGCGAGGCCCGTCATTCGCCCGGCGACGTCGAGCAGCCGCGCCATGTTCTCCGCCCGCTCGACATAGCGCGCGAGCCAGTAGAGGTTCTCCGCCGTCCGGCTCAGCATCCGTCGAGGACCCAGGTGTCCTTGGTGCCGCCACCCTGGCTCGAATTGACGACGAGCGACCCTTCCTTGAGCGCGACGCGGGTGAGTCCGCCCGGCACGATCTTCACCTCGCGCCCCGTCAGAACGAACGGGCGCAGGTCGACGTGGCGCGGCGCGATGCCGGACTCGACGAAGGTCGGGCACGTCGAAAGAGCCAGCGTCGGCTGGGCGATATAGCGCTCGGGCGAGGTGCGGATGCGATCGGCGAAGCCGGCGCACTCGTCGCGCGTCGAATGTGGCCCGACCAGCATGCCGTACCCGCCCGCGCCGTGCACGTCCTTCACCACCAGTTCGGGGAGATGGTCGAGCACGTAGCGCCGCTCCTCCGCCACGGCGCAGCGCCAGGTCGGCACGTTCTCGATCAGCGGCTCCTCGCCCAGGAAGAAGCGGATCATGTCGGGCACGGCGGTGTAGATGGCCTTATCGTCGGCGATGCCGGTACCGACCGCGTTGGCGATGGTGACGTTGCCGGCGCGGTAGGCCGCCATCAGCCCCGCGACGCCGAGCTCGGAATCCGCACGGAAGGCGAGCGGGTCGAGGAACGCGTCGTCGACGCGCCGGTAGATCACGTCGACGCGCTGCAGCCCGCGGGTCGTGCGCATATAGACAACCAGGTCCTGCACCACCAGATCGGCGCCCTCGACCAGCTCGATGCCCATCTCGTCGGCGAGGAACGAGTGCTCGTAATAGGCGCTGTTGTAAGGTCCGGGCGTCAGTAGCACGACGGTCGGATCGTCGCCCCAGCGCGCCGGCGCGACTGAGCGCAACGTGCCCAACAGTTCCTCCGGATAGTGCGACACCGGACGCACCTGGCGGCCGGCGAACAGCTCGGGGAACAGCCGCATCATCGCCTCTCGGTTCTCCAACATGTAGGAGACGCCCGAGGGGATGCGGCAATTGTCCTCCAGCACGTAGAACTGGCCGGGACCGGTGCGGACAACGTCGGTGCCGGACACGTGGGCGTAGATGCCCTGCGCGACGCGCAGCCCGACCATCTCGAAATTGAAGCCTGGGTTGCAGAGGATCGCCTCCGGCGCGATTCGCCCGGCACGAACGAAGGATTGCGCGCCGTAAACGTCGCCGAGGAAGGCGTTGATCGCCCGCACACGCTGGGCGAGGCCGCGCGCGAGCACGTCCCACTCGTCCGCGCCGATGACGCGCGGGATGATGTCGAACGGGATCAGCCGCTCCGCACCGCCGCCTTCGCCGTGCACCGCGAAGGTGATGCCGGTGCGGCGGAAGATCAGCTCCGCCTCGCGGCGCTTGAGCTGCAGCGTCGCATCCGGCGTGCGCGCCAGCCAGTCCGACACCTGCCGGTATTGCGGCCGGCATTCGCCCAGCGCACCCATCTCGTCGAAGGGCGCATCGGGCGCAACCGCGGATTCGAGAACCCGTGCCATCTACCCAGGCAATGCAAGAACCATGCCACGCGAAAGCGCCGCAAATGCCGACGCGGCGGCCGCGGCAGCCGTCATACTTGCCCAGAAATCATGCAGCTGCCCGGAACGCGGGCAAATGCGGCGACCGGCCGGCTAGGCTAGCGATCGCGCCAAACGAGTTCGTGACGGATCGCGTAGGCGTCGAGGATGCGGCTGGCCTCGGCCCGGACCGCGCCCCGGTCGGCCCCCGCCCCGCCGGTCAGCGTGACGATCGCAAGCGTGCCATGCGCCGGGTGCGGGCCGACCGCGACATCGACACCGATGCCCTGCTCCGCCAGCGGCGCCAGCGCGGCGACGAAGGCCCGCTGCGCGGCGTCGAAGCGGAGTTCGATCTTCAACGGTTTGCCCACGTCACTGAGCGGCATTTGCTCCAGAACGTGCACTTCGACCGGCGCGGCCGCCCGCTCCGGGATCCGGGCGCGGGCGAACTCGCGCAGCGCCTCGCCCTCCGCCCGCTGGCCCGGCCGGAGCTGGACATAGGCCGCCGGCAACTCGCCGGCATAGGCATCGGGCTTGCCCACCGCGGCGGCGAGCAGAACCGCGGGATGGGCGAGCAACGCCTCCTCGATCATGGACGGCTCGATATTGTGGCCGCCGCGGATGATGAGGTCCTTGGAGCGCCCGGTGACCCAGAGATAGCCGTCGGCGTCGACCCGGCCGAGGTCGCCCGAGTTGACCCACCCGTCGCCGACGAAGAGCTGCGCGTCGAGCGCGGGGTCGACGTAGCCCGGGATGGTGCTCGGCCCCTTCACCAGGATGACGCCGATCTCGTCCGTCTTGCAGTCGCGCGCGATGCCGCCCTTGCCGTCCAGCATCGCAGTCTTGACCTGCACGTAGGGCACGCGGAGGCCGGTCGAGCCGTAGCGCGGGTCGCCGTCCTTCGGCACCATGGTGCAGTTCTGGGTGTATTCGGTCGCGCCGTAGGTGGCGAGCATGCGGATGCCAAGCAGCTCTTCGATGCGGCGCGCCACCTCGGCGGGCAGCGGCGCCGAGCCCGTCGTCGCGTACGGGCGCAGGGACGAAATGTCCTCGCCCTCGGCCGGCGGGTTGTTGACCAGAACCGACAGGGTGGTGGGGACGCCCGACAGGAACGCGATGCGGTAGCGCTCGACCAGCTTCCAGTAGTTCGCGAGGAAGCGCTTAGAGCGCGCGCCCATCGCGCTCGGCACCAGGATGGTCGCGCCGTGGATCAGCGGCAGCATCGTCTTGCCGAAATAGCCGGCGATGTGGAACAGCGGATAGTCGCAGAACGTCGTCTGGTCCGGCTCGTGCCCGCCGATTACCGCGTTCGCCCAGCTTTTGAAGGCGAGGCCGCGATGAGCGATCTTGGCGAGCTTCGGTGTGCCCGTCGTGCCGCCGGAATGGACATAGGCGGCGACGTCGTCGGGCCGGCGCTCGCGGTCGAAGGCAAGCCGGTCGGCCGGCTCGCGCGCCATCGACGTGTCGAAATCACTATCCGGCAGGGGCTCGGCGCCGAGCGCCGCGACCGACAGCACGACGCAGCCGGGGGGCAGCGCGTCGCGGATCGCCTGCACCTTGTCCCAGATGCCGATTTCGCGCTCGGGCCCCAGGGCGACCAGCACCTTGCAGCGCGCTGCGCCCAGGATCTCGGCGAGCTTCGTCGGCTCCAGCATCCAGTTGACGCAGCAGGAGATACCGGCGGCGATCCCGCCCATCTGCGCGTAGAAGATTTGCGGCACGGTGGGCAACAGGGTGCAGACCGCGTCGCCCGGCCCGACGCCCAGCCGGTGGAACAGGTTCGCAGCCTGGTTGAAGCGCCCAATCAGCTCGCCGTAGGCGATCTCGACCGGCGGACGGTCGATCTCGGCGTCCTCGTGATAGATGATCGCAACCTTCTCGGGACCCAGCGCCGCACCGCGACGGATCAGCTCGTAGACGTCCCAGCTCGGGATGCGTTCGGCGAGCGGCACGCGCTCCAGCGCCTCGATGTCGGCGATCGTACGGATCGGCGGATGGGTCGACACGGCTTCACCTCCCGGAAAACGGCAGCTTAGGGCCCGCCGCGAACGCCCGCAACGCCGCGCCTCCGCCGCACCGCGCGGCCGCTTGACAAGGAGCCCGGTCGCGCCCCTACTCCCGCCGCAAATCCGGAGGAAACAAATGCCGTCGCGTCTCGCGCTCGCCACACTGGCCGGCCTTCTCGTTCCATGCCTCGCCGCCGCCGAGCCCGTCACCCTCAAATTCGCCTATCCCGGGGCCGCCAACTCTTCGGTCGTCACCGACGGTATCGCGCCCTGGGCCAAGAAGGTGGAGGCGGCAAGCCACGGCACGCTCGCCATCAAGGTCTTCGCCGGCGGGTCGATCGGCACCTACCGCAACATCTACGACCGCACGCTCAACGGCGTCACCGATATGGCCACGGGCTGCTCGGCCAGCTCGCAGGCCAGTTCCCGAAGACCGACGTGATGACCCTGCCGTTCGAGGCGAAAAGCTCCTATGTGGCCGCTCTCGCCGCCTATCGCCTGGTCGAGAACGGGGTGATCGCCGACGAGTACGGACGGGTGAAGCTGTTGGCCCTCGCCCGCTACGCCTACGCTAACATCCACGCCAAGGCGCCGGTCAGGACGCTCGCCGACCTCAAGGGGCTGAAGATCAGCGCCTTCTCGCGCCTCAGCGCCGAGACCCTGAAGAGCCTGGGCGCGACACCGGTCACCATGCCGGTAACGGAGGTGTACCAGAGCCTCAACCGCGGCGTGATCGACGCGACCATCACGGCCTAGTCCGGCGTCGACACCTACAAGTACTATGAGGTCGCGAAATACCATCTGGAAGCGCCGGTCGGCGCCAACGCGGCCTTCGCCTTCATGAACAAGACGTCCTACGCCCGGCTCCCGGATGCAGCGAAACGCGCGATCGACGCGAACGCCGGCGAGGCCTTCACGACGCTGCTCGGCAAGTCGTTCGACGAATACGACGATCAGGCGCGCGCCAAGGTGAAGGCGATGGCGAACCAGGAGATCCGGCCGATCCCGGCGGGCGAAGTGGCAGAGTGGAAGCACGAGGTCCAGCCCGTCATCGACGGCTGGGTCAAGGCGACGCCGGATGGGGCGCACGTGCTGGCCGCCTATCGCGCCGAGGTCGCAAAGCTCGAAAGCGCGAAGTAGCGGCGATCAGCCCCGATACCAGGCGGGCTTGCGCTTCTCACGGAAGGCGGCCCGCCCTTCGCGCGGCTCGTCGCCGTCGCGCCCGCGGGCGAAGTCCGCCTCCAGCGCGGCCGGACCGGCCGTGCCGGCGAGGCACGCCGCGATCACCCGCTTAATCTCCGCCCCGGCGCCGGGCGCGCCCTGGAGTAGCGCGTCGAGGATCGGCGCCGCCGCCGTGTCGAGCCCGCCCGCCGGGCAGGTCTCGTGCACCAGGCCCAGCCGCAGCGCCTCGCCCGCGCCGAACCGTTCGCCGGTGAGCGCGTAGCGCCGGAGCGCCCGCCCGCCCAGCGCCGCCACGAATAGCGGAATCATCGGCTGCGCCGCCATGCCGAGACGCACCTCGGGGATCGAGAAGAACGCCGTCTCGTCGGCGATGGCGATGTCGCAAGCCGCCGCCCACGCCACCCCGCCGCCGATGCAGGCGCCCTGCACCAGCGCAACGGTCGGCTTGGACAACGCATCGATCGCGCGGAGCACCGCCATCGGCTCGGGCGCCTCGCCCGCCTGCGCGGCGCGGATGTCGGCGCCCGAGGAGAAGTGCTTGCCGGCGCCGCGAAGCACCACGGCGCGCACCTCGCTATCGGTCGCGAAGCGCGCGAACGCCTCGGCGAGGCCCAGAAGCATCGGTCCGTCGAAGGCGTTGCCGATTTCGGGCCGGTTCAGCGTGACGGTGGCGACGCCCCGCCGGTCGGCGGAGACGATAACCGGCGGCGGCGCGGTCACTCCGCCGCGTCCTTCAGCGGCTCGACCGGGCGCGCCTTGGCGGCGGCGCGCAGCATTTCGTACTCGGTGCGCGCGGCGGCGCCGAGCCGTATCGCCTGCGGTTTGGCGGGGAGGTACTGGTTCGGCCACGCCTGATCCTCGTAGCCGTAATGCGCAGAGGCCTGCAGCGTGAAATGAGGATCGGCGAGGTGCGGTCGCGCCAGCGCGCAGAGGTCGGCCCGGCCGGCGGCGACGATGGTGTTCACCTGGTCGGCCGAGGTGATGTTGCCCACCGCGATGGTCGGGATGTCGGCCTCCAGCCGAACCTGCTCGGAGAATGGCGTCTGGAACATGCGGCCATAGACCGGCTTGCCGCGGGTCGAGGTCTGGCCGGCCGAGACATCTACGATGTCGCAGCCGTGCGCCTTCAGCATCCGGGCGATCTCGACCGCGTCGTCGCCGGTGACGCCCTCCTCGCCCGCCCAGTCGGTCGCCGAGATGCGGACCGAAAGCGGCTTATGCGCCGGCCACACGGCGCGCACCGCGTCCAGCACCTCGAGCGGGAAGCGCATGCGGTTCTCCAGACTGCCGCCATATTCGTCGTCGCGGATGTTGGAGAGCGGCGAGATGAAGGACGAGAGCAGGTAGCCGTGGGCGGCGTGCAGCTCGATCATGTCGAAGCCGGCCGCGTCGGCACGCCTAGCGGCCGCGACGAAATCGTCGCGTACCTTATCCATGTCGGCGCGGTCCATCGCCTTCGGCATCTGGCTGTGCGGAAGATACGGGATCGCCGACGCCGAGAGGATCGGCCAGGCGCCCTCCTTCAGCGGCTCGTCCGCCCCGCCCTGCCACGGAATGCACGTCGCGCCCTTGCGCCCCGCGTGGGCAAGCTGCATGCAGAACCTGGCGCGCGAATTCGCATGAACGAAATCGACGATCCGCTTCCAGGCGGCGACGTGCTCGTCCTTGTACATGCCGGCGCAGCCCGGCGTGATGCGCCCCTCGCGCGACACGTCGGTCATCTCGGTATAGACGAGCCCGGCCCCGCCGACCGCGAACCCGCCAAGATGGACCATGTGCCAATCGTTCGGCGCGCCGTCCTCGGCCGAGTACTGGCACATCGGCGAGACGACCACGCGGTTCGCCAGCGTCATGTCGCGCAGGCGGAACGGCGTGAACATCGGCGGCGGCGGGTCGTTCGACGACACTTCGAACCCTTGCGCGCGGATCCTGCCGGCCCACCAGCGGTCAACATCGGCGACGTAGCCGGGATCGCGCATCCGCAGGTTCTCGTAGGTCACCCCCTTGGTGCGGCTGAAGAACGAGAAGGCGAACTGCTCCGGCTCCAACACGTTGTAGCGCCGCGCGTTCTCGTACCATTGCAGGCTGACAAGCGCCGACGCCTGCAGCCGCCCCACCTCGGGACGGCGCGCCGCCTCGTAGCCGGCGAGCGCCGCGGGAACCGTCCGCTCGGTGCGGAACGCCTCGGCGAGCGCGGCGGCGTCCTCCATGGCGATCTTGGTACCGGAGCCGATCGAGAACTGCGCGGTATGGGCGGCGTCGCCCAGGATGACGACGTTCTCCGTGTGCCACGTCTCGTTGGTGACGACTGGGAAGTTGCGCCAGATCGATCGGTTGGCGAGCAGCCGGTGGCCCTCCAGCTCCGGCTCGTACAGCTTCTCGAGGTAGGCGAGCGTGTCGGCCTCGCTCGCCTTGTCCAGCCCGGCGCGACGCCACGTGTCCTCATGGGTCTCGACGATCCAGGTGGTCTGGCCCTCGGCGTATCGGTAGGCGTGGACGTAGAACCAGCCGTCCTCGTTCGGGCGGAAGATGAAGGTGAACGGTCCGAACGACTTGGTGGTGCCGAGCCAGACGAACTTGGTCTTGCGCAGGTCGATATTGGGCTTGAACGCGTCCTTGTAGGTGTCGCGGATGAGGCTGTTCACCCCGTCCGCCCCGACGATCAGGTCGGCACCCGCGAAGGGCGCCATGTCCGTGATCTCGACCTGATAGCGGATGTCGATACCGAGGGCCGCGCAGCGCCTCTGCAGGATGTCGAGCAGCTTCACCCGGGCGATGCCGCAGAACCCGTGGCCGCACGACCGGATGCGCGCGCCGCGGTATCTCACCTCGATGTCGTCCCAGTAGGCGAAATTCCGGGTGATCTCCTGGAAAATCTCCTCGTCATGCCCCATGAAGTGGCTGAGCGTCTCGTCGGAGAACACGACGCCGAAGCCGAACGTATCGTTCGGCCGGTTGCGCTCGTAGATGACGATGTCGTGGCGCGGGTCCTGCTTCTTCATCAGCAGGGCGAAATAGAGCCCTGCGGGCCCCCCGCCGTTGATGGCGATCCTCATGCTCTGCGTCCTCTGGGCGCGCGGCGGCGCCGACCTCGACTCGGATTGAACAGATTTCCCGGCAATCTAGCACACGGGTCAGTGGGCGTGCGTATGGGTGTGGTGCAAGTCAGGCACGTGCGGATGGGAATGGCGCAGCCGGTCGTGCCGGTGGCTGTGCGTGTGCGGCTCGCCCGGTGGATCGCCTGCCGCATGGCGGTGGCGGTGATGGGCGTCGTGCGCGTGGCGATGGCTGTGGGTCAGCGGCGCGTGGACGTGCTCGTGCTCGTGCCGCTCGGTAAGGTGCAGCCATACCCCGGCGGCGATCAGCGCCCCGGCGGCGCCGAGCCGCAGCGTCACCGGCTCGCCCAGCATCGGGACGGCCGCGACGGCGCCGACGAACGGCGCGGCCGAGAAATAGGCACCCGTGCGCGCCGTCCCAAGATAGCGCAGGGCAAGAACATAGAGGGCGAGGCTCACTCCGTATCCGAGGAAACCGACCGCGGCAGCGGCGAGGGCCGTGCCGGCCGGCGGCAGGCCCGCCCCGGCGGCGAAGGCGAGCGATAGCGTCACCGGCCCGGCGGCCAGCCCCTTGATCATGGCGACCTGGCGGGGATCGGCGGCCGAGACCTTGCGGGTCAGGTTGTTGTCGAGCCCCCAGGCGAGGCATGCCCCGACGATGCAGGCGGGGCCCACGAGCTCGTCCAGGCCGGGACGGCCCTGCCAGGCGAGGACCGCGGCGCCGGCGACGATCAGCCCCATGCCGAGCGCGATCCGCCGGTCGAAATTCTCGCGAAAGGCGAACCAGGCGATCAGCGCCGTCGCCACCCCCTCCAGTGTCAGCAACAGCGATGCGGTCGAGCCTTCGGTCCTGGCGAGCCCGAACATCAGCAGCACCGGGCCCGCGACCCCGCCGACCAGAACCGCCCCGGCGAGCCAGGGCATGTCGGCGCGGGCGAGCGGCGCCTCGGCCCAGGCGCCCTGGCGCGCGAGGGCGGTGCGGACGAGCGCAAGCCCGATACCCGACCCGGCATAGAACAGCCCGGCGAGCAGGAACGGATCGATTCTGCCGACCAGTATCTTGGCGGCAGGAGTTGCGAGGCCGAACAGCCCGGCCGCCGCCAGCGCGAGAAGGGGCCCGCGAGTCAAACTCGCCCCTCCGGCGCCAAGCCCCTCACTTTGCCGCGGCGGGCACGGCGGCGAGCGAGCGGGCGAGGAACGGGATCAGCTTCGACCAAGCGTCCTCGGCCTGCTTCTCGCGATAGCGCCCCTTGTCGGTGAAGTTCTGGAAGGCGTGACCCGCCCCGTCGTAGCGGTGGAAGTCGTGCGGCTTGCGCTGCGCCTCGAGATTGGCGGACAGCCGGTCGACGTCCGACGGCGACGGGTTCTGGTCGTCGTTACCGAAGAACCCGATCACCGGGCACGCCACCGAACCTGCCATCTCCAGCGGCGGCCTCCCCTTGCCGCGCGCCGTCGCCATGTTGCCGCCATAGAAGATGGCGCAGGCCTTGATGATTTCGGGGCGCGACGCGGCCACCAGGAAGGAGTTCCGCCCACCGAAGCAATGGCCGATCACGCCGATCCGCGCCGGATCGACATTGTCCATGGTCTGCAGCGCCCCCAGGCTCGCATCGATATCGGCCAGAATCTCGGCGTCGAGCACCTGCTTCAGCGATTCGGCCGTGTCCTCGCCCTCGGGGCGGCGATGATAGAGGTCTGGAACCGCGGCCACGAACCCGTGGCCCGACAGCCGTGCCGCCACCGACCGGGTGAAGTCGTCGATGCCGCCGCGATGGAACATGACCAGGACGGCAGGGTGCCTTCCGGCCTTCTCAGGCGCATCGAGATAGAGCCCCATCGGGCCCGACCCGGTCGCGAGTGTCGTGGTCGTCGGCATGCTCTCCTCCCCGATTTCAGGCGAGTATCTGGGGCGGCGGACGGCCGCGTCAACCGCGGGCGCCGAATGGGATTTGCCCCACCTGCGGGGCCGAAAGTGCATGGGCTATGTCCCATTTCTGCCCACCGAAAATGTATTGGGACATTTTCCTTGACTCGTTGTTGTGCAGGGGACTTCAATCTGCCTCATGAACGAGCATGCAGCCCTGATCGGGGAAATCGAGGCCTTTTGTCGCCAGCATGGCGTTGCCGAATCCACGTTCGGCAAGCTCGTGGTTAACGACGGCAAGTTCGTCGGGCGGCTGCGCGAGGGACGCCGGGTGACGACCGCTACGGTCTCACGGGTACGGCGCTATCTCGACGACCGTGCCGAGGCGCAGCCGGCCGCCGCCGGCACCGCGAGCGCACCGCGCGCCCTGCCCGGCTCCAACGGCCAGTCGGCGCCCGCGGCCGGCGCCGCCGGGCCTGCCGTGACCGAGGAGGGCAAGACCGCCTTCCGCTTCTACGACAACCGGCAGAAGTACCTGATGTTCGTCAACACCTGCTCCGAGAAGTGGGTGGTGGCCGAACGCGTCGGGATGGAGTTGCAGCACATCCAGCCGCAGCCGCCGGCGCTGAAGGTGTTCGACGCCGGCATGGGCGACGGCTCGGTGCTGACCGGCGTGATGCGCCAGATGCACGCGCGCTTCCCGGCGGTCCCGTTCTATATCGTCGGCAAGGAGATCAGCCTCGAGGACGTGCGGCTCAGCCTCGAGAAGATGTCCGACCGGTTCTTCGAGCATCCGGCGACGGTGCTGGTCGTCACCAACATGTACTACACCGAGGCGCCGCATCTGATGCCGCGCTCGCTCCAGGCCGCCGCCTCGCTCAACTGGATCGACACGCCGCTCAAAGGGAGCTCGGCGCACGAGTTCCACGAGCAGATCAAGGCGCTACAGCCGGTGCTGGCCGACGGCTGGCGGATGAAGCCGAGCGCCAAGACGGGCAACCCGCTCTACGTTCGGCCGTCGGTGCTGGTGCTCTATCGCGAAGACCACAAGTTCCTGCTCGACCAGATCGTGCCGCATCCCGGCCGTACGCCCGAAGGCTACGACCTGGTGATCGCCTCGCAGCCTTACCGTGCCCGCATGTCGGTCGATTTCAAGGCCGAGAAGGTGCTGGCCCCGCTCGCCCGTTCGCTGGCGCCCGGCGGCCGGCTGATCGGCATCCATTCGTTCGGCCACGACCCGGGGCTGGAGATCGTCCAGCGCGTCTGGCCGGGCGAGCACCCGTTCCAGACCAACCGGCACGATCTGCTGAAGGCGTTGAAGCGGACGCTCGGGCGCTCCAACCGCGATCTTGCCTACAACACCTATGCCGACAAGCGCGCGATCTTCCGCTACGACATGCACACGCTGCCGTCCGAGATCGGCGGCGAGACGATCGGCACCTCCACCCTGCTCGCCGCATGGAACGCGGCGGTCTACGTCGCCCAGATCGAGGACGAGCGGCTGGAGGATGTCATCGCCGACGGCTCCTACCTCGAGGCCACCCGCGACGTGCTGAAGGAGCAGGGCGGGCTCTGGTTCTACGACGAATCCTACGTCGTCTCGCGCCGGCGGAGTTGACATGAACGGCGCCCCGACCACCCCGGTCGAGAGCGCACTTGTCCGCCGCCTGCTCGACGGACAGTTCGCCTTGACCGCCGAGGTCGCCCCGCCGCTCGCCGGCAGCCCAGATGCCCTCCTGAAGCGTGCCCGCCCGATCGGTGCCGCGGTCGACGCCGTCAACGTCACCGATGCGGCAAGCGCCCGCGTCGCCATGTCGAGCCTCGCCGCCGCCGCCATCCTGGCGCGCGACGGCATCGAACCGGTGCTGCAATGCACCTGCCGCGACCGCAACCGCATCGCGCTGCAATCGGACCTGGTGGGCGCCGCGGCCCTCGGCATCCACAACGTGCTGATGCTGACGGGCGACGACCCCAAGCAGGGCGACCAGCCGGACGCCAAGCCGGTGTTCGACCTGTCGTCCGGCGACCTGATCCGCATCGCCGTCGAGATGCGCGAGAAGGGCGTCGTCGCCTCGGGCCGTGAGATCGAGGCCCCGCCCCGGCTGTTCGTGGGCTGCGCCGATGTGCCGACCGATCCGAAGCCCGGCTGGACTCCCAAGTCCCTCGCCGCCAAGGCCGACCTCGGCGCCCAGTTCGTGCAGACCCAGCTCTGCTACGACATCGAACTCGTGCGCCGCTATGTCAGAAGGCTGCGCGAGGACGGTCTGACCGACCGGCTGTTCGTCCTGGTCGGGATCGGACCCCTCGCCTCGGCTCGCTCCGCCCGCTGGATGCGCGACAACCTGTTCAGCGTGGTAATGCCCGACGCGGTGATCGCCCGCCTGGAAGGGGCATCCGACGCGCGCGCCGAGGGAATCCGCATCTGTGCCGAACTGCTGAACGAGCTGGTGCAGATTCCCGGTGTCGCCGGTGCGCATCTAATGGCGCCGGTCAACCCCTCAGACATCCCCGCCGCCGTCGCCGAGGCGAGGCTCGACGCGTCCCGCCCGCACTGCGCGTAGCGGCCCTTCCCCCAAAACGCGAAAGAGCCCGGGCTTAGCCCGGGCTCCCGTCGCGAGGACACCGTGGAGGAGGAGTGATGCCCGCGCTCGTCAGAAATCCACCTGTGCACGCATCTGGATGATGCTCGGATCTTCGCTCGCGTGCGCCGCGACCGCGTTGACGCTGTCGGTGTGGACCTTGATGTAGTTCAGCATGAACCGGATCTGCGAGGTCGCATACCAGTTGAGGCCGACGGTGATGTTGTCTTCCTTGCCGCCCGCGACCGTCTTGTCGTTGAGGTCGAGCACGGAGTAGCGCGCTGCGATTTCCCACGCACCGAAGCCGCCCTCGCCCACCGGATGGGTCGGCTTGACGCGGCCGAAATCGGCCGAGTACGGCGTGTCCTTCGTCTGGTACGGGCGCGATTCACCGGTCAGGAAGAAGCCGGCCTGCACGTACCAACCGTCGAAGGTGAAATCGGGGACACCGTCCTTGCCCTGGACGTTGTAGCTCGCGTACTCGGCCTGGGCGTGGAACGGGCCATAGACGCCCGCGATCTCGGGCACGTAGGTGATCAGGTGGGCCATGTTGATGCCACCCGTCGACACGAAGGCCGTGCCGTCCTCATGCGATTCCGGGATTGACGACAGGCTCACCGGATTCTCGCCGTGGGGCGAGCGGTCCTGCACACCGAAGCCGAAATGCAGCACCTCGTTCTTTGTAAAGATCGGGGCGTAGGTCACGCGGGCGGCGACGTCGAAGCCCGAGTCGTTGTGGTTGCCGAGCTTCGGCGTCTTCGACGAGAAAACGCCCGCCGTCGCCGTCCAATTCTCGCCGCGCGCCGCCACCTGGCCGCCGTCGCGCCGGTCGGGCGAGCCGAGCGGAGTGATGGAGATCGCCGGCTCCATGAACGTCGTGTACTTGTTCGAGGTCATCAGCCCCATCGTGATCGGCTCGATGATATGGCCGCCGACGATTTCGAGCGGCTTGATCCCCGTGTAGCCGAGGTAGGTGTCCTTGATGCCGACGCCGCCGTTGGCGAAGTCGAGCTGGATCTTATAAATCCAGTCGTAGAACATCTTGCCGCCGGCATCGAGGCGCAGCGAGCGGAATTCGGACCCGTCGCCGAGCTTCGTCTTGTCCTGGCTGTAGAAGGCCTGGTCGAGCAGCATCCGCCCGCCCAGGTGGCCCGAGAAGGCGCCGTCCGCGCTTTCGACTGTGATGCCGCCGCCCTTGGCGGAGACCTTCACGCCCTCCTTCTTCTCCTTCATTTCCTGGGCGGTGGCCTTCTGCTGCATCGCGCCCATCTCGGCCTTCATCGATTGGAGCTCCTGCTCCATCTGGTCGATCTTGCTTTGAAGCATCTGGGTCGATTGCGCCGATGCCCCGACCGGCATGCCGAGCGCCAAGGCGAGCGCCGCCCCGGTCAGCGCGAACGACATGGCGGTCTTGCCGGGCGCACGGCTACCCGTTGTGGTGTTGTTCATCCCGTCCCCCTTCAGATTGGGAATTTCCGTCGCCGCCACAGGGCGGTCGCGCGGAACCTATGCGGGCGATATGACAGGGACAGGACTCCTGGATTTCAGTTCAGAGTCCAATCGACGACATTTCGGCTACGGAAATATGACCGCCCCTCCGCGGGGGGAGGGACGGCCAAGTCTGGGACTCTCCGAGTGCGCCGGCCGCAGGCGTTGGATGCGGCGCGGGCGGCGCGACAGCGGTTTTAGCGGCCGCGCGTGACGGCGCGGTGAAACCCGAATGACATTTTGCCGCAGGAAACGCTCCGTATGCTGATCGCGCGCGGAGAGCCGGCGGCGGACGAATCCGGCCCACTTTGCAGCCGCGCCGGATTGGGCTAGGCTTCCCGTCACAAAAGAGCGCCGCACCTTAAGAGCGGCGCCACGCATGGGACGGATTCACGATGGCTCAGCCATGAAAGGCCTGCGCCTGGCCGACCGCATTGCGGGGTGGGCGTCGAACCTCAGCGCGCTGGCGGCCGCTGCCGCGCTGGTCCTCATGATGGTCCACGTCTTCGCCGACGTGATCGGGCGCTACGTCTTCAACAGCCCGATCGAGGGCACGCTGGAGACGGTGCAGATCTATTATATGGTGATGGTGGTGGTGCTGCCGTTCGCCTACGTCACCCGCAAAGACGGTCAGATCATCGTCGCGCTGTTCACCCAGAAGATGGCGCCCCGCCCCCTCGCCGCGCTCGACGCCGCGGTCGGCATGGTGACGCTCGCCTTCCTCGGCCTTCTCACCTGGATGAGCGGCATCGAGGCGGTGGAGAAAACCGTTCTCGGCGAGGTCCGCGAGTTCCGGCGACTCCGTCATCATCCAGTGGCCGACAAGGTGGTTCGTGCCGATCGGCGCCGGAATCATGGCGCTGGTCGTCGTGATCCAGATCATCCGCGACGTGCGCAAGGCGGCGGGCAAATGAGCCGCGCCGGAGGAGCCTGACATGTCACCGGTCGAGCTCGGCGCCTGGTCGCTCGTCGCTGTCCTCTTCCTGCTGGCGATCCGGGTGCCGATCGGCATCACCCTGGGGGCGGTGTCGATCGTCGGCATCTGGGAGATCCGCGGCGGCGACGTCGCCATCTCGATGCTGCGCTCGGCGCCCTACGACTTCATGGCGAGTTGGGAGCTGTCGGCGATCCCGATGTTCATCCTGATGGGCGCGGTGGCGCACCATTCGGGCATCTCGGCCTCGCTGTTCACCGCGGCGCGGCTCTGGCTCGGGCGATTGCCCGGCGGGCTCGCCATCGCCACCAACTTCGCCTGCGCGGGCTTCGCCGCCGCCTCCGGATCGAGCGTCGCGACCGCCGCCGCGATGGGCTCGATCGCCATCCCGGAGATGCTGAAGCACGGTTACGACAAGGCGCTCGCGACCGGCACGGTGGCCGCGGCGGGCACCATCGGCTCGCTGATCCCGCCCTCGATCCTGTTCGTGCTGTACGGCATCTTCGCCCAGGCCTCGATCACCAAACTGCTGATCGCAGGCATCCTGCCGGGCCTCCTGACCGCCGCGGTCTATGCCACGATGATCGCCGCGCGCTGCATCGTCTCGCCCGAGCTTGCTCCGCGCGCGGCGGCCGAGCAGGCCTATCCCGGCGAGAAATGGCGCGCCCTCCTCGACGTCTGGCCGATCCTTGTCCTCATCCTGGGCATCATCGGCGGGCTGATGGGCGGCGTGGTGACGCCGACCGAGGCCGGAGCATTCGGCGCCTTCCTGTCCTTCGTCATCGCCTTCGTCCAGGGCCGGCTGACCTGGGAGGTGTTCAAGGGCGCGGTGACCGAGGGGATCGTGTCCACGTCGCGCCTGCTGTTCGTCGGTGTCGGCGCGATCATGCTCACCAAGTTCATGGCGCTCTCCGGCCTGCCCTTCTATATCGGCGGGCTGATGGGCTCATGGGCGCTCGATCCGGTGCTCCTGGTGATCGGCGCCTCGATCGTCTACCTCGTCCTCGGCATGTTCCTCGATCCGCTGGGCATCCTGCTCATCACCCTGCCGATCCTGCTGCCGATGTTCGAACGGCTGCACATCGACCTGATCTGGCTCGGCGTCATCGTGGTGAAGTATCTCGAGATCGGGCTTCTCACCCCGCCCGTCGGGTTCAACGTCTATGTCATCAAGACCGTCGTGGGTGACACGATCCCGCTCGAGACCATCTTCAAGGGCGTCGGCTGGTTCCTTGCCTGCGAGGCGATCATCATGGTGCTGCTGATCGCGTTCCCAGGCATCTCGCTCTACCTGCCGAACCTGACCGGGGGCTGACGGGGCCCAAGCAAAACGGGCCCGCCGAGGCGGGCCCGTCCGTCGCCGTTCGCGCTCCGGCTACAGCTTGCTCGGATCGAGCTTCGAATAGATCCGCTCGTCGTAGATCTTGGCCATCAGCGCCTTGTCGTCTTTCATGTGGTTCGACTTGGCGAGCTTCTCCCACTTGTCCAGGTTCTTGAGGAACGCCTGGAAGATCTTTTCGGGGTTCTTCACGCCGAGCGTCTTGGTCCACATCTTCGGCAGGGCCGAAAGCTCGTGTTTCTGCCACTTGGCCATCACCTCCTCGAAGTCCTTGCCGCCCTGGACGAAGGTGATGTGGTGCTTCTCGATCGCGACCTTCTTCACGCGCTCGTCGGCCGCGACGTTGACGTCGTAGACCATGCGGGCGAGGTGCATCGGGATCACCTCGATCGCGGCCTTCTTGTCGGCGGCGGACAGCTTGTCCCAGGTACGCCGGGACCACACGACCGAGCTGATCGTGCGCGGGCTGCCGAGCGGCGTCTCGAGATCGTACTTCGCGACGTCCCAGTAGCCGAAGTTCTGCAGCCAGGTCTCGACGCCATGCACGCAATCGAGCGCGCCGCGCTCGAGCGCCGTGGTGGCGTCGGGCGGGCTCATCGACACGGGAATGGCGCCGAGCGCCTGGATCAGCCCTCGGGTCGCGCCCACCGCGCGGATCTTGAGGCCCTTCACGTCGGCGACGGTCTTGACCTCGGTGCGGCAGATCAGCCCCTTGTTGTTGTTGCCGAACGAGGCGAGGTAGAGCGCGCCGTTCCGCTTGAACTCATCCATGCAGGGCTTGCAGTCGAACAGCATGGTCTCGTTGGCGGCACCGGTGATCGCGGCAGGATCGTCGCCATACACCTCGGTGTCGTAGATGACGTTGGTGTTCTTGAGCTCCTTGCGGGTGAACACCGGCACCACGAAGCCCGCGTCGATCGTGCCGTCACGCAGGTTCTGCAGCGTGTTCTCCAGGCTGACCACCTGGCCGCCGGCAAGCACGCGCAGATGAACCGATCCCTTGGACGCCTTGTCGAGGTCCTGGGCGTAAGACATCACGCCGATCGAGATTTCCTCGGACTTCGCCGGAATTCCGGCGCCGTAGGTGTAGTCCTTCGCCGCCGCGAGATTGGCGGCGAGCATCAGGGCGGCACCCACCGCCCCCGCGAGCAGGCTTGTCGTTCTCCTGGTCATCTTTTCCTCCCTTAGTGAACGTCCCTGGCCGGCGGTTCACCCCCGCGCGGCTTGTAGTGCGCGCCACACCTTTTCCGGCGTGGCGGGCATCTGCACGTATCCCGCGCCCTCCGTTGCGAGCGCGTTGTTGATGGCGTTCATCACCGCCGGCAGCGCGCCGACCGTGCCGGCCTCGCCCGCGCCCTTGACGCCGAGTGGGTTGGTCTTGGTCGGCACCTCGTTCGAGCGGATCTCGATGGCGCACATGTCGTCGGCCCGCGGCATGCCGTAATCCATGAACGAGCCGGTGAGGAGCTGGCCCAACTCGTCGTCGTAGCGCATGTCCTCGAGCAGTGCCTGGCCGAGCCCCTGGGCGATGCCGCCATGGACCTGGCCGTGCACCAGGAGCGGGTTGATGACCCGTCCGACGTCGTCGACGACGAAGTAGCGGACGACCTCGACCCGCCCGGTGTCGCGGTCGATCTCGACCTCGCACACGTGGCAGCCGTTGGGGTAGGTCGCCGGCGTCGCCGACGTGCCGGTGTCGTAGAGGCCGGGCTCCATCCCGCGCGGCAGGCGCTGCGGCACGAACGACGCCCGCGCGACGTCGAGCAGCCCGACCGAGCGGTCGGTGCCCGCCACGGTGAACTTGCCCTTGTCGAAGGCGATGTCGGTCTCCGCCGCCTCGAGCATGTGCGCCGCGATCTTGGTGCCCTTGGCGACGATCTTCTTCGCGGCGATGTCGATGGCCGCCGAGCAGGTGGCGGCCGACCGCGAGCCGAACGTGCCCGTGCCCGTCATCACCTCGTCGGTGTCGCCGTAGCGGTAGCGGATGAGGTCGGCATCGATGCCGAGCGTCTGCGACAGCACCTGCTTGAAGGTCGTGGCGTGGCCCTGGCCGTGGTCGTGCACGCCGGCGAGCAGCGTGACGGCGCCGGTCATGTCGAAGCGGATCTCGGCATGCTCCAGCATCCCGCCCGCCGTCTGCTCGATGGTGTTGGTGACCGCGATGCCGCGCAGCTTGCCGTGCTTCCTCGACTCCTCGAACCGCCGGGCGAACCCCTCGTAGTCGGCGAGCTTCGTCGCGTCCGACATGTTCTTGTCGAAGTCGCCCGAATCGTAGGTGAAGGTGAGGCCCGTCTTGTAGGGCAGCGCATTCGACGGGATCGTGTTGATCCGCCGGAGCTCGACAGGGTCCATCTTCAGCTCGTGCGCGGCGAGATCGATCATGGTTTCGATCACGTAGGACGCCTCGGGGCGGCCCGCGCCGCGGTAGTGCGCGGTCAGCATCGTGTTGGTGACGACGCCGATCACCTCGCAATAGATCGCGGGCGTCGTATAGGTCCCGGCGAGCCCGCCGAGATTGCTGATCGCCGGGGCGGAGTTGCGGTCGGTGTTGTTGTACGCGCCGAGCGCGGCGATGGTGCGGGTGCGGAGCGCCAGGAACTTGCCCGATTTGTCGAGCGCGAGCTCCGCCTCGGTCACGTTGTCCCGCGCCTGCTCGTCGGCGAGGTGGGCCTCCGCGCGCTCGCTGATCCACTTGACCGGCCGGCCGATCTTTTTCGCTGCGACCGCTGTCAGGATGTATTCGGGGTAGACGCCGCCCTTCATGCCGAAGCCGCCGCCCACGTTCTCGGCGATCACGTGGAACTTCATCTCGGGCAGCTTGAAGATCTGGGCGATCGCATTGCGCGCGCGGTGCGGCGACTGGAGGGTGAGGCGCATCACGTAGCGCCCCTCGCGCAGGTCGAAGTGGCTGAGCGCCCCGCGCGGCTCCATCGTGTTCGCGGTGATCCGGTTGATCACCATGCGGTGCTTGACGACGTGGTCGGCCCTGGCGAAGGCGGCGTCGACCTTGGCCTTGTCGCCGTCGGAATGGAACAGCGCCTGGTTGTCCGGCAGCTCGTCCCAGACCGCGGGCGCGCCCGGCGCGGTCGCGCCCTCGGTCGAAGTCACCGCCGGCAGCGGCTCGTAATCGACCTCGACCAGCTCCGCCGCGTCCTTCGCCTGGGCCAGCGTCTCGGCCACGACGAACGCCACATAGTCGCCGACATAGCGGACCCGGTCCTTGGCGAGGTGGGGCTGCGGACAGATGAATTGCGGGCTGCCGTCGCGGCGCTTGCGCGGCATGCGGGGCGATTGCAAGGCGAGCGAGGCGACCTCGGGGTCGGTGCCGGTCAGGACGCAGAGCACGCCCGGCGCCGCCACGGCGGCCGCCGTGTCGATCGAGCGGATGCGGGCATGAGCGTAAGGCGACCGCAGAACGTAGGCATGCGCCGTCGCCGGCAGATTCACGTCATCCACATAGCGCCCGACGCCCTGCACCAGCGCGAAATCCTCCTCGCGAAGCTCCGGACGCCCGACCTCGTACTGACCCATTCCTGTCTCCCCCGCCCCGACGACCGGAGCGCCTTTGTGGTTGATCGACAATATTAGTGATGCGGCACCGGAGGCGCCACATCGTCATAGCACTGAGCTTTGGCGCCTATTCGGCCGCGGCCCGCTCGGAGACCGGGCTTGGCAGGCGATCCCGGAAGTAGGGAAGCACCTCCTGGGCCACCGCCTCCATGTTCGCGCGGGTCATGTCGGCCGGCAGCGTTCCGAACTGGCACTTGGTGAGCGAGGTACCGAAGCCCGCCAAGTCCTGCGAGGCGGCAAGCTTCTCGCGCACCGTGTTGGGACTGCCGACGATCACGACGCCGCTCCGGATCAGGTCCTCGGCCGTCTGCTCGGCGGAGACGGTGCGCACCGCGCGGATGCGCTTCATCGAGTCCATGCTCGTGTAGCCGGGCGGAAGCAGCATATCGATCGGCTGGTAGACGAAGCGGTTGGCATACGCCTCGAGATGCGGCTTCGCCTCGCGCAGCGCCTTCTCGTCGGTCTCGGCGACGTAGATCGAGTTCGACCAGGCAAGCTGGTCGGGCCCGGCCTCGTAGCCCAGCTTGTCGGCCTCCTCGCGATAGCGCTTGAAGACCTGCGCCACCTGAGCGATCGGCGCCAGGGTCTGGGCGTAGACGTAACGCATCTTGGCCGCCCACTTGATCGTCTCGGTCGAGCCCGAGGACGGGATCCAGATCGGCGGGTGCGGGGTCTGGTAGGGGCGCGGCCACGGGTTCACGTAGTTGAAATCGTAATGCTTGCCGTGATGGTCGAACGGGCCGGGCTCGGTCCAAGCCCGGATGATCAAATCGTGCGCCTCGTGGAACCGCTCCGCCGAGAAGCCGGGGTTGGTGCCGGACGCATGGTATTCGGTGCCGATGCCGCGCACGAACCCGGCGATGAACCGGCCGCGCGTCAGGTTGTCGAGGATGGCGTACTCCTCGGCCACGATCATCGGGTTGTTGAGGAGCGGGAGCGCCCTTCCCAGCACCGCGACCTTGGCCCGCTTGACCGACCGGGCGAGCGCGCCCGCGAAGATCGAGGGCGACGGCATCATGCCATAGGCCGTCTGGTGGTGCTCGTTGACGCAGACCCCGTCGAAACCGAGCTCGTCGGCGTATTCCAGCTCGTCGAGGTACCGGTGGTAGAGGGCCGAGCCCTTGACCGGGTCGTACTCGGTGTTCGGAACGGTAAGCCACGACGTGCCGACCCGTTTGATCGCGTCAAGATCCGCGTCTGCGTAGGGCATCAGATGGAACATGAAAATCTTCATGGGACGTCGTCCTCCGTCACCGCGCGGCCGGTCGCCGCGATTTGGCGAAAGCATACGACGATCCGGGCGGGCGTGTCTGCCCTGGCGCGCGGCCGCCGGGAGCCGGTCAGGCGATCGCCAGGCTTTCCCCGGCCAGGACCCGGCGGATCAGCGCCACCGTCTCGGCCCGACCGTACAGCGCGATGAACGAACCCATGCGCGGGCCCTGCGCCTGGCCGAGCAGCGTCTCGTAGAGCGCGCCGAACCAGTCCCGGAGGTTGGCGAAGCCGTGCCGCTTGCCGACCTCGTACACCTCGTTCTGGATCGTCTCGGGCGTGGCGTCGGTGGGCATCGCCTCGATCGCGCCGGCGAGGTCCTCCAGCGCCATCGATTCCTGCTCGGTCGGTGCGCGGTACTTCTTGGCCGGGCGGACGAAATCCCGGAAATAATGCACCGCGTGGCCGACCAGCCGGTCGAGGAACCGGGCCGTCGCGGGGCTCGCGCCGGGCGCATAGCGGGTGATGAACTTCCACAGCACCGAGGGGTCGTCGGTGTTGCACACGCTCGCGAGGTTGAGGAGGAGCCCGAACGAAACGTGGCCCTCGGGCGCCGGCGGGTGGCCAGAATGTATGTGCCAAGCGGGGTTTTCGAGGCGGGCCGCCGGCTCCTGGCCCAGATAGCTCTCCAGGTGGGCGAGGTAGTCGTCCACCGCGCGCGGAATCGCGTCGAAATAGAGCCGCTTCGCCTTGCGGGGCGCGTTGTACATGAACAGGGCCAGGGACTCCTCCGGCGCGTAGCGCAGCCAGTCCTCGACTGCGAGCCCGTTGCCCTTGGACTTGGAGATTTTCGCGCCCTGCTCGTCCAGGAACATCTCGTAGATGAAGCTCTCGGGCGGCGGCGCCCCCAGAATGCGGCAGATCTGGCTGGAAAGCTTCACCGAGTTCGATCAGGTCCTTGCCCGACATCTCGTAATCGACGCCGAGCGCGTACCAGCGCATCGCCCAGTCGGCCTTCCACTGCAGCTTGCAGCGCCCGCCAGTCACCGGGGTCTCGATCTCGGTGCCGTCCTCGTCGGCGAAGACGATCGTGCCGGCGCCGGCGTCGCGCGCCAGAAGCGGCACCTGCAGGACGCGCCCGGTGGACGGGCTGATCGGCAGGAAGGGCGAATAGGTTGCCCGCCGCTCCGGCCCCAGCGTCGGCAGGATGACGCGCATCACTTCGTCGTAACGGGCGAGCACGGCAAGGAGCGCCGCATCGAACCGGCCGGCGCGGTAGCATTCGGTCGAGGACTGGAACTCGTACTCGAAGCCGAACGCGTCGAGGAAGCCGCGCAACCGGGCGTTGTTGTGCGCGCCGAAGCTCTCGTGGGTGCCGAACGGATCGGGGATGGCGGTCAGTGGCTTGCCGAGATGTTCGCGCACCATCTCCTGGTTGGGCACGTTGTCGGGGACCTTGCGGAGCCCGTCCATGTCGTCGGAGAAGGCGAACAGCCGGGCCTTGATCGCGCCGCCGGTCAGCACCTCGAAGGCATGGCGCACCCAGCTCGTCCGCGCCACCTCGCCAAACGTCCCGATATGCGGCAGGCCGGACGGGCCATAGCCGGTCTCGAACAGCACATAGCCCTTCTCGGGCGTCTTGCCGCCGACGCGCGCCAGCACCTTGCGCGCCTCCTCGAACGGCCAGGCGCGCGCCGATTCCGCCAGTTTCCGCAGCTCTTCCGTCATGGCCGGAACGTAGTCCGCGCTCCGGACAGGGTCAATGCGGGCCGCCACGCCCGGCACAGGGTCAACGAGCGGCAGCGCCCCGGGGCGGGATCGGGCCCCGGGCCGCGACCGGCCCTATTTCGCTTCTTCCGTCGCCTTGCGGTAGGCGGCGAGGACGGCGGCGCCGTCAGGCGTCGATTTCACCCAGTCCTCCGTAAAGGGCTCGAACCGCTTCTTCATCGTCTCGATCTGGGCGGGTGGCAGGTGGATCGTCACCTGACCCTTGCCCTTGAGGACCAACGCACGGGTGCGCGCGTCCTCGGCATCGGCGCGCTTGCCCATGTCGACGGTCTCCGCGAGCCCCGAGACACTGTCGATCTCCTTCTGCGCTGTCTCCGGCAAGCGGGCAAAGGATTGCTTGTTGAAGGCGTAGAACCCGATGGTGGTGCCGAAAGGCGCCTCCAGGTGGTACTTAAGCAGATCGTAGAGGTGAAAGGCGACGAGCCCGGTATAGGTGAAATCGATCCCCTGGGCGAGGCCGCGGCTCAGCGACTGGTACATGACGGCCGGATTGGAGCTGATCGGCGTCGCGCCGAGCAGCTCGACGAGCTTGCCGTCCGAGCGGCCGTTAACGAGGATCTTCAGCCCGCGCAAGTCGTCGAGAGACTTGGCCGGCTCCACGAAGTGCAGGCCCGAAACCCCGAACCCGAACAGGGCGATCAGCTTGATGTCCTTGAACTCCTTGGTGATCACGCCGTCGGAATAGAGCTGCCACATCGCGCGCCCGGCGACCGAGCTGCGGTCGGTGAGGAAGGGTAGGTTCGAAACCGAAGAGCGGGGGTACTGGTCCTGCAAGCGGCCGAGCGCCCCGAAGGCCGCGTCCGCCACCCCGTTCAGCAGCCGGTCGTAGACGTTGCGGAAATTGCCGATCGTCCCTCCGGGGTAGACCTTGACGTCCACCAGACCGTGCGTGGCGTCCTTCACCCGCGCGGCCCAGGCCTCGATGGCCTTCTGGATCCAGTCGCCCGGCGCTCCGGGATCGGCGAACTTGAGTTGGATCGGCTGTGCCGCGCGAGCGGGCGCCACGGCGGCAAACGCCGCTGTGATGCCAAGAGCGAGCACGAGCGCCGTGCGAAGACGGATCATGGACTTCTCCCTCTGCATGTACGGAAGGTTCGGCGGCCGGGTTAAGCGGCGTCGCCCTTCCATTTCGTGTTATGGCCGGGGAACCGCTCGTAGCCCTTCAGCATGTACCGCCAGTACATCAGCGGCAGGCCGGTGGTCTTGATCCACCAGTTGACCCATCGCTCCTTCGCGGGATCGAGCGGCAGGGTGGGCGTCACCTTCCCGGCATAGATGAACTCGGCCATCATCACCTTGCCGTAGGCGGTCGTCAGCGGGCAGGACGCGTAGCCGTCATAGCCCTTCTCGAGCTCCTGGCCCGCCTTGGCGTGCAGCAAGTTGCGCACTACCACGGGCGCCTGCTTGCGGACCGCCGCCGCGGTCTTGGAGTTGGGCGCCGAGATCACGTCGCCCAGCCCGAACACGTTCGCGTACTTGGTATGGCGCAGCGTGTTCTGGTCGACATCGACCCATCCGGCCGCGTTCACGAGCGGGCTCGACTTGATTGCGGCGGGCGGGCTCTGCGGCGGCGTGACGTGAAGCATGTCGAAGGACAGCGTCACCCGCTCGCCCGGCTTGTCTCCGGCGACGATCTCGAACGTCGCCTTCCGTCCCGGACCGTCGACCGAGACCAGATTGTGCGACAGCGACACCCCGATGCCGTAGCGCGCAGCGACCTTGTTCAGCTCCTTCGCGAAGAAGGGCACGCCGAAGATCGCCGGGGTCGCGGTCAGGAACTTGACGTCGCAATCCTTGAGGAGCCCCTTGCGGCGCAGGTGATCGGCCGCGAGATAGGCGATCTTCTGCGGCGCGCCCGGGCATTTGAACGGCATGGGCGGCTGGGTGCACAGCACCTTCGCGCCGCGCCCGAGGCCCTGAATGCAGCGCCATGTGTATTCAGCGTAATCGACCGAGTAGTTGCTGCACACCCCGTTCTGGCCGAGCGCGTCGGGCAGCCCCTCGATCTTCTGCCAGTCGAGCACGATGCCCGGACATACCACGAGGTGGCCGTAGCCGACCGTGTCGCCCGAGGCGAGCGTGATCTCGTTCGCATCGGGATCGAACGTCGCCGCCGCGTCCTTGATCAGCACCACGCCCGGCGGCACAAGCTCGGACACGGTGCGGCGGGTCTTTGACAGCGGGTACACGCCTGCGCCGACCAGGGTCCAGGCCGGCTGGTAATAGTGGAATTCGGCCGGCTCGACGATGGCCACGTCGAGCGATTTCGGCCCATGGCGGCGGAGGCTCGCCGCCACCGTGATGCCCGCCGTCCCGCCGCCGACAATGACGACGTCATGCCGCCTGTTCGCCATGCTGACCTCCCCAAGCGCAGCAATATCGCTCTTGTCTCTTGCCCCGACCATAACACCATTCGGTCCTTGCCGCGCACCCCTCGCGACCCGAGAATGGCGCCGCGGCCATGACCGCGGAGGAGGCGCCGATGTTCCTGACCGACCTGCCCGAGCCCTACCGGTCGCGGCTCGTCAACCAGCCGATGCCCGAACTGGGCGAGACGCCATGCGTGGGCGGCCCGCCGCTCGCCGAGCGCCGCATCGCGCTCATCACGACGGCCGGGCTGCATCTGCATGGCGCGCCGCCGTTCGTGCCGGGACAGGCGGACTGGCGGACGATTCCTGACGACGCCGACCTCAGTGAGGTGGTCACCAGCCACATCGCGCCCAACTTCGACCGCACCGGGCTGATGCGCGACATCGACACGGTGTTTCCGATCCACCGGCTGCACGAAATGGCGGAGGCAGGCGAAATCGGCGGGGCGGGGCCGCGCCATTACGGGTTCATGGGCTCCACGCCACCCACCGCCTATGCCGAGGCGATCGGCACGCTCGCGGCGGAGATGAAGGGCGACGGCGTCAACGGGGTGATCCTCGCCGGTGTCTGACCGATGTGTACGCGCGCCGTGTGCGGGCTTGCTCATCTTCTGGAACGCGAAGGCATCCCGACCGCGCTGATCGGCGCGATCCGCGACCATGTCGCGCTGATCCGCCCGCCGCGCGCGCTGGTCGTGCCGTTCGAGCTCGGCCGCCCCTTCGGCGCGCCCGAGGCGCCCGATCTCCAGCGCCGCGTGCTGCGGACCGTGATCGGCCAACTCGCGCGGACCGACGGGCCGATCCTCGAGGACTTCCCCGAACTCCGCACCTGCCCTGCCAGCCGGAACCGCGCCCTGGACGGCGCCACCCGATCCCGCGCGCCCGGCGGTACCACCGCGCCATCCGGCCGCCCTCGCCGACGCCGTGCGCGGCGAGATCGCGCGGCTCCGCCCGCTGCGGGACGCGTGGGTCGCGCAGCACAGCGGACGCCAGTTCGACCGGATCAGCGGGCTCGCCCTCGACCGGATCGTCGCCCTCGCCATCGCCTATACGGACGACAAAGGCGTCCCGAATCCGCTGCCGCAGTTCGCGCTCGACCGCACCGTGAAGTTCGCGACGGACGACCTCAAGCACTTCTACTACCAGGCGGGGCTCGCCCGGCCCGGCCACGTCACGGACATCGCGCTCGACCGCTGGTTCTTCGGCAAGACGATGGCAGGCGAGATGATGCTGCGGCTAAGGGCCTCGCTGCTCGCCTCGGACGACCCGAACCTGAAGCGGTTCGGCGAGAGCTCGCTCGTCCCCGCGCACCAAGGGCATCTTGCGCCGCGCGGATAGCTGCCCACGCGGCCGCCGTTCCGCTTGACGGCGGCCGTAGGCGGGGCGACGCTCCGCCCATGACAAGCGCATCCCTCCTCGATCTCTCGATCGCCCTTTCCGACAATCCGCGCACCCGCCCGATCCTCGACGGCGAGGTGGCGCCGGAGGGCATCCGCCTGCTGCCCACCTGCGTCTTCCCGTCCGAGATGTTCTGGCGGCAGCTCAAGTTCGCGGAATTCGACGTCTCCGAGATGTCGATGTCGTCCCTGACCATCGCGACCGCGCGCGGCGACACGCGCTGGGTCGGCATCCCGGTCTTCACGACGCGGCACTTCTTCCACACCTGGGCGTGGATTCGCACCGACCGTGGAATCGAGAGTCCCGCCGACCTCAAGGGCAAGCGGGTCGGCGTGCCGGAATACCAGCAGACCGCGGCGATCTGGGGGCGCGGCATCCTGCAGCACGAGTTCGGCGTGCATCCGCGCGACATCGAATGGTGGATGGAACGCACGCCCGAGCGCAGCCACGGCGGCACGACGGGCTTCAAGCCGCCGCCGGGCGTCACGGTGAACCAGATCCCGGCGGACCGCGATATCGGCGAGATGCTGGTGAAGGGCGACCTCGACGCGACGCTGCTCTACATCCGCCAGCGCAACCTGGTCGACCGCTCGACCGTCGACCTCGCGCAGGTGCCCGGTATCAGGCCCCTGTTCCCAGACATCGACGCGGAGAAGAGGCGCTTCTATCGCAAGACCGGCCTCTATCCGATCAATCATGCGATGGTGGTGCGCCGGTCGATCGTCGAGAAATACCCGTGGGTGCCGCTCAACATATTCGCCGCCATGCGCGCCGCACGGGATGCGCAGCGGGCCAAGGGGATGAGCCTGGTCACCCCGTGGGTCGAAAGTGGGCTTCTCGGCGACGATGCGGCCAAGGGATTCGCTACCGAGCCGCTGGCGTACGGCGTCAAGGGCGCGCGCGACGTGCTAGAAACCATCACCCGGTACGTGCACGAGCAGGGGCTGACCGACCGCCGGGTGACGCTCGAGGAAATCTTCGCCCCGTCGACGTTGGACGTCTGAACCGCCCCGGTCAGCCTTCCGCGAGGAACGCGAGCACGTCGGCCGCCAGCTCTTCCCCGCGCTCGACGTGCACCGAGTGGCCGGCACCCGGATAGGTGCGGAGCCGCGCGCCCGAAAGCCCCTCGGCATAGGCGCGCCCGTGCGACGGCGGCACCAGCCCATCCTGCTCGCCCCACAGCACCAGCGCCGGACCGGGATAGTGGCGCAGCCGGCGGCGGAGCAGCCGGTGGTGCATGTAGGGCGGCTCGAACCCCACCCGATGGGCGAAGCGGAACATGCGATAACGCAGCATGTCGCGCTCCGGGGCCAACCGGCCGCGCGGCGCCCATTCCAGCGCTTCGGCGGAGTCGGGCGCGGCGAACAACATGCGGCGGTAGGCGTCGGTATGCTCGCCGTTCACCGGCTGCACCTCGTAGAACAGATCGGCGATCGGCTCGCCCGGCAGATGGAGGCCGCAGGCGCCGATCAGCACCAGCCGCGCGACACGTGCCCGTGCCCTGACGGCGAGCTCGGCCGCGACCCAGCCGCCGATGCCGGTCCCGACCACCGCCAGCCGGTCGAGCCCGAGCGTGTCGAGCAGCTCCAACACATGAAACACGGCGTCCTCGATGCCGATCGCGTCCTCGTCCTCGTCCGAGCCGTTGCAGCCGGCATGGGGCGGCGCGATCAGCCGGTGGCGAGCCGCGAGCGCACGGTGGAAAGGGAACCAGTCGCCGGTCGCGCCATGCACGTCGATGAAATCGTGGAGGTAGAGGACCGGGGTCCCCTCGCCCGCCTCGGCCAGCGCGACCTTTCGGCCGCCCGGAAGGATCAGCATCGGCGCGCTCATGACGCGCCGGTCTCGGCGAGGGCCGGGTAGTCGCGCTCGAACAGCTTCGCAGACTCGGCGCGGAGGTACGGCGCCACATCGGTCGCGAACAGCCGCATGCTGTTGCGCACGACCTTGTCCGGCATGTTGCCGAAATGGAACTGCACAAGAAAGTTGCCGACGCCGGCCTGCTCGATCAGCGCCCACACCTTCTCGCGCACCGTCTGCGGGCTGCCGACGATGATCGAGTTCCATTGGTCGAGCTCGTCCCAGTCGGCGACGTCGCCGAGCATGCGCCCGTCGCCCGCGCCGAACCGGCCGAGCGCCGCCTCGTAGGACGCGGACGACACCGACGGCGCGCCCGGCCCGGCGGTGAGGAACCGGCCCTTCTTCCGCAGGTGCCCGTGCAGGCATTTCTGCAGGAAGTACCAGATGCCCTCCTGCGATTCGGCGCGCGCGGACTCGTCGGTCTCGCCGACATGGACCGAGAGCAGCACCCCGAAGCGGAACGGGTGGTAGTGCCCGCCCGCCTCCTCGATCGCCGCCGCGAAGCGCTCGACCGTCTGGCGGGTTGCCGCGCCATGCGCGCGCGACGAAAGGAAGTAGGCATAGCCGCGCCTCGCCGTCTCCCAGATGGTCTCCCGGCTGGTGCCGCCGGGAATCCAGATCGGCGGGTGCGGGCGCTGGACCGGCAGCGGCCAGCAGTTCGCGTAGCGCAGCGGATAGTGCCGCCCCTCGTGCGCGAACGGGCCGGGTTCGGTCCAGGCGCAGGCGATGAGGTCGACGCCCTCCCAGAACTTGGTGCGCGCCTGGGGCTGAGCCACGTCGTAGTTGAAGGCCTCCTGCCCCGCGCCCACCGCGAAACCGCAGATCATCCGCCCGCCCGTCATGCAGTCGAGCATCGCGTACTCCTCGGCGACGCGCATCGGGTTGAGGCGGAGCGGCAGCAGATTGCCGATCACCGCGATCTTGACGTTCTTCGTGCGCTGGGCGAGCGCCGCGGCGATCAGGTTGGGCGACGGCATCAGCCCGTAGACCGTCTGGTGATGTTCGTTGACCGTGACGCCGTCGAAGCCGAGCTCGTCGGCATAAGCGAGCTGGTCGATGTATTCCTGGTAGACGCCCGCGGCGCGCTCGCGATCCCACAGCGTATTGGGCGCCTTCACCCAGCCGGTCTCGTAGCGCTCCTCGAAATCCGACGGCAGATACGGGTAGGACATGAAATGCCAGCAAAAGAACTTGGCGGCCGGCGGCCCGCCCGGACCGGCATGCGCGACCATATCGGCCTCCCTCATAGCGAACGAAGTGTAGCGCCCGCGCGCGTCCGAGGCCAACCGGCTTCCGCCCCTTGTCGCCGGCTGCTAGCGTTCTGGTCCCGTCGGCCCGTCAGGATGCAGGGGACAGGATGGAACGCGTCACGCCCGCAAGCCCGCGCGGCATCGACCTTCGCACCGCCGCCGCCATCGTCGACGCAGCGCTCGCCGAGGGACGGGCGCGCAAGCTCCGCCCGATGACCATCTGCGTGCTCGACGCCGGCGGCGACCTGGTCGCGTTCAAGCGCGAGGACGGCACCGGCATCCGCCGCCAGGACGTGGTGATTGGCAAGGCGTTCGGCGCACTGGTGATGAACCGGCCGAGCCGCGTGATCGGCAAACTCGCCGCCGAGGCGCCGCACTTCATCCAGTCGCTGATGGCGGCGACGCAGGGCCGCATGGTGCCGACCCCCGGCGGCGTGCTGGTGAAGGACGCGCAGGGCCGAATTGTCGGCGCGGTCGGCGCGTCGGGCGACGATCCCGATGCGGACGAGGCCTGCGCCATCGCCGGCGTGCGCGCCGCCGGCCTCACCCCGGAGCCGGCCGAGCCGACCGGCTAACCGGCGTCGGCGGGGACAACCTGCTCCGGCCGGCCTTCGAGCCCGCGCCGCTGGCGTTCGTTGGCGGGGCCCGGCGGCGGTGCCATGGTGAAGCTCGAACTCGATGCTGGTGTAGTCGAGATAGCCGAGCCGCGCGAGCGGGCGGATCTTCACGACGTCGATGCGTCCGTCCGGCGTCAGCGCATCGTCGGCGATATGTACGCCGACGACCTGGCCGATGATGACGTCCTGGCAGCTGTCGGCGAGCCGCTGCGGCACCGTCAGGGTCGTGAACAGCCGGCATTCGAGCTGGACCGGCGACAGCTTGACCCGCGGCGGGCGCACCAGGCGCGACGGCACCATCTCGAGCCCGGCGAGCGCGGCCTCGTCGACCTCCGGCGGGTAGACGCCCGCCGTGACGTTCACCTGCTCGCGCAGCGCCCAGGTCGCCATGTTGATGACGAACTCGCCGGTGCGGTGGATGTTGCGCGCCGTGTCCGACCCCGAAGTCGGCGCGAACATGACGTGCGGCGGATCGTAGCAGAGATTCTGGAACTGGCTGAACGGGGCGAGGTTCTGCACGCCCTCTGGGCTCAGCGTCGAGACCCAGGCGATCGGGCGCGGCACGCAGATCGACTTGAACGGGTTAAATGGCAGACCGTGATTGTTCTTTTCGGGCTCGTAGAACATCGTCCCTCCCTGGCCCGCGCCGGGACCGATATGCTTGTCCCGTCGAGCGCGGCGGGACTACGATAACGGCCGCGCCATCCGGCGCAAAGCCCCGGGGAACCACCTGCCATGCATGACGCCGAGTTCGCCCACGAGCACCTCGAACCGGCGACGGACGAGGAGCGGGAGGCTCTGGCGCGGTTCGTCTGGGGGCAGGAGCATGTCGAGCTGACGACCGTCGGCATCGACATCGGCAGCTCCACCTCGCATCTGCTGTTCGCCAAGGTGCTTCTGCAGCGCCACAGCGTCGGGCTCTCCAGCCGCTTCGTGGTCGTCGACCGCCAGGTGCTCTGGCGTTCGCCCATCATGATGACGCCTTTCGTCGCGGACGGCACGATCGACGCCCATCGTCTGGGACATTTCATCGAGCGTTGCTATCGCGACGCCGGCTTCACCCGTGCGGAGATCGATTCTGGCGCGGTGATCCTGACCGGCGAGGCGATCAAGCGGAAGAACGCCCGCGCCATCGACGATTTGTTCGCCGACGAGGCCGGCAAGTTCGTCTGCGCGACCGCCGGCCACATCCTGGAATGCCGCCTCGCCGCGCACGGGTCCGGCGCGGTGCGCCTCGCGCGCGAGCGGGACCAGTGCCTGCTGCACGTCGACATCGGTGGCGGCACCACCAAGCTGGCATTGATCGACCGCGGCCGCGTGCTGGCGTCCGCCGCCTTTGCGGTCGGCGGGCGGCTGCTCGCCCAGGACAGTGACGGCGCGTGGACGCGGGTCGACGAATCCGCCCTCCTTGTCGCCGAGGAACTCGGCCTCGCCACCGATCCCGCAACCCTTGCCCGGCCGGAGGTGCGCGACCAGGTGGCGCGGCGCCTCGCCACAGTGGCCGCCGACCATATCCTCGGCGCGCCGCTCGACCCGCTGGGGGCGCAACTCCAGCTCACCGACGCGCTCCGCCGCACGGTCGAGCCGGCCGCCCTTACCTTCTCCGGCGGCGTCTCGGAATACATCTTCGGTCGCGAGACGGCAGAGTACGGCGACATCGCGCTCCTGCTGTCGCGAGCGCTGGCGGCCGAGCTCGGCGCGCGCACCAAGCTGCCGCTGATCGACGCGGGCCAGCGCATCCGCGCCACGGTGATCGGCGCCTCCCAATTCACCATCCAGGTCAGCGGCAAGACGATCTACCTGTCAGACCCGGACGTGCTGCCGGTGCACGGCATCCCCGTGGTCCATGTCAGTCACGCGGCCGAACACCACGCCGACCGGCTGGGCGACACCATCCGGCGCGGTCTCACGGACCTCGACCTCGGCCCGGCCGACCGCTTCGCCGTCGCCTTCTCCTGGCATGGCGATCCCGACTATCACCGCCTCGCCGCCGCCGGCCGAGCCATCGTTTCGGCCTGCGCGCCGGACGGGGCGCGGACCGAGCCGCTGTTCCTGATGATCGACGGCGATGTCGGCCGCACGCTCGGCCGGCTGCTGCACGAGGAGCTCGGTCTTGCAGGGCCGCTCGTCTCGATCGATGGCGTCCAGCTCCAAGACCTCGACTATGTCGACGTCGGCGCGATGATCTCGCCGCCCGGCGTCGTTCCGGTGGTCATCAAGTCGCTGCTGTTTTCTTGAGCCCTTTGCGTACGGGCGGGAGGATGAACCGATGTCAGACCAAGCCAAGCCACGCCTGCGGCTCGATCCCTACATGGACTGGATCAAGGGCGAGGGCGTGCCGATCGTCGAGGATTACGGCATCGACCTGTTCTCGGTGGAGACGCGGCCCTGGGCCCGGTACTGCGTGAACGGTGCGGCCTGCCACCTCAAGGGGCGGGGCGATTTCGCCAGCATGTTCGTGTTCGAGATTCCGCCGGGCGGCGCCTCGGCGCCGCAGCGCCATCTCTACGAGGAGGTCGTCTACATCCTCGAGGGCAACGGCTCGACCCAGATCGAATTTCCCGACGGCGCGAAGCGGAGCTTCGAGTGGAGCGCCCGCTCGATGTTCGCCATCCCGCTCAATGCCAAGTACCGCCACTTCAACGGCTCGGGCCAGAAGCGCGCGCTCACCGTGTCCACGACCAACATGCCGCTGATGATGAACGTCTTCCACAACGAGGATTTCATCTTCCGGAACGACGCGGTGTTCACCGACCGGCTGGGCAAGGACGAGTACTACAACGGCGAGGGCGACCTGGTGATGGTCAGGCCCGGCAGCCACATGTGGGAGACGAACTTCGTCCCCGACCTCGAGAACCTCGAGCTGCACGCCTGGGAGAACCGCGGCGCCGGCAGCTCGAACATCATGTTCGTGCTCGCGGATTCCTCGATGCACGCGCACATTTCGGAGATGCCGCCCGGCACCTACAAGAAGGGCCACCGCCATGGGCCGGGCGCGCACGTCATGTGCGTCGTCGGCACCGGCTATTCGCTTCTGTGGTTCGAGGACGAACAGGACTTCCTGCGCATCGACTGGAAGCACGGCGTGGTGTTCCCGCCAGCCGACCGCCAGTTCCACCAGCACTTCAACACCTCGAACCGTCCGGCGCGCTATCTCGCCACCAACGTCGGCGGCATCCGCTACCCGATGACCGCAGCCGCCCGCCGCACCGCCGGCAGCGGCGATGCCAACGGCCGCGGCGCCGTGGACCTAAGTGTGAAACTGGGCGGCGACCAGATCGAGTACGAGGACCAGGATCCGCGCATCCACCCGATATGGCTCGAGGAAATGGCGAAGAACGGCGCGACGCCGAAGATGGAGAAGTACTTTCCGAGCGGCTCTGCCCGCTCGGCCGCCCAGTAGGCGGGCGGTCACATCGTTCGCGAGGGGAGTGAAGCGGAATGGCCGAGCTCGGCTATGAGGATTTGTTGCGGACGGGGCCTGGCACGCTCGCCGGTCGCTACCTCCGGCGGTTCTGGCAGCCGGTGTTCCTGTCCGACGAATTGCCGGCCGGCAAGGCGAAGCCCATCCGCCTGCTCGGCGAGCGCTTCACCCTCTATCGCGGCCAGTCGGGAAAGCCATACCTGATCGGGCCGCGCTGTCCCCATCGCGGCGCGCAGCTTTCCGCCGGCTGGATCGAGGGCGAGGCGGTGCGCTGCATGTATCACGGCTGGATGTTTGCGGGCGACGGGCGCTGCGTCGACCAGCCGGCCGAGCTGGAAGGGTTCAAGGACAAGGTCGCCCTGCCCGCCTACCCGTGCCAGGAATATCTCGGGCTGGTGTTCGCCTATCTAGGCGAGGGGGCGCCGCCGCCCTTGCCGCGCTACCCCTGGTTCGACGACGACGGCGTGCTGGAGGTGGACCACTACGTCCGCCAGTCCAACTATTTCCACACGCTCGACAACCATTCCGACGAGGTGCACGTCGTCTTCGCCCACCGCCATACCGCCTTCACCAAGGCAGGGCTCGCGCTGGTGCCGACGATCGACGCGGAGGAGACCGCGTATGGCATGAAGGTGATCGCGCGGGCGCCGAACGGCAACGTGCGCTCGAACCAGCTGCTCATGCCCAACATGATCATGTTCAAATCCTCGCCCGCGCCCGACAAGGGCGACCTTGGCTTTTCGGACCGGCTGGCGTGGCGCGTGCCGATTGACGACGACAGCCATGCGAGCTTCGGAGTCG
This sequence comes from uncultured Alphaproteobacteria bacterium, assembly GCA_963775315.1. Lineage (GTDB taxonomy): Bacteria > Pseudomonadota > Alphaproteobacteria > MPNO01 > DASWLB01 > CAWGHZ01. Next base: position 678,184 of record CAVZIN010000007.1, on the reverse strand, counting down.
ACCTGCGCCATCTCACGGGCGGGGCGGCGGAACGCTACCGCGCCGCGCAAGCCGCCGAGCTCGAGCGGGTGCGCGACCTCGTCGGGCTGCACTCGGCGGAGGAGGTGGCGCGCCAGATCCTCGCCGGCTACCGCAGCCTCGAGGACGCCGATGTGCTGGCGCGGCCCGACCTGGTGAACATCCAGGACTGCGTCGCCCAGATGGGCCAGCCCAAGGTCTCGGAAGGGCCGTTCGAGCATCTCGGCCGATCGGACCGCGGCATCATCCTGTGGCGGCGCATGTGGCTGCGCGAACTCGCCGCGCTCGCCGAGGGCGGGCCGCTCAAGCGCTGGGAAGTGCCTGAGGCGCTGGCCACCCAGTCCGGCGTGTAGCGGTCCGGATCGCCGGCCCCTCACCCTGCCCCTCTCCCGTCGGGAGAGGGGACCCTGAACATATGACCGGCATCGCTTCCGACATCACAGGCGCTGCCATACGACCTGGGCGACGGCGCCACGTTCCCTCTCCCCTGGGAGAGGGACAGGGTGAGGGGTGGATGTTGGCCCCACCCTACTCCGCCGCCCAGCGCGGCGCCGCATTGGCGTGGCGCGCCAGCATCTCCTCGTAGGCTTCGCGGAACGGCCGGTCCTTCGGGGCGATGAAGTTGCCCGCGCGGTTGGGGCGGTAGAGGTGCGGCTCGTCGACGCCGGGAAGCTTCGTCGACCGGTCCTTTTCGTAGGCCTGGACGAGCCGGATCATCATGCGCCGCATGCGCGCGATCATCTCGTCCGACGGCGACAGATGCTCGAACGTGCGGTCGGTGACCGGACCCATCGTGCCGGCGACCATGTTGTCCTGCATGGCGAGCCCTTCGACGCCGCTGAACACGTCGCCGTTCCGCTGCGCCTCGCGGTCGATCAGGTAGTCGTTTTCCGGATTGTTGCGGACGCGCCAGCGGCCCAGCCAGTCGCTGGTGTTGGGCAGGAACTCCTCGGGGCTCGGGAACTGGCGCGTCAGCCCGGGGAGCTTGCCGCCCGTCCCGGACTGGTAGGGCTTGCGGATGGCCGCACGCGCGATGGTGATCACCATCGTGTGCGTGTCGTCCATCGGGATGTAGCCCTTCATCAGGATCGAGCTGGCGAGCATGCCGGCCGGCGGGATGCACCAGAACGGCGTGATGAAGTGGGCGAGCCGCCAGTGAAGATTGTCCTCGTCGGCCGGCCGGTACGCGCCGTACATCAGGCCGAGCGGCGTGTCCTCGATGTGGAACTGCGGCGCGCGGTCGGACGAGAGGTACCAGAACGTGTCATCGGGCGAGAGGGTCGCCGGGTCGATGCCGCCGAGATGCAGGAAGCCGAAATGCGAGGTGTCGAGGTCGTTCTCGAGACCCTGCAGCCAGTTGTATTCCTGCTGGATCATGGTCACGAGGATCTCGCTTTCGGCGAGGTCGTTGAGTTCGAAATCGGGAAAGGGCGGCGGCGTCTCGCGCACGCCCATATAGAGCCAGATCACGCCGTAACGCTCGTGCACCTTGTAGGCCTTGGCGCGCACCTTGTGCCGGAAATCCTGGTGTGCCGGCAGGTTCGGCATGTCGAGGCACTTGCCGTCGGCATCGAACTTCCAGCCGTGATAGATGCAGCGGACGCCATCGCCCTCGTTGCGCCCGTAGAACAGCGAGGCGCAGCGGTGGGGACAGCGATGGTCCATGACACCGACGCGGCCCGACGAGTCGCGAAACGCGATCAGCTTCTCGCCGAGCCCCATCAGCCGCATCGGCGTGCCGTCGGCGGCGACCTCGTCCGAGCGCGCGACCGGCATCCAGTATTCGCGCATCAGCGCGCCCATCGGGGTACCCGGCCCGACCCGTGTCAGAAGCTCGTTTTCGCGCGCCGTCGTCATGGCGCCCTCCTCGGTTCGATGTCTCGGGCGGGATTATAGGCCCCGCGTCGCCCGCCGCGATACCGGCCGGTTTCCGCCCATTTCCCGGACGCGCACCTGTAGCGAAGGGATGACATTCTTTGTCCCAGGGCGCGAAAGTCGGCGCAGGGCGTTGGCCAAGAACAGATCGCACAACATCGCACCAGGGGGCGTGAATGCGAGCATCATTCGACTTCAGTGAAGAGAGGATTTTGATCGCAGAGGACGAAATGCTTGTCGCCTTTGGGCTAGAGGCGATGCTGACCGACGCGGGGGCACAGGTTATTGGACCCGCAGGGACGCTCGACCAGGCAATGACTTTAGCCGAGTCCGAAGCGCCGTCGGCCGGTATCCTCGACGTGCTCATCGGCGGGGAGTGGGTGTGGCCGCTTGCGCGCCGGTTGTGCGACGGCGGCACGCCGGTCCTGTTCTATACCGGACGGCTGGAAACCGACGTCATCAGGGCGGAATGGCCAGACTGCGCCGTCGTGGGAAAGCCCGCGATGGACGATACGCTGCTCGCTGCCCTCGCCGGGCTCGGGCTCGGAAGCAGCCGCGTCACGACAGGCGACAAGGAAAGCTGGCGACGACGGACCTCATCCGAATAGCGAGCGCCACCTTTTACGGCGCCAACCGACGCGAACGTCTCGCCGGACCTCTCGACGAGAGACTTACGTTGCCCTTCTCAGGCGCGCTCGCGGGTCTCGAGGAATTGCAGGTTCGGCCAGTCCTCGATCGTTCGGTTCAGTTCCCAACCGTTGCGGGCGAGGAAGACCGGCGCCTCGTCGCGATCCTCGGCGAGGCTGCCGCGGTGGCGCTCGATGAAGCTCTTGACGAGCGCGGGGTCGTCGCCCGCGATCCACCTTGCGGTCTCGTACGGCGCCGGTTCGAAGCCGACGGCGATCTTGTATTCGGTCGCGATGCGGGACGCGAGGACCTCAAGCTGGAGCTGCCCGACGACGCCGACGATCCAGCTCGCGCCGACCATCGGCCGGAAGACCTGCGTCACCCCCTCTTCGGCCAGATCCTCCAGGGCACGGCGAAGCTGCTTGGCGCGCATCGGATCGTCGAGGCGGACCCGACGCAGGATTTCCGGCGCGAAGTTCGGAATGCCCGTGAAGCGGATATCCTCGCCTTCGGTGAGCGAATCGCCGAACTCGAAGCGTGCCGTGGTTCGGGATCCCGATGATGTCTCCGGGCAACGCCTCGTCCGCCAGTTCGCGCTCGTGCGCGAAGAAGAAGATCGGATTCTGAACGGACAGCAACTTGCCGGTGCGGGTTTGGCGCAGCTTCATGCCGCGCCGGAAGCGGCCGGAACACAGCCGGAAAAAGGCGACGCGATCGCGGTGGTTCGGGTCCATGTTGGCCTGGACCTTGAACACGAAGCCCGTGACGGTCTCCTCGGCGGGTGCGACGTCGCGCGGCTCGGCGGGCTGGTTGCGCGGGGCCGGCGCAATGGTCGCCAAGGCGCGAAGCAGCTCGGTCACCGCGTAGTCCTTTAAGGCGCTGCCGAAAAACACCGGGGTCATGTGGCCGGCGCGGTACGCCTCGACGTCGAATTCCTGGTAGGCCGAGGATGCCAGGGCCGCGGTCTCGCGAAACGGCCTCAGGATGTGGCCGGGTACGTGCGCATCGAGCCGGGAGTCTTCAAAACCGTCGCATGCGACGTCGGTCCGGTACGGCCCACCTCGTCCGCCATCCGAGGTGAGGAACCGGTTCTCGCGCAGATCGAAGCAGCCGTGGAAATCGACCCCCATCCCGACCGGCAGGGTCACCGGACTGGCATCGAGAGCGAGCGAGCTTTCGATCTCGTCGAGAAGCTCGAGAGGGTCCCGCCCCTCGTGGTCGACCTTGTTGATGAAGGTCATGATCGGGATATCGCGGAGACGGCACACCTCGAAGAGCTTGCGCGTCTGGCTTTCGATGCCCTTGGCCGCGTCGATGACCATGATCGCCGAGTCCACGGCGGTCAGCGTCCGATACGTATCCTCGCTGAAATCCTGGTGACCGGGCGTGTCCAGCAGGTTGAAGGTGATGCCGTCGTTCTCGAAGGTCATCACCGAGCTCGATATCGAGATGCCCCGGGTGCGCTCGATCTCCATCCAGTCCGACTGGGTGCGCCGGCGCTCGCCGCGCGCCTTGACATGGCCCGCCATGTGGATCGCGCCGCCGAACAGCAGCAGCTTTTCGGTCAGAGTGGTCTTGCCCGCGTCGGGATGGGAAATGATGGCGAACGTCCGGCGCCGCGCCCACTCCAGCGCTTCGTCACGGTCCAGGGCGGGGCTTTCCGGCGTGCGGTCCAAGGCATCCTGGCTCATTCGTTCGCGAATCCCCGCGGCGCGCCGTCGATCCGACAATCCATTGCGTTCAATTCCATCCGCTCACCTTCTTCCTTCGCGCCGGCCACGCGAGGCCCGCCACGTCCGTATAGGGAATGACCGATGCACGTCCGCGGGTGAGGCCAGCGGCGGTGCCGTGTGCGCTCATCGACCAGCGCACACGATCGCGGCGGGCACTTCGGAACATCGAAGCCTGGGCAGCTTCCGCAAGCTACCCGATCGGCAACCGGCTTTGTAGGTCCTTTCGAGCGGCCGCGCTACCCGAAGCCACCCAATGCGAAGCCGAGGGGCCGCGCGCCCTCAGGCCGCCACTCCGGCCTCGGACGGTTGTGCGGCGAGCGCTTCGAGGGAGCGGCCCTTGCCCTCGACGCCCCAGATCGCCCACGGGATCATGGCGACAGCGCCGATGAGCCAGCAGGCCGCAAGCGCCGCGAACGCTGTAAACACCGAGTATTGCTGCGCGATCCCTACCAGGAGCGGCGGGGCGATCGCCGCGCCGATCCGCCCGAAGGCGACCGAAGCCCCGATCCCGGTTGCCCGGGCCCGGGTGGGAAAGAGCTCGGCAAAGGTCGGATAGGCGGCGATCCAGCTCCCCGTCGCGCAGAGATTGGCGAGAACGAACGCCGCCATGACGCCGGACACGCTGGAGGTCGCAGCGGCCCAGCCCATGGCGAGCATCGAAAGCGCCGCGAGCAGGTAGAAGCCGGTGACGGTGGCCTTGCGACCGGTGCGGTCGAGCAGTCCCGCCGCCGCGACCCCGCCGACCAACGCACCGATATTGCCCACGATGAAGAACCAGGGCACGTCCGCGTCCGGGATGGCGAGGTGCGGCAGCACGACGAGCGGCAGCAGGGCGAAGAGACCGTAATAGCCGGCGGCCTCAGAGAAATCGAGCAGGCAGCCGAGCGCGAGGCGACCCCGCCAATGGCGAACCAGCTCCGCCAGCTGCGGGAGCAGACCGACTCCGTCCTGCCCCTCCTCCGAACTGGTTTCTCCGCTGCCGAACCGGTGTCCACCGCCCAGCATTCGCGCGGATACGGCGTCGGCTTCGGTCGCGCGCCCGCGCGCGAGAAGCCAGCGCGGCGATTCCGGTAGGGACTTCCGCGCCCAGATGCTGAACAGGGCGATGACCGCGCCCAGCGCGAAGGCGAAGCGCCAGCCGATCGACGGCGGCAGCGTGTTTACGAAGTAGAGCGTGACCAGACCCGCGAGGATCGCGCCGAGAGGCCAGAAATTCATGACCGTCGCGCTCGCCCGCCCGCGATAGCGGGCCGGGATGAGCTCGGCCACCGCCGCGTTCACCGCCGAATACTCCGCGCCGACCCCGATGGCGGTGAGGAACCGGAAGGCGAGAAAGGCCGTATAGCCTGGCGAGAGGGCCGAGACGACGGTGAAGGTGGAATAGACCGCCAGCGTCACGAGGAACAACCGGCGCCGGCCGAACCGATCGGCGCAATAGCCGAATAACAATGCCCCAATCATGATGCCGATCAGCCAGACCGAGACCATCAGGGACGCCTGCTCGGCCGTGATGTGCCAGAGCTTCTGCAGCACGCCGAGGACGCTTCCGACCAGATTGACCTCGAACGCGTCGAGCATCCAGCCGACGCCGAGAACGAGCACGACCCGGGTATGGATGCGCCGCCAGCCGACCCGGTCCAGCCGGACGTGCGCCTCGTCGTCGGTGGCGCTATCGGTCGACATGTCGAGTCCTCTGATGCGACTTCATCATTTGCCACGTCGCACAGCGGCCATTTGATGGATCTCGGCCAACAAAGCCGGCTCCCGCAGCACCAGCTTCTCAAAGTCGCGCCGCGCCAGGAACAGAAGCTGGCAGAAGCTCAGGGCGACGACGTCGGCGTTGCGCGGGCGGTCGTCGATAAGGGCCATCTCGCCGAAGAATTCGCCGCTGCCCAGTCGTACCGGCTCGGAGACCTGCACCTCGACCGCACCGGACGAGATGAAATACATGCCGTCGCCTCTGTCGCCCTTGTGGACGATCCGCTCGCCGGGCACGGCGAGGCGGGGCTGCATCATGCGCTCGATCTCCGCTTGGCTGTCCTCCGGCAGGAGGCTGAGCAACGAGACACGCGCAACGAGCTGGCTGCGCTGCAGGCCGAGGTCGAGCCGCGGCCGCTTGAGCTGGATCTGCCGGCGCGCGGCGAGCTCGTGCGTCAGCGTCGCCCAGACCTCCCGCGACAGGATCGACTCCTCGTGCAGGCGGGCGATGCTCTCTTCTTCCAGGCGCAACGCGGAAAGAGCCATGATCTGGCGCTGCAACGTCGCGGCGTAGCTGGGATATTGGAGCTCGATCGCCGCGATAGCGCGGTCGACGCCGGCAACGCGTTCGGCCAGAACCGCGTGCAGCAGCGCATCCGTCTCCGCCCCCAGGAGGCGCCGAACCTTGGTTTCCTGGAACTTTACCAAATCGCGCAGCACCAGCCGCTGGGTGATCAGGAATTCCAGGCGGTCGGCGAGCGCGCGCGATAGCGGCCCCTCGATCCCCAGCCAGCGCTGCGCCAGCGTGGCGAGGCGGAACCCGCGGTCGAACTGGAGGCTGCGCAGGGCGGCGGCCAGGTACGCCTCGCGTCCGCCGAGCTTGATGCTGTCGCGGAGCCGGGTGGTCTGCGTGACCAGCTCGGCGAGCACCCGCCGCGACACAGTATGGCTTTCGAAATGGTGGCGACACAGCTCCTGTTCACGCTCGGCGAGGATCGAAAGGCCGGAATAAAGGCCCGCCTCCGACCCGAAGGCTTCGCTCGCCTCGGTCGTCTCGGCCGGCGCGCCGGGCCAGGTCTCGGCGACCGCGACCGCGCCCTGAATCCCGTATTCCCGGGCGATGTCCTCGATGCTCTCCACCACCTCGGCACGTGCAAGGGCAAGCGCGCGGTCGCGCAGCGCCTGGTCTTCCGGCGCCAGGCGATCGAGCTTCAGCACGCGCATGAGGTTGCGCAGCGTCGGCGCGTTCACCAGCAGGGTGAAGAGGACGAACCCGGTTGTCAGGATAGCGACGAAGCGGCGGATCTCCGGGGGGATCGCCTGGTTCTCAGTGACCGCGAGTGCGAGCGCGAGCGAGACCGCGCCGCGCATGCCGCCCCACAGGATCACCAGCTTGTGGCTGTTCTGCACACGGTCGGCGAGGCCCGCGGCGGTGAGGACGGGCAGCAATCCGAATAGCGTTACCGCGCGCGCCGCGAACGCGCTGAACGTAACGATCGCGAGCAGGATGACGTCGTTCGCCCGCAAGTCGGACAGGAGGCGCGGAACCAGCATCGCCGCGAGCAGAAAGATAAGGGAGCTCGCCCAGAAGCCGAGCTGCTCCCACGTCTCCGTCAGCGTTTCCCAATGCGAAGGCGAGAGCCGCCGCCGCCCCTGGTGGCTCAGCACCAGCCCCGCCGTGACCGCCGCCACCACGCCCGAGACATGCACGTAGCGGTCGCCGACGACGAAGGCCAGATAGGCGACCGCGATCGTGAGCGTCACCTCGGCCAGGCGTTGCCCGCGCAGCACCGGAAGGAGAAGGCAGAGAAGCCAGCCCGTGGCGCCGCCGAACGCGAGCCCGCCGGCGAAGTCGCGCAGAAACTCCAGAACCCCGCCGAGCGCGCCCTCCTCCCCTTCGCCGGTGATCATGCCCATCAGGAGAGTGAACAGCGCGATCGCCGCGGCGTCGTTGAAGAGGCTTTCGCCCTCGACCAGCGTCGAAAGGCGGCGCGGCGCGCCGATATCGCGGAAGATCGCCACCACCGCCACCGGGTCCGTGGTCGCGAGCAGCGCGCCCAGCATCAGGCAGGCTGCGAGCCCGACCTCGGTCGCCGGGGCGAGGGCGAATCCGACCGCGAACGTCGTGACCACGACGGCCACGACCGCCATCAGGAGGACCGGCGCGATCTCGTCGGCAAGGCGTCGGACATCGACGTTGATCGCCGTCTCGAACAGAAGGGTGGGAAGGAAGATGTAGAGAAAAGCTTCGCCGCTGAGGCGAAGGCTTCCCAATATCTCGAAAATCCCGCCCAACGGCGCGCCGGCGACGCCGCCCGCGGCGACCGGGACACCAAGCGCGACGCCGACGAGGGCGAGCAGCACCGCGTATGGAATTCCGAACCGCTTGGCGAGCGGCAACAGCAGGCTCACCAGGGCCAGGAGGCTGGTCGTTGCGAAGACCGCCGCGACAACCTCGTGCATTAAATTACCCCCACGCCCCTGCTGCCGTCTCACTCACGCACGAAAGACGAGCATCCCATGATGCCGACCTTCGCGCCACTGGGCAAACTCCAGCCGCCGAAGCTCACCGGACGCCAACGCGGTTGAGGCACCGCCCACAAATCCCTAGCTTGGGAGGTTAGCGAATGAACCGCATCGGCGCCCGGAGCGCGGCCGCTACCGGTCGGGCCGGAATCGATAGCGTCGGGTCCGAGGAAATGGACGATAAAAGCAATCGCTCTGTCGCAGCAATTTAGGCATCCTGCAACGGTGCGCGGCCTCCCCGACCTCTCTCCGCCGGCTCCCATCGTCGCCCCGACGCTTATCGGCTGCGAGCTCATCGCGCACGGCGTGCGCGGGCGGATCGTCGAGACGGAGGCCTACCAGGGCGAGGAGGACAGGGCGTGCCACGCCGCACGCGGCCGCACCCAGAGAGCCGACGTGCTGTACCGCCGCCCCGGCACCGTCTACCTGTACCTGGTCTACGGCCTGCACGTGCTGCTCAACCTCGTCTGCGATCGCGAAGACGCACCGGCAGCGGTACTGATCCGCGCGATCGAAATTCTGGAGGGCGAAGCGGTGGTCCGCCGCCGCCGGCGGCAGCCGACGTGCAGCGCGCGGGTGCTCGCCAACGGCCCGGGCAAAGTGTCGGAGGCGCTGGCGCTCGACCTCTCGGCCAACGGGACGATGCTCGGCCGGCACGACTGCCCGCTTCGCTTGCTTCCGCCGACGCGCTTGCCGGAGGCGCTGATGGTTGGGCCGCGCGTCGGCGTTGCCTACGCGGGTCCGGGCTGGGCCGATCGGCCATGGCGATGGTGGGAGGCCGGGTTCCCGGTAGCGGGTCAGCGGGAATAGCAGGGCGGCATACCGGCACGGCCCATCTCGGCTCGATCAAAGGTCAAGGGCCACCGCGGATAGCGGCATCGAGCAGCAGATAAGGGCATTCCCATCGGCAGGCCCATCGAGCGGCTCCGGCGCGTAACGGAGTCGGCCGTCGATCAATCCGCTCTCGCAATTGTGGCAGACGCCCGTGCGGCAAGACCATCGAACAGGTACGGAGCACGCTTCGGCAAGCTCCAGCAGGCTGTTGAAGCGGGGGTCCCATGGGACCGCAAAGCCACTCCGTGCAAACGTCACCATCGGGCCTGTCCCCTGCGGACCGTCCAATGGGTGCGGGGCCTGCGTGTTCGCGCCGACGTCGCCCGGAGTCAACGCCGGGGCCGGACCGAAGGCTTCGGTACGAATGTGCAACGGTGAGACTCCCCAGGCCGTGAGGCCGGCTTGCAGCTCCTCCAGGAACTGGGCCGGCCCGCAGAGATAGAAGTCGGCATCCTTTGGAACGCCGATCTCCCGCAGCAGCGGCACGGACAGATGGCCGGCGCGATCGAAGTCCACGCCGGGGCGATCGTCGGTGCCCGGACGGCTGTAGGTGATCCAGTGATTACCGTGCTTGACCGATCCGACCAGGCCGCGCGCCAAGCCGGCAAACGCGTGGGACGCCTTGTTGCGGGCCGAGTGGAGCCACCAGACATCACGCGGCGATGCGTCGTCGGTCGCGACGACGGCGTTCAGCATGGCCAGCATCGGCGTGACGCCGACGCCGGCGCTCATGAGCACCACCGGTGTGGTACCGCGCGCGAGCGTGAACGAGCCGCTCGGGGCCCCGATCTCAAGACCGTCCCCGACTTGAACCTTGTCGTGGAGGAAGCCGCTCCCGACGCCTCGTTCGTTCTTGACGGCGATCAGGTAGGTCGCGGCGCCCGGAGCGCCGCAGAGAGAATAGGTACGGACGATGGCCGGGGCGTCCGGCTTTGGACGCAGTCTGACGACGATATACTGCCCGGGAAGCGCGGGCGGCAGCGATGTTCCGTCCTCGGCCGTAAGCTCGAAAGACCGAACGTCGGCACTCACCTGGTCAACGGCGACAACCCTCACGGAGCGAAAGCCCGGCCACCAGAGCGGAGCGACGGACGCGGACGTCAGCCCGGCATTTCCGCGACGACCTCCCTCATCGGCCGCAGCGAGGAGCGACTTCATCGAGGCCCGCCAACCCGGACTCAAGGCTGGAATCCGAACTGCACGCTGGAGCACCCCGATCGGATGCTCGGGCGAATAGAGCAGGGCGTCCATCTCGGCAACGGTGACGCGCCCGGGTCCCTCGGCGATCTTTTCGATTCGATCGCCCGCGTCGATATCGCCCTCCTCGATGACCCGAAAATAGAAGCCCGGCCGCCGGTGCGATACCAGGAGGGCCGGCATCTCCGGATTGTCGAGACGCAGCCCGACGCGGTAGCAGGTGACACGAGGCTGGGTGACCTCGAACACCCCGCCGCCGATACGAAATCGATCGCCGACACAGACCTCGTCGTCGGCCAACCCATCGACGGTGAGGTTCTCCCCGAAGATCCCGTGCACGAAGTCTCCTCGGCCGAGATAACTTGCCCAATATCGGTAGGAAGCGAGCTGATAGACCATGACGGCGCGTTGTTCGCCGCCGTGACCGGCAAGATCACCTTGACCGTCGCCAACGAGATTGAGGCGCCCAGCGAACACGCGTCCTTCTACGGGCCGCTTCCATATGCCCGTATGCACGATCCTTCCGTGCCAATCGACGTCACGCGGCAGCCCGACATTTACAGACACGACGACATCCATTTGGCACCATCCTGGCCCCGGATCCGCGGATCGCCGTGTCTGGAATGACGATTTCGGAGGGCTGGGTCACGGCGTCTTGTCCCGGCCCGTCAATCGCCGCGTCAATGACCCGCGCTTTGTCCCCCGTCGACATGCAGGGTTTCTCCGGTCACGAACGAAGCCGACTCGAGATAGAGAATGGCCTCGACGATATCGCGAATCTGCCCCATGTGCCCCATCGGGTGCATCGCATCGAGGGCCGCGTACGTCTCGGCGGGGTGCATCGGCGTCTTGATGATTCCGGGCGCGACAGCGTTCACCCGGATGCCGCGCTTCGCGTACTCGGTCGCGAGCGACTTGGTGGCCGCGCTCAATCCACCCTTCGTAAGCGACGCGAGCACGGACGGCACTTGGGTGCTCGCATGGTCGATCAGGCTGGTCGTGATCTGCACCACATGGCCGCTGCGGCGCTTCTCCATCTCGCCAATCGCGAGCTGCGTGATATGGAAGAAGCCGGTCAGATTGACAGCGACCATCTCTTCATACTCGGCCTCGGTGTATGACATGAATGGCTTCGCGACGAAAATGCCGGCATTGTTGATCAGCGTGTCGATGCGCCCGAAGCGCTCCATGCCCTCGGCAATCGCCCTTTCGGCGGTTTGCCTGTTCCGAATGTCGCCGGCTACGGCGACCACCTTGTCGTCGTTCGTCGCCGTCATCGAACGAGCCGTGGCGATCACGCAATAGTCGCGATCCCGGTATGCAGCGACCAATGCCGCGCCGATCCCTTGCGATGCGCCGGTGATGACGGCGACCTTTTGCTCGGTGTTCATGAGACACTCCTTGCGAAGTCGGGAAGCCGGCTGGATGCCCGGATCAGTGGCCGGGCCGATGGCAGGGAAGTCGGGGTGGGCCGTCCGAGCGCACTCATCGTCGTCTCCTCCAAGCCGCCGAGCCATCGAGCGACCAGCACAACATGCAACTCTCGGGGCGGGGATTCGATTGGACGAAGGTATCGGCGACACCTTCGTGCAATGGATTTGTGGTTGCCCAACTGGCATCTCGGGTCGCATTCGACTGGATGCAAACGCGATCCGCGCGACTTCAGGGAATTGCGGACCGCCGCGCCTGGGGAGATCAGAAATGGGCTCGGTCCGCTTCTCCGTTTCCCGTGCCAACGGCCCCTCACCCGAGGCCGACAATGGCTTGGCCGACGCGGTCGATGAGAGACGGCTGGGAACGCGCTGGCGCGACCGTCACGACATCGCCGCCGGCCAGCGGCTGGCGGCCGATCACCTTCATCTCATCGGCGATGTCGCAAGCACCTATCGCGGCCTGGACGTGTCGTGGAACGATCTGATCGGCGAAGGCTATGTCGGACTGATGCGGGCACTCTGCCGGTTCGATCCGGACGCCGGCGTCAGCTTCACCGCTTTCGCGGGCGACTGGGTGCGTGCGGCCGTTGAAACATACGTGATGCGCGAATTGTGGTCGCCAGAACTGGCCGAAGGCGCCTCCGTCGACGCCAGCTACATTTCATGAGTGGGACGTGCAGGGCCAGCGGCAGACGGATGCGTAACGGCCAAGGGTAGGCACCATGGCGCGATCCCGAACGACCCGACAATTTCCAAGCGGCTCTGGCAGCTCGCCGACCGCGAGGCCTCGGCCACGGCGTTCGCCGATGCGTTCCGGGTCATCGGACCTAGACCCTCGCCATCACGTCGGCCCACCGTTCCAATTGATCGTTCTCCTGGCCGGGGACCGTATGGAACTGAATTTGATCGAAGCCGAGGTTCTTGATCCCCCGGATGCGCTCGACGAGCTCCGCCTCCGTGGCGGTAAGCGACAGGGTGCGAACGACCCCTTCGTGGATGTGCTTTTCCTCCGGCCGCACGAACATCAGGTGACCGCGATGATTGCTGATGTAGCGCGCGTCCGCCGGCTCGTAGGCCTTGTACACCTTGCGATAGGCCTCCAATTCGTCCCGGAACGGAAAGTGCTCGCTGGAACCGAAGATCGAGCCGAATTCCTCTTCCTCGACAAGGTTGTGGAAGGCAATCGCCACATAGGCGCCCGCCTGCGCCATGGCGCGCGGGCTGTCGGCCGGCTCGCCCTCGTCGAGCACGCAGCCGCCAGCGACGGCGATCGCATACGAACCGCCGGGATGACGGCCGGTCTCCTTCCAGGCTCCGCGATATTCCGCGAGATCGCTCGCTTCCTTCTCCGGCCAAGTGAGCGGCCCCATCCAGCCCGCGCCGAGCCTTCCGGCCAGCGCCCTCCCCTTGGGTCCGAAGGCCGAAAGGAACGTCGGGATGTGATCCTTCAGATTGATCAGCCCGAGATCCGGATTGAGGAACCTGATCTTGTGAACGCCCCCTTCTTCATCCCAATCGACCGTGTCGCCAGCCAGCAGCCCCTCGACGGCTTGGATATATTTTAGCATCCGCGCCTGCGTCACCGGCTTCAGCCCCACCGTCCGGCGGCCGGTAAAGCCGGTGGAAACACCGAAGCAGACACGGCCAGGAGCCAGCGCATTCATCGTCGCGAGGGCGGAGGCCGCCACCGGCGCGATGCGGTTGGACGGGATCATGACGCCGGTGCACAGCTTGATCTTGGACGTCTTCATCGCGGCCGCGCCCATGGCCGTGAACATCTCGGCGTTCAGCAGCTCGGTGTCGTAGAACCAGGCGTACGTGTAACCGAGTTCCTCGGCCCGCTTCACGACTTCCCAGGAATTCGCCTTGGTTGGCAGGCTGATGCCCAACTCCATGATGCGTCCTCCCCCTCGTTGATCCGATGGCCAGAGCGACCCGGACTGATCGGCCCCCAACTCATCGATCAACGGTCAACGTTACTGCATCGCACCCGCTGACGCCATGGTGGGTGTGAGCGACCGCGCGCCCGCGCGGGGATGATGGGTGCCAACATGACGTTCGGCGTCATTTGGATCGCCGATCCGCGCATGACGGTCGCGCGATCGGCAAGACGTCTGCGTTCTCCCGCGAGAGACTATCAGGCTTCTGCCCTGTCACGCTCGCAGCCATGGGCGAGATGATGCCAGGCCCGCACATTGTGCTTCCGCTCGAAGCGGCGCAGTGCCGCAAGCCGCGCGCGATACTCGTCTCGTGCCCGGCGTATATGGATCGTGTCGATCGTCGAGGGATAGGAACGGCCGACGTCGTTCACAAGAATGCGGAAGAACCGGAACCTGTAAGTGTCGTCGGACGCGCTGTCCTGCGAATGCGACATTCCCGTGCTCCCTACCTGGGTTGGGCAGAGCCTATCGCCGGGGGAAGCCATGCATTTGATCTTCGTCAACGGCTGGCGCGTCGCGACGTCCGGCAAATCGCTTATCCACAAGATTTTCGCGCAGTAGCTGACGCCGCCCGCGACGGATGCGCTAAGATCAATTCGTGTCCCGCTTGAGCCACCAGCGGAGCGACACAGGCGGGGTGGAACACCCTTCGCAGCGGCGCGCAACCGGTTCGGCGCGCAAGGACAGTGGCAAGCACCAGTCAGGAGGGCCATCGATGGTCCCAGGTCCCATGGGCGATGCCTTCATCATCCGTCTCAACGTCGCGCGCTACAGGGAACTCCTCGCGACCGAAGCGGACGGCGAAAAGCGGAGGATCATCGGCGGCCTGTTGGCCGAGGCCGAGTCAAGACTGACCGAGCTTGACGGCTCCGCGGACGGGCCGGAAGGATCCAAGCTCGCGCCCTAGGCCCCTTCGCTTCGGCTGGACTCGACAGAGGGTCGACCGCGCGGGGGTCGCGTTGATTTGCATCAACGACGAAGGCGGTGGGGACGGACATAGTCGGCACCGAGGGATACTCGACCCGCCGGAACACGCATGGACCTCGCCGACATCGAACGCCTGTCCGACTGCGCCTGGCGCATCGCGCCGGCGGGGCCGATGCGCGTTCCTGTCGTAATTTATGCCAGCGAGGCGCTGGTCGGCGCGATGGACGAGAAGGTGCGCGAGCAGGCAACGAACGTCGCCTGCCTGCCGGGAATTGTCGGCGCCGCGTACGTCATGCCCGACGCCCATTGGGGCTATGGCTTCCCCATCGGCGGCGTTGCGGCGTTCGACGCGGACCAGGGCGGGGTGGTCTCGGCAGGCGGCGTCGGGTTCGACGTCTCGTGCGGCGTGCGCACGCTGACCACCGGCCTCGCGATCGCGGAGATCGACGCGCTCCAGGACGTGCTGGCCTCCGACTTGGCGCGCAGCATTCCGGCCGGCGTCGGCAGCGAGGGCAAGATCCATCTGGATGCGGTCGAGATGGACGCGATGCTGGCGGGCGGGGCCGCCTGGGCCGTCGCGCGCGGCTGGGGTCGGGCCGAGGATTTGGCTCGGATCGAGGAGCAGGGCTGCATGACGGGCGCGGTGGCCGGCTTCGTCTCGGACCGCGCCAAGCGCCGCCAGCAGGACGAGATGGGCACGCTTGGCTCCGGCAACCACTATCTCGAGGTGCAGGAGGTCGGGGAAATCTTCGACGCGACGGCCGCGCGGACCTACGGACTCGCAACCGGCGAGGCGGTCGTCACGATCCATTGCGGCTCACGCGGGCTCGGCCATCAGATCGGCACCGAGTTCCTGCGCGACATGGTGCTCGGCGCGCCGCTCCACGGCATCCATTTGCCGGACCGCGAGCTCGCCTGCGCACCGATCCGCTCCGACATCGGCGAGCGCTATCTCGGCGCCATGCGGGCCGCCATCAACTGCGCGCTGGCCAACCGCCAGATCCTGACGCAGTTGGTGCGTGACGTATTTGCAAGGCGCCTGCCGCGGGCGACGCTCGATCTCCTGTTCGACGTGTCGCACAACACCTGCAAGCTGGAGGAGCACGAGATCGCGGGCGTCGCGCGCCAACTCTACGTGCACCGCAAGGGCGCGACCCGCGCGTTCGGTCCGGGCCATCCGGACATCCCCCCGGCGCTGCGCGAAACCGGCCAGCCGGTTCTGGTCGGCGGCTCGATGGGCACGGAATCGTGGGTGCTGACCGGAATGGCGTCCGGTGAAGCGCTTTCCCTTTCCTCGGCCTGCCATGGCGCCGGGCGGGCCATGAGCCGCCACGAGGCGCTCCGACACTGGACCGGCCGTGCGCTGGTCGACGAACTGCGCGGGCGCGGCATCGTCGTGCGCAGCCCGTCGATGCGCGGCGTCGCCGAGGAGGCGCCTGGCGCCTACAAGGACGTGGCCGCGGTGGTCGCGGCGACCGAGCATGCCGGCCTCGCCCGCCGCATTGCGCGGCTCAAGCCGCGCATCGTCATCAAGGGTTGACGGGCCGCCCATGCCCTCCGACCGGTGCGGGCCGCGCCCGCGCCCCGTCGCACCGCCGAGACACCCGCCGCGCATCGTGGCGCGGCGCTAACGGCCAGGAAGTGCCAACGCTGCAGCATCGAGTAGTCGCCGAACAGGAGGAGACGCCATGAGCACCACGGGATTGGATGTGTTCGACCGGACGGTTCAGGAAACGAACCTCTGGCTCAAGTCGCTGATGGACAAGCTGGTCACCGACGACCGCCATGTCGCCTATTTCGCGCTGCGCGCAACGTTGCATGCGTTGCGCGACCGGATCGGTCCGGACAACGCCGTGCACCTCGGCGCGCAGCTTCCGATGCTGATCCGCGGCCTCTATTACGAGGGCTGGCGCATGGAGCGGAGCCGGACGCGCGAACGCCACAAAGACGCCTTCATCGCGCATTTGACAAAGGAGCTCGGCGGCCGGACCGACATCGATGCCGAGGAGGCCGCCCGAGCGGTCTTCGAGGTGTTGTGGGACCATGTCGATCCTGGCGAGATCGCGAAGGTGATCAACATGTTCCCGGCCGAGCTCCGGGATCTGTGGCCGCGCCTCGCGCCCTCGGAGTGATGTGCGGGCGATCCAATCCGTGTGACAATGGGTCCGGAAATGTCACGCGGCGCTCGATCGCAGGCCGATCGCCCGCGATCTTCGCCGAGAGGCTGCGATTGATCTAGATCAAAACGCGCCTCGCTTTCGTGCGTCTTAATGCTCCCATCCGGGCATCGAGGGGGTTCTCATGGGCAAGCTGGACGACTCGTTCAACGGCTCGCGATATGGAGTTTCGCGAAACGAAGGCTGGAACCGTCGGACGTTCCTGCGAGGGGCCGGGCTGGCTACGGCCGGCGTTCTTGCGACCTCTTTCCCCTTCACGAGACACGCGCTTGCCGCCGGCGCACCGGTGGCGCCCGGCGTGCCAGCTGGGACCCGCGCGGAGGCGACCCTCGCTGCCCTGCCGGGCAAGAAGAAGTTGATACGTCTTTCGGACATGCCGCCGAATTACGAGACGCCCGTGTCCTATTTCACCGACACGATCACCCCGAACGACGCATTCTTCGTCCGCTATCACCTCGCCGACATCCCGGAGGTGACGCTCTCGGAATGGAAGCTGTCCATCGGCGGCGATGCGGCCGAACATCCAGTCCAGTACGACATGGCGGCGCTGAAAGGCGGCTTCGAGCCCGTCGAGCTGGTCGCGGTGTGCCAGTGTTCGGGCAACCGCCGCGGCCTCTCTCAGCCCCACGTGCAAGGCGTGGAGTGGGGCTACGGCGCCATGGGCAATGCGCGCTGGAAGGGTGTGCGGCTCAAGGACCTGCTCGCCAAGGCGGGGGTCAAGAAGGAGGCGATCGAAGTCGCATTCAACGGCGCGGATGGTCCTGTTCTCGACAAGACGCCCGACTTCATCAAGAGCATCCCGGTGTGGAAGGCGCTCGATGAAAATTCGATCATTGCCTACGAGATGAATGGTCAGCCGCTTCCGCATTTCAACGGCTTCCCGGCGCGCCTCATCGTGCCGGGCTGGACGGCGACCTACTGGATGAAGCACGTCGTCACGGTCAGCGTCCTTTCGAAGCCGCAGGGCGGGTTCTGGATGAACCCGGCCTACCGCATCCCCATCGGCAAGTTCCCGATCGTGGACCGGTTCTCCTCGCAGGAGACGGCGACCAACACGCCGATTACCGAAATGGTGGTCAACTCGCTGATTACGAATCACCAAAGTGGCGAGAACGTGCGGAAGGGCCAACCGGTCGAGGTGAAAGGCTTCGCCTGGGACGGCGGCTACGGCATCGGCACCGTCGAAGTATCGGTCGACGGCGGACGTTCCTGGCGCGATGCAACCCTGGGACAGGACCTCGGGCGATTCTCTTTCCGTCCATGGAGCTACCGGTTCACGCCGTCGCGGGCTGGGACCTATACCGTGACGGCCAAGGCGACCAATCGGATCGGCGCCTCACAAACGCTGGAACTCAACTTCAACCCGGCCGGCTACCATAACAATGTAGTGCAGCGCGTCGAACTGATCGCCGCCTGAGGAGAGGGCCATGAAGCAGATTCTCGTGATCGGGCTGCTGGCGATGGCACCCGTTTCCGCCTTCGCGCAGGACAACGCGATCGTTCTGAAGGATGCGCCTGGAAAGGCGGAGGTGGAGGGCAATTGTGGGGGATGCCACTCGCTCGCCTACATCCAGATGAACTCGCCCTTCCTCGACAAGGCCAAGTGGGAGGCGACGATCAAGAAAATGATGGCCGCCTTCGGCGCACCGATCGAGCAGAAGGATGTGCCAGTGATCGTCGAATACCTTGCGAAGAACTACGGCGGCTGAAGGCGCTGCCGGCGCGCGCCCGCGAAAGGGCTTCCGTCGTGAACGCGGCGCTGTTTCCGAGTTGTGAGCGCGCCTGGCCGACCGACTCGCGTTCAGTGCAGGTCCGATGCGTCTTCGTCCGGTTCGTTCGGCTCGCCGCAGACCTCCGGATGGTCCTCGCGCCGGTGCGGCTTGGTCGGCTCCTCGACGGGCACAACGGCCTCGGGAATCGGTTGCGCCGGTTCTTCGAACATCCGTTCCTCATCGGCCGGAATCGCCGGAGCTGGCTCCGCCACTTCCGGCCGCCGCGCCATCTTGCGGGCTCTCCGTGGGCGCCTCGATTGAATCGGCTTCCGTGCTTTCATGGCCGCCTCCTGGACGCGATGTCGGAAGGTCGCGTGAGAGTGCTTCAAGGCGCGGGCAGCGTTCTTGAGGCAAATCAACGTGCGCGAGATATCGATGCTGTATTGGGCGGTGCAGGAATCGCCGCCCATGGTCACGACCCAGCGCCTTCAGGACGAGGGCACGCTAGCAGCCAGCGCAGAGCCGGCGTCGCTTAACCGGCAAATCGCCGAGCGGCTGCGCGAGGCGGCGAACCTCCTCGAGCGGCAGAGGGCGAACCCATTCCGGGTTCAGGCTTATCGCCGCGCCGCCGAAACCGTCGCTGGCCTGGAGGATGACATCGGCTCGCTGTTCGAGCGCGAAGGCATCGAAGGGCTCGATGCGCTGCCGGGCATCGGTCCGTCGCTCGCCGCAGCGATCGCGCAGATGGCTCGCACCGGACGCTGGGCACAGCTCGACCGGCTGCGCGGCGCCGTCTCCCCCGAGCTGCTTTTCCAGACCGTACCCGGGCTTGGCCCGGAGCTTGCCCGCCGCATCCACGAGCATCTCGACATCGACTCTCTGGAAGCGCTCGAGACCGCGGCGCATGACGGACGCCTCGAAGCCGTTCCCGGCATCGGGCCGCGACGCGCGGCGATGGTTCGAGCAGCTCTGGCGGGGATTCTCGCGCGCACGCGGCGCGTCCGCCGCGTGCGCGCGATGGAGCCTCCTGCGGAGGTGCTGCTCGATGTGGACCGCGAATATCGCGAACGGTCGGTGCGCGGCGATCTGCCGACGATCGCGCCGCGGCGTTTCAACCCCTCCGGCGAGGCCTGGCTGCCCATCCTGCACACCGCGCGGGGCGAATGGCACTTCACGGCCTTGTTCTCCAACACGGCGCGCGCGCACGAGCTGGGGCGTACGCATGATTGGGTGGTGATCTATTTTTCGCGCGACTCGGGCTCGGAGGGACAACGGACGGTCGTCACCGAGTCGCGCGAGCCGCTCACCGGACGCCGCGTGATCCGGGGACGCGAGCGCGAGTGCCTGGCGCGCGCCAAGGTTTAAGGCGCTGCACGCCCGAACTGCCGCATCACTTCGGCACGGCGATTCGGTTGATCACCTTGTCGACGGCGAAAACGTACCAGGCGTCAAACTCCGCCATCTCGCGCTCGGCTTCCGAGGGGACGAAACCATCGAGCGTGACCTGGGAATCCCGGGTTCGCACGCGAATTTGAGAGGCGTTGACGAACGGGTCCTTCTCCAGCGCGATCCGCACCGCCTCGGTGATCTCGTCGTCATTGTCCTCTTCCGGCGGGGTGACGGCGATCCCGTTGACCACATCCCGGCTGCCTGGGATCCACCAGGCGAGCACACCCGCGAGGCGCTTGAGCACCAGCCCGGAAACGTCCCCCGCGAGCGTCACGACTCCGTCCGCGACGCTCGCCCGAATCTCGCCGGCCGCTCCTTCCGCCGGGAGGCGCACTGCCAGCCATTCGCCCTTCACCTCCTCATAGAGGGCGATATCGGCGAAGGCCGGTTCCTGGAGAAGGGCGTTCCGCAACGCATCGCGGATTTCGCCATCCTCCATGGGCGAGGCGGGCCGGACGTGCAGGCGGTCGACAATGCCCGTGACTCCCGGCAGAGCGGCAACCCGCTCGAGGGTGAGCTTCTTCGCCGCGATGTCGGCGACTTCACCCTCGAGCGTCAGCAGCCCGTGCTCGATGCGTGCTTCGATCGGCGAATGATGCAGATCGAGGCGCCGTTCGCTCTTCAGCTCATGCCGTACGCGCTCGAGAATGTCTTCCGACGAGGCCATTTCCTTGGCCCGCTATTCGGGGATCTCGTGCATCATTTCCTTGAAGCTCGACCACTCCATCACCGGCCACACTTCCGTATGGACGTGCGCCGTCGACCGGATCAGGGCGGACAGCTTCGTCGCCATCTCGATGTCGTCGGCCCGGAACACGTCGACATAGTCGTAAGGCCCGAGCGCGGCGTAGCTCGCGACCCATTGCACGTTCGGACACACCTGGCGCACACGGGTCATCGTGTGCTTCTCGAGACTCTCGAAGGATCGCGGGGACTCGGTCGAACCGGAGTTCAACCGTGTCAACAACATGAATGTCGACATGGCTCGCTCCTCCTCAGTGGTCACAGCCGCGCGGGGCGCGCGAACATCGAGATGCTAATACGACGACGCCGCGAACCGGTTGACCTGCATCAAAGAGTGCGACCGGCGATGGGGATATTTGGTGCGAGTGGAGCGGAACAGACGCGACCATAAGGGGAGGTCCCGATGGCAGCGACGCAACGCACGCAGCTGGAACCCCGTACCGTCACCATCCCGCCGCTGGGACTTGAAGGGTTGCTGCGTCTTCCCCACGGCGCGCGCGGCATCGTCGTGTTCGCGCACGGCAGCGGGTCGAGCCGGCTGAGCCCGCGCAACAACCAGGTCGCGGACGCCCTGGGCGAGGCCGATATCGCGACCCTGCTGTTCGATCTGCTCCTGACGGATGAGGCGGCAGACCGCGCGAACGTGTTCGACATCCCGCTTCTGGCCGAACGGCTCGGCGCGGCGATGGATTGGCTTCGCACCAGCCGCGCAACACAAAAGCTGCTGCTCGGCCTGTTCGGAGCGAGCACCGGCGCGGCCGCGGCCCTGGTCGCCGCTGCCGACCGGCACGACGTTTCGGCCGTGGTGTCGCGGGGCGGGCGGCCCGATCTGGCCGGCGAAGCCCTCGAACGCGTTGCCGCGCCGACACTCCTGATCGTCGGCGGGAGCGACGACGAAGTGCTCGCCCTCAACCGCGCCGCCCTGGCGCGGCTCCGGTGCAAGAAGTCGCTGCGCGTGGTGCCGGGGGCAACCCATCTGTTCGAGGAGCCCGGCGCCCTGGATCAGGTGGTCGAGCTGAGCCGAGCCTGGTTCGCTGACCAATTCGGAGGCTGAGCGGATGACCCTGCCCTTCACCGACCGGGCCGATGCCGGACGCCAGCTTGCCCAAAAGCTGCTGCACCTGAAGGAAGCCGATCCGCTCGTGCTTGCCGTGCCGCGCGGCGGCGTGCCGGTCGGGTTCGAGGTCGCCAAGGCGCTGAACGCGCCGCTCGATCTCATACTCGTGCGCAAGATCGGCGCACCGTTTCAGCCCGAGCTGGCCCTCGGCGCCGTCGTCGACGGCGAGCATGCCGAGACAGTCCTGAACAAAGAGCTGGTGGCGGCGCTCGACCTGCCGAAGAACTTCCTGCGCGACGAGACCGAGCGTCAGCTGGCCGAGATCGAGCGGCGGCGCAAGGCGTATCTGGGCGACCGCCCGCGGCCGAAAATCGCCGGGCGCAGCGCGATCGTGGTCGATGACGGCATCGCCACGGGCGCGACGATCCGTGCCGCACTGCACGCCGTGCGGCGCAACGCACCGAAGCGGCTCGTGCTGGCCACGCCAGTCGCGCCGCCCGACACGGTCGAGCGTCTGCGCCCCGATGCCGACGAGCTCGTCTGCCTGGAGACGCCGGAGAATTTCTTCGCAATCGGCCAGTTCTATCTCGACTTCACCCAGCTCGCCGACGAAGACGTCACCGACATATTGCGCCGCGCCCATGAAGCCGAAAGCAAGGGACCGGCCGGCGACGCCGCGAAGGGAAAATAGGCATGTCGGTCATTGCGGCGATCTGCTCGAGCCAAACGGGTTCAACCTGGGTGGCGAGCGACACGCTGGTCTCGTCCGGAAATCTCCGCCTTTCCCTGGGGCCGAAATGGCTGGTTCGCGAGCCCTGGGCGGCCGGGGTGGCCGGCCACGTGCGGACCGTGAACGTATTCCAGCGCCACGCCGACGAGCTCCTCAAGGGCCTCGATGACGCGTTCGAGTTCAGCAGGCGCGCCCGCGAGCTTCTCCGAGCCGACGGCTATAGCAGCGTCAAGGAGGATTCGGGGCCGTGCGACTTCGCCCAGATGCTGATGGTCGCGAACCCGCGCGGCGTGTGGACCATAGGCTCGGATTTCTCGGTGAGCCCGATCCCCGTCGATACCCTTTGGGCGGAGGGCAGCGGGCGCGACCTCGCCATCGGCGCCGCCCACGCGCTGCGGCTGTCCTGCCCGGCGATGCCGGCCAAGGACCTCCTGAGCCGAGCGATCGCGGCCGCGATCGCCTGCGACGTCGGTTGCGGCGGCGAGGCATGGGTCGGGGAACTTGCCGCAACGAAAGGCGCAGGACCCTGACCGACTCGGTATCGTCGCTCCAATGGGAAACCAAGTTGTTCAAGATTTCCTGCCGTGCCGGTACCCAACGGCAGCGATGTGCGGAAACCATGCCGTCGCATGACCCGCCCACCGGCCGTGGCGCCGGCTGGTCGCATTTCGCGCACGAGGCCGATATCGGGGTGCGGAGCTGGGGACCCACCGCCGAGGCGGCGTTCGAACAGGCCGCGCTGGCACTGACGGCCGTCGTCACCGAGCACGCGGTCGCATCTCGCGATCGCGTCGCGGTGCGCTGCGAAGCGCCGACGCACGAGCTGCTGCTGGTCGAGTGGCTGAACGCGCTGATCTATGAGATGGCGGTACGCCGCATGCTGTTCGGCCAATTCAAGGTGCACATCTCGGGAACCGTGCTCACCGGCGAGGCGATCGGCGAACCCGTCGATGTCGCGCGGCACCAGCCCGCCGTCGAACCGAAGGGCGCGACCTACACGGCGCTGAAGGTCGCGCGGGATGCGCAGGGGACGTGGCGGGCCGAGTGCGTGATCGACGTGTGACTGCGCAGGTACCGATCTAGTCCGGCAACCCGGCGACGGCCTCGCGCACTCTCCCGGCGATGCGTCGCGGCGGCCGAGCCTCGTCCCATCCTGCCTTTGGCCCTATCGCCGCCGAAGCAGCTTGCGCAGCGCGGCAAGCGGGCGCGTATTGATCACGTCGTCGGGCTCCAGCCAGCCGCGCCGCGCCTGGTCGATGCCGAACGTCATGAAGCCGAGGTCGCTCGGTGCGTGCGCATCGGTCGAGACGGCGAGTTTCACGCCCATCTCCTTCGCCATCTTGCAGGCCGCGTCGTCCAGATCGAGCCGGTCGGGCTGCGCATTGATTTCAAGTACGCAGCCCCGTTCCTTCGCCGCCCCGATCAGCCGTTCGAGGTCGAGCGCGACCGGCGGGCGCTGGTCGATCAGCCGTCCGGTGGGATGGGCAAGGATGGTGAACAGGGGATTGTCCATCGCCCGCACGATGCGTTCGGTCTGGCGCTCGGCGGACAAAGCGAAGTGCGAGTGCACCGCGCAGACCGTGAAGTCGAGCTCGCCAAGGATCGAGTTGGGCAGGTCGAGCGCGCCGTCCTCGAGGATATCGACCTCGCTCGACTTCAGGATCGTGATCCCGTCGAGCCGTGCGTTGACCCGGTCGATCTCCTTGATCTGTGCCGAGAGCCGCTTCGCGTCGAGCCCGTGGGCGATGCGCACGCTGCGGCTGTGGTCGGAGATGGCGAGGTATTCATAGCCCCGCGCCCGCGCCGCGGCGGCCATCTCGGCGATCGAGGCACGCCCGTCGCTCGCCTTGGTGTGCGCGTGCAGGTCGCCGCGAATATCGGCGAGGGTGACGAGGCGCGGCAGCGCCCCCGTTCGCGCCGCCTCGATCTCGCCGCGGTCCTCGCGCAGCTCGGGCTCGATATAAGGCAGGCCGACCGCGCGATAAACCTCCTCCTCTGTCCTCCCGCCGATCCGCCGCGCGCCCCGGAAGATGCCGTACTCGTTGATCTTGAGGCCGCGCGCGAGGCCCAGCCTGCGCACTGCGATATTGTGCGCTTTCGACCCGGTGAAGTAATGCAGCGCCGAGCCATAGCTTGCGTCGGCCACCAGGCGGAGATCGACCTGCAGCCCGTTGCGCAGTACGACCGACGCGCGCGTCTTGCCATGCGCCAGGACGCGGACGACGTCCTCATAGGCCACGAAGCGGTCCATGACCGGCGAATCCGCATGGCCGGTGACCAATATGTCGAGGTCGCCGACCGTATCGCGACGGCGGCGGTAGCTGCCGGCGACGCACACCTCCGAGACGCCCGGGATCGTGTGGAGGAAAGCGGCAAGCGGCTCGGCCACCTCGGCGGCCACCGCGCGCTTGTAGCGGTGCGGCGCCTCCTCGTGCGCGGCGAGCGCCGTGCGCAACCGTTCCTCGGTCTTCGCCCCGAACCCTTTGAGCGCGCGGAGCGTGCCGGACTTGAGGGCGGTGGCGAGCGCCTTGACGCTGTCGATGCCGAGCCCCTGGTGAAGCTGCTCGACCCGCTTCGGTCCGAGCCCGGGCAGGTTCATCAGCTCGACGAGCCCCACCGGAACCTCGCGCTCCAGCGCGTCGAGCGCGCCCAGATGGCCCGTTTCGACGATCTCGCCGATCTTGTCCGCAAGGTCGCGGCCAATGGCCGGCAGATCGTCGAGGTCCGCGCCGCGCGCCAGCATTTCGGCCACGCTCTCCGGCAATCCGGAGACGGTCCGCGCCGCGTTGCGGTAGGCGCGCACGCGGAACGGGTTCGCGTTCTGGATTTCCAGAAGATCGGCCATGCGGTCCAGAAGGACCGCGATGTCGGAATTGTGAAGGGGCATGAGAGGCGCGGCCGGCCGCGGCGTTACATCCCCATCTCGGCTTCGGGCGCACCTTCCTTCCTGGTTTCGGGAATCTCGGTCATCGTCGCCTCGGTGAGCAGCAGGACGCTGGCTACCGACACGGCGTTCTCCAGCGCGATCCGCACGACCTTGGTTGGGTCGATGATCCCGTCCTCCACCAGGTCGACATAGGTCTTGCGCGCCGCGTCGAACCCGAAATTGCCGGTGCCGTCCATCATGCGGGCCACCACCACGCCGCCATCGACCGCCGAGTTCTCGGCGATCTGGCGCGCCGGCGCCTCGAGCGCGCGCTTGAGCACCTGGATGCCGGTGCGCTCGTCGCCCTCCGAAGCCGCCTCTTCCTTCATGATCGCCGGAATGCATCGCAGGAGCGCGAGACCGCCTCCCGGTACGATGCCTTCGTCCACCGCGGCCTTGGTGGCGCTGATCGCGTCGTCGAGCGCCTCCTTCTTCGCCTTCATCTCGGCCTCGGACGGGGCGCCTACGCGGATGACCGCGACGCCTTCGGAGAGCTTGGCCACGCGCTCGCGCAGCTTCTCCTTGTCGTAGTCGCTCGTCGTGTTGTCGATCTCGCGGTGGAGCTGCTGGACACGGTCCTTGATCAGCGCCTTGTCGCCCGCACCGCCGATGACGGTCGTGTCGTCCTTGTCCACCACCACACGCTTCGCGGTGCCGAGTTGGTCGAGTGTCGCGGCCTCGAGCTTCAGCCCGATTTCCTCGGCGATTACCTGGCCACCGGTCAGCACGGCGATGTCCTGCAGCATGGCCTTGCGACGGTCGCCGAAGCCCGGCGCCTTTACGGCGCAGCTTCTCAGCGTGCCGCGCAGATTGTTGACGATCAGGGTCGCCAGCGCCTCGCCCTCGACGTCCTCGGCGACAACGAGCATCGGCCGTCCCGACTTGGCGATCTGTTCGAGGAGCGGCATCATGTCCTTGAGCGCGCCGATCTTGCGGTCGCACAGAAGCACCAGTGCGTCCTCGAGCACCGCCTCCATCTTGTCGGGGTTGGTGATGAAGTAGGGCGAGATGAAGCCACGATCGAACTGCATGCCCTCGACCACATCGAGGGACGTTTCCGTCGTCTTCGATTCCTCGACCGTGATGACGCCTTCGCTGCCGACCTTTTCCATTGCGTCGGCGACGAGCTCGCCTACGGCGGCGTCGTTGTGCGCCGAGATGGTGCCGACCTGCGCCTTCTCTTTGCGCGTCGAAACCGGGCGCGACATGGCGTGGAGCGCTGCCACCGCGACCTTCACGCCGCGGTCGAGGCCACGCTTGAGATCGATGGCGCTGGTTCCCGCCACCACGTTGCGCACCCCGTCGGCGAAGATCGCGTGGGCGAGGATGGTCGATGTGCTGGTGCCGTCGCCGACGACCTCCGACGTCTTTTCGGCCGCCTGGCGCAACATGCGCGCGCCCAGATTCTCCTCCGGATCCTTGAGGTCGAACTCCTTCGCGATGGTCACCCCATCGTTGCACACGATCGGCGCGCCCCATTTCTTGTCGATCAGGACCGATTTCGATTTCGGGCCGAGCGTGACGCGGACGGCGTCGACGAGCTGCGTGGCACCCCGAAGGATCTTCTCGCGAGCGGCGGAACGGAACAGGACTTGCTTGTGTGGCATGGCGGAGCCCTCGTCTCGGCCCGCACCTGGCGGACCTACCCTCCGGCTGCCTTTACCCTTTTGGCGCCGATCGCTCGTTGACTCAGGTCAAGCGCGCGCGAGGCTCGCCTGGTAACGTTCGATGGCTGTGCTCGAAGCGGTGCAGCGCCAGGCACCACGGGCGCCAAGGCGGACGCGCGCTCGACTTGCTGTCGACGCATCAATTCCCGTTCCAACGTCGTGCCGCTTCGTCGGCAAGCTGCCGATTAGAATCCGGCAGTATCAATATATTAATGGCGGAATATGGCGGAGAGGGGGTCCGCCCGAGAAGTCCGAATTCGTTCGGCATTTCAATGAGATGGGGAATCCACCTTTTGCCCTACCCTCACGGCTACCCACGCCGACGGACCGGATTTAGACGCGCAAGAGCGACCGACGGCGTATCGAGTTGCTCGGCAAGCACGAATTCGAACTCCCCTCGTGATGCTTCTCGACAAAGGCTCGGAAGTGCCGCCCTCACGGCGACAGCAGCGCCAGCGCAGGTTCAAATCGGGGGCCCGCTACCAGCGTTACTTGCACATCGCCGAAGGCTGGATTCCGCGCCTCGCATAGGTTCAAGGCGGGTGCAGAATTTGACCTTTACCAATCTATTCTGATGTAGGCACGCCCCAAAAACTCGATTTGAAGCGGGGGCAAGGCCGGCCGACGCCTTGCCGGTTCTCGGTGCGGCCTGAGATGCCTAGGCCCTCAACCCGCCGCCCAAAAGTGCTGTGCCGCATAACCGCGCCACGGACGCCACACTTTGGCGCGATCGAGCATCTCGGACGTCGACAATCGACGTCCTTCGCGCCGTTCCATGGCGCGTAATAGACCGAGGTCGGAGGCGGGAAACGCATCCGGCTCGCGCAACTGACGCAATGCTATGTATTGCGCCGTCCATTCGCCGACGCCGCGAATGGAGCGCAGCCGCCGGACCGCCTCGTCGACCCCACAGGCCGCATCGAAAGGGATCGGATCGGCGATTGCGGCCTTGGCAACGGCCGACAACGCCGCCGCCCTGCTGCGTGGCACGCCTAGGGTCGCGAGGTCGGTCGACGCCAGCGCTACGGG
The DNA here is from genome assembly GCA_963775315.1 of uncultured Alphaproteobacteria bacterium. Lineage (GTDB taxonomy): Bacteria > Pseudomonadota > Alphaproteobacteria > MPNO01 > DASWLB01 > CAWGHZ01. Next base: position 649,885 of record CAVZIN010000007.1, on the reverse strand, counting down.
TCGCGGAAACACCCGCGTCAGCGCGCCTTCCGGATCGGCCAGAGGTTCGCCATAGGCGGCCACCAATTTTCCCGCCAGGCGCGCCGCGGCAGCCACCGATATCTGCTGGCCCAGCACCGCGCGGATCGCGAGCTCGAAGCCGTCCCACGCGCCCGGAACGCGCAGGCCCGGCCGCGCTTCCACCATCGGGGCCAGAAGCGGATCCACGGAGAGGTGGGCCGCGATGGCGAGCGGATCGGCGGTGAGGTCGAAGGCGCGCCGCACACGTGCGACGATCACCGGTAAGGATGAGAGCCTGGGAAACCGAACGGTGACCCGCAGGGCGTTCGCGGCGCTGCGCCGGACCGCCACCGTTCCCGCCACGCCGTCGAGTTGGATCGTTCGCGCATAGCCGTCCGCGGTAACGATTTCGATGCCGGGAATGGTCCGCCGACGAAAGAAGTCCAGCATGGCTGGCCAGTCGTAAGGTGGCAGATAGCGCAGCAGAAGGTCGACCTCCCCGCGCGGACCCGCCGAGATTTCGGGCCGATGCGCGCGGCGCAGGTCGCCGGGCGGTCGGCGGAATACCTTGCGGAACGTATCGTTGAATTCGCGCACGCTGCCGAACCCCGAAGCGAGGGCGACCTCTGACATCGGCAGGAAGGATTCGTGGATGAGCTGCTTGGCGAGCAGAACCCGACGCGTCTCGGCGACCGCTGTCGGCGACGCGCCGAGATGCTGGCGGAACAGGTCCTGCAATGGCCGCTCGTCGACACCGAGACGGCCGGCCAACATATCCACGCGCCCTTCATCCAGGGCGCCGAGCTCGATCAGGCCTAGCGCCCGCGAAACGGTATTCGACTTGCTACGCCAAGCGCCGAGATCGGGGGCGCTTTCCGGCCGGCATGTGAGGCAAGGGCGATAACCGGCCGCCTGCGCCGATGACGCAGTAGGATGGAACGTCACGTTTTCGGAGTGTGACGTCCGTGCCGGGCAGACCGGACGGCAATAGATGCCGGTCGTCCTGACAGCGACGAAGAAGCGGCCGTCGAATTGCGCGTCACGGCGACGCAGCACGCGATAGCAGGCATTGTGATCGAGCTCCATTTGGGGAAGGGTAAGCCGGACCGCAGCGCGGTCCAGCGATTTTCGATCACGGTCGAAAGGCCGCCGGCCGAGTCCGAAATTCGCGAGATCGGCGGACCGTGCTGGCGCATAATTGCGACCACACGCGATTTGGCGACACGGAGCGAGCCGACGTCACATCAAAGTTTCGAGATCGAGCGGTTCGACACTTCCATCGGCGCGATGCTGCTTGTCATCGACGCCGAAAGCCGCTTGCGCGCTCTCGACTGGGAGGACCATGAGCCGCGCATGCAGCGATTGCTCGCGCGCCTCAATGGCCGGGACACGATCCGGCTGCTCGAAAGGGCCGTCCGTCCGCTGCGCGGCGCGCCCTTCAAGCCTATTTCGATGGCGCGTTGAACGCGTTGAGCGATCTGGCGACCGCGACCGCCGGAACAGAATTCCAGCATAGTGTCTGGGACGCCCTGCGCCGCATTCCGGTCGGATGCACCGTCAGCTACGGGACATTGGCGGGCTGGATCGGCCGCCCCACGGCGACTCGCGCCGTCGGGCTCGCCAACGGCGCCAACCCCATCGCCGTCGTCGTGCCTTGCCATCGCGTGATCGGGGCGAACGCGTCCTTGACCGGATATGGCGGCGGGCTGGAGCGCAAGCGTTGGCTGCTCGCGCATGAGGCGGCGCGGCCGGCCGACGGGGTACCAGGCGAGAACGGCCGAGCGGGCGACGGTCACGCGATGCTAAGATGAAAGATCGGTAGCAGAGGTGGGAGCGATGGAGCTGGATGAAAGGAGTTGGTCTGCGGCGGTCGAGTTTGCCGGTGAAATGGCGTCCTTCTGGGATCGGTGGCTCGGATCGCGGCTCATCGGGTTCTATCTCATTGGCAGCTTGGCCCACGGGGGATTCAGCCGGCGATACAGCGATATTGACATGGCGCTTCTGGCCGATGACGGGCTCGGCGAGGCGGAATTGGTTGCGGCGCGCGACCGCGCGATCGCGCTTTCAGCGGAGTTCGCAGAGAAATCGTCTCTGTTCTGGGCGGATCGGAGCTTTTCGGTTGGCCGCTTTCCGCCACTCGACCGGGTGGACCTTGTCGACAATGCTGTCGCGCTTCTGGAGCGCGAGCGAATACGCCCGGCACGACCGAACCTGATGGACGTGCGAGCGTATTTGGCGGGTTCGCCCTTCCAGGCCTGGGCGGATCAAGTGCGGCGGTTTGCCTCGTCGGCGGCACTGGAGGCGAAGGATCGCAAGCCCTACCTTCGGGCGCTCTTGTATCCGGCACGTTTCATTTTTAGCTGGAAGACTGGGCGCATGGGATCGAACGACGAGGCGGTGGAGTTTGTCCTGACGAATGCGCCGCCGGGGCTCGAGCTGGAGCTCGTCGAGGAAGCCTTACAATGCCGACGTGCGGCCAGAGACCCGGATGCACTTTTTGCTGCACGCGACCTGCTCGAACGACAAGTCGACGCTTGTCGCAGCATGATCGAAGCCGACAACGGTCATTAAAGCTCGTCCGGAAGATGCTCGGCGCAAAGGCCTGCCGTCATCCGCATGACCTGAATTCGGCTGCAACAGCACCTGACGATACGAAGATTTTTCGTGCAACCGTTGTCATCCTTCCCTGGCGCTGCTTTTCTTTGTTTCGCTCGCGCCCCAAGGCTCCATGAGGCCGCACGAAGCCGGAGAAGCTAATGGCCATTCAAGCCGACGCGATTTCGAATCCGACAAAAGATCCTGTCAGCAACGTACTGAAATGGGTTCTTCTGATCGTTGCGATCGCCTGCTTCACGCTGTTCGGCTGGACGACCAAGCTGACATACGACGCCGCACCGCCTTTGCCCGACCGCATCGTTGCCGCCGACGGGACAGTGCTCATGACCGAAGGCGATCTCGTCGCCGGAAAAGCCGGCTTCCAGAAGGCTGATCTGATGGATTACGGCAGCCTGTACGGCATGGGATCGTATTTCGGCGAGGACTATACGGCGTCGAACCTCGTGCGGATTGCCGAGCTGACCGAAAGTAATCTTTCCGTCGCCCGCTTCGGTAAGCCGCTCGCCACCTTGGCGCCCATTGACCAGGCGGCGGTGCGCATTTCGATGCAGGGCGCGCTCCAGGGCATCGACCTTACGCAATCCTTCGTCGCGCTGCCGAAGCCCGTTGCGGATGCGGTCACAACGCTCCGCGGCAGGATCGCGCGTGGGCTACTGCACCACGACTTCGCTAAGGGTTGGACGCAGGCCTTCAGCCTAGACTCTGCGACCGCCGCTCAAACTGCCGATTTTTTGATCTATTCATCGCTGACCACCGTTGCCCGCCGCCCAGGTAGTTCCGCTTCGTGGACGCAGAATTGGCCATACGAGCCGCTGGTCGGGAACACGCCGACCACCAGCACCTTCATCTGGACCTGGGCGAGCTTCTGCTTCGCCTTCTTTGCGTTCGGGGCCGTCCTTTACATCTATCAGCGCTATTTGAGCGAGCCCGATATGGGGCCCATGGACCCGGTCTTGGTCGGGTTCCGCCCGCTGACGCCGAGCCAGCGCCGCATCGGCAAGTACTTTCTTGTCGTCGCGGGGATCCTGCTGCTCCAGATTCTCGCCGGCTCGATCATGGCGCACTATTACACAGATCGGATCAGCTTTTACGGGATCGTGGTCGACCGGTTCCTGCCGTTCAACTTCCTGCGCGACGTGCACATCCAGGCGCCAATTATCTGGATCGGGATTGCATGGATCGGCGCCGGTCTATTCCTCGCACCTTCCATCGGTGGCAGTGAACCAAAGGGTCAGGGATTTCTCGTCGACATGCTGTTTTGGGTGACATTGCTCATCGTCGCCGGTGCGCTTCTCGGCAATTACCTCACGATCATGGGCTATATTCATACGGGCTGGTTCTGGTTCGGCAACCAGGGACTTTCCTATATCCAGCTTGGCCGCGCATGGCAAATCGGCTTCTTCGCGGGGCTCGCGATCTGGAGCGCCCTGGTCTTCCGGGCCCTCTGGCCGAATCGCGCCCGACTGATCGCGGCCACGGGCCAATTCTGGTCGGGACGCATCCGGCTCGAGCATTTGATCTGGGCGTCGACCGCGAACATCGCGTTTCTCTATGCGTTCGGCATGATTCCGCTCACCGGGATCGAGAAATCGTTCACCATCGCCGATTTCTGGCGCTGGTGGGTCGTACACCTGTGGGTCGAGCAGTCCTTCGAGTTCTTCGCCGCGGCGATGAGCGCGTTTCTGCTGATGGCGGTCGGGCTGGTGTCGCGCCGGCTCGCCGAGCGCTCGGTGTATCTCGAACTGATCCTGATCTTCCTCGGCGGCGTGCTCGGCACGGGCCATCATCTCTATTGGGCGGGCGAGCCAGGCCTCTGGGTTCCGCTTGGAACGATGTTCTCGTTCATCGAAGTGCTGCCGTTGGTCCTTCTGATCATCGACGCAATCCAGAACCGCAAGCTGATCCAGTCCCATACCGAGTTCAAGTATGGCCTTGCCTACACCTACGTCGTCGGCGCGGCGTTCTGGAATTTCGTCGGTGCCGGCGTGTTCGGCGGCGGCACGCTGAACGCCCCACTGGTCAACTACTACGAGCATGGCACGTTCCTAACCCTGAACCATGCCCACACCGCGCTGTTCGGCGCGTTCGGCCTGCTTGGGATCGGGCTGATCTATTTCTGCCTGCGCTACGTCGCGGGCGAGGCGCACACGTACGGCGAGCGGCTGGGCCGCTGGGCGTTCTGGCTGTACAACGGGGGGCTCGTCCTCTGGATCCTGCTCAACTTCTTCCCGATCGGCTGGTCACAGCTCGCAGCCGTCTACGAGCACGGACTCGCCTACGCACGCAGCCAAGCCTTCTACGACACTACCCTCTTTTGGCAATGGATGCGCATGCCGGGCGACATCGTGTTCGCACTCGGTGCTCTGTTGATGGCCTGGGATTTCCTGATCAAGCTCCGCCCGCTCTACCCCGATTTCGTCATCCGTCTCATGTCGGGGCTTCGGCAGGAGCCGCATCCCGTCGGCGGCGCAGAGTAGAATGGGGATGGTCGCCGGCGCGCCGCTGATTTCCCGTGGCCTCAGAACATGCCGCGGCTTCCGCCGACCGCGGCAAAGATCGTGAGCAGCGACAGCCCCAGCAGCACGCGATGCATCAAGAGCATCCCGGCCATCGCGAGCTCCGGCCTCAATGCTGTGCGGCGGCGTGCAATGCGGCGGGAAACCAGCGGTTCGATCACGAAAAGCAGCGCCGCAAATATCGCCCAAACGCCGACCATCAGGTCCATCCACCAATACGCGCCGTCCGCGAACCGGTCCCACATATCGTAGGCGTAAAGCATGTAGAGACCGCTGAGCAGCACCAGCAGCACGGCGATACGCGCCTGTGGTGCGAAGCACCGCTCGACCGCGTCGAATTCTGCCAACCATAGGTCCGGCGGCTTCCGCCGGATCGCCGGGAGTAGCACCGTGGTCACGAGCGATACGCCACCGATCCAGACGACAATCGAAAGAACGTGAATGGCGCGCGCGACGATGCCCCAGTCGATTTCCATGAATCTGCCTCCGTACAGTCTGCGTCAGGCCGCGCTTGCGGTCCCGCGGTGTACGAGCGGGAGCGCGAGCAGGCGGCCATAAACGACCGCGAACAAACCGAACGCGCCGGTCCAGGCGAAGCTGGCGACGACCAGCGCTGGCGTGTACGCATCGCCGTCGACTGGGGCCAGGACGCGCAACGCGGCGGCGATTGTGACGAGGGCGTAGATCGCAATCGAGCCCGGCCCCGCCGTCAGCTTCTGTCCGGTATGGCCCAGGGTGGCTCGCGTCATCATGGCGAGCGTCATGGTGCCGACGGCGCCGACCGTCACGGCATGCAGCGCCGCGGACGCCGGCAGTACCTCATGGATGCCGTTGACGCCGAGCACGACCAGGCCCAGCGCCAGCCAGCCATAGCCGAGATGGAGGATCGCCAGCAGCGGTTCGCGCGCGGTACGGATGCCGCGCCAGCGGGACAGGCGCGCCGCGACGGCAATCCCGGCCGCCAGCAGCGCCCAGGATGTCGCGGCCGCTTCGGGCGCCGCGGTCCAGGCGAGCAGGGCTGCGCCCGTGACCGCCATCACGGCAAGATCGAAACGTCCCTCGGGCATGGGGACCGAAATCCCCGGCCGCATCTTCGCCAGCCAGTTCCGCGTGAAGCTTGGAACGATCCGGCCGCCGACGAGCGAGATCAGCATGAGCAGCGTGGCGAGCCCCAGCCGGTTGCCGAGCTGTGCGGTGCTGGCAAGGCCGACCGCGTCAAGGTGGACCAGCAAATTCGCGGCAAGTAGCAGCGCCAATGCGGCGAGCACAGGCAGGTTGCGCCAATTTTTTCCGGCGAGAATTTCTCGCGCGACAACCGCGAAAAACACCGCGGGAAAGCTGAGGTCCGCCACAGCGGCCGCAAGTGCGCCAACTTCCGCGGAAATGAGAACCGCGATCCGCCCGAGCGTCCACAGCGCGACGAGTAGTGCCAGGGGCCAGCCCTGCAAGGGCAGGCGGCCGGTCCAGTTGGGGATGGCGGTGAGCAGGAACCCCGCGACGGTCGCGGCGGCGAAGCCGAAAATCATCTCGTGCGCATGCCAGACAGCCGGCGCGAGGTGCGTCGGCAAGACTAGCCCATCGGCGTAGGCGCAGAGCCACAACGGGATTGCCGCGGCGGCCCAGATCGCCGCGCCAAGGAAGAATGGGCGAAACCCTGCGGACAGGAGTGCCGGGCCCGAAAACGCGCGGTATCGCGGAACGGCGTTCACGGTATGAACCACCTTTGTATTCTGGTCAGCTTCGGCGAGGCTTGCGGCCTAACATTCCAAAACATATATATGATACGAATGTTATTTTTGCCACCCGATAGGGCGGCCAGATCGAAGGAATCGATGCACCTTACATTGCATACGGATTATGCGCTGCGCGTGCTCTTGTATGCTGGGCTGAAGAAAGGCGCGCTCGCCACGATTCCCGAAATCGCCGCGCATTTCGGCCTGCCGAAGGGCCATGCCATGAAGGTGGTCCACCGTCTCGCCCGGAAGGGATATTTGCAGACCCTTCGGGGCAAGAACGGCGGCACGCGCCTAGCCCGGAAGCCGGGCGACATTGTCGTGGGCGCCGTCGTCCGCGACATGGAGGCCGAACTCGGCGTGGTCGGCTGCATGCAGAACGAGCCGGGCTTTTGCCCCATCGAGGACTGTTGTGGCTTGCGCCAAGCGCTGCGCGAGGCGACAGACGCTTTCCTGGCCACGCTGGACCGCTACACGGTCGCCGACCTTCTGCAGCCGCGTGGCAGCCTCATTCGACTGCTTCAAATCGACGAGGCCGCACGAAATCCACGGGTGCAAAAGACAGCGAGGTCTTGAGATGCCAGCAGCGAAGAACCCAGGCTTCCGTCTGAAGCGCGCTTACGACCCGCCAACGCCGGAGGACGGCGAACGTATCCTCGTGGACCGGCTGTGGCCGCGCGGTCTGCGCAAGTCGGACGCCGCCATCGACCGCTGGCCGAAGGACATCGCGCCGAGTTCCGAGCTGCGCCGTTGGTTCGGCCACGATCCGAGCCGATGGGTCGCGTTCCAGGAGCGCTACCGCGCGGAGATTTCTGGCCAGACCGGCCGTCTCGACGAGCTTCGCGCCCTCGCGCGCAGCGGCCCGGTGACGCTCGTCTACGCGGCGCGCGACGAACAGCATAATCACGCGATCGTACTGCGGAATGTTCTCGAGGCGGCAAAAGGCAATTGACGCCCGGGTAAATGCCACCAATGCTTTGGATATCGGCTCGATTGCCGGAGATAGGAAGGGCGTGGACCATGGACGCAGAGGCTGAGTTTACGATCTCGACGGCCGGTCAACTTGCCGACCACTATGCGACCCCGATGGATCGGGTGCTCAAGAAGGAGATCGACCACGTCGACGCGGTCGGGCGCGCTTTCATCGCCGCCTCGCCCTTCCTTGTGATGGCGAGCGGAAGCGCGCAGGGCCTCGACTGCTCACCCAAGGGCGACCGGCCGGGCTTCGTCGCCGTCGACGCGGACGGGCGGACGCTGATGATTCCCGACCGGCGCGGCAACAACCGGCTCGACGGGCTCAAGAACTTGATCGCGAACCCGCAGGTGGGGCTGATCTTCCTCATCCCCGGCGCGAACGAGACCTACCGCGTGAACGGCCGCGGGCGCGTGAGCGTCGATCCCGACCTGAAGCGCCGGTTCGCGGTGAACGGGCGCGAGCCGAGCGCCGTCATTGTCGTCGAGGTCGACCAGGCGTTTCACCACTGCCCCAAGGCGCTGGTCCGGTCCGACCTGTGGAGGTCCGGCTCGGGCAAGCGGCCCGATGCCGCCCCGACGATCGGTGACTTCGCGGTGGCGCGCGATCCGGGCACCGACAAGGCGGCCTTCGATGCCGACTATTTCAAGCGCCTTCCCGACGAGCTCTACTGACCGCCCTTTCCAGCGCGCCGCGGTCACACGTGCTGCGCGATCATGTAAACCGCGACGCACGCCAGGAAGACGGCGAAGGCCCGTTGAATCACCGGCAGGGATAGCTTGTTCCCGAGGGCGATGCCTGCGGCGCCGCCGGCGAGCCCCGCCACGATCATGATACCGCTCGCCTCGAATCGCACCTGGCCGGCGAGGATGTATTCGACGGCGTCGAGCGCTGCGAATGCGGCGATCGGCACCAGGGAGGACCGTGCCGAATCGCGCAGGTCGATCTTCGCCGCGATCGCGAGCCCGGGCACGATGAGAAACCCGCCGCCGATGGCAAAGAAGCCCGATATCGTGCCGATGACAAAAGCCGTCGGTGCAATCAGAAGTGCCCGCCCCCACGTGATCCGACGCGCCGGGATGGCGGGATCGATGCTGGCGGCGGATCGGGACCGGAAGCCGAGATAGCCAATCCAGCCCGCGACGACCAGGATCAGGAAGCTGAGGAGCGCGACAAGCTTCGCTGCCGGGTAGACGAGGCCCAATCGGGCCCCGATGGCGATTCCGACTAGCCCAGGGATGGCGAACACGATCCCCGGTACAAGATTCACCTGTCTCTTTTGTACGCGCCACAACAGCAGCAGGGCCGCGATGACCGCGACACCGAATGCGTTCGTGCCGAAGGCGGCGTGCCCCTGCGGCCCGCCAAGATAGAGAAACAACGGAAGCCCGATAATTGTGCCCCCCGCGCCCAGCATGCCGAGTGCCAGACCGGCGAACGCTCCGCCGAGAACAACCCCCGTCATACTGTCGCCTCATGCTTTTCAATGAATGTGCGGATCCAGAAGTGGCAAAGTCTATTGTTACACGACATGTTTACAAGCCAGATGCGGTACGGCGTCCAAGGTTCCGAGCATGTCTTCACTCGCCGGTCATCGCGCATAGGGCCTGATGCTCTCGGCGACCGAATCGGCGACATGTTCCTTCGAGATGATGCCGTGCACATTTTCGGCGAGCGGAGCCGCCTTCGCCTTCACGACCACCGCCATCGCCGCGTTCGTACGCCACATGCGGTCGATGATGTCGAAGGCGATATCGTCCTCGTGAGCTATGACGAAGTTTTTCTGGGCCACGTCGCCGAGCGTGACGCCGCTATAGGCGCCTTTGAGCCCTTTGCGAAAGCCAGTATTGACGCGCATCACGCCGAAGATGCGGTCATCCTCCGTCACCACGACGTGCTTCAGTCCGCCGTCATGGTCGGGCCGCCGCAGAAATGCGTCGAAGTCTGTCGAAGCGGGCAGTAGAAGGATATCCTTGATCATCACATCGGCCGCCTGGTGCACCATGAACATGTTCGCGTGCATCGCCTTTGGAATGAAATGTCGGCGCGCGACCAGCTTTACGGTGTAAACGCTCTCGCGCGAGAGCACTCGGCGCACGCCGAGGCTGAGCGCAACGGCAACGATCATGGGCATGACCATTCCATAGTCGCGCGTCATTTCGAAGATCATGGTGACCGCGGTCATCGCCGCACCGGTGGCGCCGCCGACCATCGCCGCTGGCCTGACCCCCAAGAAGTGATCCATCCGGTAAGTTGGCCTGCGGGCCTGATTGGAAGGATGGAGAGATGGCCAGGAAGCGTCACAAGCCCGAAGAGATCGTCGCCAAGCTGCGGCAGGTGGATGTCCTGACCGGTCAGGGGATGTCGGTGGCCGAGGCGGTGAAGTCGATCGCGGTGACGGAGACGACGTATTTCCGCTGGCGGGCGGAGTACGGCGGGATGAAGACAGACCAGGTGAAGCGGCTGAAGGAGCTGGAGCTCGAGAACGCGCGGCTGCGCCGTGCAGTGTCCGATCTCACGTTGGACAAGATGATCCTGACAGAGGCCGCCCGGGGAAACTTCTAAGCCCCGCCCGTCGCCGTGCTTGCGTGGAGAAGGTGCGGGCCAGGTTCGGCGTATCCGAGCGTCGCGCCTGCCGGGTTCTTGGCCAGCACCGCTCCACGCAGCGCAAGCCGCGCCGCATGCCCGATGACGAGGCGGCGCTGACCGCGGACATCGTCGCGCTGGCCACGGCCTATGGCCGCTATGGCTACCGGCGGATCACCGCCCTGCTGCACCACGCAGGTTGGATCGTGAACGCCAAGCGGGTGCAGCGGATCTGGCGACGGGAGGGGCTGAAGGTCCCACAGAAGCAACCGAAGCGGGGCCGGCTCTGGCTCAACGACGGATCATGCGTAAGGCTGCGTGCCGAGCGGCCCAACCACGTCTGGTCGTACGACTTCGTCGAGGACCGGACCCATGACGGGAGGAAGTTCCGGATGCTGTGCGTCATCGACGAGTTCACCCGGGAGGCCCTGGCCATCCGGGTCAAGCGCAGGCTCAACTCGACCGACGTTCTGGAGACCCTGGCCGATCTGATGATCCTGCGCGGGCCACCCGTCTACGTCCGGTCGGACAACGGGCCGGAGTTCATCGCCACGACGCTACGTGAATGGATCGCCGCTGTCGGCTCCCGTACTGCCTACATCGAGCCCGGCAGCCCGTGGGAGAACGGCTACTGCGAGAGCTTCAACAGCAAGCTTCGTGACGAGTTGCTGAACGGCGAGATGTTCTTCAGCCTGGCCGAGGCCCAGGTCCTCATCGAGGCCTGGCGGCGCCATTACAACGCCGTGCGCCCGCACAGCTCGCTCGGCTACCGCCCGCCGGCGCCCGAGGCCATCGTCCCACGCAGCGGAAGCATCGTGCCATGGGCGAGCGCGCCAGCCGTTGGGGGCGCACGCTCGCCCACCCCGACCATGGCATCAACCGACGCCATGCAATAACATTGAACCTGGATCACCTCTCGGGGGCAGGCCACCGCCATCCCGACGATGGCAAAGGTCTGCGGCGTTGCGCCAGCGAGCGGATAGATGGTGTGGACAAGCGTTCCGAACGCGCCCCCCAGCATCGCCCCCATGTAAAGCGAGGGCGAAAAGATGCCGCCGGAGCCGCCGGAACCGAGCGTCAGAGAGATCGCCAAAAGCTTTCCGAGAAAGAGCATCGGGAGAATGTATAGAGCTGCTGGCATCTGCCCGAGGAGCAGAGCTTGGACGGTGGCGTAGCCGACACCCTCGACGTAATAATGCCCATAAAAGTGGAAGAGCGCGTAGAACAGCGCGCCGACCACGGCCATGCCAATTCCATGACGAAGGTAGGGGTTCTTAATCCGGTCGAACTGGTCCTCGGCGAAAGGCAGTGGCCTGCCCCCGAGAGGTGATCCAGGTTCAATGTTATTGCATGGCGTCGGTTGATGCCATGGTCGGGGTGGGCGAGCGTGCGCCCCCAACGGCTGGCGCGCTCGCCCATGGCACGATGCTTCCGCTGCGTGGGACGATGGCCTCGGGCGCCGGCGGGCGGTAGCCGAGCGAGCTGTGCGGGCGCACGGCGTTGTAATGGCGCCGCCAGGCCTCGATGAGGACCTGGGCCTCGGCCAGGCTGAAGAACATCTCGCCGTTCAGCAACTCGTCACGAAGCTTGCTGTTGAAGCTCTCGCAGTAGCCGTTCTCCCACGGGCTGCCGGGCTCGATGTAGGCAGTACGGGAGCCGACAGCGGCGATCCATTCACGTAGCGTCGTGGCGATGAACTCCGGCCCGTTGTCCGACCGGACGTAGACGGGTGGCCCGCGCAGGATCATCAGATCGGCCAGGGTCTCCAGAACGTCGGTCGAGTTGAGCCTGCGCTTGACCCGGATGGCCAGGGCCTCCCGGGTGAACTCGTCGATGACGCACAGCATCCGGAACTTCCTCCCGTCATGGGTCCGGTCCTCGACGAAGTCGTACGACCAGACGTGGTTGGGCCGCTCGGCACGCAGCCTTACGCATGATCCGTCGTTGAGCCAGAGCCGGCCCCGCTTCGGTTGCTTCTGTGGGACCTTCAGCCCCTCCCGTCGCCAGATCCGCTGCACCCGCTTGGCGTTCACGATCCAACCTGCGTGGTGCAGCAGGGCGGTGATCCGCCGGTAGCCATAGCGGCCATAGGCCGTGGCCAGCGCGACGATGTCCGCGGTCAGCGCCGCCTCGTCATCGGGCATGCGGCGCGGCTTGCGCTGCGTGGAGCGGTGCTGGCCAAGAACCCGGCAGGCGCGACGCTCGGATACGCCGAACCTGGCCCGCACCTTCTCCACGCAAGCACGGCGACGGGCGGGGCTTAGAAGTTTCCCCGGGCGGCCTCTGTCAGGATCATCTTGTCCAACGTGAGATCGGACACTGCACGGCGCAGCCGCGCGTTCTCGAGCTCCAGCTCCTTCAGCCGCTTCACCTGGTCTGTCTTCATCCCGCCGTACTCCGCCCGCCAGCGGAAATACGTCGTCTCCGTCACCGCGATCGACTTCACCGCCTCGGCCACCGACATCCCCTGACCGGTCAGGACATCCACCTGCCGCAGCTTGGCGACGATCTCTTCGGGCTTGTGACGCTTCCTGGCCATCTCTCCATCCTTCCAATCAGGCCCGCAGGCCAACTTACCGGATGGATCACTTCTTGGGGGTCAGGCCAGCACGGCCTTCGAGGCGGTCATGCCGCCCTTGATGTTCCAGGCGAAAAAGCCGAGCTCGAGCGGCTGATCGGTGCGGGTATCGGGCTGCCCCCCGGATCGAATGGGCCGCTGGTTACCTCGACTTTCTTGAACGAACCCGAAGTCATCTATGCTGCTCCCGCCTTCTCGCCGTAATCCGGCGTTGTGACCGCAGATAGTCAATCAGCGAACGGGGCAAGACGCAATCGGCTGCAATCTAGGATGAGGGCGACGACCTTATCTTCTATCTCCCGGATTGAAGTGTGGAGGGCGGCACGAAGGGTGGCGTCGTGGTCGCTCGCGCGGCATCATCGACTCGCTCCGCCAATTGTTCCTGAAATGCTCACATGCCGCCGCGTCGGCCCGATCAATACCCACTCCGACGCCTCAGAGGCGAGCCGGCCGCTGAGGTGTGGCCCGGCATACTCCACCCGCGCCTTCGTCCAAATGGTGGAGTGCCAGAGCTTTATAAATTCCCTGTGGAACAGCCAAGTTTCGGCCCCCAAAGCCCTGCCCGCACTCGCCCTAGGTTGTGACGGAACGATACGGCCGCGGATGTCGGGGGCAGCCACTGGGATTCCGGTAAGGAACTGCCAGTCCCAAGCGGCTAATTGTTTGCCGCATTCTGGGTCAGCTTGCGGTATTCGCTGAGTACCTTGGCGCCTTCCGGGGTCTGCTTCTCCCACTCGCTGATCACGGGTTCGGCCTTCTCGACCCAGCGCGCGCGCTCGGCCTTAGGCAGTTCATAGACTTGACCGCCGTGCTTCTCGGCGAGCTCGCGGCCCTGGTCGTCGATGCGGTCCCAGAACACGCCCAGCTCCTTCGTGTATTTCAGGCCGGAGTTGCGGTCGACGGACGCCCGGCCCCTGGCCGGAAGCGCTTCGTATTTCTTCTTGTTCATAGCGATGGCGACCGCGCCGCCGGCGCCGAGATCGCCCGTGGTGTAGTACTTTGCGACTTCCCAGACCTTCAGTGGCTGTACGCCGGTGAAGCCCACAGCGATCGCGGCCACAGTGCCGCGCGCCAGCGCCTCATAGCCCTCGGAAAAAGCGAGCGTCACCGGCGCGGCGCCCATATTGGTGACCCAGAGCGCAATCGTACGTGAGAAGGCGGCGATCTTCATGCCCTTGAGCTGCTCCGCCTTGTGGATCGGCACTGTCGAGATGAGGCCCGTGCTCGGATAGGCGAACATCGCAAGGATGTGCACCGTCTTCCACTCGTCGTGGAGTGCGCCCCCCGGCTGAACCATGTCCCACAGCGCGATCGAACCGGGCAGCGACCGACCTCCGACGCCGGGCAAGGTTGTGACGGCGGTGCGGGGGAAAAGCCCGTGCATATACGCTGGATTGATGTACCCGATGTCGACGACGCCGGACAGCGTGCGGTCCCAGACGTTCTCAGAGCTGGCGATAGCGTTGGAGGGGAACAGACGCGCGTCGACCGTGCCGTCCGACTCCTTGGTCACGCGCTGACACCACGGACCGAAGATCTGGACATTCATGTGCGACATGGCCGAGACGGAGTTGGCCATGCGGAGCATGATGGGTTGGGCCGCCTGGGCCGGCAGCGCGGCGGCGACGGTCAGGGTCGCGACGGCTGTGGCGGCGAGTGCGCTGCGGATCATTGGACCTCCTCCCATGTGGCCGGTTGAAGCGGCCTTCAGCCAACTATGAACCGTTTGAGGCCGCGCGTCATCTTTCCAGCCGGAACCAGTCGGGATGGGTGCGGCGCCAGCTTTCGTGCCGCGACGGGTTCTCCGCGAGCGCATTTCGGAACGCTGCGAGTGCCACCGCGTCGCCGCTCTCCGCCGCCGCGAACAGGCGGTGCATCCGAAGGCCAAGATCCTCCGGCCGCGTCTCCTGGCCGCGCGCCTGCCATTGAAAGCCGAACTTTACCTCGGCGCCGCCAGGCCGGCCGGTCAGAAGTTCCTGGGCGTTGTCGCGGAACTGCTGCTCGACCGAGATGCCGGGCCGGCCGATCAACGCCGGAAGATCGGACGGCGGCGGGTTCAGGTTGCCGCCGAAGCCGCGGCCGCCGGCGACCACCTCGACGGGCTTGCGGGCGATTTCGGAGAGCAGGTCGGCCAGTCCTCGCATGGTGATCGTCGAACCAACGATGTTGTAGGTCTTGCCCGCATGGCGATCGTCGACGAGCAGCGCCACGCCCGCGGCGGCGATGTCATCGCGCGTCACGAAGCCGCGCGGCGCGTCGGGCTCACTGCAGGGTAGCCGACCCTCGGCGATATAGCGCTTGCACTCGCGCCCCAGGCTTTCAGTGAACACCCCCGTCCTGAGGATCGCCCAGCGCATGCCGCTCGCCTTCAGCGCGGCTTCAGTGGCGAGGTCGTCGTCGTCGGGCGGCGCGGTCGCAACGCCGATGAAGGACTGGTAGACGCAGTACTCGATCCCGGCATCGCGCGCCGCGGCGACGACGCCACGCTTCACTGCCGCCTCATCGACCTGGCCGGGCGGGTGGTTCATCGGCATGAGATACATGCGTGTGCCGCCGGCGAAGGTCGCGGGCAGCGAAGCGAGGTCGGTGAAATCGCCATAGCACAGCGCCGCGCCCCTCGCGCCATAGGTGGCGAGGTCGGCGCGCTCGGGCGAGCGCGAGACCAGGATCAGGTCCGCGGCGGGCACGCCCTTGGCGAGCAGCCCGTCGACGATGAACCGCGAAGTCCGCCCGGAGGCGCCGGTGATGACGTATTTCATGGCAACGGGACTATAGCGGATCGCCGCCCTATCCGGCATCCTTCGCGGGGCAGAAGACGCGAGGGTGTGTCATGGTGGCCGATCTGGAGGATCGAACGCTGAGCGATGCGGAGCGGCGGGCGGCCGCCCACGTGCGCGCGGGCGAAGTGGCCGATTTCGCCGGCGCTGCCGAAAAGCCCGTGCTCCGCGGGGCGCTGGTCAAGGCGCTGGCGCGCGAGGTGCCCCCCCGCGGCGTGCGCATCACCGGTGCACACATCGCGGATCCCCTCGACCTGACTGACGCCTCGCTCGCGGCACTGGCACTCGAGCGCTGCGACATCGACGGGCAGGTCGCGCTTTCGCACGCGCGGCTCGGCCGCCTCTCGATTCGGGGGAGCCGGTTCGCCGGACTGCACGCGCGCTCGGCCACGATCGATGGCGCGGTCGATTTCTCCGGCAGCGCGCCCCTCGCCAGCGAGGCCTGGATCGATCTCGGCGATTCGCGCATTCGAGGCGGGATCGACGGCTGCGACGCCAGGCTGCAATCGCCACCTGCGCGCCCGAGGGACTTGGTGCCGCCGTGGGACCACAACTACGCGCTCCGCATCTCGGACGCGCATGTCGGCGGGTCGGTTCACCTCAACGGCAGCTTCGCCGACGGTGGGTTCTGCCTCGACAACGCCCATATCCGCGGCTCGCTCTGGGCGCGCGGCGCCAACATCGTCGCGGGCGAAGGCGACGCCTTCCACCCCGGTGACGCGATCCACGGCCATTGCGCCGAGATCGGCGGCATGCTGGCGCTCAACTTCGGTTTCAGCGCGCAAGGACGCGTCTGGATGCTGGGCGCGCACATCGGCGATCGGGTGACGGTCGGGTTCGGAGCCAAGCTGCGGCGGGTGGGCGAGAGCTACGACTGGGGCAACCGGCTATTGAACCAGACCGTGCTGTTGCTGTTCGACCAGGCGGAAATCGGCGGCTCCATGCACATCGCGGATTTCGAGTTTACCGGCGCGATCAGCTTCACCAACGCGCGCATCGGCGCCGGCGTTCAGTTCACTGACGGCAAAATCGCCAACCGCACGGCGGACGGTCGCGGCACCGCCATCGCCGCCGACCACACCCGGATCGAGGGCGGCGTCACGCTGGGCAAGGGGCTTGCGGCGGAAGGGCGGGTCTCGTTCGCCCACGCGCGCATTTCGGGCGGACTCGACTGTCGCGGCGCAACGCTCGACAACTGGACCGAGGATGGCAAGGGCGTCGCGCTCGAAGCGAGCTGGGCCGAAATCGGGCACGGGGTCCTGCCCCAGGGAGTCGCGTACGGCGGGACGGCCGAGGAATTCGCGGTCCAGGGCCATGTCAACTTCGCAAACGCGAAGATCGGTCAGTCGTAGCCGACGCGCACCCCGGCCGGCACCGACTCGGCCGCATCGCCGAGGTCGATCTCCAGCGGGTCGTCGGGGATGCGGAGGTCGTTGAAGCGGGGCATCACCTCGTCGACGAAGAGCTTCATCGAGCGTTTCGTCGCCGCGCGGCGTTCCGCCGAGTAGAGCCCGTTGTTGAACGAGACGAGCAGATTGCCGAGCCCGACGTCCGCCAGCTTCTCCAACCGTTTCGCCACCGTGTCGGGGCTGCCCCACACGCACCAGCGCGTGTAGTAGCTGGGGTCGGTCGCCGGAGGTCGGACGCGGAGATTCGCCTCCGACACGCCCCCCAAGCGCTCGGCCGCCTGCTGGAACGGGAGCTGGCGCAAACGGAATCGCTCGTGCCCCTCCATCGTCGCCAGCATGTCCTGGAACGCCTCCTCGTCGGTCTCGCCAATAAACATGCCTTGGTAGGTCTCGGTGGTCCATTCCATGCAATGGCGCACCACCTCGGGGGAATGGCCTGCGGCGGCGAGCTCTGTGCGATAGCGCCGCAGCCGGGCGAGGAACTTGTCGAACCCATCGAAGCCCGAAACGAACACGGGCCAGCCCGCCTTGGCGGCGCGCAGGATCGAAGTCTCGCGCGACGCGACACCCATTAGGTTCGGCCGCCGCTTGCGGTAGGGCGCGGGCACGATGCGCTCGAACAAAGTGCCGGAGTAGTTCGGCGTCTCGAACCCGAATGGCGCATCGTCGAGATCGCGGGCCCACAGCCTCTCGGCGATCTCGAGGTTCTCGGTCGTCATCGTTTTGATCTGGTAGTCGTAGTCGAGCCCGAACCCGACGCCTTCCTCGGCATGGATGCCTGAGCCGACGCCATAGAGCACCTTTCCCTTCGCCAAGTGGTCGAGCAGGTTCATCTGCTCGACTAGGTGCACCGGGTGGTGCAGCGGGACGACGACCACCGCCATGCCGAGCCAGGCCTGGCGGAGCTGCGGCGCCACATAGGACGCGATCTGGAAGGGCGCACTGCCGGTCGGCGAATAGCCATGGAAATGATGCTCGGGGAAAAATATGCCTCGGAAACCGAGCGCGTCCGCCGCGAGCGAATCCTCGACGATCGCGTCGATTACTGCCTCGTCCTGCGTCGCGTCCCATGATCGCGGGAAGTGGACGATGGAAAACTTCACCCCGGCCTCCGTGCCTGCTTCTCGAAGGGCAGGATGGCGATTTTCCGTCCTCCCCTCAAGCGGATCGGCAGGAGATTGACCCCCGCAGCGCGCGGCGCCTAGTCTATACTCGAACAGCGACAGGAGCGCCCGATGGCGAAGATCCAGCACATCGCGATTTTCTCGGAAAATCCCGCGAAGCTCGCCGAATTCTACGTCGAGGTCTTCGGCATGAAGATCACCGGCGAAAGCCAGGGCGACGTCTGGGTGACCGACGGCTACATGGACGTCGCGCTGATCAGTCGCAAGTCCGAGCGAGCGCCGCAGACCGGCATCCACCATTGGGGCTTCACGCTGGACGAGGACGAGAAGGCGAAGGTCTACCGGAAGCTGACCGCGCGCGGCTTACCGCCGTCCGACCCGCGCGTCGAGGATCCGACGATCGACCGGCCCTATGTCGAGGACAAGGGCCACGACCCGGACGGCAACCGCTACGACCTCACCACCGGAAAGCGCGAGATGGACGAGGAGAAGTCACGCACAAAAAGGCGCCTCGCGGAGCTGGAAAAGGCGGAGTAGGCGACACCAGCCTCCGAAGCAATTCAGGAGACTGGATCGCCTTGCTGGGCTCCCTCTCCCTATGCCGCGTCAGTTGCGAAGCTGCGGAGGTCGGTGAGCAGTACGGTCCGTCCGTCCTCGACCACCTCGTGGGCCGCGCCGGCCCCGTCCGTGTCGGCGTGGGCGCGAAGTGTCGCCGCTGACGAGCCGATGTGCACCGGCTTCGCTTCGATGCGATTCGGCTGGACGGTGTTCGTCGTGACGTGGCTGTTCGTGTTCTCCGGCAAGCTTTTAATGGAAAGCAACCCGCTGTTCGTTGCAATCGACTTCGCCACCGCGGTGGTCGGCGTTAGGCTGAACTCGGCTACAATAATGGGCTAATCGGTCCGCCTTCTCGCCGTTCGGGCCCGTGCGACCTACGGGATTGCCGGCTCATGCATGCTCGTACCCGTTGGGGTCATCGCCTACGGGCGCTGGATCAATCTCGCTGGCGTGGCCCTGGCGCTTTCGATCCTTGCGCGGAAGTGGAGCTTCCGCCGCCGCGACGTAAATTGTCCGCTCCCCAAGCGCAGCTGATTGTGGTGCACAGCAGCGTTCCTCCGGTCGACGCCTCGAATGTGAGAGTGGCGGGTTTTTTCTTTCCTCTCAAGTCCTTCGGCTCGGCTCGGTCACCGGATTCTCTGTCAAAAGAAGGGGGGACACGGAGGGGCCGGCGTGGAGGCTGGTCACTTCTTCCCGCCGACCGCTATGACGAGGTTGCCGAACTTGTCGACCTCCAGCAGGTCGGTCGGCATGACGACGGTGGTCGAGGCATGCTCCTCCACCAGCGCCGGGCCGGGGATGCGGTTGCCGGCGAGCAGCGCGGCGCGCGCGTAGGTCGGCGTGTCGACGAAGCCCGTCTCCTCGAAATAGACCTTGCGGTTGCCGGTGAACGCCGCCTTCTCGGGCTCGGATTTACCGGCCTCCACCTCCTCCTGCGGCGGCTTCACCATCACGCCGGTGACAGTGGTACGCAGGCTAACGATCTCGGCCATCTCGTCCGGGGCGCAGGTGCCGTAGCGGAGTTCGTGCATCTGGTCGAAGTGCTTCTTGATCGCGCCGCGGTCGGCCTTCTGGAACACCTCCATGGGAAGGTCGACCGTCACCGCGTGCTCCTGGCCGACATAACGCATGTCGGCGGCGCGCTTCACGGTGATCTCGCGCGGCGTGACGGTGGTGGATTCGATGGCGGCGCGGCCCTCGTCCTCCAGCTCCTTGTAGATCGCCTCGATCTCCTCGAACTTCGCCTCGGCGAGTTGGGTGAACCAGGTGCGCACGAAATCGTAGCGGAGGTCGGAGAACAGCATGCCGAAGGCGGAGAACACGCCCGGCGCGCGCGGGACGATCACCTTGCGGATGCCGATCTCGCGCGCGACCGCCGAGGCGTGCAGCGGTCCGGCGCCGCCATAGGCGACCATCGCGAAATCGCCGGCGTCGAGCCCGCGCTCGGTGGTGACGCCCTTGACCGCGTAGGACATGGCGGTGGTCGCGATGCGGAGGATGCCGTCGGCGGCCTTGGTCGCGTCCATGCCGAGCGGGTCGCCCACGCGCGCCTTCATGGCGGCCTCGGCCGCCTTGACGTCGAGCTTCATCTCGCCGCCGAGGAACCGGTCGGCGCCGAGCCGGCCGAGCAGCAGGTTGGCGTCGGTGACGGTCGGCTCGGTCCCGCCGTTGCCGTAGCAGGCGGGACCCGGCTGGGCGCCGGCCGACTGTGGCCCGACATGCAGCGCGCCCTCCTGGTCGACGCGGGCGATGGAGCCGCCGCCGGCCGAAACCTCGAAGATATCCATCATGGCAATCTGGACGGGCAAGGCGCGCTCGTACCCGCCAAGCAGCGCCGCGCCGGTGGTCAGTGCCTCGCCCTTGTAGATCACGCCCGCCTTCGCCGTGGTGCCGCCCATGTCGAACGCGATGGCGTTCTCCATGCCCAGCGCATGGCAGAGAGCCTGCGTGCCGATCACGCCGGCGGCGGGGCCGGATTCCAGCATGCGGATGCAGTAGGTCTGGGCCTGGTCGGCCTCGTACAGTCCGCCGGTCGACTGCACCACAAGGAACGAGCCCTTGAAGCCCGACTTCCGGATGTGCTCGTCGATTCCGCGCAGGTAGGACCGCACCTTGGGCCCGACATAGGCGTTGGCGACGACGGTCGAGGTGCGCTCGAACTCGCGATATTCCTGCGACAGCTCGTGCGACGCCGAAACGAAGAGGTTCGGGTACTTGTCCTCGAGCAGCTTCTTCGCCCGGATCTCGTGGTCGGGGTTGCGGTAGCAGTGCAGGAACAGAATGGCGACCGCCTCCATCCCGAGCTTGGCGATCTTCTCGCCGAGGGCGGCGACCTCGGAATTGTCCATCGGGACATGGACCTCGCCGTCGGCGAGCACGCGCTCCTTCACCTCGAAGCGCAGGGCGCGCTCGACCAGCGGCTCGTGCTTCTTGAAGAACAGGTTGTAGGAGTCCGGCCGGTTGATGCGGCCAATCTCGTACACGTCGCGGAACCCTTCCGTGGTGATCAGCGCAGTCTTGGCGCCGGTGCGCTCGAGGATCGTGTTGATCGCGATGGTCGAGCCGTGCAGGAAGATGCCGGCGTCCGCGTAGTTGGCGCCGGCCTTTTCCACGCCGGCGCTGATCCCCTCGACCAGGCTGTCGGGGGTGGACAGGGCCTTCCCGAACAGCAGGCGCCCGCTGGCGTCATCGAACGCCGCGACGTCGGTGAAGGTGCCGCCGATGTCGGCAGCCAGACGCACGCGCGAGGGCGCCGGGGACTTGTCGTTAGGCATGAGGGCTCCTAGGGGTGGGGTACTTTGGCGGGCGACAGAATACGCAAAGCGCGCGAGACGGCAATGCTGCCGAGAGGGCCGAGAAAGGAGTTGGGTGCTTTGAAGGTGTGCAACGATTCCCGCTCTAGATGGCGCAAACTGCACACTAGATTATGTTGCTAATGAACGCCATGCGCGGACATTTTCAGTTACGAGAAAATGTCAACTACGAAGAGGAGCGGACCCTTGACACCGAAATATTAGTTCAGCGTGGCGGTCCGGTACCAATGCGTTGACATTCGGACGGTTAGCACCGGCATTGAAATTGTTCTGCACATGAGCTCCAACGAGTACCATGCCGCGTCGAGATTGCCCCCTCACGTGGATAGATACTCGATGGCCGGCAGAACAGTGCCGCGACATTCGCCGAAGCCGATGGAGACGTAGCCGGCACGCTCGGCGCGGCCGCGGAAGATCACCTCGTCTCCATCCAGGAGGTACGTCCGGACCTCGCCGTTCGCCAACGTGAAGGATTTCGTGCCGCGCTGCGATACTTCGGCGAGGCAGGCACGAGAGTCGTTGGTGGGGTCCGACGTCGTGCCGCTCCCCAGAAGATCGCCAGGTTGAAGGCTGCAGCCGTTGCTCGTGTGATGCGTTAGCATTTGTGCGAAATTCCAGTACATATGCCGGAAGTTGGTCCGGGTCATGCGGGCTGGCGGAGAGCCTTCGCGACGCATCCGTGGGGTCAACCAATAGGCGTCCAATGTAATGTCGAGCGCGCCGTGCGCCTCGTTCTCCGCACTTGTGAGATACGGCAGTGGTTCCGGATCCCCCGCGGCACGGTCCCGGCTGGCCACTTGGAAGGGCGCAAACGCTTCAGCCGTAACGATGAACGGAGAAATCGAGGTCGCGAAGCTTTTCCCGCCGAATGGACCGAGCGGCACGGATTCCCACGCCTGGATGCCACGTGCGGACCAGTCGTTGAGCAGGCAATAGCCGAAGATGTGGTCCGGCGCCTGGCCGATCGTGACCGGCTTGCCCATCTCGTTGCCGAGCGCGACATAGGCGCCCATTTCGAGCTCAAAATCGAGCGAGGGCTCGGGGCCGAAGCGAACGGCCCCGTCCTTGTCTTTCCATTGCATGTTCGGACGGTGAAATGCGGTTCCGCAAATCACCGTGCTCGCCCGGCTGTGATAGGCAATCGGCAGGTATTTGAAGGCAGGCGGCAAATCGCCGGTCCGGGAGAGGCGCAGGCTGTGGTCGTAGGAGCAGAGGAAGTCCGTGAAGGTCCCGACTGCTACCGGAGCTGTAAACGTCGCATCGGCCTGGGCGACGAGCGCGCCCTGGACACGCGACCGATCGGGCCCATCGACTCGGAGCAAGTCGGAGGCTCGGGCACGAAGAGCTGTAGCATGCTTGTTCCCGAGCGCCAGAAGTGGGTTGAGCGTCGGCCCCGAAGCGGCGTGCACAGCCTCTTCGGCGAGGCCTGAGAAGAGGCCTGCCCGCAGCGCCGCCTTCAAATCAAGAAGCTGGTCGCCGATGGCGATGCCCCCACGCGGTACCTCGCCCGATCGGCCGAACACGCAGAATGGAAGATTCTGGATCGGAAAGTCGCTGGTGGGATCGTTGGCGGCGCCGACAAAGCTTTTCCGCTCCGGGTCGTGGGTCTCGTTCAATTCCATCGGCGCGCTCCTTCGCCTTTCAGCCGGTTAGTCCCGCTTGCCGTCCACCAGGATGAATGCCACGCGGCAAATCTCGCCCGAACGGTTGCTCCAGGAGTGGTTGGTGCCACGCTGGACCAGCACGTCCCCGGCTTTCATCAGGGTCTCGCCCTCCTCCATCATGGCGTACATCTCGCCGAACAGGACGATCGCGTAGTCGACCGTATCGGTAATGTGCATGCCGGGATGGCGCGACTTGTCGGCAACGCGACGGTCACGGTCGGGAAACACGGTCTCCGACGTGGCGGCGTACCAGGCCCTCCGCTCCTCCTCCGTCCGCGGTTCCGGCGGGATATCCATGATTCGAATCACCGTGCCGGTCTTCGGCGGATAGAGGCCCTTGTGCGCGGCGATTCGGTCCGGCTCGTCGACGGGCGCCGGCGCGGCGCTGGTCGACCAGATGTTCGCATTTCGCAAGCCCGGGCGCCCAGGGACGGTCGAAATGACCGGTGGCGGGCCGTCTTGCACGATGCAGGAACGGCCGTTGGCGTCGGTGCCCGTCACGATGCGTCGAATGGGGGGCAGTTCCATGGGCGTGCTCCTTTTGCGCTGTGCTCCGCGGTCAGACGGGTTGCGTCATGATGGCGCCAGCCGCCCGAACGAGCTCCTGCAGGCGTTCGGGCGATCCGGGGTGAAGCTGGAAGTCGCCGATGGCCACCGACGTTTCGACCACGGCACGGCAGCGCTCGTAGCGCCGACTCATAAACCGTTCGAGGACTTCAGAAACAGGACGGCCGGCCCCGACCATCTCGCTCAGGACAACCGCGTCTTCGACCGCAAGTCCCGCACCGTAGGCCATGTGCGGCGTGGTCGCGTGGGCGGCATCGCCGATCAGGAGCACGCGCCCGCGGTGCCATGGCGGCGGCAGCATCAGCGTCCTGAGCGGCCGGTAGTTGATCCGTGCCGCGGCGTCGAGATGCTTCGACACGTCGAGGAGGATAGGGTCGTCGTACTCCGCCAGCAATTCCGCTAGCAGCTCGGGCCATTTGTCCGGCGGCATCCACCTGTTATCGGGCACCGACTGCAGGAGGTAGAGATACATCTCGTCGTTCGAGACCGGATTGAAGCCCGCCGTCCGGTTATGTCCGAACATCCCGCCGTCGTACCCGGCAGGGCGCGGAAAGATCGCACGCCAGCAGCCCTGGCCGGTGAACCGGGGTTGGGGCGCGTCCGGGAAGATCGTCCGGCGCACGGCCGACTCGAGTTCGTCGGCGCCGATGACGAGATCGTAGGCGTCCTCCGTGCCGTCGGTGACGGTAACGTGCGCGGTGCGGTCGCCATTTGCGAGAGACGCGAACGTCACCCCTGTCCGTACGATCACGCCGGCGGTTTCGATCGCCTCGACGAGGATATCGTGCAGGACCGGGCGGAGAATCCCGCCCACTGAAGTGTTTGCGGGGCTGGTATTTTCCGGCCGCGCCGAACGAACGGAGCCCACTGCCGCAATGCGTTCGACCACACCCACCTTGGCGAAGGACGCCAGGGTCGCGCTGTTGAACGTCAAGCCCGCGCCCAGCATGTTCCAGTCGCGCTCGATCTCGATGAGGTCGACCGCGATCCCTCGGCGCGCAAGACAGATCGCGGCGCACATCCCGCCTATGCCGCCGCCGATAACCAGAACTTTGCTCACGGATGGCATTCCGGGATTCCCCATTGCGCGTCAGTCGATCTCGCCGAGCGCGCCGGCGCTGGGATCGCCGATGGCTCCGGTGGCCGCCAGCATCGTCACCGTCGCGCCGCGTGCTTCCCGTATCGGCAGGGCGGCGAGGGCATTGATGATCGGATACTGAAAGGGCACGTCCTCCCAACGCGCCGGATGGAACTGGAAGCGTCCCCTGCCCGCGAGGTGCCGCGTCACTTTCATCCCGCCGTAGCCGGTGGCAAGCTGGTTGGGCGGAGCGTATTCGAGATAGGCGGCGTCCGGCTCGCTCAGGGCACCGGTGCGCGGAATGAACTTGTAATGGAAGCTGCCGCTCGAAGACTTGGGTTCCGGCCCCGCCTCGGCGAGATCGTTCGCCTCGATCTCGAAGAATTTGAAGCCCTGCCATGCCGCGATGGCGGTGTAGCTGTCGCCGATCACGACCGGCGGCGGAATGTCGGCATAGATTTTGGCGAAGCCGAGTTCCTCGCGGCCGGTCATGATTGGGTCCGCCAGATTTTCCCACAGGACGGGTGTGAAGACACCCGACACGCGCCCATGGCTCAGCGACTCGTGCGCGATGCGGAACCCGACATTGAGAATGGAATAGCCGCGCCCGGCGAGCCAGCCGATGTTCGACAGGAACCTCATGGTGACGGTGACGAGCGGCTCGCCGTCCAGGCTGCAATCGAGCGGAAGGAGCTCGCCGAGCGACTCCGCATCGGTGAGCGCGGTGACCGCGACCACCAGGTTCGTCTGATTGTTGGGCAGGTTCTGCTTGTCCTTGGGAACGTTCCGGGGACCGGGCAGCGCGCCGAATACGCGCGGCATGCGGTATTGCGGCTTTAACAAGGGATCGTCTTTCTTCATGTCGTTCCGTACCGTCGTTCAAAGATGATGCTGGCGAGCACTCCTTATGGCGGTCGTCACTCGTACGCCACACGCCAGCCAGCCGTGTTCTCGGGGACGAACGCCCAGTTGCCCGGGACCCAGTCGTCGTCGACGAAGTCGATGTCCGCACCCAGTTCGAACGCCCCGCCGCACGGCGTCTTGAAGTACCAGTAGTAGTTCGACCCCAGGACGTGCCGGCCCGGTCCGTTCGCCGTCTTCCAGCCACGGTCGGTCAGCTTCTTGCCGCCGATCATCACCTCGTTGAAGTCGGTCACGTGAAATTCGATGTGGTGCAGGCTTGGCGGCATCTTGTCGGTGCCGATGAAGAACAGGTTGTGGTGGTCATGCGAGCCCTGCGCACGCGCGAAGACGCCGCGGTTATCCTGGAACGTATCGGTCAAGCGGAACCCGAGACGCTCGGTATAAAATTCGGCGCTCCGCTTCGGGTTGGGCGAGAAGAAGACGATATGGCCGACTGACCGCGGCACGACGGGCACCTTCAAATCGATACGGCGGTTGACCCCTCGCTGTGGCTCGCAGCCTGCCACGTTGATCCGCGCCGGCTGAGCGTCGAAGGGATGACGGCGCGTCACCCGAAAGGCGATCGCAAGGCCGTCGTCATCTGTGGAATGAAGGACCCCTGCGGCATCGCGCCGGATTTGGCGATCCCGGCTGAGCTCGGCGCCGATCCGATCCAGCGCGTCTTGGTCGCGCACGCCCCACACCGTTTCGCGGCACGTCGAGCCGCCGAGAGTTGTCGGCGGCAACGACGAATTGCCGGCGCCGCACAGCGCGATGGCGGTACCGTCCTGGGTTTCGAAGGTCGCGCCGGCCTTTCCGCCTTCCGCCTCCGCGAGCCCGAAATCGCCGCAAAACCGGCGCGCGGCATCGAGATCGTCGACACCGAGGATCGCCAGGTCAACGCCGAGAATATCCATGTCAGGTTTTCCTCTTCTATCGATTACGGTCGATCATATGGGTTGGCGGATGACGCCGGCGATTTCCATCATGGCGGCGCGGTGCAGTTCCGGCCCAGACTGCTGCATCTCGAGTTCACCGAGGTGAACGGAACCCTGGACCACGATCCGGCAACGTTCGTAGCGGCGCTCCATGAAACGGCGCAGAACCACGTCGAGCGGCCTTTCGCTTCCCAGCAATTCGGCCAGCACGATCGCATCCTCGATCGCCAGGCCGGCGCCATAGCCCATGTGGGGCGTCGTCGCATGTGCCGCATCCCCGATGAGCAGAACCCGCCCGCGATACCAGGGCGGATCGAGAAGCAGATATTCGAGCGGCCGATAATTGATGCGCGATTCGGAATTCAGTTCCTCGCGAATCTTGGCGAGCAATCCGCCGAATTCCGATAGCTCTCCCGCCAGAAGCTCCGGCCACTGCTCGGGCGCCATCCAGCGGTTGTCCTGGACATGTTGCAGAAGGTAGAGATACATTTCGTCGTGCGAAATAGGATTAAGGCCTGCCTTGTGATAGCGGGCATGAAACGAGCAACTCGTGTCGATGTCGGTGGGTCGCCGCAGAACCGCGCGCCAGCATCCCTGCCCCGTAAAACGGGGCTTGGGCGCATCCGGGAAAATCATGGCACGCATTTCCGATGCCAGCCCGTCGGCGCCGACGACCAGATCGTATCGCTTCACGCCGCCGTCGCTGAAAGTGGCCTCGACCCAATCCGATGTCTGCCCCAAGGACGCCACCGTCGTGGCGAAGCGGATGGCGACGCCATCGCTTTCAACGGCATCCGCCATAATCCGATGAAGAACCGGCCGCAGGATTCCTGCGCCGTTGGGAATGTCAGGACCGAAAAGGCGCTCGGATCGCGGCGAGAAAAGGACCCGCCCCTCGCCATCGCACAGCTTGCCCGTGTCGTGGCAATGGCCCTTTCGCTCGATTTCGTCGAGAATTCCAATCGTCGCGAAGGCGCGCAGCGTCGCGCCATTCAATGTGATGCCGGCGCCCAGGGCACGCAGTGCCGGCTCGATCTCGATGATTTCGACGTCGAAGCCGGCACGTTTCAGGCATATGGCAGCCGAAAGCCCGCCGCGCCCTGCGCCGACCACAAGGACGGTCTCAACTGAGCTACCCGATTTTGCCACCTGCGCCTCTGTTCCGTCCGACAGCCGAGCGGAGCATAGTGAGCGCATCGGGATCGGGGAAATCGCTTCTATTTATAACTTGCATCGAAATTATCGATACCATAAGGACGTCGGCAGGATCACATCGACTTGACGATCTGCCGCATGGCTTCGCGGAGCCAGAGCGAGCTCGGATCGCGGTCGAGCGATTTGTGCCACTGGATCGACATCGAGACCGGCGGGATTCGGATTGGCGGCGGGTAGAGCGTCAGAGGAAAGTGTCGCGCGACGCTCTTGGCCATCCGCGAGTGGATGGTGGCGATGAGGTTTGTGCCAGCGACAAACTGGGGAACGAGGGAGAAGCTCGGAACGACCGCCGCGATCCGCCGCGCATGTCCCATCCGCATGAGAAACGAGTTGTCGAAGACCATGCCGCCGATCCGAAGAATGGTCTGTACGTGGCCCAGTGAGAGATACCGCTCGAGGGTGAGTTCGCGGCCGATCAGTCTGTTTTTCGACCATGCGACGCAAGTCCAATCGTCGCTAAATAGCGCCTCGCGTGGATGCTTCGCCGACAGGTACCGGTCAGGGAGGATAATGAAATCGACCTTGCCGTCGTCAAAATCCTCACGCGTCTTGTCGTCGGTCAAAGGCCGCAGTACGACGCCTACCCGCGGCGCATGCTTGGCCAGGTGGCGGTTCAGCTCGGCCAGAAACACGGTCGCCACGTAGTCTGATGCCATGACCACGAACGTCCGCTCCGACATGGTCGGATCGAAATGCGCGCGCGTCATCGCAACCGTTTGCGCCTGAAGTAGAAGGTCGCGAACCGGTCCCGCTAGGCCTTCCGCCAGTGTCGTTGGCACCATCGTGCGCCCCACCTGCACGAGGAGCTCATCCTCGAAATGCGTGCGCAGCCGCTTGAGCGCGCCACTCATTGCCGATTGCGTGAGCCCGCACTGGCGCGCCGCGCGACTGACATTTGCCTCGCTTAGCAGCGCGTCGAGGGCGACCAGCAGGTTGAGGTCGAGATGATGGAAGCGCACGGCCACTCCAACACATTGGTGCTATCGATAGATAGCATCAACACAAATGATTTTTCAAATGGATGCGGATGCCGTTATGTGATTATGCAGGCGTTTCCGAAGAAGACGCCGAAGAGCAGGGAGCGAGCGATGGCGAGATGGCCCGCGCTAGTCGACGCAGGATGATCTGTGCACGAGTTGATCGCGCGGATGCTCGGCGCGTATTCAGCCCAATCGCGGCAAGCGACGCGCCCCGCCTCCGCCCCCGCCCCCGCCCCCGCTTCCGAAACTAAACAACAGGGAGAAGCCGAATGAAACGCGGAACGTGGTTCACCTTGACTGCCAGCGCAGCGCTTCTACTCTTCGCAAATCAGACCCAGGCGAGAGAGTTGGTTCTGAAATATGCGACGTTGGATTCGCCGCAGGCACATCTCAACGTCCAGATCCATCACCCCTGGGCGAAGAAGGTGAACGCGGACGCGAAGGGCTTGTTCCGCATCGACGTGCGCGACGGCGCGGCCCTGGCGAACCAGGGCAACATATACAATCGCGTACTCAGCAACGTGGTCCAGATCGGCTGGGGCCTGCCACTTCTGGTGCGGGGCCAGTTCCAGATGACCGCCGTCGTCGCACTGCCCTACCTCAGCGACAAGTCCGAGATCGCCTCGGTCGCGCTGTGGCGGCTGTACAAGACTG
This sequence comes from uncultured Alphaproteobacteria bacterium, assembly GCA_963775315.1. GTDB lineage: Bacteria > Pseudomonadota > Alphaproteobacteria > MPNO01 > DASWLB01 > CAWGHZ01. The sequence continues at coordinate 620,203 of CAVZIN010000007.1, read as the reverse complement.
GCCTCTTGGACAAGGATTTCAGCGACATCGTGCCATTCAAGCTGATCGTGTTTCCGCAGTCGGGACTTCAATACCGCGCAAAGCCGAGCACGCTCGATAACCTGGACGGGCTCAAGGTGATCGCCGGCAGCAAGGTCATTTCCGACGTGGTGAGCAATCTGGGTGGCGCACCCCTCTCACTGCGTATTGATGAGTATTACGAGGCCCTTGAGCGCAGCACCGCAGATGCGGTCATCACTCCCTGGACGGCCTTCCAACCGTTCAAGCTGGCCGAAGTGACGCACTACCACGTCGACGCTCCGCTGGGCACCGCGCCCGGCTACGTCTTCATGGCGAAGAAGCAGTGGAACGCGTTGCCTGCCGCGGCCCAGAAGGTGTTCGAAAAGGATTCCGGAGAATCATATAGCCGTGAATTCGGCGAGTTTTGGGACGAGGTGGCTAAGGAAGGCGAGCAGTCCACGCTGAAGAAGCCGGGCCAGACCCTGCTGCACCTGACAGCGGCACAACAGGAGAGCTGGCACAAGCGCGTCGCACCGGTGATCGAAGAATGGGCGAAAGCCGAGCCGGGGCGCCAGAAGGTTCTCGACACCTACCGAAAGTTGCTGGGCGTGGTCGCCAAAGACCACTGACCGGCGGATTATCTGGCATTTCGACGTTATTGGCTCGCCGGGTTCCGTTCGAGCGGCTGGGCGAGGAATTGCTGCGAGGGAAGAGTCGTGACCACGTCGTCTGAGGCTCACCTACTCGACCTGCTCGAAAGGTTCTGCGTGCGCGTGACGCGTCCGGTCGCGTTCGTTGGCGTGATTGGAATGTTCACGGTCGCCGGCGCCGAAATGGTTGATGTTTTTGGGCGCTGGTTCTTCAACGCGCCGTTGCCGGCGTTGAACGAGATTGTGTCAGAAGTGTTCGCGGTCTCGGTTGCCGCCTGCCTTCCTTCCGGCCTTGCGCAGGGCGTCAACCTGACGGTCGACCTATTGGGGCGATGGCTGCGCGGCCGTCTCGGCGCTTGGCTCTCGGCGACCGGCGCCGTGCTCTTGTGCATCTTTTTCGGACTGCTCGCGCGCGAGGTGGAAGCCTTCGCCGAAACGCTGTGGCATCAGCATCGAATGACCGCGATCCTGGGGTGGCCCGAGGCGCCGTTCATGGACGCCGTCGTGGTACTGCTCGCCGCCGGCGCCCTCGTCCAGGCGATCGTCGCGGCCAATGCGGTCCGAAAGGCCGCGGCGACGGCGCACCAGGAGACCTCGAGCCGGGCGGCGCAGCTCGCCGTCGTCGCAATCGTCGTCGTGGCGCTCGCGTTTCTGGCTTGGGCAGCGGCCGACTTCCAGGGCCTTTCCTACGCCGCGCAGGATAATCCGGCGCTATCCGTGCTGGTTGCTTTCCTGTTCCTTTGGGCGTTCCTGCTGGGCTTGATGCCGCTGGCGGCGGTGATGGGGCTGGTAGGGCTGTTCGGCGGCGCGCTGTATCTCGGGATCGACCCGGCGCTTTCGGGCTTTGGGTCCGAGCCCGCCGGGTTCCTGACCAACAGCCAGGTCGCAGTCCTGCCGCTGTTCCTGATGATGGGAAGCTTCGCGGCGACGGCCGGCCTCTCCGACGACATATACGCCCTGGCGCACGCGCTGCTGGGCGGGTTCCGCGGCGGGCTTGCACTCGCCACCATCGGCGGCTGTGCCGGGTTCGGCGCCGTCACTGGATCGTCTGTCGCGTGTGCGGCGACCATCGGACGCGTAGCACTACCTCAGATGCGTCAGCGCGGCTACGCGCCGGAGCTTGCCACCGGCTGCATCGCGGCCGGCGGCACGCTCGGCCAGCTCGTACCGCCGTCGGCGCCGATCATCATTTTCGCCCTGCTGACCGAGGCGTCGATTGGTCAGTTATTCGTCGCGGCGGTCGGCCCGGCGATTGTCGCCGTTGTGCTCTACCTGGTCACGATCAGTCTTTTCGTGCGCCTCTCGCCGGGCTCGGTGCCTGAGCGCCAGCGCATTGCGCGGTCGGAACTCTGCCAAGCAATCCATCGCAGCGTCGGCGTGGTCGCCTTGTTCGCCAGCGTGATCGGCGGGCTTTATGCCGGGGTTTTCACGGCCACGGAGTCCGCTGCTGTGGGCGCGGTCGGTACATTCCTGTTTGCCCTCGCGCGCGGAAGGCTTAAGGGCGGCGCCTTCTGGCAGGTGATGGCCGAGACCACGGCAACGACGGCTCTCGTTTACGGCCTGATCTTCGGCGCGCTGATCTTCTCGTTTTTCGTCGGCGCGACGGCGCTCCCCGAAACGGCAACGCAGATCGTCGCGGGGCTCGGCCTCCAGCCGCTCGGCACCATCGCAGTTCTCCTGGTGGTGTACCTCTTCCTGGGCTGCGTCATGGATTCGTTCGCAGTCATGATCATCACCGTGCCGATCGTGACGCCCCTGGTGACGCATCTTGGATTCGACCTGATTTGGTGGGGGATCATCATGATTGTGGTGATCGAGATGGGCCTCATCACGCCACCGTTCGGCATCAACGTGTTCGTCTTGAAGAGTATGGTGCCGGACGTGTCGCTCGGCACGATCTTCCGCGGGGTCATGCCGTTCGTTGCCGTCGACCTGATCAAGCTTGTTCTGCTTGTCCTCTTCCCGGCGATCGCGCTCTGGCTACCGTCCACGATGCATTGACGGAATCCATCGACTTGGCCGGATGTTGTTGGATAGCTCGGTCGACCTTGCCTCGCGCCTGTGGCGAAGCAGCATGGTTTCGAGGTAAGTAGAATAATGGATGATGCCAACGCTTCGAAAGCCGCCACCCGCGCCGATCCGGTCGTCACCGAGATCGTGCGCAATGGCGTGATCGCCGTCACCGAGGAGATGAAGACCAACCTGATGCGCACGGCCTATAACTGGATCGTGTACGAGGGGCTGGACTTCACCACAGGGCTCTACACGGCGGACGGGCGCACTGTGTCGATCGGCATGGGCTTGCCGATGTTCATCCGCGGCATGGCCGAGACGATCAGGGCGAAGCGCGCGCATTTCGGCGACGACATCCATCCGGGCGACATACTGATCACCAACGACGGCTACCTGACGGGCTCGCACCTCTACCACGTGACCTTGTCACTGCCAGTTTTCCATCGCGGGCGGCTTGTCGCCTGGACGTCGTGCATGGCGCACTGGCTGTCGATCGGCGGCGTGCTGGGCGGGGTGACGACCGATATCTTCTCGGAAGGGCTGCAGATCCCGATCCTTAAGCTGCAGTCGCAGGGCGCGATGAACGACGACCTGATCGAGATCATCAAGATGAACTGCCAGCTTCCGCACCAGGCGATCGGCGATTTGCGCGCGCAGCTCACCGCCGTCCGTACCGGCGAGCGGCGCTTCCTCGAGCTCTGCGACCGGTACGGCGCCGACGAGGTGCTGGCCGCCATCGATTCGATCATGGACACGCAGGCGAAGGCCGCGCGTGAGCGCACCGCCTCGATCCCCGACGGCACGTACGAGGCCGAGTTGTTCATGGACGACGACGCGCTGGAGGTGGGCAAGCGCATCCCAATCAAGGTGCGCGTCGTCGTGGCCGGCGAGCGCATGACCATCGACCTCACCGAGGTCTCGCACCAGGTGCGCGGCTTCTACAACTCGGGCTTCGCGACCGGCCTCGGCGCCGCCCAGGTCGCCTACAAGTGCATCGCGGCGCCGACCGACTACCCGATCACCGACGGTTCGTTCCGCACGCTCGACATCGTGCTGCCTCCGGGCCGGGTGGTGAGCGCGACGCGCCCCGCGCCGCTGCGCCTTTGGATGACCATCCCGATGACCATCATCGACACGGTCTTCAAGGCGCTGGAGCCCGCCATCCCCGACCGGGTGATCGCCGGCCACTTCGCCGACCTAGGAATCGCTCAGATCTACGGCTTCGTGCCGGAGCAGAAGCGGCTGGTCATCACCGCCGTCGGACCGGCGGCCGGCGGCTGGGGCGCCAAGCGGAACGAGGACGGGGTCAATGCCACCGTCTGCATCAACGACGGCGACACCCACGCCCCGCCGGTCGAGATGCTGGAGCAGAAATACCCGATCATGTACGAGCGCTACGCGCTGATCCCCGACTCGGGCGGCGCCGGCCGGCATCGCGGCGGGCTCGGTGCCGAGTTCGCAGTGCGCATGCGGGCCGAGCTCAACTTCAACACGCGCATCGAGCGCATGCATTGCCGCCCTTGGGGGCTGGCGGGCGGCGGAGCGGGCCACGGCAACCGCGTGACGGTGCTGAAGGATGGCGCGGCGCTGACCGATTTCCCGAACGCCAAGATCTTCAACACGCGGCTCGCCAAGGGCGACGGGTTCGTCGTTCATCCGGGCGGCGGCGGCGGGTTCGGCCCGCCCTGGGAGCGCCCGGCCGCGCGCGTCGCCGAGGACGTGCGGCAGGGCTATGTCACCGTCGAGAGCGCGCGCAACGATTACGGCGTGGCGCTCGATCCATCGACGCTCGCGGTCGACGAGGCCGCGACCGCGGCGCTCCGTGCTGAGCTTGCGCGCGGCAGCGTCGCGGCTTGAACCGGCTCTGCCGCACGGTCATGATGGACCGCAATAAAGGGAGGATGACATGATCTCGAAGCTTCTTCGAACGGCATCGCTCGCCGCCATCGTGGCGCTGGCGGCCGGGATGGCGGTCTTCATCGCGCCCGCCGCCGAGGCGGCCGACCCCTATTTCGCCGGCAAGACGGTAAGCCTCCTAGTCGGGTTCGACGCGGGCGGCGGCGTCGACCTCACCGCGCGCATGTTCGCCAAGTATGTGGGAAAGCACATCCCCGGCAACCCGACAGTCATCGTCAAGAACATGCCGGGCGGCAGCTCGATGAAGGCGCACAACTACATCTTCGAAAGCGCCAAGGGCGACGGCGAAACCTTGTTCTACGGTCCGTGGTTCCCCGCAAGCCAGATCCTAAAGGCGCCGGGCGTGCGCTTCAACTATGCCGGATTCCAGATGGTGGCGGCATTCTCCACCTCCGGCTTCATGGTATACGGGCGGAACGACATCGTGCCCGGCGGGCTCAAGAAATCTTCCGACATCGTGAACGCGAAGAGCCTGAAGTTCGCCGGTCAGAACCCGTTCAACGTGTTCGACCTTCTGGGCACGCTGTCGATCGAGCTGTTTGGCGTGCACTACGACTACGTCACCGGCTATCGCGGCTCGGCGGCGATCCGCTCGTCGATGATGAAGAACGAGACCAACATCGGCGTCGATTCCGCCTCGGGCCTCAACTCGGTGGTCAAGGACACGATGATCAAGCCGGGCATTACCCGGGTGCTGTGGGGCTTCCCGGCGCAGGACGACAACGGCAAGTGGGTGCGCAACGACACGCTGAAGGAGTATCCGAGCGTGGTCGAGGTCTACCGCGACGCATTCGGCAAGGACCCGAGCGGGCCGAAGTGGGACGTGCTGAAGCTCACCATCGACCTATACGCCAACTTCTCGCAGCTCGTCCTCGCGCCGCCTTCGACCAAGCCGGCCGTCATCGCCGATCTATCGAAAGGCTTCTACGACACGATGCAGGACGAGGCGTTCCAGACCGATTTCGATAAGCGGTTCGGATACAAGGTGGCCGCGCTGAAGCGCCCTGCGGCGGAGAAGATCATCCAGTCGCTGAATTCGCTCGACCCGGCGGTGGTGGCGGCGCTCAAGGCGCACGTCGAAGCCGGGCGGAAGGTCAGGCAGTAGGCCGATCCGGCGCGGCGGCGCCCGGCGCCGCGCCGAAATTCCACCCAAGGCCCCGGATCCCCCCGATGTTCGATGCGTTCTTCCAGGGGCTGCTGCTCGTCCTGCACTGGCCGACGATCGGCTTCTTGTTCCTCGGCATGATGCTGGGCATCTGGCTCGGCGCCGTGCCGGGGCTCGGCGGCATCCTCGGCATGGTCGTGCTGCTGCCCTTCACCTTCAGCATGGACCACGTCTCGGCGTTCGCGCTGCTGCTCGCGCTCTACGCCGTGACCTCGACAAGCGATTCGATCACCGCGGTGATGCTGGGCATTCCCGGCACCGTCGCGTCGCAGGCGACCATCCTCGACGGCTATCCGCTCGCCAAGATGGGGCAGGCCTCGCGTGCGCTCGGCGCGGCGTTCAGCGTATCCGCGTTCGGCGGCGTATTCGGCGCGGTGCTGCTCGCCGTGTCTTTGCCGGTGATTAAGCCGGTCATCCTCGCCTTCGGCTCGCCCGAGATCTTCATGCTGGGCATGCTGGGCCTCGTGATGGTCGGCACGTTGTCGGGCCGCTCGCTCGTCAAGGGTCTGGTCGCGGCCATGTTCGGCATCCTGCTTTCGACCATCGGCTATGCCGAGACGGTGGCGGTGCCGCGCTACTGGTTCGGCACGACCTATCTGCTCGACGGGCTGCCGCTGGTGCCGGCGGTCCTCGGCCTCTTCGCCATTCCCGAGCTTTTGGAGCTTTCGACCCGCAACGTCTCAATCTCGGAGATTCCGAAGGACCAGTCGGCTGGCGGCGGCATCATGGGCGGGGTGCGCGACGCGATCGACAACTGGTGGATCGTGCTGCGCTGCTCGGCGATCGGCACCTATATCGGCATGCTCCCGGGGCTCGGCGCCGCCATCGCCGACTGGGTGGCGTACGGCCACGTCGTGCAGACCTCCAAAGATTCGTCGCGCTTCGGCAAGGGCGACATCCGCGGCGTGATCGCGCCGGAAAGCGCCAACAACGCGACGCGCGGCGGCGAGCTGATCCCGACGGTGGCGTTCGGCGTGCCGGGCTCGATCGGGGCGGCAATCCTGCTCGGCGCGCTGTTGATCCAGGGGCTGCACCCCGGGCCGGACATGCTGATCTCCCAGCTCCCCTTCACCTTCTCGATGGTGTGGACGCTGATCATCTCCAACGTCTGCGCGGCGGTGCTGCTGATGATCTACGCCCGCCAGGTGGCCAAGGTCGCGTTCGTCGACGGCCACCTGATCGTGCCCGGCGTCATCATGTTCGTATTCATGGGGGCGTGGCTCGGCGGCGCCTCGATCGGCGACTGGATCACCTGCCTCACCATGGGTGCGCTCGGCACCGCAATGAAGCGCGCCGGCTGGGCGAGGCCGCCGATGGTACTCGCCTTCGTTCTGGGCCCCATCCTCGAGACCAATTTCCAGATCTCGAACCGGGCCTATAACGGGCTCGGCTGGCTCGCCAAGCCGATCGTGCTGGTGTTGCTGCTCTGCGTGCTGGCGACAGTCGTCGTGGTCGCGCGCGGCGTCATCCGCAAGAGGCGCGAGGTTGAGGACACCAACCCCGATGCGCGCGGCGAGGGCACCGACCACAACCCCACCCTGTCACTGCCGCTCGCGGCCCTGCTCGCCCTCGTGTTCGCCTACGCCGCAGTGACCGCCCTCCCCTGGCCCGCCGAGGTGAAGCAGTTCCCGCTGGTCGTCTCAGTTCCGGCGCTCGCGCTTCTGGTCTTCGTGGTCTGGCGAGACGCGACCGATCTACGCGCCGCCGTCGTCGAGGCCGGAAGCCTGCGGGCCGCTGTCCGCGCCGGCGGCGAAAGGGCATTGTTCACGCGCTCGTGCCATTTCCTCGGATACCTGCTCGCACTGTTGCTGGTCGCCCTCCTGGTCGGCCAAATCGCCGCGCTCTGCCTATTCATCGCCCTGTACTTGTGGCGCTGGGGTAATTTTGGCTGGAAGCTCGTCGCTCTCTATACCAGTGCGGCCGCCGCGTTCCTCTATGTCTTCTACGATCAGGTCCTCCATATCGAATGGTTGAGTCCCCTACTTTTCTGAGCCGCGGCGAGCTATGACTTCGGGGCAAGAAATGGACCCCGGGTCTTTGGCGGTTCGCGCGCCGCGCACGCCGGCGCGGCCGCGACGCCGGGTGCGCGATGGCGGTGTCGGGCGCGGCACCGGCCTCGTGTGGGTGTCCGCCGTGCCGGCCGCAGTCGTGCTGATCCTGCTGCTGGCCGTCGTGTGGTTGAGCCTGACGAAGGGCGTGCCATCCATCCCGGGCGGGCCGTATTCGCTCGCCAACATCCGCGCCATGCTCGGCGCGGCGGAGACCTGGATCGTGCTGTGGAACACCCTGGTCTTCGCGCTGGTTTCGACCGTCATCGCCATGGCCGGCGGCACCGCGCTGGCCTGGGTGGTGGAGCGGACCGACTTCCCGGGGACGCAATCGACCTATGCCGCCATGACGATGATGCTCCTGATGCCGGGCTTCTTCCCGTCGATGGGGTGGCTGTTCTTGATGGGCCCGCGCATCGGGCTGGTCGGCCACTGGCTGAATGCGGCGTTCGGCATCGACCGCAATGCCATCACCATCGCCAATCCGGCAGGCATGGGGTTCGTGCAGGGCCTGCTGCTGGTGCCGCTCGCCTTCGTGTTCGTGGGACCGACCATCCGCGCGGTATCGGGCGAACTCCTGGAAGCGGCTCAAGTGCACAGGGCGAGCCTCGCCCAGCGGGTCTGGAGGATCGAGCTGCCGCTGGTGACGCCGGCCCTGACGGCGGCCGCGATCTACTGCTTCATGGTGGCGGTGGCCTCATTCGACGTGCCCGGCTTCATTGGCCTGACCTATCGGCAGTTCACCTTCTCGACCTACATCTACGACCTGGTAAACCCGCAGGCCGGACTGCCCGAATACGGCCCGCCCGCGGCACTCGGGCTAGTGGCGATGGTCGTCGCGTTCGGCCTGACCGCGATCTATCTCCGCGCGATTCGCAACGGCCGCGCCTACCAGGTGGTGACGGGCCGGTCCTACCGCGCCTCCGGCCAGCGTCTCGGCCGCGCGCGCGGCTGGGTCTATGCCGCGATCGGCCTCTATTTTGCGCTCGTGTTCCTGCTGCCCCTCGCCCTCGTCGTCTGGGTCGCCGTGACGCCCTACTTTCAGGCGCCGACGCTGCATGCGCTCGGCCGGCTCACGCTAAGTCACTTCGTCGATGCGCCGTGGGCGCTCGCCGGGCGTGGGCTGAAGGACACGGTCGAGCTGATGGCGACTGTACCGATCGCCGCGGTCGCGCTGGGGCTCGTCGTCTCCTGGGTGGTGGTGCGCTCGCGGGCGCGGATCCGCGGCGCGATCGACCTGATCCTGTTTCTGCCGCACGCCGTGCCGGGCATCGTGTTCGCCGTTGCCCTGCAGACCCTCGCCCTGTTCGTGATCGGGCGCTTTTTCCGGCTCGCGGGAACCGTCTGGATCCTCGCGATCGTGTACCTGCTGACCTACCTGACCTTTGCGGTGCGCGCGATGAGCGTCGCCGTGGTGCAGGTCGGCAGCGACCTGGAAGAGGCGGCCTATGTCAGCGGCCTCTCGGTCGGGCGTACGCTCCTGACCATCTTTCTGCCGCTGGTTTCGCAGGCGGCGTTGAGCGCCTGGGTGTGGATCGCGTTGCTTGTCTTCCGCGAACTCACCATGGCGGTCGTGCTGTTCACCCCTTCGAACCTCACGCTTCCGACCGTGATCTGGAGCACGTGGTACACGGGCGAGCTGGGCCAGTCGTCCGCCATGAGCCTCGCCTTCATGGCGTTGTTCCTGCCGCTGGCGCTGGCCTACCTGGTTCGCGGCCGGGCCCGCCCCGGACGGGCAGCGACGGCGGCGGCGCCGTAGCGGCCCGGCGGGCCTATCGGCGGGTGCCCCGCAGGATGCGGATGTATTCGCCCGTCAGCTGCGTCGTCTCGGGATGCTTGATGAAATCCTGCGCGCCATGGCCGCCGGCGATCTCGTCGGGATCGCCGGGAAGCTGCGCCGCCGTGTGCGAGCCGGGCAGCAGCGCGAGGTCGTTCGCGTCCCATTCCCACGACAGCTTCTGCCCTTCGGGCGTCAGCATGAAGAGCGCGAGCAGCGCGCCGCCGGCCGGGTGCTTCGCCATCTTCGGCACGGCCATGTACCAGTAGTCCATGACCGGCGCGTCGGTCGGCACGACGGCGGCCATCGGCTCGCCGCGGCGCTGGTCGAGGATCGACGAACTTATGTCGCAGGAGAGCACCAGCATATCGAACTGCCCGTCGAGCAGCGACGCCGATTGGCCGCACCGGATCAGTCCGCCGACCTGCTGGGCAAGTTTGGTGACGTACTCTTTGGTGCGCGCGGAGGTCCATTTCGGGTCGAACGCCGCCAAGAAGTTGAACCCGGCGGCATAGGGCGTGGACGCGACCCGGCCCTTCCACTCGGGCTTCAGCACGTCGGCGAGAGTGTGCGGCACCTTGTCGGGCGGGATCGCCTTGGTATTGTAGGCGATGCCGAACACTTCGGTGGAGAAGGCGACCGCGGCGTTGTCAGGCGCGGCGGCGGCCGCCGGCAAGTTGACACCGACGCCCTTGGCGAGCGCCACCCAGTCGTATGGATGGGTCGCCTTGGCCTCGATGCCCGGGAGCAGGGAATCGGCGCCGAGGATAATCGCGTCGGTGGCGGCCGGCGTGCCGGACTGCGTCTCCTGCACCAGCCGAGCGCCCTGCTGGGTCATGGAGGGGGCGGGGGTGAAGTTGTAGGTAAGATGGAGCCCGTAGAACTTGTTGAACGCCGCGATCCAGGTCGGGATGCCCTTGCCGTTGTCGCCGAAGCCCGATCCGCTCCACGACAAGTCCAGATGCCCTTCCTTCGCGGCCTGAGCGACCAGGGCATCGACCTTCGGGCCGAACTTGTTCGCGGCCGCCGCCGGCGCCGCCGCCCCCACAACCACGCATGCGGCGAGCGTTGCGGCAACGGTGATGCGGTTGTTCATCGGGCTCCTCCCCTCATGCGGTTGTCGGGTCCCGGCCGACCGGCGCGGTAGGTCGAGGCTAGACGCCGCTCTGCGTCACCAGCGCCTTCGGGATTTGCCACTGCTTCATCGCCCGCCCCTCCGCCATGGCGACGAGCTCGCGCATCCAAATTCTGCGGTAGAGGATGATGCCCCGGTCCGACCGGCCGAGATGTTCGAAGGGCCCTTCTTCGACCGGCGGCTGCCCCATTTGCGCGACGCAGTCCTGGATGTTGACGAGGTCCGGCCGGGCCAGCACGTCCGGGTCCTCGAGGCTACGGTAGCCGGCGAGGATTTGGCGCGCCACCTCGTCCGGCCCGTGCAGCCCAACGAGCTGCTTCGTTCGCTCGCGCTCCTCGGCCTGGGCCTCGCGGTAGCGTTCCGCCGCCGTACCAGTGACATGGCGCAGATCGACGCCGAAGCTCAGGTGCGTATTGTCGTCGAGTGGCACGCGCCACGCCATGCGGTCGGAGAAGGCTCCGTCGCCTGCGGCCGGCGAGGACTTGAACATGATGATGTTGGGCATCAGAAGCTGGTTCGCCCGCACGTTGCCGTTAGGCGCGCGCGCCGTGACGCGAAGCCCATAATCCGTTTCTTCCGCCTCGATCTCGGGCACGAGCGCGAGGCCCGCGCGCGTGAACGCGGTGTTGCGGTGAGCGAACACCACGTGCACCTCGTCTGAATGGTTGTCGAGCGTGTAGAAATAGTTCGAGTAGCGTGTGTAGGTGTCGCACTCGAGCACGCCCTCGGCGTCGAACCACGGATACCGCGGCAGGGGCGGCGGGGTGCCCTCGCCCAGCCAGGCGAAGATCAGCCCGAGATATTCCTCCGTCGGGTAGCTCGGAAGGGCCACCTTGTCCTTGAACCCTTCCTGCTCAGCCGGCTGGTCGACGCAGCGTCCGTCGCTGCCGAACATCCAGCCGTGATACATGCAGCGGATCGCCTCGCCCTCGACCCAGCCGGCCGAAAGCTGCGCGCCGCGGTGGGCGCAGCGCGGCCCGATCAAATACGGCTTCCCCGATCCGCCGCGATAGAGCGTGAAGCGCTCGTTCATGACCCGGATCGGCTTGGCCTTGCCCTTCTCCAGGTCGCGCGACAGATAGACCGGCTGCCAGAACCCGCGGAGATACCGGCCGGCGAGCGTGCCGGGGCCCGCCTTCAAGAGATCCGCATACGAAACTTCGACCATCGCGCCGTCTCCCGCCTAGCCCCGCTACAAATCCAAGGAAAGGAGAGAATAGTCGCGGCTCGGCCCAATCCTCAATCCCTTATCGTCCTGGCGCCTCCATCAGCAATCCGGCGAAATCGCGAGCATGTGCTCGCGCGACGCGCGCCGACGGCCTTCGCCAGCCGACATATCGGTGTAACCGATAGCTTGAATCCGCAAATGCGATTTCACAAGCGTGCGATTGACGATCAAAGTGCCGAAAAGTTGTGATAGAGGAGGCTTAGAATGACTCGCATTCTTTCGATGATCGTCCTTAGTATATCCGCACGTCGCGCGCTACAAGGTCGATGGCGCGAAAAATTGACCGATCGTTGTCGATAGACGCTGAAACATCGCCGAACGCGAATCGCGCGAATTCCCTTCTGAAATCATAAGCGAAAAAATTTGACGGACTGACAGTCGGCTTTCGACCGTCAGCAGAAAATTTTTGCGCTTAGAAGTCAGTGCGTTACGATGCGTTGAGAGAATCGAGTGGGCAAATTTTGAATCAACAGAACATAAATAGTAAATGGCGTTAATTATCCATATTATTTTGCAAAATAGTTATAACGAGGGCTAGATCTTGATTTGGTCCCTGTTAAACTAGCGCTCTTTTATGGATGGCGTGCTCTCGCCCGGTGACACCATCAAGTGGTCGCCGGCGCCGCACCGGAACGATGTCCGCTTTCTGATCATCGGCCAGCGTGTTGCAGTACCTTGCCCACTCGTTCATCAGCGCGCGGCGCTTATCGAACAAATCACCTCGGCGATAGGCCGCCTCGACCTTGTTGGAGATGGTATGCGCCAACGCCATCTCCACCACTTCACGCGGATAGTTCGTCCGCTCGGCCGCCCAGTCCCGGAACGTGGACCGAAATCCATGGGTGGTCAGGTCCGTTCGATTCATGCGATCGAGCAAGGCGAGCATGGCCATGTTGCTGAGCGGTTTGTCGCGCTTGCCACCGGGGAACAAGAAGGCCCCAGGATGTTCCTTTGTCACCTTGGCCACAACGGCCAGGGCGGCGCCCGATAATGGCACTCGATGTTCGACGCCCGCCTTCATCCGCTCGGAGGGGACCGTCCAGACCTTGTCGGCGATTTCGGCGGGACGCGTGCCGATTACCTCTCCCGTCCGGGCCGCCGTTAGGATCGCGAACTCGAGTGCGCGCGCCGAGACGCCTTCTTGCCGACGGAGCGCGGCCATGAACGCCGGCAATTCCTTGTACGGTAGGGCCGCGTGGTGCTTGACCTTCCGGACCTTGGCCCGGGCCGGCAACAGCTTGTCGAGATGGCCGCGCCAGCGCGCGGGGTTGTCGCCTTGGCGGTAACCCCGTACGGTCGCCCAGTCGAGCACGGACTCGATGCGCCCTCGTACGCGCGACGCGGTTTCCGGCTTTTTCGCCCAGATCGGATCGATCACCTTCATCACGAGGGCCGTATCGACGGTCTGGACCGGGACGGGCCCGATCACCGGGCCGGCATACCGGTCGAGCGTCGAGTTCCACTGCACGGCGTGCTTGGCGTTGCGCCAGCCGGCCCGATGCGCGGCGAGATACTGCTCGGTGCACTGCTTGAAGGTCAGCGCCTTGGCCTCGTCGAGCTTCGCCCTGGCCCGCTCGGCATTCCGGGCCTCGATCGGATCGACGCCCTCGTAGCGTAGCCGGCGACACTCGGCCGCCTTCGCGCGCGCCTCGGCGAGACCGGACACGGAGAGCGAGCCCAACCCCATCTCGCGCGGGCGCCCCTTGAACTGGTACCGGAAGATCCAGGACTTCGCGAGGTTCACGGTCCCGGCGCCGGAAACCTGGAGGTAGAGCCCGGCGCCGTCGGCATACATGCCGGGCTTCTTCGCCTTGGCGACCTGGACCGCGGTGAGCCGACCTACGAACTGCGCCATGTCCGCTCTACTCCGGCTACCCACAACCTTACCCACGACCCTGATGCGTTTACCCACAACTTTTGGCGAATGTGGGCGGACATCATTATGGACAGGATAGCCGAAAAACGACTTGTTTTCAAGGGTTTTGCAGACGTCCGCGAACAAACGCGAACGGGAGTGTGGCGGAGAGGGGGGGATTCGAACCCCCGAAACAGGTGTAAGCCCGTTTAACGGTTTAGCAAACCGCCGCCTTCAGCCGCTCGGCCACCTCTCCGCGGGGTCGCGGCCGTTCTAGCGGCCGCCGGCGGGGGGTGTCAACGACGCCCGCGGCCCTGCCCCTATTCCGCGGCGCGGTCGGCCGCCTTCTCGCCGGGCATGCCGCGCGCTCCCAGAAGGAAGCGCCGCCACTGGACGAGCTGCGCGTCGGTGGGCGCCAGGTACTCCGGCCGGTCGTAATAGGCATAGACGGCCGCCGGCCGGTCCTGGGCCGAGAAATTCCGGTCCATCACCCAGTGATGATAGAAGTGATAGGCGCACCATTCGTAGGCGCGCCCGATCGCCGTGCGCCGCAGCGCCATGTGGAAATAGAACATCCGCGTCGTCTTCTCGTCGACCGGCACGGCCCAGCGCGTCCATATGTGCGTCTGGTAGTTGATCCGCACCATGCAGGGCAGGTGCTGGCCCGTGTCCCACTCCTCGCTCGGCTTGTAGACGGGCAGGCGCGCGAACGGCATGCGCAGCAGGTCGAACAGCCAGACCCAGTAGCGGCGATAGCGCGTGCGCGGCCACTTGGCCTTGAGGCCGGGGAAGTACTCCTGGTCGATCGGCGACAGATCGTGCAGCGGCCGCGTCGGCACCAGCCGGTGCTTGCCGATGCGCTTGGGCCGGCCCGGCGGGAAGTGCGGCGGGAAGATCTGCTTCATCAGCAGCAGCGCCGAGTTGCGGTGCAGATAGCGCACGTGGCTGTCGAACGAGTTCTCGAAACACGGCCGCCAGTTCTGGTGCCACACGGTCGCCCAGTCGAGCACCGTCTTCTCGGGCTGGAAGAACTCCTCCGGGATGTTCTCCTCGAGCGCCACGGGCTCGCCGTCGCCCATCCAGACGAACACCACCCCCTTCAGCGTCGCCGTCGGATAGGCACGGGCACGGATCTTGCCCGGCATCGGCGAGTTCGGCCCCTCGCCCAGCGCGGCGACGCACTCGCCACGTTCGTCGAAGACGAAGCCGTGATAGAAGCAGGCAAGGTGGCCGCGGAACGCGCAATTGCCGCGCGACAGCATGGCGCCGCGATGCGGGCAGGCATTGTTGAGCCCGACCACCTTGCCCGACGCGCCGCGGAACAGGCAGACGTCGTCGCCCAGCATCTTGACCATGACGGGCCTCTTCCAGCCGACCTTCGATTCGCGAATCGCTGGATACCAGTATTCGCGAAGCCCCAGCACCGGGATGCGGTCGCGCAGGTCCGACCGTCCCATCGGCAGCTCGTCGTCCTTCATCGCCGTGTCGGCCGGCGTCGTCAGCATCGCCGAGGTGCCGAGCTTGGTCCGTTCCGTCGTCGCCATGGCGCTTCTCCCCTTGCCGGCAAAATTATCGAGAGCGCGGGGCGCCCCGTCAAACCGCGATCTGTCGGGCCGCGACGATTAATGCTATGGTGACTACGTTAAGTGTGGGGGGTGGTCATGTTCGCGCGTGGTAAGTGCGCCATCTGCGCAATCGCGGTGGCGGGGGTTTTGTGTTTCGGGCTGGCACAGCGGGCCCATGCGAATCTGCTGACATTCAATTTGACCTGGATCGGTACAGGATCGGCAACCGGCACGTTGACGCTGGACGATTCGCTGTTCCCGAACCCTGGTGCAGTCGGTGTCCCCCCGGACATGGGGGTCAGCCCCTCAGCCCTGGGTATCACCGCCTTCACCATGACAATTACAGGCACAGGGTCGGTGGACGGGACCTATAACTTGATCGACGGCGACTTCTCCAATTTCATTTGGGATTCGGGGTCGCCCGGACTCGACCTTACCCAATCGTTGTTCGGTCAACCCACCGGTGCGGGCGCTTGGGGCGATGCGGACAATGGCGACTTCAATTTCTCCGTGGCTGGCCTGGCGCCCGTCAACCGGTTCGAATTTGCCTCCGGGGACGACAGTGTCACGCTGACACTGGCCTCCTTTGCGCCTGCGAACGTCCCCGAGCCACGCTCGCTCGCGATCCTGGGCGTCGGCCTGATCGGGCTGGGCATGCTGCGCCGCCGAAGCGCGAGCCGCCGCGCCCGCATCGCCTGACCGGGCGCGCCGCAACCGTCCCGGCCCTTGCGGCTTGCCGGCGGGCGTCGCCGCGGCAAGAATGGCGGCGGATTTCCGGAAGGCAGGCATGGCGCACAAATTCCGCTTCTACGAGGCCGGCGGGCCGGACGTGCTGCGCTGGGAGGCGTTCGAGCCGCCGGCGCCGGCCCCCGGCGAGGTGCTGATCCGCCAGACCGCCGTCGCGGTGAATTTTCGCGACATATTGGTCCGGCGCGGCCAGCATCAGGCGAACCTGCCGGCGGGGCTCGGCATCGAGGGCGCCGGCATCGTCGAAGCGGTCGGGCCCGGCGTCACCCACCTCGCCCCCGGCCAGCGGGCGGTGTCGTGCGGCGGGGCGGACAATGCCTACGCCACCCACCGGATCGCGCCCGCCTGGCGGACCATCGCCCTGCCCGAGGCGATCGACGACCGCACCGCCGCCTCGATGATGGTGCGCGGCATGACGGCGCGCTACCTGCTGTTCGACACCTACCGCGTCAGGCCGGGGGACACGATCCTGGTGCACGCCGCCGCCGGCGGGGTGGGGCTGATCCTCTGCCAATGGGCCCGCCGGCTGGGCGCGACGGTGATCGGCACGGTCGGCTCGGACGCGAAGGCCGACATCGCGCGCGCCCATGGCTGCCACCATCCGCTGGTGCTGGGAAGGGACGATTTCGTCGCCAAGGTCAAGGCGGTGACCAAGGGCGCCGGCTGCCCGGTGGTCTACGATTCGATCGGCCGCACCACGTTCGAGGGCTCGCTCGCCTGCGTCGCGCGGCGCGGCATCCTCGCCTCGTTCGGCGAGGCCTCGGGCGATCCCGACCCGGTGCCGCCGCGCCGGCTCGGCCCGCTCGGCTCGATCTTCCTCACCCACCCGAGCCTGCCGCACTACACCGCGACGCCGGAGGAGTTCACCGAGAACGCGCGCGACCTGTTCGCCGCGGTGGCGGACGGCACGGTGCGCATCGAGATCAACCACGCCTATCCGCTGCGGGAGGCCCCGCGCGCCCATGAGGACCTCGCCGCGCGCCGGACCACCGGCTCGGTCGTGCTCGAGGTGTGAGCGCCGCGCTGGATTCGGCGGCCGCGCCGGCCTAGCCTTCGGTGCCAGCGAGGGAGGATCGGATGACAGCGCTTCCGCGGGTGCGGCTCACGCATATGGGGCTCTGGGTGCACGACCTCGACATGATGGTCGGGTTCTACACGCGGCTCTACGGCTTCCTGGTGTCCGACCGGGGCGAGGCGCGCGGCTCGCGCATCGCCTTCCTTACGCTCGATGCCGGCTCGCACCACCAGCTCGTCATGCAGGAGGGGCGGCCGAAGGAAATCGACTTCAACATCCTGCAGCAGATCTCGTTCAAGACCGACGGGCTCGCGTCCGTGCGCGCCTACCACGCCGCGCTGCAATCCGAGCCGGTGACCGATATCCGCGGCATCACCCACGGCAACGCGTGGAGCGTCTATTTCCACGACCCGGAGGGCAACCGGTCCGAGGTCTATTGCGACACGCCCTGGCACGTGGCCCAGCCGTTCGGCGTGCCCATCGACCTCGCCCTGCCCGAGGCCGAGATCGTGCGCCGGACCGAAGAGCTGATCCGCGACAAGCCGACGCTGAAGCCGTTCGACGAGTTCCGCGCCGAGACCGCGGCGAAGCTCGCCGCCGGCCGGGCCTGACCGCTCCGCGCGTCCGTCAGTCGGGCAGCTTCTCGGCAATCGCCGGCGCGCCGACGCCGAACATGTTGAACACCTGGGCGAGCAGCCCGTAATAGCCGACGGTGGTGGCGAGATCGAGCATGCCCGCCTCGCCGAACCGGTCGCGCCCCTTCGCGTAGAGCGCGTCGTCGAGCCCGCGCTTGTCGATCAGCGTGGTGACGAGGTCCCACACCAGCGCCGCATCGGCGTCGCCGTCGGGCCGGCGGCGCTGCGCGATGGAAGCGACCGCCGCGTCCGACGCGCCCTCCTTGCGGGCGAGCGGCGCGTGCGCGCCCCATTCGTAATAGGCGTTCCAGTGGCGCGCCGTCACGAGGACGGTGAGCTCCATCACCTTGCGCGGCAGGGTCGAGCCGTAGCGGCAATAGGCGCCGAGCTTCTGCACGTGGTCGCAGATCTCGGGCGTCCGCATCAGGTAGGGGAACGGCCCGGTGACGTGGCCGCGCGGCCCCGCCATCATCTCGTCGTACACGCGGCGCTGTTCCGTACACAGCGCCTCCGGCTTCGAAACGTCGACCGGCTCGATGCGGCTCATGTGCTCTCCCGCCTGTTTGCGTTCACCAAAACTTAACCCTCGCCGCCCTCCAATCGACTGCGCGTGCCGACAGGGGTTTGGCCATGAAGTTCTCCCGCCGCACCATCGAAACGCTGCTCGACCTGGTCGAGATCAAGCTCGCCCAGATCGAGGTCACCGACCGCGAGGACGCGCGCGAACGGCGCGCGCTCGAGCAGGCGCGGAGCGAGCTCCTGGCGCTGCAGGAGGCGATCGCCGCCCACCTGCCGCGCCGGCCCGCCGCCGTGCCGCGCGAGCCCGCCATCCCGGCCTGAGCGGCCGTCCCGCGCCCGAAGCTACGCCGCCTGTGCGTAGGGCGGGTTGACGCCGCGCTGCACCGCCGGGCGCGCCGCGAGCGCCTGGTACCAGCGCTTGACGTTGGGGAACTCGTCGAGGCTCACCCCCTGCCACTCGTGGCGCTGGCACCACGGGAAGCAGGCGATGTCGGCGATGGTGTACTCGCCGGCCGCCAGCCACTCGTTGTCCTTGAGCCGCGCATCCAGCACGCCCCACAGCCGGCGCGTCTCGGTGGTGTAGCGCTCGATGGCGTAGGGCACCTGCTCCTTCGCCTGGCGGCGGAAATGGTGCGCCTGGCCGAACATCGGGCCGACCCCGCCCATCTGGAACATCAGCCACTGCACCGTTTCCCAGCGCTGGCGCGGCGCCTGGGGGAAGAACCTGCCGAACTTCTCGCCGATATACATCAGGATCGCGCCCGACTCGAACAGGGTCAGAGGCTTGCCGTCCGGCCCCTCGGAATTGACGATCGCCGGGATCTTCGAGTTCGGGTTGATGCGGACGAACGCGGGCGTGAACTGCTCGTCCTTCTGGATATCGACCGGGTGGGTGTTGTACGGGACGCCCAGCTCCTCGAGCAGGATCTGCGGCTTCTTCCCGTTCGAGGTGTTCCAGGTGTAGAGGTCGATCATCTGCTGCTCCGATGCGGGCCGGAAAGGTGGCGGGAGCTTCCCTTCCGGCGCCGGGTCGCGCAAGGCGAAAGATTTCGCGCGCGAGGCGCCCCCGATGTCGCCTCAAGGTAACCTCGACGTCACCCCACGGTCGCCTCGACCGCGCCGCCAGAGGCGACCGTCGCATCGCAAGTCCTTGATGCCCAACGACCCGCCGCGCGGCCCCGGCCGAAAATCCCGCCCGCCGGACGCGCGACCGCCCCGACGACGCGGCATGCCGTATAGAGGATTTTGTTCCTTTTGTCAAGCCAGGCGGCAGGCGGCGGGTGCGGACGGCAGGTGGCGCCCGGCGGGCACGCCCGTCATTCGACCCAAGCCCCGATGCCGCAAATCTCCCGTCCCTCCCCCAACGTCATGGCCGGACTTGTTCCGGCCATCTCTGCTGGAAACCCATGCCGGCGGGAAGGGGATCGGCGCCGCCCGGCTGCCCCGGACCCCGGCGCGCTCGCGCTGGCGTCGGCTGGCGGCCGTGCTACGCGGCGGGGCTCACGTCCGATCAGGGGCGGGGGCGCGGGAGGCACTTTGGGAGGCGGCGGGGGCGGTCGCTGTGCCGGGTGCTTGCCGCACCAGAAGCCCCGCCGAGAAATTCCGAAAAAAATTTAGAAGGGCGCGGGGAGGTTCGGACCTATTCGTCCTTAGCCTTCTTGACCCAAGGCGTCAACGCCTTGACTATTTCCGGGCCAACGAATGAACCGACGATTAGCGTTGCTATTGCACCGCTTACATGAATGCCAAGCACGGAAGCCAAACCAAGAAAAGAAATTGCCAAGACGCCGCGCATCACACCGTCGCTTGCCAAGTTCCGCAAAAGGCTATCACGTACATCGCGCGATAAGTCGACTAGCCGCGTCCGCGCGGAATCGTGATCCCCACCAGATTGCAGCGCTTCAATCACATCGGTGAGGACGCCTTCTTGCCGGATTAAGAGTGCTATCGCTTCGCCCGCCTCGGGAGAATTGGATCGCGCATCGCGAAGGATTTCGTGCAGCGCCACGGTGATTGTCAGCGCTTTCTGAGCTTCGGAGATCACATCCTGAGGCGCCGTCGCAAACCGTTCCCTAGCGACTTCATCAAATTGAACGTCAGGAGCGAAGTCGGATTGAGTAAGGTGATCTGTTGGAACCTCAATATTTACGTCGGCATGACCGGTCGAAGATATAGTTTCCCCGATCCCTGACGCGCCCCCTTGGCCTTCGTCGCGCAGTATCGTGGGGTTGGTCCCGGCCGCCGGCCACTGGTCCAATGTTGATATTGACGGCGCCGGTAAAGTCCAACGCGCCGTTCCGGCGTCCGATTCGCCCGCGTTCGCCCTGACCTCGGCCGCCCTCATCGTAAAGCCGCTTTGGATCGATCCTGCCTCACCCCTCGCCGACACCCCCTCAAGGCCCGAGGTTTCACGCCTAAATGTTACAGCTTCGCCCTTGGCCGACGCGCCTTCGATGGTCGCCCGGCCCCTGCGCGAAATTTCATCCGCGTTAACGGCCACCCACCGAGCGGGAACGACTATCCCTGAATTCTCCAGTCCGATCTGTGTGTGGCGAGAGGACGGATGGAACTCCTCAATTAGGCCCTCTCGATACTGAGACTGATCGACATCGGTCGTAGCAATAAGTACCGCCAACCCCTCAACTAGCCAAGGGGATGTCGCAATTGGCGCATTTACATCAAAATCGCCGGACGTTCTCGCGTACCATGTCGCCAGAATGTTCCGCGCGCTAGCTTCGTCTGGCGCATGAACACGGCACCCGCCTCGGTACCGGCTCGCTCCCCACAACGATTGATCAAGCTCTCGCGGAGAAAATTCATAGATCGGCATTATTTAGCCCTGGTGACTATACCCGTCGAGGCAAAAGGATAGCTCAACTTCCCCAGCGCGTCAGCCTTTACCGCAAGGGACGTGCCGCCGCTGTAGAGGCCATATGTGATTCGCGGCTTCTCATGGCCCACGATATCGGCCACGACGTTCTCCGGCACGCCCGCGTTTTCCAGGATCATGACGACCGTCTTGATTGTCATCCGGTGTTGTGGTTCAAACTAGAGCGGATTCCGTTCATACGGAGCCGTATCCGGAGTTTGTGAAGTAGTTGGCGCATTCGGTTGGCGGGACGCTGGCGAGGATGCGGCCGATCTCACGCCAGAGCTGTTCGACGGTGCGCGCTGCGGCCTTGCGGAGGTGCGCCTTGAGCTTGGAGAAGAGCTGCTCGATGGGGTTGAAGTCTGGCGAGTAGGGCGGGAGGCGGAGGAGGGTGGCGCCGGCGGCCTCTATCGCGGCTTCGGCGCCGGCCACCTTGTGGGCGGGCAGGTTGTCCCAGATCACGATGTCGCCGGGCTTCAGCGTCGGTCGTAGCACCTCGCGGGCCCAGACCTGGAAGATGCTCCCGTTCATCGCCCGGTCGATCACCATGGGCGCCTCGATGCGGTCGGCCCGCAGCGCGCAGACCAGGGTGATGGTCTTCCAGTGGCCGTGCGGGATGGGCGCGACCAGCCGCTCGCCGCGCGGCGCCCGGCCGCGGAGCCGCGCCATCTTGGTCTGCGTCCCGGTCTCGTCGATGAACACCAGGCGGTGTGGATCGAGCCACGGCTGCACGCAGCGCCACAGATCGCGCTCCGCCTTTACGTCCGAGCGGTCCTGTTCGCTCGCATGGGCGGTCTTTTTTTGTACGTCAGCCCGCGGCGGGAGAAGAAGCGCCACACCGTCGACGGCACCGTCGCGAGCCCGCGCCGGGCGAGGCCCTGGCACAACTCCGCCAGCGTCAGATCGGGCCGCTCCTTGACCTGGGCGAGCAGCCAGTCGGCATGGGCTTCGATCGGTCCCGAGCGGTGGTCGCCGCCCTGCCGGTCGGGCCTCACCGAGCGGGTCAGCCGAAAGCGCGTGTGCAGCTTGGAAACGAAGCTCGGGCTCACCCCGAACCGGTCGGCCACCGTCCGGATCGGGGCACCGCCCTCGACGGCGGCAAGAACCCGCTCCCGAAGGTCGATCGAGTAGGCGCGGACCATGATCCCTCCATGAACCATTCCGCACCCAAAAAATCACAGCACCGTCGCGCTGGGAATCCCCTGCCAATTCGGTCCGACCAGAAAGTGCTCTAGGTGAAAACTCTAGGTGAGTGGCCATCCAGAAGACCAATAAACATTGCTGTTTCTTTCACTTCCCGGCCGCTTGGATTGGCTTCCCGTAGCCCCTCCCCTTGGCCAGGATCGCCAGCAGGGAAGGGGATCGGCGCCGCCCGACTGCCCCGGACCCTGGCGCGCTCGCGCTGGCGTCGGCTGGCGGCAGTGCTAAGGGCTGTGGCTCGCGTGCGACCGGGAGCGGGGTCGCGGGCGGCGGTGGCGGTAACGGGTGCTTGCCGCACCAGAAGCCCCACCGAGACATTCCGAAAAAAATTTAGAGGGGCGCGGGGAGGGTCAGGGCATAATGAATGCAAAGCGCGCTAGGCTCTGGGGGCAAACATGCCAATTCCGCGAAGTATCCCACGAGAGGGAACAAAAGATAGGATCAAGTTTGATCTTTTGACGCGCCGGCAGGGCGCTACCCGCGACGACTTGAACGAAGCGACGGGCCACAATGCTTGGAGCTACATCAACGACACGAAGCGGCTTGCGGCCCGCGTGGGCGGTATCCCTCGATGGAGCGGTGGCGGCGGGAGCCGACGCTTCTGGATCGACCTTAATGTTTCGGCCGATCAACCCTCACCTGAGCGCCCTCGCCTACCCCGTCGTTCCGGTCTCACGCACACGACGGGCAGCAACGAACACATGCCGGCACACGTCATTTTCCTATTGGCCGGTCCGCATCCAAGTTCGACCGGCACACCTGAGGGCCTTCCAGAAATCGTTCAGCGGAAAATGAAGGAAGGTAGGCGCGCGGGCTCGATCTGGTGGGGGTACGGCGGGAAATTGCTGCATCCTGAACGTGTCCATGAGTTTGTCCAGGAGGCCGGGCCGGGGGCCAAGATTTCTGTTTTAATGAGCGAAACGAAGTCGAAATTTCAAGACGGGGGCAATACGGCGCGCAAATATTCGACTGACAATTACAGGTGGCGTAGAATACCTGCCGCACATAATGTGACAGGCTCGAAATTTGCTTTGGTCCTTGAAACATTAGAACAGTGTGACTTTGATATTGATCTTGCGGGATATTCGGTGTTTCGGCGGATGCACGAACACGAGAGAATAAATGCGGCAAATTATATTCGGCGGGCGGACAAAGCGTGCCTCACCGCAGGCTGCACTGTGAAGGCGTTGCAGGCCAACGTACGCCGGGTGACACTGCAAGGCGTACTAAAGCCGCCCTACGCGCTATATCTGTCCAATGTTTAGGCGGCCGAAACTAGGTGCAGAGATTAGGTGCTAGGCTAGCCGGAAGTCCGCAGAACTAGGCCATTTCTGGCGTTTAGGGGTCGAATGAAACCCCTCCCGTTGGGGTCGCCAAGGTCGTCTCACTTCACCCCACACAAGCATGCCCGGAACAAGTTCGGGCATGACGAAGGAAGTGGGAACCCGCGTCCGCCCTTCGAGACGGCCCCTGGGGCCTCCTCAGGGCGAACGGACAGGCATCGGTCCTCGCGTGCCGATCGATCTCCGAGCACCAAGGCGCGGCGAACGACGGCAGGACGCGGGACCAGGAGCGGGACGGGCCCCCTGCTCTTACCCCTTGAAGGCGGGGACGATCTCCTTGCCCATCAGGCGGATCGACTTGTCGACCAGCTCGCGCGGCATGCGGCCGATCTCGTGGTTGGCGCAGAAGATGTCGTAGCCGATCAGCTTCCGCCCCGCCTCGAGCCGGCGGGACACCGTGTCCGGGCTGCCGACGAGGGCGAGCCCGGTGTCGATGGTGAACGCGTAGTCGTGCGCCGCGCGGCCGAGCGTCTCGCCGCGGGCCTTGTCGTCCGGCCGGTCGGAATCGCGCCCCATGCCGCGCGCGTGGGTGCCCCAGCCGATGCGGGTCTTCTCGATCGGGCCGCCGCCGAAGAACACGGGGGAGCCCTCGCGCGAGACGAGATATTCGCGCGCCTCCTCCTCGGCCTTGGCGTCGGTCTCCGCCACGTGCACCTGGCGCTGCAGGAAGATCCGCGGCATCGGGCCGGGGTGGGCGCATTCGCGCCAGATCTTGCGGTAGAGCTCGAACTTGCGCGCCACCACCTCGTCCGTGTCGAGGTTCTGCGACACGTGGTAGTTGTTGCGCGCGGCGAACTCGATGGCGGCGTCGGAATGCACCGCCGCCCAGATCGGCGGGTACGGCTTCTGGTAGGGCTTCGGCTGGGGCAGCGCCTCGTCGAAGTGGAAGTACTTGCCGTCATAGGTCACCTGGTCCTGGGTCCAGGCCATCTTCACGATGTCCAGCACCTCGCCCGAGATCGCGGCGCGCTGGTAGTAGTCGACGCCCCAGCGCATGAACTCGTGCTCGTGCACGCCGATGCCGGTGCCGAACTCGACGCGCCCGCGCGAGAGCTGGTCGAGCATCGCCACCTCCTGCGCGAGGCGCATGGGGTGGTAGAGCGGGAGCTGCCACATCATCGCGCCGATGCGGAGCCGCTCGGTCGCGCGCGCGACGGCGGTGAGGTAGACCGACGGCGCGGTGATGCGCCCGACCGGCGAGTTCTGGTGCTCGATCACGAAGTAGGAGTGCCAGCCCTCCTCGTCGAGCCGCTGGGCGAGGCGGATGTGCGCGTCGTAGACGTCCGCCATCCGGTCCGGCGCTTCCTGGTAGCCGCCGACCGCGTCCCAGAATCCGATGTCGATCTTGGTCACGATGAGTCCCCGCCGTTCGGTCCCGCCGCCGGATCAAGCGTAGCGACCAATCGGCGCGGAAGGCAATCGGCATCTGCCCCGCCCCGGCGCGAGAAAACACCCACCCCGCCGATCCGATCGGCTAGTCTTCGCGCCGCGGAATAAGTGCGGGAGGACGGCGTGACGGAAACGACAAAGGCGCTGGCATCGTTCGCGGCGGGGCTCGGCATCGAGGCCATCCCGGCGCCGGCGCGCGAGGCGACGAAGAAGCTGATCCTCGACGCGCTCGCCTGTGCGCTCGCCGGCCACAAGGGCGAGGAGACCGGCCAGGTCGCCGCGCTCTGCCGCGCGCTCGGCGCCTCGCGCGAGGCGAGCGTGATCGGCGGCGCGCCGCTGTCGCTCGCCGGCGCCACGGTGATGAACGGCTATCTCATCACGGCCGTCACCATGTGCGACGTCCACCGCGCCACCCTCACGCACATCACGCCCGAGATCGTGCCGCCGGCGCTCGCCATCGCCGAGCGCGACGGCGCGACCGGGGCCGAGTTGCTGGCCGCCATCGCCGCCGGGTGCGAGGTGGCGACGCGCATCGGCATCGGGCTCGACTATCCGGTGTTCCGCGCCAAGGGCTGGCACGGGCCGGGCGTGCTGGGCCCGTTCGGCGCGGCCGCGGCGGTCGGACGGCTGAAGGGGTACGACGCCGACACGATGGCGCGCGCGTTCGGGCTGGCCGGCAGCCAGGCCGCCGGCACGTTCGCCGCGTGGGGTACGCCGACGGTGAAGTTCCACCAGTGCCGGGCGGCGCTGTCCGGCCTGATGGCGGCGCTGCTCGCCGGCGAGGGGTTCGTCGCGACGCGCGAATTCCTGACCGCGAAGGACGGCGGGCTCTACAACACCTATGCCGCGGGCGGGAAGCCGGAACTCGCGCTCGGCGGGCTCGGCACGCGGTGGGAGCTGTGCGAGATCGCGCTCCGCCTGTGGCCGGCGGCGACCGCCTTGCAGGACGTCATCACCGCCTTGTTCGAGCTGGTGCGCCGCGAAGAGGTGGCGTTCGACAAGATCGCGCGCGTCCGGCTCTCCGTCGGCAAGACGCCGTTCGCCATGCATGGCGGGTACGCGACCTGGAAGGCGAAGTTCGAGGCGCTGCTCTCGGCGCACTACGTCGCGGCGGTGTTCCTGCGCGACCGGGAGGTGACGCTCGCCCAGTTCGAGCCGGCCTGCTACGACGACCCCGCCCTCCGCCGCTTCGCGGCCGAGAAGGTGACGGTCGCGGAGGATGGCGCGCTCGGCGGCGGCCAGGCGGTCGCCGAGGTGGAAACCACCGACGGCCGGACGCTAACCGCACGCTGCACCCACCCGCTCGGCGCGCCGGAGAACCCGCTGTCGCGCGCCCAGATCGAGGACAAGTTCCGGACCTACGCCAAGGGCGTGCTCGCCGAGGACCGCATCGCGAAAATCATCGACACGGTCGCCCGGCTGGAGGAAATCCCCGACGCCCGCATGCTGATCGAGCTGGTGCGGGGTTAGGTCATGTACCCATAAAGGGGATTCTTTTTATGGGCGGGGTGTGATTCAAGCTTCCAAACGGTGGGAGCTTGAAGATGGCGCGCTTCGATTTGACCGATGCGGAATGGACGATCATCCAGCCGCTGCTGCCGAACAAGCCGCGCGGCGTGCCGCGGGTGGACGACCGGCGTGTGGTGAACGGGATCTTCCACATCCTGCGCACAGGCGCGCCGTGGCGTGACCTGCCGGAACGGTACGGCCCGTACACCACGGTCTACAATCGCTTCAACCGCTGGGCCAAAGCAGGGGTGTGGCTCAAGGTGTTCGAGGCTTTGAAGGCCGGCTCGCCCACGTCGCTTCATCTGATCAACTCCTCGATCGTGCGCGCCCACCAGCACGCGGCCGGCGGTAAAAAGGGGGCGCGGATCACGCCATCGGCCGTTCTCGTGGAGGACTGACCACCAAAATCCACGTCGTGGTGGATCGTCACGGCCTGCCTGTGCGCCTGCTGCTCACCCCCGGCCAGGCCTCGGACAAGACCACCTTCCCGGCCCTGGTCGAGGGACTGGCGCTCGCTCGTCACGTCGTTGCCGACCGCGGCTACTTCGCGGCCACCATTATCGCGCTCATCGAAGCCGCTGGCGCCTTCGCCCACATCCCGTCGCAGAGCAACGTCCGGGTCCGCCGTGTCGTTGACCGCCAGATTTACCGCCAGCGCAACCTCGTCGAACGCTTCTTCAACCGGCTCAAGCACTTCCGGCGCATCGCCACGCGCTATGACAAGCTCGCGCGAAACTTCCTCGCCGCCGTCGCCCTCGCTTCCATACGGCTCCGCATCAACCATTATGAGTCCACGACCTAGGCGGCGTCGGAGACCACCTTCCGCAGCCGCCCGTGCCGGTCGTGCGCGGGGCGGTAGCGGTCGACCAGCCGCGTCACGTCGAGCGACGCCATCTGGCGCAGTGCCGGGAAGCGCCAGGCGAAGGCGATGGCGGTGACGAGCGTCACCGCGCCGCCGACCACCACGGCGGGCACCGTGCCCCACCAGCTCGCCGTCACGCCGGACTCGAACTCGCCCATTTCGTTCGACGCGCCGACGAACACGCCGACCACTGCGCCGACGCGGCCGCGCATCTCGTCCGGCGTGACGATCTGAACCATCGTGTGGCGCACGAACACGCTGACCACGTCGGCGCAGCCCATCACGAACAGCGCGCCGAGCGAGAGATAAAAGCTGGTCGAAAGGCCGAACACCACGACGCCCGCCCCGAAGATCGCGACCGAGCCGAGGAGCTTCGCCCCGGCGCGGCGGGTGACCGGCCGCTGGGTCAGCACCAGCGCGCCGAGGAAGGCGCCGGCCATCAGCGCCGAGCGGAGGATGCCGAACCCCTCGGCGCCGACATGCAGTATGTCGCGCGCGTAGACCGGCAGCAGCGCGGTCGCCCCACCGAACAGCACGGCGAACAGGTCGAGCGCGATGGCGGCGAACACGATCTGGCGCGTCCAGATGAATTGCAGCCCGGCCGCCAGCGTCTCGAGCGTCACCGGCGCCTTGGAGATCGTCTGGCCGCGGGTGCGGATGAACAGCGTCATCATGAACGCGCCCACGAGCAGCAGCGCGGCGAGCGCGTAGACCGGCACCTCGTTCACCCCGGCGCGCGTGCCGATCGCGATCAGCACGCCGCCCAGCGTCGGGCCGGCGATGCGCGAGACCTGGTTGCCCGACGACTGCCACGCGACGGCGCTGCCGAACAGATCGGCCGGCACCAGGATCGGCACCATCGCCTGGTTGAGCGGCGCGTAGAAGGCGCGCGCGATGCCGAACATCACGAGAAGCCCCATGATGAGTGCGAAGCTGGCCGCCCCGCTATAGGTCATGGCGAAGAACAGCACCGCCCCGATCGCCTGCAGCGCGACGCAGACGGCGAGGATGCGGACGCGCGAGAACCGGTCGGCGACCAGCCCCGTCACCAGGAACAGCACGATGAACGGCGCGAACTGGGCGAGCCCGACCAGGCCCAGGGCGAACTGGCTGCCGGTCAGGCGGTAGACCTGCCAGCCGATGGCGGTCGAGATCATTTCCATCGCCAGCGCCACCTGGATGCGCGAAATCCAGTAGAGCGCGAACGCCGGGTGGCGCAGCGCGCCAAGCCCGCTGTGGCGTCCCGCCTTGCGCGCCGGGCGGCTCACGGCTCCGCCGGGGCGGCGACGTCCAGCACCCAGTAGGTCCGGTAGGGCGCGGCGCCGTCGTCGTGCGGCTTGAAGGCGTAGCCGGTCCCCGCGTCCCGCGCCTCCTTCGCCAACAGGTTGCGCCGGTGCGGCGGCGATTGCAGCCAGCCGGCGACGGCCTCGTCCGCGTCATGGAGGCCGGCGGCCAGATTCTCGGCGGCGAAGGAATATGGGTAGCCGAACGTCGCAAGGCGCGCGGTGAGCCCCTGCCCGTCCGGCCCGCGATGGGCGAAGAAATCCTCGGTCGCCATGGCGTGGGCTTGCGAATCGGCCATCCGCGCGAGGCGAGGATCCAGCCGGAGCGCGGCGAGCCCGCGCGCGGCGCGTGCCGCGTTTACCGCCTCGAGCAGCCGCGCCTCCGGTCCCGACGGGATTGGCGCGCGCGCCTCCTGCGCGGGCCGCGCGCCGTCGCCGCCCGCTTGCGCGGCGCAGGACGCCAGCAGCAGCGCCGCCGCCGGCAAGGCGGCGAGGCGCGCGAACGTTACGTGGGCTGGCACCTCGGTCAGCGGGTCTGCAGCACCTGGCCCGCCAGGTTGGTGATGCGGTCCACCCGGATGACGACAGCGATGCCCTTGTTCTCCGGGTCCTTCTCTATCTCGACCGGGACCACCATCGGCCGCACCTTCTCGCGCATCTCGCCGAAGGGATGGAGCTCCGCGCTGCCGTAGAAGCGCAGCGCGCCGCCGCCGCCCAGCTTCGCGGCCGCCGCCTGGTTGCGGTAGTAGACGACGACCTTGGGGTTCCGGCGCAGATTCTCGATCGCGCTGCGGTGCGCCCGCTCCCAATAGGCGAGGGTCCCGTCGTCGAACACCAGCACGCTGCCCTTGGGCCCGATGCTGGGATAGCCATCCTCGCCGACGGTCCCGAGCAGGCAGGGAAGCCCGTCCGCCAAGGCACTGTTGACGAAGGCGCGCATGTCGTCGGTGATCTTGATCATCGGCAATCCCGGATTGGCGCGCGCGGCGGACGCCGCGGCGATGCCGACAGCATCGCGAAACCGT
Source organism: uncultured Alphaproteobacteria bacterium (assembly GCA_963775315.1). Taxonomy (GTDB): domain Bacteria; phylum Pseudomonadota; class Alphaproteobacteria; order MPNO01; family DASWLB01; genus CAWGHZ01. Next base: position 590,454 of record CAVZIN010000007.1, on the reverse strand, counting down.
CGGGCGCGGTCAATCGTGGTAGGATGGGAGGGAAGGCGCGGAAAGCGCCACACAGGGAAAGGATCGAGGATGAGGCACGCGATCGGCGCGGCGGCGGCCGCGCTTCTCTTCGCCGCGACCGTCGTACCGACGAGCGCGGCGAACGTCACCGTGATGCGCGGGCCGAGCCCGACGCGCGCGGCGGGCGGGCAGGTCACCATCGTCCGCGGCGCTCACCCGATGCCGGTGGCCGCCGCGCCGGACGAGGCGCGCCGCGACGTCTCCGCGGTCGCGGGCGGCAGCCTTCTCTGGCTGATCGACAGCGAGGGCCAGGTCAAGGCGTGCGGCGTGCGCGGCGCCGGACGGGTCGGTGCGCCGGACATCGTCCATTGCAGCGCCGGGCCCGTGGTGCGGTAGGGCTTTTTATCGGGATCTGCCCTGCCGAAACCCGCTGCACTACCCCTTTGCGGCGGTCAGCTCGACCTCGATCTTGAAGCGGGGATCGGCAAGCCCGGCGACGATCAGCAAGGTCGCCGCCGGCTTGTTCGCGCCCATGTGGCGCGCGCGCACCTGGCGATAGGCAGGCGCGTCGTCGCGGCTGGTGAGGAAGGTGGTCATCTTCACCACGTCGCCGAAATCCATCCCGGCGTCGGCCAGCACGGCGGCGAGGTTGGCGAACGCGTTCTCGGCCTGCGCGGCGAAGGTCTCGGCGAGCTTGCCCTTGGCGTCGACGCCGACCTGGCCGGCCACATGGAGCGCGCGCGAGCCGGACGGCGCCTCGACCGAATGGCTGTAGTCGGCCTGCGGCGCGGCGATGGCGGCGGGGTCACGAAATCGGTTCATGGTGGTCCTCCCTGTCGGTCGCGCCATGCTAGAGCGGATTCCGTTCATACGGAGCCGTATCCGGAGTTTGTGAAGTAGTTGGCGCATTCGGTTGGCGGGACGCTGGCGAGGATGCGGCCGATCTCACGCCAGAGCTGTTCGACGGTGCGCGCTGCGGCCTTGCGGAGGTGCGCCTTGAGCTTGGAGAAGAGCTGCTCGATGGGGTTGAAGTCTGGCGAGTAGGGCGGGAGGCGGAGGAGGGTGGCGCCGGCGGCCTCTATCGCGGCTTCGGCGCCGGCCACCTTGTGGGCGGGCAGGTTGTCCCAGATCACGATGTCGCCGGGCTTCAGCGTCGGTCGTAGCACCTCGCGGGCCCAGACCTGGAAGATGCTCCCGTTCATCGCCCGGTCGATCACCATGGGCGCCTCGATGCGGTCGGCCCGCAGCGCGCAGACCAGGGTGATGGTCTTCCAGTGGCCGTGCGGGATGGGCGCGACCAGCCGCTCGCCGCGCGGCGCCCGGCCGCGGAGCCGCGCCATCTTGGTCTGCGTCCCGGTCTCGTCGATGAACACCAGGCGGTGTGGATCGAGCCACGGCTGCACGCAGCGCCACAGATCGCGCTCCGCCTTTACGTCCGAGCGGTCCTGTTCGCTCGCATGGGCGGTCTTTTTTTGTACGTCAGCCCGCGGCGGGAGAAGAAGCGCCACACCGTCGACGGCACCGTCGCGAGCCCGCGCCGGGCGAGGCCCTGGCACAACTCCGCCAGCGTCAGATCGGGCCGCTCCTTGACCTGGGCGAGCAGCCAGTCGGCATGGGCTTCGATCGGTCCCGAGCGGTGGTCGCCGCCCTGCCGGTCGGGCCTCACCGAGCGGGTCAGCCGAAAGCGCGTGTGCAGCTTGGAAACGAAGCTCGGGCTCACCCCGAACCGGTCGGCCACCGTCCGGATCGGGGCACCGCCCTCGACGGCGGCAAGAACCCGCTCCCGAAGGTCGATCGAGTAGGCGCGGACCATGATCCCTCCATGAACCATTCCGCACCCAAAGAATCACAGCACCGTCGCGCTGGGAATCCCCTGCCAATTCGGTCCGACCAGAAAGTGCTCTAGCGCGTTTTCCGATCAGGCGGGTCCCGCCCGCTCCTCCTCCCGGCCACCCAGTACGGTCTCGATCAAGTCGGGAACGCGCTCCTCGGGAAAGGGCGTGTTCGTCATCAACCGGCAAAAGAAGATGGCGCCGAGCAGCGCGAAAGCCGCGATCTCCGGATCGATGCGCGGCGGGACGTCCCCCGCGGCGATCCCGCCGGCGATCAGCTCGATGGTCGGCTCGCGGGCCTCCGCCTGGAAACGGTGATGAAATTTCCGCACCGCGGGATCCCGCTCCGCCCCCTCGATGAGAGCCGGAAGGCAAGCCGAGAAGGGCGAGTCCGCGACGACATCGGCGACGTGGCGAAGAGCGCGCTCGAGCTTCTCGCGCGGCGAACCGGTCGCAAGCTCCGGATCCCGCTGTTGCTGAAGCCGTTTGAATGCGTCGGCGATCAGCGCGATCTTGTCCGGCCAATGGCGGTAGATCGTCGCCTTGCCGACGCCGGCCCGGCGAGCGGCGGATTCGATGGTGAGCGCGCCGTACCCCACCTCGCTCAGCTCTTCGAGCACCGCCTGCAGGATCACCTGTCGCGAGCGCTCGATCCTCGGATCGATGGCAGACTTCGACCGCGCGCGCGGCTTTTGCGGCTTGGACGATTGCGGGCGCGAGCCCCCGTGCCCCTCAGGCACCGCCGGCTTTCGAGCCCGAGCCTGGGGCGCGATAGGCCGCCGTATTCGCCTGGAACAGCTCGACGAGATTTCCGGACGGGTCTTCCAGCAGGATCTGCTTTCCACCCGTGCCTTGAATCATGTCGCTGCGAAAGCGGCAGCCCGCCGATTTGAGCCCGGAAACCATTCCGTCCAGCTCGTCGACGATGAGGTGGATGCGATTCCAGCCACCGGGCGTTTGCTGTTCGCCCGAAGGCATGGCCGCGCCGCCGCCGACGCCCGGGGACGGCCTGGTGAGATAGAGATGCATGTCTCCGCGGGAAATTTCGGCGAAACCCGGAGCGGGGTGCATCTCGACCTTGAAGCCGAGGTGGCCGGTGTAGAAGCCGATGGCGGCATCGACGTCGTTCACGATGTAGCGGAAGCACGCGGCCATGGTTGCGTCCTTTCCTTGCCCGGTGGCGCCGACCCGTCCAGAACGTAGGCGTATCGTAGCGAGACGTCAACGTCTCACAAGTGTCCGGGTCGAGGTGGCTGGCGGAACGGTCAGAAGCGCGGGTTGCTGACGGCGCCGTACTCGTTCGGGCTGATGCGCCCGTCGCCATTGCGGTCGGCGGCGCGGAAGCGCGCGTCGAACCGCTCCGTCAGCATCCGGCGGCGCGCGGCGTCGGCGGCCGTCGGGTTGGCGCGCGCCGCCCGCATCCGCGCGGCGACGTACTCGTCGGCCGAGATCACCCCGTCGCCATTCAGGTCGTAGCGGCGGAATTCGGGATCTTCGGTCGCGAGCCCCGCCGACGCGCCGCTGGAGATCGAATCGGGCGGCGCGCCCACCGGCGGGCGCTGGGTGGCGAGCGGCGCATTGCCGCCATAGAGCCGGCGCAACGCCTGCGCGGTCGCCGGATCCATCGCGTTGCCGCCCGGGCCGCTGCCCGGGGTGCGGTAGAACTTGTCGAGCGGGTTGCCGTAGAGGTCGCGCAGCGCGGCGTTGACCCCCGGCGATTCGCGCTGCTGCGGCCGCAGCCCGCCGGGCGCCTGGTAGAGCGGGTGCGGCATCGTCCCCTCGGGCGGCAGGGCATTGAAATTCTCGGGGATCGTGTCGGGCGCGGAGTGGCGCGGCGCACCGAACGTGCCGGGGGCATGCGCCCCCACGCCCGGGACGCCGACCTGCGCCCGCGCGCCGGAGGGGCCCACCAGCGCGGCGGCGAGGGCGACGGCGAAAAGTCCGGCGATCCGGCGCATGGCGGCACTCCCATGTGGTGCTGCGGCTAATCTGGCCCTGGCGGCCCGCCTCGTCAACGCATCGGGCAGAGGCTAAGAGACTGTTTCCTTCGGATCGAACAGGAAGTTCATCCCGCGCGTCTCTCCCCCTGCAAGGGGGAGGGACGTAGCGGCGATCCCGTCCGACGGAAAAATTCCCTAGGTCGTGTGGACAAATTTGAGCCAGAGCTTGATTGCGCCGAGGTATAGCGTGCCGAGGAAGCTGTCGGCGAGCTTGTCGTATCGGGTGGCGATGGCGCGGTTGATCTTGAGATGACCGATCATGCGCTCGATGCGGTTGCGCTCGCGGTAGAGACGCTTGTTCCAGCGGATCGCGGCCTTGCGGTTGGAGCGCGGCGGGATCACGGGGCGGATGCCGCGCGCGCGGAGATCGGCGCGGATCGCGTCGCTGTCGTAACCCTTGTCGGCGAGAAGCGCGGCGGCGGCTTGCTCGGGCAGGCCGATCAGCGTGTCGTAGGCTTGGCAGTCCGCCGTCTCGCCGCCCGTGAGGTGGAAGGCAAGCGGCCGGCCTCGGGCATCGGCGAGACAATGAACCTTACTGGTGAACCCGCCCCGCGAGCGGCCAAAAGCCTGTTCGCGAGTCCCCCTTTTGCGCCCGCTGCCTGCGGGTGTCCGCGCACCGTGGTGGAGTCGATGCTGTGATGTCGATTGTTGGCCATCGTGTCGGCCAAGGTCGTCGCCGCGGCTTCCCAGATGCCGGCTTCGCACCACCGCCGGAAGCAGCGCGCGATCGAGTTCCAGTTGCCGTAGCGCTCGGGCACGTCGCGCCAGGGCGCGCCGGTGCGCAGTCGCCACAGGATGCCATTGACCGTCGCACGTCGATCGAGCGGCGGGCGCCCGCGACGCCCGCGCTCCGGCGGCAACAAGGATTCCAAAACCCGCCATTCCTGCTCGCTCAAGTCCCCTCGGCCCAAGGCTGCCTCTCCCGAATCTGCAGCCTTGAATCAAACCGGGAGTCACGCGTCAATCTTTTTGTCCACACAGCCTAGTAAGCGTATTCCTTGAACACGGGGTCGATCTCGCCGCCCCATTCCTCATGGTAGCGGCGCAGCTTGACCTCGGCGGGCGTCTCGCCGCGCGCGACGATCTGGGCGAGCACGTCGAGGAAGCCGGTCTCGTCCGCGCCGCCGCCGTCCTGGCGGTTGCGCGCCTTGAGCCCCGACCGGGCGATGGCGAGCACCTCGGTCGCGATATCGCCCACCGTGCCCTTGCCAAACGGCGTCGCCAGCGCCCGCTTGGGCACCTCGATCCGAAGCCGCTCGTGGTCGGCGAGGCTCCAGCCCTTCACCAGGTCCCAGGCGGCGTCGAGCGCGGACCCGTCGTAGAGCAGCCCCGTCCACAGCGCCGGCAGGGCGCAGAGCCGGCTCCACGGCCCGCCATCCGCGCCGCGCATCTCGAGGTAGCGCTTGAGCCGGACCTCGGGGAACAGGGTCGTCAGGTGGTTGGACCAGTCGGCAATGGTCGGCGTCTCGCCCGGCAGGTCCGGCAGCCGGCCCTGCATGAAGTCGCGGAACGACTGGCCGGCGACGTCGATATAGCGGCCGTCGCGATAGACGAAGTACATCGGCACGTCGAGCGCGTAGTCGACATAGCGCTCGAACCCCATGCCCGGCTCGAACACGAAGGGCAGGATGCCGCAGCGGTCGGGGTCGGTGTCCTCCCACACGTGGCTGCGGTAGGAGATGTAGCCGGACGGCCGACCCTCGACGAAGGGCGAGTTGGCGAACAGCGCCACGGCGATCGGCTGAAGCGCGAGCCCGACGCGGAACTTCTTCACCATGTCCGCCTCGGAGGCGAAATCGAGGTTCACCTGCACGGTGGCGGTGCGCAGCATCATGTCGAGCCCGAGCGTCCCCACCAGCGGCATGTAGCGGCGCATGATGGCGTAGCGCCCCTTGGGCATCCACGGCACGTCGTCCCGCCGCCACTTGGGGTCGAACCCCATGCCGATCATGCCGAGCCCGAGCTCGCCCGCCACCTCCTTCACCTGGGCAAGGTGGGTATGCACCTCGTTGCAGGTCTGGTGCAGCGTGTCGAGCGGCGCGCCCGACAGCTCGAACTGGCCGCCCGGCTCGAGGGTGATGTTGCAGTCTTCGGCGGTCAGCGCGATGACGTTGCCATTCTCCTCGACCGGGTCCCAGCCGAAGCGGGTGAGGCCGCGGAGCAGCGCGCCGATGCCGCGCGCACCCTCGTAGGGCGCCCGGCGGAGCGTCGCGAGGTCGAACACGAACTTCTCGTGCTCGGTGCCGATCCGCCAGGCGGCTGGGGGCTTCGAGCCCCCCTCCAGATGCGCAATCAGATCGGTGCGGTCCGCGATGGGTGCCGCGACGGCAGTGGCTGGGGCGGACATGGACTCCTGATCGCTCGACGGTTATGCCGGCACGCCGCTTTCGGGCGGGCGCGTCCGCCAGTCCCCCAACCGCGCCTGCCAGCACGCCAGTGCGGCGACCGAAGCGGTGTCGGCCCGGAGAATGCGGGGGCCCAGCCCGACCGGGATAACAAAGGGCGTTTTCATGAGGGCGTCAAGCTCGGCCTCGGCGAACCCGCCTTCCGGGCCGGTAAGCACGGCCCACGGGCCGGGCGGCCCGGGCCGGGCGGCGAACGGGGCAAGCGCGTCCTCGATGGCGGGCGCCCGGCCGGTTTCGTCGCAAAGGAGCAGGCGGCGCTCCGCCGGCCAGCCGGCGAGCAGCGCGTCGAGCGTCGCCGGCTCCGCGACCTCCGGCACGTCCAGCCGGCCGCACTGCTCCGCCGCCTCGACGGCGTTGGCGCGGAGCCGCTCGGCGTTCACCCGCCCGACGGCCGTGTGGCGGGTGAGGACGGGGCAGAGCGCCGAGACGCCGAGCTCGGTCGCCTTGGCGGCCACGAAATCGATCCGCGCCCGCTTGATCGGCGCGAAGACGAGCCAGAGGTCGGGCGCGGAACGCTGGGCCCGCGTCCGCTCCCCGACGGCGAGCGAGCACCAGCCGCGCCCGATGCCGTCCACCGTCGCGCGCCATTCGCCGTCGCGCCCGTTGAACAGCCCGACCGAATCGCCCCGCGCGAGCCGCAGCACGGTCCCCAGATAGTGCGCCTGGGCGGGCGCGAGCCCCAGCACCTGGCCCTCGGCCAGCGGCGCCTCGACATGGAGCCTTGTTTTCGGACGGGTTGCTTGGCTGACCGTGTTCATGATCGGCAGAGGTTATATCATCGGGAGGCGGCGCCCCCCACCTGTCCTCCCCCCTGAAAAGGGGGGAGGTCGGGGGTCCATGGCGAAAGACGGAACCGATGGCCGAAGGGCTTCCACACACGGCAATGGACGCGAGCGACATTCCGCGCGGGGGGTGGCTCGACCGGTTCGTGCCGCGAGCCCTTCGCCCCTACGCCCGGCTCATGCGGCTCGACCGGCCGATCGGGACGTGGCTTCTGCTGTTCCCGTGCTGGTGGGCGATCGCGCTCGCCTGGCGGGGCTGGCAGGACGCCTGGCTGTTCGCCCTGTTCGGTGCCGGCGCGATGGTGATGCGCGGCGCCGGCTGCACCTACAACGACATCTGCGACAAGGATTTCGACGCCCAGGTGGCGCGCACCGCCGACCGGCCGCTGCCGGCGGGCGAGGTGACCGTGCTGCAGGCCTGGGTGTTCCTCGCCCTCGAGCTCGCGGTCGGGCTCGCCATCCTGCTCGCCCTGCCCTGGTTCGCCATCGAGGTGGGGGCGGCCTCGCTGGTGCTGGTGTTCACCTATCCGTTGATGAAAAGGGTGACATACTGGCCGCAACTCTTTCTCGGACTTGCATTTAATTGGGGGGCGCTGCTCGGCTGGGCTGCGATCCGCCCGACCCTCGCGGCGCCGGCCTTGCTGCTCTATGCGGGCGGCATCTTCTGGACGCTGGGGTACGACACGATCTACGCCCACCAGGACAAGGGCGATGACCCGAAAGCGGGCGTGAAATCAACGGCCTTGCGCCTGTTGTTCACCTCGCGTCCGTGGATCGCCGGCTTCTACGCGGCGACGGTCGCGCTGTTCGCCGCGGCGGGGCTGGCGGACGGGCTGCGCGGGCCGTTCCTCGCCGGGCTCGCCGCCGGCGCGGCGCAGCTCGCCTGGCAGATCTGGGACGTCGATCTCGACGATCCGAGGGACTGCCTCCGGAAGTTCCGCTCGAACCGGCTGTTCGGCTGGCTGGTGCTGGCCGGCATCATGGCCGACCAGCTTCTCCGCGCCGGCTAGAACCGCGCCAGCGTCTCGCGCGGATCGCCGAGCATGCGGCTTTTCCCGTTCGACGGCAATGATCTGTCAACCTTGCGGGCCGAAGAATGGGGCTGGGCCGACCCGGGAGGTCGCAGTGCAGGATCGGAAGCTCGCGGAAGCGTGCTGCCGTTTGGTCGAGTTGATCGGCGACGGGAAATACCGCGAGGCTGGGCACGTGCTGGAATTCGGCGTTCGACTGGAACGCCATCCCGCCCGGCTGGGCCTATTGGAGCATGGTGCATAATAAGCTGCTGGCTGCGCAGGGGCCCGACCGCGTCACGGTCATGACGCCCGGAGGACCGATGCCTTCCAAGTCCGTGCCGATGGCGGAGTTCCTCCTGCACCTCAAGGAGGCAGCCAAGCACGTCCGCGCCGGCAGCCGGGATTGAGGCGGGCCGCGCCCCCCGGCAGCTAAAATCGTGCCAGCGTCTCGCGCGGATAGAGGATCGGGAGCGAATCGCGGGCGAGGCGGGCGGAGCGCGCGCGGCGCAGCTCGGCATCTTCCAGATGGTGGCCGATGAACTCGTCGAGGGCGGCGCACGGCGCGAGGCGATCGCGCACCAGGGCCAGCATGTCCGGCTGGGCAGCCTCTCGGAAGCGGCGGTTCTCGGCGGCGATCTCGGCGAGCGCGACCGGCGCGCCCTCATGCGCGAGGCATCCGGTCGCGGAGGTATAGGCGTGCGCCTCGGTGACCGCCCCGCCCCGGTCGAGCGTCACCTGGATGCCGGCGAGCCGGTCATAGTCGTACCCGGCCTCGGTCTCGTGCATGCGGGCGAGCTGATCCGAGGTCAGCCACTGCACGAAGACCACGACAGAAGTACCTGGAGAATATTGGAAAGTCGCCGGCACAGAGCCGTAGCCGGTGAGCTTCGCGGCATAGACCACGTCGAAATCGTGCAGCCGCCCGCGCCACACCGGGATGGTGCAGCCGGCGACGTGGCCGAACTTACGGTGGAGCTGCTCGTGCGACTGGTTTGAGCCGGCGGCGAGGACCGGAATGCGTCCGGCCACGTCGCACGGGCCGAACGGCAGGCGCGCCGTCTCGCCGTCCGCGTAGACGTAGCAGAATTCGTGGCGCGGGAACGGGTAGGATTTCGCGTGCGCGATGCGCGCCGCGAGGCTCGGCCCGGCCCTGCCGGAGCCGGTCACGCCGCCGGCGCCTCCGCGCCTTCGACGATCCGGTAGCGCACGTTGCAATTGTCGACCTGGCGCCAGGAAAGCTCCTGCCAGATGCCGTACGCCTCGGCGCGCGTGAAGAAGGGGCCATGCCGCTCGAGCGACTTGCCGGGGGCCGGCCGGTCGAACGCCGTGTCGGCGTACTCGCCGCCCACCACCCAGAACCCGGGTTCCTGCGAAACGCTATCCATGATCACTTAGATAGGGCCAAATGCTGCACCGCACAAGAGGCTGCTATGCCCCCGCGACCGCCTGTCGCGTCCGTCCGGCGGGCGCGCGCTGCGACGGCTGCTCGATGACGCCGCCGGCCGCGAACCTGGCGCTGCGCGGGCTGGTCCAGGCGTCGAGCGAGGCCGGCACCGGCTCGAACAGCCGCGGCTTGCGGGCACCGATTTCGGGGAATTCCTCCATCCCGAACGAGTATTCGAGCGAGAGCCCGTCCGGGTCCAGATAGTAGAGGAAGATGCTGCTCGACGGCGGATGGCGGCCGGGCCCGTAGACGATCTCCACCCCGTCGCGCGCCAGCCGGTGCATGGCACGGCCGATATCGTCGATGTCGCTGACCATGAAGTTGACGTGGTGCAGCCGGTTGTCCGTCCCCTGCCCCAGCGCGAAGGAATGGTGGAGCGGGTTGGGGAAGCAGCGCATGAAGGTCAGCTTGTCGCCGAAATGGTCCGACGCCTTGAAGTTGAGCGTCTTCTGGGCGAAGCGCAGCGTCGCCGGATAGTCGGCCGACCAGATCACCACGTGGCCAAGCCGGGCGATGCGGGTGTGCGGCGGCTCGTAGGGCGAGGCGAGGATGGTGCCGGTCGAATAGAATTCGAGGCAAAGGCCGGACGCCGGCTCGTGGATGCGGATGGTGCGGCCCTGGCGCAGCATCGCACACTCGTCCGCCCGCACCTCCTCCGGCCCGAGCCCGAGATCGGTGAACAGCGCCGCCGCCCGCTCGAGCATCTCGTCGTCCTCGAGCTCGAACCCGACGCGCTTGAGCCCCGGCGTCGCGGAGCGGTAGAGCGCGACGTTGTGATGGTCCTCGGAGCAGCGGAAGAACGCCACCTCGTTGCCCACCTGCTCGACGAAGTTGAGCCCGACCACGTCGGCGTAGAACGGCACCGACCGCTCCAGGTCCGAAATGTTGAGCGCGACATAGCCGAGCTTGCGATAGCGCAGTCCCGAATCCATCGAGGCCTCCCGTGCGGTGCGGGCACATTGTAGCGAACCGGCCGTGGCATAACCACAGCGTCGCAGACGCACGGCCGTCCGCAGTCCAGCCCGAATGTCACCCGGACGCCGCGCAGCGACGATCGGGGGCCCATGGCGTAGCGCGCCATGCCGCACGAGGGATGGCTTCCGGCTCTCGCCGCCGCGAGCGGCGCGGCCGGGATGACAATTGCGTCCTTGAGGCGCAATTCCTCTGCGTCTCTGTGCCTCTGTGGTAACGTCCGAGCCGCCATGGGGGCCTACGATTCGCTCAGGGATTTCATCGACCGGCTGGAACGGGCGGGACGGCTCGTGCGCGTCGCGCGGCCGGTCTCGACCGTTCTCGAAATGACCGAGATCCAGACCCGGCTGCTCGCCGAGGGCGGGCCGGCCGTGCTGTTCGAGACGCCGGTGAAGGCGGACGGCACGCCATCCGACCTGCCCGTGCTGGTCAATCTGTTCGGCACGGTCGAGCGGGTGGCGTGGGGCATGGGGCGCGAGGTCGCCGATCTCCGCGCGCTGGGCGAGCAGCTCGCCTTCCTGCGCCAGCCCGAGCCGCCGGGCGGCTGGCGCGAGGCGGTCGGCATGCTGCCCCTCCTCAAGACCGTGATGGCGATGAAGCCGCGCACCGTTTCGCGCGCGCCGTGCCAGGAGGTGGTGTGGCAGGGCGCGGACATCGACCTCGCGCGCCTCCCGATCCAGACCTGCTGGCCGGGCGAGCCCGCGCCGCTGATCACCTGGCCGCTGGTGGTGACCGCCGACCCGGCCGACGCCGACGCCGTCAATCTCGGCATCTACCGGATGCAGGTGACCGGGCCGAACACGACGCTGATGCGCTGGCTCGCCCATCGCGGCGGGGCCGAGCATCACGCCCGCGCCAAGGCGGCGGGCGGCGCCTCGATCCCGGCGGCGGTGGTGATCGGGGCCGACCCGGGCACCATCATCGCGGCCGTCGCGCCGGTGCCGGAGGCGCTTTCGGAATACCAGTTCGCCGGCTTGCTACGCTGCCAGAAGGTCGAGCTGGTGGCCTGCAAGACGGTGCCGCTGAAGGTGCCGGCCCAGGCCGAGATCGTGATCGAGGGCCATGTCGCGATCGAAGAGCACGGCGACGAGGGACCGTACGGCGACCACACCGGCTTCTACAACGCGGTCGAGCGCTTCCCGGTTTTCACCGCGTCGGCGATCACCATGCGCCGCGACGCGATCTACCTCTCCACCTTCACCGGCCGGCCGCCGGACGAGCCGTCGGTGCTCGCCCAGGCGCTGAACGACGTGTTCCTGCCGCTCCTCGTCCAGCAGTTCCCCGAGATCGTCGATTTCTACCTGCCGCCCGAGGCGTGCAGCTACCGCGTCGCCGTCGTCGCGATGAAGAAGGCCTATCCCGGCCACGCCAAGCGGGTGATGATGGCCGTCTGGTCCTACCTCCGCCAGTTCACGTACACGAAGTTCGTGATCGTGGTGGACCACGACATCGACGCCAGAAGCTGGACCGACGTGATGTGGGCCGTCTCCACCCACATGGATTTCGCGCGCGACGTCACCATCGTCGAAAACACGCCGATCGACTATCTGGACTTCGCCTCGCCCGAGCCCGGCCTCGGCGCCAAAATGGGCTTCGACGCGACGACCAAGCTTCCGCCCGAAACGCATCGCGCCTGGGGCACCAAGCTCCGCATGTCGGACGAGGTGATCGCGCGCGTGGACGCGATGTGGTCCGAGCTCGGCCTGCCCGGCTCGGGCAAGCCGATCTGGAAGTAGCGCGGGCTATTCCGCCGCGGCGTGGCTCATCGGGTGCTCGTCGTTGAGCAGGCGCGCGACGTCCGCCTCGACCGCCGTGCCGCGGAAGAATTCCGGGTTCGCCCCGGCCAGGCAGCGCGCCGCATGGGTGAAGGTGAAGTCGCGGAAGTCCGCCGCGCCCAGCACGCCGCGCTCGACGCCGTCATAGGCTTCGCCCAGCACCTGGGTCATGTCGACCACGTCCCAATGGCCGAGGTCGGACGAGAACATCGCGTTCATCCGCGCCTCGCCGTGGTGCAGCCGGCGGTCGAGCGCCGCGGGCACCATGCGGTCGTCCGCCTCGCAGCCGAAGAAGAAGTTCGATTCGAACGTGTCCTTGATGTCGGACAGGCGGCGGATGCCGCACGCCGCGAACTCGTCCAGCCTGTCCTCCGGCCAGGTCACGTCCGACGGCGCGAAGTGCGGATGCGCGCGGATGCGCGCGGGCGTCAGATGCCGGTCGCCGTGGCTCGCGAACGCGTCGGCCAGCGCGTCGATATCGAGCGTGTGCGGGTTCAAATGACGCTTCAGCGCCTTGACGTTGCGCTTCTCCCAGTGCTCGCACATGTCGTTGTAGAGCGCGCAGGGCCAGGCCGAGCCGCCCTCGAGGAACTGGAAGCGCAGCTCGGGGAAGCGGTGCGGCACGCCGCCGAGATAGAGCGAGCGGCAGCCGAACTCGCCGCCCGAGGCGAACCCGCCGAGATGGTTGAACACGAAGCTGGTGGCCGACGCGCGCGTCGAGCCGCCGCCCGCCGTCTTGGTGTGGCAGGCCGGCGCGACGCCGAGCTCGACGCAGCGCTGCCAGAACGCGTCGTAGTCGTGCAGCGAATCGTGGCCGAGCCCGTAGGTGCGGGTCGTCAGATGGGCGAGGTGCGGCGCCTCTCTGGCGATCTCGGGCACCGGGCGGCGGATCTCGGAGTTGATCGTCACCGCCTTGAAGCCCAGCGTGCCGACCGCGAACTCGAGCTCGGCGATCGCCTCCTCCGGCGTGTGGCACGGGATGACGGCGGATGGCGTCAGCCGGTCGGACGTGCCGGCGAAGATGTCGGCGTACATCATGTTGCAGGCGCGGTGCAGCGCGCAGCGCAGCTCGTCGTCGCGCACGTGCATCGCCGAAAGCCCGATCGAGGTGTAGAGCACCGCGAAATCGATGCCGAACGAATCGAACCGGTCGCGGTAGAGCCGGGGCAGCATCGAGGTGGCGAGGTCGTAGCTGTGGGTGCCGGACGGGCGCGACCACCAGATGTCCTGGTAGCTGCGCGAGCCGCGCACGAACTGGGCCTCGAACCGCTCGACCATCGTTGGGCCGCCGACCTGGCGAAGGAAGTCGCGGACCACCGGCGCGTGCTCGAGGATGTGGGCGTCGGAATCCACCACCGGATGGTCGAGAAGTGCCCTGATATCGGCGCCGCCGCGCCTCCCGTGCTTCGCCATCGCACGTTCCCCCCGTTAACGATCCGTTAACCACTCTGCGCCGCGGCTTGGTTAGGGTCAAGGCGCGGAGCGGCGGGAACCGGACGCCCGGCATTTGTCCCCCGGCCGCGCATTTGCTAGCGTGGGGCGGCATAAGCCACGGAGATCCGAATGACCGGCGACGACCCACGCCGCGCGACCAACCCACTGTTCAACGACAACAGGCTGAAGCTCGGCACGTTCGGCACCAACGTCTCGTCCGGCTGCGCCATCACCACGGCGCCGGAATCCTACGTGATGAACTGGCCGAACACGCAGAAGCTCGCGCGGATCGCCGACCGGCTGGGGTTCGAGGCGATCGTGCCGGTAGCCCGTTGGAAGGGGTTCGGCGGCAAGTCCAACTTCAACGGCACGGCGTTCGAGACCTACACCTGGGCGGCGGGGCTCGCCCAGGCGACCGAGCAGACCTGCGTGCTCACCACCTCGCACGTGCCGACGGTGAACCCGATCATGGCCGCCAAGCAGGCGGTGACGGTCGACCACATCTCGGGCGGACGGTTCGCCCTCAACATCGTGTGCGGCTGGTTCGCGCCCGAGCTCGAGATGTTCGGCGCGAGGATCATGGAGCACGACCAGCGCTACGACTACGCCGCCGAATGGATCGAGATCATGAAGCGGCTGTGGACCGAGGACGAGGAGTTCGACTACGAGGGCAAGTTCCTCAAGGTCGCCAAGGGCTACGCCATGCCGAAGCCGCTGCAGCGCCCCTTCCCGCCCTTGATGAACGCGGGCTCGTCCGGCAAGGGCCAGCATTTCGCCGCCAAGTACGCCGACATCGCCTTCCTCGCCATCGATCCGACCGACCTCGACAAGTCGAAGCGGCTGGTGGATTCCTACCGCCGGCTCGCGCGCGAGGAGTACGGGCGCGAGATCCAGGTCTGGACCAGCGCCTACATCACCCAGCGCGACAGCCAGAAGGAGGCCGAGGATTTCTGGCACTACTTCACGGTCGAGAAGAGCGACGACGCGGCGATCGACAACCTGCTGCGCATCCAGTTCGTCCAGGCGCAGCGCCTGCTCAACGAGGATCTGGAGACGCGCCGCAAGCAGATGCGCGGCGGCTGGGGCGGCTATCGCATCGTCGGCACGCCGGAGCGCGTGGTCGACGGGCTCAAGGGCCTCTCCGACATCGGCATCGACGGCGCGCTGCTCTCCTGGCTCGATTACGAGGACGGGTTCGAGCGGTTCGAGCGCCAGGTCCTGCCGCTGCTGGAGCAGGCCGGCCTCCGCAAGCCGCTGAAGCCGGGCACCCGCTCGGCGGCGGAGTGAGCGGCGGGAAAACAGGTTGACCACGCCGCGGTGCGGGCCAATCTTGATCCCATCGTAAGCCAGGGGGTCGCGTAGGTTCGGAATTGAAGGAGATCGCCATGCCGCTCGATGCCGAACCGCTTGCCGTCATTTCCGAGCTTCTCGACCGGGCGAAGCGCGCCGGGGCCGACGCGGCCGACGCCGTGATGTTCGCGGGCGCCTCGCTCTCCGTCGCCTGGCGGCTCGGCGCGCTCGAGAAGCTGGAGCGGTCGGAGGCGCGCGACCTCGGCCTCCGCGTCCTCGTCGGCAAGCGCCAGGCGATCGTCTCGTCCAACGACTTCAAGCCGGACATGCTGGCCGAGCTGGTCGAGCGCGCCGTGGCGACCGCCCGCGCCGCGCCCGAGGACCGCTATTGCGGCATCGCCTCGCCGGACCAGATCGCCAAGACCGTGCCGTCGCTCGACATGGCCGACGACGACGAGCCCTCGGCCGAGACGCTGATCGAGGCGGTGCGCGCCGCCGAGGACGCCGCCCGCGCCGTCGCCGGCGTCACCAACTCCGAGGGCGCCGAGGCCGGCTGGAGCCGCTCGGTCATCGCGCTCGCCGCGACCAACGGCTTCGCCAAGAGCTACGCCCATTCCAGCCACTCGGTCTCCGCCTCCGTCCTGGCCGGGGAAGGCACCGCGATGGAGCGCGATTACGACTACTCGACCGCCGTCTACCGCTCGGACCTTCGCGATCCCGCCGAGATCGGGCGCGTCGCCGGCGAGCGCGCGGTGCGCCGGCTCGGCGCGCGCAAGATCAAGTCGGCGCGCGTGCCGGTAGTGTTCGACCGGCGCGTCTCCAGCGGGCTGCTCCGCTCGCTCTCGGGCGCGATCAACGGCGCCTCGATCGCGCGCGGCACCTCGTTCCTCAAGGACCGGATGGGCGAGCCCGTGTTCGGCCCCGGCATCACCGTGATCGACGATCCGCACCGCGCGCGCGGCCTCCGCTCCAAGCCGTTCGACGGCGAGGGCATCGCCAACCGGCGCCGCGCCGTGATCGACGACGGACGGCTCACCACCTGGTTCCTCGACCTCGCCTCGTCGCGCCAGCTCGGGCTCGATACCACGGGCCATGCCGCGCGCGGCACCGCGTCGACCCCCTCGCCCGCGCCCACCAACCTCTACATGGAGCCGGGCAAGGTCACGCGCGAGGCGATGATCCGCGACATCGACCAGGGGCTCCTCATCACCGAGATGATCGGGATGGGCGTCTCGATCGTCACCGGCGACTACAGCCGCGGCGCCTCGGGCTTCTGGATCGAGAAGGGCGAGATCGCCTATCCCGTGAGCGAGATCACCGTGGCGGGCAATTTGAAGGACATGTTCAAGAAGCTGACGCCCGCCGACGATCTGGAGTTCCGCACCGGCATGGACGCGCCGAGCCTGCGCGTCGACGGGATGATGGTAGCCGGCACCTGACACCGCAACCGGGGGGGCTGCGATGGACGACGAGCTCAAGACCAACCTGACCGCGCGCGAGACATGGCTTCGCGGCGTCGTCATGCTGCTGTTCGGCTTGGCCTTCTATGTCGCCGAGGCGGTCGTCTTCGCGATCGCGCTGGTGCAATTCCTGGCGGCGCTGTTCTCCGGCCGGCCGCTCGACCGGCTGGCGACATTCGGCGCCCAGCTTGCCGCCTGGCTCGGCGAGGTCGTCGCCTTCCTCACCTTCGCGAGCGAGGCGCGCCCCTTCCCCTTCGCGCCGTGGCCCGACGCGAGGCCCGACATCCTGCCGCCCGACGAGCCGCGCTTCCTGTAGCGCAAGTGCCAATCGGAAAGCGGCGCGGCGATTCTATTCCACCGCCGTCGCCTGGGCATCCTCGTAGTCCTCGAGCAGCGCGAGCCAGCCCGCCTCGGCCGCGCCGAGTGCCTTCTCGGTCTCGCCAAGCGCCTTCTGCACCGCCGCGGCACGTGCGCTGTCGCGCTGGTAGAGCGCCGGGTCGGCCAGCGCGTCGTGGAGCTTCGCGCGCTCGCCCTCGAGCCGCGCGACCTCCGCTTCGGCCGCGTCCAACCGCTTTTTCAGCGGCGCGAGCTGGCGCCGCTTCTCAGCCGCCGCGCGGCGCGCCTCGCGCTTCGGGTCGGGGCCGCGGGCGCTGTCGGCGGCGCGCTCATCGCCCGCGCCGGCCAACAGCAACGCGCGGTAGTCGGCGAGGTCGCCGTCATAGGGGGTGACCTTGCCGTCCGCCACCAGCCACAACCGGTCGGCGACCAGCTCGACCATGTGCGGATCGTGGCTCACGATCACCACCGCGCCGGCGAACCCGTTTATCGCCTGCACCAGCGCGTCGCGCGCGGCGATGTCGAGATGGTTGGTCGGCTCGTCGAGCAGCAGCAGATGCGGCGCGTCGGCGGTCGCCAGCGCGAAGAGGAGCCGCGCCTTCTCGCCGCCCGAGAGGCTGCCGACCGGCGTCTCCGCGCGCTCCTGCGAGAAGCCGAACCTTCCGAGCTGGGCGCGCACCCGCTCCTCCGGATCGCGCGGACGGCGACGGGCGAGCTCGATCAGCGGCGTCGCCGCGAGGTCGAGCTCCTCGGCCTGGTGCTGGGCGAAATAGCCGATGCGGAGCTTGGGCGCCGGGCGCAGCTCGCCCGCCATCGGGGCGAGCCGCCCCGCCAGCAGCCGCATGAAGGTCGACTTGCCGTTGCCGTTGGCGCCGAGCAGCGCGATGCGGTCGTCGGGGTCGAGGCGCAGATCGAGCCGGCGCAGCACCGCGTGCCCGTCATAGCCGGCATCGACCTTCTCGAGCGCGACCAGCGGCGGGGCCAGCGCCTCCGCCTCGGGGAAGGCGAAACCGATCGCGCCCTCTTCACGCCGCTCGGCGATGGGCGCCATGCGCGCCAGCATCTTGAGGCGCGACTGTGCTTGGCGCGCCTTCGACGCCTTGTAGCGGAAGCGCTCGACGAAGGCGGTGATGCGGGCCCGCTCGCCCTCCTGCCGCGCGCGCTCCTTCTCGTCGAGCGCGAGGCGGGCGCGCCGCGTCTCGTCGAACCGGTCGTAATTCCCGGCATAGAGGACGAGGCGCCGACCTTCGAGATGCAGGATGTGATCGGGCACCGCGTTCAGCAGCTCGCGGTCGTGGCTGACCAGCAGGATCGTGCCGGGGTAGCGGCGCAGGAAATCCTCGAGCCACAGCGTCGCTTCGAGATCGAGATGGTTGGTCGGCTCGTCCAGCAGCAGAAGGTCGGGTTGGGTGAATAGCAGCGCCGCCAGCGCGACACGCATGCGCCAGCCGCCGGAGAACTCGTCGCACGGCCGGGCCTGCGCCGCGGCGTCGAACCCGAGCCCCGCGAGGATGCGCGCCGCGCGTGCCGGTGCCGCGTGCGCGCCCTTGTCGGCGAGGCGGGCATGGATTGCGGCGATGCGCTCGGGATCGGTCGCCGTCTGCGCCTCGGCCTCGAGTGCGGCGAGCTCGGTGTCGGCGGCGAGTACCGTGTCGAGCAGCGAGCGCGGGCCGGCGGGCGCCTCCTGCGCCATCACCCCGAGGCGCCACCGGGCGGGCATGTCGATCGTGCCCGAATCCGGCTCGATCTCGCCCGCGATCAGGCGCAGCAGCGTCGTCTTGCCGGTGCCGTTGCGGCCAATGAGCCCAACGCGCTGACCCGGCGCCACAGTCGCGTCGGCATCATCGAACAGGACACGCCCCGCGATGCGGTAGGTGAGATGGGAGATGCGCAGCATCGGCGCGGTTTATAACCGATGTTGCCGCCCGCCGTCATGGCGCCGCGCAACGCCTAAATCGGTGGGCGTCAATTTGGCCAGCGGCGATGAACCCAGAGCCACTGCTCGGGCCGGGCGCGGATCCAGTCTTCGATCAACCGCGTCGCTTTTGCGGTGATCGCGAGCGCGTCGGCGTCGCGGTCGCCGGTGTCGGGCAGCTCCATCGGCGGGCAGATGGTGACCCGGAAGCGTGCCCCCTTCAGCCGCTCGATCCGGCTTGGCACGACAGGACAGTGGAAGCGGAACGCAAACCGCCCGAGCGCCGGCGGCGTCATCGCCGGACGCCCGAAGAAGGGAACCGCGACGCCGTCGTTCATCTTCTGGTCGATCAGCATGCCGAGCCGCCCCCCGCTGCGCAGGATGGCCATCGCCTTGCGCGCGCCCTCCGCCCCCTTGGGCACCATCTCGATGACCGGGAGGCGCCGCACCTTGCGCACCAGCCACGAGACGTAGGGATTGTTCGGGTCGCGGTAGATTTGGGCACAGGGCAGCCCCACCGCATGGCACACCGGGCCGAGCACCTCCCAGTTGCCGAGATGGCCAGAGAACAGCAGCGCGGGCCCCTGCTCCAGCGCGGCGCGATGTTCGATCCCGGCGATCTCGATGCGCGCGCCCGGCTTACCGGCGTCGCGCGCGATGGTATCGAGATGGGGGTATTCGGCGAAGATGCGCCCCAGCATGTCCCACATGCCGCGCCGGATGCGGGCGAGCTCGCGGTCGCTCTTGTCGGGGAAGGCGACGCGGAGGTTGCGCCGCGCGACCCGGTCGAACGGCAGGAGCGGCCCGACCGCGCGGCCGAGCCTCCCGCCGAGCCACGAGGCGATATCCACCGGCAGGATCGCGAACAGCCCGAAGCCGATCGCGGCGCCCGCCGCCTCGGCCAGGTAGCGCAGCCGGCGGAGAGGGGGCCGCCTAGCCATGCGCCACCGTGGCCAGCGCGCGCTCGAGCAGCGCATCGATACGCTCCGGCGCGTCCCACTCGATCTCGACCTCCAGCACCTGCACCATCCCGCGCGCCTCGGGCGGCAGGCGCACCGCATCCTTCGCCGTCGTGACCAGCAGCGCGTCCTCGCGATGCGCGACGTCGACCAGCCGCATGATCTCGTCGGCCGCGTAGGGATGATGGTCGGGGAACGGCATGCCGGCGACCAGCCGGCAGTCCAGCTCGCTGAGGGTCTCGAAGAACTTGTCGGGCCGCCCGATCCCCGCGAAGGCGACGACGGCGCGTCCGGCGATCTCGGCGGCGCCTCCGGTGGGGGCGAGACGGGCGCGCAGGACGGGCCGGTCGCACCCTTCGAGGGCGGATGCGACGCCGGTCCGGTCGTCTCCGACCAGCACGACCGCGTCGGCCCGGCCAAGCCCGTCCGCCAGCGGTTCGCGCAGCGGCCCCGCGGGGATGACCCGGCAATTGCCGAACCCGTACCCGCCGTCGACCACCACAAGCGCGAGATCGTGGGCGAGCGACGGGTTCTGCAGCCCGTCGTCCAGCACGATGGCGCCGGCCCCCGCCGCGTGCGCGGCGCGTGCCCCGGCGGCACGCTCGCGCGCCACCCATGCCGGCGCGACGCGAGCGAGCAGCAGCGCCTCGTCGCCCACCTCTCGCGCGCCATGGCGGGCGGGGTCGATACGGAGCGGCCCTGCCTCCGCCCCGCCATAGCCGCGCGTGACGAAGTGCGGCGCCCGGCCTGCGGCGGCGAGGCGGCGGGCGAGCGCGATGGCGACGGGCGTCTTCCCCTGCCCGCCCGCGACCAGATTGCCGACGCAGATCATCGAAACCGGCGCGCGCCACGGGCGCACGACCGCGCGGCGGAGCCGCCCGGCGAGGGTCCAGCCGGCGGCGGCGGGGGCGAGGAGCGCGGGAACGACGCCGCCGTGGCGCCAGAACTCAGGTGCGCGCATGGCAGGCAGGCGCGCAGGGCGCCGTGGCGAGGGCCCCGTCCAGCACCGGGGCGAGCTGTTCCATCACCGCGTCCAGAACGCGCGAGCGCGCCGCGGCGACGCCCGAAGCCGCCGCCGCCTGTCGTTCCCGGCGCGCAGGATCGGCGAGCAGCCCATCGACCGCGCCCGCGAGCGCGGCGGCGTCTGCGACCTCGATCGTGCCGCCGGCGGCGGTCAGCTCGGCCGCGATCTCCTGAAAATTCGTCACGTGCGGGCCGTGCACGATGGCGCAGCCGAGCCGGGCCGGCTCCAGCAAATTCTGGCCACCGTGCGGCACCAGCGAGCCGCCGACGAACGCGACCGGGGCGAGGCGGAAGAACAGCCCGAGCTCGCCCATCGTATCGGCGAGATAGAACGCATCGTCCGGTCCGGGTGTCTCACCGGCAGAACGGCGCGCGACGCGATGGCCGCGCGCGCGGAGCAGCGCCGCGATCTCGGCGCCGCGCTGCTCATGCCGCGGCACGACGATGGTGATAAGCCCCGGGTGGCGGGCGGCGATCGTCCGGTGCGCCACCTCGACCACCTCCTCCTCGCCCGGATGGGTCGAGGCGGCGAGAAATCGCGGCCGTCCGGCGAGCAGGGAGTCGAGGGGCGCGAGCTCGCCCGCGTCGCAGGCGAGCGGCGGTGCCGCGAACTTCAGGTTGCCGGGCTCCGCGACACGCCGGGCGCCGAGTTCCTCCAGCGCTTGCGCCTCGCGCGGGCTCTGGGCAAGGCAGAGGGTGAAGCTCGCGAGCAGCTCGCGGATCGTGGCTGGCAAACGCCGCCAGCGCGCCAGCGAGCGCGGCGAGAGGCGCGCGTTGACCAAAACGGCGGGCACGCGCCGCTCCGCCAGCGCGCGGAGCATGTTCGGCCAGAGCTCGGATTCGAGCCACAGAGCGAGATCGGGTCGCCAATGATCGAGGAACCGCGCGACCCAGGCGGCGCGATCGACCGGCACGTATTGGTGGATCGTCCGCGCGGGCAGGCGCCGTTCGAGAAGCCGGGCCGAGGTGACCGTGCCGGTGGTGACGAGAATGGAAAGGCCCGGCCGCTCCGCCAGCAGCCGCTCGATCAGGGGCAGCGCCGAGACCGCCTCGCCGACGCTCGCCGCGTGCAGCCAAGCCAGCGCACCGGGCGGACGCGGCTGGCCGGCGATGCCCATCCGCTCCGCGAAGCGCGCCGGATCCTCGCGCCCTTGGCGCCGGCGGCGAGCGAGGTAGAGGCGGATCAGGGGCAGGCCCGCGCCGGTCAGCGCGCGATAGGCCGCGAGCGTCACCGACACCGGGCGCGGCCGGTCAGGCCCGCAGCGCCGCGGCGGGCTTCGGCGCCTCGCCGTCGTCGGCGAACTGCAGCGCGTAGAGCCGCGCGTAGGCCCCGCCGCGCGCCATCAGCTCGGCGTGGTTGCCCTGCTCGATCACCCGCCCGGAATCGAGCACGTAGATCAGGTCGGCATCGACGACGGTCGACAGCCGATGGGCGATGACCAACGTGGTGCGACCGGCCATCAGCGTGCGCAGCGCCGCCTGCACCTGGCGCTCGGACTCGGTGTCGAGCGCCGACGTCGCCTCGTCGAGCAGCAGGATCGGCGCGTCCTTCAGCATGGCGCGCGCGATGGCGAGGCGCTGACGCTGGCCGCCGGAGAGCTTCATGCCGCGCCCGCCGACATGGGTGTGGTACCCCTCGGGCAGCGCCATGATGAAGTCGTGCGCGCTCGCCGCCCTGGCGGCGGCGATGACGTCCGCCTCGGCCGCGTCCGGCCGGCCGTAGGCGATGTTGGCGTAGACCGTGTCGTCGAACAGCGCGATCTCCTGGCTGACCAGCCCGATCCGCGCGCGGAGGCTCGCCATCGTCACCTCGCGCACGTCCTGCCCGTCGACCGTCACCCGGCCGCCATCGACGTCGTAGAAGCGCGGGATCAGGTTCAGCACCGTCGACTTGCCGGCCCCCGACGGGCCGACCAGCGCGACCCGCTTGCCGCCCGGCACGTCGAGCGTCACCCCGTCGAGCGCGCGCACCGCATCTTCGCCGGCGCGATAGCCGAAGCGCACGTTCTCGAACCGGATGGCGCCGCGCTTGTGGACCAGCGGCCGCGCCTCCGGCGCATCGACGATAGCGGGCTCGACGTCGAGCATCTCGAACACGCGCTGCGCCGCCGCGAGCCCCTCCTGCAAGTTGGCGTTGAGCTGGGCGAGGCGCTTCATCGGCTCGTAGGCGAGCAGCAGCGCGGTGATGAACGAGAAGAGCTGGCCCGTCGTGCGCGCGCCGTGGATGACCTGCGCCCCGCCATAGAGGATCACCAGCAGGATTGCGACCCCGCCGAGCGATTCCATGATCGGGTGCGACAGCGAGCGCGTGCGGGCCGACTTGCACGACAGCTTGTAGACCTGGTGGATCAGGGCCGCGGCGCGTGAGCGCTCGTACGCCTCCATCCCGTAGGCCTTGACGTGGCGCGCGCCCTGGAACGTCTCGGTCAGCAGGGTGGCGAGCGCCCCCATCTGCGTTTGCGTGTTTGCCGACACCTTGCGCATGCGCCGCCCGATCTTGACGATCGGCATCACCGCCACGGGAAACACCACCGACGACACCAGCGCCAGCACCCAGTCCTGATAGAACATGACGCCGACCAGGAAGACGACGGTGAGCGAATCCTTGCCGATGCCGGTGAGCGCGTTGGTCACCGCGGCGCGCAGCAGGTTCACGTCGTTGGTGAAGCGCGAGACGAGGCGCCCGGTCGAGGAATCGTGGAAAAAGGCGAGGTCCGCCCGCATCAGATGGGCGAACATTTCGTTCTGCATGCCGGCGATGATGCGCTGGCCGACAGTGGTCATCAGCACCGCCTGGCCGTAGGCCGACGCGCCCTTGATCGCGAAGGTCGCGAGCACCGCGCCCGCCACCAGCGGCAGCATCGTCCCATTGCGGGCGATGAAAACCGTGTCCAGCACCGGCTCCATCAGCCGGGCGAGGCCCGCCGTCGCCATCGCGGTGAGGGCCATGCAAGCGAGCGCGCCGCCCAGCGTGCCGAGCTGCGGGCGGATGTAGCCCGCGGCGAGACGGCGCACCAGCGGCCAGGTCGCCTGCGTTACCGGAATTGCGTTTTTGGCCAAGGCCCTATCGTCCTCCGTCGCCGGCGCCGCGCCGGCCGGACAAGTGCGGCGCGACCATAGCATGCGCCCCAACTCGGGCCAACGTTCCGCCTTGCCGGCGGGCGGATGCTAGAGTGCCGCGATGCGGTCCGCCTTCGCCCTCGCGCTCGTCCTCGTCCTCGCGGCGGCCCCTGCGCGCAGCTGGACGTTCTACTACCATCTGTTCGGCGACTGGCGGCTGGTATGCTGGCGTACGCTACCCGACAGCGACGACGCCCGGTGCGACCTTTCGGCGCCGCCCGACGCGATGGGCGCCGTCCAGAACGTGCTGCACGTCGCCGAGCCGACGCCGGATGCCTTCCGCGTCTGGATCGAAATCCGCGACCGGCCAGAGCCGCGTCCCCGCCTTCGTGCGGATCGGACACTTCCCCTTTCACCAGGCGATGCCGGCGGGCGCCGTGGCCGGCTGGTCGGGCGCAGAAGCGCTCCGCATGGTCGGCGAGATGCGGGCGGCCGACCGGCTGGTCTTCCGGATCGAGACCGCGCCCGACGCGCTGCCGCGCGACACACCGGTCGGGCTCGGCCCATTCCGCGAGGCCCTCGCCGCCTATCGCCAGGCGATCCGGGGAAACGGCATCCTCGGCCGCCGTCCCCCGCCCCGCAACCCATTGTAATTGCTGCAAAGAACCCCTTCTGGCACGGTTCTTGCTCCTCTTCCCGCGTGGGCGGTCCGTGGGGGACTGCCGGACGCGAGGGTTGGACATGAGCAAGACGACGCGGAACTGGGTTCGGGGCTGGAGCTTCACGCTGGTGCTGTCGACGCTGGTACTGGTCTACGCTGCGGCCCTTCTGAGCGGCCCGTTCCAGGGCTGAAGGCCGCGCGCGGTCAGGCGGCCGCGCCGTTCTCCCGCCGCCACCGGTCGAGAAGGGCGTTGCGGTCGAGCTTGCCCCGGTCGTTCCTCGGCAGGGACGGGCACAGGAATATCCGCTTGGGCGCCTTCGCCGCCGGCAGGGTGGCGGCGCAGTGCGCCAGCAGGTCGGAAGCGGCGAGCGTCGCCCCCGCCGCCGGCACCACGTAGCTTACCACCTCCTCGCCATAGATCGGGTCCGGCACGCCGATGGTGGCGGCGTCGGCGACCCCCTCCATCCCGACCAGCAGATTGTCGATCTCGACCGGCGAGACATTGACCCCGCCGCGGATGATCAGCTCGCGCGCCCGGCCGGTGAGGCGGAGGTAGCCGTCTGCGTCGAGGACACCGAGATCGCCGGTGCGCACCCGCTCGGTCGCGTGGGTCGCGACCAACCCGTCGTCGCCGATATGGCGATATGGATTGGCGTCGAACGCGCCGACCTCGACCAGACCCGTCTCGCCCGCGGACAGGGCGCGCCCATCCGCATCGACGATCGCGAGGCGCTGGTAGGGCAGCGGCCGGCCGACCGTGCCGAAGCGGCGGTCCGCCACCGTCGACGCCGCGATCCAGCCGGTTTCGCTGGTGCCGTACCCCTGGACGATGGTGACGCCGAACCGCGCCTCGAACCGGCGCCATTCGTCCTCGAGCAGCGGCGCCGAGCTCGACGTCATGAAGCGCAGGCTGGGCACCGCCACCGGCGGGTCGTCGCCCTGGAGCAGCATGTTGACCACGGTCGGATTGCCGGCGGCGATGGTCGCCCCCAGCCGAGCGATGTCGGCGAAGAAGTGCGAGCGCGAGAAGCGCCGTCGCATGGCCAGCGTCGCGCCCTTCGAAAGCGTCGCGAGGAGGAGGAGCTGCGCGGATGCCCAGTTGTAGGAGCGGTAGTCGTAGAGGATGTCGTCCGCGCCGAACCCGTAGGCGTCGCCGATGGCGGCGCCGTTGCCCAGCATCTCGCGGTAGGCGAGCACGATGCCCTTGGGCCGCGCGGTGGTGCCCGAAGTGAAGGTGATGACCCCGTCGTCGGTCGGGCGCGCGGACGGCACCGCCTTTTGCGCGTCCGATGCCGCCGGCAGATCGGCGAAGAACCGGTCGAGCGCGACGCAGGGAGCGCCCGCCGCGTGCACCTCCGCCTCGAGCCCCTGCCCGGCCTCGCACAGAACGAGCCGCGGAGAGAGCGACGGCAGGATCGCGGCGAAATGGCGCGCGTTCATCTCGACGTGGATCGTGCAGATCGTGGCCCCCGCGGCCAGCGTCCCGAGATAGGTGGCAAGGTGCTCTGGCGAGTTGTCGGCAAGCAGCGCGACCCGGTCGTCGCGCCCGATGCCGCGCGCGGCCAGCGCGGCGCCAATGCGCGCCGTGAGATCGCGAAGCCCGGCATAGGTGACGATGCGCCCGTCCTCGACGCCGATGAGGAACGGCTTCCCGGGATGGCGTGCGGCGCCGGTCGCGATCCAGCCCGCGACGTCGACGGGACCGAGCCCGGAGATCATTGCTCGATCCGATCGAGATTGGACGTCATCGCGCGCACCGCGCGGCGGAACGCGGCGAGATCGGTACGACCGATGCCGACGGCAGCCTCGCGCGTGATTTCGCGCGCGACCGGCAGCAGGACGTCGCGCAGGCGCTCGGCCTTGTCGGTGAGCCGGACGTGCACCTTGCGCTTGTCGGTGCGGCTGCGAACGCGGCGCACAAGCCCCGCCTTCTCCATCGCCCGCAACGCGACGGCGGTCGTCGGCTCCATCGCGCCCACCCGCGCCGAGAGCTCGCGCTGGGTGAGACCGTCCTCGGTCCAGAGCACGCGCAGGAAATACCAGTGGCCGCGCTTGATGCCGTAGGGCGCGAGGCGGCGCTCCAACAGGCGCTGGAACGCACGGTTCGCGTCGCGCACCAGATAGCCGGCGCTGGTATCGGGAGGGAATGAGACGGGTTGCGCCTGCATTGACGGGCCGCGCCCGGGTTGTCCATAATGCTTAGTATTCTATGGATTTTGCCGCCCCCCCGGCAAGCGAAACGGGAGCCGCCGCATGGCCAGCATCACCAAGGGCCACAACCGCCCGCCCGCCGACGACATCCGCGACCTGCGCGCGACGCTCGCCTGGCTGAAATCGGAAGGCGACCTGATCGAGACCGAAATCGAGGTCGATCCCGACCTTCAGGTGACCGGGCTGCAGAAGCACATGGACGGCGGCTGCCCGGTGCTGTTCCACAACGTGAAGGGCAAGCCCGACCATCAGGTTCTGACCAACCTGTTCGGCGACATCAAGGTCATCAACAAGATGTTCGGCTGGGAGAGCGACCCCGACCGCGTGCGGAAGCTCGCCCACGCGCTGTCGCACCCGCTGGCGCCGGTGGTCATCGACCAGAAGGATGCGCCCTGCCAGGAGACGGTAATCGAAAAGCCGGACGACGTGAACCGTTACATGGTGCCGATCCGCCACACCACCTACGAGCCCGAGCTGACGGTGGGCTCGGGCATTCGCTGCGTCACGGGCCCGCAGTTCGAGGGCGGCTCCGACCTCGGCTACAACCGGATGAACTTCCGCTGGGGTGACGTCGGCACGTTCCAGATCTCGCCCGGCTCGCACATGTGGCAGGTGGTGAACAAGTACTACGCGGAGGGCGAGCGCGTGCCGATCACGATGTGCTTCGGCGTGCCGCCGGCCTGCACCCTGCTCGCCGGCGCGGGGTTCGACTACGTGATCCTGCCGCGCGGCTGCGACGAGATCGGAGTTGCCGGCGCCGTGCAGGGATCGCCCATTCGGCTGGTGAAGGCGCGGACGGTCGACGCCTTGGCGCTCGCCGACGCCGAAATCGTGCTGGAAGGCTATGTCGATCCGCGCGACCGCCGGTTCGAGACCAAAGAGAGCGAGGACGCCGGCGTTCAGGGCCGCTTCCACTTCCATCCGGAATGGGCCGGCTACATGGGCAAGGCCTACAAGGCGCCGACCTTCCATGTCACCGCGGTCACCATGCGCAAGCCGGAGAAGAAGCCCATCGTGTTCGCGCTCGGCGTGCACACGCTCGACGACCACAACATCGACACCACCGTGCGCGAGGCGGCGATCTTCGAGCTCTGCGAGCGGCTGCAGCCCGGAATCGTCCAGAATGCGGTAATCCCCTACTGCATGACCGACTGGGGCGGCTGCGTCATCCAGGTGAAGAAGCGGCACCAGATCGACGAGGGCTGGCAGCGCAACTTCCTGTCCGCGATCCTCTCCTGCTCGCAGGGCATGCGGCTCGCCATCGCGGTGTCGGAGGACGTCGATCCCTACTCGATGGACGACATCATGTGGTGCCTGACCACGCGGGTGAACCCGAAGACCGACATCCTCAACCCGATCCCCGGCGGGCGCGGCCAGACCTTCATGCCGGCCGAGCGCATGACCGCGGGCGAGCGCCAGTGGACCGCGTCGAACACGGTGTTCGAGGGCGGCATGGGGATCGACGCCACCGTGCCGTTCGGCTACGAAAGCGACTTCCTGCGCCCGGTCTATCCGGTCGACAAGGTGAATCCCGAGGATTTCTTCAAGCAGGCCGACATCGAGAACGCCCGGAGGCGCATGCAGGGCTGGGTGCATTCCCTCGCCCGCAGCGGAAGATAGAGCTAGCGGCGCGCCTGCGCGGCGGCCTCGGCGCGCGCGACCTTGTCCTCGAGCTTGAGGACACGGAGCGCGTTCTTGAAGAAGATCTTCTCGGCGACGCCGGGGCGCAGCCCCTCCATCTCCAGCTCGTCGAGGCACTGGCCGGGCGTCCAGCCGGGATAGTCGGAACCGAACAGGATCTTGTCCTGCAGGCGCCGGTTCATCTCGTGCTTCAGCGCCTCGGGAATGTATTTCGGCCGCCAGCCCGAGATGTCCATGTAGACGTTCTTCTTGTGCAGCAGCACCGCGATCGCCTCGTCGGTCCACGGCCAGGCCGGGTGCGCCATCACGATGGTGAGGCGCGGAAAGTCGGCGGCGATGGTGTCGATGCAGGGAATCGGGCGCGCGTAGTCGAGCTTGAGCCCGCCGCCGCCGTCGAGCCCGGAACCGATCGCGGTCGTGCCGCAATGGGTGAGGATCGGCGCGCCGAGCGACTGGCAAAGGTCCCAGAACGGGTAGAAGCGTTTGTCGTGCGGGTAGAAGCCCTGCATGATCGGCATCCATTTCGGCCCGATCATGCCGAGCGTCGCGATCGCGCGCTCGAGCTCGGCGAGCGCCGCCTTGCCCTTCCACGGATCGACCACCGCCCAGCCCGGCAGGAACACGTCCGGGTGCGCCGCTGTCAGCGCGGCGATGTAGTCGTTGGGGATCGCCGGCTCGCCGGTCTCGGATTCGGCGTCCATGGCAATCATCATGCACATCACGTCGTCGCGGCGGAAATCGTCCGCCATCTCGTCGACGGTCTTCGGCACCAGCTTGCCGAACATCTGCTCGAACGCCACGGCGAACCGGCCGAGGCTCGCGTAATGTTCCTGCGTCGAGGTGTGGCAGTGGACGTCGATCGCGCGCACGGTCCCACCTACGCCGCGTCGGGGGGCAGCACGCGCCGCGCAATCTCCGCGCCGCGATCGCGTTCGACGACCACGATGTCGTACTGCACCTGAAGATCAAGCCAGAACTGCGCGCTGTTGCAGAAGTAGCGTCCCAACCGCACAGCCGTGTCGGCCGTTATAGACCTGCGCCCGTTGAGGATGTCGGTGATACGACCGGACGGCACGCCGAGATCGACGGAGAGCCTGCTCGCGCTCAGGCCGCGAGCAGCGAGCTCGCGCCGCAGAAGCCGGCCCGGATGTGCCACGGGAAGCCGTCCCCGCTCATCCTTTATGGCAATCGCCGATTTCGACGTCATAGGCATCACCATTCCGATATTCGAAACATCTGCGCCAACGCGCATTTACGGTCATCGACCACTGGTTTTTCCGGTCGCCACGCAGTGAACGGGAAGCCCCGCAGATATCGGAATCATCCCTTCTTCCCGTAACCGGGCCGGCGGTCGACCAGCCGACGCACCTTGCCCTCGCCGGTGCCGACGTTGGCGAGCGCGTCGAGCGTCCCCGGCGCGGCGAGCACCACGCCCACCGACAGCCCGAGGTCGCTTTTCAGCCGCGCCGAGAGGTGGTCGCTGAGCCCGTCGAGCGCGGCCGCATCGCGGCGCAGCTCGACATGGACGGTGAGCTCGTCGCGCGGCGCGCCGTCGCCCTCCACGCGCTCGGCGACGCACACCCATTCGCCGGTCGTGCGCGGGTCCGACTTCACCGCCGCGAGGCACGCCATCGGGTAGACGTTGACGCCACGGATCTTGACCATGTCGTCGGAACGGCCGAGGAAATGGTCCATCCGGCGGAAGTCGGAGCCGAGCGCGCTGGTCCGCCCCGGCAGGACGCGCGTGAGGTCGCGGAGGTTGTAGCGGACGAACGGCGCGACGTGGCGGTAGAAGCACGTCACCACCATGTTGCCGACCTCGCCCGGCGGCAGCGGCGCACCGGTCTCGGTGTCGAGGATCTCGAAATAGCAGAGGTCCTCCATGAAATAGAGCCCGTCCTTGTCCGGACCCTCCATCGCGCCGAGCCCGATCTCGTTGATCCCGTAATTGTCGTAGACCGGGCAGCCCCACAGCGCCTCCAGCTCGCGCCGCAGCGTGCCCTCCACGTCGGGGCCGAGGAAGGTGGTGAGGAACTTGCTGCCGAGCTCGCGCACGTCGCGGCCAAGCTCGTCCCGCGCCGCATGGGCGAGGCGGATCAGGTATTCCGGGAAGCTCACCCAGATGGCGCTGCCGAAATCGAAGGCCATCTCGACCTGGCGGCGCGAGGGCGTCACGACGCCCGACCCGGTGGTCAGCGGCAGGATGCCGAGATAGTCCTGGCAGGCCTTCGCATAGGCCCAGCCCAGCATCGCCGTGGCGCAGGTCACCGGGATCTGCATCACGTCGCCCGGCCGAGCGCCCTGGCCGTAGAGGGCGCGCGCGGTGCCGCTGCCGAGGATTTCCCATTCGCGGGCCGAATGGAGCGTCGCGCGCGGCTTGCCGGTGGTGCCGCCCGACGTCGCCACCTTGAACGGCGCGCCTCCGATTTCCGCCCGTCCGACTCCGGGAATCAGCCCGAACGGCGGATGGTCGCGCTGGTCGTCCTTGATGTCGTCCGAGGTGAAGGGCGGGAGCCTGGCGATGTCGTCGAGCCCGCGTATGTCGGCCGGCGCAAGCCCTGCCGCCCGCCAGCGCTCCGCGTAGAACGGATTCTCCCAGGCGTGCGCGACGGTGTCGCGGAACCGGCGGTCCTGCAGCTCGCGCAGGCGCTCGGCCGGCCATCTAAAGACCGTATCGAAGAACACGTCTGGCGGCGGGTACTCCGCCTCCAGCGCGTCCCAGTCGAGCGCGTGGCGATAGAGCGGCAAGCGCGAGGCGGGTCCGGCGTCGGGCATCCCGCTACATCTTCGGCAGGTACTTCTCGGTGACGTACTTCGAGAGGTCGGGTTCCTTCTTCAACAAATGAAGCTGGACGAACGACTTCGACAGCGCGGCGAGCGCCTTGGGGTTGAACTTGCCGGTCTCGGAGAACATCGGCATCACCATGTCGTACTCGCGCTCCTCCACCGGCTGCGAGAAATGCGTCACCTTGCGGACCAGCGTCACCGTCTCCGCCTTGTTCGCGCGCATCCACTTGATGGTCTCGAACCACGCCTTCATGAAGCGCGTCACGGCCGACGGGTCCTTCTTCAGGAACGTATCGGTCGCATAGAACATGTGGATGTGGAAGTCCTTCACCCAGGTGACGGGCGTCAGCAGCCGCGCCTGCTTCTTCTCCTCGAGGTTGAGCCCGATCGCCGCCGCCTCCATCAGCGCGTCGACCTGGTGCAGCTTGAGCGCGGCGGTAAGCGCCGGCACGCTGCCGCCGACGGCGACGACCTGCACCCCGTCGGGTCCCCACCCCTCGGTCTCGGCGAGGTTGAGCGTCAGCCAGTGGGTGAGCGACCCGACCGTGCCGATGCCGATCTTCTTGCCCTTGAGGTCGGCGACGGTCTTGATCGGCGAATTGTACGGCACGATGACGCCCATCAGCAGCGGCGGGCCGGCCATCGCCCCGACCGCCTTGGCATAGTTGCCGCGGCTGACCACCGCCAGGTCGGCGCCGGACGAGAGCCCCATGTCGACGGCGCCCGAGATCATCCCCTGGTGCAGCTTCGCCCCGCCTTGGAAGCCGATGCTCTCGGCCTCGATCCCCTCCTTGGCGAAGAAGCCTTTGGCCTGGCCCACCTCGACCACCGCGAACGAAAAGATGTAGGGCACCGCCTTGCCTACCCGAATCTTGTCGAGCGCCGCGGCGGGATGCGCCACCGCGGAGACCAGGGCAAGGGCGGCGGCCGCCACAGCGAGCGGGCGCAGGACACGAACGGACATCGACTTCCTCCCAAGGGTGCGGCGGGTTTCCCGCGCGCGAATGACGGCGGATTCACCGCATGGCCGGCCGGGCGATGTCAAGAGCGTGACGGGCGCGCGCGCAGTGATAGCCGCCGGCCCAGAGAGCCCCGCGCCGATCCTCGACGAAACGGTCAGCCGGCCTTGCGACGCGGCTGGCTCTCCTTGCGCTTGGGCGCCTTGCGGCGGGTCGAAGGGGTGGTGGACTTCCCCTTGCGCGACGCGCCACGCCTCTGGGTGGCGGGCTTCCCGCCGCTTTTCGCGCTCTGACGCAGCGCCTCCATAAGGTCGACCACCTTGCCGGGCGCGGCGCGCGCCTTCGCCGGCAGCTTTTCGCCCGCGCGCTTGGCCCGCACCAGTTCGGCCAGCGCCGCCTCGTAACGGTCCTCGAACGCGGACGGGTCAAACGTGCCGCGCTTTGTATCGATGATGTGCTTGGCGAGGTCGAGCATCTCGCCCTTGGTCTTGATGTCACCGATCTCGTCGAACACGTCGGCCGCCTGGCGCACCTCGTAGTCGAACCGGAGAGTTGTCGCGATCAGCCCGCCGCGATGGGGGCGGACAAGCAGGGTACGCGCCCGGCGGAACAGAACCGCGTGGGCGAGCGCGGCGACGTTCTCGACTCGCATCCCGTCACGGATCAGCGCGTAGGACTCGCGCGCCGACGGGTCGGCCGGACCCAGGAAGTATGGCCGGTCGAAATAGACTGCGTCGATTTCGCCGCACGGGATGAACCCCTCGACGGACAGCGTCTTGTTCCCTTCCGGAACGGCGGCGGCGATCTCGTCCGGCTCCAGCGTCACCAGCTCGCCCTCGCCCGTCTCGTAGCCCTTGACCGTGTCGTCGGGCGCGACCGGCTTCTCCGTCTCGCTGTCGACGAACTGGCGGTGGACGCGGTGGCCCGTCTTGCGGTTGAGGATGTGGAACGAGATCCGCTCCGACGACGACACCGCGGTGTAGAGCGCCACCGGACAGGTCAGCTCGGCGATCTTGAGAAGGCCCTTCCAGTTCGCCCGCGGCGCCATGACGTCAGCCCAGCATGTCCTCGATGCGGATCGGCAGGTCGCGTATGCGCTTGCCCGTCGCGTGGAACACGGCGTTGGCGACGGCGGCGTTGGTGCCGACATTGCCCAGCTCGCCGAGCCCCTTGATGCTGAGCGGGTTGACCTCGCGGTCGTCCTCGGCGAGCACGATGGCACGCACCTCGGCGACGTCGGCGTTCACCGGGATCAGGTATTCGGCAAGGTCGGCGTTCATGTAGCGCGCGGTGCGCGGATCGATATCCGTCGCCTCGTGCAGCGCCGAGGAGAGCCCCCAGATCATCCCGCCGATAAGCTGGCTTTCGGCCGTCCGCCGGCTGACGATGCGCCCTGCCGCGAACGCGCCGACGATGCGCGGGCAGCGGATCTCGCCGGTCAGCGCATGGATGCGCAGCTCGACGAATTCGGCTCCGAAGGCGAACTGCACGCGGTCCTCCATCCATGCCCCGCCGTTCAGCCGCGGCATGCCGCGCGCCAGATCGTCGAACGCGCCCTCCTCGGGGATGCCATGCGGCACGTTGCGCCCGATCACCTCGATCGTCTCGTTCGCCCCCGGCCGCTCGGCCTGGCGCTTGCGGATTTCGGCACAGTCGTTGGCGATGGCATTGCAGACGCTCGCCGTGGTGTTCGACCCGCTGGCAATCGGGCCCGGCGGCAGCTCGCTGTCACCGAGCGCGACCTCGACCCGGTCGAGATCGACGCCCAGCAGGTCCGCCGTTGTGAGGGCAATGGCCGTATAGGCGCCGGTGCCGATGTCGTGAGCCGCGGTCGCCACCCTGACGGAGCCGTCGGGGGCAAGAGAAATGCGCGCGGTCGCAGGCGACATCACTGTCGGGTAGGCGGTCGCCGCGCAGCCCCAGCCGATACGCCAGTCCCCATCCCGCATGGAGCCGGGGCGGGGGTCGCGCTTCGCCCAGCCGAACGCGGCGGACGCGGCATCGAAGCATTCCATCATCGACCGGCTGGTGTAGGGCAGGTTGCGGATCGGCTCGTGGCGGGTGTCGTTGACGCGGCGGAGCTCGACTGGGTCCATGCCGAGGGCGAAGGCGAGCTCGTCCATCGCGCTTTCCAGCGCGTAGAGATAAGGCACCTCGGGCGGCGAGCGCATGAAGCCCGGCGTATTGCGGTCGGCGCGCACGATGGAGACGCGAGAGGCGACGTTCGGGCACGCATAGAGCCGGGTCGAGGCGTCGGTGCCCGCGACGCTGTAGTTGTCGGCGCGGCTCGTCACCTCGAACCCGTCATGGGTCAGCGACTGCAGCCTTCCGTCGCGGGCCGCCGCGAGCTTGACGTGGTGGCGGGTTTCGGCGCGATAGGTCGCGATGGTGAAGCCTTGGTCGCGCGTCGCAGCGAGCTTCACGGCGCGACCCACCTCGCGGGCGGCGAAGGCGATCAGCGCCGTTCGCTGCGTCGCCGATCCGCGCGAGCCGAACGCGCCGCCGACATGGTGCGAGATGACGTGCACGTTCGCCGGGTCGATGCCGAGCTGCCCGGCCACGGCGTGCTGCAGCCCGCGCACGTTCTGGCTCGCCTCCCACACGGTCAGGCGGTCGCCCCGCCATTCGCAGGCGGTGGTGAACAGCTCGATCGGATTGTGGTGCTGGGTCGGCGTTCCGTACCACTGGTCGATCTTGACCGAAGCCTTCTCGAAGGCCGTGGCGGCGTCACCCACCTCCGGGTCCTCGTGACCTTCGGAGACGTCGGCGACCGCGACCGCGTCGACCCCCGGCGAGTCGAAAGTCGCGGCCGGCGGCTCCGCTTCGTATTCGATCCGCAGCCGGTGCGCCGCGTCGCGCGCGATCTCATAGCTGTCCGCGACGACGATGGCGACGATCTGCCCGGCGTGCCACACGCGGTCGGAGGCGAGCGGCGCGATGGTCGAGCCCATGTAGCCGCCCGAGGCGAACAGCTCGCCCGTTCCGACGCGCTCGCCCACTTCGCGATGGGTGAGGATGGCCAGCACGCCGTCCTGCGCGCGCGCCTCGGCCTCGTCGATGCGCACGACGCGGCCCCGGGCGATCTGGCTGGTGACGAGGAAGGCGTAGGCCGGATTCGCTGGGTCGGCGTCCGAGGCGTAGCGCGCCGCCCCGGTCACCTTGAGCCGTCCCTCGATGCGGGCGACGTCGGCGCCGATGCCGGTCGCGCTCGGGCGTGCGTCCATCTCAGACCTCCAGCCGCGCGGCCTCGGTCAGCGCGCGCACCAGCGTGCGCCGGCCGAGTTCCGGCTTGTGATCGTTGCCGCCATGGGTGACCGCGCCGGTGAAGGCGCGGTCGGCTGCGTCGGCGGCCGTGTCGTCGGTGAGCGCTCGGCCGGCGAGTGCTGCCTCGGCCGCGCGGGCGCGCCACGGCACCGTGGCGACGCCACCGAGGGCGATGCGGGCCTCGCGCACCCGGCCGTCGCGCATATCAAGCGCGACCGCCGCCGACGCCAGCGCGAACTCGTAGGATTCGCGGTCGCGCACCTTGAGATAGAGCGAGCGGCGCGTCCACGGCCCCGACGGAACTCGGAAGCCGGTGATAATCTCGCCCGGGGCAAGCGTGGTCTCCACATCCGGCGTCTCGCCCGGCGGGCAGTGCAATTCGGCGAAGCCGATCACCCGCGCCCCTTTCGGCCCGTCGATCTCGACCACAGCGTCGAGCGCGATCAGCGCCTGGGCGAAGTCGCCGGCATAGGTCGCTATGCACCGCTCGCTGACGCCGAGGACGGCGTGCTTGCGGTTGACGCCGCCGAGCGCGGCGCAGCCGGAGCCGGGCCGGCGCTTGTTGCACGCCGCCTCGCCGGCGTCGCGGAAATAGGCGCAGCGCGTCCGCTGCAACACGTTGCCGCCGAGCGTCGCCATGTTGCGGAGCTGCTGGCTCGCCGCGAGGCGCAGCGACTGGGCGATCGCCGGGTACTCGCGGACGATGTCAGGGTGGTCGGCGGCGTCAGCCATCCGCATCAGCGCGCCGAGGCGGAGCCCCTCCGGGCGCGCCTCGATGGCGGCGTTCCCGTCGGCCAGCCGATTGATGTCGACCAGCGTGCGCGGGCGCATCACGTCGAGCTTCATCAGGTCGAGGAGCGTCGTCCCGCCGGCGAGGAACGCGGCGCCGTCGGCCTGGGCAAGGCGCAGCGCGTCGGCGCGATCGTCGGCCGGCGCATAGGCAAAGGGGCGCATCTCAGCTTCGCTGCAGCTTGGGGCGGGCGTCTATCACCGCCTCGACGATGCGGGGGTAGGCGGCGCAGCGGCACAGGTTGCCGCTCATGAACTCGCGGATCTCGGCAGCCGTGCCGGCGTGACCGCCGTTGACGCAGGCGACGGCCGACATGATCTGGCCGGGCGTGCAGTAGCCGCACTGGAGCGCGTCGCGGTCGAGGAAGGCCTGCTGCATCGGGTGCAGGGTGCCCTGGCTGGCGAGCCCCTCGATGGTGGTGACGGGGCCCCGCACCGCCGCCGCGAGGGTCAGGCAGGCGAGCACCGGGCGGCCGTCGCAATGCACCGTGCAGGCGCCGCACTGGCCATGGTCACAGCCCTTCTTCGGGCCGGTGAGGCCGATCCGCTCGCGGAGCGCATCGAGGAGCGTCACTCGGGGATCGAGCGAAAGCTCATGATCCTCGCCGTTCACGCTGAGGGTGACCTGAACCACGACCGCGCCTCCGTTGCCAACGCCCATCCGCCCAACGCCGCCCGGTTCGCGCAGGTTCCGTGTTCCTCGGCCCCGGCAAAACGCGGTATAAGCGCGTCGGGTCGCGGTCTTTTCGCGCCCCTACGAAGGAACAGAGAGAGGGAGATACGGAATGGCATCGCGAATTGCCGGCGCCGTCGCCGCAGCCGCCCTGGTCGCGGCATTGGCCGGCGCGCAGCCCGCGTCCGCCCAGGTCATGGGCCTCGGCACGGGGAAGCAGGGCTTCTTCACCTATTCGGCCGGCGCCGCGCTCGCCAAGGTGGCCTCGGACAACGGGCTCGCGCTCCGCATCCAGCCGTTCGGCGGCACCAGCGCCTACGTACCGGCGATCAGCGCCGGCGAGGTGGAGTTCGGCCTCGCCAACGAGCTCGAGACCAACTACGCCGTGACCGGCACGGTGATCTACAAGGGCAAGCCGCAGCCCAACGTGCGCGCGGTCGCGATCCTGACGCCCCTCTACAACGGCCTTTTCGTCCAGAAGAATTCGCCGATCAAGAAGATCGCCGACCTGAAGGGCAAGCGCGTGCCCACCGACTATGTCAGCCAGAAGATCCTCGACATCCTGACGCACGGAATCCTGGCGAACGGCGGGCTCACCTATAACGACATCGTACACGTCCCCGTGCCGAACGTGGTGGGCGGCGCCCAGGAGTTCGCGCAGGGTAAGGCCGACTCCTTCAACTTCGCCCTCGGCGCCGGCGCGGTGGCCGAGACCGACGCCAAGGTCGGCGGCGTCCGCGCCATCCCGATCGACCCGTCGCCCGAGGCGATGGCGCGGCTCCGCAAGTACGTGCCCGTCGCCTACGCCACCGTGGTCAAGCCCGGCAAGGGCCGGGTCGGCGTGCTGGCCCCGACCACGATGTTCGCCTACGACTACATGGTCCTCGCCAACAAGGACGTGAAGGACGACGCGGTCTACAAGCTCGCCAAGGCGATGCATGACCACAGGGCCGACTTGGTCGCAGGCTTCCGCCCGCTCAGCGAGTTCGACCCGAACCGCATGGTGAAGAACATGGACCCGGTGCAGTGGCACCCGGGCGCCATCAAGTTCTACAAGGAGATCGGGGCTTGGCCGCCGAAGGCCTGACGCCACAACCGAGCTCGCCTTGCTTCGCGTCCGCCCGTCCGGAGGCGTCCCCTCCGCGGCGGGCGGCGCGCCGATAGCATCTGGACGATAACCCTATGACCGAAGATCCGACGCCGGCGCCCGCCGTCCGCTCTCCAGGGGTGCGCGCGCTGATCGCCGGCGGCGCGGTGCTGCTCACGCTGGGCTCGATCGCCAAGGCGACCGAGTTCTATCGCGACGCCCTCGGCGTTCTGCTGTTCAACGAGCAGTTCCTCGCCGGCATGTTCGGGCTGGGGCTGGCGCTGGTGTTCCTCAGCCAGCCCGCCCGGCGTGGCGCGGCGCGGCCCAGCGTGCCCTGGTACGATTGGGCGCTGGCACTGGCGAGCCTCGTATCCGTCTCCTATATCGCGGTGCGCTTTCCCACCCTTTCCGAGGAGGTGGTGGCGCGCCCGGCCGACGGGCTGCTGGTCGCCTTCGTCGTGATCCCGCTGACCGTCGAGGCGCTTCGCCGGATGACCGGCAGGGCGCTGCCCATCGTCGTGATCTGCTTTCTCGCCTATGCGCTGGTCGGCCACCTCGTGCCGGGCGAGCTCACCGGCCGGCCGGTCAAGCTCGGCCAGCTCGCCTACTACCTGGTGTGGGATCCGGGCAGCATGCTCGGCACGCCGATGGCGGTCGCCACCACCATTGTCGTCGCCTTCATTTTCTTCGGCCAGCTCCTGTTCGCCTCAGGCGGCTCCGCCTTCTTTACCGACATCTCGCTCGCCATCATGGGGCGCTATCGTGGCGGCTCGGCCAAGATCGCGGTCAGCGCGTCGTGCCTGTTCGGCATGATCTCGGGCTCGGCCGTCTCCAACGTCGCCTCGGTCGGCGTCATCACCATCCCGCTGATGCGCCAGGGCGGCTACCCCACCCATGTCGCCGCGGCGATCGAGGCGGTCTCGTCCACCGGCGGGCAGCTCATGCCGCCGGTGATGGGTGCCGCCGCCTTCCTGATGGCCGAGTTCCTGCAGGTCCCCTACACCGACGTGGTGATCGCGGCCATCGTGCCGGCGATCCTCTACTATTTGGCGCTGTTCTTCCAGGCGGACCTCCTGGCTGCCCGCGTCGGCATCGCACCGGTGGAAAAATCCCGCCTGCCCAGGCTCTTCTCGGTGCTGGCGAAGGGCTGGCACTTCCCGGTGCCGTTCGCCGTGCTGGTCGCGACGCTGTTCTGGCTCAACTGGTCGCCCGAGCTCTCGGCGCTTTTCGCCTCCGCGGTGCTGGTCGTGACCGGTCTCCTGTTCGGCTATGGCGACCAGCGCCTCACCGTCAGGGCGGTGTTCAAGGCGCTGCATGGCACCGGCATCGCCGTACTCGACCTCCTCACCATCAGCGCCGCCGCGGGCTTCATCATCGGGGTGCTGAACATTTCCGGCCTCGGCTTCTCGCTCACCCTTGCCCTGGTCCAGATCGGAGGCAACAACGTCTGGCTGCTGCTGTTCCTGGCGGCGGCCGTGTGCATCGTGCTGGGCATGGGGATGCCGACCGTCGGCGTCTACGTGCTGCTGGCGGCGCTGGTCGCCCCGGCGATGGTCAAGATCGGCATCGAGCCGATGGCCGCGCACATGTTCGTCATGTATTTCGGCATGATGTCGATGATCACCCCGCCGGTCGCCATGGCGGCCTACGCGGCGGCATCGCTGGTGCAGACGGACCCGATGAAGACCGGCTGGGCCGCCTGCCGGTTCGGCTGGACGGCCTACATCATCCCGTTCCTGTTCGTGCGCGCGCCCAGCCTGCTGCTGGAAGGCCATACCAGCACCATCATCACCACCTTCGTGACCGCGGTCGCGGGAGTGTGGATGGTCTGCGCCGCCTTCGCCGGCTATTGCACCCGGCCGATCTCCGTGCCGGTCCGCATCGGCTTCGCCATCGCCGGAATCCTGCTGTTCATCCCGGCGAACGCCATGCCGCACGGCGTGCTGACCGACGTCGCCGGGCTCGCCATCGGCGGGGTTCTGCTGGCGCGCGAGCTGTTCGAGACGCGCAGGGTGCGCCGGCTCGCCTGAGCGGCCGCCCCGCGGGTTGGACTTGCCGGCCGGCCGATCCTAATATTCCGGTGACGGCACGGACTGGACCGAAGGAGCCTGCCATGGCAGCGACGATGACCCGGGAGCTCGCCCCGGACACGCTCGAGGTGACGATGAACTACCACCTCGACAGCGGCGAGATGCCGTGGACCTTCACCGGCGGCTACGGCTCGACCGAGCGCCGGTCCGGCGCCAAGCAGGAGCCGCACAAGATCGTGCTGCACAACGGCCGGCCGCACATCCCGGAGTTCGTGCTTGACGTGCACGGGTTCCGCTTCGTCGACCACCGCACGAAAATGCGCGACTTCTACGACGAGGGCGAGATCGTCCGGACCTACTATCCGGAGATGGAAGAGCTTATCAAGCGCGAGGCCGGCGCCAAGCGCGTGGTGGTGTTCGACCATACCGTCCGGCTCGCCGACGAGGACGAGCGCGAGGCGCGCAAGCTGCGCGAGCCGGTGCTGCGCGCTCACAATGACTACACCGAATGGTCGGGCCCGCAGCGCGTGCGCGACCTGATGGGCGACGAGGCCGAGGAGCTGCTGACCCGCCGGTTCGCCATCGTCCAGTGCTGGCGCCCGATCAACAAGCCGATCGAGAGCTACCCGCTCGCCATCTGCGACGCGCGCTCGATCTCGTTCGACGATTGCGTGGTGTCGGAGCGGCGCTATCCCGGCCGGGTCGGCCAGACCTACGCGATGCGCTACAGCCCAAAGCATTACTGGTACTGGTTCCCGCACATGACGCGGGATGAGGCGCTGGTCTTCAAGGTGTATGACTCCGACCGGGAGAAGGCGCGCTGGACCGCCCATTCCGCGTTCGACGATCCGACCTCGCCGCCCAACGCGGCGCCGCGGGAATCGATCGAGATTCGCACCCTGGCGTTCTTCTAGCCCGGACCGTCACAGGCAGAAGACGAGGATCACGCAGCTCCAGGCGATGGCGGCGCCGAGCGTCAGCCATTTCATCGTCCGTGCGACGTTCGGACCGAGGTTGGCCTCGACGCGCGGGTCGCGCCGAACGTCGTGGGGCCATGCCGCCACGGCGGCGCGTCGCGGGGTTGACGGGACCAAGCGGAGCCACGGTCGGCGACGCCTAACCAGAGGACTGCTCATCGCACGTCTCCACGTTTCATCCGCCGCCGCGCCTGCCTGTCCTCCGCGCCCGGGCTCCCCGCCCTACCCGGCCGCGGCCGTGGTCACCGCACGGCCTGCAGGTTCACCGAGACTGCGCCGGAGCCGGAGGCCCAGCGCGCCAGCACGTGCTGCGGCGACGGGGCCTGGGAACTGTAGAACATCGAACTCGTGCGCCCGTCCGTCACCGCCTGCTGGTGCAGGCGAAAGCTCAACGCATAGATCGTGCCGCACATTCCCAAGGTGATGCAGATCGCGAGCTTGACGAAGCGCTGCCGCCCGTCCCCGCCCGAGGGAGGCGGGGCCGCCCGCTCGACACGCTTGTTCACCGAAAATCCCATGAAATCCTCCCACAGCACCCAGGTACCTGTCGCCAAGCTGGCGGCACGACGACGCGCAGCCGCCCGCTCCGGTCACAGCTAAGCCTTTCCTGAGGGGCGGCGAAATTCGGTTCAGCGCTTAGGGGCAAACACGGATGGCACCCTGGCCGGGAACCGCATGCGACGTCAGCCGTTGATGACGACGCGCCGCAAGAAAGCGTCGCAACGTTCTAATTCCATTCAGGAATGCGCGGTGATCCAGCCGCCGCCGAGCACCCTGTCGGCGTCATAGAACACGCAGGCCTGGCCGGGTGCCGCCGTTTCGGGAACGTCGAGCGTGACGACCGCCCCGCCGGGTGCAGGGGCAAGCCGCGCCGCCACCGGCGCCTGGGTCGAGCGCAGCTTCACCGCGAGCGGCAGCCCCTCGGCCGGGATTGGCGCCTCGCCCAGCCAGTTCAAGTCGCGGAGCGCGATCTCCGTCCGGCCGAGCGCGGCGCGCGGCCCGACCACGACGCGGCGGGTCGCCGGCTCCAGCCGCAGGACGTAGAGCGGTTCGGCTCGCCCGCCGGGAAGGCCGCGGCGCTGGCCGACGGTGAAGTTGGCGATGCCATCATGACGCCCGAGCACGCTTCCTGCCCGATCGACGATCTCTCCAGGCGCATGAGCATCCGGCCGCAAATCATTGACCACACGGCCATAATCACCGTGGGGAACGAAGCAGATGTCCTGGCTGTCCGGCTTTTCCGCGACCGCGAGGCCGAAGCGCGTCGCGAGCCGCCGGGTCTCCGCCTTTGGCAGCGCGCCGAGCGGAAAGCGCAGCGCCGCGAGCTGGTCCCGCGTCGTCGCGAACAGGAAATAGCTCTGGTCGCGGGCGGGGTCGGCCGCGCGGCGAAGCTCCGGCCCGCCCGGCCCTTCGACCCTTCGCACGTAGTGGCCCGTCGCCAGCGCGTCGGCGCCGAGATCGCGCGCCGTCGCTAGCAGGTCGCGGAACTTGACCGTCTGGTTGCACAGGACGCAGGGCACCGGCGTCTCGCCCGCGGCATAGCTCGCCGCGAACCGCTCCATCACGTCGGTGCGGAAGCGGTCCTCGTAGCCCAGCACGTAATGCGGGATGCGGATCCGCTCGGCCACGCGGCGCGCGTCATGCACGTCCTCGCCGGCGCAGCACGCGCCCTTGCGCGCCGGCGCCCGGTCGTGGGCATAGAGCTGCAGCGTGATGCCGACGACCTCGTATCCCTCGTCGGCCAGCAGAGCCGCCACAACCGACGAATCCACCCCGCCCGACATGGCGACGACGACCCGCGTCATGGCCGGTGGCTTGGCGATGCCCAGAGAGTTGGTGGCGGCCAGCGTGTCCATCAGCGCGCGTCGGCGGTTTCGGCCGGCAGGTGCACGACCAGACCGTCGGCCTCCTCGTTCACCACCACCTGGCAGCCGAGTCGCGAGGTGGGGGTGAGGCCCCAGGCGAGGTCGAGCATGTCCTCCTCCTCCTCGCTGGCGGGCGGCAGCAGGTCGAAGAACTCCTCCTCCACGATCAGGTGGCAGGTGGTGCAGGAGAGGCAGCCGTCGCACGCCCCCTCGATGTCGATGCCGTGGCGGCGCGCGACCTCGAGCAGCGTGATCCCGACCGGCACGTCGAGCTCGTGCCGCTTGCCGCCAGGCTCGATGAAGGTGACGCGCGGCATGGCTAGGCGGCCCGGGCCGCGGCGCGCCGCCACAGCTGCTCCCACGCCGCGACCAGCCGGTCGATGTCGGCGGCCGTGGTCGTCCAGCCGAGGCTGATC
This sequence comes from uncultured Alphaproteobacteria bacterium, assembly GCA_963775315.1. GTDB lineage: Bacteria > Pseudomonadota > Alphaproteobacteria > MPNO01 > DASWLB01 > CAWGHZ01. The sequence continues at coordinate 547,394 of CAVZIN010000007.1, read as the reverse complement.
CGGATGGCCGAAGCGGCGAGCGCCGGTTCGGCGCCCATCGCTAGCAGCACGCGCGGCGCGCCGACCCGGCCGGACGAGCAGGCGGCGCCGGCCGACACCGCCACCCCGTCGAGGTCGAGCGCCATCACCTGCGTCTCGGCCGCCACGCCCGGCATGGCGACGCAGGACGTGTTAGGGAGCCGCGGCGCGCGCTTCGCGAACATCGTGACGGGCGCAAGGGCGGCGAGCCGCGCCTCCATCGCGTCGCGCAGACGGGCGAGCCTTGCGAGGCCGTCCAGCCCCTCGGCAGCGGCGCGGGCGGCGGCGCCGAACCCGGCGATAGCCGGGACGTTCTCGGTGCCGGCGCGCATCGCCCGCTCCTGCCCGCCGCCGCGGATCAGCGCCTCCAGGGCGGCCCCGTCGCGCGCGACCAGCGCGCCGGCGCCCGGCGGGCCGCCGATCTTGTGGCCCGAGAGGGTCAAATAGTCTGCGCCGAGCGCCGAAACATCCACCGGTATGCGCCCCGCCGCCTGCACCGCGTCGCAATGGAGCGCGCCGCCCGCCTTGTGCGCGATGCGGGCGGCCTCCGCGACCGGCTGGATCGCCCCCGTCTCGTTGTTCGCCAGCATCACCGAGACCAGGGTAGGTCCCGGCGCCGCCGCGAGCAGAGCCTCCAGAGCATCGAGGTCGATCGTGCCGTCGCCGCCGACCGGCGCCACGACCGCGTCGGGACGCGTCGCGAGCACCGAATCGTGCTCGATCGCGCTCACCACCGCGCGGGCGAAGCCGGTCGCGCGCAGCGCCTGGTTGTTGGCCTCGGTGCCGGACGCGGTGAACACCACCTCCGCCGGCCTTGCGCGGACCAGCGAAGCGACGGCCTCGCGTGCCGCCTCGACGCGGGCGCGGGCCGCGCGCCCCTCAGCGTGGATCGAGGATGCGTTGCCGCCGGCGCGCAGCGCGTCTTCCATCGCCGCCGCCGCCTCTGGGCGCAGTGGCGCGGTCGCGTTGTGGTCGAGATAGGCGCGTTCCAGCGGCGAATCGGCGCGCCGCCGGTCATGACTCTTGAAATCCTGACCCTCGTTCATGATATAAACCGCCGCCGAGGACCGGGCGCGTGGCGCCCCTGGTCCGGCCTTTCGGACCGCTCCGATCGCGTAGCCGACAGTCATATCGTCCCCAACCGCTCCGGTCAAACGCCGGGCCAGGTCTTGTACATGTCATTGTTGTCGCACCCGTTTCGCGCCTTTGGCGCTCCCGGGAGGAAGGCTGGTTTCCATGCCTGAAGTGATTTTCAACGGGCCAGAGGGCCGCCTCGAAGGGCGCTACCATCATTCCAAGCAGCCGACGCCGTCGATCGCGCTGATGATGCACCCGCATCCACAGCACGGCGGCACGATGAACAACCGCGTCATCTACCAGCTCTACCACCTGTTCGTGCAGCGCGGCTTCTCGGTGCTGCGCTTCAATTTCCGCGGGGTGGGCAGGTCGCAGGGCCGCTATGACGACGGCATCGGCGAGCTGGCCGACGCCGCCTCGGCGCTCGACTGGTTGCAGGCGAACAACCCGGACGCGCCGCAATGCTGGGTCGGCGGCTATTCGTTCGGCGCCTGGATCGGCATGCAGCTCCTGATGCGCCGGCCGGAAATCTCGGGCTTCATCTCTGTGGCACCGCCCGCCGGCATCTACGATTTCACCTTCCTCGCCCCGTGCCCCACCTCCGGGCTGATCGTGCAGGGCGACGTGGACGAGGTCGCGGCCGAGCCGGCCGTCGCGGCACTGGCCAAGCGCCTGTCGGCGCAGCGGAACATCACGGTCGACTACCAAGTGGTGCCGGGAGCCAACCATTTCTTCCACGAAAAGATGGACGAGATGACGGCGGCGATCGACGCCTACCTGACCAAGGCCCTCGCCAAGAAGCAGGCCCCGGCCGAGACCTGACGGTCTTTCGTCACTCCTCAAGCCGTTCGTGCTGAGGAGCGGCCCGCAGGGGCGTGTCTCGAAGTACGAACGGCCCCGCCCACCCTTCGAGACGGCGCCTTTGGCGCCTCCTCATCAGGACGCGCAGATTTATGCCGCCTCCACCCCCTACCCCACCCTATCCGGCACGCGGCGGTGGTGCGTCGCCTGCTCGTAGGCATAGGCGAGGCGCAGCATCGTCGCGTCGGAATAGGGCCGGCCGAGGAAGGTGATCCCCGCGGGCAGCCCCTCGGACGTGAAGCCCGCCGGCACGACGACCGAGGGCACCGACTGCAGGAACGTGTTGATGTGCGGCGAGCCCTTCTGCTCGACGAAGGGCGGGTTGACGCCGTCCTTGATGAGCGTCGGCGAATGCTCGACCGCCTTGTGGACCAGCGCATCGAGCCGATGGTCGGCCATCGTCTTCAGCAGGTTGGTCATCAGCGTCTCGCGCGCCTTGAGCGAGGCATAGTACGCTTCCTCCGACCCGCTGCGGCTCCACCGGTCGCGCGTGCGCGGCATGAGGCTCTCGAACAGCGGCGAGTTGGCCACGTCCTCGCGCGTCGCGAAGGGCTTCTCGGCGCTGCCGGCGAAATAATTGTCGTAGGCGGCATGGCTGTCGGCGCGGGAGAACACCCGCCGCGCGGTCAGCGCCGCCATGTCAGGCACGACGACCGGATCGACGATCTCCGCCCCCGCGGCGGCGAGTTCGCCCACGGCGTGGTCGAAGACTTCGGTAATGCGGGCGAAGTCGGCGCTGTCGGGCTCGGAAAAAAGCCCCATCGGCTCGCGCAGGATGCCGATGCGCGCGCCCTCCAGCGCGCCGGGATGGAGCAGCGCGGCGTAGCTCGGCGGGGCGTGCCCCACGCCGTAGGCCGTCGACGGGTCGGCGGGGTCGTACCCGACGATCGCATCGAGCGTGCGGGCGAGGTCCATCACCGTGCGCGCGAGCGGACCGAGCGAGCCGTTCATCGCCGGCCAGCCCTCGTACACGCCGGTGCGGCTGACCAGCCCACCCGAGGGGCGCATGCCGCAGATGTTGCACCAGATCGCCGGGCGGCGGATCGAGGCGAGCCCCTCCTGCCCGATCGAAACCGTCGCGAAATTGGCCGCCACCGCCGCGGCAGAGCCGCCCGAAGAGCCGCCGACCGTGCGCTCGAGGTCGTAGGGGTTGCGGGTCGAGCCGAACAGCGAGCCGTGCGTGTCGCCGGCGCCGAGTTCGCCGAGCGTCGCCTTGCCGAGGATGATCGCCCCGGCCGCCTTGAGCCGCGCCGCGACGAAGCAGTCGCGCCGGGGCCAGTGGTCCTTGAACAATACCGAGCCGAGCGTCGTCGGCATCTCGGCGACGTCGGCCTGGTCCTTGACCACGACGACCACCCCGTGCAGCGGCCCGGCGAGCCGGCCGTTGGCCTTGAGCCAGGCGTCGAGCCGGTCCGCCTCGTCCAGCGCCTTCGGATTGAGCGAGATCAGCGAATTGATCTTCGGCCCGGCCCTGTCATAGGCCTCGACGCGGTCGAGATAGGCCTGGACCAGCGCCCGCGCCGTCAGCGCGCCGGACCGGAAGCCCGCCTGGATGTCGGCGATACTTGTCTCAACGGGATCGAAATTCACCTGCGGCACCTCCGACGTCCTCTCCCGCCACCATTACATCGTCATGGCCGGGCTTGTCCCGGCATGACGGTTTGGACAAGCTGGTCACCCCTTCACCCCGTCGACCAGGACGAAGGCGATGCGCGTCGGCCGACCGGAGCGGTTCGACCACGCATGGTTGGTCGCCTGCTGCACCACCACGTCGCCGGCCGCGAGATGCACCTCGTCCTCGTCGAGCAGCATGTCGAGCTCACCCTCCAGCCCGATGCCGTAGTCGATTGTGGCGGCGCGGTGCATGAAGGGGTGGCGCGGCTTCTGGCCGTTGATGCGAAGCGGCGAGATGCCGAGCTCGCGCGCGAAGGCGTCATGGTCGTAGCGCGACAGGTCGCCGTCGGGAGGGATCTCGGTGACCCGGATCAGCGTGCCGTTCGCGGGCGGCGGCGTGCCCTTGTGGCCGGGGAACGGGTCGGCGGCGGCGTAGGTCGCCGGCGTCGCCAGCGTTCGCCATAGGTTGTGCGCGACGGATCGTTCGCGCTCGTGCACGTTGGGGTTTGGCCCGTCGGCGAGGGTGACCGCGCGACCCTCCGCATCGTGACCGGTGACGACGCGGCGCGCTGGGCGCGACCGGCCGGTCGCCGTCGAGGCGGCCTCCGTCCACGCGCCGGCCAGAGCGTGCCCCTCCTTCGCCCCGTCGATCAGCACGAAGCAGATGCGGCACGGCCTGCCCGACCGGTTGACCCAGGCGTGGTTGGTGGCCTGCTGGATCAGCACGTCGCCCGCGCAAAGATGCACCTCGTCCTCGTCGAGCAGCATGTCGATCTCGCCCTCGACCACGATGGCGTAGTCGACCGTCCGCGTGCAATGCATGTGCGCGTGGCGCGCCGGGCCGCGGGTCTCGTCCGGCGCCACGAGACCGCGGAACACGTCCCGGTGCGTGCGCCCCTGCATCGCGCGCAGATCGTGCGGCGGGAACGCGACCATGCGGATCACGGTGCCGCGTACGGGCGGCAGGATGCCCTGCTGGTCGGCGGCGCGATCGCTAGACGCATTCGCGGCCGGCATCTCCGCGGTCCGCCGGATCATGCTCGCCGTGGCGTAGCCCGGATGCTCCAGCACGTGAGGCGTGGCGCCGTCGAACAGGGCGACGTGCTTGCCCGCGGGATCGATCCCGGTGACGACGCGGCGGACCGGCTTTGCCATGCGCTCCCCCTCGCTTTTGGCCGATGCTAACGGATAAGATGATCGGCGACCAGCGGAGGCGAGCGCCATGGAATTCGGCTACTTCACCCTCAGCGACAACGCCTATTCGGACAATTCGCGCACAAGCGAGTCCTTCCTGCACGACATCGTCACCGAGTCAATCCTCGCCGACCGGCTCGGCATGGCGTCGGTGTGGATCGGCGAGCATCACTTCAACCGACGCGGCTGTATCCCCATGCCGTCGCTGCTGCTCGCCTGGATCGCCGCCGAAGCGAAGAACGTCCGGCTCGCACCCGCTGTCGTCGTGCTGCCAATGCACAACCCCATCGGCGTCGCCGAGGAATGGGCGACGCTCGACCAGCTCTCCCACGGGCGGGTCGAGTTCGCGATGGGGCGCGGCTATGACGCGGCCGAGTACGCACCATTCGGCGCCGACTTCCAGCGCTCGGCGGAGATTTTCTCCGAGGGGATCGACCTCCTCTGGCGCTGCTGGACGGAGCCGGAGCCGTTCTCGTTCAAGGGTGAGTTCTATCAGGCCGAGAACATCCAGGTCTGCCCGCGCCCGTTCCAGAAAACGTTGGTGCCGACCGTCGCCTGCTTCTCGCGCTACTCGATGGAGATCGCGGCGGCGCGCGACTGGAACATCATCTTCGCGCCGTTCGCGACCGGGCTGATCTTCGGCGGGCTCGCCAAGGCGACCGAGGCCTATCGCGACGAGGCGGCGAAGCACGGCCGCGCGCCGGGCAAGGCGAAGTGCAGCTACTTCATTCATATCGGCGGCTCGCCGGCCGAGGAGCAGTACGGGCGCGACTGCCTGCTGCGCTATTTCAATCATTCCGGCATGCGCCAGACCCGCCAGGATCGCGCGCACGCGCTGCCGCCTTCGATGCAGTACATGAAGAAGGTGCATGAGGCGCTGGCGACGATGAAGAGTTCCGATTTGGACGAAGGCTCGATCCTGGTCGGTTCGCCGCAGCGCATCGTCGACTCGTTGAAGCGCGTCGAGGCGGCCGGCATCGACGAGGTCATCCTCTACTTCAACCACGGGCTCAAGCCGCACAGAATGGTGAAGGAGCAGATGGAGCAGTTCATGGCCGAGATCGCGCCCGCCTTCGGCGGCAAGGTCGCGACCGCGGCGAAGTAGGAGCATTTTTCTTCGTCACGGCCGGGCTTGGCCCGGCCATGACGATCAAGGTTTGAGGGACGAAATGGACATCAGTATCAACATCGCGCCAACGGTCGACAGCTGGAAGGTGGTCAAGCGCGCCGAGGAGCTCGGCTACAAGACCGCCTGGTTCTACGACACGCAAATGCAGAACACCGACCTGTTCGTCGCGATGACGGCGGCCGCGCTCAACACATCGAAAATCCGGCTGGGCACCGGCGTGCTGATCCCGTCGAACCGCATCGCCCCGGTCGCGGCGACGGCGCTCGGCTCGCTCAACGCGCTCGCGCCCGGGCGGATCGATTTCGGCGTCTCGACCGGCTTCACGGGGCGGCGCGCGATGGGATCCGGCCCGATCAAGCTCGCCGACATGCAGGAATACATCCGCGTGGTGCAGGCGCTGCTCCGCAACGAGATGGTCGAGTGGGAATTTGAAGGGCGGCGCCGCAAGATCAAATATCTCAACCCCGAAATCGGCGCGATCAACCTCGACGACGCGGTCCCGCTGCACATCTCCGCCTTCGGGCCGAAGGGCCAGAAGCTGACCGCCGAGCTCGGCGCCAACTGGATCATGGCGCCCGCCAACCTGCAGTTCGCCGAGGCCGCCATCAAGAACATGCACCAGACCTATCGTGCGGCGGGCCAGGACCCGGCGGCGCGCTACATCACCTCGCTCTCGGGCGGATCGGTGCTGCGCGAGGGCGAGGGCTACGACAGCCCGCGCGTGAAGGCGGAGGCCGGGCCGCATGCGGCGATGATCTTCCACAATCTGGTCGAGACGGCGGAGTTCGGCGATATCGGCCGGCCGGTGCCGCCGCACCTCAAGGGGCTCTACGACCGCTACCGCGAGATCTACCTGAAGTACGAGCCGGCCGACGCACGCTACATCTCCAACCATCGGGGACACCTGATGTTCCTCCGGCCCGAGGAGCAGGGGCTCATCAACGGCGACATCATCAAGGCGACGACCTGGACCGGCACCAAGCCCGAGCTGGTCGAGAAGATGCGCGCGCTCAAGGAGATGGGCTATTCGGCCTACTCGGTGCACATCCGGAACGGCCACGCCTCGATGCTGGAGGACTGGGCCGACGTGTTCGCGGAAGTCTGACACGGGAGGGGGTGTGATGGCGGCGGCCACCGAATACGACTATGTCATCGTCGGCGCCGGCTCGGCGGGCTGCGTGCTCGCCAACCGGCTGAGCGAGGACCCCGGCGTCCGCGTCTGCGTGCTCGAGGCCGGCGGGGCGGACCGCCACCCGCTGCTCCGCGTGCCGATCGGGCTCGGCAAGCTGCACGAACACCGCATGTTCGACTGGGGCTACGACACCGAGCCGGTCGCGGCAATGAACGGGCGCGTCATCGAGGCGATGCGCGGCAAGGTGGTCGGCGGCTCGTCCTCGATCAACGTGATGGCCTACGTCCGCGGCAATCGCGGCGATTACGACCGCTGGGCGCAGAAAGGCTGCCTCGGCTGGTCCTACGACGACGTGCTGCCCTATTTCCGCCGCTGCGAATCCTTCGAGGGCGGCGAGGACGCGTATCGTGGCGGCGACGGGCCGCTGACGGTCGAATGGGCGACGTTCGAGGACCCGCTCTACGACGCGCTGGCGGCCGCAGCCAAGTCGGCCGGCCACCCCTGGTCGGAGGACTATAACGGCGCGTCGCAGGAGGGCATCTCGCGCGGCCAGTCGACCATCCGCAAGGGCCGGAGGTGCAGCGCCGCCGTCGCCTTCCTGCACCCCGCGCTGGAGCGTCCCAACGTGACGCTGGAGACCGGCGCGCTGGCGACGCGGGTGATACTGGAGGGAACGCACGCCCGGGGCGTCGAATACCTCAAGGAGGGTGCGCCCCGCACCGTCCGCGCCGCCCGCGAGGTGATCCTCGCCGGGGGCGTGTTCAACTCGCCGCACCTTTTGATGCTGTCGGGCATCGGGCCCGCAGACCATTTGCGCGAGCACGGCATCGCGCCAGTGATCGACGCGCCGGGCGTCGGTGCCAATTTGCAGGACCACATCGTCACCATCGCGTCCTGGGCACGAATGGGCACTGGCCCGTTCCACGCGCTGATGCGCGCCGACCGCATGGCGCCGGCCTTCCTGCGGGCCTGGCTATTCGGTTCGGGCCCCGCGACGGTGCTGCCCGGACGCATCTACGGGTTCTTCAAGACGGAGCCACAGCACGCCGTGCCGGACATACAGTTCTTCATGCGCACCGCGCCGCGTTCGAGCCGCATGTGGTTCCCGGGCATCAGCCCGGCGCCGCTCGAACTCGTTCGACGTGCGCCCGGTGCTGCTCCACCCGGAAAGCCGCGGGCGCCTTTGGCTGCGCTCCGCCGATCCGCGCGACAAGGTGCGCATCGTGCAGGAGTTCCTGGCCACCGACTACGACATCCGCACGATCCGCGCGGGGGTGAAGCTCGCGCGCGACATCGTGGGGCGGCACGAGATGGACGCGTTCCGTGGTAACGAGCTGCTGCCCGGCGGCAATGCGCGGACCGACGCCGAGATCGATGCCTACATCCGGCGCACGGCCATCACGGCGCATCATCCGTCCTGCAGCTGCCGGATGGGGCTCGATCCCGACGCACCGCTCGACAACGAGCTGCGCGTGAAGGGGACGGATGGGCTTCGCGTGGTCGACGCGGCGGCGATGCCCGACCTCGTCTCGGGCAACATCAACGCCTGCGTCCTGATGATCGCGGAGAAGGCCGCGGACATGATCCGAGACCTTCCCCCGATGGCGGCGGCGGCCGAAGCCGCCTAGCGTCCTACATCTTTGCGCCGAGGCCGAGCCCGTAGCCGATCAGCACGATGCCGACGCACCAGGTGCCGAGCATGCCGAACACGAGCATGTTCTTCATCAGCTCGGACTTCATCCACTGGCGTCCCTGATCGCTCATCTTGCCGAGACGCTTGAACAGCCAGAAGCCGAGGGCGCACACCACTAGGCCGCCGGCAAGCAGGAGAATGTGGGTGATGGACATGTATGGTTTGCGGTCCGTCCGCGGCGCCCGGCGCGCGGCTGGGGGACCATCCCCCTGCCCCGGAACCGGCCGGGCGAGCGGCCGCTGGATTCGCACGGAACCGCATAAACGTGCCATTCGCGACGTGATGCCGCTTCGTAAACACGGCGTAAATGACGACGCGGCGGCGGGCCTTTAGCCGTTTTGTCACCCCGGCCAAGCCGCGACGCGGCGCGAGCCGGGGACATTTTCTACCTTACGGGGACGGGAACATGGGTCCCGGGTCTGCAGCGCACCGCTTCGCGCTGCGCCGCGCCCGGGACGACAACAATGCAAGGGGTGAGGCCAGCCTATTTCTTCATGTGGGCGAGCAGGTGGTCGATGCCTGCCTGCGACACCTCGATGTCCTGGGCCGGCGTGCCCGAGCTCGCGCCGATGCCGCCGACCAGATCGTTGTCCACCTTCACCGGAAGCCCGCCGCCGATGATCGAAAAACGCCCGCCATTGGTGATGTGGATGCCGAAGGTCGGGTTCCCCGGCCGGCAAAGCTCGTTGTAGACATGCGTCGCGTTCTTCGCCGCGGCGGCGGTGTAGGCCTTGTCGATGGCGATCGAGATCGACGACACCTTGCCGCCGTTCATGCGCGAGAAGGCGATGAGGTTGCCCGATTCGTCGGTCACGGCGATGCACATCGGCACGCCGATCTCCGCGGACTTCTTCTCGGCCCCCTCGATCAGGAGGCCCGCCTCCTCACGCGACAGACGCTTTACGTTCAGCATGCCGGGTCTCCTTGTCGAACAGGCAGGTGGTGTGGAGGTGCGCCGCCATCGACGCCTTCTCCTCGGCCGAGAGCGCGGGGAACGGCGGGTAAGGGTCGCCGCAGGGACGCCCGACGATCTCCATCGCGGCCTTCATGACCGGCGCGAGCCCCTTGCCCTGCCACTTGGCGGGGAACAGGGCGAACTGGCGCTGCAGTTCGGCCGCGCGCACCCGGTCGCCGGCGGCGAAGGCCTTCAGGATCTCGTCCGCGATCTTGCAGCCGGGCGGCGGCATGGTCGCGCCCGACCCGCCAAGCTCGATCGTGGCGAGCAGCATCTGCATCGTTGTGAAGTAGCGGGCGTGGCCGGCGAGGTCGACCTCGACGATCAGGCGCGACACGCGCGACAGGTCGCGCGAGCTTTCCTTCACGTACTTCACCTTGTCGAGCTTGGTGAGCTCCACAACCCACGGGATGGCAACCTCGGCCCCCGGCCCCGGATTGAGGTAGAGCACGATGGGCAGGGGCGAATCCTTCTGGATCGCCTCGAAATAGGCCATCAGGTCCGACTGGGTCGGCGCCCCGCCGAACGGGCGGAGCGGCGCCAGCACCTGGATCGCCTCGGCGCCCACCTCGGCGGCAAGCTCGGCGAGCTCGAGCGCCGTCTTCACCGAGGGGTGCGACACGCCAACCACCAGAGGGCGGCGCTTGTACACCATGTCGGCGGTCTTGCGCACCAGCTCCTTCCGCTCGTCAAACGGAAGGTAGTGATACTCGCTGGTCTCAACGCCGGCGGCCGAGATGGCCGCAGCGTTGCAATCGTCGATGATGTAATCGATCTCGCGCGCCAGTACGTCGTAATCCACCCGAAGGTCGGGCGTAAACGGGGTCAGCGGCGGAACGAGGATGCCGGGGATTTTCATGGCGGCCTCCGCGAAAGGGGAAGGGCCCCACTATGCCGGGTGGCGCCTCGCGCAACAAGGGGATCGGTGCGGCTTCCGCCATCTTTCCCAGGGTGGGGCCCGAACCATCGAAATCGAGCTGTGGCCGAGGGTTTCTGGCGGGGAACGATCGCATGCAAGGCCTCGTTGAATTCGAAACCTTGGAGGTAGCCATGAAATCAGCCTGGATCATCGCGGCCGTGGCCGCGGCCCCCCTCGCCCTCGCCGCGCCCTCGCACGCCGCGCCGACGCACGGCAAGTCGTTCATCGAGCACGCAATCAAGGGTAACAATTCCGAGATCAAGCTCGGCAAGCTCGCCGCGCGCAAGGGCGCGACTCCCGGCGTGCGCGACTTCGGGAAGATGCTGGAGCACGACCACACCCGCGCGCGCGAGGCGGCGGCCGCGGTCGCGAAGCAGCTCGGCGCCGGCGTGCCGAACTCCATGACCGACGAGGCAAAGGACGCCTACCAGCGGTTCTCGAAGCTTTCCGGGATCCGGTTCGACCGCCAGTTCGTGGCCTACATGGTGACAGACCACAAGAAGGACATCGCCGATTTCGCGGCTGCCACGCACGATAGCAACAAGCGGATCGCCCGGCTCGCGAGCCAGACTCTGCCGACGCTGCACCGCCACCTTGAGATGGCCGAACGCCTGCAGGTGCGCACCGCGCCGCACGCGGCCCAGAGCAAACCGTGAGGAGGAGGAGATGACGATCGTCTACACGGTTGGAGCGACCTTGGACGGCGAAACGGAGCAGTTCGAGGTCGAGGCCACGGATGCGCTGGTCGCGGCGCTGAAGGTGAAGTACGAAAGCCCCAAGGCGCACATCAACTACGTCCGCAAGACCAACGCGCGGGGCGACGAGCGGCACCCCCACGACGTGATCGGCGAATAGCCGATCGCGGGCCCCGGGCGGGGCGCGTAACTCCTCACAAAACATTGAAAAACATAGCATCATGCCGTACGGAGTATTCCGTACGGCATGATGCGAATTTTTGGGTGCTCCGCGATTTGCTAGCGTTCTCCCTGTCGCCATAGCGGCGCGTGACGAGTGCAGGGAGACGCGAGATGTATACCAACGTCGAAACATCGGTGCACGAGGGGCCGCTTTCCTTTGCGCCCGCCAAGGCCTCGAAGCCGAAGCTTCTCGACCAGCTCGGCGCGGACCATGTGATGCAGCGTTCGATCTGTGCGCTGCTCGGCCGCATCGCCGACGATCTGCATCGGCCGAACCGCCACTACGACGCGGCGGCGGCCCATCGCTACCTCACCCAGCTCCTGCCGCTGCACGTGAAGCGCGAGGAGGAGCAGCTCTACATGCTGCTCAAGCGGCACGAGTATCCCGGCGACGACGTCGAGGCGATGTTCGAGCTTCTGCGCGCGGGCCATCGCGACACGTTCCGCCTTGCCGACGAACTCACCGACGGTCTCGCCACGATGGCGGGCGGCGGGCTGCCGAGCCGCCCCAACGACTTCATCATCACCGTGCATGCCTTCAACCACCTGCTGCGCGCGCTGGTGGCGTGGGAGGACGAGACCGTGCTGCCCTATGCCCGGGTACGGCTTTAGGGCTGGCGCGACGGGAGCCCGGCCGTGACCATGACCGCTTCGGTGCGCCTCGACCGTTCCGCGCCGCTCCGCGCCCTCGCGGACGAATTCGAGCTTCCGAGCGCTGAAACCAACATCCTCGAGGAGACACTGGTCCGGCGAATCCGGGTGGGAAGGCGCGAGGACCTGATCGTCCAGGGTGAGGCGTCGAGCCGCGTCGGCTTTCTCGCCGAGGGGTGGGCCTTCGCCTACAAGCTCCTCCCCGACGGGCGGCGCCAGATCATCGGCTTCCTGCTGCCGGGCAGCTTGGTGGGGCTCTCCTTCCTGCTGTTCGGGCGGACCGACTTCTCTGTCGCCACCGTCACAGACTGCGCGGTCGACGTCGTCAATCCCGACCGGATGCTCGACGCCGTGCGGACGCATCCATGCATCGGCGAGCTGATGTTCGGGGCCCTCCAGCTCGAGGCGCTGCGGACGGCGCACCAGCTCGTCTGCCTCGGCCGCGGCAATGCGCGCGAGCGGGTCGCCACGCTGCTGATCGAGCTGATGTCGCGGCTCCAGACGCTGGAGCGGGTCAAGGACGGCACGTTCGAGATGCCGCTCTCGCAGGAGATCCTGGCCGATGCGCTCGGACTCAGCGCGGTGCATGTCAACCGGACGTTGCAGTCGCTGCGCCGGCTCGGCGTCATCACCACGGACGGCAGCTCGGTGCGGGTGAACGACGCGGATCGGCTCGCCCAATTCGCGGGCGGGCTGACCGCCACGCCAAGCCTGCCGCGGGCGCGCCGCCGGGCCCGCGACATCGAGCCTCCCGGGCATCCCTTGCCGCGCCAGGTGCCGCACGCGCGACCCCTGACGCCGGCGACGCACGCAGCCTAGCTGGAGAGGATGGGATGAACCGGATGTTCCGCACGAAATGCACCTGGTACGTCAATGCCGACGGCGCGGAGCGCGTGCTGCGGGTCGTGGTCGCGCCGCTCCGCCGCCAGGCGAAATGGGGCGGGACACGGCCCCGTGCGGTCCCGGCCGCGCGGCACGGCGCGAATTTCGCGACGCCGGCCCTGTGGCACCTCAGCGTGGCGGTCGCCCTCGCCTGGGTCGCCGTTCTTACGATCCGGTTCGTGTAGCCCGGGCGTGGGCCGCGCCGCCGGCCCCGTGCTGCTCCTGTAGCCTCCGCAGCCAATCGTCGAACGCGCGCTTCGCTTCGTCCGTCTGGACGAGGAGCATCACCTTGGTCTGGGCGTCCGGCCGGTCGAGGAACTGCGCCGCGAACTCCTCCGGCGTGAGGTCGGGCACCGGCGACGGTGCCTGATCTGACGCGCCCCGGCGCTCCTCCCGCCGCGTCGCCTCGATCCGCAGCACCCAGTAGTTCTGCTCGACCAACGGCTCGATGTTGAGCATGCCGCGCGCCAGCAAGGGCACGTCGGGCGCCCCGGTCGTGCCGGCGCCGGCGACCTCGCCGCCCGGCACGACATATTCCTTGCGCGCATTGACGTGGAAGTTGACGAAGTGGCCCTCGCTCTCGCGTTGAATCCAGTCGTAAAGCAGCGAGGCGGGAAGGTCGATGCGGTGCTCGGGCATGATACGCGTCCGGCTGGGGTGAGCCCCAAGGCATGCGCCGAGACGCCGCGCCTCTCATTAACCTGGGGCAATCCGGCGCGCAGGTCCGGCTGCCAACATTGCGGCATGTCCGCCCCCCTACCTGTGCCCGGCTGGGACCTGGAGCCGTCGGTCGTCGTCGCGACCGCCCTCACGCTCGCAATCTATGCGCGGGGGGCGTGGCGCCGGCGCGGCGGCGCCGCGCGGCGCGGTCAGGCGGGGCGGCACGTGCTGTTCTCCGGGGGCGTGCTCCTCGTCTTCCTGGCGCTGGTCTCGCCGCTCGACGCGCTCGCCGACCATTTGTTCTGGGTTCACCAGATCCAGCACCTGATCCTGCTTTCGATCGCGCCGATCCTGGTGATGCTGGCGGCGCCCGAGGCCACTCTGTCGGCCGGGCTCGGCGGCGCGGGCGGTCACGGCGCGGTCGGCAGGCTGGTGGCGAGTTGGAGAGTCAGGGCCGCGTTCGGCGCCCTCGCTCACCCGGTCGCCGCCGGGGCGCTGATGAGCGGCACGCTCTATTTCTGGCAGGTGCCCGCGTTCCACGACGCGGCCATCCGCGACGAGAACATCCACTACGTGATGCACGCCACCATGCTGGCCGCGGGGCTGGTGTTCTGGTGGCGCGTGCTCGATCGGCGCTCGCCGCCCGCCGGGCTCGGCTATCTCTACCGGCTGTTCCTGCTGAAGGCGAATCTGATGATGGTGGTGTTCCTGGGCGCCTACCTGGCGGCCAAGGGCACCGTTCTCTACGACGCCTACGACCGGCTCTACATGCCGGGCCTCGGCGCGCTGCGCGACGAGATGCTGGGCGGGACGGTGCTCTGGTTCGGCGGCGCCGCCACCTTGTTCGCGGGTGGGGTGATCGTGGCCCGGCGCTGGCGGTGGCACGCCCAGCGCGAGACCCGCCAGATGTCACAGGTTAGCGACGGGGCGGCCGAGCCCGCCTAGCGTGCGGCCGGCTGCGCATTGCGGAACGGGAACGGGAGGGGCCGGTGCGGTTCATTTTCGGGGTTGTCTTCACCCTTGTGGTCCTCGGGATCGGCGGGCTGGTCTACGTGTACACCGGCTCGTACGACATCGCGGCGTCGAGCCCGCACAACCCGTTCGTGCGCTGGGTGCTCGAGACGACCATGGAGAACTCGGTCGCCGCCCACGCCAAGGACAGCGTGCCGCAGGACCTGACGGCCGCCAGCAGGGTGCGGCGTGGCGCGGAGATCTTCGCCGACGACTGCGCCGTCTGCCATGGGGCGCCGGGCCAGAAGCCGGGCGAGATCGCGCACGGCATGCTGCCCGACCCACCCGACCTCGGCCGCGCCCAGGCCGATTGGACGCCGGCCGAGCTGTTCTGGATTGTGAAGCATGGCGTCAAGATGACCGGAATGCCCGCCTGGGGCGGGCTGCATAGCGACGCCGACATCTGGTCGATCGTCGGCTTCCTCCGGACCCTGCCGACGCTGAGCCCGCAGCAGTACCATGAGCTCAGCCACGCGGCCGGCAGCCCCGCCCCGAGCTGAGCGCCACCTGGTCAGCCGTCCGTCTTGTGGGGACCCGAGCCGAACAGGAACGGATCCGGCTGCGCCTCCGCCAGCGGACGATCCTCGGCGCTCCATTCCCGCGTGATCTCGTGAACGTGCACGTCGCGGGTCGAATGGTGCGACAGAATGTCGAGCGCCCGCCTCTCGTGCTCGGGATCGCGAATGTTGACCCAGAGGAGGAGCCCGCCCGCGTTCACCTGCTCCTCGATGGTCTGGGCGTGGCGGGTACCGAGCCATTTTGCGGCGATCGAGCCGAGCGCCCCGCCGCCGCCGCCCGCCGCGATCGCGGCCGCGATCACCGCCGCCATCGTTCCGCCCGAGGCGACCACGACCCCGGCGGCCACGGTCGCGCCGATATAGGCGAGGCCCGCCATCGCCGCGCCCTGGCCGGTCGCTACGGCGGGTGTCGAGACATAGGCGGCGCGCGGCGCGCTAGGGTCGTCCTCCAGCCGCTCGACACGCTGGTAGCGGTGCGCGAGCTTCGCGTCGACAGCGGCATCGCTCGCCAGCAGACTGATGTCCGCGCGGTGGAATCCGGCGCCGGCCAGCTCCTCGATGGTGGCTTCGAGATCGGCGGCATTTTCGAAGACCGCAACCGCCTCGCGGACCTTCACGGTCTGCGCGGTGGCCTTAGCGGCGGCGCGACTGGTACTGGACATGACTGGTCCCCTGTTGAAATCCGGCCGCCCATCTGGCCAGCGCCGCGCCGCCCCTGCATTAGCATGGGTTAGGCCGCCCTACCGGTGCGTGTAGTCGAGGAAGGTGAAGCCGAACAGGATCAGCAGCCAGACGACGCTGCCCCCCGCGAGGACCTGCACCATGGCAGGAGCGGTGCGCAGTCGCATGAACACCAGCACGATCAGCAGCGCGCTCGCCACCGCGATGGCGAGGTGCGCCGCGATCCGGTAGGGGCTGAGCGGCAGGAAGCTGAGCCCGACATTGAGGCCGAGCAGCGCCATCAGCGCGGCGTAGACCACGAGCCTCAGCGCGACCTGTCCCATGGCGGCCACCTTTCCTTTACGTTATGCCCGGACTTGTTCCGGGCATCCACGGGATCACAGGGCGGAGCGGTTGCCCGTGGATGCCCGGGACGAGCCCGGCCATGACGGAATTGGACATGGAGTGCAGAGAGTTCACTTGTGCAGCAGGTAGATCGACGGGTAGATGAACGTCCAGACGATGTCGACGAACGCCCAATAGAGCCCGATGATGCGCACCGGCCGTGTCAGCCGCTCCGGGTCGCGCCAGCGCCACACCAGCACCAGCAGCGTCGTAAGCAGCCCGACTCCGCCGATCATGTGGAAGGCGTGGAGGCCGGTCAGCGCGAAGTAGAAGCTGAAGAACACCTTCGCTTGGCCCGGGTGCGGCCCGTCATAATGATATCCGAACCCGGCGAATGGCGCGGTGCCCTCGGCGAAGTCGACACGATACTCGTAGCCCTTGACCGCCAGGAAGGCGAGGCCCAGCGCCAGCGCGGCCCCGATGGCGAACAGGGCGCGGCGCCGGTTCTTCGCCTCCATTGCCGGATCGGCGAGCGACATGCAGACGCTCGACGTCAGCAGGAGCGCGGTATTGATGCTCCCGAGCGTGAGCTTCAGGTGGCTCGCCGCCTCGGCGAAAGTATCGGGATACCACGAACGGTAGACGGCATAGGCCATGAACATGCCGCCGAAGAACAGCAGCTCGGTACCGAGGAACACCCACATCCCGGCCAGGTCGGCGCGGACCTGCTGCTCCAGCGTCTCGAACTGCTCGGCGACCTGGGGAGCCGCGTCATTCATACTGGTAAGGCCCGCGCGTCACCACGGGCACCTTCTCGAAATTGTGCTTGGGCGGCGGAGAGGTGGTGTCGGTCCATTCGATGCCGGTCGCGTTCCACGGGTTGGAACCGGCGCGTTTCCCCCAGCGCAGCGACCAGAGGAGGTACACCGCGGGCATCAGATAGCCGACGGCGAGCACCAGTGCGCCCATCGACGACAAATCGTGCAGTACCTGGAACTTCGCCGGGTAGGTGTGATAGCGCCGCGGCATGCCCGCATAGCCGAGCAGGAACTGCGGGAAGAACGTCATGTTGAAGCCGACGAACAACGTCGCCGCCGCGATGCGCGACCACATCCCGGGATAAAGGCGGCCCGTCATCTTTGGCCACCAGAAATGGAGCCCGCCGAGATAGGCGGTCACCATCCCGCCCACCATGATGTAGTGGAAATGGGCGACGACGAAGTAGGTGTCGGTGACGTGCACGTCGATGGCCAGTGTGGCGAGCATCAGGCCGGTCAGCCCGCCGACGGTGAACAGCCCGACGAAGTTGAGCGCGTAGATCATCGGCGCGGTCATCGAGATGCGGCCCTTGTAGAGCGTCGCCGTCCAGTTGAAGACCTTGATCGCCGACGGCACCGCCACGATGAAAGTGAAAAACGAAAACACCACGCTGGCATAGATCGACTGGCCCGATACGAACATGTGATGGCCCCAAACCATGAAGCCGACGATGGCGATCGACATCATCGAGACGACCATGGCGGCGTAGCCGAAGATCTTCTTGCGGGCGAAGCAGGTGATGATTTCGCTGACCACCCCCATGCCGGGCAGGATCATGATATAGACGGCGGGATGCGAGTAGAACCAGAACATATGCTGGAACAGGATCGGATCGCCGCCGAGCTGCGGGTCGAAGATGCCGATGCCGAACGCGCGCTCGACCGTGATGAGCAGCAGCGTGATGGCCAGCACCGGCGTCGCCAGCACCATGATCAGGCTGGTCGCGTAGATCGACCACACGAACAGAGGAAGCCGGCCCCAGGTAAGGCCCGGCGCCCGCATCGTGTGCGTCGTCACGATGAAGTTGAGCCCGGTCATGATCGAGGAGAAGCCCACGATGAAGATGCCGATGGTCGCCAGGATCACCGACGAGTTCGAGTAGAGCGTCGAGTAGGGCGTGTAGAAGGTCCAGCCGGTATCGACCCCGCCCGCGACCACCGCGGCCAGCGTGAACACCGCGCCGAACACGTAGACGTACCAGGACATCAGGTTGATACGCGGGAAGGCGAGGTCGCGCGCCCCCACCATTAGCGGCAGCAGGAAGTTGCCGAGCGTCGTCGGGATCGACGGCACCAGGAAGAACCAGACCATGATGACGCCGTGCGCGGTGAACAGGCGGTTGTAGGTCTCGGAATTGAACATCAACCCGTTCGGCACGATTAGCTCGAGCCGGATCAGGGCCGCCGCGATCCCCCCGATGAAGAAGAAGAACGTGATCGACAGCATGTAGAGCCAGGCGATGCGCTTATGGTCGATGGTCAGCAGCCACGATTTGATGCTGACCCCTGCCCCCAGATAGCCCCCGCCCAGCTCGTGGCCTGGCGCCGCGGTGGTCGCGCTGGTCATGGTCTCGACCCCGTCTCGTTGGAAAGCGATTTGATGTAGGCGATCAGCTTCTCGATATCGCCGTTGCTCACCTTGCCCTCGAAGCTCGGCATGATCGGCTCGTACCCGGCGACGATGTCCTTCTTCGGCAGCAGGATCGAATTGCGGATGTAGGCGTCGTCGACGATCTTGGCCTCTCCCGACGACAGCTCGACCGGCTTTCCGTATATCCCGTCGAACGAGGGCGCATGGACCGACGACGCCGGCCCGTGACAGCCCGAGCAGCCGTAAGTCCGGTAGAGTTGTTCGCCCGCGAGCGCCGCCGCCCCCGGCCGTGTCTGGTTGGCGAGCCAGTGTGCGTAGTCCTTGGGTTCCAGCGCGATCACCCGGCCGCGCATCCGCGAATGATCGCGCCCGCAATATTCGGCGCATTCGAGATCGTAGGTGCCGGGCCGGGTGACCTTGAACCAGTACTCTGTGTAGCGCCCCGGCACGGCGTCCTGCTTCAGCCGGAAGGCGGGAATGTAGAAGCTGTGGATCACGTCCTCGGACGCGATGCGGAGCTTCACCTTCTGCCCGACCGGCACGTGCATCGTGTCGATCTCGCGCACCCCGTTCTGGTGCTCGATCTTCCACATCCACTGCTTGCCGACCACGTCGATCTGCACCGCACCGGGCGGCGGACGGTAGTCGCTGACATAGAGGTTCGCGCCCCAGTAGAAGAACGAAAGGAAAATGGCGAAGGTGATCAGCGTCCAGGTCGCCTCCATCCAGTGCTGGCCGCGGATCGACATGCGGATCTCGCGGTCGACGGTGGCGCCCGCGCGGTACCGAACGCAGAAATAGAAGATCATGATGCTGATCCCGACGACGACCAGCGTGCTCATCGCAACCAGGTAGAACAGCAGCGCGTCCACCGAATGGGCGTTCGCCGAAGCCTCGGCGGGAATGATGTGGAGGCCGCGCGCCGCGTCGCGAATGTAGCCGACGTGCTGCATCGCGCTCAGCCGCCGCCGGTCTTGGCGCGCGCCGCCTCGATGCGCATCGCGTCGCCAATCGGGATGTGGACGATGCCCTTGGCGCGGTCGACCCAGCCCAGCCCGTTCAGCCGGTGCTCCTTCTCGGCGTGGAGCGCCTCAAGCTCCTGGTGCGGGTTGACCTGAAGATGGGGGCCGGGAATTTCGGCGGTGTGCCAGGGAATCAGGTCCGCCATGGATTTAGAGTGAAAGCCCCAGACGCTCTCCCCCCACCAGGAGAGCAGCCCGACCAGCGCGGCGATGGTCAGGACGAACGAAATCGCGAACAGCGCGGCGCCGCGCCCCGGGACGTCGCGCGTCTCGTAATTCTTGTCGTGCGGCTCGTGGCGCGAGAGGCCGGTCATGCCGCCTCGCTCGCCGCGCGCCGCTCCGCGGGCTCGGTGCCTTCGACGAACGCCATCCGCTCGAGGAAGACCCCGAGCCATACCGCCCCGATCCCGATCCAGGCGGCGGCCCCGATCAGGGCCGACGCGAGCGGCGCGCCCGGCACGCTGGGCATCACCATCCAGGCGCAGTTGGCATAGTGGCCGACCAGCACCAGCGCGGCGATCGCCACGAGCGCCGCCCGGCTCCGCTTGACCGCGCGGAACAGGAAGGCGAACAGCGGTAAGATGAAGAACGCACAGAGGACGATCCAGGTGACGACCCGCCACCAGCCGTGGCTCCGGTGCAGGAACCAGCCGACCTCGTCCGGCATATTGCCCATCCAGATGATCAGGTACTGGGCGAAATCGAAGAACACCCAGCCGAGCATCGCGGCGAGCGTCAGGTTGGCGTAGTCCTGCATGCGCGAGACGAACGGATCGACCTGGTCGCGCGCCGGGCAGTCGAGCTCGACCGCGAGCAGGATGAACGCCATGGCCGGCACCACCAGCCCCGCTCCGAAGAACAGCCCGAACTCGTCCGAGTAGAAATGCGGCTCGAGCGACATGAACCAGTCGATGCAAAAGAAGGTGGTGGTCAGCACCCAGATGATCGGCCCGCCCGCTCCCAGCTTCGGGTGCGGATCGGTGACCCGCCGCCACGCCTCGATCCGCCAGGCGAGGACCATCCAGATGGCGAAGAACAAGGCCGTACGCGCGATGAAGAACGGCACGTTGAGGTAGGAGAGCTTGTGCCGCACCACGTGCTCGAGCGTCGCGGGGTCGGCGGTCCAGGGATAAAGGTCGTGCAGCCCGAACAGGATCGGCACCAAGAAGGCGGCGGCCCCGATCGGCAACGTGGCGATGGTCGCGCGCGTCACCGCCTCGGTCGCCCTGCCCCACCCGCCGCCGGTGAGGTGCCAGGTCATCAGCACGGGCAGCGCGCCGACCGGGATCGCTATCCAGTAGAGCGCGGCCACCAACCACATCCGCATGAAGGATTCGAAGTCGAGAACGCCGCCGACCGCTGCACCGGCGAGGCCGAGCGCGCCGATCGCGAAGGCGATGCGGCGCCAGCGGCGCTGGCGGTCGCTCATTTCGCGTCCCCCTTTGCGGTCGGAAGCTCGTGGCGCAGCTCGGGCGGCAGGTCGGCGAGCTTCGCGTCCTGGCTGAGCTGGAGGGCCCGGATGTAGGCCGTGACGGCCCAGCGATCGGCCGGCCGGATCCGGTTGTAGTAGGGGTACATGATCCCGTAGCCGTTGGTGATCACGTCGTAGAACAGCGTGTCCGGCGCCTCGCGCAGCCGCGCCTGGTGGAAGGTCGGCGGATTCGGAAAGCCGCGCCGGACCACGATGCCGTCCCCGTCGCCGAGCCGGCTGTGACAGGGCGCGCAGATGCCGTCGAACAGCACCTGGCCGCGTTGCAGCAGCGCCATTGTGGTTTTCGGCTTCGGCGCGCGAAGCCCGATGAAATCGTCGCGCGCAACCGTCCCCGGCGGCGGCTGCAGCGATTCGCGCCCGTGCGGCAGCGACGCGGTCTTCTCGTAGGGCTTGGCGCGCCCGTGCTTCGCCATCTGGTTCTGGCCGCAACCGGCCAGCGCCAGCGTCGCGCCGAGCGCAGCGACGACGGCCGCCTTCATTGCGGCACCTCCACCACCTCCACCACCTTCTGGGCGAGCAGGAAATCGCGCGTCGCGACGGCGTCGAAGCGGGGGTCGTCCGACCGTACGCAGAGAAAGTAGCCGTCGGTCGAGCTCTTGGCGAAGGTCTCGACACCGAACACCGGGTGATGGAACAGCGGCAGCCCGTTCACCACCAGCATCGCGATCACCGCGATCAGTACGGCGGCGAGCACCCCCATCTCGAACGTCACCACCATGAACGGCGGCCATGCATGGAAGGGTTTGCCGCCTTCGATGAAGGGGTAGTCGTAGAGCGAATAGTCCTGCAGGGCGTACCAGAACATCGCGGACGCCATGCCGGCGAGGGCAGCGATCACCCCGACCGTCTTGCCGCTGAAGCCGAGCCGCTCGGAGACGCCGGAAAGGGCGATCGGGCTATAAGCGTCGAGGCTGGTGTAGCCGGCTTCGCGGGCCCGCCAGACCGCGTCCCGCAGCGCGTCCGCCGAGGCGAACTGAGCCATCAGCCCGAACGGCCGTGCCTCGCTAGTGCTTTCCATGGACCATCTCGCGCATGTCGCGGATCGAGATCGGCGGCAGAAATCGGATGAACAGAAGGAGCAGAAAAAAAAACGTCCCGATCGAGCCGAACTGCACCGCGTAGTCGGTGATGGTCGGCCACACTACGTCCCAGCTCGACGGCATGTAGTCGGCGTGGGTCGAGGTCACCACGATCTGGTAGCGCTCGAGCCACATGCCGAGGTCGGCGACGATGGCGATGACCATCATCAGCAGCGGCCGCGTGCGCACCCATCGGAACCAGAGCGCCTGCAACACGAACACGTTGCAGAAGATCATCGACCACCAGAACGGCGCGTAGGACCCCGTCCACCGGTCGATATAGACGTACTGATAATAGTCCGCGCCCGAATACCAGGCGGTGAACATCTCCATGATGTAGGCGTAATCGACCACCAGCCCGAAGGCGAGCATCAGCCGGCCGAGCTTCTCGATATGGTCGGGCGTCACGATGTCGGTGATGTGGAACAGCCCGCGCACGATCACCGCGATCATGATGACCGTGGCGAAGCCGGAATAGAGCGCGCCGGCCACGAAGTAAGGCGGGAAGATCGTGAAATGGTAGCCGGGCACGATCGAGACCGAAAGATCGAGCGAGATCGTGCCGGTCACCGAGGCGACGATGGGCGCCGCAAGCGCGGCGAGAACCAGGTAGGCGCGCTCATAATGGTGCCAGTGGCGCGCCGAGTTGCGCCAGCCGAGCGCCAGGATCCCGTAGAAGACCTGGCCGAACCGGCTGGTCGCCGCGTCGCGCAGCGTCGCCACGTCCGGCAGCAGGCTCATGTAGAGGAAGCTCAGCGTGTAGAGCAGGTAGGTCGAGATGGCGAAGAAGTCCCAAACCAATGGGCTCCGCCATTGCGGCCACAGCCCCATCGTGTCCGGGTAGGGCATCAGGAAGTAGAAGAACCACGGCCGGCCGAGATGGAGGAGCGGGAACGTGCCGGCGAGCACCACGGCGAACATCGCCATCGCCTCGGCGAAGCGGTTGACCGCCGCGCGCCACTGCTGGCGCGTCAGCAGCAGCACGGCCGAGATCAGCGTGCCCGCATGCGCCATGCCGATCCACCAGATCGTGTTGACGATGGGAAAGGCCCAGGCGACCGGGATGTTGATGCCGAACAGCCCGACCCCGTCGGAGAGCACGGCGACGATGGCGGCGAGAAAGCCGGCGGTCAGCAGCCCCGCAAACAGCACGGCGAGGAGCCAGGGCCACGAGCGCTGCCGATCGAGCACGAGGGCGGTCAGCCGCTCGCTGACCTCGCCCATCCGGCGGTCGGCCTCGGTCGGCTGCGGGATCGCCTCACTTATGCTCGAAGAAGGCGGCATCGTCCTCGTTTTCGATCTCGGGGTTGGGGTTGGTGACGCCGGCGAGGTAGGTGGTGCGCGGCCGGGTGTTGAGCTCGGCCAGCATGCCGTAGTTGCGCGGCCCGTCCTTCAGCTCGCGCACCGCGCTGTCGGGCTTGTTGATGTCGCCGAACACGATTGCGCGCGTCGGGCATGCGTCCTGGCAGGCGGTGGTCACCTCGCCCTCGCCGATCGCGCGGTTCTCGCGATCGGCCCGGATGCGCGCGCGATCGATGCGCTGCACGCAGTAGGTGCATTTCTCCATCACGCCGCGCGACCGGATGGTCACCTCCGGATTCTCGCAAGCGTCGACGGTGGGGTAATCGGCGGCGGGGCTCGTGTAGTCGAACCAGTTGAACCGGCGCACCTTGTAGGGGCAGTTCTGCGAGCAGTAGCGCGTGCCGATGCAGCGGTTGTAGATCATCTCGTTCAGCCCCTCGGCGCTGTGCTGGGTCGCCTCGACGGGGCAGACATATTCGCAGGGCGCGTTCTCGCACTGCATACAGGGCACCGGCTGGAACACGGTCGACGGGTCCTCCGGCGCGCCGGCGTAGTAGCGATCGATCCGGATCCACTGCATCTCGCGCCCGCGCGCCACCTCCTTCGGCCCGACGATGGGCCAGTTGTTCTCCGACTGGCAGGCGATGACGCAGGCGTTGCAGCCGATGCAGCTCTCGGTGTCGATCACCATGCCCCAGGCGTACGGCGTCCAGCCGTCCGCGCCCGGCGTGCGGCTGGACGGCGACGGCTCGGGATAGATCGACTTCTTCGGCGCCTCGTCCTTGCCGCGCGTCGCGAAATGCGGGTCGTCCTTGAATTCGCGCCAGGTGCCGACGCGCACCAGGTCGCGCCCATGGATAGCGTGATGGTGCTGGGTATGAACGAGGTCGGTCGTGCGGGGCAGCACCTCGACGCTGGCGCCGCCGACCGACCAGGGCGCCTCGCGCGTGCGCAGCCAGTAGGCGTCGTAGCCGATCCCGGAGCCGATCCGCCCGATGTCCGCCCGGCCATAGCCGAGCGTCAGTGTGATTGTTCCATCCGGCTGTCCCGGCAGCACCCAGACCGGCGCCTCGATGGCGCGGCGGCCGCTTAAGATGCGGATGTGCCGGCCGGATTCGATGCCGAGCCGTCCGGCGTCGGCCGGCGAGACCATCGCCGCGTTTGACCACACCATCTTGGTGAGCGGCCGCGCCAGCTCCTGCAGCCAGCCGTTGTTCACGTACCGCCCGTCCCACGCGGCGGGGTCGGGACGGAACTGCAGCTCGACCCCGTGCGCCCCCCCGCCGGCGCTCGCCTCGGAAGGCGCACCGAGCGCCGAGGCGAGACCGCCCCGCGGCTTCGCCGTGACCTCGGACGCGGCGGTGCCGTCTACCAGCCCCTTCTTCAGCGAGGTGCGCCAGAACGTCTCGAACGAGGCGCCGCCGTGTTCGCGGCGCCAGACGTCCCGTACCATTTCGCGCGGGTCGGCGTCGTCGTGCCCGGCCAAGGCGGCGAGTAGCTCGAGCGCGGTGCGCCCCTCGTAGAGGGGCTCGATCAGCGGCTGCTGGATCGTCGCTGTGCCGTCGAAGGCGCGCGCGTCGCCCCAGCTCTCGAGGTCGTGCCGCGCCGGCACGTGCCACTGGGCGATGCGCGCCGTCTCGTCGACATAGAGGCCGGAATGGATGTGCCGCTTCGCGTGCGCCTGGATCAGCCGGGCGAGGTCGAGATCGGCGGGCGCCGTATAGGCCGGGTTCTCGGCCAGCGTCACCAGCGTATCGACAGCGCCCGCGGCCAGGTCATGCGCAAGTGCGGCAATGTCGTGATCGCCGAGCGTCGCGACCGGCTCGATATAGGCGACGCTGTGCCCGGCGTTGTCGAGCCGGTCATTGATCGCATGCGCCAGCGCATGCACCGACGCGGGCTGAGGGGCGCCGACGGCGACGGGCGCCGCGCCCTTATTGGCCGAAAGATCCTTCGCCGCCGCCGCAACGAACGCCTCCTCCCGCCGGTCGAGCCCGCCGCCGCCCTGAACGCCCGCGACACCCAGCAGGGATGCCAGCGCGCGCGCCAGCACCTCCACCCGGCTCGGCTTCACCCGCAGCACGTGCTCGGCCGCCGCGCCTGTGAGTGTCGGCGTCGTCTCGATCGCGTAGAGCCGGGTCGGCGGGCGACGGTCCGGCTCCTTCCGCCCGGCCATGAACTCGCGCGCGAAGGCGATCCAGCCGGGCGACGTCTCGTCGAGGAAATCGCCGCCGAGCGACAGCACGACGCGCGCGTCGGCGAAGCGATAGACGGTCTCGAGCGGACGGCCGAAAGCGAGCTTCGCCCCTTGGGCCACGGCCGTCCGCTCGACCGGCTCCCAGCCGTACCAGCGGAGCTTGGGATAGGCTTCGCGCAGCGCCGCCATGCCGGCGATCAGGCTCGGCGAGGTGACGCGGCCGGTGAGAATGGCGAGCCCCTCGCCCTTCGCGGCGCGCCAGCGGGCGCGCGCCTCGATCAACATGGCGAGGAAGGAGTCGTAGCTCGCGACCTCACCGTTCTGGCGCACCGCCTGGGACCGGTCCGGATCATAGAGCCCGAGAACGGCAGCCTGGTCGAAGGCGCTGGTCGCGCCACGGTTGAGCGGGTGGTCGGGGTTGCCCGACACCTGGGTCGGCCGCCCGTCCCAGCTCTGGCCGATTACGCCATGGGCGTAGCCGTCATGCACAAGGGCAGTCGCATAGCTTCGCGGCACGCCCGGCGTCAGTTTGGCGGGCTCGCGCACGTAGGGCACGATCTTCTGTGGCGAGCGTCCGCAGCCGGCGAGCCCAGCGAGCGCCATGCTCGCCCCCATCAGCCGCAGGATCTGGCGCCGGTCGACGGCGCGGTCCCAGAGCGCCGCCTGGCGCGGCCATTCGCTCCGCAGATATTCGAGAAAGCCCGGCGCCTCGGCCAGCTCCTCCAGCGAACGCCAGTACTGCCGGCCGCTTTTGCCGTCGAGGGCGGCGCGCATGCGGTCGATCTCGCTCACGGCGCCCCCTGCCGCCCATGATTGCGTGCTAGCGGTGGCATATGACGCAGTCGGTCAGGTCCTTGTCGTGGATGTGGTACTGACGCATCAGCTTCTCGCCGAGCTGGCGTCGGCTGGTGCCCTTGGGCGGCTTCCAGCCCATGTCGAACACGTCGGCCACCGGACGCAAATGCGGCGCCGGATCGCGATGGCAGCTGATGCACCAGCCCATGGTCAGGTTTTCGGCCTTGCGCATCAGCGGCATCCGGTCCAAACGGCCATGGCAGGACTGGCACGCCACGCCCTTGGCGATGTGGATGGAGTGGTTGAAGTAGACGTAGTCCGGCAAGTTGTGCACGCGGTTCCACACGAGGGGCTTGTTCTCGCGCAGGCTGGCGCGGACGGGCTCGAGCATCACCGCGTTGGTCCAAAGCTGCGAGTGGCAGGACATGCACGTCTCGGTCGGCGGCAGCCCGGCGAAGGACGAGCGCTCCACCGAGGTGTGGCAGTAGCGACAATCGATGCCGAGCCCGCCCACGTGATGCTCGTGGCTGAACGGCACAGGCTGCTCGATCGCGATCCCGACATCCGTCACCGCCTCGCCGCGTGCGTAGATGACCCCCGCCAGGATGCCGACGATCACTCCGAGGGGAGCTCCGATCAGGACGAGGCGGGCAATGGCGTTGGCCGGTCGGCCGAAGATCTGCGGCACGGCGTGTCAGTGTCCTTGCTCCATTCCCTGCACGGCGGAACAGTTGTTGGCGGCCAGAAGAGGCGCCGAAGTTCGTGCGGGCATTGAGCCGCGCGAGGCCGCGACGGTCATTAACTTTGGATAACGGTCGGGGGTGCGGCCTGCGGTCGCGGCCGCCGGAGCGTCAGGACTCGCGACGGAGCCGAGGGATCAGCCGCTCGGCATTGCTGCGCCGGATCGCCTCGCGCGCGCCGGCATCGAGCGCGGTGGCCTCGAGCCCCTCGATGACGCGGGCGATGGAGTGGTAGGGGAAGTCGCTTCCCATCAGCACTTGGCTCGCCGGCGCGAGGGTGAGAAGCGCCGCAAGCGACGGCGGCGAGGCGGCGATGGCGAGGTCGTAGTGGAGCTTGGCAAGCTCGTGCTCGACCCCCTGCGGCATGAAATCGAGGAAGCGCCCGTTCATCACCGAGCTGCCGATGCGCCCGGCGAGCATCGGAAGTGTGCCGCCGCCGTGGCTGAAGGTGAAGCGGATGTTCGGGTAGCGCGCGAGCGTGCCGCTGAACATCAGGCTCACGATCGCGCGCGTCGTGTCGAAGGTGAATTCGAGCACCGGCGTCGGCACCCACGCCATCAGCCCGAGGCAGCAGGCCGGCGCCGCCGGATGGACGTAGCAGTTGGCCCGGCGCCGGTCGAGCTCGGCGAACACCGGATCGAAGGCGGGATCTCCGGGCCAGCGGTCGGTGTAGCTCGACATCAGGCCGATGCCGTCCGCCTTCAGCACGTCGAGCGCGTAGGCGATCTCGGCGAGAGTGGCGTCGACGTCGGGCATCGGGACGGCCGCGAAAAATCCGAACCGGCCGGGACGGTCGGCGGCGAGGCGTGCCGCGTACTCGTTGCAGGCGCGCGCGAGAGCCGGATCGCGAGTGCCGGGCGGAGACAGCGAGAGAATCGCGGTCGCAACGCCGTTGGCGTCCATCTCCTCCAGCGTGCGCGCGGGGGACCAGCCCATGAGCTGGGGAAGCTGCATGTCGGGCGGAAGCGCGGCGAGGTAGGCGGGCGGGTAGAAATGGTGGTGCACGTCGATGCACCCGTTCCACCGCCCGCCCGCGACTGCCATGCCCCGCCCCCGGTCCCGCGCCGGAAGTGTGTCAGCGCCGGCGGCGCGCGGCAAGCCGGCCGATTCCGGAATTGCGCGGTGGCCGCGCTTGGCGGAGGATCGCCCCGGAAAACGCGAAAATGGGAGGTTTAGGTGGCGGGGGACGACAAAAGATCGATTTCGGACGAAGAGATGGCGCTCCGGCGCAAGCTCGCCATCATGTGCCGGGTGCTGGGCCAACAGGGCGCGATCGGGCTGTTCGGCCACGTCTCGATCCGCGTGCCGGACAGCGACATCGTGCTGGTGACGCCCGGCGCCGGCATCGAGAAGACGACCTGCCGAAGTCGACCAGATCTTCGTGTTCGACGTCTCCGGTCGACTGCTCAACCATCCGGGCGGGGACCGGCCGATCCAGACGCCGGCCGAATGGCGCATCCACACTCAGATCCACCGCGACCGGCCCGAGGTGCTGTGTGTCGCCCACCTGCACGCCCATGCGTCGACGCTGCTCGGCATCGCCGGGCGCGACATCGTGCCGGTTTACGCCCAGGCCTCGATCCTGGCCGGCGGCATCCCGACCTGGGACAGCCCGCTGATGGTGCTGGACGACGCGGCGGCAGAATCGCTCTCCAGCACGCTCGGCCCGCACGTGGCGGTGCAGATGCGCGGCCACGGCTCGGTGGTGGTTGGGCCGACGCCGGAGCTCGCGCTCGCCGCCTGCGTCTATATCGAGGAGAACGCGCAGTACCAGATGGAGGCGGAAAGGTTCGGCGGGGCGAAGCCAATCCCGCCCGAGATGTGCGACCGGCTCCGCGCCGAGCGGCGAGGCAATTACGGCGCGCCGCTGCTCTGGGACTACTACGCGCGCCAGGTGGCGGCGGACGGCGTGCCGCTGTAGCTCACGAGGCGTCGCCGGGAAACAGGCCGAGACGCGCGAGGAACTCGATCGCGAACCGGTCGTAGTCCCATGGCGCCTCCTGCATCACCGCATGGCCAGCGCCCTCGATGACGCGGAGCTCGGACCCCGCGAGGCGCCGGTGCAGCTCCTCGGCGGCCGGGTGGTTGCGGTCCGCCGTGCCCGAGACGATCAGCAGCGGCACCGGGCAGTCCGCCCAGAATGCATCGGGCTCGGCCGTCATCAGCGCCGCGTTCATCGCGACGATCGCGCCGAGGGTCGATGCGTTGTTCAGCTCGACGACCATATCGGCATAGTGCCGGACGTGCGGCAGCGCCTTCGCCGCATCGGAGAAATGGTCGAGCACCTGGAGGTGGCGGAGCGCGATGCCCTCGGCCTCGTACCGGTCCTTCCAGCGCTTCATCGGCGCGCGCACCGGCCCCGGCAGGTAGCCGCACCCCGACATGATGAGGCAGTGCGCCCGCTCAGGCCGCTGCTTCGCCATGTGGAAGCCGATGAAGCTGCCCATGGAGTTGCCCTGGACGATGGTCTTCTGGCCGGGCGCGACGCGGTCGACCACCTCCCAGCACGCCTCCGCCTGGTCGGCGACCGTCACACCCGCCTGCGGCGCGGCGGAGCGGCCGTACCCGGCGAGGTCGACGGCGATAGTGCGGTACCAGGACGAGAAGCGCGCCGTCTGGTAGAGCCAAAGCCGGTGGTCATCCGGCGTCGAGTGCAGGAAGATCATCGGCGTGCCCGTCGCGCCGAGCTGCTGGTAATAGAGCGGGCCTGGTATGTGACGCGCCACGCGTTCCCCCCAACGAATTGCACGGGCAGCATGTCGCCCGCCGCCGGCACCGTCAATGCGCTGGCGACCGTCCCGTCACCTTGGCGAGAAGCGCCGCCGGGTCCGCGGGCGCCGCGTCGCCGGTCCAGACGACGTACTGGTCGGGCCGCACCAGGAAGAGGCGGGCGGCGTAGTCCTCGCGCCCGTCCGCGAAGCTGTCGCGCACCACGGTGAACGGCACGCCGAGCCTGCCGGCCGCGGCCTCGAAGGCGCGCACCGGTGCATCGTCGGTGCCAAGCGCAACCAGTGTGAACCCTGTCCCTAGCGCCTCGAACACGTCGCGGCCCGAGGTCAGCCGTCGCGGCGCCACATGGTGCCCGGCTCGCGCGGCGAAGCTATGCACGCCATGTGCGCTGCACACCCCGCCCGGCGGGCCGGAGACGACGGACGAGCCCTCGTAATTCGGCTCGTAGCTCTGGATGGTGGCGCCGGTCCGCGCGGTGCGTTCGGACCACGCCGCTTCGAATGCCGCCTTGTTGCGCTGCGGGCTGTGGCGCTCGAGGAAGTCCCGGTCGGTGTCGATGCGGGCGGCGATGAAATCGTCGCCGGTCTCCTTGAAGATCGGATGGCGCTCGGCGCCGTAAGAGTTCGAGCAGAGCCTCGCCGCCCCAGCCCTGCAAGCAGGCGGCGAGCTTCCAACCCAGGTTGCGCGCATCCTCGATCCCGTTGTTGAGGCCGAACCCGCCATAGGGCGGATGCGAGTGCGCCGCGTCGCCCGCGATGAACGCGCGACCTTTCCGATAGCGCTCGGCGACCGCGA
This sequence comes from uncultured Alphaproteobacteria bacterium, assembly GCA_963775315.1. Classification (GTDB taxonomy): domain Bacteria; phylum Pseudomonadota; class Alphaproteobacteria; order MPNO01; family DASWLB01; genus CAWGHZ01. Next base: position 516,597 of record CAVZIN010000007.1, on the reverse strand, counting down.
CCCGCATGTCCCAGAACCCGACATGATCGAACTCGCAGGCAAACGGGAAGCCCGCCGCGCGCTGCAGGAGGCCGTGGAAGTCGTAATTGTCCTTGGTGGTGTCGGAAGGCACCGGCGCGTGGAAGAACCAGCCCTCCCCCACGTCGATGCGGCCGAAGAACTGCCAGTAACCCTTGTTGTCCGGGTGCAACGCGTTGTAGGTCGACCGGCCAGGGAAGCGCTTCAGTCCTTCGTGCAGCTCCTTCGACCGGAAGACGGCGAGCACCATGAGCTGGTCGTAGTCGGCGCCGCCTTGCGCGATGCCGAGATGCTCCCGCACCAGAGACCGCGCCCCGTCGCAGCCGACGACGTAGTCCCCTTCCAGCGCTTCGCGCCCACCGCCGCCGCGCTCGGCGACCGTCACGCGAACGCCCTCCTCGTCCTGTTCGACCGTCTCGGCCTGCCAGCCGAACCGCGCCACGACGCTCGGCAGCGTCCCCATCTTCGCACGCAACACCCGCTCGGACTCGTACTGGGGCAGGCGCTCCACGTCCTGGAAGTAGTAGGGGCGCAGGATCTCGCGCTGCGGCGGCGCGTACCAGTAGGGGCTCATCAGGTCGCCATAGGCGACGATGCCGCTGATCGGGAAACCGGCCGGCATTATGCGGGCGGCACGCAACTCGTCCGCGACGCCCCACGACCAGAAATGCTCCAGCGTGCGCGAGCTCAGGTTCTGGCCCTTGGGGATCCGCTGCATCTCTCGGTAGCGCTCGACCAGTGCCACCGTGACGCCACGAAGCCCCAACTCGACGGCGAGCCCGACACCCACCGGCCCGCCGCCGACGACAATCACCTGGTAACGCCCGGACATGTCCGCACCTCGCACCGCCGCACCCCCCAACTCTACCGTGACCGCGAACGATGCGCCCGGAAGGTGTTCACTCCCCTACTCCTCCGCGTCGTCGAGCGTGCGCATCTCGGTGTTCATGGCGACATCCGAGCGCCGGCGCTGGGCGCACCACTTGCCGGTTTCCCAATAGTCGCTGGCGACGGCGAGCTGCGCCTGGCGCTCGAGATGGTCGTTCCACTCGCCGAGGTCGTAGCCGTACCACGGCATCTCCGGGCGCAGGCGCGGCAGGCCGAGCTCCTCCCAGATCGCGCGGGCGTTTTCCATGTAGGCGCGCTTTGGCAGCGAGATCGGCGGGAAGGTCTCCTTCAGTGTCGCGTCGATCAGGATCGCCGAATCCTCGCTGTCGATCAGCGAGCGCGGCCCGTGCCCCTCGTCCTTGTGCGGCAGCATCTGCACGTCGCGGTGCGGCTTGCAGCGATAGCTCATCGCCCAGAAGATCGCGTCCGAATTGTCGGGATCGATGTCTGTGTCGACCGCGACGACCCACTTTCCCTCGGCGCGGCGCAGCGACGCAACGCCATAGAGCGCCCGCCAGATCTCCGTCCGCGGCGCGCCCTTGTCGAACTGGATGACAATCAGCTTGTGGAGCGAGGTGAGCGGCTCGTGCGTCACCACGCGGTGCACCCCGCGAATGCCGAGGTGGGTCTTGAGGTGGATCATCTGCGCGGCCTCGTAGGCCGGGCGCTTGATGCAGCTCGATTCGCTGGGCGTCACCTGGCTGACCCACGAGGTGAGGATGGCATCGCGCTTGCGGGTGATCGCGGTGACGTCGAGATAGCCGTTGTATTCCTGCAGGTTCACATGTCCGTGCGATTCGCCGAATGGCGCCTCCGGCTCCAGGAATTCGGTCGAGACGTATCCCTCAATCACGATCTCCGCTTCGGCCGGCACCAGCAAATCGACCGTCTTCGCCCGCACCACGTTGAGCGGGCGCCCGATCAGCCCGCCGGTGATGTCGAGCTCGTCGTTCGCCTCAGGCACCTTCTGCACGGCGGTGTAGGAGACGGCCGGCGGACAGCCGAGCACGACCGCGACCGGCATGGGCTTGCCTAGCGCCTTCCCCTTCTCCCAATGCATGTAGCCGCCGGTGCGTAGCTCGATCGAGGTGTTCATGCCCATCCGGTCGGGCGCTTTGATCTGGCCGCGGTAATTCCCCATGTTCTGGACCCCGGTCTCCGGGTCCTTGGTGATGTAGTGGCTGGAGGTCGTGTAGGGGGCGTTGTCCCAGCCGGGCGTAGAGATCGGCACCGGCAAATCGTCGAGTCCGTGACCGTTCTCCAGATCGGCGCCCTGGTAGACGACGTCCTGGCAAGGCGCCCGCTCTACGACGCTGGGCGGGGTCGGATGGCCCATGGCATGGATCCAGCGGTCGCGGATCTCCTCGACAGGGCAGCCCATCCCTACCGAATAAATGGCGCGGTTGCCGGCGAGGCCGCAGACCAGGACCGGGATGTCGAAGGTCCGCCCCTTGGAATCGACGACATTGGTGAACAGGAAGGCACGCCGGTCCTCTTCCGGGATGCCGCCGCGGAACTGCCAGCGCACCAGCGGGTGCATCTCGGTGTCCTTGTTGATTCGGCGATCAATGCGGATCAGCAGCCCCGCCTCGTCCAGTGCCGCGATATGGTCGTGCAGGTCGGGATAGCCGCGCCCAGCCTTGCCTTCCTTCGCCTTCGCCGTTGTCTCGCTTGCCACTGCCGCCTCCCTTTTTCGCGATGCTTCCGCAACCCTATCAGCCCGGATGGAGCGTGTCGCGATAGAGGTCTGCCTAACGAATAGGCAGTTCTTCGATGCTGCCCACTATTTGAGCACGAGCATTGGTGCCGAAATAAGTGGCAGCCCCACTTCTGCGTGCCTAATGCTTGATCTTGCGCGCGAATCCGCGCTGGCCGCCCGATTGGCACGCGGCTTGCAAGGGTCCTTGCGGTGGATCGCAAAAACCTTCGCGGAGGCACGCAATGAAATCCAGACGCAGCTTCTTGGCCGGCGCGGCGGCGGCCGCTTTGTTCGCCGCCGGCCTGACGGTACCCGGTACGGCGGCACGGGCGGCCGACGACACGATCAAGGTCGGCATCCTGCATTCGCTGTCCGGCACGATGGCGATCAGCGAGACCACGCTGAAGGACGTGATGCTGATGCTCATCGCGCAGCAGAACGCCAAGGGCGGCCTGCTCGGCAAGAAGCTGGAGCCGGTGGTGGTCGACCCGGCGTCCAACTGGCCACTGTTCGCCGAGAAGGCGCGCGAGCTGATCCAGAAGGACAAGGTGGCGGTGGTGTTCGGCTGCTGGACCTCGGTCAGCCGCAAGTCCGTCCTGCCGGTGTTCGAATCGCTCGAACTCGATCCTGTTCTACCCGGTGCAGTACGAGGGCGAAGAGTCCTCGCGGAATGTGTTCTACACCGGTGCGGCGCCGAACCAGCAGGCGATCCCGGCCGTCGACTATCTGATGAGCCAGGGCGTGAAGCGCTGGGTGCTGGCCGGCACCGACTACGTCTATCCACGCACGACCAACAAGATCCTCGATGCGTATCTCAAGCAGCACGGCGTCGCCTCGTCCGACATCATGATCAACTACACCCCGTTCGGCCAGTCGGACTGGCAGTCGATCGTGGCGCAAATCAAGAAGTTCGGTTCGGCCGGCAAGAAGACCGCGGTCGTCTCCACCATCAACGGTGACGCGAACGTGCCGTTCTACAAGGAGCTGGCGGCCCAGGGCATCAAGGCGACCGACATCCCGGTCGTCGCGTTCTCGGTCGGCGAGGAGGAGCTTGCCGGCATCGACACCAAGCCGCTGGTCGGCGATCTCGCCGCGTGGAACTACTTCGAGAGCGTCGACACGCCGGAGAACGAGGCGTTCATCAAGGCGTGGCACGCCTTCATCAAGAACCCGAAGCGCGTGACCAACGACCCGATGGAGGCCCACTATATCGGCTTCAACATGTGGGTGAAGGCGGTCGAGAAGGCCGGCACCACCAACCCCGACAAGGTGATCGACGCGATGATCGGCGTCAGCGTGCCCAACCTGACCGGCGACTACGCGACGATGATGCCGAACCATCACATCACCAAACCGGTGCTGATCGGCGAGGTGCAGGCCGACGGCCAGTTCGACACGGTGTGGAAGACGCCGGGCCTGGTGCCTGGTGACGCGTGGTCGGACTATCTGCCGGACTCGAAGAACCTGATCTCGGATTGGCGCAAGCCGCTGAACTGCGGGAACTTCAACGTCAAGACCGGCAAGTGCGGCGGCAAGGGCAACGGCGCCTGAGCCTGGACATCGCGCGGGGAGGCAACACCCTCCCCGCGCGCCCTTCCGCACCGCGACGTCCTCTCTCAGAACGAACCGCATCAACCGCAAGGCCAGCCGTGACCTTCCTTCGCCTGATCGCACTCGCCCTCGCCCTCGCCGCCGCCCTGGCGCCGGCGGCCCGCGCGGCGGACGCCGACCTGCGCAAGCTTGTCGACGCGCTGGCGGTGGGCGCCGAATTCGGCAAGTTCCGCGAGACCGGCCAAGCCGTCGAGGCGCTCGCCAAGACCGGCGCGGCCGCGGCGGCGCCGATCCTGAAGGCGCTGAACGACGGCAACCTCTACGAGATGAAATCGAACAAGTCGGTGGTCATCGTCCGCGAGAAGGGCGACACGCGCACCGCCATCGACCCGCTGACCGGCAAGGAGATCGGCGCGGTCGACCAATTCGCCGTGAAGCGCATTCGCGTCGACAACGCGCTGCGCGAGGCGATCCAGACCGCGACCGGCCAGCTCACCCTGCGGGCCGGCGACCCGGCGGTCCGGCGCAAGGCGGCAAACGACATGTTCGCCTCGCCCAATCCGTCCTCGATCCCCGCGCTCGACGCGGCGATCAAGGCGGAGCAGGATCCCGACATCCGCCTCGCCTTCGCGCAGGCGCGCGCTGCCTCGATCCTGGCGGCCGGAAAGGACCAGCCGGAGGCCAATCGGCTCGCCGCCGTCGACGTTCTGGCGGCGCGCGGCGACCAGGATGCGCTCGCCCTCCTCGGGGCGGTCGCGAACGGCCCGCCCGGTCCCGTGACCGCCGCTGCTGCCGCCGCCGTGAAGAATATCCGCAGCGAGCTCGCCGTGTGGTCGGCGGCGCAGAACGTGTGGTACGGGCTCTCGCTCGGCTCCGTGCTGCTGCTCGCCGCCATCGGCCTCGCCATCACCTTCGGGGTGATGGGGGTCATCAACATGGCGCACGGCGAGATGGTGATGCTGGGCGCCTACACCACCTTCGTCGTGCAGCAGGCGATGGCCGCCTGGGTGCCGCAGCTCGCTGAACTCTCGCTCGCCGTCGCGGTGCCGCTCGCCTTCCTGGTGGCCGGCGCGGTCGGCGTCGCCATCGAGCGCTGCGTTATCCGCTTCCTCTACGGCCGCCCGCTCGAGACGCTGCTCGCGACCTGGGGCCTCTCGCTGATCCTGCAGCAGGCGGTGCGCTCGATCTTCGGCCCGACCAACCGCGACGTGGTGACGCCCGACTGGCTCGCCGGCGCGTTCCAGCTCGGCCACCTCACCATCACCTACAGCCGCATGTGGATCATCGTGTTCGCGCTGGCGGTGTTCTTCCTGCTCACGCTGGTGCTACGCAAGACGTCGTTCGGGCTCCACCTCCGCGCCGTGACGCAGAACCGCGCCATGGCAGGCTCGACCGGCATCCGCACGCCCTGGGTCGACGCACTGACCTTCGGGCTCGGCTCCGGAATTGCGGGCATCGCCGGCGTGGCGCTGAGCCAGATCGACAACGTCAGTCCCAACCTCGGCCAAGGCTACATCATCGACTCGTTCATGGTGGTTGTGTTCGGAGGCGTCGGAAACCTTTGGGGGACGCTGGTGGGCGCGACCGTGCTCGGCATCGTGAACAAGTTCCTCGAACCCTACGCCGGGGCGGTGCTCGGCAAGATCATCGTGCTGATCGCGATCATCCTGTTCATTCAGAAACGACCGCGCGGGCTGTTCGCGCTGCGCGGCCGGGCGGTGGAATCGTGAGCCGGCGCAGCCCGCTGCTCACCGCGCTCGGCGCACGCGGCACCACGGTCACGCTGGCGCTGCTGGTCGCCACCGCGGTCCTGGTACCGGTGCTGAACCTTGCCGTCCCGGCGGGCAGCGCCCTCCACATGTCGAGCTTCACGGTGAGCCTGCTCGGCAAGTATCTCGCCTACGCCATGCTCGCCCTCGCGGTCGACCTGATCTGGGGCTATTGCGGCATTCTGAGTCTCGGCCACGGCGCGTTCTTCGCCCTCGGCGGCTACGCCATGGGCATGTACCTTATGCGCGAGATCGGCAGCCGCGGGGTCTACGGCAACCCGCTGCTGCCCGACTTCATGGTGTTCCTGAACTGGAAGGAGCTCCCTTGGTACTGGCACGGGTTCGATTCCTTCCCGTTCGCGGCGCTGATGGTGCTGATCGTGCCCGGCCTTCTCGCCTTCGTGTTCGGCTGGTTCGCCTTCCGCTCGCGCGTCACCGGCGTCTACCTCTCCATCATCACCCAGGCGATGACCTACGCGCTGATGCTGTCGTTCTTCCGCAACGGCATGGGGTTCGGCGGCAATAACGGCCTGACCGACTTCAAGGACCTGCTGGGGATGAATTTGCAGTCCGAGGCGACGCGTGCCGGGCTGTGCGCCGCGACCGCGTTGTTCCTGGCGGCGGGGTTCGCCCTCTGCCGGCTGATCGTCGCCTCCAAGCTCGGCCGCGTGCTGATCGCGATCCGCGACGCCGAGGGGCGCACCCGCTTCCTCGGCTACAAGGTCGAACGCTACAAGCTGTTCGTGTTCGTGTTCTCGGCGATGCTGGCGGGCGTCGCCGGCGCGCTCTACGTGCCGCAGGTCGGCATCATCAACCCCTCCGAGTTCGCGCCGGCCAACTCGATCGAGATCGTGGTGTGGGTGGCGCTCGGCGGGCGCGGCACGCTCTACGGCGCGATCATGGGGGCGATCGCCGTCAACCTCGCCAAGAGCTGGCTGACCGGCGCCATCCCCGAGGTCTGGCTGTTCGCGCTCGGTGCCCTGTTTATCGCCGTGACGCTGTTCCTGCCGCGCGGCATCGCCGGGCTAATGTCGCGCGGCGGCGCGGGCGTCGGCACAGGGCTCGCGCGCGACCGGCTGTCGCGCCTGCTCGAAGCCGGCGCGCGGCTGGGGAGGGCCAAGCCATGACCGCGGCGGCGGAGACCGTTCTCTATCTCGACGGGGTCAGCGTGTCTTTCGACGGATTCCGGGCGCTGAACGGGCTCAGCTTCTACGTGCTGGCGTCGGAAATGCGCGCGGTGATCGGCCCGAACGGCGCCGGCAAGACGACGATGATGGACGTCATCACCGGCCGCACTCGCCCCGACGAGGGCCACGTGCTGTTCCGCGGCGCGACCGACCTCACCCGCATGGACGAGGCCGACATCTCCAACCTCGGCATCGGGCGCAAGTTCCAGAAGGCGACCGTGTTCGACAACCAGACGGTGTTCCAGAACCTGGAGCTTGCGCGCAAGGCACCGCGCGGCGTGTTCGCGACCCTGTTCGACCGGCCGGGAGAACGCGATCTCGCCCGGCTCGAGGCGGTGATCGAGACCATCGCGCTCGGCGCGCAGCGCGACGCTCTCGCAGGGTCCCTGTCGCACGGGCAGAAGCAGTGGCTCGAAATCGGCATGCTGCTGATGCAGGAGCCCGAGCTTCTGCTGGTCGACGAGCCCGTCGCCGGCATGACCGACGCCGAGACCGCCGCGACCGCGGACCTGCTGCGCGAGGTGGCGCGGACCCGCTCGGTCGTCGTCGTCGAGCACGACATGGAGTTCGTGCGCTCGCTCGGCTGCCGCGTCACCGTGCTGCACGAAGGTTCGGTCCTCGCCGAGGGTTCGCTCGAAACCGTGCAGAACGACCCGCGCGTCATCGAGGTCTATCTGGGGCGATAAGGATGCTGACCGTCGAGTTGATCGATCTCTATTACGGCGCGAGTCAGGCGCTCCGCCAGGTCTCGCTCGCCGCCGAGCCCGGCCAAGTGACCTGCGTTCTCGGCCGCAACGGCGTCGGCAAGTCGAGCCTGATGCGCGCCATCGTCGGCCAGCACCCGGTGCGCGCCGGCACGATTGCACTGGGCGGGCGCGACATGACGCGCCTCGCCTCCTACGAGCGGGCGCGGGCCGGCGTCGCCTACGTACCGCAGGGACGCGAGATCTTCCCGCTGCTCACCGTCGAGGAGAACATCAAGGCCGGGCTCGCCGCCCTGCCGCGCAAGGCACGCGAGATCGCGGGCGAGATCTTCGACTTGTTCCCGGTGCTGCGCGACATGCTGCGCCGCCGTGGAGGCGATCTGTCGGGCGGCCAGCAGCAGCAGCTCGCCATAGCCCGCGCGCTGGTCATGCGCCCCAAGCTGCTGGTGCTTGACGAGCCGACCGAGGGCATTCAGCCTTCCATCATCAAGGACATCGAGCGCGTCATCGCCTTACTGCGCGACCGCGGTGGCATGGCGATCGTCCTGGTCGAGCAGTATTTCGAGTTCGCCCGCGACCTAGCCGATTCCTTCGCCGTGATGGACCGCGGCGAGGTGGTGCTGGCCGGCAAGCGCGCCGACATGGTGGAAGAGGATGTTCGACGCTACCTCACCGTCTGAGCCCCGCGTCTCGGATGCCGACCTGCAAAGGTCGGACGGCGCGGTGCGGGTCGCGATGGGCCGGCGCGACGGCGAAACCTGCCTGACCGATCTCTACCAGCGGAGCCCGGCGCGCGCGATCCTGCCCCGGGTCGACGGGCGGAGCGGCGGCGAAATCGTGCTGGTCAACACAGCGGGCGGCATCGCCGGCGGCGACCACATGGCGGTTTCGGTAAGTGCCACGGCGGGCGCCGCCTGCGTCGTCACCACCCAGGCCGCCGAAAAGATTTACCGCGCCATCGACCGCGCCGCGCATATCGAGACGGAGGTCGCGGCCACCGACGGAGCGCTTCTCGAATGGCTGCCGCAGGAGACCATTGCCTTCGACCGCGCGCGGCTCGACCGGCGGACCGACATATCCGTCGCCGCCCGCGGCCGCGTCCTCGCCCTCGAATGGCTGGTGCTCGGCCGCGCCGCCCATGGCGAGACGATGCGGACGGGAATCCTGCGCGACCGATGGCGGGTCGTCCGCGACGGAAGGCTCGCCTGGGCCGATTCACTGCGGCTGGAAGGCGACATCGCCGGGATTGCGGCCCGGCCGGCCTTGCTCGACGGCGGCGATGCGCTCGCCACTCTGGTCTATGCCGGGCCGGACTCGGCGGCACTGGTCGATACGGCGCGCGCAGCCGCCGCGGCCGCGCCCTGCCCGGCAGGGGCGACGCTGGTATCCGGCGTGCTGGTCTGCCGCTTCGTTGCGACCGGGGCGGACCGGCTGCGCCTCGCCGTGGTCGCGGCGCTCGCGGCGCTGCGCCCACACATCGATGGCGCCGACGCCGCGCTGCCCCGCGTGTGGGGAATCTGAGGGAACGGAGAGGGAGCCATGAACCTGACACCGCGTGAGCGCGACAAGCTGATGGTGGCAATGGCCGCCATGGTCGCGCGCAGCCGTTTGCAGCGCGGGGTGCGGCTGAACTACCCGGAGAGCGTGGCCATCATCGCGGATTTCGTGGTCGAGGGTGCGCGCGACGGGCGCACCGTCGCCGAGCTGATGTCGGACGGCGCCAGGGTCCTGTCGCGCCGCCAGGTGATGGAAGGCGTCGCCGAAATGATCCCCGAGATCCAGGTCGAGGCCACCTTCCCCGACGGCACCAAGCTGGTCACCGTCCACCAGCCGATAAGGTGACGTCATGATCCCCGGCGAGATCGTGCCCGCCCCGGGCGACATCGTGCTGAACGAGGGCGTCGGCTCGGTGCGGCTCTCGGTCGCCAACACCGGCGACCGGCCGGTGCAGGTCGGCAGCCACTACCATTTTTTCGAGGCGAACGAGGCGCTCGCCTTCGAGCGCGACGCGGCGCGCGGCATGCGGCTCGACATTCCTGCCGGCACGGCGGTCAGGTTCGAGCCCGGCCAGACGCGCGAGGTGGCGCTGGTTCCGTTCCGCGGCAGCCGCATCGTTCATGGCTTTGCCGGCGCCGTCTCCGGCCCGCTCGACGCGGAAGAGACGCCATGAGCGTCCGCATCGGCCGCGCCGCCTATGCCGACATGTATGGCCCGACCACGGGCGACAAGGTCCGCCTTGCCGACACCGAGATCTTTATCGAGGTCGAGGAGGACCGTACCACCTACGGCGAGGAGGTGAAGTTCGGCGGCGGCAAGGTGATCCGCGACGGGATGGGTCAGTCCCAGGTGACGCGCGCCGACGGCGCGGTCGACACCGTCATCACCAACGCGCTGATCCTCGATCATTGGGGCATCGTCAAGGCCGACATCGGCATCAAGGACGGGCGCATCGTCGCCATCGGCAAGGCGGGGAACCCGGATGTGCAGCCAGGCGTCGACATCGTGATCGGCCCGGCGACCGAGGCGATCGCCGGCGAGGGCAAGATCGTCACGGCGGGCGGGATCGACTGTCACATCCACTTCATCTGCCCGCAGCAGATCGACGAGGCGCTCTATTCGGGTGTCACCACCATGATGGGCGGCGGCACCGGCCCCGCGACCGGCACCAATGCCACCACCTGCACGCCCGGCGCCTGGCACATCGCGCGCATGATCCAGGCGGCCGAGGCGTTCCCGATGAATCTCGGCTTCTACGGCAAGGGCAATGCCAGCCTGCCGGCGGGGCTGGTCGAGCAGGTCGCGGCCGGGGCCTGCGGGCTCAAGCTGCACGAGGACTGGGGCACCACGCCCGCCGCCATCGACTGCTGCCTCTCGGTCGCGGACGAGATGGACGTGCAGGTGCTCATCCACACCGACACGCTGAACGAGTTGGGCTTCGTCGAGAACACGATCCGCGCTTTCAAGGGACGCACCATCCACGCATTCCACACCGAGGGCGCCGGCGGCGGGCATGCCCCCGACATCATCAAGCTGTGCGGCGAGGCCAACGTCATCCCCTCCTCCACCAACCCGACGCGGCCCTACACCGCGAACACCGTGGACGAGCATCTCGACATGCTGATGGTCTGCCACCACCTCGATCCAAAAATCCCGGAGGACGTGGCGTTCGCCGAAAGCCGGATCCGCAAGGAGACGATCGCGGCCGAGGACATTCTGCACGACCTCGGCGCGTTCTCGATCATCTCGTCCGACAGCCAGGCGATGGGCCGTGTCGGCGAGGTGATCATCCGCACCTGGCAGACCGCCGACAAGATGAAGCGCCAGTTCGGCGCGCTGGCCGGCGAGCGCGGCGCCAACGACAATCTCCGCGCCCGGCGCTACGTGGCCAAGTACACGATCAACCCGGCGCTCGCCCAGGGAATCGCCGCCCATGTCGGCTCGGTCGAGCCCGGCAAGCTCGCCGATTTGGTGATCTGGTCGCCGGCGTTCTTCGGAGTGAAGCCCGATTTGGTGCTGAAATGCGGCACCATCGTCGCCGCGGTGATGGGCGATCCCAACGCCTCGATCCCGACGCCACAGCCAGAATACATTCGCCCGATGTTCGGCGCGTTTGGCCGCGCCGTCGGGGCAAGTGCGGTGACCTTCGTCAGCAAGGCGGCGGCCGAGACCGACCTCGCCGGCCGTCTAGGCCTCGCCAAGACGCTGGTGCCGGTGTGCGACACGCGGACCATCGGCAAGCGATCGATGGTTCACAACGCGCTGACGCCGAAGATCGAGGTTGACCCGGAGACCTACGAGGTGCGCGCGGATGGACGGCTTCTCACCTGCGCCCCGGCCGAGGTGCTGTCGATGGCGCAACGGTACTTTCTGTTCTGATGAAGCGCGCGACCCACCATGCCCGCGCCGGCGCGTGGCCTGCGGCGACCGCGGCGGGCGCCGTGACGCTCGATTTCGACGCGCGCCACCGCCGTCGCATCCGGCTCGCCACCGACGCGGGCGAGGCATTGCTGCTCGACCTCGCCGAGGCGGTAGCGATGGCTGAGGGCGACGGGCTCGCGCTCGAGGACGGGCGCTGGATTGCGGTGCGCGCCGCGCCGGAGCCGGTGGTCGAGATCCGCGGCGCCGACGCCACCCACCTCGCCCGCCTCGCCTGGCACCTCGGCAACCGCCACCTCGCGACGGAGGTTGGCGACAGCGTGCTGTGCATCCGCCCCGACCATGTGATCGAGGAGATGCTTGTGGGGCTCGGCGCCCGGCTCCTCCATGTCACCGTGCCGTTCCAGCCGGAAGGCGGCGCGTACGAGACGCATGCGCACGGCCACGAGCATGAGCATGAGCACGACCACGAGCATGGGCACCGGCATGCGTAGGCGCTCGCCACAGCACTTGCCTGTCACCCCGGTTGGCGAGCCGTGCAAGCCGATCCAGAGCCCATCTTGCGGCGGCACGGCCGCATCAAGATGGGTCCCGGCTCTGCGGCGCATCATTTCATGCAGCGCCGCGCACGGGATGACAATCGAGGACGAAGGATGACCGGCGGGCTCCGCCACCTCATGCGGCTGCAAAGCTGGCTGTCGCCTGCCTTCCCGGTCGGGGCGTTCAGCTACTCCCACGCGCTGGAATGGGCGGTCGAGGCCGGCAAAGTGACAGACCGGACGAGCCTCGTCGACTGGCTCGACGCCGACCTCCGCCACGGCGCGGGACGATGCGACGCGATCCTGTTCGCCTGCGCCTTCCGCGCGGCAAGCGACGAGGCCGCATTCGTCGAAATCGCCGCGTTCGCCGCCGCGCTCCGCGGCACCGAAGAGCTCGCCCTCGAATCCGCCGCCCAGGGCACCGCGTTCCTCTCGACCGTGCGGCGCGCCTGGCCGAGCGTGTCGCTTGACGCGCTGGCCGCCGCCCTAGCAGGGCATGACATTGCCCCCGTCCTGCCGGTGGCGGCGGGCGTTGCGGCGGCGCTCGATGGGGCGCCACTCGATGCCGCTCTCGCTCTCTATGTCCAGGCGACGACGGCGAACCTGGTCGGTGCCGGAGTGCGGCTTGTGCCGCTCGGCCAGACCGACGGGCAGATCGCCATCGCAGTGCTGGAAGGCGCGGTCGTCGCGGTCGCGGACGAGGCGAAGGACGCCTCGCTCGACGACATCGGCTCGGCCGCCCTCATGGTCGACATCGCGTCTTCCCGCCACGAAACCCAGTACACGAGGCTGTTCCGCTCATGACCCATTCGCATCACGGCCCCCTTCGCGTGGGGATCGGCGGCCCGGTCGGCTCCGGCAAGACCGCGCTCTGCGAGGCGCTCTGCAAGCGCATGCGCGAGACGTACGATTTGTTCGTCATCACCAACGACATCTATACGAAGGAGGACCAGCTCATCCTCACCCGCGCCGGCGCCCTGCCCGCCGAGCGCATCATGGGGGTCGAGACGGGCGGCTGCCCGCACACCGCGATCCGCGAGGACGCCTCGATCAACCTCGCCGCGTTCGACGGGATGTGCGCCAGGTTCCCCGCGGCCGAGCTCTGCCTGATCGAATTGGGCGGCGACAATCTGGCGGCGACCTTCAGCCCGGAACTCGCCGACCTCACCATCTACGTGATCGACGTGGCGGCGGGCGAAAAGATCCCGCGCAAGGGCGGGCCCGGCATCACGCGGTCCGACCTGCTGGTGATCAACAAGACCGACCTCGCGCCGCTGGTCGGCGCCGACCTCGGCGTCATGGAGCGTGACACGCTGCGCATGCGGGGCGAGCGCCCCTTCGTGTTCACCAACCTCAAGGAGGGGAACGGGGTCGGGCGGATCGTCGAGTTCATCGTGACGTCTGGCGGGCTGGCTTCTTCTTCTCGGGGTCCCTGAACAGCAGCCAGATCGGGATGCCGATCACGATCAGGAACATGACGATGGTGATCGGCAGCGCCCAGCCGCGCACCAGCTTCTCGGCGAAGCGGTAGCCCATGCCCAGCCCGTAGCCGACGCCGATGTTGAGCCCGATGGCGAGGATCGCGGGCGCCGGCTCCAGCAGCGCGAAGTGGCGCGGGCGCATCCCCGCGGCGCCGGCGAGGAACGAGGCCACCCAGCCGGCCGGGCCCAGGAAGCGGGCGAACAGCACCGAATTGTCGCCGTGCTTCGCTACGAACCGCTTGCCGCGCCCATAGACGCGGTTGAGATAGCGCACGCGGCAGACCCGCGCCTCGATCTCGTCGTGATAGCGCCGGCCGAGGAAGAAATTGGCGAAATCGCCCGCGATGCCGCCGGCGATCAGCGCGGCGCTGGCGATCCACAGGCTGAGCGCGCCGACCGCGCCCAATATGCCGGCCGCGTAGAAGAAGATCTCGCCCGGGATGAAGAAGGCGAACGGCACCAGGATTTCGACGAAGGCCCCGGCGAACAGGATCGGGTAGGCCGCGATCTCGTGCCCCCCGAGGAACTGGGACAGGGTGTGGAGCGGGTCCATCGGCCTCGCGACGCGCCGCGGGCGGCCTAGTGCCGCCGCCCGGCGCCGAACCGGGCGAGGAAAGCAGTACGCGAGAACCAGGAATCGGCGACGGGCGAGTAGTGCCGCTCCAGCCGGTGCAGCCGGTGCGGATGGAAGATCAGGATCGCCATCTCCTCGAAGAGCTGCTCCAGCCCCGCGTGCAGGCTCGGCGGCACGTCCCGCACCTCCGCCCCGAGGCGGCGCATCATGTGCCGCAGCTTGTTGCGCCCATGGACGGCGGCGAATTCGGGATGGACGGCGAGGAAAGCGGCGACTCGCTGCAGATCCTCCGCCCCCGCAACGTAGGGGTGGACGTGCTCGCGCCACATGCGGCGCGCCACCGGGCTGTTGATGTGCAAATTGAGAATGCGGTCGCCGTCCCGCACCACCGAGCCGTCGTGCAGCCGGACCGTCGGGCCGCGATAGATGCGCGGCCGGACGCGCAGCATGTTGTAGGGCGCCCCGACGTCCAGATAGGCCACATGGGTCAGGCTGTAGCAACGTTCGACCGCCCACCAGGTGGCCCAGGTGACGGGATAGACCGCCATCAGCACCCGCCAGGCGATGCGCCGGGCGAGCGGCGGCCGCTCCCGCCGCCTGGGCGCCTGCTCCTGCGCTGCCACGGCACTGGTACTGCCCATGATGCCCTCCGGCTCGCCGACCGGCTCCCGAGCCGGCTCCTCTGGGTGAACGCAGAGCGGGCCGCGCCATTCCATCGCGCCCCGGCGGCCGGTACCCGGCTGGACAGGCCGCGCGGCGCGGCCAATACTTCGCCGGCACGATGGGGAGAATGGCCATGGCCACCGCCGCCGCGGACGAATTCCACGCCGAGAAGGCGCGGCTCAACGTGCGCGCCCTGTGGGAGTTGGACGCGCACGACCGCCGCCGCAATGCGGGACCGCGCGGGCAGATCTGGCGCTGGATCGACATGGCCCCGCTGATCGACCGGGCGACCGCCGCTGTCGCGGTGGAGGACACCGAGCGGCGCGTGCTCGCGCTCGCCAATCCCGACGGCCCCGGCTTCCCGAGCCCCCTCCAGACCATCAACGGCGCGCTGCAGGTCCTGCTGCCGGGCGAGCACGCGCCGCCGCACCGCCATTCGATGAACGCGCTGCGCTTCATCATGGAGGGACGCGGCGCGGACACGATCGTCGACGGGGTCGCCTGCCCGATGGCTGAGGGCGATTTGGTGCTGACCCCGGCCTGGACCTGGCACGAGCACGTCCATGCCGGCAGCGAGCGGATGGTGTGGTTCGACTCGCTCGACGTACCCCTGCACAGCTTCGTCAAGACCGCCGCGTTCGAGCCCGGCCCGCCCAAGGAGGTGCCGCCCCACCCGGCCGAGGCCGCCTACACGATGGCCGGGATGGTGCCGGCCGGCGCCGACGCGGGCGCGGTGAACCCCGCCTACTCGCCCCTCTTCCGCTACGGCTGGGCCGAGGCGACCGCTGCCCTCGCCCGGATGACACCTGCGGCCGACGGCACCCGCCTGCTGCGCTACGTCAACCCGCTGAACGGCGGGCCGGTGATGTCGCTGATCGATTGCTACCTGCTCGACCTGCCGGCGGGGCGCGACACTGCGGAACGCTGGTCGACCGCCGGCGCGATCTGCGTGGTCGCCGAGGGCGAGGGCACGACGCGCATCGGCGACGAGACGCTCACCTGGAAGCGGAACGACATCTTCACCCTGCCTGGCAAGGCGTGGCATTCGCACCGCGCCGCCCGCCCGGGGGCGAAGCTGTTCCTCGTCACCGACCGCGAGATTTTCGCGCGGCTCGGCCTCCTCGAAGAACGGACGAAGTAGCGTCCCGATGACCAAAGGCGAACGGAACGTGCGCGGCGAGCGACACCGCGTCCCCGTCCAGCCGCACCCGAGCACGCGCCGCGAGCCGCTGCCTTGGCAACGCCCGAAGCCGAGCGAGGAAGACCCCGACGCTCCCCGGCGCATCGCCGAGATCATGGCAAGCCCGAGCTATCGCCCGGCCGACCAGGACGTCGAATTCCTCAACCGCGACGACGTGCGCGGGCTGCGGCTCCAGCTCGACTATTCCAAGGCGGAGGCGCTTCTCGCCCAGCACGGCATCGCCCACACGATCGTGGTGTTCGGGTCGACCCGTATCCCCGAGCCGGCGGCGGCGCGCCGGCACGTCGAGGACCTGACGGCGGCACGGGCCGCGCTGCCGGATGACACCACCCTTGCGGAGCGACTCACCGTCGCCGAGCGGCTGCTCGCCAAAAGCCGCTACTACGACATTGCACGCGCCTTCGGTCGGCTCGCCGCCGGTGCCGGGGATGCGCCGCATGGCCAGCGTCTGGTGCTGATGACCGGTGGCGGCCCCGGCATGATGGAAGCGGCGAACCGCGGCGCCTACGACGGCGGCGCGAGGACCGCGGGCCTCAACATCACCTTGCCACACGAGCAGTTCCCCAACCCCTACGTCACGCCGGAGCTCTGCTTTCGCTTCCACTATTTCGCCCTGCGCAAGCTCCACTTCCTGAAGCGTGCCCGGGCATTGGTCGCGTTCCCGGGCGGGTACGGAACGTTCGACGAGCTTTTCGAGACGCTGACGCTGATCCAGACGCGCAAGATCGCGCCGCTGCCGGTGATCTTGGTCGGCCAAGACTACTGGCGGCGCGCCTTCGACGTCGACTTCCTCGTCGCGGAAGGCACGATCGATCCCGAGGACCGCGATCTGTTCTGGTACGCCGAGACCGCCGAGGAGATCTGGGACGACATCTGCCATTGGCACGGCACCACCGGCCAGCCTTTCGTCGCGCGTGAAGGGTCGTGAGGGTTTCTTTCCACGGCGCCGACCGCGGGGTCACCGGCTCGTGCCACCTGGTCGAATGCGCGGGCAAGCGCATCCTGGTCGATTGCGGCCTCTTTCAGGGCGGGCACGAGCTCGACGAGGAGAACGCCAATGCGTTCGGCTTCGACGCCGGCGCCATCGACCATCTGCTGCTGACCCATGCCCATCTCGACCATTGCGGGCGCATCCCGCTTCTGGTCAAGCGCGGCTTCCGCGGGGAGATCGTCACGACTGCGGCGACACGGGAGCTCGCGCGGCTGGTGATGCTCGACGCCGCCCACCTGCAGGAAGAGGAGGCGCGGCGCAATGCGCGCCATGTCGGGCGCGCCGGCGCCCGCGGCGGCATCCAGCCTCTGTATGCAACGCTCGATGCGATGAACAGCCTGGAATATTTCGGCCGCACCGCCGTCTATGGGCGCGAGATGGAGATCGCCCCGGGCATCGCCACCATCTTCGTCGACGCCGGCCACATACTGGGCTCGGCCAGCATCCTGCTCCGCCTCACCGAAGCCGGGCGGACGCGGAAAATCTTGTTCTCCGGCGACCTCGGCAATCGCGGGTGGCCGCTGCTGCGCGACCCGGTCGTGCCCCCCGGCGCGGACGTCGTGGTGATGGAGACGACCTACGGCGACCGGACGCACCGGTCCATCGACGCCTCGGTCGGCGAGTTGATCGCCGCGGTCGGTAACTCGCTCGGGCGCGGCGGCAACGTGATCGTGCCGACCTTCGCCCTCGAGCGCGCGCAGGAGCTGCTCTACTTCCTGCACGAGGGCGTGATGCAGAATGCCCTCCCCGAGAAGATGCAGGTGTTCCTCGATTCGCCGATGGCGATATCGGCGACCGAGATATTCCAGCACCACCCGGAGGGCTACGAGCCCGAGATCGCCGAGCTGTTCCGCGAGGGGCGCGATCCGTTCGCCCTGCCCGGCCTCCACTTCGTGCGCGAGGCGGCGGAATCGATCGCACTCAACGAGATCCGGTCGGGCGCGCTGATCATGGCGGGCTCCGGCATGTGCACCGGCGGCCGCGTCCGCCACCATCTGCGCCACAATCTGTCTCGGCCGGAATGCAGCGTGGTGTTCGTTGGCTTCGCCGCGGAGGGCACTCTCGCCCGCATCATCATCGACGGCGCGAAGACGGTACGGCTGTTCGGCGATGAGATCCCGGTGCGCGCGCGCATCCACACCATCAACGGCTTCTCGGCGCACGCCGACCAGCGCGAGCTGCTCGACTGGCACGCCCGCACCGGGTGGCCGGAGACGACAATCCTGGTCCACGGCGACCCCGCGGCCATGGAGCACTTCGCGGGCCGCTTGAAGGACACGCGAATCGTCATGCCGAAGATGGGCGAGACCTTCAATTTGTAGGTCCTACCCCTCAGAGGGGAACGGCTTCGAGCTCCTTCAGGAGGGTGGGAACCAATTCGTCGATGGCCGCAGTCAACGCCACGCTCATTGCCGCCCCGGTCTCAAAAATCGTGCCCTCGATGGCGTAGACGATGCAGACCGGCGGCAGGCGACCTAGGGCGCGTCCGAACTCGATTGCGTCGGCAAGCCCCAACCCATGGGTCGAGAGCCCGTAGCGCGCCGCGGGCAAGGGTCCGTCCGCGGCGTCGAACCGCCGGATCGTTCCGGGCGCCGCACCCGACACGCAGGCATCGACCAGGATCGCCGCCTCGGCCCCCTCCATCAGCGCCAGCAGGTCGGTCGCCTCGCCGTCCGACTCCAGAATTTCGAAGTCATCCCGCGCAAGCGCCCATAGACGGCGCGCGACCTCCCGCCCGGCCGCATCGTCGCCGCGCGCGGGGTTGCCGATGCCGATGACGACGCGGCGCACGGCGTCAGCCGCGGTCGATATCGAGCCGCAGGAAATGCGTCGAGCAGGAGATGCAGGGATCGTAGTTCCGCACCGTCTGCTCGCAGCGATGGCGCAGCGCCTCGTCCGGCAGGTCGAGAAAGCCGCCGACATAGGCGGCGAGGTCGGCCTCGATCGACGGCTGGTTCTGCGAGGTGGGCGGCACGATCTTGGCGGCGGCGATGGTGCCGTCGGCGTTCAACCCGTAGCGATGGTAGAGCAGGCCGCGCGGCGCCTCGGTCGCGCCGCACCCCGTCGCCGCGCGCGCGACGGCGGGCGCGGCAGGCCGGTCGGGCGGCTCGTACGCGTCGATGATCCGGATCGCCTCGTCGCAGGCATAGAGAACCTCGATCGCGCGGACGACGATCGACCGGTAGGGGTTGGTGCAGGTCTCGCTGAGCCCCGCGGCGCGCGCGGCCTCCTGGGCCAGCGGCGACAGGCGGTCGAAATTCAGGCTGTAGCGCGCCAGCGGGCCGCAGAGATATGCACCGCCGTCCGTCATGTGAGAGTGGAGCGCCGTCGAGCGGGCGACGTGGCTTTCCTCGAAATGGGTTTCGTAGTCGCGCGTCGCGATGTCGAGCCCGCGGTTCGAGACGATGTGCCCCTCATTGAACGGGTAATGCTCCGGATGACGGAGCGCGACGAAGGTGTAGTCGCGCTCGCGATCGGGGAAGTCGAAGCCCGCGACCCAGCGCACGGTGGCGAGCGCGTCGTCGCGCGCGCGCTTCAGCTTTTCGGCGAGCGGGGCGAGCTCGATTCGTGTCGGGGCGCGGTAGAAGCCTCCGACCCGCACGTTGATCGGGTGGATCTCGCGCCCGCCGAGCGTGGCGACGATCTCGTTCCCCGCCTTCTTGAGCGCGAGGCCACGCGTCACCTCGGTGCCGTGGTCCTTGGCCATCTCGATCGCCCCGTCATAGCCGAGGAAATCGGGCGCGTGCAGCATGACGACGTGCAACGTGTGACTCTCGATCCACTCGCCGCAATAGAGCAGCCGGCGGAGGGCTCGGATCGGCGCCGGGATATCGAGGCCGAGCGCGTCCTCCATCGCGTGCACCGCGCTCATCTGGTAGGCGACGGGGCAAATGCCGCAGATGCGCGAGGTGATGTCCGGCGCCTCGGCGAAGTCGCGGCCACGGAGGAACGCCTCGAAGAAGCGCGGCGGCTCGAAGATCGAGAGCTCGGCCGAGCGCACCTTGCCGTCGCGCACGACGACCTTGAACGCACCCTCGCCCTCGACCCGCGCAAGATAGTCGACCTTGATGGTCTTACGAGCCATGCCGCTCGCTCTCCTCGCGGAAGCCGGGCGCGTTGCCGTTGAAGTTCCGCCACACGCGCCTGACCGCCGCCTCGTCCATGCCGAGCCGCGCCAACCCGCCGCTGAGCGACGGCCCGTTCGGCGTTTCCTTCGGCCCATAGCAGCCGTAGCAGCCGCGGTCGTAACTCGGGCAGAGCGCGCCGCAGCCCCCATGCGTCGCCGGACCGAGGCAGGGCGTGCCGTGCGCGACCATCACGCACACGTTGCCCTTCAGCTTGCATTCGATGCAGACGCTGTGCGGCGGCGTCACCGGGCGGCGGCCGGCGAGATGGGCCGAGATCACCTCGACGAGCTGGCGTTTCGAGATGGGACAGCCGCGCAGCTCGAAATCGACCTTCACATGGTCCGAGATGGACGTCGATTTCGCGAGGGTCGAGATGTAATCGGGCCTGGCATAGACGACAGAGGCGTATTCCTTCACGTCGGCCCAGTTGCGCAGCGCCTGAATGCCGCCAGCGGTCGCACAGGCACCGATGGTGATCAGCGCGCGCGAGCGCTGCCGGACGTCGCGGATGCGCGCGGCATCGTGCGGCGTCGTGACGGACCCCTCGACCAGCGAGACGTCGTATGGCCCTTTCACGACGCCGCGCGTCGCCTCAGGGAAGTAGGCGATGTCGACGGCGCCGGCGATGGCGAGCAGCTCATCCTCGCAGTCGAGCAAAGTGAGCTGGCAGCCGTCGCACGAGGCGAACTTCCAGACCGCGAGGCTCGGCTTCTTCGTCGGCTTCGCCGCCACGTCAGATCTCCTTCGTCCCGAGCAGCGTTCGGATGCGGTCATAACGGAATACCGGCCCGTCCCGGCACACGAACACGGTGCCGAGCTGGCAATGGCCGCAGAATCCGACGGCGCATTTCATGTTGCGTTCCATCGACAGGTGGATGGCATCGGCCGCGACGCCGGCATCGGTCAGCGCGGCGACGGCGAAGCGCATCATCACCTCGGGTCCGCAGACGAAAGCGATGGCGTGCAGCGGATCGAACGCCGCGCGCGGGATCAGCGTGGTGACGACGCCCACATGCCCGTGCCAGTCGCCGGCCGCATGGTCGACCGTTACCTCGATGTCGATGTCGAGCCGGCGGCGCCACGCCTCCAGCTCGCGCCGGAACAGTATCTCCTCCGGCCCGCGCGTGCCGTAGAGCAGAACGACGTTGCCGTAGCGCGCCCGCTCGGCCATCAGCCGATAGAGCGCCGGGCGGAGCGGCGCGAGGCCGAGCCCGCCAGCGACGACCACCACGTCGCGCCCTTCCGCCTCCGCCATCGGCCAGCTCGTGCCGAACGGGCCGCGCAGCCCGACCGCGTCTCCCGGTCCGAGCGCGGTCAGCGCCGCCGAGACCGGCCCGACCGCCCGGATCGTGTGCACCAGCGGGCCGCCCACGGCTGGGTCGCCGCTCATGCTGATCGGCACCTCGCCGACGCCGAACGCCGACAGCATGTTGAACTGGCCGGGCGCGTAGCCGAGATCGCCCGCCTCCTCCGCTTCGATGTCGAGCGTCCAGGTGCCCGCGACCTCGCGCCGGCGGCGCCGAACCCGCGCGACGCGCGGCAGCATCGGATCGCTGTCAGGCACGGGACGGGTGGCCATAGACATCGAGGACCTGCAGCCGCGTCGCCTGCAGCCGGCTCGCGATCACCGGCAGGAAGCGCTTCATCACGTCATAGCCGAGATCGTGGTCGGCCTCGCACTTGTCGCGGAGGCAACGCGCGTCCATCGCGACCGCGCGAACGAGCTCCAACGCCTTCGCGTCGTAGGTCCAGCGGTAGGGCGGGATCAGCCACGAGACCCCGACGAGCTCGCCGGCAGGGATCGTCTGGAAGGTCACGGCGCCGCGCCCGGGTGCCGTCACTTCGAGCGCGACCCGCCCGTGGCGCAGCAGGTAGAACTGATCGGCCGGCTGGCCCTCGTGGAACAGATACTCGCCCGCGTCGAACCGCACGTTCTTCGCGCAGCCGCAAATCAGGTCGCAGAACGCGGCGGGCAGCCCCGCGAAGAACGGGTGCTCGAGCACGATGCGGTCGATGCCTTCGATGTCCACCATGGCGGTTCCTCAGCGGGCCGCGGTCTCGCGAATCGCCGCCACCTCCTCGGTGATGTCGATCCCGACCGGGCACCAAGTGATGCAGCGCCCGCAGCCGACGCAGCCCGACGTGCCGAACTGGTCGTACCAGGTGGCGAGCTTGTGGGTCATCCACTGGCGGTAGCGCGACTTGCCGCTCGACCGCACCGAGCCCCCGTGGATGTAGGAGAAATCCATCGTGAAGCATGAATCCCAGCGGCGCGACCGCTCGGTCTCCACGCCGGCGAGGTCGCTCGAACTCCTCGACCGAGGTACAGAAGCAGGTCGGGCAGACCATCGTGCAGTTGCCGCAGGTGAGGCAGCGCGCCGCGACGTCGTCCCAGCGCGGATGGTCGAGGTTGGCGAGCAGCAGCGCGTGCACCCCCTCCTCCTTCATCTCGCGTCCCATGGCGCCCGCGGCGCGCGCGACGACCGCCTCCGCCGTCCCATGGTCCGCATCTGTCGCCGCGCGGCGCGGCAGGCCGGAAAGGAGCGCGGCGCCCGCCTCGCTGCCCGACTGCACCAGGAAGGCGCCATCCGTGCCTGTCGCGATCTCGGTCAAAGCGAGATCGAACCCGGCGGTCGCCTTCGGCCCGGTTCCCATCGAGACGCAGAAGCAGGTGCCGCCCGCGGTGCCGCAATTGACCGCGACGACGAAGGCCGAGGCGCGCCGCGCCTTGTAGTCGGGATCGACATGCGCGCCTTCCAGGAACACGCGGTCCTGGATCGCGATGGCATGCAGGTCACAGGCGCGGACGCCGATGAAGGCGAAGCGCTCGGCGCTCGGCGGCTCGGCGGTGACGGACATCGCGTCGCCGTCGCGGCGCGTGCGCGACAGGCGCAGCACCGGCGGGTGCAGGAAGCGCTTCCACGAATGCGGCCCGACGGCATATCCGAACAGCGCGTCATCCTCGCGCCGGGCGAGGCGGTAGGTACCGCCGTCCTGCGTGTCGGTCCAGCCTGCCGGCAAATCGGCGACCGAGGCGATGTCGTCATAGACGATAGCCTGGTCGCGCAGCGTGGGGCCGATGACGCGGAAGCCGCGGCCGCGCAGCGCCGCAAGCAGGGCGTCGAGCCCGTCGCGGTCGATCACGGATGCGGTGTCGCCGGCCATCGGGGACGATGATCCCACAGTCCGGCACGCGACGAAAGCCGCACGCGCCCCCGCGACCTCCTGCCGCTAACCGTTCCAGCCGATCTCCTCGAGCACGACGCGGGCCGCACGCTCGCTGGGCGGAGGGCCGTCCGCGCCGAGCATCGCGGCCGCCTCCGTCGCGGCGGCGACCTGCGCCGCCCGCGCCTTGCCGTCCTCGATCAGCCGCATCGCCTCTGCGGCGAGCCGGTCGGGCGTACAATCGTCCTGCAGCAACTCGGGCACCGCCGCGCGGCCGAGAAGGATGTTCACCAGGCTAACATGCTCGACCTTGACCAGGCGGCGGACGATGGCGGCGGTCAGCGGGTTCACGCGGTAGCCGATCACGCACGGCACCCGGGCAAGGGCGAGTTCGAGCGCCACCGTACCCGACGCGGCCAGCGCGACGTCCGACGCCGCCATCGCGGCGTACTTCTCGTCCGGGTCCGATACCCGCATCGTGCGTGCCGGCCAGGGCGCGATCGCCCAGCGCACGGCCTCGGCGACCGCCGGCACGGTCGGCACCAGCACCACCAGATCGGGATAGCGCTCGGCAAGGCGCGCGACCGCGCCGCCGAAGGGGACCAGCATGCGACTCACCTCGCCCACGCGGCTGCCGGGCAGGACGCAGATCGTGGTCGAGTCGTCGGGGATGCGGTGGCGGGCGCGATAGGCTCCTGCGCCCTCTCGCCCCGCCCCGCTTTCAAGTACGGGATGGCCCACGAACGTGGCGGCGAGCCCTTCCCGCTCGAAGTAGGGCGGCTCGAACGGCAGCAGGCACATCAGCCGGTCGATCCGTGCCGCCAGCCGCTTCGCCCGCCCGGGCCGCCACGCCCAGACGCTCGGCGCAACGTAGTGGATGAGCCGCGTCTCGGTCGGGCCCAGCCGGCGCCACACCCCGTTGCAGAAGGCGGGGGCGTCGATCGTCACCACCGCCGCGGGACGGAGCTTCCGAATCGCCCCGGCGGTTTCGCGCATCCGCCGCATCAGCGGCAGGGCACGCGGCAGCACCTCGGCGATGCCCATCACCGAGAGCTCTTCCATCGGGAACAGGCTGGCGAGCCCCTGTGCCGTCATCGCCTCGCCCCCGATGCCCGCGAAGCGGGCCCGCCCGCCTGTGAGCCGCGAAAGTGCCGCCATCAGCCGCCCGCCGAGCGCGTCGCCCGATGGCTCGCCGGCCAGCAGGAAGATCAGCGGGTCCGGGTCCGCCATGTCAGGGCGCGGCCGTCACGCCGACGACGAAGAGCCCGGCCTCGTCGGCAAGCCGGGCGATCTCGACGGAGTCGAGCACCAGGGCGGAACCGGCCTCGACCGCAATGCCGGCGAGCCCGGCGCGCGCGGCGTTGGCCACGGTCGCGGGACCGATGGCCGGCAGGTCGGCGCGCCGCTCCTGCCCCGGCTTCGCGCACTTGACCAGTACGCCCCCCAGCCCGGCGCAGCGGGCAATGAGCGCGTCGGTGCCGGCGGCATCCTCGGTGCCGACGACATCGCCACCGCGTACCACGACCGCCTGGCCGCGGTCCGCCGCGCCGTGCGCCCGGGCAGCAGCGATCCCGGCAGCAATATCGGCGCGCGCGGCCTCGTCCGGCTCGCGGGCGCCGTAAGGTCCCTCGCGCGCGAGCAGGGCGGACAGCACCTCGTCGGCGCCGACGACGTGAAAGCCCTCCTCCTCCAGCGCGCGCACGACCGCGGAGAGCAGTGCGTTGTCGCCGGCGGCGAGCCCACCGGCGACCCGCGCCAGCACGGCGATGGCCTTGGCATCGGGACGGAGCGCGAGCCAGCCAGGCTTGCGGATGCGCCCGGCCAGCACCACCTCGGCGCATCCGGCCTCCCTGAGCCGGGCAAGCCCGGCGCCGAGAGCACCGAGCCGATTCCAGCGGTGCGGCACGCCGGCCACGAGGGATTCGTCGGCCTGGCCTTCGAGGGCGAGGACGAACAGGTCGCGCCGGGCGGATCGGCAGGCGGCGATCAGTCGGGCCGGCAGCGCCCCGCCGCCGGCGACGATGCCGAGCCTAGGGGCGGCGCTCACACCGCGACTTCATGCTCCGTCCGGGGCTGGCAGATGGAGCGCGAGGAATCGGACCGGATGAAGTTGACGATGTCCATCACCGCCTCCTGGTCGCGATACATCTCGACCGCGTCGTCGAGCCGCTCGGCCATCGTGCCCTCCTCGGCGAACAGCAGCCGGTAGGCCTTGCGCAGCGCGGCGATGTCGGCGCGCGAGAAGCCGCGCCGCTTGAGCCCGATGACGTTGAGCCCGGCGAGGCGCGCGCGGTTGCCCATGACCGAGCCGTACGGGATGACGTCCTGCTCGACGCCGGACATGCCGCCGACCATCGCGTGCTGGCCGATGCGGACGAACTGGTGCACGGCCGAGAGCCCACCGAGGATCGCCCATTCGCCGACCGTGACGTGGCCGCCGAGCGTCGCGTGGTTGGCGAGGATCACGTGGTTCGAGATGTGGCAATCGTGCGCGACATGGGTCGACACCATGAACAGGCAGTTGTTGCCGATCTCCGTCAGCATGCCGCCACCGGCCGTGCCGGGGTTCATGGTCACGTATTCGCGGACGATGTTGTTGGCACCGATGACGAGGCGCGATGGTTCGCCCTTGTATTTCAGGTCCTGCGGCGGCGTGCCGATCGAGGCAAACGGGTAGACGTGGGTGTTGGGCCCGATCGAAGTATGGCCCTCGACCACCACGTGCGCCATCAGTCGCACCCCGTCGGCCAGAGTCACCGATGGGCCGATGACGCAGTACGGCCCGATCGAAACCGCGTCGGCGAGCTCGGCGCCCTTGTCGACGATCGCCGTGGGGTGAATGTCACGCATCTACTCGTCCATGATCATGGCGGTGATCGTCGCCTCGGCGACCAGCGCGCCATCGACCTTGGCCTCGCAGGCGAAGCGCCAGACGTTGCCCCGGTGGCGCTGCTTGACGACGTCGACCAGCAGCGTGTCGCCAGGGACGACCGGCCGGCGGAAGCGGGCGTCATCGACCGACATGAAATACACAAGCTTGCCCTCGAAGGACGCGCCGAGCGTGTGCACCACCAGCACCGCCGCGGTCTGCGCCATCGATTCGATGATCAGCACGCCCGGCATGACGGGGCGCGACGGGAAGTGGCCCTGGAAATGATGCTCGTTGATCGAGACGTTCTTGACGCCTGTCGCCCGCTCGCCCGTCACCAAGTTGAGCACGCGATCGACCATGAGAAAGGGATACCGATGCGGGATCATCTGCATGACCCGCTCGACGTCGATGGCCTCCACGACCTCGGACTTCACGGTGTCCATAGTCACTCGCTCCGCTTGCCGGCGAGGCGGGCGAGCGCGGCAACCTGCCGGAGCCACTGCCTCTGCGCCACCGCCGGGGTGCCGCCCACGGTCTCGCCCGCGGCAACGTCCCGCATCACTCCGGCCTGCGCGGCAATACGGGCACCCGCCCCGATGCGGAGGTGGCCCGTAAGGCCGCCCTGACCGCCAACGACGACGAAATCCTCCAACACCGTACTTCCGGAAATGCCGGTCTGGGCAACAATCACGCAGCCGCGGCCCAGGCGGACGTTGTGCCCTATCTGTACCAGATTATCAATCCTGCAACCCGGCCCGATAACCGTGTCCGGCCCCGCGCCACGGTCGATGGTGGCATTTGCCCCGATCTCGACGTCATCGCCCACCACCACCCGGCCGAGCTGGGGCACCTTCACGTGGCCGGCGGGATCGGGAGCGAATCCGAACCCGTCCTCGCCCAGCCGTGCCCCGGCGAATACCCGCACCCGCGCGCCCAGGAGGCTGTAGCGCACCGAGGCGCCCGGCCCGATTCGCGAAGAATCGCCGATCGTGCAGCCCGAGCCGACATAGGCACCCGGACCGATCACGCACGACCGGCCGATCTCGGCCCCCGCTTCGATCACCGCGCCGGGGGCGATCACCGTCCCCTCGCCGATGCGCGCCGAGGGATCGACGAAGGCGGCGGGCGAGCGAGAGCCGTCCGGCTCGGGCTCGGGATAGAATGCCTGTGCCACCCGCGCATAGGCGTGGTAGGGCGTGGGCGTGACCAGCAGCGCCATGCCGGCGGGCGCGGCCGCAGCCCGGCTCGGCTCGACAAGGCAGGCGCCGGCCTTGCTTGTACGAAACGAGCCGACGTAGCGCGGATTGTCGAGGAAGCTCACCTCGTCCGGCCCGGCAGTATCGAGCGGCGCGACGTCGCGCATCTCGCGCCCCGCCGTGTCGGCGGGCACAAGCTCGGCGCGCGCGATCCCCGCCAGCTCGTCCAACCGGAACGGGCCGCTTGCGATGTAGAAGCGGCGGTCCGGCATGTCTATTTCGTGGTGGGTGGCAGCTTGAGGCCGCGCTGCGCGGGCTCGTTGCGGCTCCGCGTCTCGCCGGCCTTGGGCGGCTCGGCGGCCGGCTTGACGAGCTCGAGCTTGACCGACGGGAGGACGTGGTCGAGCCGCTTGACCACCTCAGCGGTGATGTCGAGGTTGGAGGCGGCGGCAAGCACCGTCTCGCGCGGCAGCACCAGGTTGATCTGACGCTCCTTCGCCACCGCGAGGATCGTCTCCATCATCTGCTTGCGGATCTTGCTGACCGCGGCGCCAGCCGAGCGGACGAGCTGGTCCCGTCGAACCAAATAAAGGTTCTGCAGCTCGGCGAGCTTGCGCCGCAGCTCCTGCTCGCGCTGGGCGTAGACGTCCGGCGCCAGGATCGCACGCTGCGAGGAAAGCTTCTTGCCCTCGGCCTCGAGCGTATCGCGCTGCTTGTTGATCTCGGTCTGGAAGCGCTGCTTGATCCGGCTGAACTGGGGCTCCAGGGACTTCGCGGCCTTGGTCTCGCCGACGATGCGGAGCTCAGGCTGGTCGATCAGGTTGGCGATCGACAGGGGATCGACCACGGCGATCACGGGCGTCGCCTGTCGCGGCGCGGCGCCCTGCGCGGACGCGGTCCCCGCCGAAGCGAGAACGGATGCCGCCAGCAGGGCGGCAATCGTGAGGGGGCGCGGGAACATTCCGTCCTTTCCGTTAGAAGCGCGTGCCGAAGCTGAACCGGACGAGCTCGGTCACGTCGAAACTCTCCTTGATGAACGGCTGGGCGAGGTCGACCCGGACCGGCCCGAACGGCGACCGCCAGGCGATGCCCACGCCGGCCGAGGCGCGGAGCGAGCGGGTGTCGGTGATGCCCGCCAGCGACGTCTGCGACCTCCCAATGCTGCCCGCGTCGACGAAAGCCTTGCCCGTGATCGCGAATTCGGACGGCAGCCCCAGCGGGAAGCTCAGCTCCACCGTGCCGGTATAATAGTAGTCGCCGCCCAGCGCGTCACGGTTCGCGCTCGACAGGTCGCGCGGGCCGACGCCCGCCGTCGCGAAGCCGCGGAGGTTGTCGCCGCCGAGGAAGAACCGGTCGCCGATTCGGACCGTCTCGCCCTGGAATGGCACGATGTACCCGGACTGGCCACTCACGCCCAGCGTGTAGTCCTTTGACAGCGGATAGAAGTAGCCGCCGCTGAGCTGTGCCCGGGCATAGTGCACGGTGCCGCCAAGCCCGGCGAAGTCCGCCGACGGGCTGATGAACCAGCCCTCGTGCGGGTCGAACTTGTTGTCGCGCCGGTCGTAGGTGATCGCCGTGCCAATCAGCGAGGTGTTGTAGCCGCCCTCCTGGGCCTGCAGCTGGATGAATTCGGACGCGCCGGCGCCGACATTGCTGATCTTGTCGCGCCGTAGCGTGTAGCGCCAAGTCTGGCTGGTATTGAGCGAGAGCTTGTAGCCCGCGCGGAGCTGGAAGCCGACCTCCGACTTGTCGAACGACGCCTGATCCTGGAAGTCCTGCTTGGTGTCGAACAGGTCGAACCCGGCCGAGAGCGGACGGTCGAGGAAGTAGGGCTCGGTGAAGCTGCCCTCGATGCTCTGCAGGAACTGGCCGAGCTGGAAGTTCAACTTCACGTCCTGGCCGCGGCCGAGCAGGTTGCGCTCGCGAATGCCGATGTCTCCGAGAAGGCCGGCGGTGGTCGACACGCCGGCGCCGAACGACACCTCTCCGGTCGATTTCTCGCGCACGTCGACCTTGATGACCGTCCGGTCGGGCGCCGAGCCCGGCACATTGGTCACCTCCACCTTGTCGAAGAAGTTGAGGTTCTGGATGTTGCGCCGCGACTGTCGGAGCCGGGCCGAGTTGAAGGCGTCGCCCTCGACCAGCCGCATTTCGCGGCGGATGACCCGGTCCTGGGTGCGGAGGTTGCCCTGGATGTCGATGCGCTGGACGAAGACGCGCGGGCCTTCCTGGACGTCGAACGTCACGTCTACCGTGCGCTTGGCGCGGTCGCGTCGCACCTTAGGCCTTATGTCGACGAAGGCATAGCCGCGCGTGCCGACCTCGTCGGTCAGCGCGTTGATCGTATTCTCGACCTCGTCGGCGTTGTACCAGTCGCCCTGCTCGACCGTCACCGACGGGCGCAGCACGTCCGCCTTCAGATTGCGGAGGTGGCTTTCGACGTTGATCTTGCCGAAGCGGTAGCGCTCGCCCTCGTCGATGGTGAACGTGATGTAGAAGGCGGTGCGCGACGGATCGAGCTCGGCGACGGCCGACACCACGCGGAAGTCCGCGTAGCCGTTCTTCAGGTAGAAGCGGCGCAAGAGCTCGCGATCGAAGGTCAGCCGATCGGGATCGTACACGTCGGTCGAGAACAGGAAGCGGTACCAGGCGCTTTCCTTGGTCTGTATCTGGTCGCGCAGCGTCGAATCCGAGAAGGCGTGGTTGCCGATGAAGGTGATCCGCCGGATCTCGGTCAGCGGCCCCTCGTGGATCTCGAAGACGAGATCGACGCGGTTCTGCGGAAGCTGGATGATCTTGGGATCGACCGTCACCGCGAACCGGCCCGAACGGCGGTAGATGTCGATGATCCGCTGCACGTCGCGCTGGACGCGCGAGCGGGTGAACACGACGCGCGGGCGAAGCTGAATCTCCTTCTCGAGATCCTTGTCTTCGATGCGCTTGTTACCCTCGAAGGCCACGCGGTTGATGATCGGGTTCTCGACCACCCGCACGACCAGCGTATCACCCTCGCGCCGAAGCGTGACGTCAGCGAACAGGCCGGTGGCGAACAGGCTCTTCAGCGACTTGTCCATCTGGACCGGATCGAACGGATCGCCGGCGCGGATCGACATGTAGGACTTGACGGTCGCGGGCTCGATTCGCTCGGCACCCTCGACGCGGATGTCGCGCACCGTTCCCTCGTTCTGCGCGGTCGCCGGCGGCACCGACGGCACAACCGGCGCAGCCAGCTGCCCATAGGCGGGCGCCATGCCGGCGCCGACCAGCACCAGTGCCAATGCCAGTTGGCGAAGCCGGCCCATCCCCCCGGACGGCATCAGCCTCGCCCGCCGGCCCGGTTGGGGTCACGACGAGGTGAGAAGTCCGAATACATTCAATGAGACAAGGTCGTTCCAGGTGACGAACAAGGCGAAGCACAGGATCAGCGCGATGCCGATGCGAAAGCCATATTCCTGCGTCCGTTCGTCGAGCGGCCGCCCGCGTACGGCTTCGAACAGATAGAACAGCAGATGGCCGCCGTCCAGCAGCGGAATCGGAAACAGGTTGAACAGCCCCAGGTTGATCGAGAGGATCACGGTGAACATGATCCAGGTGACCGCGCCCTGGTCGGCCGTCTCGCCCGACATCTCCATGATGCGGAGCGGCCCGCCCAGCTCGCGCACCGAACGGGTGCCCGAGATGATCTGGCCGATCGCGTCGAAGATCTTGCCCGATAGGTTGACGGTCTCGGCGCCGGCCTTCCACAGCGACGTCGCCGGATCGTAGCGCACCAGCTTCCGGTCGGTCGCCGTGCGGCGGATGCCGAGGCGGCCTTCGCTCTGCGCGTTTCCAAACCGGTCGGTCAGCTTGACGGCCTGCGGGATGGCGGTCAGCGCCACGTCGTGCCCATCGCGCTTGACGGTGACATGCAGAGGCTGGCCCGGGCGGGTCAGCACGATGCGCTGGACCTGCTCGAACCGGTCGATCTTGGTGCCGTCGATATTGACGATTAGGTCGCCCGGCTTGAAGCCGGCGGCCGCGGCGGCACTGTTGGGCTCGACCTCGCCGACGCTCGCCGGGGTGAAGGGCTGGCCGACGATGGCGAACAGGCACGCCATCACGACGATGGCATAGACCAGGTTGGCGACAGGCCCGGCCAGCACGATCAGCGTGCGCTGCCACAGCTTCTTGCCGGCGAACGAAACCGCGAGCTCGGCCGGCGTCAGCTCCTGCGGCGGCTCGTTGGTCTGGCCCGGCTCGTTCCGCTCGCCGAACATCTTGACGTAGCCGCCGACAGGGACGGCGCTCACCTTCCAGCGCGTCCCGTGCGCATCGTTCCAGCCGAACAGCTCCGGCCCGAACCCGATCGAGAACGTCTCGACCCGCACGCCGCACCAGCGGGCCACAAGGTAGTGGCCCATCTCGTGCACGAACACCAGCACGGTCAGGACGATGACCGCCCAGAGCGCGTAGTGCGGGATAGCTGTCAGGAATTCCATTCCGGTCCTGCCTCGCGGGCGGTTACCACATCACGCCCGCGCCGAGCACAGCTCGGCGAGCTCCGAAGCGACTCTGCGGGCCTCCCGGTCGATGGCGAACACATCGGCCAGGGTCCCGAGCGGGCCGGAGGGGACACGATCCATAGTCATCCCGACGACGCGCGGGATGTCGAGAAACCCGATCCTCTCCTGCAAGAACCCGTGAACGGCGACTTCGTTGGCGGCATTGAGAATAGTAGGTGCGCTTCCCCCGGTTTGCAAGGCTTCGCGGGCGAGCGCAAGGCACGGGAATCGCTCGGGATCCGGCGCCTCGAAGGTCAGCGTGCCGATGGCGGCGAGGTCGAGCCGGGCAGCCGGCGCTTCCATCCGTCGCGGCCAGGCCAGCGTGCAGGCGATGGGGGTGCGCATGTCGGGCGTGCCGAGCTGGGCGAGCACCGAGCCATCCACGTACTCTACCATCGAATGGATGATCGACTGAGGATGCACGACCACGGCCAGACGCTCCGCCGGCATGGCGAACAAATGATGGGCCTCGATCAGCTCCAGCCCCTTGTTCATCATGGTGGCGGAATCGACCGAAATCTTGGCGCCCATATCCCAGTTAGGGTGGGCGACGGCCTGGGCCGGCGTGACGCGCGCCATGTCCGCCGCCGACCGCGACCGGAACGGCCCGCCCGAAGCGGTCAGCACCACGCGCTCGACCGTCTCCGGATGCTCGAAGTCGAACACCTGGAAAATCGCGTTGTGCTCCGAATTGACCGGCAGCAGGGTCGCCTTGCGGTTCGCGACTTCCTGCATCATCAGGGCGCCGGCGCAGACTAGGCATTCCTTGTTGGCGAGTGCGACGGAAGCGCCGCGTCCCACCGCCGCGAGGGTGGGCGCGAGGCCGGCCGCCCCGACGATCGCCGCCATCACCCAATCGGCCGGCCGTTCGGCCGCCTCGATCAGCGCGTCGGCCCCGGCGGCGGCCTCGATGCCGCTGCCGGCCAGCGCCTCCTTGAGGGCCGCGTAGCGCGACTCGTCGGCGACCACAGCAAATCGCGCGCCGAGCTGACGCGCCTGACGGGCCAGGAGTTCCACGTTCGTACGCGCGGTGATCGCCTCGACCGCGAAGCGGTCGGGCGCACGCGCCAGAAGATCGACGGTGTTGCAGCCGACCGACCCGGTCGCGCCCAGGATGGTCACGCGCCGCTCGGCTGCGCCCGCGACGACCGCCTCCGCCAACTCCGCCCTGTTCTTGTCGAGCCGCGCTTTCATGGCCGGCCGTGATTGTTCAGGACCAGGAGCAATAGCGCCAAGGCGGGACCCGTTGTCAACAGCCCGTCGATGCGGTCGAGCACGCCCCCATGGCCGGGAATGAGGCCGCTCGCGTCCTTCAGGCCGAATTTTCGTTTGGCAACCGACACAGCGAGATCGCCCAGTTGCGCCAGGACTGCCGTCGCCCCCGCGGCCGCCAGGATCAATGGCAGCGGACGCGCGGCGCCTAGGAGGTGGGGATAGGCGGCTCCCCACACAATGGCGCAGGCGATTCCGCCGCAGAGTCCGGCCCAGGTCTTGCCGGGGCTGATTCGGGGCGCGAGCCGGGCGCCGCCGATCAGCTTGCCGCTGGCGTAGGCGCCGATGTCGGTGGCCCAGACCGCCCCCATCAGCGCCATGGCGACCGCCGGCCCCTGGGCGTCACGGAGCCAGACCAGCGCGATCCCCGGCACCCCCACGGCAAGGGCGAACAGGGCCATCCAGCCCGGGCGGGCGGAGCCATCGAGCCGGGCGGCGAGCGCGGCTGCCCCGCCACCGGCCAGCATGGCGGCGAGCGAAATCCCCGCCGCCCCGAGCGCCGCCGGAACCAATGCCGCCACCGACCATGCCGCCAGCACCCAGCCGGCCGGGCCGAATTGGCCAGCCGCGCACATGCGCGTCCATTCCCAGGCGGCAGCGGCAACGGCGACGG
This sequence comes from uncultured Alphaproteobacteria bacterium, assembly GCA_963775315.1. Taxonomy (GTDB): domain Bacteria; phylum Pseudomonadota; class Alphaproteobacteria; order MPNO01; family DASWLB01; genus CAWGHZ01. The sequence goes on along the minus strand of CAVZIN010000007.1, from coordinate 482,669 downwards.
CGATCAGCGCGGCAAAGGACGCGATGTCGAAATAGACCGCCGCGACGGCCACCGGCACCAGCACCAGGGCCGAAAGGACGCGGGCAAGGAGGGCGCGGGAACGGCGCGGCGCGTCAGCCCGCGGCCGCGCCATAGCGCCGCTCGCGGCGGTGGTATTCCTCGATGGCCTGCTCGAAATCGGCGCGGGCGAAGTCCGGCCACAGGGTCTCGACGAACACCAGCTCGGCATAGGCGAGCTGCCACAACAGGAAGTTGCTGATGCGCTTCTCGCCGGAGGTGCGGATCACGAGGTCGGGGTCGGGAATGCCCCCTGTCGAGAGGCGCCCGGCAAACAGCCGCTCGTCGATCTCGGCGGGGTCGATGCGGCCGGCCGCAGCGTCCTCGGCAAGCGTGCGGGCGGCCGCCGCGATCTCCTGGCGGCTGCCATAGGACAAGGCGACGATCAGATTGAGGTCGGTGTTGGCGCGAGTGCGCGCCTCGCACATCTCCATCAGCCCGATGATGTCGGGATCGAGCCGCGAGCGGTCGCCGATGAAGCGGATGCGCACCCCGTTGCGGTTGAGCTCGGCGATCTCCTTGCGGAGATAGAGGCGCAGCAGCCCCATCAAGTGGGCGATCTCGCCGGCCGGGCGCTTCCAGTTCTCGATCGAGAACCCGTAGAGGGTGAGGTAGGAGACGCCGAGCCCCCTCGCCGCCTTGATGGCGGCCCGTACCGATTTAGCGCCGCGCGTGTGGCCGGCAGTGCGCGGCAGGCCACGCGACCGGGCCCAGCGGCCGTTGCCGTCCATGATGATCGCGACATGGGTCGGCGGCGGCGGCGATTTGCCGCGCTGCGCCGCTGCGGCCTCGCCGCTGTTCAGGGGATTTGAGGCATTCATCTAGTGGCCCGCGCTCGTCCGGCTCACACCTGCATGATTTCTTCGCCCTTTGCGGCGAGGGCCTGGTCGATTTCCTTGATGTGGCGGTCGGTCATTTCCTGGATCTCGCCACTCCACATCTTATGCTCGTCCTGCGACAGTTCGTGGTCCTTTTCCATCTTCTTGAGCATGTCCATCCCGTCGCGGCGCACGTTGCGAACGGCAACCCGCGCCTGCTCGGCGTAGCGGTGCGCGATCTTGGACATCTCGCCGCGGCGCTCGGCGGAGAGCTGGGGAATCGGCACGCGCACGAGCTGGCCGTCGCTTGCTGGGTTGAGCCCGAGGCCCGAGTCACGAATTGCCTTCTCGACCGCGGACACCATGGAGCGGTCCCAGACCTGGACCGTCAGCATGCGCGGGTCCGGCACCCCGATGGTGCCCACCTGGTTGATCGGCATCTTCTGGCCGTAGGCGTCGACCGTAATCGGCTCCAGCAGGCCCGTGGACGCCCGTCCGGTCCGCAAGCCCGCGAATTCCTTGCGCAAAACCTCGGTCGCCCCCGCCATGCGGCGCTCCAGGTCGTCGATGTCCGGGTCAGCCATCGGACCGTCCTTCCTCGCAGATCAGGGTGTAGCTCCCAGCCCCCCGCATCACCCCGGCGAACGCTCCGGGATTGTGTATCGAAAAGACGAGAATAGGAATGTCATTTTCCCGGGCGAGCGCGATCGCCGCAGCATCCATGACCTTGAGATCGTCGCGCAGCACGTCGTGGAAGGTGAGCCGCTCGTAGCGTCGGGCGGAGGGATCCTTCTTCGGGTCGGCGGAGTATACCCCGTCCACCTGAGTACCCTTCAGCAGCACGTCGCAGCCCATCTCCGCCGCGCGCAGCGCCGCCGCGGTGTCGGTGGTGAAGAACGGGTTGCCGGTGCCGGCGGCGAAGATCACAACCCGCCCCTTCTCCAGATGGCGGATGGCGCGGCGACGGATATAGGGCTCGCACACTGCATCCATGCGGATCGCCGACTGGACGCGGGTCTGGACGCCGATCCGCTCCAGCGCGTTCTGCACTGCGAGCGCGTTGATGACGGTGGCCAGCATGCCCATGTAGTCGGCCGCGCCACGCTCCATCCCCTGCGCCGCGCCTGAAACGCCGCGGAAGATGTTGCCCCCGCCGATCACCAGGCAGACCTCGACGCCCGACCGGACCACGGCCCCGACGTCCTCGGCGATCTGCGCCGCAACCTGCGGATCGACGCCGTACTCGCCGGCGCCCATCAGCGCCTCGCCGGATATCTTGAGGAGCGCGCGCTTGTATGCGCTGGCGCCGCTCATCGCCCGTCACCGCGTCGGCGCCGCATGGCCGTCATCCCTCTCCCGCCGGACGGCGCCACCGCCCGCGACAGCTAGCCGCCGAGCGTTGCCTTGACCTCGGCCGCGAAGTCGGCCTCGGCCTTCTCGATGCCCTCGCCGAGCGCGTAGCGCACGAAGCCCTTCACCGCGACCGCCGCGCCGATGTCCTTTGCCGCCGCCTCGACCGCCTTGGCCACTTTCGACTCTCCGTCGATCACGAAGGTCTGCTCGAGGAGGACGACCTCCTCGTAGTACTTGCGGAGCCTTCCCTCGACCATCTTGGCGATGATCTCCGGCGGGCGGCCCGACGCCTTCGCTTGGTCGGTCAGCACCGCGCGCTCGCGTTCCAGCGCCGACGGGTCGACCCCGGCGATGTCGACGCATTGCGGGTTGGCGGCCGCGACATGCATGGCGAGTTGGCGGCCGAACGCCTCAAGCTTGCCGGCGTCGCCCGTCGATTCCAGCGCGACGATCACGCCGATCCGGCCGAGCCCAGGGGCGGTCTGGTTGTGCACGTACTGCGCGACGACGCCGTGCGCGACCGAAAGGGTCTTGGCGCGGCGGAGCGTCATGTTCTCGCCGATCGTCGCAATCATCTGGGTGAGCTTCTCGGCGACCGAGTTCCCCCCGGGTGTCTTCGCCTGGGCCAGCGCCTCGGCGCCGTCCGCATCGAGCGCAAGCCCCGCCACCTCGGCGACGAAGCCCTGGAACGTCTCGTTGCGCGCGACGAAGTCGGTCTCGGCGTTGATCTCGACCACGGCGCCTTTAGGACCGGCGACCGCGACGCCGACGAGCCCCTCGGCCGCCACGCGCCCGGCCTTCTTCGCGGCCGCGGCGAGCCCCTTCTTGCGCAGCCAGTCGACCGCGGGCTCGAAATCGCCCCCGGTCTCCGAAAGCGCCTTCTTGCAGTCCATCATGCCCGCGCCGGTCTTCTCGCGAAGCTCCTTCACGAGCTGGGCGGTGATCTCGGCCATGTTCTAATCTCCTTGTCGGGCTGTCGGTCGGGCGGGCGCGCCGGTCACTGAGGCTCGATTTCCGCCGCGTTCTCCATCGTCACCTCGGCCGCCTCGGGCACGATCTCGCCCGGAAGCGCTTCGTCCATCGGCCGCTCGGCCGCGCCGGCATCCTCGCCCGAGGCGATCATCTCCTGCTGCAGCCCGTCGAGGACGGCGTCGGAGATCAGCCGGCAGTAGAGCCCGATCGAGCGGATCGCGTCGTCGTTGCCGGGGATCGGAAAGTTGATCAGCTGGGGGTCGCAGTTGGAATCGATCACCGCGACGACCGGGATGCCGAGCTTCGAAGCCTCCTTGATCGCGATCCCCTCCTTGTTGGTGTCGATCACGAACAGGATGTCGGGCAGCCCACCCATCTCCTTGATGCCGCCGAGCGCGCGCTCCAGCTTGTCGCGCTCGCGGGTGAGGCCCAGCAGCTCCTTCTTGGTCAGGCCCTCGACCTCGCCCGCCAATTTCTCGTCGAGATCGCGGAGCCGGCGGATCGAGGCGGTGATGGTCTTCCAGTTGGTCAGCGTGCCGCCAAGCCAGCGGTGATTGACGTAGTACTGGCCGCAGCGCTTGGCGGAGTCGGCGATAATCTCGCTCGCCTGGCGCTTGGTGCCGACGAACAGCACACGGCCGCGTCCGGCCACGATGTCGCGCACGGCCTGGAGCGCGGCGTGCAGCATCGGCACGGTCTGCTCGAGGTCGATGATGTGGATGTTGTTGCGCTCGCCGAAGATGAAGGGCGCCATCTTCGGGTTCCAGCGCCGCGTGTGGTGGCCGAAATGGACGCCGGCTTCGAGAAGCTGGCGCATGGTGAAGGTCGGCATCGCCATGGGATGCGGGTCCTTTCTCCGGTTGAGCCTCCGCGGGGTTGAGCCCCGGCCAAGGCCGAGACACCGGACCGGGCGGCCCCCTGGCCCCCGTTACCCGCGTGCGGTTTGTGGGCGCTAGATAGACCGGCGGCGCGTCCTTGGCAAGCCCCAGCCGCCCCGCCGCCCGGCGGCCGCGCCGCGTGACGGTTGCGCGCCCGCGCCCTATTTGAGAGAGTCCGCGCCACCTTCTTCCACCCCTTCCCGAGAGAGCGAGCCATGCCCGACGATGCCGCCTTCGACCTGAGATTCGCCGTGGGCCAGCCGGTCCTGCGCACTGAGGACCCGCGCCTGCTTACCGGCGGCGGGCGCTATACCGACGACATCAGCCTGCCGGGGGAGGCGCATGCCTTCATCCTGCGCTCGGTGGTGGCGCACGGGCGGATCAAGGGCATCGACACGACGGAAGCCGCCAAGGCGCCCGGGGTGCTCGCCGTTTATACCGGCAAGGACCTGGAAGTCGACGGGATCGGCGGGCTGCCCAACATCATGCCCCTTAAGGGCAGGGACGGGCAGCCCCTCAAGGCGCCGAACCACCCTGCGCTGGCCCTCGACCGGGTGCGCCACGTGGGCGACGGCATCGCGGCTGTGATCGCCGAGACGCTGGCCCAGGCGAAGGACGCGGCTGAGCTGATCGAGCTCGACATCGAGACCCTGCCGGCGGTGGTCGACATGACGGCAGCGCGGGCCAAGGGCGCCCCTTCCCTGTTCGACGAGGCGCCGGACAATCTCTGCCTCGACTGGCTTGAAGGCGATCCCGCCGCGGTCGACGCCGCCTTCGCCAAGGCCGCCCACGTCACCAAGCTCCGGCTCGACAACAACCGCGTCGTCTGCAACGCGATGGAGCCGCGCGCGGCCCTCGCCTCGTATGACGCCGCCGCCGAAAAATACACGCTGTATGCGCCGAGCCAGGGCGCATTCGGCCTCCGGGGCGCAATCGCGGGCAACGTGCTGAAGGTGCCGCCGCCCAAGCTTCGGGTGATCTCGGGCGACGTGGGCGGCTCGTTCGGCATGAAGGGCCAAGCCTATGACGGCACGGTGATCGCGCTCTACGCCGCCAAGAAGCTCGGCCGCCCGGTCAAGTGGCTTGCCGAGCGGCACGAGAGCTTCGTCACCGACCAGCAGGGCCGCGCGAGCCTGGTCGATGCCTCGCTGGCGCTGGACAAGGACGGCGAATTCCTCGCCGTCAAGATCGATGGCTGGGGCGATTGCGGCGCCTATGTCACCGCGATGGGGCCGGCGCCCTTCACCAACGTGCTGACAAAGAACCTGATCAGCGTGTATCGCACCCCGGCCTACAGCGTGGCGATGCAGGCGGTGTTCACCAACACCGTGCCGACCGGACCCTATCGCGGCGCCGGGCGGCCCGAGTCCAAGTACGTGATGGAGCGGCTGATCGACCAGGCCGCGCGCGAGACCGGCATCGACCGCATCGAGCTGCGCCGGAAGAACCTGATCGCCAAGACCGAGATGCCGTACAAGACCCCGTCCGGCGCGCTCTACGATTCCGGCGACTTCGCCGGCTGCATGGACAAGGCGCTGGAGAAGGCCGAGTGGAAGGGCTTCCCGGCGCGGCGCGCCGAGTCCGAGAAGCGCGGCAAGCTGCGCGGCATCGGCGTCGCCTCCTACCTCGAGATCACCGCCCCGCCCGGCAAGGAGCTTGCCGACATCCGCTTCAACGACGACGGGACGGTGACGCTGGTCATGGCCGGCAAGGACATGGGCACCGGCCATTCCTCGCCGTTCGCCCAGGTTTTGGCCCAGACGCTCGGCATTCCGTTCGATCGCATCCGGCTCGACCAGTCGGATTCCGACCAGATCCGGGGCCCCGGCGGCTCGGGCGGCTCGCGCTCGGCCATCGCCTCCTCGGGGGCGATCCTGCAAGCGTCCGATGCGGCAATCGACAACGGCAAGAAGCTCGCCGGCCACGTGCTGGAGACCGCGGTCGAGGACATCGAGTTCGGCCAGGGCCGCTTTCGCGTCGCCGGCACCGACCGGTCGATCGGCATCATCGAGCTCGCCGAGCGCGCGCGCGGCCTCTCGAACCTTCCCGAGGGCGTGCCCGCGAAACTCGACGCGTGGGTGAGCCATGACACGGCCCCCTCGACCTACCCCAACGGCTGCCACGTCTGCGAGGTCGAGGTCGACCCCGACACGGGCGAGGTCGACATTCTGCGCTACACGGTGGTCGACGATTTCGGGGTGATGATCAACCCGATGGTGGTCGAGGGCCAGGTGCATGGCGGCATCGGCCAGGGCGTCGGCCAGGCGCTGCTGGAGCGCACGGTCTACGACGACCATGGCCAGCTCCTCACCGGCTCGTTCATGGACTACGCCATGCCACGCGCCGACGATCTGCCGTCCATCTCGTTCGGCACCAACCCTCAGCCGGCGACGACCAACCCGCTCGGCGTCAAGGGATGTGGCGAGGCCGGCACCGCAGGCTCGCTCGGCGCGACGCCCTGCGCCGTTCTCGATGCGCTGGCGACGCGCGGGGTGACGCACCTCGACACGCCGTTCTCGCCCGACCGCATCTGGGAAGCGCTGCACAAGGCGGCCAAGTAGGCCGCTCTTCCACGATTGTCATCCCGGGCGCAGTGCAGCGCAGACCCGGGGTGACAACCGAGTTTCAGATATCCGCCACCGTGACACCGGGGAGCGCGGTGATGCGGGCGCGCATGTCGGCCGAGATGGCGTAGGCCTCGGGCAGCGCGATCTCGACCTCGCGGGTCGCGTCGAGCGCGAGGACGAGGCTGACCCGTCCCCTGCCCCGCTTGCCATTCGCGAACACGTCGCGCAGCTCTTCAATCGGCGCCGTGTCGGCGAGGTGGACGCGGAGCCCGGCGACGGCATTGGCGACCGCGGCGTCCAGAACCTCGATCGCCTGGCCGGTGAGCTTGATCTCCTCGCCCTCGGCGCGCGCCTCGACGGTGACGAGGAGCGGCGTGTTGGATTCGAGCTTGGCGCGCGCGAGCCCCAGGAGCTCGGCGAAGACCAGCACCTCGAACACGCCGTCGGCGTCGGAGAGCTGGACGTAGGCGAAGCGGTTGCCGCGCGACGAGGTGCGCTCCTGCTTCCGCACCACCACCCCGGCGAGCTTGAGCCGGCGCGCTTCGGCGCCCGCGAGCCGCTCGACGATGGCGCCCGACGGCACCACCCCGATGCGCGCGAGCGACTTGCCGTAAGCGTCAAGCGGGTGGGCGGAGAGGTAGAATCCGATCGCCTCGAACTCCTGCGCGAGCCGCTCCAGCGCCGGCCAGTCCGGCGTCTCGGGCAGATTAAGGCGCGGGCGCGCCACCGCCCCGTCCTCGCCGGCGAACAGGCTTGGCTGGCCGGCGTCGCGCGCCCCCGCGGCCGAGCCCGCGAGCCGGACCAGCACGTCCGCCCCCTCGAACAGACGCTTGCGGTTGGGATCGAGCGAGTTGAACGCGCCCGCGCGGATCAGATTTTCGAGCTGGCGTTTGTTGGCGACGCGCGAATCCACCCGCGCGACGAAGTCCGAGAGGTCTGCGAATGGGCCGTTCGCCGTCCGCTCCGCCGCCAGCGCCTCCATGGCATGGGCGCCGACATTCTTGATGGCCGCGAGCGCATAGCGCACCGCGCCGCCCTCGACCGCGAACTGCGCCTCGGACCGGTTGATGTCGGGCGGCAGCAGCTTGATCCCGAGGCGCTGCAATTCCTGGCGGAACAGATTGAGCTTGTCGGTCGAGCCCATGTCGTAGGTCATGGTCGCGGCGAAGAACTCGACCGGATAATTCGCCTTGAGCCACGCCGTGTGCCATGCGACCAGGGCGTAGGCGGCGGCGTGCGATTTGTTGAACCCGTATCCCGCGAACTTGTCGACCTGATCGAAGATCGCGGCGGCGCGTTTCGCGTCCACCTTGTTCGCCACCGCGCCGTCGATAAACTCCTGGCGGAGCGCATCCATCTCCGACTTGATCTTCTTGCCCATAGCGCGGCGCATCAAATCGGCCTTGGCCAGCGAGAAGCCCGCCAAGTCCTGCGCCACGCGCATAACCTGCTCCTGGTAGATCATCACCCCGAAGGTTTCCTTCAGGATCGGTTCCAGGACCGGGTGCAGGTAGTCCACCTCCTCGCGGCCGTTCTTGACCGCGATGTATTTCGGGATGTTCTCCATCGGGCCCGGGCGGTAGAGCGCCACGAGCGCGATCAGGTCCTCGAACTTGTCGGGGCGCATCTGGCGCAGCACGTCGCGCATGCCCGCGCTTTCCATCTGGAACACCCCGGTCGCCTCGCCGCGGCCGAGCATCTCGAACGTCTTGGGGTCTTCGAACGGTATGCGCGCGAGGTCGACCTCGATGCCGCGCGCGGCCAGGTGCTGTACCGTGCGCGCGAGCACCGTCAGCGTCTTGAGCCCGAGGAAGTCGAACTTCACCAGCCCCGCCGCCTCTGTGTACTTCATCGAAAACTGGGTCGCGATCATGTCGGAGCGCGGGTCGCGGTAGAGCGGCAAAAGCTGCTCCAGCGGCCGATCGCCGATCACCACGCCGGCCGCATGCGTCGAGGCGTGGCGGTAGAGCCCCTCGAGCTTCATCGCGATGTCGATCAGTTTCGCGACGGTCTCGTCCTCCTCGCGCGCCTGCTTCAGGCGCGGCTCGGCCTTGAGCGCGTCCTCGAGCGTCGGCGGGTGGGCCGGGTTGTAGGGAACCATCTTGGACAGCCGGTCGACCTGGCCGTAGGGCATGCCGAGCACACGCCCGACGTCGCGCAGCGCCGCGCGCGCCTGGAGCTTTCCGAAGGTGATGATCTGCGCCACCCGATCGCGGCCGTAGGTCGACTGGACATGGGCGATCACCTCGTCGCGCCGGTCCTGGCAGAAATCGACGTCGAAGTCGGGCATCGACACGCGGTCGGGATTGAGGAACCGCTCGAACAGCAGTCCGAACCGCAGCGGGTCGAGGTCGGTGATGGTGAGCGACCAGGCGACCACCGAGCCCGCGCCCGAGCCGCGGCCCGGCCCGACCGGGATGCCGTGCTCCTTCGCCCACTGGATGAACTCGGCCACGATCATGAAGTAGCCGGGGAAGTCCATCTTGATAATGACGTCGAGCTCGAACGCCAGCCGCTCGCGATAGGGCTTGGCGGCCGCCTCGCGCGCCGCCTCGTCCATCGCCTCGGTGTAGACATGCGCCGCGAGACGGCGCTCGAGCCCCGCCCGCGCCTCCTCGGTGAGCGCATCCGCCTCCGATTTGCCGTCAGGGATCGGAAAGGCGGGAAGGATCTCCTTCCGCGGCTTCGGGCGGAAGGCGCAGCGGCGCGCGATGACCAGTGTGTTGTCCACCGCCTCGGGCAGGTCGGCGAACAACGCGCGCATCTCGGACGCGCTGCGGAAGCGGTGGTCCGGCGTGAAGCGGCGGCGCTTCGGCTCGGCGACGTGGGTGCTGTCCGCGATGCAGATCAGCGCATCGTGCGCCTCGTACATCTCGGCGCGCGCGAAATAGACATCGTTCGTGGCCACCAGCGGCAGCTCGCGCTCATAGGCGAGATCGATCAGATCGCCCTCGACGCGGCTTTCCGCCTCCATGCCATGGCGCATCAGCTCGACATAGAGCCGGCCGGGGAACGCAGCCTCGAGCCGCTCCAGCATCTCGCGCGCGGCTTGGAGTTGGCCGTCGGCCAGCAGCCGGCCGATCAGCCCGCGCGGCCCCCCGGTGAGCGCGATCAGCCCGGCCGAGTGGCGCGCCACCTCGTCCATCGTCACGCGTGGCGCGATGCCCGCCGGCGTCTCGACGAACGCCTTCGACGACAGGGCCGAGAGGTTCAGGTAGCCCTGCTTGTCCTGCACCAGCAGCACCAGCTCATCGGGCGGCGCCTCGCGCCCGACGGTCTGCGCCGCCGCGCCATTCGGCACGGTCACGATGCCACCCTGCGGCTGGTCCGGGCGGGCGACGAACAGCTGACAGCCGATGATGGGCTGCACCCCGGCCTTCGCCGCTGCCTCGGAGAATTCCAGCGCCCCGAAGAGATTGCCAGTATCGGTGACCGCCACGGCGGGCATGCGTTCGGCGGCGCAGAGCTTGACCAACTCGGCGATGCGGATCGCCCCCTCGCTCAGCGAGTAGGCGGAATGGACGTGGAGATGGACGAAATCGGCATGCGCCATGCCTAAGCATTCCATATCGGCCGGCCGCCGGCAGCAAGAACATCAGGCGAACAAACGCTCTTATCCCCCGCCCAATTCACGGCCCGATTCCGGCTTCGGTCGAACAAAAAGGGAAACACCAATATGTCGGTTCGGTCGCCCCGGCACCACCCTGCATCTTGTCGCGAGCGGCGCCAAGTTGCGAGATTGGTTGAGAGTTCTGATCCCGTGAACGAATCGGGTCTCGGCCGGCGCGAATCATCCTGTGGATAACGCCGCTCCCGGGGGTTAGAGCACTTTCTGGTCGGACCGAATTGGCAGGGGATTCCCAGCGCGACGGTGCTGTGATTCTTTGGGTGCGGAATGGTTCATGGAGGGATCATGGTCCGCGCCTACTCGATCGACCTTCGGGAGCGGGTTCTTGCCGCCGTCGAGGGCGGTGCCCCGATCCGGACGGTGGCCGACCGGTTCGGGGTGAGCCCGAGCTTCGTTTCCAAGCTGCACACGCGCTTTCGGCTGACCCGCTCGGTGAGGCCCGACCGGCAGGGCGGCGACCACCGCTCGGGACCGATCGAAGCCCATGCCGACTGGCTGCTCGCCCAGGTCAAGGAGCGGCCCGATCTGACGCTGGCGGAGTTGTGCCAGGGCCTCGCCCGGCGCGGGCTCGCGACGGTGCCGTCGACGGTGTGGCGCTTCTTCTCCCGCCGCGGGCTGACGTACAAAAAAAGACCGCCCATGCGAGCGAACAGGACCGCTCGGACGTAAAGGCGGAGCGCGATCTGTGGCGCTGCGTGCAGCCGTGGCTCGATCCACACCGCCTGGTGTTCATCGACGAGACCGGGACGCAGACCAAGATGGCGCGGCTCCGCGGCCGGGCGCCGCGCGGCGAGCGGCTGGTCGCGCCCATCCCGCACGGCCACTGGAAGACCATCACCCTGGTCTGCGCGCTGCGGGCCGACCGCATCGAGGCGCCCATGGTGATCGACCGGGCGATGAACGGGAGCATCTTCCAGGTCTGGGCCCGCGAGGTGCTACGACCGACGCTGAAGCCCGGCGACATCGTGATCTGGGACAACCTGCCCGCCCACAAGGTGGCCGGCGCCGAAGCCGCGATAGAGGCCGCCGGCGCCACCCTCCTCCGCCTCCCGCCCTACTCGCCAGACTTCAACCCCATCGAGCAGCTCTTCTCCAAGCTCAAGGCGCACCTCCGCAAGGCCGCAGCGCGCACCGTCGAACAGCTCTGGCGTGAGATCGGCCGCATCCTCGCCAGCGTCCCGCCAACCGAATGCGCCAACTACTTCACAAACTCCGGATACGGCTCCGTATGAACGGAATCCGCTCTAGATGACCTTGAGCTTGCCCTGCTCGATCGTGACGCGGCGATCGAGCCGCCCCGCGAGGTCGGGGTTATGCGTGGCGATCAGCGCGGCCGTGTTGGTCCCCCGCAAGAGCTTCAGCAGGGCGTCGAATACCCCGTCCGCGGTCTTCTGGTCGAGATTGCCGGTCGGCTCGTCGGCCAGCAGCACGCGCGGGCTATTGGCGAGCGCCCGAGCGATGGCGACGCGCTGCTGCTCGCCGCCCGAGAGCCGTGCTGGCCGGTGCGTCTCGCGCTGGGCGAGCCCCATCAGCGCCAACAGCTCGTGCGCCCGCACCCGGCCCTCGCTCTTGGACCGGCCGGCGATCATCTGCGGCACGACCACGTTCTCGAGCGCCGAGAACTCCGGCAGCAAATGATGGAACTGGTAGACGAAGCCCAAGGTGCGGCGGCGGAGCTCGGTGCGGCGCGCATCGGAGAGCCGGCTGGTCGCCTCGCCCGCGATGCGCACCTCGCCGCCGTCCGGCCGTTCCAACAGCCCCGCGATGTGCAGCAGCGTCGACTTGCCGGCGCCCGACGGCGCGACCAGCGCCACCGCCTCGCCCGGTGCAAGGGCGAGCGAGGCGCCCTGCAGGACGTCGAGCCGAGCACCGCCCTGCTCGAACGTGCGGACGATAGATTCGAGAGCGAGCGCCGGCTGGCCCGCCGCCTCACTCATAGCGAAGCGCCTCGACCGGATCGAGCCGCGCCGCCCGCCAGGACGGGTAGATGGTGGCGAGGAAGGAAAGCACCAGCGCCATGCCGACGACGGCAATCACCTCGCCCGAATCCACCTTCGCGGGCAGATGCGACAGGAAGTAGATCTCGGGCGCGAAAAGCTGTGTCCCCGTCAGCGCCTGCAGCCACTGGCGGATCGTCTCGATGTTCAGGGCGAAGGCGAGGCCGAGCAGAAAGCCGAGCAGCGTGCCGACCACGCCCACCGACGCGCCGGCCAGCAGGAAGATGCGCATCACCATGCCGCGCGTCGCGCCCATCGTGCGCAAAATCGCGATGTCGCGCCCCTTGTCCTTCACCATCATGATCATGCCGGCGACGATGTTGAACGCCGCTACCACGATGATGAGGGTCAGGATCAGGAACATCACGTTACGTTCGACTTCCACCGCGTTGAAGAAGCTGGCGTTGGTCTGGCGCCAATCGACGATGCGGATCGGCGCGCCGGCGAGGGCGCGGGCGATCTCCTCATGGACCAGGTCGACATTGCCGATGTTGTCGGCCATCACCTCAAGCTCGGTCACCCCGTTCCCGGTGTCGAAATAGGCCTGGGCTGATTCGAGCGGCATATAGACGAAGGTCGAGTCGTATTCGTACATGCCGGCCTCGAAGGTCGCCGCCACGCGATAGCCCTTGATGCGGGGCACCGAGCCGAACGCCGTCGGCGTCACCTGTGGCGTGATGAGCGTGAGACGTCCGCCGGGCGTAAGGCCGAGGGCGAAGGCGAGCCGGTCGCCGACGAGTACCGTGTCCTTGCCGCCGAAATCGGCCAGCTTCCCCTGGCGGATGTTGCTGGCCACCTCCTTCCGCTTCGCGAGGTCGGCCGGGCGGACGCCGCGGACCAGCGCCGCGTGCGATCGGCCGCCGGCCGTCGCCATCGCCTGGCCCTGCACTACCGGCGAGACGCTGGCGACATGCGGCAGGGCGCGGATTCGCGCGGCCAGCGGGTCGAAGTTGGTGAGTGGCTCGTTGGTCTCGGAGAACACGCCGAGATGGCCGTTGAGCCCGAGGATGCGGCTCATCAGCTCGTCGCGAAAGCCGTTCATCACCGACATCACGACGATCAGCGTCGCAACACCCAGCGCGATGCCGGCGAGCGAGAACCCGGCGATGACCGAGACGAATCCCTCCTGCCGGCGCGCGCGCAGATAGCGCAGCGCCACCATCCGCTCGAAGGCGTTGAAGATCACGGGCGGGCGCGCAGTTTCAAGACGCGCCCCTACCCGGCGACATGGGCGAGGGCGGCGTCGATCGACACCTCCTCGGCCTTGGCGCCGTCGCGGCGCTTGAGCTCGACCTTGCCCTGGGCGATGCCGCGCGGCCCGACCACCAGCCGCCAGGGCAGCCCGATCAAATCCATGTCGGCGAACTTGGCGCCGGCCCGCTCGTTGCGATCGTCGTAGAGCGTCTCGATCCCGGCGTTCCGGAGCTTCGCATAGAGGTCCTCGCACGCCGCGTCGCAGGCAGCGTCGCCCACCCGGAGGTTCACGAGCCCGACGCGGAACGGTGCCACCGACTCCGGCCAGACGATGCCGAGCGCGTCGTGATGCGCCTCGATGATCGCACCGACGAGCCGCGACACGCCGATGCCGTAGGAGCCCATCTCGACCAGGCGCGGCTCGCCGTCCGGCCCGGCGACGGTGGTGTTCATCGGCTTGGAATAGTAGGTGCCGAAATAGAAGATCTGGCCGACCTCGATGCCGCGCGCCGTGACCAGCCTCTCGCCGAGCTCGGCGTGCTTGGCCGCGTCCTGCTTTTCCTCGGTCGCGGCGTAGAGTGCGGTCCAGCGGTCGACGATTGGCTGCAAATCGCCCTCGTAATCGACGTCCGGCCCGGGAATCTCGTAGGCTAGGAGGTCGCGGTCGCAGAACACCTGGGATTCGCCGGTTTCGGCCAGCACGATGAATTCGTGCGTTTTGTCGCCGCCGATGGCACCCGAATCCGCGCGCATCGGGATCGCCTTCAGCCCCATCCGCGCGAAAGTGCGGAGATACGCCACGAACATCTTGTTGTACGCTCGCATCGCGCCGTCGTAGTCGAGGTCGAACGAGTAGGCATCCTTCATCAGAAACTCGCGCCCGCGCATGACACCGAACCGCGGCCGCACCTCGTCCCGGAACTTCCATTGGATGTGGTAGAGCAGCTTCGGCAGGTCGCGGTAGCTCCTGACCCCGCCACGGAAGATCTCGGTGATCATCTCCTCGTTGGTCGGGCCGTACAGAAGCTCGCGGTCGTGCCGGTCGATGATGCGCAGCATTTCCTTGCCGTAATCGTCGTAGCGCCCGCTCTCGCGCCACAGATCGGCCGACTGGATGGTCGGCATCAGGAGCTCCTGGCAGCCGGCGGCATCCTGCTCCTCGCGCACGATGCGCTCGACGTTCTTGAGCACGCGGAAGCCGAGCGGCAGCCACGAATAGATGCCGGACGCCGACTGCCGGATCATGCCGGCACGCAGCATGAGCTGGTGCGAGACGATCTGGGCCTCGGCGGGCACTTCCTTCAGCGTCGGCAGGAAATAGCGGGACATGCGCATGGCCGGGCAAATTAGGCGAAGGCGGGGGCGATGTCCACGCGCGCGCGCCGGCCTGCGTCAGCGGCGGTGCCGGCGTTCCTTGCGGCCCTGGCCTTGCTGCTGGCAGAGCTTCGCGAGCGCCGCCTCCGCGTCGGACTGCAACGGTTGGCCGTTGAAGGCGAACTTGCCGTCCTTGTAGGTGACGATGCCGATGGCCGCCTCGGGCTTGTAAATGTCGTTCTGAGGGTGCGCGGGATCGGGAAAGGCAGGTATGCCGAGAACGTGGGCGAGCTCGACGGTGATAGACACGGAGATGTCGCGTGGCACCTCGATTCGAGGCGTGCCGCCGAGATCGGCGGGGGCGACCGGCGCGCCGTTCACGTCGACTCCCGGCTGGTACTCGACGTCGGGCGCCGGCTCGTACGTGGCGAGGGCGGCACAGGTCTCGGCGGTCACGGTGATGGTCTCGCCTCGCCCCACGACGGGGGCGAGGGCGGCGAAGCCGGCAACGAGCACGACACATTTCCGCATGGGTAGATGCTCCCGCGTCACGATTAACGATCCGTTGCCCGTCCGGGTGCCGCCCCTGGTTGCAGGGGCATGCGCGCACGTGCCGCGCCATTGCGGGGCAAGACATTCACGTTGCATTAAGCGTGGCGCCGGTACAACTTCAAGTTGATGGTTGCGACGGCATTCGAGGTGATCGCTGTGCTGGTTGCGGGCGGGCTCCTCGGGCTCGCCGCGGAACGGTCGCGGCGCGCCCGCCGCGCCGCGGCGGAGCGGCTCCGCGCCCTTGAGGCCGAGGCCGCGCGGCTCGCCCAGCACGCAGCGGAACTCGCCCGCGCCAAGGTTGCGTTCGAGCGGCTCGCCTTCATCGATGCGCTGACGGGGCTCCCCAACCGGAACCTGTTCGAGAACCGGCTCGACCACGCCCTCGCCGTCGCCGACCGCAACGCGCGTGGTGTCGCGCTGATGCTGGTCGACCTCAACCGGTTCAAGGAGGTGAACGACGCGCTGGGCCACGCCGCGGGCGATGCCGCGCTGCGCGAGGCCGGGGCGCGACTCCGGTCCGTGCTGCGCGATGCCGATACGGTGGCGCGTGTCGGCGGCGACGAGTTCGCGGTGATCCTGGAGACCGGCGTGGCCCCAGTCGGGCCGAGCATCGCGTCCGACCGCATAATCGGGGCATTCGCCGCGCCGATCCTGGTCGACGGAGCCCGCTTTGAGCTGGGCGTCGCGATCGGCGTCGCGGTCTACCCGACCGATGCCGCCGATGCCGACGCGTTGTTCCGCCGCGCCGACGCGGCGATGTATCGCGCCAAGTCTCTGGGGCATAGCGCCGCCGTCCTCTGCGGTGCCCACGACGTCATCCGACCGGTGCCGCCGCCATTGCGGTCGGCGGCCGGCGGGGAGTAGCGGCGCGGTCAGCCGTGCGCCTGGGCCCAGGGCGGATCGAGAGCGAGAATACGGGCGGCGACCGGGCATTCCGGCACGTGGGCGCCCGGCAGGTAGCCTATCGACATCAGGAACTCGCCCGTCACCTCGCCGCCGGTGAACTTGAAGGTCTTCTTGAACAGCGTCACCCACGCGGCCTTGTCGCGCGGGTGGTGCGCCGCGATCCAGGCCGCGAACCCGCCGTGCGTATCGCGCAGCGCCGCGATGCGCCCGGCGTTCTCGATCACCGCGGCGATCTTGAGCCGGTTGCGGACGATGCCGGCATCGGCGAGCAGGCGGGCGACATCCGCCTCGCCATAGGCCGCGACGCGGTCGACGTCGAAACCATCGAACGCGGCGTTGAAGGCTCCCCGCTTCTTCAGCATCAAAAGCCAGGACAGGCCCGCCTGGTTGATCTCGAGGGCCAGACGTTCGAATAGTACCCGCTCGTCGGTCACGGGAAAGCCATACTCGCCGTCGTGATAGGGCCCGTGCAGCGGGTGACCCGGCGCCGCCTCGCAATAGCTCATGCGGCGCCTCTCACTGGCCCAGCACGGCGGAGGGGGTGGTCCGGAACGACACGAAGTCGGAAAGGATCACGTAGTCGGCGACGCCCCAGAGCACGGCGGCGCTGAGCGTGACGACCGCGACCTTGAGCCAGAGGCGCGGCTTCACCGGCGCGCTGGTGGCGTGGCCGGGAATCGCCTCCTGGCCAAGCTCCGCCGCGGTGCGGTTGCCCCAGGGCAGCGCCATGAAGAACAGCACCCACCACAGCAGTGCATAGACCACGAAGCCGGAGAACCAGCCCATACCGGAAAAATCCGCTCGATGTCAGGAACCGCGGCGCAGGATATCGGCCCCTGGCCACCGTGTCATCCCAGTCTCACCACGTGGACCTGGGTGACGGGCCGCTTGCCCAGCGTGTCTCGGAGCGTGCGGCGGACGGCGAGGCGCACCGCCTCGGTCACTTCGGCGTCGTCGTCGCGCTGGGCGCGGCCGAGCTCGTGCACGGCATCGGCAATCGCCTCCAACGCGGCGCGGGCGGCCACGTCGTCCGCCCCCTCGGCATCGACCAGCCCGGGGACCGAGAGCTGCGGGTCGGCCGCGAGCCGGCCCTTCTTGTCGAGCACGACGGTGGCGACAGCGACGCCGCCGGAGCCGATGCGCCGGCGGGTTCGGATGACGTCGCCGTCGAGCGCGACGAGACGGCTTCCGTCGACGGCGATCCGTCCGACCGGGGCCTCGCCCACCCGCTCGGCCGGGCCAGGCACGAGGCGCACCGCCTCGCCGTTTTCGCAGATGAAGGTGGCCGGCACCTGGCATTCGCGGGCGAACCGCGCCTGTTCGTGCAAATGGCGCGTCTCCCCGTGGATCGGCACCAGGAGGCGCGGCCGCACCCAGCTGTACATGCGCGCCAGGTCGTCGCGCGGCGGGTGACCGGAGACGTGGACGAAATGATCCTCTTCGGTGACGATCTCGATGTCGCGCCGGGCGAGATGGTTCTGCAGCCGGCCGATGGCGATCTCGTTGCCGGGGATCATGCGGGATGAGAACACCACCGTGTCCCCCGGGTCGAGCGCCACGGTCGGGTGCGCGTCGGCGGCGATGCGCGCCAGCGCGGAGCGCGGCTCGCCCTGGCTGCCCGTGACGATGAAGAGCGCATGTTCGCGCGGCAGGAAGGCCGCCTCGTGCTCGGTGACGAAGTCGCCGATGCCGGCGAGATAGCCGGTTTCGCGCGCCGCCTCGGTGACGGTCCAGAGCGAGCGGCCGACCAGCGCTACGTCTCGGCCGTTGGCCTTGGCGGCGCGGGCGATGGAATCGATGCGCGCGATGTTGGAGGCGAAGCAGGTGACGGCGACGCGCCTTCGCTTGGTGGCGATCAGCTCGATCAGGCTCTCCCGCACCGCCTCCTCGGAGCCCGAGCCTCCGGGAACGAACACGTTGGTGGAATCGCAGACGAGCGCGTCGACTCCCGCGTCGCCAAGGGCGCGGAGCGCCGCCTCGTCGGTTTCAGGGCTGACGATGGGGCCAGGGTCGAGCTTCCAGTCTGTGGCGTGCAGCACCGTTCCCGCGCGCGTGCGGATGGCGAGAGCCTGGCCCTCGGGAATCGAGTGGGCGACCGCGATCGAGGCGATCTCGAACGGGCCGATCTTCGCCCCGCCGCCGACCGGGTATTCGTGGATCGGCACCTCGTGCTCGATGCCGGCCTCGATCAGCTTGCGGCGCAGCAGCGCGGCGGCGAAGGGCGTGCACCAGATCGGCCGGCGGAGCCGCGGCCAGAGGTGGGCGACGGCGCCGATGTGATCCTCGTGCGCATGTGTGATGACGATGCCGGCAAGCCGGTCGCGCCGCTCGGCGATGAAGGTGGGATCGGGCAGGATCAGGTCGACGCCCGGCGTCGTCTCGTCGCCGAACGTGACGCCGAGATCCACCATCAGCCATTGCCCGGCATGGCCATAGAGGCTGACGTTCATGCCGATCTCGCCGGCCCCACCGAGCGGCAGGAACAGGATCTCGTCGTCGCCGGCGAAGTCCGGTGCGGGGCGCGTCATCCGGCGCGGTTCCGCGCGTCGATCTGGGCGAGACCGCGGAGCGTGAGGTCGGGATCGAGATGCTCGATCGCCGCCGTCGCGTCGGCGAACAAGGGCGCGAGCCCGCCGGTCGCGATCACTTTCATCGGCCGGCCGTACTCCTCGCGGATGCGCGAGACGACCCCCTCGATCAGCCCGACATAGCCCCAGAAGATGCCCGACCGCATGGCCGGGATGGTGCGCTTGCCGATCACCCGCTCGGGCCGCTCGACCGCAATGCGCGGCAACTTGGCGGCCGCCTGGTGCAGCGCGTCGAGCGAGAGGTTGATCCCCGGCGCGATCACGCCGCCGGCATAGGCGCCATCGGCGTCGACGACATCGAACGTCGTGGCGGTGCCGAAATCGATGACGATCAGCGGCCCGCCATAGCGCCAGTGCGCCGAGGCGGCGTTGACCAGCCGGTCGGCGCCGACCTCGTCGGGCGCATCGACCTTTATCTCGACGCCGATGGCGACGTTCGCCTCGCCCACGACCAGCGGCTCAGTATGGAAGTAGCGGCGGCAGAGCGTCTTCAGGCTGTGCAGCGCCTCGGGTACGACGGTCGCTATAATGGCCCGGTCGATGCCGGCCGCCTCGATCCCTTCGAGCCGCATGAGTTGCGACAGCCACACCGCGTATTCATCGGCGGTGCGCTTGGCGTCGGTCGCAGCGCGCCATTCGCCGCGCCGGTCCTCGCCCTCGAACACAGCGAAGACGATGTTGGTGTTGCCGGAGTTGATGGCGAGCAGCATCTCAGGCGACCATGATCTCGGCGGCGGCAATGTGACGCGCCCCGTCTGCCTGTTCGAGGATCAGCCGGCCGCGCCCGTCGATGCCGCCGAACCGGCCGCGCAGCATGGCCTCGCCCGCCCGCGCCTCGATGACGGTGCCGAGCCCTTGGGCGGCGGCCAACCAATTGGCGCGCACCGGGGCGAAACCCTGCCCGGCCCAGCGGGCGTGCCAGCGAGCGTAGGCGTCGGCAACTTCTGCGGCGAGCATGCCGGGATCGACCGTCACGCCCTCGGCCGCCAGCGACGTCGCCGGCAGATCGTCGGGCGCATGCCCCACGTCGATTCCGATGCCTATCGAGGCGAAACGCTGCCCACTCGGCGCCGTCTCGGTTTCCACCAGGATGCCGCCGAGCTTGAGCCCGCCGCACATCAGGTCGTTCGGCCATTTGTAGGCGAGCCGGCCCGCCGGAAGACGGGCGGCCACGGCCTCGCCCGCCGCGACGGCGGCGACGAACGCGAGCTCGCCGATGCGTTCGGGCGCGGGGGCCGGATGGACCAAAGTCATATGCAAATTACCAATGCGCGAGACCCAGCGCCGTCCGCGCCGCCCGCGCCCTGCGGTCTGCTCGGCGGCGACGAGGGCAAGAAGCGCTTCCGCCGGCGCGGTGCCCGCCCGAACGCGCCGCGCCGCCTCGTCCGAGGTCGAATTGAGCGTCGCGAACGAGACGGTTTCGATCGGGGCGGGGCCGGTCGTCACGCGGTCACGGGCCGAACAAGGCGGCGGCCGCCGCCTCGGCGCCTGACAGGAGCGGCGACGGGTAGATGAAGAAGAACATCGCGAACAGCCCCGCGGCCGCCATGACGGTCGTCACCTCGCGCGGCATCGGCCGCTCGAACGCCTCGGCCGCGTCGTCGAAATACATCAGCTTGACGATGCGGAGATAGTAGAACGCAGCAATGACGCTCGTCAGCACGCCGATCACGGCGAGGTAGTAGAGCTTTGCGTCGACCGCCGCGTAGAACACGTAGAACTTGCCGAAGAACCCGGCCAGCGGCGGGATGCCGGCCAGCGAGAACATGAACACCCCAAGCGCGAGCGCGAGCAGCGGGTGGGTACGCGAGAGCCCAGCGAGATCGTCGATCCCCTCGGCCGGACGGCCGTGCTTGCGCATGCAGAGCACCACGCAGAACGTGCCAAGGATCGTCGGCAGGTAGATCGCGAAATAGATCAGGACCGCGCGCACGCCGAACTCGGTGCCGGCGGCGATTCCGATCAGCGCATAGCCGACATGGCCGATGGAGGAATAGGCGAGCAGACGCTTGATATTCGACTGGCGGATCGCAGCCAGCGCGCCGAGCAGCATCGAGAGGATCGAGATCGCGATGACGATCTGCTGCCAGTCGGCGACCACCCGCCCGAACGGTCCGACCAGCACGCGGACCAGGAGGGCGAAGGCCGCCACCTTGGGCGCCGCGGCGAAGAAAGCGGTCACCGGCGTCGGGGCGCCCTCGTACACGTCCGGCGTCCACATGTGGAACGGCACGGCGGCGATCTTGAAAGAGAGGCCGGCCAGCACGAAGGCGAGGCCGACGATGACACCGGGGCTCGCCTCGGTCCCGGCGGCGAAGAGCTGCGAGAGCGCGGCGAAGCCGGTCGCGCCCGCAAAGCCATAGACCATCGAAAGCCCGTAGAGCAGCATGCCCGACGAGAGCGCGCCGAGGACGAAATACTTGAGACCCGCCTCCGACGAGCGCGCGCTATCGCGCTGGAAGGCAGCAACGACGTAGAGCGCGAGCGACTGGAGCTCGATCGAGACGTAGAGCGAGATCAGGTCCGCCGCCGACACCATCATCAGCATGCCGAGCGTCGCGAACAGGATCAGGATCGGATACTCGAACCGCGCCATCCCCTCGCGCTGGTTGTAGGCCTGCGACAGGACGATGGCGAGCGCCGAGCCGAGCAGCACCAGCCAGTCGGCGAACACCGAATAGCGGTCGACGACGAACTGCCCGTCGAACACGAATGCGGGCCGGTCGGACACGGTGGCGAGCAGGAGCCCGGCGACCGCGAGCACGCCGACGGCGAGCCAGGAGATCGCCCCGGTCGCACGGTCGCCGGCGAACGCGCCGTAGACCAGCAGCACCATGGCGAAAATCGCGACGCATAGCTCGGGCAGCAGGGGCAATATCGTGGGCACGTTCCCTCCCCTACTTCGCCGGAACCAGCGACGCGGTCGCAACCGGCTGCGCGGCCAGCGCGGTCTGGTGACGCTGGACCAGCGCGGCGACCGAGGCGTCCATCACCCGAAGGAACGGCGCCGGATAGATGCCCATCCACAGCACGACGACCAGGAGCGGCGCGAAGACCAGCACTTCCCGCGGCGTCAGGTCGACGATGGACTTCAGGTCGTCGCGGGTGAGCTGGCCGAAGATCACCCGGCGATAGAGGTAGAGCATGTAGGCCGCGCCCAGGATGATGCCTGTCGTCGCGAAGGCGGCGACCCAGGTGGAGACGCGGAACGTGCCGACCAGCACCAGGAACTCGCCGACGAACCCCGACGTGCCGGGCAGTCCGACCGAGGCCAGCATGAAGACCATGAACACGAAGGCATAGAGCGGCATGCGGTGGACGAGCCCACCGTAGCGCGCGATGTCGCGCGTGTGCATCCGGTCGTAGACCACCCCGACGACGAGGAACAAGGCGGCCGACACCACCCCATGCGACAGCATGACCACCAGCGCACCCTGCACCGCCTGGTGCGTCACCGCGAAGATGCCGATGGTGACGAACCCCATGTGGGCGACCGAGGAATAGGCGATCAGCTTCTTCATGTCCTCCTGGGCGAGCGCGACCAGCGAGGTGTAGACGATCGCGATCACCGAAAGGGCGTAGATCAGCGGCGCGTAGAAATCGGAGGCGTAGGGCAGGATCGGCAGCGAGAAGCGGAGAAACCCGTACGCCCCCATCTTCAGCAGCACGCCCGCGAGGATCACCGACCCCGCCGTCGGCGCCTCGACATGCGCATCCGGCAGCCAGGTGTGCACCGGCCACATCGGCACCTTCACCGCGAACGACGCAAGGAAGGCGAGCCAGAGCCAAAGCTGCATCTCGCGCGGGATGTCGGCGTGCATCAGCGTCGGGATGTCGGTCGTGTGGACCTGGAGGTAGAGGGTCAGGATCGCGACCAGCATCAAGACCGACCCGGTCAGCGTGTAGAGGAAGAACTTGAACGCGGCATAGACGCGCCGCGGCCCGCCCCATACCCCGATGATCAGGAACATCGGGATCAGAACGCCTTCCCAGAACAGGTAGAACAGCACGAAGTCGAGCGCGCAGAACATGCCGACCATCAGGGTCTCGAGGACCAGGAAGGCGATCATGTACTCCTTCACCCGGGTGCGGATCGCCTGCCACGAAGCGAGCACGCAGAGCGGGGTGAGGAAGGTCGAGAGCAGGACGAACAGCATCGAGATGCCGTCCACCCCCATGTGGTAGCGGATGCCGAAGGCGGGGATCCAGGCGGCGGTCTCGACGAACTGGAAGCCCGCCTTGGTCGGATCGAAGTCGATCCACAGCAGGAGCGAGAGCGCGAAGGTGATCAGCGACGTCCAGAGCGCGGCCGCTCGCGCGTTTTTCGCCACCGTCTCGGCGTCGCCCTGGACGAAGAAGATGAACGCCGCGCCGACCAGCGGCAGGAACGTCACCAGCGACAGGATGGGCCAGCCCTCGTTCATCCGCCGCTGCTCCGGAACAGGTACCAGGTGACCAGCCCGAACACGCCGACCAGCATGGCGAAGGCGTAATGGTAGACATAGCCGGTCTGCAGCCGGCTGGCCTTGGCGGCGAGGTTGCGCGTGGCCGCGGCGATGCCGTCCGGCCCGCACCCGTCGATCACCGCACCGTCGCCGTCCTTCCACAGCCCGCGGCCGAGCGCGTGGGCCGTACGGACGAACAGGAAGTCATAGAGCTCGTCGAAATACCACTTGTTGAAGACGAAGGTGTAGACACCGCCGAGCCAGCGGGCGGTGCGGGCCGGCAAGTCAGTACGCCGCATGTACCAGTACCAGGCGACGGCGATGCCGCCGAACGCGACGATCAGGGTCAGCGCCTGCACCCAGACGGGCGTGCCGTGATGGGCGGCGGCGATCGAATCGTGCGGCGGCAGCACCAGGATCGACTTGCCCCAGAAGGCCGCCCGCCCCTCGCCCACGAAGGATTCGTAGCCGAGCCAGCCGGCAACCACCGCGCCGGTCGCGAGCACCAGGAGCGGCACAGTCATCACCTTCGGCGATTCGTGCACGTGGTGCATCGTCTCGGCATCGGCGCGTGGGGTGCCGTGGAAGGTCATGAACAGGAGGCGCCAGGAATAGAACGCCGTCATGAAGGCGGCGGCCACGCCCATCCAGAAGGCATAGGCACCGACCCAGCTTCCCGAGCCGAACGCCGCTTCGATGATCGTGTCCTTGGAGAAATACCCGGCGAGCGGCGGGATGCCGGCGAGCGCGAGCGAGCCGATCCACATCACCGCGCAGGTCAGCTTGATGTGCTTGCCGAGCCCGCCCATCCTGCGCATGTCCTGCTCGTCCGACATGGCGTGGATCACCGAGCCCGCACCGAGGAACAGCAGCGCCTTGAAGAAGGCGTGGGTCATCAGGTGGAACACGCCGGCGGCGTAGGCCGACACGCCGCAGGCGAAGAACATGTAGCCGAGCTGGCTGCAGGTCGAATAGGCGATGACCCGCTTGATGTCGTTCTGGCACATGCCGATGGTCGCGGCGAAGAACGCGGTCGTGGCGCCGATCACCGCGACGACGGTCAGCGCGTCGGGCGCGTATTCGAACATCGGCGAGAGGCGCGCCACCATGAACACGCCGGCGGTCACCATCGTCGCGGCATGGATCAGCGCGGAGACCGGCGTCGGGCCCTCCATCGCATCGGGGAGCCATGTGTGGAGCGGAAGCTGCGCCGACTTGCCCATCGCGCCGATGAACAGCAGCAGGCAGATCGTCGTCATCGCCGGCACCTGCCAGCTCAGAAAGTGAAAGGTGGCGGCGGCCTTGGCCGGCACGGCGGCGAACACCGGGTCGAACGAGATCGTGTCGAACAGAAGGAACACGCCCATGATTCCGAGCGCGAAGCCGAAGTCGCCGACGCGGTTGACGACGAACGCCTTGATCGCAGCGGCGTTGGCCGACGGGCGGTCGTACCAGAACCCGATCAGGAAGTACGAGCAGAGTCCGACGCCTTCCCAACCGAAGAACATCTGCAGGAAATTGTCGGCCGTCACCAACGACAGCATGAAGAAGGTGAAGAGGCTCAGATAGGCGAAGAAGCGCTGCTTGGAGTGGTCGTGCGCCATGTAGCCGATCGAGTAGTAGTGCACCGCGGTCGAGACCAGCGTCACCACGAACACCATCACAGCCGAAAGCTGGTCCAGCCGCAGCGCCCAGGTCGCCTCGAACGTGCCGGACGAGATCCAGGTGTAGAGCTCGATGGTCTGGGTGTGGCCGCCGAACGCGACGTTCGCGAGCAGCTCGACCCCGCAGAGCGCCGAAAGCGTCATCGCCCCGCAGGTGACGGCCATCGCCCCCTTCGGGCCGAGCCAGCGCCCGCCGAGCCCGGCCGACGCCGACCCGATCAGCGGCAGGAAGACGGCAAGGATCCCGAACACCCGCCTAACCCTTCATCATGTTGATGTCCTCGACCGCGATGGTGCCGCGGTTCCGGAAATAGACCACCAGGATCGCGAGGCCGATGGCCGCCTCGGCCGCCGCGACGGTAAGGACCAGCATGGCGAACACCTGGCCCGCCATGTCGCCCAGGTGGGTGGAGAACGCGACCAGGTTGATGTTGACCGCGAGCAGGATCAGCTCGATCGACATCAGGATGATGATCACGTTCTTGCGGTTGAGGAAGATGCCGAACACGCCCAGCGTGAACAGGATGGCGGCGACCACCAAATAATGGGCGAGGCCGATATGGAACATCAGATGCCGCTCCCCGGCTGGACCTTGCGCACCTCGATCGTTTCCGCCGGCCGGCGGCGGAGCTGGTCGGCGATCTTCTGGCGCCGCACCCCACCGCGATGGCGCAGCGTCAGCACGATGGCGCCGATCATCGCGACCAGCAGCACCATCCCTGCCGCCTGGAACAGGTAGATGTAGCGGGTGTAGAGGAGCCGCCCGAGAGCCTCGGTGTTCGTCATGCCGGCGGCGAGCGGGGCGGCGAAATGGGCCGAGGCGCCGGGCGCCACGGCCCATGCGCCGAATACGAGGGCGAGCTCGGCAAGCAACACTATCCCGATCAGCGCGCCGATCGGCAGGTAGTTGAGGAAGCCTTGGCGCAGCTCGACGAAATTGATATCGAGCATCATCACCACGAACAGGAAGAGCACGGCGACCGCGCCCACATAGACGATCACCATGACGAAGGCGAGGAACTCCGCCCCCATCAGGAGGAAGAGGCCGGCCGCGTTGAAGAAGGCGAGGATCAGGAACAGCACGGAATGCACCGGATTCCGCGACGAGATCACCATCGCGCCCGAGGCCACGCACACCGCAGCGAAGATGTAGAAGGCGATCCCTGCGACAATCATGGCGACGCAGGCCCCTCACCATGCCCCTCTACCCGGCGGAGAGGGAAACGTGACGCCGCACCCCTGCACCCGCCCATACGCCGCAAGCCGGAAAGGCTCGCTAGCCGGCGGTCGCAATGTCCCCTCTCCCTTCGGGAGAGGGACAGGGTGAGGGGCACGGCCCCTTCGATCATTATTCTTGCCCCCATCCGTCCGATCACCGATACGGCGCGTCGGCCTCGAGCCGCTGGGCGATCTCGGGCTCCCACCGGTCGCCGTTCGCCAGCAGCTTTTCCTTGTTGTAGAGCAGTTCCTCGCGCGTGTAGGTCGCGAACTCGAAGTTCGGCCCCTCGACGATAGCGTCGACCGGGCACGCCTCCTCGCAGAGGCCGCAATAGATGCATTTCACCATGTCGATGTCGTAGCGCGTGGTGCGGCGCGAGCCGTCGGCCCGCGGCTCGGCCTCGATGGTGATGGCGAGCGCCGGGCAGATCGCCTCGCAAAGCTTGCAGGCGATGCAGCGCTCCTCGCCCGAGGGGTAGCGGCGCAGCGCGTGCTCGCCGCGGAAGCGGGGCGAGATCGGCCCCTTCTCGTAGGGGTAGTTGAGCGTGACCTTGGGCTTGAAGAAGTACTTCAACGTGAGCCACATGCCCGAGACGAGCTCGGCCAGGAACAAGGAGCGCGCGGTGCGGTCGAGCATCATTTCGGCAGCCACCCCGTGGCTTCAAGCACGCCCGCCGTCGCCACCAGCCAGAACAGCGAGACCGGCAGGAACACCTTCCAGCCGAGCCGCATGAGCTGGTCGTAGCGGTAGCGCGGGAAGGTCGCGCGCACCCAAAGGAACACGAACAGCACTGCCGCCACTTTGGCGGCGAACCACACGGGGCCCGGAATCCAGGTGAACGGGACGACGCCGAAGGGCGGCAGCCAGCCGCCCAGGAACAGGATCGAGGTCGACGCGCTCATCACGATCATGTTCGCGTACTCGCCCAGCATGAACAGGCCGAAAGTCATGGACGAGTACTCGACATTGTAGCCGGCCACAAGCTCGGCCTCGGCCTCGGGCAGGTCGAACGGCGCGCGGTTCGTCTCGGCGAGCGCGGAGATGAAGAACACCACGAACATCGGGAACAGCGGGACGCAGAACCACACGGTCCGCTGCGCCAGCACGATCTCCGACAGGTTGAGCGACCCGACGCAGAGCAGCACCGTGATCATCACGAAGCCGATCGACACCTCGTACGACACCATCTGCGCCGCCGAGCGCAGCGCGCCGAGAAAGGCGTAGCGCGAGTTCGACGCCCAGCCCGCCATCACGATGCCGTAGACGCCGAGCGAGGAGATCGCGAACAAATAGAGGATGCCGACATTGATGTTGGCGAGCACGATGCCCGGCCCGAACGGGATCACCGCCCAGGCGAGCAGCGCGAGGCCGAACGTCACCATCGGCGCGACGATGAACACCACCCGGTTGGCGCCGGACGGGATCACCGTCTCCTTGAACAGGAGCTTCACCCCGTCCGCGATCGGCTGGAACAGCCCGAACGGCCCCACCACGTTGGGCCCCTTGCGGAGCTGCATGGCGGCGATGACCTTGCGCTCGGCATAGGTCAGGTAGGCGACCGCGGCCATCACGACCAGCACGATCGCGATGATCTCGGCGAGGATGATCGCCGTCGGCCAGACGTAGGTGTTCCAGGCGCTAGCCATGCGTGCCGGTCCTCGCCCCCGCCAGCCTGCCGAACGCGGCGGTGCATTTGGCCATCGTCTCCGACACGCGCGTGATCGGATCGGTCATGTAGAAATTCGCAATCGGCAGGGCGAATGGCTGACCGTCCATCGGCCCCTCCTCGCCGAACGCGCCCCAGGTGGCGCCGGCGACGGTGCCGACAGCGGCGAAGGTGAGCTTGATGTCCGCCATCCGCTTCCGCACCGCCTCAAGGTCGTCATAGGGCAAGGGCGTGCCGAGCACGGCCGAGAGCGCCCGCAGGATCGCCCAGTCCTCGCGCGCCTCGCCCGGCGGAAAGACGGCGCGGAAGCCGCGCTGTACCCGACCCTCGGTGTTGACGTAGGTCGCGTCTTTTTCGGTATAGGCGGCGCCCGGCAGAATCACGTCGGCGCGGTGTGCCCCAGCATCGCCGTGATGGCCCTGGTAGACGACGAACGCCTTCCCGAGCTTCGCCATGTCGATCTCGTCGGCGCCAAGCAGGTAGACGAGCCCGATCGCGCCCGACTGCGCGCCTTCGATGATGCCCGCGGTGTCGCGCCCTTTCGCGCGTGGCACGAAGCCGAGCTCCAGCCCGCCGACGCGCGCGGCCGCCGTGTGCAGTACGTTGAACCCGTTCCAGTCGGGCTTCACCAACCCGAACCGCTCGGCGACGCGACGGGCCGCGCCCAGCACCCGCGCCCCGTCGGGCCGCGCCAGCGCGCCCATCCCGAGGATCAGCATCGGGCGCTCGGCCTTTTCCAGCACCTGGCAGAATTCGTGCGTGCCGTCGGCAATCTGGGCCAGTGTCTCCGGCCCCGCGCCGAGAGGCTGCGTGCGGTAGGTGAGGTCGATGCGGGGCCCGATCACGCCCACCGGGAACCCGCCCTGGATCGCCCGCTTGCGAAGCCGAAGATTGACAATCGGCGCCTCGTGGCGCGGGTCGGAGCCGACGATCAGGCAGGCGTCCGCTTGTTCGATTCCGGCGATGGTGGTGTTGAACAGGTACGACGCGCGCGCCTTGGGATCGAGCTTCGCACCGTCCTGTCGGCAGTCGAGGTGCGGCGCGCCGAGCCCGTCCATCAAATCGGCGAGCGCGGCCATCGACTCGCAGCAGGCGAGATTTCCCGCGAGCGCGGCAATACGCTCCCCGCCCACCTCCTTGGCCTTGGTGGCAATCACCTCGAACGCCTCGCCCCACGACGCGGGCTGCAGCTTCCCGTCCCGCCGCACATAGGGCGTGTCGAGCCGCTGGCGCTTGAGTCCGTCATAGGAGAAGCGGGTCTTGTCGGAGATCCACTCCTCGTTCACGTCCTCGTTCAGCACCGGGAGGACGCGCAGCACCTGGCGGCCGCGCGCATCGACCCGGATGCTCGACCCGACCGCATCGAGCACGTCCACGGATTCGGTGCGCGTCATTTCCCACGGCCGGGCGACGTACTCGTAGGGCTTCGAGGTCAGCGCGCCGACCGGGCAGAGGTCGATGATGTTTCCCGAAACCTCGGAATCGATGCCGGCACCGATGAAGGTCGTGATCTCCATCGCCTCGCCGCGACCGGTTGCGCCCAGCGTCTCGACGCCCGCGATCTCTGCCATGAAGCGGACGCAGCGCGTGCACTGGATGCAGCGCGTCATCGAAGTCTCGATCAGCGGGCCGAAATCCTTGTCGGCGACGGCGCGCTTGTTCTCGGCGAAGCGCGACCGGTCGAAGCCGTAGGCCATCGCCTGGTCCTGCAGGTCGCACTCGCCGCCTTGGTCGCAGATCGGGCAGTCGAGCGGGTGGTTGATCAGCAGGAACTCCATCACCCCCTGACGCGCCTTCATCACCATGGGCGTATTGGTCTTGATCACCATCCCGTCCGAGACCGGCTGGGCGCAGGATGCGATCGGCTTCGGCGATCGCTCCATCTCCACGAGGCACATGCGACAATTGCCGGCGACCGACAGCCGTTCGTGATAGCAGAAGCGCGGAATCTCCTTGCCGGCGAGCTCGCAGGCCTGGAGCACGGTGACCCCGTTGGGCACCTCGATCTCGATCCCGTCGATGGTGAGCTTGGCCATGGCGCGCCCTACTCCGCCGCCGCGGCGTGGCGCGACTTGTACTCGGCCATGCGCGCCTCGATCTCGTCGCGGAAGTGGCGGACGAGCCCCTGGATCGGCCAGGCCGACGCGTCGCCATGGGCGCAGATCGTATGGCCCTCGATCTCCTTCGACACGTCGATGAGCTGGTCGATCTCGGCGGGCTCCGCCCGTCCCTCGGCGAACCGCTCCATGACCCGCCACATCCAGCCTGTGCCCTCGCGGCACGGCGTGCACTGGCCGCAGCTTTCCACCATGTAGAAGCGCGACAGGTTGGCGATGCAGCGCACCACGTCGGTCGACTTGTCCATCACGATGACCGCCGCGGTGCCGAGGCCCGAGCGCACCTCGCGCAGGCTGTCGAAATCCATCAGCACCGTGTCGCAGATCGACTTGGGCAGGATCGGCACCGACGAGCCGCCAGGGATGATTGCCTTGAGGTTGTTCCAGCCGCCGCGCACGCCGCCCGCGTGGCGCTCGATCAGGTCCTTCAGCGGGATGCCCATCTCTTCTTCCACGTTGCACGGGTTGTTCACGTGGCCGGAGATGCAGAAGACCTTGGTTCCGGTGTTTTTCTCGCGCCCCAGCCCGGCGAACCAGGCGGCGCCGCGCCGGCAAATGGTGGGGGCGACGGCGATGGTCTCGACGTTGTTGACCGTGGTCGGGCGGCCGTACACGCCCATGCCGGCCGGGAAGGGCGGCTTCAGGCGCGGCATGCCCTTCTTGCCCTCCAGGCTTTCGATCAGCGCCATCTCCTCGCCGCAGATGTAGGCGCCCATTCCACGGTGAATGTGCATCTCGAACGCCCAGCCCGAGCCGCACGCGTCCGGTCCGATCAGCCCGGCCTCGCGCGCCTCGTCGATGGCGCCCTGCAGAACCTGGGCCTCGCGATAGAACTCTCCCCGGATATAGACGTAGGCGGTGTGTGCGCCCATGGCGAACGAGGCGATCAGCGCGCCCTCGACCAGCTTGTGCGGGTCGTGGCGGATCATGTCCCGGTCCTTGCAGGTGCCGGGCTCGCCCTCGTCGGCGTTGATCAGCAAATAGTGCGGACCCTTCACCTCCTTCGGCATGAAGGACCATTTGAGGCCGGTGGGGAAGCCGGCGCCGCCGCGGCCGCGGAGCCCGGACTCCTTCATCTCGTTGATGATCCAGTCGCGGCCCTTTTCGAGGATCGCCTTGGTGTTGTCCCAGTCGCCCCGCTTCCGCGCCGCTTCGAGGCGCCAGTCCTCGAGCCCGTAGAGGTTGGTGAAGATGCGGTCGCGATCGTTCAGCATCGCCTCACGCCTTCTCCTCGGAACCGAGCAGCGTCGTCCGCCCGGCCGCCGACATCGAGCCGTGGCGCCCGATCTGCGACCCGGGCTTCACGGCCTCACCCTTCTTCAGCGCGTCGATGATCTTCTTCATCTGCTCGGCGCCGACGTCCTCGTAGTAGTCGTCGCCGATCCACACCACGGGCGCGTTGACGCAGGCGCCGAGGCACTGGACCCCGTGCAGGGTGAACTTGCCGTCCGCCGTCGTCTCGCCCTCGGCGATTCCGAGCTTGTCCTCGCAGACATGCATGGTCTCGTGCGAGCCGCGCAGCATGCAGGGCATGGTGATGCAGATGCGGATGAAGTGCTCGCCGACCGGGGCGAGGTTGTACATCTCGTAGAACGACGCGACCTCGTACACCCGGATATGCGGCATGCCGAGATAGTCGCCGACATAGTCCATCGCCGCGCGCGGGAGCCATCCGCCCGCTTGGCGCTGGGCGAGGTCGAGCAGCGGCATGACCGCCGAGGCCTGACGCCCCTCGGGATATTTCGCGACGATCGCCTTGGCGCGCGCGAGATTCTCGGTGGTGAACTCGAAGTTCTCGGGCCCGCTCATCGGTCCACCTCGCCGAACACGATGTCCATCGAGCCGATGATCGCCACCACGTCGGCCAGCATGTGGCCTTTCGACATGAAGTCGGTGCCCTGCATGAAGGCGAAGCCCGGCGCGCGGATCTTGCAGCGATAGGGCTTGTTGGTGCCGTCGGCGACGAGATAGACGCCGAACTCGCCCTTCGGCGCCTCGACGGCCGTGTAGGTCTCGCCCTCCGGCACGTGGTAGCCCTCGGTGTAGAGCTTGAAGTGGTGGATCAGCGCCTCCATCGAGCGCTTCATCTCGGCGCGCTTGGGGGGCGAGATCTTGAAATCCTGCGTCTTGATCGGGCCTTCCGGCATGTCGCGCAGGCATTGGTCGACGATGCGGAGGCTCTGGCGCATCTCCTCGACCCGGATGAGGTAGCGGTCGTAGCAATCGCCGTTCTTGCCGACTGGGATGTCGAAATCCATCCGGTCGTAGACGTCGTAGGGCTGCGCCTTGCGCAAATCCCAGGCGACGCCCGAGGCGCGCAGCATCGGGCCCGAGAACGACCAGTCGAGCGCGTCCTCGGCCGACACGATGCCGATATTCACCGTGCGCTGCTTGAAGATGCGGTTCTCGGTGAGCAGCGCCTCGAGGTCGTCGATGAACTTGGGGAAGGCGGCGGAGAACGCCGCAATGTCTTCCGCGAGGCCCGCCGGCATGTCGAGATGCACCCCGCCCGGGCGGAAATAGGCCGAGTGGAGCCGCGCGCCCGACACGCGCTCGTAGAACTCCATCAGCTTCTCGCGCTCCTCGAACCCCCAGAGGAGCGGCGTCATCGCGCCGACGTCGAGAGCGAAGGTGGTGAGGTTGAGAAGATGGTTCAGCAGCCGGGTAATTTCGGCGAACAGCACGCGGATATACTGCGCGCGCTCCGGCACCTCGATGCCGAGCAGCTTCTCGGTCGCCAGCGCGAAGGCGTGCTCCTGGCACATCGGCGAGACGTAGTCGAGCCGGTCGAAATAGGGCACCGCCTGGACGTAGGTCTTGTATTCGATCAGCTTTTCGGTGCCGCGATGAAGGAGGCCGATATGCGGATCGGCCCGCTCGATCACCTCGCCGTCCATCTCGAGCACGAGGCGCAGCACGCCGTGCGCCGCCGGGTGCTGCGGCCCGAAATTCATCGTCAGGTTCTTGATCTTCGTCTCGGGCATCAGGGCTTCGTCGCCTTCTCGTCGCCCGGCAGCACGTAGTGCGCCCCCTCCCAGGGGCTCATGAAATCGAACCGGCGGAATTCCTGCGCGAGCCGCACCGGCTCGTAGACCACGCGCTTCTCGGCCTCGTCATAGCGCACCTCGACGAACCCCGTCAGCGGGAAGTCCTTGCGCAGCGGATGGCCGTCGAACCCATAGTCGGTGAGGATGCGCCGGAGGTCCGGATGGTCGGAGAACATCACCCCGAACAGGTCCCAGGTCTCGCGCTCGTACCAGTTGGCGGCGTTGTAGACGCCGGTCGCCGACGGCACCGGGGTTGCCTCGTCGGTCGCGCACTTCACGCGGATTTGCTGGTTCAGCCGGAGGCTCAGCAGGTTGTAGACCACCTCGAACCGCTTATCGCGGTCGGGATAGTCGACACCGGTGATGTCGACCAGCGTCTTGAAAAGACAGTTCGAATTGTCGCGAAGGAAGGTGAGCACCGGCACGATCTGCAGCGCCGGCACCTCGACCATCAGCTCGCCGAGAGCGATGCGGGCGCTCGCCACCACGTCCTCGCCGAGGGCGGTGCGCAGAAACTCCGCCAGCTCCTCGAGGGCCTGGGTGTCGGTCGTTCGCGTCGGTTCAGCCAAGGGCGAGGTCCAATTCGGGCGCGCGGCTTTCGGGCTCAGCGGGCGATGGTGCTGGTCCGCCGGATCTTCTTCTGGAGCTGCAGGATACCGTAGAGCAAAGCCTCGGCCGTGGGCGGGCAGCCGGGCACGTAGACGTCGACCGGCACCACGCGGTCGCAGCCGCGCACCACCGAGTAGGAATAGTGATAGTAGCCGCCGCCGTTGGCGCAGCTTCCCATCGAGATCACCCAGCGCGGCTCGGCCATCTGGTCGTAGACCTTGCGGAGCGCCGGCGCCATCTTGTTGCAGAGCGTGCCGGCCACGATCATCACGTCCGACTGGCGCGGCGAGGGGCGGAACACCACCCCGAACCGGTCGAGGTCGTAGCGGCTCGCCGCCGAGTGCATCATCTCGACCGCGCAGCAGGCGAGGCCGAACGTCATCGGCCAGAGCGAGCCCGACTGCGCCCAGGAGATCAGCCTGTCGGCGGTCGAGACCAGGAAACCTTTCTCGGCCAGATGGTCCGTCGCCTGGCGCAGCAGCGCGTCCTGGGCGGGGCCGGGCGGCACGGGCGCGCCCCTGGAGATCACTCCCATTCCAGGGCCCCTTTCCGCCATTCATAGATAAACCCGACGGTGAGAACGCCCAGGAAAGCGACCATCGACCAGAATCCGAGCATGCCGATCTTGCCGAGCGCCACTGCCCAGGGGAACAGAAACGCGACCTCCAGGTCGAAAATGATGAACAGGATCGACACCAGGTAGAATCGCACGTCGAACTGGCCGCGCGCGTCGCCGAACGCCTCGAACCCGCACTCATAGGCGGATTCCTTGGCGCTGTCGGGCCGCTGCCGCGCCAGAATGTAGGACGCCGCCACCGCCGCGATCCCCACCCCCGCCGCGATGGCGAGGAAGATCAGGATCGGCAGGTACTCGCGGAGCATGCTTTCCATAAGTACTGGTCCTCTCGCCGGGCCCGTCGAGCCCGGCGGTGCCGCGAAACCGTCGCGGCGGGTCCCCTCTGGTCTACCTTGTGTCCCCCGGCAGGCGAGGCAAGCCCCGCCCGTCGCCCTGACGGCGACCGATTTATAGCGAATCCGCCGCCAATGTCCAACGCTGGTGGGCGGACGCCTGCGGCCGGCGGCCGGGGAGGTCCGGCCCCCTACTCCGCCGCGCTGGCGCGGGCACCCGCGGTGGCGGCCCCGGCCTGCTCGGCCGCCATCAGTCGGCGGATCACCTGGCGCATGGCGAGGTGCGGCGCGTCGGCGTTGATGTCGATCCGGGGCGCGTCCGGGTTTGCCTCGTTGACCCGCTGCTGCGCCTCCATCACCGCCACGTCCTCGAGGAAGACGCCGCGGAAGTCGCCGACCATCTTTCTGGTCAGTTCCTCGTTATCGAGGGCGAAGTTGCGGCACTGGGCGTAAAACATGAGGAACGTGCCCTCGGTCTCGGGCGTCGCGGTGATCAGCGGGCGGAAGCCGAGCGCGTGGCCCTCGCGCGGCGCGTCAGCCCGGAACTGGCCGTGCGGCGCGAAGCCCGCGTCGACGATGCAATGCGCCGGGGCCGTGATGTAGGATTCCTGCCAGCGGTCCATGTTGCCGCTGACCCCGAGGTAGCGCGCAAACAGCGGCATCGGCGGCACGTCGGTCACGAAACGCCGCATGCTCACCGACCGTTCGCCTCGGTCGGTGCGGATCGGGAACCGGTCGAGATTGGCACCACCCAAAGTCTCTGAATGGACGTAGATGACGTGCGACAGGTCGAGCAGATTGTCGTTGTTGAGTTCCCAGTTGCAGCGGACGTGAAGCGGCTTCTCCTCGTTGCCGTGCGCCGCCACCCACTCGGGATGGTCGAGATAGAACCAGTCGGGGATCTCGCTCTCGTCGGCACGCGCCGGATCGCCCATCCATATCCAGAGAAGCTTCCACTTCTCGACCAGCGGGTAGTGCCTCACCTGCGCGCCGGGCGGGATGTGCGACTGGCCGGGAATCTCGACAACCTGGCCGGACCGGTCGAACACCAGCCCGTGATAGCCGCAGCGCAGCCGTTCGCCCTCGACGTGGCCCATCGACAGCGGCAGGTTCCGGTGACAGCACCGGTCCTCGAGCGCCGCAAAGGCGCCGTCCGCCGTCCGAAACAGAGCGATGGGCTCGCCGCAAATGGTGCGGGCGAGCGGCGCATCGCCGATTTCGCCCGGCCACGCGGCCGCATACCAGAAATTGCGCAGGAACATGGGCGTCCTCCCGCCGGTCGACCTTGCGGACGAGCCTAGCATTCCGGCGGGCCGGCGGGAAACGCTCTCCTTCGCCGCGAGGGTCGAGCGCGGCTAATGCCGCGCCTTCTCCTTGCCCTTGTCCTCGGCCTTCTCGAGCTCGTCCTTCTCCTTGCCCTCCACGGCCCTACGCGCCTTGTCCGCCGCGCCGGAGACCTTGCCGGACTCGATGAACTCCTCAGTGTCCTTTCGATATTCGCGATCGGCGGTGCGGTTGCCCTCGCCTTCGTTCTTGTTCGGCTTCTCCATGACTCCCTCCTCACTAAATACGCTGTCGGGGAGTCAACGCGCCCGCGCCGGGCCCTGTTCCGTGGAATCCTTCTACTTCTTGGACCGTTGGGCGGCGAGGAACGCCTCGACCAACTCGCGGTGCTCGCGGGTGGTGTAGCAGATCGCCTGGGCCTGGCTGCCCATGTCGAACGCCTGGTCGACCGTCATTTCGAACGTCTGGTTGAGCATCGTCTTGGCGAGGGCCAGTGCCGCCGCGGAGCCCCGCGAGAGGTCCTTCGCCCAACCCTGCGCCTCGCCGGCAAGGGCGTCGGGCGCGACCACCCGGTCCACCATCCCGATCGCCAGCGCCTCCGCCGGGGCGACGCGGCGCCCGGAGAAGATCAGCTCCTTCGCCCGCGCGAGCCCGACCCGCCGCGGCAGGAAGTAGCACCCGCCCCCGTCAGGGATCAGCCCGCGCAGCACATAGCTCATCGCGAAGCGCGCCGCTTCGGACGCCACGACGAAGTCGCAGCAGAGGGCGAGGTCGCAGCCGAGCCCGGCGGCCGGACCGTTGACCGCGGCGATGGTCGGCTTGCCCAGCGTGTGCAGCGCCGTGAGAGCGCGGTGCGTGCGCTGCTGGCGCCGCCATCCGGCGAGCGCCACGTCACCCGTCGGCGCGCCCAGCCGGCTCTCCATCCCGCGTATGTCGCCGCCGGCGCAGAACCCGCGTCCCGTTCCCGTGATCACCAGCGCGCGCACGCGGTCGTCGCGCTCGATCTCCGCGACGGTTGCGACCAGCGCCTCGCGCATTCCGTCATCGAACGCGTTCAGCACCTCGGGCCGGTTGAGGCGCATGGTCGCCACCCCGTCCGCATCGATTTCGAGTACGATCCGCTGCTGCTCCGCTGTCGGTTCCGTCATGGTTTGGCGATCTCCCAGTGCATATCTTCACTGATCATTATCCGTCATTGCCTGGAGCGGGGCGACGAAGCAATCCAGCGGCGGTTGCCGGACTCTTGAGCGCGCTTGCCATGATCTCGCTGCTGGCGCTCGCGCTACCCGCCCGTGCGGCGCCGTTCCCGGCCGACACAATCCGCGCGGCGATGACGGCGTGGCAGGTGCCGGGTCTCGCCGTCGCAGTGGTCGAGGGCGACCGGCCGGCCGAATTGCACACGTTCGGCGTGCGCGATCCTGCGACCGGAGCCCCGGTCACGCCGCGCACTGAGTTCGCCCTCGGCTCGGTCAGCAAATCGTTCACCGTCATCGCTCTGTCGCAGCTCGCCGACGCCGGCCGCCTCGACTGGGACGCGCCGGTGCGGCGCTATATGCCCGACTTCCGCCTCTACACCGACCGGCTGACCGAGACGGTGACGGCACGCGATCTGGTGACACACCGCACCGGCATCCCGCGCCACGACGCGCTGTGGTCGCTGCACGCCTACGACGGCACCCAACTTATGGCGCGGCTCCGCTTCCTCAAGCCGGCGGCGCCGCTGCGCTCGGTCTACGCCTACAACAACCTGATGGTCGCGGCCGCGGGCCGGGTGGCGGGGCGCATCGCGGGCGGGAGCTGGGCGGCGCTGGTGCGCGACCGAATCCTCGAACCGCTGGGCATGCACCGCACCCGCGTCTCGACGGCCGCGTTCGCCGTCGACGGCGACCGGGCAAGCCCCACCTTCATGGGCGACGATGGGCGAGTGGCGACGCCGCTCGCCGACGTCGACCCGATCGGGCCCGCCGCTGGGGTGTATTCCGACATCGCCGACATGGGCGTTTACCTCCGCATGCTCGTCAATCGCGGCGAGGCCGCCGGCACGCGCATCGTCTCTCGCGCCGCCATCGCGGAGATGGAAACGCCGCAGATCGCAATCGGCCCGCGTGGCAGCGATCCATCCGTCGCGACGCCGAGCTACGGGCTGGGGCTTGAAATCGCGCGCTATCGCGGCCATCCCCTGGTGCGACATCCAGGGGTGATCGACGGCTATGCCGCGATCCTTGCCGTCCTGCCCGACGACAACAAGGGCGTCGTGGTGCTGAGCGACATGTCGGGCATGAATCCGGTGCCGCGCGTGGTCGCCTACGCGGTTATCGACTCGCTGCTCGGGCTTGCGCCCCAGCCGTGGGTCGCGCGGCTCGTCGAGCGCCGCCGCACCTGGCTCGCCGCGCGCGCGGCGGCGGTCGCCGAGAAGGCCAGGGCCGATGCCGAAGCGAGTGCCCGCCGGACGCCGCCCCCCCGCCCGCTCGCCGCCTATGCCGGCGCTTACGACAACCCCGCCTACGGGCGGATGATGATCACCGCCGATCCCGAGGACGGCGGACTTGCCGGCGCCCTTCACGCCGTCCGATTCACGCTGGTGCACGCCACCGGCGACGATTGGGTGGTGCCGGAGACGGAATGGCCGCTCCGCGCCGGGCTGGTCATGCATTTCGCATTCGACGGCGCGACGCAGGCGGTCTCTCTCGCCACCCCGCTCGCGGACGGCCCGACCTACCGGCTGAAGGCCGGCGATCTCGTCTTTCGCCGGGCCGCAGACTGATCGCGCCTGCGCCGGCTCAGCCCACCCGGCTGATGGCCCAGCGGATCTGCGCGGCGTCGTGGGTGGCGGCCGCGATCACGATCTGCTCGGTCCGGCGCACCTCGCCGGCCGCGCCGAAATAGACGCTCTCCTGCACGCTGGTGACGCCTCCCGAGGCGCGGAACTGCCAGCCCGCCCCGCTCGCGAGGCGCAGCAGAACGGCCGAGCCGCGCCCGGTCAGCGATGCCTTGACCTGCGGGTGCAAATGGAAGCGCACCGCAAGCTTGCGGTTGCCCCGCCCGGTCAGCGTCTCCTCGCCCCGCACGTCGTCGCCCGTAGCGGACAGGTAGAGCCGGCGCTGGTGAGTGAGCCCGAACCCGCTGACATAGCCGTCATGCGCGGCATCGACCCAGATGTCTCCGTCCTGCTCGCGCCGCTCGACCGTCACCTTGCGCGGCCCCGGGCCGAGCCCGCCCTCCAGCAACTCGGCGGAATTCACGTCCTCGACCACCAGGGTCGAGTGGGCGGCGGAGGTGCGGCTCGCCCGGCGCCAGCGCGGGTCTGGCCCTGCGTAGGCGCCGCAATTGACCACCAGCCGCTCTTTGCCGACGCTCATCTCGAAGCTCAGCGTGCCGGCGTGGGCGTCGGCATCGAACCCGGGCGGCGGCGGGGCGCCGGTGTCCATGATCAGCAGCGTCCGGTGCGCCGAGAGCCGTTCGAACCCGGAATGCGGCGCCGAGGCCAGCGGCTTGCCGCGCGCATCGGCATGGGTCAGCACCATGTCGATCAGCCAGTCGCGCGACTCGGTGGCGCCGTTGAACAAGGCAAGCCCGCCGTCGCCGTGGCGGAAGAAGCGCAGCATCGGCGCCATTCGGTCAATCGCGCTCTGCAGCGCTTGCGGCATCTCCGCGTTGGCGTCGCGCAAGTTCGCTCGGATATCGACCAGATGGCGCAGCACCTCGAGCTGCCGCTCGGGGTTGCGCTCGATATGTCCGCCGTCGCCCAGCACCTGGCGAGCGATCTCGCGCTCCAGCACCTCGAGGTGGCGGATCAGCCGGCGCGACCGCGGCCAGGCGAGATCGGCATAGACCAGCGCCTTCAACACCAGGAAGCGCGCATGCCCCTCGGGGGCGTAGCGCTGGATCCGGGCGAGGTGGCGTGCCTGAGCGGCCAGCGAGGCGTGGAACCTGCGCCGGAATGCCTCGTCCGCGCCGGCGGCCAGAAACTCGCCGTGCACCAGCCAGGCCGCGATGCGTTCGGCCAGCACCTCCGCGCGCCAAGCGAGGCCCGCGACCGCCGCCTCCTTCTCGATCCAGTCGGAGACCGCCGCACGGGCGGCGGTGCGTGCCGCCTCGCCCCCGGCCGCGCGCACATCGCGCAGCCAGTCGAACCCGTTGAGCGCGGCACGCCAGGCTTCGGACCGGCCGGCCGCGCGCCAAGGCGGCGCATTCGCCCGCGATTCCTCCTGCTCGGTCCCGAAGCCGAACCGGCCGGCGGCGAGCGCCGCGCCCGTCTGGGCATCGCCCGGCCAAGGCTCGGTGGGCGAGCGCCCGGGCGGCTCGGCCTTGCCGCCCAGCGTCAGCCGGTAGGGCGGGGTCGCGAACAGGGGGCGGAGGGTGGCGGCGGCGAGGCGGCGTCGCGTCATCCGGTTGAGGACGCGGCCCAGCCGTTCGCGCGGCCGGGCTAGGGTCATGGGCCGCGCAGGCTGCTTATCTTGGCGGGGTAGGTGTTCGGTCCGCCATCGAACACGTAGGAGCCGGCCACCAGCACGTCGGCACCGGCCTTCGTGACGGGCGGGGCGGTGCGGTCGTTGATGCCGCCGTCGACCTCGAGGTCGATGGCACGGCCGGTCGCGTCGATCATGTGGCGGAGATGGGCGACCTTCTCCAGCATCGGCTCGATGAAAGCCTGCCCACCGAAGCCGGGGTTGACCGTCATGGCGAGGATCAGGTCGACGTCGCCGAGAAGGTGCGTCACGTGCTCCACCGGCGTCGCCGGGTTGAGCGCGACTCCCGCCTTCTTGCCCAGCGAATGGATGAGCTGGACGGTGCGGTGGAGGTGCGGTCCCGCCTCGGGATGGACGGTGATGATGTCGGCGCCGGCCTCGGCGAAGGCCGCGATGTACGGGTCGGCCGGGGCGATCATCAAATGGACGTCGAAGGTCAGGTCGCAATGCGGCCGCAGCGCCTTCACCACCACCGGGCCGAGCGTCATGTTGGGCACGAAATGCCCGTCCATCACGTCGATATGGATGTAGTCGGCGCCCGCCGAGGCCGCCGCACGCACCTCCTCGCCCAGCCGCGCGAAGTCGGCCGAGAGGATCGAGGGGGCGATGCGGACCTTCTGCTGCACGCTGCGTTCGTATCAGCTTCCCCGGACTCGGGCAAGCTGGCCCCTTGCGAGCCGCGCGGCGTAGAACCCGTCGAGCCCGCCGAGGTCGGCGAGGTGGCAGGGGAGAGTCTGGAGATCGCCCACGGGCGTGAGCAGGGGCGCGAGCGCCGCTGCATCGGTGCCGAGCTCCTCGGGCCGGATCGGCAGGCGGGCAAGGCCCGGCGTGCGGGCGAGCGCCGCTGCGACCTGGGCCGGCCCCTCCTCCGGCTGCAGCGAGCAGACGGCATAGACCAGCACCCCGCCCGGGCGCAGCGCGGCGATCGCCGCGTCGATGAGCTGGGCCTGCAGCGGTGCGAGCCGCGTGACTTCGTCCGGAGATTTTAGACGCGCGATATCGGGGTGGCGGCGGATCGTGCCGGTGCCCGAGCAGGGGGCGTCGAGCAGCACGCCGTCCAGCGGCGTGTCGGGTACGAAGCGCCGGGCATCTTGTGCCCGGCAGTCGGCATCGAGCCCGAGCCGGGCGAGGTTCTCCCGCACCAGCGCGAGCCGCGTGGACGATATGTCGAGCGCCGTTACGCTTGCCCCGGCGGCGGCGAGCTGAGCCGCCTTGCCGCCCGGCGCCGCGCAGAAATCGGCGATGCGTGCTCCCTGCCCGCCGCCGAGCGCCGCGAGCAGCAGCTTCGCCGGCAGGGCCGCGGCCGCATCCTGCACCCACCACGCCCCCTCGCCATAGCCGGGGAGCGAGGGCACCGCCCCGCCGGCCGCGCGGCGCAGCGTCCCGGTCGGCAGGAT
Source organism: uncultured Alphaproteobacteria bacterium (assembly GCA_963775315.1). Classification (GTDB taxonomy): domain Bacteria; phylum Pseudomonadota; class Alphaproteobacteria; order MPNO01; family DASWLB01; genus CAWGHZ01. The sequence continues at coordinate 441,019 of CAVZIN010000007.1, read as the reverse complement.
CAGGGCATCGAGCCGCGCCGCCCAGGTGGCGGGATCGGACTTGACGGTGAGGTCGAGCGGCGCTTCGTCGAGATGGGCGGTGGCGATGGCGCGTGCCGCCGCGTCGCCATGGGCAGCCTGCCACGAGTCCCACAGCCAGTCGGGCGTATTCAGCCGGGTCGCGTCCTGCGCCGCCGCCTCCGCTCCGCCTTCGCGCGCGATGCGGCGCAGCACGGCATTGGCGAGGCCGCGGAACACGGCGTTCCGCCCGCCAAGCGCCGCGACCGCCCGGTCGACGGCGGCGTGCGGCGGTGTGCCGAGGAACACGAGCTGCGCAACCGCAAGGCGCATGACATCGCGCACCCTGGCCGCGCGCGGCGCCAACGGCCGCTCCATACGCGCGTCGATCAGCGCATCGATCTGGCCGAGCCGGCGGAGAGTTGTCGCCGCCAGCAGCCGGGCGAAGGCGCGGTCGCGCGGATCGAGCGCGGCGAGGCCCGGATTCGCCGCCAGCGCCTCGTCGAGCGCGATGCGCCGCCCCAGCACGGCATGCAGCAGGTCGAGCGCGACCGCACGGGCATCGACCGCCTCCGTCGTCCGGTCGCTCACCCCCACGGGCCCGCGACCCCCGCCATCTCGCGCAGCCGGCGGATGCGGTCCTCCATCGGCGGGTGGGTGGCGAACAGGCTGGCGAGCCCGCCGCCATGTAGCGGGTTGACGATGAACAGATGCGCGGTCGCCGGATGTTGCTCGGCCGGCGCGTTGGCGATCTGGGCGGCCCCTGCCTCCAGCTTGCCGAGCGCATCGGCAAGCCACAGCGGATGGCCGCAGAGCGCCGCGCCCTCGCGGTCGGCCGCATACTCGCGGGTGCGCGAGATCGCCATCTGCACCAGCATCGCGGCGATCGGGCCGAGGATCATCACCAGGATCGCGCCGAACGGCCCGAGCGGGTTGTCCCGGCTCGAGCCGCGGAACCAGAAGGCGAAGCTCGCGAGCATCGAAATCGCGCCGGCGATGGTTGCGGTCACGGTCATGATCAGCGTGTCGCGGTGGCGGACGTGCCCGAGCTCGTGCGCGAGCACACCCGCGAGCTCGTCCGAATCGAGGATGCGCAAGATGCCGCTCGTCGCACACACGGCGGCGTGCTGGGGGTCGCGCCCCGTCGCGAACGCGTTCGGCTGGTCGGTGTCGACGATGTAGACGCGCGGCATGGGCAGCTCGGCCTTGTCGGCAAGCTGGGCGACGATGCCGTAGAGCGTCGGCGCCGAACGCGCGTCGACCTCGCGCGCGCCGTACATGCGCAGCACCATCTTGTCCGAGTTCCAGTAGGCGAAAGCGTTCATGCCGGCAGCCATGATCAGCGCGATCACCATGCCGCCCTGCCCGCCCAGCAGCCAGCCCGCGCCCATGAACAGCGCCGTCAGCGCCGCGAGCAGGATGCCTGTCTTCAGCATGCTCATGCTTGTATCCGAATGGGAAAATCGGTCCATATGTTGGGTGCGGCGGCCGGCGGATCAAGCGGCCCGGCACCGGGCCACGAGACAAGCGCGGCTGGGCCACCTACACTGTGCCGCGGTGGCGAGTGGGGACCGGGGGAGCGATGACCGACGACGACAGGCTGGATGGCCGTGTGGCCATCGTGACCGGCGGCGCCCGCGGCATCGGCGAGGCGGTGGTCCGGGCGCTGCACGCCCGCGGCGCGAAAGTGGTGATCTGCGACAACGGGACCTCGGTCGACGGGACCGATACCGACCCGTCGCTGGCCCAGGAGATCGCCGGCAGGCTCGGCGAGGGTGCGGCCGCCTACACGTCGGACATGAGCGTGCCCGCCGCCGCGACCGAGGCGGTCAACCTCGCGAAGGAGCGGTTCGGCGGGCTCGACATCGTGGTGAACAATGCCGCGATCCTGCGCGACGCGTTCCTGTTCAAGGGCAATCCGCACCATTGGGACGCGGTGATCCGCAACAACTTGTCGGCGGCCTACTATTTGCTGGCGGCGGCGGCGCCGGTGCTGCGCGAGAACGCCGGGTCCGGGCGCGGCGCGGCCGAGGGCGGTGGTTACGGCTGGGGCCGGATCGTCAACATGGTCTCGACCGCGGCCTTCTTCGGCAATTTCGGCCAGGCATCCTACGCCGCCTCGAAGGCCGGCATGATGGGGCTGATGCGGATCGCCGCGCTCGACATGGCCCGCTCCGGCGTCACCGCCAACGCCGTGGCCCCGATGGGCCGCACCCGCATGGTCGAGCGCATCCACCCTGCGAACGACGCCCAGGCGGCCTTCAAGGAGCAGGCGATGAAGGTGCCCCCCGGTCCGGTCGGAACGTTCGTCGCCTGGCTCTGCTCGCCCGGAGCGCAGGATGTCTCGGGCCAGCTGTTCGCGGTGCGCGGCCGCGAGGTAATGCTGTTCTCCCAGCCGCGCCCGGTCAGGACGGCGGTCGCCAAAGGGAAGGACTGGAATTTCGCCGAACTCACCCGGGCGGTCGAGGGCGGCATGCACGACGCCTTCGTCGATCTCGTCACCGACCCGGAGGCGTTCCAGACCACGCCGGTCGTCTGACGCGGTCGGGCGCCGCCAGAAAATCCGGGAAACTTGCGATCCATGCTGGTATATGGGGCGCGGCCTTGGCCCGGCTGCGGAAGGATGGCGCATGGCGTTCTCGATACGCGAGACGCGGACCGTCGAATGGGGCGATTGCGATCCCATCGGCATCATGTTCTATCCGCAATGCTTCCGCTGGTTCGACATCGCCACCCACCACCTGTTCGAGGCCGCGGGCTTCGCGATGAACGAGCTGGAGGCGCGGTTCGGCATCGTCGGGCTGCCGCTGGTCGATGTCGGCGCGAGCTTCAAGTCGCCGCTGCCCTGGCACACCGCCATCGAGATCGAGTCGACGGTTGCCGAGTGGCGCACCAAGAGCCTGGTGGTCCGCCACGTGGTCCACAAGGGCGCGACGATCGCGCTGGAGGGCCAGGAGATCCGGGTCTGCGTCGCGCGCGACCCGGCCGCGCCCGGCGGGCTCAAGGGCATCGCGATCCCCGACGCGCTAAAGGCGCCGTTCGAGGCCAGGTCGTGAGCGGGCTCGGCGCGGTCCGGCGGCGCGGGAGGGCGAGCGACGGCGAGCCCATCGACCTCGGCCTGCTGCCCGACCTCCTCGGCTTCCATCTCCGCTGTGCGCAGGTCGCCGTGTTCCAGCATTTCCACCATGCGATCGGGGCAGCCGAGATTTCGCCGCCGCAACTCGGTGCGCTGCTGCTGATCGAGGCGAACCCGGGCATCAGCCAGTCGGCCATTGCCGAGGCGCTGCGCTTCGACCGCTCCACTCTGGTGCAGATCGCCGACCGGCTGCAGACCCGCGGCCTCGTGGTGCGCGAGCCGTCGGCGAGCGACCGGCGCTCGCACGCACTGAAGCTGACCCCGGCCGGGGCGAAGCTGCTCGCGCGGCTGAAGGAGATGGTCGGCGCCCACGAGGCGGACGTCGGCGCCGTTCTCTCGCCCGAGGAGCGGCGCGTGCTGATCTCGCTGCTCGAACGGCTTTACTCCCCCAAGCATGCCCCACAAGTTGATTGATCCGATGGACAACTCCAAACGCGTACTGATCGCAGGGTCCGGCCCGGCCGGGCTGTCCTGCGCCCTGGTGCTGGCCGAGGCCGGCGTGCCGGTGACGGTGCTGGAGGCGCTGCCCGACCTCGCGGTCGACCTTCGTGCCGGCACCTACCACCCGCCGACGCTGGAGATGCTGGCGCCCTTCGGCATCACCGACCGGATGATCGCGCGCGGCATCAAGGCGCGCACCTGGCAGATCCGCGACCGCGACGAGGGGGTTCTGGCCGAGTGGGACCTCGGGCTGCTCGCCGATGTGACGGACTACCCCTACCGGCTGCATCTCGAACAGCACAAGCTCACCCCGATGATGCTGGAGAAGCTCCGCACCTACCCGCATTTCGATATCCGCTTCTCGGCGGAGGTGACGGACGCGCGCGAAACCGCCGAGGGGGTGGCGGTCGACATCGCGAGCGATGGGGCGACCGAGACCGTCGAGGGCGCGTTCGCCGTCGGCGCCGAGGGCATCCGAAGCCCGGTGCGCGCCGCCATCGGCACCGAGTTCGAGGGGTTCACCTGGGACGAGGCCTTCGTCATCGTCTCCACCCCCTACGATTTCGGGCCGCACGGCTTCGCCAACGCGAGCTACGTCGCCGATCCGGAGGAATGGTTCTTCCTGATCCAGGTGCCGGGGTTCGAGCCTCCGCCGCTGTGGCGCATCGCCATGCCCGCCGATCCCAACCGGCCGCGTGAGGAGACGCTGGCGGCATCGACCATCGAGCGCCGGCTGCAGGGCATCGTATCGCGCCCCGAGCCCTACGAGGTGGTTCACGCCAACACCTACCGGGTGCATCAGCGGGTCGCCAAGACATACAACCGCGGGCGGATGGCCATTGCCGGCGACGCCGCCCATGTGAACAACCCGCTCGGCGGCATGGGACTGAACGGAGCGGTGCACGACGCGATCAGCCTCGGCGAGAAGCTGGTGGAGATCACCCGCGGCAAGGCGGGGATCGAGGCGCTCGACCGCTACACCCGCCAGCGCCGCCCGCCGCAGATCGAGTTCGTCCAGCGCATCACGATCAACAACAAGCGGCTGATCGAGGAGCGCGATCCGGCCGTGCGCTGCGCCCGTCACGACGAGCTGCGCGCGACCGTCGCCGACCCGGCGCGGGCCCGCGCCTACCTGCTGGAATCCTCGATGATCGCCATGGTCCGCCGCGCGGCCGAGATCGCCTAGGCCGACGCGGGCGGGGTTCCCAGCGGCCCGAGGCATGCTAGGATTTCCGCTGTCGAAAAAAACGAACCGCGGCCCGTCCCCCGGGTCGCACGGAGGAGGTTACCTATGAAGCCCATGACATCCGCGCTCGCGCTCGCCGCCGCCGCCGCCGCCGTGGCGGGGCTGGCGCTTTCCGCCGGTGCCAGCGCCGAAACGATGGAGATCACCGTCGTCGCCGGCGCGCCGCCCACCGTCTCGAACGTCAAGGCGACGAAGGAGTTCTTTATCCCCGAGATCAACAAGCGCCTTGCCGCTTCGGGAAAGGGGTTCACGATCAAATGGAACGAGGCCTACTCGTCGAGCCTCGCCAAGTTCACCGAGGTTTTCGAGACGGTCGAGGAGAACATCGCCCAGATGGGCGTGATCCTGAAGAACTTCGAGGAATCGAAGCTGCCGCTCGACCAGTATTTCTACATGGCGCCGTTCAATGACGCGACGCCCAAGCAGATGGTCGAGATCGACGCCGCGATGCGCGAGAAGCTGCCCGCGATGAACGAGCAGTACACCAAGCACAACCAGATCATGCTGGGCTCCGGCGCGACCGAGTCTTCCGACCTGTTCACCACCTTCCCGGTGAAGTCCGTCGCCGACCTCAAGGGCCGCAAGATCGGCGCGTCCGGCGCGATGGGCCAGTACATGCGCAACACGGGCGCCGTCGTCGTCAACTCGTCGATGCTCGATTCCTTCATGAACATCAAGAATGGCGTGTACGAGGGCTATCCGATCTCGGTCACGCTGGCCGGCCCCTATCGCACCTACCAGTCGGCCAAGTACTACACGAAGGTCGGATTCGGCGTCGCCGCCACCTCGGGCCTCTCGATCAACGCCGACACGTGGAAGAAGCTCCCCGACTTCGTGAAGACGATGTTCAAGGAGGAGACGCTGAAGTGGGCCGACGAACAGGACAAGATCGACGTCCAGCGCCACGCGCACTTCGTCGAGCTGATGAAGAAGAGCGGCGTGCATTTCGGCGCTCTGTCGGACGCTGCGCGCAAGCAGTGGGCGATGGTCATGCCCAACATCGCCCTGGAATGGGCGAAGGGTCTCGACAAGCGCGGCCTGCCCGGCACCAAGGTGCTGGACACCTACATGGACGAGCTGCGCGCCCGCCACATCAAGCTCGCCCGCCAGTGGGACAAGGAGTAGCCGGCATCGGCCCCGCGCGATCGGGCGCGGGGCCCCGCCCGACCCTCGCGGCCGGCGGATAATCATCGGGAGGAAAATATGTTCGCGTGCCAGCGTTCCGTCGCGGCGGGTCTCGTCGCGGCTGCTATCGTGATCGCGCCCGCCGGGGCGGAAACGATCAAGATCACCGCGGTCGGCGCACCGCCGCCCCAGGTGACGCCGGTCAAGGCGGTGATCGACTACGTGATCCCCGAGATCAACAAGCGGCTCGCCGCCTCGGGCAAGGATTTCAAGATCGAGTGGAACACCGCCTGGGCGCAGAGCCTCGCCAAGACCACCGAGGTGCTGGAGACCGTGCAGGAGGGCATCGCGCAGTTCGGCGTCCAGCTCGTCATCTTCGAGGAATCGAAGCTGCCGCTCGAGCAGTACAGCCACGTCGTGCCGTTCGGCGTGACCGACCCTCTCATGGCCGAGAAGATCGACGGTGAGCTGCGCAAGAAGGTGCCCGAGATGGACGCGTACTGGAACAAATACAACCAGGTCCGCCTGGCTGTGGCCGGCACGCTGCCGGTCGACATCCTCACCCGGTTTCCGGTGAAGGCGGTCGCGGACCTCAAGGGCCACAAGATCGGCGCGTCGGGCTCGATGGGACAGTTCCTGCGCGGCACCGGCGCGGTCGTCGTCAACGGCGCGATGATCGACGCCTACACCGACATCAAGAACGGGGTGGAAGACGGCTACATCTCCTCGATCGGCCTCGCCTTCCCCTACAAGATCTTCGAGCCGGCGCCCTACTTCACGTTCGTCAACTTCTCGGCCTCGGTCACGGCCGAGCTCACCATGAACAAGGACGCGTGGGCGAAGCTCCCCGCGTTCGCGCAGGCGATCGTCCGCGACGTCACCTCGCACTATGGCGAGGTATCGGTGAAGATCGACACCGGCCGCGAGGCGGCCTTCCGCAAGATGATGGAGAAGAAGGGCGTCCACTTCACCGATCTGCCCGCCGCCGAGCGCAAGAAATGGGCCGAAATGATGCCCAACGTGCCGAAGCAGTGGGCCGAGAGCCTGGAGAAGCGCGGCGAGCCGGGAATGAAGGTCCTGACGGCCTACATGGACGCGCTGCGCGCGCGTCATATCGAGACCTACCGCCAGTGGGACAAGGAATAGCCGGCAGCGGCCGGAGAAGGGGGACAGCATGGCGAAGCGCGCCGCGCGCGCCGGCGGGGCGCGTTACCGCATCCGCGTCGACGATAACGTCTACGTCACCATGCGCGACGGGGTTCGCGTCGCGCTCCGAATCTACCGGCCGGACGCGCCGGGGCGCTTCCCGGTGCTGTTCGCGGCCTCGCCCTACCAGTACGAGACCGACGACCTGCCGCACAGCCCGCTGTTCCTGACCCGCGAGACCGGGCCGATCAAGTGGTACGTCGAGCAGCACGGCTACGCCTACGTGCGGGCGGACACGCGCGGCTCGGGCCGGTCCGAAGGGGTGTACAGGCTTCTCGACAAGGCCGAGCAGGACGATCTCTACGAGGTCATCGAGTGGATCGGCCGGCAGGGCTGGTGCAACGGCAACGTGGGCGGGGTCGGCCAGTCCTACTACGCCTGGACGCAGTGGTTCATGGGCATCGCGAACCCGCCGCACCTCAAATGCATCGCGCCCTATGACGGCGCCGTCGACCTTTATCGCGGCGTCGTCTATCACGGCGGCATCCCCTGCCTGTTCCTGCCCAACTGGTACCAGACGCTGCGAACCGCGAACCTGCAGCGCCCGGCGAACCTGCAGGGCGGCGCCGACATGACGGTCGACATCGGCCACGAGATGGCGCGCCACCAGACCTACGACGCGTGGTGGCGCGAGCGCTCACCCTACGAGCGGCTGGGCGAGATCAAGGTGCCGACCCTCACCATCGGCCACTGGGGCAAGCAGGGGCTCCATTTGCGCGGCAACGTGCTCGCCTACGAGGAGATCGCGGCGCCGGTGAAGCTCGACGTCACCGGCGCGCGCGACGTGTTCGAGGCGCACGACCAGTACGAGCAGATCGCGTACCACGAGCGCGACCTCCTGCCCTTCTACGACCGCTATTTGAAGGGCGAGAAGAACGGGTGGGAGCGGCGCGCGCCCGTCCGGCTCTACCATTACGGGGCGGAGGAATGGCGCGAGGAGCGCGAATGGCCGCTCAAACGCGCGAAGGCGACCGCGCTCTACCTCGCCGGCACGACGTCGGGAAGCGTCAGTTCGCTCAACGACGGAAGCCTCACCGATGCCGCGCCCGGCGCGAACGGTGGCGCGACGAGCTACGACTACCCGGACCCGAAATGGAAGATCGGCGTCGTCTCCTTCGGCCCGAACGGGCCCGACCCGGTGGCGCGCGTGCTGACCTTCACCTCTGCACCGCTCGATGCCGACCTCGACGTCGTCGGGCCGATCCTGCTCGAGCTCTACCTCTCGTCCGACCAGATCGACACCGACGTGATCGTCAAGGTGTCGGACCAGCACTTGCAGAACGCGGACGTCCGCAAGTCCGGCCGCCAGCCCGCCGCCAGCGTCGTCGCCAAAGGCTGGCTCCGCGCCGCCCACCGCGAGAAGGACGAGGCGCGCTCAAGGCCTCACCGGCCGTTCTACACCCACGCGAACCCGCAACCGCTGGCGCCGGGGGATGTGTACAAACTCGAGATCGAGGTGATGCCCTGCGCCTGGCGCTTCGCCAAGGGCCACCGCATCCGGCTCGAGATCGCGAACGGCGATTCACCGATCACCGACGCGATCTTCAGCCACCACTACGCGCACTACAAGGTCGGGCGCGACACGATCCACCATTCGCGCGACTGCCCGTCGCGGCTGATCCTGCCAGTCGTCCCGTCCAGTCCCCGGACGCGGGGATAGCGCTCCAATTCGTCATTGCGAGCGAAGCGAAGCAATCCAGAAGTCTGGATCGCTTCGTCGCTCCGCTCCTCGCGATAACGAGCAGACGGCGGCGCCCTACCCCTTCGCCTGCATCTTCTTGACGATGTCGACGAGGCCCTTCACGGACTCGACCGACTTGTCGAACTCGACCCGCTCCGAGGCGTTGAGCTGGAGCTCGATGATGCGCTCGACGCCGCCCGCGCCGATCACCACCGGCACGCCGACATAGAGCCCCTTCACCCCGTACTCTCCGTTCAGCATGGCGCAGCACGGCAGCACGCGCTTCTTGTCCTTCAGGTACGCCTCGGCCATCTGGATCGCCGACGAGGCCGGCGCGTAGTAGGCCGAGCCCGAGCCCAGCAGCGAGACGATCTCGCCGCCGCCGTCGCGCGTGCGCTGTACGATCTCGGCGATGCGCGCGTCCGTTGTCCAGCCGAGCTTCACGAGGTCGGGCAGCGGAATGCCGGCGACCGCCGAATAGCGCACCAGCGGCACCATCGTGTCGCCATGCCCGCCGAGCACGCTCGCGATCACGTCCTCGACCGACACGTTGAACTCGGCAGCGAGGAAAGTGCGGAACCGCGCCGAGTCAAGAATGCCTGCCATGCCGACCACGCGGCTCGACGGCAGGCCCGACGCCTCGCGCAGCGCCCACACCATGGCATCGAGCGGATTGGTGATGCAGATCACGAAGGCGTTCGGGCAGTGCTGCTTGATGCCTTCGCCCACCTGCTTCATCACGCCGGTGTTGATGCCGATCAGGTCGTCGCGGCTCATGCCCGGCTTGCGCGCGACGCCGGCGGTGACGATCACCACGTCGGCGCCCTTGATCGCTTCGTAGCTGTCGGCGCCCACCATGTGCGAGTCGAAATCTTCGACAGGTGCGGATTCGACGATATCGAGCGCCTTGCCGGCGGGGACGCCCTTGACGATGTCGAACAGCACGACGTCGCCCAGCTCCTTCAGCCCGATCAAGTGGGCGAGCGTGCCGCCGATATTGCCCGCGCCGATCAGCGCGATCTTGTTGCGTGCCATGGTGATTCCCTGCGTTGCGTGTGGAATTCCGGTCGGGGGCGGCGCCCCCGGGGTGGAGGTTGCGTAGCGCGATTCCCTACGCGGGGCAAGGCCGCGCTGGTCCGTTGCGCGGCCGGCGCGTCGTTCACGGTACCAGCGACCCGCGCAAGCGAAGCCGGTCTAGCCGAAATGCACGGCGAGCCAGACGGTCGGCTGATCGGGATCGGTCCAGTCCACCCGGTGGCGGGCACCGGCCGGGATGTCCACCCAGTCCCCGGCGCCGAGCGAAAGCGGCATTTCGTCGCCTTCGAAGGCGAGGCGGGCGCGGCCCGTGATCACCACCACGAGCTCGCGCCTCGTGCCCGAAAGCCATTCGCCCGGCGGCGTCGCCTGGCCGGAGGAGACGATGCGCTCGACCCGGCACGCGGCGCCCTCGGCGAGCGTGGTGAGGACCTCCTTGTCCTCCGGAAAGCGGAGGCCGGTCAGCAGCGCGCCGCGGCGGACCGCGCTCATCCCACGTGCCGCGCGGCGAGGTAGGCCTCGCTCTGCATTTCGGCAAGACGCGAGGCGGCGCGCAGGAAGGCCGACGCCCCGACGCCCACCGTGTAGAGTGCGTCCGGCGGCGCCTCGGCCGAGGCGATCAGCTTAACCTTGTGCTCGTAAAGCGTGTCGATCAGGTTCAACAGCCGCTTCGCCTCGTCGCGCCGGTCGGGCCCGAGCTGCGGAATGTCGTCGAGCACCAGCGTGTGGAAGCGGCGCGCGACGGCGATGTAGTCCTCCGCCCCCAGCGCGCGCGAGCAGAGCGCCGCGAACGAGAAGCGCGCGACCCCCATCGCGGCGCGCGGCACGATCACGTCGCGCCCCTTGACCACCAGCTTCTGCACGCGGCCGGGATCGCCGCCCGTTAGGCGCGCGAAGGCAGCGTCGAGCGCCGCCTTGGCCTCCGAGCCCACAGGCGCATGCCACACCTGCATGCCGGCCATGGCAATGCGCCGATAGTCGACGCCGGCGTCGAGCTCGATCACCTCCAACCGCTCCTCGACCAGCCGGACGAAGGGCAGGAACCTCTCGCGTTGCAGCCCGCCGGCATAGAGGTCGCCGGGCGCGACGTTCGAGGTGGCGACCACCACCACCCCGCGCTCGGACAGGGCCGTGAACAGGGCGGCCAGGATCATCGCGTCGGCGATGTTCTCGACCTGGAACTCGTCGAAGCAGACAAGATGCGTCTCGGCGGCGATCTCGGCCGCATGCACGACCAACGGATCGCGCGTGCCCTCGCCCTGGCGAAGCCGGTGCAGCGCCTCCTGCACGCCCACCATGAAATCGTGGAAGTGGACCCGCCGCTTCCGCTCCGTCGGCGCGCTCTCGAAAAAGAGCTGCATCAGCATCGACTTCCCGGCGCCGACGGGCCCGTGCAGATAGAGACCACGCGGCGGCGAGACTGGCGGCGTCGCCCGGCGGAACAGGCCGAGGCGCGCGCGCCGCGCCTCCGGCTCGGCCGGGAGATAGCCTTCGAGTGCGTCGTGCAGCGCCTGCAGCCGCTCGGCGGCGCGCGCCTGCACCGGGTCCTCGCGCAGCCGGCCCTCGCGGACACGTGCGCGGTACGCCGCCAGCGGGCCGCGCCCGGTCATGTCGAGGAGGGCGTACGCCGTCCCCTCACCCCAACCCTCTCCCGCGGGGAGAGGGGGCGTGCGGCGTTCGTGAATGCGCTCGACCACGGACTCGGTGCACCGTATTCCGTCGCGACATCGAGCCAAGGTTCCCTCTCCCGAGGGAGAGGGACAGGGTGAGGGGCAAGCGTCAGCGGCGGCTCACGATCAGCTTCTTGGTCTCGGCGATCGCCTTGGCCGGGTTGAGGCCCTTCGGGCACGTCTTGGTGCAGTTCATGATGGTGTGGCAGCGATAGAGACGGAACGGGTCCTCCAGCTGATCGAGCCGCTCGCCCGTGTGCTCGTCGCGCGTGTCCGCGACCCAGCGATAGGCCTGCAGCAGCACGGCCGGGCCGAGATAGCGCTCCGGATTCCACCAGTAGCTCGGGCACGAGGTGGTGCAGCAGAAGCACAGGATGCACTCCCACAGCCCGTCGAGCTGGCGCCGCTCCTCGATCGACTGCAGCCGCTCGGACCCGGCCGGGGCCGGGCTCTCCGCCTTCAGCCAGGGCTCGATCGACGCATACTGCGCATAGGCGTGCTTCAGGTCGGGCACCAGGTCCTTCACCACCGGCATGTGCGGCAGCGGGTAGATCTTGGCGTCGCCGTCGATCTCCTCGATCGGCTTGGTGCAGGCCAGCGTATTGGTGCCGTCGATGTTCATGGCGCACGAGCCGCACACGCCTTCCCGGCAGGACCGGCGGAAGGTGAGCGTCGAGTCCATCTCGTTCTTGATCTTGATCAGCGCGTCGAGAACCATCGGCGCGCAGGTGTCCATGTCGACATCGTAGGAATCGACGCGCGGGTTCTCGCCCGCGTCCGGGTCGTAGCGATAGACCTTGAAGGTCTTGGTGTTCTTCGCGCCGGCGGGCGCGGCCACCTTGCGGCCCTCGCGGACCTTCGAGTTGGCGGGAAGGGTGAATTCGGCCATTACGAAGGTCCCTAATAGACCCGCTTCTTGGGCGGGATCGGCGCCACGTCGTTCGACAGCGGGTTCTGGTGAACCACGCGGTAGTCGAACCGGGTCGCGGCGTCGTTGCTGTCGGTGTCGAGCCAGATGCGGGTGTGCTTCATCCAGTTCTCGTCGTCGCGGTCGGGGTAGTCCTCCCGCGCGTGCGCCCCGCGGCTCTCGGTGCGGTTGGCGGCCGAGTCGAGGGTCACCACCGCCTGGGCGATCATGTTGTCGAACTCGAGCGTCTCGACGAGGTCCGAGTTCCAGATCATCGAGCGGTCGCCAACGCCGATATCGTGGCGGGCGGTCCACACCTCGCGGATCAGCTTCTGCCCCTCCTCCAGCACCTCGCCGGTGCGGAACACGGCGCAGTTCGACTGCATGATGCGCTGCATTCGGAGCCGCATCTCGGCGGTCGGCACCTTGCCCTTGGCGTTGCGGCGCGCGTCGAGCCGGGCGAGCGCCGCGTCGGCCGCGCCGGAGGCCGGCTCGGGGATCGCCTCGCCCGGCTTCATCGTCTCGGCGCAGCGGTCGGCCGCGGCCTTGCCGAACACGACGAGGTCGAGCAGCGAGTTGGAGCCGAGCCGGTTGGCGCCGTGCACCGACACGCAGGCGGCCTCGCCGATCGCCATCAGCCCGGGGATGACGGATTCCTTGTCGCCGTTCCGCGACGTCAGCACCTCGCCGTAGAAGTTCGTCGGCACCCCGCCCATGTTGTAGTGGACGGTGGGCAGCACCGGGATCGGCTCCTTCGTCACGTCGACCCCCGCGAAGATGCGCGCCGTCTCGCTGATGCCGGGCAGACGTTCGTTGAGAACCGCCGCACCCAGATGCTCCAGATGCAGATGGATGTGGTCCTTGTCCTGGCCGACGCCCCTGCCCTCGCGAATCTCGATGGTCATCGAGCGGGAGACGACGTCGCGCGAGGCCAGATCCTTGGCGTGCGGGGCGTAGCGCTCCATGAAGCGCTCGCCCTCGGAGTTGGTGAGGTAGCCGCCTTCGCCGCGCGAGCCCTCGGTGATCAGACAGCCCGCCCCGTAGATGCCGGTCGGGTGGAACTGCACGAACTCCATGTCCTCGCACGGGATGCCGGCTCGGAGCGCCATGCCGTTGCCGTCGCCGGTCTGGGTGTGCGCCCCGGTGCAGGAGAAGTAGCACCGCCCGTACCCGCCCGTCGCCAGCACCGTCATCCGCGCGTTGAAGCGGTGGATCGTGCCGTCGTCGAGGTTCCAGGCGATCACGCCCCGCACCGCGCCCTCGTCGTCGGTGATGAGGTCGAGGGTGAAGTACTCGATGAAGAACTCGGCCTTGTTCTTCAGCGACTGCTGGTAGAGCGTGTGCAGGATGGCGTGGCCGGTGCGGTCGGCGGCCGAGGCGGTGCGGTGCGCCGGCGGCCCCTCGCCATAGTCGGTGGTCATGCCGCCGAACGGGCGCTGGTAGATCTTGCCCGCCTCAGTGCGCGAGAACGGCACGCCGAAATGCTCGAGCTCGATCACCGCCTCCATCGCGCCGCGGCACATGAACTCGATGGCGTCCTGGTCGCCCAGCCAGTCGGCGCCCTTGACCGTGTCGTACATGTGCCAGCGCCAGTCGTCCTTGCCCATGTTGCCGAGCGCGGCGGAGATGCCGCCCTGGGCCGCGACCGTGTGGCTGCGGGTGGGGAAGACCTTGGTGATGCAGGCGGTCTTGAGGCCCTTCACCGCCATGCCCATGGTGGCGCGAAGCCCGGCGCCGCCGGCGCCGACGACCACCACGTCGTAGGCGTGGTCGATGATCTCGTAGGAACTGGCCATCGTTCTTCTCTCGCTTCCGTTCAGGCCGCGAACGCGACCTTGGCGATGGCGAACACCGTCGCCACGCCGAGCGCGAACGCGACCGCCTTGACCGCGAGCAGGGACGCGAACTTGAGCCAGGGCGTGTGCACGTAGTCCTCGATGATCACGTTGAGGCCGAGATGGCCGTGATAGAACCCGATGGCAACCATCAGGATCATCAGGATGGCGTTGGCCGGCGAATGGAGGCTCGCCCGCGCCTCCGCGAAGGGCGCGCCGAGCGTCGCGCAGACATGGGCCACGAACCACAGCATCAGGACGATCAGCGCGACCGCGGTCAGGCGCTGGGCCCACCAATGGCTGACACCCTCGTGGGCCGAGCCGAGCCCGCGCGCGCGCGCGATGGGAGACCTCATGCTCATCAGAACGCTCCCAGGCTGGCGTAACCCCAGATCCAGGCGGCGAAGGTGAGGATCACCGACGCCCACACCACCATCCAGCCCGAGCGGTAGACGGTGGGCAGCTCGAACCCGACGCCGGCGTCCCAGCAGAGATGCCGGATGCCGTTGCAGAGATGGTAGAATAGCGACCAGGTCCAGCCGAACAGCAGCAGGCGCCCGTACCAGGCGCCCCAGAACCTCATCGCGGTGTCGTAGGCGCTCGGCCCGTAGGCCAGCGCAATCAGCCACCAGGCGAGCAGCAGCGTTCCCGCCGTGAGGGCGATCCCCGTCGCCCGGTGAGTGATCGACAGGACCGTGGTGATCTGGGGCCGGTAGATCTGCAGGTGGGGGGACAGGGGCCGTTCGCCCGTGGACATCGGCAGCCTCTTCGCAATTCTGGTCGTTTCATGGCGCGGCGAACGCCGCCGCCTGTGTGTTAGTCCCTCGCCGGGCGGGTGTCAACGGAACGGCGGGAAGGGTGGGATGCACCCTGCGCAACCGTGGCCGCGGGAGAATTCAGGCGCCCCGCGCGTAGGGGTCGGGCGGGTTCTCGTCGGGCTGGAGGTCGAGGAAGATCGCGCCCTTCGAAACGCGCAGCGTTACCCGGCGCAAACTGTCGCCTTCGCAGGGGCCGAGGACGCAGACGCCGTCCTCGATGGCGAACTCCGCGCCATGCAGCGAGCAGAGTATGTTGGTCTTCTCGTAGTTGAGGAAATGGTCCTGCTTCCAGTCGAGCGTCGCGCCATAGTGCGGGCACCAGTTCATGTAGCCGTACACGCCCTCGCCTTTGCGCACGACGAACATGTAGCGCGCGCCGCGCGCCGTCTCGATGCGGAACTCCTTGCAGCCGGGATCGTCGAGCTCGTCGACCCGGCACAGCGCCGCCCCGTTGGCGAGGACCGGCTTCGGCAAGTTCACGGCGCGACCCCGCCCATGCGGCAGAGAATCTTCCACTGCTCGGCGGTGACCGGCTGAACCGACAGGCGAGAGAACTTCACCAACACCATATCGGACAAGGATTTTTCTGCCTTCGCCTGCTCCAGCGTGACGGGCGTCTTCAGCGCCTCGCGCGCCGCGACGTCGACCATCACGAATCGGCCGGTCGGGTCGGTGTGGTCGGGATATGCCTCGCGCACCACCTCGACCGTGCCGACGATCCGCCGCTCCTTGCCGGAATGATAGAAGAATCCCCGGTCGCCCTTCTTCATTGCCTTCATGTTGTTGGCCGCCTGGTGGTTGCGCACGCCATTCCACGGCTCCGGCCCCTTCTTGGCGAGCTGCTGGTCCCACGACCACGCCTCCGGCTCGGATTTGAATAGCCAGTACGCCATTTCCCTTCCCCTTCAGCCCCTTGCGATCATTTTATAAAGTTTACGCAGAACCTCAATCGCGCGCCGCCGCCTCGGCCCGGAACGGCCGGGCGAGCAGCCCGGCGATCGCATCGTCGATCGGCTGGCCGCGATGCAGCACGGCATCGACGGCGCGGCAGATCGGCATGTCGATCCCCTGCCGTCTGGCGAGCGCGACGACGGCTGGCGCGGTCGCCACCCCCTCGGCCACCGAGCGGCGCCGGGCCAGGATAGCGGAAAGTGCCTCGCCGCGCCCCAGCGCCACGCCGAGCGAGTAGTTGCGCGACGCCTCGCCCGTCGCGGTCAGCACCAGGTCGCCGAGCCCCGAGAGCCCCATCATCGTCTCCGCCCGCCCGCCGAGCGCGACGCAGAGCCGCGTCATCTCGGCGAGCCCGCGGGTGATCAGCGCCGCGCGCGCGTTCTCGCCGAGCCCCCGCCCCTCGACGATACCGGTGCCGATGGCGATCACGTTCTTGATCGCCCCGCCGAGCTGGGCGCCTACCGGGTCGCCACCGAGATAGGGCCGGAAGGTCGAGCTGCCGAGCGCGGCCACCAGCTCGGCGCCGAGCACGGCGTCGTCGCAGGCGAGCGTGACGGCGGTGGGCAGGCCCCGCGCCACCTCGGGCGCGAAGGTGGGCCCCGACAGCACGGCGAGCCGCGCCGAGGGAATCATCTCGGCGCACAGCGCGCTCATCAGCGTGCCGCTCGCCCGCTCGATGCCCTTGGCGCAGATGACGCAGGGCGTGCCCGGCGCGAGGTGGGGCGCGAACCCGGTCAGCGTCTCGCGCAGGAACTGCGCCGGCACGACGAGGAGAAGCGCTTCGGCCCGCGCCGCCCCGGCCGGATCGGTGGTCGCGCGGAGGGCGGGGTCGAGGGCGATGTCGGGCAGGAAGGCCGAGTTGGCATGGTCGGCATCGATCTCGCGCGCAACCGCGGGATCGCGCGCCCAGATCGTCACGTCGCGCCCCGCGCGCCGCGCAACGAGTCCGAGCGCCGTGCCCCAGGCGCCGGCGCCGATGATGCCGATGGTCTGCACCGCGCGGTTATAGCAGGAAGCCCCGCGCGGCGGGACGGGCTCAGCCGATCTCGACCAGTTCGATCTCGAAGGTCAGGTCCTCGCCCGCCAGGGGGTGGTTGGCGTCGAGCGTCACCGCGCTGTCGGACACCTCGACGACCGTCACCAGCAGCGGCTGGCCCTCGCGGTCCGACGCCTCGAGCCGCATGCCGGGCTCGACCTCGAGGCCGGGCGGGATCTGCGCGCGGTCGATCTCCTGCACCGCCTCGGGGCGGTGGTCGCCATACGCCTCCTGCGAGGGGATGGTGACGCTCCGCGATTCCCCGGGCGCCATGCCGATCACGGCGTTCTCGAAGCCGGGGATGACCGCCCCGCGCCCGATGACGAACTCCAGCGGATCGCGGCCCGAGGAGGAATCGAACTGCTGCCCGTCCTCCAGCGTGCCAGTATAGTGAACCCGCACCGTGTCGCCGATCTTCGCTTGTGTCATATCTATCCTCCGCAAACTCGCAGCCAAAAATCGAAAAGCCGGTCGCGCGACGCGAACCGGCTCCATCCGTACGCACCATACCGCCACAATTGGGCGCGTGCCACCCCGGATGGAAGGGGGGTGGCCCCGAAATGCCACCATTTGGCGCCAGAAACGAGCCCGATTGGACCGAATCCCGCCCTTTGACAGGCAATTAAGCGCGCCAGACGGCTCGAAAACGCCCCTAAGAAGCGCACCGGCGCGCCCCCGCGCAGGATGCGGCAGCCGCGTGACCACCGGATGACGGCCGGTCAGGCAGCGGCGCCTGTCGGCGCGCGGAAGAAGCGCCGGAACGACGGAAGGGATTTGCGCGCGCTACGGGAGAGGGGGCTGGCGGGGGCGCCGCGGGACCGGCCCCGAAGGGCCGGCGCCACGCGTGCCCAGCCGATCCGGTAGGGTGCCAGCGTATCTCCGGACCGACCGAAATCATATTCGGCGGTGCCAAGTCTTCATCGAATTGCACAAAGAGTCAACCGAGATAAAATCGAAGTCATCCCAAGTCACGGTGGGAACTCGCCCATGCCAATCCTGCCCCCTCTTTGGCCAGTTGGGCCGGGTATGGCATAGGATGGCGGGAGTGCGTGGGCGCCCGCCCATGATTGATTTCAGGCTGGCGGCGATGTCTGGCGCCGATCGCTAGCCGATCGCTATACGTGCTGGCGGACATCGACCACTTCACTCCCACGCGGACGCCCGCCATGGGTGGGCAGGCGCAGATCGATGCCGTCATGGCCGACGAAGTTCCTGCGGGCGCGTTGGCGCCGCGTCGCAACCGATCCCATATCCCCGTCACCCCCGCTTGAGGGGAACGACCATGGACATCGCGCGAAACGGTTCACGGCCGTCCGGCAAGGGGCCGGAGGCCCACTTCACCGGCACCGTGCGCGTCGACCCCCTTTTCGAGGCGCCCGACCCCGCCCGCTGGGACAGACGCTGATCGTGACGTCGGGGTTCGGGCGGGTACAGCTCTGGGGCGGTCCGGTCGAGGAGATCGGGCCGGGCGACCAGGACGGAGCTTGAGCGCCCGCCTGCCGCACTTCGGCGGCGCG
Source organism: uncultured Alphaproteobacteria bacterium (assembly GCA_963775315.1). Lineage (GTDB taxonomy): Bacteria > Pseudomonadota > Alphaproteobacteria > MPNO01 > DASWLB01 > CAWGHZ01. The sequence goes on along the minus strand of CAVZIN010000007.1, from coordinate 422,418 downwards.
TGCCGTCAGTCGAGCCGCCAGACCGCGATCGGGTCGGCATAGCCCTTCACCTCGGCCTGCAAGGGTCCGGCACCGCCGAGCCCGGCCCCGATCGCGTCGGCGACCGCTTGCGAGACCAGGAGACGCGAGCCGAACTCCTTGTTGAGCTGCTCGATGCGTGCCGCGAGGTTCACGATGTCGCCGATGACCGTGAACTCCTTGCGGCGCGGCGAGCCGATGGAGCCGGTCACCGCGACGCCGACATGGATGCCGATGCCGACCCTGAGCCCGGTGCCGCCGGGCGCCGCGCGGCGGTCCATTTCGGCCAGGATCTCGCGGGCGGTCGCGACCGCGTGGGTCGCGGCGTCGGGGTCGGTGAGCGGCGCGCCGAAGGTCGCCATGAAGCCGTCGCCGAGGAACTTATTGATGATCCCCTGATGGTGGTCGACCGCCTCGATCATGAAGGCGAAGGAACGGTTCAGAAAATCGACCACCTCCTCGGGCGTGCGCTGGCGCGCGAACGCCGTGAAGTCGCGGAAGTCGAGGAACAGGATGCAAACCTGGCGTGCCTCTCCCTCCGTTCCGACATTGGCGTCGAGCAGCCGGTCGACCACCGATGGCGAGACGTGCTGGCCGAACAGCGCGGTCACCCGGTCCCGTTCCGCCGATTCCTCGAGGACGCGGACCAAGTTAGCGCGGAGCCGCATGGCCACAAGACCGGCGACCAGTCCCGCGATCAGCATGATGGCCACCCGGCCGAGGTGGAAGACGGGTATCAGCTCCGCCCGGTCGGCCGAGAACGACAGCGGAAACACATAGGCGGCGACGGCCATGTACTCGGCACCCGCGACGACGCCGGTCAGCATCGGCAAGGCTAAGTTGAGGCGGAGGGTCGCGGCCAGGATGAAGACGAAATAGAGAAACACCGGCCATCCGCCAAAGATGACCGTGGGATCGGCATAGCCGCTCGCGACCAGGAGGATCACCGACGGCAGGCTGGTCTCGACGATGGCGTTCCCGTAGGGCGCCGGACGCGGCGGCGGCCGGCCGCGCGCCGCGAACATCCGTAACCCAATCAGGAACGCGCACTCGTAGATGAAGAACGGCCCGACGACGTAGACCGGAAGGAGCGCCGAGATGGGCTTCCCTGCGAACCGCTGAAACACATCGTGGCCGATGGCGAAGGCGGCCGTCACGAACACGAGAAGGCCGCCCAGCGTCGCCGTCATCACCCCGGCGCGCAGGATCTCGCTGGCAAGGATCTCCCGGGTCAGCGCGCGGTCGAAACCCGGATCGTGACCGGAAGCGTCCATCGCGCCAGTTTAGCCGAATCCCCAGTTCGCAGAACGAAAACGGGGCCGCGATGCGGCCCCGTTCCCGTTCGGTGTCGTGCGTCGGACTGGATCAGAAGTCCATGTCGCCCATGCCGCCGCCCGGGGGCATGGGGGGGGCCTTCTTCTCCGGCTTCTCGGCGATCATCGCCTCGGTGGTGATCAGGAGGCCCGCCACCGACGCCGCATCCTGCAGCGCGGTGCGTACCACCTTGGTCGGGTCGATCACGCCGGCCTTCACCATGTCGCCGTAGGTCATCGCCTGGGCGTCGAAGCCGAAATTGGTGTCCTTCGACTCCATGAGCTTGCCGACGACGACTGCGCCGTCGGTACCGGCATTCTCGGCGATCTGCCGCGCGGGCGCCTGGATGGCGCGGCGCACGATGTCGATGCCGACCTGCTGGTCATGGTTCTCGACCTTGAGCGCGGCGAGCGCCTTCGACCCGTGCAGCAGCGCGACGCCGCCGCCCGGGACGATGCCCTCCTCCACCGCGGCGCGGGTCGCGTGCATCGCGTCGTCGACGCGGTCCTTGCGCTCCTTCACCTCGATTTCGGTCGCGCCGCCGACGCGGATCACCGCGACGCCGCCCGCGAGCTTGGCGAGACGCTCCTGCAGCTTCTCCTTGTCGTAGTCCGAGGTGGTCTCCTCGATCTGCGCCCGGATCTGGTTGCAGCGTCCGTCGATCTCCGACTTCTTGCCGGCGCCGTTGACGATGGTGGTGTTGTCCTTGTCGATCAGGATGCGCTTGGCCTTGCCCAGCATCTCGATCCCGACGTTCTCGAGCTTGATGCCGAGGTCCTCGGAGATCACCTGGCCACCGGTGAGGATCGCGATGTCCTCCAGCATGGCCTTCCGCCGGTCGCCGAAGCCGGGCGCCTTGACCGCCGCGACCTTGAGCCCGCCGCGCAGCTTGTTGACCACGAGGGTGGCGAGCGCCTCGCCCTCGATGTCCTCGGCGACGACCAGCAGCGGCCGGCCCGACTGCACCACCGCCTCGAGCAGCGGCAGCATCGCCTGCAGGCCCGAGAGCTTCTTCTCGTGCAGCAGGATGTAGGGATCCTCGAGCTCGACCTGCATCTTCTCGGCGTTGGTCACGAAGTACGGCGAGATGTAGCCGCGGTCGAACTGCATGCCCTCGACCACCTCGAGCTCGGTGGCGAGCGACTTGGCCTCCTCGACCGTGATCACGCCCTCGTTGCCGACCTTCTGCATCGCCTCGGCGATCATGTTGCCGATCTCGCGCTCGCCGTTGGCCGAGATGGTGCCGACCTGGGCGATCTCCTCGTTGGTCTTGATCTTCTTGGTGCGCTTCTTGATGTCGGCGATGACGGTCTCGACCGCGAGGTCGATGCCGCGCTTGAGGTCCATCGGGTTCATGCCGGCCGCGACCGCCTTCGCGCCCTCGCGGACGATGGACTGGGCGAGCACGGTGGCGGTGGTAGTGCCGTCACCCGCGATGTCCGAGGTCTTGGACGCGACCTCGCGCACCATCTGGGCGCCCATGTTCTCGAACTTGTCGGCGAGCTCGATCTCCTTGGCGACGGTGACGCCGTCCTTGGAGATGCGTGGCGCGCCGAACGACTTGTCGAGCACGACGTTGCGGCCCTTCGGGCCCAGCGTCACCTTGACCGCGTTGGCGAGAATGTCGACGCCGCGCAGCATGCGATCGCGCGCGTCGGTGGAGAACTTGACTTCCTTGGCTGCCATTTTCGTCTTCCCTTGGGATCAGCGATCAGGCCGCGCGGCGGCGCGACTTCTCGCCTGCGTCCTCGAACACGGCCATGATGTCGGACTCGCTCATGATCAACAGCTCCTCGCCGTCGATCTTGACCTCGGTGCCGGACCACTTGCCGAACAGCACCCGGTCGCCGGCCTTCACGTCGAGGGCGACGATCTCGCCCTTCTCGTTGCGCTTGCCGGGGCCGACCGAGACGATCTCGCCCTGCTGGGGCTTCTCCTTGGCGGTGTCGGGGATGATGATGCCGCCGGAGGTACGTGCCTCCTCCTCGATGCGGCGTACGACGACGCGGTCGTGCAGGGGTCGGAATTTCATCGCTCACCTCTATGCAAGCTTGGTTGGGTTGGTCTTGCGGGGGCGCTGTTAGCACTCGCGCTTGGGGAGTGCTAACAGCAATCGGCGCAAATCTGGCGCTGCGGGCGGGCCTTGTCAAGGGCCGCGCGCGGCCTGTTACTCACCCGGAGATCTGGCTGCCAAGCCATTCATATAATTGGCAGATTTGCGCCACGCGCTTGCCGGAACCGGGCGCCGATGTTACGGTTTGTCAGTGGGAGTGGGTTCACAAGACGGAGCGTGCCATGCGGACCAGGTCGGCGAGGACAAGCGAGGCGGAGCGCGAGCGCGAGCGGCGCATGTTCGTGGACGGCTATCGGTTGGCCACGGCCGAGATCGTCTATCGCATGCCTGACCATCCGGAGCTGCTGCAGAGCTACGTCTGGCAGGATTACGACCTGCCGCCGCGCTATCCGGCGCTCTCGAAGTTCCTCGCCTTCTGGGAGGCGAACCTCGACGGCAAGCTGCATTCCGTGCGCCTCACCAGCCAGCGCCTGATCGGCCCCGGCAAGATGCGCGCGGCCCAAAGCTTCATGTTGCATTAAGGCGGCTGACGCTAAGAGGAGCGCATCCGGGGCCTTCTTCCCTTGCCACCGGCCCGAGAGTGCGTCATGTATCGCGCGCGAGACTGCGCTCGAGCGCAGGGAGTGGACGTGCCGTACCGCTTCGGCCTTGCCGGGACAGCCCGATGAAGCTCATCGTCCAGATCCCGTGCTTCAACGAGGAGCACACGCTCCCCGAAACGGTCGCGGACATCCCGCGCAGCATCGAGGGCATTACGGCGGTCGAGATCCTGATCGTCGACGACGGCTCGACCGACAAGACCGTCGAGGTCGCCCGGGCGCTCGGCATCGACCACATCGTACGCAACAAGCGAAATATCGGTCTCGCGCGCACCTTCCGCGTCGGGCTCGACGAATGCCTGAAGCGCGGGGCGGACATCATCGTCAATACCGACGGCGACAACCAGTACGCCGGCTGGGACATCCCCAGGCTGATCCGCCCGATTCTCGACGGCCAGGCCGACATCGTCGTCGGCGACCGGCGGACGGGGCGCATCGGCCATTTCTCGCCGTTCAAAAAGAGGCTGCAGGGTCTCGGCAGCGCCGTAGTCAAGCGGCTCGCCGGCATCGACATTCCCGACGCGGTCAGCGGCTTCCGCGCCATATCGCGCGACGCGGCCATCCGCCTCAATATCGTCTCGCCGTTCAGCTACACGACCGAGATGCTGATCCAGGCGGGCAAGAAGCACATGGCGGTCCTCTCCGTCCCGGTGGAGACCAACCCGAAGACCCGGGACTCGCGCCTGTTCAAGAGCATCCCGCGCTTCATCGAGCGCCAGCTCACCACCATCGTGCGCATGTACGCGATGTACCAGCCTCTGCGGGTGTTCTTCTATATCGGCGCGATCCTGCTGATCCTTGGGCTGGTCCCCATCGTCCGCTTCCTCGTCTACTACATCGAGGGCGCCGGCGTGGGCCACGTCCAATCGCTCATGCTGGGCAGCGTGCTGGTGATGATGGCGTTTATCGCCTGGATGGTGGGGCTGGTTGCCGACCTGATGAACTTCAACCGGCAGCTCATCGAGATCACGCTGGAGAAGGTGCGGGCGCTGGAATTGGCCTCCGACAACGACGGTCATTTGCAACCAACTAGCGACAAGGGCCCCGCCCCGCAATTATGCCAGCATCTAGACTCCCGAATGGGAAACGTTCGCGTGGAGAACGGAAGTTGAAATCATTCGTGTCGGCGACCTTCAGCACTGTTGCAACGAAGGCCAACGACGGCCTCCTCCACAACCGAAAACTACGCAACACCGTTCTGGGACTTGCCACCTTTGGGTTGGCGGCCGGACTCTATTTTTCAGTGCGCTCCCAACCCGACCTCCTGGCCAGAATCGATCCCCGACCTCTAGCTTTAGTTGCTGGAATTGGGGTGCCTTTTATCGTCGTATTTAACGCAATCGAATTCACCCTATCTGCCAAACTGTTGGGTAAGCGGATTCCATTTTTTACGGCAGTGGAAACGACAGTAGTCGGCAGTGCGGCCAACATGCTTCCTCTTCCCGGGGGTACGATGGTCCGTATTGCAGCCTTGAAGTCAGCGGGCTCAACGTACCGTCACGGCACCACCGTAACTCTATTAATTGGCTTGTTGTGGCTTTCGATCGCCTTCATCTACGCGGGATACTGGATTTATCGATTAGGTTCCCAAGAGATCGGAGGTGCATGTTGCGCAGCCGGAATCCTAATATTTGCACTATTTCTTCCAATCATTCGAAAGATTTCCACAAAATATTATACGATTCTTTCTCTCATATTAACCCGCGCTACTTTGGTTTTGGGGGATGCCTTCATTACCTACCTGTGCCTCTCATGCTTCAATAGCGAGGTCACTTTCGGTCAAGCATCGGCACTTGTCATATCGGGAGTATTGGGCAGCGCAGTGTCCATTGTGCCTGCCGGTCTCGGAATCCGCGAAGGAGTTGCCGCGGGCCTTGCGCCTTTGGTGGGAGTAGCGGCCGGGACAGCCTTCCTAGCGACTACCTTATTGCGCGTCACTGCAATGTTCGTTTTGCTGCCGATGTCGCTCGCCTTGATGTTGCATAGAACAGAACCTGCCGCATCGACTTCAAAATAACGAAGATGATAAGATACCAGAATATCTTAGGCGTTTATGACACCTCCCTGCCTTGGGTGCCGACTATTGCTCATATTCTCCGACGGTCAGCATTAATCGACGTGTTTGCATCGTTTCCGCCCGGAAAAGTCTTGGAATTCGGCTGCGGATCAGGTGCTTTTTTACTCGACCTTGAACGTCTTGGGTTCGTAGGGAAAGGGGTCGACGTCTCCGCTCCTGCGTTATCTGTTGCCTATCATTTCCACGCCGGAGATGAACGCGCATTCAAAATTGCTCCTGACGTTTCCGAAAAGGACTGGGGCGCTTACGATATTATTTTTTCGTCAGAAGTACTGGAACATATCGAAGCAGACGGCGAAACTCTGCGGAGTTGGCTACGTTGCCTTAAGCCGGGAGGAGTAGTGATCCTAACGGTGCCAGCTCATCGGAATCATTGGGGCTTGTCCGACGAATGGGCCGGGCATGTTCGACGTTATGACAAAGCAGATATTCAGTCCCTCGTTTCCGGGGCACACCTTGAGCTTCTTGAGCTACGGTCTTACGGATTTCCTCTCCAGACTTTACTTCGCCCAATACGTGAGGCAATTTCTCGTACAAAGCTTTCGAAAAGAAAATTAGATCGAGACGATAGAAAAGGCCGCACTTCAGTGAGTGGCGTTGACCGGCTAAGCGAGGCCAAGCATTTTGCAGTCTACGCGAACCGCTTTTCAGCCCTAATATTAGGGGCATTTTGTCTTTTTCAAAGGGTATTCTATAGATCAGATCTCGGAGAAGGCTATATTGCTGTGGCACATGTTCGAACGGACGATGTATAGCTTGCTACCGAGTGCCTCAACCGGCGCCGCTCGATCCGGCCACGGAGGAAAAAATTGGATGTCACTCAAATCGGCCATTACGCGCGTTCCGGGCTACCATCGGCTTCGTCAACTCGTGCACGAGACAAGCACACAGATCGTCTTTGCTCAATCTCTTGTCTCGGAAGTCTACTCGCGCTACGGAGAAGGGCTCGCGGTACTTGATCTAGGCTGTGGCGAAGGGAACTCGTCGGCATTCTTCCGCGCTTTAGATCCCACCGTCGTTTGGCGGGGAGTTGACATCGTAGACTCCCCGGAAGTGCAGGGAAGGTCCGCGACTTTGCCGGGTATGACCAGCTTCGATGGGATTAACCTTCCCTATGAGGCGAATTATTTTGACATCGTCTATAGCCATCAGGTTTTCGAGCATGTTCGCGAGCCGCACCCACTGATGCGCGATGTAGTGCGCGTCCTTAAGCCGGGCGGTTACTTTGTCGGCTCGGTCGCCTATCTTGAGCCTTATCATTCTTTCAGCGTGTTCAATTTTACGCCATTTGGAATGGTATATTTAATGGAAGCGACTGGTTTAGTTCCCGAAACTCTCCACCATTGTTACGATGCCGCCTTCACAATCATTCGCCAACTTAGCAACCGATCTCGGTTCATAGAGCCCTTACGCAGCCGCTCGGCGCTCTATCTGGCGCTCGAAATCGTCGGGCGTATGGCTCGCTTGGACGCGGGTGATATCAATCTCGTAAAGCTTCAGTTCTCAGGCGCATTTTGCTTCGTAGGCCGAAAGCCGGGCGCGCCCGAATAATAGGCGGCGCGTAGCACGTCGGCGAAGCGGGCGGCGATGACCCGCCAGTCGAACTGGGCGACCACCACCTCGCGGGCCCGCCGCTTCATTGCGTCGAGCCGCTCGGGCGCGGCGAGCACCTGCAGCAGCCGGTCGGCGATCTCGCCGGCATCCGCCTGACGCACCACGAACCCCGACACGCCATCGGCGATCAGGTCCTCGATCCCCGGAAGGTCCGTCGAAACGACGACGCAGCTCGCCGACATCGCCTCGACAAAGGCGACAGGCATGCCCTCGCGGTCGCCGTCGCGCGCCACGATGCTGGGCCCGACGAATACGTCGGCGCTGGCGTAATAGGCCGGAAGCTCGTCGTTGGGCACCGCGCCAGCGAAAACGACCCGGTCGGAGAGGCCAAGTTCCTGCGACTTGCGCATCAGCGCCGCCTTCTCGGGTCCGTCGCCCACAACCAGCAGCCGGGCCGCCGGGAACGCGCCGATGACCGGCGGCATCGCCTCGAGCAAGTAGCGCACGCCCTTCTTTTCGGCCAGCCGACCCACGAACAGGATGAACGGGCCGTCGATGCCGAACCGCCGGCGCAGCGCGGCGTCAGCGCGCCCGGGGGCAAAGCGGTCGCTGTCGACGCCCATTGAGATGACCTCGATCGGGCCCGGCATGCACACGCCGATACGCTCCAGCTCTGCCTTCATCTGTGTCGACACCACGGTCGCGCGGTCGCAATGCGCCAGGATCCAGCGCTTCAGCGGTGCGAGCGAGCGAAGGCCGTAGACATCGGCGCCATGGCTCGTGCAGATGATACGAAGCGGCCGGCCGCGCAGCAATATCTTGGCCGCGACCGCGATCAACCCCTGCGGGATGATCCAATGGGCATGAACCACATCGATACGCTCGCGACGGATCGTGCGAACCAAGTCGAAGAAGGCGAACGCGAGGAGGAACGGGACTTCGGCGAGGAGCCAACGATTATTGCGGATGTTGGGCAGGATTGCCCCGTCACACAGTGCGGCGAAGCCGTAGCGGAAGCGACGAATTCGCATCCCGTCGCGAGCCTCGCAACTCGCCGCACCGCGGATGTGCGGCGTGGACACGATCAGCTCGAAATCGGGATGTTGCGCCAGATGGCGCGACAGCTCATAAACGAAGGGCGGCGTCACGTGCCCCGGCACGAACGACGGAAAGGTCGTGGTGGTAACGAGTAGCCGGATCGTCATGCGACGCACACGCGCCCGACAAGACGCCGCGCCATACGTTCCCTTCCTCCCGCCAGCCGCGCCACGCGGCTAGCCCGGCTTGCCAATCGCCGGCGCGGGAGCGGCGACACCCTTCGGAGGGAAGGTGCGCAACGGCACGATCCACCCCCAGGGAGGGACCGGTTTTCCATTCCTTTCGACATCGAGGCCGGAAAACTTGTCGATGTCGCCCTTCGGTACCGCCACGTAGATCGGGCAGTCGCGGCAAAGCGCCTCGATCGCGCTCCGATATTTAGCAAGGGTCTTATCGTCGGCGATGCCGCGAACGATGTGCCGATTCATATAGTAAACCGGGACGTAAGTGACGTCGGGATAAGTCACGATAGCGTCGGGCGGCGTAATTTTTGCGATCGCCTTCGGAAACTCGATGTCGCGTACCGGCCCCTCGCGGTTGTACCGGATCAAATCGATCGTATCCCAGGATCGCGACACCATCGCGACAGCGGGAATCGCGACGCACACGGCGACGGCGAGGACGCCACCGCCTCGGCGCAAATCCGCTATGGAGGGCCACGTCATCGTCCTGAGCCGCCAGACGAGTTGCCCAACGCAAAGCGCAGCCAGAGGCGTGATAAATCGGGCCTCGAATTCGTGCCCTTCCATCTGGCTGCGCATGACGATCGCCCAGAGCACGTAGATGCTCCCAAGCCCAACACAGACGATGGGGATCACGCGGCCGGTGCCGCGCCAAAGCCAGGCCCGCGCAAACAGGGCAAGGATCAAGCCGAAGACTGCGACGGGGCCGAGCACGGAAAGCCGCAGAATGAACACGTCGAAGATGTAGACGGGTATTGACCATCCCTGCTGGACCGTATCCAGCTCGTAGATCAGATAGGGCGACGCCATCAGCGACGTGTCGCCGCCGTACGGATTGCCGAACCCGGCGCGATATACGATTCGCAGCAAGATGCGAGCAAGGAAATCGTGCGACTGGCTGGCGTAGAGAGCAAAGACAGCCGCCACGGCGACCGTTCCCGCAATTCCCAATAGTATCGCCGACCGGAACAGGCGCCGGTCGCGGGCCAGGAGGGCGTAAGCCGCAATTCCCGGCACCGCGAGGACCGGTTCCCAGGTGCAAAGCTCGGCCAGCGCGAACGAGACGGCCCCGATCGCATTCAGCCGGAATTTGGCCTGCGGGCTGGCTGTCTCATCCGCTGCGCGCGCTACGCACCAAAGCGCCAGCATGCAAAACAGCAGGGCCGAATGGCCGAGATCGAGATGGCCGTAGCGCGCCACTAGCGGGGCGTTGAGGTAGACGATGGTCGCGACCGCCGCCGAGACGCGGTCCCGCGCCCGGTCCACGATCCAGAACACGAGCCCGGCGATCGCCAGGTGAATGGCTGCGCCGTACATATGCGTCGTTAGGACCGTGGGGCCGCCGATCGATATAGGCCAGCGCAAGTAGGATCGTTCCGAGCGGCGGCCAATTCAGATAAACGTCCGGCGGGTTCGTGAAGGGCGGATTGTTGTGATACGGCAACCCGCCGAGCTGCGCGATGCCGAAATGCCAGAAGTTCCGGGCCACCACGGCCCCATGAGCGGCGCCCCAATCATGGGTATAATGGAACGTTCCGAGCAGGTAGCCGGTGAGCGGCACGGCCAGGACGGATGCTGCCAGCGCGCCCCAAAGCGCCGTACCGAGGGCGATGCGGCAAATGCGGTTGCGCTCGTCCGCAGTGCCCATCGAGCCGAGCTTCACCACAGCGCGTTCCCCCAGCGTGGCCGAGCCGTCCATGTGTCGCGCCGACCATACCGGACCCTGCCACGCCGGTCCATCGCACTCGTCCCCGGCCCGTGCAGTCTACCCTTCCCATCCCGATTGACCCGGGCGCGCGGTTCCGGTTCACTCCGGCCAGCGCGCCAGGGGCGCAGCGAGGCTAGGGAAGGGAACGAACATGGCACTCTCCGTCCGACGGGTCGTTTCGGCCGACGACAAGAACGGCAAGGCGATCATCGCGATCGACGACCATCCGCCGGTGATCCAGCGGGCCCCGGGCGGCAGCCAGACCGTCAATGTCTGGATGACCGACACGACCCCGGCGGTGATGACCACCGAGGACACGGCGAAGAAGATCGCCAAGGTGCCGCCGCCCTTGGACGGCTCGATCTTCCGCATCATCGAGTTCCCCCCGGACAAGACCGCCCCGCACGTCGCCAACGCGGCCGAACATCGCAAATCGATGGGCGTGTCGCTCGGCGGGCCCGAGGCGCGCCACCCCGGCATGCACCGCACCGAATCGATCGACTACGCGCTCGTCCTCGACGGCGAGATCGACATGCTGGTCGACGACAACAAGGAGGTGCATCTGAAGAAGGGCGACGTCGTCGTCCAGGGCGCCTGCAACCACGCCTGGGCGAACCGCGGCGACAAGCCCTGCACGATCGCCTTCATCCTGATCGGCGCCAAGGTGCCGTGGGCGGGTCAGGGCTACTGAGCCGGGTCTAGATGAAGGGAGCGGCCCGGGGCCGCGAGATCGGAGCATGACATGACCCTCAACGTGCGCCGCGTCGTGACCGGTCACGACGCGGCCGGGAAGGCGGTGATCCTGCGGGACGACGTGCCGGAGGAGCAGGTGCGCCCGCGCACCGGCGCGCGCTCGCAGCAGATCTGGTTCATGGAGGAGGCGGCCGATCTGCCGGGCACGGCGGATCCCACCGCGAAAATCACGGGCACCAACCCGCCGCTCGCCGGCTCGATCTTCCGCATCCTGGAAATCCCGCCGGAGAAGAGCTACCCGCCGCGCAGCGAGGCGGACGCCGACGCGCATCGCGGTTCGACCGGCGTCGAGGTCGGACGGCTCGGCAAGGGCAAGCACCCCGGCATGCACCGGACGCATTCGATCGACTACGCTCTCATCCTCTCTGGCGAGATCGACATGCTGGTGGACGAGGACGAGGTGCACCTCAAGGCCGGCGACGTGGTGGTCCAGGGCGCGTGCAACCATGCCTGGGCGAACCGCGGCGACGCGCCTTGCACCATCGCCTTCATCCTCATCGGGGCGAAGGTGGACTGGAAGGCGTGAGCCGCGCCCAGCCGCGCCTTGCGAGCACGAACGGCGTCGCGCCCGCGATCAGCATCAGCGTCGCCGAGGCCGAGGCGAGCGCCACCATCGGGTAGGGCGTGCCGTCCGCGAACACGCCCACCAGCTCGGTCAGGACGGCCGCGAAGAACAGCGACATGAACGAGCCGATCCCTGCGGCCGTCCCGGCGAGGTGCGGCACGACGCGGATCGCGCCGGCCTGCGCGTTGGGCAGCGCGATCCCCTGCGAGAAGGTCACCACCATTCCCGGCACGAAAATCACGTAGGGGTCGAGCCGCCCCCCGACCACCAGCGCCGCCTGGACGAACACGGCGACGATCGAGACCAGCGAGCCGGTCAGCACCATATTCTCGATTCCCGCCCGGCCCGACAGCCGGCCGGCCAGGAACGTGCCGCAGGTAAAGGCGAGCGGCATGCCGAGGAAGAACAGCCCGTACTCGGTCGCGGACCGGTGCAGCGTGTCGCGCATCAGGTAGGTCGCCGACACGGCGATCGCGAAGAAGGCGCCGGACGAGAAGCCGGACTGGCAGACGAAGCCGGTGAAGCGCGCGCTGGAGAAGAGCCGAACGTAGCTCGCCGCGACCGACAGCGCCTCGCCGACCGCGCGCTTCGGGCGGTGCGTCTCGTAGATCACGAACCAAGCGAGCACCGTGACAAGCACGCCCGCCCCCAGGGCCAGCAGGAAGAGGGCGCGCCAGCCGAAATGATCGACCAGCGCGCCGCCGAGCGGCGGCGCCACCATCGGCCCGATCGTGTAGGCCATCGTCAGGTAGGCGATCGCCTTGACCAGCCTGTCCTCGCCATAGGCGTCGCGGGCAATGGCGCGCGACAGCGCCGTCCCCGCCGCCGCCCCGGCCGCCTGCAACAGCCGCCCGGCAATGAACAGCCAGATGCTCTGCGCGATCAGCGACGCAACCGTGCCGGCAAGGAACAGCCCCATCCCCCACAGCAGCGTCGGGCGCCTTCCGTAGCGGTCCGAGAGCGAGCCGTAAGCGAGAGTGAGGAACGCCATGCCGAACAGCGGCACGCTGAGGGTGAGCTGCGCCACCAACTCGGAGACCGCGAAATCCCGCTTCACCGCCGGCATCGCCGGCAGGAACAGATGTACCGCGAGCGGGCCGATTACGGTGATCGACGCCAGCGCGACGGCGAACAGCCGCCCGGGCGCGCGCGGCTGGCCGGGCTGCGGCACCGGCGCTAGCGCCCGTCCCGCGCGGCGAGGGCGCGGGCAACGAAGCCGGATCGGATGGGCATGGCGGATCGGTCCCTTGCGCGGCGGCCGCCCGCTATAGCGCGTTTCGGCGCGGCGCGCGATGGCAGAGGACGCGCGCGGCAATTGACAGGTCCGCTCGACGCACATCATCCTGCGGCGCAATTGCGTGCCGCGTTCGCGGACGCGGCGATCAGGGAGGATATGATGAAGAAATGGCTTCCGCTGCTCTGCGGCGCGGCGGCAATGGCGCTGGCCGGTCCCGCCTCGGCGGCCGAGCGGACCGTCAAGCTGCTCGCCTTCAACACCGTCGATTCGGTGATCTACCTCGCCCTCAAGGATTTCGTCGCCAAGGTGAACGACGAGGGCAAGGGCGTGCTGCAGATCCAGCTTCCCATCCTCGGACCGGCCGCGATCCCGACGCCGCAGATGGCCAATGCCGTGAAGAACGGCATCGTCGACATCGCCGTCGTGCCGGCCTCTTACGTCCAGCGCTTGGCGCCGATTGTCACCGGGCTCGCCGCCGCCGAGGTGCCGATCCACGAGCAGGTGAAGAACGGCGCCTATGCGCTGCTCGAGAGCCAGCTCAACAAGTCGAACATCCACTTCCTGGGCCAGGACGGCGCCGGCATCCACTATCGCGTGTTCACCAACGTGCCCGTCAAGACGCTCGCCGACTTCAAGGGGCTGCGGCTCCGCTCGTCCGGCACCTACAAGCCGCTGTTCGACGCGCTGGGGGCCCAGCCGGTGATGCTGCCGCTGACCGACACGTTCGACGCGATGCAGCGCGGCATCGTCAAGGGCTACGGCAACGTCAACAACCAGATCAAGCTGTCGGGCTGGATCCCGGTCACCAAGTACCGCATCGAGCCCGGTTTCTACGACGCCTCGCTCGCCTACTTCATGAACTTGAAGACCTGGAACTCGCTCGACGCGGCTCAGAAGGGGCTTCTCGACAAGAACATGGAGTGGCTGTGGTCGGTGCGCGGGCCCAAGGTGCTCGCCGAGGACGAGGCGATGGGCGCGGAGCTCGACAAGGAAGGCGTGAAGACCATCGACCTCTCGCCGGCCGACGCCAAGACCTTCCACAAGCTCGCGCACGATTCGCTCTGGGCCGAGGTCAACAAGCGCGATCCGGTGAACGGGCCGAAGCTCGAGAAGCTGCTGTCGAACTAGTATAGCGGCGGCCGGACGGACGGTTAACATGCGCGCGCTGATCGCGGCTTACGACCGGCTGATCGATCTGCTCGGCCTGTTGCCGGGTGTGATCGTCGGCGCGGTCGCGGTCGCGATCGGCGCGGACGTGGCGCTGCGCGATGCCGGCACCGCCGGCATCTACGGCATGAACGAGGTGATCGAGTACGCGATCCTGATCCTCGCCATGGCGGGCGTCGGACACGTCACCAGGCTCGGCCGCCACGTCACGGTGGACATCGCGACTGACCTGCTGCCGCCGCGCTGGGCGTGGCGGGTGACCATCCTCGCCCAGACGCTGGCGACGGCGGTGTCGGCGATCTTCCTGTGGTTCGCGGCCGGGGCGACCTATGACGTCTGGCGCTCGGGAACGCAGCTCTACAAATCGTTCACCTTGCCCGAATGGCTGCCAATTGCGGCCATTCCCATCGGCTTCCTGTTCGTCACCATTGAGCTCGCACGCCGGCTCGCCGCGACCTGGCAGGCGGGCGAGGTGCAGCGCGCCGGCGCCACGTCGCGCGACGACGGCATCTGAGCGCCAGGAACGGGAATCGCCATGGAATGGTACTGGGCCATGGCGCTGCTGGTCGGCGGCGCGCTGGCGCTGATGTTCCTGTCGGTGCCGGTCGCGCTCGCCTTCCTGGGCGCGAACCTGGTGGGCGCGGTCATCTTCTTCGGCGGGGCCGCGGGGATCGCCCAGGTCGCCCAGAATATGGTCGAGGCGCTGGCGACCTACTCGCTCGCGCCCGTCATCATGTTCGTGCTGATGGGCGAGATCCTGTTCCAGACCGGCGTCGCGATCCGCGCCATCGACGCGGTGGAGAAGCTGATCGCGAACGTCCCGGGGCGGCTCGCCCTCGTGGCGGTCGTGGGCGGCACGGTGTTCGCCACCCTCTCGGGCTCGTCGATGGCGAACACGGCGCTCCTTGGGTCGACGATCATGCCCGAGATGCGCCGGCGCGGCTATCACCGCGACCTCGCGATGGGTCCGATCATGGGGGCTGGCGGCATCGCGATGCTGATCCCGCCCTCGGGAATGGCGGTGCTGCTGGGCAGCCTCTCCGGAATCTCGATCGGCGGCATCCTGATCGGCGGGGCGGTGCCCGGCCTCCTGATCGCGCTGGTCTATACCGTGTTCATCGTGATCCGCTGCACGCTGTCCCCCGGTATCGCACCGCGCTACGAACTCGAGATCCCGCCGCTCCGCGAGCGGGTGAAGCCGTTCCTCACCCGGGTCGTGCCGCTGTTCTCGCTGTTCCTGCTGGTGATCGGTTCGATCGTCTTCGGCTGGGCGACGCCGACCGAATCGGCAGCGATCGGCGCGCTCGGCTCGGTCGCGGTCTGCGCCGCCTATCGCGAGCTCACCTGGGCGGCGCTGAAGCGCGCCCTGAAGCAGACCGGCAGCGTCGCCGTTCCGATCTTCTTCATCGTCGGCGCCTCTCTCACCTTCTCGCAGATCCTGTCGTTCTCGGGCGCGACCAACGGGCTCCTGCAGACGGTGCGCGACCTCAACCCGACGCCGTTCGAGCTGCTGTTCCTGATGATGGGCGTCACGCTGTTCCTCGGCTGCCTGATGGACCCAGTGAGCATCATGCTCATCACCCTGCCCTTCTTCCTGCCCCTCGTTTCGCTCGCCCATTTCGACCCGATATGGTTTGGCGTGCTGATGCTGCTGTGCCTCGAAGTCAGCCAGACGACCCCGCCCTTCGGGATGATCCTGTTCGTCATGAAGGGGATCGCGCCGCCGGACACGCGCATGCACCACATCTATCGCGCGGTCCTGCCGTTCACGCTGATGGAGATCGCGGTCCTGGTGTTCCTGATGGTGCTTCCGGGCGCCGTAACCTGGCTGCCCGCCCTGATGAACGCCGGATAGCGCCCGCCCGCCGCCCGGATCGGCTCAGTCGACGCAGAGCCGGTCCGGCGTCTTGCTCGTGCAGCCGACCTCGAACGAACGCTCGGCCGAGGTGCCGAGGGCGGTGAGCGCCGCGCGAACCAGCGTCGCCAGCGTCCGGTCGGGATCGGGGAAGCGGCCGGTCGCGCTGACCGTGGCGGTCCACAGAACCGCGCCGCCGGTATAGTAGAGCGTCAACGTGGCGGCGAGACTGGGGGGACGTCCGGTGGCCTCGACCTCGAACGGGACGCGGAACTGGTCCGTCACCATCGGATGCGGCCGCGGGCCCACCGGGCTGGCGCCCGCCGATTGCTGCGAAGGGGCGCGATAGGAGTTGTAGCCGACGTTCGACACGGCGAGGGTGAGCCGCATCTCGGCTGCCTTGTCGATGCGGAACCCGCGCTCGCGGAGCCCGCTCACCAGCGCGGCGCGCGCAGCCTGGAGCAGCGGCTCGTCCCCGAACGCGTCGTCGCCACGGCCGGGCAGCACCTGTATGGCCGTGCCGGCCGGCAGGGGCGCGCCGCTGGTCTGGGCGCTGAGCCGGCCGGAGCCGAGCGACCCCTGCGGCTGTTGCGCGGATGCCGCCGCGCCGGACGCGGACAGGATCACTACCGAAAGGACGGCCAACCAACGGATCATGGCGATGTATATAGGCCCTTGCCCGAATTATTGCGACCGATCGTTGCGCCCTGCCCGGCACCCACGCCAAAGGGGCGCGCGCCCTCTCCTTGACTCGATTTTGGGATGAAGCCACAGTTCGTCCCAACCGGCGCGCAGCGCCCATACAAGGGGACGGACACGATGTCCAAGCGATGGCTCGCCGCGCTGGCGGTGGCGCTTGCCCTGCCGCTTGCGGCGCGCGCGGCCGAGCCCACCACCCTCAAGTTCTCTTTCCCCGGCCCGCCCACCTCGACCAACCTGACCGGCGGTCTCGCACCGTGGGCCAAGGATGTGGAGAACGCCTCGGACGGCACGCTGAAGATCACCATCTTTACCGGCGGCACCATCGCCAACATCCGCAACACCTACGACCGGCTGCTGAACAACGTCATCGACATCGGCTACTCGACGCCGGCGAGCTATGGCGGCGTGTTCAAGGGCACCAGCGTGGTCGACCTGCCCTTCCTGGTGCACGATATCGTGCCGGGCTCGGTGGCGCTCTGGAACCTCTACGCCGACGGGACGCTGGCGCAGGAATATTCCAAGGTTCACCCGGTCGCGCTCTACCTCTATCCCGGCTCGGGCCTGCAGACGCGCGTACCGATCCACAAGATGGAGGATCTGCACGGGCTCAAGATCGGCGTCCAGGGCATCACCAACGCGCGGCTGATGGAGCGGCTGGGCGGGACGCCGATCACGCTGACCACCACCGAGAACTACGAGGCGCTGCAGCGCGGCACGGTGGACGGGGTGCAGATGGGCTGGACCGGCTTCGTCCAGTTCAAGCTGGAGGAGGTGACGAGCTACCATCTCGACGTGTCATTCGGCACGCCCGGCGGCTTCACCTTGATGAGCGAGACGAGCTACGAGCGCCTGCCGGCCAAGGCCAAGGCCGCGATCGACAAATATTCGGGGCTCGCCTTCTCGCGCCGGATGGGCGAGGCGCTGGCCAAGACCGCGACCTTCCAGCAGAACTACGTGGCGAAGCTTCCGGGCCACCACATGACCTCGCTGGACCCGAAGGAGGAGGCGCGGTGGGAAGCCGCCGCGGAGCCGGTGGTGCAGGAGTGGATCAAGACCACGCCGAACGGCGCCGCAGTCCTCGCCGCCTTCAGGTCCGAGTTGAAGAAGGCGGGCGACAAGTAGCGGCCGGAACTCGACAAGCTATTCGAGTAGTTGGCTTATCTGCTCAGCGCATCACCGAGGCGCATCGCGAGCTCGGCTTCGGCTCGTTCATCACGCTCTTGCAGTTCGGCTCGCTGGACGCCGAGCGCACCGAGCGCAACATCCGCCGCTTCGCGGCCGAGGTGCTGCCGGCGATCCAGGCGCTCGGCGACAAGGACTACGCGGGGTACGACCCGAAGCGCGCCGCGGCGGAATAGCGGCGCCGGCGCTCAGGCGTCGGGCCAGACCTTTCGCGCGACCTCGACAAGCCGGGCGAGTTTCGCCTCCTCCTGGGCCTCGGTCATTGGGTTGCCGCCGAACGAGCTCGCGAACCCGCATTGCGGCGCGACGGCGAGGCGCTCGATGGGCACGAACTTCGCCGCCTCCTCGATGCGTCGGACGAGCGCGTCGGCCGGTTCCAGCACCGGGTTCTTCGACGACATCAGCCCGAGCGCGACGACCTTGCCCTCTGGCACGTAGCGGAGCGGCGCGAACGTGCCGGCCCGCGCCGTGTCGTACTCGAGGAAATAGCCGGCGACGTTTATCTGGTTGAACAGCACGTCGGCGACCGGATCGTACCCGCCTTCGGCCGCCCACATACCCTCGCGGTTGCCGCGGCACTGGTGGAACGTCACGGTCACGTCGTCGGGCAGGGCCGCCACCGTCTCGTTGATCCGGCGCGCATATTCCGAAAGCACCTGCTCGGGCTCCGAGCCCCAGCCCCGGAACACCTCGCGCAGCGATGGATCGCACAAGAAGGCGATCGAGGTGTCGTCGAGCTGGATGTAGCGGCAGCCAGCCGCGACCAGCGCGTCGAGCTCCTTCCGGTAAGCGGCGACCAGGTCGGCCCAGAACGCCTCCGGATCCTTGTAGTGCCCCTCGCGGATCGCGCGGTCGCCGCCCATGAAGCAATGGACGACGTCGGGCGCGGGCAGCGTCACCTTGGGAACCGCATGCGCCACCGAATGGAGATATTCGAACGCGCGCACGATGGCCGAGGGACGCCAGCGGATGGGGCCCGTCACCCACAGCGCCGAGAACGCCTGGCGGTTGCCCTTGTCGTCGCGCCAGGCGAAGTCGGACTGACCCTGGCGGGTGGCCGCGAACCCCTCCCAGTTCAGGATCAGCTCCAACCACCAGCTCCGGCGGCGGAACTCGCCATCGGTAACGGCGCGGAGCCCGACCCGCTCCTGCATCGCGACGACCTCGGCAACGCATTCGTTCTCGACGCGGGCGAGCTCGGCCGAGTTGTGCGGCGCGAGGCTCGAGTCCGGCGTCTGCGGGCCGAGGATCCGCTCGCGTGCCGCCTTGAGGCGGCCGGGACGGAGCAAGCTGCCGACATGGTCGGCGCGGAACGGCGGGCGGGTGCGGGGTTCGGTCATGTCACCTCGTCTCGGGAAAAGCGCGGAGCCGGGGCTCGGCCCAGTTCGTGGCGTTACAGCGTCCGGCGGAATACTCGATGGCGCCCAGGTCGACGGTCGGGCCGGATCGCTTCTGGCCGCAGAAATCGTCGGTCACCTCGGGCAGCGCGATGCCGCGCCCGGCGATGCCGCTGAGGGAAACCGGATCGAAATCGAGCAAGGCGGGCGCGACGAACCAGGTGCGGAAGTCGGAAAGTCCGCGCCCGAGCGGCCCGCGGCCCAGCCAGTCGCCCATCCCTTGGATCTGGCGCTGCGCCCACATCACGTTCGCTCGGCTGACCAGTCGCGGGAACTTGGAATTGTAGTCGGAGATGCGGAGTGTCAGCGTTCGGATCGCAGGCGGGATGTAGTCGCCAAGTCCATGGCCGGTGGCGATGTTGTTCTCCGCGACGACGATTGCGCCGGACCGCGTCGTGATCGCGCCCGAAATGATGTTGTTGCGGATCTCGCTCGGCGAGGACACCGGGAAGCGCGCCTGGATGCCGTAGGCGTTGTAGATCGTATTGTTGACGATCTTCGAGTTTGCGGCCTTGTTCAGATAGATCCCCTCGGCGTTGGGGCAGTTGGCGATGATGTTGTTGCGCATGATCCCGCCGCCTTCCTCGTCGCCCTCCTTGGTGCGGTAGATCGCGCCTTCCGTCGTGCCGCCGCCGCCGAACGACATCCCGACGCGAATCCCGCCATGCGTCTTCCATTCGCAGACCACCAGGTTGCGCTCGACGATCCCGTTCGTGCTGCCGCCCTTCAGGAACAGCCCGTAGGTGATGCGGTCGGTCGAGGCGAAATCGGCGACGAAATTCTCGCGGATCCGCCAACGGTCGCCGCCGACGATGTCCATCGGCGTCACGGGCACGGCGTCGCTGCGGATCGTATCGTTGTAGAACACGTTGCTTTCGACGACCACCCGGTCGGGCAGCATGCCGCCTTCCTGGTTGGCCTTGATGGCGGCGTTGAAGTTGCGAAACCGGCTGTTGCGGATCACCGTGCGGTCGGCGTCCGCGACGATATGGAAGGCGTGGTCGGTCCCTTTGCCGCCTTCGATGTCCAACCCGTCGAACACCCAGTCGTGCGCGCGCAGGTTGAACAGCTCCACCGCATGGCTGTGGATGTGCGCCGAGCCCGGAATCGCGACGGTGAGCATGATCGGCCGGTCCGGCGTCCCCGAGCGGACGATATTGGTGCGGCCCAACTCGTAGGTGCCCGGGGCCAGCGCGATGCGCTCACCCGGCTCGGCCTTCCGGATGGCCGCCTGAAGCTCCTGCGGCGTCGTCACCATCACCGTCTGCGCGACGGGCAGGACAGCGGACGGGCCGACGGACTGGGCGAGGGACGGCGCGGACGCCCAGGAGAGCGGCGCCGGCGGCTAGGACGCAGGCGACCCGAATCGCCCTTTGCGCGACTTTACGCCGCGCGAAATCCGCGTTGCGGCGTCCTGAAAAAGGGCGGATTCTCCGCCCATGAAGCGCCGGAATGTGTTCTCCGTTGTCGGGGCCTTCGCCCTTCTCGGGATCTCGGGCGTCGGGGTCAGCTACGCCCCGACCCTCTACCGCCTGTTCTGCGGCGCGACCGGCTATGGCGGCACGGTGAAGCGGGGCGTCGGCCCGGCCGCGCAGGCTGCCGAGCCCGGCACGCGCCGCGTCACGGTGATGTTCGATGCGAACGTGGCGCCGGGCCTCGACTGGTCGTTCGAGCCCGGGCAGCGCCAGGTGACGGCCGAAATCGGCAAGCCGACCAAGGCCTATTACGTCGCCAAGAACCTTTCCGATCATACGATTGTCGCCCGGGCCACCTATAACGTCACGCCATACAAGATTGCCCCCTACTTCTTCAAGGTCCAGTGCTTCTGCTTCACCAACGAGCGGCTGGCACCGGGCGAGAGCGCCAAGATGCCGCTGGTGTTTTATGTGGACGAGCAGGCGCTGAAGGACCACGGGGTCGACGACGTGAGCCAGATCACCCTGTCCTACACCTTCTTCGAGCAGAAGGATCTGAGCCCCGCCGAGGTGAGCGCGGCGCGCGACCTCGCCACCGGTTCGAAGTCGGAGCAGGCTGAGATCGCCCGCGACCCGGTCGCCGCGTTCGAGAACGACGCGCGGCGCAAATGAGCCTCCGCAGCGCCCGTGTGCGGGCGATATTCCTCGCATGCGCGATGGCCGTCGTACCCGCCGCAGCCTCGGCGCACGGCTACAAGCTGGGCGCCATCGAGATCGGACATGTTTGGGCGCCGCCCTCGAGGGACGGCGCGACCGCGGTCTACGGCCCGCTGTTCAATACCGGCGGCGCACCCGATGCACTGCTCGAGGTGTCGAGCCCGATCGCGACCTCGGTCGCGGTGAAGGGCAAGGACGGGATGCCGATCGCGACGCTCGCGCTGCCCCCGGGCAAGCCGGTGAGCCTCGCCTCCTGGGGCCCGCGCATCGCCATCTCGGGCCTCACCCACCCGGTCGCGCGCGGCGGGACGTTCGACCTCGTGCTGCGCTTCGCCAAGGCCGGCACCATCACCGTGAAGGTTCTGGTTCAGCCGACCGCCGCCGAGCCTTAATCCGTTGCCGCGTCAGCCGCGCGCATGCGTCGCGGCGTAGTTGCGCGCGACGATGGCGGTAAGCGGCACCAGCACGAAGCCGCGCCCCGCCAGCGTTTCCAGCCACGGTCCGAGTGCATCGAGCGTCGCCGCCTTCGGGTGACCGATGGCGATCGCGGCGCCATCGCGCCGCGCCACCCCCTCGAGGACTGCGAGCTGGCGGCGCACCGCCTCGGGAGTCGCCACGTCGTCGAGGAACACGGTGCGCTGGGCGAATGGCAGGTCGAGCCGCCGGGCGAGGCCGGGCGCGACGGTGCGCGCCGTGGTACGTGAATCGAGGAACAGCAGCCCGCGACGCTTCAGGGTCGAGAGCACGATGTCCATGCCACGCAGATCGGCGGTGAAGCGGCTGCCCTCGTGATTGTTGATCCCGACATAGCCCGAGAAGCGGGCGAGCGCCCAGTCGAGACGGCGTTCGATCTCGTCCGGCGGCAGGGTCGGGTACAGCGCGTGCGGTCCGGGATCGGCCGCGCCCTCGGGCGCCATCGGCACGTGGACGATGAGCTCGTGGCCGCGGGCGCGCGCCTCCGCGGCCTGGCGCGCCACCTCGTCAGCATAGGGCAGGTAGGAGAGCGTCACGTCCGCGGGCAGCTTCACCGCGCGGGCCGACATGGCGCGGTTCATCCCCATGTCGTCGATCACGACGGCGATCATCGGCCGTCCCTCTGACGCCGGCGCCGGAACGGCGTAGGCGAGCCAGGCGGGCTCGGCGGCGTGGGACGGCGGCGGCGCGGCGGCCGGGGCCCGCGCGGCCGGATGCGGCGGGGTCGGAGGAGCCGCCGGATGCGGCACGACATGCGGGGAAGGCGCGAGGCGGGCGGTTTCGACGTGGCGGGCGGCCACCGGCCGCGGCTTCGGCGCCTGGCCCTCGGGCCGCATGCCCAGCGCGAGGGCGAGCGCCCCGATCGCGGCAACGGCGAGGGCGCCCGAGGCGATCAGCGGCGCTCGCTGGCTTCGCCGTTCGGCCTTGCCCTTCCCTGTGCCCTTCCGCCTGGTCTTCCGACGCGTCGCCAATCCGACCCCGTTCCTAGAGCTTTGCGTGCCGCAGGCGGAGCGCGTTGCCGATCACCGACACCGAGCTCAGGCTCATCGCCGCACTGGCGAAGATGGGGCTGAGCAGCAGCCCGAAAAAGGGGTAAAGGAGTCCCGCCGCCACCGGCACCCCCAGCGAGTTGTAGACGAAGGCGAAGAACAGGTTCTGGCGGATGTTGCGCATCACCGCGCGCGACAGGAGGCGCGCCCGGGCGATGCCGTTGAGGTCGCCGCGCACCAAAGTGACGCCTGCACTTTCCATCGCAATGTCGGTGCCGGTGCCCATGGCGATACCGACATCGGCGGCCGCGAGCGCCGGGGCGTCGTTGATGCCGTCGCCGGCCATCGCCACCACCCTCCCCTCCGCCTTGAGCCGCGCAACGACCTCGCCCTTGCGGTCAGGGAGAACGCCCGCCTCGATCTCGTCGATCCCGAGCTTGCGCCCGACGGCGGCGGCGGTCGCCGCCGTGTCGCCGGTAAGCATGACGATGCGGACCCCGTCCGCCTTGAGGCGGCGGACCGCCGCGGCGGTCGAGCCCTTGATCCGGTCGGTGACGGCGACGATGCCGGCGAGCGTGCCGTCGGCGGCGACGTACATCACCGTCGCGCCGTCGCCGCGCAGCGCCTCGGCACGGCCGTCGAGCGCGGCGGTGGAGATGCCCGCTTCTTCCATCATCGCCGCATTGCCGAGGACCACGGCGCGCCCGTCCACCGCGCCGGCGACGCCCTTGCCCGTCACGCTGCGGAAATCGCGCGTCACGCCCGGCGTCACGTTGCGCTCCGCGGCGCCACGCAGGATGGCGGCGGCGAGCGGGTGCTCGCTCGCCCGCTCCAGCCCAGCGGCGAGGCCGAGCACCGCGTCGGGCGTCCACCCCTCGGTCCCGATCACCTCGGAGAGGCTCGGCCGCCCCTCGGTCAGCGTACCCGTCTTGTCGACCACCAGCGTGTCGACGCGGCAGAGCGTCTCGAGCGCCTCGGCGTCGCGGATCAGCACCCCCTCGGTCGCACCGCGCCCGATGCCGACCATGATCGCCATCGGCGTCGCGAGGCCGAGCGCGCAGGGGCAGGCGATGATCAGCACGGCGACCGCGTTCACCAGCGCGTAGGCGAGCGCCGGCGGCGGCCCCCAATACGCCCAGGCGGCGAAGGCAAGCGCGGCGACCGCAACCACCGTCGGCACGAACCAGCCCGCCACCCGGTCAGCAAGGCGCTGAATCGGCGCGCGCGACCGGCTCGCCTCGGCCACAAGACGGACGATGCGGTTGAGCAGCATGTGCTCGCCGACGCCCTCGGCCCGCATGACGAAGCCGCCCGCGCCGTTGAGCGTGCCGCCGGTCACCTTGTCCCCAGCCGATTTCTCGACCGGGACCGGCTCGCCGGTCATCGCGGATTCGTCAATCGACGTGGCGCCCTCGACGATCGCGCCATCGACCGGAACCGTCTCGCCCGGCCGCACGCGGAGTAGATCGCCGGCGCGGACCGTCTCCAGCGCGACATCCTCCTCGGTACCGTCGTCGCGGATCACCCGCGCCTGCTTCGGCGCGAGCTCGAGCAGCCCGCGGATCGCGGCGGATGTCCGTCCGCGCGCGCGCAGCTCCAGCACCTGTCCGAGCAGCACCAGCGCGACGATCACCGCCGACGCCTCGAAATAGACCGCCACCTCGCCGTGCGGGCCACGGAAGGCCGGCGGGAAGATGCCGGGTGCGACCGTCGCCACCAGCGAATAGACATAGGCGACGCCGACGCCGGCCCCGATCAGGGTGAACATGTTGAGGTTCAGCGTGAGGAGCGAGCGCCAGGCGCGGGCGAAGAACGGCGCCGCGGCCCACACGACCACCGGCGTCGCGAGCGCGAGCTCGACCCAGGACGCCCAGCGCAGTCCGGCCATCGTCGCGAGCGGGCCGCCGAGATGCGACCCCATCGTGACGACCAGCAGCGGCAGGGCGAGCGTCGCGCTCACCCAGAAGCGCCGCGTCATGCTGACGAGTTCGGGATTGGGCGGCTCCGGCCCCGCGACGGGGGCGACCGGCTCCAGCGCCATGCCGCAGATCGGGCAGTCGCCCGGCCCGTCCTGCACGATCTCGGGATGCATCGGGCAGGTGTAGGTGGCGCCGGCAGGCGCCTCCGCATCCCCCTCGGCCTCAACCTTCGGGGCCAGGTACTTTTCGGGATCGGCGGCAAACTTCTCGCGACACCCGTTACAGCAGAAATAATAGGTCCAGTCGCCGAGCTGATGGCGGTGCTTCGCCTTCAGCGGATCGACGGACATGCCGCAGACGGGATCCTTGACCGCGCCCGGGACAGGCTTCGCGGCGGCGGCATCGGGTGATGCGGTGTGGGTGGCCATGAATGTTGTATTTATACCCCTGGGGGGTATATTGCAATCATGCGTCACGCCACCCACAAGGCCGCCCTGCCCCGGCTCCGCCGCATCGAGGGCCAAGTGCGCGGCATCGCCCAGATGGTCGAGGACGAGCGCTACTGCATCGACATCCTGATGCAGATCAAGGCAGCGCGCGCCGCGCTGCAACGGGTTGCCGACGGCATCCTGAAGGAGCACGTCGCGCACTGCATCGACGGCGCGATCGCGAGCGGCAATGCCCGCGACCAGCGTGCGAAGATTGCCGAGCTTCTGGCGGTCCTCGACGGCGCCACCGGGCGCGAGCGCAGAGGGTAGCGGAACCGCGTTTCCTCGCGGCGCGTTATCCCGGCGCGCATGGCTTGCCCACCGGCCTGCGCCACGCCCAGGTGGAGGGAGGCCTTCGGTGGCAAGTCTGGTCGAGGGGCGGCACGACGACGGGAGCCGGGCGCGCACGGTGGCGATCATCGGGCTGTTCGTGCTGGCGTGCTTCGCCGCCCTTTATTTCGCATCCGAATTCTTCGTGCCGGTCGTCGCCGGATGCTTGCTGTCCCTGGTGCTGGCGCCGGCGGCCGCAACACTGCGCCGCCTCCATCTGCCGGCGCCGATCGCCGCGCTGATTGTCGTCGCCGCCGTGGTGACCGTGATCTCGCTCGCCTTCGTTCGTCTCGTCGAACCGGCGGCGACCTGGGTGCAGCAGGGACCGAGCGCTTACTACGAGCTGCGCGACAAGCTGCTGCCGGTGCAGCGCCAGGTCCAACAGGTGCAGAAGGCGGCGAAGAACGTCGAGAAGGCGACCGAGCTTTCGGGCGGCGGGCCGAACCCGCCCCTCGTCGTCTCGGTGAAGGAAAAGGGGCTGCTCGCCGGCGTGCTCGACCGCGCCCAGCGCACCGGCGTCGGGCTTCTCGTATGCGTGGTGCTGACCTTCTTCCTGCTCGCCTCGGGCGATTTGTTCCGCGAGAAGCTCGTCGGCATCCTGCCCCGCCTCCAGCAGAAGCGCGAGGCGATGGCGATGAGCCGCGAGATCCTGCGCGACGTCTCGAACTACCTGTTCAGCATTACGCTGATCAATTTCGGGCTCGGCGCGACGGTGGCGACGGGGCTGTACTTCATCGGCATGCCCAATCCGGTGCTGTGGGGGGTGATGGTGGCGATGCTGAACTTCATCCCCTATTTCGGCCTCGCGGTCGGACTCGCCATCGTGTTCCTGGTGGCGCTCACCCATTTCGACACGTTGTGGGGCGCGGCGATGGCGCCAGCGATCTATCTCGCCGCCAACGGCATCGAGAACCAGTTCATCACCCCGTCCCTGCTCGGCCGCCGGCTGGAGCTCAACCCGCCGGTCATCTTCGTCTGGGTGGTGTTCTGGAGTTGGTTCTGGGGCATCGCAGGGGGGCTGATGGCGGTGCCGATCCTGATCGTGCTCAAGAGCGTCTGCAACCATTGCGGTCCGCTCGCCGCGCTTGGCGAGTTCCTGAACGGCCGCTCGCCGAAAAAAGCCGCGGCCCGTCCGGCGCCCAGCCAAATGGTAGAAATCGGCGGCGACCGCTGAGCCGGAGGCTACCGCCCCTCCGGCGGAGGACGCGTCTTCTGGGTAAGGAGCTTGTGGCAGGGCGACGCGGTTTGGGCGGACTGCTGGATGCTCGGCGAGATCAGCGGCATCAGCGGCGCGAGCAGGGTCTTCTCCACCAGCTTGATCGCGACCCCCAGCTTGTTCACCGAGGCGGTGCGGTGGGTGAGGTCTCCGGTCACGTTCACCGCCGTCAGGGCATTGAAGAAGCTGTAGTCCTTGGGCTGGCCCAGGAGGCGCAACTGCACCTTCTCGGTGCCAAGGTTCAAGTGGCCGGTGAGGCTGAGCAGCGTGTCGGGCGTCGACATCACCCACGGGTTGGCGACGAGATCGCCGTCGTGGATCTGGATCGGCGCCATGAAGCAGCTTATCTGCATCATCCGACCCTTGGTAATCAGGAGGTCGCGCAGCGCCTGCTGCAGATCGAGCGCGACGGCCTGCAGGACCAGGTCGCTGATCTCGCCGCCCTCCATCACGAGTGAACCCGAGCCGTTCATGTGGGCGGCAAGCTGGTGCATCGAGTCGCCTCGCGACTTGAGGGCGAGATAGCCATGGAAGATCCCGCGCGAAGCGTCGGTCACGCCGGTCACGGAGAGCAGCGTGCCGAGATGCAGCCCCTTGAGCTGGACCCGCGCGCCGACGTCGGGCACTTTCCCCGCGGCGTCGAGCGCCGCCGAACCCATCACCGTTCCACCGAGCACGCCGAGGCTCAGGCTGTCGATGACCAGCTTGCCGTGGTCGAGAACCAGCTTGACCTTGAGGTTGGAAAGCGCGCGCCCACCCGACTTCACCGACTTCCCGTCGAAATCGAGCGCGACGTTCATCGCCCGCAGCTTCTCGAGGTGGAACGGCTCGTTCGGGATCAGGTACTTGGCGCGGCGCGGGTTCGCCGAAGGCCCGCCTTTGGCCGGCGGCTTGGTGCCGGGGCTGCGGCCGATGAAGCCCTTGAGATCGGTCATGTCCACCGCGCGCGAGGCGATATTGGCGACGAGATGCGGCGGCTTCTGCCCGGTGTCGACCGAGATGTCGCCCTCGAGGTCGGTCGAGCCCAGCCGGCCGCGGAAATCCTTCAGGTGCCAGGTCTTGTCCTCCTTCGACACCTTGCCGGTCAGCTTGAAGGGCGGCGAGGTCGGGACCGGCAGGTCGAGGATCTGATGCAACTCATCCAGGTTGCCGCCGGAGAGCGACACCTGCCCTTGCCAGCCCTTGAACTGCAGCGGCTCGGTCACCGTGCCGTTGAGCGCCGTATCGAGACCGCCGATATGCAGCTCGCCCTTCGCCGGGAACGGCTTTCCCGAGGTGCGCAGCGCGTCGTACGATCCGAAGTCGAACTTGCCCTCGAACGGCTTCCGGTTGTAGCGCCCCTTCATGTCGACGACGATCGGCTGGCTCATGCCGGGCGCGCCGGCCGCCACGGTGTCGAAATGCGCGGCCACGGGCTGCTTCAGCGTGTCGGAATCGAAGGTGATGTCGCTGCCTTCGATGGCGAGGCGGTGGATCACCGGGAACTGCGTGCGCCGCTTCGGGCTGACCGCCTTGACCGCGCCGGTGGTGACGTTGGTCGCGCCGAAGTGCCAATTGTCCTTGCCGCCCTTCTTCTCCAGGTGGAATTCGCTGCCGGCGAGCCGCATACGGTCGATCTCCAGCCGACCATAGAGCAGCGGCCAGAGGTGAAAGACGATGTCCGCATCCTTGATGCGCATCATGTCCTTGTGCTTCGCCCAGGGCGGGTTGCCGATCGCGAGGTCCTGCACCCGGATCTCCGGCGTCGTGGAAAGGTGCATCGCGACATGGCCGATCGAGACCTGGCGCCCGCTGGCCGTCGAGGCCTGCTGGGCGATCAGCGGCGTGAAAACGTTCCAGTCGATCAGCACGAGGACCACGACAAGAGCGACACCCAGCCCCAATATGCAGGCTAAAAGGGCGCTGACGATCCCCACTATCGTGCGCAGAATGCGATCCATGGCTTCGCCGGACAACAACCGCACGCCCCCTGCGCGGGAGCGGCTTCCCCACCGAAACGCGGCCCCGCCGCCGATCGTTCCCGCACGCCGCCGTGCGCAGGCCGTGGTGGTGCGCTCGCTCGACGAGGCGCGGGCGACTCTCCAGGCCGCGCGCGCGGCCGGGTGCGCGGTGGCGCTCCACTCCGCGCCGGGAGAGGCGGCGCGCATGGGCGCAGGCTGGTTCGCGGCGCTCGTCGAAACGGCGCGCGCCGAGTTCCCTGACGTCGCCTTCACCGCGACCCTCGATTGCGGATCCGCGCCCGGCTACGCACTCGGCGCGCTGCGCGAAGGCGTTCGGCTAATCCGCCTCGACGCCCCGCCGCGCGTTGCGCGCAAGATCGCCCAGATCGCCGCCAAGTCGGGCGCTGCGATCGACCGCAGCCGGGCCCCGGCGCTCGACCTTTCGCGCCAGCCGAATCCGGCCGCGGCGCTTGCCGCTTGGCTCGGCCGTCATTGAATCTTCGCGTGCCCTAGGGTATTCCTGGCCCAAGGGCGCAAGGCTACGTTTGGGGGCCCTGGGAGACAGCGACATGAAGATCACCCAGCGCGTCAAGCGCATCCTCGCCAACTACGAAAGCGACAATCCCGGCAGCAAGGCGAACCTCGCCCGCATCCTGATGCAAGGGCGGCTCGGCGGCACCGGAAAGGTCGTGATCCTTCCCGTCGACCAGGGCTTCGAGCACGGCCCGGCACGCTCGTTCGCGCCGAACCCGCCGGCCTACGACCCACACTACCATTTCCAGCTCGCCCTCGACGCGGGGCTGAATGCCTACGCCGCGCCGCTCGGCATGATCGAGGCGGGCGCCGACACGTTCGCCGGTGCGATCCCGACGATCCTCAAGGTGAACTCGTCCAACTCGCTCGCCACCGAGAAGGACCAGGCGGTCACTGGCACGGTGAACGATGCGCTCCGGCTCGGCTGCTCGGCGATCGGCTTCACCATCTACCCGGGTTCGGAGCATCAGTTCGACCTGATGGAGGAGATCCGCGCCATGGCCGAGGAGGCCAAGGATGCCGGGCTCTGCGTTGTGATCTGGTCCTACCCGCGCGGGCCACTCCTCACCAAGGAGGGCGAGACCGCCGTCGACATCTGCGCCTACGCCGCGCACATGGCGGCGCTGCTCGGCGCGCACATCATCAAGGTGAAGCCGCCGACGAACGTCGTGTTCCTCGAGGCCGGGAAGAAGTCCTACGCCAACATCCCGGTCGGCACGATGGCCGAGCGGGTGCGCCACGTGGTGCAGTCCTGCTTCAACGGCCGGCGCGTCGTGGTGTTCTCGGGCGGCGACGCAAAGGACATGGACGGAGTGATTGCCGAGGTGAAGGGCGTCTACGAGGGCGGCGGCAACGGCTCGATCATCGGGCGCAACACGTTCCAGCGCCCGCGCGAGGAAGCGCTGCACATGCTCGACGCCATCATCCAGATCTACCAAGGCAAGAGTCCGGAGGTCCGGCCGATGGCCGAACTCGCCGAGGCGCACGCCGACTAGGGCGCGCTGCCGCGATGGCGGAGAACTGCCGCCTGTACCTGATCACGCCGGAGCGCATCGGCCCCGAATATGCCGACGCGCTCTCCGCGGCGCTCGACGCGGGCGACGTCGCCTCGCTGCAGCTTCGCCTCAAGGGCGTCGACGACGACGCGATCCGCCGCGCGACCGAGGCGCTGATGCCGATCGCCCACGCACGCGAAGTCGCCTTCATCATGAACGACCGGCCGGACCTCGCCCACGAGATGGGATGCGACGGGGTGCATGTCGGCCAGGAAGACACGCCCTATCCCGAGGCGCGGCGCATCATGGGGCCGCAGGTGATCGTCGGCGTGACCTGCAAGGCGTCGCGCCATCTCGGCATGGAGGCAGCGGAGGCCGGGGCCGACTACGTCGCGTTCGGCGGGTTTTTCCGCTCGACCACCAAGAGCTCGATATCGGGCATCGCGACGCCGACCGACCCCGAGCTGCTCACCTGGTGGCAGGATGTCTTTACCGTGCCCTGCGTCGCCATCGGCGGCATCACGGTGGAGAACTGCCCGATGCTGGTCCGCGCCGGTGCCGATTTCCTCGCCGTCTCGGCCGGCATCTGGGCCTACCCCTCCGGCCCGGCGGCCGCGGTGCGCGACTTCAACGCGAAGATCGCGGAAACGCTGGCACACACGGCATAACAGGCGACCTCTTGACCGCGTTCGCGGGTCCGGGCTAATTAGCCTATGCCTCAGCATATGCTAGTGGTGGACTGGATGACTATCGAGCGTCACGTGAAGCTGTTCAAGAACGGTCGGAACCAGGCGGTGCGAATTCCCCGCGAATTCGAGCTGCCCGGCGAGGACGCCGTCATGCGAAAGGAAGGCGACCGCCTCATCATCGAGCCGGCACGGCCGAGATCACTGGTCGAGCTATTGGCGACGCTCGAGCCGATCGAAGAAGCCTTCGCGCCGATGGAAGAGCTGCCGACCGATCCGGTCGAGCTTTGATGGCGTACCTTCTCGATACCAACGTGCTTTCGGACGTTGTCCGTCATCCGCAAGGCCACGTCGCGCAACGAATTTCACGGGTCGGCGACGAAAATGTCTGCACCAGCATCATCGTGGCGGCGGAGCTGCGTTATGGCGCCGAGAAGAAAGCCAGCCGGCGCCTGATCGACCGGGTCGAGGCGATCCTTGGCGTCATGGACGTCGTGCCGTTCGAAGCTCCCGCAGACGCGATCTACGCCGCATTACGCACCCGGCTCGAACGCGCCGGACAAACGATCGGCGGAAACGACCTGCTTATCGCAGCCCAGGCTGTATCGTTCGGGCACGTACTGGTGACCGACAACATGCGGGAATTCGCCCGCGTCGCCGAGCTGGCATCCGAGAACTGGCTGCGGAGCGATTGAGCCTGCGTCAACCCGCCCGCGGCTCCGAGGCGCCGAACCGTACCCCCTGCGCGAGCGGCAGGTCGCGCGAGTAGTTGACCGTGCTGGTCTGGCGCCGCATGTAGGCCTTCCACGAGTCCGAGCCGGATTCGCGCCCGCCGCCGGTCTCCTTCTCGCCGCCGAACGCGCCGCCGATCTCGGCGCCGGACGGGCCGATATTGACGTTGGCGATGCCGCAGTCCGAACCACGCGCCGAAAGGAACGCCTCGGCCTCGCGCAAATCGTTGGTGAAGATCGAGGAGGCGAGCCCCTGCGGTACCGCGTTGTGCAGCGCGAGCGCCTCGTCGAAATCGCGGTAGCGGAGAATGTAAAGGATCGGCGCGAACGTCTCCTCGCGGACGAGGGGCGTCTGTGCCGGCATCAGCGCAAGCGCCGGCCGAACATAGGCCGCCTCGGGATAGCTGTCGGCGAGGACGCGCCCGCCGCCATACACGACGCCGCCGGCCTCGCGCGCGCGGTCGAGCGCCGCGCCCATCGCGACGAGGGCCTTCCCGTCGATCAGCGGCCCGACCAGCGTCCCCTCATCCAGCGGCGAGCCGATGGGAAGCGCGGTATAGCGGCGGCGCAGCCGGCCGACGATCCCGTCCCACACCGTGTCGTGTACGATCAGCCGGCGGAGCGAGGTGCAGCGCTGGCCGGCCGTCCCGACCGCGGCGAATAGGATCGCCCGCTCGGCGAGGTCGAGGTCGGCGGTCGGCGCGACGATGGCCGCATTGTTGCCGCCGAGCTCGAGCAGCGCGCGCCCGAGCCGGCCGGCCACCACCGGCGCCAGCGCCTTGCCCATCCGGACCGATCCGGTGGCCGAGACGAGCGGCAGGCGCGGATCGGCGGCGAGCGCCTGGCCGATCTCCGCGCCACCGATGGCGACCTCGACCAGCCCGTCGGGCGCGATCCCGAACGCGGCGGCGGCGCGCGCAAGGGCCGCGCGGCAGGCGAGCGCGGTGAGCGGCGTCTTCTCCGACGGCTTCCACACCACCGGATCGCCGCAGACGAGCGCGATGGCGGCGTTCCACGCCCAGACGGCGACCGGGAAGTTGAAGGCCGAAATCACGGCAATGGGACCGAGCGGATGCCACGTCTCCGTCATGCGGTGGCCCGGCCGCTCGGACGCGATGGTGAGGCCATAGAGCTGGCGCGACAGGCCGACCGCGAAATCGCAGACGTCGATCATCTCCTGCACCTCGCCGAGCCCTTCCTGCACGATCTTGCCGGACTCGATGGTGACGAGACGCCCGAGCGCGGGCTTGATGCGGCGAAGCTCCTCGCCGAACAGGCGGACCAGCTCGCCCCGGCGGGGCGGCGGGGTGTCGCGCCAAGCCGGAAACGCCGCGGCGGCGCGCGCGATCCGGGCGTCCAGCGCTTCCTTCGTGTCGGTCGCGACCCGGCCGATCTCGGACCCGTCGACGGGAGTGCGGACCACTAGGTCGCCCTGGCCGGCCGCGATGCCGAGGTCGCCGCACAGCGATTTGATGTCCATCAACCTTCCCCGCCGCAGTTCGGGATAGCACTTGCTGCCATGGTGCGCGGCCGGCTCCGCCGGATCAAGCCGCGCCGAAGGAGACACCCATGCGCGTCCCGCGCCTTGCCCTGCCCCTCGCCTTCGCCGCCGGCCTCGCCGGTTGCGCCCAGCAACCCACCCGCCTCGCCGACAGCGGCGACTGCTCCGGCGCCGCCCGCGCCGCCCTCGTCGCGCGCGGGCTCGATCCCGCAACCATCGTCTCCACCAATTATGACGTCACCCGCGCGATCGAGGCGCCGGCGATCCAGGACCGCAACGTCTGGGTGCGCACCTCGACCTGCCGCGGCTACCTGGTGGCGCGAGTCGACGCCGGCTGCAACATCATCGAGCTGTACCCGACCGGCGACTGCGCGCTGCCCGAGGGCAAGGGCTGAGCCGGGCCGCGCCCCGGCGCCTCACGGCGTGTGGACGTCGCGATCCTCGGCGTAGACGCGGCCGAACCGGTTGGCGAGGAAATCCGGCAGGGACACGTCCTCCTGCCTGACGAAGCCACGCTTCTTGAGCTTGCCCGCCCGCATCAGATCGACCATCGCGCAGATGCCGCCCGCGGTGGTGAGCTGGATCGCCGACCAGCGCCGTCCGTTCACATCGCGCGCGTAGATTTTCGACGCGTAGGATTCCTGCGTAAGCAGCGGCCCCTTCATGCCGGTCACGGTCGCGAAGATCAGCACCACGTCCTGCATGGTGACAGGGATCGCCGTCTCCAGCACGTCCTTGAACAGCTCGCGCCGCTCGCCGAGCTTCAGGTCGTTGACCAGGAGGCGCATGCGCTCGCAATGGCCGGGGTAGCGCACGGTCTTGTAGTTGAGCTCGGCCACCTTTCCGTCGAGCGTGTCGGCGAGCGTGCCGAGCCCGCCCGAGGTGTTGAACGCTTCGTAGGTGATGCCGTCGAGCGAGAACTGCTCGATCCCCTGCAAAGCCAGCAGCTCGATGCGCTTGCCCTGGTGGATCGCCTCGCACGAGTTGCAGTATTCGTTGATCAGCCCGTCGGTCGACCAGGTGAGGTTGTAGTTGAGCGCGTTGGTCGGGTATTGCGGCAGCGCACCGACGCGCATGCGCACGACCTGCAGCGAGTTCGAACCGCGCGGCAAGGTCCGCGGCGACGATCGAGATGAAGCCGGGGGCGAGGCCGCATTGCGGCACGAAGGCGGAGTCCGCGCCGCGCGCGATGCGGCGGATGGCGTGGGTGGTCTCCACATCCTCGGTCAGGTCGAAATAGTGGATGCCGGCGGCGTGCGCCGCCTCGGCGACGCGCACGTTGAGGTAGAACGGCAGCGCCGATACGACGGCGTCCGCGCCCTTCATGAGCCGGCGCAGCACGGCGCGGTCCTCGACGTCGGCGATGACCTTCTCGACCGGTCGGCCGCGCGACGGAACGGCACGCAGCAGCGCGCGCGAGCGGTCGACCACGGTCACCTCGTAATCGCCCGAGCCGGCGAGCAACTCGGCGACCGCCGCGCCGATCTTGCCCGCTCCCAGAAGTAGGATGTCGCGCATGCCTCGCCCCCTCCCGCGCGGACAGGCTACATGATTCCGCGGCTCCGCGCCGCCCGCATCGGTTGCGGCCACGGACTTTGGACGGCAGGATGGGCGTACCTCAGCCAAACAAGGGAGGTTCCGTCATCTCGCATCCACGTTTCGCTCCCCTCGCCGCCGGCGCGCTCGCACTCCTCGTGACCGCCGGCACTTAGGCACACGCCCAGACACCCGCATCCGCCGCCGCCAAGGCTCCGGCACCCGCCCGGAAGCTGGTGATCGGCACAAGTCGGCGCCGCCCTTCGCCATCCACAACGCCGACGGAAGCTGGAGCGGCATCGCCATCGATTTGTGGAATGGCATCGCCAAGGACATCGGGGTCTCGTTCACCTACCAGCCGCGCGACCTCAAGGGGCTGATCCAGGGCGTCCATGGCGGCTCGCTCGATGCCGCGGTCGCCGCGCGGACGGTGACGCCGGAGCGCGAGGCCGAGATCGATTTCAGCCACCCCTACTATTCCACCGGGCTCGGCATCGCCACGACGCGGGAATCGAGCGGTCTGTTCAACACGCTGTCGGTGCTGTTCTCCCCCGCCTTCCTGACCGCGGTCGGCACGCTGGTCGCGGTGCTGCTCGGCGTCGGGGACGTCGACGCCTTCATCTACGACGCCCCGATCCTGCGCTACTACCTCGCGCAGAACCCGAAGCTCGGCACCAAGGTGACGGTGCTGCCCGACACGGTCGAGCGGCAGGACTACGCCATCGCCCTGCCCGACGGCAGCCCGCTGGGCGAGCGCATCAACCGCGCGCTGCTGAAGCGGGTGCTTGCCCCTTCGTGGAAGCAGGAGCTGGACAAGTACATGAAGCAGGAATAGCCGGCGCTACTCCGCCATGCCGATGGCGGCGAGGTAGGTTTCCAGCAGCTCGTCGCGCTCGCGCCGGTCGGCGGCGTCCAGCTTGCGCAGCCGGATCACCTCGCGCATCACCTTGGTGTCGTAGCCCTGCGACTTGGCCTCGGAGTAGACCTCGCGCACGTCGGCGGCGAGCCCCGCCTTCTCCTCCTCCAGCCGCTCGATGCGCTCGATGAAGGAACGGAGCTGGTTGGCGGTGACCTGGAACTGGGTGGCCATGGTTTCCTCGCGTGAACGGTCGGTGCCGTCCGTTCTACACGGATCGGGAGGATGCGGAAGGCGCGAATTCCGCGCCATCCACAGGACCGATTCGGACGTGTGGAAAACTCGGCCGGGGGTTCCGCGCGGCGGCCGTCTACTCCTTGAAGCCGGGATCGAGCCGCTCGGCGCGGCGCAGGCAGGCCTCCCAGTCGCGCTGGCTGCGCCCGGCGCCCGTGCCGGTGCCACCGGTCACTTGGGTGACGGCGTAGTCGATCACCTCGTCGGACGGGATCAGCACGTTGTCGAGCCCGCCGGCCAGCGCGCCGACCTGGGCGCGGCAGGCGCTTTCGAGCGAGTGGTGCAGCAGGAACGCCTCGGCGGCCGTGGCGCCGACGGTGAGCCCGCCGTGATTGTGCAGCAGCACGGCCTTGTTGTCGGCGAGGTCGACCAGCAGCCGGTCGCGCATCTTCAGCTCGAACTCGTACCCGCCGAACTGGTGATAGCCGATGCGGCCGCGGAAGCGCGTCGCCGCCTGGGTGATCATCAGGAGCCCGCATCTGTGGCACGACACGGCCATGTTGGCCGGCGAATGGGTGTGGAACACGGCGTGGATGTCCGGCCGCGCGCCGAGGACGCCGGCATGAATGACGAGCCCGCCGCCGGAGAGCGGCCTGGGCCCGCCGATGATCGGCTGGGCGGTCTCGATGTCGTAGGTTTCGAGCGAGGACGCCGTCACCTCGTCGAACATCTCGCATTGCGACTTGATGATCATCCGGTTCGGCTGGCCCGGCACGCGCGCGGAAAGATGGTTGTAGGTGAGGTCAAGGATGCCGGAATCGGCGATCAGCCGGTGCGCGCAGGCGAGGTCGACGCGCGCTTGCCATTCTTCCGGCGTCACCTGGTCGCGCACGCGGGTCGGCTTGAGCTGTGTCGCCATCGGTCCCTCCCGGTTTGACGCCCGATGGTGCGCGCCGGCGGCGGGAGGGTCAACCGGCTAGGGACGCGCCGCCGCAGCCTGGTTTCCCTGAGCCGCTTCGAGGCGACCAAGGTAGTAGAGGGCATTGGCGCGCAGCTTCGGGTCGCGGCGCATCGCCTCGCGAAAGGCGGTGCGCGACCGGTCCGCCTCGCCGAGTGCGAGATACGCGCGGCCCAGCAGTTCGCTGGTGAGGCCGCGGCCCGGATGCGCCGCCTCGTAGCGCCCGAGCGCTACGACCGCGGCCGCGGGCAGGCCGGCATTCACCTCGGCCCAGCCGAGCTCGAAATCGAGGTCGGCACGGTCGTTGCCCATCGCATGGGCGCGCTGCGCGAAATCGAGCGCGGCGCGCGGGTCGCCCGTGCGGTTGGCGAGGACGGCCATGTAGAACATGGCGTCGGAATCGCGCGGGTCGGCCTTGATCGCGGCCCGGAACCGCGCCGCCGCCAGCGGCGCGTCGCCCGCCCGCATCGCCTCGGCCCCCTCGCGGATGAGTGCGCGCGAAGTGGGCGAAGCCGTCGCGGTACCCGCAAAAATCGCGACCGCAATCATCGCCGCGCAGGCCGACGCGGCGAACCCCTGGAAGGACTTCATCTACGCCCTCTCACCCCAGTAAAAGATTCGGCCTGCGCCTGCACGAGTTCGGCGGCACTGCCTTATTGCCGAAAATTTTAATTTTACGGATGAGTGCGCGTCAATAGGAATTCATATAAGGCTCAACAGGACTCGACCGTGCCCTGCTCAGGCGGCAAGCAGCGCCTTCACGCGCGGCCAGGCCTCATTCCCCTTCTCGTCCATCAGCGGCAAGTATTTGGGATTGAACCACTTAGCGAGCGCGTCCTGGTAGCCTTGCCGCGCCTTGATACGCTCGTACCACGCCGCCGTCTTCGGCCGCGTCTCGGTCATGCGGCCGAGGAACTTCAACTGGTCGAGTTGGGTGACGTAGGGAGCGTTGCCGACATCGGCGAGGGTGAAGTCGTCGCCGGTAAGCCAGGGCCGGCCGTGGCCGGAGAGCGCGGCCTCCATGTCTGCCAGCATCTTGTCGAGCCGGCGGATCGCGTCGGGGAAGGCGGGGTTCTCGGTGCCCTTCTGCAGGTTGCGGAACCGGGCGAGCCAGCCGGGCCGCGCCGCCTCCATCTTGTCGTAGACCTCGGGCGAATACTGGTGGTGGAAGGCGATCGACATGGAAACGACGCCGGTCGCCGGAAAGATCGCGGCGTCGATGAACTTGGTGAAGCCGCGCATGCGCGCCTTGCCGCGCGCGTCGGCGGGCTTCAAGGGCGGGTCCGGAAAGGCGTCGTCGATGTATTCGCAGATGACGGTGGATTCGCAGACGACGAAATCGTCGTGCACCAGCGTCGGCACGTAGCCGTTCGGGTTGAGCTTGAGATAGTCGGGCTGCTTCTGGTCGCCCGCGCGCAGGTTGAGGTGCTTCTGCTCGTAGGCGAGCCCCTTTTCGGCCAGCGCGAACCGCACCTTCTGGGCGCAGACCGACATGTCGTTATGGTAGAGCGTAAGCGCCACCGTTCCCTCCCGCGCGGCCCCGTCGCCGTGCGGGAAGTGTAGGTCAGGCCGACCGCCCGGGCAATCGGGAGGCCTAGCGCTCCTTGATGTCGACCGTGTGCGTCTTGAGGCCGGTCGGCAGCGCCCACTCGGCGAAATTCTCCGGCACGCTGTCGAACTTGCGCGGCTTCCACTTCTTGGTCAGGTGGTCGTCGTCGGCGTAGTACTCGATGGCGCCGCCTATCGGGTTCTTGAAATACCAGAAGTAGGCCGACGAGATGGGATGGCGGCCCGGCCCGATCTCGGTGGGCCAGCCCTTGCGGGTGATGTGCAGCCCGCCGCCGAACACCTCGTGCACGTCGCGCACCTTGAACGCGATGTGGTTGAGCTTGGGGGTGCCGTCGGGCGAATTGAGCAGGAACCAGTTGTGGTGGTCGCCCGGGGTCGAGCAACGCATGAAGATGCCGCGCAGCTTGCCGCCCTGGTAGTAGTAGTCGGACACGCCGAATTTCAGCCGGCCGACGTAGAACTTCTCCATCGCCTTGAGGTCGGGCACGTAATAGACGGCGTGGCCGAGCGACAAGGGCTGGGCGCGCGGGTAGAACTTGGCGGCGCGGTCGACGCGCTCGATCTTGGTCGGCGTGTTGACCTCGTCGCGGATCGCGGTCTTGCCGAACTTGCGCCGCTTCGTGGCGGTGAAGGCGATGCAGAGTCCCATGGGGTCGGTCGAGGTGACCGTGCCGTCGGTGGCGATCTCGACGTCGCGATCCTTGGCGAGTTCGGACGCGAACTTCTTGAGGTCGGCCTTCTTGTGCAGGCCCCAGGTGATCTTGCGCACGGTCGAGCCGGGCTGGACCGCCTTCGGCAGGTCCTTCGCGGCGGCCGGCCGCGCGACCACGCGCGTGCCGTCCTCGGCCTCGTAGACCAGCCTCGACTTGGTCGAACTCACCTTCTTGAGGCCCCAATCCTCGAAGAAGCGCCGCGCCAGCGCCATATCCTCGACGCCGTATGCGACCTCTTCCAACCCGACGATCTCGCTGCCGGTTATGGCCATTTATTCCTCCGATTTCCTGGCCGCTCGGCCGGACATTGGAATTGCTATAACGTATATATATAGGTGCCTGCGCCCCGATCACCAGGGACTGCGCCCGAGCGGTCCTATAGCACGCGCGGCACGCGACGGAAAACCCGAGGCAATATCGACCTTGCGCGTCGGCATGCCCCTGCACGCTCTGGGACGAGGCCCTTAAGCTTGCACTGGCGCCGGGCCATGCTTCGGCGATTCCGTACAATCTCATTTACAGCGCGACGGAGAACGCGCTCGTCATTGTGGCATGCATGATGCCGGCCGCGACCCGCGACGCTGGCAAAGTCGAATTGACCGCCCCTAGCCCAGCTTGCGCTTGATCAGCTTCTCCGCGTTCGCGAGGTTCATCTTTTCCAGCGTCGCGCGGTCGAGCTCGAGCCGGCCGATGGCATCCAGCGTCTCGGGGATCGGCGCGAACGGCGAGTCGGTGGCGAACACCACCCGGTCGGTGCCGAAATAGTCGAGCGAGGCGCGCACGCCGAGATGGCCGCCCATCAGCGCGGTGTCGGCATAGAACATCTTGAAATACTCGTGGTGCGGCCGCTTCAGCGACGACAGGACCTGCGAGTAGTCCTCGTCCGAGGTGCGGCTGCCGAGCGTCGCGAGCCCGACCTGGATGCGACCCTCGAAGAAAGGGAGCCCGCCGCCGCCGTGATGGGTGACGATCTTGATGCTCGGATGGCGGTCGAACAGCCCGGACAGCACGAGGCGCGTGCAGGCCGCCTGCGTCTCGTAGGTCCAGCCGAACGCCCACCAGATCTCGTAGCGCGATACCTTCTCGGTCGCGTAGTCGGTCATCTCGGCGGTGCGCGCCGGATGCATCCAGATCGGCAGGTCGTACTCCGCCATCTTGGCGAAGATGGGCCGGAACTCCGGCAGGTCGAGCGGCTTGCCCTTCACGTTGGTGAAGATCTGGATGCCGCACGCGCCGAGCGAACCGATCGCCCGGTCGATCTCCGCCATCGCGGCGTCGACGTCGAGCATCGGGACCGCGGCGACGAAAGCCGGAAAGCGGTCGCGGTGCTTGTCCACCAGCTCGGCCATCGTGTCGTTGGCGAGCCGCGAGAGCTCCACCCCCTGCTCGGGCGTCGTGATGTCCTCGAGCGGCGGGTTGG
This sequence comes from uncultured Alphaproteobacteria bacterium, assembly GCA_963775315.1. GTDB lineage: Bacteria > Pseudomonadota > Alphaproteobacteria > MPNO01 > DASWLB01 > CAWGHZ01. The sequence continues at coordinate 381,715 of CAVZIN010000007.1, read as the reverse complement.
GCAGCGACACGACGTGGCGGTAGTCGGGCCCGCCCTTGTCCATCACCCGGAAGCGGACATCGAGATCGCGAACGGCCGCCACCTGCCCCATGCGCTTGGCGATATTGCCCAGCTTCGGGCCGTAGTTCTGCCAGGTCGCGAAGAACCGCTCGGGGAAGATATGGGTGTAGAAATCGACGATCATGACGCCTCCGGTTTGGACGTGCGAATTGTAGCCATTCGCAACGGCGCTTCCAGCGCGATCTCGCGCCCTGCCGGGCGATCTCGCGATTGCGCGGCGCGCTTCAACCCTGATAGGTTTCGGCCCGGACAATCGGGAAGGAAGCGCGCATGGACCAGGTAGTGGACGATCGGCTGAAGGTCCACGGCATCGAGCTCGAGCTCACGCGGCATGGCAAAGGTCCGACCCTGCTCATGTTGCACGGTGGCGGCGGACCGCAGCCGAACGCGCCGTTCGCGAAGAAGCTTGCGGAGAATTTCGACCTGCTGGTGCCGGCCCATCCCGGCTTCGGCACCTCGCCTTTGCCCGACGCCTACGATTCCGTCGACGACCTCGCCTATCTCTATCTCGACCTCCTGGAGCAGCTCGACCTTGAGGACGTGACCCTGATGGGGTTCTCGCTCGGCGGCTGGCTCGCCATGGAGATCGCCGTCAAGAACACGTCGCGGCTGAAGCGGCTGATCCTGGTGGACTCGGTCGGGGTGAAGTTCGGCGGCCGGACGGACCGCGACATCGTCGACATCTTCGCGACCCCGCCGGAAGACCTCGCCAAGCTGATGTTCCACGACCCGTCGCGCGCGCCGGACCCGTCGAAGCTCTCCGACACCGAGGCGCTGGCCGCGGGGCGCAATCGCGAGGCGATGGCGCTCTACGGCTGGGAGCCATACCTGCACAATCCGAAGCTGCGCGGCCGGCTGCACCGCATCGACGTGCCGACCCTGGTGATCTGGGGCGCGTCGGACGGGCTGGTGAAGCCGTCCTACGGCCAGCAGCTCGCCAACGAGATCCCGGGGGCGAAGTTCGCCCGCGTCGAAGGCGCCGGCCACGCGCCCAACATGGAGCAGCCCGACGCGTTCCTGAAGCTGGTGACCGAATTCGCCCGCTGATGCGTGGCAATCGAGAGAGGAACAGGCCGTGAGAGTCTATCATTTCAGCGAGACCGCCTATCCGCATTTGCCGCCGGCGGAGACGTTGGACAACGTCCGGGTGGTGTTCCCGAACTCGAACTACGACCCGGTGAAGGGGTCGGAGGTCTACAACCACCGCATCGACGAGTGGCAGATCGCCGACGAGCTCGGGCTGCACATCATGCTGAACGAGCACCACCAGACGGCGACCTGCACCATGCCGGCCGTACCGCTGATGGCCGCGATCCTCGCCCGCGTGACCAAGGACGCGCGCATCCTCGTCCTCGGCAACCCGCTCGCCAACCGGCGCCAGCCGACCCGGATCGCCGAGGAGATGGCGGTCGTGGACGTGATTTCGCACGGAAGGCTCGAGTGCGGCTTCATCCGCGGCGTGCCATTCGAGCTGTCGGCGCAGAATTCCAACCCGATGCGAATGGCCGAGCGCATGTGGGAGGCGCACGACCTCATCGTGAAGGCGTGGACCACCCATGACGGGCCGTTCAATTGGGAAGGCCGCTATTTCCACCATCGCCAGATCAACATCTGGCCCCGCCCCTTCCAGCAGCCGCACCCGCCGGTCTGGGTGACGGTGTCCTCACCGGCGTCGACCAAGATCCTGGCGGAGAAGAAATACGTCGCCGCCTCGTTCCTCACCGGGTTCAACGGCGCCAAGGCCGTGTTCGACGGCTATCGCCAGTACTGGAAGGCCGCGCACGGGACCGACGCGCCGACGGACCGCTGGGGCTACCTCGCCCTTTGCGCCACCGGCGAGACCGACGAGGAGGGCCGACGCCTCGCCGAGAAGGTGCTGTGGTACATCAACATGAACAAGGTGTACCCGCAGTTCGCCCGCGTGCCGGGCTATGTCTCGGCCGAACGTCTGGCCGCCATGCGCACGCAGGGGCTCTCGCCCGTCGGTCTCGAATCCTCGGCGTCCGGGACCGCGCTCGATACCCACATCGAGAAGGGCAACATGTTCTGCGGCAACCCGGACACGGTGTTCAAGCAGATCAAGAAGTTCCACGACCATGTCGGCGGCATCGGCCACATGATGCTGATGATGCAGGCCGGCCCGATGGACACGCCCGAGGTGCAGAAGAGCCTGACGCTGTTCGCCAAGGAGGTGCTGCCGCGCCTCAAGGAGCTGAGCCCGATCGCCGAGAAGGTGGCGTAGCGCGCCTTTCGGGGCAGGTTTCAGCCGAACAGTCGGTCGGCGAGCTCGTCCCGCGTCAGTTTTTGCGCCCTTCCACAACGGGGTCGCGGGCGACGCGCTTTGTTGGCAAGATACGCCCCGACAAGGGCGCCATAAGCCAGCGGAGGGATCATGTCTCGCAGCGTCGCCGTCGTCGGCTCGGGGCCGGGCGGCATGTATGTCGTCCAGGGTCTCATCAAGCTCGCGCCCGACGTGAAGATCGACGTGATCGAGCGGCTGCCCTCGCCGTTCGGGCTGATCCGGGGCGGCGTCGCCCCCGACCACGCCACCACCAAGAACGTGAGCCGCGCCTTCGAGAAGGCGCTGACCCATGCCAACGTCCGTTATCTCGGTAATATCGAGGTCGGGCGCGACGTGAGCGTCGCCGAACTCGAGGAAATCTACGACGCGGTGGTGCTGGCCTACGGCGCGCCCTACGACAACCAGCTCGGCATCCCCGGCGAGGACAAGAAGAACGTCTTCGGCTCCAACGCTTTCGTCGGCTGGTACAACACCCACCCAGATTTTCGCGAGCTGAACCCCGACCTAGAGATCGACACGGTCGCGGTGATCGGCGCCGGGAACGTGGCGATCGACGTCGCGCGCGTGCTCGCGAAGACACCGACCGAAATGGCGGCGACCGACCTCGCCCATCACGCGGCCGAGATGATCCACCCCTCGCCCATCAGGCACGTCTGGATGTTCGCGCGGCGCGGCCCCATCGAGGGCGCGTTCACCAACGTCGAGCTCCGCGAGATGGGCGAGCTCGCGAACTGCGCCCCCGTGATCGAGTATCCCGAGCAGATTCCCGAGGTTCCCGATTTCTCGCACCTGAACGAACGTGACGTGCGTGTGAAGGAGAAGAACCTCGACTCGCTGCGCTCGTTCGTGAACGCCCCCACGGAAGGCAAGGCGCGCCGCCTGCACTTCGTGTTCTACGCCTCGCCGGTCGAGATCCTGGGCGGCGAGCGCGTCGAGGGCATCCGGCTGGAGCGCATGCGCCCGCTCGGCGGCGGGCGCGTCGAACGCACCGGCGAGACGTTCGACGTCGCCTGCCAGATGGTCGTCACCTGCATCGGCTCGCGCGCGGCGCGTCTCGGCGGGGTGCCGTTCGACGACAAGAAGGGCATCGTCGTCAACGAGGACGGCAAGGTGCGCGAGCGGCTCTACGCCGCCGGCTGGGTCAAGCGCGGCGCGACCGGCACGATCGGCACCAACAAGACCGATTCGGACGCGGTGGTCGAGCGTGTCATCAAGGAGTTCGCGGGCCCCGAACGGCCGGGCCGCGCCGCGCTCGACGCGCTCCTGAAAGAGCGCGGCGAAGTGGTGCGCCCGCTCGACTTCACCGACTGGCAGGTGATCGACAAGGCGGAGATCGCGGCTGCGACCAAGCCCGCGCCCAGACGCAAGTTCGTCTGCGTCGAGGACATGCTGGCCGCCCTCGACCAGTCGCGCGCGGCGGAGTAGCGCCGGCCCGCGAGGCCAACTCGCCGCGTCATCGCGAGGGGCCAAGCGACGAAGCGATTCAGTCTGGATTGCTACGCATTGCTCGCAATGACGTAACAAGGGCTACGTTAGTCTAGCGAGCGCGCCGCATCACACCACCTTCTTCTCCCGAAGTGCCTTGATCGCGGCCGCGCCGTAGCCGAGCTCGGCGAGCACCTCGTCGGTGTGCTGTCCGAGGGTCGGCGGCGCGCGACGGTACTCGACCGGCGTGCCGGAGAAGCGCATCGGCGAGGCGACCAGCGGCACGGAGCCCGAGAGCGGATGCGGCAGCTCGATCTTATCTCCGCGCGCCACGACCTGCGGCTCCTCGAACACCTGGTCGAGCGAATTGATCGGCCCGTTGGCGATGCCGACCTTCTCGAGCGCCGCCATCCATTCCGCCCGCGTCTTGGTCAGCATGATCTCGGCGACGATCGGGATGATCGTGTTGCGGTTCACGAGGCGCTGCGAGTTGGTGGCGAAGCGCGGATCCTTGGCGAGCTCGGACCGGCCGGCCAGCTCGCAGAACCGGGCGAACTGCGCGTCGTTGCCGACCGCCATCACCACGTGGTGGTCCCTGGTCGCGAAGGCCTGGTAGGGCACCACGTTCGGATGCTCGTTGCCGAGCCGGGCGGGCGCGACGCCCGAGACCAGGTAGTTCATCGCCTGGTTCGACATCACCGCGACGGTGGTGTCGAGCAGCGCCATGTCGATATGCTGGCCTTTGCCCGTCTCGTGGCGCGAGGCGATCGCCGCCGAGATCGCGACGGCCGAATAGACGCCGGTGAAGATGTCGCTGATCGCAATGCCCACGCGCTGCGGCCCGCCGCCGGGCCTGTCGTCGCGCTCGCCGGTGACGCTCATCACCCCGCCCATGGCCTGGGCCATCACGTCGTAGCCCGGCCGCTCGGCGTAGGGGCCGGTCTGGCCGAACCCGGTGATCGAGCAATAGACGAGGCGCGGGTTGGTCGCCGATAGGTCCTTGTAGCCGAGCCCGTATTTGGCGAGCTGGCCGAGCTTGTAGTTCTCGATCAGCACGTCGGCGTCCTTGGCGAGCGTGCGGATGATCTCCTGCCCCTCGAGCGAAGCGATGTCGAGGGTGAGCGAGCGCTTGCCGCGGTTGGCGGCGAGGAAGTAGCCGGCCTCGCTGGTCTCCTTGCCGTTGGCGTCCTTGAGATTGGGCGGGCCCCAGCCGCGCGTGTCGTCGCCGCGACCCGGCCGCTCGATCTTGATGACGTCGCAGCCGAGGTCGGCGAGTATCTGCCCGCACCAGGGGCCCGCGAGCACCCGGCTCATGTCGATGACGCGTAGGCCGGAAAGCGGTGCGGCCATGTTGTTCTTCTCCTGCGGTGAAATTCTAGCTGAACGCCTGGATGCCGGTCTGGGCGCGCCCCAGCACCAGCGCGTGGATGTCGTTGGTGCCCTCGTAGGTATTCACCGTCTCGAGGTTCACCATGTGACGCATCACGTGGTACTCATCGATGATGCCGTTCGCGCCGTGCATGTCGCGCGCCGTCCGCGCGATGTCGAGCGCCTTGCCGGCGCAGTTGCGCTTCAGCATCGAGATCGCCTCGGGCGACGCCTTGCCCTCGTCGAACAGGTGCGCGAGGCGAAGGCACCCGTGCAGTCCGAGCGTGATCTCAGTCTGCATGTCGGCGAGCTTCTTCTGGACGAGCTGGTTGGCGGCGAGTGGCCGGCCGAACTGCGTGCGCGACAGCGTATAGTCGCGCGCCGCGTGCCAGCAGAACTCGGCGGCGCCGAGGGCGCCCCAGCAGATGCCGAACCGTGCGTTGTTGAGGCAGCCGAACGGCCCGCCCAGCCCCTTGGCGCCCGGCAGGATGGCGTCGGCGGGGACGTGCACGTCCTCCATCACCACCTCGCCCGTGGTGGACGCACGGAGCGACAGCTTGCCGTGCATCTTGGGCGCCGAAAGCCCCTTCATGCCCTTCTCGAGCACGAAGCCTCGGATCGTCCCCTCGTCGTCCTTCGCCCAGATCACGAACACGTCCGCGAGCGGCGCGTTGGAGATCCACATCTTCGAGCCCTTGAGGACCCATCCGTCGGCGACCTTGCGCGCACGGGTCTTCATGCCGCCGGGGTCGGAACCATGGTCGGGCTCGGTGAGGCCGAAACAGCCGATCCATTCGCCCGTGGCGAGCTTTGGCAGGTACTTCTCGCGCTGCGCCTCGGAGCCATAGGCGTAGATCGGGTACATCACCAGGCTCGACTGGACGGAAAGGGTCGAACGGTAGGAGGAATCGACCCTCTCCAGCTCGCGGCAGACGATGCCGTAGGAGACGTAGTTCGCCCCGGCGCAGCCATAGCCGTGGATGGTGGAACCGAGCAGGCCGAGCGCGCCCATCTCGCGGAAGAAGTCGGGGTCCGACGTCTCCTCGCGGTTCGCCTCGATGATGCGCGGCATCAGCTTTTCCTGGCAGAAGTCGCGCGCGGTGTCGCGCACCAGCTTCTCGTCCTCGGTCAGGAGATCGTCGAACCCCAACGGATCGCGCCAGTCGAACTTGGCCCAGCGGGTCGCATGGCCGGCGGGCTTGGCGGCGGATTCGGTCGCCATCGGGCACTCCTCGGTATCTCAGGATTTACTGGCGATCATAGCGAAATCGCGCGTCCGCGCTACCCGGACGGGTCGGCGTATTTTGCATTGCGACCGCCTTCCAGGGTGACAAGGCGGGGGCGGTCCGGAATATACTCCGGCCGACTTTAATCCAGCGAAAAGCTCCCTATGCCGAAGCGCCCCGCCACGACCACCCCCTCCGTCCTCAACCTGCTGCTGCCGGGCCCGAACGCGCTCCGCGAGCGGATCGCCGGCTGGCTCGCCGAGGATATCGGGCGCGGCGACCTCACGACCGAGATCATGATCCCCGAGGGTGCGCGTGCGCGCTTCGCGCTGGTCGCAAGGCACCAGATGGTCGTCTGCGGCATCGGCCTCGCGGCCGCGATCTTCCGCCAGCACGTGCCGGACTGTGCGGTCGACATCCTGATAAATGATGGCGCGCGGGCAGCGAAGGGCGACGTGCTGGCGCGGGTCGCCGGTCCGGCGCGTGGGCTGCTCACCGCCGAGCGCACGGCGCTCAACCTGGTCCAGTTCCTGACCGGCATCGCGACTCTGACCGCCGCCTATGCCGACCGCGTCGCCGGCACCGGCGCGACGCTGGTCGACACCCGGAAGACCGTGCCCGGCCTCCGCATGCTGTCGAAATACGCAACGGCGGTAGGCGGGGCGCGCAACCACCGGCTCGCCCTCGACGACGGGGTGATCATCAAGGACAACCACATCGCCGTGCATGGCTCGATCGCCGCGGCCGTCGCGCGCGCCCGCCAGGTGACGCCGGCGCTGACCAAGGTCGAGGTCGAGTGCGACACGCTGGCCCAGGTGCGCGAGGCGGCCACGGCCGGCGCCGATGTCATCTTGCTCGACAACATGGACGCCGCCACGATGCGCGAGGCGGTCGCCATCGTCGCCGGCCGGGCCGAGATCGAGGCGTCGGGCGGCATCACGCTGGAAACCGTGCGCGAGAAGGCCGCAACCGGGGTCGACACGATCTCGGTCGGGCGCATCACCCAATCGGCGCCCTCCGCCGACATCGGGCTCGACGTCGAGATCACCAGCGCCCCGCGGCACCGCAAGCCGTAAAGATTTCGCCTCACGCATGGCGACTCGGGGCCGCTTGACCGGCAACGAGAACCTATGTAGAACATCCCGGCGCGTTGTTGTTTTGTTCCAGATATTGTAGGCGGGGGAGCTGGGGCACGCGAGATGCTGACGAAAAAACAATACGAGCTGCTGACCTATATCGACGAGCACCTCAAGGCGCAGGGTGTCTCGCCGTCGTTCGACGAGATGAAGGACGCCCTCAACCTCAAGTCCAAGTCGGGCATCCACCGGCTGATTACGGCGCTGGAGGAGCGCGGCTTCATCCGCCGACTGCCCAACCGCGCCCGTGCGCTGGAGGTGCTGCGCCTGCCCGAATTGGCCGCGCGCGCGCCGTCGCAGCCCGCCCGCGGCGAGGGGTCGAGCTTCGCGCCCAACGTCATCGAGGGGCGGTTCCGCACCTCCCTGCCGGGCGCGTCCGTACCGGTCGCGCGCGAGTCCGAGACGGTCGAGCTGCCCCTTTACGGCCGCATCGCCGCCGGCGCGCCGATCGAGGCGATCCGCGACCATCAGTCGGTCGGCGTGCCCGCCGCGCTGCTCGGCGCGGGCGAACACTACGCCCTCGAGGTCGACGGCGATTCGATGATCGAGGCCGGCATCTTCGATGGCGACACCGCCGTCATCCGGCGCACCGACACGGCCGAGAACGGCACCATCGTGGTCGCGCTGATCGACGACAACGAGGTGACGCTGAAGCGGCTCAGGCGCAAGGGCGCCTCGATCGCGCTCGAACCTGCCAACCCCGCCCACGAGACCCGGATCTTCGGCCCCGACCGGGTGCGGGTGCAGGGAAGGCTGGTCGCGCTGATGCGGCGCTACTAGCCGCGAGACCGGATGCCATCCGGCCGAGATTCGCCTAGACTGAGGGCATGACCGAGACCGCACTGATCGTTGGCGGCGGGCCGCGCACCGGGGGCGCCATCGGGAGGCTCTGCGCCGCCGAAGGCATGAAGGTGGCGCTCGCTGTCCGCACGCCGGACCGGATCGTTCCGCTCGCGTCCGAGATCGGCGCCCGCGCCTACGCCTGCGACGCGACCAAGCGCGACCAGGTCGAGGCGCTGTTCGCCGCCGTCGAGCGCGACCTCGGCGCGCCCGACCTCGTCGTGTTCAACCCCGCCGGCCGCGTCGCCGGACCGATCCAGGAGATCGACCCGAACGACGCCGAGCGCTCGCTCGCCATCCTCGACGGCGCCTTCCTTGTCGCCCAGGCGGCGGCCCGGCGCATGGTCGCGCGCGGCTCGGGCACCCTCGCCTTCACCGGCGCCCAGACCTCGGTCGTCGCCCCGCCCGGCCAGTCGGTGATCGCGATGTACAAATTCGGCATCCGCGGCCTCGCCCAGGCACTGGCGCGCGAGCTGCACCCCAAGGGCGTCCATGTCGGCCACGTCTACATCGTCGGGGGCATCGCGCCGCTCGACGCCGCCGCGCGCAAGCCGGGCGACGCCAACGCCCTCGCCGACGAGATCGCCCGCGCGTTTCTCACGCTGCACCGCCAGCACCGCTCGACCTGGTCGTGGGAGATCGGCGTCGGCCCCTGGTCGGGTGACCTGCCCTAGCGGCGGCGCTCCGCCTTACCGTGCGCCGCCCGCGGCGCGGGCGGCCTCGCCGAGCACCGGCCGGCCGAGGCAGTCCTCGATCGCGGCGCGGTCGAGCGTCTCGTGCGCCTCGAGCTCGGTGACGAGATGCTCCACCTGCTCGCGGTGTTCGGCGATGATGCGCTTCGCCCGGTCGTCCGCCTCGACCAGCAGGCGCTGCACCGCGTCGTCCACCGCCTTCGCGGTCGCGTCCGAGAACTGGCGCGGCTGGGCCATGGCGCGGCCGAGGAACGGGTGCTCGTCGAACTCGCGCACGTCCACCGGCCCGATCTCGTCCGACATGCCCCAGCGCGCCACCATGGCGCGGGCCAGCTTGGTCGCCTGCTTGATGTCGTCGTCGGCGCCGGACGAGACGGAATCGAGGAACAGCTTCTCCGACGCCCGGCCGCCCATCATCACGGCAAGCCGGTCGCGCAGATATTCCTCGGGCAAGGTGTAGCGCTCGAACTCCGGCAGGGTCTGGGTCGCACCCAGCGCCTGGCCGCGCGGGATGATCGATACCTTGAACAGCGGATCGGCGTTCGGCACGAAATGCGCCACCGTTGTGTGGCCGGATTCGTGCACGGCAAGGCGATGACGCTCGTCCGGCGTGATAGTGAGCTGGCGCTCCGAGCCCATGATGATGCGGTCGCGCGCCCGCTCGAAATGGGCCTCCGTCACCTGCTTCACCCCCTCGCGCGCGGCGAGCACCGCCGCCTCGTTCACGAGGTTGCGGAGGTCGGCACCGGAAAAGCCGGGCGTTCCCGCCGCCAGCCTGTCGATATCTATGCCGCCGGCGAGCGGCACCTTGCGGACGTGCACCTTGAGGATAGCGGCGCGCGCCGTGCGGTCCGGCAGGTCGAGCGTGATGTGCCGGTCGAACCGCCCCGGGCGCAGCAGGGCGGGGTCGAGCACGTCGGGCCGGTTGGTGGCGGCGATCACCACCACCGCCTCGTGTCCGCCGAACCCGTCCATCTCGCTCAAGATCTGGTTCAGCGTCTGCTCGCGCTCGTCATGCCCGCCGCCGAGCCCGGCGCCGCGCACCCGGCCAATGGCGTCGAGCTCGTCGATGAAGATGATCGCGGGCTGCTTCTTCTTCGCCTCCTCGAACATGGCGCGCACGCGCGAGGCGCCGACGCCTACGAACACCTCGATGAACTCGGAGGCCGAGATCGCGATGAACGGCACGCCCGCCTCGCCGGCGAGCGCGCGGGCGAGCAGCGTCTTTCCGGTGCCCGGCGGGCCGTTGAGCAGCACGCCGTGCGGAACCTCGGCACCGAGTGCAACGAAGCGGTCGGGATCGCGCAGGAAATCGACCAGTTCGGCCACCTCGCGCTTGGCACTCTCCTGGCCGGCGACGTCGGCGAAGGTGACGGACGGGCGCGTCGCCTTCGGCTGCTGGGCCGAGGTGCGGCCCTTGAGGAACTGCTGGATGTTCTGGCCGCCGACCCCGCCCGGCATGTTCCCGGACATGCGGCGCCAGAACCACCAGTAGATGGCGATAAGCAGCACCCAGGGCAGGATCCCGGCGAGCAGTCCGCGGAAGCCGCCCCCCTCCGCCGTCGCGCTGTAGGTCACCTTGTGCTCGTCGAGCAGCTTGACCAGATCGGGATCGCCGACCGCCGGAATGTTCGAGGTGAAGCGGTCGGTCGACTGGCTGCCGGGGCCCAGGTCCATCGGCGACGTGAGCTTGCCGGCGACATGATGGTCGGCCAGCACCACCTCGCTGACCTTGCCGTCGATGACCAGCGTGCGGAACTTGCTGTAAGCGATCTCCGCGCCGCCGGCGCCGCCGAACCCGCCCGGAGACAGCACCGCATAGACGAGCAACAGCAGCCCCAGCGCGACCGCGATCGGCAGCCATTTCGGCGTCTGCGGCATCTGGCCCCCCGGGCGCAGCGCCATCCGGTTAGTGCGCCGCGCCGGACGAGGCCTTGAGCGCCTCCTTCTGCGACGCGCTCGCCTCGGTCTGGTACTTGTCCTTCCATTCCGAGTAGGGCATGCCGTAGACGATCTCGCGCGCCTGCTCGTAGTCGAGGGAGAGGCCCCTCTCCTCGGCCGCCGCCTTGTACCACTTGGACAGGCAGTTGCGGCAGAACCCGGCCAGGTTCATCAGGTCGATGTTCTGGACGTCGGTGCGGCTGCGCAGATGCGCGACCAGCGTGCGGAAGGCCGCGGCCTCGAGCTCGGTCCGCGTCTTTTCGTCGGCGATCTTGTCGGTCATGTCGGTATGCCTCGGATCGTGGGAATTCCCTCCGGCTAATTTGGGGCACAGCCCGGGCAAATGGAACCCCCGCCATACCCCGCCCCGGATTATAACGGGGTCATGACGCCCGACGATCCCCCGTCCATCCTGCGCGCCGCGTTCGATGCCGCGCTGGCCGCCGCCCGTCCGGCGCGCTGCGTGGCGCCGAACCTGCCCTTGCCACCGCGCGGCCGCACGCTGGTGGTCGGGTGCGGCAAGGCGGCGGCCGCCATGGCCCGCGCGGTCGAGGTGGCCTGGCCCGGGCCGCTCGACGGGTTCGTGGTCACGGCCAGCGGGCATGGCGAGCCCTGCCGCTACATCTCGGTGGCGGAAGCCGCCCATCCGGTGCCGGACGCCGCGGGCCAGGCGGCAGCCCTCCGCGCGCTGCGGCTGGTCGAGGGGCTGACCGAGGACGACCTGGTGCTGGCGCTGGTTTCGGGCGGGGGCTCGGCGCTGATGGCCCTGCCGGCCCCCGGCCTCGCCCTCGCCGACAAGCGCGACGTCACCAGGGCCCTCCTGGCGTCCGGTGCCACGATCGGCGAGATCAACACGGTACGGAAGCATCTGTCCGCCATCAAGGGCGGCCGCCTCGCCGCTGCCGCCCATCCGGCCCGGGTGGTGACGCTTGTCATCTCGGACGTGCCGGGCGACGACCCCTCCACCGTCGCCTCCGGCCCCACCCTGCCCGACCCGACAAGCTTCGCCGACGCGCGCGCGGTGCTCGCCAAGTACCGCATCGACCCGCCCGGCCCGGTGGCGCGCCATCTGGACGAGGCGCGGGACGAGACGCCGAAGCCGGGCGACCCGCGCTTCGCGGGCGCAGAGGCCGTGGTGATCGCCCGGGCCCGCCACGCGCAGGAAGCCGCAGCGGCCTTCGCCCGGTCGCGCGGCATCGAGCCCGTGCTGCTCGGCGATGCCGTCGAGGGCGAGGCGCGTGACGTGGCCCGCGACCATGCCCGCCTGGCGCGCGAAGCGACAAGCGATGGACGGCCCCGCCTGATCCTGTCCGGCGGCGAGACCACGGTGACGGTGGACGGTCCCGCGCCCGGGCGCGGCGGGCGCAACACCGAATACCTGCTGGCGCTGGCGCTGGCGCTCGAGGGGGCGCCCGGGGTCGCCGCGCTCGCCTGCGACACCGACGGGATCGACGGCGATGCCGGCGCGGCCGGCGCGATCTGCGCGCCGGACACGCTGGCCCGCGCCCGCGCCGCCGGGCGCGACCCGGCCGCGGATCTCGCATGCCATGATTCGGGCGGATTGTTCGGCACGCTCGGCGACCTGATCGTCACCGGCCCGACTCGCACCAACGTCAATGACTTCCGGGCCATTCTCGTCAATCCGGCTTAGCTTCGGCGCCGCCCAGTTCATGTAGTGAGCTCCGCCGCGGCCCGGTGTCACTGGCGCCGCAAGGACCGTGCGCCTATAAAGCGGACATGCGCAGGCGGCGCTCGACCAAGATCGTGGCGACCCTCGGCCCCGCGAGCGCCGACCCGACCATGCTGCGCAGCCTGTTCGAGGGCGGGGCGGACGTGTTCCGCCTGAACATGAGCCACGGCAGCCACAAGTGGCACGCCGGGCTCGTCAAGGCGATCCGGGCGCTGGAGCGCGAGGTGGGCCGGCCGGTCGGCATCCTGACCGATCTGCAAGGGCCGAAGCTCCGCCTCGGCGCGTTCGGTATCGACGGGGTCGAGCTTGCGACCGGTGCGCGCTTCCGGCTCGACCTCGACGCGACCCCGGGCGATGCGACGCGGGCGCCCCTTCCCCACCCGGAGGTGTTCGCCGCCCTCTCCAAGGACACCGAGCTTCTCATCGACGACGGCAAGGTGCGGCTGCGGGTGGTGAGCCGGGGCAAGGATCACGCCGTCTGCGAGGCGGTAGTGGGCGGGCGGCTCTCCGATCACAAGGGCGTCAACGTGCCTGGCGCCCTGCTCGCCATCTCGCCGCTTACGACCAAGGACCGCGACGACCTCCGCTTCGTGCTCGACGCCGGGGCGGACTGGATCGGGCTTTCCTTCGTGCAGCGGCCCGAGGACGTGGCCGAGGCGCGCAAGCTGATCGCCGGGCGCGCCGCGATCCTCGCCAAGATCGAGAAGCCATCGGCGGTCGAGCGGCTGGACGAGATCCTGACTCTCGCCGACGCGGCGATGGTGGCGCGCGGCGACCTCGGCGTCGAGCTGCCGCCCGAGGACGTGCCGGCCATCCAGAAGCGCATCGTGCGCCAGTGCCGCACGCTGGGGAAGCCGGTGGTGGTGGCGACCCAGATGCTGGAATCGATGGTGACGAGCCCGATGCCGACCCGCGCCGAGGCCTCGGACGTCGCGACCGCGGTCTATGACGGGGCGGACGCGGTGATGCTGTCGGGCGAGACCGCGGCCGGCGCCTATCCCGCCCAGTCGGTCGCCATGATGAACCGCATCATCGAGCATGTGGAGCGTGATCCGCTCTACCGATCGCTCCTCGACTTGGTGCACGGCGCGCCGGAGGCGACCGGCGCCGACGCGATCACCGCCGCGGCCCGTCAGGTGGCGCACACGGTGGGCGCATCCGCGATCGTCACCTTCACCACCTCGGGCTCGACAGCACTCCGCGCCGCGCGCGAACGGCCCGAGGTGCCGATCCTGACGTTGACCGCGAATCCGGATACGGCGCGCCGGCTGGCGCTCGCCTGGGGCATCCACTGCGTCATCGGGCGCGACGTGAAGTCATTCTCCGACATGGTGAGCCGGGCCTGCGCCCGCGCGCTGGAGGAAGGGTTCGCCGCAAATGGCCAGCGGCTGGTCATCACCGCCGGCATGCCGTTCGGCACGCCGGGCGCCACCAACGTGTTGCGCATCGCCTGGGTGGGAAGCTGAGCGCCCGCGAGCCCGTCATCGTGAGCGAAGCGACTGGCACAATGCGAAGGCGCCGCAGGCGCCCTCAGTGGTGCTCGCCCGAGTTCTTCCAGGTGCGGCCGTGGCGCTCGGCATTGCCCTGGCTCTCGAGCCGGGCGAGCTGGCCGGGCAGCAGGTCGAACGACGCCTGCGCCGCCGTGAAGTAGACGCGCTCGACAGCGGTCGCCTCGATGATGCTGACGATGGCGTGCCCGCCCGGCAGCTTGACCGTCGGGCCGCGCGCGCTGACCGCCTCGCACGGCTTGAAGTAGTAGTTCCACCGGTCGTTCGCGACCACATCGGGCATGACGGACCCCCACGCGCAGCCGGCACGGCGCCGTCACCCTGCGACGGCCACCAATCGCTCTACCGCTCGAATGCGGTCAATTTGTGAACCGCCATGCGCCCGGGCGCAAGGGCCATGAACGCAAGCCCGCCCGCCGCCGCGGGCGGTGCCCTCAGTGCTGGATGTCCTTCCAGATCTTCTTCTTCAGCGCGAACATCAGCCCGGTCATGACGAACAGGAACAGCACGACCTTGATGCCGAGACGATGGCGCTGCTCGATCTCGGGCTCCGACGCCCAGGCGAGGAAGGTGGCGACATCCGACGCCATCTGCGGCACGGTCGCCTTGGTACCGTCGGAATACTTGACGGCGCCGTCCGACAAGGGCGGCGGCATGGCGATGATGCAGCCCGGCATGGCGGCGTTGTAATACTTGCCCTCGGGCACCTGCGGCGCGGTCCACACCTTCTTGACCGTGCCGTTCGGCTGGGTCTCATCCTCCTCGGTGCGGCAGGCGCTCTTGTCCGGCGGAGGCGGCGGCGACTGGAATTCGGTCAGCACGCCGTAGACGTGGTTGGGCCCACCCTCGCGCGCCTTGACGATCATCGAGAGGTCGGGCGGCAGCGCGCCGTTGTTGGCCGCGCGCGCGGCCTCCTCGTTCGCGAAGGGCGGCTTGAAGTAATCGGACAGCCGGCCCGGCCGCTGGTACATCTTGCCTTCGTCGTTCGGCCCGTCGGTGATCGCGACCGAAGCGGCGATCTTCTTCGCCTGGTCCTCGCTCAGTCCGATCTCGGTGAGGTTGCGGTAGGCGAGATGCTGCATCTCGTGGCAGGTCGAGCAGACTTGCTGGTAGACCTGGAAGCCGCGCTGCAGGGCGGCGCGGTCGAACGTGCCGAAAATGCCCTCGAACGACCAATGCTTGTCCGGCGTCACCTGGGCGGCGGCCGGGTGGGCCGCGCCGACCGCGAGCGCGGCCGCGGCGGCGGCGAGGATCGCGCGCGCCCCGCTCACGCCCGGGCTCCCAGCACGGGCTCGGAAATCGAGGCCGGCAATGGCTTGGGCTTCTCGATCAGCCCGATGATCGGGATCAGCACCAGGAAGTGCAGGAAATAATAGGCCGTCGCGATCTGGCCGATGATGATAACGATGCCCTTGGGCTCGTGCGCGCCGACCCAGCCGAGCGCGAACACGTCGATCAGCAGGAGCCAGAAGATCTGGCTATAGATCGGGCGGAACTTCGCCGAGCGAACCTTCGAGGTGTCGAGCCAAGGGAGGATGAACAGCACAAGGATCGAGCCGAACATCAGGATCACGCCCATCAGCTTGCCGGGAATGAACCAGACATCGAAATTTATCGACCGGAGGATCGCGTAAAACGGCAGGAAGTACCATTCGGGCACGATGTGCGGCGGGGTCTGCAGCGGGTTCGCCGGGATGTAGTTGATCGGGTCGCCGAAGAAGTTCGGCGCGAAGAACACGAAGCCGAGATAGATGATCAGGAACACCCCGGTCCCGAACAGGTCCTTCACCGTGTAGTACGGGTGGAACGGGATGGTGTCCTGCGGGCCCTTGGTATCGATGCCGAGCGGGTTGCCCGACCCGTGACGGTGCAGCGCCATCAGATGCAGCCCGACGAAGCCGACGATCACGAACGGCAGCAGATAGTGCAGGCTGAAAAACCGGTTGAGGGTGGCGTTGCCGACGCTGAACCCGCCCCATAGCCAGGTGACGATGTCGTTGCCGATCAGCGGGATGGCCGAGAACAGGTTGGTGATCACCGTGGCTCCCCAGAAGCTCATCTGGCCCCACGGCAGCACGTAGCCCATGAAGGCGGTCGCCATCATGGTCAGCAGGATGAAGATGCCGATGATCCACAGAAGCTCGCGCGGCGCCTTGTACGAGCCGTAATAGAGCCCGCGGAAGATGTGGATGTAGACGATCAGGAAGAAGGCCGACGCGCCGTTCATGTGCAGGTAGCGCAGAAGCCACCCGTAATTCACGTCGCGCATGATGGATTCGACCGAATTGAAGGCAAGCGCCTCGTTCGGCGTGTAGTGCATGGCGAGCACGATGCCCGTGCCGATCATGATCACCAGCACGATTCCGGCCAACGAGCCGAAATTCCACCAGTACGACAGGTTCCTGGGCGTCGGGTACTCGTAGAGCTCATGCTCCATGAAGGAGAACATGGGCAGCCGGTAGTCGATCCACTTGACGACCGGGTTGTTCATCCATTTCGCGGCCATGGCCCGCCCCCTATCCGATCTTCAGCACGTTGTTGGGCAGGAAGGCATAGGGCGGCACGTCCAGATTACGCGGCGCCGGCCCTTTCCGAATGCGGCCCGACTCATCGTATTGCGACCCGTGGCACGGGCAGAACCACCCGCCGAATTCGCCGCGCGGCTCGTCCAGCTTCTGGCCCAGCGGAATGCAGCCGAGGTGGGTGCAGATGCCCACCACCACCAGCCATTCCGGCTTCTTCACGCGGCTCGCGTCCGGCTCGGGATCGCGCAGCCCGTCCAGCTTCACCGCCCGCGCGGCGGCGATCTGGTTCTCGGTCCGGTGGTCGACGAAGACCGGCCGGCCACGCCATACCACCGTCACCCGCGCGCCCACAGGAATTTTCGAGATGTCGAGCTCGGTCGAGCTGATCGCCAGCACGTCGCGCGCCGGGTTCATCGAATGGATCAGCGGCCACAGCGCCGCGAGCAAGCCCACCGTGCCGAAGCTCGCCGTCGCGAGGGTCAGGAAATCGCGCCTGGTCTGTCCGGTATCGGCGGTTGAATCGAGATTGGGGCTGGGATCGTCGGCGCGCGCCATTTCTTCTCTCTTTCGCCGGGTCCACCCCCCGGGCGTCGCGGCGACCACGACCTAGCACCCGCCGCCATGGCTCCGAATGTGGCACTGTGCCGCAGCGATTTGCGCCCACCGTCGCCCACCGGAGCCGGGACGGGTATAATGGAAAATCAGACATTTGCAAGGGGCTGACGTGGCCCCCGCCGGCCGGACTGCCGCCCGATGCGCCTCGCCCTCTACGAGCCCGACATCCCCCAAAACGCGGGCATCATGATGCGCCTCTGCGCCTGCCTCGGCGTCGCGGTCGAGCTGATCGAGCCCGCGGGATTCCTGCTCGACGACCGAAGGCTCCGGCGCGCCGGGATGGACTACCTCGCGGGGGTCGCGCTCACCCGCCACGCCTCGTGGTCGGCATTCGAGGCGGGCCGCGCCTGCGAATTGGGCAGGCTGGTGCTGCTCACCACCCGGGCGGAGACGCCCTATACGGGCTTCGCCTTCCGACCGGACGACTGGATTCTGGTCGGGCGGGAATCGGCCGGTGTGCCCGAGGCGGTGCACGGCGCCGCGGACGCGCGCGTCCGCATCCCTATGGTGCCCGGATTGCGCTCGCTCAATGTCGCCCTCGCCGCCGCCATGGTATTGGGGGAGGCGCTGCGCCAGACCGGCGGGTTTCCGGGCGAGGGATAGATGACCGCGAGCGACCGCGACCGACAGAAGACCGAGGCCGAGGCCTGGTTCCGGAGCCTCCGCGACCGGATCTGCGCCGCGTTCGAGGCGTGCGAGGACGACGTCCCCGCCCCCAACGACGAGGGCCGGCCCGGCCGGTTCGTGCGCAGCGAATGGCGCCGCCCCCCTGAGCCCGACACGCCGGACGGCGGCGGCGGGGTGATGTCCGTCATGAAGGGGTGCGTGTTCGAGAAGGTCGGCGTCAACGTCTCCACCGTGCATGGCGTGTTCTCGGAGCGGTTCCGGAAGGAGATCCCGGGCGCGGAGGAGGACCCGCGCTTCTGGGCGTCGGGCATCTCGCTGGTCGCCCATCCGCGCTCGCCCAAGGTGCCGGCCGCCCACATGAACACCCGCCATATCGTCACGGCCAAGGGCTGGTTCGGCGGCGGCGGCGACTTGACGCCCGTCTTCCCGATCGAACGGGACACGGCCGACTTCCACGGCGCGTTCCGCGCCGCCTGCGACGCGCACGACCCCGCCTACTACCCCAAGTTCAAGAAATGGTGCGACGAGTACTTCTTTCTGCCGCACCGGGGCGAGGCGCGCGGCGTCGGCGGCATCTTCTTCGACTATGTCGATAGCGGCGACTGGGCCGCCGACTTCGCCTTCACCCGCGACGTGGGCAGCGCCTTCCTCGAGGTCTATCCTCGGCTGGTCCGGCGCCATTTCGGCGAGGGCTGGACCGAGTCCGACCGCCACGCCCAGCTCGCCAAGCGCGGCCGCTATGCCGAGTTCAACCTGCTGTACGACCGGGGCACCCGGTTCGGGCTGCAGACCGGCGGCAACGTCGAAGCGATCCTGATGTCGCTGCCCCCCGTCGCCGAGTGGCCGTAGGGGCAGGAAGCCGCATCTTGAGCTCTGCAGGGGCCGGTCCCCGACCCCTACGGTGAATGCAGGCTGCGCCCGGCTACGAATCCGTTTTTCCGTTCTCGCCCGGCTCGGGGGGGATGTGCTGGCCCGCCTCGATGACGCCGCGGCGGATGGCGCGGGTCTTGGTGAAGAAGTCGAACAGCGTCTGGCCGTCGCCGAAGCGGATGGCGCGCTGCAGGACCGTCACATCCTCCAGAAGGCGGCCCAGCATCTCCAGCACCGCGTCGCGGTTGTTGAGGAAGATGTCGCGCCACATGGTGGGATCGGAGGCCGCGATCCGGGTGAAGTCGCGAAAGCCGGAGGCGGCGAACTTCACCACCTCGGACTTGGTGTGCTCCTCGAGGTCGGTCGCCGTGCCGACGATGGCGTAGGCAATGACGTGCGGCACGTGCGAGGTGATGGCGAGCACTTGGTCGTGGTGCGCCGCGTCCATGATCTCGACCTGCGCGCCGCAGCGCCGCCAGAGCGTCGCGACCCGCTCGACCGCCGCGGGATCAGTGCCGGGCGGCGGGGTGAGGATCGTCCAGTGCCCCTCGAACAAGGTGGCGAATCCGGCCTCGGGGCCGGAATGCTCGGTGCCCGCCACCGGATGGCCGGGCACCAGATGGACGCCGGCCGGCAGATGCGGCGCGATCTGGTCGATCGCGGCGCGCTTGGCCGAGCCGACGTCGGACACGATGGTCCCCGGCGCGAGCGCGGGCGCGATCGCCTTCGCGGTCTCCGCATAGGCGCCCATAGGCGTGCAGATGACAACCAGGTCGGCACCCTTCACCGCCTCGGCCGGATCGGCGCTATAGGAATCGCCGAGGCCCAGTTCGCGCGCCTTGTCGCGGGTCGCTTCGCTGCGCGACATGATGGCGATGTGCCGGGCGAGCTCGTCGCGCCTGATCCGTCGGGCGAGCGACGAGCCGATCAGCCCGATACCGATCAGCGCGACCCGGTCGAACAGCGGCTCAGCCATGCGTGCCCTCCATGAAGTCGGCGAGCGCGTCGGCGCAGGCGCGCATCTCGTCCTCGCGCCCGATGGTGATGCGTAGGAAATCGGGCAGGTGATAGATGGCGGTCTCGCGCGCGATGATGCCGCGCGAATTCAGGAACCGGTTGGCGTCCGCGCTGGTCCGGCCCGGCATGGACGGAAAGCGGATCAGGATGAAGTTGGCCGCGCTCGGCACCACCTCGAGCCCGAGCTCGACCATCCGGTCGCGGAGCCACGGCAACCAGGCGGCGTTGTGGTCGCGCGCGAGCGACAGGTGCGCGCCGTCCGCCATCGAGGCCGCGCCCGCCGCCTGGGCCGGCATCGACACGCCGAACGGCGAGCGCAGCCGGTCGAGCACGTCGAGGATCGGCGCCGGGCAGTAGGCCCAGCCGATGCGAAGCCCGGCGAGTCCGTGGATCTTGGAGAAGGTGCGCGTCATCACAGTGTTGACGCCCTGGTCGACCAGCGCGGCCCCGTCGGCGTAATCGTTGCGCACCACGAACTCACCGTACGCGGAATCGATCACCAGCACCACGTCCTCGCGCAGGCCCGCGCGCAGCCGGCGAAGCTCGGACTCGGGAATGTAGGTGCCGGTCGGGTTGTTCGGGTTCGCGAGGTAGAGGAGCCGCGTCTTGTCCGTCACGCAGGCGAGCAGCGCGTCGACGTCGGCGGTCAACGCCGTCTCCGGCGCCGCGACCGGCCGCGCGCCCACCGAGTGCGCGATGATCGGGTACATGCTGAAGCCGTGCCGGGTCATCAGGATGTCGTCGCCCGGCCCGGCATAGGCGCGCGCCAGGTTGTAGAGGACTTCGTCGGAGCCGGCGCCGCACACGATGCGCGCGGGATCGAGCCCGTGCCGCGTCCCGATCGCCTCGCGGAGAGCGGTGCACCCGCCGTCCGGATAGCGGTCGAGCCCGCGCGCCGCCGCGCGGTACGCCTTCAGCGCGAGCGGGCTCGGCCCCAGCGCGGCC
Organism: uncultured Alphaproteobacteria bacterium; assembly: GCA_963775315.1. Taxonomy (GTDB): domain Bacteria; phylum Pseudomonadota; class Alphaproteobacteria; order MPNO01; family DASWLB01; genus CAWGHZ01. The sequence continues at coordinate 360,928 of CAVZIN010000007.1, read as the reverse complement.
TCGTTCGAGGCGAGCTTGATGACCCGCTTTTTGCCTGCGAGCTTGGACTTGCCGGGGACATAGGCCTCGATTTCGAGGATGCCCGGCCGGACGATCGGGGCGCTCATCCCGGCTCCGCCGGCGCAAGCGGCAGGGCGAACCCGCCGACGGCCACGCAGCGGCGCACCACCTGCGGCTGGGCGGCGATCAGCGCGGCGAGGCGCGCGTCGCCACGCGCGACGAAGCCGTCGATCTCGGCGAGGTAGAGGCTGTCGACGCCGCCCGGCACCTCGCGCAGCGTGAGGTTGAGGCATTCGAGCCCGGCGGCGCCGAGCGCGGCCGAAAGGATCCGACGCGAGGCGTGGTTGGCGGTCTCGATCACCAGGAAGCTGCGGTCGGCGCCCGACGGCTCCTGGTCGATGGGCGCGATGGCAATGGCCTGGGCGCCCGGCAGGCCGGGCGGCGGGGCGAAGGGAAGGCGGGCGACGATGCGGGGGGTATCGGGTTCCGTGCCGGCAAGCGCCGGCCACCACGGATCCTGGTCGTCCTCCTCCGGCGGCGGCAGAACGCCGACCTGGGCCTCGCCCACCGTCACCGCGCGGATCACACCGCGCGCCGTCTCGTAGCTTCGGGACGGGGTGGTGGAGCCGAAATGGTCGGAGGCGAGCACCGCAAGGCCGGGACGCGAGGGCGGGGCGTAGACGGCGAGCGAGAACGGCGCCTGCACCCGCACCTGGCCGGCGATGATCTCGCGCCAGATGCGCACGATCGCATGGCTGGGGAACGGCCCCTTGTGGCGCGCGACCAGTCGCCGCAGCACCTGCGCCTCGCGAGCGGGGCGCAGCACCGGCTCGCCCGACGCACGCTTCGCGTCGCGGATGCCCACCACGATCTCGGTCCGCCGCATCAAAAGGTCGTGCATCGCGTCGTCGATGCGGTCGATCTCGGCGCGCAGCGCGGCGAGGTCTGGCGCGCGCGCCGCCCCGTCTGTTTCGGTCCGTTTCGCCATGGCGCGATGTGGTAGTCCGCCCCGCGGCGAAAATCAAAGAAAACATTGACATAGCGCGGCACCCGTCCATTTCTATGCCGGTCCCTGTGGCGGGGCCGGCCGGCAGCCCCGCCCGCGCGACGCCCGGGTGACCCGTGCCTCGCGATGGACCACCTTATGGACCGCCGATGAACGCGCCGCCGCAGCCCCGACCCGCCCTCGACGACACCGCGCTGTGGCCCGGCCACCGCATGGTGCTCGGCGCCGAGCACAAGCTCCGGCTCGATTGCGGCATCGAGCTCGGCCCGTTCACCGTCGCCTACCAGACCTACGGCACGCTCAACGCCGACCGGTCGAACGCCATCCTGGTATGCCACGCGCTGACCGGCGACCAGTTCGCCGCCGACCGCCACCCGATCACCGGCAAGCCCGGCTGGTGGGAGCTGCTGGTCGGGCCGGGCAAGGTGCTCGATACCGACCGGTACTTCGTCATCTCGTCGAACGTGCTGGGCGGGTGCATGGGCACCACCGGGCCGAAGGAGATCGACCCCGCGAGCGGCAAGCCTTACGGACTCTCCTTCCCCGTCATCACCATCGGCGACATGGTGAGGGCCCAGGCGCTCCTGGTCGAAAGCCTCGGGATCGAGCAGCTCTTCTGCGTCATCGGCGGCTCAATGGGCGGGATGCAGGCGCTCGACTGGGCGGCGCGCTTCCCCGAGCGGGTATTCGCTGCCGTGCCCATCGCCTGCGCCGAGCACCATTCGGCCCAGAACATCGCGTTCCACGAGCTCGGCCGCCAGGCGATCATGGCCGACCCCGACTGGTGCGGCGGCGACTATCTCGCCCAGGGACGGAACCCGCGCCGCGGCCTCGCCGTCGCGCGCATGGCGGCGCACATCACCTATCTCAGCGAGGCGGCGCTCACCCGCAAGTTCGGCCGGAACCTGCAGGCGCGCGACAAGGTGACCTACGGGTTCGACGCCGACTTCCAAGTAGAGAGCTACCTGCGCCACCAGGGCTCGACCTTCGTCGAGCGGTTCGACGCCAACTCCTACCTCTACATCACCCGCGCCATGGACTATTTCGACATGGCGGCCGAGCAGGGCGGCGTGCTCGCCAGCGCCTTCCGCGGCACGCCGGTCAGGTTCTGCGTCATCTCGTTCAGCTCGGACTGGCTGTTCCCGCCCGCGGAAAGCCGGGTCATCGTGCACGCGCTGAACGCCGTCGTCGCCAACGTGAGCTACGCCGAGATCGTGACCGACAAGGGCCACGACGCGTTCCTGCTGGACGAGCCGGAGCTGCACACGACCCTCCGCGGCTTCCTCGACGGCGCGGCCGAGCATCGCGGGCTCCGGCGCCGATGAGCGACGCCGCGCCGGCAGCGACCGCCGCGACCGGGACGGCGCGGACGATCCGCCACGACCTCGCCCTCATCGCCGACATGATCGCGCCGAAGAGCCGCGTGCTCGACGTCGGCTGCGGCGACGGCGCGCTGCTCGACTATCTGTGGCGCGCCAAGGGGGTGGACGGGCGCGGGCTCGAGCTGCGCCAGGACCGGGTGCGCGCCTGCGTGGCGCATGGGCTTTCGGTCATCCAGGGCGACGCGGAGACCGACCTCGCCGATTACCCGGCCGAGGCGTTCGACTACGTGGTGCTGTCGCAGGCGTTGCAGGCGATGCGCAACCCGCGCGACATGCTGCTGCAGCTCGCCCGGGTCGGCACCCGGCCAATCGTCTCGATACTCAACTATGGCAACTGGCGGGTGCGGCTGAACCTGCTGTGGAACGGGCGCATGCCGGTGCAGGATTCCGGCAACCGGCGCTGGTACGACACCGACAACATCCACCCCTGCACGCTGCGCGACTTCACCGCGCTTTGCGACGAGCTGGGCCTCGGCATCGAGCGCGGACATATGCTGGGCCATACCGGGCAGGCCTCGGACCACGGCGCGCCCGGCTGGCTCGCCAACGTGCTGTGCGAGCAGGGCATCTTCCTCCTGCGGCGGGGAACGTAGCGGCGATCAGGCATCGCAGGGACTGCTTCGCCGCGCTCGCGATGACGGGATAGACTGTGCCCGTCGCAACCCTGGGGGAGCCGATCATGACCCTGAACATCCGCCGCGTGGTGACGGGCCACGACCGCAACGGCAAGCCCATCGTCCGCATCGACGACATGGGCGCTCACGCCCGCTCCGGCCGGCCCAACCATGCGGCGCAGGTGATCTGGACCACGCAGGACCTGCCCGTCCGCCTCCGCGAGGATGGCGTCGACAAGGGCGCGCGCGAGGTGGGCACCACCGTCCGCAGCGGGTCGGTCTTCCGCGTCGTCGAGTACGGGCCGGGCGTCGCGCCGCGCAACCACCGCACCGATTCGATCGATTATGCCGTCGTGATGAAGGGCGAGATCGACATGGACCTCGACGGCACCGTGGTCCACCTCAAGGCGGGCGACGTGCTGGTCCAGCGCGGCACCATCCACAACTGGGTCAACAACGGCACCGAGCCCTGCGTCATCGCCTTCGTGCTGATCGACGCGGTGGGCAACACGGCGGTGGGGTAGAGGACGTGCACGCGGTTCGCATCCACGAGAACGGCGGACCCGATGTCCTGCGCTACGAGACGTGCGACATCGCCGCGCCCGGACCGGGCGAGGTCCGCATCCGCCACACCGCCATCGCGGTCAACTTCTCGGACGTGAACGTGCGGCGCGGCGGCTTCTACATCGCCGACGCCCCGAAATTCCCGCTGATCCCGGGCAACGAGGCGGCGGGGGTGGTGACGGCGCTGGGGCCGGGCGCCACGGGTGTCGTCGTCGGCCAGCGCGTCGCCTATGTCGGCACCGGCGGACCGTTCTACGAGGGGACCGGCGCCTATGCCGAGGAGCGGAACGTCCCCGCGGCCTGCCTGATCCCGCTCCCCGACAAGATCGGCGACGTCCAGGCGGAATCGTTCATGCTGAAGGGGCTTACCGCCTCGATGGTGGTGAACCGCCTATACAAGCCGCGCGCAAGCGAGGCGGTGCTGATCCACGCGGCGGCAAGCGGCGTCGGTCTGATCCTCGTCCAGTGGGCGAAGCATCGCGGCGCGACCGTGCTCGGCACGGTGGGCTCGGCCGAAAAGGCGCAGATCGTCGCGGCGCATGGCTGCGACCACCCGATCCTCTATCGCGAGACCGATTTCGTCGCGGCGGTGAAGCGCCTCGTGCCCGAAGGCGTCGCGGCGGTGCTCGACGGCGTCGGCAAGGACACGTTCGTCCGCTCGCTCGACTGCACCCGGCCCTTCGGCATGCTGGTGAACTACGGCAACGCGTCGGGCCACGTGCCGCCGATCGACCTGCTGCTACTGTCGAAGAAGGGGTCGCTCTCGGTCAACCGGCCGGCAATCTCGAGCTACATCTCGGACCCGGCGGCGCTGCGCGCCGCGTGCGACGAGCTGTTCGGGCTGGTCGGGCGGGGCGTCATCCGGCTCGATTCGGCGCGGAGCTACCCGCTCGCCGACGCGGCACGGGCGCATCGCGACCTGGAAAACCGCACCGTCGCCGGTGCGGCCGTCCTGATCCCATAGCCGGCCGAAGGCTACTGCTGGCCGAGGTTCTGGAGCGCGTCGACGACAATCCCCGTCCCGAGCGCCAGCAGCAGAATGTCATTCGACACGCGCGCATAGCGATCGCCGCGAGGGGGCGGACCGAGCTGCTGTACCAGCGGCTGCGGCACGTTGTAGTAGACGACATCGCGCGGCAGCGGTCGGCCGACCTGCCAGCGCTTCGCGTGGCCCGGCGCTTCGCAGCCATTGTGCTTCCGGGCGAGGCCGGGCGGGCAGCGGCCGCGGTGGTTATGGCCGTAATCGGTGTAGTAGCGATGCGCCATGTCGCGCTGGTGCGTGTCGAATTGCGGCCGGGAACGCGCCTCCGACCGGCCCCGCTCGGGGCCGCGTGCCGCAGGGCCGCGCTCTTCATGGCCGCGGTCGCGCTCGTCGTGGCCGCCGCGGGTATTGTGATCCCGCATGTCCTGTTCGTGGCCGCGCTCCTGGGCGAACGACGGCACCACCGGCACGGCGAGCATCACGGCTGCCGCGAGAGCGGCGGTAGGCAACCAGCCATGTCGCATGTGGATATCTCCCCTTCCGGGCGCCACCGCCCGCAATCTGCATATAGCGCAGGAAAGACAGTTCGGTTCCACCGGATGCGAGGCTTTGTGACGGCTGCCACCCCATCGGGTAATATCGCCGGATGATGCGCCTGTCCGTCCTCGACCAGTCCGTTGCCCTCGCCGGTCACCCGCACGGCGAATCGATTCGCAACACCATCGCCCTCGCCCGCCATTGCGAGGCGCTGGGATACGCCCGGTTCTGGGTGTCAGAGCACCACAATTCCGGCTCGATCGTGGGCACCGCGCCGGAGATCCTGATCGCGGCCATCGCCACCCAGACCACGCGCATCCGGGTGGGCGCTGCCGGCATCATGCTGCCGCACTATTCGCCACTGAAGGTCGCCGAACAGTTCCGCGTGCTCGACGCCATCGCGCCCGGGCGGATCGACCTGGGACTCGGCCGCGCGCCGGGCTCGGACGGGCTCACCGCCTTCGCCCTGCACCCGATGGCGAGCGAGCGGGCGGAGTACTTCCCGGCCGACGTGCGCGACCTGCTGGCCTGGATCGGCGGACAGCCGCTGATCGAGAAGCACCCGTTCGCCGCGGTGAAATGCCAGCCGCAGGGCCACACCGTGCCCGAGGTGTGGGTGCTCGGCAGCTCGAATTACGGGGCGCAGGTGGCGGCCCATTTCGGCCTGCCCTACGCCTTCGCCTGGTTCTTCACCAACGGGCGCGGCGGGCCGGAGGCGCTGCAGATCTACCGCCAGCACTACCAGCCGAGCGCGCGCTGGCCCCGGCCGCACGCGGGGCTCTGCGTCTGGGCGCTGTGCGCCGAAACGCGCGAGGAGGCCGAGTTCCTGTACGCCTCGCGCGCGCGGACCCAGCTTTTGCGCGAGCGCGGCATCTGGATGCCGATCGACCCGCCCGAGGTGGCGCTCGCCTATCCCTACACCGACGCGGAGCGGGTGCGCCTCGCGCAGTTCCGCGAGCGCGCCATGATCGGCACGCCGAGCGAGGTGGCGGACCAGATCCGCGCACTCGCCACCGAGCAGCGGGTCGACGACATCGCCGTCGTCACCTGGATGTATGACGAGGCGAAGCGGCGACGAAGCTACGAGCTGCTTGCCCGCGAGTTCGGGATGACCGGCGAGGCCGTGCGCGCCGGGCCGCCGCTCGGCGCCGGAGTCACCGGCGGCAGCGGCATGTAGACCCGGCGGCGACGGAGCTTCGGCACCTCCGACGGGGCGTAGATGCGCTTGCCGGCCTCGATCATCAGCACGCCCGAGATCATCGGCAGCCAGCGCGCGCCGAGCTTCTCCCACGCCGGGGCGGAGGCGAGCACCATGCGCGAGCGCGACGGCGGCACGAACAGCGCCTGGCGCGTGCGAATCGGGTCGAACATGTTGTCGCGCAGGAGGCGCGAGAGCTGGCCGGCCGTGTAGGGGTGGCCCTGGCCGAACGGCGTGCGGTCGAGCCGGGCCCAGATTCCGCGCCGGTTGGGCACCACCGCGAGCAGTCGGCCGCCGTCGGTCATCACCCGCCACACCTCGCGCAGCATCGGGCGAAGCTGCTCGGTTCGCTCCAGCGCGTGGACCAGCAGCACCCGGTCGATGGAGACATCGGGCAGCGGCAGCTCCGAATCGTCGGCGAGGGTGACGAGGCCCGGCCCCTCCGCAGGCCAGTGCACCACCCCCTGCCCCGCCGGCATGACCGCGATCACGCGCTCGCACTCCTCGCGGAACGGCAGCAGGTACGGCGCGGCGTAGCCGAGCCCCATGACCCGCATGCCTCTCAGATCGGGCCACGTCTCGCGGATGCGCACGCGCAGCACGCGCCGCGCCGCCCGGCCGAGGCTGCCGGCATAGAAATCGCGGAGGTCGATCACATCGCCGTACATGGCGCGGAGGATACATCACGCGAGCGGGGAACACGTCCCTATCGGCGCGGGCAGGAATCGCGAAGCCCCGCGCTGGGCGGGGCTTCGGACGTCGACGTTGCGCTCGTTCTGGTTCAGATCGACTGGTGGATCCACTCGACCAGCTTGGACTTCGGCAGGGCACCGACCTTGGTGGCGGCGACCTGGCCGTCCTTGAACAGGATCAGCGTCGGGATTCCGCGCACCCCGTAGCGGGACGGCGCCATCGGGTTCTCGTCGATGTTGAGCTTTGCGACCGTGACCTTGTCCGCGAGCTCGTTGGAAATCTCCTCCAGATACGGCCCGATCTGCTTGCACGGGCCGCACCATTCGGCCCAGAAATCGACCAGCACCGGGCCCGGAGCCTTGAGCACGTCACGTTCGAACGAATTGTCGGAGATGGGCTTCGTTGTCATGCGCTCTCCCACTCGCCAAAACGGGCGGCCTCGCGGCCGCCCGCCGATACAGTGATGGTAGGTTCGCACCGGGGGTCCGTCAAGCAGCCCCGGCCGGGCGGCAGCCCCTAAGACGCGAGCCGCTCCTTGACGAGCTGGCTCGCCCGGGCGAAGTCCATCCGCCCCGCGTAGCGGGCGCGTAACGCGGCCATCGCCTTGCCCATGTCCTTCATCGAGGTGGCGCCACACGCGGCGATGGTCTCGCCGATCGCCTCGTTCACCTCGGCCTCGCTCATCTGCTGCGGCAGGAACGATTCGATGATGACGATCTCCGCCCGCTCGTCGGCGGCGAGCTCGGGCCGCGCGCCCTTGTCGTAGAGCTCGGCCGATTCCTGGCGTTGGCGAATCATGGTCTGCAGCACGCCGAGGATCTCTTCGTCGCTGAGCCCCTCGGTGTTGCCCTTGGAGCGCGCGGCGATGTCGCGGTCCTTGATGGCGGCGAGAATCAACCGCAGCGTCGAGGTACCGCGCTTGTCCTGCGACTTCATCGCCGCCTTGAGGGCGTCGTTCAGCCTGGGTCTAAGCGGTGTGTCCATGGTCACGCCCTCCGCTGCCGCGAACCTAGCTCAACTGCGGGCCGCTGGCAAACCCGCCCCTCCTCGGATAAACCGTTGAAATTAGGAGGAAACATTCTGGGCTCCTGCGCCTTGACGGGGTTCGGCCTTTTCTTTATCTAACGCGCAATCTGGTTCGCGCTCCGCGCGGCCCCAGTTTCCCAATCTCGAGGAACGCCCCGCCCGATGACGGCCGCTTCACCTGCGCCGCCCGCTGCCCCGCCCCGCGGTGCAACGGCGGCGTTGGTCCTGGCCGACGGCACGGTGTTCTGGGGTCACGGCATCGGCGCGGCGGGGGCGGCGGTCGGCGAGGTCTGCTTCAACACCTCGATGACCGGCTACCAGGAGATCCTGACCGACCCCTCCTACGCCGGCGAGATCGTCACCTTCACCTTCCCTCACGTCGGCAACGTGGGCACGAACCTCGAGGACATCGAGACGGTCGTGCCGGCGGCGCGCGGGCTCGTGCTGCGCTGTCCGGTCACCGAGCCGTCGAGCTGGCGCGCGACCCGCCATCTCGACGCGTGGCTGAAGCAGATGAACCTGGTGGGCGTCACCGGGATCGACACGCGGTGCCTCACCCGCCGCATCCGCGACGGCGGGGCGCCGAACGGCGTCGTGTTCCACGATCCCGAGGCGGCCGGCGATCCGGCGCGCTTCGACCTCGCCGCGCTCCGAGCGCGCGCCACCGCCTGGCCCGGCCTCGCGGGGATGGATTTGACCGGCGAGGTGACCTGCCGCCAGACCTATCGCTGGGACGAGACGCGCTGGTCGCTCGGCAGCGGGTACGGCAAGCTGACCGCACCGAAGCGCCACGTGGTCGCCGTCGATTACGGCGCCAAGCGCAACATCCTGCGCTGTCTCGCCGCCGCCGGCTGCCGCGTCACGGTGGTGCCGGCGCGCGCGACCGCCGCGGACGTGATGCGGCACAAGCCGGACGGCATCTTCCTGTCGAACGGGCCGGGCGATCCGGCCGCGACCGGCGAGTACGCCGTGCCGGTGCTGCAGGAGCTGCTGACCACCGGGAAGCCGACGTTCGGCATCTGCCTCGGCCACCAGCTTCTCGCGCTCGCGCTCGGCGCGAAGACCGAGAAGATGCATCAGGGCCATCGCGGCGCGAACCATCCGGTCAAGGACCTCGCCACCGGCAAGGTCGAGATCACCAGCCAGAATCACGGATTCGTGGTGGACGAGAAATCGCTGCCCGCCGGCTGCCGCACCACCCACGTCTCACTGTTCGACGGCTCGCTCGAGGGGTTCGCGCTCGACGGCAAGCCGGTTTTCGCCGTCCAGTACCACCCCGAGGCATCGCCCGGCCCGCAGGACAGCCACTATCTGTTCGAACGGTTCGTGGGGATGATCGACAAGAATGGCTGAACGGGCATCAGACGCGGCGAAGCAGCGTGTCGTACTCGGCATGCGATCCGATCCAGAACCAGATCCAGGTCTCGCCCTCCTGGAGGCACATGGCTCGCCAGCTGATGCCAATGCGAATCGAGTATGCCGGCAGTCGCCTTCCGATGGGCTTGAAATCAAGCGAGCGGTGGGACGGGTTTTGCTGCCAGAGGCGATAGGCCTCGACGGCGCGCCGCTGGATGTCGGGAGGGAGGGCTTCGAAACAGGCCCGGAACCGCTTCGTGCGGACCGACCTCATTCCTTGCCGGGGGGAAAGTCCATCGGCTCGGTGCGGCCCGCGCGGAATTCCTCCAGCGCTTCCTCGGCCAGCCTGTCGATGAGGTCACGGCTCTCGGCGAAGGTTTTCGCCCAGCGCGCCTCGTCGGCGATCTCCTCCAGGATGATGGCGGCAAGCGTCTCCTGCTCGTCGGGCGGGAGCTTGCGCGCCTCTTCGATCGCCTTGTCCAGCAACGTCGCCATGAATGTGAATATACATCCTTCCCTATCCGATTGCGACCCGGCCCCGCTCGCCCATGCCTAAGCGCACCGACATCAAGTCTATCCTGATCATCGGGGCGGGACCGATCGTCATCGGCCAAGCCTGCGAATTCGACTATTCGGGCGCGCAGGCTTGCAAGGCGCTGAGGGAGGAAGGCTACCGGATCATCCTCGTCAACTCGAACCCGGCGACGATCATGACCGACCCGGGGCTCGCCGACGCGACCTATGTCGAGCCGGTGACGCCAGAGATGGTGGCGAAGATCATCGAGAAGGAAAGGCCCGACGCGCTGCTGCCGACCATGGGCGGGCAGACCGGCCTCAACGTCGCGCTGTCACTGGCGCGCGAGGGCGTGCTCGACCAGTACGGCGTCGAAATGATCGGGGCGACGCGCGAGGCGATCGACAAGGCCGAGGATCGCGAGCTGTTCCAGGCGGCGATGGCGCGGATTGGTCTCGCGACGCCGAAGGGACGCATCGCCCGCTCGATGGAGGACGCGCGCGCCACGCTGGAGATGACCGGGCTTCCCGCCATCATCCGCCCGTCCTTCACGTTGGGCGGCACCGGCGGCGGCATCGCCTACAACCGCGACGAGTTCGAGGAGGTCGTGGCGCGCGGGCTCGACGCATCGCCCACCGGCGAGGTGCTGATCGAGGAATTGGTGCTCGGCTGGAAGGAGTTCGAGATGGAAGTGGTCCGCGACCGCGCGGACAACTGCATCATCGTCTGCTCCATCGAGAACGTCGACCCCATGGGCATCCACACCGGCGATTCGATCACCGTCGCGCCTGCGCTGACGCTGACCGACAAGGAATACCAGATCATGCGCAACGCCTCGATCGCGGTGCTGCGCGAGATAGGTGTCGATACCGGCGGATCGAACGTGCAGTTCGCGATCAACCCAGCCGACGGGCGCATGGTCATCATCGAGATGAATCCGCGCGTCTCGCGCTCCTCCGCGCTTGCCTCCAAGGCGACCGGCTTCCCGATCGCCAAGGTCGCGGCCCGGCTCGCCGTCGGCTACACGCTGGACGAGCTCGCCAACGACATCACCGGGGTCACGCCCGCCTCGTTCGAGCCGACCATCGACTACATCGTCACCAAGATCCCGCGCTTCACCTTCGAGAAGTTCCCGACCGCCGAGCAGTTGCTCACCACCTCGATGAAGTCGGTCGGCGAGGCGATGTCGATCGGGCGCAGCTTCTGCGAATCCTTCCAGAAGGCGCTGCGCTCGACCGAGACCGGGCTCACCGGCCTCAACACGCCTATGGGGCGCGACGGCGAACCGCTTGAGGATGCCGACCTCCGCGCCACGCTCGCCCAACCGGTACCCGACCGGGTGCTGTACATCGCCGAGGCGCTGCGGCGCGGCATGACTGCGGACGACATCCACCGCGCCTGCCGCATCGACCCCTGGTTCATCGCCGAGATCGCCCGCATCGTCGATGCCGAGAAGGCGGTGGCCGAGACCGGCCTGCCGGACGACGCGCAGGGCCTCGCCGCGCTCAAAACGCTCGGCTTCTCGGACGCGCGGCTCGGCGAGCTCGCGGGACTTCCGGAGGCCGATGTGGCGGCGCGGCGCGCCCGGCTCGATGTGCGCCCGGTGTTCAAGCGCATCGACACCTGCGCGGCGGAGTTCGCCTCGCTCACCCCCTACATGTACTCGACCTACGAGGGCGACGGGCTCGGCCGCGCCGAGTGCGAGGCCGACCCTTCGGAGCGGCGCAAGGTGGTGATCCTCGGCGGCGGGCCCAACCGCATCGGCCAGGGCATCGAGTTCGACTATTGCTGCGTCCACGCGGTCTACGCCCTGGTCGAGGCGGGGATCGAGACCATCATGGTCAACTGCAACCCGGAGACGGTTTCGACCGACTACGACACCTCCGACCGGCTCTATTTCGAGCCGCTGACCGCCGAGGACGTGATCGAGATCGTGCGCACCGAGCAGGCGAAGGGCACGCTGCTCGGCGTCATCGTCCAATATGGCGGCCAGACGCCGCTGAAGCTTGCCCGCGCGCTCGAGGAGGCGTCGATTCCGATCCTCGGCACCTCTCCCGACGCCATCGACCTCGCCGAGGACCGCGAGCGCTTTCAGAAGCTGATCGCCGGTCTCGGCATCGCCCAGCCGCGCTCGGGTATCGCCACCACGGCCGAAGCGGCCGAGCAGGTCGCGGGCGAGATCGGCTACCCGGTCCTGATCCGGCCGTCCTACGTGCTGGGCGGGCGAGCGATGGAGATCGTGCAGGACGCGACGGCGCTGCGGCGCTACATGCGCACAGCCGAGACCGAGCGCGCCGCCGGGCGCATCCGCTTCCCGGTGCTGATCGATTCCTACCTGCAAGACGCGATCGAGGTCGACGTCGACGCGATCTGCGATTCGACCGGCCAGGTCCATATCGCCGGCATCATGGAACACATTGAGGAAGCGGGTATCCATTCGGGCGATTCCGCCTGCTCGCTGCCGCCCTACTCGCTCGGCCGCGACGTGGTGGACGAGCTCGGCGCCGAAACGGCGAAGCTCGCCCGGGCGCTCGGGGTAGTCGGGCTGATGAACGTGCAGTACGCCGTGAAGGACGGCGAGATCTACGTTCTCGAGGTCAACCCGCGCGCTTCGCGGACCGTGCCGTTCGTCGCCAAGGCGACCGGCGCTCCGATCGCCAAGATCGCTGCGAGGGTGATGGCGGGCGAGGCGCTTTCCGACCTCCTGGCCCAGAACGCTCGGGCCGCCAAGCGCGGCCATATCGCGGTCAAGGAGGCCGTCTTCCCCTTCGCCCGCTTCCCCAACGTCGATATCATCCTGGGGCCGGAGATGAAATCGACCGGCGAGGTGATGGGAATCGACACGGATTTCGGCCGCGCCTTCGCCAAGTCTCAGATCGGCGGGGGAACCAAGGTGCCGCTCTCGGGCACGGCCTTCATCTCGGTGCGCGACCGCGACAAGCCGCTGATGGTGCCCATCGCGCGCCGACTGGTCGAGATGGGCTTCGCCATCATCGGCACGCACGGCACGGCGGAAGTGCTGCGCGAGGCGGGCCTCCCCGTCGAGGACGTCATGAAGGTGACCGACGGCCGGCCCAATATCGTGGACGCCATCAAGAACGGCGAGGTGCAGCTCGTCTTCAACACGTCCGAGGGAACCCGCTCGATTGCCGATTTGTTTGAGTTGCGCCGCGCCGCTTTGACGCTCAAGATTCCCTACTACACGACTGTCGCGGGTAGCCGGGCGGCGGTCGGGGCGATCGCGGCCGTACGGGCGGGCGCCCTTGATGTCGCGCCGCTCCAGTCCTATTTTACGGGGTCGTTCTAGGGACGGCTCGCGTAGAGCGGACGGCAATCTGGCCAGCCGAATCGATGAGCGGGCGGCGAGCCGCCGCCGCACGGAGCCTTTTAGTCTTTGGGTCGCAGGGGATGGACAAGATACCGATGACTTCCGAGGGCTTCAGCCGGCTCGAGGCCGAGTTGAAGCGCCTGAAGACGATCGAGCGGCCGCAGATCATCAAGGCGATCGCGGCGGCGCGTGGCCATGGCGATCTTTCGGAAAACGCCGAATACCATGCCGCGCGCGAGCGCCAGGGCTTCATCGAGGGACGCCTCGGCGAGCTCGAGGACAAGCTGCGCCGGGCCGAGGTGATCGACCCGTCCCAGCTTTCGGGCAAGGACGTGAAGTTCGGCGCCAAGGTAAAGCTCGCCGACGAGGACACCGACGACGAGGCGACTTACCAGATCGTCGGCGAGGACGAGGCCGACATCAAGGCGGGCAAGCTCGCTATCACCGCGCCGCTCGCCCGCGCCCTGATCGGCAAGCGGGTCGGCGATTCGGTCGAGGTGACGACGCCCGCCGGCTCGAAGTCCTACGAGATCCTGTCGGTCCGATACAAGTAGCGGGCGACAGGCCTATCCGGCCGCGCGCTTTTCCAGCGCCGCGATGCGCCCGCCAAGATCGGCGAGCGCCCCGTCATCCTCGATGGCCTTGGACGCCGCGGCATAAAGGGCGTCCGCCTCGGGCTCGGCGACCGCTCGGCCGACGATGCGGCGGAACTTGTCATGCACCGCCTCGCCGTCGAGCCGCCTCCCCGGATCGCCGGGCGCGTCGAGCACCTCTTCCGAAGCGGAGCCCGAATCGAGCTCGACCTCGATGCGCGCCGGCCAGCGCGCCGGGTAGTGCGCGGCGAGCGAGTCGTCGGCGGCGATGGTGACCCTGGCCGCGAATTCGGCGACCGGGCCCGAGGAGGCGATGGTGTCGCGCCCGACGTCGTAGAGCCCGTCCGCATCGTGCGCCGCGAGGCCGAGCTGATAGGCGGCGCTGACGATCGAGGTCGTGCGGTTTCCCGCCTCCGCCCTGGTCGAGATCATGCCGCGATAGGCATCGGGCACGAAGACCCGCACCGACTTGATCGCGCCGACCGCAACGCCGCGGCCGAGGATGGCCTGCAGCCCAGCGACGGCGCCGACCGCCTGCTTCGCCGAGCAGAACGGCTTCAGCGACAGGCGCGCGAGCACCGCGCCGTTGCGAAGCCCGTCGGCGAGCGCGGCGGGCTTGCCCTCGATCCCATGGGCCCCCTTGAGCCACGTCCCGTCGAGCAGGTTGAGGTCGCCGGTGAAGCCCTGCACCGCCGCATCGGCCGACCGCGCGCCCGAGGCGGCGCCCGCGGCCATCACCAGCCAGCGTGACGGCAAGGGCGGGCCCGGCCGTCCGGGCCCGGGCGTCGCCTCGGCGGCAGCCATTGCGAGGGCATGGCCGGTCGGCCCGGCATCGAGTCCGGCAGCGCGGCAGGCGGCGGCCGCCGCGCCGAACGGCGCGGTGAAGCAGGTCGGCCAGATGCCGCGATAGAGGATCTTCGGGCCTTCGATGGCCAGGCCGTAGCGCGTCATCGCTTCGTACGCGACCGAGACCGCGTCGGCGAAATCTGCCGCCTTGGGCGAGGATTGGGCAAGCGTCACGGTCAGCGCGGTCGGCACGACGATCGAGCCCGGCGTCGTCGACGAGGTGAGATGAATGTCGTCGATCTCGGTCAGGCGCGTCACCGCCGTCCGCCGCGCGACCGGATCGTCGTGGAAGAACTTGGCGAGCGCCCGCCCCTCCGGCGTGTGCAGCCCGGTGACGAGCGCGCCCGCCGTGTCGATCACGTGGCGGCGCAGGATCTCGCGGTCGGACTGGGCGAGGTCCGCCGACCTGGCGGCGGCGACATGGCCGGCGAGTGTTTCGAGTACGCTCATGCTCTCCCCCGCAAACTGCGGCCGACTATAGAGGCGCGTCCGCATCGCGACAACGCCGCGAGCGGCCGCTACACTTCGCGAAACGGAGCGGGAGGAAGCGATGGGCGTGCTCGACGGCAAGGTCGCGATCGTCACCGGCGCGGCGAGCGGCATGGGCCGGATCATGGCGCGGGCGTTGGTCGAGGCGGGGGCCGCGGTGACCGCGGTCGACCGCAGCGCGGACGGTCTCGCGAGCTTCGCGGCCAAGCACGCTGCCTCCTCCGGCCGCGTCGAGACCTGCGTGGCCGACGTGCGCGACCAGGCCGCCATCACCGCGATGGTCGCGCGTACCATCGACCGGTTCGGCGGGCTGCACGCGCTGGTCAACAACGCAGGCCTCGGGCCGCAGCACGTGGTCGCCGACTTCGCCACCCGCAAGGTGAAGTTCTGGGAGGCAAAGCCCGACGACTGGCAGCGCCTGTTCGACGTCAACGTGAAGGGGCCGTTCCTGACCGCCTGCGCCGTGGTCGAGCACATGACGCGCCAGGGCTGGGGCCGCGTCGTCAACGTCACCACCAGCTTCGACACGATGCTGGAGGAAGGGTTCTCGCCCTACGGACCGGCCAAGGCGGCGCTCGAGGCGCAGAGCGCGATCTGGGCCAAGGACCTGCGGGGCACCGGCGTCGCGGTGAACATCCTGGTGCCGGGCGGCGCGGCGGACACGCCGTTCGTGCCGGTGCGCGCCGGTCAGGACCGCGCCAGGCTGGTCCGGCCCGAGGTGATGGCCGCGCCCATCGTCTGGCTCTGCTCCGACGCCTCGGACGGGGTGACGGGGTCGCGCTTCGTCGGGCGGCTGTGGGACACGTCCCTCGATCCCTCCCAGGCGGCGGCCCGGGTGCGAGCCCCCATCGGCTGGGAAGGGTTCGGCGTCCAGTCGGCCTCGCGCGCGGCCGGATGAAGGCGGTTTGACGTCGCCCGGATATCGGCTACGCTGAGGTGCGCGTTCGAGAACGATAATCGTCCAACCGCAGGGAGCGGATCGCGCCGATGGACGGGTTCATTGAAGGACGCAACGTCAACCTGACGTTCCGGCCGCCCAACCGCGCCGCCGTGCGGGCGCTCGCCAGCTTCGACATCGAGGTGCGCGAGTTCGAGTTCCTCTCGATCGTCGGCCCGTCAGGCTGCGGCAAGTCCACCTTCCTCAACGTACTGCTCGGGCTGATCCGGCCGGATTCGGGCGAGCTCACCATGCGCGGCCGGGCGATCGTCGGGCCCGGCACCGACCGCGCGATGGTGTTCCAGGAGTTCGGCCTGCTGCCCTGGCGCACCGTGCAGTCGAACGTCGAGCTCGGCCTCCAGCTCAAGGGCGTGCCGAGCGCCCAGCGGCGCGAGACCTCGCAGCGCTTCATCCACATGGTCGGGCTTACCGGCTTCGAGGGGCACTACCCGCACGAGCTGTCGGGCGGGATGAAGCAGCGCGTCGGGCTCGCCCGCGCGCTCGCGACCGACCCCGACGTTCTGCTGATGGACGAGCCGTTCGCCGCGCTCGACGCCCAGACCCGCGACCTGATGCAGGTCGAGCTGCTGCGCATCTGGCAGGAGGCGAAGAAGACCGTGCTGTTCGTCACCCACCAGATCGACGAGGCGATCTATTTGTCCGACCGGGTGATGGTGATGACGCGCCGGCCCGGCCACGCCAAGACCATCTTCGACATCGACCTGCCGCGGCCGCGCGACTACGAGATGCGCGTCACGCCCGAATTCAACGAGATGAAGCTGGCGATCTGGAACGCGCTCAAGGACGAGATCACGGTGTAGGGAATGAACGCCACCGTCACAAGCGTGACCGGCGGCGCCGCCGTGGACGAGGCGCCGCACCAGAGCTTCGCCCAGCGCCACCGCAAGGCGCTGCTCGGTACGCTGGCGGTGGTCCTGTTCCTCGCGGCGTGGCAGGCGATCTTCCTGGTGGTGCCGTTCGATCCGCTGTTCATCACCAAGCCGAGCCTGATCTTCCAGGCGCTGGTCGAGATGGCCCAGGAGGGCGACCTCGGCCACGACCTCGTCGTCTCGGGCGTGCCGTTCATATACGGCTTCGTGGCCGCCGCGATCGCCGGCGTCGCACTCGGCATCGTCATGGGGTGGCGGACGCGCGTGGGCTACGCTCTCGACCCGCTGATGACGCTGCTCTACGCGAGCCCGCTGATCGCGCTCGCGCCGCTGTTCGTTGTGTTCTTCGGCGTCGGCATCGTCTCCAAGATGCTGATCATCTTCGTCCTCGCCGTGTTCCCGTTCGTGTTCAACGCCTATGCCGGCGTGCACGCGGTCGACCCGCTGCTGATCAACGTGGTGCGCTCGATGGGCGGCAAGGAGCGCGACCTCTACTGGAAGGTGATCGTGCCGAGCGTGCTGCCCTACCTCGTGGCGGCGGCGCGGATTGCGGTCGGGCGCGCACTGATCGGAATCCTGATCGGCGAGTTCTTCGCCGCCTCCGAGGGCATCGGCTACGCCATCGAGCGCTACGGCAACCTGTTCGCGATGGACCGCATGTTCGGCGCCATCGCGATCATCATGGTGATCGCCGTGGCGCTGACCGAAGGCATCCGCTGGGCCGAGCGCGCGGCCTTCCCCTGGCGGGCGGGGAGCTGAGGCGGATGGCGCGGCTCCTGCCCGACCCCGCCGCCCTCGGCGCCGCACCGATGGCTCAGCCCGAGCCCGCCCCGGCCCTGTCGGCCTGGCGTCGGTCCGAATCCGGCATCCTCGGTTTCGGCACCATCGCTATCGCCCTGTTGCTGTGGGAGCTCCTGCCCAACATCGTGCCGATGTCGGCAGGCACCAAGCTGTTCTTCGCGACGCCGAGCCAGGTCGCCGTCACGCTCTGGCAGATGTTCGCGTCCGGCAGCATCTGGGGCCCGCTCGGCGTCAGCGCCATGGGGTTCGCCGTCGGGCTCGGGCTCGCCATTGCGGTGGGGCTGCCGCTCGGCGTGCTGATCGGCCGGTCGCGCACGCTGAACGCGATGTGCGACCCGTTCATCACCGCGCTGAACGCGACGCCGCGCCTCGTCTTCCTGCCGCTGCTGCTGCTGTGGCTCGGGCTCGGCCTCTGGTCGAAGGTCGCGATCGTCTTCCTCGGCGCGCTCCTGCCGATGCTGATCAACACCTACGAGGGCGTACGCAACACCGACCGGCTGCTGGTCAACGTGGTGCGCGCCTTCGGCGCCAACGAATGGCAGATCGCCCGGCTGGTGGTGGTGCCGAACGCCCTTCCCTACATCGTCGCCGGGCTGCGCCTCGCCATCGGGCGCGCGATCCTCGGCGTCGTGGTATCGGAGTTCTTCGGCTCGTCCGAGGGGCTCGGCGTCATCATGGTGCGGGCGGCCGGTCGCTACCACGTCGACGTGGTGTTCGCTGGCGTCGTCATCTTCGCCGCCCTGTCGCTCGTCATGACCGCGCTGGTGCGCGTGCTGGAGCGGCGCCTCGGAAGGTGGCGGCCGCAGCAGCGCGCCGCCGCCGACTGACCGATCGTCCCCGTCCGGTTGACAATGGGAGCATCACCGGCGGACACTTCCCCTCATAACAAGGCTTCACGAAAGGAGAGCGCCATGCGCCCGTCTCGATTCGTGTTCGCGTTCCTCGCCGCCGTCGCGGCACTTCCCCTCGCCTTTCCCGCCTCCGCCCGCGCCGCCGACGACCATAAGCTGCGCATCGGCATGGTGATCGGCGGCAACGGCTTCCACATCCCCAGCTACGTCGCCATGGCGCGCGGGCTCTACAAGAAGAACGGCATCGACGCGACCTGGGTGGAGATGAACGGCCAAGCGCTGGTCAAGGCCGCCCTCGCCGACAACGTCGACACCGTGCCGATCCCGTCGGGCGGGGCCCAGGCGGCGCTGCGCGGCGCGAAGATCGTCTACGTCGTCAACGAGTTGCTGCGCTCGCAGTGGACCATCGTGACGCCGAAATCGATCACCGACGCGAAGCAGCTCAAGGGCCAGACGGTCGCCTACGGCCAGGAGGGCGGCGCCAACTACGACGAGGGCGCGGCGGTGCTCGCGCGCTTCTTCAACATGCGGCCGGGCAAGGACTACAAGGTGATCTCCTTCCAGTCCGAGCCGGGCGAGCTTGCCGCCCTGATCAACGGCGACGTGAAGGGCGCGCTGCTCTCCGTGCCGCACGCCGCCGAGGCGATCAAGGCCGGCTACCACGTGCTGCTGCGCACCGGCGACTACCTGCCGCGCGTCGGCGGCTGCTTCTGGATGACGCGCAAGTTCTTCGACTCCCATCCCGACACGGCCAAGGCGTTCATCAAGTCGATCGCCGAGGCGGTCGAGTTCTTCCGCTCCAACAAGGAGGGGTCGATCCCGATCCTGAAGAAGTATCTCGGCTTCAAGGACGACCAGACGGCGGGGATCGTGTGGGACCAGCTGCACGACGCGTTCGGCGCCGAGATGCCGGCGAAGCTGTTCCGGGCGGTGTTCGAATCCCGCCGCAAGACCATGATCCGCGCGCACGCCTGGCCGAAGGACAAGCCGCTGCCCGACCCCGAGCAATGGCTCGCCCGCTCGACCCTCGACTCGACGTTGAAGGAGATCGACTACACCCCGACCAAGGTCGGCCCGAAGAGCTGACCCAAAGCAAAGGGGCGGGTCAGAGACCCGCCCCTACGCGTATGTGATCGGGCGCCTCGCAGAACTCGCGAGGTGATCGTGCGGCCACACGCTTCAGGCTGGACCTTTCGTCTCTAATACAGCCCGCGGACGTCGCCCACCGGCACGACGGCGGGGCCGGACTGGCTGCCCGAGCCGTCGAGCACGTCGGCCGGGCCGGCCACGGCGTCGGCGCCGGGCTCGGTGCCGGGCTTGAAGGCCTCGAGGATCACGTCCCGGTCGCCCGGCCGGGCGAGCTGCCCGTTCTTCTCGTTCACCCGCACCAGCCGGATGCCGGGCGGAATGCGGAAGGGAATGCCGGGCGTGCCCTTCAGGGCGTTCTCCATGAATTCCTTGAACACCGGCGAGGAGACGGATGCGCCGGTTTCGTGCTTGCCAAGCGTGCGCGGCGTGTCGAACCCGACGAACACGCCCGCGACGAGGTCGGGCGAGAAGCCGATGAACCAGAGGTCCTCGCTGTCGTTGGTCGTGCCGGTCTTGCCAGCGAGCGGCTTGCCGATCGCCGCCACCTTGCGCCCGGTGCCGCGCTGCACCACGCCCTGCAGCATGGAGACGAGCTGATAGGACGATTGCGGGTCGGCCACCCGCTCGCGCGTGTCGGGAATTGCGGGCGGGTCCTGGTCGTGCCAAGTGACGTTCTCGCAGCCGGGGCACGGCCGCTTGTCGCTCTTGAAGATCGTCTTGCCGTCGCGGTCCTGCACCCGGTCGATCAGGCGCGGGGTGATCTTTTCCCCGCCGTTGACGAACATGCCGTACGCGGTCGCGAGGCGGAGCAGCGTCGTCTCTCCGGCGCCAAGCGCCATCGACAATACGTGCGGCAGATTGTCGACGACGCCGAACTTCTCGGCCGTGTCCGCGATCTTGTCCATGCCGATCGCCTGGGCGATGCGGATGGTCATCAGGTTCCGCGACTCCTCGAGTTCGACGCGCATCGGCGTCGGTCCGAGGAAGTTGTGCTCGTAGTTGTTGGGCCGCCATTTCGGCAGGCCCGGTCCCTGGTCGGCGACGAACGGCGCGTCGAGCACGATCCGGTTCGGGGTGAACCCGTTCTCCAGCGCGGTGAGGTAGACGAACGGCTTGAACGCCGAGCCCGGCTGGCGATAGGCCTGGGTCGCCCGGTTGAACTGGCTGCGCGCATAGTCGAACCCGCCGACCATGGCGAGAACCCGCCCGGTATGCGGGTCGAGCGCCACGATCGCGCCGTCGACCGCCGGAATCTGGTCCAGCGCGTACGACCCGGCCTGCGCCTTCTTGCCGTCCTTCCCTGCCGGGGCCGGCGACACCGCCACCACGTCGCCCTTCGACAGCACGTCGGACGGCGAATGCGGGCGAACACCGTAGCGCTGGTCAGGCAGCGTCTTCCGCGCCCATTCGAGGTTGTCCATGGTGATGAACCCCTCGCTGCCGTCGCCGAGGCGGAGCCACGCCGCGTTCTTGTCGACCCCGGTCACCACCGCGATCTTCCAGTCGCCGAGCGGGGCCGGACGCGCCAGCTCGTTCAGCCGGACGCGCCAGTTGCCATCGAGCGTGATATGGGCGAGCGGGCCACGCCAGCCGTGCCGCCGGTCATAGGCGATCAGCCCGTCGCGCAGCGCCTTGCGCGCGTAGCGCTGCAGCCGCGGGTCGAGCGTCGTGCGGACCGACATCCCGCCGGCATAGAGCTTCCCCTCGCCGTAGCGCGCAATCAGCTCGCGCCGGACGTCTTCGGAAAAGAAGTCGGCGTTGACCATCTCGGTCTCGTCGCGCGAGCGCACCTCGAGGGGCGTCGCCAGCGCGACTTTCGCCTGCGTCGGCGCGATGTAGCCATCCTCGAGCATGCGGTTGATGACGTAGTCGCGCCGGGCACGCGCCGCGACCGGGTGGCGCTGCGGCGAATAGTTGTTGGGCGCCTTGGGCAGTCCGCCGAGAAAGGCCGCCTCCGCCACAGTCAGGTCGTCGAGGGACTTGTTGAAGTAGTTGAGCGCCGCGGCGGCGACGCCGTATGAGCCCTCCCCCAGATAGATCTCGTTAAGGTAAAGCTCGAGGATCTGGTTCTTGGTGAACGCGCGTTCGATGCGGAAGGCGAGGATCGCCTCCTTGATCTTGCGGGTAAGCGAGACCTCATTGGTGAGCAGGAAGTTCTTCGCCACCTGCTGCGTGATGGTCGAGCCGCCGACCGGGCGCCGGTCCGAGCCGAGCCGCATCAGATTGGTGAATGCGGCGCGGGCCGTGCCCATGAAGTCGATGCCGGGGTGGCTGTAGAAGTTGCGGTCCTCGGCGGCGATGAACGCCTTGATGACACGCTTCGGGATCGCCGAGATCGGCACGAAGATGCGCTTCTCGCGCGCGTACTCGGCGATCAGCCGCCCGTCCCCAGCATAGACCCGGGTGACCATCGGCGGGTTGTAATCGGCGAGCTGCTTGTAGTCGGGAAGGCCGCGCCCGTAATGGTAGAAAATGGCGAACGCGCCGCCGGCCGCGACCACCGCGCAGACGACAAGGCCCAGAACCAGCCAGACCGCGACCCTTACCATCCTCGTCCCTCGCGACGCAGCACAGCCATCCGTGCGGATTCCTTTCCCGGCGCTTTTACGCTGCCGGGAAAATGTGGCCGCGCTATGGCCGGTTCAATGCCTCCTGGCGGGCGAAATACCGGTCCACGGCACGCACCACGGCGCCGGCGAACTTGCGCCGGAAACGCGGGTTCTGGAGCTCGCGCGCGTCGGTCAGGTTCGAGAGATACCCCATCTCGATCAGGACGGACGGGATCTCGGGCGACTTCAGGACGGCGAACCCGGCATAGCGGTGGGTCCGCGGGAGAAGATGCTCGAACTCCGTGCAGCTCTCGCACAAGGTCGCGGGCGAACACCGTCGAGGCGTTCATGGTTACACGCTGGGTGAGCTCGATCAGGATCTGGGCGACCGGCTGCGAATGGGCGGAGAGATCGACACCCCCCAGCGCGTCGGCGCGGTTTTCCTTGGCGGCGAGCGCCGCGGCCTCGGCGTCGGACGAGGTTTCGGACAGGGTGTAGACGGAGGCCCCGCGCACGCCGCGCTCCGAGATGGAGTCGGCATGCAGCGAGATGAACAGGTCGGCGCCCGCCTGCTGGGCAATGCGGATGCGGTCGCGCAGCTCGATGAACTGGTCCTTGTTGCGCGTCAGCATCGCGTCGTACCGCCCCGTATCCCGCAGCGCCTTTTGCAGCACCCGGGCCATCGCCAGGGTGACGTTCTTCTCGAACACGTGACCGACCCCGATGGTTCCCGGGTCGATGCCGCCATGGCCTGGATCGACCGCGATCAGCTTGCGGTCGGCGGGCCTGTGCTTGGGCGGCGGCGGGACCGCGGCCCTGGTCAGCGGCGCGGGCGCAGGCGGCGGCGGCTCGGTTCCGCGCACGGCGGCGAGGAAGGCGGCGCGGCTGGTCGGCTTCAGGTCGATGACGATGCGGTTCTGGGCGCCGCCGATCGGTGGCAGGGAAAACGATTTGGCAAGCGTGACCGGCCCCGAAAGATTGAGCACCACCCGCGACAGGCCGGGCCGGAACTGCCCATAGCGCCGGGCGGTGATCAGCCCGCGCCCGCCCTGGGCATCGGCCGGCAGGCGCCAGTCGACATCCGGCAGGTCGATGACCGCGCGGTACGGGTCGGCGAGCAGGAACACGTGGAACGTGGCCGGAGCCGTCAGCGCCAGGACGAAGCGGGTGGTGGTGTCGTGCACCCCGATGCGGGCGTCGGTGACGAGCGGGCGCGCACCGTCCGCAGCGCGTGCCGGCAGGACCGGCGCGGCGACGGAAAGCGCCAGGGCAAGCAGGGCGACCAACGCCCTCAGCCGAGCCTCCCAGATGCTGTGGATCGCCTCTCTCCTTGCCCCACATATAGCCAAGATCGACCGGCGATCGCAATGCGAATCGCTCACATAATGGCGCAAATCCCTGGAATCCGCCGATTTTCCGGATTTGGCCCCCGCGCTTTATCGATTGTAGCGGCGCGCGCCGAGGATTATGTTACTTGGGCGAACGCGCTACGGAACCGCCGCCCGCCCCGCATTGGCCGTGGGCAGGGCGCGGCGCCGGACCCGGCCGGAGGCGAGATGCTCCCGGCGCGACGGTTCGGAGGCGGTGCGCCCAGGTTCCGCGGCATTGGTAAGGACAACGAAGCCGGTCCCGATAAACGGGTGACGGCCGCCTTGACGGGTCCCTGACGGCGCGCGGCGAATCTTGCCGCACCCGAGTGACGGACCGGACCATGGCGCCACCGGCCTCGATCACAAGAGCCCGACCGCCTCCGCTGTTCGCGCGGAGTCCGCGGCTTCGGGCCGGAGCAAGATTTCATGTCATATCGCATGCTGATCGACGGCACCCATCCGGAAGAGACCAGGGTGGTCGTGTTGAACGGCAACCGTCTCGAAGAGTTCGACTTCGAGACCTCGACCAAGACCCAGCTCAAGGGCAACATCTATCTGGCCAAGGTGACGCGGGTCGAACCGTCGCTGCAGGCTGCCTTCGTCGATTACGGCGGCAACCGGCACGGCTTCCTCGCCTTTTCGGAAATCCATCCCGACTACTACCAGATCCCGGTCGCCGACCGCGAGGCGCTGCTCGCCGAGGAGGCGCGGCTCCAGGCCAAGGCCGCCGCCGAGGCCGAGGACGATGACGACGCAGACCATGGCGAACACGCCGACGGGGAGCATGGCGACGGCGAACCGGCGATCGAGGAAGCCGGAGGCGCGCGCGAGGCCGCCGACGTTGACGACGGCGAGGACGGCTCGGCCCAGCCTGCCCGCGCCGAGGGGGCGCTCGAGACGGTCGCGATCGCGGTTGCCGAGCCCGAGGAGCCGACGAACGGCGAGGACGAGGCCCCGCATTCCGAGGCCGCGGGCGCTGCCGAGGAGCGGACGGAAGGCTCCGCCTCGCGCGGCGTCGAGACGGTCGGCGGCGACGAGACCGAGGAGGTCGAGCGGCGCCGCGTCCGGCCGCACCGCCACTACAAGATCCAGGAGGTCATCAAGCGGCGCCAGATCCTGCTGGTCCAGGTCGTCAAGGAGGAGCGCGGCAACAAGGGCGCGGCGCTGACGACGTACCTCTCGCTCGCCGGGCGCTACTCGGTGCTGATGCCGAACACGGCCCGCGGCGGCGGCATCAGCCGCAAGATCTCCAACCCGACCGACCGGCGGAAGCTCCGCAAGGTGCTGAGCGAGCTCGACATCCCCGACCATATGGGGGTGATCATGCGGACCGCCGGCGTCGAGCGCTCGAAGGCGGAGATCAAGCGCGACCTCGACTTCCTGCTGCGCGCCTGGGACACGGTGCGCGAACTCACGCTGAAATCCACCGCGCCCTGCCTCGTCTACGAGGAAGGCAATCTGATCAAGCGCGCGATCCGCGACCTCTACGTCAAGGAGATCGACGAGGTCCTGGTCGAGGGCGCGGAATCCTACCAGACCGCGAAGACCTTCATGCGGCTCCTGATGCCGTCGCACGCCAAGAAGGTGCAGCTCTACCGCGGCGAGATCCCGCTGTTCCACCGCTTCCAGGTGGAGGGCCAGCTTGCCCAGATGCACTCGCCGGTCGTGCAGCTCAAGTCGGGCGGCTACATCGTCATCAACCCGACCGAGGCGCTGGTCGCGATCGACGTCAACTCGGGCCGCGCGACGCGCGAGCGCAACATCGAGGAGACGGCGACCAAGACCAACTTGGAGGCTGCCGACGAGGTGGCGCGCCAGCTGCGCCTCCGCGACCTCGCCGGGCTGATCGTCATCGACTTCATCGACATGGAGGAGGGCCGCAACCAGCGAGCCGTCGAGCGGCGCCTCAAGGAGGCGATGAAGATCGACCGCGCACGCCTCCAGGTCGGGCGCATCTCGCCGTTCGGCCTCCTCGAGCTCTCGCGCCAGCGCCTGCGCCCCAGCCTGCTGGAAGCCTCGACCCAGATCTGCCCCTATTGCCGCGGTGCGGGCCATGTGCGCTCGACCGAGTCCACCGCGGTCCACGTGCTGCGCGCCATCGAGGAGGAGGGCATCCGCCACCGGTCGGAGCGAATCAAGGTGTTCGTGCCGACCGAGGTCGCGCTCTACATCCTCAACCAGAAGCGCAAGGTGCTGAACGGCATCGAGGGGCGCTACGGCTTCATCGTGGACATCGAGCGCGACGACGAGCTGATCCCGCCCGACTTCAGGCTGGAGCGCGTCAAGGCGCGTGCTCCCGGTGAAGGTCCGGTGCCCGCCTCCGTCGGCGGCAGCCAGCCCGCACCCGTCATCGACATCGACGAGGAGCCCGAGGAGCTGGCCGAGGAGGATGCGAGCGCCGAGGAGGCCGAGGCCGCCGAAGCGGAGTCCAACGCACCCCCCGAGGTGCGCCAGGGCGAGCCCCGCCCCGAGGGCGAAGGCCGCGGACGGCGCCGGCGGCGGCGGCGCGGACGACGCGGCGGCGGCGAAGCCGGCCCGCCGGCCGAAGCGCAGAGCGTCGAGGCGCGGGCCATCGAGCCTGGCGAGGCCGTCGAGCCCGGCGAAGCGCCCGAGCCCGAAGGGGCGATCGAGGAAGCCGCCGCCCCCGCCGAAGGCGGGGATGAGCGGGAGCGGCCGCATCCCGAGACCGAGGGCGATGGCGAGCCGCGCCGCCGTCGTCGCGGCCGTCGCGGCGGGCGCCGCCGCGGCCGTCGCGCCGATGGCACGGAAGGCGCCGAGGGCGGCGAAGGTGGCGAGGGCGGCGAGGCCGGCGAGACTGGGCCGCTTCCGGCCCCGGCCGAGGCGGCCGCACCGAGCTTTGCGCTCAAAGGTCCGGGCCACGACGCGCCCTGGGGCACGTCGGCCGACCAGCCCGGGCTAGGGCTCGACGAGGACGAGACCGAGGAGACGCAGGCGCCCGCGCGCCCGACGGCCGACGAAATCGCCTGGTCGACCGGCGCCGCCGAGCAGATGCCGGAACCGACGCCGGCCCCCGAGGCCGAGAGGGTGGAGCCTCCTGCTCCGCCGGCGCAGGAGCGCCCGACCGTCGACGAAATCGCTTGGTCCACCGGCGCGCCCGAGCAGGCGCCGGAAGTGGAGCCCGAGCCCGAGCCCGAGCCGGAACCGGAGCCGGAGCCCGCGCACGTCCATGCCCATGCCGAGGCGACGCCCGAGCCGGAACCGGAGCGCGAGCCCGAGCCGGTCGCCGCAGAGCCGCCGGCCGAGCCCAAGCCCGCCCGCCGCGGCTGGTGGCAGCGCGTCAAGGGTTAAGGCGCCGACCCTGCTCTTCCTATGTCATCCCGGGTGCTGCGCAGCACGAAGTGGTGCGCTGCTAACCCGGGGCCGGCAGCAAAACGTCCCGGGTCTGCGGTGCATCGTTTCACGCTGCGCCGCGCCCGGGATGACAATTTTGCGGGGGACGAGGCCGTAAGAGTTTACCAAGCAAGCTCGCCGTAAAGGTCGCGCCATTCCGGGTTGCTCCCTTCGACCAGTGCGAACTTCCAATCGCGGCGCCACCGCTTGACGCGCTTTTCTCGCGCAATGGCTTCTCGGACGTCGTCATGCGGCTCCGCATACACCAGACGATGAATGCCGTGGGTCCGGGTGAAACCGGAAACGGCACCGGTTCGATGTTCGTGGATGCGACGCGCCAGATTGTTCGTCACCCCGACATAAAGGATGCCGCGCCGCTCGGTCGCGAGGACGTAGACGAAGTACATCCTGAGGTTTTCCCTCATGTCATCCCGGGTGCTGCGCAGCACGAAGTGGTGCGCAGCCAACCCGGGGCCGGCAGATTTCGCGCGACGTCGGGATTCCCGCCTTCTACACCGCGCCCCAGACATCGCGTGCGATGGTGACGACGTGGGCGAGCTTCGCCCACTGCTGGTCCTCGGTCAGCACGTTGCCGTGCTCGGTCGAGGCGAAGCCGCATTGCGGCGAGAGGCAGAGTCGATCCAGCGGCACGTAGCGCGCAGCCTCGTCGATGCGCCGCGCGATGGTCGCGGGCGGCTCCAGCACGGGCGTCTTCGAAGTGATCAGCCCCAGCACCACCGTCTTGCCGTTCGGCACGAAGCGGAGCGGCGCGAACCCGCCGGCGCGCGCGGAATCGTATTCCAGGAAATAGGCATCGACGCCGATCCGGTTGAACAGCGCATCGGCCACCGGCTCGTAATCGCCCTCGCCGAACCAGGTCGAACGGAAATTGCCGCGGCACACATGGATGGCGATAGTCATGCCGCGCGGCCGGCCCTCGAGCGCCGCGCCGATGGTGTCGACGAACCCATCCAGCATCCGGTCGGGATCGAGCCCCCGATCCGTCACCCGCCGGCGGAAGGCGGGGTCGCACAGATAGGCGAGGTTGCAGTCGTCGAGCTGCAGATAAGTGCAGCCCGCCTCAGCGAAGGCGCGGATCGCGTCACGATAGGTCGCGCCGATATCGCGGCGGAATGCCTCCAGCGTCGGATAGGCCGCCTCGCTCACCCCTTCGCGCCAGTCGCGCAGCACCGAGATCAACATCGAGGGCGACGGGATCGAGATCTTGGGCGTCACCTTCGTGTGGGCAGCGAGAAAGCGGAAATGATCGAGCATCGGGTGCGACGAAAAGCCGAGCCGTCCATCGATGCGCGCGATCGTCATGGTGTCGGTGCCGCCGCCCGCCAGGGGCAGCTTGACCTCGACCTCGACCGCGCCGTCGAGCCGGGCGAGGAAGTCGGTCTGCCAGGCGTAGCGGCGATACTCGCCGTCGGTCGCCGACTTGAGCCCGACCTCCTCCTGCTTTGCGATGCAACGGACGATCTCGCGATCCTCGACGGCGGCAAGCTCGGCCGCGTCGATCTCGCCACGTGCGCGCCGCGCCCGCGCCGCCTTGATCGCGTCGGGACGCAGCAGGCTTCCGACATGGTCGGCCCGGAATGGCGGCGCCATCGATTCCTCCCCTGGTGCCCTCGTCCTTCGCGAGGCTCAGGACGGGGAAGTCATTTCGGGGCCTCATCCTGATCTTGTCGAAGGACGAGGCCAAGACCTCAGGTGCTGACCGTGGCGTCGGCGACGGCGCGGAGATCGAAGGCCGCGGCCATCAGCGCGCGGGTGTAGGGCTCGCGCGGATCCTCGAAGATCGCGCGCGCAGTCCCCTGCTCCACCACCTTGCCGGCGCGCATCACGATCACCTCGTCGGCGAGCGCCTTCACCACGCGCAGGTCGTGGCTGATGAACATGTAGGCGAGGTGGTGGCGCGCCTGCAATTCGCGCAGAAGGTCCACGATCTGGGCCTGCACGCTCATGTCGAGGGCGGAGGTCGGCTCGTCCAGAACGACGAAGCGCGGCTTCAGCACCATGGCGCGGGCAATGGCGACGCGCTGGCGCTGGCCCCCCGAGAACTCGTGCGGGTATCGGTCCTGCGTCTCGGGGTCGAGGCCCACCTCGCGCAGCGTCTGGCTGATCAGCGACCGGCGCTCGTCCCGACTGCCGCCGAGGTGATGAACGCGCAGCCCCTCCTCGACGATCTGGCCGATGGTGAGACGCGGCGACAGCGACGAGTACGGATCCTGGAACACGATCTGCATCTGGCCGCGGAGCGGGCGAAGCTCGTTCCAGCCGAGCCCGTCGATGTTGCGCCCCGCGAAGCGGACCGGCCCCTCGGACCGCTCGAGCCGCAGCATGCCGAGCGCGAGGGTCGTCTTGCCCGAGCCCGACTCGCCGACGACCCCGACCGTATGCCCCTCGCGCACCCTGACCGAGACGCCGTCGACGGCTTTGATGTAGCCGACCACCCGGCGCAGCAGGCCCCGCTTGATCGGGAACCAGACGCGGAGGTCATCAGCCTCCATCACGACGGGGGCGCCCGCGCCCGCCTCGTGCGGCGCGCCCTTCGGCTCGGCGGCGAGCAAGTGGCGGGTATATTCGTGCCGGGGCGCGGCGAAGAGGCGCTCCGTCTCGCCCTCCTCGACGATCTCGCCCTGCGTCATCACGCACACTCGGTCGGCGAGGCGCCTCACGATGCCGAGGTCGTGGGTGATCAGCAGCAGCGACATGCCAAGCCGGTCCTTGAGGTCGGCGAGGAGCTGAAGGATCTGCGCCTGGATGGTGACGTCGAGTGCGGTGGTCGGCTCGTCGGCGATCAGCAGGTCTGGTTCGTTGGCGAGCGCCATGGCGATCATCACGCGCTGGCGCTGGCCGCCCGAAAGCTGGTGCGGATAGGCGCCGAGCCGGCTTTCCGCGTCCGGTAGCCCGACGAGGTTCAGGAGTTCGAGCACTCGGGCGCGCGCCGCCATCGGCTTGAGGCCGCGATGGACGCTCAGCACCTCGCCCACCTGCTTCTCGACCGTGTGCAGGGGGTTGAGCGAGGTCATCGGCTCCTGGAACACCATCGCGATCCGGTCGCCGCGCAGCCGGCGCATCTTGCGGTCGCCCGCGCCGACCAGCTCCTCGCCCTCGAAGGTGACCGAGCCGGTGGGATGCGAGGCGAACGGGTAGGGCAGAAGCTGCAAGATCGAGAGCGCGGTGACCGACTTGCCCGAGCCCGACTCGCCCACCAGCGCAAGCGTCTCGCCCTTGCCGATAGAGAACGACACGCCGCGCACGGCCCGGACCTCGCGCTCGCCGCCCCCGAACGACACGGAGAGATCGCGCACTTCCAGGAGAGGTGCGTGGGCTGCGCTCACCGGAATACCTTGCGCGGGTCAAACGCGTCGCGCACCGCCTCGCCGACGAAGATCAAAAGCGACAGCATGATGGCGAGCACCAGGAACCCGGTGATGCCGAGCCACGGCGCCTGGATGTTGGCCTTGCCCTGGGCCAGCAGCTCGCCGAGCGAAGGGGAGCCGGGCGGGAGGCCGAAGCCCAGGAAGTCGAGCGAGGTGAGCGCGGTGATCGAGCCGTTCAGGGTGAAGGGCAGGAAGGTGAGCGTCGCCACCACCGCGTTGGGCAGGACATGGCGGCGGATGATGGTGAAGTTGTCGACGCCGAGCGCACGGGCCGCCCGCACGTAGTCGAAGTTGCGCGCGCGCAGGAACTCGGCCCGTACCACGCCGACCAGCGCCATCCACGAGAAGGCGAGTAGTATGCCGAGCAGCCACCAGAAGTTCGGCTGCACCACGCTCGACAGGATGATCAACAGGAACAGCGTCGGCAGGCCCGACCAGATCTCGATGAAGCGCTGGAACAGCAGATCGGTCCATCCCCCGAAATAGCCCTGCACTGCGCCCGCCGCGACCCCGATGATGGACGAGAAGAACGTCAGCGTCAGCCCGAACAGCACCGAAAGGCGGAAGCCGTAGACCACCCGCGCCAGCACGTCGCGCGCCTGGTCGTCGGTGCCGAGCGGGTTGCGCCAGGTGGGCGGCGACGGCGCCGGCCGGTTCAGCCGGAGGTCGACCGTATTGTAGCTGTAGGGAATCAGCGGCCAGACGATCCAGCCGCCGCCCTCGTGGATCAGCTTCACGACCTCGGGATCGCGATAGTCCGCCTCGGTCTGGAAGACGCCGCCATAGGTCGTTTCCGGATAGGAGTGGAGGACGGGGAAGTAGAGGGAGCCGTGGTATTCGACGAGAAGCGGCCTGTCGTTCGCCAGGAACTCGGCGAACAGGGTGATGACGAAAAGGAACAGGAAGATCCAGAACGAGACGTAGCCGCGCCGATTGGCCTTGAAGTTGGCGAAGCGGCGGGCGGTGATCGGCGTCACCGCGATGCCGAGGACGCGCGCGCTCCGCGGGTCAGACATTGCGCGCCTCGAAATCGATGCGCGGGTCGACCACGGTATAGGTGAGGTCGCCGACCAGGTTCATGATCAGGCCGAGCAGGCTGAAGAAGTAGAGCGTGCCGAACATGATCGGGTAGTCGCGCTTGACCACCGCCTCGAAGCCGAGAAGGCCGAGCCCGTCGAGCGAGAAGATGATCTCGGTCAGCAGCGCGCCGGTGAACAGGATGCCGATGAAGGCGCCGGGGAAGCCTGCGATCACGATCAGCATGGCGTTCCGGAACACATGGCCGTAGAGCACGCGGTGCTCGGTGAGACCCTTGGCCCGCGCGGTCAGCACGTATTGCTGGTTGATCTGGTCGAGGAACGAGTTCTTGGTGAGCAGGGTGAGCGTCGCGAACGATCCGATGGTGAGGGACAGGATCGGCAGCACCATGTGCCAGAGATAATCCCCGATCTGCTGCGGCCAGGGCAGGCTCGACCAGTTCTCGGAGACGAGGCCGCGAAGCGGGAACCAGTCGAAGAAGCTGCCCCCCGCGAACAGCACGATCAGCAGGATGGCGAACAAAAAGCTCGGCACGGCATAGCCCACCACGATCACGCCGCTGGTCCACACGTCGAACGGCGAGCCGTCGAGCACCGCCTTCCGGATGCCGAGCGGGATCGAGATCAGGTAGGTGAACAGGGTTGTCCAGAGACCGAGCGAGATCGACACCGGCATCTTCTGGATGACCAGGTCGACCACCCGCTCGTCGCGGAAGTAGCTGGTGCCGAAATCGAACTGCAGATAGTGGCTCATCATCAGGACGAAGCGCTCGCCCATCGGCTTGTCGAAGCCGAACTGCTTCTGGATCTGCTTGATGAACTCGGGATCGAGGCCCTGGGCGCCGCGATACTTGCTGGCGCCCTCGGAGGACGCCTGGCCCGGGCGCGGCGCGGTACCGCCGCCCACCTCGCTGCCCCCGCCGCTGACGCGCGAGATGGCGCCGCCGCCGACGCCGGTGAGCTGGGCGATCACCTGCTCCACCGGCCCGCCCGGCGCGAACTGCACGATGAAGAAATTGATGACCATGATCCCGAACAGGGTCGGGATGATCAGCAGCAGGCGGCGGACGATATAGGCGAGCATGGGCCCCCTGGGTCGCGGCGATCGTCACTGGCTTCTACGGCCAAATCGCCCTGGCTTCAACGGCGCGCTACCGGCCCTGTTCCGCGAGCTTGGCCTCCCTGGTGGAATCGACCCACCAGGTGTCCACCACCCCCATCCCGGAATCGAACCGGGGCGGCGTCTTCGGCCAGGCGAACTTGTTCCAGAAGGCGATGTTGTGGTTGGAGCTGTACCATTGCGGCACGCAATAATGA
The DNA here is from genome assembly GCA_963775315.1 of uncultured Alphaproteobacteria bacterium. Lineage (GTDB taxonomy): Bacteria > Pseudomonadota > Alphaproteobacteria > MPNO01 > DASWLB01 > CAWGHZ01. The sequence goes on along the minus strand of CAVZIN010000007.1, from coordinate 328,219 downwards.
TTCCACATCAGGACGCGGTCGAGGGCGCCGACGGCGGCGGCGAGCGAGGCCCGGTCCGTCGCGCCGATCACCTTGTCGATCAGCGCGTCGACAGCCTTGTCCTTGATGCCGGCGAGGTTGCGCGAACCGGGAATGTCCGCGGCCTTCGATCCCCAGTAGTTGCGCTGCTCGATTCCGGGGGTCAGGTACTGGACGTAGCGCTCGATCACCACGTCGAAATCGTAGCTCTGCTCGCGGTTGATGAAGTTGGCGACGTCAACGACGCGGATCTGCGCCGCGATCCCCAGCCGCACGAGGTTGCGGATGTAGGGGTTGATGATGCGGCTCATCGTCGGCTCGTAGATCAGGAATTCGATGGTGAAGGGCTCGCCCTGTCCATTGACGCGGCGACCGTCTCGGATGGTCCAGCCGGCGTCGGAGAGCAGCTTCGCCGCTCGGCGCAAATTGTTGCGGAGCTTCTCCGGCGTGCCGGCGACCGGCGCGGCGAACGGCTTCTCGAACACCTCGGGCGGCACCTCGCCCTTCAACGGCTCGAGCAGGGCGAGCTCGGCCTTCGACGGGGCACCGTGCGCGGCGAGCGGCGAGTTCTCGAACATCGAGGTGGTGCGCTTGTACATGCCATAGAACAGCGACCGGTTGGTCCACTCGAAGTCGAAGGCGAGGTCGAGCGCCTCGCGTACGCGCACGTCGCGGAACTTCCCCCGGCGCAGGTTGAAGAACCAAGCCTGCACGCCCGAGGGGGTATGGTCAGGGATCGTCTCTCGAATGACCTTGCCGGCGAGCACCGCCGGCTTGTCGGCATACTTTGTCGCCCAGTCGCGCGAGGTGAACTCCTCGCGCCAGTCGTATGTGCCGCCGAAAAACGCTTCCAGCGCCACGTCGCGGTCGCGGAAGAACTCGATCCGGACTCCGTCGAAATTGAACCGCCCCACGTTGACCGGCAGGTCCTTCGCCCAATAGTCCTTGACCCGCTGGTACTCGATCCAGCGGCCCGGCTCGATCGCGCCGACTTTGTAGGCGCCGGAGCCGAGCGGCGCATCGATGGTCGTCCTGTCGAACGGCTTGCCGTGCCACCACGCCTTCGACAGCACCGGCATCTCGGCAAGCTGCACCGGCAGGTCGCGATGCGGGCCGGGCTTGAAGTCGAACCGCACGGTGCGCGCATCCGGCGCGCTCGCCTTGGCCACCCCGTCATAGAGGATGCGGAAGCGCGGATGGCCCTTGGCGATCAGCGTCTGATAGGTGAACACCGCGTCGGCGGCGGTGATCGGCGTGCCGTCGTGGAACCGGGCCTCGGGGCGCAGTTGGAACGCGATCCAACTCTGGTCGTCCGGCATCTCCGCCGTCGCGGCGACGAGGCCATAGAGCGCGTCGGGCTCGTCCAGGGCACGGGTCATCAGCGTGTCGAAGATGAGGGTCAGGTTGTCCGGCGTCACCCCATTCAGGATGTAGGGGTTGAGGCTGTCGAACGTGTCGAGCCCCATCAGGCGCAGCGTGCCGCCCTTGGGCGCGTCGGGGGCGGCGTAGTCGAAATGGGCGAAGCCGCGCGGGTACTTGAGCTCGCCGAACACCGAGACGCCGTGGCGCGTCTTCGTACCGGATTCCGCCGCCTCGGCGGGCGCGAGCCTGGCCACCGCCGCGCCTGCCGCGACCACCAGCGCACGGGAGAGGAGTGCGCGCCGCCCGATCATTGCTGGCGGAGCCCAGTCTTCGCGAGCGCGGCGTCCTTGGCCTTGTCGATCCACCACGAGAAGAACCCGGTGCCATAGGCCGGGCGCTCCTTCGGGATGCCGAACCGGTTCCAGTACGCCTCGCGGAAGCTGGTGATGTGCCAGTTCGGCACCAGGTAGTGGTTCCACAACAGCACCCGGTCGAGCGCGTGCGTAGCGGTGACCAGCGAGGCGCGGTCGGGCGCGCCGATCAGCTCGTCGACCAGCCTGTTGACGGCCGCATTCTTGATGCCGATGATGTTGCCGCTGCCCGGACGGTCGGCCGCCGGGCTGGTCCAGTAGTCGCGCTGCTCGTTCCCGGGCGAGAGCGACTGCGGGAAAGTCTGCACGATCATGTCGAAGTCGAAATCGCGCACGCGGTTCTGGTAGGCGGCAGGATCGATCGTGCGGATGCGCCCTTCGATGCCGAGCCGTTTCAGATTTTGCAGGTAGGGCGTGATGACCCGCTCGAACGCCGGCTCCGCCAGCAGAAAATCCACCGTCACCGGCTGGTGCGACTTCGGGTCGATCAGCCGCCCCTTCTGCACCGTGTACCCCGCCTTCTGCAGCAGCACGGCGGCCTTGCGCAGATTGGCGCGTGGCACGCCGGAGCCGTCGGTCACCGGCTCCTTGTAGGGCTCGGTGAAGAGCTCGTCGGGGATTTTTCCGCGCAGCGGCTCGAGCAGCTTGAGCTCGTCCGGCGAGGGCAGGCCCTTGGCCGCGAGCTCGGTGTTGGAGAAGTAGCTCTCGGTGCGCACATACTGGCCGTAGAACAAATGCTTGTTCGACCATTCGAAGTCGAAGGCCAGGTCCATCGCCTCGCGCAGCGCGACGTTCTGGAATTTCTCGCGGCGCAAATTGAAGGCGAAACCCTGCATCCCGGTCGGCAGGCTGTTCGGCACCTCTTCTTTGATTACCGCGCCCTGCCTGAGCGCCGGGAAGTCGTAGCCGGTCGCCCAGGTCTTCGACGCATTCTCGAACCGGTAGTCGTAGAGCCCGGCCTTGAACGCCTCGAGCGCGACCGTCTCGTCTCGGTAGAAGTCGTAGCGGATCTGGTCGAAATTATAGAGCCCGCGCCGGACCGGAAGGTCCTTGCCCCAATAGTCCGGATCGCGCTTGTAGATCAGGTAGCGGTTGGGCTCGAAGGCCGCGATCTTGTAGGGCCCGCTCGATACCGGCGGGTCGAGCGTCGTCTTGTCGAAGCCCTTCTTGGTCCAGTACGCCTTGTCGAGGACCGGCAGCTCGCCGGTGATCTGCGGCAACTCCCGGTTGCGCGGGCCGGAGAAGATGAACTTCACCTTGTGCGGGCCGAGCTTCACCGCCTTCTCGATGTTCTTGTAGTAGAAGCGGTATTGCGGTGCGCCCTCCTTCTTCAGCGTATCCAGCGACCAGATCACGTCGTCGGCGGTGATCGGCGTGCCGTCGGAGAACTTGGCCTCGGGCCGCAGATTGTAGACGACGTAGGACAGATCGTCCGGCACCTCGACCGATTCCGCGATCAGCCCGTATTCGCCGAGCGCGTCGTCCTCGGAGCTGGCCATCAGCGTCTCGAACAGGAGCTGGACGCCGGCGGGCGGGTTGCCCCTGATGATGAACGGGTTGAACGAGTCGAACCCGCCGATCGAATACATCTTCACCGTGCCGCCTTTCGGGGCGTCAGGATTGACGTAGTCGAAATGCTTGAAACCCGGCGGGTAGCGCAGCTTGTCGCCGAGTGTGAGACCGTAGGTCTTTGTAACGTGCGGCTGCTGGGCGCGCGCGGCCGGGACGGCCAGCGCGACCAGCGCGGCGAGGCACAGGGCGAAGCGCATCCGGTCCCCTTTCACGCGAGGAATGAAGCGGCACATTGTGGCCTCGCCGTGGCGTCTCATCCGGCGAGGACGGCGATGGCGGGACCGACGAGGCGCGGGTCGCCGGCGGCGATCACCCGGCCGTCCGAGGCGAGGGTAAGGTCGGCGCCCGACCAGTCCGTCATGCGCCCGCCGGCCCCTTCGACGATCGGGGCAAGAGCGCAGAAATCGTAGGGCTTGAGCCCGGCCTCGACCACCAGGTCGATGTGGCCTGCGGCGAGCAGCCCATAGGCGTAGCAATCCCCGCCCCACAGAGCGTGGCGGACCGACCCGGCAAGTCGTGCATAGCGGGTGGCGTCGGCGGGCGGGAACATGTCCGGCGTGGTCGCGTTGAGCAGCGCCGCACCGAGCGACGCGCAGGGCCGCGTGGCGCAGGGGGCACCGTTGAACAGGCTGGGCCGGCCCGCGACACCGACCCAGCGCTCGCGGCTCACCGGCTGGTCGATCACCCCGACCACCGGCCGGCCGGCACGCACAAGCGAAACCAGCGTGCCGAACATCGGCTTGCCCGAGATGAACGACTTGGTGCCGTCGATCGGGTCGAGCACCCAGACGTATTCGGCGTCGGCGTTCTCGCGCCCCTCCTCCTCGCCGACGATGCCGTGGGCAGGCGCGCGGGCGGCAAGAAGCGCTCGCATGGCGCGTTCGGCATCACGGTCGGCGATCGTCACGGGAGTCGCGTCGGCCTTCGCGTCCACGGCGAAGCGGGTGCGGAAATAGCGGGCGACGACCGCCCCCGCCGCATCGGCAAGCGCCGTCGCCAGCGCGACATATTCCTCGGGGACGGCGTCCGGCATCGCGCCAGTCTCGCCGGATTCGGCGGCGAAGGAAAGGGCGAGCCCGGGGCGGGGCTACGAGGCGGCCTTGGCAGGCGCGACGGTCAGCCGCTTCTCCCAGGCAAGCGCCGACCGCACGATGAGGTCGAGGTCGTCATACAGCGGCCGCCAGCCCAGCACCTCGCGGATGCGCTTGGCGCCGGCGACCAGCGCCGGGGAATCGCCCGGCCGGCGGCCGGAGGTGACGCTGGGGACCGGGCGGCCATGGGCACGCTCGACGGCGGCGATCACCTCGCGCACCGAATAGCCGTGGCCGTAGCCGCAATTGAGCAGCAGCGACCTGTCGCCCGCCTCAAGCCGGGCGAGGGCCAGCACGTGCGCGGCGGCAAGGTCGGCGACATGGATGTAGTCGCGGATGCAGGTGCCGTCGGCGGTGTCGTAGTCGGTGCCGTAGATCTCGAGCCGCGGCCGCGCACCGAGCGCGGCCTGGCAGGCGACCTTGATGAGATGGGTGGCGGCCGGTGTCGACTGGCCGACGCGCCCCTCGGGGTCGGCGCCGGCGACGTTGAAGTAGCGCAGGATGCCGTGGCGCAACCCGTGCGCCGCGCCCGCGTCGCGCAGCATCCACTCCGTCATCAGCTTCGAGGTACCGTAGGGGTTGATCGGCTGGGTCGGCGAGTCCTCGGTGACGGGAAGCTTCTCCGGCATCCCGTAGACGGCGGCGGTAGAGGAGAACAGGAACGCGCCGCGCTTCGGCCCGAACCCGGCATCGACCGCGGCGCGGATCAGCCTGTGGCTCTTGATCGTGTTGTTGTGGTAGTAGCCGAGCGGATCGCGCACCGAATCGGGCACCACGATCGAGCCCGCGAAATGCATCACCGCGCCGATCTCGTGGTCGGCGAAAACGCGCGCAAGAAGCGCGGCATCGCCGACGTCGCCCTCGATCAGCGGCACGTCGTCGGGAACGGCGGCGCGGACGCCGGTCGACAGGTTGTCGAGCACCACCACGTCACGGCCGGCGCCGCGCAGCGCGAGGACCGCGTGCGCGCCGATATAGCCGGCCCCGCCGGTCACCACGACTGTGGGTCGATCCGCCATGTGCCAACCTCTATCGCGTGTGAATGGCCGATCCGTTAACGCGGGCGAACCTATCATGATCCGCGGGCGGCCGGCAAAGTACCGCGGCACGTTGACCGTGCGCCGCGCCCGGGGATTTGGTAGTCTGGCCGAAGCACGTTCCCATCGTGACACAGTCGGACCGGAGAGGAGCGGGAATGGCCACGCTCGAAATCCACCAGATTCCCGCGCGGCGGGATAATTACGTCTACCTGCTGCGCGAACCGGCGAGCGGCAAGGTCGCGGTCGTCGACCCGTCCGACGCCCCGCCGGTGATCGCCAAGCTCGACGCGCTCGGGTGGATGCTGGACGAGATCCTCGCGACCCACCACCACAACGACCATGTCGGCGGCGTCCCCGACCTCAAGGACAAGTACGGCTGCAAGGTGGTCGGGCCACGGGCAGATCACGACCGCATCCCGATGATCGACATCGACGTGGGCGACGGCGACACCTACCGCTTCGGCGAGGCCGAGGCGCGTGTGTTCGACACGCCGGGGCACACGCGCGGCCACATCGCGTACTGGTTTCCGGGATCGAAGGCGCTGTTCTGCGGCGACACGCTGTTCGCGCTGGGCTGCGGGCGCGTGTTCGAGGGCACGATGGACCAGATGTGGGCCTCGCTCTCCAAGTTCGAGGCGGTGCCGGACGACACGCGCGTGTTCTGCGCCCACGAATACACCCAGGCGAACGCGCGCTTCGCGCTGACGGTCGAGCCGGACAACGCGGCGCTGAAGACGCGCTCGGCCGAGATCGACCGGATGCGCGCCGAGGGCAAGTCCACCGTGCCGTCGCAGATGGGCGAGGAGCGCGCGACCAACCCTTTCCTGCGCCCGAAGCTTCCCGAGTTCCGCCGCGCGGTCGGCATGGCGAGCGCGACTCCCGCCGAGGTGTTCGCCGCGGTGCGCACCCGCAAGGACAATTTCTGAATGAGGCTCCGCTACGCCCGTAACTCGCCCTTCGTGCGCAAGGTGATGGTGACCGCCATCGAGGCGGGCATCGAGGACCGCATCGAGAAGGTCGCGACGGACATCGCCGACCCGGGCTCCGACCTTTCGTCGCACAACCCGCTCGGCAAGGTGCCGGCGCTGGTGCTCGACGACGGACGCGTGCTGGTTGAGTCGAGCCTGATCTGCGCCTACCTGGACGAGCTGCACGAGCGGCCGAAGCTGATCCCGTCCGAAGGCGACGCCCGGCTCGAGGTGCTGCAGCTCCAGGCGCTCGCCGACGGGCTGTGCGACGCCGCGATCAACGTGGCCCGCGAGCGCGGCCGGCCGGAAGGGATGCGCTGGTCGGTGCAGGAGAAGCGCCAGCGCGACAAGTTCGACCGCGCCCTCGAACGCATCGAGGCGCGCGCCGACGATCTCCTGGTTCCGCCGGTGACGCTCGGCCAGATCGCGCTCGGCTGCGCGCTCGGCTGGGTAGATTTGCGGCTCGACGATTTCGGCTGGCGCCAGACGCGGCCGAAGATCGCCGCATGGTACGAGGATTTCGCGACCCGCCCCTCGATGACGCGAACGGCGCCGGAGGCGAAGCCGGCATGAGGCTGCGCTATTCCCCCTCCTCGCCCTTCGTGCGGAAAGTGTCGGTCGCCGCGCTGGAAACGGGGCTCCAAGCCCGCATCGAGCGGGTGCCGACCAACCCGATGAAGCGCGACGATGTCGCCGGCTCGCCCAACCCGCTGGGCAAGGTGCCGTGCCTCGAGACCGACGACGGCATGACGCTTTACGACTCTCCCGTCATCGTCGAATATCTCGACACGCTGCACAACGGCCCGAAGCTGATCCCGGCGACGGGGCGCGCCCGGTGGGACGCGCTCAGGCGCCAGGCGCTGGCGGACGGCATTCTCGACGCCGTCGTGCTCTCGTTCGTCGAATCGCTGCGCAAGCCCGAGCGTCAGTCCCGGGGTTATATTGCCCATAATCGCGCCGCTGTTGCGCGCGCAGTGGATGCGCTGGAAAAGGAGGCCGCCTTGCTTGCCGACCCCGCCGGCCCGCCCGACATCGGCGCCATCACCATCGGCGTCGCGCTCGATTTCGTCGAGCTACATTTCAAGGATTACGACTGGCGTCCGGGCCATCCCGCCCTCGCCGCCTGGTTCCAGGCGTTCCGCGAGCGTCCGTCGATGATCGAAACCCGCCCGGTGCACCCCTGCGATGTCGCGTAGACCGTTCACGCAAGGCCAGCCCGCAGGCGCGGACCAGGTCATTGCCGCCCTGGGCCTCGCTCCCCATGCCGAGGGCGGCCACTACCGCGAGACGTGGCGCGGCGACGAAGGCCCGGACGGGCGCGCCGTCGGCACAGCGATCTACTACCTGCTGAAGGCGGGCGAGGAGTCGCGCTGGCACCGGATCGACGCCGTCGAGGTCTGGCACTTCTACGCGGGCGAGCCGCTGGAGCTTTCCATCGCCGAGGACGGGCGGGTGCGCCGCCACATCCTCGGGCCCGATCTCTCGGTCGGCGCCCGGCCGCAGCTCGTGGTGCCGAAGCACGCCTGGCAGATGGCGCGCCCCCTCGGCGCATGGGTTCTGGTCGGCTGCACAGTCTCGCCGGCCTTCGAATCCTCTTCCTTCGAGCTCGCCCCCGACGGCTGGTCGCCCGTCATTCGCTGAGGCTATGATGCCCCGCCCCCGCCCGTCCGCGGCGCATCCGCCGGACGGGCTTCCCATGCTTATGCCTTTGCGACAGGAGTAGCGCCGTGACCGTCGTCGACATGCACATGCACCTGCTCACCGCCGACTGGGTGGAGCAGATCAAGAAGTACGGGCCGCCGGATTTCGGCGTCGGCAAGCGGTCCGACGGCATGGAGTGCCTGGTCGAGGGCGGCACCATGACGATGACGCTGGAGCGCAAAAAGTTCGACTTCGACCTGCACGTGAAGGCGATGGACGAGCACGGCATCGACGTGGGCATCCTGTCGCTCACCTCGCCGAACGTGTTCTGGGGTTCGGCCGAGGTGTCGGCCGAGACCGCCCGCCTCGCCAACGAGGGGATGCGCGCCGCCGAGACAGCCCATCCGGGACGGTTCCGCTGGATGGCCTCGATCCCGTGGCAGCATCCGGAGCTTGCCCTCGCCGAGCTCGACCGCGCGCTCAAGGCCGGCGCGGTCGGTGTCGTGGCCCTCGCCAACGTGCGCGGGCGGCACCTGACCGACCCGCTGTTCGCGCCGGTCTGGGCCGAGATCGACCGGCGCGCCCTGCCGGTGTTCGTCCACCCATCGAACCCGCCCGGCCACGAGGCGCTGCAGCTCGGCGCCGGCCTCACCCGCGTGATCCTGCCGACCGTCGGATTCACGTTCGACACCACCCTCGCCTTCGCGCGGCTCGTGTTCGACGGGTTCTTCGACCGCTACCCGAACGTCAGGCTGATCGCAGCCCACGGCGGCGGCGCGCTGCCCTACCTTGCCGGCCGGATCGAGCTGTTCTACGCGGCCCTGCCCGAGCGCGAGAAGGTGCTGGCGCACAAGCCCGCCGACTATCTCGAGCGCATTTACTACGACGCCATCCTCTACAAGTCCGAATCGTTCCACGAATGCGTCAACATGGGCGGTGCCGGCCAGGTGCTGCTCGGCACCGACTACCCGCACCAGACAGACATCCCCGCCATCACGTCGAACGCGCGCGAGCTGTCGTCGCGCGAGACCCAGGCGGTGCTCGGCGGCAACGCGGAGAAGCTGTTCCGGCTGTAGGCCTGCGGGTGGGGGGCGCTTCCGGGGCACGATGGCGGCCCAGGCGGTGCGGGTGTAGATTGCGCCTGCCTCACCGGGGTGCGCGCGCTTGTCCATTTTCAGCCAGATCGTCCGGTCGGTGGGCGCCGTCCCCGAGGACGAGCGCGGCCCGTGGCCCTACGCGCTCGGCGTTCTGTCGGTCGGGCTGACCAGCGGCATCGTCGTCGCCATCGGCCCCGCCCTGACCGTCGCCGACGCCTCCATGCTGCACCTGCTGCCGATCCTGCTTTCCGCGGTCCGGTTCGGCATGTTTCCGTCGATCGCCACTTCGGTGGTCGCGGCCTTCGCCTGCAACTTCTTCTTTTCGCGGCCCTATTTCGGGCTGGGCTTCGCCGACGTCCACGACCTGCTCACGCTCGTCGTGTTCGTCATCACCGCCGTCACCCTGTCCTACTGGACCGGCAAGGCCCACCGCCATGCCGAGGTACTGCGCCGCCAGGCCGAAGACGCTCGGCGGCGCGAGCGCGAGACCGAGCTGCTCTACCGCATCTCGGCGCGGATGACCGGTCTCGGCGGGGCCGCCGACATCGTGCGCGCGGCGTCGGACGAGCTGGGGCCAGAACGGGCCCTCGTCTTCACCCCTCCGGGAGCGGCCGCGCCGGCGGCGGTGGCAGGCCGGCTCGACCTGTCGCTGGTCGTCGAGGGGGTGGAGGCCGGGACGCTCCATCTCGTGCCCGATCCGGCCTGGACGGCCGGCATGGGCCGGGCCGTCGCCGACGAGATCGCCCGTGCGATCGAGCGCGCCCGCCACGTCGAGGCGCGCGAGCAGGCCCGGGCGCTCGACCAGGCCGCCAAGCTGCACGCGGCCCTGCTGTCGTCGGTCTCGCACGATTTCCGCACGCCCCTGACCACCATCATCGGCGCAGCCTCCAGCCTGCGCGACGGGGACGCGAGCTTCACCCCCGTCGGGCGGCAGGAGCTTTTGCGCAATATTCAGGAATTGGGCGAACGGCTGTTCCGCTACGTCGTGAACCTGTTGAGCGTGAGCCGGCTCGAAGCCGGCGCGGTCGCGCCGAACCGCGACTGGCTCGACCTTGGCGACATCGTGGCGACCGCCCTCGGCCACCTCGCGCCAGCGTCCGAGCGCGCGCGCGTGCAGATCGAGATCGCGGCCGCCCTGCCGCTGGTCCACGTGGACGACGTTCTGATCACGCAGGTGGTGCACAACCTGCTCGACAACGCCGTGAAGTACGCCCCGCCGGAAACGGCGATCCGGGTCAGTGCCCGCGAGATGGGCGACCGGGTGGTGCTGGAGGTCGTCAACCGGACCGGCGCCGCGCCGCCCGATCCCAGCCGGCTGTTCGAGCGGTTCTACCGGCCGGACGTACGCGCCGGCACCGAGGGCACCGGCCTCGGGCTCTGGATTTGCAAGGGGCTGGTCGAGGCGAACGGCGGGTCCATCGAGGCGCGGCCCGGCGACGGGTCGATCACCTTCGCCATCGCCTTCCCGATCAGCGCCCGCGCGCGAAGCCTCGCCGCCGAGCTCGCCGATGAGTGACAGGCTGGGCCGCATCCTGGTCGTCGAGGACGACCCGCAGCTTCGCCGCTTCCTGTGCACCAGCCTGGATGCACACGGATACGCCGGCATCGAGGCCGAGAACGGGCGCCAGGCGCTCGGGCTCATCACCACGGAGAAGCTCGACGCGATCCTGCTCGACCTCGGCCTGCCCGATCTCGACGGCACAGAGCTGGTGTCCCAGGTGCGCCAGTGGTCGCAAATCCCGATCATCGTGGTGTCCAGCCGGACGGACGAGCAGGACAAAATCGCCGCGCTCGACCGTGGCGCCGACGACTACGTCACCAAGCCGTTCTCGATGGCCGAGCTCCTCGCCCGCATCCGGGCGGCGCTGCGCCACGGGCTGCGCCGCGCCGGCGTCGAGCCGGTATGGCGGTCGGGCCCGGTCGAGGTCGACCTGGCGCAGCGCGAGGTGCGCAAGGACGGGCGGCCGATCCGCCTGTCCCGCAAGGAGTACGAGCTGTTGCGCTATTTCGTGCTGCACGCCGACCGGCTGGTGACGCACGAGCCCGTGCTGACTGCCGTCTGGGGCCAGGCGCAGGCGCACGAGACCCAATATCTCCGCGTGTTCGTCGGCCGGCTGCGCCAGAAGATCGAGCCGGACCCCGTGCGCCCGACGCTGCTGGTCACCGAGCCCGGAGTCGGCTACCGTCTGCGCACAGTGGGCCGGCCATGACGGCGAACGCCGGTGCCGTCGGGCCCCGGCTGCGGCCGGAACTTTTGGCGGGCGTCGCTCGTTCCCAGGCGAACCCCGCTACGAGGAGCGTGCTATGAGTGGTCCCGTGCTTCGCGCCGCGCTCGCGGTGGCGGCCCTCTTTGCCGTTTCGCCCGCCGCATGGGCGCAGCCGCCGGCCCAGGTGCCGACCGAGGGCATGTCGGGCGCGCTGCACCGTCAGGCCGCGCCCAAGACTTCGGCGGAGCATTACATCCGCGCGAGTGGCGTGTACGACCTGTTCCAGATCGACGCCGGCCGTCTTGCCCTCAAGCGGTCGCACGACCAAAGGCTTCGCCGCTTCGCCGAGCGCACGGTCGCCGACCACAAGGACGCCCTCGCCGCGTTGCGCAAGGCCGTGGCCCAGGCGCACCGCGCGCCGCCGCCGCGCGAGCTCGATGCCAGCCACTTGAAGCTGATGCACAGGCTCGAGGCGGCGAAGGACCCGAAGAAGTTCGACCTGCTCTACGCCGACATTTCCGTCCGCAGCCATTCCCTCCAGCTCGCGCTGGAGAAGGAGTACGCGCGCGGCGGACAGGTGCCGTCGCTCACCGCCCTTGCCCGGGAACGCATGCCGCATGAACGTGACCAGATGCAGGCGGCGCGCGCGATGGCGAGCGCGGCGACCCGGTCCTGACGAGCGACCGCGCGTGGCCGCTCGCGTCAGGCATGCACTGGCGCAGGCGCTTTCTCTTACCATTGTTGTCATTGCCATCGCCGCCATCGGGCCCGCGACAGGCCGGGCGGCGAGCCTCGCCGACATCATTTCCCGACTGAAGCCTTCCGTCGTCGCCATCGGCACGCACCAGGAGCTGCGCCGCCCACCGGACCGGTTTCTCGGCACCGGCTTCGCGGTCGGGGACGGAACGGTGGTCGCCACGGCGAACCACGTCGTGCCGCTGTCGCTGGACACCATCCACCACGAATATCTCTGCGTTTTCGTCGGCACAGGCGACAGCGCGATCATCGTCAAGGTCGCGCAGGTGCGGACAGACCCGTTCCACGATTCGGCGCTCCTCACCCTCGCCTCCGGCCGGCTCACGCCTCTTTCGCTCGGCGACGACGGCAAGGTGCGCGAGGGCAACGAGGTCGCATTCACCGGCTATCCGATCGGCGCCGTGCTGGGGCTCTACCCGGTGACCCATCGCGGCATCGTGTCCGCGCGCACGCCGATCGCAATCCCGCAGTCCGGCCCCAAGCCTCTCGACCCGCGCACGATCCGCGAGCTGCGCCACCCGTTCGACGTGTTCCAGCTCGACGCCACGGCCTATCCCGGCAACAGCGGCAGCCCGCTCTACCAGCGCGAGACGGGGCAGGTGATCGGCATCGTCAGCGACGTGTTCGTCAAGGAGAGCAAGGAGCGGCTGCTGTCGCGACCGAGCGGCATCACCTTCGCGATCCCGATCCGCTACATGCGCACCCTGCTCGACCGGCAGCTCGGCGCGCGCTGACGCGGTCCGGCCGTGGCCGGGCTGCTATCGCGCCGCGGGCCCGCCTTGAACCTGGGTCTTGCCGTAGAGGATCTCCCAGCTCTTGTCGTTGTGGTATGGCTTGCCGGGCACGCGACGGTGCTCTTTCAGCACCTCCATGCCGCGCTGCACCCCTGGCCGCTCGCCCACCTGGTCGATCCAACGCTTCACGTTGGGGTATTTCTCGACCTCGACTCCCTCGTTCGCCGGGTTGCGCACCCACGGCCAGGTGGCGATGTCGGCGATGGTGAACGCCTCGCCCGCCAGGTAGACGGTGTCGGCAAGCCGGCGGTCCATCACGCCGAACAGGCGGTTCGCCTCGTTGACGTAGCGGTCGATGCCGTACTGCACCTTCTCGATCCTGACGCGCTGCGGCGCGTAATTCTTGAAATGGTGCACCTGGCCGAGCATCGGCCCGATGTGGGCGAGCTGGAAGGCGAGCCACTGCATGACATCGAAATGGGCGCGCGGGTCGACGTCGGCCTTGGGCAGGAACTTGCCGGTCTTCCAGGCGAGGTAGCACAGCATCGCGCCGGTCTCGGCCATCGCGTAGTCGCCGCCGCCCGGCCCGTCATGGTCGACCATCGCGGGGATCTTGTTGTTCGGGCTGATCTTCAGGAAGTCGGGCTTGAACTGGTCGCCCTCGCCGATGTTGATCGGGTGGACCCTGTACTCGAGGCCGCACTCCTCGAGCATGACGTGGATCTTGTGGCCGTTGGGCGTCGGCCAGGAATAGAGATCGATCATCGCGTGCTCCCCACAAGTCGGCGCCCCGCGGCGCTTGCTGGGTAAGCTAGCGCGCTTGCGCCGAAAGACAAAAGCGGCGGTCGGTAAGGTATTTTTCTTGCCCTGAATAATGTGTTTAACCATAGTTCGCACATGCGGGAGGTGACCTATACGGCCGAGGCGATCAAGATTCTGGGCCGCATGGATCAGGCTACGGCAAAGCGCATACGATCCTGGATTCTGGCGCTCGCGCAAAATCCGAAGGCGCGCAACAACAACGTCAAGAAGCTGAGCGGCGTGGATGGTTACCGACCGAGGGTCGGGGATTGGCGCGTGATCTACACCTTGGTGGACCGGACCGTGACCGTAATCGTCGTGCGAGTCGGGCATCGGAGCGAGGTATATCGATGAACAGGCAAATCATCATGCAGGGCGGAAAGCCAGCATTCGTTGTCATCCCGATTGACGAATGGCGCCGCATTGAAAGCACGCTGGAAGGGCGGATTGACGCAGCCGCCGTCGCTTCGTTCTGGGAAAATCCCGAGGAGACGTTTCCGGACTCCGTGGTCGAGGCGCTCTTGGCGGGAGGGTCGCCGAGCCGGACGTTTCGCGAATACCGCGGCCTGACCCAGGAAGAGCTTGCCCGCGCCGCCGGCACGAGTCCTATCTACATTTCACAAATCGAGCGGACCGGCGCGGTCGGACCTAAGACATTGGCTAAGATCGCGAAGGCGCTCAATGTCGATCCTGGCCTGCTGAAGCGCGGGTAGGTTGCGCTAACCCTCCAGCCCCAGCGCGAAGCTGCCGTAGGAAGACCCGGCGCGGTCCCAGTTGGTGCCCACATGCATGGAGGCCGCGTGCGCGTCGCGCCACGCGCGCTGTATGCGGCTTTGCGCATAGATGCCGTGCCCGCCCTCGGATTCGAACAGCCTGTCGACCGCTTGCGTCGCAATGCGCGCGCCGTACGAGAGGTCGCGGAGCGTCCGCTGCCGAAGGGCCTCGTCGGTCCGGCCCGCCTTCGCCGCCGCCAGCACGTGGGCGCCGTCGATCTCTGCGAGCGCGAGCGCCGCGTCGATCGCCGCGCCCGATTCCGCGACGCGCATCTGGACGTGTGCGAACTCGGCCATGCGCTTCGGCCCACCGGCGAGGCCGCCATGGCTCGCCCGGCCCGATACCTCGGCGACATAGTCCTCCCACGCGCCGCGCGCGATCGCGAGGATTGGCGTGGCGAGCCCGTAGCCCGTACCGACGAAGAAATTAACGCGGTAGATCGGGCCCGCATTGGCCGCGACACCGGGCGGGGTGCCGGCGCGCAGTGACGCGATCGTCAGGGCACGATGCGCCGGCACGTGCGCGCCCTCGACCACGATCGATTTCGAGCCAGTGCCATTCAACCCGACGACGTTCCAGTGATCCTCAATTCGCCAGTCCGTGCGCGGAAGCAGGAAGAATCCCATCTCGGCCGGTGCCTGTTCCGTCGCCCCACGGCGCCGTATGCGGGCACAGACCATCACCCACTGGGCATGGTCGCATCCGCTGACGAAATTACAGCGCCCCGCGAACTCGTACCCGCCGGTGGTCTCGGTCGCGGTGCCGGTGGGGGCGAAGGCGGAGCAGAGCAGCGTCTCCGGCGCCTCGCGCCACAAATCGTCGTGCGCTGCGGGCGGGAACAGCGACGCCTGCCAGGCGTGGGTGGCGAACACGCTGTAGACCCAGCCGGTCGAGCCGCACTGCTTGCCGATTTCGACAACGGCGGGGACGAACGTGTCGTAGCCGAGCTCGAACCCGCCATAGCGCGTTGGCTGGAACAGGCGGAACAGCTCGGCTTCTCCGAGCGTACGCACGGTTTCGGCGGGGACAAGGCGGGCCGCCTCGGTCGCTTCGGTGCGGGCCCGGATGTCCTCCGCGATTTCGCGCGCCCTGCCGATCAGCGTCTCGCTTATGTTCGCCACCGCGCCCCCTTTTGTCGTGCCGACGGCGACGATAACAGGTTGCTGCGGCAATTTGGCCACTCTGTGATTGTGATCACAGGCCGTCGCTCGTGCGTTGTGCTATCCGTCCGAAGTCTTCCTGGAAAAGGAACGCTAGGCCCACGGGCCGGCGACGACCGACAAGGAGAGCAGCGTGCGCAAGACCCTACGCGGAGTCCTGTTCGGGCTCGTGGTGCTGGTCACGGCCGGCGTTTACGTGGTGGCGATGGCGCCCCACCTCTAGCAAATAATGGCGCCGCAGGGCTCCAGCCCAGGCGCCTTGCGCCCATATAGCGTCCGGCCCGATCGCGTTTCATGCGGATATGCATGGCGTAGCCGTGTGCGGCTCGGCGCTCCGGCCGATGGCGCCCCCGCGCCTTAAAGGCGCGGGCCTCCAACGCCGCGCCGCAGCGCGCCAGTGCTCGCCAGGAAGCGGGCGACCGACGCCGCGGTCCAGCGCCGTCCCTTGCGGCTGGTGAGGCCGCGCGCGTCGAGCGCGGCGGCGATCTCGGCATCGGTGGCGGCTCCTGCGGCGCGGGCCGCGGCGATGGCGGCGACCAGTTCGCCGAGATAGCGCTCGGACTGGTCGCGCCGATCGGTCACGCGGCGGCGGGCGCGCCCTCGTCGGCCACGCCCATGGCCCGCGCGATCAGGGCGTAATCCTCGGCGGGGATTTCGAGCATGCCGTAGCGAAAAGCGGCGCCCCACGACGGACGGCCGCGGGTGAAGGAGAGCTTGTCGAGCAGCGGGCGGATCGGCGCGTCGTGCGACGGAAAGAAACGCACGTCGCGCCGCGTCGGGGTGAAACCGCCACCCATGTCGAACAGGTAGGGCTCACGGTCCGCGACGATGCCGATGGCCGTGAAGCCTTGCACCGGCTCGCCGCTGTTCATCTCCGTGCGCGGCGAGTAGTAGACGATCCGGTCGCCCGGCTTCATCCGGCGAAGCGGCGACGACTTGCCGTGGTTGAGCTGGCAGAACCCGCCGGCCTCGCCGAGCTTCACGTGATCGCGCGAGGCGACGCCAATCCAGTAGCGCATGAGCGAACTCGCAGTGGCGAAGCAATCCAGCGAATTCTGGATCGCTTCGCCGCGCTCGAAATGACGACCGAAGAGCGGCGCATCCTACGCCGTCACCTTCTCGCGCTTGGGCTTCGCGGCTTTGCCGATGCCGAGCTTCTTGTCGCGCTCGCGCGCCTTGGCCTGCTGCTCGGCCATCGAGGCGTCGAACAGCCCCTCGCGATAGGGGAAGAAGCCGAGCTCGATGTTGATGCCGTTCGGATCCTTGAGGAAGACCTGGACCATCTTCTCGTTGAGGTACAGTCGGTCCGGGTGCTTCTGGTACTGAATTCCGAGGCTGTCGAGATGGGCGAGCGTCTCGTCCATCTTGAAGCCGAAGAACGCCACGTGATCGAGCCGGTTGCCGGCGTCGAGCGTCTGCTCGGGCCCGTCCGCCTCGCCCTGCGACAGGTGCACGATGGGGTGGTCGGTGCCCGGAACGAACAGCCAGTACCCGTCCTCGGGGAAACCCGGCCGCGCGCCCACGTACAGCCCCAGCACCCGCTCGTAGAAGTCGCGGGTCTCCTCGAGCTTCGTGGTGCGGATGTTGATGTGGTGCAGGCAAGCGATCGTCATGGGAGCTCCTTTCCGGCGGCGTCCCGGCCGGCCGGGGCGATTGCAACCCGACGCCGGCGGACGTACCCTTCCGATCTGGAGATTGTGGCGATTCCGACGGACGGAGGCAAGAGATGGCGGAACGGGTCTGGGACAAGTTTCTCACCGAGCGCGACAAGAAGGTATTCGCCGCCGGCGGGTTCGGCGCCACGCTCGACATGGGCAAGCGCCCCGCGCTCCTGATCATCGACGTGAACTACAATTTCTGCGGCGAACAGCCGGAGCCGATCCTCGAATCGATCAAGCGCTGGCACACCTCGTGCGGCGAGGACGCGTGGGAGGCGCTGCCGGTCATCCGCAAGCTGATCGACAAGTGCCGCGCCAAGGGCATCCCGGTGATCTACACCACCGGCACCAACCGGCGCGTCGACGGCTGGGACGCGGGCGCCTGGGCCTACAAGAACAAGCGCACGGACGAGCATCTGGCCAAGCCCGAGCGCTCCAACCGCGACGGCAACGAGATCATGGACGAGATCGCGCCCGGCCCGAAGGACATCGTGATCCGCAAGGAGAAGCCGTCGGCCTTCTTCGGCACGGGGCTGATGGGCTACCTCACCATGCTGAAGGCGGACTCCCTGATCGTCACCGGCACGACCACCTCGGGGTGCGTGCGCGGCTCGGTGATCGACGCGTTCAGCTACAACTACCGGCTCCAGGTGGTCGAGGAAGGCTGCTTCGACCGCTCGCAGGCGTCGCACGCGATCAATCTCGCCGACATGAACGCGAAGTACGCCGACGTGGTGTCGCTCGAGAAGACGCTCGAATATCTCGAACTCGCTGCCGGACGGGCTGTTCGAGGACGAGCTACCCAACGGCTCGAAATAGCGAGCCGAGCCATCGCCTCTCCGCCCTTTCGGGGGCGGAGAGGACCGCATGCACTCGCCTCCCGGCCCGCCTGCCCCGCCGCTTTTCCGCCACCGCGCCAACGTATATGGTGCCGCAACTCGTTGGCGAGGCGCAGATTCCCATGGCGGAGCCGGCAGGCTGGCTCAGGACGGAAGCGGCGGACGGCACCCTTAGACTGGTGGCCGGTGGCGCGTGGGAGACTGAATCCCTCGCCGGCATCGACGCCGGCCTGCGCCAGGCCACCGGGAACGGGCCACGCGGCGTCCGGATCGACCTCGCCGCGATGGAGAGGCTGGATACCGCCGGGGCCTGGGTGCTCTACCGAACGGTGCGCGACCTCCGCGCCGGTGGCCGGAAGGCCGAGATCGTCGGCGCCCGGCCGGCCCACGCCGCGCTGATCGAGCGGGTCGCGCGCTCGGACAAGGGACCGGCGCCGCGTCGGGTCCCGCCCGCCGCCATCGTCGCGCTTCTCGACCGTGCCGGGCGGGCACTGGTCACGGCGCTCGGCGAGTTCGGCGGGCTCCTTTCCTTCCTCGGGCTCGCGGCGACCGCGCAGCTCCGCACCTGGGTGCATCCCAGCCGTATCCGGATGGTCGCGCTGGTGAGCCAGATCGAGCGGGCCGGGCTCGACGCCCTGCCCATCGTCGGGCTCCTCGCCTTCCTGATCGGGGTGGTCACCGCCTACCAGGGCGCGGACCAGCTCCGCCGCTTCGGCGCCGAGATATTCACCATCAACCTCGTCGGCGTCTCGATGCTGCGCGAGATGGGCGTGCTGCTCGCCGCCATCATGGTGGCCGGTCGGTCGGGCAGCGCCTTCACCGCCCAGATCGGCACCATGCAGGTGAACGAGGAGGTCGACGCCATGCGGACGATCGGGCTCGACCCGATCGAGGTACTGGTGCTGCCGCGGGTCTGGGCGCTGGTGATCGTGCTGCCCCTGCTTGCGATCTGGGCCGACCTCACCGGCGTGATCGGCGGCCAGCTCATGGCCTGGGTGGCGCTCGACATTCCGGCGGTGCAGTTCTTCGACCGTCTGGCCCAGGTGGTGCCGATCTGGTCGTTCTGGGTGGGCATCATCAAGGCGCCGGTGTTCGGCCTGCTGATCGCGCTGATCGGCTGCCGCGAAGGGCTCAAGGTCTCGGGCAGCGCGGAAAGCGTCGGGCTGCACACCACCCGGTCGGTGGTGTTCTCGATCTTCCTGGTGATCGTCGCCGACGCGGTGTTCTCGATCGTGTTTTCGGCGGTGCACGTATGAGCCCGCGCGCCGAGGGGTCGGAGGCGGTGATCCGGGTCCGCGACCTGGTCACGCGGTTCGGCCGCAACGTGATCCATGACGGCGTCGCGCTCGAGGTGCGGCGCGGCGAAGTATTCGCCATCGTCGGCGGTTCGGGCAGCGGCAAATCGGTGCTGCTGCGCACGATCCTCGGACTCAATCACCAGGCGTCGGGCACCATCGAGCTTCTGGGCCAGGACACGGCCGGCCTCGACAGC
Source organism: uncultured Alphaproteobacteria bacterium (assembly GCA_963775315.1). Lineage (GTDB taxonomy): Bacteria > Pseudomonadota > Alphaproteobacteria > MPNO01 > DASWLB01 > CAWGHZ01. The sequence goes on along the minus strand of CAVZIN010000007.1, from coordinate 308,638 downwards.
GAGGGCTGGCGAGCGCTCGAAAAGCGGTACGGCGTGCTGTTCCAGCAGGGGGCGCTGTTCTCGTCGCTCACCGTCGGGCAGAACGTCGAGGTCCCGCTGAAAGAACACACCGACCTGTCGCCTGCGCTGATCCACGAAATCGCCGCGGTCAAGGTCGCGATGGTCGGGCTCGACCCCGACGCGGCCGGCAAGTACCCCTCCGAGCTCTCCGGCGGCATGAAGAAGCGGGCCGCCCTCGCTCGGGCCCTCGCGCTCGACCCGGAGATATTGTTCCTCGACGAACCGACCGCGGGGCTCGACCCGATCGGCGCGGCGGGATTCGACGCGCTGATCGGAGCGCTGGGCGAGGCCCTCGATTTGACGGTGGTGATGGTGACGCACGATCTCGACACGCTCTACGCCATATGTGACCGCGTCGCCGTGCTGGTGGACAAGCGCGTCGTCGCCGGCACGGTGGCCGAGCTCGAACAGGAAAACCACCCGTGGATTCGCGACTATTTCCACGGGCCGCGCGCGCGCGCGGCGGTCGCGGCGGCGGAGGGCTAAAGATGGAAACCCGCGCGAGCTACGTCCTGGTCGGCGCCTTCGTCGTGTTGCTGACCGCCATCGGCCTTGGCTTCGTCGTGTTCTTCGCGAGCGGCCAGTTCCAGACGACCGGCAAGGTCTATGAGATCGACTTTTCGGGCTCGGTGACCGGGCTCGAGGTGGGAAGCCGGGTGCGCTATCACGGCGTGCCCGTCGGCAGCGTCACCTCGATCCGCCTCAACCCCGAGAACGTGGCCCAGATTCAGGTGCTGGCGACGATCGAGCCGGGAACGCCGGTCAAGACCGACACGGTCGCCCAGCTCGGCCTGCAGGGCATCACAGGAGTCGCCTACCTGTCGCTTTCGGGCGGCACCCAGCCCGCGCCCCCGCTCACCACTAAGGCGGGCCAGCGCTACCCGGTGATCCCATCGCACCAGTCCGAACTCGAGACGGTGCTCGAGAACCTGCCCAAGCTGTCGGAGCGCGCGGTCGAGCTGGTCGACCGGCTGAGCAAGGTGTTGAGCGCCACGAACACCGAGGCGATCACCCACACGCTCGCCAACATCGACAAGCTCACCGGGACGCTCGCCAACCGCAGCGGCGATATCGACAAGCTGATGTCGGAGGCGACCGACACGCTGGCGGCGCTGCACCGTACCGCCGATTCGATGGACCGGATGTCGTCAGAGCTGAGCAAGGAGGCCGGGCCGATCGGCAAGGACGCGCGCCAGAGCCTCGTCGCGTTCCGCGAGGCGGCCCGTTCGATGGCCGAAACCTCCGATTCGGTGCGCCAAGTGATCGCGGAAAATCGCCGCCCGCTCAAGGACTTCTCGTCCGACGGGCTCTACCAGCTTTCGCAGTTCCTCACCGAGGCGCGGTCGATGGTCGCCAACTTCAACGCGTTGATCCAGCAGATACAGCGCGATCCCGCGCGTTTCTTCTTCGGTGACACCCAGAAGGGCTACGAGGCGAAATGACCCAGTTCACGATCCGGCGGCCGCGCCGCCTCTCCCGCGCCCTGGGCGCCGCCCTGGTCCTCGTGGCCCTCTCCGGCTGCTCCGGCGTGCTGCCCGGCACCGGCGAGCCGCCGCGCATCTTCACCCTGACGCCCAAGACGACCTACAGCCCCGACCTGCCCCGCGCCGACTGGCAACTCGCGATCGAGGTACCGCTGACCGAGGCCGCCTACAACACGACGCGCATCGCGCTGAGCCACGACCCCGTCTCGATCGAGTATTACGCCCATGCCGAATGGGCGGACCGCGCGCCCAACCTGGTACAGCGACTTCTGGTCGACAGCTTCGAATCCACCCACAAGATTGTCGGGGTGGCGCGCCAGTCGGTCGACCTCAGGCCGGATTTCAGCCTGATCTGCGACCTCCGGGTGTTCAAGGCCGAATATCAGGACGGGAACGGCAGCCCGCCGACCGTCCATGTCCGGATCATCTCAAAGCTGGTCAAGATGCCGGAGCGCACCATCGTCGGCTCGACCAACGCCGAGGCGGCTATCCGGGCAAGCGGGACCAACCTGGACGACGTGATCCACGCCTTCGACACCGCGCTCGGCAAGACGCTGAAGCGGGTGGTGGAATGGACCCTCGTCACCGGGGCGCGCCACCACCCCTGACCTGCCTGCGGCGCGGCTGCCGCACGACAATTTGTCGCAACATCGTGGCCAGTCCGTCCACGTATCCGGCTTGACCTTCCACCGGGCGATCTGTGAGATAGGCGGGGTGTTTCGTACCGGGTCGTGGGTCGCGTAACTGGCTTTTGCGCGGCCTTCCCCGGCATGTGGGTGGCGGGGGGTCCGTGTTCCGCACGAGTGCAGGGAGTTGCTGGCGCGGCCGCCGCTTGGCGTGTCGCGACTGGCGTCGGCCAGGACTTTCCGCCCTGCGGGCTTTCCATCGTCGCCATGCGCCTACGAACCCGCCGGCCCCCGGGCCGGGCGCGGATGTCCGCGCCTGCGGCGAGCCCGTCGCCGCCAGTTCGCTGAGGAGGGGAATGTGAACCGCCAGCACATGCGTCCGACCGTTCTCGCCGTGCTCGCCATCGCCTGCGGCCTGGTCCTGGCCGGAGGGGCGGCGACGGCGCACGCGGGCGCCACGAACGCCGCGGCCGCGAAGTCTCCCTTCATCGCCCCGTTCATGGTGGCCCAGCTCGGCGGCAGCCTCCTTGCGCCCCCGTCGAAGTCCGGTTCTGGGGGCCAGCCGGCTGCGAAAAGCGGCAAGGGCGGCGGGCTTCTCGGCGGCGGTGGCCTCCTCGGCGGTCCCGCGCCGCAGGGCAACGCCCCCGTTTTCGGCCTGCCCGGCGCCAACAAGTCGGCGCCGCAGGCCAAGCAGAAGCCGGCCATGTCGAAGGAGGAAGCGGCGAAGATCGCGGCCAAGGAGCACGCCGCAATGCTCACGGAGAGCCGCTACCCCGACGCCACCGCCTGCGGCACGTGCCACCCGCGCGAGTTCGCCCAGTGGTCGGTTTCGCAGCACTCCTACGCCGAGCTCAGCCCACCTTTCATGGCGTTGCAGAACTTCTTCAACGTGCAGCTCAACGGCACCAACGGCGATTTCTGCATCCGCTGCCACAATCAGATCGGCATGAACCAGAACGAGGGGATCGGCATCTCCAACCTGGAGCGGCCGCAGTCCTCGCGCGAGGGCATCACCTGCGTCGTCTGCCACCGCATGGCGGCCGATTACAACAAGGCGTCCGGCCGCGTGGCGCTGATGAAGGGCGACCTGACCGCCCCCGTGAACGGGCCGACCGGGGACAAGGAGTTGAAGCGCGTTCTCGCCCACCCCGAGACCTATCGCGTCACCGCGAACCCGAAGGAGGTCGGCCGCAAGATTCACCGCGACGTGTTCAAGGACACGTTCCTCGAAAGCTCGACCTTCTGCGGCGTCTGCCACGACGTGACGCTGCTCAACGGCTTCCGGCTGGAGGAGGCGTTTTCCGAATACCGCAACTCGCCCGCCGCGGCCCAGGGCATCACCTGCCAGGACTGCCACATGGGCAAGATCCAGGGCAAGCCGTCGGGCTATGACTACGGGCCCGCGGCGGTCGTCGGTGGCGTCCCCACGGAGCCGCGCAAGCTGACCGACCACACCTTCGCCGGCCCCGACTACCCGATCGTCCACCCCGGCATCTTCCCGCACAACGCCAAGGCGCAGGAACTGGCGACGATCGCCGAGTGGCTGAAGTTCGACTATAAGGCGGGCTGGGGCACCGACAAGTTCGAGAACAATATTCCCAAGGGCTACCATTTCCCGAAGCCCTGGGACTCGGTCGACGCCCGCTATGACGCCCGCGACATCCTGAACGAGCAGTTCAAGAAGCTCGCCGCCGTGCGCCAGAAGCGCCTGCAGGTGCTGCGCAACGGCTACGCCATCGGCGACATCGTCACGGACGAGGCCGACGACGACGGCATCGCGTTCAAGGTCAAGGTGAAGAACCTTACTTCGGGCCACAACGCGCCAACCGGCTTCACCGGCGAGCGCGAGGTGTGGCTCCGCATCACCGTGATGGACGCGGACGGCAAGGTGGTGTTCCGGTCCGGCGACACCGATCCCAACGGCGACGTGCGCGACGACGAGTCGGCCTATGTGCATACCGGCAAGCTGCCGCTCGACGACCAGCTCTTCACCTTGCAGTCGCGCTTCCTCGCCCGCAACATCCGCGGCAGCGAGCGCGAACTGGCGGTGACGATCCCCTACTCGACCACCGCACTGCCCTTCGTCCGGCCCAGCACCACCTCGCTGATCCTGACCGGCAGGCCGGGCGTGCTGCGCAACCACCGCAAGGGCATCGAGCCGCTGGGCCATCGCTGGGCGCACTACAGCATCGACGGTGGCCAGCTGACCGGCCACGGCCCGTACCGCGCGACGGTCGAACTCCTCGCCCAGATGATCCCGATCAACCTGATCACCACCATCCAGGGGGTCGGGTTCGACTACGGCATCAGCCCGCGTGCGGCCGCCGACGCCGTCGTCGCCGGGCGCGAGGTCATCGAGAAGAAGGAAGTTACGTTCAACGTGAAATAGCGCCGGAGCCGCGGGGCTGCGACCGAAGCGGCGGTGTTGAGGAGAGAGAACATGGGTGAACGCCGTCGAGAGCCGCTGCGCCGGCTTTCGCTCCGGACGGTCGCGGCTGTCATGGCGCTGACGCTCGGCTTTGGCGCGGTGCCGGGTTGGGCCGAGGGGCTGTTCCCGCTCGGGGCGACGCAGGACGTGCCGCGCCTTCCCGACACGCCTGTGCCGTTCGCCAAGATCCCGCCGCGGCCGGCCCTGCCGCTCGAGCTCGGCTGCAAGTTCCTCGGCAACGGCGACATCCCGAAGGGGTTCGAGCTGCCGACCGGCGCCGTGTGGACGCCCTGCCTCTGGGTATTCGGCACGCTGCGGACAGCCGTGCAGACCTACGAGTCGATCGGTGCGAAGGGCCGCAACACCGAGGTCGCCACGCGGCTCGACCTCTACGCCAACCTGCAGCTTTCCGAGACCGAGAAGTGCGTCGTCGGCGTCGCGCCGTTCGACAACAACCAGCCAAGCCACTTCACCCGCTACAGCTTCGAGTCCAATACCGGTCAGGAAGGCGGCCGTCCCGAGTTCGGCGTCTATCTACGCACCGCGTTCTGCGAGGGCGACTTCGGCTCGCTGTTCCCGGACCTCGACAAGAAGGGCACACACGCCATCGACTATGGCTTCGCCTTCGGCCGGCAGCAGACGACCTATCAGAACGGCATCATGATCAGCGACGTGATGGACACGGTCGGGATCGTGCGCAACAACCTGCATGCGCCCGGCTTCTCGAACATCCGCGTCACTGCACTCTGGGGCATCGACGACATCAACCGCGGCGACCCGTCGACCTCGCAGCGGCTCGATTCGCCGGGGCTCTATGGTCTGTTCACCGAAGCGGACACGTTCGCCAGCACCTACAACCTGGACGTCGCGACGATCCGTGACCATGCCAACCGCGCCACCGGCGGCAATTCGTGGAACGTCGGCTTCGCCACCACCCAGCGCGGCCTCCTGCCCGGCTTCCTCGGCGGCAACGGCAACGGCGAGATCAACACCGCCTACCGCATCAACGTCTCGCAGAACGAAGGCGCCGACACGCCACAGGCGTCGGACGGGTACCTCCTGTCGGAAGAGCTGTCATTCTCGCCGGAATCCTCGGCCGACGTGGTCTATTTCAATTCGTTCTGGGGCATCGACCGCTTCACCCAGATGGCGCGCGACCCGATCCAGTCGGGCCCGCTTGCCCCGCTCGGCATCAGCTTCGCCGGCGTCGGCCTCGGCGACTTTTCATCGGCGCTGAGTTCGACCAACACGCAGGTAGTGGGCATCGCCACCGGCTACCAGGCCTTCTGGGACAACCACCGGCGCAACTTGACGATGGAGCTCGCCGCGGTGAAGGATACGACGCGCGGCCTGTTCTCCGTGCGGGGACCGGGCACCGATGGCGCGGCCCTCACCGCCCAGTTCCAGCAGGCGCTGGGCCAGCGATACCTGTGGTCGGCGCTCGGTTTCGTCTCCTACAACGAAGGCCGCGGCATCGGGACCGGCGCCAGGACCGAGATCGAAGTCCAGTTCTGAGGCGAAAAGCTGGCCGGCCCCTCCGGCCCCGCGCTTCAGCGATTCGCCGCTCGCCCGCGGCAGCGGATGCTTCGCCCCAGGATTGATGTCCTGGAATTTCAATAGCTTGAAACGCCAAGCGGGGCGCAGCCATGGCTGCCTCGCGGTTTTGCGCGAATTTGAACTCAATTTGCGCAACAATGATCGTGAATTGTAGGCTTGACCTCCCGCGAGAACGATGGTTCACATGCGGGGTGCGCGCATTTGTCCGACCACGGCTCGTGGACAAAAGCGCGCAGGTGCGTCGAGAGGCGGCCGGGGGGCGGCCCAAACTGAACGAGATGATGAGTGCGGACGGGTCATGGTTGCGCGCGCCGTCGCGCCGCCGGTCGCCAAGAACCGCATCATGTCGTGCTTGATCCCCCTCCATCGCGCGTCCGCGTCGAGGCGCCATAGGTTCGCACATCGGCCCCGAGGTCGCCACGGCGCCCGGGCCCGCATGTTGAGGAGGGGAAAGTGCGCCGGCACCACAAGACCTCGACCGTTCTCGCGGTCCTCGGCATCGCAATCGGCCTGGTGACAGCCGGCGGAGCGACGCCGGCCCGCGCCGATGGCACGCCCCGCGCCGCGACGGCCGGCTCTCCCTTCATCGTCGCGCAGCTCGGCGGCGGCCTTTTGCAGGGCCCACCACCGCCATCGGGCGCACCGCTGTTCGGCTCGCAGCCGCAGCAGCAGGAGAAGGCCAAGCCGGCGGAACAGAAGCCGGCCATGTCGAAGGAGGAGGCGGACAAGATCGCGGCCCGCGAGCACGCCGCCATGCTGACCGAGAGCCGCTACCCCAACGCCACCTCGTGCGGCACATGCCATCCGCGTGAGTTCGCCCAGTGGTCCGTCTCGCAGCACTCCTACGCCGAACTCAGCCCGCCCTTCATGGCGCTGCAGAACTTCATCAACACCAACGTCAACGGCACGAACGGCGATTTCTGCATCCGCTGCCACAATCAGATCGGCATGGCGCAGGAAGAGGCGACCGGCATCTCCAACCTCGAGCGGCCGCAGTCCTCGCGCGAGGGCATCACCTGCGTCGTGTGCCACCGGATGGCGCAGGTCTACAACAAGGCTTCGGGTCGCGTGGCGCTGATGAAGGGCGACCTGACCGGCCCCGTCAACGGCCCGACCGGCGACGCCGAGCTGAAGCGCGTGCTCGCCAATCCCGAGACCTATCGCGTCACCGCCGACCCGAAGGCGGTCGGCCGCAAGATACACGGCGACGTGTTCAAGGACCCGGCGCTGGAGAGCTCGACCTTCTGCGGCATCTGCCACGACGTGACGCTGTTCAACGGCTTCCGCCTGGAAGAGGCGTTCTCGGAGTATCGTGACTCGCCGGCCGCGGCCCAGGGCATCACCTGCCAGGACTGCCACATGGGCAAGATCCAGGGCAAGCCGTCGGGCTACGATTTCGGCCCGGCCGCGGTGGTGGGCGGCGTGCCGACCAAGCCGCGCAAGCTGACCGACCACACCTTCGCCGGCCCCGACTACCCGATCGTCCACCCCGGCATCTTCCCGCACAACGCGCGGGCGCAGGAGTTGGCGACTGTCGCCGAGTGGCTGACGTTCGACTACAAGGCGGGCTGGGGCACCGACAAGTTCGAGAACAACATCCCCAAGGGCTACCACTTCCCGAAGCCCTGGGATTCGGTCGACGCCCGCTATGACGCCCGCGACATCCTGAACGAGCAGTTCAAGAAGCTCGCCGCCGTGCGCCAGAAGCGCCTCCAGGTGCTGCGCAACGGCTACGGTATCGGCGACATCGTCACCGAGGCGGCGAACAGCGAAGGCATCGCCTTCAAGGTCCAGATCAAGAACCTGACCTCGGGCCACAACACGCCAACCGGCTTCACCGGCGAGCGCGAGGTGTGGCTGCGCGTGACGGTGATGGACGCGGACGGCAAGGTGGTGTTCCGGTCGGGCGACACCGACCCGAACGGCGACGTGCGCGACGACGAGTCGGCTTATGTCCACACCGGCAAGCTGCCGCTCGACGAGCAGCTCTTCACCCTGCAGTCGCGCTTTCTGGTCCGCAACATCCGCGGCAGCGAGCGCGAGCGCACGGTGACGATCCCCTACTCGACCACCGCCCTGCCCTTCCTGCGCCCGACCATCCGGCCGCTGATCGTGCTCGGCCGGTCGGTGGTGGAGCGCAACCATCGCAAGGGCATCGAGCCGCTGGGCGAGCGCTGGCCGCATTACGAGATCGACGGGTCCGAGCTTTCCGGGCACGGCCCCTATCGCGCGACGCTCGAACTGCTCGGCCAGATGATCCCGATCAACCTGATCACCACGATCCAGGTCGTCGGGTTCGACTACGGCATCAGCGCGCGCGCGGCCGCCGACGCGGTCGTCGCCGGGCGCGAGGTGATCGCCAAGAAGGAAGTGTCATTCAACGTGAAGTAGCGCCGGGCCAGCGCCGACGGGCCGCTCAAAGCGGCCCGCGGGCGTCCGGAGCGTGCTTGGAGGGGATTATGGGCGATTACCGTCTAGGGCTGCTGCGCCGGCTTTGGCTGACCGCGGCGACGGCGATCACGGCTTCCGTGCTCGCCGGAGCGGCGACTCCGGTCTTGGCCGATGACGGGATGGGGCTATTCCCGCTCGGCGCCACGCAGGATGTACCGCGCCTTCCCGACACGCCGGTACCGTTCGCCAAGGTGCCTGACCGGCCGGCCCTGCCGGTGGAGCTGGGCTGCAAGTTCCTCGGCAATGGCGAAATCCCGGCCGGGTTCGAGCTGCCGACCGGCGCCGTGTGGAACCCCTGCCTCTGGGTGTTCGGCAATCTGCGGACGGCGTTCCAGACCTACGAGTTGATCGGGCCGAGCGGCCGAAACACCGAGGTCGCAGCGCGTCTCGACATGTACGCCAACCTGCAGCTCAGCGAGACCGAGAAGTGCATCGTCGGCGTCGCGCCGCTCGACAGCAACTCGTTCTTCCGCTTCACCCGCTACAGCTTCGAATCGAACACCGGCCAGGAAGGCGGCCGCGGCGAACTCGGTCTTTATGTCCGCACCGCGTTCTGCGAAGGCGACTTCGGGTCGCTGTTCCCGAACCTCGACACCAAGGGCACCCACCTGATCGACTACGGCTTCGCGGTCGGACGCCAGCAGGCGAGCTACCAGAACGGCATCCTGATGAGCGACATCGTCGACGGCGTGTCGCTGGTGCGCAACAACCTGCATGCGCCGGGCTTTTCGAACATCCGCATCGCCACCATGTTCGCTCTCGATTCGATCGACCGCGGCACGCCGTTCAACACCCGCCGGCTGAACGCGGCCGGCCTCTACGGCGCGTTCATCGAGGCCGACACGCCCGCCAGCACCTACAACCTCGACTTCGTCACCATCCGCGACGACCACACCAATTCGACGGGCGGGAATTCGTGGAACGTCGGCTTCGCGACGATCCAGCGCGGCTTCGTGCCAGACTTCCTCGGCAGCCGCGGTCTTGGCGAGGTCAACACCGCCTACCGCATCAACGTCTCGCAGAACGAGGGGCGGGACACGCCCCAGGCGTCGGATGGCTACCTCCTGTCGTCGGAAATCTCGTTCACGCCGCGCGCGTCGGACGACATTGTCTACATCAACAACTGGTGGGGCATCGACCGCTACACCCAGGCGAGCCGCGAGCCGATCCAGGGTGGGCCGCTCGCTGGCCTCGGCATCGCTTTCGCGTCGCCGAGCCTCGGCGACTTCCTGACCGCGCTGAACGCGTTCAACACCCAGGTGGTCGGCACCGCGATCGGCTACCAGGCGTTCTGGGACAGCCACCGGCGCAACTTGACGATGGAACTCGCCGCGGTGAAGGACACGACGCGCGGGCTGTTCTCGGTGCGCGGGCCCGGCACCGACGGCGCGGCCATCACCACGCAGTTCCAGCAGGCGCTCGGCCAGCGATTCCTGTTCACCGCGCTCGGCTTCGTCTCCTACAACGAGGGCCGGGGCATCGGCACCGGGGCGCGGACGGAAATTTCGGTCAACTTCTGATCACGGGCGAAACCGCGAGTTCGACGACGCGACCCGGAGCCTCTCCGGGTCGCTTTCGTTTCGGAGCGTGCCTCAGGCGGCGACACGGGCGAAGTGGGGCATCACCTCGTCCGCGAACAGCGCGAGCGACTGCATCGCGTCGCCGTGCGCCATGTTGCCGAAATACATGCCGCAGACGAAGTAGTTGACGCCGATCGCCTCGACTTGCCGCTCGATCTCGGCACGCACGGTGGCGGGCGAGCCGACGACGAACGAGCCCCCCTTCATCGCGTCCTCCACATGGCTCACCGTGTCGCGCGTGATCGCCGGGCCCTGCACCTTGTTCTCTCGCCACAGCTTGGTGAGGCTCGCGTACCAGGCATCGTAAGCGGGCGCCGCGATGCGCCGCGCCTTCTCGTCGGTCTCGGCGACCACGACGTGGCGGTTCACCCCGATCGCCAGCCCACCGGGGAAACCGGTCGCGACCGGTGCCGGCGCAGCCCTCCTGGCGAACGCCTCCTTGTACGCCGCAACGCATTTCGCCGCCGCCTCGACCGTGCCCAGCGTCGAGAAGTGGTAGCCCTGCGCACCGATATAGGACGCGCTTTCCGCGCCCGAGGAGGGATACCAGATGGGCGGAGTCGGTCGCTGGAACGGACGCAGCTCCATCGGCACGTCGCGGTAGGTGAAGTGCTTGCCCTGGTGGTCGAGCGTCTCGTGCGTCAGCCCGTAGATCACCGCGTCCAGCGCATCGAGGAACACCTCGCGCGTCGTCGCGAAGTCGATGTTGTGGTAGTTGAGCTCGAACGGCGAGACGCCGCGCCCGACGCCGACGTCGAGCCGCCCATGGCACATGTGATCGAGGATGCAGATCTCCTCGATCAGCCGGAGCGGCGAGTAGAGCGTCAGGAGATAGACGAGCGGCCCCAGCCGGATGCGCTCGGTCGCACGCGCGATGCCGCCAAGATAGACCCCCGGCACCGGCACCATGTTGAGCGGCGTCGCATGGTGCTCCGCCACGTGGTAGCAGTGGAAATCGGTCTTGTCCGCCGCCGCGACGAATTCGAACCGCTTGTCGAACTGCTCGGCGAGCGGCAGGTTCGAGCGGTCCACGTGATCGAACAATCCGAACTTCATCCCCGTCCCCTCGCGTTGTCCCACCGGCCCCGCGATCTTAGCGGCCGGGCCCGGCGGGGCCAACGGATTCGGCCCGTGCCGTCGCTCGCCGCCATGCGCTATGCTCGCTGCCGACGGGCCGGCCGCGCGCCGGCTGCAGAGAACCGGGGAGACGACCATGGGCCACCTCTACGCCAATATTCTCGAAACCGTGGGCAACACGCCGGTCGTAAAGATCGGCCGCCTCGCGCCGCCGGACGTCAACCTCTACGTCAAGATCGAGGCGTTCAATCCGCTCGGCTCCGTGAAGGACCGGCTCGCCCTCGGCGTCATCGAGGACGCGGAGAAGAAGGGGCTTCTGAAGCCCGGCCAGACGGTGATCGAGGCGACCAGCGGCAACACCGGCATCGGCCTCGCCATGGTGTGTGCGCAGAAGGGCTATCCCCTGGTCATCACCATGGCGGAATTGTTCAGCGTCGAGCGCCGCCGCCTGATGCGCTTCCTCGGCGCGAAGGTGATCCTGACTCCCGCCGCCGAACGCGGCATGGGCATGGTGCTGAAGGCGCAGGAGCTCGCCCAGAAGCACGGCTGGTTCCTCACCCGCCAGTTCGAGAACGAGGCCAACGCCGACATGCATTCGCGCACCACGGCGCGCGAGATCGTCGAGGATTTCAAGGGCGAGAAGCTGGACTATTGGGTGACGGGCTTCGGCACCGGCGGCACGCTCAGGGGCGTGTCGCGCGTGCTGGCGAAGGAGCGGCCGGACACCAAGATCGTGGTGTGCGAGCCGGAGGAAGCCGCCATGCTGTCGAGCGGCGAGCCGCAGCAGCGCAACGAGGACGGCTCGCCCGCGGTCGCCCATCCCGCCTTCAAGCCGCACCCGATGCAGGGCTGGACGCCCGATTTCATCCCGAAGCTCACCGGCGACGCCGTCGACTCGAAGGTGATCCACAAGATCGTCCGCATCCCCAACGCGGACGCGCTGCGGATGAGCCGCGAGCTCGCCCAGAAGGAAGGGATCTTCTGCGGCATCACGGCGGGCGCCACGTTCGCGGGCGCCCTGCAGGTCTGCGCCGAGGCGCCGAAGGGCTCGACGGTGCTCGCGATGCTGCCCGACACCGGCGAGCGTTACCTCTCGACGCCGCTGTTCGCCGACGTCGCGGCCGACATGAACGACGCGGAGCTCGAAATCGCGCGCTCGACCCCCAACCACCAGCTCGCCGTCAAGGCGTAGCGGCGGAGAGCCGTTTCATCAGCGGGCCGATCGTCTCGTTCCACTGGAACGCCATGATCGGCCCGAGATGGCGGTAGCGGAGCCGGCCGTCCTTGTCGACGACGAAGGTCTCCGGCACGCCATCCTCCTCGACGCCCCAGGCGATGGCAGCCCGCCCGTCGGGATCGGCGCCGATGCGCGCATAGGGCGTGCCCTCCGCGGCGAGGAAGGCGCGCGCCGCCTCGGGTCGATCGCGATAGGCGATCCCATAGATGACGACACCGGCGCCCGCGAGTTGCATCAGCATCTTCTGCTCGGCCCGGCAGGGCGTGCACCAGGACGCGAAGAAGTTGACCAGGGCGACCTGCCCCTTGGGCAGCGTGGGAAGGCCGGGCCGCGCCGCACCCGCCAGGGCGGGCAGGTCGAGCGGCGGGGCCGGCCGGTCGATCGGCCCGGAGAGCGGCGACTGCGCGATGAGGGCGTCCCGGCGGTGGGCGACGTCGCGCTCGAGATAGACGGCGATCCCCAGCGCGAACAGCAGGAAGACCAGCAGCGGGACGAAGAGGATCGGCCGGCGGAGCATGGGCGCGCCTCGCCCGGGCGCTATTTCTGCGCCTCGGCGCCGGCGCCTTCCTTCCAGCGCCCGGACTTCTTCAGCGCTTCGGCGACCTCGGGCGGCATGTATTTCTCGTCGTGCTTGGCCAGCACGTCGCTCGCCCGGAAGACGCCGCCCGGCGTCAGCTTGCCCTCGACCACCACCCCCTGCCCTTCACGGAACAGGTCGGGGAGGATGCCGTGATAGACCACCTGCACCGTGCGGCGGAGGTCGGTGACCTTGAAGCTCACCTCTTTCCCGTCGGGCGCGCGCACCACGCTGCCCTGCTCGACCAGCCCGCCGATTCGCACGTCGCGCCCGGGCGGCACGTCCTTCTTGATCAGGTCGGTCGGCGAATAGAAGAACACCAGCGTGTCGTTGAACGCCGAAAGCGTCAGCGCCGCGGCGCCGCCGAGAATGGTCATACCGGCGACGACGAAGGCGAAGCGGCGGCCCTTACGCGTCACGTTCGGTCCCCCGTGCGCGGCGCGCGCGCCGCGGGTTCTGCGCCTCGATCTCGGCAAGCTCTCGCTCGCTGCGCGCGACGCTCCTCAGCGTCTGCCAGGCGAGCCCGACCAGCACCACGGTGGCGATGCCGTAGGCCGGCCACACGTAGGCGGCGTACCCGCCCATCGCGAGATAGTGGCGTATCGCGTCCATTCTAGGCCTTTGCCGCACTCTGAACCGGGGAAGAGGTTGCGCTGTGCGCCTGGGCGAGACGCAGCGCACGCAGCCGTCGGGCGTAGATCCCGCCCCGGATGCGTACCAGGAGCAGGGCGAAGAACAGCGCCGTGAAGCCCAGTGCCATCAGCCCCAGCGGCCACAGCATCGAGGGATCGATGGTCGGCCCGCCCATCCGCATGATCGAGGCCGGCTGGTGCAGCGTGTTCCACCAATCGACCGAAAACTTGATGATCGGCACGTTGATCGCCCCCACCAGCGCCAGGATGGCGGCGGCCTTCTCGCCGCGTGCCGGATCGTCGAACGCCCCGGCGAGCGCCATGTAGCCGAGATAGAGGAAGAACAGGATCAGCACCGAGGTCAGGCGCGCATCCCACACCCACCAGGCGCCCCACATCGGCTTGCCCCAGAGCGAGCCGGTGATCAGGCAGATCGCGGTGAAGCAGGCGCCGATCGGCGCCGCCTCGCGCGCCGCGATATGCGCGAGCGGATGGCGCCAGATCAGCCCGACCGCCGAGGCGACGGCCATCAGGCTGTAGGCCATCATGGCGATCCAAGCCGACGGCACGTGCAGGTACATGATCCGGACCGTCTCGCCTTGCTGGTAGTCCGGCGGCGAAACGAACAGGGCGAGCACCAGCCCGACCGGGATGCAGATCGCCGCCACGCCGGCAAACCAGGGCAGCAGGGTCCTCGCGAGGCCGAGGAACCGGGTCGGGTTGGCAAAGCGGTTCAGCATGACCTGGCTAATATCCGGAAGGCGCGCGGGACGGCATACCGCGCTGCATATGGTCCGATCGGGGCTGCACGTCCAGTGGTTCCTATGCCTTGGGCGCACGCTGCCAGAACAGGTTGGCGCTGGTGCCCGGCCCGCCATAGAGGCTCACCTCGCTGGTCAGTGTCAGCCGGTCCCCTTCCAGCCTGGCCTTGCGGCGTTGGGTGGTGCCGACGAGCTCCGCCCCCGTCGCGAGCCGGATATGGTGCAGCACCGCGTCGCCGTCGATCTCGAACGGGCCGCTATAGCCCAGGATCGAGCCCGGCCGGCGGATGATGACCGACATATAGCCGTCGGGCGCGTAGACGATCAGCCCGTCCATGTCGTCGCCCCAGGGTCGGCTCACCTTGCCGTCCGTGACCTGCTGGAAGTCGCGAAGCCGCCAGGTGCCGATCAAATCGTCGCGCGTCATCGTCCTCTCCGCCCCTTTCAACCTAGCCGGATTCCGCCTCGGCCGCGACCCCCCGGACGATCGGTCGCGCCAATCGGTATACGCCTCTCGCCGCCCGCTATTCCAGCGCCTGGCGCAGCGCCGCCGCCGCCGCCCACGGGCAGAGCACCACCGTCCCGAGGCTGAAGGCGGCGAGGATCATCAGATGCGGCCGCACCGAGAGCCCCGTGGTCGCCGCGTCCACCGCCGCCGCCCCGAAGATCAGCACCGGGATGGTGAGCGGCAGGACCAGCAGCGCAAGCAGCACGCCGCCCCGCCGCGCGCCGAGCGTCAGCGCCGCCCCGACAGCTCCGATCAGGCTGATGGCGGGCGTGCCAAGCGCCATCCCGGCAAGCAGGGTGGCGAGGCCGGTCCCGCCGAGATGCAGCATCACCGCCAGAACCGGCGCGGCGACGATCAGCGGCAGGCCCGTCGTCAGCCAGTGCGCGCAGGCCTTGGCGAGCGCCACCAGTTCCAGCGGCAACGGCGCGAGGGCGAGTAGATCGAGCGAGCCATCCTCGAAATCCGGCTGGAACATGCGCTCCAGCGACAGCATGGCCGCGAACAGCGCCATCACCCAGAGGATTCCAGCCGCGATGCGGGCGAGCATGTTGGGCTCCGGCCCCACCCCGAAGGGGAACAGCACCGTGCCCAGCACGAAGAACAGCACCACCAGCGCCGAGTCCGCCCCCTGGCGAAGGGCGAGCCGCAGCTCGCGCCGAACCACCAGCCCGAACCGCCTCATGCCGCCTCCCAGTCGGGCTCGGCGGTGGCGACGGCGAAGCGCGGCAGCTCGAGCGTGCCGGCGCCCGCGATGGCGAGGTCGACATTGGTCGAGACGACGCAGATACCTCCCTCGGCCCGATGGCGGGCGAGCGCGTCGATCAGCATGGCGACAGAATCCCGGTCGAGCGCCACCGACGGCTCGTCGAGCAGCCAGAGCGGTGACGGCGCGGCGAACAGCCGGGCGAGGGCGAGGCGGCGCCGTTGGCCGGCGGAGAGGTAGCGCGCCGGAAGGCCGGCGAGCGCGCCGAGCCCGACCCGGTCCAACGCTTCGGCGACCGCGATCCGCCCGCCGCGGAGGCCCGACCACAAAGCGAGGTTTTCGCCGACGCCGAGCGCCGGCTTCACCGCGTCGAGATGGCCGACATAGTGCAACCTCGCGCCATGCGCTTCGGGATCGTCCCGGATCGGCGCGCCGTCCCAGGCGATGTGCCCGGCAGCCGGGCGGGCGAGCCCCGCCATCAGCCGCAACAGGCTCGATTTGCCCGATCCGTTCGCGCCGGTGAGCACGAGCGCCGCGCCCGGTTCGAGCGCGAAGGCGAGCCGGTCGAACACGACGCGCTGGCCGCGCACGCAGCGCAATCCCTCGCCGTCGAACATGCCCTCCCCCTCGACCCGGCCCGTCCGGGCGCACCACGCCTATGCGAGATTGCGGTGCGACCCAAGCGAAAAATCGGCATCCATCCGCCGGCCAAAAAAAACGGGCCGCCGAATGGGACTCGGCGGCCCGGGGTGTACCAGCTTGCGGCTGGTCTGGTGGACCCCTTGCGGGGCCCTCCAGGGGGGCTACAAGGAAGAGATTGGCGGACCAATGTGTCCGGGCCACGGTCGAATTGTGGCGATTTCGTGTTTTTTGCGGCCCTGACCGCCGCCGCCCGGCCTTGAGATTGACCGGTCGCGGGGATAACTTCCGCCCCACACCCGATAGCCCTCCACCCGATCCAGGGAGTCCCGCAGTGACCCAGCCCGGGCAAGACAGCCTGAAGACCCGCCGCACCCTCAAGGTGGGCCACGCCAGCTACGACTATTTCAGCCTGGAGGCCGCGGAGGCCGCCGGCATCGGCACGGTGGGCCACCTGCCCTATTCGCTGAAGGTGCTGTTGGAGAACCTGCTGCGCTACGAGGATGGGCGCACGGTCACGGTGGACGATGTGAAGGCGGTGGCCGGCTGGGCGGCCGAGCGCCGGTCCGACCACGAGATCGCCTTCCGCCCCGCGCGGGTGCTGATGCAGGATTTCACCGGCGTGCCCGCCGTGGTCGACCTTGCCGCCATGCGCCAGGCGATGGTCGACATGGGTGGCGACCCGCAGAAGATCAATCCGCTGTCCTCGGTCGATCTGGTGATCGACCATTCGGTGATGGTGGACGAGTTCGGCAACGCCAAGGCCTTCGCCGACAATGTCGTGCACGAGTTCGAGCGCAACCGGGAGCGCTACGAGTTCCTGCGCTGGGGCAGCCACGCGTTCAAGCGCTTCCGCGTCGTGCCGCCAGGGACCGGCATCTGCCACCAGGTGAACCTCGAATATCTCGCCAAGACGGTGTGGACCGAGACCGAGGGCAACGTCGCCTACGCCTTCCCGGACTCGCTGGTCGGGACCGACAGCCACACCACCATGGTCAACGGGCTCGCCGTACTGGGCTGGGGCGTCGGCGGCATCGAGGCCGAGGCGGCGATGCTGGGCCAGCCGATCTCGATGCTGATCCCCGAGGTGATCGGGTTCAGGCTGACCGGCGCGCTTAAGGAAGGCGCGACCGCGACCGACCTGGTGCTGACGGTGACGCAGATGCTGCGCGCGGAGGGCGTGGTCGGCAAGTTCGTGGAGTTCTACGGGCCGGGCCTCGACCACCTGGGCCTGCCCGACCGCGCGACCATCGGCAACATGGCGCCCGAGTACGGCGCGACCTGCGGCTTCTTCCCGATCGACCGGATCACCTGCGAATACCTGAAATTCACCGGGCGCGACGCGGCCGAGGTGGCGCTGGTCGAGGCCTATGCCAAGGCGCAGGGGATGTGGCGCGAGGCGGGCGCCGCCGACCCGATCTTCACCGACACGCTCGAGCTCGACATGGCGACCGTCGAGCCGACCCTCGCCGGGCCGAAGCGCCCGCAGGACAAGGTGGCGCTGTCCGGCGTCGCCGCCCAGGTGAAGAAGCTGGTCGCCGAGTACCGTGCCGACAAGGGCGGCAAGGCGCAGGAGGTGGCGGTCGCGGGCTCGGACCACAAGCTCAAGGACGGCAACGTGGTGATCGCTGCGATCACGAGCTGCACCAACACCTCGAACCCGTCGGTGCTGATCGCCGCCGGGCTGATCGCGCGCAACGCCGTTGCCAAGGGCCTCAAGGTGAAGCCCTGGGTGAAGACCTCGCTCGCGCCGGGCAGCCAGGTGGTGACCGACTATCTCGCCGCGGCCGGGCTGCAGAAGGAGCTCGACGCGCTGGGCTTCAACCTGGTCGGCTATGGCTGCACGACCTGCATCGGCAACTCCGGCCCGCTGCCCGACCCGATTGCCGACGCGGTCGACGAGGGCGACCTGATGGTCGGAGCGGTGCTGTCCGGCAACCGCAACTTCGAGGGGCGCGTGCACCAGCAGGTGCGCGCCAACTACCTTGCCTCGCCGCCGCTCGTCGTCGCCTATGCGCTCGCCGGCTCGCTCGACCAGGACTTGGTGAACGAGCCGCTCGGCACCGGCAAGGACGGCAAGCCGGTCTATCTCAAGGACATCTGGCCCTCCAACAAGGAGATCCAGGACACGATCGCGGCGAATGTGACGCCCGAGATGTACCGCAAGCGCTACGCCAACGTGTTCGAAGGGCCGGCCGAGTGGAAGAAGGTCGAGGCGCCCGGCGGCGAGGTTTACGCGTGGCGCGACAACTCGACCTATGTGCGCTACCCGACCTTCTTCGAGGGCATGCCGAAGGAGCCGGAGGCTCTGCAGGACATCGCGGGCGCGCGGCCTCTGCTGATCCTCGCCAACTCGATCACCACCGACCACATCTCGCCCGCCGGCTCGATCAAGCGCGACTCGCCAGCCGGCGAATACCTGATCGAGCGCCAGGTGCGGCCCGCCGAGTTCAACTCCTACGGCTCGCGGCGCGGCAATCACGAGGTGATGGTGCGCGGCACCTTCGCCAACATCCGCATCAAGAACGAGATGGTGCCGGGCATCGAGGGCGGCATGAGCAAGCACTACCCCTCGGGCGACGTCATGGCCGTCTATGACGTCGCCATGCGCTACGCCGACGAGGGCGTGCCGCTGGTCGTCGTCGCCGGCAAGGAGTACGGCTCGGGCTCGTCGCGCGACTGGGCGGCGAAGGGCGTGCGCCTGCTGGGCGTGAAGGCCGCGATCGCCGAGAGCTTCGAGCGCATCCACCGCTCGAACCTGATCGGAATGGGCGTGCTGCCGCTCGAGTTCCCGAAGGGCGTCGACCGCAAGACGCTGAAGCTCGACGGCACCGAAACGTTCGACATCACCGGCGTGAAGGGCGGCATCAAGCCGCGCATGGACGTCGCCTGCCGCATCACCCGCGCCGACGGCAAGAGCGAGGAGATCAAGCTCCGCTGCCGCATCGATACGCTGGACGAGGTGGAGTACTACCGCCACGGCGGCATCCTGCAGTACGTGCTGCGCCAGATGCTGGCGGCGTAAGGCGCTGACGCCAGGGGTGGGTCGGAGACCCGCCCCTCTCGCCGATCCGCTGAACTGTCATCCCGGGTGCAACACTTCGCGCCGCGCCCGGGGTGACAACAATGGGATTGAGGCGTTTCGCCCCTACCCGCACTTCGAATAGTCGCAGCTCGTGCAGGTGTCGCAGCCTTCCTGGCGGATGAGCGATGCGGCGCCGCATTTTGGGCACTGGCGCATCGGCGCGTGCTCGAGCCCGACGACCTTGCGCTCGGTGATGGCGCCGTGCTCGCGGGCGCGCTCGGGCGCCGGCAGGAAGCCGATCTCAATCATGTGGCGCTCGATCACCTCGCCGATCGCGGCGAGCAGCGAGGGCACATACTTGCCGCCGACCCAGTGGCCGCCGCGCGGGTCGAACACGGCCTTCAGCTCCTCGACCACGAACGACACGTCACCGCCGCGGCGGAACACCGCAGAGATCATGCGCGTCAGCGCGACCGTCCAGGCGTAATGCTCCATGTTCTTGGAGTTGATGAACACCTCGAACGGCCGGCGGCGTCCGTCCTGCACGATGTCGTTGATCGTTATGTACATGGCGTGCTCGGATTCCGGCCACTTGATCTTGTAGGTGCGGCCCGGCAGCTCCTCCGGACGGTTGAGCGGCTGGGTCATGTAGACGACGCCGCCCGCCTCGTAGGCGTCCGCGGCGCGCGGCGGCGGCGCCTCCAGCGGCAGCTCCGGCTCGGCCGCCGGCGCCTCCGGCTTCACGGTCAGCACCGCGCCGGTCACCTCGTTCGGCCGGTAGGTGGTGCAGCCCTTGCAGCCGAGGGCGTAGGCGTTCTCGTAGACGTCCTTGAACGAATCGAACGGCAGGTCGGCCGGCACGTTGATGGTTTTCGAGATCGAGGAGTCGATATAGCCCTGCACCGCGGCCTGCATCACCACGTGGTCGGCGGGGGCGAGGCGCTGGGCGTCGACGAAATAGTCGGGCAACTGCGCCCCCTCGCCGAACATCCGGCGGTACAAACGGAATGCGTAGTCCGACACCTCCTCCTCCCGGCGCGTGCCATCGGGCAGCAGCACGTTGCGGGTGTAGGAGTAGCTGAAGATCGGCTCGATTCCCGACGACACGTTGTCGGCGAGCAGCGAGATCGTCCCCGTCGGCGCAATCGAGGTGAGCAGCGCATTGCGGATGCCGTGCGCCCCGATCTCTGCCTTGATGTCGTCGTCGAGCTCGGCAACGGTCTCGCCCGCGAGGTAGGCGTCGCGGTCGTAGAGCGGGAACGGCCCCTTCTCGGTGGCGAGCGCGACGGAGGCGAGGTAGGCGTGGCGGCGGATATGGGCCATCCACTCCTCGGAGAGGCGCACCGCGCGCTCCGACCCGTAGCGCGCGCGGCACATGATCAGCGCATCGGCGAGGCCGGTGACGCCGAGCCCGATGCGGCGCTTGGCCTGGGCCTCGCGAAGCTGCGCATCGAGCGGGAAGCGCGAGCAGTCGGTCACATTGTCCATCATGCGGACGGCGAGCGGTACGATGCGCGCGAGCTCGTCCATGTCCATCCGCGCGTCCGCGGTGAACGGGTCAGCGACGAGGCGCGCGAGGTTGATCGAGCCCAGCAGGCATGCGCCGTAGGGCGGCAGCGGCTGCTCGCCGCATGGGTTGGTCGCGGCGATGGTCTCGCAATAGTAGAGGTTGTTCCGCCGGTTGATGCGGTCGATGAAGATCACGCCCGGCTCGGCATAGGCATAGGTCGCGCGCATGATCTGGTCCCACAGATCGCGCGCCTTCACGGTCTTGTAGGCCGTGCCGCCGAACTTCAGCTCCCACGGACCGTCCTGCTTGACCGCCGCCATGAAATCGTCGGTCACCAGCACCGACAGGTTGAACATGTTGAGCCGGCCCGGCGTCCGCTTGGCGTCGATGAACGACTCGATGTCGGGATGGTCGCAGCGCATCGTCGCCATCATCGCGCCGCGCCGATATCCGGCCGACATGATGGTGCGGCACATCGCGTCCCACACATCCATGAAGGGCAGCGGGCCCGAGGCGTCGGCGCCGACGCCGTGCACACGGGCGCCCTTGGGCCGGAGCGTCGAGAAGTCGTAGCCGATGCCGCCGCCCTGCTGCATGGTCAGCGCCGCCTCGCGCAGATGCTCGAAGATCCCCGACATGTCGTCGGGGATCGTCCCCATCACGAAGCAGTTGAACAAAGTGACGTTGCGGCCGGTGCCGGCGCCGGCGACGATGCGCCCGGCCGGCAGGAACTTGAAGTCCTCGAGAGCGCTGTAGAACCTCTCCTCCCACCCCGCCGGGTCGGACTCGGGCACGGCCAGCGCCTTGGCGATGCGGCGCCAAGTGTCGGCGATGGTGCGGTCCACCGGCTCGCCGGTCGGCGCCTTGAGGCGGTACTTCATGTCCCAGATCTGCTGGGAGATCGCCGATACGGGAGTCATGGCACGCTGTTCCACTGGCCAGTAAAGGATCGAAGCTAGGCGGCAGGCGGGGACGGGTCAAGGCATTCGTTCACGATCCGTTTCCACCGGACGATCCCCTGCCGGCGCCCGGTCAAGCCCCTGTGCCTCCTGTTATATTGGCGGTTATCCTCGGCTTTCCACCGGCGCCATCCCCGGGTTTCCCGTTGCCGGCGCGTCGATTTGCCGGGGGCGGCAAATCGTCGGCACGCGGCGGAACGGTTGACAGGCGCGCGCCGTTCACTGGCAGATTCCCTCCACGGCGTTCGATTCAGGACACCGGCCATGCGTGCCACCAGGCGTCGTTTCGCGTTTGCGGTCGTGGCGCTGCTCGCGGCGATCCCGGTCGCGCGGTCGGCAACCGAGCCCGCCACGCCGCCTAGGTCGTGGACTCATAATGGTTGATGCGGAGCCGTATGGAAGCGAGGGCGACGGCGGCGAGGAAGTTTCGCGCGAGCTTGTCATAGCGCGTGGCGATGCGCCGGAAGTGCTTGAGCCGGTTGAAGAAGCGTTCGACGAGGTTGCGCTGGCGGTAAATCTGGCGGTCAACGACACGGCGGACCCGGACGTTGCTCTGCGACGGGATGTGGGCGAAGGCGCCAGCGGCTTCGATGAGCGCGATAATGGTGGCCGCGAAGTAGCCGCGGTCGGCAACGACGTGACGAGCGAGCGCCAGTCCCTCGACCAGGGCCGGGAAGGTGGTCTTGTCCGAGGCCTGGCCGGGGGTGAGCAGCAGGCGCACAGGCAGGCCGTGACGATCCACCACGACGTGGATTTTGGTGGTCAGTCCTCCACGAGAACGGCCGATGGCGTGATCCGCGCCCCCTTTTTACCGCCGGCCGCGTGCTGGTGGGCGCGCACGATCGAGGAGTTGATCAGATGAAGCGACGTGGGCGAGCCGGCCTTCAAAGCCTCGAACACCTTGAGCCACACCCCTGCTTTGGCCCAGCGGTTGAAGCGATTGTAGACCGTGGTGTACGGGCCGTACCGTTCCGGCAGGTCACGCCACGGCGCGCCTGTGCGCAGGATGTGGAAGATCCCGTTCACCACACGCCGGTCGTCCACCCGCGGCACGCCGCGCGGCTTGTTCGGCAGCAGCGGCTGGATGATCGTCCATTCCGCATCGGTCAAATCGAAGCGCGCCATCTTCAAGCTCCCACCGTTTGGAAGCTTGAATCACACCCCGCCCATAAAGGGAATCCCCTTTATGGGTACATGACCTAGCCGCGCCGGGACGGCCCAAGCGGCCTTTCCGTCCCTCGCCGGCCAGCTCCTGGTCGCGACGCCGGAGATGAGCGACCCGCGCTTCGCGCACGCGGTGATCCTGCTGGTCGAGCACGACAAGAACGGCGCCCTCGGCATCGTCATCAACCGACCGATCGGCGCGCTGCCGGTCGCCAAGCTCCTCGCCGCCGCCGGCCAGGACGCCGCCGGCGCGCATGGCAGCATCCGGGTCTGCCTTGGCGGGCCAGTCGAGGGCCACGCCGCCTTCGTGCTGCACAGCGCAGAGTACCGCGACAACGCGACGCTCCCGATCGACAGCCAGCTCTCGGTGACCGTCGGGCCCGACATCCTCGATGCGATCGGCCACGGCAAGGGGCCGAAGAAGAGCCTGATCGCCTTCGGCTATGCCGGCTGGGGCCCTGGCCAGCTCGAGGCCGAGCTCGCGCGCAACAGCTGGTTCACCGCGCCCGACGACCCCAAGCTGATCTTCGACGATCCGCCGGCGTCGATCTGGCAGGACGCCCTCGCTCGCCGCACGCGGAATATCTGAGCCGTTTCTATCTGCTAGCGGATCAGACCGGCGCACCTGGACGCCGGGCGCACTCCCATGCGCGGAACGCAAAGCCGACACGCAGGGCGCATCTTGAGATTATAGTAAGCATTGCTTATTATAAGCCTACGCAGGTTAAACAAGGTGATGACGTGCCCCTCTCCCACGATCCGGAGACCGCCCTCGGCTTTCTGATGGGAGACGTGATGCGCCTGCTGCGCCGCGACTTCCACCGCCGGGTCCACGACCACCGCCTGACCCTCTCGCAATGGCGGGCCCTCGCGCAGATCTCGCTCCACGAGGGGATCAACCAGGCGCGGCTCGCCGACAATCTGGAGGTCCAGCCGATCACCTTGGGGCGGATGATCGACAAGCTCGAGGAGGCGGGCTGGGTGGAGCGCCGCCGCGACCCTCGCGACCGGCGCGCGGTCCGCCTGCACGTCACCGCCCAGGCCGAGCCGCTGATCGATACGATGTGGGACGAGGCGGCGCGCTCCCGCGAGCTGGCCCAGGCGGGGCTTCCGCCGGGCGCGCGCGACCGGCTGATCGAGATATTGAGCCACATGAAACGCAATCTCGCGGCCGCCGAGGCCGCGCTCGCCGCAGCCGAAGAGGCCGCGGCCGAAACCGAGACCGAGGAGCACGTCGGTGCCGCAAGAAGCGCGTAAGCATCAGCACCAGGACCAGCCCGCGCCGTCGCGGGTCGAGACCGTGACGCCGGCCCGCCCGGCGGCGGCGCCGGCCAAGGCGAAGCGCGGCCGCCGCCGCTGGCTGCGCCCGCTGCTGTTGATCGTGGGGCCGCTGGTCGTGCTGGTCGGCGCGGGCTACGTCTACGCGACCGGCGGGCGCTACGTCTCGACCGACAACGCCTATGTTCACGCCGACAAGGTGGCCATCGCCGCCGAGGTGGCGGGCCGCATCACCGAGACGGCCGTCCACGAGAACCAGCCGGTCGCGAAGGGCGACGTGCTGTTCCGCATCGACGACGGGCCCTACCGCGTGGCGCTCGAACGGGCGGACGCGCAGCTTCGCGCCGCGAAGGACGCGGTCCAGGGGCTGAAGGCGTCGTGGCGCCAGAAGCAGGCCGAGATCCAGATGGACCAGTCGAACGAGAGCTACGCCCAGCGCGACCTCGCCCGCCAGTCGCAGCTCGCCAAGAACAGCTACGCCAGCCAGTCGAAGCTCGACGACGCGCGCCACGCGGTCGACGTCGCCCGCCAGCAGATCGCCATGACCCGGCATGAGCAGGACCAGATCGCGGCCCAGCTCGGCGGTGCGCTGGATACGCCGCTCGACGCGGTGCCGAGCTATGCCGCGGCCAAGGCGGCGCGCGACCAGGCGGCGCTCGACCTCGGCCACACGGTGGTTCGCGCGCCGTTCGCCGGCGTCGCCTCGAACACGCCGGAGCCCGGCGCCTACGTCACCCCGGGCGTGCCCGTGATGAGCGTTGTCGCCGATTCGGACCTCTGGATCGACGCCAACTTCAAGGAGACGGACCTGACCCATGTGCGTCCGGGCCAGCCGGTGTCGATCAGCATCGACACCTATCCGGACCGGGAATGGCACGGCCACGTGAAGTCGATCTCGCCGGCCTCGGGCGCCGTGTTCTCGGTCCTGCCGCCGCAGAACGCGACCGGCAACTGGGTGAAGGTCGTCCAGCGCATTCCCGTGCGCGTGCAGGTGGTTCCCGAGAAGGGCGCGCCGCAGCTTCGCGCCGGGATGAGCGCCAACGTCGAGATCGACACCGGCCATGAGCGCGAGGTGCCCAGCTTCGTCCGCACCGCGCTCGGCTGGATCGACGGCGAAACCGCCCAGGCGCACGGCGTGCGATGAGCGCGGCCGCCCAGCCGGCGCGCGAGGTCAATCGCGGGCTGGTCACCATTTCGGTGATGCTGGCGACGCTGATCCAGGCGCTCGACACCACCATCGCCAACGTCGCCCTGCCCGAGATGCAGGGCTCGCTCTCGGCGACGCTCGACCAGGTGTCGTGGGTGCTGACGTCCTACATCGTGGCCGCGGCGATCATGACGCCGCTCGCCGGCTATCTCGCCTCGCGCTTTGGGCGGAAGCGGGTGTTCCTGCTGTGCGTCGCGGGATTCACCATCACCTCGATGCTGTGCGGCGCGGCGACCTCGCTGCCCGAGATCGTGCTGTTCCGCTTCCTGCAGGGAATCTGCGGCGCGGGCCTCGTGCCGCTGTCGCAGTCGGCGCTGCTCGACACCTACCCGCGCGAGCAGCATGGCCAGGCGATGGCGATGTGGGGCGTCGGCGTCATGGTCGGACCGATCATCGGCCCGACGCTGGGCGGCTGGCTGACCGACGCCTATAGCTGGCGCTGGGTGTTCTACATCAACCTGCCGATCGGCATTCTCGCCTTCCTCGGCCTGCTGTTCTTCGTGCCGGAGGGCACGCGCGACAAGGACCGGCCGTTCGACCTGTTCGGCTTCGTCCTGCTGTCGATCGCCATCGCCACCATGCAGCTGATGCTCGACCGCGGCCAGTCGCAGGACTGGTTCTCGTCCAACGAGGTCGTCATCGAGCTCGTCGCCGCCGGCCTGTTCCTCTACCTGTTCCTGGTGCATATGTTCACGGCCGACCATCCGTTCGTCGATCCCAACATGTTCCGCGACCGCAATTTCGCGGTCGGCCAGCTCTTCATTTTCGTGGTCGGCGTCGTGCTGCTCGCCACCATGGCACTGCTGCCGCCGTTCCTGCAGGACCTGCTGAACTATCCGGTGCTGGCGGCGGGCTGGGTGATGATGCCGCGCGGGCTCGGCACCATGATCGCGATGTTCACGGTCGGAAAGATGGTCGGCAAGGTAAATCCGCGGCTGCTGATCCTCAGCGGGCTCGGCCTCACCTCGTTCTCCCTTTGGCAGATGTCCCAATACGACATGAACGTCGGCGCATGGCCGATCATCTGGTCGGCGATGCTGCAGGGCGCGGGGTTCGGCTTCATCTTCGTGCCGCTGTCGACCCTGACCTTCGTCACCCTGTCGCCCAAGTACCGCAACGAGGGCTCGTCGATGTACAGCCTGCTGCGCAACCTCGGCTCGTCGATCGGCGTGTCGATCGTGGTGGCGCGGCTCGCCCAGATGACCCAGGTGAACCACGCGACCATCGCGGAGCAACTGTCGCCGTTCCGCGACGCGCTGAACCCGTCGACCCTGCCGCAGGCGTGGAACTGGACGACACAAGCGGGCGCCATGGTGCTGAACGGCGAGGTCACGCGACAGGCGATGACCATCGCCTATATCGACGACTACCGCTTCCTGATGTACGTGCTGCTGGCCGCGGCGCCGCTGGTCCTGCTGCTGCGCCCGCCGCGCAAGGCCGCGCCCATCCCCCACGAGGTGGTCGAGGAGGGCATGGCAGCCGCCGACTTCTAGGCTGCCGCGCCGCCCCGTGGTCGGTCGGGGGCGGCGGAACTTTCCCGGCCCACGGGCGCTGATTTCTGGTGCCGATCAGCGATTTCCGGAAGGAACACCACCATGGGGCGCGGAATACTGCTTTGGTTGCTCGGCGTGCCGATCCCGATCATCATCCTGATCCTGATTTTCTGGCACTGACCCGCGACCGCCCTCCCCGCCCGGCCCGATGAGTTCGGTCGACCTGATCGGCTGGGCGGCGGCCTGCGTGCTGCTCGCCACGCTCGCGCGGCAGGTCTGGACGCAACGGCAGTCGGGCGCGACGCAGGGCGTGTCGAAATGGCTATTCGTCGGCCAGCTCACCGCCTCGACCGGCTTCGTGATCTATAGCTGGCTCCTGGGGAATTGGGTGTTCGTCGTCACCAACGCGCTGATCCTGGTGACGGCGCTGGTGGGGGAGTGCGTGTATGTCTGCAACCGCCGGGCGCAACGCCGCGGCGGGTCGCCACCGCCAGTCCGCGACAGATTCTAGATCACCTCGCGCCCAGGCTTCGGCTATCCGCCGATCCCGAAGCCGGCGCCGCCGCCGGTCGCGTAGCTCTGCACCAGCGAGCCGGCCACCAGGTACCAGCCGTCGACCAGCACGAAAAAGATCAGCTTGAACGGCAGCGAGATCATCACCGGCGGCAGCATCATCATGCCCATCGACATCAGGATCGAGGCCACCACCATGTCGATGATCAGGAAGGGCAGGAACAGCAGGAAGCCGATCTCGAAGGCGCGGCGCAGCTCGGAGATCATGAAGGCGGGGATCAGCGTGCGCAGGGGCGTCTTGTCGCCCACCTCGGTCGACGGGGTATTCGCCAAATTGTCGAACAGGCGGAGGTCCTTCTCGCGCACGTGCGCGAGCATGAAGTCGCGGATCGGCGCCATCGTGCGGTCGAGCGCCTGGCTCTCGGTGATCTGGTTCTGGATCAGCGGTTCGACGCCGTTGGTGTAGGCGGTGTTCAGCGTGGGCGCCATCACGAAGGCGGTCAGGAACAGGGCGAGCGACACCAGCACCGCGTTCGGCGGCGATTGCTGCAGGCCGATCGCGCTCCTGAGGAACGACAGCACGACCACGATGCGGGTGAACGAGGTCACCATCACCAGGATCGAGGGCGCGAGCGACAGCACAGTGAGCAGCGCGACGAGCTGCACGATCCGGCCGGTGGTGGACGGCCCGTCGCCGAGGTCGAGCGAGAAGGTCTGCGCCGCGGCCGGCGTCGCCGCGAGCAGCACGAGCCCCAGGGGCAACACGAGACGCCCGAAACGAACCATCCGGGACCGGCTTCCTCCATTCGTCCCGCGGCGCGCCGCGGGAGGGCGCTTCGCCGGGGACGCGGCCGCGGGAACCTGCGGCGCGGTCACGATGCGTGCTCTGCCGCCGGGCGGATGCCCTGCTCGATCAGCACGTCCTGGGTCGGGCCGAGCAGCACGAGGTGCTCGACCCCGTCGCGGCGGACGAGCAGAAGCCGGCGCTTGGCATCGACCGGCAGGAGCTCGACGATCCCGAGCCGGCGCGCTTCGGCCCGGGTCCGCGTGTAGCGCCCGAGCACGCCGAGCCGCTTGCCGCCCCAGGCGATCGCCCCGATCAGCCCGAGCACGAACACCAAAGCGACGACGAAGCGCAGGTAGACGCTGAGATCCATATGCGCCTGCAGCCCGGCTAGCGCTTCGGCCGGCGAGGAGCCTTGACCGGCGCGCCGTAGGCGCCGGCGGCGCGCTGTCCGCGTACCACGCTGGCGAGGCGCTGGGCGAGGGCAGCGTGCTGGACCCGCACCGTCTCGGCGAGCTGGCCGAGCTCATCCATCAACGCAACCAGATTTGGCTTGATCACCTCGCGGTCGTCGCGCGGCAGGGCGATCATCGCGGAACAGAGCGACTCGACGCGCGACTGAAGGCTGGACAGGTCGACCGGCTTGCCATCGGCGAGCAGGCTCCGCGCCATGCACACGACGGCGGACACCTCTGTCAGGCGGGTGCGGATGTCGGCGGCACTCATGAAAGA
This sequence comes from uncultured Alphaproteobacteria bacterium, assembly GCA_963775315.1. Taxonomy (GTDB): domain Bacteria; phylum Pseudomonadota; class Alphaproteobacteria; order MPNO01; family DASWLB01; genus CAWGHZ01. Next base: position 279,653 of record CAVZIN010000007.1, on the reverse strand, counting down.
CACTCCCGCGAACGGTCACGGACGCACTTGGAAGAATGTTCCATTAAGATTAATGAATCCTTATTCGCGACCGTCGTCCGGTCCGGAGCCGGGTCCGCTTTCGTCGTCCCCGTCGGGCCCTCCCGGTGCGAACAGGTCGAGGCTCGCGCCGGCGGCGGCGCGGTTCTCCTCCTGGATGCGCTGGTGAATCTCCTGGCGTAGGACCGACACGTCGGACGGGAAGGTGAATCCCAGCTTTACCGACTTGCCGCGCACCTCGACGACCGACACCTCGATCGTGTCGTTGATCACGACCGATTGGCCGACCTTGCGCGATAGATAGAGCATGCCCTGGCCTCGTCACTACCTGTGAGGACCGGGCGCGGCCCCGTGCCGCGCCGGCGCCTTGGGGGAAGCGCCAACAGACCACAGCCGGCTTTACGGACTGTTAACAACGAATTGACGGCCGGTTGGCGGAGCCGACAGTAACGAATTGTTAAGGGCGTTCCGCGAGATTTGCCGGCGCGGCAAAGCGTACCGCCTGGCAGTGTTCCATGGACCTCTCGAACCTTCCGATCATCGGCCTTGCAACCAAGCGAATGGCGTGGCTTGCCCGGCGCCAGGAGGTGCTGGCGCAGAACGTGGCCAATGCGGACACGCCGGGCTACATGCCCACCGATCTCAAGCCGCAGGATTTCCGCTCGATGCTGCACCCCACCGTGCAGCACGTCGAGCTCGCCCCGCCGCAGGAAGGCGACGGCCTCGCCGGCACGATACCGATCCGCAGGTTCCGCGACACGCGCGAGAAGAACCCCTACGAGGAGAAGCCGACCGGCAACGCCGTGTCGCTCGAGGAGCAGCTTCTCAAGGTGTCGGACACGCAGACGAACTACAACCTGGTATCCACCATCTACAAGAAGCAGATCGACCTTCTGAAGATGGCGATCGGGCGCAGCTCGGGCTAGCGCGGAGGCGGCGATGGATTTGGTCGAGGCGATCAAGATCGCGGCGTCGGGCATGAAGGCGCAGGGCACGCGTCTCCGCGTCATCTCCGAGAATCTCGCAAACTCGGACTCAACGTCGGAGACCCCGGGCGGCGATCCCTACCAGCGCAAGACCGTGTCGTTTCGTGACCAGCTCGACCGCGCCTCCGGCGCCGACCTCGTCGAGGTCGACCGCATTGGCAAGGACACCAGCGCGTTCCGGCGCAAGTACGACCCCACCCATCCCGGCGCGGGCCCCGATGGCTACGTGCTGCTGCCAAACGTCAACCCACTGATCGAGATGATGGATATGCGCGAAGCGCAGCGGTCCTACACCGCCAACCTCGACATGATCGAGAACTCCAAGAAGATGATCGAGCAGACCATTAACCTGATGAGGAACTGATCATGGCCGTCGACATCGCCAAGGCGGTCGCCGCCTACGCGAGGACCGCCACACAGGGCACGGCCCCCGGCGTCGAGCCCGGAGCCCGCGCATCGGGCGAGGGCTTCGCTACGCTCGTCCGCGATTCGATCAACGGCGCGATCGACACGGGCCGCGCCGCCGAGCGGATGGGCGTCAAGGCGATCGAGGGCAAGGCCGACCTCAACCAGGTGGTCGCGGCGGTGAACAACGCCGAGCTCACACTGCAGACCGTGCTCGCCGTGCGCGACAAGGTGATCCAGGCCTACCAGGACATCATCCGGATGCCGATCTAGTGGCGGCCCGATGAACGTCAGCGACGTCCTCGACGTAAGCCGCGACGCCATCGTCGTAACCTTGAAAATCGGGACGCCGATCATGTTGGTCGGGCTGCTGGTCGGCCTGGTGATCTCGCTGGTTCAGGCGCTGACGCAGATTCAGGAAATGACGCTCTCGTTCGTACCGAAGATCATCGTGATGTTCGTCACGCTTCTCCTGTTGCTGCCCTTCATGCTGCAGACGCTGGAAGGTTTTACCACCCGCATCGCCAGCCGCATCGCCACGGGCGGATGAACGGGCGCACGCCGCCGAGATGACGCTTGACCAGATCATTCCCGGCAACGCCTGGACGCTCCTTCTCGTCTTCGCCCGCCTCGGCGCGGCGATGATGGTGATGCCGGGCTTTGGCGAGGTCTTCGTGATGCCGCGTGCGCGGCTGCTGTTCGCGATCGCGCTCACCGTGATCGTCGCGCCGCTGGTGGCGCCGGGCCTCCCGGCCCTGCCCAACTCGCCGATCCGGCTGTTCGTCGTCTTCGCCGGCGAGATTGTGGTCGGTCTGTTCCTCGGCACGCTGGTGCGCGTGATGATCTCGGCGCTGCACGTTGCCGGCACGATCATCGGCTTCCAGTCCTCGCTTTCGAACGCGACGCTGTTCGACCCGTCGGAATCGACGCAGGGTTCGATGATCGGCACGTTCCTGGGCATCGTGGGCGTGGTGCTGGTGTTCGTCGCCGACCTGCACCACGTCATCCTGTCGGCCATCGTCCAGTCCTACACCGTGTTCCGTCCGGGCGAGGCGCTGCCCTGGGGCGACTTCTCCGACACCATTGCCCGGCTGCTCGCCCACGCCTTCGCGCTCGGTCTGCAACTCTCCGCCCCCTTCCTCGTGGTCGGCCTCGTGTTCTATCTCGGGCTCGGCCTGGTGAACCGGCTGATGCCGCAGGTGCAGGTCTTCTTCATCGCGATGCCGTTGCAGATCGGGCTGGCGTTCTTCGTGTTCACCATCGTCATTTCTGCGACGCTCCTCTGGTTCCTGCAGGATTTCCAGGGCAGCCTCAGCGCACTCGTCCGCTGATGGCAGACGACCGCGACGAATCGCAAAAAACAGAAGAGCCGACACAACGAAGGCTCGACGACGCGCGCAAGAAGGGCGACGTCGCCTCCTCGCGCGAAATCGGCCACGCGTTCGTCATGCTGGGCGGCACCCTGGTCGTCGTCATGCTGGGGCCGGCCATCGGTCGCGACCTGTTCGGCCTCCTCCGGGCCTTCATCGAGAAGCCCGAGCTGATGCCGATCGACCGGATGTCGTTCGACGACCTCGCGCACGGCATCCTGACCAAGATCATGGTCGTTCTTGCGCTGCCGATGCTGCTGATGGTGGCCGCGGCCATCGCCTCCGGATTCGCCCAGCATGGCTTCATCCTGTCGCCGGAGAAGCTGAAGCCCGACCTCGAGCGCATCTCGCCGCTGGCCGGCGCGAAGCGAATGTTCTCGATGCGCTCGCTGGTGGAGTTCGCCAAGGGCATCGCCAAGCTGGCGGTCGTCGGCGCTATCGGCACCGCGATCATGATGCCACGGATGCATGGGATCGAGCTTACGACGCGAATGGATGCGGGCGACCTGCTCGAACTGCTGCGCCGGCTGTCGACCCGGCTGATGATCAGCGTTCTGATCGTCGTCGCCGCGATCGCCGCCCTCGACTTCTTCTATCAGCGCCTCGCCTTCCTCCGCCAGATGCGCATGTCGCGCCAGGAGATCAAGGACGAGATGAAGCAGTCCGAAGGCGATCCGCACATCCGCGCGCGGCTCCGCCAGATCCGGCAGGAGCGTTCGCGCAAGCGCATGATGGCGGCCGTGCCGTCCGCGACCGTGGTGGTGGCCAACCCGACCCACTTCGCCGTCGCGCTGAAATACGAGCTCGACGCCATGGCGGCGCCCCTCGTCGTCGCCAAGGGTGCCGACGCCGTGGCCCTTCGCATCCGCGCCGTCGCCGAAGAGAACGACGTGCCGGTGTTCGAAAGCCCGCCCCTCGCCCAGGCCCTCTATGCCGGCGTCGAGATCGGCGACGAGATCCCGCCCGAGCACTACAAGGCAGTCGCCGAGATCGTCGGCTACGTCCTCCGCCTCCAGGGCAAGCTGAAGTCGACACCGCGGCCGAGCCCGGCCCAGGCCCGCGCGTCCTGACCCATGCGAAGCACGGAATCACAAAAAAGCTTTTGTTTCCGGGGATTTATGGTTAATAATTGGTGCCGGAGATGAGCAGAGTGCCGATGGGGGGGCGTCGACCGAGGCGGCGGGGAGCTGCCACGCTGGCTGCGCTGGTCGCCGGTGCGCCGTCGGCTGCGCGTGCCGCTGGCGTGGCCGGCGCGGTTGCGCACCTGCCGCTGGCCCGCCTCGCATTCGCCGGTGCGGCGTTGGTCTCCGGCGTCGTTGCCGCCGTCCTGTTCCTCCGCCAGCGCCGCGCGCTCAGGAGCCTCATCGATTCGGAAGCCGCACGCGAGCTTGACGCCGCCGCGTTCGATGCCCTGCCGCATGCCCGCGTGGTCATCGACCCGACCGGACGCGCCGTGATCCACAACACGATGTGGACCCGACTGTTCGCACTCGACCCCAATGCCCCGCTCGCCCCGCTCGAGTCGCAGCTCGCCGGCGACGACGACGCGCTCGCGCAGCTCGGCCGGCTGAAGGCCGCGGCCCAGGCCGGCACCACGGCGCGCGCCGAGTTCCACGTGACCACGCGCACCGGCGAGCGCGAATGGCGTGACGTGCTGGTCGCCCCCCTGCCCCGTCGCCCCGGCTACGTGCTGTGGGGCATGGAGGATATCACCGCCCGCAAGGAGATGGAGCAGGTCATCCGCGAGGAGCAGGAGCAGCTCATCGACTTCCTCGAGAACGCGCCGATCGGGTTCTATTCCGTCGACGAGGCGGGCCGCTTCCAGTTCATCAACAACACGCTGGCCGGCTGGCTTGGCCACGCGCCGGAGGAGATCACCGCGGGCGGCAGGCTGCTGCACGATTTCGTGGCGGTCGGAACGCGCGACGGGAGCACGCCCCACTCGCCGTTCGGCGACGATCCCGAGCGTGAGAGCGGGGAGGTCACCTTCCTCGGCCGCGACGGCACGCCGTTCAATGCCTATGTCGCCCAGACCATGGTGCATGCCGAGAACGGCAACGGGCTCCGCACCCGTTCGCTGGTCCGCGACCTCACCATCGAGCGCGAATGGGCCGACGCGCTGAAGCAGTCGGAGCAACGCTTCCAGCGCTTCTTCGAGGAGGCGGCCGTCGGCATCGTGCTGCTCGGCCCCGACGGCGGGGTGATCGAGCACAACGCCGCCTTCGCCCGCATGGTTGGCGTCGCGCCCGGCGAGGCGAAAGGACGGCCGTTCACCGCGTTCGTCGAGCCGGCCGGGCGCGCCTCCCTCGCCGACCAACTTTTCCGCGCCGCCGCCGGACCGTGCGAAGCCGCACCCATCGAGCTGACGCTGGCGGGCGGGACCGACAAGGTGGTCGCCTCGACCGTGATCCGCCGGCTCGACGAGGGCAGCGAGCAGTCCGGGCTGATCCTCCATCTCGTCGACATTACCGAGCAGAAGACGCTGGAGGCGCAGTTCCTGCAATCGCAGAAGATGGAGCTGGTGGGCCAGCTCGCCGGCGGCGTCGCCCACGACTTCAACAACCTGCTGACGGCGATGATAGGGTTCTGCGACCTTCTGCTGATCCGCCACCGCCCGGGCGACCAGTCCTTCGCCGACATCATGCAGATCCGCCAGAACGCCAACCGCGCCGCGAACCTGGTGCGCCAGCTTCTCGCCTTTTCGCGCCAGCAGACGCTGCAGCCGAAGGTGCTGTCGATCACCGATGTGCTCGCCGAGCTCTCCAACCTGCTGCGCCGGCTGATCGGCGCCTCGATCGATCTCAAGATGGTACACGGGCGCGAACTCGGGCTTGTCCGGGTCGACCAGGGCCAGCTCGAGCAGGTGATCATCAATCTCGCCGTCAACGCGCGCGACGCCATGGTGGCGGGCGGCACGCTCAACATTCGCACCATCAACGTACCCTCGAGTGATCCGCGCCTTGCCAGCCTCGATCCCGCCGCCGATACCGACTACGTCGCGATCGAGATCGAGGACACCGGCTGCGGCATCCCGCGCGAGAACATCAACAAGATCTTCGAGCCGTTCTTCACCACCAAGGAGGTCGGCTCGGGCACCGGCCTCGGCCTGTCCACCGTCTACGGCATCATCAAGCAGACAGGCGGGCTGATCTCGGTCGAACTCGACCCCGACCGTGGGCACCACCTTCACCATCTTCCTGCCGCGCCACCGCGCCGAGGCGGAGGTCGAGGCGCCCCGCGAAACCCAGCCGCGCGAGCGGGCGCGGCGGCGCGATCTCACCGGCGAGGGCGTGGTGCTGCTCGTCGAGGACGAGGACGCGGTCCGCAAATTCGGCGCCCGCGCGCTCCGCAACAAGGGCTACACCGTGCTCGAAGCCTCGAACGGCGAGGCGGCGATCGAGATACTCGATGCCGGCGAGGCAGTGGACATCCTGGTCACCGACATTGTGATGCCTGGCCTCGACGGGCCGTCGCTGATCCGCCAGGTGCGCGAGAAGCGGCCAGACCTCCGCGTCATCTGCATCTCCGGATACACCGAGGATTCGTTCCGCAAGCGCATCGACTTCTCCGACAACATCCACTTCCTGCCGAAGCCCTTCTCGTTGCAGCAGCTCGCCGGGAAGGTGAAGGAGGTCATCTCCGAGCCGGTCGCGTAGAGCGGCCGCTTCGTTTCGGTTCCGTCCGGCGCCTCCCCGGGCTAGGATCACGAGAACGACAAAAGCGGAGGAAACGGACATGCGTTTGCGATTCGCGGCCCTCGGCGCCGCGGCGCTGCTGGCCCTTGCAGGCCCCGCGCGCGCGGCCGAACCGGTGGCGATGGTTTCGCTGCCGCAGGGCACCATCAACTATTTCCAGACCGCGGCCATCGCCAAGGTGGTGCAGGAGCATTCCAAGCTCGTCATGCGCGTCAAGACGATGCGCGGCGCCTCGCTCGGCCTCGCCGCGGTCAACGCGGGCGACGCCGAGTTCCAGCTCGTCAGCGTCATCGAGGCCGCAGAGGCCGCGCACGGCGAAGGCGTGTTCAAGGGCAAGCCGCAGAAGAACCTGCGCGTCGTTCTGCAGAACCGCGCGCTGGGCCTCGGCATCTTCGTGCGCAAGGATTCGCCCATAAAGACGATCGCCGACCTGAAGGGCAAGCGGTTGCCGACGGGCTGGCGCGCCTATCCCAACGTCGTGGTCAACATGACCGCGATCCTCAAGACCGGCGGACTGACCTTTGCCGACGTCGATCCGGTGCCAGTGCCCGAGTTGATCCGCGCCTCGGAAGACTTCATGGAGGGCAAGTCCGACGCCAGCTATTTCGCGGTCGACGGGCCAAAGGTGCGCGAGATCGACGCGGCGGTCGGCGGCATCCGCTTCCTGTCGCTGCCCGACACGCCGGCCGCGCTGGCGGCGGTGCAGTCGGTCGAGCCCGAGCTCTTCATCATGCAGGTCAAGCCGGGCCCGCGCCTGCCCGGCATTGTCGGCCCGACCAACGTCCTGGCCTTCGATTTGGTGATCGTCACCTCGACACGGGTGCCGGACGCGGTGGTGCAGGAGTTCGCGAAGGCCGTCCACGACAACCGCGACGCGCTGATCAAGGCGCACCCGTCCTTCGCGCAGTTCAAGCCGGACGGCATGGCCAAGCGCTTCGCGAGCCTGCCGCACGCCGCCGGCGCGATCGACTACTACAAGTCGATCGGGCTGTGGAAGACGGGGAGCTGAGCTAGCCGGTCCCGGCGAGCGAGCGGCGGCGGCCACCGCGCGGTCGCTGCGGCTCGCGCGCGGGGGCGCGCTCGTCGAACAGCTCGGTCAGTTTCTCCATCACCGTGCCGCCGAGCTGCTCGGCATCCATGATGGTGACCGCGCGGCGATAGTAGCGCGTCACGTCGTGGCCGATACCGATGGCCACCAGCTCGACCGGCGAGCGCGTCTCGATCCACTCGATCACGTCGCGCAGATGCCGCTCGAGATAGTTGCCGGGGTTGACCGACAGAGTCGAAATCGTCGACCGGCGCGCCGTCCGAGATCACCATCAGGATGCGGCGCTGTTCGGGCCGGCCGAGCAGCCGCTCGTGCGCCCAGAGGAGTGCCTCGCCGTCGATGTTCTCCTTGAGGAGCCCCTCGCGCAGCATGAGGCCGAGCGACTTGCGCGCGCGGCGCCACGGCGCGTCGGCTGGCTTGTAGACGATGTGGCGGAGGTCGTTGAGCCGGCCGGGGTTCGCCGGCTTGCCCTCGGCGAGCCACTTCTCGCGGCTCTGCCCTCCCTTCCACGCCCGGGTCGTGAAGCCGAGGATCTCGACCTTCACGCCGCAGCGCTCGAGCGTGCGCGCGAGGATGTCGGCCGACATGGCGGCGACCGTGATCGGCCGGCCGCGCATCGAGCCCGAATTATCGATCAGCAGCGAGACGACGGTGTCGCGGAACTCGGTCTCGCGCTCCTTTTTGTAGGAAAGCGGGTAGACCGGGTTGACCACGACGCGCGAGAGCCGCCCCGCGTCCAGCAGCCCCTCGTCGAGGTCGAAATCCCAGCCGCGCGACTGCTTGGCCAGCAATTTCCGCTGCAACCGGTTGGCGAGCTTGCCGATCACCGTCTGCAGATGCGAAAGCTGCTGGTCGAGGTGGAGCCGGAGCCTGGTCAGCTCCTCCGCCTCGCAGAGATCCTCGGCCGAGACGATCTCGTCGTGCTCCGCCGTGAACGGGCGATAGGGCGGATCGCCCGGCCGGTTCGGCAGGAAGCCCTCGGGCCGGCGCCAGTTGCGTGCGCGGTCGGAGTCCTCCTCGCCCATGCCGGGCAGCATCTCGTCCTGCGCCTGCTGCAGCGCGGCGTCGTCGCCGTCCTGGGCGTCGGCGTCCTGCATCTCGCCCGAGGGCGTGCCGGACATCTCGGTAGATTCGTCCTCGCCCTCGCCTTCGCCGGAATCGGCTTCCGAGGCGCTCTCCTCGCTCGAACTCGTCGCCCTCGGACTCGTCCGACTGCGCGTCCGACTCCTCGTCCCGCAGATCGAGATGGGCGAGCACCTGGTTCAGCACCTTGGCATAGGCCGCCTGGTCCTCGACCGAGCGATTGAGCGCCGCCATGTCGGGACCGATGCGGCTTTCCAGCCAGGCGCGCCAGTACTCGACGGCGCGGCCCGCGGCCTCGGGCGGCGGCTCGCCGGTCAGCCGCTCGCGCGCGAGGTAGCGCACCGCCTCGGCGAGCGGCACGTCATCCTGCGATTCTGCGCGGCCCAGGCCGGAGGCGCGGCAACGCTCCTCCGAGGCGGCGGCGAGATTGGCGGCGACCCCCTCCATCCGGCGCGCGCCGAGCGTTTCGACCCGCACCTGCTCGAGCGCGTTGAACACGGCGGCTGCGGCCTCGCCATGCGGCGCGAGCCGTCCGTGCACCGCCGGATCGTGGTAGCGGAGCGACAAGGCCATGGAATCCGCCTCGCCGCGCAGCCGCCGCACCTCGACCGGCGAGAATTCGCGCGACGGCATCGGCAGGCGCGCCTGCGTTTCCACCAGCCGCGCCTCGGCGCCGAACGACACGGTGACGTCGTCGCGCTCGGCCATGGCACGCATGACCGCGGCGGTCACCCGCCGGAACGCCTCGATCGGATGTTCCTCGCCCGCCACCTGGACCCCTACTTCTTCTTCGCGACCACGGATTCGGCGAGCTCGGCGTTGAAGCAGCGCTGGTAGTACTCAGCGACCACCGGCCGCTCGAGCTCGTCGCACTTGTTGAGGAAGGTGAGCCGGAACGCCGCGCCAAGATCGTCGAACAGCCGCGCGTTTTCCGCCCAGGTGATCACCGTGCGAGGCGACATGACGGTCGAGATGTCACCGGCCATGAAGCCCTGGCGCGTGAGATCGGCGACATTGACCATGTTCGAGATGGTCTTCCGCCCGGTATCGGTGTCGTAGGACGGCACCTTGGAGAGCACGATGCGCACCTCGGCCTCGTGCGGCAGATAGTTCAGCGTGGTCACCAGGTTCCAGCGGTCCATCTGGCCCTGGTTGAGCTGCTGCGTGCCGTGGTAGAGGCCGGTGGTGTCGCCGAGCCCGACCGTGTTCGAGGTCGCGAACAGCCGGAAGCCGGAATGCGGGTGGATCACCCGGTTCTGGTCGAGCAGCGTCATGCGCCCGTCGACCTCGAGAACCCGCTGGATGACGAACATCACGTCCGGCCGGCCGGCGTCGTACTCGTCGAACACCATCGCCACCGGGTTCTGCACCGCCCAGGGCAGGATGCCCTCGCGAAACTCGGTCACCTGGTGGCCGTCGCGCAGCACGATCGCGTCCTTGCCGATCAGGTCGATACGGCTGATGTGGCTGTCCAGATTGACGCGCACGCAGGGCCAGTTCAGCCGGGCCGCGACCTGCTCGATATGGGTCGACTTGCCGGTGCCGTGATAGCCCTGGATCATCAGCCGCCGGTTGTGTGCAAACGCGACGAGGATGGCGAGGGTCGTGTCGTGATCGAAGCAGTATGCGTCGTCGAGCGGCGGCACGTGCTCCGAGGCCTGGCTGTAGGCCGGGACCTGCATGTCGTTGTCGATGCCGAACACTTGGCGCACGGAGAGCTTGATGTCGGGCGCGCCCTCGGGCAGTGCCGGCAGCTCGGCGCGGGACGAGGCTTTTGCCATGAAACCTTGTTTCCTTTCTTGTCCTAGTGGGACGCGCTCAACCGGCGCTGCCCCGGCTCATCAGGGTGGAATAAGCGGCGTTGATGACCTTCAGCCGCTCCTCCGAAGCGCGGTCGCCGCCGTTCGCGTCGGGATGGTGGCGCTTCACGAGCTCCTTGTAGCGGGTCTTGATCGCGGCGATGGTGACCGGAGCGGAAAGCTGCATGACGGCGAGCGCGCGCTCGCGCTCCGACTGCGGCCGCTCGCGCCGCGACTGCCAGCCCTGCTCGGCACCGTCGCCGTCGCCGGAATCGTGCCCGTTCGCGCCGTCGCGACCGGGCTTGCCGCCGCTGAACAGGTCGAACGGATCGTTGAAATGCGGGCCGCCGTGGCGGCCGCCGCCGCGCCATGCGCCGAACGGCCAGGACGGCCGCTGCCAAGTGGTGTCGGCGCGGATCTGCGCCTCCATCTCGGCCTCGGACATGCCGGCGAAGAAGTTCCACGATGCGTTGTAGGCGCGCACGTGGTCGAGGCAGAACAGGTAGTAGCGCGACAGCTCGTCCCGGCCCCGCGGCGCGCGGTATTCGCCGGCGTTCGGGCAGCCCGGAATGTCGCATGCGCGCACCTCCGCGTGCGGCGCACCCGGGTTGCGCAGCGGCGGCAGGTCTCGCTGGGACTGACGATTCGTCGCCATCAACGCCAGTATGGGGACGTGGGGGGCCGCTGACAAGCGCGGGAACGCGCGGTTTTGGCTTGCAGGAGACGCGCCTTGACTTGCCCGACCGGACGCCGAAGATCGGTCTGATCATGACCGTTGCAGAGACCATCCGGGACAAGTTGACCCGCGCCTTCCATCCGATGTCGATCGAGGTGATCGACGAGTCGCACCGCCATGCGGGCCACGCCGGCGCGCGCGCCGGTGGCGAGACGCATTTCCGCGTCGCCATCGTCTCCGACGCCTTCGCGGGCCACAACCGCATCGAGCGCCATCGCGCTGTCCACCAGGCGCTCGCCGACGAGCTCGCCTGCGGCGTGCACGCCCTCTCGGTCGATGCCCGCACGCCCGAGGAGGCTCACCGGCCCTGACGGCGCTCCCTGTCGGCTTGGGCGCGCGGAGATGACGGGCGGGCACTCCACAACCAGGGGTTGACAACCCTTGCATTAGGTTGTATTTCTATACGTGTTCACAGAGAATGCGTGTAGGCCTCAGTCACACCTACCCATCGGCAGCGCCAGGGAGAACGGCCATGAGTACGCTGGTCAGCCGCAACGTCACTGTCGCCGGGCATCGCACCAGCGTCCGGTTGGAACCGGAGATGTGGCGCGCCGTCGGCGATGTCTGCGGGCGCGAGCGCCAATCGATCCACGAAATTTGCACCGCGATAGACGCGCAGCGCGAGGCCTCGACCCTGACCGCGGCGCTCCGCGTGTTCGTGATGGAGTATTTCCGCTCAGCGACGACCGAGGACGGTCATCTGCGTGCCGGGCACGGGTTCGCCGCCACCCGCCCGGTCGAGCCGTTCGCCCCGCCGGCCCTGCGCGCCGAAGCCCCCCGCGCAGACCCGTTCCGGCTAACCGCGACGCGCTAAGCTCGGCGCCTCGGTGCCGGCGTGGCGCCGGCTAGAGCGGATTCCGTTCATACGGAGCCGTATCCGGAGTTTGTGAAGTAGTTGGCGCATTCGGTTGGCGGGACGCTGGCGAGGATGCGGCCGATCTCACGCCAGAGCTGTTCGACGGTGCGCGCTGCGGCCTTGCGGAGGTGCGCCTTGAGCTTGGAGAAGAGCTGCTCGATGGGGTTGAAGTCTGGCGAGTAGGGCGGGAGGCGGAGGAGGGTGGCGCCGGCGGCCTCTATCGCGGCTTCGGCGCCGGCCACCTTGTGGGCGGGCAGGTTGTCCCAGATCACGATGTCGCCGGGCTTCAGCGTCGGTCGTAGCACCTCGCGGGCCCAGACCTGGAAGATGCTCCCGTTCATCGCCCGGTCGATCACCATGGGCGCCTCGATGCGGTCGGCCCGCAGCGCGCAGACCAGGGTGATGGTCTTCCAGTGGCCGTGCGGGATGGGCGCGACCAGCCGCTCGCCGCGCGGCGCCCGGCCGCGGAGCCGCGCCATCTTGGTCTGCGTCCCGGTCTCGTCGATGAACACCAGGCGGTGTGGATCGAGCCACGGCTGCACGCAGCGCCACAGATCGCGCTCCGCCTTTACGTCCGAGCGGTCCTGTTCGCTCGCATGGGCGGTCTTTTTTTGTACGTCAGCCCGCGGCGGGAGAAGAAGCGCCACACCGTCGACGGCACCGTCGCGAGCCCGCGCCGGGCGAGGCCCTGGCACAACTCCGCCAGCGTCAGATCGGGCCGCTCCTTGACCTGGGCGAGCAGCCAGTCGGCATGGGCTTCGATCGGTCCCGAGCGGTGGTCGCCGCCCTGCCGGTCGGGCCTCACCGAGCGGGTCAGCCGAAAGCGCGTGTGCAGCTTGGAAACGAAGCTCGGGCTCACCCCGAACCGGTCGGCCACCGTCCGGATCGGGGCACCGCCCTCGACGGCGGCAAGAACCCGCTCCCGAAGGTCGATCGAGTAGGCGCGGACCATGATCCCTCCATGAACCATTCCGCACCCAAAGAATCACAGCACCGTCGCGCTGGGAATCCCCTGCCGATTCGGTCCGACCAGAAAGTGCTCTAGTTTCCGTTCCGCAGCAGGCCGCGCACCTGCGACGATACGGCGACCTTGCCCTCGCGCACGAACGCTTCGTGGTTCTCGACGATCTCGTCCGAGTCGTAGACGTAGTTGACCATCATCCCGAGCGACTGGTGGAGCCCCTTCTCCGAGAGGTCGGCGCCGGGGTTGAGCCGCCCGACCGACGCGCCGTTACCGAGATGGAAGCGCGCCACCGGATCGACCGGGCGGCCGTTGCGCTTCTCCTGCACCAGGTACCGGGCGCAGAGCTGTGAGAGCGGCTTCTGCAGCCGCCGGCGCGCGGTGTCGCTCTCGGCCCAGCGGTCGTCGGCCAGCAGCGCGCGGTCCTCGGCCGGGAACCATTCGGGCGGCGATTCCGCGAGCATGGGATCGAGCCAGGCGCGGAAGCCCGGGATCGGCGACAGGGTGCAGAACGTGCGGAGCCGGGGCAGCTCGGAGGAGAGCGCGTCGACCACCTGCTTGATCAGGAGGTCGCCGAACGAGATGCCGGTGAGCCCGTCCTGGCAGTTGGAGATCGAATAGAACACCGCCGTGTCTGGCGCGCCGTCTTGCGTCTCCTGCGGCTCCAGCAGCCGGCCGATGTTGGCCGCCATGCCGCGCGTCAATGCGACCTCGACGAAGATCAGCGGTTCGTCCGGCAGCGCCGGATGGAAGAAGGCGAAGCAGCGCCGGTCGTGATCGAGCCGGCGGCGCAGATCGTCCCATCCCTGGATCTCGTGCACCGCCTCGTATTCGATCAGCTTTTCCAGAATCGCCGCCGGCGTGCGCCACTCGATCCGCTCGAACTGCAGGAAGCCGCGGTTGAACCACGAGATGAGCAAATGGCGGAGGTCGTTCTCCAGCGCGCGCGCCTCGGGCGAGAGGTCCTTCCGGGCAAGCAGCGCGGCCCGCATATGGACGATGGCGGCGGTCCCGCCGGGCGCGGCGTTGATGCGGCGGAACAGCTCCTGGCGCGGCGATTCCACCGCGCGGGCCAGCATGCGGTATGCGTCCTGGTCATGCTTTGCGACGTAGGCCTCGGCGGCGCGCAGCACGGCCTCGGGATCGGGCGCGTAGGCGCCCGCGATGCCGCCGAGGAACGCCATCGCCTCGGTCTCGCCCATCGCCCGGTAGAGCTCGACCACCTCGCGCGCCAGCGCCGTGCCCGACGCCTCGCCATGCACGCTCATCAGCTCGCGGCAGCGCTCGATCGCCGTATCGACGCGCGACACCTTGGACGGGCGCTCCAGATACTGCCGCCCGAGGTCGGCGATGGCATCGGTAATGCTGCGCATCCACACGCGGCCCATCCGCTCCGGCTCCCTTCTTCCGGTCCCCGCCCCATGGTGGGCGCCAGACGTTACAACTCAACGATGCTCTTTGATTTCAACCGGTTAGAGGCGTTAGTCTCGTTCTAGTCTCTTACAGATGCGGCTCCGCGGTGAGGAGCTGCTGGGCTTGGAGGATAGCGTGTCGGGCCGCCTCGGGCGAGGCCGCATGAAAGATGGTGAAGCGGCTGACGGTCGCCGCCGTCTGCAAACTTAACGTGCCGTAGTCGAGAATGGTTGCCAAGATGCCGGAGCGGTCGCTGATGACCTCCTGGACCTGCTCCAGCCGGCACTCGTCCTCCGCCCGAATGAACAGGCCGTTTTGCCGCCGGAAGAAGATGCGGTGGTTGGTGATCTCCCAGTAGGTGTTGAGGTAGCTGTAGTAGGCCAGGGCGAACACGAGGGCCGCTACGAAGAGGAACAGGAAGTACGGCAGGATCAGGAACGGGAGGAAGGCCACAAGAATGGCCGCTACCGCGCCGCCTAGAACCAAAGCCACGAACGGCAGGATGACGAAGAGCGGGTGGATGCGGACGGTTGCTATGGTGTGCTCAGGCATAAAAGTTTGCGCGCGCCGCTTAAAATCAGAAGCTCTATGTCGCGAAACAGATATTGTGCGACGCTCATAAAGCTCCGGACCTGTCCAGCTCCCACTCCGTGTTCCTTTCCTCCCGAGGGATGAAGGGTTGGCTCCTGGTTCCGATCGGCCGGCGGTCCTGAAAGGTAGCTCAGGTGTCCGGGTCTTTGGGTGTAAGCGGCCGTGAAAGTTGCTGAACGATAGGGCGGAGCAAACGTGCCACCATTACCTCGCTCAAGGAATGATGAGTTATTCGCCCTATCGTTCAGCAACCTATCAACGTGCCGCCCATCCCTTCGGTTAACAGAGGTGTCCGGGTGGGGCGTCCTTCGCACTGAGCCGTAACGCCAAGCTCCATAAAACAAGCCCGCCACGGTTGCAGCGGGCGAGCTTGTTTCAGCTCACGAGCCCTGCAACTGCTCATGGACGTATTCATCCTAGCATCATGAATGGCGTGTGAAGCGGTTGGGTGTGGAAAACTCTAGGGAATGGTGTGCGGCCGGTTGCCCTTCATCACCTCGGCGGGAAAGTGGATGAGCCGTTCTTTGCGGTCTATCCACTCGCCCCGAAGGTGGGCGATCTGCCCCTCCCGCTGAAGGGTGAGGATGAGAAGCTGCACAATTTGGCCGTAAACGTCCCTGGACCGCGCTGCGGCGACTGTTTGGGCCAGTTCCGGGTCGGTGAGCACCCTATCCCTGGAACCGGCCTTGGCGGGCGGCTCCTGCCCGTCCAGCGGGCTTTGGAGGATGTAGCCGCGCCGCTTACAGAAGCGGAACAGCGTGCGGGCGGCCGTGAACAGGTGCAGTGCCTCTTGGGGCTTGTCCGCTAGACCGTCGAGGATGCGGTTGAGATCGCCCCTGGTGATGTCGGCCACGTTCTTTCCCTGGAACGGTTCCGAGAGGTGGCGGGCGAGGATGCGCCGGACTTCGTAGACGGTGGACGCTTTGTTGCGCGCCTCGTGGTGGAGTTTCAGGAACAGTTCCACCGCTTTCGGGAACGGTAACGGTTCCGGGCCGTCCTGCGGGTCGAGGTGCTGCTTGGCGAGGATGGTTTTCGCCTTCGCTCGCGCTGCCGCCAGTTTCATATCGCCGACGCGCCCCAGTGTGGTGAGGGTGCGCCGCTTGCCGTGCATGAGGACGTAGGTTTTGGCCCCGCCTTGGGAAACGCGGATGCCGAAGCCCCGAAGGGTGTCGTCCCGATAGATGCGCTGCCCGCGCTCGGGAGCTTTCAGGGCACGCACGCTGATGTCGGTGAGCTTCATGGCCTGCTCCATTAGTCTCGTTTTAGCTTCACCCGTCCCTGGCGTAGGGGCGGTGTGGGGTGTGCATCTATGGAGCATCGTACCATTGGCCGCCAAAGCGGCCGGAGCGGAAAGCGCTGTAGCTGCAAGGGGTTAGGTGCAGCTATGTTCCGCCATGTTGCAAGCGCTCACGCGATTGTGAAAGTGCGGAATTGCAAAGCGCGCAGACGTTACAACTTCGATCGCGACCTGTCGCGCCCTGCCGTTTCCGGCTATCATTCTGCGGAAACCCGCCGGGGCCGCGATGAAGTTCGGCATCTTCGACTATATCGACCGACGCGACGAGCCGCCTGCGAAGACGTTCGACGACCGCCTCGCGTTCCTTGCCGCGGCGGAAGAACGCGGGTTTTACGGCTACCATCTGACCGAGCACCACGCGACACCGCTCTCCTACACCCCCTCGCCCACCGTCTACCTCGCCGCCGCCGCCCGCCAGACCAGTCGCATCCGGCTTGGGGCGCTGCTGTTCCTCCTGCCGCTCTACAACCCCGTGCGGCTGATCGAGGAGCTTTGCATGGTGGACCAGCTCTCGCACGGGCGGCTCGACATCGGGGTGGGGCGCGGCATCTCTCCGCACGAGTTCGACGCGCTCGACGTTCCGTTCGACGACGCCGACGCTCGGTTCGAGGACGCGCTGGAGGTGCTGGTCAAGGGGCTGACGCGCGAGGCCATCGACCATCACGGCCCCTATTACGCGCTGGACGACGTGCCGGTTCCGTTGCGCCCCTGCCAGCGCCCGCACCCGCCGCTGTGGTACGGGCTGCGTGGCGACGTCCACGACCGGCCGGCGCGCTGGGGCATGAACGCCGTCGCCATCGGCCCGACCGAAAAGGTGGCGCGCCACCTCCGCCTCTACCGCGAGGAGTGGGCGCGGCATGCCCACGATCCGCGCCGCGCCCTTTCGCCCGTCAAGGATCCACTGATCGGCGCCATGCGCTGCGTCTTCATCGCCGACACCGACGCCGAGGCCGAACGCCTGGCCTGGCCGGCCTTCCGCCAATGGTTCGACAACCTCGCGTGGCTCTGGGTGCGGTCGGGCACCTTCCCGCCGATCGCGATCCCGTCGGACATCGACGCGGCGCGGCGCGAGGGCGCGCTGGTGGCCGGCTCGCCCGAGACCGTCAGGCGCGAGCTCACCGCCCAGGCCGAGCGCTGCGGCTTCAACTATCTCGTGATGCAGCTCGCCTTCGGATCGCTCACCCACGCGCAGGAATTGCGCTCGCTCGCTTTGTTCGCCGACGAGGTGATGCCGGCCCTCGCCGGGCTCGGCGCGGCGGCCAAGATGGAGGTCCCATGAGCACCGCCCTTCGCAACGACGTCGCGCCCCCGTTCGAGGCGCACCCGGTCTCCGCCACCATCGGGGCGGAGATCACCGGCATCGACCTGTCCCAGCCGGTGGACGCAGCCACCCTCGCCGCACTCAAGGGCGCGCTCGACCGGTACAAGGTGATCTTCTTCCGCGACCAGGACATCACGCCCGAGCAGCAGGTCGCGTTCGGGCGGCTGTGGGGCGAGCTCACCGTGCACCCGTTCGTGCCGCACCTCGACCATTTGCCCGAGGTGCTGGTTCTCGACAACGATGCCGACAATCCGGTCTTCGCGACCGACGTGTGGCATTCGGACGAGACTTTCCGGGTGGAGCCGCCGTTCGGCTCGATCCTCCGCTGCGTCGCGATCCCACCGGCCGGCGGCGACACGCTGTGGTGCGACATGGTGGCCGCCCATGCCGCGCTCAGCGACAAGATGCAGCGCTTCCTGTCGGGGCTGGAGGCGGTGCACGATTTCAAGCCGTTCCGGCACAAGTTCGACGGGCTGCCGACGCGCGAGCGTCACGCCCGCCTCGCCGACATGGAGGAGGAGCTTCCGAACCCGACCCATCCGGTGGTGCGCACCCACCCCTCGACCGGCGAGAAGGCGCTGTTCGTCAACCGCCAGTTCACGCTCCGCATCAAGGACATGCGCGCCGACGAGTCGGACGCCCTCTTGGAGTTCCTGTACGGGCAGACACTGATCCCGGAATACCAGGTACGTTTCCGCTGGGCGCCGCATTCCATCGCTTTCTGGGACAATGCGCCGACGCAGCACTACGCCTCGAACGACTACTACCCGCAGAAGCGCACCATGTACCGCGTCACCGTCAAGGGCGGCCGACCGTTCTGACGATGGCAGGTTTCATCACAGAGACACAAAGTCCGGACCTCGCCGAAGATTGTGGGGGCCGGTCCCCGACCGACCCGGACGACGGCACGAGGGGTGGGTCGGGAGCGCACCCCTACGCCTATTGACATCTCGGGGATCCGACGTCGTTCCATCAGGGAGGAACCAATGGCGAAATCGAGCCGCAAGGTGGCGCTGATCACCGGATCGGCCTCGGGCGTGGGCGCGGCAACGGCGAGGCTTCTCGCGTCGCGCGGCTACAACGTCGTGATCAACTATACGAAGAGTGAGGCCGAGGCCCACAAGGTCGCGGACGACTGCCGCAAGGCCGGCGCGGAGACGCTGGTCTGCCGCGCCGACGTCTCGTCCGACGCCGACTGCCGCCGCATCGTGGACGAAACGGTGGCGAAGTGGGACCGCATCGACGCGCTGGTCAACTCCGCCGGATGGACCAAGTTCGTCCACCACGCCGACCTCGAGGGGCTATCGAGCGAGGATTTCCTCCGCACCCTGCAGATCAACCTGCTCGGCCCGTTCCAGATGGTGCGCGCCGCCCAGCCGCACCTCAAGGCGTCGGGCAACGCGGCGGTGGTCAATGTCTCGTCGGTCGCCGGCATCAACGCCGGCGGCTCGTCGATCGCCTACTCGACCTCCAAGGCCGGGCTCAACAACCTGACCGCCGCGCTCGCCCGCGTGCTGGGCCCGGAAATCCGGGTCAACGCGGTCTGTCCCGCCTTCATCGCCGGCCGCTGGCTGGTCAACGGCATGGGGCAGGACCGCTACGACGCCTACAAGACGAACCTGGAGAAGACCGCGCCGCTGCGCCACGCCACCCAGCCCGAGGAGGTGGCAGAGCATATATTGTGGTTCATCGAGGGGGCGCGGCTCGTGACCGGCCAAGTGCTGGTCACCGATTGTGGCTTCACCCTCGGCGCCGCGCCGGCCCATTCGGCGGCGGGGGCGGAGAAGAACCGCGAGGCCCAGAAGCCAAGCTGATCGCATAGGGAGAGAAACGCAATGGCCCGTCCGGTCATCATGACCTGCGCCGTCACCGGCGGCGCGGATTCCGTCGGCAAGTCGAAGGCCGTCCCGGTCACGCCCAAGCAGATCGCCGAGGCCGCCATCGGCGCCGCCAAGGCAGGCGCGGCGATCGCCCACATCCACGTGCGCGATCCCGCGACCGGCAAGGCGAGCATGAAGTTCGACCTGTACCGCGAGGTGGTGGAACGCATCCGCGATTCCGCGACCGACCTGATCATCAACCTGACCACCGGCGCGGGCGCGCGGTTCGATCCATCGGAGAACGATCCCGCGGTCGGCGGGCCGGGCACGACGATGGCGACGGCCGAAAACCGCATCACCCATATCGAGCGGCTGAAGCCCGAAGTCTGCTCGCTCGACATCGCGACGATGAATTTCGGCGACTATGCCTTCGTCAACGTGCCGAAGATCCTGGCCAAGATGGCCGAGGGCATTCGCGCGGCCGGGGTGAAGCCCGAGCTCGAAGTGTTCGACAGCGGCCACGTCCGGCTCGCGCGCACGATGATCGAGGACGGCGCCCTCGACGGCGAAAACCCTCTGTTCCAGCTCTGCCTCGGCGTCCCATGGGGGGCGCCCGCGACGACCGAGAGCATGATGTTCATGAAGTCGCTGCTGCCGGCCGGGGCGACCTGGGCCGGGTTCGGCATCTCGTCGATGGAGATGCCGATGGTGGCGCAGGCGGTGCTGCTCGGCGGGCACGTGCGCGTCGGGTTGGAGGACAACCTCTATATCGATCGCGGCAAGCTCGCCCCGAGCAACGCGGCGCTGGTCGAGATGGCAGCGAACATCGTCCGCTCGCTCGGCTGCGAGCCCGCCACCCCCGGCGAGGCGCGCGAGATATTGGGCCTGAAGAAGGCGGCGTAGGTCAGAAGCGGCGTGTCGATCATGTAGGGGCGGGCCCCGACACGCCCCAAACGTGACACCGGGAAAGAGCCGGTCGGGGACCGGCCTCTACACGACGCCAATCCTATAGGATGAAGCTGATCGACCCCAGCGCGCCGAGTTCCTCGGAATCGAGGATGGCGCGGCGCTCCGCGATCTTCAGCCCACCGGATTCGTCGCGCACCAGCCGATAGCGGTAGTGCCCGACATACTCGCGGTCCTTGGCGTTGCGGCGGAAGCGGTAGATCACGAAGTTCGCGCAGACGTTCACCGACCCGTCGTCGCCGTCGGCGACCTGCACGTTGTGGATCATGCGGCGCGTGCGCGACCGGGGATATTCCGCGTGCGCCTCGGTCGATTGCAGCCGCTTCACCCGCGCCTTGATCCGCGCCATGTCGTCGGCGACCAGGAACAGCGTGTCGCGATGGTCGCCGTCCGGCCGGTCGTTCGGCGGCACGTAATAGCCGGCATCGGGCGCGAGCAGTCCGAGCCATTCGTCGAGGCGCCAACTGTCGAGAAGCTCCGCCTCGCGGTACAGCAGCTCCTCGACTTCCGCCCGGCTGGTGCGATTGGCGACGGTCATGACGCCGCCTGGGGCGCCGTCATCAGCGCGTTCCAGCGCCGCCAGAACGCGCGCAGGTGCAGCTCGTCGGTGTTGAGCTGGTCGCCGGTCTTGTTCATGCCGCGCGAGACGACCGACCATTCGACTTCGCTGGCGGCGAGCCCCTGCTGCACCATCTCCAGCGCCTCGACGTCGTCGGGCGTCGCGAACCCGCCCGGCCCGTAGAAGGTGAGGAAAAAGTCCAGCCGGCGCGCGCGCGCCTCGCGCAATTCCTCGACCGGGCCCAGCGCCCAGGCGGTGACCTTCATCCGATCCGGCGCCATCGGCTGGAAGGTGCGGATGGTGACCGACGAGCCGTCGTTCAGCACCAGGTTCGGGAACACCACCAGATTACGGTTGGTATCGCACACCCGCGCGGCCCGCTGCGGGCCGAGCCGCGCGACCAGCTCGTCGCGGATCGCCGCCATCTCCGGTTTCGCATCCTCGCCATAGATCGGAATCCAGCGCGCCACCGGCCGGCCGCGGAAGTTCACATTGTCGACGCAGGCATGCCCGTTGCCGAGGTCCTTGCCAAGCCCCTTGGCCGGCAGCAGCACGCCCGCCTCGTCCGGCCGCTTCATCTCGACGCCCGCGTCCTTGAGGTAGCCGAGCCAGGTGATGTGCGTGGTCAGCAGGTGGTAGTCGTCGAAAGAGTTCTCGACCAGGAGCTTCCAGTTGCCGGCGATCTCGTATTCCTGGACGCCGGCGATCACCTCCATCCGGCCCGACGGCGATTGGTCGACGACGAGGTCGATGTATTCCTTCGCCCCCGCGAGGTGGCTTTCCAGAGGCTCGGCGTCCGCGTCGAAATTGGCGAACCAGAAGTCGCGGTAGCTCTCGAAGCGCGGGACCGCCATCAGCCCGAGCTCGGACTTGTCGAACGAGGCGCCGTACGAATCCTCGCCCGGCACGGCGACCAGCGCGCCCGACGAATCGTAGGTCCAGCCGTGATAGAAGCAGAAGAAGCGGCGGGCATTGCCCTCGCGCTCGCGGCAGACCAGTGTGCCGCGATGGCGGCAGGTGTTGAGCAGGCAGCGCACCTTGCCGTCCTGGCCGCGCGCGAACACGACCGGCCGGCCCGCGACGAGGCGGGTCTTGAAGTCGTTCGGCTTGGCGAGCTCGGAACCGTGCCCGACATAGATCCACGAACGGGCGAACACGGCCTCGCGCTCGCGGCGCGCGATTTCCGGGTCGGTCAACACGCGCCGGTTCAGCCGGAAGCTCTGCCCTTCCGGATCGTCGATGATATAGGGGGTGCCGTTCGGGGCGGCGTCCATCCGCGCCTCCTTTGCCAGTCCTAGAACCGCTTCGCGCCGGCGATGCTCGAGATGCCGGCGCGCGCGACCTCGAGGTCCTGTTCGCCGGTGCCGGAGCCGATGCCGACCGCGCCCGCCACCTGGCCATCCACCACCACCGGCACGCCGCCCGGCAGGTTGATCCGCCGCCCTTCGGTGGCGATGGCGAGCTTCAGATCCATGCCCGCCTCCAGCCCGCCCGAAGGCTGGCCGTTCCCCGCCGCGGTCAGCGCCTTCCGCCACGCCGAATCGATCGACTGCACGTTCGCGCCGTCCATCCGCAGCATGGAAAGCAGGTTCCCGCCGGCATCGACGACCACGATGCATTGGGGCACCTTCATCGCGAGCGCCTTGTCGCGGCAGGCGGTGACGATCTTGAGCGCGCCGTCGGCGGAGAGCTTCACGGCGGGAAGCGTGTCGGGCATTGGGGATCCTTCCGATATTTGCCCGAACCTAGCGCGTTTCGCCGCGCCACGGAACCGCTCGGACGGCTACTTCACCGTGAGCACGGTGCAATCGGCGTGCGCCGCCACCTTGTGCGACACGCTGCCGAGCAGGAGGCCCCGCAGATCGCCGAACCCGCGGCTTCCCATGACGATCATATCGGCCTTGGCCTTCTTCGCCTCGGCGACGATGGCGTCCGCCGCGTCGCCCGAAACCATCACTTTCGTCACGCGAGAGGCGGTTTGCTTGCGGGCCGAGGCCTCGGCGCGATCGAGAACCTGGCGCCCGATCGGCTCCAGTAATTCGTGGGGCGGCGGGATCGGGATGTAGGCCCCACCGACTCCGGCCGCGGCCATGGCCATCTGGGGCTCAGCCTCGAACGCTTCCAGAAGATCGCGCTGCGCCTTGGTCAGTTTTCGCATGTTGGCGAGCCGGCGCAGATCGCCCGCCGGCGCGTCGCGGAGAAGCACGTGAACCAGCACGATGCGCGCCCGGTACTTGTTCGCGAGGTCGCAGGCGAGCTTCAGCGCCTTCTGCGCGTGGCCCGACCCGTCGGTCGCGACGACGATCGTCTTGATCATGCCCCCTCTCTCTCCCTCTCCTTGGACCGGCCCCGGATCTCTATCTGCTCGCGGTCGGGACCGTAGAACACGACGCGGCGCCAGTTCTCCTCGCCCGGCCCGCGCGGCGGCACCGGGTGGGGCCGCTGGAAATACTTCGAGCCCGGCCTTCTCCAACCCGGCGACGGCCGCGTCGAAATCGTCGGTGCCGAGGCAGAAATGGAAACCGCTTATCGGCTCTCCCCTCCCGACGAGTTCGAGGATCGTGCCGCCCTTGCGAAGATAGGCGATGTGCGGCCCGTTCGGCACGTCATGCGTGTTGTACGCCTCGAAGCCGAAATGGCGCTCGTAGAATGCGACCGAGCGGGAAAGATCGCTGACGTGCAGCGCGACATGGTCGATGCGTGTGAACATGGCTCCCTCCGATGCGGCGCCAAATCATAGCGCGCGCGGCGCCCGGCGCGCTATGATCGCCCCGCTTCCCGCCACCATGGATCGGATCGCCCGAAATGGCCGCAGACACCGACGTTCTCGCCGAGCTCGTCCCCACCGGGCGGCTCCGGGCCGGCATCAACCTCTCCAACATGCTGCTGGTCACCGGCAAGTCGCCCTCGGGCGCGCCGGAGGGGGTCTCGCCCGACCTCGCCCGCGCCGTGGCCGAGCGGCTGGGCGTCGAAATCGAGTACGTCACCTTCCCCTCGCCCGGCGAACTCGCCGATGCGGCCAACAAGAACGTCTGGGACATCGGGCTGATCGCGGACGAGCCCCAGCGCGCCGAACAGATCGCCTTCAGCCCCGCCTATGTCAAGATCGAGGCGACCTACCTTGTGCCGGCCGGCTCGCCCCTCGCCGCCATCGCCGACGTCGATCGCAAGGGCGTCCGCATCGCGCTTTCGGCGCGCAGCGCCTACGACCTCTACCTTACCCGCAGCCTGAAGAACGCCGAGCTGGTGCGCGCCCAGGGCATCGCCGCCGCCTCCGAGATGTTCGTGAAGGACCGGCTCGACGCGCTGGCGGGCCTTCGCCCGGCGCTGCTCGCCGACGCGGCGAAGCTGCCTGGCGCCCGCGTGCTCGAAGGCAAGTTCACCGCGGTCCAGCAGGCGGTCGGCACGGGCAAGAAGAACGCGAAGGGTGCGGCCTTCCTGCGCGCGTTCGTGCTGGAGGCGCGGAAGTCGGGCCTCATCGCCCGGCTGATCGAAAAGCACGGCCAGATCGGCCGGCTCAGCGTGGCGTCGGACTGAGCGCGGCCCCCGGCTCTCGGACACCGACGAGGAGCCCGAGCCCCAGCGCCACGAAGACCAGGATCGTCGCCATCCCGACGCGCTGCGAGCCCGTCGCCTCAGTCGCCCAGGCGAGGACGGCCGGGCCCGCGAAGGCGGTGATCCGGCCGGACAGCATCGAAAGGCCGAACATTTCGGTCCGGACCTCCGCCGGGGCGAGCCTTGCCATCAGCGATCGGCTGGCCGCCTGGGCGGGGCCGAAGAACAGGCCGAGCGGCAGGGCGAGCGCCCAGAACCAGACCTTGCCCTGCACGACGAGGAGCGGCGCGCCCAGCGCCATGATGCCGACCAGTGCGATCATGATCGTGCGCTTCGCGCCGATCCAGTCGTCCACCCAGGCGAAGCCCGCCGCGCCGAGCCCGGCGGTGACGTTGAGGGCGATCCCGAACATCACGATCTCGTCGGTCTTCATGCCGAACGACCCGGCGGCGTAGATGCCGCCGAAGGCGAACAGCGTATTCAGCCCGTCGATGTAGAACAGCTTGGCGATGAGAAAGCGCGCGATCGCGCGGTACTTGCGCACGTTGCGGAACGTATCGGCGAGGGTACGGAACCCCTGGCGCACCGCCCGCCCGATCGGCACGCCGGTCCGCGGCGCGTCCGGCGTGAACAGGAAGATCGGCGCGGCAAACAAGGCGAACCAGAGCCCGGCGAGCAGCGCCGACGCCCGGACATGCTCGGCCGCCGCCTTGTCGAGCCCGAACGGCGGGACCTTCGGCTCGACCAGCCCAAACAGCACGATCACCAGGCAGACGAGGCCTCCCGCGTATCCCAGCCCCCAGCCCCACCCCGACAACCTTCCGATCCGCTCTGGCGGCACGAGCCCGGGCAGCATCGCGTTGTAGAACACCGTACCAAGCTCGAACGCCGTGTTGGCGAGGGCGAAGACGACGAGGCCGAAGAGCATGCCGCCGTGCGGCTTGACGTACCAAAGGGCCGCGGTCAGCACGACGCAGGCGGCGCTGAACGCCGCGAGCCAGGGCTTTCGCCGGCCCCGGGCGTCGGCGATGGCACCGGCGACGGGGCTCGTCAGCGCGACGGCAAGGGCCGATGCGGCGACCGCCCATCCCCAGGCCGCGGTGCCCTCGGCCGGCGTCGGCGCCACCGCCTGGGTGAAGTAGGAGGCGAACACGAAGGTGACGATCACCGTCGGAAAGCACGAGTTCGCCCAGTCGTAGAAGCACCAGGCGATCTGCGCCCGCCGGCCGGCGCGATCTTCTTCCGAAGGCGGGTCACCCACCGGATCGCAACCCTACCCGCTCGCCCTGGGGAGGCCGAGAGACAATAAGCATGCTCACGCGGCAGGCTGCTTCATGATGTCGGCGTAGGCGTCGGAGAAGCGCGCGCCTTTGTAGTAGGTGGCCTTGTAGGACGGGCGGGCCTTGATCGCCTTCCACCAGACGGTCACGCGCGGGAAGCCCTGCTCCCACATGTGGGCGTAGCCGAGGTCCTCCATCCGGTCGATGGTCGGCACCAGACAGACGTCGGCCAAGGTGAATTGCTGACCCATGATCCACGGCCCGCCGTCGTCGGCCAGCGCCTTCTCCATGCGCCGGATCGTGTTCTGGATGTCCTCGATGGCGTTGTCGAGATCCTCCTTCGGAAAGCCGGCCTGGCCCATGCGGTGGTAGAAATGCTTGCGCAGCGGGCGGATGTCGGCCTGATGGTCGAACTCCTCCTTCGACAGGCGCTGCAGGTTCTTCACCAGCACCCGGTTGAACGAGGGGTAGCGCACGGCCGGCGTCGGCACCTCCTCGATGTAGCGGAGCCAGGCGCGCATGCGGGCGCGGCCGAGCGGCGTGCCGGGCGAGGTGGCCTTCTGCGGGAAGACCTCGTCCAGGTACTCGCAAATCACGGACGAATCGACGATGGGCTCGCCATCATGGACCAGCGTCGGCACGACGCCGTTGGGATTGAGCGCGAGATATTCCGGCTTCAGGTGCTCGCCCAACTCGATCCGATGATCGGTCCATTCGAGCTTCTTCTCGGCGAGGACGATCCTCACCTTCTGGCTGCAGGTGGACATCGGGAAATTGTAGAGCTCGAGCATCGACGCCTCCCTTGATTGGCCGCAAGCGGCAGGCGGCAGGATAGCCCCGTTGGCCGGGCGTCGGCTACGGGGCCGGCGCGCCGATCGGCTCGGCGTGGGCGACGACGCGGCGGGCCGCCGGGAATGCGCGGCGGATGTGGCGCTCCAGACGGTCGACCGCGTCATGCACCTCCTCGACCGAGCGGTCGGGTGCCGACTGGCAATGGAAATAGATGAACAGCCCCTGGTCGGTGTGACGCACCCGAACCTCGTGCACGTTGGCAAGCTCGCCCGTCTCGGCGACGAACCCGGCGAGGCTCGAACTCGACAGCGCGCGCGAGGGCCGGATCGGCCTCGGTCCCCGAGGCGCCGTCGATCTGGCGCGGCTCGATATGGGTATCGACCTCAATGTGAAAGCCGAACTCGGACTGGATGGCGCGCTCCAGCTCGCTCGCCGTCTCGTGCGCGCGGGCGATCGATAGGCTTCCATCGACTTCGAGGTCGAGGCTGACGACGAGCTGGTCGCCCACCTGCTGGATGGTGACGTGATGCACCGGCAGGCCGCGGCGCGCGGCGATCAGGATCAGCCGCTCGTGGATGGTCTCGTTGTCGAGCGCAAGCGGCGTGGTGACCACTGTCGCCTCAACCTCGGGCATGGTGCCGTGGAGCTCGGCGAGGATCCGCTTGCGGATCGCCCCCGCCTGGTCGACCGGCAGGGTCCGGCTTACCATCACCTCGATCTCGGCGAACAGGGTGGCGCCCACCGGGCGCAGCCGCACGCGGCCGAGCCGCGCCACGCCGGGAACGCCGGCGATGATCCGCTCCACCTGGTCGGTAACGCCCGAGGGCGCGGCATCGACCAGCGAGTCGATGGTGCGCCGCCCCAGCCGGTAGCCCGCGATGCAGACGAACACGGCGACGCCGAGCGCCGCCACGGCGTCCGCCAGTGGATAGCCGAGCGAGACGAACCCGAGCCCGACCAGCACCACCGTCGAGGAGAGCATGTCCGACGAGAAGTGCAGCGCGTCGGCCTCGAGCGCCTGGCTGCCCGTCTCCTTCGCCACCCGGCGGAGCGTCCGGGTGCGGAAGAAATCGATGACGATCGAGCCCGCCATGACCCCGATCGACCACCAAGTCACCTCCACCTGCGTCTCGCCGGAGATCAGCCGCTGGACACCCTCATAGACGATCCATCCGCTGGTGAGGAACAGCAGGGCCGTCTCGCCCAACGCCGCGACGCTCTCCACCTTGCCGTGGCCGTAGTGATGCACGCGGTCGGGCGGGCGGTCGCCGATGCGGACCGCGGCGAAGGTGAGCACCGTCGCGCCGAGGTCGAGCAGGCTGTGCGCCCCCTCCGAGATGAGCGCGAGGCTGCCCGTCGCGAACCCGACCGCGAACTTGGCGACGGTCAGCGTTCCCGACGCCACCATCGAGCCGAGCGCCACCGCCTGCTTCTGGTTGGTCATGACCGATCCGCCGCCCATCCCGAGCCCGACACGCAGCATCCTGTAGCAGATGCCGCCCCGCCCCCCACATCTGGCAGGAAAGCGCCGCGGCTGCCCCACCCATATCGTTCGAATCCCGTCCGGAGGCAACGCGGACGATAGGCCGTCCCGCACGTTCACCCCGTATATCCCCAATTGTCGAGGTGAGACGTGCTGGCACGCGTGCAGGTCGTTTGGGAATGGCTGAGCACCAGCCTCTGGTTCGTGCCGGTGGTGATGACGCTGTTCGCCATCGCCGCGGCGGCGGTGACGACCCAGCTCCACCCGGCACCCACGGACCTGCCGGGCGCCGTCTGGTGGCTGGACGCCGGCAGCGCGGCGGACGCGGCGCGCCAGCTCTCCGCCCTGCTCACGGCGCTGGTCACGATGGCGACGCTCGCCATCTCGATCACCATGGTGGTCCTGACGCTCGCGGCGGGCCAGCTCGGCCCGCGGCTGATTCGCAACTTCATGGCGGACCGGCGGACGCAGATCATCCTCGGCGCCTTCCTGTCGTCCATGGTCTATTTCGTCTGCGTGCTGCGCGTGCTGCGCGCCTCGATGACGGACGCCGAGGTGCCGCACGTCGCCGTCACCCTCGCCACCTTCCTGTTCCTCGGTTCGGTGTTCGGGCTGTTCTTCTTCATCCACCATCTGGCGCGCTCGATCGTGTCGGACGCCGCCATCGCCGGCGTCGGCGCCCAGCTCGACAACGAGATCCTGCGCCAGCTCGGCCCGTGCGAGGAGGAAGACACCGGCGGCGAGGACGAGGCGGAGCCCGACACGCGCTTCTGGACGCCGGTCAGCCTCGATCACGGCGGCTACGTGCAGGTGGTCGATCTCGACGCGATCGGCGCGGCGGCCTGCGCCTGCGACGCGATGGTCGCGCTCGATTTCCGCGCCGGCCATCATCTGCTGGCGGGCGGGCGGCATGCCGCGGTGTCGAGACCCGATGCGCTCGACAAGGGGCTGCGCGACGCGATCGCCGACGCCATCGTGCTGGGCGGGCAGCGCACCCCTGTGCAAGACCTCGAATTCTCGGTGCGCCAGCTCGTCGAGGTGGCGCTGCGCGCGCTCTCGCCGGGCATCAACGATCCGTTCACCGCCATCGCGGTGGTCGACCGGCTGGGCGAATCGCTCGCCCTGATGATGCGCCGCGCACCGCCGAACCGGCACTGGCGCGACCCCGACGGAAAGGTGCGCGTGACCATCCACGTGTCCGACTTCGACGGCGTCGCCGACGCCGCCTTCAACCAGATTCGCCAGTCGGCGGGCGGGCACGCCGACGTTCTGATCCGCCTCCTCGAGACGTTGGGGGCCCTCGCCGACCAGGCGCGGTGGCCGGCGCACCGCCGGGTCCTCGCCCGACACGTGCGCATGGTCGCCGAGGCCGGGCGGCGCAGCCTTGCCGAGCGCGCCGACCTCGCCGTGCTCGACGCCCGCCGCGCGACGACCGAGCGCCGGCTCGGCACCGGGTGGCGAGACGATTTCGCCCTTGCCTCGGGGGACGCGAATTGCGATATCGCGTAGGTTCGTGTTCCGTACCCGTAGGTCTGGTCGAGTCGATGAGCAAACGCATGGACGATCTGTTCGAGCGCCCGAAGGGCGGCGAGCCGAACTATACCGCCAAGGACATCGAGGTTCTCGAGGGGCTGGAGCCGGTGCGGCGCCGCCCCGGCATGTATATCGGTGGGACCGACGAATCGGCCATGCACCATCTGGTGGCAGAGGTGCTCGACAACGCGATGGACGAGGCCGTCGCCGGGCACGCAAGCCATATCGACCTCGAGCTCGCCCCCGGAAACGTGGTGACGATCTCGGACAACGGGCGCGGCATTCCGGTCGACCCGCACCCCAAGTTCAAGAACAAGTCGGCGCTCGAGGTCATCCTCACCACGCTGCACGCCGGCGGCAAGTTCTCCAACAAGGTGTACGCGACCTCTGGCGGGCTGCACGGCGTCGGCGTCTCGGTGGTGAACGCCCTTTCGGACGATTTGCGGGTCGAGGTGGCGCGCGACCGTAAGCTGTGGTCGCAGGAATATGCGCGCGGCAAGCCGACCGGGAAGCTCAAGGCCGAGGGCGCGGCGCCCAACCGGCGCGGCACGGTGGTCCGCTTTCATCCCGACCGCGAGATCTTCGGCGACGCGTCCTTCGACCCCGCCAGGCTCTACCGCCTCGCCCGCTCCAAGGCGTACCTCTATCGCGGCGTCGAGATCCGCTGGGCGTGCGATCCGAAGCTGATCGGCAAATCGTCCGACGTGCCGGAAACGGCGGTCCTGCACTTCCCGGGCGGGCTCGCCGACTATCTCGCTGCGACGCTCGACGGCGCCGAGCCAGTGTCGGGGCGCATCTTCGAGGGGCGGTCGGACTTCGCCGACGGCAAGGGGCGGATGGAGTGGGCGATCGCCTGGACCGAGGATTCGGACGGGCAGGTGGCGTCCTATTGCAACACGGTGCCGACGCCGGACGGCGGCAGGCACGAGCAGGGCCTGCGCAACGCGCTGGCCCGCGGCTTCAAGTGGTACGGCGAGCTGGTCGGCAACCGGCGCGCCCAGCAGGTGACGGCCGACGACGCGCTTGACGGCGCGATCTGCGTGCTGTCGGTGTTCCTAACCGAGCCGGAGTTCCAGGGCCAGACCAAGCAGAAGCTCGCCGGCGCAGGCGTGACGCGGCTGGTCGAGTCCACGCTCAAGGACCATTTTGACCACTGGCTCACGGGAAACCCCGAAGCGGCGGCGACGCTGCTTGCCGCCGTCATCGAGCGTGCCGAAGACCGGCTGCGCCGTCGCCAGGACAAGGAGCTCGCCCGCAAGTCGCCGACGCGCAAGGTGCGCCTTCCCGGCAAGCTGACCGACTGCACGCGGAACTCGGCGGACGGCACCGAGCTGTTCCTGGTCGAGGGCGACTCGGCCGGCGGCACCGCCAAGCAGGCGCGCAACCGCGTGACCCAGGCCGTGCTGCCGCTGCGGGGCAAGATCCTGAACGTCGCCTCGGCCTCGGCGGACCGGCTGCGCGAGAACCAGGAGCTGTCGGACCTCGTCCAGGCGCTCGGCTGCGGCACCGGCGACCGCTACGACGAATCCAAGCTCCGCTATGACCGCGTGGTGGTGATGACCGACGCCGACGTCGACGGCGCGCACATAGCGTCACTGCTGATGACGTTCTTCTTCCGCGCCATGCCGCGCCTCGTCGAGAACGGCCATCTCTACCTCGCCCTGCCGCCGCTCTACCGGTTGAGCCAGGGGTCGGACACTGTCTACGCGATGGACGACCGCCATCGCGACGAGCTGCTGGCGACGCGATTCAAAGGCAAGTCGAAGGTCGAGATCAGCCGGTTCAAGGGGCTCGGCGAGATGCCGGCGATCCAGCTCCGCGAGACCACGATGGATCCGGGCCGGCGCCACATGCTGCGCGTCCGCCTGCCGGACAGCGAGGACAAGACGGGGACCAAGGACACGGCTGCGCTGGTCGAGCGTCTGATGGGGCGGAAGCCCGAGCTTCGCCTCGAATTTATCCAGTCCAACGCCCATAAAGTCCGCGACCTCGACGTGTAGCGAGCGTGCGCTGCAGGGGCCGGTCCCCGACCGGCCCCGGGGCGGGTCGGAGACGCGCCCCCTACGACGGCGGCAATAGCGAAGCTCTCGCGCCGGGGGTGCGGGCGTCGACAAGCCGGCGGTGGCCGTCTAAGCTCCGCGTTCCGCACCGCCGAGAGGCCCCCATGGACGACGCGCTCCGCTTCGGCGTGTTCTACGCGCCCTTCCATCCGCTCAACGAGAATCCCACCCTGTTCTTCGAGCGCGACCTCGAGCTGGTCGAGCATTTCGACCGGCTGGGCTATGACGAGGTGTGGTTCGGCGAACACCATTCCGGCGGATTCGAGATGTCGGGCGCCCCCGAGGTGATGATCGCCGCCGCGGCGCAGCGCACGCGCCGCATCCGGCTGGGAGCGGGGGTCAAGTCCCTGCCCTTCCACAACCCGCTGATGGTCGCCGACACGTTCGTTCAGCTCGACCACATGACGCGCGGCCGCGCGATGTTCGGGGTCGGTCCCGGCGCTCTGCCGTCCGACTGCGCCCAGCTCGGCATCGCGCCCGAGCGGACGCGGGTGATGATGGACGAATTGCTCGATGTCATCATGCGACTGCTCGCCGGCGAGCTGGTGACGCACGACGCCGGCTGGTTCAAGCTCGACCGCGCCCGGCTGCAGCTCGCGCCCTACACGCGACCGCGCATGGAGATGGCGGTCACCTCGATCCGCTCGCCCGCGGGCGCCATGGCGGCGGGCCGCTATGGGCTCGGGCTCCTGTCGCTCGGCGGCGTGTCCGACGAGGCGCTCGCCGTCTACGACAAGAACTGGACCGTTTGCGAGGAAACGGCGCGGCTCGATGGGCGCGCGGTGGACCGGCGCGACTTCCGCATCGCCATCCAGATGCATGTCGCGGAGACGCGCGAGAAGGCGCGCGAGGAGGTGCGGTTCGGGCTCGATGCCTGGGCGCGCTATGCCAAGGAGGTGCTGGCGGTCGCGCCGATCCCGCCCGACGTCACCGACAATTACGGCTTCCTGGTCGAAAACCGCCGCGCGGTAATCGGCACGCCGGACGACGCCATCGCCATGATCGAGCACGCGCAGAAGGGCTCGGGCGGGTTCGGCGTCGTGCTGTTCATGGCGCACGACTGGGCCGACTGGTCGGCGACGATGAAGAGCTACGAGTTGTTCGCGCGCTACGTCATGCCGCATTTCAAGCGCCAGCTTGGCGAGCGCCGCCAGAGCTACGATTTCGCCCATGCGCGCCGGCCCGAGACCGCCGCCTCGCACGTCAAGGGCATCGCCGATGCCGATGCCCGCTATGCTGCCCAGAAGGACGCGCCGGCCGCCCGCCGCGCCGCCAAGAACGCTTAGGGAGAGTGAGGCCATGAAAGGCGCCGACGCCATCGCCGAGATCCTGAAGCGCGAGGGAACCGAATTCCTCGCCTGCTACCCGCGCAACCCGCTGATCGAGGCGTGCGCCGCGACGGGCATCCGCCCGATCCTGTGCCGCCAGGAGCGTGTCGGCGTCGGCATGGCCGACGGCTACACCCGCATCAAGCGCGGCAAGGTGAACGGCGTGTTCGCGGCCCAGATGGGTCCGGGCATCGAGAACGCCTTCCCCGGCATCGCCCAGGCCTATTCCGAGAACGTGCCGATCCTGGTGATCCCGGTGGGCGCCCGGCCCGGCCGCTACAACGTCCGCCCGACCTTTTCCGCAGTCGACAACTATGCCCGCGTCACCAAGTGGGCGACGCGCGTCGGCAGCGCGGCGGAGATCCCGGACGCGTTCCGCCGCGCCTACCATGCGATGCGCACCGGGCGCGGCGGGCCCGTGCTGATCGAGGTGGCGGACGAGGTGTGGACGGAGGAGATGAAGGGCGAGCTCGAATACGCCCCGGTCGTCACTTACCGCTCGGCCCCCGATCCGGAGGCGGTCGCCCACGCGGCGAAGCTTCTCGCCTCGGCCAAGAACCCGGTGATCTTCGCCGGGGCCGGCGTGCTCTACGGCGAGGCGACGGACGCGCTGATCCGCCTCGCCGAGCTGCTGCCCGCCCCGGTGATGACGACCAACCCCGGCAAGAGCGCGTTCCCGGAGAACCACCCGCTATCGCTCGGCGCGTCGACCTCGTCGGCCGGCAAGCATCTGTTCCAGTACCTGCGCGGCGCCGACTGGGTTTTCGCCATCGGCTCGAGCCTCACCCGCACGCCGTTCGGCCCGTCAGTGCCGCCCGGCAAGCACATCATCCACGCCACCAACGACGCGGGCGACATCAACAAGGATTACCGCGTCGACGCCGCGCTGATCGGCGACGCGCGCCTCACCATCGAGGCGCTGATCGCGGCGCTCAAGGGCAACGGACACGCCGGCCAGGCGAAGGCGGAAAAGCTCGGCGCCGAGGTCCGGGCGGTCAAGACCGCCTGGCGCGAGGAATGGTCGAAGCATCTCGATTCCGACGAGGTGCCGCTCAACCAGTACCGCATCATCCGCGACCTCATGTCGACCGTCGACCGCGCCAACACCATCGTCACCCACGATTCCGGCAGCCCGCGCGAACAGCTTCTGCCGACGTGGGAATGCACCGCGCCCGGCACCTACATGGGCTGGGGCAAGTCGACGCAGCTCGGCTATGGGCTCGGCATCAATCTGGGGGCGAAGCTCGCCGCGCCTGACAAGCTCTGCATGAACGTGATGGGCGACGCGGCCATCGGCATGACAGGCATGGACCTCGAGACGGCTGCGCGCAACTCGATCGGCACGCTGACGGTCGTGTTCAACAACGGCGTGATGGCGGCCGAGCGCGCGGTCCTGCCGGTCTCGATCGAGAAGTACGACGCGCTGCTGGTCGGCGGCAATTACGCCAAGGTCGCCGAGGGGCTCGGCGTCGCCTCGACCCGCGTCGAGCGGCCGGACGGCATCGTCCCGGCGATCGAGAAAGCCGTCGCCACCACCAAGACCGGCAAGCCCTTCCTCCTCGAATTCGTAACCAAGGAAGGGTACGACTTCTCGCGGTATTGAGAGCGCGACCGCCATCGCATCCATCCCTCCCCCTTGCCGGGGGAGGGTAAGGGCAACGGCTATCGGATCGCGGCGCGCGCGGCGCGTTCGGCCCGCGCGCCGATCACCTCGCGCGAGACGGCGATCACCGCGATGGCGAGGCCGACGATGTCGGTATAGGGCCCCCACCAGGCGACACCCGCCGGAATCATCAGCAGCAGACCCGACGCGGCGAACCCCAGCCGGAACGTCCAGGCCAACGGGCGCGTGAAATAGCCGACGATCGCGACCGAGACGAGCCATACCCCGCCTACCGCGGTGGCGACCGCCAGCGCGACCTGAAACGGATTGCCGCGGAGCAGCAGGCTCGGCGAGTAGATGAACAGGAACGGAACGATATAGGCGGTCCAGCCGAGCCGCGTCGCCGCCCACCCGGTCTTCATCGGCTCGGCCCCGCCGATGTTGGCGGCGAAGAACGCGGCGATGGCGACGGGCGGTGTCACCAGCGACATCATGCCGAAATAGAACACGAACAGATGCGCCGCCATGGGGTCGACGCCGAGCTTGACCAGCGACGGCGCGAACACGACGGCGACCAGGATGTAGATGCCGATCGTCGGCATGCCCATGCCGAGGAAGATGCAGAGCACCGCCGCGATCAGCAGCAGCAGCGGCAGCGAGTTCTGGCCGAGCGAGACCAGCGAGACGGTGAGCAGGAAACCGATGCCGGAGATGTTGAGCACGCCCAGGATGAAGCCGGCGGCGGCGACGATCATCATCACGTCGAGGATGCCGAGCCCGGTCACCACCAGCGCGTCGAAGATCTCGCGCCAATGCATCCGCTTGCCCTTGTAGCCGAACACCCAGGCGATCGCGATCACCGACCCGCAGGCATACAGCGCTGCGGTCTCGGCCTCGACGTTGAGGGTGAACAGGGCATAGACCAGCACCGCGATCGGCACGAAGAACGGCCAGCCGTCCTTCATCGTCCGCCAGAACGAGGGGATCAGCTCCTCGGCCACGCGGGTGATGCCGAGCTTCGCCGCATCGAGGTCCGCGATGATGAACAGGGCAACGTAGTAGAGGACCGCGGGGATCAGCGCGGCGAGCACCACCTCGGCATAGGGCACCGACAGGAAGTCGGCCATGATGAAGGCGACGGCGCCCATCACCGGCGGCATGATCTGGCCGCCGGTCGAGGCAACGGCCTCGATGGCGGACGCGGTGTGCGCGGGATAGCCCGACTTCTTCATCATCGGGATGGTGACGACGCCGGTCGCCAATATGTTCGAGGCGGCGAGGCCCGAGATCGTGCCGAACAGGCTCGACGCCGTGATCGCGATCTTGGCCGAGCCGCCGCGATAGCGGCCCATCAGCGAAAGCGCCACGTCGTTGAAGCAGTCCGAGCCGCCCGACCGTCCGAGAAGCTGACCGAAATAGACGTAGGCGAACACGATGGTGCAGGCGACCGACAGCGCGAAGCCGAACAGCCCGTTATTGTCGAGCGAAAGATAGATCAGCAACTCGTCGACCCTGAGGTGGCGGGTCTGGAACCGCCCGGGGACGAGGTGGCCGAACAGGGCGTACACGACCAGGATCATCACGATGATGACCAGCGTGTTGCCTGCAGTGCGCCGCAGCCCCTCGATCGACAGCACGAAGAAGATCGCGCCGACCACCAGCGCGTCGGTCGGGCGGTCGATCAGCCTGTTCACCAGGTCGGGATAGACGAACGCGGTGTACCAGCCGGCGGCGAGGCCCGCCACGGCCGCCACGGCGTCGTACCAGGGCAGCCGGCCGCGCTGCGTGCCGCGTTTCGCCGGGAAGTGCAGGAACGTCAGGCACAGCGACACGCCGAACATCGCGGCCAGGAACTGCTCGGTATAGAGCAGCAGCCCGGCCATGCGATAGAGATCCGCGGCCCAAGCCAGCGACGCGACGGTCAGCGCCGCCGCAAGCGTGGTGCGGATCGCCCGCAGCGCCGGCGAGGCCGGCGTTGCGGGCGACGTGTCGGCAGCTTCTAAGCCGTCCGTGGAGGCTTCGACCACCGTCGCACCACTACTTGCCGGGCCAGATGCCGATTTCCTTGTAATACTTGATGGCGCCGGGATGGTACTTGAGGATCGAGTACGGCTTGGCCTCCATCTTCGGATCGAACCCGAAATAGGTCGGATGACCGGCCGCCAGCTGCTTCTTGTTTTCGTGGATCGCCTTGGCGATCTGATAGGCCTCGTCGTCCGGCAGCGACGCGTTGGTCGAGATCGTGTTGTCGAAGGCAAGCAGGCACATCGGCTTTTCGACGCCGACATTGGCCGGGCCGGGCTTCACCTCGTCGACATAAAAGTCGGGACGCACGGTCTTCACCGCCGCATTCGACTTCGCGCCGCACGGGACGGGGATGAAGCGCAGCCCGCCGATCGCCGCGTCGACCTCGCGCACGATCGGCGCGCCCACCGCGATCTGCGCGGCATCCATCCGGCCGGCCTTGAAGTCGTTCATCTCGCGGATGATCTCGGGCACCGGGTAGTGCTTGAACTCGCTCATGTTCATCCCGGCGGTCGCGAGCAGCGCGTCGCCGAGCGCGATCGACTGGCGGAATGCCGTCCAGCCCGAGGGCAGCACCTTGCCCCTGAGATCCTGTATCGAATGGTAGGGTGAGTCCTTCTTCACCACGAAGCCGATGTGGAACGCCATCAGGTTGGCGATGGCCAGGAGGTTCTTCTGCGGCCTCCCCTTGAACGTCTCCTCGCCATTGATCGCGACGCCGGCGTTGGTCGAATCGACCAGCATGAGCTGCGCATCGTTCTTGTTGACCGCGCCGATCTGCGCCTCGGGCCCCTGCATCGGGGTGACCGTGATGTTGAGCTTGGTGTGATCCAGCAGCATCTTCGCCATGACCGTGGTCTGGAAGTAGGTCAGGCTCCCCTGGGGCAGCGAGGCGAAAGTCAGGGTGTCGGCGCGGGCCGCGCCACCGGCGACAGCGACCGCAAGGGCCGCAGCTCCCAGAAGACGTGCAATTCGGGTCATGGCTGCCTCCTCCGTTGGTTTGTTATGGGTAGGCCGAAATGCCCAGCGACTATAGCAGCCGGCCGAGCGCTGGCAAGCCGCCGCCCGGGCGGATCGGCTAGGACGCGGCCGGGGCCATCGCGGCGCGCCCGGCGGGGCCGGCGGCCCAGACGCTGATCGCCGGCATCACGCGCTCGACGAACAGCCCGATCGAGCCCAGCGTCTCCGCCGGCGTCAGGTCGCCGAACGCGAACTGGCCGATCATGTAGTCGGCGCCCGATTCGGCGAGGTAGTCGCGGAGCGTCCCGGTCACCGTCTCGGCCGTGCCGGCGACGGCGCGCCGCGTCTCGACCATGCCGTCGAACGTTTTCGGGCGCGGCAGATTCGGCCTGACGCCGTGCATCTCGAACAGAAAGTTGAAGCTTTCGTGCCACATCTCGTAGGCACGCCGGGCCGAGGCCAGGGCCGCCCGGTCGGTCTCGCCCACGACGATGAAGGTCGAGAGCCCGATGCGCGGGCACGGCCTGCCGCCGCCGACCTCGCGCCAGGTGGCGCGGTAGCGGTCGGCCATGGCGCGGGTCTCGGCCGGCGTGTCGAGGCTGATGACGTTCATCCCGCGCCGGGCCGCGCGCTCGGCCGAATTGGGCGAGTGCATGCCGTACCAGAGCGGCGGGTAGGGCCGCTGGTAGGGCTCCATCGCCAGCGGGACGTTCTCGAAGGCGAAGTACTCGCCCCGGAAATCGACCTTGCCCTCGCCCAGCGCGTTCATGACGAGTTCGAGTCCCTCGACGTACATCTGCTGCGCCTGGTCGGGATCCGGCCCGAAATAGCGCGTCTCGATCGGCGATGCGCCGCGGCCGAAGCCGAGTTCGAGCCGGCCGCGACTCATCTGGTCGAGCATGCAGATCTCCTCGACCAGCCGGATCGGATGGTGCAGCGGCAGGGCGAACACCATCGGCCCGAATCGGAGCCGGCGGGTGCGCTGCGCGACGGCGGCGAGGTAGACCGACGGCGAGGCCGCCATGCCGAGCGGCGTCGCATGGTGCTCGGCCACATGGTACGAATAGAAACCGCCGCGATCGAACGCCTCGACCGCCTTCATCCGGTTCTCGAAATACTCGTCCAGCGGCTCGGCGCCGCGGTCCACGTGATCGAAGATGCCGAACTCCACCGCGTTTCCCTCCCTTTTTATCGCGTCCCGAGGTTAGTCCGGCGCCGCCGACGGGTCGAGCCTCGCGAGGCCGGCGGCGAGACGCCCTATTCCTTCTGGCAGCGGGGGCAGAGGAAGGCGTGCCGACCGGCGATCGCGATGCGGGCAATCTTGCCCCCGCAGCGTGGGCAACGTGCCCCGGCCTGGCGGTGAGGCAGCAGCCAGCTCGCGGGCAGCCGTTCGGGATCGGCCTTGCGCGCGATCGCCGTCTTCAGCACGTGGCCCATCGCGCGGTGCAATGCCGACACCTGACTTGCAACCAGCCCGCCCGCCTTGGCGCGCGGATGGATCTTCGCCTGGAACAGCATCTCGTCGCTGTAGACGTTGCCGATGCCGGCGACGAAGGACTGATCCATCAGCGCGCTCTTGATCGACCCGCCCCGCCCGTCGAGGAGGTCGGCGAACGCCTTGCGGGTGAGGCCGAGCGCATCCGGCCCCAGCTTGTTGTCGCGGATGAAGGCGTCGGGGTCGTCGACCATGCCGATGCGGCCGAGCAGGCGCTGCCACACGCCGGCGAGCCGCGCACCGTTCGCGAAGCGGATCACCAGCCGCGCGTGATCGGGCGGCGGCGCGCCGTCCTTCGCGTAGTCGAGGAACCCGGTCATGCCGAAATGGAGCAGCAGCCAGCGCCGGTCGCCAAGCCCCGCGAACAAGTACTTGCCGTGGCGGCGGGTACTCCGGAACGTGCGGCCGTCGAGCCGCCGGCGGAGCGTTCCGGCGGCGATGCCCTTCACCATGCGCGAGGCGTCGAGATCGACCGAATCGATCTTCTGGCCAAGCGACGTGCGCGCCAAGTAACGCCGGAAGATCTCGACGTCGGGAAGCTCGGGCATCTGGCCAGCGCGCGCCCGCCGCGACTACCAGTACGGGCGAAAGCCGTAATGGTCGTGCAGCTTCGCCTCGTACGGCCGGCCCACGTCGCCATTCGGGTCGTACTCGGGCGAGGCGCCGACCGCGGCGCGGTCGCGGTCGAGCTCGATCCTGCGCTCAACCCAGTCGACGCGCCGCGCCCAGGATGGCGCGATCAGCACCTTCTTACCGGGCAGCCAGTGGCCCGTGTCGACCACCATGTAGCGCACCGCCCATGCCTCGTCGTCGAGCAGGAAGTCGGCCGTCGTGCCGATCTCCTCGCCCCCGGCGGCGACCACCGCGTACCCCTCGATCTCGCGCAGGCTGCGGAGGTGAGGATCCCCTTCGGGCTGGTCGGACTCGGGCACCGCACCGGCCACCGTCTCGGGCCGCGGCGGGTAGACGAGGGTCGGGCCGGTGCCGAAGGCGGGATCGCCCGCGCCGAACGCGCCGCCCCAGTAGGGCGCCCAGCCGTAATAGCCATGCAGCGCCGTCTCGTGCTGGCGCGAGACCGGCTGGTCAGTGTCGATATGCGGGCTGTTGCGGATCTTCTCCTTGGTCAGCGCGACGGGAAGCTCGTGCTCGTCGCGATCCGGCGCGCCGAGCGATTCTGGAGAGATCAGCACGCGGCGGCCGAAGATCAGCCTTGTGTCGGCCACGAGGTAGCGGACCGCCCAACCCTTGTCGTGGATGAGGAAGTCATGCACGTGGCCGATCTCGCCGTCGGTGGCGCGAAGGTCGAACCCGTGCAGCCCGTCGGCGCTATGCAACATGATCGGTCAACTCTGTTGTTTCGGATGATACTCATGTTCGCGCAAACCGAACGTCCACGCCACCGCCTCGCGCGCGGTGGTCATGGCCGGCGGCACGCGCAGCCAGAACTCCTGATAGGTCCCGTCCGGCTCCGGCGTGTGATTGACGACGCGAACCGCGACGATGGGCGGACCGACGATGGAGCGCAGCCGATAGAGCGTGCCCGACGAGTTGCGGTGCATCTCCTGCGCGCCCGCGTCGCGCATGAACCGGCCGAGCCCGTAGCGCTCGATGAGCACCCAGCGGCTGCCGGGGTCGAACTCGCGAAGGATGCGCGCGAGCGTGACCGGGATTGCCGGGTCCACCAGCTCGGGCGGCACAGGGCGTCCGCGCCAGCCGTAGAAGGATGAGCCGTCATCCCAGGCGAGCGCCGGCCCCGACTCGGAATGAGGCCGCCCCTCGGCGTCGAGCCGCTGGACCACGGGCGGACGCACCGCGACGGCGACCGAGGCAAAGGGGTATAGGCGATCGACGCAGTAGGCGAGCCGGGCGAAGCTCCGCGCCGCGCGCGAGGCCCGCGCCGCATTGCGGTCGACCGCCGCCGCCCGCGCCGCGTCCTCGAAGGCGTCGAGATAGGGCGGCACCCAGCCGAACACGTGCCAGCGGGGCGCGCCGAGACCGCGCGCCGGCAAGGCGGTGGTGCGCGTGGCTGTCACGCCGGGCGCGTCATGCGCCGGCGGTACGGCCGGATCCTCGCGCCCCAGCCCGAACGGGCCGCGCAGCGCGAACGCAAGCCGGTGCACCTCGCCCATGCCCCAGACCAACGCCTCGTTCGGCGTGATCGCCTGCTCGTCCTGCCAGTCGGACCAGGCCGCCTGGCGCGCCGCGCGCATCTTTTGCGCCACCGAGCGCACCGGGCGAACGTCGCGCAGGAAGCGCGGCAGGTCGCGATAGGCGCGGCGGATGCGGTACCAGAGCAGCATGCCCGGAAAAGCGCCCATCACTGCCGCCGATGCGAGGGTCAACGCCTGGCCCAGCGGGTCGTGCGGCACGTAGCCGATTCTGGTCAGCGCGACCACCTGCAGCACGGCGGCGCACAGGATCGCGCCGACCACCCAGGACGGCACGCGGGCGGCGGCACCAGGCGCGCCCTGGCCGGGCGGGTTGGGAAGCCGCGCGCAGAGGGCGAGGCAGAGCGGCGAGCCGCCCAGAACCAGCGCGAGCACCGCGCCCAGCACGATGCGGTTATCCTGGAAGTTGGGGTTGTGCATGATGGCAAGCACGAAGGCCGTCCACGGCACCGCGCCGAGCACCGCGTAGAAATAGGCGCGCCCACGCTGGGCCCGCGGCGGACGGACGAGAAAGGCCGCGGTTTCCGCCGCCTCGTCGGGCCCGTCAGCCCAGACGATGCGTCCGGGCAGGGCAAGGCCGCCATCCCGGTAGGCCTGATGGATGGCGTCCTCTGCCTCGCCCTGCGCGGCCCGTACGCGGCCGGACAGCCGGTCGCGCCACGCGGCGCTCGAGCGCCTTGTTTTCGTTGCCTCCAGCATGCTCGCCCCGCGCCGCGTTCAGTCGGCGATGAGGCGCGGCGTCTCGCTGGGCATGAACTCGCGCTGGCGCACGATCCGGTACGTGCCGGGCTCGACCGACAGCGGCGCGTGCTCCTCGTGCTTCAGGTCCACCGGATTCGCCCCGGGCACGTACAGGAACGCCTGGCCGGTGCCGTCCTCGCGGAAGTAGCGCACGCGGTCGGCGTCCAGCGCATGGGCATGGCCCGACACTTCGCCATAGGCCAGCACGACCCGGCCGTCGTCCGGCTTCTGCTCGCGCGCGCCGGCGGGCACCGTGTCGCACGGAACCAGGAGCACGTCGCCCTGGCGGTATTGACGGGCTTCATCGAACTTTCTTTGCAACATCTTGGGTCGCTCCAGATTGGCGGTTTTGAAGATGTCTCTCACCTTAGGCGGGGCGGGGAGCCCGGCCATAACACTGGTAAAGCGCCGGGCACGGCCATGAGGTTCCCGTGTCCCATTCTTAACCCGTGTCATAGCGGCGGACGGCCGAACAGAGCACGCTGGCGGGCAACGCGATTCCTCCGCCACGGGGTGCTGCAATGTCCGACACGAAGCGACGCATCCTCTGCGTCTTCCCGCGCTATGCGCCGTCCTTCGGCACTTTCGAGTACGCCTACAAGCTGCGCCGCCACACGCGCGCGTTCATGCCGCCGCAGGGCATGCTGGTGATCGCGTCCTACCTGCCCAGCGAGTGGGCAGTACGCTTCGTGGATGAGAACATGCGCGGTGCGACCGAGGCCGATTTCGCCTGGGCCGACGCGGTCCTGGTGAGCGGAATGCACGTCCAGCGCGAGCATATCAAGGACATTGCCCGCCGTGCCCGAGCCGCGGGCAAGGTGACGGTCCTGGGGGGCCCCTCGGTGTCGTCGCAGCCCGATTCTTACCCGGAGTTCGACTACCTGCATATCGGCGAACTCGGCGATGGGACGGATGCGCTGATTGCGCGGCTGGCGACGAGCACGGCGCAGCCGGCGCGACAGGAAAGGTTCGAAACGACCGAGCGCCTGCCGCTCACCGAGTTTCCGCAGCCGGCCTATCACCTGATCGACCTCCGGCGCTACTTCCTGGGAAGCATTCAGTTCTCATCCGGCTGCCCCTACCAGTGCGAATTTTGTGACATCCCGGGCCTCTACGGCCGGGTGCCGCGCTTCAAGACGCCGGAACAGATCACCGGCGAGTTCGACGCCATGCTGGCCCGCGGCAATCCCGGCTCAGTCTATTTCGTGGACGACAATTTCATCGGCAACCGGCGGGCGGCGCGCGAGCTGATGCCGCACCTCGTTGCCTGGCAGCGGAAGCGCGGTTTTCCGGTCGAGCTCGCCTGCGAGGCGACACTCAACATCGCGAAGCAACCCGAGCTGCTGGCCGCCATGCGCGAGGCGCGTTTCACCACCGTGTTCTGCGGCATCGAGACGCCGGAGATGGACGCGCTGCACGCGATGAAGAAAGACCAGAACGCCCAGGTCGAAATGCTCGAGGCGGTGCGCGCGCTGAACGGCTACGGGATAGAGGTGGTGGCGGGCATCATCCTCGGGCTCGACACCGACACGGCCGCGACGCCGGCGAAGCTCCTCGCCTTCATCGAGGCGTCGAACATTCCGATGCTCACGATCAACATCCTGCAGGCCTTGCCGCAGACGCCACTATGGGACCGGCTCGCCGCCGAGGACCGGCTCGATTTCGACGAGGGGCGCGAATCCAACGTCGTATTCCGCCGGCCCTACCGCCAGGTCGTGCAATCGTGGCGCGACTGCATCGCCGCGGCCTATGCGCCCGACGCGCTGTTCCGCCGCTTCGCCCACAACGCCGCGCACACCTATCCGAACCGGGTGGAGCCGCCGGCAACGGGGCGCGCGACGCTCGACAATATCGCGGAAGGGCTCTGGATCCTCGGCAACCTGGTCGCGCGCGACGGGATCGCCGCCGACTACAGGCGCAGCTTCTGGCGCGCCGCCGCACCGCTGCTCAGGGCCGGGCGGATAGAGGACGCGCTGCACATCGGGCTGGTCGCGCACCATCTGATCGCGTTCTCGCGCGCCGCCCTCGCCGGCCGGCAGAACGCGTCGTTCTACTCCGCCCGCCGCCGGCGCGAGGCGGAGATGGTGGCGGCGGAGTAGCCGGACGTCATCCGGACGCTTCCCCCGCCTGTCATTGCGAGCGAAGCGAAGCAATCCAGGGCGGTCGCCTGGATCGCTTCGTCGCTCCATTCCTCGCGATGACACAGGTGGTGTGGCTAGACCGCGCCTTCCTCGCGCGCGGCCTCGATCTCGTTCTCCTTGAAGCCGAGCTCGGCGAGGATCTCGGCGGTGTGCTCACCGAGAAGCGGCGAGCGCTTCACGTCGGCGGGCGAGTCCGAGAGCTTGATCGGCATGCCGACGGTCAAATACTTGCCGCGCTTCGGATGGTCGACCTCGACCACCGTGCCCGTCGCCCGCAGCGCCGGCTCCTCCGCCAGCTCCTTCATCGAGAGGATCGGCCCCACCGGCACGTCGAGCGGGTTGAGGATGGCCATCGCCTCGAACTTGGTCTTGGTCTTGGTCCACTTCTCGATCTCGTCGAACATGGTCGAGAGCTTGTCGAGCCGCGCCTCGGGCGTGTTCCACGCCGGGTCGGTCAACCAGTCCTCGTGCCCGATGGCCTTGGCGAGCTTCGGGAACGCCGCGGCCTGGGCAATGATGTAGATGTAGGCGTCTGGGTCGGTCTCGTGGCCCTTGCACTTGACGATCCAGCCCGGCTGGCCGCCGCCCGAGGCGTTGCCGGCGCGCGGCGTCGCCACGCCGAACTT
This sequence comes from uncultured Alphaproteobacteria bacterium, assembly GCA_963775315.1. Classification (GTDB taxonomy): domain Bacteria; phylum Pseudomonadota; class Alphaproteobacteria; order MPNO01; family DASWLB01; genus CAWGHZ01. Next base: position 234,939 of record CAVZIN010000007.1, on the reverse strand, counting down.
GCCATGCGGGTACTGCGGATACTCGGTGAGCGGGCCGGCGGCGAGGCGCTGCTGGTCGCGCAGCTTGACGCGGCAGAGGTTCAGCACGGCGTCCTGCATGGCGCACACGACGCGCTGGCCGCGGCCGGTGGTGTTGCGCTGGTAGAGCGCGGCGACGATGCCGAGGGCGAGGTGGAGCCCGGTGCCCGAATCGCCGATCTGCGCTCCGGTCACCAGCGGGCCGCCGTCGAGCTCGCCCGTGGTCGAGGCCGCGCCGCCGGTGCACTGGGCGACGTTCTCGTAGACCTTGCACTCCTCGTAGGGGCCGGGGCCGAACCCCTTGACCGAGGCGTAGATCATGCGCGGATTGATCTCCTGGATCTTCTCCCAGGGGAAGCCCATGCGGTCGATCGCGCCCGGCGCGAAATTCTCGACCATCACGTCGCATTCCTCGATCAGCCGGGTGAAGATGCGGTTGCCGGCCTTGGTCTTGGGGTTGAGCGTGATGCCGCGCTTGTTCGCGTTCAGCATCGTGAAATAGAGCGAGTCGACGCCCGGCTTGTCGCGGAGCTGGCCGCGCGTCGCGTCGCCGGCGCCCGGCCGCTCGACCTTGATCACGTCGGCGCCGAACCAGGCGAGGAGCTGGGTGCAAGTCGGGCCCGACTGCACGTGGGTCATGTCCAGAATCTTGACGCCCTCGAGAGCTTTCATCGTTCGCTCCTGTCTCTGAGTGTTGGAATGGCGGCCGCCTATTTCTTGGCGACGACGCTTTGCGGGTTGAGGTTGCCGATACGGCCGCTTTCGGTGCCGGCGGTCTCGTCGATCACCGCGTTGACCAGGGTGGGCTTGCCCGAATCCATCGCCGCGCGGACGGCGCGGGCGAGTTCGTCGGGCGACGTCGCGTTGACGCCGACGCCGTCGAACGCCTCCATCATGCGATCGTAGCGCGCGCCCTTGACGAACACGGTGGTGGCGACGTCGGAGCCGCCCGACGGGTTCACGTCAGTGCCGCGATAGATGCCGCCGTTGTTGAAGACGACGACGCAGACCGGCAGGTTGTAGCGGCAGATCGTCTCGACCTCCATGCCGGAAAAGCCGAAGGCGCTGTCGCCCTCGATGGCAAGCACCGGCATGCCGGTCTCGACGGCAGCGGCGATCGCCGTGCCCATGCCGACGCCCATCACCCCCCAGGTGCCGACGTCCAGGCGCTTCCGCGGCCGATGCATGTCGATGATCGAGCGCGCGAAATCGAGCGTGTTGGCGCCCTCGTTCACGAGGATCGCGTCCGGCCGCTCGGCCACGATGGCGCGGAGCGCGCCGAGCGCGCCGTGATAATCCATCGGGATGTTGTTGTTCTGCAGCCGCGGTGCCATGCGGGCGACGTTGTCTTCGCGCTTCTTGGCGACGGTCGTGGTCCAGTCGGCCGGCGGTGGCGTCCATTTCTCGCCCATCGCCGCGACGAGCGCCGCGACGCAGGAGCCGATGTCGCCCACCACCGGCGCCGCGATCTCGACGTTCGAATCCATCTCGCGCGGCTCGATGTCGACCTGGATGAACTTCTTCGGCGCCTTGCCCCACGTCTTGCCCTTGCCGTGCGAAAGCAGCCAGTTGAGGCGCGCGCCGATCAGCATCACGACGTCGGAATCCTGCAGAACGAGCGAGCGCGCGGCGCCCGCGCATTGCGGATGCGTGTCGGGCAGCAGCCCCTTCGCCATCGACATCGGCAGGAACGGAATGCCGCTCTTCTCGACGAAGCTGCGGATCGCTTCGTCGGCCTGGGCGTAGGCCGCGCCCTTACCGAGAACGATCAGCGGGCGCTGGGCGCCCTTGAGCACGTCGAGCGCGCGGGCGATGGATTCCGGCGCAGGGATCTGACGCGGCGCGGGATCGATCACCTTGACCAACGACTTCGCACCGGCGGCCGCGTCCATCGCCTGGCCGAGCAGCTTCGCCGGCAGGTCGAGATAGACGCCGCCCGGCCGGCCCGAAACGGCGGCGCGGATCGCGCGCGCGACGCCGATGCCTATGTCGGCGGCATGGAGAATGCGGAAGGCCGCCTTGCAGAGCGGCTTGGCGATGGCGAGCTGGTCCATCTCCTCATAGTCGCCCTGCTGCAAATCGACGATTTCGCGCTCCGACGAGCCCGAGATCAGGATCATCGGGAAGCAGTTGGTCGTGGCGTGGGCGAGCGCGGTGAGCCCGTTGAGGAAGCCGGGGGCGGAGACGGTGAGGCAGACGCCCGGCTTCTGGGTGAGGTAGCCCGCGATCGCAGCGGCATAGCCCGCGTTCTGCTCGTGCCGGAAGGAGAGCACGCGCATGCCGGCCGCCTGGGCGAACCGGCCGAGGTCGGTGATCGGGATGCCCGGCACGCCATAGATCGTAGTGATGCCGTTGAGCTTCAGCGCGTCGATGACGAGGTGGAACCCGTCGGTCAGCGTGCCGGCGTCCTGCGTCTCGTTCGCTCGCACTTCGGTTGCCATGGCCGTCTCCCTAAGCTCCTCTTGGGGCCGTTCGGTCCCGTCAATCCAGATAGTCGACATGCGTCTCGACATGCGCGGCGAGGCCCATCGTGTGCTCGCGCGCGAGGCGCTCGGCGAGGTCGGCGTCGCGCCGCTCCAGCGCCTCGATGATGTTCATGTGGTCGATGATCGAGCGGCTGGCGCGGTCCTGCTCGCCGATGGTGCGCTTGCGGATCGAGCGCATGTGCACGAAGAGGTTCGCCGCCGTTTCGACCAGCAGGTCGCAATGGCTCATCGCCAGCAGCGCCTGGTGGAAGCGGATGTTCGTCTCGGAATATTCGTCGATGCGCGCGGCCGGCCGGTCGGAGGCGAAGGTCGCGAACATCTGGCGCAGGGTCGCGATCTCGCCATCCGACGCGCGCTCGGTGGCGAGCCGCGCCGCCATGCTCTCGAGCGCCGCCCACAGCGTGATCATCTCCAGGATCTCGCGCTTGGTCTTGCGCACCACGAACACGCCGCGCCGCGGCACGGTGCGGACGAATCCCTCCTGCTCGAGCCGCGCCAGCGCCTCGCGCACCGGCGTCCGCGACACGCCGAGCTCGACCGAGAGCTGGCGCTCGTCGAGCCGGATCGCTTCCTCCGTGTCGTAGAGGTCGAGGCCGGTGATGCTCTTTTTCAGGGACTCGTAGATGCGATCCCGCAAGGCGGGATTGGCTTCGAGCGGCTGAAGATCGAGCCGGGCGGCCGCCATGTTTCCTCCGCGCCGGGTCGTCGCCGGCTTCTGGTATACATTATTCCAGCCGTGCCCGGAGCCGCAATGGTCTTGACGGTGGAAGCATGCGCATATATCTAACTTAACAGTTATATAACTTATTGGTTTGATACATGACGCCCGACCGTCTCGACGCCGCCTTCGCCGCCCTCGCCGACCCCACCCGGCGGGCCATCCTCGCCCGGCTCGTCAAGGGCGAGGCATCGGTGGGCGAGCTTGCCGCCCCCTTCGACATGAGCGGTCCCGCCGTGTCCAAGCACCTGAAGGTGCTGGAGCGCGCGTGGCTGATCACCCGGTCGCGCCGAGCCCAGACCCGCCCCTGCCGCATCGCGCCGGAGGGGATCAAGGTCATGGAGGACTGGCTCGTGGACTTCCGCCGCATGTGGGAGGACCGGCTCGACGCCTATCTGCAAGAGCTTCAGGGAAAGGAATCCGGACGTGACCCAGGCAAATGAGACCGACCCGCGCGCGATCGTCATCACCCGGCTGATCGACGCGCCGCGCGAGCTGGTGTTCGAGGCGTGGACGACGCCCGAGCATTATGCGCGCTGGTGGGGGCCGACCGGCTTCTCCATCACGACGCAGGATTTCGAGTTCCGCGAGGGCGGCGTGGCGCTTCGTCATGCACGGGCCGGACGGACGCGACTACAAGAACCTGGTCGTGTGGGATGAGATCGTGCGACCCGAGCGCATCGTGCACAGCCACGGCGACGAGGATGGGGCCGAGCCGATCCGCTTCCGATCGACCGCGACATTCGAAGAGGTGAGCGGCAAGACGCGCCTGACCCTGCGTATGGATTTCCCGAGCGTCGCCGAGCGCGATCGCGTCGTCCGCGAATACAACGCCGTCGAGGGCGGCAACCAGACGGTCGGAAGGCTGGTCGACTACGTCGCCGAGCTGGCCGCCGCGCCCGGTGCCATCGCCGAGGGCACGTTCTCGCGCCGCTACGACGCGCCGCGCGAGATCGTCTACGCCGCGTGGACCGATCCGAAGCACCTCGCCCGATGGTGGGGCCCGCACGGCTTCACCAACCCGGTCTGCGAGTTCGACGCGCGGCCCGGCGGGGCGATCCGCATCGACATGACGGCGCCCGACGGCACGGTGTACCCGATGACCGGGACGGTGGAGGAAGCGCACGCGCCGGACCGGCTGGTGTTCAACGGCGTCGCCCGCGAGCGCGACGGGCGGCCAGTGCTCGCCTCGCGCACCGTCGTCACGCTCAGCGACGACAAGGGCGGCACCAGGGTGACGGTCGACGTCCGCGCCTTCGCCATCGTGCCGGCCGCCTACCCGTACCTCAAGGGCATGAACGAGGGCTGGACACAGAACCTCGATCGGCTGGGCGATTTCCTGGAGGGCAAGGAACCCCGGTAGAGCCGGGCTGCGTCGGGTTGAAACATCCTCATCCTTCGACACGCTCGGGATGAGGATGTTTCTGTTCCGCCTCAGTCCCCGCGCCACTCGTAGCGGAACACGGGCACGGCGTCCGCAAAGCCCTTGAGCCGGCGCATGCCCAGCGCGACGAAGCGGGCTGCGTCCTCGCCGCTGAGATTGCGGACGAGGCCGGAGACGACGATCCCGTCGGCCTCGGCCTCGCTGCACAGGCGGGACGCGAGATGCACGGTGGCGCCGAACAGGTCGTTGTGATTGGCCACCGGCTCGCCGGCATGGATGCCGATGCGAACGCTCAGGCTTTCCGACGCGGCCATGTTGTAGACCGCGAAGTGGCGCTGGATGTCGGCCGCAGCCCGCACCGCCTTCGCCACATCGTCGAACGACGCCATGATGCCGTCGCCCGTGTGCTTCACCTCGCGCCCGGCCTGGCTGGCGAGCCCCCGGCGGACCAGCGCGTCGTGCACCCGCACCATCTCCAGCGCCGCCGCGTCGCCGAGCCTCGCCGTCATCTCGGTCGAGCCGACGATGTCGGTGAACATGACGGCGCGCAGCCCGGGCTCCACGATGGCGCCGCCGGGACCGGCGGCGCGCGGATCGCCAATGCGCCCGAGGAACGCCTCGACGGCGGCAAGATCGACCGACACGATTTCGGTCGGAACCTCGCCATGCGCCTCCTGGTGCACCTCGCGCGCCGTCTCTGCGTCCGGCGCATCCACGAGGCAGAACGCGGTACCGCGCCCATGGTCGTACCAGTAGGTCAGGTACTGGACGCCATATCGGCCCTGAACCTCGATGTCCCGCCGGTGCGCCTCGGCGACGTCCTCGGCCGACGAATAGGCCAGGTGGTGACGGTCCATGAAGATCGGCATGGGCTAGCTCCCTGAGGGGCGGATGTTCCGGTTCATGCGGAACAGGTTCCGGGGGTCGTACTTCGCCTTCACCTCGGCGAGCCGCCGGGCATTGCCACCATAGGCGCCGGCAAGGCGGTCGTCGTCCTCCGGCATGAAGTTGACGTAGACCCCGCCGGTCGCGTGAGGCTGGCACGCGTCGAACAGCGCGCGCGCCCAGGCGATGCAACGCGCGTCGTCGCCCGGATCGCGCCAGCGCGTGTGGATGTTCAACACGTAGCCGACGTCGCGGTGCGGATAGGCGGTGGCGTCGGCCGGAACGCGATTGATCGCGCCGCCGAGCTGGCAGAGCGCGAGCTCGCATTCCGGCGAGGGCAGCCGCGCCGCGTGCTCGGCGAACACGTCGATCAGGCCGTCGGAAACGCCGGCGAAGGACTGCGACTTCCAGTAGTTGCGCGCGCCCGGCGTGAGCAGCGGGTCGAGCGCCGTCTGCCAGCCCGAGAATGGGTGCGGCCCCACCACGTCGGCGATCGGCGTGCCCATCTGGCGCAGCGGCGCGATGGCCCGCTCGCCCGCCTCCATCGGCCCCGCATAGCAGGGCGCGAAGACGACGATGCCGGTGCCGTGCACCGCCTCGGGCAGGAACGGGAGCGGCGGCGCGCTCCGCATCACCACCCAGCAGGTCAGCTCGTCCGGCGCCGCCGCCGCGATCTCGCGGTAGCGCCTGAGAAGCCCCTTCGCCTGGGGCAAGGGATGGACGATCAGGCCCGACATCACCTCAGGCCCGAGCGCGTGCAGGCGGAACTCGAACGAGGTGACGATGCCGAAATTTCCGCCGCCGCCCCGGATCGCCCAGAAGAGGTCCGCGTTTTCCGTTGCGCTGGCGCGCAGAACCCGGCCGTCGGCGGTCACCACGTCGGCCGCGAGAAGGTTGTCGGCGGTCAGCCCGAACTTGCGGCTGATCCAGCCGAATCCGCCGCCGAGCGCGAGGCCCGCGATGCCGGTCGTGGAGTTGATCCCGGTCGGGGTGACCAGCCCGAAGGCCTGCGCCTCGCGGTCGAACGCGCCCAGCGTAACGCCCGGCTCGACCCGGGCCGTGCGGGCGAAGGGGTCGATCCGCACCGACTGCATGGGGGACAAATCGATCATCACCCCGTCGTCGCACACTGCGGAGCCGGCGATGTTGTGGCCGCCGCCGCGCACCGCGAGCCGGGCCCCCGTTTCGCGGGCGAAATCGACCGCCGCCCGTACGTCGGCCGCGCCGGCGCAGCGCACGATGACTGCCGGGCGCCGGTCGATCATCGCGTTCCAGACGGTGCGCGCCGCGTCGTATCCCTCGACGCCCGGCGTCAGAACCGTTCCCCGCACGCGGCCGCGCAGGGCAGCCAGTGCCGCGTCGTCGAGCCTCGCGGTTTCACCGGAGAGCGTCGCCAAGCTGATCGCCATGATGTCCTCCCGTGGCTGAATGTGCACAGCTTCGGCGTCCCTCCCCAATTCCTCAACTTCACAAAGTGAATCCGGTGCGCCATCTTCGGGGAACAAGACTAAGGGCGTCAGGGAGACGGGAAATGCCTGGGCACACGCGATACGGCCAGTTCTGCCCGGTGGCGATGGCCTCCGAAATCCTTTGCGCACGCTGGACCGTGCCGATCCTGCGCGAGATGCTGGCAGGGTCGACCCGCTTCAACGAGCTGCGCCGCGGCGTGCCGCGCATGTCGCCGGCCCTGCTCTCGCAACGCCTGCGCGAGCTGGAACAGGCGGGCGTCCTGCAGCGCGGAGAAACCCCCGCCGGCGGCACCGAATATCGCCTCACCCGCGCCGGCCAGGAGCTGCGCGAAGTGGTGGAATCGATCGGGTACTGGGGTCAGCGCTGGGTCGATGCCGAGGTCAGCCTGCGCAACCTGGACGCCTCGCTGCTCATGTGGGACATGCGGCGGAGCATCGATCCCAAGCCGCTGCCCGAGAAGCGGACGGTGGTACAGTTTCTGTATCCCGAGCAGTCGGCGCGCAAGCGGCGCTGGTGGCTGCTCATCGACGCGGGCGAGACCGACCTCTGCTCGGTCGACCCCGGATTCGACGTGGACCTCTTCGTCGAGACCGATCTGCGCACGATGACCCAGATCTGGATGGGGCTCACCACCGTCGCGGCGGAGGAATCGGCCGGACGCCTCACCCTCGTCGGCGAGCCGGCGCTGAAGCGCGCCATGCCCGCCTGGCTCGGGCTCAGCGTCTTCGCGCGACAGGCGAAGAACCGCGACGCGACCATCGCGCCGCACTCCGGCTAGGCTCCGTCGCCCGCCGGAAGCCGGTCCGTCCACGGCGAGTGCACAAATCGTCGCGGCCCGCTACACTCCCCCGCGGCCGGACGCGTCCCGGCCGCACGCCCGCGAGAAAACCGTTCAGGTTTCGGAAGGGGAGGAAAATGAAGCGCGCCGAGATCGTCGCCGCCGCCGTGCTGGCGGTGTTCTCCGCCTATGCGGCGGTGAAAAGCACCGAGCTGCCGATCGACTGGGTCCGCGGTCGCGGCCCCGGCGGCGGCATGTTCCCGTTCTACCTGTCGCTGATCATGCTGGCGAGCGCGCTCATCATCATGGTGCGCGGCATCGCCGGGCGCATTCCCGCGGCCTGGACCGACAAGCGCTACTTCTCCGGCGTCGAGCTCAAGAACGCGACGATGCATGCGGGCTCGCTCGTCGTCGCCCTCGCCTCGATCTACGTGATCGGCACGTACGGCGCGATCGTCTTCCTGCTGGTCACGCACATGCGCTTCCTCGGAAGGCGCAAGCACCGCTGGGGCACGGTGATCGCCATGAGCGTGGCGACGCCGGTGACGATCTTCCTCTTCTTCGAAATATTGATGCAGCAGGTGCTGCCCAAGGGCTACACCGACCCGCTGTTCTACCCGATCTTCGCCTTTTTCAACGCCCCGGCCTCGTAGGGACGGCGGAGATGGACGTTATCCTGCATTCGCTGGGGCACGGCTTCCTGGTCTCGTTCCAGCCCGACAACATGCTCGCCATCGTGATCGGTTCGGCGCTCGGCCTGTTCATCGGCGCGATGCCGGGGCTCGGCTCGGTCAACGGCGTCGCCATCCTGCTGCCCATCACCTTCCTGCTGCAGCCGACGACGGCGATCATCTTCCTCGGCGCGATCTATTACGGCGCGATGTTCGGCGGCTCGATCTCATCGATCCTGCTCGGCATCCCAGGCGCCTCGACCGCGGTCGCCACCACCTTCGACGGACGGCCGATGGCGACGCAGGGGCGCGCGGTGCAGGCGCTGATGGTGTCGGCCGGCGCGTCGTTCTACGGCGGCACGATCTCGGTCATCCTGTTCACGCTGATCGCCCCGCCGCTCGCCGACTTCGCCCTCCGCTTCGGCCCGGCAGAGAACTTCATGCTGATGATGCTGGCCTTCGCCACCTTCATCGGGCTCGGCGGCGACGACATCTGGAAGACGATCTTCTCGATCGCCCTCGGCCTATTGCTCTCGACCGTCGGGCTCGACGAGATTTCGGGCCAGCCGCGGCTGATCTTCCTCAACCTGCCGGGCTTCTATCACGGCATCAACTTCCTGGTGCTGGCGATCGGGCTTTACGGCATCGGCGAGATGCTGTGGACCATCCAGCTCTCGGGCGGCGACGTCTCGATCATCCGGCCGGTATTCAACCGCGAGACCTATCGCGACGGGCTGCGCTGCCTCAGGCGGGGCTTCGCCGACATGAACATGGGCGCGGTCCTGGGCTACATCGTCGGAATCCTGCCGGCAGCCGGCGCGACGCCGGGCTCGTTGATGGCCTATGGCATGGCCAAGTCGCTGTCGCGCAACCCGGAAACGTTCGGCAAGGGCGAGCCGCGCGGCGTCGCCGCGCCAGAGTCGGCGAACAACGCCGCCTCGACAGGCTCGATGCTGCCGATGCTGACGCTCGGCATCCCGGGCTCGCCCACGACGGCGGTGCTGCTCGGCGGGATGTTCATCTGGGGGCTGACGCCGGGCCCCATGCTGTTCCAGCAGGAGCCGGACTTCGCCTGGGGGCTGATATCGAGCCTCTACCTTTCGAACATCGCGGCCGCCGCGCTGATGGCGCTCAGCATCCCGCTGTTCATCGCCATCCTGCGCCTGCCCTTCTCGGTGCTGGCGCCGACCATCTACATCCTGTGCATCGTCGGCGGCTACGCGCCGACCAACACGCTGCACGACGTCTGGCTGATGGTGATCTTCGGCATCGGCGGGTATCTGCTCAGGAAGCTCGACTACCCGATGGCCCCGGCGGCGCTGGCCATCGTGCTCGGCCCGCTCACCGAGCGCAACTTCCGCCAGGCGCTGATCGGATCGCACGGGGACCTCTCGGTCTTCACCTCTTCGACCATCTCGATCGTGCTGGCCGCCTGCACGGTGGCGCTGCTGGTGCTGCCGACGCTCAAGGCGCTGCTCACCCGCGGCCCGCAGACCCCGGCGAAGGCCTGACCCAAAACGATGTCACCCCGGACGGCGCGTCGCGCCGATCCGGGGCCTATCGTCGAATATCCGCGCTGCTCGGGGATGGGTCCCGGGTCTGCGGTGCATCACCGCGTGCTGCACCGCGCCCGGACTGACAGCAAGGTCGAACCCGCCTAGCTGTTGAAGTTGGTCCAGAGCGACATGAGCTTCTTGTGCAGCTCATAGCGCTTGGCGATGTAGTCATGCAGCGCCGCGCCCTGGATGTCGGCCGGGACCAGCGCGTTCTTCTTCAGGTAGGCCTGCCATTCGGGGGTGGCGGCGACCTTCTGGAAGAGCTGCATGTAGAAGGCCTGCGCGTCCTTCGGCATGCCGGGCGGGCCGACGACCTGCCGGTCCATGTAGTAGACGAGATCCTCGCCCAGCTTCTTGAAAGTCGGCGCCGGGAAGCCGGCCATGGGCTCGTCGGTGAAGGCGGCGATCGGGTGCACCTTGCCGGCCTGATAGAAGCCGAGCGCCTCGGACGGGTTGTTGACGGTCGAATCGATGTGCTTGCCGACGAGCTGGGCCGCCACGGTTCCGCCGCCCTTGTACGGCACGTAGGTCATCTTGAGGCCGTACGCCTTGGAGAGCATCGCGGTGACCAGCGAATCCTCCTGGCCCGAGCCCGTGCCGCCCATCTTCCAGTTGCCGCCCTTCGCCTTCACGGCGGCGGCGTAGTCCTGCACCGTCTTGATCTTCGGATCGTTCACCCAGAGCAGGAACGTGTCCTTCGCCATCAGCCGGATCGGCGTCATCGTCTCGGGATCGACGTCGAGCCCCTTCACGATGATCGGGGTGGTGTAGAGGCTGTCGAGCGTCACGAGGATGTCGTAGGCGCTGCCATGATGGTCCTTCATGTAGCGCAGCGCCTCGGCGCCCGACCCGCCGCCCTTGTTGATCGGGATTAGCGGCTCGGGGCTCAGCTTGTGCTTCTGCACGATGCCCTGCCAGAGCCGGGCGAGCCTATCGGCCCCGCCGCCCTTGCCGGCCATGATGATGACATTGACCGGTTTCTGCGGCTTCCATTCCGCGGAGGCCGAATGGGACGCAAATGTTCCAATGCCGAATACGCAGGCCGCCGAAACGGCCGTCGCGACCAGTCGTGCCCGATATTTCATTTCTTCCTCCCGTTAGGCCGGCGCCCGCCGCAACGACGGGCGCGCCGCGCCGTTCCACATTCTTCCGGCACGGAAACGACCGGGTTATGTTATGGACAGTCCACGGGCATGTACAGCATTGTCGCCGCTGCGAGATCGGCCGCTCACCGCCGCGTGGGCGGGCTTGCGGGCAGGCCGGCGCTCTTATATGACCGGGCCGCCAGCACAAGCTGGGCGCGGTGGGCGCGGGGTCGGGAGGCGTGATGTCGGACGGGCGGGCCAAGGTCGAGCGGCACATCCATCCCGGGCGCGGCGGGACCGCACGGCCGTTCGGCCGGGGCCGCCAGGTGGACGCCTCGGCGCTCGACCGGGTGCGCGCGCTGCTCGGCGGCGCGCCCATGCGCCGCGACCTGCTGATCGAGTACCTGCACCGCATTCAGGACGCGTATGGGCACATCTCGGCCGCCCACCTTGCCGCGCTGGCGCACGAGATGCGCCTCGCCTTGACCGAGGTGTACGAGGTCGCAACATTCTACGCACATTTCGACGTGGTGGATGAGGGCGAGGCCGCGCCGCCCGAGATCACGGTCAGGGTCTGCGACAGCGTCACCTGCGCGCTGATGGGCGCCGAGGCGCTGATGGCGGCGCTGGAGAAGGACGGCGGCGCCAACGTGCGGCTGCTACGCGCGCCCTGCATGGGCGGCTGCGACAAGGCCCCCGTCGCCGCAGTAGCGCACAACCAGCTTCCGCACGCGACGCCCGCGAGCGTGCAGGCGGCGGTGGCGGCGAAAGCCACCCACCCCGATCTGCCGCCCTACGCCGGGTTCGACGCCTACGAGAAGGGCGGCGGGTACGAGCTTTTGCGCGACTGCCTGGAGGGGCGCCAGACACCGGACGACATCATCAAGGTGCTGGACGACGCGGGGCTTCGCGGGCTCGGCGGCGCCGGATTCCCGTCCGGGCGCAAGTGGCGGATCGTGCGCGACATGCCGGAACCCAAGCTGTTCGCCATCAATGGCGACGAGGGCGAGCCCGGCACCTTCAAGGATCGCTGGTTCCTGGAGACCGACCCGCACCGCTTCCTCGAGGGAATGCTGATCGCCGCCTGGGCGGTCGGGGTCACCGACATCTACGTCTATATCCGCGACGAGTACCCGGCCGCGCGGGCGATCGTCGCGGCCGAGCTCGCCCGGCTGGAGCAGGAGGGGCTGGTCGCCAAGGGGCGTGTCCAGCTCCGCCGCGGCGCGGGCGCTTACATCTGCGGCGAAGAATCCGCGATGCTCGAATCGATCGAGGGCAAGCGCGGCCTGCCGCGCCACAAGCCGCCCTTCCCCGCCGAGGTCGGGCTGTTCGGCCGCCCGACGCTTTGCCACAACGTCGAGACGCTATGGTGGGTGCGCGACCTCGTGGAGAAGGGCGCCGGCTGGTTCGCGAACCAGGGCCGCAATGGCCGCAAGGGGCTCCGGAGCTTCTCGGTATCGGGCCGGGTGAAGTCGCCCGGCGTCAAGGTCGCGCCGGCCGGCATCGGGGTGCGCGCGCTGATCGACGAGTTCTGCGGCGGCATGGCGGAGGGGCACAGCTTCAAAGGCTATCTTCCCGGCGGCGCATCGGGCGGCATCCTGCCCGCCTCTCTCGCCGACCTGCCGCTCGATTTCGGCACGCTCGAGCCGCACGGCGCGCTGATCGGCTCGGCCGCCGTCGTGGTGCTCTCCGACAAGGACTCGGCCGCCGACGTCGCGCTCAACCTGATGCGCTTCTTCGAAGACGAGAGCTGCGGCCAGTGCACGCCCTGCCGCGCCGGCTGCGAAAAGGCGGTGAAGCTGATGGCGCGAGGCGGGTGGGACCGGACGCTTCTGGAGGAGCTGTCGCGCACCATGATCGACGCCTCGATCTGCGGGCTCGGCCAGGCGGCACCCAACGGGCTCCTCTCGGTCTTCCGCCACTTCCCCGAGGACATGCCGAAAGGCTAGCGGCGCCATGTCGGGCACGCCCGAGCTTCCCGTCCTGATCGTCGGCGCCGGGCCGGTGGGGCTGACGCTCGCCGCCGATCTCGGCCGGCGCGGCATTGCCTGCACGCTCGTCGAAAGCCACGAAGGGGTTAAGTCCCATCCGCGTGCCATGGGCATCGGCCCGCGCACGATGGAGCATTTCCGCATGTGGGGACTCGACGAGGCTGTCTACCGCGTGTCGCTGCCGTTGGACGAACCGGGCGACATCGTCTACGTCACCCGCATCTGCGGGCACGAGCTGGCACGCTTCCCCTCGCCCTCGATCGCCGAGATCAAGGCGCGCGCGCCGGAGGTGGTGGCGCGCGTGCCGCCGCTCGCGCATTCGCCCTACTACCGCACCTGGTGCGCCCAGCACGCGCTGGAGCCGGTGCTGCGCGACTACGCAGCCGGCATGCCGGCGGTAACCCTGCGCTTCGGTACTATGCTCGAAGGGCTTGAGCAGGATCCGGACGGCGTGACCGCCACGCTGGTGCAGGACGGCCGGCGCGAGACCGTGCGCGCGCACTACCTGGTCGGGTGCGATGGGGCCCGCAGCGACGTGCGCCACGCGCTCGGCATCAAGATGTCGGGCCGCGGCGTGCTGGGCGAGGTCTGGGGCACTTGGCTCCGCGCGCCCACCCTGTCGCGGGAGCGCACGATCCGCCCAGGCGTGATGTACTGGACCCATGCGCCCGGCTGCGCCTCGGTGGTGTATTCGATCAACGCGCGCGACGAGTGGTGGATGAACACCTATTTCCGCGCCGACGAGGATTTCGCGCCGATCGACCCGGCCGCCCGGTTCCGTGCGGCGGTCGGTCGCGACGTGCCGGTCGAGATACTGTCGTCCCAGACCTACAAGGCGTTCCAGCTCGTGGCCGACCGGTTCGGCGCGGGGCGCGTGCTGATGGCCGGCGACGCGGTGCACCTGTTCGTGCCGCCGGGTGGGCTCGGCATGAACACCGGCATCCAGGATGCCTTCAACCTGGGCTGGAAGCTCGCCGCAATGCTCGCGGGGTGGGGCGGCGAACGGCTGCTCGCGAGCTACGAGGCCGAGCGCCGCCCGGTCGCCGAGCGCAACACCAACCGCGCCGGGAACTCGTACCTCAACGCGCGCGAGGCGTTCATGGTCGACCCGCGCATCGACGAGGATGGGCCCGAGGGCGATGCGGTCCGCGCGGCCTGGGCGCCGAAGGTCCGCGCCGCCGGCCTGCATCAGCATTCGATCGCGGGCGCGCAGCTCGACCCGGCCTATGTCGGCTCGCCCATATGCGCCGCGGAGGACGAGACCGAGGCGGAGCGCGACCGGCTGTCCTATACGCCGTCGGCCGGGCCGGGCCACCGCACGCCGCACGCCTGGCTGGCGGACGGACGCTCGATGCTCGACCTGGTCGAGCCGGAGAGCTTCGTGCTGCTGCGCTTCGGCGGGGCGGAAGGGGCGACGTTGGAGGCGGCCGCCCATCGGCGCAATGTTCCCTTGAAAATCAAAGATGTAACTGACAATGCTGCCGCCGGACTTTATGGGTGGCGCCTGACGCTGGTGCGGCCCGACGGGATCGTCGCCTGGCGCGGCGACGCCCTGCCGTCCGACCCGCTGGCCCTGATCGACCGCGTGCGCGGCGCCTGATCACGCGGAACGAGGGTTCCGATTTCGCGTTTCATCAGAATATGTTGGCGCGTGAGGTTGATATGGCGCAGAAGGTGAAGACGGCGTCGCGTCCTGGATCGAAGCGCGACGGGAAGTACTGGTCCGGCCGGGTGACGCGGGAATCCGACGCCCTCGACCTCGAGAAGGACGTGTTCAGGCAGAAGGACCCGCACAAGATCGCCTTGTCGCTCAAGCGCTCGGCCGAGACGAGCAAGCGGCGCAAGGCGGAGCCCTATCGCTCGGCCATGTCGATGCTCACTTTCTACATCAACCGGGCCGGCAAGAACCTTCCGAAAAGCCAGAAGAAGGTGCTGGAGGACGCCAAGGACGAGCTCCGCAAGGCGTTCGGGCGGGCATAGCGGCCACCACGATTGTCACCATGGGGGTGCAGACCCGGACCCATCGCGCGGCCCGGCCGGGATGACAGCGGGGGCTTCGCATTCCGCCGCCCGCTGCGCTATTCTGCCTCTGGTGCCCGGACGGGAGCGAACATGGACGGTACGACGGCAAAGCCGATCACCTTCACCCTGAACGGCGAGCAGGTCGAGGCCCTGCCGGGCGAGACCATCTGGCAGGTCGCCCAGCGCCAGGGCATCGAGATCCCGCATCTCTGCTACGCGCCCGAGCCCGGCTACCGGCCGGACGGCAACTGCCGCGCCTGCATGGTGGAGATAAAGGGCGAGCGCGTGCTCGCCGCCTCGTGCATCCGCAAGCCGACCGAGAACATGGTGGTCGACACTGCATCGGAGCGCGCCGCCAAGGCGCGCAAGATGGTGTTCGAACTGCTGGTCGCCGACCAGCCGCCACGCCCCCAGGCCCACGACGCCGACTCGAAGCTCTGGCAGTGGGCCGACCGTGTGGGCGTCGCGTCCTCCCGCTTCCCGGCCAAGCGCACCCCCGACCCGGACATGAGCCACCCGGCGATGGCGGTGAACCTCGACGCCTGTATCAACTGCACTTTGTGCGTTCGCGCCTGCCGCGAGGTGCAGGTGAACGACGTGATCGGCATGGCCTATCGCGGCGCCGAGGCGAAAATCGTGTTCGATTTCGACGACCCGATGGGTCAGTCGACCTGCGTCGCCTGCGGCGAGTGCGTGCAGGCCTGCCCGACCGGGGCGCTGCTCCCCGCGACCACGTTCCGTGCCGGCGAGTCCAAGGTGGAGCCGGACACGAAGGTGGACTCGGTCTGCCCCTATTGCGGCGTCGGGTGCCAGCTCACCTTCCACGTGAAGGACGACAAGCTACTCACGGTGACGGGACGCGACGGACCGGCCAACCGCAACCGCCTGTGCGTCAAGGGACGGTTCGGCTTCGATTACATCCACCATCCGCATCGCCTCACCAAGCCCTTGATCCGAAAGGAGGGCGTCGCGAAAAACGGACACGCGGACGTCGACCCCGCCAACCCGTGGACCCATTTCCGCGAGGCGACGTGGGAGGAGGCGCTCGACCGCGCCGGCGCCGGGCTCAGGCGCATCCGGGACCAGCACGGCGGCAAGGGGCTTGCCGGGTTCGGCTCGGCCAAGGGGTCGAACGAGGAGGCCTACCTCTTCCAGAAGCTGGTGCGGACCGGGTTCGGCACAAACAACGTCGACCACTGCACGCGGCTCTGCCACGCCTCGTCCGTCGCCGCCCTGATCGAGGGCATCAGTTCGTCGGCCGTCACGGCGCCCTTCTACGAGGCGCTGAACGCCGATGTCATCATCGTGATCGGCGCAAATCCCACGTCAAATCATCCGGTTGCGGCAACGTTCTTCAAGAACGCGGTGAAGAACGGCGCGACCCTGATCGTGATGGACCCGCGCGGTCAGGCGCTGACCCGGCACGCCACCCACATGATCCAGTTCAAGTCGGGCGCCGACGTGTCGCTTCTCAACGCGATGATGCACGTCATCGTCGCGGAGGGGCTGTACGACGCCCAGTACATCGAGGGCTACACCGAGGGGTTCGACGCGCTGAAGGCGAACCTCGCCGCCTTCTCTCCCGAAGCCATGGAGAAGGTGTGCGGCATCGAGGCCGACACCATCCGCCGCATCGCCCGCATCTATGCCCGCGCCGAGCGCGCCATGATCTTCTGGGGCATGGGCATCAGCCAGCACATCCACGGCACCGACAACGCCCGCTGCCTGATCGCGCTCGCCATGATGTGCGGCCAGGTCGGGCGCCCGGGTACCGGGCTGCACCCGCTGCGCGGCCAGAACAACGTGCAGGGCGCCTCGGACGTCGGGCTGATCCCGATGTTCTATCCCGACTACACCCCGGTGGGCGACCCGGCGGCCAAGGCCCGGTTCGAGAAGTTCTGGGGCGCCGAGAACCTCGACCCGGCCAAGGGCCTCACCGTCGTCGAGATCATGGACGCGATCCACGCCGGCCAGATCCGCGGCATGTACATCATGGGCGAGAACCCGGCGATGTCGGACCCCGACGCCGGCCACGCGCGCGAGGCGCTCGCCAAGCTCGAGCACCTGGTAGTGCAGGATCTGTTCCTGACCGAGACAGCATTCCATGCCGACGTGGTGCTGCCCGCCTCGGCCTGGCCCGAAAAATGGGGCACCGTCACCAACACCAACCGCCAAGTGCAGCTGGGACGGCCGGCTTTGCCCCTGCCCGGCGACGCGCGCCAGGATCTTTGGATCATCCAGGAGATCGCCCGGCGCGTCGGGCTCGACTGGCACTACGACCACGCGAAGGACGTGTTCGCCGAGATGCGCGAATGCATGGCCTCGATCAAGGGCATCTCGTGGCAACGGCTTGAGCGCGAATACTCGGTCACCTACCCCGCCGCCCACGAGGACCAGCCGGGCATCGAAGTGCTGTTCGGCGATGGCTATCCCACGCCGAACGGGCGCGGCAAGTTCGTGCCCGCCAAGCTGGTGCCGCCGGACGAGCTGCCGGACGAAGCCTACCCGATGGTGCTGACCACCGGCCGCGTGCTGGAGCACTGGCACACCGGCGCCATGACGCGCCGCGCGAGCGTGCTCGATGCCATCGAGCCGGAGGCGATGTGCCATATCTCGCCGTGGGAGCTGCGCCGGCTGGGGGTGGCGCCGGGCGGCACGGTGCGCATCGCGACGCGGCGGGGCGCCCTCGAGCTCAAGGCGCGCGCCGATACCGACGTGCCGGAGGGGGTGATCTTCATCCCGTTCTGCTACGCCGAGGCCGCCGCCAACATCCTGACCAACCCGGCGCTCGACCCGTTCGGCAAGATTCCGGAGTTCAAGTTCTGCGCCGCGCGCATCGAGCCGGCGGCCGCCGTCGCGGCGGAATAGGGCGGAGGGACCATGGCTACCGAGCTCGACAAGGACGCGAAGCGCGGGCGGAACGAGCCGGGCCACGGCAACGCCCGCGTCATCACCGCCGACGAGTATTTCAAGCGGGTCCGCCACACGCCGGTGCGGGGCTGCAAGTGGGACGGCGACGAGATGTTCGGCCTGCTGGAGGAGTTGGGCAGGGACAGGCTGCGCCACGCCGAGCGGCGGTTCGTGTCACTCGTCAACGAGGACCACGGCGACCTCGCCGGCGCGTCGCCCGGCATCTTCATCGGCATCCAGCTCATCCATCCGGGCGAGCACGTGCCCAACCACCGGCACAACTCGGTCGCGATCTACCACTACCTTCAGGGGACCGGCTTCACCACGGTCGAGGGCGTTCGCTACCCCTTCAAGAAAGGCGACACGATCGTCTGCCCCGCCTGGGCCTATCACGAGCACGAGGCGACGGGCAGCGAGGACACGATCATGTATGTCTGCCAGGACATGCCCGAGATGGCGGCGAAACGCACCCTGTTCTTCGAGGAACCCGAGGGCGTCGAGAATGTCCGCCACATGGTGCAGGGCACGTCCAAATCCTGGTCCGCGACGCGCGACCCGGAGAAGGAGTAGGGCTCAGTCGGTCGCCTCGGTCGACGACCGGCACACGGACCGGATTTCCATCAGCGATCATATAAAGGACGTCATGGCCGCCCTTGTGTCGGCCATCCACGGATGGATTTAGCGCGACCCGCCCTACCCCACGCCGAACAAGCGCTTCGCGTTGCCGGAATAGACCGCCTGACGATCGGCGTCGGACATTTCCAGGGCGTCGAGCGTGCGGATCGTGTCGCGGATGAGCTGCGATCCGCCTTCGGCGTCGAACGGCGAATCCGTCGCCAGCACGCAATGATCGGCGCCGAAGAACTCGAGACCGCAGCGCGTGGCAGCCTTGGCGCCGAACAAGGCCGTGTCGGCGATGAACATCTTGAAATAGTCGATCGGCCGCTTGCCGCTCTTCTTCATCGCCTCGATGATCGGGCGGTAGTCCTCGTCGTAGGTGCGGAGCCCGAGATCGTCCATCTGCGGGTCGATGCGCGCTTCGGCCTGGGGAACGTACCCGCCCATGTGGTGGGCGACGATCTTGAGGTTCGGCAGCTTGTCGAGGGTGAGCGAGAACACGAGGCGCGCCATCGCCGCCGTCACCTCGTAGTCCCAGCCGAACGCCCACCAGATCTCGTACTTCGACTTCGTCTCGGCCTGGTAGTCGGCGAAATTCGGTCCGCGCGAGGGGTGCAGCCAGACGCCCTTGCCGAGGCTCGCCATGCGCTCGAAGATCGGGAAGAACTCGGGCTCGTCCAGCGCCTTCCCCGCCACGTTCGAATGGAGCTGTACGCCGCAGAAGCCCGGCAGCCCCATGCAGCGGTCGATCTCCTTCAGCGCCTCGGGCACGTTGTTCATCGGCAGCCCGGCGAGAAAGCCCGGGAAATGGTCGGGATGCGCCCGGCACGCCTCGGACTGGCCGTCGTTCGCGAGCCGCGCCAGCGCGGGCGAGTCGGCAGGCGAGGCCACCACGTCGAACGGCGGCTGCGACAGTGAGATGATCTGGCGATAGTCCTCGAACTGGTCGACCTGGCGGAGCCGGGCGTCGATGTCGTAGAGCGGCTTGTACAGCATCCAGCGCTTCACCGGCGCGGCGGGCAGCAGGGTCTGCAGCCGGTCGAAGAACTTTGGCGGAAAGTAGTGGTTGAAAACGTCGATCTTCGTCATGGAACGCTCCCTCGCGCGCGCTATAATCCGGCCCTCAGCGATCCCCATTTGAGGTGCCCGCCATGGCCTACACTCTGGAAGATTTCTGCGCCGACTGCCACAAGACGCTCGCCGCCCACAACGACCGCTTCGGCCGCCAGGCGATCCGGGCCAAGCTGGAGAAGCTGCTGGCGAACGACGAGTTCGTCACGAAATACTGCGGGCCGAGCGCACAGCCCGGCATCCACACGCTGTATCACGACAAGGAACTCGATTTCTACGTGCTCGCCCACATCAACCAGAAGGGACGCCGCTCGCCGCCGCACGACCACGGCAGGTCTTGGGCCATCTATGGCCAAGCGGTCGGGCGCACCGACATGACCTCGTGGAAGCGCAATGACGATCGGTCGAAAGAAGGCTACGCCGAGATCGAGCCCGACAGCATTTACCGGCTGACCCGCGGCAAGGCAGGGCTGTTCGACGTGGGCGACATCCACCAGATCGACTTCTCCGACGGCGCCCGGTTCGTGCGCATCACCGGCACCGACCTCGCGACCATACCGACCTACAAGTACGATTCCGACGCGAACACGTGCGACACCGCCGACCGGTCCGGCCAGCACCAGGGTGCCGGCACCGGCCAGGACATGGCCGCGGTCCGCTGAGCGGGACGGAAAGGTGCGGATCATCGTCAACGGCCAGCAGGCCTTCGGAAAGTCGGTCCTCGAGAAAATCCTCGAGAAGGGCACGGACGAGGTGGTCGCGGTCTACGGCCCGGCGGACAAGCCGGGCGCCAGGCCGGACCCCCTTGTCGCTTTCGCCAGGGAGAAGGGGCTGCGCGTCGAGACGCCGACCTCGTTCAAGGACCCGGCCGAATGGGACAAGCTGAAATCCATGGCGCCGGACCTCGGCGTGATGGCGTTCGTGACGAAGATCTGCCCGTCCGGCTTCCTCGACACCCCGACCAAGGGGACGATCCAGTACCACCCGTCCCTGTTGCCGCGCCATCGCGGCCCGTCCTCGATCAACTGGCCGATCATCCAGGGCGAGACCGAGACGGGCCTCACCATCTTCTGGCCCGATGACGGGCTCGATACCGGGCCCATCCTCCTCCAGAAGACGACCGGGATCGGCCCCGACGACACTCTCGGCACGGTCTATTTCGACCGGCTCTATCCGATGGGCGTCGACGCGATGATGGAGGCGATCGAGCTGGTCCGCGCCGGCAAGGCGCCGCGCATCGAGCAGGACGAGAGCCAGGCGACCTACGAGGGCTGGTGCCGCGCCGAGAACGTCCAGATCGACTGGTCCAAGACCGCCGAGGAGGTGCACAACCTGATCCGCGGCGCCGACCCGCAGCCGGGCGCCTGGACCATGGCGAACGGCACCAAGCTCTCGCTCTACGAGCCGAGGAAGGGCGGCGAGGCGCTGACCGCGCCCGGCACCATCGTCGCCGTGCACGACGCGACCTTCAGCGTCGCCTGCGCTGATGGCGCGGTCCATATCGGCCGCGCCCGGCCGGAGGGCGGACAGAAGGTCGTAGCCGGCGAAGCGGCCGCCAAGCTCGGCCTCAGGATGGGCGACAAGCTGGGCTGACACCCGCCGCTGTCATCCCGGGCGCAGCGCAGCATGAAACGGTGCGCCGCAAACCGGGAGCCATGGTCAGGCGTCCGAAGCACGGAAAGATGGGCCCCGGATCGGACCTGCTACGCGGCCCGTCCGGGGAGACAATTGGGAAAGTGGCCGAGAAGCCGCCCTTACCCCGCCGCCGCGGTCGCGCGCACCAGATTGCGGGCGGGGAAGGCGAGCGCGTCGGCCCACATGCGCTCGAGGTCGTGTAACGTCGTGTTGGTCGCGCCGAGACGCTGGCCGGTAAGCGCGCGGGCGTCCAGGAACTGCTCGTGCCGGTCGAACATGGCGGCGATGTGCTTGCCGAGCTCGATGCCCTTGTCGGACACGCGGAGGCGCACCGTGCGGCGGTCATGCGCCGACCGCTCCTGCAGCAGATAGCCGTTCTCGACCATCTTCTTCACGTTGTAGGAAACGTTCGAGCCGAGATAGTAGCCCCGGTAGGTCAGGTCGCCGACCGTCAGCTCCTCGGTCCCGATGTTCCACAGGATCAGGCTCTGCACGTTGTTGATGTCGGCGATGCCAAGACGGTCGAGCTCGACCTTCACCACCTCGAGAAACTGGCGGTGCAGGCGCTCGATCAGCTTGATCGCATCGAGATATTCCTGGGTCACGGCTCCTCCGCAGGGCCCGTCTGCGCGTCGAACCTAGGCACAGCCGGTTAACGCCCGATTAAGCCCGCGCCTCTTGGACAGCGCCGCCTTGGGCGATATCATCCGCGCCGTTCCACAAGGGAGAGCGCCATTGTCCGACACGCCGCGGCAGCCGATGAGCGCCTATCCGCGCATCCGCATGCGGCGGAACCGCCGGGCCGACTGGGTGCGCCGGCTGGTGGCCGAGACCCGGCTCGCCGCGAGCGACCTGATCTGGCCGGTCTTCGTTCATTCCGGAAGCGAGAAGCGCCTCGACATCCCGTCGATGCCCGGCGTCCAGCGTCTCTCGATCGGCCAGCTCGTCGAGGATGCCGGCAAGGCGGCCGCGCTCGGCATCCCGCTGATCGCGATCTTCCCGCACGTCGAGCCGGCGCTGAAGACCGACGACGGGCGCGAGGCCACCAACGAAGACAGCCTCGTCTGCCGCGCCGTGCGGGCGGTGAAGAAGGCTCACCCGGGCCTCGGCATCATGTGCGACGTGGCGCTCGACCCCTACACCACCCACGGCCATGACGGGCTGCTCGCCGACGGGCGCGTCCTCAACGACGAGACGGTCGAGGTGCTGTGCCGCCAGGCGCTTGTCCAGGCCCGCGCCGGATGCGACGTGATCGCTCCCTCCGACATGATGGACGGGCGGATCGGCGCGATCCGCTCGGCGCTCGACATCGACGGGTGCGACGATGTCGCGATCATGGCCTATACGGCGAAGTACGCCTCGGCCCTCTACGGCCCGTTCCGCGACGCGGTTGGCTCCGCCCCCGCCCTCGGGCTCGGCGACAAGAAGACCTACCAGATGGACCCCGCCAATTCGGACGAGGCGCTGCGCGAGGTGGCGCTCGACGTCGGCGAGGGCGCCGACATGGTGATGGTCAAGCCCGGCATGTTCTACCTCGACATCGTGCGCCGGGTGAAGGACACGTTCGCCATGCCGACCTACGCCTATCAGGTGTCGGGCGAGTACGCGATGATGCGCGCCGCCGCCCAGAACGGGTGGCTCGATTGGGACCGGGTGATCCTGGAAAGCCTGGTCGCCGCGCGCCGCGCCGGGGCGGACGGCATCCTGACCTACGCCGCCGTCGAGGTCGCCACCCGGCTGAAGTCGGGGTGAGCCGCACGCCGCCCCTCGACGCTCAACCTGATCCCTCTCCCCTGCCCTCGCCCCTTGAGCGGGAGGGACAGGGAGACAGGCGGGACCGCCTCGTTCGCACGGCCCGCAGGCCATGAGCTGGCGGATGCGGGTGGCGGCGCTGACGTTGGGGGCGCTATCCGTCGCGCTGGTCGCCGCGTTCCTGTGGCTGCGCACCTCCCTGCCCGAGACCGACGGCACGTTGCAGGTCGCGGGGATCGACAGGCCCGTCGACATCCTGCGCGACGCGAACGGCTTCGCCCACATTTTCGCCGGCACCGAGGACGACGCCTGGTTCGGCGTCGGGTTTGTCCACGCCCAGGACCGGCTGTGGCAGATGGAGCTGATGCGCCTCGTCGGCCAGGGACGACTCGCCGAGGTGCTAGGCAAGCGCGCACTCGGCTCGGACGAGATGATGCGGACGCTCGGGTTCTATCGCCTGGCAACCGAGGATTACAACCACCTCGTCCCGCCGGTGCAGCACGCGCTGGTCGCCTATGCCGCGGGTGTGAACGCATATCTCGCCGCGCACGCCGGCGCATTGCCGCCCGAGTTCGTCCTGCTGCGCCACCGCCCCGCCCCGTGGCGCCCGGCCGATTCGCTGGTGTGGGGCCGCATCATGGCGCTCCGCCTTTCCACCAACTGGTACGGCGAGGCGCTGCGCGCCACCCTCGCGGCCCGCCTCACCCCCGCGCAGCTCAACACGCTGTGGCCGGGCAGCGGCGCGAAGCGGGCCGCGGCCGACCCGCCTGCCGCGCGCGACGTTGCCGAACTCGCGCAGCGCCTCATCGACCGCTTTCCCGCGACGCTGGCGCCGCTCGAAGCATCGAATGTCTGGGCGGTCGACGGCAGCCGCTCGGAAACGGGCGGGCCGCTGCTCGCCAACGACCCGCATCTCGGCTATTCGGCGCCGATCCTCTGGTATCTCGTGCAGGTCTCGGCGCCCGGCCTGGCCGTCACCGGGGCGACCGCGCCGGGCGTGCCGTTCGTGCTGCTCGGCCACGACGCGCGCGTCGCCTGGGGCTTCACCTCGGCAGAGACAGACACCGAGGACCTCTTCGTCGAGAAGATCGACCCGACCGATCCGGATCGCTACCTCGCGCCCGGCGGGCCGCGGCCGTTCGTGACGCGGCGCGAGACCATCAAGGTGCGCGACGCCAAGCCGGTGACGCTCGAGGTGCGCGCGACGCGGCACGGGCCGGTCGTCTCCTCCCTTGCCCCCGGCCTCGCCCATTCGATCGTGCCGCCGGGCCATGCGATCGCGCTGGCGGCGACGGCGCTGCGCCCGATCGACCGCACGCCGGAGGCAATCTGGCGGCTCGACCACACGCGGCGCGGCGCCGACGTGGCCGCGGCGCTGCGGCTGATGGATTTGCCGGCGCAGAACGTCGCCTATGCCGACGCGGACGGCCACATCGGAATGGTCACCGCGGGGCTCGAGCCGATCCGCAAGTCCGGCGACGGGCTTGCCCCGATGCCGGGCTGGACCGGCGCCTACGACTGGAACGGCTTCGTGCCCTTCGACGCGCTGCCGCACCGGCTCGACCCGCCCTCGCACCGCCTGGTCAACGCCAACGATGCCCCGGCGGCGCACGCCTCTCCTTACTTCCTCGGCCGGTACTGGGGCCCGGCGTTCCGCGCCCAGCGTATCCGCCACCTGCTCGATGCCAAGTCCCGCCAGAACGTCGCGACGATGGAGGCGATCCAGGGCGACGTCGTGTCCGACATGGCGCGCGACCTCAAGCCGCTGATGCTGACGATCTCGCCCATCGATCCGCGGGCGCGCGAGGCGGTGGCGCTGCTGCGCGGCTGGGACGGCACGATGGACGCCGACCGGTCCGAGCCACTGATCTTCGTTGCCTGGCTCGACGCGCTGGTCCGGCGGATCGCCGCCGACGAGATGGGGCCCGCCTTCGAATCCTGGCGTGGGCTCCACCCGCGCTTCGTGCGCCGGGTGCTGACCCGCGACACGTCGTGGTGCGACGACGTGAAGACCAAGCCGGTCGAGACCTGCCACGACCAGCTCGACGCCGCCCTGGATGACGCGCTCGCCGCGCTGCGCAAGATCGAGGGCCACGACATCGCCGACTGGCGCTGGGGCGATCGCCATATGGCCCAGTTCCGACACGTCCCGTTCGGCTACGTTCCGGTGTTGCGCCGCCTGTTCGACGTGTCGGTCCCGATCGGCGGCGGCGACTACACCATCGACCGGGCGGCGATGGCGCTGGCCGGCCCGACCCCGTTCGCCGCGGTGCACGGGCCCGGATTTCGCGCCGTCTACGACCTCGCCGATCTCGAACGGTCGCGCTTCGTGATCGCGACCGGCCAGTCCGGCAATCCCTTCTCGCGTCATTACGACGACCTGACCGACACGTGGCATCGGGTCGCGGGCTTCACCATCGAGTTGGGCCACGACCTGCTGGAAACGACCGCGGCGGGGCGGCTCCGGCTGGTGCCGCGTCCCCCCGGCGGGTAGGATCGCGCGATGTCTGTGACGATCGAGGACATCCGCGCGGCGGCCGACGCCATGAAGGGCAGCCTGGTCGACACGCCGTGCGTCAAGTCGCGCACCCTCTCCGAGATCGCGGGCGCCGAGATCTTTCTCAAGCTCGAGAGTTTGCAATACACCGCCTCGTTCAAGGATCGAGGCGCGCTATGGCGCATGCTCGACCTGACGCCGGAACAGCGCGAGGCGGGCGTGATCGCGGTCTCCGCCGGCAACCACGCCCAGTCCGTCGCCTATCATGCCGGACGGCTTGGCGTGCCGGCGACCATCGTGATGCCCGTCTCGACGCCCTTCGTGAAGGTGCGCAACACCGGCCATCTCGGGGCCGAGGTGGTGGTGCAGGGCGAGACCCTGGACGAGGCAGCCGCCCACGCGCACGAGATCGCCCGCGCCGAGGGGCTGACCTTCATCCATCCCTACGACGACGACCGGGTAATCGCCGGGCAGGGCACGGTGGCGCTCGAGATGCTCGACGCCGTGCCCGACCTCGAGGCGCTGGTGGTGCCGGTCGGCGGCGGCGGGCTGATCGCCGGCATGGCGATCGCCGCCAAGGCGGTGGCACCGGGGATCGACCTCTACGGCGTCGAGGCCGCCATGTACCCGTCGATGCGCGAGGCGCTGGAGGGGCGGACCGCCGTCGCGCACGGATACAGCATCGCCGAGGGGATCGCCGTCAAGACGCCCGGCACGCGCACCCTTCCGGTCATCGCCGATCTCGTCGAGGACGTGCTGCTGGTGGGCGAGCCCGATCTGGAATACGCCGTGCATCTGATCGCCGAGGTCGAGAAGCTGGTCGCAGAGGGCGCCGGCGCCGCCGCGCTCGCCGCCGTCCTCGCCAACCGCGCGCTGTTCGCCGGGCGGCGCGTCGGCGTCGTCCTTTCCGGCGGCAACATCGATTCGCGCCTGCTGGCTTCGGTGCTGATGCGCGGGCTGGTGCGCGAAGGGCGCATCGTGCGGCTCAGGGTCGAGGTGAGCGACCTGCCCGGCTCGCTCGCCCACGTCACCGCACTCATCGCCGAGCTCGGCGGAAACGTGATCGAGGTCGAGCACGAGCGCTGGTTCCAGGACGTGCCCGCCCGCCTCACCGAGATCGACTTCCTGGTCGAGACGATGGACCGCGCCGCAACCGACCGGCTGGTCGGCGGGCTGGAGCGGGCGGGCTTCGCCGTTCGCCGCCTGTCCTCGACCGCCCTCGCCGAAGGATAGTCCGGGTTTCGTTCGACGGAATCGTCGTGCGACGGCCCGACCTCGCGACCAGCTCAGGGTGAGGCCGAAAACGAGAAATCCTCATCCTTGAGCTCGTCGAAGGATGAGGGCTTCGATCTCGATGAAACCTGACCGAACTGGTGCGGGCGCCTCAGGTCACGCCGGCGTAGCGGCCCCGATAGTAGAGCAGCGGCTTGCACTGCGCGCCCTCGCCGTCGAACTTCATGCGGCGAACGCGCCCGACGACGATCACGTGGTCGCCGCCCTCGAACAGAGATTCGACGTCGCACTCCAGGTTGGCGATGCAGCCACCGAGGATGGGGCAGCCGGTCTCCCAGCTCTCGAACATCACGCCCGACCACTTGTCCGGCCCGGACTTCGCGAACTTGCGCGAGATCGTCTCCTGGTCCTCGCGCAGGATGTTCACCGCGAAGTGGCGGTTCGAGTGCAGCGCCTCGAACGACTTGATGCCGCGGTCGATGCAGAACAGCACCAGCGGGGGGTCGAGCGACAGCGAGGTGAACGAGTTGGCGGTGAGCCCCACCGGCCCGCCCTCCTGGTCGAGGGCGGTGATCACGGTGACGCCCGTGGCGAAGCACCCGAGCGCGTCGCGGAACTGCCGCGGATCGATCGTCATATAAGTTCGGCCACTCTGCGGTTGGAAGTTTGGGACGGTCGCGGGACGATCATAAACCGAGGCGGGGCGCGCCTCCAAGCGCGGTGGGCGCGCGCCCATCCGGCGTCATTTCCAGGCCTCGGCCGGCGCGGCGGTGAGATAGGTGCCGCGACCGCTCGCCACCAGCCGCCCCTCGACGTCGAACACCTCGGCCTCCGCGACGGCCATGGTGCCGCCGAGCCGGATGACCTGGGCGCGGGCGCGGAGGTCGCCGGGCGCCGCCGGGCGGTGGTAGTCGATTCGGAGATCGATCGTCGGCGTCGGCCGGCCGAGCTTGGCCGCGATGGCGAAGTCGGCGGTGACGTCGATCAGCGTAGCGAGGACGCCGCCATGGGCGATCCGCGCGATCGGATTGCCCATCATGTCGTCGCGCCAGGTGAGGCCGATCTCGATCGCGCCCTCCTCGAGCGCGAGAACGCGAAAATCCATCCATTGGTTGAAGGGCGCGCGCCGCATGCGCGCCTCGATCTCGGCCGCGCCGAGCACGTTGTCGGTCACGTAGGTCTCCCTCAGGGGATCAGGCGGGGCCCTCGCCGGCGGGGGCGGGGGCGGCGGACTGGCGCTCGGCGGCGCGGAACAGGCTCTCGATGGTCGCGGGCTCGACGTCGCGCATGATGAACACAAATCGCGTCCGCCGATCGGCGCTCGGCCAGCGGTCGAGCCATTGCAGCGGGTGAAACACGTGCTGCACCCCGTGGATCACGGCGGGCCGGTCGGGATGCCCAGCGACCTGGACGATGCCCTTCAGGCGCAGCAGCCGGTCGCCGAACCCGGCGGCCAGCAGGTTGACGAAGCGCGACAGCGCCTCGCCGGCGAGCGGCGTGTCGCTGACCATCGAGAAGGCGCGGATGTGGTCGTCGTGCCGGTTGCGGTCGAGGGCGGGGCCGTGATCGTGATGGTGGGCACCGTGATCGTGGCTATGGCCGTGATCGTGATCGTGATCGTGATCTTCGTATGCCTCCTCGTTGAGCCAGCCCTGGACGTCGAGCGTCTTGGTGCGGGCGTTGTAGAGCCCGGCGTCGAGCAGCCGGCCCGCATCGATCTCGCCCTTCACCGCCTCGAGGATCGGCGCCGCGGGGTTGAGCGCGCGCAGCCGCTGGCGCAGCGCATCGAGCGCCGCCCGCGCCGCATCGTCGGTCGCGAGGTCGGTCTTGGTCAGCACCAGCCGGTCGGCCATCGCGGCCTGCTTCACCGCCTCGGGGTGGGCGTGGAGCGTGGCGCCACCCACGACCCCGTCGACAAGGGAGATCACCCCCTCCAGCCGATAGCGCCCGATGAGCGACTTGGTCGTCATCAGCGCATGCAGGATGGGGGCCGGGTCGGCGAGGCCGGTGGTTTCGACCACCACCCGGTCGAAATCGGCGCGGCCCTGGGCGCGGCTCTCCCACAGCTCGCCCAGCGTGCGGATCAGGTCGCCGCGCACCGTGCAGCACAGGCACCCGCTCGCCAGCGCGATCATGTTCTCGTCCACCCGCTCGACCAGCTCATGATCGAGCGAGACGTCGCCGAACTCGTTGATGATGACGGCCGCGCGCGCGAGCTCCGGCCGGCGCACCAGCCGGTTCAGCAGCGTGGTCTTTCCGGCGCCGAGAAAGCCGGTGAGAACGGAAACCGGGACCGGCACGGGGGCGGGATCAGAGGCCATCGGGGCTGAACATAGGCAAGTCCGGGTGCGGCGAAAAGCGCCGATAACGCCTTTTTAACCCCGTGTGGCCACTGTGCCCGCAAAGGCTAGGTCTTCTGAGGTCGCCATGTTTCTCCTGATCGGAGCCGGTGTCGTTTTCGCGTCCGTGTTCGGCGGATTCGTGGCGAGCGGCGGCAAGATGGCGGTCCTGATCCAGCCGTTCGAGCTGATCATGATCCTGGGCGCCGCGATCGGCGCCTTCGTCATCGGCAACCCGAAATGGATCATCGCCCGGGCGGGCAAGGCGATGGGCCAAGCCTTCAAGGGCTCGAAGCTCAAGAAGAACGACTATATCGAGCTGCTGTCGCTGCTCTACCAGGTCTTCAAGCTCGCCAAGGCCAAGGGCATGCTGGCGCTTGAGCCGCACGTCGAAAATCCGCACGAAAGCGACCTGCTGAACGCCTTCCCGAACTTCATGAAGAACCACCACGCGGTCACCTTCCTCTGCGACTACCTGCGCATGATCAGCCTCGGGACCGAAAACCCGTACGAGCTCGAGGCGCTGATGGACGAGGAGATCGAAACCCATCACTCGGAATCTACCCAGGTCTCTTCGGCATTCCAGACCATGGCAGACGGTATGCCGGCCCTCGGCATCGTCGCCGCGGTGCTCGGCGTCATCAAGACGATGGGCTCGATCACCGAGCCGCCCGAGGTGCTGGGCCACCTGATCGGCGGCGCTCTCGTCGGCACGTTCCTCGGCGTGTTCATGGCGTACGGATTCATCGGCCCGATCGCCACCACGCTGCAGTCGACGTACGACGCGGAAACCAAGTACCTGCAGTGCATCAAGGCGGCGATGCTCGCCTACGTGCAGGGCTACGCGCCCGCCGTGGCGGTCGAGTTCGCGCGCAAGGCGCTGATGACGGACGTGCGCCCGACATTCTACGAGGTCGAGGAAGCGGTCTCCGCTCTGCCCGCCGCGTCGGGCTGAGGCTGGACCGATGGCGTCGAACGTCGAAATCATCATCAAGCGCGGGAAGAAGGGCCACCACGCCGGTCATCATGGCGGCGCCTGGAAGGTCGCCTATGCCGACTTCGTGACGGCGATGATGGCTTTCTTCCTGCTCCTGTGGCTGCTCAACGCCACCACCGAGGAGCAGAAGCGCGGCATCTCGGACTATTTCTCGCCAGCCAGCGTGTCGCATTCCCAGTCGGGCGCCGGCGGGCTTCTCGGCGGGCGTGCAATCTCGTCGCCAGGGGCGGAAATTTCCGGCACGGCCACGCCGTCGCTCAACATCCCGCTGACACCCGCCGAGGGCGCCAGCGACAGCAACGGCTCCGACGACCAGCAGGCGGCATCCGAGCGTACCGCGCCCAAGTCGAAGAAGCCGGTCGACGAGGAGGAGGCCGCGAAGGTCGTCGCCCAGAAGGAGGAGCAGCGGTTCAAGGAGGCCGAGCAGGAGCTGAAAAAGGCGATCAACTCCTCGCCCGACCTTAAGGCGATGGCGAACAACATCCTGATCGACCGCACGCCGCAGGGTCTGCGCATCCAGGTCGTCGATCAGGAGGGCAAGCCGATGTTCCCGTTGGGCAGCGCCCAGGTACCGACACGCACGCAGGAGCTGCTCGCCCAGATCTCCAAGGTGGTCCAGAAGCTGCCGAACCGCATCTCGATCACCGGCCACACCGATGCGACGCCGTTCCATGGCGCGCGCAAGGGCTACGGCAATTGGGAGCTGTCGAGCGACCGCGCGCTCGCCTCGCGCCGCGTGTTGATCGACGCCGGCCTCCCACCCGACCGCGTCGCCATGGTCGTAGGCCGCGCCGCCGAGGACCCGCTGACGCCGAAGCTGCCGGACTCGGCCAGCAATCGGCGCATTTCGATCGTCCTCCTGCGCCAAGCCGGCGCAAAGGGCGATGCGGTCGCGTCCGGCGCAACGACGCCGCCTGCCGCCACAACGCCCAAGCCGGCCGCGCCTCAAGCGGCGCCGGCCTTCAAGCCCGATTGGACGGGCCCGCGGCTGCAATAGGGCGTGCGGCACGACTCCGCCCGTCCCCGCGCTTGCCAGCGCGCGCGACCGGCGGATATTCTCGGCGAACCGCGTGTCGAGTCTGGAAGGTAGCCCCTCCGCGTGCCGGGCATGAACGAGCCGCCGAACATCCGCGCCAAGCCTCAGCTTCGCCGCCCCGATCGGTTTTTCTTCGGGACGCGGGGCCTTCCGTGCCCCTATTTGCCCGGCCGGATCGAGCGCAAGGTCGTGACCGACCTGAGCGGGCCGGACGCGCCGGTGCTCTACGAACGGCTGTCGCGCGCCGGCTTCCGCCGCAGCCATGGGCTCGCCTACCGGCCGGCCTGCGCCGGGTGCGAAGCCTGCGTGCCGGTGCGCATCCCGGCCGCCCGGTTTGAGTTGAGCCGCAACCTCGCCCGCGTGCGGCGCATCAACACCGACCTCAGCGTCGCCGACATGCCCGCGCACGCCACGATAGAGCAGTTCCGCCTGTTCACCCGCTACCAACGCGCGCGGCACGAGGGCGGCGAGATGGCGGGCATGACCTACGACGACTATCGCGCCATGATCGAGGAAAGCCCGGTCGACTCGCGCATCGTGGAATACCGCCTGCCGGACGGGGGGCTGGCGGCGGCGATGCTGGCCGACCGGCTCACCGACTCGCTCTCGGCCGTTTACAGCTTCTTCGATCCCGCCCTCGCGCGCCGCTCCCTCGGCGTCTACATGGTGCTGTGGCTGGTCGAGGAATCGTGCCGATCGGACCGCCCCTACGTCTATCTCGGCTATTGGGTCGCGGAGAGCCCGAAGATGGCCTACAAGTCGCGGTTCCGCCCGCTGGAAGGTCTGGGACCAAATGGCTGGGCCCCCATCAAAGGGGGCGACGGCTGAACCGCCGAACGGTTCGTTGGGGGGAATAACATGTCCAAGAACACCGAAAACAGGCGCGGGCGCCGCTCGTTCCTGAAGGGCGCGGCCGCGACCGGCGCCGCCGCCGCAGCCGTCGCCGCGTCGAGCTTTCCGGCCCCGGCCTTGTCGCAAGGACGGATGAAGTGGCGCATGGTGACGACTTGGCCACGGAACTTCCCCGGCCTCGGCACCGGCGCCAACCTGCTGGCCGACTTCATCTCCAAGGGCACCGGCGGACGGCTGGAGATCGAGGTGCACGGCGCGGGCGAGATCGTTCCGGCCTTCGAGTCGATGGACGCGGTCGCGAACGGCACCGTCGAGATGGGGCATGGGTCGCCCTACTACTGGAAGGGCAAGGTCGAGGCGGCGCAGTACCTCGCCTCCGTGCCGTTCGGCATGGACGCGCAGGAGCAGAACGCGTGGTACCGCTACGGCAACGGCCAGAAGCTCGCCGACAAGATATACAAGCGGATGGGCTGCAAGTTCTTCCCGTCCGGCAATACCGGCGTGCAGATGGGCGGCTGGTTCAACAAGGAGATGAACACCATCGACGACTACAAGGGCCTCAAGATGCGCATCCCGGGGCTCGGCGGCGAGGTGGTGAAGGCGGCGGGCGGCAACGTCATCAACCTGCCGGGCGGCGAGATCCTGCCAGCGCTCGCCTCGGGCGCGGTCGACGCGTGCGAATGGGTGGGACCGTACAACGACCTAGCGTTCGGCTTCCACAAGAACGCCAAGTACTACTACTACCCAGGCTGGCACGAGCCCGCGACGCTGCTCGACAATTTCATCAATTTGAAGGCCTGGGAGAAGCTGCCGAAGGACATCCAGGAGATCGTCACCGCCGCCAACGCCGCGGTGAACGCGATCGTCCTGGATGAGTTCACGGCACGCAACTACGCCTCGCTCACCGTACTGGTCAGCGAGCATCACGTGCAGCTCAAGCGCTTCTCCGACAACATCCTCACCGGGCTCGGCAACACCGCGGGCCAGGTGATGAACGACCTAGCTTCGCACGATGCGCTGTCGCGCGAGGTGATGGACGACTACCTCAAGTTCCGCAAAGGCGCGGGCGACTGGACCAAGCTCGCCGAGGGCACCTACCTGCCCGCCCGCGCCCTGCCCTACAAGTACGCCGAGCCAAAGAAGATGTAGGTGCCGGACGGATCGGGGATCCGCCCGCGAGCGCGACGCATGTTCCTGGCAAAAGGGCCGGCCCCGACCGGCACGTCGTGCATGCAACCAGCGGAATGGATACCGACATGACCCGCCACATCAGCCGCACCGCCCTGTTCGCCGCCCTCGCCGCCGCTGCCCTTCTCGCCGCGCCGAGCGCGCGGGCGGCCGACGCCGCCAGCGCCAAGATGATCGGCGCCGACGGCAAGCCGCTCGGCACGCTTTCCCTCGCCCAGACGGCGGGCGGCGTGCTGATCCGCGGCGAGCTCAAGGGCCTGCCCTCCGGAACGCATGCCTTCCACATCCACGCCGTCGGCAAGTGCGAGCCGCCCTTCGCCTCGGCTGGCGGCCACTTCAACCCCACCCATCGTCCGCACGGGTTCGAGACGCCGGCGGGCGGTCATGCCGGCGACATGCCGAACCTCCACGTGCCCGCCTCGGGCGACGTGACGGTCGAGACGATCAACGACCGCGTCACGCTGGCGAACGGCAAGCCGAACTCACTGTTCGGCGGAGCCGGCACCGCCTTTGTCATCCACGCGGGCTCCGACGACTACAAGAGCGACCCTGCCGGCAATGCCGGCAGCCGCATCGCCTGCGGGGTGATCGCCGAGTAGGGCGCTACTTCAGGATGACGTGGGGCAGCCAGGTCGCGAGGCCGGGGAAGGCGGCGACGAAGCCGAGTCCCAGGATCTGGATCACGACGAACGGCACGACGCCGCGATAGATGTCCATCGTCGAGACCGTGTCCGGCGCGACGCCGCGCAGATAGAACAGCGCGAGGCCGAAGGGCGGGGTGAGGAAGCTCGTCTGTAGATTGACGGCGATCATCACCCCGAACCAGACCGGGCTCATGTCCATCTGCAGAAGGACGGGGCCGACGATCGGCACGACGATGTAGATGATCTCGATGAAGTCGATCAGGAACCCCATCAGGAACATGACCGCCATCACCAGCGTCATGGCGCCGGCCACGCCGCCGGGCATGCCGATCAGCACACGGGCGACCATCATGTCGCCGCCGAAGCCCCGGAAGACGAGCGAGAACACCGACGCGCCGAGCAGGATCACGAACACCATCGAGCTGATCTGAACGGTCGAGCGCATCACTTCGCGCAGCACCGCACCGTCGAACCTTCCCTTGATCGCGGCGAGCAGCATGGCCCCGACCGCCCCAACGGCGGCGGACTCGGTGGGCGTCGCCGCGCCGGCGAGGATGGAGCCCAGCACCGCGACGATCAGCGCCGCCGGCGGCAACAGCACGCGCAGCACCTTGCCGCCCAGATCCTCGACCTTCTCGCCCTTCGCGACCAACGCCGGCACCGCCTCGGGCCGCACCACGGCCTGGATCATGATCCACAGCATGTAGAGGCCGACCAGCAGCATGCCGGGGATGAAGGCCCCGGCGAACAGGTCCACCACCGACACCGGCTCGGGCGCGAAATTGCCCTTGAGGATCTGGGCCTGGGTATTGGCGCCCTGCAGCAGGTCGCCGAGCAGTACCAGCACGATCGAGGGTGGGATGATCTGGCCGAGCGTGCCGGAGGCGCAGATCGTGCCGCAGGCAAGGCGCGGACTATAGCCGGCCTTCATCATCGCCGGCAGCGACAGCAGCCCCATCGTCACCACGGTCGCGCCGACGATGCCGGTCGACGCCGCCAGCACCGCCCCGACCGCGATCACCGAGAGACCGAGCCCGCCGCGCATCCGGCCGAACAGCAGCCCCATCGTGCTCAACAGCTCCTCGGCGATGGTCGAGCGCTCGAGCATCACCCCCATGAACACGAACAGCGGGACCGCGACCAGCACCTCGTTCGACATGTTGCCGAAAAAGCGGGACGGCAGCCCGCCCAGCAGGTTGAAGTCGAAGATGCCGAGCGCGGTGCCGATCAGTGCGTACGCGAACGAGACGCCGGCGAGGGTGAACGCCACCGGGAAGCCGAGCAGCAGCACCCCGATCACCGTCAGGAACATCAGGACGCTGAGGATCTCGGCCATCAGCATGGCGGGGGCCTAGGACAACTGTACCCAAATCCAAAATTGTCATTCCGGGCGCAGCGCTGCACGAAATGTTGCGCCACACAACCGGGACCCATTTCTGCGCGCCCGTGACGCCATGGCATGGGTCCCGGCTCGCGCCGCTCACCGCGTTCGCAGCTTCGCCGGGATGAGAGGTCTGGATGTGCTAAGGGGCTACGCACCCTTGGGTTCCTGGGCGTCGGGGGCGAATTCGGGATGGCCAGCGAGGACCAGAGCCGAGCGCGCGGCGAGGGCGAGACCCCGCAGCGCTATCAGCACGACGAAGATCCAGATCACCGTCTTGAGCAGATAGAGCGCTGGCACGCCGCCCGCCTCGCGCGACGCCTCGCCCGACGCCCAAGAGACCAGCACGTAGTCCCAGCTCTCGAACGCCACCAGCCCAGCGACCGGCAGCACCATCAGGAGCGCGCCGAAGAGATCGACCCATGCCTTGTAGCGCGCCCCGGCCGGCCGATAGAAGATGTCGACCCGCACGTGCCCGTCATGCAGCAGCGTGTACCCGGCGCCGACCATGAACACGATGCCGTGCAGCCAGACGTAGGATTCCTGCATCCACACCCAGCCGAGCGCGAACACGTAGCGCAGCACGACGACCGCGAAGGTGATCAGCACCATCGCGAGGACCAGCCAGGCGACGAACCGCCCGATCGCCTCGTTCAACGCGCCGACGCCGCGCACGAACGCGGCAAGCCCCCTCTGCACCGGCGCCCTCCCCCGGTTGTTGTGATTACGGCGAAGCGGCCGCACCCTCCGTTACGTCGTGGCCAAGCGATCGGGCGATGCGACGGACTGCCGCCTCGCCCTCCTCCCGAGCGCCGTGCACCGTGCCGAACGCCGTCGGGTGGGTCGTCTCCCCGGCGAAGTACAGCCGGCCGGCGACCGGCGTGCGCAATACCTCGCGACACGCCGCCTTGCCTGGCAACGCGCAGGAATAGCCGCCGCGGATGAACGGGTCGCCGAGCCAGTCCGACGTCGCGCGGGCGACGACGCCGTTGAGCATCTCGGCGCCGAACAGCTTCACGAGCCCCTTCTCGGCGAAGTCGATCGTCGCCGGGCGCCCTTCGGCATGCAGCGCGCGGGCGAAGCGGCCATTCGCCCAGGCGATGATGACCGGCGTGCCGAGCGGCCGGACCTGAAAGCGCATGTGCTCGGGCGTCGCATGCTCGACGAAGACGTGGCTGTTGCGCGGGAACTGCGCGACGAGCTCGTCCCGCACCCGGAACGCCACCTTCTCCGCCTCGCCGAGCGGGACCGAGGCGATGGCGTCCGCGACCTCCGCGGGCAAGGCGGGCGCAAACCGGATATGCCCCTCGGCGAGCGTGCTGGTCGAGACGGTGACGACGACCGCGCGGGAGGCGAGTGTGCCCTTCGCCGTCTCCACCCGCACGCGCGGCCCCGACCAGTCGATGCCCGTGACCGGCGTCGCGAGCGCGATCGGCAAGCCGCGCCCGTAATGCGCCACCAGCGCGCCATAGCCCGGCGCGACGCGCCAGTTCTTGTAGCCATTGTCGTAGCGCGACACGTCGAGCGCCGAGGTGCGGTCGGGCTCCACGCCGGCGAGCGCCGCAAAGAAGCTGTCGAACATCACGCGCCAGCGCGGATGGTCGGGGATCACCTCCGACGCCGGGATGTCGAGCCCCTTCTCGCCAGCGCGGTCGATCGCCTCGTAGCAGGCTTCCCAGTATGCTTCCCATTCTTCGGCGTCGCGCTCGTCCAGCGCGTCGCGGGCGCGCAGGCTCATGCGCTTCCAGCCGTCCTTGTCGATCGGCCAGCCCTCGCGCTCGGCGAAACGGGCGAAGAAATTATGGTCGGCGTTATGCAGCCAGTGGGCCCCGGAATCCCAGCCGACGCCCATCGACTCGTCGGTCCAGACGCGCCCGCCGACGCGGTCCTTCGCCTCCAGCACCTGGACCGAGAGCCCGAGATCGAGCGCCGTACGCGCCGCTCCCATCCCGCCGGCCCCGGCCCCGACGACGACAATGTCGGGATTGGAAATGTCAGTCATGGCGCTGACATACACCGGCCGGGACCGCGCCGCCAGTGGGCAGGCGAGAGGGCCGCGACCGCCCTTCCGGCCTATCCGAACCGGTTGCTGCGGGGGAAGCCGCGCGGCGCGACGCGCCCGGCCTGGGCCCGCTTGCCCTGCCACGCGAGGAGGTCGAGCTCGGTGCGCGTGCGGTCGCCCATCGGCCAGGTCAGCCCTGCGGCGCGGTCGAACACGCGAACGTCGGCAAGCCCGCCATCCTTGTAGCTCTGCAGCTTGACGCCCCGCCCGCGCGACATTTCGGGCAGCTCGGCGAGGGGGAAGACCAGCATCTTCCGGTTGTCGCCGACGACCGCGACCGTATCCCCCTCCGCCGGCACACAGACGCAGGCCTCGGCATCGCCCGAGACGTTGAGCGCCTGCTTGCCGGCGCGGGTCTGGGCCAGGACGTCGGACTCGTTCACCAGGAATCCGCGCCCGTCGGAGGAGGCCACCAGCAGCTTCCGCCCCGGCTTGTGGACCATCAGCGCCACGATCTCCTGGTCGTTGCCGAGGTCGATCATGAGGCGCACAGGCTCGCCGTGCCCGCGACCGCCAGGCAGCTTGTCGACCGTCAGGGTGTAGAACCGGCCGTTGGTGCCGAACACCAGGAGCTTGTCGGTCGTCTCGCAGGCGAGTTCGAACCGGGCCTTGTCACCCTCCTTGTATTTCAGCGCGGCGCCGCCGGTGCCGTGCCCCTTGATGGCGCGGATCCAGCCCTTCTCGGAGCAGACCACCGTCACCGGCTCGCGCTCGATGAAGGATTCGATCGGCGTCTCGACCGGCGCCGGCGCATTGCCGATCTCGGTGCGCCGCTTGCCGAGCGGCGTGTCCTTGCCGAACTTCTTGCCGATCTCCCGGATCTCGGCACCGACCGTGTCCCAGCGCTTCTTCTCGTTGGCGAGCAGCGCGCGGAGCTCCTTCCGCTCGGCCTCCAGCGCGTCGTTCTCGCGCCGGATCTCCATCTCCTCGAGCCGGCGCAGGGCGCGGAGCCGCATGTTGAGGATCGCCTCGGCCTGCGTGTCGGTCAGCTTGAACCGCTTGATCAGCGCAGGCTTCGGCTCGTCGGACTCGCGGATGATCTTTATCACCGCGTCCAGGTTGAGATAGACGATCAGGTAGCCGGCCAGAACCTCGAGCCGGTGGTCGATCTGCGCCAGCCGATGGGTCGAGCGGCGCGTCAGAACCTCGTGGCGGTGGTCCAGGAAGGCGGTCAGCGCGTCGCGCAGGTTCATCACCCGCGGCGTCATCCCGCCGTCCAGCACGTTCATGTTCAGCCCGATGCGCACCTCGAGATCGGTCGCCTTGAACAGCGACTCCATCACCGCCTCGGCCGGGACGTTGCGGTTCTTCGGCTCGATGATCATGCGGATTTCGGCATCGGATTCGTCGACCACGTCGGCGACCAGCGGCAGCTTGCGCTCGGCGAGCAGCGTCGCGATGCGCTCGATCAGCCGCGCCTTCTGCACCTGGTAGGGAATCTCGGTGATGACGATCTGATAGAGCCCGTGCTTCTGTTTCTCGGTCGTCCACCGTGCGCGCAGCCGGAAGCTGCCGCGCCCGGTCGCGTACGCCTCCGCCACCGCCTCGCGCGGCTCGACCAGCACCCCGCCGGTCGGGAAGTCGGGCCCCGGTACCATCTCGACCAGCTTCGCGGTCGTCGCCTTCGGATACTTGATCAAGTGGACCGCCGCCTCGCACAACTCGGCGAGGTTGTGCGGCGGGATCGAGGTGGCCATGCCGACAGCGATGCCCGATGCGCCATTGGCGAGCAGGTTGGGCACGCTCGCCGCCAGCACCACCGGCTCCTCTTCGGTGCCGTCGTAGTTGGGTCGGAAATCGACCGCGTTCTCGTCGAGCCCTTCCAGCAACGCGAGGGCATAGGGCGTGAGGCGCGCCTCGGTGTAGCGCATCGCCGCCGCGTTGT
Source organism: uncultured Alphaproteobacteria bacterium (assembly GCA_963775315.1). Classification (GTDB taxonomy): domain Bacteria; phylum Pseudomonadota; class Alphaproteobacteria; order MPNO01; family DASWLB01; genus CAWGHZ01. The sequence goes on along the minus strand of CAVZIN010000007.1, from coordinate 195,775 downwards.
CGCCGTCGACGTTGCCGAAATTTCCCTGCCCCTCGACCAGCGGGTAGCGCACCGCGAATTCCTGGGCGAGCCGGACCAGCGCGTCGTAGACGGCGACGTCGCCATGCGGGTGATAGCGGCCGATCACGTCACCCACCACGCGCGCGCATTTCTTGAAGCCCGAGCCAGGGTCGAGCCGGAGCTGGCGCATGGCGTAGAGCAGCCGCCGGTGGACCGGCTTCAGCCCGTCGCGCGCGTCGGGCAGCGACCGCGAGGTGATGGTGGAGAGGGCATAGGCGAGGTAGCGCTCGCCCAGCGCGTCGGCGAACGGGGCCTCGACGAGGGTTTCGCCGGGGGGAATCGGGGACTTGACCATGGACGCTTATAGCTCTGACAGAACACCAGATATAGTAGGATTTCGGGCAATGGCGTCAACGAGTTGCGTGCGGGCAGCGGGGAGCTGGCGCCCGTCCGGCGCGAACAGGCAGGCGCCGAGGAAATGGCCGGTGAGCGCGAGCCCAGCCGCGAGCTCGCCCGGCGCCGGCCGCCCGTCGCCCGATCCGGCGAGGAAGGACGGCAGGGCGAGCAGCCGGTCGCGCCAGGGCTCCCCCGCCGCCGCCGAGACGGCGCGGCCGGTGCGGGGCGAGACATAGGCCAGCCCGTCGTTGGTGCCGGTCGCGGCGCAGCTTCCGAGGTCGAGCCCGAACCCGAGCTCGGCGAGCAGCGCGATCTCCCAGCGCACGTAGGCCTCCGCCCAGTGCGGGCCGGCCAGCGCCTCCACGAGGGCAACCGTGGAGTCATAGAGCACCTCGTGCGGCTCGCGCTCGGGCAGAACGGAATCGACCAGCGCGCAGGCGGCGGCGAGCGCGGCGAGCGCCCCGACGCGGTCAAGCAGCGGCGCGGCATTGGCGCGGATCGGCTCGCACCGCCAGCTTCCGAGATGCTCCGCGAGACGCGCCCGCCAGGTCGCCGCCACGGTGTTGCCCGGCTGATAGAGCCCGCGACCACGCTGTCCCGCCCCGCCGCGGGCAAGGCCGAGATGGCGCCCGTGCGCCCGGGTCAGCAGGGTCACCACCGCCGCCGACTCGCCGTGCCGGCGGGCAACGATCACCATCCCCTCGTCGGACCAGTCCATCGCCCGCCGAATATAGAGAGGGCCCCGCCCCGGCGCCAGCCGGCGGCCTTTCACTTTCCATTAGAGATTCCAAAGGACTATGGGGGCCGATGTCGACGATTCCCTTTCCCCGCGCGCGACGTGTCGCGGCGGCGACGGCCCCGTCCTGGCCGGACGCCGCGCATCTTCTCGCGGCCCAGCGCCTCGCCGCGCTCGGAAGCTGGGAAATCGACCCGCGCCGGCGAGCCCTGCGTTGCACGCCCATGATGCTCGACATCGTGGGCTGGGAACGGCCGTTCCCGCCCACGCTCGAGACGCTGCGCGCGCAGATCCATCCCGACGACCGCGACGAGGTCGAAGCTTGGCTGACGCGCCTCTGCCGCGCGCGCACAGCGCCATCGGACTGCCATCTCCGCCTGCTGCGCGGCTATGAGGTTCGCACCCTGCTGGCACGCGGTCGCCCAACCCAGACGACGCAGGGCATGCGGTTGATCGGCACGGTGCAGGACGTCAGCGAGCACGTGCGCGCGCGCCGCGCCTCGCAGGAGAATGCGCTGCTGCGCCGCGGCATGTTCGAAAGCGCGACCTGGGGCATCTTCCAGAGCACCGGCGACGGGCGCTACCTCGCGGCCAACCCGGCGCTCGCCCGCATCTACGGCTACGACTCGCCACGCGAGATGGTGCTGGGCATGACCGATATCGGCCGCCAGCTCTATGTCGACCCGGCCCGGCGCGACGCGTTCGTCCGGCTGATCAAGGAGAACGGCACGGTGTCCGGCTTCGAGTCCGAGGTCTACCGCCGCGACGGCACCCGCATCTGGATCTCGGAATGCTGCCGCGAGGTGCGCACCGGCGACGGCAGGCTGCTGTTCTACGAGGGCACGGTCGAGGACATCACCGCCCGCAAGCGGTCCGAAGCCGAGCTGCGCGCCGCGAAGGAGGTGGCTGAGACGGCGAACCGCGCCAAGACCACCTTCCTCAACAACATGAGCCACGAGTTGCGCACGCCACTCAACGCGATACTGGGCTTCGCCGAGATCATGGGGGACGAGCTGTTCGGCCCGCTCGGCGCCGCGCCCTATGCCGACTACGCGCGCGACATCCACGCGAGCGGCAAGCGCCTGCTCGACATCATCAACGACATTCTCGACGTGACACGCATCGAGGCCGGCACGCTGGCCCTCGCCCACGACGAAATCGCGCTCGGCCCCTTGATGGAGGACTGCGGACCGGCGATGGCCGAGGCCGCGGAGAAACAGGGCGTGACACTCGCCATCCAGCCGCCGCCCTGCCCCGTCGCCCTCCGCGCCGATCCCGTCCGGCTGCGCCAGGTCGTGCTGAACCTGGTGTCGAACGCGATCAAGTTCAGCCCCCAGGGCCGGACCGTCACCGTCGCCTGCACCGCGCCGGACGCGGCCGGCGAGATCGCGCTCACCGTCGCCGACCAGGGCATCGGAATGACGGAAGAGGAAGCGCGGCGCGCGCTGCAGCCGTTCCAGCAGATCGACACGTCGCTCGCGCGCCGGTTCGAAGGGACGGGGCTCGGCCTCACCCTGACCCAATCGCTGGTCCGGCTGCACGGCGGGCGGATCTCGATCGAGAGCGCGCCCGGCGCCGGCACGACCGTGACCGTCCACCTGCCTGCGGCGGCGGCGGCGGCGCCGGTCCATTGAGGTGGCGCGGTCTCAATCCCCGAAATCGAGACCCATGGCGCTGTAGCGCTCCGGATCGTCCGGCCAGTTCTCGCGCACCTTGACGTAAAGGAACAAATGCACCTCGCGGTCGAGCAGCTTGCCCAGCTCCTCGCGCGCAGCCTGGCCTATGGCCTTGAGCCGCTGACCGCCGCGGCCGATGACGATGGCCTTCTGGCTGTCGCGCCGGACGTAGACCGTCTGGTCGATGCGGAGGCTTCCGTCATCGATCTCCTGCCAGCCGTCGGTCTCGACGGTGATGGCGTAGGGCAGCTCCTGGCGGAGCTGGAGGAACAACTTCTCGCGGGTGATCTCGGCGGCGAGCAGGCGCTCGTTGATGTCGGAAAGCTGGTCCTCGGGATAGAGCCACGGCCCTTCCGGCACGGCGCGGGCGACGTGGTCGCGAAGATCGGCGACCCCGTCGCCGGTCAGCGCAGAGACCATGAAGATCTCGGTGAAGACCCCGGTCTCGTCGAGCGCCTTGGCGAGCGCCAGGAGCGCCGGGCGCTTCACCAGGTCAATCTTGTTGATGACGCAGACCGCCTTGCGCCCGGCTTCGCGCAGCGAGTCGAGGATGGACCGCTCCTCGGCGTCGAGCCCCGCCTTGGCGTCGATCAGGAGCGCCAGTACGTCGGCATCGGCGGCGCCGGCCCAGGCGGCGGCGACCATTGCCCGGTCGAGCCGGCGGCGCGGCGCGAAGATGCCGGGCGTGTCGACGAATACGAGCTGCGCCGCCCCGACCGCGACGATGCCGAGGATGCGCGTTCGCGTCGTCTGCACCTTGGGCGTCACGATCGACACCTTGGCGCCCACCAAGGCGTTGGTGAGCGTCGACTTGCCGACATTGGGCGCGCCCATCAGCGCGACGAAGCCGCAGCGCGTCGGCCCCTCGACGGGCGGGACGGGATCAGCCGCCATGCGGACCTCCCTCCTCGGAGAAGCGGGTGAGCATCGCCTCGGCGGCAGTGCGTTCGGCCTCGCGCTTGGACCGGCCCTTCGCCCGCTCGGGCGCGGCGCCCGCCACCGAGAGCTCGACCGTGAATTCCGGCGCGTGCGACGGGCCCGACCGCGCCACCTCTCGATAGCGCGGCAGCGCGAGCCCACGCCCCTGCGCCCATTCCTGCAGCGCCGTCTTGGGGTCGCTGGGCGGCGCGGCATCGGCGGCGATCAGCTTCTCCCACGCCTTGGCGATGAAGGGCCGCGCCGCATCGAGCCCGCCGTCGAGATAAAGCGCGCCGATCACCGCCTCGCAGCAATCGGCGAGAATCGCGCCCGACATACGCGTGCCGGCGTCCGCCTCGCCCCCCGACATGCGCACATAGGCGCCGAGGTCGAGCCGCTGCGCGACCACGACCAGGCTGTCGCGCCGGGCGAGCTTGGCGAAGCGCCGCGCGATCTGGCCCTCGGCCTCGGCCGGAAAGCGGTGGAACAGGATGTCGGCGAGAACCAGCCCCAGCACGCGATCGCCAAGGAACTCCATCCGCTCATAGCTTTCGACGATGGCGCCCTCGCCCGGCCGGCGCGGCGGCGCGGCGCTGGGGTGAGTCAAAGCGAGCTGCAGAAGCTGGGGCCGGGCGAAGCGATGGCCCAGCCGTCGAGCCAGCCCGGCGGGCCGGCGCCCTTCCCCCGGGGCCTTCCCGCTCACCTCACAACCTGGAAGAACCGGCCGAGGCGGATCGCGCCCGGCCAGGTCCAGGGGGCCCACCACGCGGCGCTGGAGGCCGCCGAGAAGAACAGGATCTCGGCCTTGCCGACCAGGTTGGCGGCGGGGATGTAACCGACGCCATGCAGGGGCCCGTCGGGCATCGCGCGGCTGTCGAGCGAGTTGTCGCGGTTGTCGCCCATCGCGAAATAGTCGCCGGGCGGCACATGGAACACCGGCGTGTTGTCGAGCAGCTCGTTGTCGCCGAGCTCGAGGATCGGGTGCTTGACCCCGTTGGGCAGCGTCTCGATGTAGCGCTCTGCCCGCACCAGGCGGCCCGACTCGTCGCGGTAGACATAGTCCTCGATGCGCTCGCGCGGCACGATCTTGCCGTTGATGTAGAGCCGGCCCTCACGCATCTGGATGGTGTCGCCCGGCAGGCCGATCAGCCGCTTGATGTAGTCGGTCGAGGGGTCGGAGGGCAGCTTGAACACGAACACGTCACCGCGCTTGGGCGGCGAAGCGAGAATGCGCCCCGAGAACAGATCCGGGCCGAACGGAAAGGAGTAGCGACTGTAGCCGTACGAGAATTTCGAAACGAAAAGATAATCGCCGACAAGAAGCGTCGGGATCATCGAGCCGGAAGGAATGTTGAAGGGCTCGAAAAAGAACGTGCGCACCACGAGCGCGATCAGGACCGCATAGATGACGGTCTTGAAGGTGTCCCAGGCGCCTTTGGACTTCCTGGCTTTAGATGACAAATGAGCGCTCTGGTTATGATCTGTTGGACGGGATTGACGATCGGGGAAGGGCGCCGGCTGGCGGGCGATCAAGAGCGCGCGGCGCCTCGCCTGTCAAGCCGGGAATGCGCGGCGGCGCCGCGCGCGGCCTCATGCCGCGTCCCGCGGCAGCGCCGTAATGATGACGATAGCGTGGGCAATGGGCGGCTCGTCGGTCAGGCTGACGTCGATCCTGGCCACCATTCCAGCCGGGGTGATCTTCTCGAGCCGCGCGAGCGCGCCGCCGGTCAGCGCCATGGTCGGCCGGCCCGAGCGCAGGTTCACCACCCCCATGTCGCGCCAGAACACGCCCTGGCGGAAGCCGGTGCCGAGCGCCTTGGAGCACGCCTCCTTCGCCGCGTAGCGCTTTGCGTAGCTCTCTACTCGCCCGGCACGTCGCTCCGACCGCTCGCGCTCGGTGCTGGTGTACACGCGGTCGAGGAACCGGTCGCCGAACCGCGTCAACGTCTTCTCGATGCGGCGGATATCGATCAGGTCGCTGCCGACGCCGAGGATCATCGGGCGCCCTTCTCGTCGCGCGCCTGGTCCATGAGCGCGCGCATCCTGCGGATGGCGGTGCCGAACCCGGTGAAGATCGCCTCGCCGACCAGGAAATGACCGATGTTGAGCTCGACGATGGCGGGTATTCGGGCGATCGGCCCGACCGTGTCGTAGGCGAGCCCGTGCCCGGCGTGGCATTCGAGCCCGATCTGGTGGGCAATCCGCGCCGCCGCCTCGATACGGGCAAGCTCGCGCGCGCGGGCCTCGCCCGCGGCCTCGCAATAGGCGCCGGTGTGCAGCTCGACCACCGCCGCGCCGATGGCGCGGGCCGCTTCGAGCTGGGCCCGCTCGGGCTCGACGAACAGCGAGACGCGGATTCCGGCCGCGCCCATCTCGTCGGCGAAGCGGGCGAGCCGATCCTTGGCGCCCGCGACGTCGAGCCCACCCTCGGTCGTGCGCTCCTCGCGCTTCTCGGGCACGATGCAGGCGGCGTGCGGCAAATGCTCGAGCGCGATCGCCAGCATCTCGTCGGTCGCCGCCATCTCGAGGTTCAGCGGCAGGTCGATCTCGTCGCGCAGCCGGCGGATATCGGTATCGGAAATGTGCCGCCGGTCCTCCCGAAGATGGGCGGTGATGCCGTCGGCGCCCGCCTCGGCCGCGAGCTTCGCCGCGCGCAGGGGATCGGGATGGGAACCGCCGCGTGCGTTCCGGATGGTCGCCACGTGGTCGATGTTGACCCCGAGGCGCAGCCCGTTGCGCCCGCTCATCCGCGCGCCCGGTCGACCGAGTTCACTTGGGGCACGGCCCGCAGCGCGGCAATGATCTCGGTCAGGTGCTTCACGTCCTCAACCTCGATGTCGATCGCGATCTCGAAGAAGTCGGTCGACCGGTTGGTGATCTTGAGGTTGTTGATGTTGCCGAGATGGCGGGCGATCACGGTGGAGAGCGAACCGAGCGTGCCGCGCTCGTTCGCGACCACCAGGTTGATGCGACCCACGTGGGACTTGTTCGCCGGCTCCGGCCCCATGTCCCACGCGACGTCGAGCCAACGCTCCGGCGTTTCCTGGAAGCTGTCGAGCGTCTCGCAATCGATGGTGTGGATGGTCACGCCCTTGCCCTGGGTGACGATGCCGACAATCCGGTCGCCCGGCAGAGGGTGGCAGCAATTGGCGTAGTGGACCGCCATCCCCGGGATCAGCCCGCGGATCGGGATCGGCGCCTCGGCGCGCGGGGGGTGGAGCTTCACAACCTTGCCGTCGTCGGCCCCGGCCTCGGGCTCGGCGACGGCGGGGGTCGCGCCCGGGAAGACGGCCTTCAACACCTCGCCGGTTGTCAGCGCGCCGCGGCCCAGCGCGGCGTAGAGGTCGTCGGCGTCCGCGGCGCCGAAGCGCTCGAGGACACCGGCTAGTGCATGGTCGGCCTGGTCGGCCAGTTCGTAGCCGGCCTCGCGGAACGCCTTGGTCAGCATCGCCTGGCCCAGACGCTCGTACTCCTGCCGCTGGCGCGAACGCACGAAGCGGCGGAGCCGGGCGCGCGCCTTGGCGGTGACGACGAACTGCTCCCAGTTCGGCGAGGGCGTGCCGCCCTTGGAGGTGATGATCTCGACCTGATCGCCGTTCGCGAGCGAGGTGCGGAGCGGCATGATCTTGCCGTTGATCTTGCAGCCGATGCAGGCATCGCCGATCTCGGAATGGACGGCATAGGCGAAATCGACCGGCGTCGCGCCCCGCGGCAGGGCGATCAGGTCGCCCTTCGGGGTGAAGCAGAACACTTGGTCCTGGTACATGGCGAGGCGGGTATTCTCCAGAACCTCCTCCGCGCCCGAGGCGTGCTCGATGATCTCCAGCATCTCGCGCAGCCAGCGGAACTGGCGGCCCTCGGTCGGCTGGACCCCGCCCTGCTTGTACTGCCAGTGGGCGGCGACGCCGAGCTCGGCCACCTCGTGCATGTCGCGCGTGCGGATCTGGATCTCGATGCGGCGCTGCTCCGGCCCGATCACCGTGGTGTGGAGCGAGCGGTAGCCGTTCAGCTTGGGCGTCGAGATGTAGTCCTTGAACCGCTCCGGCACCATGCGATAGCGGGTGTGGATGACGCCCAGCGCCTGGTAGCACTGCTCGACCCGCTCGACGACCACGCGGAACGCCATGATGTCGGAGAGCTGCTCGAACCCCACGTTCTTCTGGTGCATCTTCCGCCAGACCGAATAGGGCTTCTTTTCGCGCCCCTGCACCTCGGCCGTAAGGCCGGTCTCGGCGAGCGCGGTCTCGAGAGCAGCGACGATACGCGGCACCACGCTCTCGCCCTCGGCACGCAGGAAGTCAAGCCGCGCGACGAGCGAGCCGCGGACGTCGGCGTTGAGCTCCGCAAAGGCCAGATCCTCGAGCTCGTCCTTCATCTGCTGCCAGCCGATGCGCTCGGCGAGCGGGGCATAGATGTCCATCGTCTCGCGCGCGATGCGGGCGCGCCGGTCGGGATTCTGGATGAACTTGAGGGTGCGCATGTTGTGCAGCCGGTCGGCGAGCTTGACCAGCAGCACGCGGATATCATCCGAAGTGGCAAGCAGAAGCTTGCGGAAGTTCTCGGCCTGGCGCGCGTCGGGCGAAAGCTGCTCGAGCTGCGACAGCTTGGTGACGCCGTCGACGAGGCGCGCCACGCGCTTGCCGAACAAGGTCTCGATCTGCGGCAGGGTCGCGACCGTGTCCTCGACCGTGTCGTGCAGCAGGGCGGTGACGATGGAATCGGTGTCGAGGTGGATGTCGGTGAGGATGCCGGCCACCTCGACCGGATGCGAGAAGTAGGGGTCGCCCGAGGCGCGCTTCTGGCCGCCGTGGGCCTTCAGCGAGAACACGTACGCGCGGTTGAGCGCGGCCTCGTCTGCGCCGGGGTCGTAGCTCTTGACGCGCTCGACCAGCTCGTACTGCCGCATCATGGCGCGTATCCCGGGCCGCGCCGCCTCCGGCCAGCCCCGCCCGTTATCGGAGCGGGCGTCCGGCTATTCGTCCTCGCTCTCGGTCGGCTCAACATTCTCGTCGCCGAAGCCGGGGGCCTCCTCCAACTCCTCGTCCGAGCCGCCGTCGGCGCTCTCGGTGAGCGAGCCCTCAGCAACCGCGGCGATCAGCGATTCCTCGAGCTCCAGCATCTCGGAGGAATCCTCGGGCGCCTCGTCGGTGTCGGCGTGCTTCTGCAGCCCCTGGATCACCGAATCCTGCAGCCGCTCGATCGGCACGGTCTCGTCCGCGATCTCGCGGAGCGCCACCACCGGGTTCTTGTCGTTGTCGCGGTCGACCGTCAGCGCGCCGCCGACCGACAGCTCGCGCGCGCGCTGCGCAGCCAGCATGACGAGGTCGAACCGGTTGGGCACCCTGACGACACAATCTTCCACCGTGACACGAGCCATCGGGACAGTCTCCAGCCTTAAGGAAATCAGACGGTTATATAGTCGGTTCGAACGCCGCGAGCAAGGGCGCGGGCCGTCATTCCTCGAGCGGGGCGCAGTCCTGCGGCGGCAGGGCGGCGATCAGCGCCTCGACCGTCTCGCCCAGCACCGGATGGACCCAGCCCGGCGCCACCTCGGCGAGTGGCATCAAGACGAACGCCCGCTGGTGGGCGCGCGGATGGGGCAGGACCGGCCCGCCCCCCGACCCGTCCGCCACCTGCCCGTCATAGTCGATCAGGTCGAGGTCGAGCGTCCGGGCGGCGTTGGCGACGGTCCGCACCCTTCCGAAGGCCGCCTCCACCCTGTGAAGCGTGGCGAGGAGCTGGGCGGGGTTCTGGGTGGTTCCCAGGCGGGCCACCCCGTTGACGTAATCGGGCTGGCCCGAGGGCGGAACCGGCGCGGTCCGGTACCAGCGCGAACAGGCCAGGATCTCCACCCCCTCGCCCTCCAGAACCTTGAGCGCCTCGGCCAGGGTGGCTGCCGGGGGGCCGTGGCGGGTCGCCAAGTTGGCGCCGAGCGCGACCAGGATCACGCCCGCATTCCACAGACGGCCGCGCGAAAACATCTTGCGGATTCGGCACGATGCATTATGTGTCGGGTGTCGCGGGGGATCATTCTTCGCCAACGCATTTTGCGTCCTTGCCGTCCATTTTGTCCACGGAACCCAAGATCATGAACTTTTATCCCGAAGAGCGCCTGGCGATGTTCATCGACGGGGCGAACCTCTACGCCTCCGCCCGATCGCTCGGCTTCGACATCGACTACAAGAGCCTGCTCAACTTCTTCGCCGACAAGGGCCGGCTGGTGCGCGCGTTCTATTACACTGCCTTGCTGGACGAGCAGGAATACTCCCCGATCCGGCCGCTGGTCGACTGGCTCGACTATAACGGCTTCACGCTGGTGACCAAGCCCACCAAGGAATTCACCGACTCGACCGGGCGGCGCAAGATCAAGGGCAACATGGACATCGAGCTTGCCATCGACATGCTGGAGATGGCCGAGCGTGTCGACCACATCGTGCTGTTCTCGGGCGACGGCGATTTCCGCCGACTCGTCGAGGCGTGCCAGCGCAAGGGCACGCGGGTGAGCGTGGTCTCGACGCTGCGCTCCGCCCCGCCGATGGTCGCCGACGAGCTGCGCCGCCAGGCCGACACGTTCATCGAGCTGCAGGACATCGCCCCCACCATCATGCGGGCGCCGCGCCCGATCCCTGCCGTCTCCGAACAGAACGAGATGGAGCGCGCGGACTGAACGGGCGTTGCACGCGCCCTCCGTGCCCGCCCGCGACTGCCCGCTCTGCCCGCGGCTGGTCGGGTTTCGCCATGCGAATCGTGCCGCCCACGCAGACTGGCACAACGCGCCGGTGCCGTCGTTCGGACCGCTCGACGCAAGGCTGCTGATCGTCGGGCTCGCGCCCGGGCTGCGCGGTGCCAACCGGACGGGGCGGCCGTTCACCGGCGACTATGCGGGCGACCTGCTCTACGCCACCCTGGCGAAGTTCGGCCTCGCCCACGGCGATTACGGCCAGCGGCCCGACGACGGGCTCACCCTCGTCGAGTGCCGGATCACCAACGCCGTCCGCTGCGTGCCGCCGGAGAACAAGCCGACCCCGGCGGAGATCAAGGCTTGCCGGCCGTTCCTGGTCGACGAGATCGCGGCGATGGGGCGCATCGAAGCGATCCTCGCGCTCGGCGCGGTCGCCCATCGGACCGTGCTGGCGACGCTCGGCGCGCGTCAAGCCGCGTACCCCTTCCGGCACGGCGCGCGGCACCGTCTCGACCGCCTCGTCCTCGCCGACAGCTACCACTGCTCGCGCTACAACACGAACACCGGCCGCCTCACCCCGACGATGTTCGAGCAGGTGTTCGAGGGACTATTGAAGCACGAATGACGTCATCGAGATGCCGGACGATACCGTCTCGTTGAAGAACCGCAGCGTGTCGTCGGGCCGGCGCAGGGCGAACGCATAGAGCAGCGGCACGTAGTGCTCGGCGATCGGAACGGCGAGCGGCCAATCCGCCCCGAAACGCGCGGGATCGGCGAGCGCCGGCGCATCGTCGGCCGAAACCGCCGCGCGCACCGCCGCATCGAACCGCGCTGCCCATTCCGGTGCCCCGGCGGCGCCCGGGCGGAACAGGCGCAGATTGTGCACGATATTGCCGCTGCCCATCACCAGCATCCCTTCGTCGCGCAGGGGCGCGAGCTTCGCCGCCAGCGCGTGGTGTGCGAGGAGCGGCCGGTCGGCATCGAGTCCGAGCTGCACCACCGGGATATCGGCCGCCGGGTACATGCGCATCAGCACGCTCCACGTGCCGTGGTCGAGGCCGCGCAAGGGGTCGCGCCGGACTTGGTCGGGCGCAAGCAGTTCGGAGGTGCGCGCGACCAGCCCTGAATCGCCCGGCGCAGGATAGGCGAGCCGGTAATATTCTGGCGGGAAGCCGTAGAAGTCGTGCACCGTCTCGGGCCGGTCCGAAGCGGTGATGGCGATGCCGTGCTCGACCCAATGCGCCGAGACGCAGAGGATCGCGCGGGGGCGTGGCAGCGTCTCGCCCAGCACCTGCCACGCACGCGCATGGGCATTGTCCTCCACCGCGTTCATCGGCGCGCCATGCCCGACGAACAGGACGGGCATCCGCGCGCCGGTCACCTCACGAGCCCTGCTTGATGCCGGCCAGAATCTTGCGGTACTTCGCAATGATCTCGGCGCCGCCCTTGCGGTCCTTCATCCAGTCGTCGAGCGCGCCCTCGACCTTCTTGCGCCACCGCGCGAGCTCCTCGCCCTTGGGCGTGATCACCGTCTGCCGGGGGTCGGCCTTGGCGATCTCACGGCCTTTCTCGTTGTCGTTGTCCCACCACGCGCCCCACGCCTTCGACGCAGACTCGCCCGAGACCGAATCGATCGCCTTGCGTCCCGCGGCCGGCAGTGCATCGTACTTCTTGCGCGCCATGAAGATCATGCCCGAGGCCGTGCCCATCCGCGCGTCGATGTGGTAACGCGAGACCTCGTCCATCTTGAAGGACCGGTAGGCGTTCCAGCTCACCACCGCCCCGTCGGCGACGCCGCGCTGCATCGCCTCGTAGATCTGCGTCGAGCCGAGGGTGAGCGGCGTCGCGCCGAGATGCTCGGTCGAGAGCGACGTGATCTTGACCGGGGCGACGATCTTGAGGCCAGAGAGGTCGTTAATCGATTTCGGCGCGTGCGACAAGTGCAGCAGCGACTGCGGCAGGCCGATCAGCATCAAAGGGATCGCCTGGTCGTATTCGTGCGCGAGCGCGCCCGACTTGTAGAGCCTCCACAGCGCGATCGACCGCTCGGCGGACGTCTCCGCCATGAAGGGCAGCGAGGCGACCTCGGACAGCGGGAACTTACCGGAGACGTAGTTGTGCAGGACGAAGCCGATCTGCACCACGTCGTTCAGCACGCGCGGATAGATGTTGAATTGGTTGGCGAGGCTCGACCCGTCGTATTGGGTGACATGGATCGCCCCCTTGCCGGCCGCGTTCAGCCTCTCGGTCCAGGGCTTGTAGAACTGCTTGTTGATCGGCGCGACGGGCGAGCCCGCCGTCACGAATTTGAGCTGCACCTCGTCGGCCGATGCGGCCGACAACAGCCCGAAGGTCAGGGCGGCGGCAAGAATCGCCGTCAGGGCAGATTTCCGCATGGTTCCCTCCCGTCTTCGCCGACGTTCGCGCGCCCGGCGTTGGGCAAAGCGTACGGCCGCCGATTTCGGCGAGTCAATGAACCCGCGAGTGCTAGCCCATCTCGCGCACGAGCCGGGCCTTCTGGCGTTGCCAGTCGAGCTCTTTCTCGCGCTCGCGCTTGTCGTGCTTGCGCCGGCCCTTGGCGAGACCGAGCTCGGCCTTGGCGATGCCGCGCCCGTTGAAATAGATCTTGAGCGGCACCAGCGTCATGCCCTCGCGCTGCACGGCGCCCGACAGCTTCTCGATCTCGCGCCTTTTGAGCAGCAGCTTGCGCGGCCGGCGCGGCTCGTGGCCGCCTTCGCGCGCCTGGGCGTACTCACTGATATGCGCATTGACCAGCCAGACCTCGCCGCCCTTCACGCTGGCATAGGCCTCGTTGATGTTGCCCTTGCCGGCGCGCAGCGACTTCACCTCGCTGCCGGTCAGCATCAACCCGGCCTCGACCGTGTCCTCGATGAAGTACTCGTGGCGGGCCTTGCGGTTCTGCGCGGCGATGCGTTGCTCGCCCGGATCTCGGGCCATCGTGGGACCGGCTAGTTGAGCAGGCCGGCGGAGGTCATCGCCTCCTTGACCACCGCGCGCGCGCGCTCGGATGCCGCGACCAGCGGCAGGCGCACCTCGTCCGACGACTTGCCGAGGAGGCTCGCCCCGTACTTCACCGGCGCCGGGCTGGTCTCGCAGAACAGGCCGGTATGCAGCGGCATCAGCCGCTCGTTCAGGCGCATCGCCGTGTCGACCGCACCCTGCTGCCAGGCGGTGTGCATCTCCGCCATCTCGCGCGGCGCCACATTTGCCGTGACCGAGATGCAGCCGTGCCCGCCCTGGGCCATGAAGCCGATCTGCGTGACGTCCTCGCCCGAGAGCTGCACGAAGTCCTCGCCGCAGGCCATGCGCTGCAACGTCGCGCGCGCGACCTGGGCGGTCGCGTCCTTGACGCCGACGATGTTGGGGAGCTTGGCGAGGCGCGCCATTGTCACCACCGACATGTCGATCACGCAGCGCGCCGGGATGTTGTAGATGATGATCGGCAGGTCGACGGCGTCGTTGATCGCCTTGTAGTGCTGGTAGAGCCCCTCCTGCGTGGGCTTGTTGTAGTAGGGCGTGACGACCAGCGCCGCATCGGCGCCCGCCTCCTTGGCGTGGCGGGTGAGCGCGATTGCCTCCTCGGTCGAGTTCGAGCCGGTTCCCGGGATCACGGGCACGCGCCCGCGCGCCACCGAGATGCAGAGCTCGGTCACCCGGCGATGCTCCTCGTGGCTCAGCGTCGGCGATTCGCCGGTGGTGCCGCAGGGCACGACGCCATGCGTCCCCTCGGTGATCTGCCAGTCGACGAACGCCTCGAACGCCTTCTCGTCCACCGCTCCGTTCTTGAACGGGGTGATCAACGCGCAGAGCGATCCCTTGAACATGGTCCGTCTCCCTTCGGGCCCGTGGCACCATAGTCCGCGCCCCGCGGCCCGGCAAGGGCGGGGGCCTCGCGTGGCGGGCGGCGGTTGGCGTAAGCTGTCGCGGCCGAGCGACGGAGAGGGGGCAATGGCCAAGACACATGTTTACGCAGTCACGGTGGAATGGACCGGCAACAAGGGCACCGGCACATCGGGCTACCGTGCCTACGACCGAAGCTACGATATCACCGGCGGGGCGAAGCCGCCGATCGTGGGCTCGTCCGATCCTGCCTTCCGCGGCGACGCCGAGCGCTGGAGTCCGGAGGACCTGCTGGTCGGGGCGCTCGCGGCCTGCCACAAGCTCTGGTATCTGCACCTCTGCGCGGTGGCGGGCGTCGTGGTCACCGACTATATCGACCACGCCGTCGGCGAGGCCGAGATGAACCCGGACGGGACCGGCAAGTTCGTCCGTGTCGTGCTCAAGCCGGAGGTGACGATCGCCCCCGGCTCCGACCCCGAAAAGGCCCTGGCGCTGCACGAGGACGCGCACGCCAAGTGCCTGATCGCCCATTCGGTCAACTTTCCGGTAGAGCACGAGCCGGACATCCGCACCTAGCCGCCCCCTCCCCCCGTTGCGCGCCGGGGGATGCGGGCCGTAGAATGCGGCCGCTCGCGCAAGGGTTTGGCAACAAATGACGGGCAGGCTCGTAGGCTGGGGCCTGGTCCACGCGGGGTGTCGGACGTGAAACGGCCGTTGGCCGTTCTGTTGATCGTTCTTGCGACGACGTTCGCCCTGGTTCGGGGGGCGGGCGCTGCCGGTCCGTTGTCCGAGGAGGACCAGCGCCACTACAAGGCGGCGTTCGACGCCGCCGGGCGCGGCGCCTGGATCCAGGCCGAGCATTTCGCCGAGCGCGGCAAAGCGCCCCTTCCGAAGAAGATTCTCCGCTGGCTCGAGATCTCGGACGGCGTGCCTGGCATCCCCTTCGCTGAGATCAGGCGCTTCATCGCCGCCAATCCCGACTGGCCGCGCCAGGGCCTGCTCGCCCGCCGGCTGGAGGAGGCGATGGATGACACGGTCCCCGACGCGGCAGTGCTCGACTGGTTCCATAACCGGGCGCCGCGGACCGTCGCGGGCATGACCCGCCTCGCCGCCGCATACGACCATGCCGGCAAGCACGAGACGGCCGACGCGCTCGTCCGCCGCGCCTGGATCGAGGGCGACTTCGCCCCGTCCGACGAGCGCTCCTTCTACAAGGTCTATCACGACCGGCTGAGCCAGGCGGACAATTGGGCGCGGCTCGACCGCCTGCTGTGGGACGGCAAGGAGGTCCAGGCCAGGCGCATGCTGCTCCGCGTCGACGCGGGCCACCAGCGGCTCGCCGAGGCGCGGATGCACCTCCGCCTTGCCGACGCCAGCGTCGACTGGGCGATCCGGCGCATGCCCAAGGCGCTGATGGAGGACCCGGGCTTCCTTTACGAGCGCGAGCGCTGGCGCCGCCGCAAGGGGCGCGACGACGAGGCGATGGAGATATTCCACCACATGCCGCCGGTGCTGGTACGGCCCGGCCTTTGGTGGGACGAGCGCGCGGCGATGGCGCGCCGCCGCCTTGCCGATGGGGCGATCACCGATGCCTACCGGCTGGCCAAGGACCACGGACCCATTACCGGCGCGCGCCTCGCCGAGGCCGAGTTCCTGGCCGGATGGATCGCGCTGCGCTTCCTGCACGACGACAAGGTGGCGCTCGGCCATTTCGCCACGATGTACGACAACGTCCACACCCCGGTCAGCCGCGCCCGCGCCGCGTACTGGGCAGGTCGCGCCGCCGACGCCGCGCACCACCAGGCCAAGGAGGCACGCGACTGGTACCGCCGCGCGGCGGGGCACGACTGGACGTTCTACGGCCAACTCGCGGCGCTCCGCGCCGGAATCCAGCCTGAGGCGGCAACCCCGCCCGCGCCGGTGCCGAGCGCGCGCGACCAAGCCGCGTTCGACCGGAACGAGATGGCGATGGCGGCGCGCGACATGTCCACGATCGGCCGCGACGATCTGGTGCGGAGCTTCATCCTGCGCCTCGGCCAGACGGCGAAGACCGAGACCGGTCGGATCCTCGCCGGCCGCCTCGCCGCCGCGCTCGGTCGGCGCGACCTTGGGGTGGTGATGGCGCGCGACGCCTATCGCGACGGGGTGCAACTGCCCGAGCTCGCCTACCCGGTGATCAGCCACCTGCCACGCGGGGGGCCGGAACCGGCGCTGGTCCACGCGGTGATGCGCCAGGAGAGCAATTTCGACGTCGGCGCCGAATCTCGCGCGGGCGCGCGCGGCCTGATGCAGATCATCCCGGCGACGGCGCGCGCCATCGCCCACGCCCTCAAGATCGCCTACGTTCCGGACCGGCTCCTGAGCGACGGGCACTACAATCTGCAGCTCGGCCAGGCGTTCCTCGACGACCTGATCGGGCGCTACGACGGCTCGTACATCCTGGCGCTCGCCGCCTACAACGCCGGCCAGGGTTCGGTCGCGCGCTGGATCAAGCTGAACGGCGACCCGCGCCGGCCCGACGTGGACGCGATCGACTGGATCGAGCAGATCCCCTACGACGAGACGCGCAACTACGTCGAGCGCGTGCTCGAGAACCTCCAGGTCTATCGCCGACGCATCGAGGGCGATCCAGGCCCCGCCGGCCCCACCACCATCGAGGCCGATCTGCGACGTGGTACCGGCCCGAAAGGCTAGCGCCCCTTCCCCACCCGCGAATTCGCTCGGAAGGCCTTTGGAGATTCCGACGATTCGTTATATACGTACGGATATAACGCGCAGGAGGACGTCATGCGTTTCCGAGCCCTCATCGCCCTCGCGGCCGCCACAGTCGCGTTCGGTGCCGCGGGCCCGGCGGCGCGCGCCGCCGATGCCAAGGCGCCGCTGGTCTTCGCTGCCGCCAGCATGAAGGACGCGCTCGATAGCGTGGCGGACGCATGGCGCGCAAAGACCGGAACGTCCGTCCGCGTCTCCTATGGCGCGAGTTCGACGCTCGCCCGCCAGATCGCCCTGGGCGCGCCCGCCGCGCTCTACGTCTCGGCCGACCGGAAGTGGATGGATTTCCTCGGCAATAAGCACCTCATCGAGCCCGACACGCGGCGCAACCTGCTCGGCAATGCGCTGGTGCTGATCTCCCCCGCCGAACTCGAAGGTGCAGGTCGACATCGCGCCGGGCTTCCCGCTGGTCGCGAAGCTGGCCGGCGGCAGGCTCGCGGTCGCGGACACAAGCGCGGTTCCGGCCGGGCTCTACGCCAAGGCGGCCTTGCAGTCGCTCGGCGTCTGGGACGCGGCGAAGGACCACCTCGCCCAGGCGCAGAACGTGCGCGCCGCCCTTGCGCTGGTCGCGCGCGGCGAGGCGCCGCTCGGCATCGTCTATCGGACCGACGCCAAGGTCGAGCCGAAGGTGCGGATCGTCGCCACCTTCCCCGACGAGACGCACCCGCCGATCGTCTATCCCGTGGCGCTGATCGCGGCCAATGCGGGGCCGGAGGCCGCTGCCTTCCTGAAATTCATGGAATCGGCCGCGGCGCGGCCGCTTTTCGCGCGCCAGGGCTTCGCAGTGCTCGGCCGGGAATAGCCCACGTTGCCGGGCGTTGCCCGCGGGTGTAGGAATCGCCCGCGAAGGAACCTGACATGGCAACGCCCAAGCTCAACGACATTTCCGCCTGCGTTTTCGACGCTTACGGCACCCTGTTCGACGTCCATTCGGCCGCCGAGGCCTGCCGCGCCGAGCTCGGCGCGAAATGCGATGCCGTCTCGCAGCTCTGGCGCCAGCGCCAGCTCGAATACACCTGGCTCCGCAGCCTGATGGGGCGGCACGAGGATTTCTGGCAGGTCACGTCGGACGCGCTCGATTTCGCCCTCGCCACCCATGAGATCGACGATCCCGATCTCCGCGCCCGGCTGATGCAGCTCTATCTCAGCCTCGACGCCTATCCCGACGCGCTGCCGGTGCTGGAGACGCTGCGCGCCGCCGGCATGAAATGCGCCATCCTGTCCAACGGATCGCCCACCATGCTGACGGCAGCGGTGAAGAGCGGCGGTCTGACCGGCAAGTTCGACGCGGTGCTGTCGGTCGAGGCGGTGCAGATCTTCAAGCCGCACCCGACCGTCTACCAGATCGCGGTGGATTCTCTGGGCGTGCCCGCCCCGGCCATCGCGTTCCTGTCGTCCAACGGCTGGGACATCGCGGGCGCCGCCGTGTTCGGCGTGCACACGGTGTGGGTCAACCGCACCAACCAGGAGCCGGAGGCCCTGCCGGGCTCGGCGAGCGTCGAGGTGCGCTCGCTTGCCGAGGTGCCGCCGCTGGTCCTTTCGTGACCGGCCGGGCCGTCGCGGACGGACAGGTCGCGAACGTCGTCCTGCCGGCCGCCGCCGGCGAGTTCGCCGAGGCGCGAGGCGGCGTCGACCTGATCGGCACGGTCGCCGACTGGCTGATGGACCAGGCGCTCGGCGAGACGGCGGTGGACGAGCTGTTCGACGGCTGCTGCGCGCGGCTCCGCGCCGCCGGTGTACCGCTCACGCGGGCGTTCATCGGCTTCCGCGTGCTGCACCCGTTGGTGTCGGTGATGTCGCTGGTATGGCGCCCAGACCGCGGCCTCGTGACCGAGCGGTTCCTGCACGATTCGACCGGCGGCGGCTGGGACCGCAGCCCGTTCAAGTATCTGGTCGAAAACTCCATCCCGCACATGCGCCGCCGCCTGGCCGGCCGCGACGCGATGCTCGACTACCCGATGCTGAGCGACCTCGCTAACGAGGGCATGACCGACTATTTCGGCTTCGTCGTCGCGTTCACCGGCACGCCGAGTGGGACCGGAGCCGCGAACGGGCTGGTCGGATCGTGGGCCACGGACCGCCCTTCGGGCTTCAACGATTCCGATATCCAGGCGCTGCTGCGCATCCAGCGGCGGCTATCGGTCGCCTGCAAGGTGCGAATCAAGGACATGATCGCGCGCACGGTGGTCACCACCTATCTCGGCGCCGATGCCGGGCTGCGCGTGCTCAACGGTTCGATCAAGCGCGGCGACGGCGAGGTGATCCGCGCCGCCGTATGGTTCAGCGACCTCCGCAACTCGACCGGTCTCGCCGAGGCGCTCGACGCACCCCGTTATCTCGAGGCGCTCAATGCCTATTTCGAGTGCGCCGCCGGCGCGGTGATGCAAGAGGGCGGCGAGGTGCTGATGCTGATCGGCGACGCCGTGCTCGCGATCTTCCCGATCGGGGCGGACCGGCGGGACGACCGCGCCGCGTGCCGCGCGGCCCTTGCCGCCGCCGCCGGGGCGGAGGCACGGCTCGCCCGCCTCAACGCGGCGCGCGCCGCCGACGAAAGCCCGCCGCTCGAATTCGGCGTCGGGCTCCATGTCGGCGACCTGATGTTCGGAAATATCGGCCTGCCGGAGCGGCTGCAATTCACCGTGGTCGGCCCCGCCGCCAACGAGGTCGCGCGCCTCCAGGCGCTGACCAAGGCGCTCGGCCGGCGCGTGCTGGCGAGCCGCGACTTCGCCGACCGGGTGCGCGGCGGTTGGGAGCCGCTCGGCCGCCACGACATGCCGGGCCTCGCCGACGCGCGCGAGGTATTCGCGCCGGAATCCGGCCCCGCGGCACGCGGGCGCCGCCGCGCGTGAGCGACGCGGGGCCTTCCTATCGCGACGTGCTGGACGCCGCCGACCGGATCGAACCGGCGGCGGTGCCGACCCCGTTGCTCACCTTTCCCGAGCTCGATTCGCGCGTCGGCGGGCGCGTGCTGCTGAAGGCAGAGATCGCCCAGGTCACCGGCTCGTTCAAGTTCCGCGGCGCCCTCAACCGCATGCGCCGCATCGCGCCGGCGCGCCAGGCCGCAGGCGTCGTCGCCTACTCGTCGGGCAACCATGCCCAGGCGGTCGCGGCCGTCGCCAAACTCCTCGGCATCAAGGCGACCATCGTCATGCCGTCCGACGCGCCCCACGTGAAGATCGCCCGGACCCGCGGCCACGGCGCGGAGATCGTGCTCTACGACCGCGAGACCGAAGACCGCGAGGCGATCGGCGGACGCATCGCCGCCGAGCGTGGCGCGACCATTGTGCCACCTTACGAGGATCGCGACGTCATCGCCGGCCAAGGGACGGCGGGGCTGGAGCTCGCTCGTGAGGCCGCCGCGCGCGGCATCGCCGCCGACGCGGTGCTGGTCCCCGCCTCGGGCGGCGGGCTGGTCGCGGGCGTCGCCATCGCCGTCAGGGAGCACTGGCCCGACTGCGCCGTCTACTGCGTCGAGCCCTTGGGACACGACGACACCGCCCGTTCCCTCGCCGCCGGGACGCGGCTCGCCAACCCGCCCGGCACCCGCTCGATCTGCGACGCGCTGCTCGCGCTGACGCCGGGGGAAATCTCGTTCGCGGTGAACCGTCGACTGCTTGCGGGCGGCCTGGTCGTGCCCGATTCCGAGACGCTGGCCGCCATGGCCTACGCCAAGCGCGTGCTGGGTCTCGCCCTTGAGCCGGCCGGCGCCATCGCCCTCGCCGCCCTGCTCTCCGGGAGGATCGAGACAAAGGGCCGGACCATCGCCATCGTGCTGTCCGGCGGCAACGTCGACCCTACCGTCCTCGACCGCGCGCTCGCGCAGGGCTAGCCGGCGCTTCCGAGCCTCCGCCGCCTACGATAGTATCGTGGACGTGGCGCTGTACGGTTCAATGCGTATGGAACGGTCTGAAGACCGGGAGGGAGGCGACATGAAGGGGATCGTGCTCGGGATGGCGATGGCCGCGCTTATCGCGGGGCCGGCGGCCGCGAAGATGGTCGAGGAGAAGGTGCCGTACGAGGTCGACGGCAAGAAGTTCCAGGGCGTACTGGTCTACAACGACGCGGTCAAGACCAAGCGGCCGGCGATCCTGATGTCGCCAGACTGGTCGGGCATGTCGGCCAAGAACGTGAAAGAGGCCGCGCGCCTCGCGGGGCGCAGCTACGTGATCTTCGTCGCCGACATGTTCGGCACCGACTATCACCCGAAGAACGCGAAGGAGATGGGCGCCGCCTCGGGCGCGATCCGGAAGGACCTGCCGGCTGAGCGGGCGCGCATCGCCAAGGCACTTTCGCTGCTGATCGAGCGCGGCAACAAGGCCGGCGTGATCGATGCGAACAAGGTGGGCGCCATCGGCTTCTGCTTCGGCGCCGCGCCCGTGCTCGATCTCGCCCGCGCCGGCGACGCCAGCAAGGTGAAGGCAATCGTCACGTTCCACGGCGACCTGACCACGTCCGATCCCGGCGCCGACAAGGTGACGCAGAAGATCCTGGTGCTGCACGGCGCCAACGACCCGGTCGTGCCGCAGAAGGCACGCGACGCCTTCGAGGACGAGATGAAGAAGGCCAAGGTCGATTACGAGATGGTCGTGTTCTCGAACACGGTCCACTCGTTCACCGATCCGACCGCGAAGGTGCCGGGCGTCGCCATGTACAACCCGAAAGTCGCGCGCCAGTCGTTCTCGATGATGCGCTCCTTCCTCCGCGCGAACCTGTAGGAGCGCAATGCGCATCGACGTCGTCGCCGACACGGCCTGCCCCTGGTGCTACATCGGCAAGCGCCGGCTCGAGCGCGCGCTCGCGAGCCGGCCGCAACGCGACGTCGAAATCGTCTGGCGCCCGTACTTCCTCAACCCCGACGTCCCCGCCGAGGGCGCGGAGCGCGAGGCGTACGTGGCGCGCCGGCTCGGCGGGCGCGAGCGCGCCGCTCGCCTGTTCGCCTCCGTCGCCGAGGTCGGTGCCGGCGAGGACATCGACTTCCGCTTCGACCGCATCGGGCGCACACCCAACACGCTGCAATCGCACCGGCTGGTCCATTTCGCCGACGCGATGGGATGTCAGGGTGCGGTGGTCGAGGCGCTGTACCGCGCCTACTTCCTTGCCGGGCGCGACATCGGCGACATGGAGGTGTTGACCGACATCGCCGCCGAGACGGGGATCGCGCCCGCCGAGACGCGCGCCTATCTGCGTTCGGGCGCCGACACCGAAACCATCGTTGCCGCGGACGAGAAGGTGCGCACGCTCGGCGTCACCGGCGTGCCTTGCTTCATCATCGACCGGCGCTACGCCGTCTCGGGCGCGCAGCTCCCCGAGGTGTTCCACCAGGTGTTCGATCTGGCGAACCAGGAAGCCCTGCAGCCGGTCGGCTGACCAAGCCCCCTCCCCCGCCGTCCCTCTCCCGGTAGGAGAGGGAACGCACGGTGACGGGTAGGTCGCGCCGCTTAGGCAGCCACTCGCTCGCGGGCGATCTCGGCGAGCCCTTCCATCAGCCGGACGGTGCCGGACAGGCGGGTCTTGTCCTCGCGCCATTCGCGATGGAAGACGAGCCGGTGGTCGGGACGCAGCGTTGCCTGGCCGCGGTCGCGCTGGATATAGGCGACGAGCCCGGCCGGATTGGGGAAGCGGTTCTCGCGGAAGACGAGCACTGCGCCCTTCGGACCGGTGTCGAGCCGCTCGACGTTCGCCTCTCGGCACATCAGCTTCAGCGCCACGGTCTGCAGCAGGTTCTCGGCCTCCGGCGGGATCGGACCGAACCGGTCGATCAGCTCGGCGGCGAAGGATTCGACCTCGGCGCGGTCGGTGACAGCCGCGAGCCGGCGGTAGAGCCCGAGGCGCACGCCGAGGTCGGTGACGTATGTCTCCGGGATCAGCACCGGGATCCCAAGATTGATCTGCGGCGTCCAGTCCTCGGACTCCGCCTTGACGCCCTTGGCCATCGCCACCGCCTCCTCCAGCATGTGCTGATAGAGCTCGATGCCGACCTCGCGGATGTGGCCGGACTGCTCCTCACCAAGGAGGTTGCCGGCGCCGCGTATGTCGAGGTCGTGCGAGGCGAGGGTGAAGCCGGCACCGAGCGAGTCGAGCGTCTGCAACACGTGGAGGCGACGCTCGGCGGTCTCGGTCAGCGTGCGCTTCGGCGGCAGCGTGAGGTAGCAGTAGGCGCGGAGCTTCGACCGGCCGATGCGGCCACGCAGCTGGTGAAGCTGGGCGAGGCCGAACATGTCGGCGCGATGGACGATCATCGTGTTGACCGTGGGGATGTCGAGGCCGGATTCCACGATCTGCGTCGAGAGCAATATGTCTTTCTCGCCCGCGTAGAACCGCCCCATCACGTCCTCGAGCGCCCTGGAGCCGAGCTTGCCGTGCGCCATCGCGACCGTCGCCTCGGGCACCAGCTCGCGCAGCCGCTCCGCTACCCCGTCGAGGTCCTCGATGCGCGGGCAGACGTAGAATATCTGGCCGCCGCGGAACCGCTCGCGCAAGATCGCCTCGCGCACCACCACCGGGTCGTAGGGCAGCACGAAGGTGCGGACGGCCAGCCGGTCGACCGGCGGCGTCGCGATCACGCTCATCTCGCGCACGCCGGAGAGCGCGAGCTGCAACGTCCGCGGAATGGGCGTCGCGGTCAGCGTCAGCACATGCACGTCGGCGCGCAGGCTCTTGAGCCGCTCCTTGTGCTTCACGCCGAAATGCTGCTCCTCGTCGACGATCAGAAGCTGCAAATTGTGGAAGCGTATGTCCTTGGCGAGCAGCGCGTGCGTGCCGATGACGATGTGCACCGAGCCGTCGGCGAGCCCCGCCTTGGTCTCTGCCGCGTCCTTTGCCGTCACGAGGCGCGAGAGCTGGCCGATCCGGATGCCGAACCCATCGAACCGGCGCGCGAACGTCTCGGCGTGCTGGCGCGCGAGCAGCGTCGTCGGCACCACCACCGCGACCTGGCCGCCCGTGAGCACGGTCGCGAAGGCGGCGCGCAGCGCGACCTCGGTCTTGCCGAACCCGACGTCGCCGCACACCAGCCGGTCCATCGGCCGGCCGGCCCCGAGATCGGCCATCGTGTCGTCGATCGCCTGGAGCTGGTCGTCGGTCTCGGAATACGGGAAGCGGGCGCAAAACTCGTCGTAGGTCCCTGGCGGCGCGGCGATCACCGGAGCGGCGTGCAGCGCGCGCTCTGCCGCGACCTTGATCAGCGCGTCGGCCATGTCGCGCAGCCGGCGCTTGAGGCGCGACTTGCGCGCCTGCCAGGCGTGGCCGCCAAGCTTGTCGAGCGCAGCGCCCGCCTCGGACGTGCCGTAGCGCGACAGGACCTCGATGTTCTCGACCGGCACGAACAGCCGGTCGCCGCCGTCATAGGTCAGGCGGAAGCAGTCGTGCGGCGCGCCGGTGACCGAGAGAGTCTCGAGCCCCTCGTAGCGGCCGATGCCGTGGTCGACATGCACCACTAGGTCGCCGGGCGCGAGGTCGGCCGCGTCGGCCAGAATCTCCTCGGCGCGGCGGCGGCGGCGCTGTGTGCGCGCCATCCGCTCGCCCAGAATGTCCTGCTCGCCGACGACGACGAGGCCGGGCGCGGCGAAACCGTGTTCGATTCCGAGCACGACCAGCGCGACGGCGTCGTCGGGCAGCGCCTCGGCCGCCTGCCAGCTTTCGGCGGAGGCAAGGCCTGTCATGCCGTGCTCGGCCAGCAAATTGCCGAGCCGGTCGCGCGACCCGGCGCTATAGGCGGCCACCACGCGGCGCCGGCCCGGACGCGCCTCGCGCGCGAAATAGTCGCGTGCCTGCTCGAAGGCGCTGGCCGCCCCGCTACGCGTGGTGAACGGCTTGATCCGGCGCCCGCCGAGATCGACAACGCGCCTTCCGGCCTCGGGCGGCAAGGCGAACGGGTTGAGGATCGCGACCGCGCGCGGGCGCAGGATGCGATCCCACTCGGCGGCGTCGAGATAAAGCATGCGCGGCGGCAGCGGGCGGTAGACCGGCTGACCCTCCAGCCCGGCGCCACGCGTCTCGAGGAAGGTCTTGCGCGCGTCGAAATAATCCTCGACCGCCTCGAAGCGCGAGTCCCGCGCCGCGTCCGCCTGGTGGTCGAGCGTCACCACCGCGTCCGGCAGGTAGTCGAACAGCGTCTCGAGCCGGTCGTGGAACAAGGGCAGCCAATGCTCCATGCCGATCTGGCGGCGTCCCTCGGAAATGCCGGCATAGAGCGGATCGTCCGAGGCGGCGCCGAACAGCTCGCGATAGCCGGCGCGGAAGCGGTGGATCGACTCCTCGTCGAGGAACACCTCGCCCACCGGTCCGAGAGAGAAGGCATCGAGGTCGCGGGTGGTGCGCTGACTGACCGGGTCGAACGCGCGGATGCGCTCGAGCTGGTCGCCGAACATGTCGAGCCGCACGGGTTCGTCGGACCCGGGGGGAAAGATGTCCACGATACCGCCGCGCAGCGCGAACTCGCCCGGCTCGCGCACCGTGTCTGCCCGGCCATACCCGTTGCGCGCGAGGAAGGCCGTCAGCGCGTCGAGCGCCACGCTCTCGCCCTGCCTCGCCGCGAACGAGGCGCCGGCAAAGGCCGCGCGCGGCGGCACGCGCTGGACCAGCGCGTTGACCGTGGCGATGACGATGCGTCCTCCCGCGGGCGCCGGCGCAGAGGCGAGCCGGGTCAGCGTCGCGGTGCGCTGGGCGGTTATCTCGGGATTGGGCGACACGCGGTCGTAGGGCAGGCAGTCCCACGCCGGGAAGCGCAGCACCTCGAGCTCAGGCGCGAAGAAGGCGAGGGCGTCGGCGAGGCGGGCAAGGCGCGCGTCGTCGCGCACGGCATGCAGCACGGTACGTCCCGCCCGGGCGATCTCCGCCAGCGCCAGCGCGTCGCAGCCCTCCGGCGCGCCGGCGAGCGTGATGCGGCCGGAAGTCTCCAGCAGCTCGGCGATCGGCCTTACGAGCGGCGTATCGATGACCGGTACTCCCGCATCATGGCGAGCACGTCGTGGTCATGCTCGGCCGGCGCGGGCTTGAGCCCTACCACCCAGGCGAGCAGATCCTGGTCCGGGCAGTCGAGCAGCGCCTCGAATTGGGCGAGCTGGTTCGCATCGAGCGCCTCCAGCCGGTCGGAGGCGAAGCCCCCCACCACCAGGTCGCTTTCCTTGGTGCCGCGGCGCACACTGCGGAAGCGCGCCCGCTTGCGTCGCTCGTCCAGTTCCCGCGAATCGGTATCCGTCATGCCCAAATGCCAATGGGCTCCCGCGGCGCGCCCGATCGCGCGCCGTGCAAGAACCGTCCGCACGGGTGCGATTCGCCCCCGCGCGGACTAGGATATAAGCACTTCGCGCCCGCCTGTCAGCAGCCAGCGGCCCGACGATGCGCCCGCCCATCCTCAATCGACTGTTCGCGCCGGTCACGGTGCTGCCCGGCGTCGGGCCGCGCCTCGGCAAGCTGGTCGAGAAGCTGGCCGGACCCAAGGTCGTCGACCTGCTGTGGCATTTACCGAGCGACATCATCGACCGGCGCTATGCCCCGAAGATCTCGGAGGCGGCCGACGGCGCCATTGCCACCATCACCGGCCGCGTCGAGTTCCACGCAGCGCCGCGCAGCCCGCGCGCGCCCTACAAGGTGCGGCTTTCCGACGCGACCGGGACGCTCGACCTCGTCTTCTTCCATGCCCGCGCCGACTGGCTGGAGAAGGCGCTGCCGGTCGGCGCCGAGCGGGTGGTGAGCGGGCGGGTCGAACTCTATGACGGCTTCCGCCAGATGACCCATCCCGACCATATCGGCGCGCCGGAGGAGCTGGCGCGGCTGCAGTCGGTCGAGCCGATCTACCCGCTGACCGCAGGCCTCACCCCGAAGCCGCTGGCCCGTGCCGTCCACGCCGCAGTCGACCGGGCGCCCGAGCTCGCCGAATGGAACGACGCGGCGCTGGTCGCGCGCGAGGGATGGCCCGCCTGGCGCGCCGCGCTCGCCGCCGCCCACGCCCCGCAATCGGAAGCGGACCTCGCCCCTGCCACGCCGGCGCGCCGCCGCCTCGCCTTCGACGAGCTGCTGGCCAACCAGCTCGCCCTCGCCCTGGTCCGCGCCCGCCAGAAGCGCCAGCGCGGCCGCGTGCTGAAGGGCGACGGGCGGCTGCGGGCGAAGGCGCTGGCCGCCCTGCCGTTCCAGCTCACCGGGTCGCAGGCGCGGGCGCTCGACGAAATCCTGGCCGACATGGCGTCGGGCGAGCGCATGACACGGCTGCTGCAGGGCGACGTCGGCAGCGGCAAGACCGTGGTCGCCCTGCTCGCCATGCTGAACGCGGTCGAGACCGGGGCGCAGGCGGCGCTGATGGCGCCGACCGAGATCCTCGCCCGCCAGCATTTCGCCACCGTCGAGCCGCTGGCCCGCGCCGCGGGCGTCGGCTGCGTGCTCGTGACCGGGCGCGACAAGGGGCGCGCGCGTGACCGCGCGGTCGCGGGGCTTGGCTCCGGCGCCATTCCGCTCGCGATCGGCACCCACGCGCTGTTTCAGGAGGACGTGGCGTTCCGCGACCTCGCCTTCGCGGTGGTCGACGAGCAGCACCGTTTCGGCGTGCACCAGCGGCTCGACCTCGCCGCCAAGGGGCGCGGCACCGACGTGCTGGTGATGACGGCGACGCCGATCCCGCGCACGCTGACGATGACGGCCTACGGCGACCTCGACGTGTCGCGCCTCACCGACAAGCCGCCCGGCCGTCAGGCGATCTCGACGCGCGCCCTGCCCCTCTCCCGGCTCGACGAGGTCGCTGCCGGGCTTGGCCGGGCGATGGCCGAGGGCGCGCGCATCTACTGGGTGTGCCCGCTGGTCGAGGAATTGGAACTGATCGACATCGCCGCCGCCACCGAGCGCGCCGCGCATCTCGCGAAGCTGTTTCCCGGAAAGGTCGGGCTGGTGCACGGCAGGCTCAAGGGGCGCGACAAGGACCAGGTGATGGCCCGCTTCGCCGCGGGCGAGACTGCCATCCTCGTGGCCACCACCGTCATCGAGGTGGGCGTCGACGTGCCCGAGGCGACAGTGATGATCATCGAGCATGCCGAGCGGTTCGGGCTCGCCCAGCTCCACCAGCTTCGAGGCCGGGTCGGGCGCGGCACGCGGCCCTCGTCTTGCCTTCTGCTCTATGCCGCGCCGCTCGGCGAGACCGCGCGGGCACGGATCGAGATCCTGCGCGAAACCGATGACGGGTTCCGCATCGCCGAGGAGGATCTGCGCCTCCGCGGCGCGGGCGAGGTGCTCGGCACCCGCCAGTCGGGCCTGCCGGTCTTCCGCCTCGCCGACCTCGCTGTGCATGGCGAGTTGCTCGCCGTCGCCAACGACGACGCCCGGCTGATCCTGGAGCGCGACTCGGAGCTTGCCGGCCCGCGCGGGGCGGCGCTCCGCACCCTGCTCTATCTGTTCGAGCGCGACGCGGCGGTGCAGACCCTGCGATCCGGCTAGCATGCTATGCTTCCGGGCGAGGGAGACCGACGATGGACACCGGAACGCCGCCGCGGGACCGCCCGCTGCCCAGCCAGATCGTCAAGACCACCGACACGCGCGACGTGCTGGCCCACGCGGCGCGCCAGGCGCGCGACCGGCGGCTGAAGGACTACCTCATCGTCGACGTCGACGCCCATCATTTCGAGACGTCGTCCTGGCCCGACATCCTCGACCACGTTCCCGATCCGGTGATCCGCGACATCGCGCGCGCCTTCACCGTGCGCGGCCAGATCACGCCCGGAATCCTGCGCGCGACGAGCTGGCCGTATCACCAGACCGTCGCCGGGCGCATCACCCATGACGGCGATCCGGAGCAGGAGGTCGCCGAGACCGACGTGCATCGCGACGTGACGCTGGTCCGCCGGGCCATCGACTGCCTCGGCATCGACTACCAGGTGGTGTTCCCGACGCCGATGCTCGGAATGGGAATGCACCCGGAGGTGGACGTCGAGGTGGCGCTGTCGCACGGCTACAATCGCTGGCTCTGCGAGAACATCCTGCCCGCCGACGAGCGTATCAAGTCGCTGCTCTATTTGCCGTTCAGCGAACCCGCGGCGTGCGAGCGCTTCGTCGCCGAGTTCGCCGAGAGGAAGGGCGTCGTCGGGTTCATGGTCACCAGCGCGCGCTACCGCCCGGTGCACCACAACGCCTACATGCGGCTCTACGCCATGCTGGAGGAGCGCGGCCTCCCCCTCGCCTTCCACGCCGGACCCTATTGGGGCAAGGACGGTTTCCTGTCGCAGGTCAACCGGTTCCTGTCGGCGCACGCGCTGTCGTTCCCGCTCGGCAACATGATCCACCTCGCGAACTGGGTGATGAACGGGGTTCCAGAGCGGTTCCCGAAGCTCAAGGTGATCTGGGTCGAGGCCGGTATCACCTGGATGGCGTTCATGACCACCCGGTTCGACAACGAGTACCTGATGCGCGTGTCGGAAGCGCCAGCCCTCAAGCGCCTGCCGAGCGAATACATGCGCGAGATGTACTACACGACCCAGCCGATGGAGCGGACCAACCTGGAGCTGCTGAAGGCGACGTTCAACGCCATCGACGCGCGCACGCAGCTTCTCTACTCGTCCGACTGGCCGCATTGGGATTTCGACGTGCCGGCGACGGTGACCGACCTGCCCTTCCTCGACGAGGACGCGAAGCGCCGCATCCTCGGCCTCAACGCGAAGGAGCTGTTCCGGCTGTAGTAAGATGAGACATCCGGCTTAATCCTTGCGTCATGGCCGGGCCATCCACGGGCAGACGCCTCGCCCTGTGACTCCATAGATGCCCGGAACAAGTCCGGGCATGACGAAAATATATAGACTTCGCGTTACTCCGCAGCCACCGAGGCGGCGTAGTCGAGCTCGCTCGGCGGCGCGTCGAAGATGCCGCGCGCGTGGATCCAATCCTGAGTGCGGCGGAACATATCCTCGGTATAGGGCAGGAACACCACCCGCTCGCCGGGCGCGAACGTGCGGACATCCACCTGGGTCCGATAACGCTCCGGGATCATGTCGGCATAGAGGGGCCGATAGAGTTCGGGCCGGAGGTCGATCTCAGCCTGCGCCCGCTTGAGCGCGCGCATGTATTTTTCGACGTCGTCGAGCGCGACCGTCGCCGGGAACATGAAGGTGATCATGAAGGTGCAGTCGAGCACCTTGCGAAGCCCGAGCTGCTCGCCCGCCAGGTAGGTGATGCCCCACAGGCTCGCCGCCGGCAGGTCGCGGTCGACCGCGACGTCGACGCGCTGCCATGGCAGCCCCACGAACTTGAGCTTGATGTCCTCGGGCGCCATGAACGGCTCCAGCGCCTGGATCGTCGTGTAGTGGCTGCCCGACTGGTAGCCGACGGCGACCTCCTTCCCGGCCAGGTCCTCGGGCCGACGGATCGGCGAATCCTGGGGCACCATCACCGCGCCCGGCGTCACCACGTAGGCCTTGCCGTACATGGTGCCGATGCGGTTGGCTGCGGCGTTGTTCACCGTCCAATGGCAGGCGCAGGAGATGTCAGACTTGTCGCCCTTGTTGCCCTTGCCCTGCTCATAGGACTGGTAGGCGCCGGAGAGAATGTCCGCGGGCCGGCCGGTGGCGCGGTCCACCGACTTGGCAGCGCCGAGGTTGCCGCCGCTCATCTCGTAGTCGAGACCTTCGTCGGCGAAGAAGCCGAGCTTGTGCGCTACAGCCTCCTGCAGGCGCCCGTGCTGCTGGATCACGAACTTGCCCATGGTGCCCTCCGCTCGCTGGCGGCGCCACGCTAGCAGAGAGCCCGTCGGCTGTAAAACTTGGGTCCGCCCTCAGCGCGAGGCGGTCTGGTCGTCCGCGGGCAGGATGCCGAGCCGGCCGAGCTTGCGGAGATAGCCCTGGGTCTCGGGATAGGGCGGCACGCCGTCATAGCGGTCGACCGCCTTCTCGCCGGAGTTGTAGGCGGCAAGCGCGAGGCGGACGTTGCCGCCAAACCGGTCGAGAAGCCACCGCAGATAGGCCATGCCGCCGGCGAGATTCTGCGCCGGGTCGAACGCGTTCTTCACGCCGAAGCGCCGCGCCGTCTCCGGGATGAGCTGCATCAGCCCCTGCGCGTCCTTGGGCGACACCGCATCGGCGCGGAAGTCGGATTCGACCTTGATGACCGCGAGCACCAGCGCGGGGCTCAGCCGGAAGGTCGGGGCGAGGCGCGCGACGAGCCGGCTGATCTCGGCCGGCGCGCCGATCGCCGCGGCCGACTCGACCCCCGCCATGCCGTCCGGGCAGCGCGGCTTCGCGTCCGGTTTGCCGCCCAGGATGAACTTCAGGATCTGGCGCGCGTGGCGATGGCCGCGCTTTTCGGCGAGGCGAAACCACGCCGCCGCCTGGTCGTCGTTGCGCGCGACGCCGCGCCCGTTGGCATACATCCAGCCGATGTTGTACGCGGCCTGGGCATGGCCGAGACGCGAGGCGTCGCAGTAGAGCGCGAAGGCCTTCGAATAGTCGCGGCCGACCCCCTCGGCATATTCGAACTGCACTGCACGCTCGAACTCCGCCTCGGCCGCAATCGGCGCGGCCCCCTGGATGTCGACCATCGCGCAATGGCCGATGCCGGGCACGGCAACGGCGCACAGCAGGGTGGCCAGCAGGCCTAGGTGGCGCAGGGGCAGTCGGTTCATCAGGCAGGTTCGGTCACGTAGCTTCCCCGCCTTGCCATGCAAGATGCGTG
Source organism: uncultured Alphaproteobacteria bacterium (assembly GCA_963775315.1). Classification (GTDB taxonomy): domain Bacteria; phylum Pseudomonadota; class Alphaproteobacteria; order MPNO01; family DASWLB01; genus CAWGHZ01. Next base: position 164,094 of record CAVZIN010000007.1, on the reverse strand, counting down.
CCAGCAGCCAGGTGTCGGGCGATATCAGGGGACTGCGCGCCAGTTGCGAACGGATCGGTGTCAAGCCTGTCAAGAATTCCGACGGAATCCGCGGCAGGGGCCGGAAAAGCTGTAAGAAATCCCGACAGTTGCGGCCGCCGGCCGTCGGTTTTTGCGGCCCCGTCCGGCTCCGGCACGGGAACAATCCTGTACCGTCCGGCGTTAATTATAATTGTCTGCGGCGAGGAAGCGCTGATGCCGGCCGGCGCCTACTGGAAGGGCTACCTCAAGCTGTCGCTCGTGACCTGCCCGGTCGCGATGCGGCCGGCCGTCACGGAGCGCGAGCGGGTGCGGTTCCACACCGTGCACCGCCAGACCGGCAATCGGGTCGAGAGCCGCTATGTCGACGTCGAGACCGGCCGCGTCGTCGATCGCGACGACCAGACGCACGGCTACGAGGTGGGCGCCGACCAGTACGTCATGCTGGAGGACGAGGAACTCGATGCGGTCGCGCTCGATTCCACCCACACCATCGAGATCGAACAGTTCGTGCCCGACGAGTCGTTGGAATGGGTCTGGTACGACCGGCCGCACTACCTGGAGCCGAACGACCCCGTCGGCGAAGAGGCGTTCGCGGTCATCCGCGACGCCATGGCGGCAACCGGAACGGTCGGCATCTCGCGGCTCGTACTCTACCGGCGAGAACGGGCGGTGATGCTGAAGCCGCACGGCAAGGGCATCGTTCTCTGGACGCTGCGCTACGGCAACGAGGTGCGCGACGAGACGGAGTATTTCGGCGACGCGGGCAAAGAAAAACCGGAAGCGGACATGCTGGCCCTCGTCAGGCGGTTGATCGACGCGCGCACCCGCCCCTGGGATCCATCATTGGTCGAGGACCCGGTGCAGGACCGGCTGCTCGCCGTCATTGCCGCGAAGAAAAAGGGCAAGCGCCCGCCCAAGGCAAAGAAGGCGGTCGAGCCGCCGGGCAACGTCGTCAACATCATGGACGCGCTGCGCAAGAGCCTGGCGACGGAAAAGAAGAAGAAATAGCCGCTGCAACTACCAGCGGCGGACGCGGCCCGTGTCGACGTGGACGAAGTCGGACTTCGGGTAGTAGCCGACCCCGCCTCGGCGGAGCTGGAGTGCCGCCTCGTGCAGCGTCGCGAGCGAGCGGCCCGGCACGCGGATGTCGATCGCCTTCCCCACCATGTGCAGGCTCGACGAAGCGACGCCGCTCGATGCGGCGTGCAGCATGGCGTTGGTACGCGGCGACCGGTAGCCGGAGATCACGTGGAAAGGCTGGCTGCTGCCCAGCCTGCCGTCGAGCGCGTAAAGCAGGTCGAGCAGCTTGGGATCGATCTGGTGGACATCCCCCGTGCGGAAATCGCGCAGCAGATGGTTGATCGCGACCATCTCATCCGACACGTAACCGCCGTCCGACCAGTAGGTGGCGGCGAGCCGCTCGCCTGTGTGCAGGTTGTAGAAGGCGAGCTTTCGCGGCCGCCCGTCGACCAGCGCCGCCATCGCCGGCGCCGACATGCCGAACGCAGTCCCGGCGACCGCCGCCCCCAGCAGCGCCCGCCGCGTCAACCCCTTGCCTTTGCTCATGCTCTTCGTCCTTACGCCATCGCGCCTGGGTAACCGATAATCGAAAATCCGTCAAACCGCCGGGAATCACCCGGGCAGCGCGACGGGCCCCTCGACGGTGCAGGCCTTCTGCATCGCGGCCGGCGGCGGCGCTCCATCGCGGCGATAGATGTCGGGGCGGAACTCGACCGCCCCCTCCGGGTCCACCCAGGCAGTCACGTAGACGATGTAGACCGCCATTGGCTGCGCGAGGTCCACCTTCTGGTAGGCGCCGGTCGCGATGGCTACGCGCAGCCGCTCCTCCGTCCAGCCGGAATTGCCGCCGAGCAGCAACGTCGCCAGGGTGAACGCGTTCTCGACCCGGACGCAGCCGTGGCTCAGGGCGCGCACCGGGCGCTGGAACGCCTGCTTCGCCGGCGTGTCGTGCAGGTACACGTCGTGGTCGTTCGGGAAAAAGAACTTCAAATTGCCGAGCGGGTTGTCCGGACCCGGATCCTGGCGGAGCCGGACGCCCGCCGCGCCGAAATGGCGCCAGTCGACGGTCGCCGGATCGACCTGGTGCGACTGGCCGTTCGGACCGGCGAGCACCTGCATGTGGTTGGCGGCGAGATAGCCGGGATCGGCCGCGATCTTCGGCGCAAGCTCACGCCGCGCGATCGAGGGCGGCACGTTCCAGTAGGGGTTGATCTCGACGCGCGTGATCCGGCTGTCGAGCGTCGGCGTCGGCGACGAGGGCTTCCCCACGATCACCCGGCTTTGCAGCAGCACCTGCCCGCGCGTGGCCAGGGTGAGGGCGAAGGCGGGCACGTTCACTACCACCGCCGAGGCCGGCACGCGCTTCGCGAGGTCGGCGAGCCGATCGCGGTTGAGGGCCAGCGTCGCCACGCGCTGGGCGGCCGGCACGTTCAGCGCGGCGCGGGTGCCGCGCCCGACGACCCCGTCCGGGACGAGCCCGTGGCGCAGCTGGAAGTCGCGCACCGCCCGGTCGAGCGCCGGGGTGAACAGGCCCGGTTCCCCCGGTGTCACGCCGCGCAGGTCGCCGGTGCGCAGGAGCCGCTCGCGCAGCGCCGCCACGTCGGGCCCGCGGTCGCCGGGGCGAAGCGTTCGCCCGTCGGCGAGCGCCTGCCAGCCGCCATCCGTCTGGATCTTGCGGTAGCGCGCCAGCGCGTCGTCGAAGCGGGGGAGCGTGCGCGCGTCGATCACCAGCGCGCCGGCGTCAGGCGCCTCGGCACGGGCCGTGCACGGCGCGGCGGAACCGGCGAGCGCGACGATCCCGGCGAGCGCGGCAAGGGCCCGGTGCGCCACGGTCGTCGGCGCCTCGATCAGCTCGCGGGCTTCTTGGTGGCGTCCTCGACCATGTCCGTGAACTTCTTCGTAAGCTTCTCGCCGTATCCCGCTGCGATTTCATAGGCCCAGCCGGAGACGCGCGCGTTGATGGCGTCGGCCTCCTTCTTCGCCTTGGCGGGCTCTTTCGCGCCGTCGGCGACGCGCGCCGAGAACTTCGCCCAGTACTCGTACTGCTTGGGCGAGACCACCTCGGCATGGACCACCAACCCGTCATAGGTGGTGAACTCCACCCATTGCGGCGGATCGGGGAACTTCACGTCGCCGGCCTTCTTCACGTCGTCCAGGTCGAGTCCGTTCATGATCTCGAGGATCGATCCGACCTCGTTGTCGGTCTTGAGCTTCTTGCCCTGGGGAATGTTGTCGACGGTGAAGTTCTTCGCGTCCTTCGCCTTGGTGGCCGTCCACGAATTCGCCGGATCGTTGGGCCAGTGCATCACCACCTTGGCGGTTTCGGCCTTAGTGACGCTGACGATGTTCTTGTCGATCCAGTCCTTGTGGTTGGTGCCGAACTTGGCGATCCCCTCGGCGAGCCAGGACTGGGCCTCGCCGGTGCGGCGGAGATACGTGCCGCCGCCCGCCTTGCCGTAAAGGTTTTCGTTCACCCGGCCCATGATGCCGGACGCCAGCACCTTGTCCTGCGCGTCCTTCACGGTGATCTGGACGGCGCCCTTCGCCTTCGGCGAGATGTCCTCGACGTCGAGCCGGTCGTAGCGGGACGGATCCTTGGTCTTGGGCTCGAGGAACTTGAGCTCGGAAAGCGAGATCAGCGCTGCCTGCACCCGCGCCAAAGGCACGGGATAGCCCTCACGCTCCTGCAGCCGCCAGTTGTCGCCCTGGCGCTTGATGGTGAAGTGGCCGGACGCCCAGGCGAGGTCGATTTCCGCCGCCTTGTTGATGCCGGCAGTCAGGCCCGGAAAGACCGGCTTTCCGCCGGTCGCGAGAGCCGTGTTGCCGCGCTGGCCGGCGATCGTCCAGATCGCGCCGACGAACAGAACCAGCGTGACCAGGCCGAAGGCGACGATCGTTCTCGGTTTCATGCAGCGATCTCCCCGCGCTCAGCCGACATGCGCATGCTGGCGACGGCGCATCTTCGCGCGCCGGACCAGCGCCAGCACGATTGCGACGATCAGCACCAGCACCGGCATCAGCCCGATATTGACGATCTTGAGCGACGAATCGAGCGTTTCCACGCGCTGGCGCAGCCGGTGCTGCACGTCGCGCAGCTCGCTCCGCGTCTCGATCATCTGGCGTCGGAAGCCCTCGATCGCCTTCGCCTGCTGGTCGGACAGGATCACCTCGTCGCCCGAGCCCTTGGCGGCGGCAGGCGTCGCCGCGGCCGCCACGCCCGCCTTCGCCTGCTGCATCTCCTTCAGCTTCTTCTGAAGGTCGGTGAGCTTGTCGCTGAGCTGCTGCTCCTTCGCGCGGTAGCGATCCTCGGCCTGCTTCTGGATGTCCTGGACCACGGTGAACGGCCGGGCCGCGACGCCGCGCGAGCGCAGGTCGGAGAGCGACGAGCCGCCCGACAAATTGTCGATCGCGTTCAGCACGAAGTCGGCGTTGTTGGCGATCGGCACGTCGAGGTTCTGACCGAAGAAATCCTGGCTGCGCAGCCAGAACCGGTCGCCCAGGATATCGGTATCGGCGACCACGATCAGGTCGACGGGCCCCTTCGACTTGGCGAGGAAGTCGGCGGGGAGCTTGGCCGGCTTGGCGTCGGCCTTCGCCTCCTTCGCACCTTTGGCGCCGGACGCATCCTTCGTGTCGGCGTCCTTCTTGTCCTTGGGCGGGCCGTCCGGGAAGGCGGACTTCACCTCGCCGGTCACGCGCGCCGCGATGATGAAGCGCTTGTTGGCCGACTTGAAGTCCTTCATCAGCTCGGCGGGCTTAGGATCGACGCGCACCTTGTCGGCGTCGATCAGCTCCGAGTTCTTCGACGTCTCGAGCAGCGGCTCGAGCTTGATCGTCGCGCCCGGAGCCTTCGAGATCGCGCCCGCCGCCGCCACGTTGACGAGCTGCAGCTCGTCGGTGATCGGATCGCCGCGCTTGATGTCGTCGCCCTTGAGGCCGAGCCAGGCGAGGTAGTCGGTGATGATCGGCCGGCCGCCCGCGTCCTCGCCGGCCGCGACGCGGGTAGCCGCCTCACGGTCGCCGACGAACTTCTTCGGGTCGAATTGGATGCCCCAGGCCTTGAACTCCTTCGGGAGGTCGGAGCCCATGTCGGGCGGCATGCGCTGCGCCTGATTGGCCCGCGTCACCTCCTCGGAGAACGGATCGACGAACACCAGCGCCTTGCCGCCATGCATCACGTACTGGTCGATCTTGTAGAGCATCTTCTCGCTGAGGCCGATCGGGTGCGCAACCAGCAGCACGTCCATGTCCTTAGGCCACTGGTCGGCCTCGTAGATCGACTTGATGTCGTAGGATTGCTTGATCAGCTCGGTGATCCGCCACGGCTTCCACTTCTTCAGCGGGTCGGATTCCATGTAGCTGCCGGTGACGATACCAACGACCTTTTTCTTCGGATGGGCGAGGTTCACGATCATCCGGGTGAGGTCGTATTCGAGGAACTTCTCGCGCTGCTGGGCAAGGAAGGGGATGGTGTCGGTGTCGTCGGTGGTGTTGGTGCCGACCAGGCCGAAATAGACGACCTCGCCGTTCTGATCGAGCGGCACCGCCTGCAGCCCGTAGCCCACCGCGCGGTCCTCGGCCGGCGAGAACGGCTCCGGGTTGATGTACTGCAGCGTGATCTTGCCCTTGGACAGCGAGACGTAGCGCTCCAGCATCTCCTTCACTCGCGCCGCGTAGGTGGCGTAGGCCGGCGTTTCGGTGAGCAGGGCGTTGGAGACGAACAGGCGGAGCGTGATCGGCTCCTTGATGTCGGCCAGCACGTCGTGCGTCGATTTCGTCAGGGTGTAGATCTTGCCCTGGGTGAGATCGACCTGGGTGGCGGGGAACACGGCGTTCGACACGACGTCGAGCGATACGAAGAAAACCACCGCGATCGAAAGCCCGACGATGGCGAGGGTCTTGCGGCTCCAGTTTCGCATGTTCATGCCCGCCTCACGCGCCTTTCTTGAGCTCGACGGTCACGACGTTGGCGTAGAGGAACACGCCCATGACCGCGAGGAAGAAGATCACGTCGCGCACGTCCAGGACGCCGCGCATGATCCGTTCGAAATGCACCAGGAACGAGAACGACGCCACCAGCTCCACGACATAGGGCGGCGCCCAGCCGCGCACCGCGCTCTGCACGATGTCGAGGCCGCTCATCAGGAACAGGAAGCACACCGCCGCGGCAATCACGAAGGCGATCACCTGGTTCCGCGTCAGCGCCGACACGAACCCGCCGATGGCGAGGAAGGCACCGGCCATCAGCCAGCTTCCGATGTAGGAGGCGACGATCACCCCGTTGTCCGGATTGCCGAGATAGTTGACCGTGATCCAGATCGGGAAGGTCAGCGCCAGCGCGATGCCGGCGAATATCCAGGCCGCGATGAACTTGCCGAGCACGGAGTCGAGCGTCGTCACCGGCAGGGTCATCAGAAGCTCGAGCGTGCCCGACTTCCGCTCCTCCGCCCAGAGCCGCATGCCGACCGCGGGAATCAGGAACAAATAGAGCCAGGGGTGAAAGGAGAAGAACGGGATCAGGTCGGCCTGGTTGCGGTCGAAGAAACCGCCGAAATAGAAGGTCACTGCGCCGGCGAGGGCGAGGAAGATCACGATGAACACGTAGGCGAGCGGCGTCGAGAAGTAGGCCGCAAGCTCGCGCCGGCTGATGGCGAGTGTCTGGTGCATCCCCTCTCCCCTACGCCGCCGTGGTGATGCGGCGGAACACCTCGTCGAGCCGGCCGCGCTCGACGGTCAGCTCTTCGATCGCGATTCCCTTCGCCTGAAGCCGGGCGCTCACGGCTTCCACGATCGAGCGGCCTTCGGACGGCACGGCTACGAGCCGCGCGATGCCGTCGCCGCCCATGGCGAGGTCGACCCGCGCGACGCCCTCAAGTCCGGCGAGGTTGATCCGGCACGTCTCGGCGGCGGCGGGCGCCACCTGCACGCGCACCGCGTTGTGCAGCTCGGACTTGGCCTGCAGCATCTCGGGCGTGCCGTCGAATACCAGCCGGCCGCGAGCGATGATCACCGCGCGCGAGCAGACCGCGTCGACCTCCTCCAGGAGATGCGTCGAAATGACGATCACCTTGCCCTCGGCCATGCGCTCGATCAGCGCGCGCACCTCGTGCTTCTGGTTGGGGTCCAGGCCATCTGTCGGTTCGTCGAGGATCAGGACGTCGGGATCGTGCAGGATGGCCTGGGCGAAGCCGACGCGCCGCTTGAAGCCCTTCGAGAGGGTGCCGATCGGCTGGGCCAGCACCTCGTCGAGTTGGAGCTGCTCGACCGCGCGGCCGATCGCGGCCCGCCGCGTACCGCCCGAGAGGCCGCGCACGCTGGCGACGAAGTTGAGCAGGCCGATCGGCGTCATGTCCTCGTAGAGCGGCGCGCCCTCGGGGAGGTATCCGACCAGTCGCTTCACCTCGAACGGCTCCTCGGTCACGTCGTGGCCGCACACGATGGCGCGGCCCGAACTCGCCGCGAGGAAGCCCACGATCATCCGCATGGTCGTGGTCTTCCCGGCGCCATTGGGGCCGAGGAAGCCGAGCACCTCGCCGCGGTCGGCCGCGAAGGTCACGTCGTCGACCGCCGCGAACCCCCCGAACCGCTTGGTCAGGTGCTGGATGTCGAGCATGGTGCTCATTCCCGTCTCCCAATCGCCACAGCTTCGGTTCCGGCGCGAGTTAGCGGCGAAATGTGGCAACGCGGGGGCATACCGTCGCCCCGGCCTCCTGCCGCGGAACCTCATTCCGCGGCGCACGTTGCGCCGGTCCCATGCCGCCTGGAAGGTGAGTGGTCGCCCGCCTGCCCGCGTCGCGCCGAACGCTCAAAGTTTTTGAATTCCGGGCACTTGGCGGCCCGGTTCGGTGCGGGCAAGGGTTTGGGCGAAACCCCGGCCTTTGTCAACCGCGAAGCCCGTCGCACCACCCCGCCATGCGACCGATTGTCGTAGGCGACGATCAGGCGGCCACGCTGAGGCGAAGCCCGAGGGCCTTCAGCACCTTCGCGACCGTCGCGAATTCTGGATTGCCGTCTGGCGAGAGCGCCTTGTAGAGGTTGGCGCGACCGACACCGGCGGCGCGCGCGATCTCGGTCATTCCCTTGGCGCGGGCGATATCGCCAAGCGCCGCCTTCAGCAACTCGGGGTCGCCATCCGCAAGAACGGCATCGAGATAGGCGGCAATTTCCTCCCTCGTCGCCAGCGTGTCCGCTGCGTCCCAGGGCCGGGTTTGCAGCCTCATATCGCTCTCCTTCAAAGCTGCCGCGCGAGCTCGAGAGCTCGGGCAATGTCGCGATCCTGGCTTCGCTTGTCGCCGCCGCAGAGAAGCACGACCACCGCGTCGCCTCGCCGGACGAAATACACGCGGTAGCCAGGACCATGATCGACGCGCAGTTCCGAAACGCCTCCGCCCACCGGCTTCACGTCGCCTGGATTGCCAAGCGACAGGCGCCGAATCCTGGCGGTGATACGCGCCCGCGCGTCGACGTCCCGCAGCCGCGCGAACCAGCGCACGAACACCTCGGTCTGGCGCACCTCGATCGCCACGAACTGTCCTTTATAAAGGACAGTTTGTCAAGAAGCAGCGGGTCACTTCGGCGTCCGCAGGAAGGACGAGCCCGGCCGGGTCAGGAACTCGACCTCCTCGGGCGTCGACGGCCGGCCGAGGATCGCGTTGCGGTGCGGGAACCGGCCGAACCGCTCCACGATGCGCAGATGCTGGATCGCCGAGGCGAACGCGCGCACGCCGCGCGGATGATAGCCAAGCTGCCCCATCAGCACCACGCAGGAGCGCTGCACGGCAATATCCTCGCTGTGTTCGTAGGGCAGATAAACGAAGGTGCGCTCGACGGCGCGGAGATAGCGGTCGAGCCCGCGGGCAATGGCATGGCGCGCCACCTCGAGCGCCTTGGCGTCCGTCGCATAGGACCGCGGGTCGTTGCGGAACAGGTTCCGCGGAAGCTGGTCGAGCGCGACGATCAGGGCAAGGCAGGTCCGTGGCGCCGCCTTCCAGCCCTCCAGCGCGCCCTCGCGCGCCGCCTCGTAAAGTCCTAGATAGTTGGCGCAGGCGCGGTCGAACGCGTGGCGCGGCTGGAACCACACGGCCCGCCCGGCATCCCATTCGGAGTCATCCCGCGTGCCGAACCAGAACGCGAGCAGACGTTCCGCGTCCTCTGCCGATGGGCTCGAGTTCACCTGATCCACCCTCCTGCGGCGCGCGAACGGCACCGGGAGCCCACCCTACCCTCGCGGATCGCGATCGCAAAGGAGGCCGCGGCGTTGCGGCGGCGCGGCTAGGGCTTGCGTGGCGGCTCCGGGATGGCCGGCACAGCTTCGCGCGGCGCGTCGTCGGACGCTGGCTCCGCGCGCGGCACGCCGGTGGAGGATGGCGACGCGGAATCCTTTGCCGACTTCTCCGGCTCCGCGACCATCATGTCGGCCGAGAGCTCGAGCACGTCGTCCTCGGGTTCCGGCAGGTCCGGCTCCTCGTCGAAGCTGAAATAGCCGGCCGGGATGCCCCGATGGGGGCGACCGTTGGGCTCGTCGGGCTCCGCGACCTCCGGCCCCAGGGCCGGCCCAAAGGGCGGCGCGGGCGGCTCCTCCGGCTCCCCGGCCTTGGGCTCCGCCGTGACCGGCTCCGCGGCCTCCGGCGGGGCGGGCCAGCCGTCGCCCTCGTCGCGCTCGGCGGGACCGAGCCGGATTGCGGGCGGAGGGTCCTCTGCGACGGCGGCCGGCGGGGGCGGCGGCTCGACGGGTGCCGGTTCGGGCGCGGAAGCAAGCTCCGCCGGCACGGGCGTCGTCTCCGGCGGCGGAGACGGATCGGCGAAGGACGGGGCGGTGTCGGCCAGCGGCGCGCGGTTCTGCAGCACGCGCACCCGCTCCTCCACCTCGGCGCCGATCTGCTCGCGCGCGCGGGCGAGGTCGTAGTCCGCCTGCAGCCGCATCCAGAGCTCGGGCGTCGTGCCGAAATAGCGCGCGAGCCGGAGCGCCGTGTCCGCCGTGATGGCCCGCGCACCGGAGACGATGGCGCTGATCCTCCCGACCGGCACGTCGATGTCGCGGGCGAGCTGGTTCCGGCTCACGCCCAGCGGAGTCATCACCTCATCGAGCAGAATTCGCCCGGGATGCGGCGTCGTTTCGTCCATGGAGGACACCCTAAGGTCGCCGTTTTGCGCCGTCAAATGACGGAATCATGCAACGAAATGGTTTAAGCGGACGATAAGTTCCGCGCGTTCCGTCGCGCCCTGCCCCGGCGCGCCCTACCCCGCGACCACGCCGCGGCGGCGGGCCGCCCTCAGGACCAGCGCCGCGTAGACCGCCTCCAGCGCCAGAAACGGCAGGAAAACCGCCAGCCTTCCGGCCGGGGACTGGTGGATCAGCCAGAGCGCCGCCAGCCCCTCGGCCACCCCCACAGCCCAGTGCAGCTGGCTCACCTGAAAATGCGACGCGCCCAGCCGGTTAAGGAGCTGGTAGAGGTGGCCGCGATGCGCCTTGGTCACGTCCCGCCCCTCCGCCAGCCGGCGGAAGAAGGTGAGGAACGTGTCGAAGATGAAGTGGAACAGCAGGAGCGGCATCACCAGCGCCGAGGTCTCGGGCGTGTCGTGCCCGGTGGCGAGCACGGCGAGCGCCGCCAGGGTGAAGCCGAGGAACTGGCTGCCGACGTCGCCCATGAAGATGCGGGCACGCGGCGCGTTGAACAGGGTGAAGCCGAAGCAGGCGGCGGCGAGACCGGCGCTCAGCGCCGCCGCGATCGGCGCGGCCCCGGCGGCGGCGGCGGCGGCGAAGAAGCCCGCGGCGATGGTCCCGGTGCCGCCGGCGAGCCCGTCGAGCCCGTCCATGAAGTTCACGATGTTGGTGATCGCGACGACCCAGACGATGGTGATCGGCCAGCCCCAGGCGCCCAGCATCTGGGTGCCGCTGCCGGGTAGGGTGAACTGGCGGAACTGGACGCCACAGGCGACCAGCACAATTGCCACCACGAGCTGGCCGGCGAGCTTGCCGCGCACGCCGAGACGGCCGAGATCGTCGGCGAGCCCGACCAGCGCGACCAGCAGCGACCCGCTGGCGAGCCCCACGAGGTTGAGCAGGCTCGCGTGGCCGAGCGGGCTCGAGGCGCCTGCGAGCTCGCCGGTCCAGCCGAGCCATGCGAAGCCCGCGAAGAAGGTTGCGACGATGGCGATGCCGCCGAGCCGCGGCACCGGCAGGTCGTGCGACGAGCGCGGCCCCGGCACGTCGAGGATGCGCACCCGGGTCATCGCCCAGGTCAGCGCCGCCGCCAGCACGACCAGGCTCGCGACGAAGGTGAGGAAGGGGGCGCTGGCCAAGGAGATATCCGCAGTGGGGCGAGGTCGCCGCCGGATAGGCGATCGGGCCGGTGGTGTCAACGCCGCGCCCTGGCGCAACCCTTCGTTAACCCTGAGCGGCGATGCTGGGGCGGTGCGACAAGGAGAGCGCAACTTGCCCGATCTGGACGCCCTCAAATCCCGCGTCGAGCGCGCCGAGCGCCACATGGAAGCCGCCCGCGAAGCGCGGGAGAGCCAAAGCGCGGCGCTGGTCGAGATGTGGCGCCAGATCCGCGACCGGTTCGCCGCGCAGGAACGCGAGATCGCCTCCTATCGCGCGCAGGTCGCCGCGCTGGAGGACGAGCACGCCGCGCTTCTCGCCCAGGTCGAATCCCTGCTCGAGGTCATCGACCGGAGCCTCGGGCGGGGCGTCGACGAGACGGTGCCGCGCATCGGCGCCATGGCCCAGGCCCTGCTCGACGGCGAGGCGCAGGACGATGACATCGAGATTCCCGAGGCCCCCGAGCATCCCGCGGCGACGGCGCCCCGGCGTCAGCGCGCCAAGCGCAACGTTCGCGACGTGATCGATCGGGTGGAGGAGGCGCGCCTCACCCATCCGGCCGCACCCGATCCCGACCGCGACCCGGCGGAGGCCGACCGGGACGAGATCGACGACCTCCGTGCCGAGCTCGAAACGCTGAACCACCGACTCGGCGCCCAGCGGGGCTAAAAGGCGCGCTTTCCTCCTCGTCGCGAAGACCGCAGCAACGAAGCGACCCTGAACGCACTGGATCGCTTCGCTGCGCTCAAAGCGCGGACCGGCTTCCATGAGGCCCGCGCTTGCCCGGGCGCGCGAATTTTGCCACCCTCCGCCATCCAAGAATTCCAGCGAGGGAGGCTGACGTGAGACTGATCTCGTACCGGCACAAGGGCGAGGCGGGCGTTGGGGTGATGGTCGACGACACAGGCTTCGTCGCTCTCGCCAAGGCGGCGCCGGACCTGCCCAGCGACCTCCGCGCGCTGATCGGGATGAAGGACGGGCTCGCCAAGGCGGCCGCGGCCGCGAAGGGCAGGAAGGCGGATCTCACCTTCGCCGACGTCACGCTCGATCCGGTGATCCTCGATCCCAACGCGATCTGGTGCCTCGCCCTCAACTACAAGCTGCACGTTGAGGAGACCGGCCTCACCACCTCGGCCAAGTACCCGCAGATCTTCCTCCGCATGCCATGCAGCCAGGTGGGCCACATGCAGCCGATCCTCTGCCCCGACCCCGCCATCGCCCACAAGTATGAGTACGAGGGTGAGCTTGCCGTCATCATCGGCAAGGGCGGACGGCACATCCCGGTCGAGAAGGCGCTCGACCATGTCGCCGGCTACTCCTGCTACAACGAAGGCTCGGTGCGCGAATACCAGGGCCACAACCGCCAGTTCGGGCTCGGCAAGAATTTCGAGCAGTCGGGCAGCTTCGGCCCGTGGCTGATGACGCCAGACGAGTTCGGCGACTGGCAGCACAAGCGCACCATCACCCGCGTCAACGGCATCGAGCGCCAGAACGCCACCACCGACCTGATGGTGTTCGGCGTGCCGCAACTCATCAACTATCTGTCGCAGGGCTACTACCTGCGTCCGGGCGACGTGATCGTCTCGGGCTCGCCGGGGTCGCTGCCGCCACATCCCGGCGAGACGCCGCCACCGAACACCGGGGGCGTTTACGTGCCGGGCATGGTGCAGATGAAGCCCGGCGACGTATGCGAGGTGGAGATCGAGGGGCTCGGCACGCTGAGCAATCCGGTCGCCGCCGACGCGCCGGCGAAATATTCGACCGAGCTCTACACGCCGTCGAAAGTGTCGGCGTAGGGCTCGACGCCGGGGGAAGCATCGTCCTTGCTCCACCCCCACCCCAGCCCTCCCTTATCGAGGGGGAGGGAGTATTTTTCGCGCAGGCCTTGCCGCACGTCCCCTTCCCCCTTGTGGGGGCGGGCTGGGGTGGGGGGCGAGGCCGCGCACAATTTGCCAGGACGTCAGTTTCGGAGAGGATGATGGATTTGGGAATCGGGGCGCCACTGCCGCGGGTCGAGGATTTGCGGCTGCTGCAAGGCAAGGGCAGCTATTCGGACGACTACAACCGCGCCGACCAGCTCTACGGGGTGATGGTGCGCGCGCCCTATGCCCACGCCCGCCTCACGCGGATCAACACCGCGGCGGCCGCGCGCGCGCCGGGTGTCGTCGCCGTGCTGACCGGGGCGCAGTACTTCGCCGAAAGCATCAATGTCGTGCCGTCGCGCGCGATGGGTCCGATGCCCGAGGACATCACCAAGCCCTGCTTCGGCTATCCGGACGGGCGCAAGGCGTTCGAGCACGGGCTGATCCCGCTGGTCGCCGACAAGATCCACCATGTGGGCGAGGGCGTCGCCTTCGTCGTCGCCGAGACCTTGGGCCAGGCCAAGGACGCGGCCGAGCTGGTCGAGGCCGAGTACCAGGCGCTGCCCGCCGTTATCCGCGGGCTCGACGCCATCGCGCCCGGCGCGCCCGAGGTGTGGGACGGGGTGAAGAACAACATTGCCTTCGAGGGGTTCGTCGGCGATTGCGAAAAGACCGAGAAGGTGTTCGCGCAGGCCGCACACGTCATCGAGGGCGAGTTCGTCTCCAATCGCGTCGCCAACTGCCAGATGGAGCCGCGCGCCTGCCTTGCCGAATGGGACGGCGACCGCTTGACGCTGTGGACAGGCGGCCAGGGGGTGCACGGCCAGAAGTCCGCGATCGCCGGCACGTTCGGCCTGCCCGAGGACAAGGTGCGCGTCGTGCAGAAGGACGTCGGCGGCGGCTTCGGGCCGCGCGGCCACCTGCACGCCGAATATGTCTGCGCACTGTGGGCGGCGAAGAAATTCAACCGCCCGGTCAAGTGGACCGGCGAGCGCACCGAGGCATTCGTCGCGGACTACCAGGCGCGCGACGTGGTGACACGCGCCGCGCTCGCGCTCGACAAGGACGGGAAGTTCCTCGGCCTCAAGGTCACGCTCTATTCCAACGTCGGCGGCAACACCGTCTCCTACGTTCCGGCGGTCAACGGTTCGCGCATCGCGACCACGCTGTACGACATTCCGAATCTCTGCCTCCGCGCGCTCGGCATCGTCACCAACACCCTGCCGAGCGTGAACTATCGCGGCGCGGGGCGGCCGCAGGCGATGCACACGATGGAGCGGCTGGTCGACATGGCGGCCGAGCGCCTCGGCATCGACCGGATCGAGCTGCGCCGGCGCAATCTGATCCGCACCTTCCCTTACAAGACGCAGGGCGGGCTCACCTACGATTGCGGCGAGTTCGAGAAGAACATGGAGACCGCCATGCACATGGCGGACTGGCACGGCTTCGAGGCACGCCGCGCCGAGGCAAAAGGCCGCAGCAAGCTGCGCGGTATCGGGCTCGCCAACTACATCGAGACGCCGGTCGGCATCCCGGTCGAGCGCGCCCGCGTGGTGGTGAAGCCCGAAGGCACGGTCGACGTGATCATCGGCACGCTGTCGCAGGGACAGGGGCACGAGACCAGCTTCCCGCAGGTGATTTCCACCTGGCTCGGGGTTGCACATGGCGAGGTCAGGATGGTCACCGGCGATTCCGACCTGGTGCCCGAGGGCGGCGGCACCCATTCGGATCGGTCGATGCGGCTCGGCGGGTTCGTCATGGTCAAGTCGTGCGACCAGATCATCGACAAGGGCAAGCGCATCGCCGCCCACATGCTGGAGGCGGCGGTCGGCGACATCGAATTTGCCGACGGCCGGTTCACGGTGGCCGGCACAGATCGCTCGATCGGGCTCTACGACGCCGCCCGCGCCGCCGCAGACGGGCGCGTGCCGGACGAGCTCAAGGGCCCACTGGACGGCGAGCAGAAGTTCGTCGGCCGCATCCCCGCCTACCCCAACGGCTGCGCCGTCTGCGAGGTGGAGATCGATCCCGACACCGGCACGATGCAGATCGTGCAGTACGTCGCGGTCGACGACGTGGGCCGCGTCATCAACCCGCTGATCGTCGACGGCCAGGTCCATGGCGGCATCGCCCAGGGCGTCGGCCAGGCGGTGATGGAGCACGTGGTCTACGAGGACGGCGGCCAGGTGCTCGCCGGCTCGTTCATGGACTACGCCCTGCCGCGCGCCGACTGCCTGCCGTCGTTCAAGGTCGAGACCAACGAGGTCATCACCAAGGGCAACCCGCTGGGCGTCAAGGGCGGCGGCGAGGCCGGGACGACCGGCGCGCTCGCCGTGGTGATGAACGCGGTGCACGACGCGCTGAAGCCGGTGGGGGTGAAGAATATCGACATGCCGGCCTCGCCCCAGCGCATCTGGCAGGTAATCCAGGACGCGAAGCTCTCGTAACGTCTTCCATTGTCGTCCCGGGCGCGGTGCAGCGCGGAGCATGCGCTGCGTCTGGGGTGACAAAATTGGTTGCGATGGCTGTCCCTAGATCTTCGACGCGTCCAGCGTCGCCGGCGCGAACAGCGCCTCGACCTTCATGGGCTTGACCATGATGCCCTGCTCGTAGGCGTAGCGCACCAGCGCTTCGAGCGTCTTGCGATTGGGCTCGACGCCGTAGGTCCAGAAATCCGCGCCCATGACCTTCTTGGTCTCGGCCAGCTCCTGCGCCACCCAGGGGAGGCCGATCTTGAGCGCGGCGACCTCGTTCATATCCTGATTGGCGATGCGGCGCGACGCTTCGAACGCCTTCATCAGGCTGGTGGCGAGCCAGGGGTGGCGCTCATGCACGTCGTTCCGGATGCCGACGGCGTGCATGATCGGGAAGATGCCGGTGCGCTGGAAATAGGCACGCTCCACCGAGCGAAAATCGTCGAACAGCCGGCGCACGGGCGCGCTTCCGTCGGTGAAGCAGGAGGGCACGCGCGGGCTTACCACCGCGTCGAGTTCGCCGGCCGCCAGCATGTCGTTGAGCGAGTGCCCCTCGGGCGACTGGGTGAGCGGGAAGTCCGGCCCGACGGCGAGCTTCACCTTCGACTTCCGGCCCCACTGCTCGAGCCCGCCCTCGACCCAGTTCACCGACGCGTACTCGACCCCGTACTCGTCCTTCAGGAGGCCGCGCGCCCAGATCGCCGCCGTCATCTGGTATTCCGGCACGCCGACGCGCTTGCCCTTCAGGTCGCCCGGCTGGTTGATCCCGCGATCGGTGCGCACATAAACCGCCGAGTGGCGGAACATGCGCGAGAGGAAGACCGGGATGGCGATGTAGCTCGCCTCGTCGCGCGAGACGTCGGCGAGGTAATGGCTGAGCCCCAGCTCGGAGACGTCGAACTCGCGGAAGAAGTGCGCGCGGTGGAAGCATTCCTCGGGCGCGAGGGCGAGGTAGTTGATGTCGCACCCCTCGGCCTGGACGCGCCCGTCCATCAGCGCGCGGACGCGGTCGTAGTCCCAGCTCGCGACGGTGATCGGGAGGCGACTCATGGCGAAGGCACCGCTACTCGGCCGCGCGGGCGTGGGTAGCGGGCTCGTTGAGGTCGCGGAGGCGTGGGATCACCTTCTCGGCGAACAGCGTCAGGTTCTTGCGGGTGAGCTCGGGCGTCAGCGTGCCGAAATGCAGCCAGCCGATGACATGGCCGATGCCGAACGCCTTCGCCCGCTCGGTCAGGATGTCGACCATCGTGTCCGGGCTGCCGCAGATCGCCATGCCGAGCTTCCGCAGCGTGTCGAGGTCGAGATAGGACTCTCGGAACTTGAGCTTGCCCGAGATCAACCCCTTCATCGACGCCATCGAGGTGTAGCCCGGCGGCGCCTTGAACTCGGTCGGCGAGCGCAGGAAGCGGTTGTAGAACGCCTCAACGTGCGGCTTCATCTCGCGGTAGGCGGTCTCGTCGGTCTCGCCGACATACATCGGCACGCCCCAGCCGAGCTGCTGCGGAGTTGAGGTGTAGCCGTACTTCTCCGCCCGCTCGCGATAGGCGTCCATGTATTTCTGGACGGTCTCGGTCGGCGAGAACGTGTGCAGGTAGACGTATTTCCGGTCGGGGTGCGAGGCGAACTCGATCGTCTCGGCCGATCCCTGCGAGGGGATCCACACCTCCGGATGCGGCTGCTGGTAGGGGCGCGGCCAGAGGTTGACGTAGTTGAAATCGTAGTACCGGCCGTGGAACTCGAATGGGCCGGTCTCCTTCCAGGCGCGGATGATCAGGTCGTGTGCCTCGCGGAAGCGGGCGAGCGATTCGCCGGGATTGGCGCCGGTCACGTGGTACTCGGTGCCGACGCCGCGGACGAACCCGGCGACGAGCCGGCCCTCGCTGAGATTGTCGAGGATCGCGAACTCCTCGGCGATGGTCAGCGGGTTCTCGGTGATCGGCAGCGCGCGGCCAAGCACGAATATCTTCGTCGTCTTCGGCACGCGCTGGATCAGCGACGCGGCGAACAGGTTGGGCGCCGGCATCAATCCATAAGCGGTCGAGTGGTGCTCGTTCACCGAGACGCCGTCGAAGCCGAGCTCGGCGGCATAGACCAGTTCGTCGATATAACGCTTGTAGAGGGCCGCGCCCTTCTTCGGGTCGTAATACTTGTTGGAAAGCGTGAGCCACGCCGTGCCGAGCTTCTCAGCGACCCCAGGCTCGAGGTCGACATACGGCATCAGATGGAAGAAGACGAATTTCATGGCGGCGATCCTAACCTGAGTTCCCTCGTCCTGCCCACCCGGCCGCGCAGCCCGGCGACGGGCGGTTCCGTTACTTGCGGCGCCCGCCGGCCTTGGGCTCCACCTTGGCCTTGGCGCGGGCCGGACGCGCCGCCGTCTTGGCCGGGCGCTTGGCCTGCGCGCGCGCGGGACGGGCGGCCTTGGGCGTCGCCTTCGCTGCGGTACGGGCAGGCTTCGCCTTGGCCGCGGCGCGCTTCGGCGCAGCCTTGGCCCTAGTGGGCTTTGCCGGCGCCTTCGCCTTGCCGGCGGGTGCCGCGCGCTTGGCGGCGGCGGCGCGCACCGGCTTTGCCGGGCCCGCCGTGCCGGTGTGGCGGCCGAGGGCGGCCAGGAACGCGTCGGTCTTCTCGATCTGCGGAACGTGGCCGCAATCGCGCATCACCTCGACCTTCGAGCCCGGGATCAGCTTCCGGTAGGCCTGGGCGTAGGGCGCCGGGAAGATCTTGTCGTCGTCGCCCCACACGATCAGCGTCGGCACGTCGATGCGGTGCAGCCACTTGTGCAAATCGCGGCTGAAGAAACGTGGGCTCCAGGCGAGCTTCGCCGTGGTGAAGCTGTTCTTGAGCTGGATGTCGATCATCTCGTCGGACGGCGGCTGCTGCAGCATCCGGTCCGCGAACGACTGGTTGTGGAACAGGTTGCGGATGCGCTGCTCGGGCGTCCAAAGGAACAGATCGCCCTTGGGCACGCCGTTGACGTGGATGCCGGCCGCCGAGACCAGCGTGAGGCTGGCGAGCTTGTCGGCGTCGCGCACGGCGAGCTCGGCCGCGATCCAGCCACCCATCGAGTTGCCCACCAGATGGATGCCGGTGAGCTTCAGCTTCTCGATGAAGTCGAGATAGAAATAGGCGAGGTCAGAAACGTTATCGAGCCATTCCGGCGTGTCCGAGCGGTCGTAGCCCGGATGGCTCGGCACGATCAGGTCGTAGCGCTCGGCCAGCCGGTCCATGAACGGCAGCCAGACCTGCGCGCCGCCCGCCCCGTGCAGGAACAGCAGCGGATCGCCCTTGCCGCCCCGCATCACCTCGACCTTGCAGCCGTCGACCGTGACCTTGCTCGTGGTATGGCTTGCCATGCTTTTCCATCGCCCGAGAAGGGCGCTCTCCCCTGTTCTTGTCGCGCGGCCCAACTCAAGACCGCGCGGGGTTCGGAGTCAATGCGAAATCCCGGCGAAGCGGGCCGGGCGCGCGACGACGACGCGCATTGTGCCGTCCGGCGCCTTGCGTCTAGTCTCGTGCCCAAATTCGAACCCGGAGGCGCCCATGCCAGACCGCATCCTCGCCCAGGCGTCCACCGACGTCTCGCCAACGCCCTCCTTGGTGCCTCTGCGCCTCTATGGTTGAACAGCCCATGAAACGACATCTCGCGATCTGTGCCGTCGCCGCCGCCTTTGCGCTCGCGGGATGCGCCGAGCCGGCGCAGGAGTACCCGGGTCCGCAGCGCCCCTACGCCCGGATCGCGCGGCTCTGCTGCGCGACGATCAACCTGACCGGCGGGCTGATCGGGCGGCACCTCAAGATCGACTCGGTCGACGGGCACACGCCGGCGTGGATGACGAGCTGGCTGGAGCTCGCCCCCGGCCGTCACACGGTGCACTACCAGTACCTCGAGGGAATTCTTGCCCGCCCCCTGCCGATCCTGCCCTACGACACCACGCCCGGCGCGCTCGCCTTCGAGGCGAAGCCGGGACGCGACTATGAGATCAAGGCCGAAGACGCGGACGACCGGGTCTTCATCTGGGTCGAGGACCAGGCGGACCACGCGACCGCCGGCGGCACGCCGCCTCCGCCCGAGCGTTGATCGGCGCCGCGTGGCGGCCTAGTCTTTCGCGAGCGAAAGGAGGCCGTCATGCCCAAGGGCCCGAAGGGCGCGATCAGCCACGTCATCATCTACTGCTACGACCAGCCGCGGATGGTGCGGTTCTATCGCGACACGCTGGGTTTCCACCAATCGGACACCGGACCCGCGCGCGGCCAGGAGCTGACGTTCCTCACGCTCGACCCGGCGGTCGACCACCACATGTTCGGGCTCTGCTCCGGCCGCACCGGTCCGCCCGGAGCGCGGCTCCTCAACCACGTCTCGTTCCGGATCAAGTCGATGGACGACCTCCGCGGGCGCTATGAGGTGCTGCGCAAGTGCGGCGAGGTCACCGACATCGATCCCACCAACCATGGCGCCTGGTGGTCGGTCTATTTCCGCGACCCCGAGGGCAACCGGATGGAGTATTTCGTCGACACGCCGTGGTACGTGAAGCAGCCGGTGGTGGCCAAGCTCGACCTCTCGCTCACCGACGAGCAGATATTCCAGCTCACCCGCGACAAATGGGGCGTGGAGGAAACCTTCCAGCCGATGTCGGCCTGGAAGGAAAAGACCGTCAAGAAGCTCGCCGAGGAGGACGCTTAGAGCGCGTCCGCCCGCCGCTATTCCGGAATGCGGGCCATCGCGTCGCCAAGTTGGCCCTTGAAGGCTCGCTCGATGCGCCACGTCTCGGTCGCGCCCTTCAGCAGTTGGGCCTGCGCCTCGGGCGTCTTCGCATGGCGCCGGACCACCTCGGTCAGCAAATGGGCGTGCACCACGTCGGCGGCGATGTGCTCGACATTGTTCGGCTGGCGCTCGAACGGGATTCCGGCATCGTCGCGCATCTTCTCGGCGCAGCGACGCGAGAAGCTGCCGCCCTTCACGATCTCGTCCGAGTTGGACATCTCGAGCGCGGCCGACACCGGGATCGCCTCGAGCCACGGCCGGTCCTTGGCGAGGTGCACCCAGGCGTAGCAGCAGGCCGCCGTCATCGGCGTCGGCGGAGTATTCAGGAAATCCTCGCGAGTGAGCCCGACGGCCTCGCCCTCGCGCATGCCGAGCATCCAGTGATTTTCGATGCCCCGCTCGGCGTCGCCCATCAACTCGTCCTTCTCGTGGTCCCAGATGAGCTGCTTCACGTCGAAGGGCGCCGAGCCCTGGGCGTAGCCCCAGCAGTCGCGCCGGTTCATCACGAAATAGGCGCGCTGGACGATGTAGTGGCGGACGCGCGCAGGCGTCCACTTGATGCCAAGGATGCGCTTGTACTCGGGGGAGTCGAACTGCGCGTTGGCGAGCGCGAACAGCTTTTCCTCGAGCGCGGAGACGTCGTCGACGACGGTGGTCATGGGCTCCTCCCTCAGCGGACGGTGCCGAAGTGTCCCGCCGGGCCCGGCCGCCGTCAACCGCGGCGTCTCAGTAGAGGACGTGCGGCAGCCAGAGGGCAAGCTCGGGGAACGTCAGCAGCAGGGCGACCAGGATCACGTCCGCGGCGAGGAACGGGATGATCCCGCGGAAGATCGTGCCCATCGGCACGTCGTTGAGCTGGGCGCGGATCACGAACACGTTCATGCCGACTGGCGGGGTGATCAGCCCCATCTCGACCACCACCACCATCAGCACGCCGTACCACACCGCATCGTAGCCCTGCGCCAGCACGACCGGCAGGAACACCGGGACGGTCACCACGATGATCGCTACGGAATCGAGGAAGCAGCCGAGCACCATGTAGAAGAAGATGATCGCGACCAGCACCTGCCACGGCGCGAGCGAGAACCCCTTGATAAGCTCGACCAGCAGCACCGGCACCTGGGTCTGCACCACGAAATAGGCGAAGATCCACGCGCCGGTGAAGATGAACAGCATCATCGCCGTGGTCCAGAGCGACTCCAGGAGGCATTCCCACAGCCCCTTGAGGCCCATCGATCCGCCGCCGAGCGCGATGACGATGGCGGCGAACGAGGCGATCCCGGCCGCCTCGGTCGGCGAGAACCAGCCGGTATAGATGCCGCCGACCGCGAGCGCGAACAGCAGCGCGAGCTTCCACATCGCCCGCGCGGTGCGAATGCGCTCGCGCCACGGCACGCGCTCGCTCATCGGTGCCCAGTCGGGACTGATCCGCGCGATCACCCAGACGACGCCGACATAGAGCGTGGCGAGCAGCACGCCGGGAATCATGCCGGCGGCGAACAGCGCCGGCACCGACTGCTCGGCGAGCAGCGCGTAAATGACCATGATGACCGACGGCGGAATCAGGATACCGAGCGTACCGGCGGCGGCGACCGAGCCGGTGGCAAGCCGCATGTCGTAGCCGTAGCGGCGCATCTCGGGCACCGCGATGGGGGTGAACGTCGCCGCCGTCGCGACCGACGACCCGGAGACCGCAGCGAAGCCCGCGCAGGCGCCGATTGTCGCCATCGAAAGCGCGCCGCGCCGTCCCGCGAACAGGGCGTTCGCCGCCTCGAACAGCTCGCGCGACATGCCGGACCGAGTTGCGACCGTGCCCATCAGGATGAACAGCGGCAGCACCGAGATCGAGTAGTTGGCGAGCGTGTAGGGCGTGGTGCCGAACACCACCAGCGCCTTCTGCCAGCCGTCGATGGCCGCGTAGCCGACGAGACCGACCAGCCCCATCGCCGCGCCGAGCGGCACGCGCAGGAAGGTCAGCAGGATGAGGACGCCGATGCCGTAGACGCCGATGATCTGCGGGCTCATGCGGGCCGACCCGTGACGTGGCACAACCGCCGTTCGGCATCGGTGTCAGGAGCCGGCCGTACGGGCGAAGCCCGTCCCCTCGCCCTCTCCCTCTCCCGCCGGGAGAGGGGACCCTGGGGCGCCACCCAATTTCCGATCCCAGACCCGATTGCGCCGCGAGGGCACAGTGCGCGCGGCGACGTTCCCTCTCCCTCGGGGAGAGGGACAGGGTGAGGGGTGACCGACCCGCTGGCACGGAAGCTCATGGCCCGCGCCCTTCGCGGAGCGCGGCGGCGACGGAGCGGACGAACATCACCAATGCGGCGATGGCAGCGCCGCCGATGCCGGCCAGCACGAACGCCCCGTCCCAGATCTTCGGCATGTGCAGGTTGAATGTCACGTCGTTGAACGTGATCATGTCGAGGGCGGGCTGGATCATCGCCCAGGTGAGCAGGGCGAGGAACACGACCGTCGCCAGCATGCCGAGCGCCTTCAGCCACGCGACGATGCGCGGGCCCGCGATCTGGTCGACCAGCTCGACGGTGATGTGGCCTTCGCGCAGGAACGCCTCGGGGATCACCAGGAAGGCGACCGCGGCGAGCAGCAGCTCGACGATCTCGTAGGCCCCGAAGATCGGCGAGTTGATGGTCGAGCGGAGCCCCACGTCCAGCACGTTCACCGCCACCATGCCCAGCAGGGCGATTGCGGCGACGTGGCTCATCAGCCGCGCCGCCGCGCCCACGATGCGCATCATGGAGGTCCTACATCTCCTTCTGGTACTTGGCCGAGAGGGACTTGGCGCGGTCGTAGAACTCGCGCGCCTTCATGCCCTTCTTCTCCATCTCGGCGATATGCGCGGCGATCAGGTGCTCGGCCGCATCGTGGAACGCCTTCTCGGACGCGTCGTCGAGGCTCACCTTCTCGATCTTCGCATCCGCGGTGTACTTGGTGAACACCGGGAAGTCGGTCCAGGTCATCGTCGCGAACGAGACGCCCTCCTTCTTGCCGCCGAGCCCGTCGACCAGCTTGCGGAGGTCGGCCGGCAGCGCGGCGCGCGAGCGCGGGTTGAGCGCCAGGCCGAACGTGATCGCGGTGCGCACCGTGTCGTTGTAGTAGTGCACCAGCCCGCCGAGCTTGAAGGTGAAGATGCCGATCGGATCGGTCACGACGCCATCGATCGTGCCCTTCTGCAGCGATTCCGCCATCTCGGTCGCGGGGATGCCGATCGGCACCGCGCCCACCGCCTTCAGCACGCCGACGTCCCACTGGGTGGGGGTGCGGTAGCGCCGGCCCTTGAGGTCGTCGAGCGTCTTGATCGGCTTGTGCCCGTCATAGAGCCCCGAGGGGCGGTTGTTCACCACCCAGAGGAGGTCCACGCCCGTATGCTCCTTCTGCATCTCGGGCAGCAGGTCGCCCTCGACCTTGGAGCCGACGATGGACCCGTTGGGGCCGGCCGGGAACAGGAACGGCGACTGCAGCAGCTCGGTCATCGGGAAGCGGCCGGGGGTCGCGCCCTCCTGGAACCAGGACATGTCGGCGACGCCCGTGCGCGCGAGGTCGTAATGGCGCGGCAGCGGGCCCATCGAGGCGCCGAAGAACAGCTCGAGGTCGAGCCGGCCGTGCGATTCCTTGGCGAGCTCCGCCTTCTTGATCTTGAACCAGCGCGAGCTGGACGCCGGCTCGGGCGTGAAGATCGCGACCTTCAGGACGACCTTCTTGTCCTGCGCGAAGGCCGGCCTTGCGGCCGGCACGGCCAGCAGCGCGGCAGCGGACGCCGCGACGACGAGAGTGCGTGCGAGCATGACGTTTCCCCCTGAAGCCTCTTCGCGCGAGCGACGCGATGGCGCCGAGTGTAATTCGCGCCCGCGCGTGGGAAAACGGGAATTCGTCGGCGCGAACATTTTCGGCGGTCGGTCCCGAAGAACCGGCGATGTGCGCCGGGTCGAACCGTCCCAGTACCGGAATTATTGTGACGCTTCGATGCGGTTCATGCTCGAGCTCCTCAACGAGCCGACAGCGATCGCTGCCGGACTCGTCAGGGCCATCTACGTCAAGGGCCGGCAGCGCTGATCCGCGCCGTCACCGCCCGGCCACGTTGGCGTCGGGGTAGAAAAGCTGCTCGCCGTGCAGCTTGTAGGAGGCGATGACCTTCTGCCCCTCGGGCGAGATCAGCCAGTGGATGAACTTCTCGCCGTCGGCGACCTTCACCTTGGGGTGAAGCTTTGGGTTCACCAGCATCGTGCCATACTGGTTGAACAGCATCGGGTCGCCCTCGACCAGGATCACCAGCCCCTGGCGGTTCTTAAACGAGATCCAGGTGCCGCGGTCGGTGAGGGTGTAGCCATTGCGCGCCGCGGTCATGTTGAGCGTCGCGCCCATTCCGGCGCCGGCCGCCTGGTACCATGTGCCGGAGGCGGGCTTCGGGTCGATCTTCGCCGCCTTCCAGATCTTCATCTCGGCCTTGTTGGTGCCGGAATTGTCGCCGCGCGAGATGAACAGCGCCTTTTTGGCCGCGAGGGTCTGGAATGCCTTCACCGCGGACTTGTCGGCCTTGATGCCGGCGAGGTCCGACTTCGGACCGACGACCACGAAGTCGTTGTACATCACCGGGTAGCGCTTCACCGCGTAGCCCGCCTTGACGAACTTGATCTCGGCGTCGCGCGCGTGAACCAGAAGCACGTCCGCGTCGCCACGCTCGCCGATCTTGAGGGCGGCGCCGGTGCCGACCGCGACTACGTGCACCGCGATTCCGGTCTTCGCCTGGAACTTGGGCAGCAGGTACTCGAACAGGCCCGAGTTCTGCGTCGAGGTGGTGGACGCCACGGTGATGAACCGGTCGGCCGCCTGCGCGCTCGGGGCGGCGAGTATGGCGGCAAACAGCGCGACAAGCGCCGCCAGAGGCACGAGCTTTCGTCTGGTCATGAAGCAGTCTCCCTTGCAAGGACGATCTCGCCCGCCAGAAAGGCACGGGCTTCTTGGGTTGCGGGACGTGCGAAGAAATCAGCGGCGGGCGCGCGCTCGAGCAGCCGCCCGGCGCAGAGGAACAGCACCTCGTCGGCGAGCCGGCGCGCTTGGCCTAGGTCGTGCGTCGTCATCACCACCTTGGTGCCGGCGCGGTGGATGGCGGCGATCACCTCTTCCACCGCGCGCGACGAGGCCGGATCGAGATTCGCCGTCGGCTCGTCGAGGAACAGCACCTCGGGCTCCAGCGCCCAGGCGCGGGCGAGCGACAGGCGCTGCTGTTCGCCGCCGGAGAGCACCCGTGCGGGTGAGCGCGCGAGATGAGCGAGGCCGGTGCGCGCCAGCGCCGCCTCGGCCCGCGCCCGGCGCGCCGCCCGCGGCACGCCGCGGCAGGCGAGCGCATGGGTCAGGTTCGCCCGCGCCGACCGGCGCAGCATCACCGGGCGCTGGAAAACCATCGCTTGCTGCAGCGCCGGCCGCGAAGCGCCGCCGAGCCATCGCACGCGACCCTCGGTGGGGGTCAGCAGCCCATGGCACATGCGGAGCGTCAGCGTCTTGCCGGCGCCGTTCGGTCCGAGGATGACGGTGAGGCCGTCGGCCGCGAGCCGGAAATCGAGCCCGGCAACGAGTTGGCGCCCGCCAGCACGATAGCCGAGGCCCTCGACCGCGAGCGGCAGGATGGTACCGGTCCCGTTCATGCCGGCACTTGCGCCGGGCGGCTCGACGCGGCGAGCAGCGCTGCGACCCCGTTCACCGTGAAGCTGATCGCGATCAGCACGAGGCCGAGACCGATCGCCAGCACCAGGTCGCCCTTCGACGTCTCGAGCGCGATCGCCGTGGTCATCATCCGGGTGACGTGATCGATATTGCCGCCGACGATCATCACGGCCCCGACCTCGGCGCTGGCCCGGCCGAAACCGGCGAGCACGGCGGTGATCAGCCGCACCCTGCCGTCCCAGAGCAGCGTCGCGACGATGCGCCCGCGCCCGGCGGCGAGCGAGACGAGCTGGTCGCGGTACTCCTCCCACAGATCGGCGACGGCCTGGCGGGCGAGCGCCGCGATGATCGGAAGCACCAGCAGGCACTGGGCGACGATCATTGCCGCCGGCGTGAACAGCAGCCCCAGCACGCCGAGCGGCCCCGAGCGCGAGAGCAGCAGATAGATCACGAGCCCGACCACCACCGGCGGCAGCCCCATCATGGTGTTGAGGGCGAGCGCCACGACCCCGCGGCCGGGGAAGCGGAACAGCGCCACCGCCGCCCCGAGCGGCAGGCCGAACAGCGCCGCGAGCCCCACAGCCGTCAGGCTTACCGTCAGCGACAAGGCGACGATCTCGGCCAGCGCCGGGTCGAACGTCAGCACGAGGTGCAGCGCCGTAAGCGCCGCGTCTGACAGGTCCCTCACGGCATGCCACCTACATGTCTATGCGTGATTTCCTGCATTATTTTCTCTAATATGGAAATTATCGCACGTTTTGTCCTTATGGCGCAGTGGGAAGCCCCCGACAATGGCCGAATTGATGACGACCGGCGAGGTCGCCGCCTATCTCCGCATCAAGGAGCGCAAGGTCTACGAACTGGTGCGCGAGCGCCGCATCCCGTGCAGCCGCGCCGCTGGCAAGTGGCTGTTCCCGCGCCATCTCGTCGATCTGTGGGTGATCGCCGGGGTCGAGGGGGCGGGGGCAGGCGGCGAGGCGCCACCACCGATCGTCGCCGGTAGCCAGGACCCGCTGCTCGACTGGGCGCTGCAGGAATTGGGGTCGGAGCTCGCCATGTTCGCCTGCGGCTCCACCGGCGGGCTGGAGCGGCTGGCCGACGGAAAGGCGGTCGCCGCCGGGCTGCATTTGCTCGATCCGGCGACCGGCGAATACAACGTTCCCGCCGCCCGCCGCGCGCTGGGCACGATGCAGGTCGTGCTGATCGAATGGGGCTGGCGGACCCAGGGCCTCGTCGTCGCGCGCGGCAACCCGCTCGGGCTGGGCTCGGTCGCCGACCTCGCCCGGCCGGGCGTGCGCGTCGCCCGCCGCCAGGAGGGGGCAGGCGCGGCGCTGCTGCTCGACCACCTGCTGGCCGAGGCCGGGGTGACGCGCGACGGCATCGGCTTCCTCCCCGACACCGCGAAGGGCGAAACCGAGCTCGGGCTCGCCGTGCTGGAGGGGCGCGCGGACGCGGGTCTCGCGGTCGCGGGCGTCGCCGGCCAGCTCCGGCTCGATTTCGTGCCGCTGGCGCGCGAGCGGTTCGATCTCGCCATCCGCCGGCGCGACTATTTCGAGCCCCCGATCCAGCGGCTCCTCGCCTTCGCGCGCAGCGAGGCCTTCGTGGCCCGCGCCGCCGATCTCGGCGGCTACGACATCGCCGATCTCGGCCGCGTCGCGTGGAACGGGCCGTAGCCGGACAAAGGTTCAAGGCGGTCCTCCTTCCCTCCGGCCTTGCGCTTGACTCCCGTGCGCCACCGGGTCTAGAACAAATAGAGAACAACGAGAATCCCTTCGCATGCCCGCGCATGACGCCCGCCCCGCCGCCGATCCGGCCGTTCTCGCCGGGCTGCGGCAGCGCGTGCGCGCGCTGGAGGCAGGCGGCGGGGGCGGCGCGACGGCGGCGCTCGGCCTTCCGCCCGTCGACGCCCATCTCGGCGGCGGGCTCGCACGCGGCGCGCTGCACGAGGTGCTGGCCGCCGATGCCGGGCCGGCCACCGCCTTCGCCATCGCCCTCGCCGCCCGGCTCGCCGACGGCGGGCCGCTGGTCTGGTGCGTGCGGTCCCAGGCGCTGGATGCCGGCGCCCCCTGCCCCGCCGGGCTTTCCACCGCCGGGCTCGATCCCGGCCGTCTGGTGCTGGTCGCGGCACGGCGCGACGACGATGCGCTGTGGGCGATGGAGGAATCCTTGCGCGCGGGAATCGCCGCGATCGGCGAGGCGGGGGCGGTCTCGCTGATCGCGACGCGCCGGCTCGCCCTCGCCGCCGAGGCAGGCGGGGCGGCGGGGGTGCTGATCCGTCCCGACGCCGCCGTGCCGACCCCCTCGGCCGCGGCGAGCCGCTGGCGCCTTTCCGCCGCGCCGTCGCACGCGAGGGACGGACGGGAACCGCGGGCGCGGTTCCGGGCCGAGCTGTTCCGCTGCCGGGCGGCCCCGCCCGGCGCATGGCTGATGGAGTGGCGCGATGAGACGGGTCATCTCGCTGTGGCTGGCACATTTCACGACCGAGCGGATTGCCCGGGTCCGGCCCGAGTGGCGGGATAGGCCGTTCGCCGTCATCGGCGCCTCGGGCAACCGGCGCGAGGTGATGGCGGCGAGCCGCGCCGCCCTCAAGGCCGGGATCGCGCCCGGCATGGCGCTCGCCGACGCGCGCGCCATCCTGCCCGGCCTGCTCGCCGCCGACGCCGACCCGGCCGAGGATCACCGCGCGCTCTCGGCGCTCGCCGAATGGTGCGGGCGCTACACCCCCTGGGTCACGCCCGACGGAGCGGCGATGCCGGGCGGCGGCGCGGCGATCCTGCTGGACGCGACCGGCTGCGCACATTTGTTCGGCGGCGAGACGCGCATGCTGGAGGACGTCACGGCGCGCACCGCCGCGCTCGGCCTCACCGTGCGTGCCGGCATGGCCTCGACCCCCGGCGCGGCGCGGGCGCTCGCGCGCTGGACCTCGGGCGGGCGCTTCGCCGTCGCCGCGCCGGACGCGACAGAAGCCGCCCTCGCCCCGTTGCCCGCCGCCGCGCTCGGGCTCGCCCCGGCGGCCGCGGCACAGCTCGCGTCGCTCGGGCTCCGCATGGTTGGCGAGGTCGCCGCCCTGCCGCGCGCGGCGCTCGCCTCGCGCTTCGGCGCCGCCGTGCTCGACCCGCTCGACCGCGCGCTCGGCCGCGCGCCCGAGCCGGTCTCGCCTGCCGCCCCCCCGGTCCGCCATGCCGCGCGGCTCGCCTTCGCCGAGCCGGTGGCGCGGTCCGAGGACATCGCGGCGGGGCTTGACCGGCTGCTTGCCGCGCTCTGCGCCGGGCTGGAGCGCGAAGGCCAGGGCGCGCGCCGCCTCGTCCTCGCGCTCTACGAACCGGACGGCAGGACGCGCCAGATCCATCTTGGGGCGAGCCGGGCGACGCGCGATCCCGCCCATCTCGCCCGCCTGTTCGCAGAGCATCTCGACGGGATCGACGCCGCGTTCGGGTTCGACGCCATGACCCTGGTCGCAACCACCGCCGAGGCGCTGGCGGCGCGCCAAGCGCCGCTCGCGGACCGCACGGCGCACCTCGCCGGCCCGTCGAGCGCGGGCGCACGCGAGGGCACGAACGACACGCTGGCCGCGCTGATCGACCGGCTGGCCAACCGGCTGGGGAGCGATGCCGTGCTACGCCTCGCCGCGCGCGAAAGCCGCCTGCCCGAGCGCGCCGCCGTCGCCGTGCCGGCGCTCGAGTTCCGCCCGCAGGGCGCCGCGCCGTTCGCCCCGCCCGGCGCGCCCGCCCGTCCGCTCCGCCTGCTGCCGCGTCCCGAGCCGGTCGAGACCGTGGCGCTGCTGCCCGACGACCCGCCGGCCCTGTTCCGCTGGCGCCGGGTGGCGCACCGCGTCGCCCGCGCCGAGGGGCCGGAGCGCATCGCGCCGGAATGGTGGCGCGCCCGCGAGACCGACGAGCGCGACTACTGGCGCGTCGAGGACGAGCGCGGCGGAAGGTTCTGGCTCTACCGCGCCGGCCCCGCCTGGTACCTGCACGGGGTGTACGGATAGATTGACAGCAAAATGCTAGCACACCATTTTGACAGCATTCTGCTGGCAGGAGGTCCCATGGCGACCCTTACGATCCGTAACCTGGATGACACGGTCGCAACGATTCTCAAGGCGAAGGCCAAGGCGAACGGTCGCTCGGTTGAAGCCGAAGCGCGCTTCATCCTTGCGACCGTCACGAAAGGAAAGCTCACGCGCGAAGAAGCCATCGCCCTCAGCAATCTGGCGCGGTCGATGACTCCCAAGGGCGTGGAGCAAACCGACAGTGTCGAACTGCTACGCGAGTCGCGCGAGGAACGCGACCGGCGGTTCGATGAGATCGAACACGAAAACCGCAAGGTCATCCAACAAAGGGGGCGGAAAAGAAAATGACCTTTGTCGTCGATGCCAACGTTGCCATCAGATGGATCGTCCGAGAAGATTGGCTGGACGATCGCGCGCTCGCCCTTCGCGAAGGCGAAGAGCCCATCGAAGCGCCCGACCTGATCGTATCCGAAGTCTTGAACGTCGCTTGGAAGAAATGGCGCCTACGCCAGGCAACGCGCCAGGAAATCGAGTTCGGCTTCGCAGGCCTGCTCAGCCTGATCGACGTCATCCATCCTTCAACGCTCCTGTACCAGCGCGCGATGGAGCTGTCGCTTGAACTCGACCATCCGGCCTATGACTGTTTCTACCTCGCCTGCGCCGAGGCGGCGGACGGGGTGCTGATCACCGCCGACCGCCGGCTGTACGAGGTGGCCGTGCGCGGCGGGCAACGCGATCGGGTATGCCATCTCGCCGACCTCCCCCCATGACTCTCCGCTACGCCGAGCTGCAGGTCACGACGAACTTCTCGTTCCTGCGCGGGGCGTCGCACCCGGAGGAGATGGCGGGACGCGCCGCCGCGCTCGGCCTCGCCGCGGTCGCGATCACCGACCGCAACACGCTGGCGGGGGTGGTGCGGGCCCACGTCGCGGCGAAGGATGCGGGAGTGCGCGCGATCGCCGGCGCGCGGCTCGATTTCTCCGACGCGCCGAGCGTGCTCTGCCTGCCCGCCGACCGCGCGGCCTACGGAAGGCTCTCGCGCCTCATCACACTGGGGCGGATGCGCGCGCCCAAGGGCGAATGCGACATCGCGCTCGCCGACTTCCTCGACCACGCCGAGGGTCAGGTCGTCGTCGCGCTCGCCCCGGACGAGGACGACGGCGGCGATGGCGGCGATTGGGACGAGGACGGCTTCGCCGCTCATCTTCGCCGGCTGAAGGCGGCGCTCGCGGATCGGCTCTACCTCGCGGCCAGCATCCTCCATCGCGGCGACGACGCGCGCCGCCTCGCCCGGCTCGCGCGCCTCGCGGACCGGACCGGCGTGAAGCTGGTCGCGACCAACGACGTCCGGATGCACGTGCCGGAGCGGCGGGAACTCGCCGACGTCGTCACCTGCATCCGCGAACACTGTACGATCGACGGCGCGGGCTACCGCCTCGCCGCCAATGCCGAGCGGCATCTGAAGCCGGCGGCGGAGATGGCGCGGCTGTTCCGCACGCGGCCCGACGCGATCGCCCATACGGTCGAGATCGCGGAACGCGTCGCCTTCTCGCTCGACGAACTGCGCTACGAATATCCCGACGACGAGGCGCCGCCCGGCACCACCCCCGACGCCGAGCTCGCCCGCCTCGCGTGGGACGGCGCGGCCGGGCGCTATCCGCACGGCATCCCAGACAAGGTGCGCGCCCAGGTCGCGCACGAGCTCAAGCTGATCGGCGAGCTCGCCTACGCGCCCTACTTCCTCACCGTGCACGACATCGTGCGCTTCGCGAAGTCCAAGGACATCCTGTGCCAGGGACGCGGCTCGGCCGCCAACTCGGCGGTGTGCTTCTACCTCGGCATCACCTCGGTCGACCCGGCGAAGATGGACCTGCTGTTCGAGCGGTTCGTCTCGGCCGAGCGCAACGAGCCGCCCGACATCGACGTCGATTTCGAGCACGAGCGGCGCGAGGAGGTGATCCAGTACATCTACGCGAAATATGGGCGCCATCGCGCCGGGCTCGCCGCCACCGTTATCCACTACCGCTCGCGCAGCGCGATCCGCGAGGTGGGCAAGGCGCTGGGCCTCAGCGAGGACACCGTCGCCGCGCTCTCCGGCACCATCTGGGGCTGGACCTCGGACGGCATCGTCGATTCGCACATCAAGGCGGCCGGGCTCGACCCCACCGAGCCGCGCCTCGCCCTCGCCGTCCGCCTCGCGCGCGAGCTCAAGGGCTTCCCCAGGCACCTGTCGCAGCATGTCGGCGGGTTCGTCATCACCCGCGGGCCGCTCAGCGAGGTGGTGCCCATCGCCAACGCGGCGATGGCGGACCGCACCACCGTCGAATGGGACAAGGACGATCTCGACGCGCTCGGGATCCTCAAGATCGACGTGCTCGGCCTCGGCATGCTCACCTGCATCCGCAAGGCGTTCGACCTGATCCGCGCGCACCACAAGCGCGACCTCGCCCTCGCCACCGTGCCGGCCGACGACCCGGCGGTCTACGACATGCTGTGCGCGGCGGATTCGCTCGGCGTCTTCCAGGTCGAGAGCCGCGCGCAGATGACCATGCTGCCGCGCCTCAAGCCACGCACCTTCTACGATTTGGTGATCGAGGTGGCGATCGTCCGCCCGGGCCCGATCCAGGGCGACATGGTGCATCCCTACCTGCGCCGGCGGAACCGCGAGGAGACCGTCGACTACCCGTCCGAGGATCTGCGCGGCGTTCTGGGCAAGACGCTGGGCGTGCCGCTGTTCCAGGAACAGGCGATGAAGATCGCCATCGTCGCCGCCGGCTTCTCGCCGTCCCAGGCCGACAAGCTGCGCCGCGCCATGGCGACCTTCCGCCACACCGGCACGATCCACACCTTCCAGGACAAGCTGGTCGAGGGGATGGTGGCGCGCGGCTACCAGCGCGATTTCGCCGAGCGCTGCTTCAAGCAGATCGAGGGGTTCGGCGAATACGGCTTCCCGGAATCGCACGCGGCGAGCTTCGCGCTGCTGGTCTACGTCTCGGCCTGGCTGAAGCGCCACTACCCGGCGGCGTTCGCCTGCGCGCTGCTCAACAGCCAGCCGATGGGGTTCTACGCGCCGGCCCAGATCGTGCGCGACGCGCGCGAGCACGGCGTCACGGTGCGGCCCGTCGATGCCAACCACAGCGACTGGGACTGCACGCTGGAGCCGGCGACCGACAGCGCCAACGGCGACGCGCTGCGCCTCGGCTTCCGCCAGGTGAAGGGGTTCCGCGAGGCCGACGCCGAAAAGCTCGCCGCCGCGCGTGCCGCCGGCAACGCCCGGCCGTTCGCCGACCCCGCCGATTTGTGGCGCCGCGCGGGCCTCGCCCCCGCCGCGCTCGAACGGCTCGCCAAGGCCGACGCGATGGGCTCGATGAGGCTCACCCGCCGACCGGCGATGTGGCAGGTGGCACCGCTCGGCCCCTCGCCTTTGCCCCTGTTCGAGGAGGCGGAGGCGCCGCCCGAGGCCCCGGTCGCGCTGCCCGAGATGGCGCCGGGCGAGGAGGTGGCGCACGACTACGCGGCGCTCCGCCTGTCGCTCAAGGCGCACCCGCTGGCGCTCCTGCGCGACCGGCTCGACCGCGAGCGGGTGACGCCGGCCGCGCGCCTCGCCGGGATGAAGGACGGCGCGCGCGTCACCGTCTGCGGCCTCGCCATCGTGCGCCAGCGGCCGGGCACCGCGTCGGGCGTGATCTTCGTCACGCTGGAGGACGAGACCGGCATCGCCAACCTCGTCGTCTGGCCGCGCGTGTTCGAGCGCTTCCGGCGCGAGGTGATGGGCGCGCGCCTCGTGCGCGTCACCGGCCGGCTGCAGCGCGAGGGGATCGTGATCCACGTCGTCGCCGACCGCCTCGACGACCTCACCGACCGGCTGCGCGCGCTCGCGGGTCCCGCCCCGCCGTCACGCGCGACGCCCGCCCCGGCGCTGGCCCGTGCCGACGAGCCCGGCCAGGCGGCGGAGAAGATCCGCACGATCTACCCGTCCCGCGATTTCCATTGAGGATCAAGCCGCCCCAATAGCTGTCACCCCGGGCGCGATGCAGCACGAAGCGATGCGTCGCAGACCCGGGGCCCATGTCTCGGCATCCGAGACGCGGCTCGCCCGGGCTGACAAGGTTGGTTGGCAGGCTATCCTTCCCGCTTCTTGCGCAGGATGTCGTTGACCATCTTGGGGTTGGCCTTGCCCTGGCTCGCCTTCATCACCTGGCCGACCAGCCAGCCCATCACCTTGTCCTCGCCGGAGCGGAATTGCTCCGCCTGCTTCGGATTGGCAGCGAGCACCTGGTCGACCACCGCCTCGATCGCGCCGGTGTCGGTAACCTGGCGGAGCCCCTTCTCCTCGACGATCGCAGCCGGCGACTTGCCGGTCTCGACCATGGCCTCGAACACGTCCTTGGCGAGCCGGCCCGAGATCGTGCCGTCCTGGATCAGCGCGACGAGCCCGCCGATATGCTCGGCCGCGACCGGCGAGTCGGCGATCGCGCGGCCGGTGCGGTTGAGCGCGGCGAACAGGTCGCCGGTGATCCAGTTGGCGACCGCCTTGGCGTCATGGCCCTTGGCCGCGCGCTCGAAATAGTCGGCCGTCTCCCGCTCGGCGACCAGCACCGTCGCGTCGTAGACCGAGAGGCCGTAGTCGGAAACGAACCGTGCCTTCTTCTCGTCGGGGAGCTCGGGCAGCGTCTCCTTGATCCGCGCCACCCAGTCGGCGTCGAGTTCGAGCGGCAGCAGGTCGGGATCGGGAAAGTAGCGGTAGTCATGCGCGAACTCCTTCGAGCGCATCGAGCGCGTCTCGCCCTTCCGAGAATCGAACAGCCGCGTCTCCTGCACTACCTTGCCGCCATCCTCGATCAAGTCCACCTGGCGGCGCGCCTCGTACTCGATCGCCTGGCGCAGAAAGCGGATCGAGTTGACGTTCTTGATTTCGCAGCGCGTGTTCAAGGGCCCGCCGGGCTTGCGGACCGACACGTTGGCGTCGCAGCGCATGGAGCCCTCGTCCAT
Source organism: uncultured Alphaproteobacteria bacterium (assembly GCA_963775315.1). Taxonomy (GTDB): domain Bacteria; phylum Pseudomonadota; class Alphaproteobacteria; order MPNO01; family DASWLB01; genus CAWGHZ01. The sequence continues at coordinate 128,948 of CAVZIN010000007.1, read as the reverse complement.
GTTGCCGTCGCACGTGCCGAGATAGCGCAGGATCGAGCGCAGCTTCGCGAGGTAGGCCGCCGCCTCTTCCGCCGAGCGCATGTCCGGCTCGGAGACGATCTCCATCAGCGCCACGCCAGACCGATTCAGGTCGACGTAGGTGAGCTTGGGATCGCGGTCGTGCAGGCTCTTGCCCGCGTCCTGCTCGAGATGCAGCCGGGTGATGCCGACCGTGCGGGTCGCCCCGTCCGGCATATCGAGCACGATCTCGCCCTGGCCGACGATCGGCTGGGAAAACTGCGAGATCTGGTAGCCCTGCGGCAGGTCCGGATAAAAATAGTTCTTGCGGTCGAACACCGAGACCAGGTTGATCTGGGCCTTGAGGCCGAGCCCGGTGCGCACCGCCTGCTCGACGCAGCGCGCGTTGATCACGGGCAGCATGCCGGGCATCGCGGCGTCGACCAGCGAGACCTGCGTGTTGGGCTCGGCGCCGAACGCGGTGGACGCGCCCGAGAACAGCTTGGCGTTCGAGATCACCTGGGCATGCACCTCGAGGCCGATCACGACCTCCCACTCGCCGGTGCGTCCTTCGATCAGGGACATCGACTTAACCCCTCTCCCTGTCCCTCCCCCTCAAGGGGGAGGGCACCCTTGTCACGCGGTCTGCCTCGCCATTCACACCGCGCATGACACCCGCCCGAACCCGGCGCCGCCACACCCCCTCCTCCCCTGAGGAGGAGGGTTGGGGTGGGGGGTCCAGGAGCCGCGTCTCACGCCGCGACGCTCCCCGGCCGCGCGTCGAACCCAGCGGCTTCCTCCAGCGCGGCGGCGGCGAGCAGCACCGTCTCCTCGTCGAAGGCGCGCCCGATCACCTGCAGCCCGAGCGGCAGGCCGCCCTGCGACAGGCCCGCCGGCACCGAGATGCCGGGCAGGCCGGCGAGCGAAGCGGGGACGGTGAACACGTCGTTGAGATACATCGCGATCGGGTCGTCGACGATATCGCCAATGGCAAAGGCGTCGGACGGCGCGGTCGGGGCGAGGATCGCGTCCACCTTCTCGAACGCCTGGGCGAAATCGCGCGCGATCAGGGCGCGCACGCGCTGGGCCTTCAGGTAGTAGGCATCGTAATAGCCCGCGGACAGAACGTAGGTGCCGATCATGATGCGCCGGCGCACCTCGGCGCCGAACCCGCCGCGCGTCGCCTCGTACATCTCGTCGAGCGTCGCCCCCTCGCGCCGCAGCCCGTAGCGCACCCCGTCATAGCGCGCGAGGTTGGAGGACGCCTCGGCCGGCGCGACGATGTAGTAGCAGGGGAGCGCGTATTTCGTGTGCGGCAGGGAGATGTCCACGCACTCCGCCCCCTGCTGGGCGAGCCAGTCGCGGCCTTTCGCCCACAGCGCCTCGATCTCGGCCGGCATGCCGTCGACCGTGTACTCCTTCGGGATGCCGACGCGAAGCCCACGCACGCCCTTGCCGACCGCCTGCTCGAAATCCGGCACCGGCCGGTCGGCCGAGGTGGAATCGCGCGGGTCGAACCCGGCCATGGCGCGCAGCATGATCGCCGCGTCGCGCACGGTGCGGGTCATCACCCCGGCCTGATCGAGCGACGAGGCGAACGCCACCATGCCCCAGCGCGAGCAGCGGCCATAGGTCGGCTTCAACCCCACGATGCCGCAGAACGCCGCCGGCTGGCGGATCGAGCCGCCGGTGTCCGACGCCGTCGCACCGAGGCAGAGCCGGGCCGCGACCGCGGCGGCCGAGCCGCCGGACGAGCCGCCCGGCACCATCGGCCGGTTGTCGCCCGGCCGCCGCCACGGATTCTCGACCGCGCCGAACGCCGAGTTCTCGTTGGACGAGCCCATGGCGAACTCGTCCATGTTGGTCTTGCCGAGCATCACCGCCCCGTTGCGGAACAGGTTGGCAGTTACGGTGGATTCGTAGGGCGGCACGAAGCCTTCCAGCATGCGCGAGCCGGCCGTGGTCGCGACACCCCTTGTGCAGAACAGATCCTTCACCCCGATCGGGATGCCTTCCAGGATGCCCGCCTCGCCCGTCTTGCGCCGCGCGTCCGAGGCCTCGGCCGCTGCGAGGGCGAGCTCCGGCGTCTCGACGAGATAGGCGTTGAGCCCGCGCTGGCCTTCCATCGCGGCGAGATGCGCCTCGGTCAGCTCGCGCGACGAAATCTGGCCGCGCGCCACCAGGTCGCGCGCCGCGGCGAGGGTGAGATCGGTGAGCCCGGCCATGCCTACTCGATCACCTTTGGCACCGTGAAATAGCCGTCGCGCGCGTCGGGCGCGTTCGCCAGCACGTCGTCGGCGCAGTCGCCGTCGGTGACCTTGTCCTCTCGCCAGCGGAGCTTGATGTTGGCGACGGAGGCGACCGGCGCGACGCCCGAGGTGTCAACCTCGTTCAGCTGCTCGACGAAGCCGATGATCTTGTTCAGCTCGCCCGCAAGGCGATCCACCTCGCACTCCGGCACCCGGATGCGGGCAAGCTGGGCGACTCGCGCCACGGTGTCACGATCGACCGACATGAACCTCTCCGAAACCGGCGGAAATGCCGGGTTTCGGCCCGGCCGCCGAGGGCCGGACCCTACATCGCGCGCGCTTGCCCCGCAACCCTGGCCGCCTATAGTGCGCCCATGCCGGTCGTCGCCATCGCGGAGCTCCGCGCACACCTGCCGCCGGGGCGGGCCGTGGTCGCGCTCGACCTCGGTGAGAAGAACATCGGCGTCGCGATCTCGGACGTGACACGAACCGTCGCCTCGCCACTCGCGACGCTCCGGAAGGGCAAATTCACCGCCAACGCAAACGAGCTGGCGGCGCTCTGCGCGGAAAACCGGGCCGGCGGCATGGTCATCGGCCTGCCGGTGAACATGGACGGGTCCGAGGGACCGAAGGCGCAATCCGCGCGCCAGTTCGCGGCCAACCTCGCCCAGCGGATCGATCTCCCCATCGCGCTGTGGGACGAGCGCCTGTCGACCGCCGCGGTGACGCGGGCTTTGATCGAAGCCGACGCATCGCGCAAGCGGCGGGGCGAGGTGGTGGACAAGCTGGCCGCAGCCTACATACTTCAAGGTGCGCTCGACTTTCTCGGGCGCGGCGGCTGACGTATCGTCGGCACGTACATTCGGAGATCGAACATGGCTACAGGCAGCGAGGCTGCGGGCGCGGCGACGGCCCGCGTCGATGCCCAGGCGGAGATGGAGCGGATGAACGCGGAGGTGGCGCCGCTGCACATCTGGTGCCGCACCCACGCCAACGCGCCGGCGCAACGGCCATGGGCCGAGCCCGAGGAGGTGACACCGCTCGCCGCGCGCAAGCTGCCGCCCGCCCTGCCGTCCGACCAGCGCGTGCGCGCCGGCCAGATGAAGGCCGTGCCGCACGTCTGGCACTGGAACGAGATCAAGCCCTATCTGATGCGCATCTCGGAGCTCGCGACCGCGGCCGAGATCGCCCCCATCGCGTTCGCCGACCGCCAGCAGTTCCTGCTCTGCAACCCGGGCCTCGGCGGCAGGCTGCAGGTCGCTTCGACCATCCGCATCGCCGTCTCGATCTACAACCCGGGCGACGAGGCGCCGGTGCACATGCACACGCCGAACGCGAGCCGCACCATTCTCTCCGCCCTCGGCGGCTACACGACCGTCGACGGCGAGCGGCTGGAGGCCCGGCGCGGCGACCTTCTGCTGACGCCGAACGGCACCTGGCACGACCACGGCAATGACGGCGACGAGCCGGTCATCTGGTTCGACGTGCTCGACTGGCCGCTGCTCGAATTCCTCGACTGCATCTGGCTCTCGACCGACTATCAGGGACCGCGCGCCGGCAAGCCGGGCGGCCATCCGATCCAGTCGCCCACTTTGCCTGCGGGCTACTCGCAGCGGCTGTTCGGGGAGTCCGGCATGGTCCCGCGCTTCGTGCCCCCCTCGCGCGGGACCGAGTCGCACGCGACGCCGCTGCTGCACTTCTCGGGGACGGCGGCACGCGGCGCGCTGCAAGGCCTCCGCGACCAGGAGGGGAGCCCATGGGAAGGCATTGTCCTCGAGTTCACCAACCCGGCGAACGGCGGGCCGGTGTTCCCCACCTTGTCCTACACCGCCCAGTTGCTGCAGCCGGGGCTGGAGACGCTGCCCTGCCGCACCACCTCGAACACGGTCTACATGGTCATGGAAGGGCGCGGCTATACCGAGGTGGCGGGCAAGCGGCTCGAATGGTCGGAGAACGACGTGGTGGTGGTGCCGAACTTCCTGTGGCGCCGCCACGTCAACCTCGACCCCGAGCGCGACGCGGTGCTGTACGGCATCTCGGACGCGCCGCTGATGCGTGCCATCGGGCAGTATCGCGGCCAGGGCCGCACGAGGTCGGGCGAGATCGTCGCATTCGACCGGTAGGTTCCTACTCGGCCGCGGGCGAGACCGGGGCGACGGGCGTGACAGAGGCCGGCGCCGCCGGCTCCGCCTTGATGTGCAGGTCGCGCTGCGGGAACGGAATCTCGATCCCGTTCGCGTGGAACCGGTCCCAGATGCCGAGCAGGATCTCGCTCTTCACGTTGGCGGTACCGTTCTGCGGGTCGCGGATCCAGAAGCGCAGCTCGAAATCGACCGACGACTCGCCGAATCCGGTCATGATGCAGAGTGGCGGCGGCGCGTTCATCACCCGGGGCGCCGCGACCGCGGCCTCGACCGCCAGCGCCATGGCCTTCCGCACGTCCGACTGGTACGACACGCCGAAGGCGCAGCGTAGCCGCACCAGGTCGTTGGTGTAGGACCAGTTCTCCACCCGCTGGGTGATCAAATCCTCGTTCGGGATCAGGTACTCGACGCCGTCGCGCGTCACCAGCGAGACGTACCGCGCCCCCATCGAGTTGACCCAGCCGTAGGTCGAGCCGACTGCGATCACGTCACCCGGCTTGACCGACCGGTCGAGCAGCAGGATCACCCCCGAGATCAGGTTCGACACCACCTTCTGCAAGCCGAAGCCGATGCCGACGCCGAGGGCGCCGGTGAAGACCGCGAAGCCGGTGAGGTCAATGCCGACGCTGCCGACCGCCGCGACGATGGCAAGGGTGATGAGCGTCACCTTGAGGAGCTTGGAGAACAGCACCTGCACCGAAGGGGTCAGCATGTGCGCGGCGGTGATGCGTCGCTCGAGCAGGCCGGAAAGCGACACCGCGCCCCACAGCAGGAGGGCGAGCGCCAACATGCCCTTGAGCACGGTCAGCAGGGAGAATCGCGAGCCGCCGAGCGTGATCGCCAGCGAATTGAGCATGTCGACCGCCGGGCCGAGCAACCCGAGGATGTTGAGCGCGGCAACGGTCCATGCGGCGATGGCCAGCAGCCGCTGCCAGGTCGGCTCGCTCACCAGCATCGCGGCGTAGCGGATCACAATCCAGGCGGAGAGCAGGCTGACCGCGATATCCAGCACGCGGTGCGGCCAGCCGGCGCCGACGGCGACCAGCATCGCGATCCAGGTCAGCACCAGCCAGGCGAGCGGCAAGGCGAGCGGCTGCGAGGCGTGGACGAACTGGGCGAGCTTGCCGCGCACCCAATGATGCTCGGCGGACGCGGTGAAGAAGCGGCGGAGGGTTTTGGCCACCGGCCAGGCCAGCGCCCAGGTGGCGGCGATCGCGACGGCCTGGATCAGGTTCGCCCAGACCAGCACGTCCGCGTACAGCCACGCCTGACCCGATGCCACAAGGGATCGGATCGCTTCGCCGTCGAACAGCCGGTCCATCGCGGACCGATCATCCGCCGGGCGTCGCGAATCGTCACGCGGTCATGGCGTGACGCAGGCGGTGGCTCCGCGCTTACCCCCTGGCCGCGAAATTCTCGATCGCGAAGGCGACGCGGTCCGATACGTCCTTCAGAAGGTGGCGTTTGGCGCGCACGGTCTCGAGCCGGACCCGCAAGCCCGCGCGGTTGGCGATCTGGATGTTGAGGCCGGGCCGGGCGTTGAGCTCCAGGATCAGCGGCCCCAACTCGCGGTCGAGCACGATGTCGATGCCCTGATAGCCGAGCCCGGTCATCTCGTAGGACCGGGCGGCGAGGTCGAGCAGCGCTGGCCAGCCGGGAATGGCAACGCCGGCGACCGGGTTCTGCGTGTCCGGATGCTCCGAGACGACCGTGTTCTTCCAGACCGCCGTTAGCGTGCGTCCCGTCGCGATGTCGACTCCGGTGCCGATCGCGCCCCGGTGCAGGTTCGCCTTGCCATCGGACGCGCGCGTCGGCAGCCGCACCATGGCCATCACCGGCACGCCGAGGAAGACGACGATCCGGATGTCGGGCACGCCGCGATAGGTGATCGCCTCGAACACCGGGTCGAACTTCACGCGGTATTCGACCAGCGCCTTGTCCGGCTGCCCGCCCAGGCTGTAGGTGCCGGACAGGATGCCGGAGACGTGGTAGGCGAGCTCGCCCGCGTCCATCAGCGTGCCGGAGGTGGTGCGGTAGGCGCCGCGCGACCGCTCGCCGATCACCACGATCCCCTCGCCGCCAAAGCCCCGCGACGGCTTGACGACGAAGTCGCTGCGCCCTTCGACGATGGCGGCGAGATTCTTCGCCTCGCGCTGCGTCTCGATCACACCGTAAAGCTCGGGAACCGCCGCCCCCGCCTTGCGCGCGAGTTCCTTGGTCAGCAGCTTGTCGTCGACCAGCGGGTAGAGGCGTCGCTGGTTGTAGATCAGCGTGTACTCGGCGTTCCGATGGTTGATGCCGAGCACGCCCGCCGCTTCGAGCCGGCGCGCCAACCCCCACCAGAGCATCACACCCGCTCCAGGATCGCCTTGAAGCGCGGCAGCTCGGTCAGGCGATAGCCCGTGTAGCGGCCGAGCAGCATGGTCCCGGCGAGTACGATCAGCAGCAGCTCGGGATAGACGAACACCAGGTGCTGCAGGAACGGGATCGTCATCACGATGTGGGCGAGCGCCGCGACGGTGAGGCTGCCGGCCGCCTGGCGCATGGATTCCGCGGGCCCCAGCTCCTCCCACACCACCGACATGCGCTCGATGGTCATCGCCATGATGACGATCGGGAACAATGCGACCGAAAGGCCGCGGTCGAAGCCTAGCCGGTGGCTCACGATCGAGAGGGCGACCATGATCAGGATCACCACGATCACCACCGCCCCGAGGCGCGGCACAAGCAGGAGCCGGAGCGTCTCCATGTAGAACCGTACCGAGAGCCCCACGGCCAGCACGACGGTGAACAGCAGCAACCCCCAGGCGAGCTCGGTCTCGCGGAAGGCGAGCCCGATCAGTACCGGCATGAACGTGCCGAACGTGCGGATGCCAATCACGTTGCGCAGCACGACGAGCAGCAGGATGCCGAGCGGCACGGTCAGCAGCACGCGGTAGACGAACTGCGTGTTCACCGGCAGGCCGAGGGTGGAATAGGCGATCATCGTGCGGTGGCCGATCCGCGCGCGCTCGATGGCGCTCTCGAGCTGGAAGCCGAACGTATGCTTGACCGAAAGGGTGGTGCGGAGGTTCGACCCGCCGGTCACCTCGGCAAGCGGCGCGTCTCCGCGCCACCATGGGAGGTGCAGGGCCGGCCGGCCTGGCTTGCCGTCGCGCACGTCGAAGGGATGCCAGCCGCCCTTGTCATACACCTCTATCCAGCGGGCGAAGCGGGCACGGGTGCGCTCTGGCTCGAGCGCGATGCCGTTGACGACACGCGAGTGGATGTTGGCGACACCGAGAAGGCGCACCATCGCCCGCGCGACCGAAAGCTGGGTCGGCTGCTGTCCGACGAGCAGCGGCGCCGAGCCGCCTGGCCGGCCGCGCCACAACCGGGCGATCAGGAGCGGCACCAGCGTCTGGGTGTCGGCCGACTGGCGCTCCGCCGCCTGGACCAGCGACTTCGCCGCCGCCAGCTTGGCGCCGCTGTATGTCGGCTCCTCCTCGCGCGGCTCGGGCGCTGGAACGACGCGCTCCTGGCTGGCCGTCGCATGCACGGTGGCGCTGAAATAGACCACCTGCTCGCCCTGGGCGTGGCGCACCGAGAAGATGGCGAAGCGGTTGTCGCCGCGCGTCTCGGTGCGCATGCCGTAGCCCGGCGAGATGTAGGTCTCGTCCAGCAACGTGAAAGCATCCGAGTTGCGCGGCAAATGAAGCGTCAGCGTCGCCGGCGCCCGCTCGCCGTCGAACCCTGCCCGCAGCTCGATCCGCCAGGTCTGCGCGCGCTCCTCGGGAAACACCGGGAAGCCCAGCACGACGGTCTTGTAGAGGAACGGCAGGATGCCGGCGAGGCAGAGCACCGTGGCGAGGATGTAGAGGTGGCGCCGGCTCATGGTTGGTCGGTCCGATTGCAGGCTGGCTCGACCGTGAACCGGCGCGACGCGTCGACCGCGAGCCCATGAGCGAGGAAGCTGCGCCCGACAAGCATCGGGTAGTCGAACGCCGACCGGTCGACCAGGTTCACCTCAAACTCGCGGAATACGGGCCCGATGCAGATGCCGAACATCACGACCGGCCGCTCGCGCGAGCGCACGCCGCGGTCCTTGATGCGCACCATGCGGACCAGCGGCCGCTCGATTCGAACCCGCCCGCGCCCGTTTCCCTCGACCTCGAAGGCGACGTAGCGCCGCCCGTCGCGCCGGAACGTCTCGATTCCATCGGCGCCGAGCGACGAGGTGGTGGCGCCGGTGTCGAGCTTCGCCTCGAGCACCACGTCGCCAGGCTGGATCCGCACGCGCTCGACCCAGCCCACCGTGACGGGCGCGGCGACGGCGGGAGAGGCAAGGTCTGCGGGCACGGCGAAGCTCGCGAGAAGGATGGCGCAGAGAAGCTTCATGACGGCGCCCCGCGACGTTGACCGCCTGTCGGCGTCGACATCGGGCATAATGCCGTCAACTGTTCGAAAGATCGACGCCAAAGGACGAATCGAAAGGGGGCCGGTATGGAGCGGGAAAGCGGGATTCTCTGCGCCTACGTGTTCGACGGCAAGGGCGGCGCGCGCATGGTCGAGGCCGCAGAGGTCGCCGAGCACGATCCTGCCGATGGGTTCCTCTGGATCCATGTCGACGGCGCGTCGGAGGCTGGGCGCGCCTGGGTGCTGCGGGAAAGCCGCGTGCCCGGGCTGGTGGCCGAGAGCCTGGTCGAGATTGAGACGCGGCCGCGCTGCGTGACGGTCGGCGAAGGGCTGCAAGTGAATTTGCGCGGCGTGAACCTCAACCCTGGCGCCGATCCCGAGGACATGGTGGCGATCCGCCTCTGGGTCGACGCGAAGCGTGCGATCAGCGTGCGCCGCCGCCACTTGATGGCCATCGAGGATCTGCGCGAAAGCCTCGGCGACGGCAGTGGTCCGGCCGGACCGGGCGAGCTTCTCGCCGCGGTCGCCGCCAACCTGACGCACCGCGTGACGCCCGTGATCGAGGAGCTGGACGACGCGCTGGATGCGCTCGAGGACGAGGTGGTGCACACCGCGAGCTACGGGATCCGTGCGCGGCTCGCGACGCTGCGTCACGAGGCGATCGCGCTCCGCCGCTATCTCGCGCCGCAGCGCGACGCGCTGTCCCGCGCCCAGTCCGAGGCCCTGCCCTGGCTCGACACCCGCCCGCGGGCGCGGCTGCGCGAGACGGCCGACCGGGTGACCCGCATCGTCGAGGACCTCGACGCGGTGCGCGAGCGCGCGGCGGTGATCCAGGACGAGGTGGCGAACCGGATCGCCGAGGACATGAACCGCAAGATGTACGTGCTGACCGTGGTCGCCACGATCCTGCTGCCGCTCAGCTTCGTCACCGGCCTTCTGGGCGTGAACGTCGACGGGATTCCCGGCGCAAAGGACACGCCTTGGGCCTTCTGGGCACTCTGCGCCGCCCTCGCGGTCATCGCGGGGGTCGAAGTCTGGCTCCTCCGTCGACTGCGCTGGCGACCGGAATGAGAGATGCCACCCCTCGGTCACGCCGCCCGTCTTGTCGGGGCGGCTCGCGCGGCGTATAAGGCGGGCTCATGAACGCGACCGCGGCAGGTCCCCGCCCCGTGATCGTCGCGACCCGCCCCGCGATCTCAGCGACCCGGGGCCGGCGAACCCCTTCCGAATCGAGCCATGGCCAGCAAAGCTAAGCCCGCGACGCGTCATGTCGTGTCGATCAACGACCTGTCGAACCCGGACATCGAGACGGTGTTCGACGTCGCCCAGTCCTACCTGGACGAGCTGCCGGACGAGACGTTCCCCTACCGCATCGGCCGGTCGACCAACCTCGCGCCGAACGCGATTCTCGCCTCGCTGTTCTACGAGCCCTCGACGCGCACGCGACTATCGTTCGAAAGCGCGATGCTGCGGCTCGGCGGCCAGGTGATCACCAGCGCCGATCCGGCCACCTCGTCGGCGGCGAAGGGCGAATTGCTCGCCGATTCGGTGCGGGTGATCGGCAACTATGCCGACATCATGGTGATCCGCCACCCGCGCGACGGGGCGGCCCGGCTCGCCGCCGACTATTCGCCGATCCCCGTCATCAACGGCGGCGACGGCAGCCACGAACACCCGACCCAGACGCTCTGCGACCTGTTCACCCTGAAAAAGACCAACCGCAAGCTGCGCAACCTGAAGATCGCGATCTCGGGCGATTTGAAGGGCAGCCGGACGATCCATTCGTTCGTCTACGCGCTGGCGCGGTTCGGCGCCAACATCGTGCCGATGCCCGCGAAGGGGATGGAGCTGCCCGCCCACGTCGATCGGAGGCTGCGCGAGGAGTTCCGCACCAAGATCGTCGCCGTGCCCAAGGGCGCCGAAGGCGGTCCGGACCTCGATGCGCTTTACGTCACGCCGGACGAGCCGCACCAGCAATCGCTGTTCTCAGAGGCCGAGCTCGACCTCGCCGTCGTCGAGCGCAAGATCGACGCGGTCTATGTCACCCGCTTCCAGAAGGAGCGGTGGACCGACAAGGACCAGCCCTACCCGCGCATCGACGCGAAGTTCCTGCAGGGGCCGGAATACGCCCAGGCGAGCGTGATGCACCCGCTGCCGCGCGTCGGCGAGCTCGACGCCGCGCTCGATACCGACGTGCGCGCGATCTATTTCCAGCAGGCGGCCTACGGCGTGCCGGTGCGCATGGCGCTGATCTCGCTGCTCCTCGGCATCGCGAAGGACCGATCCCTGCGCCGGTTCGAGGGCGGGTTCGACGTGCCCTCTTTCCCCGTCTACGAGCAGCCGCGCGCCATCGGCATGAGCTGCCCCAACGCGAATTGCATCGTGCATGAGCCGATGGAGGCGCAATACGTGCGCAACCGGTTCTACATCGTCGCCGCGCCCGACGCGCCGCAGGGGGCGCGGCTGCGCTGCGCCTATTGCGAGGCCGACATCGAGAGCTTCGTCGTCGCCAACAAGAAGCAGGCCTGGTACGCCGCCGACGCCGCGCCGCTGATGCGCAAGACCGACCGCAACCAGCGCGACTACGTGCTGTACGCCAGCGCGGACGAGGCGGAGGCCGTGGGCTTCCACCCGCGCCGCAAGTCTGTCGCCGGCGCGGGGGCTCCCTCGCCGTGACGGTCGCCTGGGGGACGGTCGCAGCCGCGACCGTCCTGGGTTATCTGCTGGGCTCGATCCCGTTCGGGCTGATCCTGGCGCGCATCGCCGGGCACGGCGACATCCGCCATATCGGCTCGGGCAATATCGGCGCCACCAACGTGCTGCGCACGGGCGACAAGAAGCTCGCCGCGCTTACCCTCGCGCTCGACATGGCGAAGGGCGCGGCCGCCGTCCTGGTCGCCGCGCGCTGGGGCGAGCCGGCCGCCATCGCCGCGGCCGCCGGCGCCGTGCTCGGCCACCTCTACCCCGCCTGGCTCGGCTTCAAGGGCGGCAAGGGCGTCGCGACCGCGCTCGGCGTGCTGCTGGCGCTGGCCTGGCCGGTCGGCTTGGCCTGCTGCGCGACCTGGCTCTGCGTCGCCCTCGCGCTCCGCTACTCCTCGCTCGCCGCGCTGCTCGCGCTCGCCCTCGCCCCGGCCTACGCCTGGCTGATCGCCGACGACCGCATGCTCGCGCTGTTCGCCGTCGCGCTCGCCGCGCTCGTCTGGTTCAAGCACCGCGCCAATATCGAGCGGCTCATCGGCGGGCGCGAGCCGCGCATCTTCTAGCGATGCCGGGCCGGCTCCCCACCCATGTCTGGGTCGGCGCCCACCTTCGCTGGTGCCACGTGCGGGCCGTCCCGGTGATCGTCGCGCGCAAGGGCGACCCGCATGCCGGGACGGTGATGCTGAAGCTCAACCGGCTGGAGCATGGCTGCCGCGTGCTGACGCAGATGAGCGACGCCGACGGCAAGGTGAGCTGGCTCGCCGCATTCGACGACGCCCCGGTCGCGGAGGCCGAGGCCGACGCCTACATCGCCCGTGCGGTGGCGCGCGATCCCGACCTGTGGGTGATCGAGATCGAGGACCGCGATGGGCGCAACCCGTTTCTCGGCAAGGTGATGTAGCCGTCCGGCCGCGCGGCCGCGCGTTCAGCAGGCGGCGCGGCGCACGTTGCCCGAGCGCGAAGGATCGGCCGCGGCGCACACGCGGTTGCGGCCGGCGTGCTTCGCATCGTAGAGCGCCTGGTCGGCACGCCCGAGCAGCTCCTGGTAGTCGCAGCTGCCGGCCGGCGCGGCGGCGACGCCGGCGCTCACCGTGACCTTCAGCGCCCGATCGATCCCGTCGATGTGCCAGCACGCCTGCGCGATCGCGCGCGCGATGCGCATGCCGACGGCCATCGCTTCGCCGACGCCCAATTCAGGCAGCAGCACGACGAATTCCTCGCCGCCGAGCCGGGCCACGGTGTCGAAGCCGCGCAGCTGGTCGCGCAAAAGGCCGGATACCCCCCTCAGCACCTGGTCGCCGACCAGGTGGCCGTGGCGGTCGTTCACGTCCTTGAACCGGTCGATGTCGAAGATCACCAGACCGATCGGCTTGCCGGCGGCGGCGAGCCGGCTCGCGACGAGGTTGAAATGTGTCTCGAAATAGCGCCGGTTGTAGAGCTCGGTCAGCGGGTCGGTCACCGCCGCGGCCAGGTTCCGGCGGTAGTTGGCGCGAAGCGCCTCGTCGAACTGCCTGCGGCGCAACTGGCTGCGGACCCGCGCGACCAGCTCGTCGCGGTCGGCCGGCTTGACGACATAGTCGTTGACGCCGAGATCGAGCGCCTTGGCGAGCCGCTCGGCCTCGCCATCCTCGATGACGAGCAGGATGGGCACGCGCCGCGTCGCCTCCTGCGAGCGGAACCACGAGCAGAGCCGGAGCCCGTCCTCCTCGCCGATGCGATGGTCGACCAGGAACAGGTCGAACTCTTGCTCGGCGGCGAGCGCGCCCGCCTCGGCGCGTGTCCGCGCCTCGACCACCTCGTGCCCGACGCCGCGAAGCACTTTGCCCGCGCGGCTTCCAGCGGAAGATGCGCCTTCGGCGATCAGCACGCGGCCGGTTTCGGGAAATGCGGGCGGCTTCGCCGCGGCGCCAAATGCCGCCGCCGCGGTTTCCCGCGTATGCCATTCGTCGATGGCGCGCTTGAGCCGCACCAGCGAGCGGATGCGGGCGAGCATCGCCACCGTGTTCGGGGGCTTGGTGAGGAAGTCGTCGGCGCCGGCATCGAGCCCGCGCACCCGGTCCTTCACGTCGGAAAGCGCCGTTACCATCACCACGGGCACGTGCGCGGTGGCGAGGTCGGACTTGAGGCGGCGGCACACCTCGAACCCATCCATCCCGGGCATCATCACGTCGAGCAGCACGATATCCGGCTGCTGGCTGGCGGCGACGGCAAGCGCGGCGAGCCCGTCATGCGCCGTCAGGACCTCGTAGTACTCAGCCTGAAGCTTCGCCTCCAGGAGCCGGACGTTCGCCGGGACGTCGTCGACTACGAGAACGCGGGCTGGCATGGCGCTAGCCGAGCACCCTCTGGATCGTCTCGATGAAGTTGGAAACGGAGATCGGCTTGGCGATGTAGGCCTCGCACCCGCCCGAGCGGATCTTCTCCTCGTCGCCCTTCATGGCGAAGGCGGTGACCGCGATCACCGGAATCTTGCGCAGCGACTCGTCGGCCTTGAGCCAGCGCGTAACCTCGAGGCCCGACACCTCCGGAAGCTGGATGTCCATCAGGATCAGGTCCGGCACGTGCTCGCGCGCCATCGCCAGCGCCTCGCGCCCATCCTTGGTCTGCAAGGTGTCGTAGCCATGCACCTCCAGAAGATCGTGGAAGAGCTTCATGTTGAGCTCGTTATCCTCGACGATCAGAATCTTCTTCGTCATGCGACCTTCCCTTGTGCCGCCGTTCCCCCCGCCCCTGGCGGCTGGCCCACCGCCGGAGAGTACGCGCGGTCCCTCGCGAAATCGTTAACTCGAACGGACGCGCGCCATCCTCAGAAATCGTTCAATTCGGTTAATCTTCGGTAAAGGCGAAGCACGACAAGCGCGATCGCCCAGGGTCGAGGCAACTAGGGACGCGACATCTCTTCTAGGGATGAGGCCGCGGCCTGTCGCCGAGACCCGTCTGGGACCGGCAGGTCGGGCGCGGCTGGAGCTCCAGCGCCTTCAGCCTGGCGAGCACGGTGAACTGCCCGAAATCCATCACCATCTCGTCCGTCACGCCGTTGTCATAGAGCTTGAGCCCGACTTCATGGTCCGGCTCGGCCGCTTTCGAGCCGTGCTCGTAGAACGCGATCTGCGCCGGCCAGGCGGTGAGCCCGGCGAGCGGCGCCAGCGCCTTGCGGCCCGGCCGGTCCGCGGGCGGGGACGGGCGGCCCAGCACCGCCGAAACGTCGAACAGCCCGTCACCCGAAAGCCCGTCGAACACGGTGCGCTCGACCACGACCGGCGCCCCCTTGGCGGCGGCGAGCACAACGTCGGTGTGGGCGGTCGGGAAGATGGTGCCGGCGGGAAGCTTCACCCGGCGGGTCCTCGGGTGGTCGAAATGCGCCGTGCCGCCCTTGCCCGGCCCGGCGAGCCGGGCGACGCCTTCGATCCGCTCCTCGTCCGCGTCGCTCGACCGGTTGCGCACGTTGAACCGGTATGTGAGCCCGTTGCGGGCCTCCCAGGTGGTGACGTTGGACAGCAGCCGCACCGACGCCTCGCCGCCGATCGCCACCTCGATGGCGGTGCGCTGCTGCATGGTCCAGCCGTCGCACGCCTCGCTCCATTCCTCTTCGATCTGGCCGGCGACGCCGACGACGGCGCTGTCGCGCTCGGCGGCCTTCAGGGTGGTGTCGTAGAGGGCGCGGTAGGGGACGAACTCGCCGGCTGCGGCCGCCGCCGGCAGGGCGGCGATGGCGAACAGGGCCAGAAGCGATACGCGGAAGGTCAAGATCGGCTGAAATCCCGTCCTGGCCGGCAAGCCGGCCGTTTGTCGAGTATGCCACGTCGCGGCCTTCCGTGCCATCGGCAGGCAATCCGTGCCGGGTTGTGCGCGGCAGATTCTGCCGCGCCGGGCGGAACCTGCCGGCCATCTTCCCGCAACCCATTGATCCGCCGCACGTCTCGCGCTGGCACGGCGCTTGCAATGCGCCTTGCAGCGCCGAGTAAGAGTGCGCCGAGTGGCACAACAGGAGCGTACAAGCGATGAAAGCAATCCCGCAGTTCGACCTCGCGGTGGGGAACGACCTTGCCGCCAGCCTCGGCGTGCTGGCCCACAAGCTGTTCGGCGACGTCGCCGGGGAGGACGCCCCGAACGCCCGACAACTCGCGCTGGTCGAGAGGGCGCTGGCGGCCGCGGCCGCGGCCGAGGCGCGCCTCGCCGAGCAGAGCCGGCGCATCTCGTTTCTCGAAGGGCTGTCCCGCACCGACGAACTGACGGGCCTTCTCAACCGGCGCGGCTTCCTCGAAGAACTGCGCCGCGCCGTCGCCCGCGCCCGGCGCAACGGCGAGACCGGCGTTATCGTCTACGGCGATATCGACCGGTTCAAGGAAATCAACGACACGTACGGCCATGCGTGCGGCGACGCGGTCCTGTGCGAGGTGGGACGCATCCTCACCGCTTCGGTGCGCGAGATCGATTTCGTCGCACGTCTCGGCGGCGACGAGTTCGCCGTGCTGCTCAGCCATTCGAACTGGCGCAACGGGCGGAAGCGCGCTCGCACCCTGCAGGTGGCGCTCGACCGCATCGCCTGCACGTTCGGCGGCCAGCGTATCGAGGCGCGGATGAGCCTCGGCGCCGAGCCCTACGGCGTCGACGACGAACCGGAAGGGCTGCTGACGCGCGCCGACGCCGACATGTACGCCAACAAGCGCCGCCGCTCCGCTCCCGTGCTGTGCTCGGCAGCGGAGTAGCGACGCCCGCCTAGCGCCCGGGATCGATCTCCTCGTCCGAGCCGGCGGCGGCGAAGATGACCGCGTCGGCCGACGGCGCGGAAGGCGGGCCGGCCGCAGGCAAGGCGGGGGAAAGCCGCGCCATCGTCACCCCATCGGCCGCGTCGGCGCTCGGATCGAGCGGCACCCAGCCGCTGGCGACCGGCGCCCAGGTGACGGCGCGCCCGTCGCGCCCGTCGAACGATACGTCCGACACCGGCATCGAGTCCGGCGCGGCGGCAGCCATCGCCACCGCGGGCTCGAGCGTCGCCGCCTTCGGCGCCGCGGCGGTCGCCGAGCGGCACGGATCCTCGCCGTCGAGCACGCGATAGACCTCGCAGTCGCGGGCGGTCACCCCCGAAACGGCAGCATCCAGCATCGACTTGCCGGTCGTGGCGTGGGCGACGGCGTCGCCCGCGATTCCGGCCAATGTCAGCGCGGCCCCGCCGCAACCCGAGAGCGAGGCGAGGGCTGCGAACAGCGCCGCCAGAAGCGCGAAGGTCCGAACCAGGCTGAGGCTGTCACGGCCGATCTCCATGCCGGCCAGTGTGGCGCATCCGGGTTAATGAAAAAAGCTCTTTTAGAACAATAGCTTGATCAAAGTTCGTGGCAAATTTGCCGCGAATTCGACGCATCCCGCCCCGGCCGCCGAAGCGCCGCGGTGAGAGCCCGCCGCTAGCCCTTTTTGGCGGCGGGCGCGAGGCGGATGCCGAGCTCCGCCAGGCGCTCGGGTGCAACCGTGGCGGGTGCCCCCATCATCAGGTCCTGCGCCTGCTGGTTCATCGGGAACATCGTCACCTCGCGAATGTTGGGCTCGTCCGCGAGCAGCATGACGATGCGGTCGATACCGGGCGCCGAGCCGCCGTGCGGCGGCGCGCCGTAGCGGAACGCGGACAGCAACCCGCCGAACCGCGCCTCGACCTCGGAGGCGGGATAGCCTGCGATCTCGAACGCCTTCACCATCACCTCGGGAAGGTGGTTCCGGATCGCGCCGGACGACAGCTCCACCCCATTGCAGACGATGTCGTACTGGAACGCCTTGATCGCGAGCGGATCCTGGGTCTCGAGCGCTTCGAGGCCGCCCTGCGGCATCGAGAACGGGTTGTGGCTGAACTCGATCTTGCCGGTCTTCTCGTCGAACTCGTACATCGGGAAGTCGACGATCCAGCAGAAATCGAATCGGCCGGACGCGATCAGCCCCAGCTCCTCGCCGAGCCGCGTGCGGGCGAGGCCCGCGTAGTATGCGGCCTTGGCAGGCGGCTGGCAGACGAAGAACACGGCGTCGCCGTCCTTGGCGCCGGTCGCGGACGTAAGCCGTTCGAGCCCGTCGGCGTCGAGGAAGCGCGCGATCGGCCCCTTGGCGCCGCCCTCGAACACGATGTAGCCAAGACCGCCCGCCCCCTCGGCGCGGGCCCAGTCGTTCAACTTGTCGAAGAACGAGCGCGGCCGCGACGCGGCGCCCGGTGCGCGGATGGCGCGCACGACGGAACCCTTGTCGATGGCCGAGGCGAATATCTTGAACTCGGTGCCGCGCCACACCTCTGTCGCGTCGCAGATCACCAAGGGATTACGCAGGTCCGGCTTGTCCGAACCGTACTTGAGCATCGCGTCGGCGTAGGGGATGCGCGGGAAGGGCGGCTTGGTGACCGCCCGGCCCTGGCCGAACTCCTCGAACACGCCGGCGAGCACCGGCTCGAGCGCGGCGAACACGTCCTCCTGCGTCACGAAGCTCATCTCGACATCGAGCTGGTAGAACTCGCCCGGCGACCGGTCGGCGCGCGCATCCTCGTCGCGGAAGCAGGGCGCGATCTGGAAGTAGCGATCGAACCCGGCGACCATGATGAGCTGCTTGAAGATCTGCGGCGCCTGCGGCAGGGCGTAGAACTCGCCTTGGTGGAGGCGGGACGGCACCAGGAAGTCGCGCGCGCCTTCCGGCGACGAGGCGGTCAGGATCGGGGTCTGGAACTCGGTGAAGCCGGCCTCGACCATGCGGCGGCGGATCGAGGCGACCACGGCCGAGCGCAGCGCGATGTTCCGGTGCACCTTCTCGCGCCGGAGGTCGAGATAGCGGTACTTGAGCCGCACCTCTTCGCCATAGTCGATGTCGCTGTTGACCTGGAGCGGCAGGGTTTCGGCGCGCGACAGAACCTCGCAGCTCCGGATGCGAAGCTCCACCTCGCCGGTCGGAAGGTCGGAGTTCGTCGTCTCGGCCGAGCGCCGCTCCACCGTCCCCGCGAGCGACACGACGGTCTCCAGCCGGATCGGATCGACCTCGGGGAACAGCGGGCTCGATGATTCGATCACGCACTGCGTGATCCCGTAATGGTCACGCAGGTCGAGGAACAGCAGGTTGCCGTGGTCGCGCCGGCGGTGGACCCACCCCGAAAGGCGCGCCTCCTGGCCGTCGTGGGCGGCGCGCAGCTCGCCGCAGGTATGGGTGCGATAGCGGTTGGGAGTCATGATTCCTTCCGGCGCAATCGGGCGCGAAACAGCGCAGGAAGGCCGGCGATTGTCAAGGTTCTGCGGGCGAAACGTGGCGGGCCCGGCGGGGTTCCGCCGCGCCCGCCGCCGCGGATTACATGTTCACGCCGGGGCGCTTGAAGTTCCGGTCGTGATGGCCCTTGCCCTGCTGGTCGCCGACGCCGAACAGCCAGTCATAGCCGCCCTGCGGATTGGTCAGGATCTCCCACACGTTCTCGTCGGCGTCCCAGAAGTAGAAGCTGTATGTGCCGTGCTGCAGCGACGGCGTGGTGATCTTGTGCAGCCCCCACTTCTCGGCCTCGGCGCAGACCACCTCGTGCGCGCGGTCGACCTCCTCCTTGGTCTGCACGTCGAGCCCGTTGTGGTTCATCAGGTCCATCTTCAGCGGATGCTTGACCTTCACCACCGCGATCGATGTCTGGCCGCCGATACGGATCAGCAGCGAGATCTTCGAGGTCTGCACCACCTCGAACCCCATGAACTCCTCGTAGAACTTCCGCGCGCGGTCGATGTCGGAGACGTCGATCGTGGCGTGCGAATAGAAGTTGAGCTTGAGCGCCGGCTCGACCCGCTCGCGCGGGGCGGCAGCATCGGCAGCAGCGACTTGGGCGTCGGGCATGGCGGGCTCCTCTGGATCCGGCCGGGGATGGCGGGCGCGGCGAAGGCCTCGTCCCGGTCGCCCCGGCTGAACCCCATGATATGAGTGAGCTCGCCCGGCGTCCAATAGCGGATGCGGCAGCCCGGGCCGATCGTGAAGAGGCCGCGCGGAGGCGCGAGCCTACTTGATCTTGCCTTCCTTGAAGGCGACGTGCTTCCGCGCGACGGGGTCGTACTTGCGGAACTCGAGCTTGTCGGTCTGGGTACGCGGGTTCTTCTTGGTGACGTAGTAGAACCCGGTGCCGGCGCTCGAAACCAGCTTGACGGTGAGCGTGTTTGACTTGGCCATGTCGGTCTTCCCTATCCTGTGCGCGGAAGATAGCGACTGTGCTAGGCTCGATCAAGCGACAGGCGGGAGGCAACGATGGCGACAATCACCGCGGGCGAAACCCACGAGGTCGGCGGCATCCGCATGGCCCGGCCCTTCCGGGTCCAGCGGCTCGGCCATTTCGGCTTCAACGTCAAGGACCAGGAGCAGGCGCTCCGCTTCTACAGCGACCTCCTGGGCCTGCCGGTCACCGATACGCGGGATTTCGGTCGGCTCGCGGGCGAGAAGAGCCCGGGGCCCGTGCATCTCGGCTGGTTCCTGAGGGTCAACAACGACCATCATTCGGTGGTGCTGTTCCCCGACCCGGCCCGCTTTTCCGCGCCGCCGCCGCGCAAGCCCGGCAGCGAATGGATCAGCCACATGGCCTGGCAGGTCGGCACGCTGGACGAGGTGGTCGAGGGGCGCGTCTGGGCGCGCGAGCGCCAGCTCACCCTCGCCCGGCCCGGCGGGCGCGACGCGCGCGGCGCGAACTGGAACGTCACGCTGCAGGACGAGGAAGGCATCTCGAACGAGCTCTATTACGGGATGGACCAGATCGGCTGGGACGGCGTTTCGAAGCCCGAGCCGATCTGCCCCGAGGGCGACAAGCTCCCCGAGCACGGCGGCGTCGCCCAGCCCGACTTCCCGATGGCGCGGGCGGCGATCGAGGGCGGACTCGACCTCCGCCAGGGGCTGCACCAGCGCCCGTTCGGTACCCCCGCCTACGACGTGGGCGGGGTCAAGCTCGCCCGGCCGTTCCGCATCATGCGCAACGGCCCGATTCGCGTCTTCTGCCCCGATGTGGCGGCTTCGGAGCGGTTCTACACCGACGTGATCGGGCTTGCCGTCACCGAGCGCATCGACTGGCACGGGCACGGCTGCGTCTTCCTGCGCGCCAATACCGAGCACCACACGATCGCGCTCTACCCGCTCGCGCTCCGCGACGAGCTCGGCATGCGGCCCGACTCGGTCTGCATGGCCTACGGCATGCAGGTCGGCAGCTACAGGCAGCTCAAGGACGCGGTCGCATTCCTGAAGGCGCGCGGCGTCACCATCAAGTACCTGCCGCCCGAACTGTTCCCCGGCATCGACTACTCGGCCTTCGCGCTCGACCCCGACGGGCACGCCATCCAGCTCTACTACTACATGGAGCAGATCGGCTGGGACGGGCGGCCGCGCCCGGCGGAGCTTCGCCGCAAGGTGGACAACGACAACTGGCCGGAGACGCTCGAGGCCTTGCCCGACACGTTCCTGGGCCCGGTCTTCCAGGGCCCGCTGGGGTAGGCGCTCTCCTACCGGGCTGCGACGGCCGGGCGGTGCACGGCGAGCATGGCTGTATAAAGCGGCACGTCGGAGAGCAGCCGCCGCGCGATCTCTCCATCGACCGCGCGGACCTCGGGATCGCGCGGGCAGCCGCCGACCACCGGCCGGGTCAGCATGGCGAGGCTGGCGCGCCGCGCCCGCAGCGCCTCGACGATGTCGGAATCGCGCGAGGAATTGTCGGCGGTGCAGAGCGCCGGCGTCACCCCGACCCCGTTCAGCGACCGGCCGGACGGGGTGTAGAGATGCGCCCAGGTGATGATCAACTCGCCGCCGTTCGGCAGGCGCACGATGGTCTGCACGCTGCCCTTGCCGTAGGTAGTGGAGCCGACGGTGAGTGCGCGGCCCCGGTCGGCGAGCGCGGCCGCGACGATCTCGGCCGCCGAGGCCGACCGCCCGTTGATCAGGACGACCATCGGCAGCTTCTCGCCCGGCTCGCCCACCGTCGCGTTGAACACCTGGTCCGAATCCGGATGCCGCCCGGCGGTCGCGATGATCCGCCCGCCGGCGATGAACAGGTTCGCCACCTCGACCGCCTGGTCGAGCAGACCACCCGGGTTGGCGCGGAGGTCGAGCACGATGCCGCCGATGCGATGCTCCTGGTCGCCGAGCGCCGCGCGCAGCTCGCGATCCAGCGACAGCGCCGTGCGCTGGTTGAACGAGGTGATGCGGAGCGTGAGGATCGGCCCGTCGCGGCGCGCGATCACCGTTGGCGGGTAGACATGGGTGCGCTCGACGGCGAGATCGAACGGCGCCGGACGGCCGCGGCGCTTGACCAGCAGGTGCACCTCGTTGCCCGGGCGGCCGCGCAGGTGGCGGACGATCGCCTCCTGCCCGAGCCCGGCGAGCGGCACGCCGTCGACGGCAACGATCACGTCGCCGATCTGGAGGCCAGCCCGGCTCGCCGGCAGGCCAGGGTAGACCGCGAGCACGCGGGTCTCGCCGCTCTCGGATTCGATGGTGACGCCGATCCCGCCGAACCCTTCGCGGTCCTCGCGCTCCTCGCGCGCCTTGGAGGGATCCTCGTAGCGGGTGTAGCGGTCGAGGCCGGAGAGCGCGCCGTCGAACACCGCCGTGTAGAAATCCTCGATCGAGCGGCGGTGGAGCTGCGGCGATGACTGCCGCACTGCCTCGATCATGTCCGCGACGAGCCAGCCCCAGCCGAGTGCATCGTTCTGGCCGGGCGAAGGCAGCATGGCGACCTGGCGCCCCGCGAGGAGAAGTCGCACCAGCCCATGATCGTTGGCGACGGTGATCGCGGGGTCGACGATCGAGAGGCGCCCAAGCCCGGCGAGCGCCGCGCGGTCGATGTGCACGGGATCGATATAGCGGCTCGAGAGGTCCTCGAAGCCGGTGGCGAGCACCGTCTGCGGCGTCGGCACGTCGGCGTCGTGCCGTTGCATCGGCGCGCAGGCCGCCACCAGGAATGCCAAAGCCGCCGCCAGCGCCACCGCAGGCTGCGCCCGGACGCCCCTATGGGCGCGCCTCGTCGTCATGACTGAATGGTCCAGGTGTCTACGGGCGCCTTCACGCGCCATGCCCCAATGGCCGCCACCGCCGCGGGTAACGTATCCATACACCTTCACGTTACGACGCGCAATTTAACGTTTTATTGAGCCGCGGCGCCCACGCGACGGACCCGGACGCCGGCCCGGTGAAGGCCCTCGGCCACGCGACGTTTCGCCGCGTCCGCGCGGCCGGGGCGGCGGCGACGCGGCGAGGGAGAACAGGATCCTGCCGGTCAGCGGGTTCGCCTCCTCGAGCCGGACGGAGATCGGATCGCCGAGCGCGAACGCGATCCGGCTCCGCTCGCCGGTGAGCGTGTGGCGCGCCTCGTCGTGGCGGAAGCGCTCGGCGCCGAGCGACGAGATCGGCAGCAACCCATCGGCATCGGTCTCCTCAAGATGGACGAACAGACCGAACCGGGTGACGCCCTGGATGCGGCCCTCGAACGTCGCGCCAACCGACTGGGCGAGGAAGGCGGCGACCAGCCGGTCCGCCGTGTCACGCTCGGCCGCGGCGGCGCGCCGCTCGGTCATCGACACCTGGCGGGCGAGCGTGCCGAACCGGGCCGCCTCGTCGGCGCCGGCGAGCCCGCCCTCCCCAAGCCCGAAGCCCGAGATCAGCGCGCGATGGACCAGCAAATCGGCGTAGCGCCGGATCGGCGAGGTGAAATGGCAGTAGCGCCGGAGCGCGAGGCCGAAATGTCCGACGTTCTCCGGGTGGTAGGACGCCTGCGCCTGCGAGCGCAGGATCATCTCGTTGACGATGCGCGAGTGCGGCGTTTGCGCGGCGCGCGCCAGGATGCGCTCGAAATGGCGCGCCTGCATGACCTGCCCCTTGGACAGCGACAAATCGAGGCTCGCGAGGAAGGCCCGTAGCGCCTCCAGCTTCTCCGGCGACGGCGCCTCGTGCACCCGGTACATCACCGGATGGCTGTTCTCCTCCAGCGCCTCGGCGGCGGCGACGTTGGCGAGGATCATGAACTCCTCGATCAGCCGGTGCGAATCGTAGCGCGCGCGGGGCGCGACGCTCTCGATCCGCCCCTGGTCGTTCATCACGATGCGCCGCTCCGGCAGGTCGAGGTCGAGCGTGCCGCGCGCCTGGCGGGCGCGGCGAAGCGCGTGGTATGCGGCATAAAGCGGCGCCCGCACGCCCTCGGGCACGCCGTCGGCCGGCAGCCCGTCCGCATCGTTCTGTATCTGGCGGTAGGTGAGCCGCGCCGCCGAGCGCATCATGGCGCGGACGAAGCGGTGGCGGCGCTTGCGCCCCTCGGCGTCGATCCAGAGATGCACGGCGAGCACCGGCCGGTCCTCGTTCGGACGCAGCGAGCAGAGGTCGTTCGACAGGCGCTCGGGCAGCATCGGCACCACCCGATCGGGGAAGTAGACCGAGTTGCCGCGCTCGGCGGCGGACCGGTCGAGCGCGCCCGCCGGGCGCACGTACCAGCCGACGTCGGCGATCGCGACGACCAGATGAAACCCGCCCGTGTTTGCCGGGTCGGCGTCGGGCTCGGCGAACACCGCGTCGTCGAAGTCGCGCGCGTCCTCGTCATCGATGGTGACGAGCGGCACGTCGCGGAGATCGTCGCGCGCTGCCATCGGCGCCGGCCGCGCCGCCTCGGCCTCGCGCAGCGCCGCCGGCGGGAACTGGTCCGGGATGCCCGCCTCGTGGATCGCGATCAGGCTGAAGGCGCCCGGCGCGTTCGCATCGCCCAGCCGGCGCGTCACCCGGGCCCGCGGCGCGCCGCGCGCGAACCCCTCGACCGGCTGGGCGAGCACGAGTTCGCAGGGCTGGGCGCCGTGCGAGTTGGCCGCGCTCACCATCAGGTCGTTCTTGATCCGCCGGTCGGTCGGCTGGATGCGCCCGCCGCCGGGCCCCGTGCGGTAGACGCCGAGCAGGATGCGCGGGCGGCCCGGCAGGCGGCGGATGATGCGCGCCTCGTAGCTGCCATCCGCGACGCGCGTGACGCGGGCGAGAATGCGATCGCCGGTCGCGGGCGCCGGCCCGAACCTTCGGGCCTCACGCGCGAGGCGCACGACGGGCGGATCGGTCTCCGCGCGCCACGCCTCGGGCCGCAGCAGCACCTCGCCGTCCTCGTCTGTGCCGCTGACCGCGAGCACGCCGACTTCGGGGAGCGAGGCGGAATCGATGAAGCGGCGCTTCTCGCCGCGGGCGATCAGCCCTTCGTCCTCGAGTTCGCGGATCAGCGCGCTGAGGTCACGCCGGTCGGCGGGCGCGATGCGGAACGCCCTGACCACGTCGGATCGGCTGACGGCCTGCGGATTCTCCTGGAAGAAGGCGAGAAGCTGCTCGCGGGTCGGCAGGGGCGCGTCATTGCGGCGTCGCGCCATGTCGGCTCACGCCGTCTCGGGCTCGACGGCCTTGTCCTTCGACTTCTTCGCCGCCTTGGCGCCGCCCTTGGCCGCGGCCTTCTTGCGCGCGGCGGGCTTGGCGGATTTCCGGGCCGCCGCCTTGGGCGCGGACCGGGCGGCGCGGCGGCCGCGCCCGGCCGGCTTGCCCTTCTCGGCGAGCAGCGCGACGGCCTGCTCGAGGGTCGCCTGGTCCGGCGCCACGTCGCGCGGCAGGGTGGCGTTGATCTTGCCGTGCTTCACGTAGGGGCCGTAGCGCCCCTCGTAGATCGCGACCGGCTTGCCATCCCCAGGATGGTCGCCCAGCGTGCGTAGCGGCTCGGGCCCGCCGCGCTTCGGCTTCTCGTCGATCAGCGTGACCGCCCGGTTGAGCCCCACGGCCAGCACGTCGTCACCGTCCTTGAGTGAGACATAAGTCGACCCGTGCTTGAGATACGGCCCGAACCGCCCGATACCGGCGATGATCATCTCGCCCGAGGTCGGATGACGCCCGACGTCGCGCGGCAGCGACAGGAGCCCGCGCGCGCGCTCGAGGTCCACGGTCTCGGGATCGACGCCCTTGGGCAGCGAGGCCCGCTTCGGCTTCTCGCCGTTCTCGGCCTCGCCGAGCTGGACGTAGAGCCCGTACGGTCCCTTACGGAGCGACACCGGCTTGCCGGTCTCAGGATCGGTGCCGAGCTCGCGCGGCGTCGCCAGCGCGGCCGCCCCGTCGCCCTCGGCGGCGAGCGGACGGGTATAGGCGCATTCGGGATAGTTCGAGCAGCCGATAAACGCGCCGTGCCGGCCGAGCTTGAGCCCGAGCCGCCCAGTGCCGCAGGCGGGGCAAACCCGCGGGTCCTTGCCCGGCTCGGCCTGCGGGAACAGATGCGGGCCGAGGTCGGCATCGAGGGCCTCGATCACGTTGGTGATGGTGAGGTCCTTGGTGTCCGCGACCGCGCGCGAGAATGCCTGCCAGAATTCGCGCAAGACCTGCTTCCAGTCGCGCTGCCCGCCGGAGATGTCGTCAAGCTTCGATTCCAGCTCGGCGGTGAAACCATACTCGACATAACGCCGGAAGAAGCCGGTGAGGAAGGTGGTGACCAGCCGGCCGCGATCCTCCGGGATGAAGCGCCGGCTTTCCAGCCGCACGTAATTGCGCTCCTGCAGCACGCCGAGAATCGAGGCATAGGTCGAGGGCCGGCCGATGCCCAGCTCCTCGAGCCGCTTCACGAGGCTCGCCTCGGTGTAGCGCGGCGGCGGCTTGGTGAAATGCTGCTCGGGGATCACGTCGTTCCGGGGATCGCGGAGCCCCATCGCCTCGCCGCGCTCGACGCGCGGCAGGATCGCCGTGCCCTCCTCCGCGTCGGCTTCGGCCGCCGCTCCCGTGTCTTGCGCCTCGTCGCGGTCCTCGCGGTAGAGCTTGAGGAACCCGTCGAACAGCACGACCTGGCCGGTCGCCCTGAGCGTCGTCTTGCGGTCCTCGGAGGTGATGTCGACGGCCGTCTGTTCCAGCGTCGCGCTCTCCATCATCGAGGCGACGGCTCGCTTCCAGATCAACTCGTAGAGCCGGCGCGCGTCGGGATCAAGATGGCGCGCCACGTCCTCGGGCCGACGGGTGACGTCAGTAGGCCGGATCGCCTCGTGCGCCTCCTGCGCGTTCTTGGCGGTCGAGCGGTAGACGCGCGGCTCGTCCGGCACGTACGCCTTGCCGAACTGGCGGCCGATCTGCGCGCGGATCGATTCCACGGCGATCTTGGCGAGCACCACGCTGTCGGTTCGCATGTAGGTGATGAGCCCGACCGTCTCGCCGCCGATGTCGACGCCTTCGTAGAGCCCCTGGGCGAGGCGCATGGTGCGCTGCGCGCCGAAGCCGAGCTTGCGCGACGCCTCCTGCTGCAGGGTCGAGGTGGTGAAGGGCGGCGACGGATGGCGCTTGACCGCCTTCCGCTCGACCGACGAGACATGGAACGTGCCGGCGCGGATCGTCTCGGCCGCCCGCTCGGCCGACGCCTGGTCGGCGAGATCGTAGCGATCGAGCTTCTTCGAATCGAGATGGGTGAGGCGGGCGCGGATCTGGGCGTCGGCGCCGGCGCGGAAGCGCGCCTCGACGGTCCAGTACTCGCGCGGCTTGAACGCCTCGATCTCGGCCTCGCGCTCGCAGACGAGGCGGAGAGCGACGGACTGCACGCGGCCGGCCGAACGCGAGCCGGGGAGCTTCCGCCACAGCACGGGCGACAGGGTGAAGCCGACCAGGTAGTCGAGCGCGCGGCGGGCGAGGTAGGCCTCGACCAACTCGCGATTGATTTCGCGCGGGTTGCGGATCGCGTCGAGCACCGCGTCCTTGGTCACCTCGTGGAACACGACGCGCTTCACGTCGATGCCCTTGAGGGCGTTGCGGTTGTCCAGGATTTCGCGGACGTGCCAGGAGATCGCCTCGCCCTCGCGGTCCGGGTCGGTGGCGAGGTAGAGGTGCTCGGCGCCGCGCAGCGCCTGGGCGATCTCCTTGATGCGGGCTTCGGCCTTGGGATCGACCTGCCAGGACATGTCAAAATCCTCGTCCGGGCGGACCGAGCCGTCTTTCGGCGGCAGGTCGCGGACATGGCCATAGCTGGCCAGCACCTTGTAGCCGGGACCGAGGTACCGGTTGATGGTCTTGGCCTTGGCCGGGGATTCGACGACGACGACGTCCATGGGGCGCGATCTAGGTTACCGATACGTTGACGACAACGATGCTAGGGCCGGGCAGGTTTCGCGAAGCTTTACGAAACCAGCGACACACGCGATCCGGGATGCCGCTCCAACCGTCCGGCCAGCTCCAACTCGAGCAGGACCGTCAGCACGACGGCCGGCGACAAATGGCACTCGCGCATCAGTTCGTCAACCGTGACCGGTGTCGGGCCGAGCGCCTCGACCACCACAGCGCGCCCCGCAGCGACCTGGGATTCCTCGGGAATCTCCGCCCGGCGGGGATCGAAACCGGGCGCATCGGGGGCCGCCGCGTGGCTACCCATCTGGCCGGCCAGCGCCTCGGTCACGTCCTTGGCGGACTCGGTGAGGGTCGCACCCTGGCGGATCAGCCCGTTGGTGCCGCGGCAACGCGGATCGAGCGGCGAGCCGGGCACGGCGAACACCTCCCGCCCCTGCTCGAGTGCGAGCCGGGCGGTGATCAGCGAACCCGACCGCTCCGCCGCCTCGACCACAAGGACGCCGAGCGCGACGCCGGAGATCAGCCGGTTGCGGCGCGGAAAGTGCTTCGCCGTGGCACGGAGCCCGAAGGGCTGGTCGCTCACCACGGCGCCCTCGGCGACGATGCGGCCGTAGAGCTCGGCATTCTCCGGCGGGTAGATCTGGTCGACCCCGCCCGCGTTCACCGCCACCGTACCGGTCGCGAGCGCGCCCTCGTGCGCCGCCGCGTCGATGCCGCGGGCGAGGCCGGAGGCGACCACGAGCCCGGCGCGGCCGAGCTCGGCGGCAATCTCGCGGGCGAAGCGCCGCCCCGCGGCCGAGGCGTTACGCGCGCCGACGATCGCCACCGCCGGCCGGACGAGAAGGTGCGGATGACCGAGGACCGAGATCACAGGCGGCGCGTCGTGGATGGCGGCCAGCGCCGCCGGATAGTCCGGCTCGCCGACGCAGATCATCCGCCCGTCCGCCGAGGCCAAGGCGGCGATCTCGGCATCGGCATCGGTGCGCGAGGCGATGCGGATCGCGCGCGACCGGCCGCCCCGCAGGCTGAGTTCGGGGGCGCGGGCGAGCGCCTCCTCCGCCGATCCGAAATGGCTCAAAAGGGACCGGAAGGTGGCCGGGCCGACATTCTCGCTCCGCGCAAGCCGGAGCCAGTCGCGCCGTTCCGCCTCGGAGAGCGTGCGCCCCGGTGCCATGGCGCGAACGATGGCCGCGCCTCCGGCCGCGGTCAACCCGCTATTGGCCCGATTCCGTCTTGGCCACGAAATCGGCGATGGCCGCGAGGGTGGCATCCGGCTGGTCGCGGTGCGGTGCGTGCTTGCAGTCGGGGAGGACGAGGCGCGTCACCGGCACCTTTGTGACGCCGCGGGAGATGGCGTCGAGCTGGGCAAGCGTGCCGTATTCGTCGTCCGCCCCCTGGATCGCGAGCACCGGGCAGGAGATTGCGGGCAGGTATCTCTCGATGTTCCAGTCGCGGAAGGCGGGGTCGAGCCAGATGTCGTTCCAGCCCCAGAAGGTCGCGTCGACGTCGGCGTGATAGCGGCCGAGCCGCTTCGGCAGGTCGGTCGACCGGTAGGCGTCGCGCGCGGCGGCGATGCTCTCGACCGTCACGTCCTCGACGAAGACATGGGGCGCCATCAGCACCAGCGCCCGGGGCCGCCAGCGCCCGTCGCCCGCGTAGATGATCGCGATCGAGGCGCCATCCGAATGGCCGATCAGCACCGGAGCGGCGACGGCGAGGCGGTCGAGAAGCTCGGGCAGCGCGACCAGCGCCTCGTCGTGCATGTAGCGCACGGTGCGCTTTTCGGCGAGCCGGTCGGAATTTCCGTAGCCATAGCGGGACGGCACGATCACCTCGCAGCCGGTGCGGGCCGCGAGACGGTCGGGGAAATCGCGCCACAGCGCGATCGAGCCGAGCCCTTCGTGCAGCAGCATCAAGGGCGGGCGGCCCGGTGCGGCGGCCGGAATGCGGCGCAGCTCGATGCGGCGGCCCGCGACGGTCACGAATTCGGTCATGCGCCCCGGAACCGGCCTCGGCGGCCTATCTGCGGCTCGCCTGGCGCAGGCGGAAGCGCTGGATCTTGCCGGTCGCGGTCTTGGGCAGCTCCTCCACGAACTCGATCCAGCGCGGATACTTGTAAGGGGCGAGCCGCGCCTTCACGTGTTCCTTGAGCGCGGCGTCGAGCGCTTTCGAGGCCGCGACCCCCTCCTTCAGCACGACATAGGCCTTGGGCTTCACAAGGTCGTTTTCGTCATCCATTCCGATCACCGCCGCCTCGAGCACCGACTCGTGCGTCGCGAGCGCGGCCTCGACCTCGAAGGGCGAGACCCAGATGCCGCCGACCTTCAGCATGTCGTCCGACCGGCCGCAATAGGTGTAGGTGCCGTCCTTGTTGCGCTGGTACTTGTCGCCCGAGCGCGTCCAGCGGCCGAGGAACGTGTCGCGGCTCTTCTCGCGGTTGTTCCAGTAATAGGCGGCGCTGGTCGGGCCGGAGACCTGCAGCTCGCCGATCTCGCCGTCCGCGACCTCGAACCCGTCCTCGTCCACGAGCCGGATGTCGTAGCCCGGCACCGGCACGCCCGTGGTGCCATATCGCACCTCGCCCGGCCGGTTGGAGAGGAAGATGTGCAGCATCTCGGTCGAGCCGAGCCCGTCGAGGATCTCGATGCCGAACCGCTCGGTCCAGCGCTTGCCGATCTCCTCGGGCAGAGCCTCGCCGGCCGAGGCACAGACGCGCATCGCCGTCTCGTCGCGCGCGGGAAGGTCGTGGCTCGCCAGCAGGGCGGCGAAGAGGGTCGGCACGCCGTAGAAGATGGTCGGGCGCTTCTCCTTCAGGATCGAGGCGACGCAGGGCGGAGTCGGGCGCTCGGCAGTCAGCAGGGCGGTGGCGCCGACCGACATGGGGAAGGTCAGCGCGTTGCCGAGCCCGTAGGCGAAGAACAGTTTGGCCGCCGAATAGACGACGTCGCCCTCGACGATGCCGAGCACCGGCTTGGCGTAGAGCTCGGCGGTCAGGATCAGGTCCGACTGCAGGTGGACGGCCCCCTTGGGCGCGCCGGTCGAGCCCGAGGAGTAGAGCCAGAAGCAGGCATCGTCGCAGCTCGTCGCCGCCGCCTCGGCGCGCGCGTGCACGCCGGCGAGGAGCTTCCGGAAGCTCAACTGGCCGCGTGGCACCTTCTTTCCCGCGACGATGACATGGCGCAGCATCGGCAAGCCGGCGGCGGCGGGGGCCAGCCGGTCGTAGAGCGCGTCGGAGACGACGAGGGCGCGCGCCCGGCTGTCGGCCAGCATGAACCGGTAATCGTCGGTGGTGAGCACAGTGTTGACCGGCACCGGCACGATGCCGGCCTTGATCGCGCCAAGGAACGCGACCGGAAAGTCGACCGTGTCGAGCATGACCAGCAGGATGCGGCTCTCGGGCTCGATGCCGAGCCGGCGGAACCCGTTGGCCGCGCGGTCGACCCGCTCGGCGAGCGCGCCATAGGTCAGCGTCTCGTGGTCGTCGATGAAGGCCGGCTTGTCGGCGCGGCCGGGCAGGTTGCGCCCGATCAGGTCGACCGCGGCGTTGTAGTCGCGCGGGATCGAAACCTGCGGCCGCCCGAACGCCGCCCCTTCCGCCGCCATCGCGCGCCTCCTCCCGTGCCGTGCGCTGTCGTTTTCGCCAGTGTGGCGGATAATGCGCGCGCGCGGAAGGGCTTAGGGCACGCCTCCGAGCGTGCCGGGATTCGCGCCGACCAGGTAGCGCGCCGGCAGGGTCAGGCTCCAGCGCATCCCTTCGGGGGCGAACTCGACGGCGACCTCGCCCTCCAGCGTCGAGGCCACCGCCTGCTCGATCACCAGCCGACCGAAGCCGCGCTCGGTCGGCGGCTTGGAGACACGGGGCCCGCCGCTCTCGACCCACGCAAGCCTTATGGTTTCCGGCGCGTCGGCGCTCGGGCAGAGCTCCCACGAGAAGCGCACCTGCCCCTCCGGAACCGAGAACGCGCCGTACTTGGTCGAGTTGGTGGCGAGTTCGTGCAGCGCCATGCCGATCTGCTGGGTCGCCTCGGGGCGCAGCCGCACGTCCGGCCCGGCGATCTCGAGCCGCCCGCCGCCCGGCTCGGCAAAGGGCGCGAGCTGGGCGGCCGCGAGCTCGGCGAGCGAGGCGCCGCGCCAGTCGCCCCGCACCAGGAGGTCGATCGAGCGGCCGAGCCCGAGCAGCCGCCCGGAGAAGCGGTTCTCGAAATCCTCGAGCGAGGCGCTCCGCGTGCGAGTTTGGCGTACCATCGCCTGCATCACGGCCAGCAGGTTCTTGGTGCGATGAGACAGCTCGCCGACCAGCAGCTCCAGATGCTGCTCCTGCCGGCGCCGCTCGAGCGAGGCATCGCGGAAGGCGGCACTCACCTCGTTCGCCTCGCGCAAAGCCAGCGCGCGCTCCGGCACGATCTCGCCATGGCCGAACGCCACCGCGTCCGCTCGCACCGCCTCCATCGGTCGAGCCATCATGCGGCCGAAGACGACCGCCGCGCCCATCGACACCGCGAGCAGCGCGCCGATTCCCAGCGCGAACAGCTCCCACGACCTGCGGAGCGGCCCTTCGAGCTGCGCCACCGGCATCCAGGCGCTGAAGACCCAGCCGGTGAGTGGCGAGGTGGTGAAGGCCGAAAAGACCGGCATGCCGTTGAAGTCGGGCCCGGTGAAGGTTCCCTGGCGCCGCCCGCCGAACACATTGTCGGGCCCGTTGCGGCCGCGATGGCCGACGAAGCGGGCGGGCTCCAACGTGCGAGCCATGACCTGGTTGGAGCTGTCCAGCACCGTGAATTGCCAGCCGGCCGGCACCGGCTGCGCCCTGAGCACGTCGAGGATGCGCGCCGGCTCGCGCGTGAGGATCAGGATGTAGGCGACCTTGTCGCCCTTCATCACCGGCGCCTCGACGTTGAACACCAGGTGATCCGCCACCGTCCCGAGGAAGAGGCCGGAAATCTGCGGGCGATGCGTCGCGATGACCCGCCCGGCCGTCTCCGGATCGCCAGTTTTTGGGAGGTTTGTGCCGTAGGGCACCCGGGTGTTCACCAGTTCCTGCAGCGACGGATCGAGCAGAAGAACGTTGGCGTGGCGCAGGTGCGCGGCGCGCGCGGCCACGCGCTGGAAGCTCGCGAAATCGCCGCTGTCGAGATAGAGCGAAGTGCCCAGCGTATCGAGGACGGTGACGTCGTTGGCAAGCTCGCGGTCGACGTCCGACATCGCCTCGCGCGCGGCGACCGAGGCCTGGTTTTCGACCACCTTCCGCTCGGAAGCGGCGAAGCGCGCGATGACGAGGCCCGAGACCGCCGCGATCGGCAGGACCAATACCAGGGCGAAGGCGATGAGGTGGTGTCGGAGGCTCCAGGCGCGCCGCCCGCGTCCTGCCTCGACCCGAGAAGCGAACTTTACCATTCCCCTACGGCGCAGCCTTACCTACGAGCGCGACCGTACGGCGACGCTCTTTGACATGTTTAGTCGTTCGGGCTTTCCCGCGCCACTCCCAGCGTAAGAAACGCGCAAAAAACACCCTCAACCGATCACCGCAACAGCGTTGATCTCGATCCGGCAACGGGGGTCCGTGGCGAGGCGGACGACCTGGACCGTGGTCGTGGCCGGCTTGGCGTTGCCGAAATACTCCGCCCACACGCGATTGAGCGCGTCCTGGTCGGCCATGTCGGTGAGAAACCGGTCGGCCGTCACCACGTCGTCGAAGCCCGCGCCCACCGCGGAAAGCCCCTTCTTCAGGTTCTCGAGCGCGGCCCGCGCCTGCCCCGCCATGTCGGCCGGCATGGAATCGAACTCCTCGGGCCGGTGCGGATGGTGGTGATAGACCGGCGCTGCGGTGACGCCGGCGAGGTAGACGGTCGTGCCGCCGGTCACCTTGATCGCCGGGGCGTAGGGCATCCACATGTCCGGCGCGTCGGGCCAGTGGACGTGCTCGATGGTCTTGGCCATGTCGCCTCCGTCGGTTGCGGGGTCACCTTATCTCGCCCGGGGTGACAGGGTAAGGCCGGCGCATTAGAGTCCCGGTGGCGAAAGGTGCGGACGGATGACGGACTATTGGCTGAGCAAGCTGTTCTACGATCTGCAGGCCCCCGGCGCCGCGGCCGAATTCCGCGCCGAACGGGCGAAGATCCTCGACCGCTACCCCCTCAAGCCCGAGGTACGCCGCGCGGTCGAGGCCGACGACGTGCCGATGCTGGCGACGCTGGTGAACCCCTATCTCCTGCGGTTCTACTTCTTCGCCATCGGCATGAAGGACGACGAGTTCATCGCGCGGCTCCGGACGAGCGCCGCGGGTGCGGAGGCGCGCCATGGCTGAGCTGGTGGGATCATTCGCGGCAAGCCACGGCCCGCTGATCGTGCGCGAGTGGGAGGCCGTGACGCCCGAGCGCAAGCGCCGCCTCACCGCCGCGTTCGACGAGCTGGGCCGGCGCATGCAGGCGGCGCGGCCCGACACGGTCGTGGTGGTTTCCCCCGACCATTGGGTGAACTTCTTCCTCGACAACCTGCCGTCGATCTGCATCGGCGTCGGCGAGACGCATGACGGCCCGCCCGAGCCGTTCCTGAAGGATTTTCCGTACAAGACGCTGGCCGGCGACCACGCGCTCGCGCTGCATCTCGCCAAGGTCGCGACCGCCAACGATTTCGAGCCGTCCCTGTCGCACCATCTGGTGCTCGACCACGGGTTCTGCATCCCTCTCTGGCGCATGAACCTGCCGAGAATGCCGCAGATCGTGCCGTTCGTCGTCAACGACATCGAGCCGCCGTTCCCCTCGGTCCATCGCTGCATCGCCTGGGGACGGCTGATCGCCAAGGCGGTCGCAAGCTTCCCGGACGCAAGGCGCGTCGCCGTGCTGGCGACCGGCGGGCTCAGCCATTCGATCGGCGAGCCGACGATGGGCGACATCGACGAGGGGTTCGACGAGACCTGCATCCGCATGTTCCGGTCCGGCGACGACGCGCAGGTGTCCACGACCATCGAGGACGCGCTGACCCGCACCGGCAACGGCGGCCAGGAAGTGCGCAACTGGGCGGTCGCGCACGGTGCGGCCGGCGGGCGCGGCTTCGAGCTGATCGACTATCTGCCCGTGCCCGAGGTGTATGTCGGGTGCGGCTTTGCACATTGGGCAGGGTGAGGAAAAATGAAGCTTTTGACCCTCGACCGCGGGCCGCAAGGCCATGTCGGCGTTCTGATCGGCGAGAACGAGGTGCTGGACCTGGCCGCCCTGGCGCTGACCTGGGCGCCGGCGCGGATGATCCCGCAGACGGTCCGCGGCATCCTGGAGGTCGGCGACGACGCGCTCTCCGCAGTCAAGCGGGCGGTCGAGCACGTGTTCAAGATGAGCGCCGCAGAGCGCCATGCCTTCGCCGCGGCCCAGGGCGTCCGCCCGTTCGCAGGCGCGCCGCTGCTGGCGCCGATCCCCGAGCCGAAGCTGATCCTGTCGGCGGGGATGAATTACGGCCGGCATCTGAAGGAGATGTCGGGCACGCCGACGCCCGACTACCCGACCGCCTTCATCAAGCCGATCACCTCGCTCACCGGGTCTGGCAAGCCGATCGTCGTGCCGCCGCAATGCCCGGACATGATCGATTACGAGGGCGAGTTCACCTTCGTGTTCGGCCGCAAATGCCACCGCGTGACCGAGGCCGAGGCGATGAGCTACGTCGCCGGCTACACGATCTGCAACGACGTCTCGGCGCGCAACTGGGCGCCCGAATTCTTCGCCGCCAAGGGTAATTTCGACGCGATCCACACCTGGGAGCGCAACATCATGGGGAAGCTGCTGCCCAGCTTCACCCCGTGCGGACCGGTGATGGTGACCGCCGACGAGATCAAGGACCCGCACGCGCTGCAGCTCACCACCACGCTGAACGGCGAGGTGATGCAGTCGACCAAGACCGACGACCTGATCTACAAGCTGCCGGCACTGATCTCGTACTTCTCGCAATGGTTCCAGTTCTCGCCGGGCGACCTGTTCACCACCGGCTCGCCGTCGGGCGTCGGGTTCGGGCGCAATCCGAAAGTGTTCATGCACGCGGGCGACACGGTCGAGGTCGAGGTCGAAGGCGTCGGAAAGCTCTCCAATCGGCTGGTCGACGCCGGGAACGCGTAGAGATGAAACGCGGTGAGGCGTCGTGACGCCGCAGGTGTCCGACCCCTCACCCTGTCCCTCTCCCCCCGGGAGAGGGAAGCTTGAAGGTCGAGCCTACACCGGTCCCGCCACCCCCCTGCTGAAAAGGAAGGAAGGGCCGGGCCGCACGTCCCCTCTCCCATTGGGAGAGCGGCAGAGTGAGGGGAACGCCCGCGCCGCGCGTGCAGGGCGGACGGTAGAGTTTCGAAGCGACACGAACGAATCCAGGGGAGCGCAGCCATGGGACTTTACGGGATCGGCCAGCCTGTTCCGCGCGAGGAGGACCCGCGCCTTTTGCGCGGCGGCGGGCGCTACGTCGACGACGTGATCCTGCCGCGCGAGACGCGCGCCTACGTGCTGCGCTCGCCCTACGCCGCGGCGCGGATCAAGTCGATCGACGCCGGCAAGGCGCGCCAATCGCCAGGCGTTCTGTGCGTCCTGACCGCGGCGGAGCTCGAGAAGCGCGGGCTTGGCGCCCTCGCCCCCGTCCTGCCGCGCAAGAAGCATGATGGCTCGCCCGCCTTCGTCTCGCCGCAGCCGCTGCTCGCCGGCAACCGGGTGCGCTATGTCGGCGATCCGGTGGCGTTCATCGTGGCCGACACGCTGGACCAGGCGAAGGACGCGGCGGAGCTGATCGAGGTCGAGTACGAGCCGCTGCCCTGCGTGACCACGGCCGAGGACGCGCTCGCCCCCGGCGCGCCCGCCGTGCACGACGAGAACCCGGGCAACGAAGCCTGGACGCACGAGATCGGCGACAAGGCCAAGACCGACGCCGCCTTCGCAAGGGCGGCGAAGGTGGTGAAGCAGCGGATCGTCATCAACCGCATCACTGCGAACTCGATGGAGCCGCGCGGCTGCCTCGCCGAGTACGATCCGCAGGAGGATTTCTACACGCTGCGCTGCACAGTGCAGTCGGTGCACGGCACGCGCTCGACCCTTTCGTCGCAGCTCTTCAAGAAGCCGCAGACGCATTTCCGCGTCATCTGCGACAACATGGGCGGCGGGTTCGGCATGAAGGGCGGCGCCGCGGCGGAATACGCGCTCGCCCTTTGGGCGGCGGAGATCACCGGGCGGCCGGTCAAGTGGATCGAGGACCGCTCGGAGGGGATCGCGACCGACGAGCAGGCGCGCGACAGCGTGGTCGAAACCGAGCTCGCCCTCGACAAGGACGGCAAATTCCTGGCGCTGCGGACCGTGCACAAGGCGGCGATCGGCGCCTACAACACTTCCGAGCGCAACATCATGCCGACCATCGTCGCGCTCGGCTGCCTCAACAACACCTACGGGTTCGAGGCGATCCACGCGACGGTGATCGGCACGCTGGTCAACTGCATGATGATCGCGTTCTACCGCGGCGGCGGGCGGCCCGAGCCGCTGTACGTCATCGAGTCGATCGTCGACGTCGCGGCGCGCGAGCTGGGAATTGACCCGGCAGAGCTGCGCCGGCGGAACAACGTGAAGCCGGACGCCATGCCCTACACGACGGCGATGCGCGCGGTCTATGACGTGGGCGATTTCCCGCACGTTCTCGCCGAGGCCGAGAAGCACATCGGATACGCCACCATCGACAAGAAGCGCGCGGAGGCCAAGGCGCGCGGCAAGCTGCTGGGTGTCGGCATCGCCTCGCACATCGCGCCGTCGGCCGGGCGCGATTTCGAGCACGCCGAGGTCCGCTTCGACCCGTCCGGCTCGGTGACGCTGATCACCGGCGCGATGGACCATGGCCAGGGCCACGGCACCACCTTCAAGCAGGTGCTGTCCCAGCGGCTCGGCATCGATGCCGACCGCATCCGCTACCGCTTCGGCGACACCGACGTGGTGACGCAGGGGATCGGCACGTTCGGCTCGCGCTCGGCGGTGCTCGCGGGCTCCGCCGTCTGGGTCGCCGCCGACCGGATCATCGAGAAGGGCAAGAAGCTCGCCGCCCACTTCCTGGAAGCGGCCGAGACCGACATCGTGTTCGACAAAGGCAGGTTCACCGTCGCCGGCACCGACCGATCGGTCGATCTCGTGGAGGTGGCGCGGAAGTCGTTCCACCAGGACCTGATGCCGAAGGGCGTCGAGGTCGGGCTCACCGAGCGCGCCGATTACGGCGAGGGCGTCACCGCGACCTTCCCCAACGGCGCGCATATCTGCGAGGTCGAGATTGACCCCGACACCGGGCGGCTCGAGCTCACCCGCTACGTCGCGGTCGACGACGTCGGCACGATGATCAACCCGCTGCTGGTCGAGGGCCAGATGGTCGGCGGCATCGTCCAGGGGGCCGGCCAGGCGATGATGGAAGACATCGTCTACGACCGGGAATCCGGCCAGCTGCTGACCGGCTCGTTCCAGGACTACTGCATGCCGCGCGCCGACGACTTCCCGATGTTCGAGCTATACAGCGAGAACATCCCGACCAAGCGCAACCCGCTGGGCGTCAAGGGCGCGGGCGAGGCCGGCACGTGCGGTGCGATTCCGGCGGTCATGAACGCGGTGAACGACGCGCTCCACCACGCCGGCGTCGGGCGCATCGAGATGCCCGCGACACCCGAGAAGGTCTGGCGCGCGCTCAACGCCAACGGCGCCGCACGGTAAGACCGCCTCTGTCCGTGCTTCGAGACGGCCGCTTCGCGGCCTCCTCAGCACGAACGGAGTTTTTTGCACGTTCGCCCTGAGGAGGCGCCACAGGGGCCGTTTCGAAGGGCGAGCAGGTCGCCAAAGCCTTACGCCGCGTTGCCCTCGGCAAGCGGGACGCGCTCGATCCGGTGGGCCTGGAGCGCCGGCAGCACATCCTTCGCAAATCGGCGGATCTGCGCCATGAACTGCTCGTGCGGCACCGCGCCCCGGTTGAGGTGCAGCAGCACCGTGTTCGACCCCGCGTGCTCGGCGGCGGCGATGATGCGCGACGCCACCTCGTCCGCGGTGCCCCACGGCATCTCGGCGGCGCGGGCGCGCACGTCGTCCATCGTCATGTTGCGGAAGTCGGCGCGGAGCCGGCCCGCCGCGCGCAGATTCTCGGGCCGGACATAGTCGGTCGAGGCGGTGGTGACGTAGCCCGCCTTGCGGTTCACGTCGGTCTCGGTGACGTTGCCGTGGCTGAACAGCGTGCGGTTGAAATAGAGGAAATAGGGCCCGTACTCGGCCACCGCCTGCTCCTTCGAATCCGCGACCCAGCCGATGGCGCCGATGTTGAGATGGTCGGGGGTGATCCGGTGGCCCGCCGCCGCCAGGCACTTGGCGTAGTAGCGGATGATGTCCTCGCGGAGCCCCATGTTGCCCTCGCCCGGCGTGATCGGCACGTCGTTGCGCCCGGCCCACTCGATGGACTCCTTCGAGCCGGTGATCGGAATCCACACCGGCGGACGCGGCCGCTGCAGCGGTCGCGGCCAGATCGCGACGTCGTGGTAGCTCCAGAACCGTCCCTCGTAGGAGAACACCTCCTCCGCCCAGGCGCGCGTCACGATCTCGTACGCCTCCTCGAAGCGGGCGCGCGAATCCGCGAGCGGCACGTTGTGCACCTGGTACTCGCGCGGAATGCCGCGGGCGAAGCCCGAGATCAGCCGCCCGTTCGACAGGCAGTCGACCATGGCCAGCTCCTCGGCCAGCCGCAGCGGCTCGTGCAGCGGCAGGAGGTTGCCGTAGATCAGGAGCTTGCAGTTCTTCGTCCGCTGGGCCGCCGACGCCGCCATCAAGTTGGGCGAGTTCATCAGCCCGTAGGGCGAGGCGTGATGCTCGTTGAAGCCGATCCCGTCGAACCCCAGCCGGTCGATTTCCTCCCACGCGTCCAGGTGCTCGGCATAGGTGCGCGCCGCGACCTCGGGCTTCACGTGCTTACGCGCCAACGGATAGGGC
This sequence comes from uncultured Alphaproteobacteria bacterium, assembly GCA_963775315.1. GTDB lineage: Bacteria > Pseudomonadota > Alphaproteobacteria > MPNO01 > DASWLB01 > CAWGHZ01. The sequence continues at coordinate 89,462 of CAVZIN010000007.1, read as the reverse complement.
AGCTCACTGCCCTCCTTCAGATGGTCGAGATGCTCGCCATAAGGCAGGAGGTCGAAGACGAAGACTTTCATGGTGTAAGCTCTCCCGGGCGCGACGGCGGGCGATTAGACCACATCGCGACCCGCCCGCAACCCCGCACATGAGGCAAGGGCGCGCGATTGATCTGCGTCAAGGCCGGACGGCGCAGCCCGGCTAGGGTGGCAATCGGAGGTGACCATGGCGATGGATCTGCAGGAGTTCGAGGCCGCAATCCTCGAGCTGATCGAGGAGGCGGAGGGCGAGCAGGGCGACGCGCACGAGATTTATCTCCGCGTGCGCCAGATGCTCGACCAGCTCCGCGCGATGAACATGACCCCGCCGGAGGATTTGGTGCGGCTCGAGCGCGAGCTCGAGGAATTGTTCGCCGAGGACCGCACCGAGGCCGACAAGGAGAGCTGATCCGCCCCTTCGCCTCTCCATTGGGCCGCGCCCTACGCGGTCCGTTGGGCAATATCCCGTCCCCGTTGCGGTCGATGCGCGACTTAATCCATGGCGCAACGGTTCCGGATTCGATACGATTTGGCCAGACGCGCAGAGACGTGCCAGCGAAATCAAACGATCCAGGAGGGGATGTTCCATGTCGATCCGTCGCTCGATACTTGCCGCCGCGGCCGCACTTGCGGTCAGCCTGCCGGCGCTTCACCAGGCCCGCGCGGTCGAGTTCACCTACGGCGCCTGGCCGCCCGCGGTCGAGTACCTCAACCGCGTCGGCCTGCCGAAGGTCTTCGCGATGATCGAGAAGGAGACCCACGGCCAGGTGAAGTGGAAGAACGTGCCGGGCGGCCAGCTTGCTGATCCGAAGGCAACCTTCCAGGCGGTCGAGGACGGGCTGATGCAGGCCGGGCTCGGCATCTCGACCTACGTACCGAACCGCGTGCCGGCGCTCAACGTGATCTACTCGACCGTCGTGTTCGGCAACGACACGGTGGCGGCAACGGGCGCCGCCCTCGAGACGCTGACGCTGCACTGCCCGCAATGCCTCGCCGAGTTCAAGAAGATGAACGCGGTGCCGCTCGCCGGCTGGACCAGTTCGCCCTACCAGCTCGACTGCCGCGAGCCGGTGAAGACGTTGGCCGACCTCAAGGGCAAGCGCGTGCGTGCGACGGGCGGCAACAACGACTTGATGCACATGGCGGGCGCCGTTCCGGTCGCCGCCACGCTGGTCGAGGCGGTGAGCCTGCTGCAGCGCGGCGGGCTCGACTGCACGTTCGGCGTCACCGGTTGGCTGAAGGCATTCGGCTACGCCGACTTCGCCAAGTACCTGACCGACTATCCGCTCGGCCTCACCGGACCCGCCATCGGGCTAATGATGAACCGCGACGCCTGGAACAAGCTGACCAAGGAGCAGAAGATCGTCCACATGAAGGGCGCGGCGCTCCTCTCGGCGATGGAGGCGATCGGCCAGTTCGTCGTCGAGAACGAAGAGATTCTGCACTGGGTCGAGAAGAACAAGGGCGTGAAGGTGGTGAAGGCCGACACGAAGGAGTTCGACGCGCTGGCCGACAGGTTCGATCATGCCCAGCGCAAGACGATCATCGCCAATGCCGAGAAGTTCGGCGTGAAGAACCCGGGCGAGATCATCGACACCTACGCCGCCGCGCGCAAGAAATGGGCGAAGCTCTCGCCCGGCATCGGCCGCAACATCGACAAGTTCGCGGACGCGATCTGGAACGAGGTGTACTCGAAGGTCGATCCGGACACGTTCTAGCGCGTCGCCGATGACCAGCGCCGGCAGCGCCGTCGCGAGCGTGGCAGGGCGACCCGCGACAAAGCGGGCCGCCTCCGCCTTCCGCGCCTCGCGATGACGCTCCGGCGACCCGCGGGCCGCTAACCGACGGCGACATTCATGGACCGATTGCTGCGCTGGCTTGCGATTCCCATCCACGCATTGATGTGGCTGGGCATCCTCGCGGGCTTCCTGATGATGACGCACGTGACGGCCGACGTGACCGGCCGGACCGTGTTCAACCACCCGCTCTCCGGCACCACCGAGATCGTTTCGGCCTACTACATGGTGGCGACGGCCTACCTGCCGTGGGCGTGGATCGCGGCGCGCGACGCCCACATCCGGGTCGAGCTGTTCACGCGCTTCGCCTCTCCGCGTTTCAACGCCTGGCTCGACACGGTGGTGCAGGTGATCACGGCGGCCTACGTCTCCCTCTTCGCCTGGGAGACATGGATCCGCGCGGGCGAGCAGATGGCGGCCAACGAATCCTGGCAGGCGGGCAGCGCCTACATCCCGATCTGGCCGAGCCGCTGGCTGCTGCCGATCGCAGGCGGGCTGATGGTGATCTATCTGGTGCTGCGGGTCATCCGCGACGTGCGCCGCCGGCTGACCGGCGAGGAAATCGCGGGGCAGCCGTCATGAGCGCGCTTACGGTCTCCATCTTGAGCCTGGTCGCGATCCTCGGCCTGATCGCCCTCCGCATCCCGATCGGCGTTGCGCTGGGCGGGGTGTCGTTCGTCGGCTTCTGGTACCTGATCAACCTGCATGTCGCGATCAGCGTGATCCGCGACACGCCCTTCACCTTCTCCGCGAGTTGGGACCTCACCGCGATCCCGATGTTCCTGCTGATGGGCGCGATCGCCACCAACTCGGGCATCTCGTCGGCTCTGTTCCGCGCCGCGCGGTTGTGGTTCGGCAATTTGCCGGGCGGGCTTGCGGTCGCCACCAACATCGCCTGCGCCGGCTTCGCGGCCGCCTGCGGCTCGTCGGTCGCGGCCGCAGCCGCCATGGCGCGCCTCGCCATTCCGGAGATGCTGGAGCAGGGCTACGACAAGAGCCTCGCGTCCGGCGTCGTGGCATCGGCCGGCACGCTCGCCGCGCTGATCCCGCCTTCGATCCTGTTCGTGCTCTACGGCATTTTCGCCCAGGTCTCGATCGCCAAGCTCCTGATCGCCGGCATCCTGCCCGGACTGCTGACCGCCGCGGTCTACTCGACCATGCTGGTGCTGCGCTGCCGGCTGTCGCCGCAGATCGCGCCGAAGCTCGCGATCACCGACCGCGACGCGCTGCGGCGCGAGCGTTGGCAGGCGCTGGGCGAGGTGTGGCCGCTGCTCGCGCTCATCCTCGGCATCATCGGCGGGCTCTATGGCGGCGTCGTGACCCCGACCGAGGCGGGCGCCGCCGGCGCCTTCCTCGCCATGGTCATCGGGTTCGTGCGCGGCAAGCTCGGCCTCAGGGGCTTCATCGCCTCGCTCGAGGACGCGATGGGCACCACGGCACAGATCTTCTTCGTCGGCATGGGCGCGGTGATGTACACCAAGCTCCTCGCCTTCGCCGGCATCGCTGCCATGTTCACCCAGATGATCGGCAACTGGGCGCTCGACCCGACGCTGCTGGTCGTCGCCGCCTCCGTGATCTACCTGATCCTCGGCATGTTCCTCGACCCCCTGGGCATCGTGCTCATCACCATCCCGGTGCTGGTGCCGATGTTCCAGGCGCTCAACCTCGATCTCGTGTGGTTCGGCGTGCTGGTGGTGAAGTACGTGGAGATCGGGCTGCTGACCCCGCCGGTCGGGTTCAACGTCTACGTGGTGAAATCGGTGGTCGGCGATTCCATCCCGCTGGAGACGATCTTCCGCGGTTGCCTCTGGTTCCTCGGCTGCGAAGTCATCATTATGACGCTGCTGATCGCCTTCCCGCGGATTTCGCTGTGGCTGCCGAGCACGATGTGACATGACCGCGACCGAGCGCGGCAACGACCCGATCGACCCGGCCCTGCCGGACTACCCCTCGATCGTGCACGCAATCGACTTCGCGTCGCGCCACGTGCCGGACCGGAACGCGCTCCACTGCGAGGACCGCACGCTGACCTATGCCGAGCTCGCCCGCGCGGTCGGCGGCCTCGCCGACCGGCTGCGGACGCTCGGCGCGCGCGGCAGCCGCGTCGTCCTCCTGATGAACAACTCGATCGAGATGGCGGTCGCATCCCTCGCCGCCATGGCCGCCGGCGCGCAGGTCGCGCCGATGAACCCGAACTACACCGACCGCGAGATGACGCCGCTGATGGCGGACACCGCACCCGCGGTCATCCTCGCCCACCCCGACCACGAGGGAAAGGCGCGCGCCCAGGCGGCGAAGCTCGGCGCCTGCGCGGTGGAACGCATCGAGCCGGAAGGGCGCACCATCGGCGCCTGGGCGGCGGATGCGGGCATTACCCTGCCCCGCCCCCTGCCGGCGGCCGACGACCGGTCCTGCATCTTCTTCACCGGCGGCACGACCGGCGTGCCCAAGGGAGCGGAGCACACCCATGCCGGGCTCGTCTCCTACTGCCGCCAGATCACCGCGCTCTGGCCAATGGATTTCGACGCCGAGCGCCTGCTGATCGTCGCGCCGATGTTCCACGTGTTCGGCCATCATTTCGGCTGTCTGTGGGCGATGTACATCCGCGGCAGCCTGATCATCGTGCCGCGCTACAAGCCCGAGATCGTGCTTTCCGAGCTCGACCGGCACCGCGTCACAGTGTTCCCGGGCGGGCCGGCCTCCATCTTCTTCGGGCTGATGGCCCATCCGGACTTCGCCCAATCCGACCTCTCGGCGCTCAAGTTCTGCCTGGCCGGCGGGGCCCCCGTGCCCGGCGCGCTTCTGGAGGCGTGGGAGAAGGCGACCGGCGCGCCGATCCTAGAGGGGCTCGGCATGTCCGAGGGCGCGCCCGTCACCTGCAGCCCGAAGGACGCGCCGCGCAAGCTGATGTCCGTCGGGATCGTTCCGCCCGCGACCGACATCCAGATCGTCGACCTCGCGACCGGCGCGGAGAAGATGCCGCCGGGCGAGCGCGGCGAGATCCGCGTGCGCGGCCCGCAATTCACCATCGGCTATCGAAACAAGCCGGAGGAGACGGCGAACGCGATCCGCGACGGCTGGCTCTACACCGGCGACATCGGCTATTTCGACGAGGACGGGTATCTCTTCGTCGTCGACCGGAAGAAGGAGCTGATCTTCGTCGGCGGCTACAACGTCTACCCGCGCGAGATCGACGAGGTGCTGCACGCCCACCCGGCGGTGCACGAGGCCGCGGCCGTGGGAATGCCCGACGATTTCCGCGGCGAGGTGGTCAAGGCCTTCGTCGCGCCGAAGCCCGGCACGCGCGTCACCGAGGACGAGCTGAAGGCGTGGTGTGCCGAGCGGCTCGCCCCCTACAAGGTACCGGTCGCCATCGAGATCGTCGTTGCGCTGCCGAAGTCGGGCGCCGCCAAGATCGACAAGCTCGCGCTCCGCGGCTTGCGCAAGGCATGACGCCGCCCCGGCCGGGCGCTACCCGTTGATTCAGGTCAACGCAGCGGTCGCACCGGTCGCGCATCCTCGCCCGGCCCTCCAAACCCCGATGAAAGGGACGACGCCGCGGGATGCCCACAGCACCGGACGATGCGTTGCACGCCTTGCCGCCGGACGAGATGCTCGCCCGCCTCGGAACGACGCGCGACGGGCTCGGCGCTGAGGAGGCCGCCAGACGCCTCGCCCGCTACGGGCCGAACCGCCTTCCCGAACCGCAGGGGATGGGCGTCGCCGCGATCTTCGTCGCCCAGTTCCGCAGCCCCTTCATCTATCTGCTGCTCGCCGCCGGTGCGGTTTCGGTGGGGCTCGGCCATTACACCGACGCCGGCTTCATCTTCTCCGTGCTGCTGCTCAACGCCGCCATCGGCACCTATCAGGAATGGCGCGCCGAGCGGCGCGCCCGCGCCCTGCGCGCCCTGGTCGGCGGACGCGCATCCGTCGTCCGCGACGGCAAGCTCGTCCGGATCGCGGCCGATGCGCTGGTGCCCGGCGACATCGTGCGGGTGGAGAGCGGCGACCGGATCGCCGCCGACATGCGGCTCATCGAGGCGCGCAACCTAACAATCGACGAGAGCCTGCTGACCGGCGAATCGCTCGCCGTCCGGAAGCGCCCGGACGACGCGCTTGCCCCCGAGACCACGCTGGCGGAGCGGACGACTATGCTGCACGCCGCGACCACGGCGCGCACCGGGCGCGGCGCCGGCGTGGTCGTCGCCACCGGGCGCTCGACCGCGGTCGGCCAGCTCGCCGCCGCGCTGGAGGCGCCGGAGCCGCCGCCGCCGCTGGTGCAGCGCATGGCGCGCTTCACCCGCCAGGTGACGATCGCCATGGTCGGCGTCGTCGCGTTGATCTCTGCCGTCGAGTTCGCGCGCGGCTCGCCCGTCGCCGACATCTTCCTGCTGGCCGTCGCGCTCGCCGTCTCGGCGATCCCCGAGGGCCTACCGGTCGCAATGACGGTCGCGCTTTCGATCGCGATGCACCGGATGGGACTGCGCCACGTGGTGGTGCGCCGCCTTCCGGCGGTCGAGGGGCTGGGCGCCTGCACGCTGATCGCGACCGACAAGACCGGCACGCTGACGCTGAACCGGCTGACCATCGAACGCGTCTGGCTGCCGGGCGCAGGCGACAAGGCGCCCGCCGATCCCGCCGCCGCCGCGCTGATCGAGACGGCGGCGCGGGCGAGCGAGCTTCCCTCCGTCGGCGAGGACGGGGAAAGCGGCGACGCCGTCGATCTCGCCTTCTTCGCCGCCGCGACGCACCACAATTTCGTGGCCGACGGGTCCGGGCTGGTGGACCGCGTGCCCTACGAGCCGGAGAACCGGCTCGCCGCCGCGTTCTTCGAGGCGGACGGAAGGGTCACCGCCTGCGTCAAGGGCGCGCCCGAGACGCTGGCGGCGCTCTGCGCGGACGGCGCCGAGGCAACCGCCGAGATGCTCGCAGCCACCGAGCGCCTGTCCGAGGCCGGCTACCGCGTGCTCGCCGTCGCGGCCGGACCGGTGGTGGCGCCTCGTCTCGAGGCGCTGTCGGGGCTCCGGCTGGTCGGGCTGGCCGGACTGATCGACCCGCTCCGGCCCGAGGCGGCCGACGCCGTCGCCGCCGCCCAGCGCGCGGGCGTGCGGGTGGTGATGGTGACGGGCGACCATCCGGCGACCGCGCTCGCCATCGCCCGCCGGATCGGCCTCGCGGACCGGCCCGAGGAGGTGGTCACCGGCGCCGCGCTGGCCAGCCTCGACGGCGCGGCGCGCGACGCCGCGATCGCCCGGGCGCGGGTGTTCGCCCGGACCGAGCCGCTGCAGAAGCTCGGCATCGTCGAGAGCCTGCGGCGGCAGGGCCAGATCGTCGCGGTCACCGGCGACGGCATCAACGATGCGCCGGCGCTGCACGCCGCCGATATCGGCATCGCAATGGGTGCGGCCGGCACCGACGTCGCGCGCGATTCCGCCGACCTGATCCTCGCCGACGACAATTTCGCGTCGATCGTCGCCGGCATCGAGGAAGGCCGCATCGCCTACGACAATGTGCGCAAGGTGATCCTCCTGGTCATCACGACCGGCGTAGCCGAAATCCTGCTGGTGCTGCTCTCGACGCTTACGGGCCTGCCGTCGCCGCTGAGCCCGGTGCAGCTCCTCTGGCTCAACCTTGTGACCAACGGCATCCAGGACGTCGCGCTCGCCTTCGAGCGGGGCGAGCCCGGCGTGCTCGACCGGCGGCCGCGCGAGTCCGCGGCGCGCGTCTTCGACCGGCGCATGATCGAGCAGGTGGCGCTCGCCGGCGCGGCGATCGGCATCGGCGCCTTCGCCTACTACGCGATCGCGCTCGGCGGCGGGGCCGCGCCCGACGCCGCGCGCGGCGGGGTGCTGTGGCTGATGGTGTGGTTCGAGAACGCGCACTGCTTCAACTCGCGCTCGGAGACGCGGTCGACCTTCGCCATCCCGCTCGCGCACAACCGGCTGCTGATCGGCGGCGTGATCGTGACGCAGCTTCTGCAGGTCGGGGTGCTCGGCGTGCCCATGCTGCGCGATCTCCTGTCGCTCGGCGCGCTCACCGTCGCCGAGGGGCTGGAGCTCGCGGTGGGCGGCGTCGCCATCGTGGCGGTGATGGAGCTCTACAAGCTCGCTGTCAGGCGGCGCGGCCGGCTCAGCCGAACGGCGGCTTCGTGAGGTCGCGCCGCATGGTGAGCGCCGCGGCGAACGAGCCGTCCCGCAGCCTGTAATAGTCCGGCCGCCGCCCGACCGGGACGAAGCCGTGCGACGCGTAGAGCGCGCGCGCCGGGCCGTTGTCCTCGGCCACTTCGAGGAACAGCGCGTGCGAGTCGGCCGCGGTCGCGGCGGCGATCGAGGCGACCAGCAGCATGCGGCCGATGCCGAGCCTCCGGTGGCCGGGATCGACCGCGAGCGACAGGAGCTCGCATTCGTCGCCGGCGAGGCGCGACAGGGCGAACCCCAGCACCGGGTCCTCGTGGCCGTTGCGAACCACCAGCCCGCCCGCCCCCGGCATCGACAGGATGCGCTTCAGCATGGTGACGCTCCACGGGTCGTCGAAGCTCGCCGTGTGGATCCGGGTCACGTCGTTGAGATCGGCAACCCGCACCGCATCGACGCGCGGCCGGTTCACGGCCGCCCCCGCGCCCCTGCCGGCGCCGGCGTGGCCTGCGGCGGGTGGATGTAGAGCGGGCGGAGCGGCAAATGCCCGCCGTCCGGATCAGCGGCGAGGGCGGCGATCACCGCGGCATCGCCCGCCGCCAGCCCGGTGACGAACACCGTTGCGGGCGCGCGCCCGGCAAGCGCCTCCCGGAGCCGGTCAGCGGCGTCGCCCGCCACCGCGAGCGGGCCAGGCGGCGCGAGACCAGCCGCGGCCTCCGGCGCCAGCGCGGCGGGCGCGCCCCGCGGCGCGAGCGTGCGGTCGAAGAGCTGCACGTAGAGATCGGCGCGCTTGGTCTCGAGTGCGACCAGGATGTGACCGCCGAACGCCGCCGGCAATACGGCCCGGGCGGCATGCGCCGCTGCCGCCAGGCTGGAGACGCCGATCCCCGGGATGGCGAGCGCGAGGGCGAGCCCGCGCGCGGCGGCAAGGCCGGTGCGGATGCCGGTGAACGAGCCGGGCCCGACCGCGGCCGCGATCGCGTCGAGCGCGTCGTACCCGGCGCCGGCCTCGCCCAGCACCGCCTCGACCATTCCCATCAGCACCTCGGCGTGGCCGCGCCCGATGACCGCATGACGGCGGGCGCAAACCCCGTCCCGCCACAGCGCCACCGAGCAGGCAGCGGAGGCCGTGTCGAGCGCCAGCAGCGTCATCGCGCCCCTCGCGCGCTGTAAATTGGCCGGGTGGCCGTGCTAGAAGGAGGACGGGGAATCGAGGGGAGCACGGGGTGACGCTGGTCGAGATCACGCCCGAGAACTTCGGGGTGGAGATCGCGCTGGCCTACGCGACCTCCGACAACTTCACCGGCAGGCCGGTCTATCGCCGCGCCGATTGCTGGCTGCATCCGGAGGCGGCCGCGGCGCTCGCCCGTGCAATCGCGCTCGCCGGCGCCATCGGCTGCGGCGTGCGCATCTACGACGCATTCCGGCCGAGCGAGGCGCAGTGGGCGCTGTGGAACCACACGCCGGACCCCGGCTTCCTGGCCGACCCGCGGCGCGGCTCGCCCCATTCGCGCGGGGTGGCGGTCGACCTCACCTTGCTGGACGGGGCCGGGCAGCCACTCGATATGGGCACCGGGTTCGACGCCTTCACCCCCCGGTCGCACCACGGCAGCCTCGACGTCCCGGCCGAGGCCCAGCGGAACCGGGCGCTTCTGCTCGGGCTGATGACCGCCGCCGGGTGGGATTTCTACCGCAACGAGTGGTGGCATTATCAACTCTTCAAGTCGCGGGACTATCCGCTGCTGGGCGACCGGGACCTCCCCCGGCCGATGATGTAATGCGCCGCCGGCCCGGCCGCGCCCGTGCATATATTAGGCGAATGTCGCGCCGCCGCCAGTGCGCGCGCGCCCTCGCCGCCCTGCTGGCGCTGACGGCCCTCCTTCCCGCCGCGACCGCGCGTGCCGCGGACTCTGCGGTGGTGTTCATGTACCACCGCGTCGGCGAGCCGGAATATCCCACCACCGACACGCGAATCGACCAGCTCGAAGCGCAGATCGCGGAGCTGACATCCGGGCGCTACGCCGTCCTGCCGGTGCCCGAGATCGTCCGCCGCCTCGCGGCGGGCGAGGCGCTGCCCGACCGCGCCATCGGCATCACGATCGACGACGCGTTCGAATCGTTCTACCGCAACGGCTGGCCCCGTTTCCACGCCGCCCGCCTGCCCGTCACCCTGTTCGTCGCCACCGGCGCGATCGGCAACCCCGGCATGATGAGCTGGAACCAGATCCGTGAGATCGCCGCCCAGGGCGCGACCATCGGCGCGCACTCCGCCGCCCACCCGCACATGACGGCGCTCGGCCCCACCCTCGCCCGCGCGGACCTTGCCAAATCGAAGGCCGCCTTCGCCGCCGAACTTCACGCGGCGCCCACGCTGTTCGCCTGGCCCTACGGTGAGTATGCGCTGGCCCTCAAGCCGCTGCTCGCCGCGTTCGGCTATACGGCGGCGTTCGGCCAGCATTCGGGAGTCATCGGGCCGGGCGCCGACTTCGCCTATCTGCCGCGCTTCGCCCTCAACGAGCATTACGGCGACATCGACCGGTTCCGCCTCGCCGCCAACGCGCTGCCCTTGCCGGTGCGCGGGATGACGCCGGCCGACCCCGCCCTCGTGCCGCACGGCAACCCGCCCGCCGTCGGGTTCACGGTGGCGGACGGCATCGCCCGGCTCGACCGGCTGCATTGCTATCTGAACGGGGTGCCGGCGCGGCTGCAGCGGCTCGGCGACCGGCGGATCGAGGTGCGGTTCGCGAGCCCCTTTCCGCCCGGCCGCTCGCGCCTCAACTGCACGATGCCAGCCGAGGGCGGGCGCTGGCGCTGGCTCGGAACGCAGTTCGTCGTCGCTTCGCCGGATTGATCCGTTCTCGTCAGATCGCCGGGTCGGACGCGTCCGCGACCCTGAGGTCGACATTGCGCGACAGGCGGGCCTCGTCGAGCGCGCGCAGGTCGTTCGCCCGGATCGTGAGGCGAAGCTCCTTCACGTAGGCCTGGCGCCGCTCCGAATAGTGGTCGAGGGTTCGCGCCAGCGCATAGCCGTCGGGCTGCTGGTCCTCGGCCCGCATCCGGGCGCGCAGCTTGCGGAACCCGTGATAGGCCGGGTTGGTGTTCAGGTTGATCGCGTAGGCCTTCACAGCATCGACGAGGTAGTCGAACGCCTTCACCGTATGGGTCTTGCCGGCATCGCGATCGAGCGGCACCACCCCATCGCCGGTCCAGCTGTACTGGCCAAAGAGAGCGTTCGCCTCCTGCGCGAAGCGCGATGTGCCCCAACCGCTCTCGACCGCCGCCTGGGCGAGGGCGAGCGAGGGCGGGACCACGTCGACGTGGGACAGGATCTCGGCGAACGAGGCATCGGCGTCGAGCCCGTAATCCTCGGCGACGCGAGAGAGCCAGGCGCGGTCTGCCGCGCTCATCGTCCCGCCGTTCTCGACCCGCGTCTCCAGCGCGACGATGCGGTCGCGGTCGCCCTCGATGACCTCGTTGACGTGCAGCACCAGCGGCAGCACGGCCTTGAGGAACACCAGCTTGCGCGCCTCGACCTCAGACATTTTGGCGATGTCGGGCGGCAGGCTGCCGAGGAAGACGCGCGGCACCTCGCGCTCCGACCGGACGGTGGCGAGGTCGTAGCCCAGCTTGTGGAACATCTCGCTGAGGTGCGCGACCGAGGCCGTGGCGACCGGGCCGCTCTCCACCGCGGGCCGGTCGAGCTCGGCCAGACGCTCCGTCGCGGACGGGACTCCGTCGCCGCCGGTCGGCGGCAGCGAGGCCAACGGATGTCCGGCCCCGAGGACGAGATAGCCGATGGTGACTGCCAACCCGGTGGCCACAACGACCTCACGGGCGATCTCTCGGCGCGAGCGCCGGACGAGGTATCCCTGCATGCGCTTTTTCCTGCTTTGCCCTCGCGAACGCACGCGCGAGGGGGATCCTGCACGATGCCGGCTTGCTTGACGCGCCGGCGCGACCTCTCCTTTTGTTCCCGCTTATTCCGCGGGGCGGCTACTGGACCGCTTCCACCCCGACGACCTCGGGGATGTAGTGCTTGAGCAGATTTTCGATGCCCATCTTCAGCGTCGCCGTCGAAGACGGGCAGCCGGAGCACGCGCCCTGCAGATGCAGGTAGACGACCCCCTCCTCGAACCCGCGATAGACGATGTCCCCGCCATCCTGGGCGACGGCAGGGCGCACCCGCGTGTCGAGCAGTTCCTTGATCTGTGCGACAAGCTCGTCGTCATCCTCGGCGGCGACATCGTCTGCCGCGCCCTCGGCGAGGGCCGGCGCGCCGGAGGCGAAGTGCGTCATCAGCGCGCCGAGGACGGCGGGCTTCAGAACGTGCCACTCGGCATCTTCCACCTTGGTGACGGACACGAAGTCCGCGCCGAGGAACACCCCGGTCACCCCCTCGACGCCGAACAGCCTTTCGGCGAGCGGCGAGCGGGCCGCCGCGTCGCGGCTCGCAAAGTCGGCCGTGCCCTCAGCCAGCACCGTCTGGCCGGGCAGGAACTTCAGGGTCGCCGGGTTGGGCGTCGCTTCGGTCTGGATGAACATGGGCCCCGTACTCGTCGTTGATCCGAGGCGTCGAACATGGATTAAGGGTTCCTTAAGATCAAGCGCGCCGCGCCTCGCCTGGGGGTAACGGGGTGCAAGCCCTTGAGTTTCCGGGCAAAGAAATTTTTAGAAATATTCGCCGGAAATCGCCGCCATGGTTAATGGACGGCGTTAATGCGGGCGCAATGACTGGCGCCGCGATTCCGGACGTCGCCGGAAGGTCAGGTGAGATGGTCGATCTGTTCTTCGGTGAGATTGCCGGGAACGACCGTGATCGGGATGGGAAACTTTCCCGACATCTTGCCGGCGAGCGACGTGACCAGCGGACCCGGCCCCTTGTTCCCCGTTCCGGCGCCCAGCACGAGGACGGCGATGCGCGGCTCCTCCTGGATGACCTCCAGGATCGCGTCGCGCGCGTGGCCCTCGCGCACGTAGAGGATCGGGAGCTTGCCCGCGACAGACAGCACTTCCGAAGCAAGATGCTGCAGCACCTCCTCCGCCTCCTCGCGGCGCTCGGCGCGCATCTTCTCCTCGACCGCCATCCAGTGCTGGAAGTCCGCCCGCTCCATCACGTAGAGGAGTGCGACGCGACCGCCGGTCGACTGCGCGCGGCGGCAGGCGAAATGCATCGCGTTGCGCATCTCGCGCGACGCATCCACGACGACCAGAAAGATGCGCTCGTGGTCGTGGTGCGGCGGGGTTTCGGCGCTCGCCGCGGCGCTGGCGGCGGAATTGTCCGGCGTCATGTGATCTCCCCCTAGTCTGGTGGATCGGAAGTTCGCAACATTGGCAGTGCCAGGCGACAATGCGAACTTCGGATTCGGGACACTAGCGCCCTGCCCTAATGCTTGCGGAACGCAACGCCCGCCAGCCATCCTGCCATTAACGCAACGGCGATGGCAATCAGTCCATAATTTACAGATTGATCGTGTGCATAGCTATAGATGTCGGCCTCGAGCCCCACCTTGCGCACCACCAGCGGCGTCGTCCGGCGGCTGACCAGCCGGCCGTCGCGGAACAAATACATCTCGACCTGGTAGAGCCCGGTCGGCACCGATGGGGGAAACGAGACGGTGGTGCGGAACAGCCGCCCGCCGATCACATAGACGTTTCCCGCATCGCCGCCATAGAGGGACTCGGCCGCCTTGGCGCGAAGCAGCGCGTCGCGGAACTCGCCGAGATGGTCGGTTGGCTCGCCCGCGGCCAACTCGAAATCGAGATTCTGTTCGCCGATCTCATAGCGCGCGAGCACGGAGTGCGCCGCCACCTCGGACAGCGGGCGCGTGGCGGCGACGCGATAGTACTGCGGCAGGCCGACGAAAGTGCGCGACTCGGTGTTGACCCAGACACCAAGGACCCGTGCCTTGTGGCGCACCACTATCGGCTGGCGCGGCCCTCGCACCACCACCACCACGTCGCCGCGCCCTTCGATCGCCCCGAACAGAAGCAGATCGGCACCGGCGAAACCGGTGGAGATGGCGATCTCGCGGCTCGATATGTCGGCGACCAGCGGCTGCTCCTGCGCGGCCGCCGGACGTAGCGCGGCGAGCGCGGCCATGGCGGCGAGCAGTCCGGCCGCGGCGCGCGCCGCCACCCTCAAGGCGTCGCTCCCGAGACGGTCTCGATAGAGAAGGGCTGGGCCGGCGGCGCGATCAGGTTGTAGGCGACGCCCGCCCCGACGGCGAGCACGATGAGGCCGAGCAGGGCGCGGAGCTGCTCGCTCCGCATGCGGCCGCCGACCATGGTGCCGACCTGCGCCCCGATGACCGCGCCGACCAGCAGGATCAGCGCCAGCACCACGTCGACCGTCTGGTTGTTCACCGCCTGCAGGAAGGTGATGTTGGCGACAACGAAAATGATCTGGAACAGCGACGTGCCGATCACCACCGAGGTCGGCATGCCGAGCAGGTAGATCATCGCCGGGATCATGATGAACCCGCCGCCGATGCCCATCAGGCCGGAGACGAACGATACGACGACCCCGATCAGAAAGGGCGCGATCGCGCTGATATAGAGCTTCGACCGGCGAAACCGCATCTTGAGGGGCAGCCGGTGGATCCAGAGATGGACGTGCAGCCTGCGCCGGCGCACCGAGGGGTTGCGGCCACGCCACCAGGCGAGCACGCTTTCGATCAGCATCAGGAGGCCGACCGCCCCCAAGAACAGGACATAGGCGAGCGAGACGACCAGATCGACCTGGCCGATCCCGCGCAGCACCGTAAATACGCCGACGCCCGCGGCCGAGCCCAAGATGCCGCCGCAGAGCAGGATCAGTCCCATCTTGAGGTCGACATTGCCGCGCCGCCAGTGGGCGAGCGCGCCGGACACGGAGGAGGCGACGACCTGGTTCGCCGAGGTCGCAACAGCCACCGCTGGCGGCACGCCGGCAAAGATCAAAAGCGGCGTCATCAGGAAGCCGCCGCCGATGCCGAAGACCCCGGTCAGGAATCCGACCAGCCCGCCGAGCCCCAGAAGGGCGAGAACGTTCGCCGACATCTCCGCAATGGGGAGATAAATCTGCATCAGGGTCGGGGCGGTATCGACACGATGGGACCGGTTCCCGCCGGAGGGCGAAGCGCCGGAGGGCGCCGCGCGCCTTTATTTGCGAGCCTCGCCGAACC
Source organism: uncultured Alphaproteobacteria bacterium (assembly GCA_963775315.1). Classification (GTDB taxonomy): domain Bacteria; phylum Pseudomonadota; class Alphaproteobacteria; order MPNO01; family DASWLB01; genus CAWGHZ01. Next base: position 74,340 of record CAVZIN010000007.1, on the reverse strand, counting down.
GGCGCAAGGGCTTTTGCCACAGACTCTACGAATTTTACCCTAACGCAGCCGGCGCACCGGCGCCGCCGGGCTTATGGCCGCAGCAGCCCCACCACCTCCTGCACCTCTCTGATGACCGGCTCGGACAGCGCCCGCGCACGCACGGCCCCGTCGCGCAGAACGGCATCGACATGGCCCGGGTCAGCGCGCAGCCGGCGCATCTCGGCCCCAATCGGGCCGAGCTTCGCCACCGCCACCTCGGTCAGCGCCTCCTTGAAGGCGGAGAACGGCTTGCCGCCATGCTCACGCATCACGTCGGCCATGGGGCGGTCGGCGAGGGCGGCATAGATCTCGATCAGGTTGAACGCCTCGGGCCGCTCGGTGCGGGTGCCACCCTCGGCCGAGCCGTCGGGCACCGGGTTCGGATCGGTGCGGGCACGGCGGAGCTTGTGGGCGATCGTGTCGGCGTCGTCGGTCAGGTTGATGCGCGAGGCATCCGACGCGTCGGACTTCGACATCTTCTTGGTGCCGTCGCGCAGGCTCATCACCCGCGCCGCCTCGCCCAGGATCAGCGGCTCGACTAGCGGAAAGGTCAGGGTGCCGAAATCGTTGTTGAACTTCTGCGCGATGTCGCGGGTCAGCTCCAAATGCTGCTTCTGGTCCTCCCCCACCGGCACGTGCGTGGCCTTATAGGCCAGGATGTCCGCCGCCATGAGGCTGGGGTAGGCGAAAAGCCCGACCGAGGCGTTCTCGCGGTCCTTGCCGGCCTTCTCCTTGAACTGGGTCATGCGGTTGAGCCAGCCGAGCCGCGCGACGCAGTTGAACACCCAGGCGAGCTCGGCATGGGCCGAGACCTGCGACTGGTTGAACACGATCGAGCGCTTCGGATCGATGCCGGAGGCGAGGAACGCCGCCGTCACCTCGCGGATGTTGGCGACCAGCTCGCGCGGCTCCTGCCAGACCGTGATCGCGTGCAGATCGACCACGCAGTAGAGGCACTCGTTGCCCTCCTGCAGGGGGACGAAGTTGCGGATCGCGCCCAGGTAGTTGCCGAGGTGCAGGTTGCCGGTGGGCTGCACGCCCGAGAAGATGCGGCTCATCGGAAGATCTCCGGCCCGGGCGGTGCCGGGCGCGGCGCGTTATCGCCCTTGGAGCGGAAGGGGTCAAGCCTGACGGGCTAACGGGGGTTGCCCTCGACGACGTCGACGCTCATGCGAGCGCCGAGTGCCTCGAATGCCGCTTCCACCGCATCCATCCGGGTTCCGTGTCGCAGATTGAGAAGTCGGTCCACCTGGGGACGGTGCCATTTAAGCCGACGCGCGAGCTCGTTCTTGCTGACCCCGGCCGCACGCATGCGAATATAGAGGCGCACCTTGGCCTCGATCTGCGCCGGAAGCACCACCTTCATCCGTCCGCGCGACGCATCCGGGATCGGCTCACGATGTGCGATGCGTGCAGCGATCGCTTCCTCCACGGCCTCCAACCCGTGTGCCAGGGCATCGTTCACGCTTTCCCCGAACGAGGTGACCTCCGGCAGGTCGGGACAGGTCACCAGCAACGTGCCGTTGTCATCCTTCGTCAAACGTACGGGGTAGGCCAGCATCGCCTCACATCTCCAGATTCAGGTCTTTCAATATCTTTCGCACGAGCCCCGTGCCCAATTCCTTCTTGCCGTGCATCGGCAACTGGCTCTTGCGCGCGCCGCGTCGGACGGTGAGATGGCTGCCCCCGCCACGATGCGCCTCGAACGTGCATCCGCGTGCCTTGAGCCAGCGCCTGAGTTCGCTCGCGTTCATCCGTTATGTAGCATCCTTTTTGTTGCGTGCAACAATTTTGTTCAGGACTCCTTCCTTGCGGCGCGCCGGGCGAAGCCCCGGCCAAGCGCCCGGCGAAGCTCGGCAAGATCGGCGGCACCGGTCGCGAAGGCAAAGACGGCGAAGACGACGATCCCGCCGGCGACGATGGCGGCGAGCGCGCTCGCCCGCGTCGCCTCGCCGGCCGCAAGCGGGGCGGCGGCCCAGCGCGCGGCAAGAGCGGCAAGCACGGCCATCGCGATCGTGGCCGCGAGGATGCGGGGCAGCTTAGCGCGCAGCCTCGCATCGGGCGCGAAATGGCCGCGCCGGTGCAGCGTCGTCGCGAGCAGGGTGGTGTTCAGCCAGGCGGCGACCGAGGTCGCGGTCGCGATTCCGACATGGGCGAGCGGGCTCGCGAGGCCGAGAAGCAGGTTAAGCGCGAAGTTCACCGCCACGCACAGGATGGCGATGCGGACGGGCGTCCGCGTGTCCTCGCGCGCGAAGAAGCCGGGGGCAAGCACCTTGATCAGCACATAGGCCGGCAGGCCCGAGGCGAAGGCGACCAGCGCGCCTGCCGTCGCGCTTGCCTCTGCGGCATTGAACGCCCCGCGCTCGAACAATGTCGTGACGATCGGGCCGGCCAGCGCCATCAGCGCCGCCGCCGCCGGCAGGGTCATCAAGAGGGCAAGCTCGATCGCGCGGTTGAGCTGGTGGCGCGCCTCCATCTCCTCGCCGAGCCGGATGTGGCGCGCCAGGATCGGCAGCAGCGCCGTCCCGACTGCGACGCCGATCACCCCGAGCGGCAGCTGGTTCACCCGGTCCGCGTAGTAGAGGAACGAGATCGACCCGGTCGGCAACAGCGAGGCGATCACCACGTCCATCATCAGGTTCACCTGCACGACGCCGGCGCCGAGCGCACCGGGCAGGATGAGCTGGAACAGGCGCCGGACGCCCGGCGTGAGGCGCGGCAGGCGCAGCCGAAGCCGGAAGCCCGCCCGGTCGAGCGCGATCGCGAGCCAGGTGAATTGGGCCGCTCCCGCCAGCGAGACGCCCCAGGCGAGCGCGTGCCCCGGGGTCGGCACGTAGGGGGCGAGCCCGATAAGTGCGCCGATCAGCACGAGGTTGAGCAGGATCGGCGTCGCCGCCGCCGCCGCGAACCTGCCGAGCGAGTTCAGGACCCCGCCGAAGAACGACACCAACGAGATGAACAGGAGGTAGGGAAAGGCGATCCGCGTCAGGGTGATGGTGAGGTCGAACTTGGCCGGATCGTCCGAGAAGCCGGGCGCGAAGGCGAACATCAGCCACGGCATGGCGAGCTGCAGCACGGTGACGAAGACGAGCAGCGTCACCACCATGACCGCCAGCACATCCTCGGCGAAGTCGCGTGCCCCCTCCCCCCCCTCGGCGGCGAGCCGTCCGGCGAACAGCGGCACGAAGGCGGCGTTGAACGCACCCTCGGCGAACAGGCGGCGGAAGAAGTTGGGCAGCTTGAACGCGACGAAGAAGGCGTCGGCCACCGGCCCCGCGCCCACCAGGGCCGCGATCAGCATGTCGCGAGCGAAACCGGTCAGCCGGCTCAGCATTGTATAGCCGCCGACGGTCGCCACGGAGCGCAGCAACGCCATGGCGGAGGTTTAGGGGAAAATCGCGGCGCCGGGAAGGCGCTGCCGAGTTGGCCGGCCGGCCGTGCCTATTTCTTCACCTTCGGCTTTGCGGCAGTGTCGGACCTGCGCGGCGTCGCCGGCTTTGGCGGGGGCGCCTTGGCCTTCGTGCGCGGCTTGGCCGGCCGGGGCGCGGGGGCCGGCTCGGGCGCCGGCACGCCGGGCGCCGGGCGCGGCGGCTCGATCCCCTCGAGCGCGGCGGTCAGCGCCGCCCGCACCCGCTCGAGCTTGCCGTCGTGCGTCACCTGGAAGCCGAACACGTCCTTCACGTAGAACACGTCGACCGCCCGCTCCCCATAGGTGAACACCATGGCGGACGAAATCTGCAGCCCGAGGTCGAACAGGGAACGGGTGATGTCGTGCAGCAGGCCCGGCCGGTCTCGCCCGTTCACCTCGATCACCGTATGGGTACGGCTCGCCTTGTTCGAGATCAGCACGCGCGGCTCGACGGCGAACACCCGGGTCCGCGCCGGCAGGCCCGCCCGCGCCTTGGCGAGTTCGGCCCCGATCCGAAGATGGTGGGTGAGCGCCCGCTCGATCCGCGAGACCAGCCGGTCGAGCTGGTCCTTGCGCTCGATCGCCCCGCCCGACGCGTCCTGCACCAGGAAGGTGTCGAGCGCCATGCCGTCGGACAGGGTAAAGATCTTGCCTTCGAGAATGTTGGCCCGCGCGACCGCGATGCCGCCCGCGATGCGCGAGAACAGGCCCGGATGGTCGGCGGTGAAGACCGTCACCTCGGTCACGCCGCGATATGAATCGAGCCGCGTGGCGATGGCGAGCTTCTCGCCCGCCGCCTCGGCCTTGGCCATCAACTCGGCCTGGTAGGCATGCGTGCCCGCGTCGTAGGCGAGCCAGTAGGAGGGCGAGCAGCGCCCGAGATGAGCGGCGATACGGGGCTCGTCCCAGCCGGCAGGACGCAGCCGGTCAGCCAGCGCCTCTTTGGCGGCACCGACGCGGCGCTCGCGCCCCTCGGCGGCGAGCCCGCCCAACAGCACCTCCTCGGTCGCGTAGTAGAGCTCGCGCAGCAGCGCCGCCTTCCAGGCATTCCAGACGGTCGGGCCGACAGCGCGGATGTCGGCGACGGTCAGCACGGTAAGAAGCCGCAGCCGCTCCACCGACTGCACCAGCTCGACGAAATCGTGGATGGTCTTGGGGTCGTTGATGTCGCGGTGGAAGGCGGTGCGGCTCATCGACAGGTGGTAGCGGACGAGCCACGAGACCGTCTCGGTCTCCTCCGGCGCAAGGCCGAAGCGCGGGCCGAGGCGGAGCGCGACCTCCGCCCCCAGTACGGAATGGTCCCCGCCCCTGCCCTTCGCGATGTCGTGCAGCAGCAAGGCGACGTAGAGCACGCGGCGCGACTCGATCTTGAGGACCGCCTCGGAGGCGATCGGCATCGATTCCTTGAAGCGGCCGGCCTCGATGCCGGCGAGGATGCCGATGGCGAAGATGGTGTGCTCGTCCACCGTGAACACATGATACATGTCGTGCTGCATCTGCGCCACGACACGGCCGAAATCGGGCACGAACCGGCCGAACACGCCCGCCTCGTTGAGCCGGCGGAGCGTCGTCTCAGGGTCCTTCTTCGACGACAGCATCTCGATGAACAGGCGGTTCGCCTCGGGATCGTCGCGGATCGTGTCGACCAGCCGGATCTCGCGGGTGATCCAGCGGAGCGCGTTCGGGTGGATGTCGAGGTCGTGCGCCTGGGCGGCGTGGAACAGCCGCAGCATGCTGACCGGGTCCTCGACCAGGGACTTGCGGCTGTGCACGGTGAGCCGCCCGCCCTCGACCGGGAAGCCCGCGACCTCGCGCTTGAACAGCCCGAACGTCGGCAGCGCGATGCGCGGCCTGCGGCGGTGCTCCGCCTCCAGCGCCGCGCAGAAGATGCGGGTCAGGTTGCCCACGTCTTTCGCGACCAGGTAGTAGTGCTTCATGAAGCGCTCGACGCCGAGCGAGCCGGGCCGGTCCCGGTAGTGCAGCCGGCGCGCGATCTCGGGCTGCATCTCGAAGGTCAGCCGCTCCTCCGCCCGGCCGGCGATGTAGTGCATGTGGCAGCGCACGGTCCACAGGAAGTTTTGGGCGCGCGCGAAGCGTTCCGCCTCCGCCTGGGTGAGCACGCCGGCGGTCACGAGGTCCGGCACGTCGTCGACGTTGTAGAGGTACTTGCCGAGCCAGAACAGCGTCTGCAGGTCGCGGAGCCCGCCCTTGCCGTCCTTGATGTTGGGCTCGAGCACGTAGCGGGAATCGCCCATCTTCTTGTGGCGCTCGTCGCGCTCGGCGAGCTTGGCCTCGACGAACTCGGGACCGGTGCCGGCGGCGACCTGGCGGGCAAAGCGGCGGCGCAGCTCCGCGTAAAGCGTCGATTCGCCGTCGATGAAGCGCGCTTCGAGCATCGCGGTGCGGATCGTGATGTCGGACTTGGCGAGGCGGATGCAGTCGTCGATCGAGCGGGTGGCGTGGCCGACCTTGAGGCCGAGGTCCCACAGCATGTAGAGCACGTACTCGATCACCTGCTCGGCGCGGGCGCCGACCTTGTAGGGCAGCAGGAACAGCAGGTCGAGGTCGGATTGGGGCGCGAGTTCGCCGCGCCCGTAGCCGCCAACGGCGCAGAGCGCCATGCGCTCGCCCGACGTCGGGTTGGCCGCCGGATAGGCCCGGTCACCGGCAAAGCGGAAGATCGTGCGGACCAGCCCGTCCATCAGCGCGGCGTTGGCCGCAACCACGTCGGAGCCGTTCGCGCCCCCCTCCTCCAAGGCCGCGCGCACCTGCGCCCGTCCCTCGGCGAGCGACTCCTTGAGCGCCGCAAGAAGCTCGGGCCGCAGCTCGGCGGGCTTGGCGTCGGTCGTCGCCAGCAGGGCGTCGACGGCGCCCGAGACCGGCACCACCTCGATCGCCACCCGACGCTTGGAGAGAACGTTCATGGCCCATTGATACCAGGGGCCGGCGCGCCGAAACAGGGGGTTGGGACCCTCCGAACTTCGTCATCGCGAGTAACGAAGCGACGAAGCGATCCAGAAACTGGATTCTTTCGCCGCTGGCGAAGCCCACGGCTCGCAACGACGAGGCTTGAATCGGCGCCTTTTATCCGTTCCCCTCCAGCAGTGCCTTCAACCGGTAAACGAGCTCAAGCGCCTCCTTGGGCGAGAGGGAGTCGGGGTCGGCGGCACGCAGCGCCTCTTCGGCGGGCGAGGGCTCGCGCGGACCGGCGCGCCCGCCCGAGACGGGGCGATTGACCGCCGAGAACAGCGGCAGGTCGTCGGCGAGTCGGGTGACGGCGCCCGACTGCTCCGACCGCTCCAGGGCCTCCAGCACCTCCTCGGCGCGGGCGACGACGGCGGGCGGAAGGCCCGCGAGCCGGGCGACGTGGATGCCATAGGACCGGTCCGCGGCGCCCGCCACCACCTCGTGCAGGAATACCACCTCGCCCTGCCATTCCTTGACCCGCATGGTGCGCGGGGCGAGCGCGTCGAGCGTCGCCGCGAGCGCGGTGAGCTCGTGATAGTGCGTCGCGAAAAGCGCGCGGCAGCGGTTGGCTTCGTGCAGGTGCTCGAGCGTCGCCCAGGCGATGGAAAGCCCGTCGAACGTCGCCGTGCCGCGGCCAATCTCGTCGAGGATCACCAGGGCGCGCGGTCCTGCGAGGTTCAGGATCGCCGCCGTCTCCAGCATCTCCACCATGAAGGTCGAGCGCCCGCGGGCGAGGTCGTCGGCCGCCCCCACCCGGCTGAACAGCCGGTCGACGATGCCGATCCGAGCCCCCTCCGCGGGCACGAACGAGCCCGTCTGCGCAAGGATCGCGATCACCGCGTTCTGGCGGAGGAAGGTCGACTTGCCCGCCATATTCGGCCCAGTCACCAGCCACAGGCGACGGTCGGGCGCGAGGTCGCAATCGTTGGCGACGAACGAGCCGGAATGGGCGGCCTCCAGCGCCGCCTCGACCACCGGATGGCGGCCCTGAGTGATCTCGAACGCGACAGAATTGTCGACCACAGGGCGCACGTAGCGCCGCGCCGTGGCAAGCTCGGCGAGCGCGGCGGCGACGTCGATGCGGGCGAGGGCGTCGGCGGCGAGCGCGATCGCGTCGGCGCGGGCCGACACCTCGCCCACCAGGTCAGCGAAAAGCTGCAGCTCGAGAGCGAGCGCCTGGTCGCCTGCGCGGTCGATGCGTCCCTGCAAGTCGGAGAGTTCCGCCGTCGAGTAGCGCACGGCGCCGGCCATCGTCTGGCGATGGATGAAGGTGGAATCGCCGGTGACCGGGATCTTGTCGGCGTTCGCCGCCGTCACCTCGACATAGTAGCCGAGCATGTTGTTGTGGCGGATCTTGAGCGAGGCGACGTCGGTCTCCTTGGCGTAGCGCGCCTGAAGGGAAGCGATCAGACGCCGGCTCTCGTCGCGGAGCATGCGGAGCTCGTCGAGTTGCGGCGCATACCCTTCCGCGATGAACCCGCCGTCGCGGGTGAGCACTGGCGGATCGGGCCGCAAGGCACGTCCGACGCGGTCGACCAGCGTCCCATGCTCGCCGAGATCGCGTGCCGCCTCGGCGATCGGCGCCGGCGGGGAGGGTGCCTCCGCAAGCGCGAGGCGTAGCAGGCCCGCCGCTTCGAGCCCGTCGCGGATGGCGGCGAGGTCGCGCGGCCCGCCACGCCCGACGGAAAGGCGCGACAGCGCCCGCTCGATGTCTGGCGCGCGGGCGAGGGTCCGGCGCAGCGCAGCGCGCAGCCGTTCCTCGGTGCAAAAGAACCCGACAGCGTCGTGCCTGCCTGCGATCTCGGCGGGATCGGTGAGCGGCGCGGCAAGCCGGCGCGCGAGCAGCCGCCCGCCCGCGCCGGTCATCGTGCGGTCGATGACGGCGAGGAGCGAACCCTCGCGCTTGCCGGCGAGCGTCTCGGTGAGCTCCAGGTTGCGCCGGGTCGCGGGGTCGATCTCCATCGCCGCCCCATCCGCCTCGCGCCTGGGCGCGGCAAGGCGCGGCATGTGCCCCTTCTGGGTCAGGGCGACGTAGTCGACCAGCGCACCGCAGGCGGCGATCTCGGCGCGGGCGAACGCGCCGAACCCGTCGAGCGCGGCAACGCCATACTGGTCCTCGAGCCGCTTTCGCGCGTTTTCCGAGTCGAACCGGGCGGCGGGAAGCGGGGTGAGGCGTGCCTTCCACGAGCCGAACAGCTCGTAGAGCTCGGGGTTCTCGATCAACCGGTCGGGGACCAAGATCTCGCCCGGATCGAGCCGGGCAAGGGCGGCGGGAAGCGCCGCGCGCGCCGGCGCCGCGACGCCGAACGCACCGGTCGAGACGTCGAGCCAGGCGAGACCGAAGCCGCCCCGCACCTCGGCGAGCGCCGCGAGATAGTTGTGCCGGCGCGCGTCGAGCAGCGTGTCCTCGGTGAGCGTGCCCGGCGTCACCAGACGGGTCACATCGCGCCGGACCACCGACTTTGCGCCGCGCTTCTTCGCCTCGGCCGGATCCTCGACCTGCTCGCAGACCGCGACGCGGAAGCCCTTGCGGATGAGCCGCTCGAGATAGGCATCGGCGGCATGCACCGGCACGCCGCACATCGGGATGTCCTTGCCGTCGTGCTTGCCGCGCTTGGTGAGGGTGATGTCGAGCGCCCCGGCGGCGCGCTCGGCGTCGTCGAAGAACAGCTCGTAGAAGTCCCCCATGCGGTAGAACAGCAGGCAGTCGGGATTCTCGGCCTTGATGGACAGGTACTGCGCCATCAGGGGCGTTGTCGCGGCGGCGAGGGCCTCGTCCTCGCGCGTGGCGGGCGCTTGCGGCATCGGACTTCCGGCAGGGGGTGCGCGCGCCGATCATAACGGCCGCGCGCCACCGGGCAAGCGCGGGGGATTCGGCATATACTATCGGCCGGCTGGGGCGGATGAGGTAACGATGGCGCGTATCGAAATTCCGACCGGCAGGTTCGCGGCGGCACTGACCGTTGTCTTCGCGACCCCCGCCATCGTCCTGATCGGGCTCGTGACGGCAGGCGCGCTCGGCGCCGGCGCGGCGATCCTCGCCGCCCTTGCCATGCTAGCCGGCCTCGCGGTCGTGCTGCGGCTTTATCTCCGCGACGTGGTGGCGGCGAGCCGCTACGTCGACGCGCTGGCGCACGGCGAGGAAGCGGTCCTGCCGGCGCTCGACCATCCCGGCATCGTGCCCGAGCTTGCCGTCGCCATCGCCCATCTCGCCACCTCGTGGGAGGAGCGACGGCGCGAGCTCGAGGCACTCGTCTCCGCGCACGAAGCCGTACTCGATCGGCTGCCCGACCCCTTGATCCGGCTCGACGCTCAGCGCCAGGTGATTCGCGGCAATGAGGCTGCGCGCGAGTTGTTCGGCCGTGGCGTCGCCGGGCGCGACCTCGCGGCGGCGCTACGAAACCCGGCGCTGCTCGAAGCGGCCGACCGCGTTGTCTCGGGTGCCAGCCAGTCCGAGGCTGTCGAGTTCGCCGTCACCCCGCGCGTCGCCGCCCATTACAGCGCGCGCCTGGCCCGGCTGCCCGAGCCCGCCGAGGACGGCACGGTCGCGATCATCGCGCTCTACGACCTGACGGCGATCAAGCGGTCGGAGCAGCTGCGGGTCGATTTCGTCGCCAATGCAAGTCACGAGCTGCGCACCCCGCTGGCGGTCCTGATCGGCTGCCTCGACACGCTGGAGGGGCCGGCGCGGGACGACGTGCCGGCGCGCGAACGGTTCATCGCCGAGATGCGCCGTCAGGCCGCTCGGATGAACCGGCTGGTCTCGGACCTCCTCAGCCTGTCGCGCATCGAGCTCGAGGAGCATCGCCGGCCGGACGCGGTGATCGACGTGACGCGCCTCGTGCGCAGCGTCGTCCAGACCATGAAGGTGCGGGCGATGGCCGACCGGGTCGAGATCGAGCTGGAGGCGCCGAACAGCGCCCTGCCCGTGCGGGGCGACGAGGAGCAGCTCACCCAGGTGTTCCAGAACCTGATCGACAACGCAATCAAGTATGGCGGCAAGAACGGCACAGTCCGCATCGCCGCGCGCGCCACGGCGGGCGATGTGCCGGCCGAGATGGAGGACGGCGGAGAGGCCGTCGCCGTCGCCGTCACCGACCAGGGCGACGGCATCCCGGAGGAAGACCTGCCCCGCCTCACGGAGCGGTTCTACCGGGTGGACAAGGCGCGCTCCCGCGAGCTCGGCGGGACCGGGCTGGGGCTCGCCATCGTCAAGCACGTGCTCAACCGCCATCGCGGCGCACTCCGGATCGATTTCGACCTTGGGCGAGGGTTCGACCTTCACGGTCTACCTGCCGGCCGCGCCGGAAGGCTAGGTTCTGAGATGGAGTTCGGCATCAACATCGCCCCGGCGGCCGATTCCTGGCAGGTCGTCGAGGCCGCCGAGGCGGCCGGGTTCGACTGCGCCTGGTTCATCGACAGCCAGACCATCAACGCCGACCCATTTGTCGCCATGGCGGCGGCGGCGATGCGGACAAAGCGCATCCATCTCGCCACCGGCATGCTGATCCCGTCCAACCGGATCGCCCCAGTCACCGCCAACGGGCTTGCCACCCTGAACAAGCTGGCGCCGGGACGCATCCGGTTCGGAACGGCGACCGGCTTCACCGCCCGGCGGGCAATGGGCATGGGGTCAATCCGCCTTGCCGAGCTCGCCGAATACATCCGCGTGGTCCAGGGGCTTCTGGCGAGCGAGACGGTGACGATCGAGCTCGAAGGCGCGGCGCGAATGGTCAGGTTCCTGAACCCCGACCTCGGGCTGATCGACGTCGCCCATCCGATCCCGCTCTACATCTCCGCGCTGGGGCCGCGGTCGCGCCGGCTGGCCGCCGAGCTCGGCGCCGGGTTCGTCACCCCGATCGGCAGCGTGGAAGGCGGTCTCGCCGCCATCGCCGCAATCAAGGCCGCCTGGCACGAAGCGGGACGACCCGAAGACTCGCTTCGGGTGGTCGGGGTTGGCGGCGGCTGCGTCCTCGCCGAAGGCGAGGACGCGGACAGCCCCCGCGCTCGCGCCCAGGCGGGTCCGTCGGCCGCGATCGTGCTGCACGATCTGGCCGAGCAGCCGGCCCGCGGCTCTTCCGGCCATGCCCTCTTGCCGGTGATCGCGGAACGGCTGGCCGCTTTCCAGCCCATCTACGAGTTTTACGGTCCGCCCAGCGCCCGCCACCTTTACGTGCATCTCGGACATCTTATGATCGTTCGGCGCGAGGAGGCGCACCTGATCGACGGCCCCCTGATCCAGGCCGTAACGATGACCGCGACCGCACCCGAGCTGCGCGAGCGGCTACGCGCCTTGCGTGCAGCAGGGTTGACGCAATTCGCCACGCACGTGCGCTATGGGCAGCCGGAAATGGTCGCGGACTGGGCTGAGATTTTCTCCGGCGTGTGACAGAATGCCTTGGACCTGCGGACCTATGTCCCACTTGTGATCATGTGGGATGATTGTGTCATGGATCACAGAAGGGCCCGCTTTCCCTTGCCGGTCCACCGGGTCGCGCGTAAATTCCGGGTGCTGGCGTGCTATTATGGGACCAATGAGGGACGTTTCCTGATCCTAGCCCGAAGAGTGAGGCCGGGCAAAGCCATCCAAAATGAGATATTCCGCCCAGGCGCGAGATCGAGCCGGCGGGACTGGTTGGCGTCGCTTGGTGAGCAGTAACCGCCGCTTAACCGAGGACGGTTACGGTTGCGTCATGGCAGGCGCGCTAGCAGTGACCCGGCAGGCATGGATTCCGGCAATGGTCGGCGTCCGGAAGCAGGGGCAAAGGGATCGCGGTGAGGGAGCGTCGCGTGGGGTGGTCGACGGAAGAGGGCGCATGACGAGTAGGAATTGCGAGCGCCGACCGCCGGCACCTAGGCTTCGCGGGATTGCTCCGGGGGCGTGTGATGAATGACGCTCTCGCCCAGATTCTGTCCGCAATTTCCGACGTCTGGCGGCGGCGCTGGTACGTTGCCGCCATCGCGTGGCTGCTGTGCGGGGCCGGCTGGACCATGGTGGCAAGCCTTCCCGACCGGTTCGAATCCTCCGCGCGCGTCTATGTAGACATGGACACGATGCTGGGCCCGCTGATGCGCGGCCTTGCCGTCGAGATGAATTTATACCAGCAGATCGACCTGATGCAGCGCACGCTGTTCAGCCGGCCGAACCTGGAAAAGATCGCGCTGCTGACCGACCTCGACCTCCGCGTCACAACGCCTGAGGAAAAGGACGCGATGCTGAACCAGTTGCGCCAGAAGCTGACGATCTACCAGCAGGGCCGTAACCTATTCAAGATCAGCTACACAGATACCGACCGGCAGCTCGCCAAGCGGGTCGTCCAGGCCGTCCTGCAGATCTTCGTGGAGGGCAATCTGGGTGCGAGCCGCAAGGACATGGATTCGGCAAGCCGGTTCCTGCAGGACCAGATCGCCGACTACGAGCACCAGCTCAACGCGCAAGAGGCGCGGATCAACGAGTTCAAGCGCAAGAACATGGGACTGCTACCGGGCGACTCGACTTACCACCAGCACCTGACCCAGGTGCAGGGCGACCTCGAACGCACCCAGGCGTTCGTGCGCGAGGCCGAGAAAGTACGGGATTCGTTGCAGAAGCAGCTTGCCGAGGTTCCGCAGTTCTTCGAAGCGCCGAAGAGCCAGGATTCAAACGCGATGGCCATGGTGTCATCGCAGAATTTCGGCCCGGAGTCCGACCTTAACCTCCGCATCTACGAGATGGAGAAGAACGTCGACGCCCTGCTGATGCGCTACACGCCCAAGCACCCTGACGTGGTCATGGCGCGCAAGCGGATTGCGGAGCTGAAGGCCCAGCAGAAGAAGGAAGAGGAGCAGAAAGCGAAGATCGCGCAGCAAAACGCGGCGCAGCCGGTCGCGGCCTCGGCCTCGGACCAGAACAAGGTGCCGAACCCGCTCTACGAGCAGATCAAGCTGCAGCTCGTGAAGCAGGAGGCGGTGGTGGCCGCGCTGCAGCAGCGCGAGGTCAGCCAGAAGGAAGAGATGGCGAAGTGGGCAAGTCTCGCCCAGAGTGCGCCCCAGGTGGAAACCGAGCTGTCCCGGCTCAACCGCGACTACGCGATCATCAAGGGGGGCTATTCAGCGCTGCGCCAGCGCCAGGAATTGGCGCGCCTCGCCCAGGACATGGAAACCAAGGCGCAGAAGGTGCAGTTCCGGGTGATCGACCCGCCCCTTCTGCCGGCGAAGCCGAGCGGGCCGAACCGGCCGCTGTTCCTGGCCGTCGTCCTGGTCGCCGGCATCGGCGCGGGTCTCGCCTTCGCCTTCCTGATGGGCCAGATCCAGTCCTCGTTCTCGACAGTCCAGGCGCTGCGCTCGACGTTCAACCTGCCCGTGCTCGGCAGCGTCACGGCAATCAGCTCGCTCGGCGACCGCTGGCGCCAAAGGCGCGAAATCCTGTTCTTCGCGCTGGTCTGCGTCGGGCTATTCACGGCTTTCGGCGGCCTTGTGGCCGTCGAAATGCTGCATCAGGTCTGAGGCCGCGATGAGCGCCAACGGCGAAAACGGCAAGCCAGCCGACGACAAGCCGCACCGCTCGCTGGTGGAACGCGCGGCCGAACGGCTCGCCCGCCAAGGTGGCGGTCAGCCTTCCGATGCGGCCCCCTCGCCCGCCCCGAACGTCCATGCCGCAAGCCAGGCGACGCTTGCCCCCGCGAAGCCCCCCGGCACGGCCGCACCCGCCGGCGCGGCAGGGGCCGACCTGATGGAGCCGCCGCCCCGCCCCGGATCCGAGGAACCGGGCAGCCGGCGCTTCACCCGCAACCGCGTCAAGCTCGACATGGACGCGCTGCGCGCTGCCGGGCTCGTCACGTCGCATTCCGAGCGCTCGCAGATTGCCGAGGAGTTCCGGCTGATCAAGCGGCCGCTGCTTCTCAAGGCGTTCGCCGAGCCGCCGGACGCCATCGAGAACGGCAATCTCATCATGGTCACCAGCGCCAAGCCCGGCGAGGGGAAGACGTTCTGCTCCGTGAGCCTCGCGATGTCGATCGCGCTCGAGCGCGACCTGACCGTGCTGCTGATCGACGCCGACGTGGCCAAGCCGGACGTCCTGAACGTGCTGGGCATCGAGGCGGAAAAGGGGCTCGTCGACCTGATCGCGGATGACGACCTCGACCTCTCCGACGTACTGATTCGCACCGATCTGGAGAACCTGACCATCCTCCCGGCCGGGCGCCAGCACCATCTGGCCACCGAGCTCCTGGCCAGCGACAAGATGGACAAGTTCGTCACCGATATCGCCAGGCGCTATCCAGACCGGGTCATCATCATCGATTCGCCGCCGGTGCTGATGTCGAGCGTCCCCGGCGTACTGGCCCTCCACGTCGGCCAGACGCTGTTCGTGGTCGAGGCTCAGAGCACCATGCAGCAGGCGGTCGAGAACGCTCTTGGGCTTATTGCCTCGTGCAAGAACATCAACCTTTTGCTAAATAAGGCCCAACCCACGGGGAACAGCGAACGCTTCGGGGCCTATTATGGCTATAATCGCTGATCCTCGGGACCGCGGGGGGATGGGCTGGCTAGACGTGATTCTTGCGGGCAGCCGGGACGGCGCTGGGTTGCCCTGACGATTGTTGCAGCCGTGGCGACATCCGTGGGTGGGCTTTCCGCCCAGGCGGCGCGCTGGCGCATTACGCCCTCTGTCGCGGCGAGCGAGAGCTATACGAACAACGTGAACCTCGCGACCGGCAACACGAAGCAGGTTTCCGACTTCATCACGACGTTGACGCCGGGCGTGGGCGTGTCAGCCCAGGGCGGGCGCGTAAACCTGAACCTCGACTACAGCGCAGACCAGACGCTCTACAAGCGCGAATCGGGGCGCGACGACCTGAGCCACAACCTGACGGCCAGCGGCACGGCCGAACTGTGGAAGCAGCAGCTCTTCTTCGACGCCAATGCGGCAATCTTCCGCCAGGTGATCAACCCCACCCTGGCCACGTCCGCCACGCCCGGAGTGAATGCGGTCAACAGCGCCGACACGACGAGCTTCACCGGCGGGCCGCGCTTCCTGCATCATTTCGGCCCGTACGTCAGCACGGTCTCGACCATCACCTACAGCGACGTATCGTCGACGCCGACGAATGGCGCGACAGCCGCGGGCAACCTCAGCACGGCGGCCCTCACCGCTGCCAACCAGTCGACCAAGGTGCTGAGCGAGACCTTCCAGGCAACCAGCGGGCGCGCCTTTACTCAGCTTCAGTGGTCTGCGACCGCGCAGGAATCCAAGACCGACCGCGGCGCCGACCTGCCGGGCATCGATTCGAAGACCGCCAATACCAACTACACCTACATCATCAGCCGGAAGTATGCGCTTCTCGCCGGGCTCGGCTGGCAGCACATCCGCGACAACTCGCTCGCCCAGCAGATCCACGGGGTCACCTGGAGCGCCGGTTTCCGGTTGACCCCGGGTCCGCGCACCAGCTTGAGCGTCAACTACAACCATCGCGACAATTCTCAATTTTTCAGCTTCAACGGCTCCTACCGGCTGTCGTCGCGTACCACCTTCACGACGAGCTATGACCAATCCCTGACCTTCTCGCAGCAGCAGGTCGCGAACGGCCTGGCTTTCCTCGGCGTCGCTCCCGACGGCACGTTCATCGACACGCGCACCGGCCTCCCCTTCAATCCGACCACCCAGAATTTCGCCCTGCAGAACCAGACCGCGCGTACCACGACGTTCACAGCGGGGCTGCAAGGCACGCGCGGGCGCAACACGTTCAACGTCTTGTTCAGCCACGCGGACCAGATGACCGACGCGACCGGCGCCGACCAGGTCACCAACAATGCGAGCCTCACCTGGACGCGCCAGATCAACCGCCGGACATCTGGAACGCTCGGCTTCAACTACCAGATCACCGATCAGACGCAGGGCGTCGCCACGGCCGGTCCGGTCACGAGCAACCGTCTTGTGGGCACGGCGAGTCTCGCCTACCAGCTCACGGAGACGGCCACCGCCTCGCTCTCGCTCAACACCTCGCGGCTCGATTCCAGCGACCCGACCCTGAACACCAACGAGACCGCAGTGACAGTTTCGCTCCGGAAGACGTTCTGAGGCCATCATGTACGAGGCCTTTTACAAGCTGTCCGGCCGGCCGTTCCAGCTCAGCCCCGATCCGCGATTCTTCTATGCGAGCCGAAGCCACCGGAAGGCGATGGCATACCTGTCGTTCGGGCTGAACGAGCGTGAGGGATTCATCGTTGTCACCGGCGACGTGGGAACCGGCAAGACCACACTGGTCGGCAACATGCTGAACCGCATCGACCGCGAGCGATTCGTCTACGGGCATGTCGTCACGACGCTGCTCGAGGCCGACGACGCGCTTCGCATGGTCGCCTCGGCCTACGGGCTTCGCCATACCGGGGTCGACAAGGCGACTCTGCTGCGCGCGATCGAGTCGTTCCTCATCGACGCGCGGCGGATCGGCAAGCACGTGCTGCTGGTAGTCGACGAGGCACAGAACATCCCGCCGTCCGCCCTCGAGGAGCTGCGCATGCTCTCGAACTTCCAGCACGAGGGCAAGCCGCTGCTGCAGATCTTTCTGCTCGGCCAGCCCGAGTTCCGCCGCATCATCGGCCGCGCCGACATGGAACAGCTCCGCCAGCGGGTGATCGCATCCTGCCATCTCGAACCGCTGGACGAGGCCGAGCTGCGCGACTACGTGCGCCATCGGCTCACGATGGTCGGCTGGCAGGAGGACCCGGTCTTCGCCGACGGGGCGTTCGGCCGCATTCAGGCCCATACCGGTGGCGTGCCGCGCCGGGTTAACACGCTATGCGGCCGGCTTCTGCTCTACGGCTCGATCGAGGAGCTGCATCGGATCGACGAGGCGGTGGTCGAGCAGGTGGCGGCCGAGCTCGCCGAGGAAGGCACACAGCATTCCCGGCTGATCACCCCCAGCTACGGCGCCGAGCCCGACTCCGAGGCGGCTCCGGCGACGCGCTTCGCCGCAGGTGCGGTCCCGAAGGCCGCCTCCGCGCCGCAGCCCGCGCCGCCGCCCCGCTGGCGCGCGCCTGTCGTGGCGCCCGATCGGATCGAGACTATGTCCGAGCTTCGCAAGCGCGTGCTGGCGCTGAAGAGTGGCGGCTGACATGTCCGCCCCGTCCGCCGTCGTCAACGCCATGTCGGTCGACGTGGAGGAGCACTTCCAGGTTTCGGCCTTCGCCGGCACCGTGAGCCGCGACGACTGGTCCCGGCTCGATTCGCGGGTCGAGCGGAACACTGACCGGGTGCTCGCGCTGTTCGCAGACGCGAACGCCAAGGCCACCTTCTTCACGCTCGGCTGGGTTGCGGAGCGCCACCCTGCCCTGGTCCGGCGCATCGTCGCCGAAGGCCACGAGCTCGCGAGCCACGGCTACGCCCATTTCCGCGCCACCGATCAGGCGCCGGCGGAGTTCCGCGCCGACATCAGCCGGACCAAGAAGATCCTCGAGGACACCGGCGGCGTGCCGGTGACGGGCTATCGCGCCGCCAGCTTCTCGATCGGTGCGACCAATCTGTGGACGCTCGAGGTGCTGGCCGAGGAAGGCTACGCCTATTCCTCGTCGATCTACCCGGTGCGCCACGACCATTACGGGATGCCGGAGGCCCCCCGCCACGCCCACCGGCCGCTCGGCGGAAATGGCGTCCTGGAGGTGCCGATCTCCACGCTGCGCGTCGGCGGGCGGAACCTGCCGGTCGGCGGCGGCGGCTATTTCCGTCTCGTCCCCTACCCCGCCTATCGGTGGGCGCTGACGCGGCTCAACCGCGAAGACAAGCTTCCGGGAATTTTCTACTTCCACCCGTGGGAGATCGACCCCGACCAGCCGCGTCCCTCCGGTCTTCCCGCCAAGACGCGCTTCCGCCACTACGTCAATCTCGGGCGCATGGAGTCGCGGCTCGCGACGCTTCTCGCCGAATTCGCCTGGGATCGGATGGACCGCGTCTTCCTGGGCGGGCATTGAGCGAGTCCCCGATCGAGGTCCGGACGCTCGACGCCTCCACCGTCGGACGGTGGGACGCCTTCGTCGCCCAGTGCCCGGAGGCCAGCTTCTTTCACCGCGCGGGCTGGAAGGAGGTCATCGAGTTCGAGCTTCGGCCATCGCTGTCCCTTCCTCTATGCCGAGCGGGCGGGCGAGATCGCCGGAGTGCTGCCCCTTGTCCATGTCAAGACGCGGCTGTTCGGCAACGGGTTGATCTCGACCGGCTTTACCGTGGGCGGCGGGCCTGCGGCGGCGGACGAGACGGCGCGTGCCGCCCTCGATGACCGCGCGCTCGCCATGGCCGAAGAGCTCGGCGTCGACTACCTCGAGTATCGGACGGGGCAGGCGACCCACCCGGGCTGGGCGTCCAAGCCCGACCTCTACGTCCTGTTCCGCAAGCCGATCGAGCCCGACAACGAGAAGAACATGCTGGCGATCCCGCGCAAGCAACGCGCGATGGTGCGGAAGGGAATCAAGGCCGGCCTCGTCTCCGAGCTCGACGACGCCACCGACCGGCTCTACGACATCTATGCCGAAAGCGTGCGCAATCTGGGGACGCCGGTGTTCGGCCGCGCCTATCTCGCCAACCTCAAGCGGGCGTTCGGCGCCGATTGCGACATCGTGACGGTGCTGAACGGCGCCACCCCGGTCGCCAGCGTCATGAACTTCTACTTCCGCGACACGGTGCTGCCCTATTACGGCGGCGGAACCGCCGCGGCGCGCGACGTGGCGGGCAACGACTTCATGTATTGGGAAGTGATGCGAAGGGCGGCGGACCGAGGGTTCCGTATGTTCGATTTCGGCCGCTCCAAGCGCAACACCGGCGCGTTCGCCTTCAAGAAGAACTGGGGCTTTCCGTTCGAGCCCCTGGTCTACGAGTTCCACCTGCGGAAAGGCGGCGACGTGCCGGACGTCAATCCGCTCAATCCCAAATACCGCCTGTTCATCGCGGCGTGGCAGCGCCTTCCCATGTTCGTTGCGAACCGCATCGGGCCCCTTGTCGCGCGCGGACTGGGATAGGGCGCGTGCGCGACGTCGTCTTCCTCGCCCACCGCATCCCCTTTCCGCCCGACAAGGGCGACAAGATCCGCTCCTGGCAGATCTTCCGCTGGCTCGTGCAGCGCTATCGCGTCCATCTCGGCTGCTTCATCGACGACCCGTACGATTGGCGCTACGCGGACGAGCTGCGCGCCCAGTGCGGCGAATGCTGGATCGGCGGGCTCGACAAGCGGCGCGCCAAAATCAGAAGCCTCGCCGGCCTCGCCACCGGCGAGGCGCTGACCCTCGGCTATTACCGCAGCGCCGCGCTGACCCGTTGGGTCAGGGGCCTCGTCGCTGGACGCGGCGTCGACCGGATGGTCGCCTACTCATCCTCG
This sequence comes from uncultured Alphaproteobacteria bacterium, assembly GCA_963775315.1. GTDB lineage: Bacteria > Pseudomonadota > Alphaproteobacteria > MPNO01 > DASWLB01 > CAWGHZ01. Next base: position 54,603 of record CAVZIN010000007.1, on the reverse strand, counting down.
ATGGCGCAGTACGCGATGGCGCCGTGGGCGGCGGGCGCGCGGCGCGTGTTCGACTTCGTCGACGTCGATTCGGACAAATGGGCGCAATACGCAAAGGGTCGCGGCTTCCCTTCCGGCTGGGTCTACGCCCGCGAGGCGCGCCGCCTTCTCGCCTTCGAGCGCCGCGCCGCCGCGCTCGCCGACGCCACCCTCCTCGTCTCCGAGGCGGAGGCCACGCTGTTCCGCCGCCTCGCGCCGGAAGCTGCCGGCCGCGTCCATGCGATGCGCAATGGCGTCGATTTCGGCTTTTTTAATCCCGATACGGCATACGAGAACCCCTTCCCAGCGGGGAGCCGTGCGATCGTGTTCACGGGCGCGATGGATTACTGGGCCAATGTCGACGCGGTTGTGTGGTTCGCGCGCGAGGTGCTGCCGCGCGTCCGCGACGGCCGGCCGGACGCCACCTTCTGCATCGTCGGGGCCAACCCCACCGCGGAGGTGCGCGCCCTCGCCGAGCTTCCCGGCGTCACCGTGACCGGCCGCGTGCCGGACGTGCGACCCTATGTCGCCCATGCGGCAGCGGTGGCCGCCCCCCTTCGCCTCGCCCGCGGCATCCAGAACAAGGTCCTGGAGGCGATGGCGATGGCCAAGCCAGTGATCGCCACCCCCCAGGCCGTAGAGGGGATCGACGCCACGGCTGGGCGCGAGCTGATGGTGGGCGACGGCCCCGAGGCGCTGGCCGCCGCCACCGGGGTGGCGCTCGATGCCGCCGGTGGCGAAGCGTCGCGCGCCATGGGTGCGCGGGCGCGGGCGCTGATATTGGCGCATTATGGCTGGGAGTCCGCCCTCGGCGAACTGGCGAACGTGTTGGAGCCGCCTGCCGCCTGCGATAAACTCGTCCCCTCAACCCGAACATCGAGCATGCCGTGACCGCCGAATCGAAGGCCCGGCCGCAAGACGCCCTGCCGCCCGCGAGCCCCGCCAATGGCGGCGGCGCGGCGACGGCGCACGCATCCGCGGCGCTGCCTGCGCTTTGGAGCATCCCGGCCTGGCGCAGCGCGCTGATCGCGTTCGGGCTGGGCGCCGCCGCGCTGATCGCGCTGTTCCACGACACGGCGGCGACGATCGTCGGCATCTGGATCGACGACACGACCTTCAACCACGGCTTCCTGATCCTGCCGATCTGCATCTATCTGGTCTGGCAGCGGCGGGAAGAGTTGGCGCGCATGATGCCCGAGCCGACGGCCTGGGGGCTGTTGCCGCTCGTGCTCTCCGGCGCGGGTTGGCTGCTGGCGGCGGCGGCCAACGTCAACGTCGTCCAGCACTTCGCCCTGCTGTTCATGCTGTGGTCGCTGTTCCTCTGCGTGTTCGGCTGGCGGGTGTCGCGCTACCTCGCGTTCCCGCTTGGCTACGCCGCCTTCGCGGTGCCGTTCGGCACGTTTCTGGTGCCGCCGCTGCAGAACTTTACGGCCACCTTCGCGGTCAAAGGTATCGAGCTGGTCGGCATCCCGATCTATCGCGACGGGTTCCTGCTGTCGCTGCCCAACGGCAATTTCGAGGTAGCGGAGGCCTGCGCCGGCATCCGGTTCCTGATCGCGACGCTGGCGCTCGGTTTCCTGTTCGCGCAGCTCACATACCGCAGCTATTGGCGGAAGGGCGCGTTCCTCGCCCTCTGCGTCGTGGTGCCGATCATCTCGAACGGGATCCGCGCCTTCGGGGTTGTGCTGATCGGCTATCTCAGCGACATGACCCTGGCCGTCGGGTTCGACCACATCGTCTACGGCTGGCTGCTGTTCGCCATCGTCACGATCATCCTGCTGTGGGTCGGCATGATGTTCCGCGACCGCGACATCAACGACATGCCGCACGCGCCCGTCTCTGCGCTCGGTCGACCGCGCCCCTCGGCCGTGCGCATCGGTGCGCTCGCCGCCGTAGCGGTCGCCATCGCGGCAATCTACCCCGCCTATGGAGGGCTGGTGATACAGGCGGCGCCGCCGAAAGGCGCTGTGGCGCTGGCTACGCCGGAGATCGGCAATGGTTGGCAGCCGGTCGCCGCTCCGGCCGACGGCTGGCGCCCGGTCTTCCCCAAGGCAGACGCGACGCTGATGCAGACTTACGCCAAGGGCGGGCGCGAGGTGACGATGTTCGTCGCCTACTATCGCTACCAGCGTCCCGGCGCCGAAGTGGTGAGCTACGACAACAATCTTGCTGACGGCAAGCAGTGGCGGTGGCTCAACGCGAGCTCGACGGAGGCGACGGTCGAGGGGAGCCGGATGGCGGTCGACGTCACTCGCCTCGCCCGCGGCGACGCGCGCCGGCTGGTGTGGAGCTGGCACTGGATCGACGGGGCCTTCACGGCCAATCCCTATGTCTCGAAGTTCCTGCAGACCAAGTCGAAGCTGCTGCACGAGCGGCAGGGCGCGGCCTTCATCGCGGTCGCCACGCGATCGGACACCGACGCGGACGCGGCGCCCCGCACGCTCGGCGACTTCCTGGCCAGCGCGAAGCCCCTGCGCCCGCTCCTCGCGCGCGCGACAAGCAAGTGAGCCCTTTCGCGGCGCCCGCGGACCGGCGCTGACCATGTGCGGCTTTGTCGGCATCTTCGACCGGGGGCAGGGGCGGGAGATCGACCGCGCCCTGCTCGCCCGCATGAACGACAGCCAGGCCCATCGCGGGCCGGACGAGGACGGGCTCTATCTCGCGCGGGGCATCGGACTCGGCCACCGCCGGCTATCGATCATCGACCTCGCCTCAGGCCAGCAGCCTCTGTTCAACGAGGACCGCTCGGTCGTCGTCGTCTACAATGGCGAGATCTATAACTTCGCCGACCTTACCGCCGAGCTCGTCGCCGCCGGCCACCGGTTCCGCACCCACTGCGACACCGAGGTCATCGTGCACGCGTGGGAGGAATGGGGCGCCGCATGCGTCGAGCGCTTCCGCGGCATGTTCGCCTTCGCGCTGTGGGAAGCCAATACCGAGACGCTGTTCCTCGCGCGCGACCGGCTGGGCATCAAGCCGCTCTACTGGGCCGAGCTCGCCGACGGCACCGTGCTGTTCGGCTCCGAGCTGAAGTCTCTGCTGGTCCATCCCGCCTTCCCGCGCGAGATCGATCCCTGCGCGGTCGAGGATTATTTCGCCTACGGCTACGTCCCCGATCCGAAGTCGATCTATCGCGCGGCCCGCAAGCTCGCCCCCGGCCACACGCTCACGATTTCGCGGCGGGCGAGCGCCGCCGCGGCACCGGTACGATACTGGGACGTGTCGTTCCGCGACGGCGACCATGACGGGCCCGGCGAAGGCGAGGCTGTCGAGGCGCTGCGCGCCGAGCTTGCCGAGGCGGTTCGTATCCGCCTGATCGCCGAGGTGCCGTTGGGCGCGTTCCTGTCGGGCGGGGTGGATTCGAGCGCGGTGGTCGCGCTGATGGCGGGGCTCAGCGCCGACCCCGTCAACACCTGCACCATCTCGTTCGACGACCACCGGTTCGACGAATCCCGCTACGCCCAGATGATCGCCGACCGCTACCGGACCGCGCACCATGTCGGGCATGTAGATCCGGACGATTTCGGGCTGGTAGACCGGCTCGCCACCTTCTACGACGAGCCGTTCGCGGATTCCTCGGCGATGCCGACCTACCGCGTCTGCGGGCTGGCGCGCGAGCGGGTGACGGTGGCGCTTTCGGGCGATGGCGGCGACGAGCTGTTCGCCGGCTACCGCCGCTATCGCTGGCACAATTACGAGCAGATGGTGAGAAGCCGCCTTCCAGGCCCGCTGGTCGGCCCGCTGTTCGGCTTCCTCGGCCGCGCCTACCCCAAGCTCGACTGGGCGCCGCAGCCGCTCCGCGCGAAGTCGACTTTCGAATCGATCGCGCTCGGCGCCATCGGCGGCTATTTCCACAGCGTGGCGGTCGTGGTCGACGGCATGCGTCGCCGTCTCTACAGCCCCGCGTTCGAGCGCGAGCTGCAGGGCTATCACGCGCAAGAGGTGCTGGCCGAGCACATGCGTGCGGCGCCCACGGACAACCACCTGTCGCGTGCGCAGTACGCCGACCTCAAGACCTATCTGCCTGGCGACATCCTGACCAAGGTCGACCGCGCCAGCATGGCGCACTCCCTCGAGGTGCGGGTGCCGATCCTCGACCATCGCTTCGTCGAGTTGTCTGCGCGCTTGTCGCCCAAGCTCAAGCTGCGGGGCGGCAACGGCAAGTATGTGCTCAAGAAGGCGATGGAGCCGCTGGTGCCGGACGAGGTGCTCTACCGCGCCAAGATGGGGTTTTCCGTGCCCATCGGGAAGTGGTTCCGCGGCCCCCTCGCCGCCACGGTGCGGGAGCGGCTGAGCGGCGCCGCGCTCGCCGAAACCGGAATGTTCGACATGGGCCGCGTGTCGCGACTGGTTGACGAGCATCGTTCCGGCCGACACGACCATGCGACCGTGCTGTGGTCGCTGTTGATGTTCGAATCCTTCCTGCGCCAGGTCCACGGCAGCGCCCCGGCGGCGCCCGCCGCCGCGCCGCTCTCGGCCGCCAGCGGAGAGTAGGTTCTACCCGGACCGGGTCGCGCGGCGGACCGCGAAGGTCGCGGCCGCCCCCGCCGCCGCGGCGAGCAAAGCCGCCGCGGAGACGGTCGCTACGCGGTGCTTCGAGGCGAAGACCTGGGGGCTGAACTTCCGGGCACGCTGGTCGAACCGCCCGTGCGGCCCGAAATCGCCGGCGACCGGCGAGAACAGGTTGTCCGGCCGGTTGGCCGGCTCGTCCTCCGAGGTGAACTGGCCGCTCCACGCCTTCTTGGCGAGCATGCGGTCCATCACCCCCGGTGCGACCTTGTTGCCGAGCACGATCTCGACCGACGGCAGCCCGACGAAGAGCTCGCGCCGGCGGTGGGTCGCGGCGAAGACGATGGCGTCGGCCGCAACCTCGGGCTGGTAGAAGGGCGGCACCGGCTGCGGCTTCTTGTGGAAGCGCGAGCGCGCCCAATCGAACTGCGGCGTGTTGAACCCGCCGAGAATGACCATGGTGAGATGTATGGGCACCTCGTCGTGGATCAGCTCGCAGCGGAGCGAGTCGGTGAAGCCGCGCAGCGCGTACTTGGCGCCGCAATAGGCGGATTGCAGCGGGATGGCGCGATAGCCGAGGGCGGAGCCGACCTGCACGATGGTGCCGTGGCCGCGCGCCTTCATGCGCCGGAGCGCCGCCATCGTGCCATACACCGCGCCGAGATAGCTGACTTCGGTGGACCGGCGGAACTCGTTGGGCTCGATCCGGTCGACCGGCGCGAAGATCGTCGCCATCGCGTTGTTGACCCAGATGTCGATCGGCCCGCACGACGCTTCGACCGCGTCGGCGGCGGCGAACACGGCATCGGCGTCCGCGACATCGACGACATGGACGAAAGCGCGCCCGCCCGCCGCCTCGACGTCGCGCGAGGCGCCGGCGAGCCCGTCCTCGCCGCGAGCGAGCAGTGCGACGGTCGCGCCTTTCTTGGCGAAGGCGATGGCTGTGGCGCGCCCGACGCCCGCCGATGCGCCCGTGACGACGACGGTCTTTCCGGCGAGCTCGCGCCCCTTCGCCGGGCGCATCTCGCCCCGCTCTGCGACACCGCTCATGACGCACTCCCCGAGTAGGCGACGGTCGAGAGCAGCGCGAGGGCCGCCTGGCGCGAATCGAGCCGCGTGTGCTGCACGACGACCGGCACGTCGGATTCAATCAGGCTGGCATACTCGGTCGCGCGCGGCACCGGCTCCGGGTCCTTCAGCTCGTTGAAGCGGAAATGGCGCGTGCGCCGCGCCGGCACCGACAGGCAATAGGGCCCGGCCGGCTCGCGGTCGTGGAAGAACACGGTGATCTCGACCGAAGCGTCCCGCTCGCCCGCGTTCAGGATGCAGACGGTCTCGTGGCTGGTCAGCTCGGGCGCGGGCCCGGTGCTTTCGGCGGGAATCCAGCCTTCGGCGATGGCCCAGCGCGTGGCGCCGATCTCTCCTGTCATGGCGTCAAATCCGGATCAGGGCCAACCCCGTCTCGGGATCGGTCTCGCGGTGAAGGTGGGCCGGCATCTCGGTCAGCACGATCTCGAGCGTCGGGCGCACGTGCGCCTCCATCAAATGGCCGCCATGCGCGCTGCCGTCCGACTTGGCGATGAGGATGTGCGGGTGCAGCTTATGCTCGCCCTTCTCGCCGAGCGTCACGTCACCGACGAACGACACCACCTCGACCTGTTCGCGGATCGGGATGCGGTCGTAATCCTTCCGCTGCCAGTCGAAATAGCCGAGCGTCGCATCGCTGAGCGCGCCGAGGCCTGTGAAGCTCGACGCGCTGAGGTCCTGGTCGCGCGCGAATCCGGTCAGCGTCTCGATCACCTCGTCGCCCGTGTCGAGCACCAGCGCGAAGCTCCGCAGCTCGCCGTCATCCTGTAGCTTCTTCCATTTCATGCGATCATCCTGCCGGTTGCGGCGCACGTCCGAAATGTCATGGGTTAAGGGTCACAACGCAAAGCGCGCAGCGTCGGCGCGCTTGAACTCGAGCCCGAGGCCTGGCCTGCCGAGATCGGGCGCGAGCCGGCCGCCGTTGGGCACCGGCGCACCATCGAACAGCATGGATTCGATGCGGACGTGGTCGTGGAATCCCTCGACGTTAATGCAGCGCTTCGCAGCGCAGGCGGGATGGCAATGGAGCGACGGACCGCAATGGGCCGAGAGGTCGATGCAGTGCGCTTGGCAGAGCGCGTCTGCGGCCATGAAGCCGGTGATGCCGCCGCAACGGGTGGCGTCGGCCTGCAGCACGTCGACGGCACCGGCCGACAGCATCTGCTCGAAATAGCGCGTGTCGTAGCCGTACTCGCCAGCCGCAACCGCCATCGGCGCGGGGGCGCGGTCGCGCACCAGCCGAAGACCCGGGAGGTCGTCCGAGGTCACTGGCTCCTCGAACCAGGTGACGCCATACCCGGCGGCCATGTCGGCGAAGGCGACCGCGCGCTTGCGGTCGAACGCGCCGTTCGCGTCGATCATCAGCCGGACCTCGTCGCCGATCGCCGCGCGCGCAACCTGCAGTCGGTGCGGGTCGCGCGCTGGGTCGCGGCCGACCTTCATCTTGACCGCACGGTGTCCCTCCGCGGTCCAGCGGCCGAGCTGGCCACGAAGCTGTTCGTCCGAATAGGAGGTGAACCCGCCGGAGCCGTACATTTCCACCCACGGCCGCGCGGCGCCCAGAAGCTGCACCACCGGCGCGCCCAGGAGATGCCCTTTCAGGTCCCACAGCGCCGCATCGACCGCCGCCACCGCCATCGAGGTGAGGCCGGGGCGTCCCTGGTTCCTGAGCCGTCCGACCATGGCGAGCCAGCAGCCCGAGGTCGCCAGCGCGTCGGCGCCGTTCAGCGCCTCGGAAATGGGCCCCTCGATCAGCCGGGCGATCGCGTCGTTGCCGTAGGTGTAGCCGATGCCGGTCGCGCCGCACGCCGTCACCTCGGCGAGCACCATCGTGGTCGAGGACCATTCCAGCGTGCCGTCGGATTCGGGCGCGTCGGTCGGGATCTTGTAGGCGGACGCCGCGACGCGCGCGACGGGCGCCGTGGAGACGGCAAGGGTGCGGACCTGGGTCACCCCTGTTCAACGGGGCGCGCCGCGCGCCGGTTCCGGCCTCAGCGCGGCGGAAACACCAGCGACAGAGCGGCGGGCAGAACGGCGATCTCGGCCGGCAGGTGCGCGACGATGTCGCCGTCGGCCTGGACCGGCGCGCCCGGCCCGCCTTCGATGGTCAGCTTCCGGACCGGCGCGGTGGCGAAGCCGCGCGAGCGCGCGAGTGTGCCGCGGATCAGCGCGAGCGCGTAGCCGACGGCGGCCGCGCGCCCGCCTCGCTCGAACCGGCAGAGGATCAAGTCCGGCCGGTCGAGCCCGGCCTCGGGCGCGATGAGCCACTTGCCGCCGTAATGGCCGGCGTTCGCCACGACAGCCGACTCGACCTCCCAGCCGCGCGCCCCGCTACGGACCAGGAACCGGCCGGACCGCCCGCGGGCGATGTGGCGCAACGTCTCGATCACGTAGGCGCCGCGCCCGAGCCGACGCTTGAGCGCCGCCGGCAGGCTCGCCACCACCTCGGCGTCGAGCCCGACCCCCGCCATCAGGACGAAGCGCCGCCCATTGACGTCGCCGAGCGAGACCGGCCGCGCCTCGCCCTGCATCAGTGCGCAGGCGACCGCGTCGGCTTTCACCGCAAGCCCGATCTCGTTCGCCAGCACATTCGCCGTACCGAGCGGGATGACGGCGAGCGGCGACGCGGCCCGGTTGCGCGCGAGCCCGTTCACCACTTCGTTGAGCGTGCCGTCCCCACCCGCGACCGCTAGCCGGTCGAACGCGCCCGGCGCGAGGCCGGCGGCCATCGCCTCCGCGTCGCCCTTGGCGCGGGTCGGCATCACGTCGACGCGGCAGCCGGCAGCGGCGAGCGCCGCCAGCACCTCGCCGAGCAGGGCACGCCTGCCCCCGGCGACAGGGTTATGGATGACCGCGACGCGCATGGGCTCCGGCGGCGGCGGTTCAGGACCGCAGCGTCGCGCCGGTGGCTTTCTGGACGGCGGCGACGATTTTCGCCGCGATGGCGTCGATCTGCGCCTCGGTGAAGGTCGCTTCGGCAGGCTGCAGGCGGACCGAGATGGCGACCGATTTCTTGCCTTCGCCGACGCCCTCGCCCTCGTAGAGGTCGAACAGCACCACGTCGGTGATCAGGTTGCGCTCCGCCCCCTTGGCGGCGCGCAGCACCGCCCCCGCCGGCACCGACGCATAAACCGCGAAGGCGAAATCGCGCTCGACCGGCTGGAAGGGCGACAGTTTGAGGAACGGCCGGGCGGTGCCCTTCGACCGCGGCGCCGGCACCTTGTCGAGGAATGCCTCGAACGCCACGATCGGGCCCGCCGCCTCCATCGCCGCGAGGATTCTGGGGTGCAACTCGCCGAACTGGCCCAGCGCGTTCGGGCCGAGGCGGAGCGTGCCCGACCGGCCAGGGTGGTACCAGCCGGCCGCGCCGGGAACGACCTCCACCGAGTTCGACCGGCGCACCCATCGCCCCGAGCGCGGCAAGCGCGTCCGCCTTGGCGTCGAACGCATCGACCGGCCGCGGCTTCGCCTCCCAATGGCGCGGCCCATGTTCGCCGGCGCGAAGCCCTCCGGCCACCAGCCGCTGGCCCTTCGGCGTCGCGTCCTCGTAGGCCGGTCCGACCTCGAACAAGGCAGCGTTGGCGATGCCGCGGTCGGCATTGCGCTTGGCGGCGGCGACCAGGTTGGGCAGCACCGACGGGCGCATCTGATCGAGATCGGCCGAGATCGGATTCGTGAGGGTGAGGTCCGCGGGCGCGCCGCCGAACAGTTCGGCCTCGCGGCGCGGCAGGAAGGAGTAGGTCACCGCCTCGACCAGCCCGCGCGCGGCAAGCGCCCTGCGGGCGTCGCCGATGCGGCGCTGGGCGGCGTTCAGGGCCGGACGCGATACGGCGGTCGGGCGCGTCACCGGCACCGGCGGAATGGTCTCAAACCCCGCGATGCGCAGCACCTCCTCCACCAGGTCGGCTTCGCCCTCGATGTCGGCGCGCCAGGGCGGCGGGATGACATGCAGCGTCTCGTCGTCGCCCGAGACCTCGCAGCCGAGAGCGGCGAGGATCCGTTTCGGCTCGCCCGGCGGCAGGTGGACCCCGCCGAGCCCGGCGACCCGCGCGGGGCGAAGGGCGAGCGGGCGGCGCCAGTCGGGCCGATCGCCGGCAAGGACGATCTCCGACGCCTCCCCGCCGCAAAGGGAAAGGATCAGCCTGGTCGCCACCTCGATGCCCCAGTCGAGCGAGGTGGGGTCTATGCCGCGCTCGAACCGGTAGCGCGCGTCGGATTCGATGCCGAGCCTGCGGCCCGACGCGGCCGTGCGGATCGGGTCGAACAAGGCGACCTCGAGGAACACGCTGGTCGTGTCGTCGCCGCAGCCCGACCCCTCGCCGCCCATCACCCCGGCGATGCCCTGCACCCCGTCGGAGTCGGCGATGACCGTGATTTCGTCATCCAGCGTATAGGTGCGCCCGTCGAGCGCGCCGATGGTTTCGCCCGCGCGCGCGAGCCGCATGGTGAGGTCGCCCGCGATCGTGCCCGCGTCGAACACGTGCAGCGGCCGGCCGAGGTCGAACGTGACGTAGTTGGTGATGTCGACCAGCGCCGAGATCGGACGCAGCCCGACCGCGCGCAGCCGGTCCTGCATCCATTGCGGGCTCGGCCCGTTCTTCAGCTTGCGGAAATAGCGCCCGGCGACCGCGGGGCAGGCATCGCCCTTGCCGTCCGGAAAGTCGCGCCGCCACTTGACCGGGCTCTCGAACGTGCCGCGTACCGGCGCCGCATCGAGCGGCTTCAGCGTGCCGAGCCCGGCGGCGGCGAGGTCGCGCGCGATGCCGCGGATGCCCGCGCAATCGCCGCGGTTGGGCGTGAGCGAGACATCGATGACCGCGTCGGTCACGCCGAGCGCGTCGGCGGCGGCCGTGCCCACCTTGGCGTCCTCGGCAAGCTCGATGATGCCGCCGTGCTCGTCGGACAGGCCGAGCTCCCGCTCCGAGCACAGCATGCCGTTCGAATCCTCGCCGCGGATCTTGCCGGCCTTGAGGTCGAGCCCGGTGCCCGGGATGTGCGTGCCCGGCGGCGCGAACACGCCCTTCATGCCGGTGCGCGCGTTGGGCGCGCCGCAGACGACCTGCACCACCCCCTTGCCCGTGTCGACGCGGCAAACCTTCAGCCGGTCGGCGTTCGGGTGCTTCATCGCCTCGACGACATAGCCGACGACGAAGGGGGCGAGACCCTTCGCGCGGTCCTCGATCCCCTCGACCTGGAGGCCGATCATGGTGAGCTTCTCGGCGATCGTGTCGGTCGTGGCCTCGGTCGCGAGATGCTCGCGCAGCCAGGAGACGGGCACCTTCACCTTGCGAGCCCTCCGTGCAGGCTGGGCACGTCGAGCGCGGCGAAGCCGTAATGGCGGAGCCAGCGCAGGTCGGATTCGTAGAAGGTACGGAGGTCGGGGATGCCGTACTTGAGCATCGCCGCGCGCTCGATACCGAGCCCGAAGGCGAAGCCCTGCCAGCGCGTCGGGTCGATGCCGCAATTGGCCAGCACCTTCGGGTGCACCATGCCGCAGCCCAGGATCTCGAGCCAGTCGCCGCCCCGCCCGATGGCGATGCCGTTCGCGTCGCGCTTGCAGCCGATGTCGACCTCGGCCGAGGGTTCGGTGAACGGGAAGTAGGACGGGCGGAACCGAACCGGCAAATCGTCCATCTCGAAGAAGGCGCGGCAGAACTCGATCAGGCAGCCCTTGAGGTGGCCCATGTGGGTCTGCTCGTCGATCAACAGCCCCTCGATCTGATGGAACATCGGCGAGTGGGTGGCGTCGTAGTCGGCGCGGAAGGTGCGGCCTGGCGCGATGATGCGGAACGGTGGCTCGCGCCCCTGCATCGTGCGCACCTGAACGGGCGAGGTATGCGTCCGCAGCACGCGCACCCCGCCGTCCGGCGCGGGCGGCAGGTAGAACGTGTCGTGCTCCTGGCGCGCCGGATGCTCGGGCGGGATGTTGAGAGCGCCGAAATTGTGGAAATCGTCCTCGATATGCGGCCCCTCGGCGACGGTGAAGCCCATCTCGCCGAGGATGGCCACCATCTCGTCGATGGTCTGGCTGATCGGGTGGACGCGCCCGTCCGGCTCGGGCCGCGTCGGCAGCGTGACGTCGATGCGCTCGGCGGCGAGGCGGGATTCGATCGCCGTGGCGGCGAGCATCTCCTTTCGCGCGTCGATGGCGGCGGCGATGGCATCCTTCGCCGCATTGAGGCGCTGGCCGGCGGCGCGGCGCTCGTCCGGCGCCATCGAGCCCAGCGTCTTCATCAGCTCGGTCATCCGCCCCTTGCGGCCGAGCGCGTCGACCCGCACCCCTTCCAGCCCGTCGAGGTCGGGGGCGGCTTCGACGTCCTTCAGGATCGCATCGCGGAGCGCGTCGAGGTCTTCCATGGCGGCGTCTTCATAAACCACAGAGGCACCCAGGCACAGAGGGTAATGCCTTCCCCTCACCCTGCCCCTCTCCCGCGGGGAGAGGGGACCCTGAAAAGCCGTCTCGCATCCGACCCGACGACCGACGCCGAATTGGGAAGCGCGGTCCGGCCGCGCGTTCCCTCTCCCTCGGGAGAGGGGCAGGGTGAGGGACGGTGCGCGGACGCGTCAGCCCTGGAGGGCGGCGCTCGCCTGCTTGGCGATGGCGGCGAAGGCGTCGGGCTCGCGCGCGGCGAGGTCCGCCAGCACCTTGCGGTCGAGCTCGATCCCGGCGCGCTTGATGCCGTTCATGAACTGCGAGTAGGTGAGCCCGTGCTCGCGCGCGCCCGCGTTGATGCGCTGGATCCAGAGCGCGCGGAAGCTGCGCTTGCGGTTGCGCCGGTCGCGGTAGGCATACTGCAGCCCCTTGTCGACCTTCTCCTTGGCGATGCGGTAGGCCGAGGAGTTGCGGTCGCGGTAGCCCTTCGCCCGATCGAGAATCTTCTTGCGGCGGGCCTTGCGCGGCGGAGCGTTCGTAGTGCGTGCCATGGTACCCCTCCCCTACGCCCAGGGCAGCATGGCGTGGATCTTCTTCTGATCCGAGGCCGCTGCCACCTCCATGCCGCGCGCCTGGCGCTTCATCTTCTGGGGGCGCTTGCGAAGGTTGTGGCGCTTGCGCGAGGGCGAGATCTTCGCCTTGCCGGTGCCGGTGAAGCGGAATTGCTTCTTCGCGCTCGAATTGGATTTGAGCTTGGGCATTTCCATCCTCTCGTGAAGGGATTGCGGACCGCCTCGGCATGCCCTTCGGGCCGGGCCGTCCCAGTGAGGCGCGCGTTATAGCCGGTGGACCGGCCGAAGGCAAGCGGCGCGCCCCGAAAAGCCGACGGCCGCCCGAGGGGGCGGCCGTGGGAACCCAGGCGGTTCGGCGACGAGGCTACTGGCTACGCAAACCGACCACTACGCGACGCTATACTTCGCTACCAACCACGCGGCACGGGATACCACGCTGTGCCCCGAAAACGCTCGGAAGCTACTTCTTGGCCGGCGCGGGCGACGCGGCCGGCTTGGCGGCGTGGCCATTGGCCGCCGCCGCCTTCACCTCGTCGAAGCTCGCGCTGATGCGCTGGGAGAGGATGTTCATCACATCCTCGCTCGTCGCGGCGGCGAGCGCATAGAGCTCGCGGCTGGCGGCGAGGCCGGTCTCGAACGCATCCTTGGCGAACGCGGCATGGCTCGCGATCTTGACGTCGGGCGCCGCCGGCGCCATCGCCTCGCTCGCGGCCTTGTTGGCACGCTCGTACCCTTCGCGGGCAAGCTCGGTCTCACGCTCAACGAAGGCGCGAACGCCGTCCATCGCACGCTGGTTGGCCGCAATCATCGTCTCGACGTTCTTGCGCTGCAGGGCGGCCATGGCCTCGAGGTCGAAGCCGGGAAACTTGAAGTCCGCCAGGAAGGGCGCGAAATCGGTGGGGAACGGGCTCGTCTTGGTCTGGGGCATCGTTCGGCTCCTTTGTCCGAAGATCATGCTGCACCGCACAATCGATGCCTTATATGCGGGCATCGCGACATACTGTCAAGGAAGAAATTGTGCGGCGCACAATTTTAATTATTCCGTATCCGGACAAATTGGCCGGAAGAATCCAGAACGATTCCAATAAATTGGGTCAGTAGCCCTGACGAGCAGTGCCGGGGCAGCCCGCCTGCAACCCAGGCTGGTTGCGCTGCAGCGGGACGCTCAGAGAATGGGCGGGCCGTCCGCCGGCCGGGCCACGTCGTCCGCGCCGCGACGCCAGCGCGGCCGGCCGCGCGGGGCCAGACGGCCGCAGATCCCCGCCAGACGCTCGGCCTGGCGCAGCCGACGGTCGAGATGGGCCATGGTGCGGGCCATGTCAGGGTCCTCGTCGCGCAGCCAGACCCGGAGCGCCGAGACGTAGATGGCAGCAAGCGCCTTCACCCGGAGGAGTCCGAACGGGCCGCGCGGACCCACCCCGGCCGCTTCGAGCGTCCAGTACATCGAGCGCAGCAGGCGCGGCGCGGCGCAGAGCGCGGTTCCCGGCGTCGCCAACGTCTCGCGCAGGATCGAGCCGACCGCGCGCTTGTGCGGGCCGAGCGCGTCGAGCCGGCGCAGCAGCGCGTCGAGCAGCCGGTCGCGCACCGGCTCGTCCGCGGCCTCGGGCGGGGTGCCGGCGAGCACTGCCTCGTCGATCCGGTCGACGAAGGCGGCCAGCAACGCCCCGCGCGACGGGTAGGCGCGGTGGAGCGCGGCGAGCTCCATGCCGGCGCGGGCCGCGATGTCGGCCATCGTCACCTCGCCCCAGCGCCGCTCCGCCGCGAGCGCGAGCGCCGCCTCGACCGGATCGGAGGGAGTGGCGGACGCACGGCTCGCGCGGCCACTGGCGCGTTTGGGTCGGGCTTGCCTCGCCATGGTCGATCCTCCCACTTATGCCGCTACGCTGCCCCTATAATGATAGGAACGTCGCCCGCCTGGGACAAATCCCGGCGGCATCACCCCGCCAAGGCGCGCGAGCGCTGGGTGGCGGCGACCACCGCGCGCTCCATCAGCTCGGCGAGCCCGTCCGGCCCCATCAGCACCTTGAGCGCCGCTTCGGTCGTGCCGCCGGGGCTGGTCACGTTGCGGCGCAGCACCTCGGCCGGCTCGTCCGACTGGCGGGCAAGCTCGCCCGACCCGGTCACCGTCGCGCGGGCGAGCCGCTGGGCGAGCGGCGCCGGCAGCCCCGCCGCCTCGCCCGCCTTGGCGAGGCATTCGATCAGCAGGAAGACGTAGGCGGGCCCGCTGCCCGAGACGGCCGTCACGGGGTCGAGCAACGCCTCGTCCTCGACCCACGCGACCTCGCCCACCGCGGCCAGCAGCTCGCCGCAAGCCTCGCGCTGGGTGGCGGAGACGCTCATGTTGGCGCAGGCGACGGTGATGCCGCGCCGGACGGCGGCCGGCGTGTTGGGCATCGCCCGCACGATGGCGGCGTCCTCTCCCAGGTGATGGCCATAGGCGGCGATGGTCTTGCCGGCGGCAATCGAGAGTGCCACGGCACCGCCGGACGCGAAGCGGCGATAGGCGGGCGCCACCTGGTCGAGCGCCTGCGGCTTGACCGCGAACACGATCACGTCGGGCGCGTAGTCGTCCGGCAGCGCCTCGGGCCCGGACAGCACGGCGACCCCGTGGTGCTGGACGACCGCGGCGGCGAGCGCGCCGTCCGGCTCGACCACCACCACCCGGTCGGCGGCGATGCCGCGGTCGCGCCAGCCTGCGAGCAACGCGCCGCCCATCTTGCCGCAGCCGACGAGGAGGATCGAGCCGAAGGCCGTGGTCATGTCACGCTCCGATACAGGTCAGGGAGCGAGCATTAAAACAGGTTCCGCCGGCGCTGAGTAGCGCGGCGGCCGGACCCGGCGCGACACGATATCGTGACGCGCTCTTTGGGGGTTGCGGCGTTAGGCTTCGCCCTGCGTGTCGAGCAGCGAGGTGGCGATCGCGTCGGCGGCGGACTTGCCGCCCCAGATGACGAACTGGAAGGCCGGGTAGTAGCGCTCGCACTCCTCGACCGCGATGTCGACCAGATCCTCGAGCTGCTCGACACTCGCCCGCCTGATGCCCCGCATCAGCGAGGTGTGGCGGTACATCGGCAGCCCCTCCTCCGACCACAAATCGAAATGGCCGACGATCATCCGCTCGTTCATCAGAGCGAGCAGGTCGGTGATGTCGCGCCGCTTGGGCGGCGGCACGCGTAGATCGAACGCGCAGGTGAACAGGAGGGCGTGGATTTCGTCGCGCCAGGAAAATTGCAGACGGAAATCGCACCAGCGCCCGGACAGCTCGACCGCCAGCTCGTCCTGGCTCAGCCGATCGAACATCCAGTCATGCGCACTGGCTACGCTTTCCAGCGTATCGAGTGGGTTGGCCGCGCGCCCGACCGCTTCGACCTCGATGACCGCCATCGACACCCCCAGCCCGGCCCTCCACATCTAGTGGAAAGCCGTTTTGTTCTCACAAGGAGTAGCGTGCCAAAACGACCGAACTCGGCGCAAGAGTTGTTTTGGTTACTGGTCGACGGAATCGGGGGATATCCGCCCGGCTGCGCGATTGCGGACGCCAGCCGGAGGATAATTTGGAGGCTACTCCGACTCGGCGCGCCGGCCGCGAGGACGCCTCGGGCGGCGAGTGGGGCGCGCGGGCGCCTCGATGCCGGCGGCCTTCTCGAGCGCGGCGAGCCGTTCGGCCATCGCCTCCTGCTCGGCGCGGGCGGTGACGGCCATTTCGCGCACCGCCTCGAACTCGTCGCGGGTGACGAGGTCGAGCCCGCCGATCATCCGCTCGAACTGCTGGCGGGCCAGCGCCTCGATCTCGCGCTTGATGCCGGCGAGCGTGCCGAACGCGCCGCCGGCCACCCGCGCCGCATCGTCGAACATCCGGTTGCGCGTCTGCATGGGTACCCTCCGTGACTGGCTTCCTATATGCGCCCGGCGCGCGCCGCCGGCAAGGCGAAGAGGTCGCGGCCCGGCCGAGTTGCAGGGAAGGACCGCGCGCCTATAAGATGCCGCCATGATCGTCGTGACCGGCGGCGCCGGGTTCATCGGCTCCAACCTGGTGGCCGCGCTGGAGGGGCACCGATGCGGGCCCGTCGCCGTGTGCGACCGGCTGGGCGCAGGCGACAAGTGGAAGAACCTCGCCAAGCGCGAGGTCGCCGATCTGTTCGATCCCGACGCGCTGTTCGACTGGCTGGAGGCGCGCAAGGGCGAGATCGAGGCGGTCGTCCACATGGGCGCGATCTCGGCGACCACCACGAGCGACGCCGACGAGACGACGCGGGTCAATTTCCACCTGCCGCTGCTGCTTTGGGACTGGTGCGCCCGCGCCGGGGTGCGGCTGATCTACGCCTCGTCGGCCGCGACCTACGGCGACGGCAGCCAGGGCTTCGACGACGATGCCGCGCCGGATGCGCTCGCCCGGCTGCGGCCGCTCAACCTCTAC
Source organism: uncultured Alphaproteobacteria bacterium (assembly GCA_963775315.1). GTDB lineage: Bacteria > Pseudomonadota > Alphaproteobacteria > MPNO01 > DASWLB01 > CAWGHZ01. Next base: position 37,628 of record CAVZIN010000007.1, on the reverse strand, counting down.
GGCTGGTCCAAGCTCGCCTTCGACCGCGCGGTCGCGCGCGTCGTCGCCTCGGGCGGGAGGACGCCGCCGCAATGGGCGGGGCTGCGCTTCTTCAACGTCTACGGCCCGAACGAATACCACAAGGAGGGCCAAGTCTCGGTCGCGCTGAAGAACTACCGCGAGGCGACGACCGGCGAGGGCACGGCGGTCCTCTTCCGGTCGCACAACCCGGACTACGCGAACGGCGGCCAGATGCGCGACTTCGTCTGGGTCGGCGATTGCGCCGCCGTCGTCACCTGGTTGCTCGACACGCCGTCGGTCAAAGGGCTGTTCAACGTCGGCACCGGCAAGGCGCGGAGCTTCAAGGACCTGGCGACGTCGGTGTTCCGCGCGCTAGGGCGCCCGCCCGCCATCGCCTATGTCGATACTCCGCCCGCCATCCGCGAGAAGTACCAGTATTTCACCGAGGCGCGGATGGGGCGGCTCCGCGCCGCCGGCTACGACCGGCCCTTCACCGCGCTCGAGGACGGGGTGGCGCACTACGTCCGGGACCACCTCGCGACGCCGGACCCCTACCTGTGAGCGGGCGGGGCCGCCGCCTTCTACCGCGAATTCGGAGTTGCGCCTTCCCATGCTGATCCTCGCCTATCCGGTCATCAACCCGGTGGCGGTCGAGTGGGGGCCGCTGGTGGTGCGCTGGTACGCCCTCGCCTACGTCGCCGGAATCCTTATCGGCTGGCGCGTGATGCTGAGCCTGTCGCAGCGCCCCGGGCCCAACGGCGTGGCGCTGATGCCGCGCACCGCGGTCGACGATTTCGTGGTGTGGGCGACGCTCGGCATCATCTTCGGCGGACGGATCGGCTACATCCTCTTCTACCAGCCGGGCTTTTACATCGACCATCCGCTGCAAGCGCTCGAGCTGTGGCACGGCGGCATGTCGTTCCACGGCGGGCTGATCGGGGTAGTGACTGCGATCTATTTGTTCGCGCGCAACCGTGGGATCAGCTTCTTTTCGCTCGGCGACCTCGTCTGCACCGTGGTGCCGATCGGGTTGTTTTTCGGGCGCATCGCCAACTTCATCAATGGCGAGCTCTTCGGCCGGCCGTCCGACCTGCCGTGGGCGATGATCTTCCCGCGCGACCCGCTGCAGATTCCGCGCCACCCGAGCGAGCTCTACGAGGCGCTGCTCGAAGGCGCCGTCCTGTTCTGCGTGCTGATCTGGTTCGTGACCCGGCGCCACTCCTACCGCTGGCCGGGCTTCACCGCCGGCGTTTTCCTGGCAGGCTATGGCGTCGCGCGCATCACGGGCGAGTTCTTCCGCCAGCCCGACGCACAGCTCGGCTACCTGATCGGCGGCGCGACGATGGGCCAGCTCCTGTCGATCCCGGTGCTGCTGATCGGCATCTACCTGATATGGCGGGCGAAGCGGAAGGCCTAAAGGCGCGGCTTGCTGCGCGCATCCGCAGCGATGGCCCGATCGGCGTCGATGCCTACATGCGCGCCTGTGCGGACGTCTACTACGCGGCGCGCGACCCGTTCGGCGCCAAGGGCGACTTCACCACCGCGCCGGAAATCACCCAGGCGTTCGGCGAGCTGGTCGGACTGTGGGCGGCCTCGGCGTGGCAGGCGGCGGGAAGCCCCGACCCCTTCCGGCTGGTCGAGCTGGGGCCGGGGCGCGGCACGTTGATGCGCGACGCGCTGCGCGCCGTCCGGCTGGTGCCCGGCTTCCGCGACGCCGCGCGGCTGCACCTGGTGGAAACGAGCCCGGCGCTGCGCGAGGCCCAGCGCGCGACACTGTCGGACGAGGCGGCCGAATGGCGCTCAACGTTCGACGACGTACCGGACGGCCCGCTGATCCTTCTCGCCAACGAATTCTTCGACGCCCTGCCGGTACGCCAGCTCGTGCGCACCGGGGCGGGCTGGCGCGAGCGTCAGGTGGCCCACGCGGACGGCACCTTCCGCTTCGTCATCGGCGCCGACGGCACGACCGACGCGGTGCCGCCCGCGCTCCGCGATGCGCCGGAAGGCGCCGTTTTCGAGGTTGCGCCCGAGCGCGAGGCGCTGGCCGCCGCGATCGGCGGGCGCATCGCGCGGGCGGGCGGGGCGGCGCTTATCGTCGATTACGGCCCGGCCGCGTCCGGCGCGGGCGAGACGCTGCAAGCCGCCCGCCGCCACCGGGCGCATGAAGTGCTCGACGGCCCCGGCACGGCGGACCTTTCCGCCCATGTCGACTTTGCGACCCTCGCCCGCGCCGCCGAGGGGACGGGCGCGCGCGCCTGGGGCCCCGTGACGCAGGGCGCGTTCCTGGGCGCGCTCGGCATCGAGGCCCGCGCCGCCCGGCTGATGGCGGCAGCGCCCGACCAGGCGCCGCTGATCCGCTCCGCTTGCCGGCGCTTGATCGACCCGGCGGAAATGGGCACCTTGTTCAAGGCGCTCGCGCTTACCCGACGCGAGGCGCCCTGCCCGGCCGGATTCGAGTCCGAACACGCCAGATGATCGACAGCGACGCCCTCGCCCTGCCCCGCGTCCGCCACGCCTTCTTCACCCGCGAAGGGGGCATCTCCGGCGGCATCTACGCTTCGCTCAATTGCGGCTTCGGCTCCGGCGATGCGGCGGCGAACGTCGCAGAGAACCGGCGGCGCGCGATGGCCCGGCTCGGCCTCGGGCAGGACGCGCTCTCCACCCTCTTCCAGGTGCACAGCGCCGAGGTGGTGACGGTCGAAACGCCCTTCGCGCCCGGCGCAGGCCCGCGCGCCGACGCCCAGGTGACCGCAATCCCGGGCATCGCGCTCGGCATCCTGACCGCCGACTGCGCACCGGTACTGTTCGCCGACGCCGAGGCGGGCGTGGTGGGCGCGGCGCATGCCGGCTGGCGCGGCGCGCTGTCGGGCGTGGTCGAGGCGACGGTCGCGACGATGGAGCGGCTCGGGGCGGCGCGCGGGCGCATCGCCGCCGCGATCGGCCCGACCATCGGCCTCGCCTCCTACGAGGTCGGACCCGAGTTCCGCGCCGCCTTCGTCGCCGCCGACCCCGCCTTTGAGCGTTTCTTCGTCCTGGGACGCGACGACAGGTTCCAGTTCGACCTGCCGGCGTTCGTGGAAAGCCGCCTCTCCGCCGCGGGTCTCGGCGCGGTCGCGCGGATCGACGCCGACACCTGCGCCGCGCCCGACCGGTTTTTCAGCTATCGCCGTGTAACGCTGGACGGCGGCGGCGACTATGGCCGCGCCCTTGCCGCCATCGCGCTCGAGTCGTGAGATGCCGCACCTGATCATTTTCACCGCGCTGGTCTTTTGCGCCCTCGTGGCGAGCTGTGTGGTCTCCTAGCCGCGCATCGGCCGCAGCCCTGGCCGCGCTGCTCGGCGCGCTGGCCCTTGCCGCCTGCCAGCCGCGACCGCAGCCATTCCGGCCCGAGGTGAAGGACGGGACCAACAAGCTGCTGGTCCGGAGGGACATCGGCGGGGTGGTTGTCCGCCCCGTCGCCGGTCTCGCGAAACCGGACGCCGACGCGCTGTCAGCCGCCATGGTCGCGGCGCTGCAGAAGGCGGAGATCCCGGCCGAAACCAGGTCCGGCAACCGGCTGAGCCTGATCCTCGACGGCGCCGCGAAGGCGCGGCCGGGCCACGCGGTCGACATCGACTGGCGGCTCATCGACAGTGCGGGGCGGGTGCATGGCACCGCCCACGCGGTGGGGCCGCCCAGCGATGCCCAGGGGCTCGCCTCTCAGGCAGCGCCCACCCTCGCCGCCTTCGTCGAGGGCCATCCCGCCGGACCGGCCGGGCCGGCCGCGGCGGCGGACGGCACCAAGGATGGCCAGACGGTGCTGACCGTCTGGCCGGTGGTGGGGGCGCCGGGCGACGGCGATCCCGCCCTTTCGCACGCCATGCACGACGCGTTGATGGCGGCCGAGGTGCCGGTGTCGGACCAGATCACCGACCGCGGGCTGGTGATCGCCGGCAGCGTGCACGTCACCCGCGCCGCCCTCGGGCGCGAGGAGGTGGAGATCCTCTGGACCGTGTTCGACACCTCTGGCGCCCAGGTCGCGAAGCTCGCCCAGAACAACACCGTGCCGAAGGGCGCGCTCGACGGAAAGTGGGGCCCACTCGCCCGCGAAATCTGCGATTCGGCGGTGCCGGGCGTGCTCCAGATGCTGCGGAGCCTGCCCGCCGCGCCCGCCGCGCGCGGGGGGTGACAAGCGCGGGTCGATTCCGTTTACAGCCGGGGGACGGGTTGATACATTCCGCGCGCCGTCCCGAAATTGTCACACCGCGCGGGTCCGCCGGGCCAAGGAGACAGCATTTCCGATGAAGCTGATCGCCGGTAATTCCAATCGCCCGTTGAGCGAGGCGATTGCCGCCTACCTCAACGTTCCCCTCACCCGGGCGGCGATCCGGCGGTTCTCCGACATGGAATGCTTCGTCGAGATCGAGGAGAACGTGCGCGGCGAGGACGCATTCGTCCTGCAGTCGACGTCGTACCCCGCGAACGACAACCTGATGGAGCTGCTGGTCACGCTCGATGCACTGCGCCGGTCGTCGGCCCGGCGCATCACGGCGGTGATCCCCTATTTCGGCTACGCCCGCCAGGACCGGAAGTCGTCGCCGCGGACGCCGATCTCGGCCAAGCTGGTGGCGAACCTGATCACCGTGGCCGGAGCCGACCGGGTGCTGACCATCGACCTGCACGCGGGCCAGATCCAGGGCTTCTTCGACATTCCGACCGACAATTTGTTCGCCGCGCCGGTGTTCGTCCGCGACATCCAGGAGCGCTACAACGGCGCCGAGCTCACCATGGTCTCGCCCGACGTCGGCGGGGTTGTGCGGGCGCGCGCCATGGCCAAACGGCTGGAGGCCGACCTCGCCATCATCGATAAAAGGCGCGAGCGGGCCGGCGTCTCCGAAGTGATGAACATCATCGGCGAGGTCGCGGGCCGCGACTGCATCCTGGTCGACGACATCGTGGATTCCGCGGGAACGCTCTGCAACGCCGCCGAGGCGCTGATGGATTCTGGCGCCAAGTCGGTTTCCGCCTATGTGAGCCATGGCGTGCTGTCGGGCGGCGCGGTGGCGCGCGTCGCGGCCTCGCCGCTCGAAAGCCTGGTGATCACCAACTCGATCCAGGCGACCGAGGCGGTGCGCGTTTCCAACAACATCCGCCAGCTCTCGATCTCGCCTTTGATGGGCGAGGCGGTCCGCCGCATCCACGAGGATTCCTCGGTCTCCTCGCTGTTTGACTAAACGGGCCGGCGGCGCTAAACCCTTGCGCTTTCCGGGCGGGCGGCACCCCGCCCGGTTTCGGTCGTTTGAAGGAGCACGATCCCATGGCTGACGTCGCAACGATCGGCGCCCAGCGCCGCGAACGGCCCGGCACGGGCGGCGCCCGCGCGGCGCGCCGGCTGGGCCAGGTTCCCGGCATCATCTACGGCGTCGGCGAGGAGCCGTTGCCGATCCAGCTCGACCAGCGGCTGCTCGACCAGGTGCGCACCCGGCCCGGCTTCTTCAACCGCCTGCTCGATATCGACCTCGGCGGCCAGAAGCTCCGCGTTCTGCCGCGCGAGGTGCAGCTTCACCCGCTGACCGACGCCGCGATCCACGTCGACCTGATGCGCGCGACCGACGAGACCGAGGTCACGGTCGACGTTCCTGTGCATTTCGAGAACGAGGCGGCCTCGCCCGGCATCAAGCGCGGCGGCGTGCTGAACGTCGTGCGCCACGTGATCGAGGTGCGCTGCCGCGCCGCCGCGATCCCGACCCATTTCTCGTTCGACCTCGCCGGGCTCGAGATCGGCACCTCGATCCATGCGAGCCACCTGCAGCTTCCCGAGGGCGTGACGCCCACCATCACCGAGCGCGACTTCACCATCGCCACCATCGCCGCCCCCACCGTCATGGTGGAGGAGGCGGCCCGCCCGGCCGAGGGCGAGGGGGCGGCCGCGGGTGCCGAGGGCGCCGCAGCGTCTGCCGCCGAGGGCGCGAAGCCGGCCGCCGGCGCGGCTGCGGGCGGCGGCAAGTCCTAGCCTCGCGTTTCGCCGCCGGGGCTCGTTCGGCTTTTGTCATGCGTCCCTCCCCCGGAAAGGGGGAGGACAGGTGGGGTCGGCCCCCACCCGGCGCCCGCTCAGCGGCGGCCGACCTTCCCCTTGCACGGGGAGGGTGATGAAGGGGATGCGACCGCGATGCTGCTCCTGGTCGGCCTGGGCAATCCCGGGCCGGGCTACGCCGCCAACCGCCACAACGTAGGCTTCATGGCGCTGGACGAGGTGCGCCGGCACTACGGCTTCGGCGGTGCGCGCGCGAAGTTCGACGCAGAGACGGCCGAAGGCACGGTCGCCGGCGAGAAGGTGCTGGCCCTCAAGCCGCAGACCTACATGAACGAGTCGGGCCGGTCCGTGGGTCAGGCCGCGCGTTTCCACAAGATCCCGCCGAAGGACGTGATCGTGCTGCACGACGAGATCGACCTCGCGCCCGGCAAGGTGCGCGCCAAGCGCGGCGGCGGACTCGCCGGGCATAACGGGCTGCGCTCGATCGCCGCCCATATCGGCCCCGATTTCTGCCGCGTGCGGCTGGGCGTCGGCCACCCCGGCAAGGCATTCGTGCTGGGCCACGTGCTGCACGATTTCGACCGCGACGACATTGCCTGGGTCTCCAAGATGCTGGAGGCCGTGGCCGAAGCGCTGCCGCTGCTGATCGCGGGCGACGATCCGGCCTTCATGAGCCGGGTGGCGATGCTCGCCCCAGCGCCGAAATTCGGCAACGCCGAGGACGGCGCAGCCGACAAGGACGCCGGCTGATGGGCTTTTCCTGCGGCATCGTTGGGCTACCCAACGTCGGCAAGTCGACCCTATTCAATGCGCTGACGGCGACGCTCGCCGCCGAGTCGGCGAACTACGCTTTCACCACCATCGAGCCCAATGTCGGCCGCGCCGCCGTGCCGGACGAGCGGCTCGACGTGCTCGCCCGCCTCGCCCAGTCGAAGCAGGTCGTGCCGACGCGGCTCGATTTCGTCGACATCGCGGGGCTGGTCGCGGGCGCGTCGCGCGGCGAAGGGCTCGGCAACCGCTTCCTCGCCCATATCCGCGAGGTGGACGCCATCGCCCACGTCGTGCGCTGTTTCGACGACGACAACGTTATCCATGCCGCGGGCAGGGTCGATCCCGTCGCCGATGCGGAGACGGTCGAGACCGAGCTGATGCTCGCCGACCTCGAAAGCCTGGAGCGGCGGATCGACGGGCTCACCAAGCGCGCGCGCGGCAACGACAAGGAGGCGCGCACCCAGCTCGCCATCGCCGAGAAGGCGAAGGCCGCGCTCGCCGACGGCAAGCCCGCGCGCTCAGTGCCGCTCGACGAGGCCGACCGCGCCGTGCTGCGCGGCATGCAGCTCCTGACCGCGAAGCCCGTCCTTTACGTCTGCAACGTCGAGGAGGGCGCGGCCGCCACCGGCAACGCCCAGTCCGAGCGGGTCGCCAAGATGGCGGCGGAAAAGGGCGCCGGCTCGGTCGTCGTCTCCGCCGCCATCGAGGCCGAGGTGGCGCAGCTTTCCGACCGCGCCGAGCGCGCGGAGTTCCTCGCCTCGCTGGGTCTCGCCGAGACCGGCCTCGCCAAGGTGATCCGCGCCGGCTACGACCTGCTCGACCTGATCACCTACTTCACCGCCGGGCCCAAGGAGGCGCGCGCCTGGACCATCTCGCGCGGCACCAGGGCGCCCCAGGCCGCGGCGGTGATCCACACCGACTTCGAGCGTGGCTTCATCGCGGCCGAGGTGATCGCCTATGACGACTATGTCGCCGCCGGTGGCGAGCAGGGCGCCAAGGCCGCCGGCAAGATGCGGCTCGAGGGGCGCGAATACGTGGTAGCCGACGGCGACGTGATCCTGTTCCGCTTCAACGTATAGAGGTCCCTGCGGCGCGGACGTTGACGCGCCCGAAGCCCCGGCCGTACCTTCCGCCCATGGCCAACTCGTTCCGCCCGGCCGCGCCAGCGGCGACCGTCGCGACCGACGAGGCGCCGGGCGCCCTGGGCCGAACCGCCGGGCCCGCCGTCCGCCTCTTCACCGATTTGGACACACTGCGCACCGCCTACGGCGCGGCCCTCGATGCGGCCGCCCAGCCCGACCCGTTCGACACGCTCGACTGGTTCCGCTGCGTCGCGGACCACGGCTTCGACCCCGCGATGGAGATCCGCGTCTACGTGGCCGACGCCGGGCACGCCGGCACGGCATTCCTGTTCTGCGGCGCCGACCGCCGCAATCGAGTGCTCTGGAGCCTCGGCAATTTCTTCACCATGTCGTTCGGGCCGGTGTTCGCCCCGGGCACGCGCGACCGCCCGGCGCTGGTGGGGGCCCTCGCTCGGTTCGTCGCCGCCGAGCGGCCGCGCTGGCACGCCCTCAATTTCCGCACACTGATGGCGACCGACCCGCGCACGGCCCTGCTCGAGGACTCGTTCCGCGCGGCGGGCTTTGCGATGCACCGCTACAGCCAGTCGGTCAACCGCCACCACCCGCTCCAAGAAGCCGGGTTCGATGCCTATTTCGCCGGCCGGCCGTCGCAGCTCCGCAACACGATCCGGCGGCGCGAGAAGAAGCTGCGCGCGGCGCACGAGGTGCGCATCGCCGTCCACCGGGGCCATTCGGACACGCTGCTCGACGATTACGACCGCGTCTATGTCGGAAGCTGGAAGGAGCCCGAGATATTTCCGCGCTTCGTGCGCGCGTTCTGCCGCATGGCCGGCCGGTTGGGGGTGCTGTGGCTGTCGGCGCTCTACGTCGACGATCGGCCCGCGGCCGCGCAGATCTGGGTGGTGTTCGCCGGCAAGGCGATCATCTACAAGCTCGCCTATGACGAGGCCTTCAAGGATTTCTCGCCGGGCTCGATCCTGACGCGCGACACCGCGCGCCGCATCATGGACGAGGTGCGCGTCACCGAGCTCGATTACGGTGTCGGACCGGAACCCTACAAGCGCGACTGGATGGATTCGGAGCGCGCCATCGTGGCGATCGAGGCGGCGAGCACGCGCACCCTGACCGGTCTGTCGCTCGCCGCGCGCAGCCGGGTCGGCGACGTGCTGCGCCCGGCGCGCACCCGGCTCGCCCGCGCACTGCGGCGCGCGCCCCCCGGCGCCGGCTAGGTCGTGGACTCATAATGGTTGATGCGGAGCCGTATGGAAGCGAGGGCGACGGCGGCGAGGAAGTTTCGCGCGAGCTTGTCATAGCGCGTGGCGATGCGCCGGAAGTGCTTGAGCCGGTTGAAGAAGCGTTCGACGAGGTTGCGCTGGCGGTAAATCTGGCGGTCAACGACACGGCGGACCCGGACGTTGCTCTGCGACGGGATGTGGGCGAAGGCGCCAGCGGCTTCGATGAGCGCGATAATGGTGGCCGCGAAGTAGCCGCGGTCGGCAACGACGTGACGAGCGAGCGCCAGTCCCTCGACCAGGGCCGGGAAGGTGGTCTTGTCCGAGGCCTGGCCGGGGGTGAGCAGCAGGCGCACAGGCAGGCCGTGACGATCCACCACGACGTGGATTTTGGTGGTCAGTCCTCCACGAGAACGGCCGATGGCGTGATCCGCGCCCCCTTTTTACCGCCGGCCGCGTGCTGGTGGGCGCGCACGATCGAGGAGTCGATCAGATGAAGCGACGTGGGCGAGCCGGCCTTCAAAGCCTCGAACACCTTGAGCCACACCCCTGCTTTGGCCCAGCGGTTGAAGCGATTGTAGACCGTGGTGTACGGGCCGTACCGTTCCGGCAGGTCACGCCACGGCGCGCCTGTGCGCAGGATGTGGAAGATCCCGTTCACCACACGCCGGTCGTCCACCCGCGGCACGCCGCGCGGCTTGTTCGGCAGCAGCGGCTGGATGATCGTCCATTCCGCATCGGTCAAATCGAAGCGCGCCATCTTCAAGCTCCCACCGTTTGGAAGCTTGAATCACACCCCGCCCATAAAGGGAATCCCCTTTATGGGTACATGACCTAGACGTGGCGATCGAGGTCACCCTTGCCGCGTGCGGCCCGCTCGACGCGCTCGGTGAAGACTGGCGCGCGCTGGAGGCCCGCGCGGAGGGAAGCGTCTTCCTCTCCTGGCACTGGATCGGAAGCTGGCTAGCCGCGCTGGCGGCGGCGGAGCGGCCGGAGATCCTCACCATCCGTCGCGCAGGCGCGATCGTCGGGCTCGCCGCGCTTGGCCGCGCGACCGAGCGGCGCCACGGCCTTCTGGTCGCGCACCGGCTCTGCCTCAACGAGACGGGGCGTGCCGAACGCGACGTGCTGGCCGTCGAGTGGAACGGCATCCTCGCCGACGCGACCTGCGCGGGCGAGGTGGCGCGCGCCGCAATCGCTTTCCTGGTGCGCGAGGTGGCGGGGTGGGACGAGTTGGTGCTCGGCGGCATCGCCGCGACCGACGACGCCCGCGACTATGCCGGATTTGCCCGCGCCGAGGGGCTGGCGACGCGGCTCCAAGCACGCTCGCCTTCCCGATTTGTCGACCTCGCCCGCGTGCGGGACGGCGGCGACTACCTCGACCTCCTCAGCCGCAACACCCGCGCCCAGCTTCGCCGCGCCATGCGCCGCTACGAGGCGTCCGGCCCGCTCGCCTTCACGCCCGCACGCGACACCGCCGAAGCCTTGGCCTGGTTCGAGGAGATGGCGACGCTGCACCAGGCGACTTGGACCCGGCGCGGCATGCCGGGCAGCTTTGGCAACCCGTTCTTCGCAGCGTTCCACCGCCGGCTGATCGCCGATGCCGTTCCCGCGGGCGCGGCCGAGATCGCGCGCGTCACGGCCGGTACGGAAACCGTCGGCATCCTCTACAACCTCGTCTGGCGCGGCCACGTCTGCAATTACCAGTCCGGCCTCGCCTACACCGAGGACGACAACGCCATGAAGCCGGGGCTCGTGTCGCACGCCCTGGCGGTGCGGAGCTACGCCGCGCGCGGCCTCACGATCTATGACTTCCTGGCCGGCGATTCGCGCTACAAGGCCAGCCTCGCGAGCGATGAGGCCGAGCTGGTCTGGCTGGTCGCGCGCCGGCGCAAGCTCAAGTTCGCGGCGGAAGAATTCTTTCGCAGTGCAAAATCCATGCTGCACCGCACTTGACTTTTTAGGGTACTCTCTTTAGAGTATCCGAATGATCTCCATCGGACGCCTCCTCGTTCTCGGCATGCTCAACCATGGGCCGATGCATGGCCACCAGATCCGCCGCGAGGCGGAACTGCGCGACATGCAGGACTGGGCCGGGGTGAAGCCCGGCGCGCTCTACGGCACGCTCAACCGGCTGGCAGGAGAGGGGTTGGTCGAGATCGTCTCGACCGAGCGGGACGGCCGGCTTCCCGCCCGCACCGTCTACGCGATCACCGACGAGGGGCGCAAGGAGCTGGGCATCCTGCTGACCGGCGCGCTGCAGGACGGCTATGTCCGGACCGAGGCGTTCGACGTGGCGCTGCTGGTGGCCGATGCGCTGCCGTGGGACGACGTCGCCGAGCTGATCGCGCGGCGCGCCCAGCGTCTCGCCGCGGCGCGCGACAACCTGGTCGCCGACCGCCAGCGCCTCAAGGCGCAGGGCCAGCTCGGCCCGGTCGAGGAGGCACTGATGCGCCACGGCGAACTCCGCCTCGAAGCGGAGCTCGCCTGGCACCGCGAGTTCTCCCATCTGTTCACCAGCGGTCCGCCGGTCGAATGGTCCCGCGTCGGGGTAAGCCACCCGGCCGCGGCGCGGCCGAAGCCGCGCCTGGTCCGCGCCGGCACTGCCAAGGATTAGTCGCATGCCCGATACCGCCCATGTCCCGCCGTCCGAGACGGCGCCCTACGAGCCCGAGCACGTCCGCCGGCTGCACGGCACCGATCTCGCCTGCACGCTGACCGGGCTGATGCTCACCCTGCTGCTGCCGGCGCTCGACCAGACGATCGTCGGCACGGCGATGCCCAAGATCGTCTCCTCGCTTCACGGGTTCGAGCAGTACGCCTGGGTGGTGACGGCCTATTTGCTGGGGGCGACCGCCCTGCTGCCTGTCGCCGGGCGACTCTCGGACCAGTTCGGCCGCAAGGGATTCCTGATCGGCGGCACCATCGCCTTCCTCGCGGGCTCCGCCGCGTGCGGCGACGCCTCGACCATGGGCCAGCTGATCGCCTTCCGCGCGGTGCAGGGGCTTGCCGCCGGCATCGGGATCATCCTGGTGTTCACGGTGATCGCCGACATCTTTCCGCGCCACGAGCGGGCGCGCTGGCAGGGGCTGTTCGGCGCCGTCTACGGCTTCGCGAGCGTCGCCGGACCGACCCTCGGCGGCTGGCTCGCCGACCACGGTCCGCTGCTCGCCGGCTTCGTCACCGACGCCACGCGCTGGCGCTGGGTGTTCTACATCAACCTGCCGATCGGCCTCGTCGGGCTCGTGCTGGTGTGGGGCTGGATGCCGCACGATCTGTCGGAGCGGGTGACGCGCGAGACCGGCTGGGCGGCGGTGCGCCGCGTCGACAGCGTGGGCGCGGTGCTGAGCCTCGCCGCGACCGTCGCCGTCATGCTGGCGCTCACCTGGGTGTCGGAGGACGCCGCCGGCTGGGAATCGGCGCGGGTGATCGCGGGGCTCGCCGGCTCGGTGGCGCTGTTCGGCGCGTTCTTCGCCCACGAGCGTCGCACCTCGGCCGAACCCGTCCTGCCGCTCGGGCTGTTGGGCGAGCGCGTTTACGGCGCGGTCGCCGCCCTCGCCTTCCTCACCGGGCTGATCCTGCTCGCCCTGGTGATCTACCTGCCGCTCTACCTCCAGCGCGTCGCGGGGTGGAGCGCCTCGGGCTCGGGCTTCGCCATCCTTCCGCTCACCGTTACCTCGACCCTCGGCGCGTCGGCGAGCGGCTTCCTGATGGCACGGCTCGGCAAATTCCGCCGGCTGGCAAGCTGGTCGGGCGTGCTGATGCTCGTGTGCGTCGCCCGGATGACCCGGTTCGACGCGACCACGCCCGACTGGCAGGTGGCGCTGATCATGGGCGGCGCCGGGCTAGGCCTCGGCGTGTTCTTCCCGATCACCATGACCGTGATCCAGGCCGTCCTGCCGCGCAGCGCCATGGGCATCGGCACCAACGCGATCGGCTACGTCCGTGCGGTCGGCCAGATGTTCGGCGTCGCGGTCGTCGGCACCATCGTGCACAACACGCTGGCGGCCGGACGCGGGCTCGACGTCGCGCTGCAGCGGGGCTTCCTGGCGGTGGCGGTCGTGGCGGCCGCGGTCGTCGTGGTGACGCGGCTGACCCGCGACGTCTCGATTACCGGGCGCGCGCCGCGGGCCGCGAAAGGGCGTGCACGCACCACACCGCCAGCGAGAAGGTGACCAGCGCTCCCGCCTGGTGGGTGGCGGCGACCGGCACCGCCACCACCGTGAGCAGCGTGGCGACCCCGAGCGAGGCCTGGACCAGCGACATGCCGCCGAGCGAGGCGATGGCGGCACGCCCCTCGCGCGGCAAGTCGCGGCGCCGCGACCACGCCCAGAAACCGGGCGCCAGTGCGACGAACGACAAGGCGAGGCAGCGGTGGACGAACTGCACCGCCGCCGGGTTGGCGACCAGGTTCAACAGGAACGGTTTCAGGGTGAACGCGACCGGCGGCACGACGTAGCCACCCATCGACGGGAAGGTGTTGTACGCCTGCCCGGCATGCAGCCCCGCGGTGAACGCGCCCCAGCTCATCGTGACCGCGATCCAGCAGAGCAGCAGCACCGCGAAGCCACGGCCCCTGGCGGGAGCGACTGCCCTCACCCGCCCCGGCGCAAGGTCGAGCCAGATCCAGAGCAGCCAACCATAGATCGCGACCGCCAGCATCAAATGCGCGGCGAGGCGGTAGTGGCTCACCGACGGACGCTCCACCAGGCCGGACGCCACCATGTACCAGCCGAGCGCGCCCTGCGCGGCGCCGAGCAGCAAAGCGACGGCGAGCTGCACCGCGAGCCGGCCGCGCAGTCGCCCGCGCACGGCGAACCAGACGAGCGGCAGCGCGAAGGCGAGCCCAATCAGCCGGCCCCACAGCCGGTGGACATACTCCATCCAATAGATCGCCTGGAAGTCGCCGAGCTTCATCCAGAAGTTGGTGTCGCGGAACTGGGGCGACTGCTTGTAGGCATCGAACAGCGCCTGCCACTCGGCGTGCGACAAGGGCGGCAGCGCGCCCTTCACCGGCGCCCAGTCGACGATGGAAAGGCCGGAATCGGTAAGCCGCGTCACCCCGCCTAGCACCACCATCACGAAGATCATGGCGCAGACGATTCCGAGCCACATGCGCACCGCCCCGTCCGTGCGGTCGGCGGGGACGGTGAGATTGAGCTTCTGCGCGGCGGAGGTTCCCGTCATTGCGTTCGTTCCATCCGGCGAAATCCGGGCGCACTACCCCTTCCCTGCCTCCCCCATCGAGGGAGGGCAGGCGAGCGAGTCAGCCCGCCGCCGGCAAGGGCGCGCGCCTCAAGCCGTCAGGTGCCGCGCGCGGGCGCCGCGCTCGATGGCGGCGGCGACCAGCCGGTCGAGTTCCAGCCGGTCGCGGATCATCTCGAGAAGGCGCAGCTCCTCCTGGCCGGCGCGGCCGTCCGCGGCGATCACGTCGCAGGCGAGCGCATAGGCCGTCTCGCGGAGCTTCGCCGGCAGCGCGTCGCGGATCAGCTCGAGCGCGTTGTCGAGCCCCTTGGCGTCGTCCAGCACCTCGGCGCATTCGGCCGCCGTGCGCGTCAGCCGCTCCGGGTCGTAGTCGCGGAACACCGGCAGGTCGCGCACCGTCTCGCCGATGCGGTGGAGCTCGGAATTGCTCATGTCGCTATCGGCCGCCGAGGCCAGAACCATGGTGTAGATCAGCGCGTCGTGGTGGTTGATCATCGGGTCCTCAAGGGCGTTGCCGGCCCCATAAGCCGGGAAGGCGGTGCCGCGTCAAGGACGAAGTGTCGGCCCTGCCATGCGCTCAAGCGTCGCTGGCGGCGAGAAACGCGCGGATTTCGGCGATGGCCTCGGCGAGTCCCAGCCGCATCACCGCGACGCCCGGCGGGAAGGCGCCGGCGAGGCGGGACGGCAGGCGCGAATCCAGCATGACGAACACGCCCTGGTCGTCGGCGCGGCGGATCAGCCGTCCGTAGGCCTGTTTCAGCCGCAGCCGGGCGATCATGTCGTCGTAGCGCGTCTCGGTGAAGGCCGCGCGGCGGGCCCGGTGCAGGATGGACGGGCGCGGCCACGGCACCCGGTCGAACACGATCAACCGGAGCGACCGGCCGGGCACGTCCACCCCGTCCCTGACCGCGTCGGTTCC
Organism: uncultured Alphaproteobacteria bacterium; assembly: GCA_963775315.1. Taxonomy (GTDB): domain Bacteria; phylum Pseudomonadota; class Alphaproteobacteria; order MPNO01; family DASWLB01; genus CAWGHZ01. The sequence continues at coordinate 22,406 of CAVZIN010000007.1, read as the reverse complement.
GAGCAGGCAGGCGCGCTCCTCCGCCCGGAAGATGTCGATCAGGGTGGAAGTGTCCATCGGATCGACGTGCTGGGCGTAGAGCGGGATGCCGGCCTGGTCGAGCGCCGGCGCGATGCGCCCGTGCACGGCGCGGAGCCGCGCGATGGCGGTGAACAGCCCGAGCCCCCCGCCCCCCGCCGCCACGAACAGCTCGCGGAAGGCGGCGGCGGTCTGGGCCGGATCGTCGCGCGCGATATCGGTGACGACCAGCACCCGCGTGCGCGCGGCATAGTCGAACGGCGAGGCGATGGCGGCGTGGGCGGCGCCGGCCGGCAGATGCCGTGCGCCGGAGCGCGCCTCGGCGGCGCGCCAGTTCGCGTCCTCGTCGCCGGTCGCGTCGCGCAACGTCGCCGAGGTGACGACCACCCCGTGCGCCGACTGGACCACGGCGCGAGCGAACGGGATCATCGGGTCCACCCAGTGGCGGTACATGCCGACGTCGGCGCTCGCCGCGCCGCCGCGCTCGATGGCGAACCAGTCGACGAATTCGGGCGGCACGCCTTCCTGCAGGGCGTCGAGCATCGCGGTCCAGCCGGCAAGCTCGCCATCGGCACGCCGCGCGATGCCGCGGCACACCGCCTCGATGCGCTGGCGCGTCGGCGTGTCGAACTCGCTCGCCCGCTCGTCGAGCAGCGCGGCAAGACGCGCGCCCAGAGTCCGCAGCGGCCGGGCGAGCCGGCCGAGCGCGTCGGCAAGCTCGTCCGCCGCTTCGAGCAGCCCGGGAATGGCCGGGTTCGTCTCCGTCTCGAGGTCGTAGCCGGAATCGGGACCGTGCGCCCGCGCCATCACCTGGCGGTTCACGTAGGCGAGGAAGCGTTCCGCCGGGCCGCGCGGCTGGCCGGTTAGGCGGCCCGCCCAGCCCGGCGCCGGCAGGGCGCGCGCGCCCTCCAGCGTGTCGGCGAGCGCCCGCTCCACCGTCTCGTCGAGCGCGGCGAGGTCCTCGATGCGCTGGGCGAGGCCGCGGGCGCGCCGCCGACGCCCCTCCTCCGGCCCGAGCAGCCAGCGACGCAGCTCGGCCGCCTCGCGCCCGGTCAGCGCGGCGGAGAAGGCGCTGTCGGCGGCGTCGAACAGGTGATGGCCCTCGTCGAACACGAGGCGCGTCGGCACGCTGGAATCGTCGAGCCCGCCGAGCGCCGCCTGCGCCATCACCAGCGCATGGTTCGCGATCACCAACTCGGCTCGGCGCGCGCGGCGCACCGTGCGCTCGATGAAGCAGCGGCGGTAGTGGTCGCAGGCGGCGTAGATGCATTCCCCGCGCCGGTCCGTGAGGCCAATCGTGCGGCCCGCGCCGAGCAGATCGACCAGCCAGGCCGGGAAATCGCCGCCCGCCATGTCGCCGTCGCGGGTCGCCCGCGCCCAGCGCGCGATTAGCCCGGCCGCGACCGCGGCACCGGCGTCCATGGCGATGCGCGACGCCGCCTCCTCGAAGTTCAGCAGGCAAAGATAATTCTCGCGCCCCTTGCGAATGACCACCCGCCGTGCCTTCTCGACCGGGTCGGGGAACAGCCGCTCCATCTCGCCGTCGATCTGACGCTGCAAATTCCGGGTGTAGGTCGAGATCCAGACCGCCCCGTGGTTCGTCTCCGCCCACAGGCTCGCCGGCGCGATGTAGCCGAGGGTCTTGCCGACGCCGGTGCCGGCCTCGGCGATCACCACCTGCGGCTCGCCCTCCTGATCGACGGGGGCGAAGGCCCGCGCCACCTCTCGCGCGTAATGTTTCTGCTGCGGACGCGATTCCGCGCCCGGCCCAGCCAGCTTGACCAGCCGCGCGACCGCGGCGGCGGGATCGACCGGCAGATTGCCGGGCGCGGGCTCGGGCGCCGTGTCCTGCCATTCCGGCAGGGTGCGCCACACCGCGACCGCGCGCGGCTCGGGCGCGCCCGAAGGATTGCCGCCGCCGAGCGCCGCCAGAACCCGGCCGCCCCAGCGCCAGCCGCCGCGCGTCATCGCCTCGGCGATGGCAAGCGCCCGGTCGCGCGCCACCCCGTCGAGCCCGGCAAGCTCGTCGATCAGCACCGCGACCGCCTCGGAAAGCGCCGCCGCCTCGTCGGCGAGCCCGCCGGGCCGGGCGAGACCGGTGGCGCGGGCGAGGCCGGAGACCGTCGGCAGGCAGAATTTCGCCGGGCGCACGAAGGCGAACAGCTCGAGCGCATCCAACGCGGGAAACGGCCCGGTGCCGAGCCGGCGCGCCACGCGCGGCGCATGGCAGACGACGGGCGACGGGCCGGCCGCGCCCGCGCGCGCCGCCTCGGCGAGCGGCATCTCCTGCGGTCCCCGGCCGGGGACGGCAATGACGGCCGTGGCCGCGCCGACGACCAGCGTGGGCGGCTCGATGCGGGATGTGGCGAGGACGGTCGGCGCCGGCTCCATCGCGCGACTATAGCGCGGGCCGCTCGACGCTGGCGCGTGTCGCGATTCGGCACCATATTGGAGGCATGGTCGACGATCCGAAAAAGACACCCAAGGCCGGCAAGGAAAACGCGCCGCCCGCCCCGGCCGAGACCGCGCCCAAGCCGAAGGAGATCGGCGGGCGCGGCGGCCCCGATCCCACGCGCTACGGCGACTGGGAAAAGAACGGCCGCTGCATCGATTTCTGAGCGCCGCCCGCGCGGGCGGCGCCGCTGGCGCCTACCGGCCGTCCTTGGCGCGTGCGAGCGCGCCCATGACGTCGTCGAACGCGAACGGCTTCGAAACGCAGGGCACGCCGCGATAGCGGGGCGGCAGGATCGCCTCGCGCCCCGAGGTGAACACGAACGGCACGCCCAATGCCATCAGCGCGTCGGCGACCGGATAGGCGGCCTCCCCGCAAAGGTGCATGTCGAGGATCGCGACGTCGGGCGGCGAGGCCTCGACGGCGCGCAGGGCGTCGGCCACATTGCCCTGGGTCGGCAGCAGGCGGTAGCCGGCGCGCTCCGCCTCCTGCTCGAGGAACATGGCGATCATCGCCTCGTCCTCGACGATCAGCAGGGCGGCGTTGGCGCCGGCTTCGCTCACAGATCGAGCTCGATGGTCATGTGAACCAGTTCGGCGAGCGACTGGGCGCCCAGCTTTTCCATGATGCGGGCGCGATACACCTCGACCGTCCGAGCACTGATCGAGAGCGCCTGCGCCGCCGACTTGTTGGTGTGGCCCTCGACGATCAGCGCCAAGGTCTCGCGCTCACGCGGCGTCAGCGCCTCGTAGCGCGACAGGAGCTCGGGCGAGGGCTGGCCCTTGCCCCGCCCGGTACGGCGGTCGAGCGCCGAGGAAACGGCGCGCAGAATCTCGTCCGGCGAGAACGGCTTTTCGATGAAGTCGGCCGCGCCGGTCTTCATCGCCGTCACCGCCATCGGCACGTCGCCATGGCCGGTGATCATGATGACCGGGATCGAGGTGCCGCGCTCCGCCAGCATCTTGAGGAGGTCGAGCCCGTTCACCTCGGGCAGGCGCACGTCGCAGATGAAGCAGTCGGGCGCCGCCCCGCCGTCGAGCGCGGCAAGGAAATCCTTGGCGCTCGCGAACGAGGTGTTGTCGTAGCCCGCGGTACGTAGCATCGCGCCGAGCGATTCGCGAACCGAGCGGTCGTCGTCGACGATGCTGATGCGGGGCTTCTTGTTTTCCCCCTCGGTTGCCATCCTCGTCTCCGTCAGCCCCGCGGCAGCGCGAGTGCAAAGCTCGCACCGTCCGGCGTGTTCGACTCGAGCCAGAGGCGCCCCCCGAGCGCCTCGAGCATCGTACGACAGACCGCAAGCCCGATCCCTACGCGATTTGTCTTCGGACTCGCCAACGGTTTGAATAGCCTGTCGAGCATGGCTTCGTCCAGACCCGGACCCGTGTCGCTCACCGTGGCGACAAGCTCCTCCCCCCGCGCGGCAGAGCGGAGCGCGATCTCCTTGCGCCCGACCGGCCGCTCGATCAGGGCATCGAGGGCGTTGCGGCACAGGATGAAGATGCAAAGCTCGACCAGGGCCGCGTCGCCGGTCGCCGCGGGCAGGTTGGGCGCCAGCATGAGCCGCACGTCGATTCCGGCCGCGCCCGCCTCGCCTTCGACCAGCTCGGCGACGGAGACGAGGGCGGCGTTGAGGTCGATCGGGCCGATCTCCGGTTCGAGCCGTCGCGACAATGCTCGGAACGCACGGAGGATCTCGGTCGCCCGGCGCGATTCGCGCGCCAGAAGCTCGAGCGGCTCGGCGAGCGCCGCGCCGGATGCCCCGGCCCTCGCCTGGTTGAGCCCGACCCCGGCCCAGGCATTGATCGCCGTCAACGGCTGGCTGAGTTCGTGCAGCAGTTGGGCGGTCAACTCCACCGCGCTTGCCTTGCGCAGGTCGTCGGAAAGCTTGACCGCGCGCGCGCGCAGCGCCCGTACCCGCGATTCCTCGCGCCGCCAGCGGTCGTAATCGAGCGCGCGGCGGATCGCCGCTTCGAGCGCGTCGGCCGTGACCGGCGCCTCGACCACCGCCCAGCCGCCGTGGCCGAGCGCGCCGAGCGCCGCACGCGGGTCGGCGTCGCCGGTGACGATCAGCACCACTGGCATCTTGACGCCACCGGCCCTGAGCGCGGCGGCGAAGCGGGCGCCCGCCGCATCGGCGTCGGCGACCAGACATTCGGCCGGCGCGCCACCCGAGATCGCGGGGTGGTGGGCGACGAATTCGTCGGGGGTCGCGAACATCCGGAGGGCCGCGCCGCAGGCCGGCGCAATGGCGCGGAGCGCCTCGCGCACCGACCGGTCTTTGCTCACGCAGAAGATGGAGGCGCGCATTTCGACTGTACGGAATGTTACGGATTGCTGTCGTGCGTGCACTCGAACAAGATGCCACAAGCCAGCGGATTGCAAGCTTTATCGGGTTCGCTGGCGGGGTTCGTGCAGTGGGGTCATCATGTGGAGCACCGGTCTGAAGCTACGCATCCTGGTCGTCGAGGATGAGGTTCTTCTGCGACTCTCGGTCATGGATATTCTCGAGGACATGGGCCACGAAGGCCTCGCCGCCGCCGACGCGCGCCAGGCGCTGGCCCATCTGGACGGGCCGGGGCCAATCGACGTGATGCTGGCCGATATCGGGCTCGCCGACATGAACGGGCACGAACTCGCGCGCATGGCGCGGAAGGCCCGCCCCGAACTCGCGGTCGTGTTCGCCTCGGGGCGGACGCTGTCGGACGCGATGGAGCCAGGGCGCGATCCGCGCGTGCGCTATTTGGCCAAGCCCTATCGGCGCGAGGATCTCGAACGCGTCCTCGTCGCGCTGGCCTCCGAGACCGGCGCCGCCCAGAGCGCCTGAGCGCTAGACCCCGACGTAGTTTTGGGCGAGCGCGGCCTGCGCCGCCTGCGACGCGAACAGCGCGTCGAGCTCGGCGAGCTGCACCTTGTGCAGGAAGTCGCTGTCCGCCGGGTAGCGGTGAAACGTCGCCGTCATGGAATAGGAGAAGCGCACCGCCCGCCACACCCGGCGGAGGCAGGTGTCCGAATAGGCGTCGAGCCCGGAATCGTCGCCATTGCGGTAATGCGCGATTAGCGCGTGGCCGAGCTGGCCCGCGTCGGCCGCGGCGAGGTTGAGCCCCTTGGCGCCGGTGGGCGGCACGATGTGCGCGGAATCGCCGGCGAGGAACAGCCGGCCGAACCGCATCGGCTCGGCGACGAAGCTGCGGAGCTCGTTGACGCTCTTCTCGAGCGTCGGTCCGGGGGCGAGGCGCGCGGCCGCCTCCGCGTCCAACCGGCGGGCGAGCTCCTGCCAGATCAGCTCGTCCGGCCATGACGCGACGTCGTCGTCCGGCCGGCACTGCAGGTAGAGCCGGCTCAGCGTGCGCGAGCGCATGCTGAACAGCGCGAATCCGCGCTGGTGGTTGCAATAGATCAATTCGTTCGCCACGGGCGTCGCTTCGGCGAGGATGCCGAGCCAGGCGAACGGGTAGCGGTAGTCATAGGTGGCGATGGCGCCATCCGGCACCGCGGCGCGCGCGACGCCGTGGAATCCGTCGCAGCCGGCGATGTAGTCGCAGCGCACCTCGTCCTCGGCCCCGTCCGGCCCGCGGGTGCGGATGACCGGCGAATCGCCGTCGAAGCCGGAAATCCCCGTGGCCTCGGTTTCGAACCGGATGTCGAGCCCGGCGGCGAGGCGGAGCGCGATCAGGTCCTTCACGATCTGGGTCTGGCCGTAGACGGTGACGCCCTTGCCGGTCAGCGCCTTGAAATCGATGCGCTCGCGGCGGCCGGCGAAGCAGAACTCGACCCCGTCGTGGGACAGGCTCTCGCGGTGCAGCCGCTCGGCCGCCTCGGCCTCCTCGAGGAGGGCGACGGTGCCCGTCTCGAGCACGCCGGCGCGGATCCGGTTCTCCACATAGGCGCGCGAGCGGTGCTCCAGCACTACCGTACCGATGCCCGCGCGTTCCAGGAGCCGCGCGAGGAGTAGCCCCGCCGGCCCCGCTCCGATAATGCCGACCTGGGTCTTCATGGGACGCCCGCACGCTGGGGAGGGAAGTGGTGCCGCCGGAGTGAATTGAACACTCGACCCCACCCTTACCAAGGAAGGGCGTGGCAGCGGATTACTACTTGGATACAGGAGGTTAAGCAACCCCGAGATTTTCGCGGTCCACTGGCGGTGAAGCGACGCAAGGATGCTCTCCACTCTGTATCGTACACCCCGGCACCAACGAAAGCGGCATGAGGTGCGCATAGCGAGTCACCAACCGGATAGATTTCCACCCGCCCTCATGCAGGAGCAGGTTTCCGTTCGAGGACGCAGCGAACCACGTCGCCCACGTATGCCGAAGCGTGTGCGGGCGTATTTGGGTTCGGCACGCACGGGTGTAAATCGGCCCCCGGCGTCCTTGGGCTTTCCTTGACTTCGCGCTCCGACTGCGTTTCCTCGACACTCGGGAAATCTGTAAGCGCCGGAGCGAAAGTCCCTCACTGAAGCGGCCGGTTTGTCCGGTTGCGCCGGAGCAAAAATCCGGCAGCAGGTAGCCCTTTGCGTCTTTTGCAGAGGGCGGGGGATGAAGGGCGTGGATTTGTATGGTCGGGTTCGCTACGCGGTTCAGATCGATGGGATCAGTCGTCGGGAGGCGGCGCGGCGGTTCGGGATAGACCCGAGGACGGTGGCCAAGATGCTGACGTTCTCGGTGCCGCCGGGATACCGGCGTCGTGGGCCGCCGAAGCGGCCGAAGCTGGACCCGTTCGTCGGCGTCATCGATCGGATCCTGGAGGAAGATAAGGGGCGCCCGGCGAAGCAGCGGCATACGGCGAAGCGGATCTTCGAGCGCCTGCGGGACGAGCACGGGTACGGCGGCGGGATCACGATCGTGAAGGACTATGTGCGCGGCCGCCGTCTGCGCCAGCGCGAGGTGTTCGTGCCATTGCGGCACGATCCGGGCCACGCACAGGTGGACTTCGGCGAAGCTCTGGGGGTCATCGACGGGGTGGAACGGAAGCTCCACTTCTTCGCGATGGACCTGCCGCATAGCGACGCGTGCTTCGTGCAGGCCTATCCGGCGGAGACGACGGAGGCGTTCTGCGAAGGGCACAATGCGGCGTTCCGCTTCTTCGGCAAGGTGCCACTCTCGATTTTGTACGACAACACGACGCTGGCGGTGGCGCGAATCCTGGGCGACGGGACCCGGCAGCGGACGCGAGTGTTCAGCGAGCTGCAATCGCACTACCTCTTCCTCGACCGGTTCGGCCGTCCAGGCAAAGGCAACGACAAGGGCAAGGTCGAAGGGCTGGTTGGCCACATTCGCCGGAACTACCTGGTTCCGATGCCGCGGGCGGCAAGCTACGACAGGCTGAACGAGAAGCTGGTCGACGATTGTCGCCGCCGGCTCGGCGATCGGCTGCGCGGTCACGGCGAGACGATCGGCGAACGGCTGATGCGGGATCTGGCGGCCTTCAACCCATTGCCGCCGGCGCCGTACGACGCCTGCGAGAAGAAGGCCGGCCGGGTGAGTTCGCTGTCGTTGGTGCGCTATCGTGGCACCGACTACTCGGTGCCGACCGCCTACGGCTATCGCGAGGTGCTGATCCGCGGCTATGTCGATGAAGTTGTGATCTCGTGCGGCGCCGACATCATTGCCCGGCACGCCCGATCCTACGAGCGGGAGGACTTCGTGTTCGATCCGCTGCACTACCTGGCCTTGCTCGAGCAAAAGACCGGCGCGCTGGACCAGGCGGCACCGTTGGCCGGATGGAATTTGCCCGAAGAGTTCGCGACGTTGCGCCGTCTCCTCGAAGCGCGCATGGGCAAGCCCGGCAAGCGGGAGTTCGTCCAGGTCCTGCGGTTGCTGGAGGTGTTCCGCCCCGACGACGTTCTCGCCGGGATCAGGGAGGCGATCGGCCGCGGCGTGATCGGCTTCGACGCGGTGAAGCATCTGGTGCTGTGCCGTATCGAGCGCCGACCTCCACGGCTCGATCTGACGGTCTATCCCTATCTGCCGAAAGCCACCGTGGCGACGACCTCGGCGCGCAGCTACATGGACCTGCTGGACGGGGCGGCGTCATGACCGACACGCCGCAAGTGCTGCTCGCCCATCACCTCAAGGTGCTCAAGCTGCCAACGTTCCTGCGCGAGTACGACAAGCTGGCCCGGCAGTGCGCTTCGGACGGCGTCGATCACCCGCGCTATCTGTTGCGTCTGGCCGAACTCGAGCTGATCGACCGCGAGCGACGGATGGTCGAGCGGCGCATCAAGGAAGCCCGGTTCCCCGCGGTCAAAAGCCTCGACAGCTTCGACTTCGCCACGATCCCGTCGCTCAACAAGACCCTCGTGCTGGAGCTGGCCCGTTCGGACTATGTCGCTCGCCGCGAGAACGTCATCGCCGTCGGCAACAGTGGCACCGGGAAGACGCACATCGCCCTCGGGCTTGGCTTGGCCGCCTGCCAGAAGGGTCTGTCGGTCGGCTTCACCACCGCCGCTGCGCTCGTCAACGAGCTGCACGAGGCCAGGGATGAGAAGCGCCTGCTCCGGCTGCAGCGACAGCTCGGCGGATACAAACTCCTGATCGTCGACGAGCTCGGCTACGTGCCCCTGTCGCCGACCGGCGCCGAACTCCTGTTCGAGGTGTTCAGCCAGCGCTACGAGCGCGGCTCGACCATCGTCACCAGCAACCTGCCGTTCGACGAATGGACCGCCGTGTTCGCCTCAGAGCGGCTCACCGGCGCGCTCCTCGATCGCCTCACCCACCACGTTCACATCCTCGAGATGAACGGTGACAGCTACAGGCTCAAACAGAGCAAGAAGCGCGTGTCCCGCCAGCACCCCACGCCACCGGCTCAAAGCCCGGACGTCTGACCGCCAAACGCCGGAAGGCCCCCGATCGGCGGCCTTCCGGCACGCTCGTCCGATGCTATTTTACTCCGGCCCGCCGATGCATTTTTACTCCGGCGTTGACAATCATCGCCTCAACACGCGATGACCGCGTCGAAATAGAAGTGGTCGACACCGGTATCGGCATGTCTGAGGCCGATATCCGCTTGGCGCTAACCCGGTTCGGCCGTGTCGAGAACGTCCTGTCCCGGCGTTATCCCGGTGCAGGGTTAGGCCTACCGCTGGCAGCCGACCTCGTGCGCCTGCAGGGCGGACGGCTCCACATCTCCAGCATTCCCGATCAGGGCACCCGCGTCACGATCTCGCTGCCCACCGCCCATCCGGGCGCGCAACTGGACCTGCCTCGCCGCGCTGCAAACTGAGGTGCGCGACAATCGGAGCCATTTCGGATGACCGTCACCGCCGCCATCGGCAAGGATGCGCGTTCGCTCAGTAGCGCCATCCTCACCTGCTTTGACAATCGGCCTGACAGCGAACTTGAGCAAGCGGTGGTGCGCGTCGCCATCGTCGCGATCCTGGTGGCATACGCTGGCGCGGGTTACCTCACCCATCCCGCGGCAGCCTCGGACCACCTCAAGGCTGTATCCGTCGCCCTGGGCTATCTGGCCCTGTCCTGCGGGTACGTCGCGATCATCCTAAGGTCGCGCGGCGCTTCGCCCGCCCGCCGCCTGATCGCAATGGTGACCGATTTCTCGGTCCTTTCGGCCCTCATGCATTTCGGTGGGTCATGGGCAGCGCTGCTCTACCCAATTTATCTTTGGGTGGCGTTCGGCAATGGCTTCCGCTACGGCAACGCATATCTCGCGGCTTCAGCCGTTACGAGTTGTGCGATGTTTCTCGCCGTCACTGTCACGACAGACTATTGGCGGTCGGTTGAGACGGTCGATATTGGACTCGCCCTTGGGCTGATCATTCTGCCCGCCTACCAAGCAAGATTGATCAAGTTGCTGACCGTCGCCAAGGCACAGGCGGAGGCGGCCAACCTCGCAAAGAGTTGGTTCCTCGCGACGATGAGCCACGAGCTGAGAACTCCGCTGAACGCCATCATCGGCATCAACGACCTTCAGCGTACGATGTCCCTTACGCCCGAGCAGCGCGACATGACCGAAACCGTTCGTGTTTCAGCACGTTCCCTTCTGATGCAGATAAACGAGATTTTGGATCTTTCGAAGATCGAGGCAGGAAAGGTGCTGGTCGAAGAAGCCGAATTTGATCTCCTTCGCCTGCTTGGAGACCTCGCTATGATCATGCGACCACAGGCGGAGGCGAAGGCGATTCACTTTGGAGTGAGCATCGGCGCCGACCTTCCGAATCTCGTCTACGGCGACTCACGACATCTGCACCAGATCCTCCTTAATTTACTTTCGAACGCAGTCAAGTTCACCGAAAAGGGCGGCGTGAATCTCGACGTCGCCTGCATACGTCGTTTGAATGGGTGTGTCGGGCTGCGGTTTCGCGTGGAGGACAGCGGTATCGGAATCTCCGGTGACCTCCTGCCGCGCGTATTCGAGAGCTTTGCCCAGGCGGACGCATCGATCAGCCGGAAGTACGGCGGGACCGGGCTTGGGCTTTCTATCTCCAAGCAGCTCGCGGAACTGCTTGGTGGGACGATCCGCGTTACAAGCGCGGTCAGTGTCGGCAGCACGTTCCAGCTCGACTGCGACCTGGAGGAGCGGCCCTACAGCGACGTCAGCGTTCCAAACACACCCTTCTGTATTCGGATCGCGGCGACAAGAGAGCGCGAAGCGGAGATCGAGCGGGCCCTGCACGCTGCTGGATACGGTAAATTCATTGCCGTGCCGGCACGCCAAAGCGATGTTGAGCTACGCCTTCCAACCGTCGTGGTGACCGCCGAAGGGGACGACAATCCTCCCCGGCGTCCCCACAACGGCACGGGCGCATGGGCGCTTTTGCGCATTGGCGTCGACGACTTTGACGTTCCGATCGCGCTCTCGGAGGGGCCAGCCGCTGCGAGCGCCGTTCGAGTCGTCTCAGACCAAACGATGATCAGATGTGCGATCAGCCATTTGGTACGCCTCATTTCTTGTCCATCGGGCGACTTCGACGCTCCGACCTACAGAGCGAAACGCCCGCTCGCGCTGATGGTGGCGGAGGACAACAGCGTGAACCGCAAGGTCATCGGCAAGATCCTGGAGCACGCCGGTCACACCGTTCGATTTGCCACGAACGGCAACGAAGCCCTCGACCTTCTCGAATGCGAGCAGTTCGACGCCGTATTGCTCGATGTGAACATGCCTCACCTCTCCGGTCTCGAAGTCGCGCGGCTCTACCGGTTCGCCCACACGGAGGAACCACGGCTGCCGATCATCGCGCTCACAGCCGATGCGACGGACGACTCCCGCCGCGCCTGCTCAGATTCCGGTGTGGACGGATATCTCACCAAGCCGGTCGATGGCCAGAAATTGCTGGACGAGCTCGACAGGCTGACTGCGGCACACTCCGATGACTGCGGATCCGCAGAGGACGCAACGGCTTCGCCGGATGTCTCTAAGGTCAACACGCCGGTGCTCGACATGGCTGCGATCGAAAATCTTCGTGCACTCGATCCGAGCCAACGGTTTCTGGCTGATGTTCTACGTGAATTCCTGGTGGACACCGAGGAAGTCATCCAGGAGTTGCACGCTGCGTTCGATCGCCGCGACTTGACCGAATTCCGCAATCATGCACACGCCCTGCGCAGCAGCTCGGCCAATGTCGGAGCGGCGCGCGTCAGGATTTGCGCCAAAATCCTTAACGAGATCCCTGGGTCGGAATTCGAGTTAAAGGGCAGCGACCGCCTCGTCGAGCTGGTGAACGAATTCGTCGCCTTTCGGGATGCCACGGCGACGCTCATGCCAATTGCTGCCGCACTGCGTTCCGCCTAGCTTGAAGGTTTGCTCTCGGGCGCGCAGCCATGGCGCAGCTGTGCCGGTCGCCCTGGCAGAAGGTGTTTTTAGGACGATGCCGCCACGCAGAGACTCGCGCGGATTGTGGCCCAGCGGCGTTCCTGGGCGCGCGCAAGGCGCTCCATAGTCCTGAGATGTCCATCCCCAAGGTGAACCGCGGTCTCCGCCCAGAGATCAGTAATGTCGAGCAATTCGGCCTCGGTTACCGGGTTCACCCGCCGACGGACCTGGTAAAGCATCCGCCGTGCCAGCGCGCGACGCTCCTCGCCCCGGATGAAGTCGAGAACCGCCTGCGGCCCCGCATCGTCCTCGACCACGAGATCGACAACATCAAGCTCAAGCAGCGTGTCAGCATCGTACACTCGTCCACTCATGATCATCTGTTCGGCCTTGACCGAACCAATGCGCCGCGAAAGGAAGCTGTAGGCGCCCATGCCCGGCATGAGACCAAACAGGACCTCGGGGAAACCGAACTTGGCGCGCCGCTCGGCGATGATCACGTCGCTGGCGAGCGCGGCCTCGAAACCACCGCCGAGGGCGTCCCCCTGGACAAGCGAGATGCTGACGATCGGCAAGTCCATGTTGCTACCTCGCGGGTATTGCACAGCGATGCAGTCGTGGGCATAGCGTCTCAAGGAAATCAGGTCGCCGTTTCGGATTGAGCGGACGAACTCGAGCAAGTCGCCGCCGAGATTGAAGATCGTGGGAATCCGCGAGGCGGTAACGACGTACCGGAAAGGAAGCGGTTCCCCGCGAGCTTCGCAGGCGGCGCTGATTTCCTTCATGCGCTCGATCGAACGCCGCATGTCCTTCAGCAGCCCCGAGGTGAAGCAAGGTCGCTCCGGGTCCATATACTGCCAATAGATTCCGCGTTCGCCGTCGAGCTGGGCGTGCAGCTCATGGTAGGTATGAACAAGCGGCCCTGAAGCCGACACGTTGTGCCGTGGCCATAGCTCATTATTGGGACGTCCAGGGCCGCGCACTCCGGTTTTAGCATCAGCGGCCCCATCGGTCGGGAGTACCACTGATATCGCGGCGTCTGGTTCAGGCGGGGGTGTGTGCACGCTTCCGGCAAGAACCTCGTCTCGACCACTCATCAGCCCACCCCTTCGTCCGAGCGCAACTCCGACATCTTATAACAGCAAAATATAGAAGAAGGTCAGCCTCTCGTCGATCCTCGCCGTGGGGCTGGCCTGTTGAAGCGCTTGGGCTTGGTGGTCCAGGTCGAACGTTAGTCTCCGACGGCAATGAAGCGCTTGGGCTTGGTGGTCCAGGTCGAACGTTAGTCTCCGACGGCAAGGGCCCTAATCGGGGACATCGAAGCTGTTGCCCCGGCGGCGTATTCCGACGGGGTTAGATAGCCGAGGGCCGCGTGAGGGCGGCTCTCGTTGTACTCGTTTCTCCAGGCTTCGATCTCTCGCCGCGCCTGCGCGATCGTATCGAACCAATGTACGTTAAGGCATTCGTCTCGGAAGGATCCATTGAACGTCTCGATGAAGGCGTTGTCGGTGGGCTTGCCGGGCCGGCTGAAGTCGATCCGCACGCCATGATGATAGGCCCAGAGATCGACAAGGTGGCCGGTAAATTCGCTGCCGTTGTCGGCGAACAGATGCTTCGGCGTCCCGCGGCGCCGCACGATACGATCGAGCACCTCGACGACGTGCTCGCCACGAAGCCGCGGCCCGACCTCGATGGCGAGCGCCTCGCGGGTGAACACATCGACGATCGTCAGCGCCCTGAACTTCTGGCCGTCGCTCAGCTGATCGTGGACGAAGTCCAGCGTCCATGCCTCGTTGGCTCGTGCCGGCCGGCAGCGCGCCTCCCGATGCACCACCATCTTGCGCCGGCGCGGCCGCTTCGTACGCAGCGCCAGGCCCTCTTCCCGGTAAAGCCGGTAAACGAGGTTGCGCCCAATGGCCCAACCCTCGCGGGCAACATCACGGGCGGCCGAAAGCGTCAGCTGGCGCTCGCCCGGGCAAGGGACGCAATAAGGTGCCGCACCTGTTTGCGGACCTTCTCATCGCCGATCCGGCTATACGCCCGCACCAGCTCCAGGGTTTCGCGCCGAGCAAGAAGGTCGTAGTCGGCAACCGAGACGTTGAGTTTGGGCGCGTCTGTTTCGTCTCCCTCGCTAAAGAAATATCCAACCGGTACCTTGAGTACTTCTGCAATCCTGTACAGGCGCCCCGCGCCGACTCGATTGACGCCGCACTCGTACTTGTGAATTTGCTGAAACGTGATTTCGAGCGCCGCCGCCAGCGCAGACTGGCTCATTCCCATCTCCACTCGCCTGCCCCGCACGCGCCGACCGACCAATTCGTCGATGGCGGTCGTTGTCGGTCGGCCTCTCTGCCTAGCGACGACCGGAAGCCCCTTCACGTCGGCCATCCGGCTCCTCCTGATCCATCCACCCCGAAGGAAGTCATAATCTTTTCATGATTCTCCATAACTCGTCTTGGCAGAAGAAGAACTTCAACATCTTATTAGCATTCGCAGTTGTAAAATGGGAAACTCACCTGCAGCGAATCCGCCTCTTTTTGAAATGCCGACTGTCCCAACTTCCGATGAAGTCGCAGCGCTGGCATCTAAGCCGTCCAGTTCATCCCGCGGAGGGTCTGGCAGCACCCCGGGATATGAAAATCGAGGGGGGCGACCCTTGTTTTTGTTCTCGTTCGAGGTTCGCCGGCTGGATACGGGGGCATATATCGGTCGGGCGCAGTTTGCTGATCCCACGGCCGTCGATGCCCTCCGTCGTGCCGAGGCGTGGGCCGCAAAGGAGGGCTGCCTGGTCGGAGACCCGCGAGAGGCGCCCCAGTTAGGTGCATCGGCCCCCATGGACTATTTCTCGTTTCGGTCCAACCCGATGAGGCGCAAAACAAGGGAAGAGTAGGCGCCGGAAAGGTTCTGCCAAACCTGATCTGGCGGTTGCCGCCGGTACTGCCCGCTCCGACATAATGGCACGGGGCCAGGACCTCAGAACTCTTCGGCTGCGAGCGTGCGGGACCTGAAAAGCAACCCGGCGATGCCGGCGCCGATCAGCGGCGCGACGATGAACAACCAAACCTGGGCCAGCGCGTGTGGGTTCGCTCCAGAGCCGACAATAGCAGGGCCCAATGAGCGGGCCGGGTTCACCGACACCCCGGTGACGTTGATGCCGACGATGTGGATGACCGTCAAGGTGAGACCGATCGCGATGCCGGCAAGATGCGCCGGCGCGCCCTTCTGGGTTACGCCAAGGATGCACACGAGGAAGAGGAACGTCGCAACCGCCTCGAACACCAGTGCGGAAGTCATGTTGTACTGACCAAGGTACCCGGCGCCCCAACCGTTCTGGCCGAGACTGCCGCTCCACCCCGCTGCCTTGCCCGAAAGAATAAGATAGAGGACCGCCGCCCCCGCAAGGGCGCCGAATACCTGGGCGATCACATAAGCTACGAAATCGGCGCCAGACATCCGACCAGCTACGAGAACGCCGAAGCTTACGGCCGGGTTCACATGGCAGCCCGAAACGGGCCCAATGCCGTATGCCATCGCCACGATGGCGAGGCCGAAAGCAAATGCGATCCCGAGAACGTTGATCGCGGTCGGGCCCGTTGCCATGCCACCGATGACAGCTGCACCGCACCCAAAAAAAACCAGCGCGAACGTACCAATGAACTCGGCTATCGGCTTCTTCATCGTCGCGTCCCTCTGATGGTGCCGGCTGGCGTGGCCGAGCACGGCACGAAAAACGTACCGCATCGCAATGGTACCGCCGCATGGCGAGGGGACACCGGAACCGGGTTCCGATCGTCCATGCGGCGTGCCCGAGCATGGGTTTATGAGCCGTGCCCAGTCATCGGATGCGTCTCGGGCATCGGAGTCTCCCCCGGCACGATATGGATCACCACTTCGCGGTTCCGACGTTCGCGCACATTGTCGGCCGTTGGCACGGCCGGCCGGCTCTCGCCGACGGCGCTCTCGCTGAACGGTACGTCCACGCCGGCCTTCTTGAGGGCATCGCGAACGGCGGCAACACGGCTTTCGCTCAGCTTCATGTTGTAGCGGGCGGAGCCGGATCGATCCGCATGGCCAACAAGGACGACCTCCTTCGCACGCAACCCATGAATCCGAGCCACTGCGTGCTCGACCTCTCGCTGAGCCTCGGAGTTGAGAGTGGCCTTGTTCAGGTCGAAATAGATCGTGATGTCTTCGGGCTGAAGAACCGGCGCCGCAGCAACCGCGGGTTTGGCCTCGATCTGGGCGAGCCCGTCGAAGAAGCGGGATCGGCATTCCGCGAGGTGCTGGGGCTGATTGCCTTCCTCAGCCTCCTCCATCCAGCATTCGAAGTTTGCCTGAGCGGACGCAGCTTCGCGCGGATTTCTATCCCGCCCTCCGCCATTCAGGGCCGCCACCAGGCGGTCGCGAGCGGAAGAAAGCTCCCGGGTCTCGGCCGCCGGGATCGTGCGCGCGGAAAGTTCTTCCGGCTCGACCATCGTTCCTTCGCCAGCGGAACGAGCCCGCACAGCAAAGACATCGGAATTTCGATAGTCGCCCTCGTTGTACTCCTGGTGTGACAGGGTCATGTAGTCGGAGAACAACGCCTTGTCGAACGCCGAACCGGTCGGTGTCATGCCACTTGTTCGTTCAAGCTCCATGCCGCTGCATGCCGTTAGAGCCAAGGTCGCCGCCATGGCGGCGCTTAATGTAGACAATTTCATTGTCGTGTTCCTTTTGACCTCGGTTGCGTTGAAAAGTTTGTTCCGGCATTCGCCGGCCTGGACTCACTCCGACCGAAACCTCGCGACCTGCGATCGTCGAAATCTCGGCGATTTTTGATTGGTTTCGGCCTCACCACAGCGCAAGGAACGCCGCGCTCTGCACCCTTTACACGCCCAAAGTATAAATGCCGGCGGCACCGGAGAATTGATTTAAGTCAAGATCGTTCGGACGAACGTTCTTAGCCACATCTCGACGCCCCAGAACTGTTTCGCCTAGTCACATCCAACCAATCCATGGCGTATCGCTCGAACTCTTTCCCGCGTAGCCTGTCCCCGCTCGGCGCCGCGCAACAGGTTGACGACGATGAACCCGAAGCGCGGATAAAGTTCTCCCGAGTGCAGCTTGACCTTCGCCACGACGCGGCGCGATATATTCTATAGAGGTGTGCAAACTCGATCGGAATTATCCATAAGATGTCGCGCCGGATGCGCTGGGCTTGTGTCGCGGCGAACTTCCGTCACGTCACGCTGCTCCACGTTTTCCTTTGCGCGGGCTGCCTTCCAGAGAGCCGCGGATGCTCTCCGCCCCAAACCTCTGCCACCTTCGGAGCGAACGCGAGGGGCATGAGGTGGGCGTAGCGGGTGACCATCTGGATCGACTTCCATCCGCCTTCGTGCTGCAGCAAGAGCAGGTTGCCGTTCGAGACGGCGGCGAACCAAGTCGCCCAGGTGTGCCTGAGGCTGTGCGGGCCATACGGCGGTTCGGCACGGACGGGGGTGAACGGTCCCACGATGTCCTTTGGCTTGCCCCGCGTGGTGCCTCCCGGCTTCCATTGCACGAGTCCAGCGTTGCGGCATGCCGTCCGCCAGGCAGTCTTGATCTGCCCGCCCTCCGCACGTTCTCGATCGGTGTAGGGCTCTCCGTCATCGCGCCGAAACACCCTGCCCTTCCGGAGCTCCAGTGTGGCTAGCGCGGCCACGGCGGCCGGCGGCAATGCCGCGATGCGGTCATCGCCGTTCTTGGTGTCCCGAAGCACAACGGTCCTCTCGTCGAGACGGACGTCGGACCAGTCCAGATCGAGCGCTTCCGACACGCGCGCCCCTGTACAGACGAGGAAGGTCAGCAACGGCCGGAGATGTGGAGCGGCACCAGCGATCAGTGCTTCGACCTGCTCTGGTGCTAGAAAAGCTGTCTTGGGTTTCGGGACCTTGGGGAGGTGGAACTCCGGCCTATCACAATAGCCTCTCCTGTGAGCGTGGTTGAGGATGGCGGTGAGTGGGCCGATGAGGTTTCGCCGGCGCGTGGAAGGTTTGGACCCTGGCGGCAGGATATCCGCTACGGCGCGATCAACCGCTGCCTGATCGATGCTTTCGACCATGCGGGCTCCGAAATAGTCGGTAAGTCGCCTGACGTACGCCTTCTGATGATGGCCGCGCTCCTCGAATTCTAGGTACTCCCGCGCTGCGGTTGCGAAGGGCACCGAGTGCCGGGTCCCGTAGATCGCCGCTCGATAGATCTCCGCTTCCCTCTTGGCACGGAATTCCTTGGCGAGGTCCTCTCGGTCAGTTCCCGTACTTTCATGATATCGCGCTCCGCTGATCGTGCCGCGGACCCACCAGACGTAACCCTCCCGGGTTTTGCGCTTGTAGAGTTTGAGGGACATGGAAGCGACTCCAACAGTAGCTCGAAATCGGATTCAGTGAAGATGATCGCCCGGCCAGCCCGGCGCCCGCAGCTGTGACGGCGCACGTGTTCACGCAGCCACCGCTCCTTGCAGTGCAGCCGCAGGCATGCCTCAGCAAGTGTGATGGGCCAAGCGGTCATCGATCGTTACTTGACTGGCGGGAGCTTCTGGCGGTGGCACCTGCGCCATCACAACCACAGCGCCGTCCCCACTTATACCAACTGTCATTGATCAGAACCCGTGGGCCCAGTCGCGCAGGCCGATGGACATAATTCGCCAGGGCTGGGCGAGGAGGTTGTTCCAGGCATCGCAGCAATGGTCGAGGATGTCGGCGTAGGACGCGAAGACGCGGTTCGAGAGCCAGTTGTCGCGCATGAACTGCCAGACGTTCTCGGTCGGGTTCAGCTCGGGCGATTTCGGCGGCAGCAGCACGATGGAGATATTGGTGGGAAGATCGAGCGTGTCCGAGGTGTGCCAGCCCGCCTGATCCATCAACAGGACGGCATGGGCATCGGCGGCGACGGCCTGGGATATCTCCGCGAGATGCAGGTTCATCGCCGCGGTGTTGCAGAAGGGCAGGACGAGCCCCGCGGCCTTGCCTTCGGCGGGGCAGATCGCGCCGAAGATGTAGGTTGATTGCGTGCGCTGGTCGTGCGGCGCCGACGGTCGTGTGCCGCGGCGAGCCCAACGCCGGGTGATCTTGTTCTTCTGGCCGACCCTGGCCTCGTCGCAGAACCAGATCTCTATGCGCTTGCCCGCCGCCTTGCCGGCGGCGATCTCCGCCAGGCGGGCGGGGAACGCTTTTTAAAAACGGCCGCCGCCTCGGGGTCCTGCGCATGATGGCGGGGCCGGGCCGAGAGCTTGCGATAGCCCATCTTGCGCAAGACGCGGCCCAAGGTCGTCTCCGAGACCGTGATCCGGAACTCCCCCCACACCCATTGCACCAGATCGACCAGCCGCCAGCGCACGACGCCATGGACGGCGGGGATCGGACCGTCCTCCACGATCCGGGCCAGCGCCCGGCGCTGCGCCTCGTCCAGCTTCGGTATCTGCCCCGGTGCCTTGCCGTCGATCAGCCCCGAAGGGCCATCGACGTTGAAACGCAGCACCCAGTCACGGATCACCTGAAGCCCGACCCCGACGAGCGCGGCCGCCTCGCCACGCTGGCCGCCGTCGTAGATCGCCGCCAACGCCAGCAACCGGCGGGTCTGGTCCGCATCATCGGACGCCTTGGCAAGCCGGCGCAGCGTATCGCCGTCATAGTCATCTCGAAGCGGGATCGGCGCAGCCATGGCAAATCTCCTTCCGTTTGCCATGCTGAATCACAAAAACCCCGATTCAGGAATCCCCTTCGTGAGTCTCATTCAATGCGTGTTGGTATTAGCCTGCGCCTTTGCGGCGCGGCGACGGGCGGCGAGAACATCCTGCAGGCGTTGGTGCGCCACCATTCCGCAGGCCTGGATGTAGTGCTTCTGCGTGGTCTGCAAGCTCGAGTGGCCGAGGATGTCGGATGCGATGCCGATCTGATCTGGGGCGTTGTCGACCAGCTCAGTGACGGCGCAGTCGCGAAACAGGTGCGGCCAAAGCGGTCGGCCAAAGGCAACACGGGTGCGGCATTTGATTTGCGCCCGGATCGCCTTGCTGCTCATTGGGCGGCCCCATCGGTCCAACCACAATTGACCACTGGTGGACACTTCTGACCACTCACGTGCAACTTGCTGCAATTGGCAACGGTGGACTTCGAGATAGCAGTCGATACGAGGGATCAGCTCGCGGGGATACGGGGCCGCGTAGGGCCGCCCCGACTTGGTCTCCGCGGGGGTCAGCTGAAGCCAGTACCCATTTTCGCGTGCCTGAAGATGATGTCCAACCTTGATCCCCGTAAAGTTCTTCAGGCGGACAGGGCAGCAGATCAGCATCGCGATCATGAGACCGTCGCGATACTGGGTCGCGCGAAAGCGGGGATGCGTATGGGCATCGGCCGCAGTGAACATCAGATCGAGTCCGAGGCCATATATATCCCGGGCCGGGACGACCCGCTCCGCCTTGTTGCGGGATGGCTTGGCGTTCCGCTTGAGGTTCCGGCAGGCCTGTGCCAACAGCGCCCAATCACACTCCGGCGCCAGCACGCACATCATCCGCAGCAGGGCGCCCGCCATCATTGCAGCGCTGACCGGGGCGACGCGCTTCAGCAGTTCCGCCAGGAAGTGCCGGATCCGCAAGTCGGAACAGCGCTGGGCGGGGCACATCTGGGGTTCGAGACAGCCCTCACGAGCGAGAAAGCTGAGCCACTGCCCGTATGCCTGTTCTGCAATACGCTTTCGGCCGGCACTCCATTTGCACGCAGGTCTGTCCGCCTCCAGAAAGCCGGCCGGCCTCTGGGCCAACAGCCAAGCCTGCCGGTCCTTGGCAGGCCACATGTCGACGGGTAGGCTGAGCGGCAGGTTGGACCTCTGGATCATAGGCCGCCCTTTTCGTCGCGCCGCGAGGCCGCCCTACGAATTCGTAGCTTCTGACGTGGTCCGACCGCCGCCCGCTTTGCCCTGATGACCTCCTGGTAGAGGGGCGTGGCGAGACGGGTCTGCTCGCGCGCGTAATATTGCCGTGTCGTGCTGAAATCGCGGTGGCCCAGATGCTGGCTGACAATCCCCAGCCCGTTCGGGTCGTGCTGCAGGTACAGCTCCGCCGTCAGATGGCGGAACTGGTGGCATGTGATGCGGACCCCGAGCTGTTTGCGGGTCCTGACTGCTATCATGTTGGAGAGGTGGGCGCCGTTGACGTGCGCTCCATTGCTGCGGGGGAAGAGCCAGGGGCACGACGGGCCCGCGCACTGCCCGTGCCATTTCAACAGGTACCATTCGAGGAGCTCGACCGATTCGGGCAGGAGACGGAACCTGAGCGGCTGACCGTTCTTGACCTGCACGCCCGGAATGTCGATGACCCACTGCCCCTCGGCACCGACCTTCGATATCGTCTCCCCAAGGCGCAGCGTCGACAGGTTGCCGAGCCTCATTCCGCAAGTCAGGAGCAGCTCGATCGCTACGGCATCCCGCGCACACGCCGCGCCGTGCCGGGGATTCGCGGCAGCGTCCGCCATTCTCTTGATGTGCTGAGGCAGGGTGATCAGGCGATCCAGGAAGGCCGGCTCTTCAGCCCGCTCGATCAGCGAACGGTTCTTTGCTGTCAGCGTGCGACGATTTTGCGCCTCCCCTCTCACGCGCCGATAGATGTCCTAAATCGCGTCACGTTCGTCCGCACTGATGCCCGGCACCGACTTGGCGACGAGGCTGGCTCGAAGGGCGAGACCCTGTATCTGCGGCGTCACCCGATCACCCGCGCGCGTGAAGAAAAATTTCAGTGCCCGCCTCAGGCTCTGCGGAACGATAAGATCCCTAATCGTGACAATTTCGGAATCGCCGACGCCCGTCTCCAGAAGAGCCGAGTAGATCTGGACGAAAAACCACTTGTACTGCTGCAACGTCGCGACAGCGGAAGCCTTTCCTGAAGGTCCGAGAAACGGGTCGGGGTTTGCCCGCTGGTCGAGGTAGTTACGAATCTCGGCCTGTAGCGACGGCGGCATGTCGGCAATTCGGCGCCAGTACGACCGTCTACGGCGGGGCGGAGGTGCAACATCCGACTTGGGCCAACCGGGCACCGTGTCCGATGCGCGGTTCCAAGCGATGCGAGTTGCACGATCCACCTGTACCGCATTTGTCAGCACCGCCTCATGCTCGAGGTAATGAGCGAACCGGGTGACGTGCCATTCGTCGACGTCGCAAGGCCGCT
>CAVZIN010000006.1:0-82739 GCA_963775315.1 uncultured Alphaproteobacteria bacterium | reverse complement strand
AGGTCGCGGGTTCGAGCCCCGTCGCTCCCGCCAGATTTTCTGAACTCAGCGGCCGCCATGGCGGCCGTTTCGATTCCCGCCCCTGGCCGCCGTCGCCCTCGCGCGACGCGGGCGGCGAGCCGGTAGAGGACGGCGGAACGGGCTTCCCCTTCGGCGCCGCTCGTGGTCACATGTCGCCCCGCCGCGCGAGCGGCCGCAAGGGAGGCCCGCCATGAGGATCGGACTCGTCGTTCCCACCGCCGAAAGCCGCGTGCCGGCGGAGGGCGCGCTGATGTATCCCGACGTCGAGTTCGTCGCGCGCGGCACCGGCGTCGGCTCGCTGACCCCGGAGGGCTACGACCAAGCCGTGGGTAAGATCGTGCCCGCCGCCGATGCGCTCGCCGAGGAGGGGGTGGACGCGATCATGCTGTTCGGCACCTCGCTCACCTTCTATCGCGGGCCGCAGTTCAACGAGGATCTGCAGGACGAGGTGCGCGAGCGCACCGGCCTGCCGGTGAGCTCGATGTCGACCGCCATCGTCGACGGGCTGCGCGCGGTCGGCGGCTCGCGGCTCGCCGTCGCCACCGCCTATTCCAAGGTGGTGAACGACAAGCTGGTCGAGCTGCTCAATTTCCACGGGTTCGAGGTCGGCGCGCTCGCCTCGTTCGGCATCACCGAGTTCGGCGGCGCGACCAGTCGCAAGACCGATGGCGAGATCATCGCCCTCGCCGGCGAGGCGCACGACCAAGTGCCCGGCGCCGACGCGGTTGTGATCTCGTGCGGCGGGCTGCGCACGCTGGGCGTCGCGCGGCCGCTGGAGGAGCGCCGCGGGCTGCCGGTCGTCTCGTCGACGCCGGCGGCGTTCTGGGCGGCGGTTCGGCTTGCCGGCCATGACGGGCGGGTCGCCGGCTACGGAAGACTTTTCGAGGGCGCGTAGGGAGAGCGGGAGACCATGCAGATCAAGGCCAACGGCATCACGATCAACTACCAGCTGGACGGGAAGGAGGGCGCGCCGGTCCTGATCTTCTCCAACTCGCTGGCCACCACCCTCGGGATGTGGGACCCGCAGGTCGCGCGGCTCGAGGACCGCTACCGCATCCTGCGCTACGACAATCGCGGCCACGGCGGCACGCCGCCGGTGCCCGGCCCCTACACGATCGGGACGCTCGCCCAGGACGTGGTCGGGCTGCTCGACGCGCTCGGCATCGCCAAGGCGTCGTTCTGCGGGCTCTCCAAGGGCGGCATGGTGGGCCAGTGGCTCGGCATCAACGCGCCCGACCGGGTCGAGCGGCTGGTGCTCTCGAACACGGCTTCGCACTTTCCCGATAAGGAAATGTGGCGCGACCGGCTGGAGATGGCGAAGGGCCAAGGCATCACGGCCATCGCCGAGGCCTCGATCCGGCGCTGGTTCACGCCCGGCTACCTCGCACGGAAGGACACGGCGCCGACGATCGACTGGGTGCGGCGCTTCATCAACGAGACCACGCTCGAGGGCTATCTCGCCTGCTCGGTCGCCATCCGCGACATGGATTTCCGGGCCGAGCTGCCGCAGATCCGGGTTCCGACAATGGTCATCAACGGCGAGAAGGACCCGGCGACCCTGCCCGAATACGGCGAGCTGATCGCCGCCAAGGTTCCGGGCGCCAAGCTTGCCGTCATCGCCGACGCGGCGCACCTCTCCAACATCGAACAGCCGGACGCGTTCACCGAGACGCTGGTCGGGTTCCTTTCCGGCCGATGAGCGGTCGCGTCGTCCCCCCCGCGGAGCTGGTCGCCCGCGCGCGCGACCTGGTGCCGATGCTGCGCGAGCGGCAGCCCGAAACCGAGGCGGCGCGCCGCGTTCCCGCCGCGACCTTCCAGGCGCTGCTCGACGCCGAGCTCTACAAGACGCTGCTGCCGCGCCGTTTCGGCGGGTTCGAGCACGGGCTCGAGACCTATTGCGACATCGCGTTCGAAATCGCGCGCGGCTGCGGCTCGACGGGCTGGGTCCACGCGATCACCAGCAAGTACCACATCTTCCTCGGCATGTTCCCCCCCGAGGCGCAGGACGAGGTGTGGGGCGAGGATCCGCGCGCGGTCACCGCCGCCTCCTTCACCCCGGCCGGCACGGCGACGCCCGTCGCCGGTGGCTACAGCCTCAGCGGCAAGTGGATGTACTGCTCGGGCGTCGACAACTGCCCATGGATCGTGGTGGCGACCAGCCTGCCCGCCAAGGGCGACGCGCCGCCGGTCAAAGGCTACGCGCTGGCGCGCACGCGCGATTTCCGGATGGAGGACAACTGGCACGTCATGGGCCTCGCGGGGACCGGCTCCAAGAACGTGACGTGCGACGAGTTGTTCGTGCCGGCCCACCGCTTCCTCCTCCTGGAGGATACGATGAACGGCACGCCGCCCGGCCTCGCCGTCAACCAAGGCCCGCTCTACCGCATCCCGCTGTTCGCGATGATCTCGATCAGCCTCTGCATCCCGCTGATGGGCATGGCCCAGGGTGCCTATGACGAGTTCGTCGGCGCCACGCGCGAACGGGTGACGCGCGGCGCGGCGCTCGCCAAGCCGGTCGCGATGGCGGAAATACCGACGGTGCAAATCCGCGTCGGAGATGCCGCCGCCTCGATCGACGCCGCGCGCCTGCTGGTGGCGCGCGACTGCGCCGACATCATGGCGACGGTCTCGGCCGGGCGCGAGCTCAGCATCGAGCAGCGCGCCCGCAACAAGGGCGACCTCGGCTATGCCGCGCAGCTTTCGCTACGCGCGGCCGACCGGCTGTTCGAGGCGGGCGGGGGCGCCGGGCTGTTCGCCAGCTCTCGGGTGCAGCGCTTCTGGCGCGACGTGCACTCCGGGGCGATGCACATCTCGATGAACTGGGATGCGGTGGGCGCGCTCTACGGCCGCGTCGCGCTCGGCCTGCCGCCGGGGCCGGCGCAGTTCTGACGGGCGCCCGCAGACCGATCTTTTAGGGCATGAGAACGGTGCGGACTTCGTTCACCAGCTCGTCGTCGTCAAGCGGCTTGCGCAACACCTTGCCGGCGGCCTCGGTCGTCGGCACGTCATGCCCGGTGACGTAGAGAATCTTGATCGCCATGTCGCGCATCATTGCCATGCGGGCAAGGGCGAAGCCATGCACCTGGCCGGGCATCACGATGTCGGTGAGGAGGAGGTCGGGTCGAGGCTCGTTGTCGATGGCCTCGAGCGCGCTGTTGAAGCTGGTGCTGGTGATGACTTCGAACCCGGCACCGGACAATGCCTTGGAGGCCGAGTAGAGGAATGCGTCGTCATCGTCGACAAGTAGGATCCGCTTGGACTCGCCCATTGTGCCCAACCGATCACCGCGCTACTCTAAATTTACCTTATCTGACGCCTCCGCTGGAATCAATTCTTCTCGTCTTTTGCGGAGAGGTTTCGGGGCGCGGAAGCGTCCGCCGCCCATCAACAATCCGATCGGGAGAAGCGCCCAGCCATGGCCAACGCCGTCCTTTCGCAAATCATCGAAAAGCACCATCAATCGCTGCTGGATGAATGGCTTGCCGTCCAGCGCGGCAGCGGCGCGGGGCGCGCGGGCGACGAGGACGGCGAGGCGCTGCGCGACCACTCGCGCCGGTTGATCGATGCGCTCCGCGAGGGGGTGAAGGCCGGCGAGCTGGAAGATATCCACAGGCCGGAATGGGCGGAAGCGCTGCGCGTACTCAGCGAGCTGTCACGCGCGCGCGCCGCCGCCGGCGCGACGCCCACCCAGACAGCGACGTTCGTGTTCTCGCTGAAGGAGCCACTGTTCCGGCTGCTGCGCCGCGAGTTGGGCAAGGACGCGGAGCCGCTCGCCGACCAGCTCTGGTTCGCGACGCTGCTGATCGACAAGCTCGGCCTTTACACCACCGAGCAGTCGCAGAAGAGCCGGGAGGAGGTGATCGCCCGCCAGCAGCAGGAGCTGCTTGAGCTGTCGACGCCGGTGGTGCAGCTCTGGGAGGGCGTGCTCGCCCTGCCGCTGATCGGCACGCTCGACAGCGCCCGCACCCAGATCGTGATGGAAAGCCTGCTGGAGGAGATCGTGCGTTCCGGCGCGGAGATCGCGATCATCGACATCACCGGCGTGCCGACGGTCGATACGCTCGTGGCCCAGCACCTGCTCAAGACCATCTCGGCCGCACGGCTGATGGGCGCCGACTGCATCGTCAGCGGCATTCGTCCCCAGATCGCCCAGACCATCGTCCACCTCGGGCTCGAGCTCGACGTGGTGTCCAAGGCAACGATGGAGGACGCGCTGGCGCTGGCGCTCCGTCGCCTCGGGAAGGTGGTCGTCGATCGCGCCTCGATCGCCGCGGCGTCGCCAAGGGGTCCCAATAGCGCCGGGGAATAGACGATGGACCAGATCCCGATCCTCAAGGTGGGCGACTGCCTGCTGGTCTCGATCCAGGTCGACATGCACGACCGCATGGCGCTCTCCCTCCAGGAATCCCTCACCAACCGGATCGTCGCTGCCCGCGCGCGCGGGGTGATGATCGACATTTCCGCCCTCGAAATCGTCGACTCGTTCATTGGACGCATGCTGAACAACATTGCGTCCATGTCGCGGGTGCTCGACGCGGTGACGGTCGTGGTCGGCATGCAGCCGGCCGTCGCGATCACGCTGGTGGAGCTCGGGCTCGAGCTCCAGGGCGTGCATACCGCGCTGAACGTGGACAAGGGACTCGCCCTCATTCGCCGGCTGATCGACGCGGAGGAGGGGCAGGTCGTTGCGCGTCGAGAAGAGTGAGCAGCTCGCGCTCGCGACGTCAGAGGACGTGGTAAGGGCCCGCCAGGTCGTACGAGGTCAGGCGATCGCGGCCGGCCTCTCTCTTGTCGACCAGACCAAGGTGGTGACAGCGGCGAGCGAGATCGCCCGCAATACCATCACCCATGGCGGGGGCGGCACGGTGCTGATCGAGACGCTGGCTGAACCGCCCCGGGTCGGCGTCCGCCTGACCTTCACGGACCGCGGGCCCGGCATTGCGGATATCGACTTGGCGTTGACCGACGGCTACTCGACCGGCGGAGGGCTCGGGCTCGGGCTCTCGGGTTCGCGGCGGCTATCCAGCGAGTTCTGGGTCGAATCGACGGTCGGCGAGGGGACCAAGGTCGTGCTGGTGCGTTGGAAATGAAATGATCGTCACCGTCGCCGATCGCAGCGAGGTTGCCGTGGCCCGTCGAGCGGCCGCTGCAACGGCGCGCGACCTCGGCCTCGACTCGGCGCGCGAAGCGAAAGTCGCGCTGATCGCGACGGAGATGGCGACCAACCTGGTCAAGCATGCGCGGTCCGGCGAGATCGTTGTCGGCCGCTTCGCCGACCGGTCGGGCGAGGGGCTGGAGCTCCTCTCGATCGACGGCGGGCCGGGCATTGCCGACCTTGCCCATGCCCTTGCCGACGGCGTGTCCACCGCAGGCTCGCCGGGCAGTGGGCTGGGCGCGATCCGCCGCCAGGCGGACCAGTTCGCCGCCTTCTCGCGACCGGGCAAGGGCACGGTCGTGATGGCCCGGGTAGCCCGCCCCGACGGCAAGGCCCGCGTCGGCGGGTTCGTCCTGGGAAGTGTCGTGAACCCCATCCCGGGCGAGACGGTATGCGGCGATGCCTGGGGCTTCGGCTCGGGCCGCGAGGGGCCGACCCTGATCGTGATCGACGGGAGTGGCCACGGTCGCGAAGCCAACCGCGCCGCGGAAACCGCGCTCGACACCTTCCACGCCAATATCGACCGCAACCCGGTCCAGCTGATGGAACGCATCCATGCCGCCCTCGCGTCGACCCGGGGTGCCGCCGTGGCCCTCGCACGGCCGCGCGATGGCGACGATTCGCTGGCGTTCGTCGGCGTGGGCAACATCACCGGAGCCGTCGTCGCCGGAGGCAGCGAAAAGCGCTTCGTCTCGCACGGCGGGGTCGCCGGCCACCTCCGCCCGCGCATCCACGAGTTCAGCTACCCCTGGCCCGAGGGCGGGCTGGTGATCCTGCATTCCGACGGGATCTCGGCGCGCTGGAGCCTCGAATCCTATCCCGGCCTGGCGGCCGCCCATCCCAGCGTGGTCGCCGGTGTGCTCTATCGCGACTTCCGCCGGGGGCGCGACGACGTCTCGATTGTCGCGATGCGGAGATAGGCGATGGTCACGCGCATCGTCTCGCTCGCCATCGAACAGGAAACCGACATCATCCTGGCGCGCGACCGCACGCGGCGGATTGCGGACCGGCTTGGGTTCGATGCCCAGGACCGAACGCGCATCGCCACCGCCGTCTCCGAGATCGTGCGCAACGCCCTGGAATATGGCGGCAAGGGGCGGGTCGAGTACCGCATCGACACCGACGCGACGCCCCAGCTTCTCGAGATTCTGGTCTCCGACGAGGGGCCGGGCATGGCGAACGTCGCCGAGGTGCTGTCGGGCGCGCACCGGTCGGCCACCGGCATGGGGGTAGGCATCCTCGGCGCGCGCCGGCTGATGGATGCGTTCGAGATCGAGACGGCGCCCGGGCGCGGCACGCGCGTGCGGATGGCGAAGAACCTGCCGCGCCGCGAAAGGCGCCTCGAGCCGCGTGATGCGGTTGTTGCGGCGAAGGAGCTCGCGACCCACCGCAGCGTCGACCCTCTGGCCGAGATCCGCCACCAGAACCAGGAGCTGATCGTCCAGCTCGATGCGCTCAGCGCGCGCCAGGACGAGCTGCGCCAGCTCAACAAGGAGCTCGAGGACACCAACCGGGGCGTCGTGGCGCTCTATGCCGAGCTCGACGAGCGCGCCGACCATCTGCGCCGCGCCGACGAGCTCAAGACGCGCTTCCTCTCGAACATGAGCCACGAATTCCGGACGCCGCTCAACTCCATCCTGGCGCTCTCGCGCCTCCTGCTTTCCGGCGCCGACGGGCCGCTCTCGCCCGAGCAGGAGAAGCAGGCGCAGTTCATCCGCAAGGCGGCCGAGATGCTGTCGGAGCTGGTCAACGACCTGCTCGACCTCGCCAAGGTCGAGGCCGGGAAGACCGTGGTGACCCCGACCGAGTTCCGCGTCGACGAGCTGTTCTCGGCATTGCGCGGCATGCTGCGCCCGTTGCTGGCGGGCGAGTCCGTCGCGCTCGTCTTCGACGACGCCTCCGGCTTGCCGGCGATGGTGACCGACGAGGGCAAGATCTCGCAGATCCTGCGCAACTTCATCTCCAACGCGCTCAAATTCACCGAGAAGGGCGAGGTGCGGCTGTGGGCGGACTACGACCCCGCGGCGGACAGCGTGACCTTCAAGGTGCGCGACACGGGTATCGGCATCGCGCCCGAGCATCTCGACCTGATCTGGCAGGAATTCGCCCAGCTCGAGGGCGGCATGAAATCCCACGTCAAAGGCACCGGCCTTGGCCTGCCTTTGTCGCGGCGCCTCGCCGAGCTGCTGTGCGGTTCGGTCGCGGTGGACAGCGAGCCGGGCCACGGCTCGATCTTCTCGCTGACCGTGCCGCGCGCCTGGCCGCTCGGCGTCGTCGCTGCGCAGGAAGCTGCCGAATGGGCGCCGATCCAAGGCAAGGTCCCGGTGCTGGTGCTGGAGGACAACGAGGCCGACCGCTTTGCCTACGAGCGACTCCTCGCGCCGACGCGGTACCAGCCTTGCGTAGTCACGACCGTCGCCGACGCGACGCGCGCGCTGCCGAACGTCAAGCCAGCGGCGGTGGTGCTCGACATCCTGCTCGCGACCGAGGAGAGCTGGCGCCTGCTGGTCGATCTGCGCCACCGCGACGGCGCCGACCGGCTGCCGGTCCTCGTCGTCTCGACCTCGGGCCAGGAGGCCAAGGCGCTGCATCTCGGCGCCGACGCCTATCTAGGCAAGCCGCTCGACAGCAGAGTGCTCGTCGGCGCGCTCGACCGGCTGACCGGCGCGCGCGAGGCGACGCGGGTGCTGGTGATCGACGACGACGAGGTGTTCCGCTACCTGATCCGCCAGCTCCTGCCGCGCGGCAGCTTCGTGCTGCGCGAGGCCGCGACCGTCGCCGACGGGCTCGACGCCCTCGCCGCGGAGCGGCCCGACGTGGTCCTGCTCGACCTCAACCTGCCGGTGATGGACGGGTTCGGCTTTCTCGACCGGCTGCAGGAGGAGGCGCCACCCGTGGTGGTCGTCACGTCGCGCGCGCTCGATGGGCCGCTTCGCACGCGCCTCGCGCGCGCCGCCACCATCGTCGCAAAGTCTGACCTGAACGCTTACGGGCTCGTCACCGCCATCCAGCAGGCGGTGGCGCCGAGCGCTTCGGCCGCGTCATGAGCGAAGACTCTCCGGCGCGCGTGCTGGTCGTGGATGACCACGACGCCGGGCGCTACTTCAAGACGCATGTTCTGGACCGGGCGGGCTTCGCCGTGGAGGAGGCGATCAACGCCGCCGCCGCGCGCGACGCGATCGAGCGCTTGTCCCCCGATCTCATCGTGCTCGACGTGCGTCTGCCGGACGCCGACGGGCTCGAGCTCTGCCGCGAAATCAAGGCCGACCGGCCGGCCACTGTGGTGCTTCAGACCTCGGCGGCGTTCACCAGCGCGCACGACAAGGCGCTCGGGCTCGCGGGCGGCGCCGATGCGTACCTAGTAGAACCGCTCGAGCCAGAGGAGCTGGTGGCGACGGTCCGGGCGCTGCTCCGCATGCGGGAGGCGGAGGAGGAGCTGCGCCGTCTCGCCACCTCGCTCGAACGCAAGCTCGAGGCGGAGTCGGAACAGCGCGCCTCCGCCGAGGAGGCGCTGCAGCATGCCCACAAGCTCGACGCGATCGGCCAGCTCACCGGCGGCATCGCGCATGACTTCAACAACTTCCTGGTCGTCATCCTGGGCAGCCTGGAGAAGATGGAGCGCACGCTGCGGCAGGGTTGCGGCGAGCACGATGCCGAGCTGCTGCGCCTCACCATCGCGGGACGGCAGGCGGCGCAGGATTGCGAGCGGCTGACCAACCGGCTGCTCGCCTTCGCGCGGCGCGAGAGTCAGCAGGTCGACCTGTTCGACGCAAACGCCTCCATCCGGTCGATGGACGACTTCCTGCGCCGCGCGCTGGGCGAGCGCGTCATGCTCGACCTCGCCCTCGCCGACGATTTGTGGTGTGGCCGGGGCGACGCCAACCAGTTCGAGGTCGCCCTGCTCAACCTCGCCGTTAACGCGCGCGACGCCATGCCCGACGGCGGCACCTTCCGCCTTTCGACCGAGAACGTGCCCGATGGCCATCGCGCCGCCCCGCGCGTCGCCCTGCGCCAGGGCGACTATGTCTGCATCGCCGCGACCGACACAGGCATCGGAATGTCGCCCGAGATCCTGGCGCATGCGTTCGAGCCCTTCTTCACCACCAAGGACGTCGGCAAGGGCAGCGGCCTCGGCCTCGCCCAGGTCTACGGCTTCGCCCGGCAGGCCGGCGGCAACGTGGGGGTCGAATCGACGCCGGGGAAAGGCGCGCGCCTCGCGATCTATTTGCCGCGGACCGAGGGAACGACCACCGCCGAGCGGAGCGCGGTCCGCGACGAAGCGGCTACCGCCTCGGCCGGCGGCGGCGAGACCATCTTGATGGTGGAGGACAACGCGATGGTGCGCGAGGCGGTCAGCATGACAATGTCGGACCTCGGCTACCGCGTGCTGACGGCGGGCGACGCGCGCGAAGCGCTCGACATCATCGAGGGGGACGAGCGGATCGACCTCCTGTTCTCCGACATGGTGATGCCGAACCGGCTGACTGGGCTGCAGCTTGCGGCAGCGGCGCGCGACCTGCGCCCCGAGATCAAGGTACTGCTGACCTCGGGCTATCCTGGCGACGCCGATGTGAAGGGCCACAGCATCGGCGGCTATCCCTTCCTCGCCAAGCCGTATCTCGAAGGCGAGCTGGCCGAACGGCTGCGCGAGGTGCTCGACGCCTGACGTTGGCGCGCCGACGGCGGCGGCGACTTCGCAAAGCTAAAGCGGCCAGACGATCAGGAGCATCGGCACGGCGACCGCTAGCACGAACAGCTCGAGCGGCAGCCCCATCCGCCAGTAGTCCGAGAAGCGGTACCCGCCGGGCCCCATGATCAGCGTGTTGTTCTTGTGCCCGATCGGGGTGAGGAAGGCGCAGGACGTGGCGACCGCGGCGCCCATCAGGAACGTGTCCGGATTGACGTGCATGCTGCGGGCAAGGTCGATGGCGATCGGGCCGGCGATCACGATGGTGGCGACGTTGTTGAGCACGTCGGTCAGCGCCATGATGACGACCATAAGCGCAACCAACGCGACGACCGGCCCGGTCCCGGCGGTCAGCCTGACGAGCCATTGCGTCACCAGGTCGGTGCAGCCCAGCCGGTCGAACGCCGCGCCGACCGGCAGCAGGCAGGCGACCATCACCACCACGGGCCACTCGACCTGCTGATAGAACTCGCGCGCAGGCACGAGGCCGAGCGCGGCATAGGCCGCAACGGCGATGGCGATCGCGACGGCGAAGGACAAGACGCCGAAGCTCGCCACCGCGATGGCGGCGGCGAACAGCCCGACCGCCAAGGCGATGCCGAACGGGCGTACCGGCGCGACGCCCACGCGGTGCACAGGGATCAGTCCCAGGAGGTCGAGCGTCGCCTCGGTCGCGCCGCGTCCGGTCAGCAGCAAGAGGTCGCCTGCGTCGATCGGCCGGTCGCGCACCTGCTCGCGCTCCATCACGCCCGCGTGGGTGAGGCCGAGGATGACGATCCCGAAGCGGGTGCGGAGACCGATCTGGCGCGCCGTTCGCCCTGTGAGGCGCGATTCGGCCCGCACCACCGCCTCGACGATCTCGGGCGCCGTCGGCTTCTCGGCCGCTTTCTCCGCCGGCTTCTCGGCCGCGGCGCCTTCCTTTTCGGCCGCGGCGGGTGCGGGGGCCGGGGCGGGGGCCGGGGCCGGCTCGGCCAGACCCGCGGCCTTGATGAAGGCGCCGATGGCGCCTGCCGAGCCTTCGACCAGCAGCCGGTCGCCCGCCGCGATCGCCATGACCCGGGCGCGGGCGTAGTGCCGTTCGCGGTCGCGCACGAGCCCGAGCAGCAGCACGTCGGCCTGCTCGGTTTCCTGGTCGAGGTCGGCCCCGTACCGTCCGATGACGGGCGAGCCCTCGGGCACCGGCAGCTCGGCCACGAAGGACGCCGGCGCTGGCGCGGCACCCGAATCCTTCCGCCGCGGCACCAGGCGCCAGCCGATCAGCGCCACGAACGCGACGCCCGCGACGGCGACCACCAGCCCGACGGGCGTGAAGTCGAACATGCTGTAGGGCTTGCCGAGCGCGCGGGCGCGGATCGCCGATGCGACGATGTTGGGCGGCGTGCCGATCAGCGTCACCATCCCGCCCAGCATGGTGGCGAAGGCGAGCGGCATCAGCGTCGTGCCGGGCGGGCGGGCGGCCCGCCGCGCGGCCTGCATATCGACCGGCATCAAGAGGGCGAGGGCGGCGACGTTGTTGATGACGGCCGAGAGCGCCGCGCCGATCCCGGCGGTCAGCGCGATATGGCCGGTGACGTTGCGTTCGCCGTCGGCGAGGGGGCGGGCCAGCATCGACAGCGCGCCGGAATTTTCGAGCGCGCGCGACGCGATCAGGACCAGCGCGACGATCAGAACCGCCTCGTTCGAGAAGCCGGAGAACGCGTCCTCCTGCGGGATCAGCCCAGTGACCACGCCGGTCAGCAGCCCGCCCGCGGCTACCAGGTCGTGGCGTACGCGCCCCCACAGCATCAGCGCGAGAATCGCACCCACGAGGGCGACGAGGAGGATTTGCTGTTGGGTCATGGTGTCGCCGGTCGTGGAAGCTTCATGCGCGCCGCCTTCTCACTCGGCGCCGAGCCGAGGCGCCGCTCACGCGGGGACGGAGAGCTTCAGCCCGTAAAACGTCGCGGCGTTGTCCCAGAGGATCTTGCGCTGGTCGGCCGCCGAAACCCCGGGCACGTCGAGCAGCGCGGCGACGGCGCCGCCGCCGGAATCGAAATGCGGATAGTCCGTCGCGAAGGCCACCTTGTGCGCGCCGATCCCGGCGACCGCCAGCGGCAAGGTGTGGTCGCCGGGGTCGCAGCTCACCAGGCACTGGCGCTCGAAATACTCGCTCGGCTTCAGCTTGATCGGCATCTGTGGGCCGAGCTTGCGGTGCGCGAAATGGTCGTCCATGCGAGCGAGCCAGTTCGGCGCCCAGCTGCAGCCCGCTTCGAGGAACGCCACCTTGAGGCGCGGGAACCGCTCGCAAACGCCACCGCAGACGATCGAGAGTGCGGCGAACATCTGCTCGAACGCATGCGAGATCACATGGTTGAAGGCGTAGCGCTCCTCGTTCCGGATGCCGTAGCGGTCGCCCGCGGCGGTGACCGGATCGCCCGTCGTCTCGTGCACGCAAAAAGGCACGCCCGTCTCCTCGATCGCCGCCCAAAGCGGATCGTAGGCCGGGTCGTCCAGCGTGCGGCCGAGGCAGGGGTTGGGCCGGATCGCAATCCCCACCGCCCCCTTCGCAACTGCTCGCTGTGCCTCGGCCACCGCCACCGCGGGCTCGTGCAGCGCGACAACGCCGGCCCAGTAGAGCCGTTCCCGGAAGGGCGCGCAGTAGTCGGCGATCCAGTCATTGTAGGCGCGCGCTACCTCCTGCGCGAACGGCGGCTCGCAGGCGTACATCGCGACCAGCCCCCCGGACGGAAACAGTACCGCGGCGCGCACCCTCTCCTTGTCCAGCACCTTGATGCGGTCCGCGGCTGCCATCGGCTTCCGGGTCGAGATCGAAGCGGGGAAGGGCGGGTGGACGATGCCGTCGACGATCAGCCGCCGGACGCCCCGCGAATTGAGCACGTTGCCGGGCATGCGGCCGCGATAGGCGGGGGCGAGGTAGTCGGTGAACAGCTCGTCCGACTCGATGACGTGCCCGTCGGCGTCGATGGCGACAAGCTCGCGATCCATGGTCACCTCGCCTTCGCGTCGCGCGCGGCGATCAGCGGCGCAAGCGCGGCCTTGAACTCGGTGCGCCGCGCCGGCGAATGCATGAAGCCGTAGTCGAGCTCGGGCTGGTCGTCTGCCGTCACCTTCAGCGTGGCGAAGACAGGGCCCGGCGCGGCCAGCACCTCAGGCAGCTCGGCGGCGAAACGGTTGAGCCCGTCGAACTCCCACACCGCGGCGTAGCCCGCGGCGCGGGCGAGGCCGGCGAAGCTCACCTTGCCCTGGCCCGGAATGGGATGGCTGCCGTTCGCCTCGTAGCAGCCGTTCTCGACCACGAAATGGACGAGATTCCGGGGCGCCGCGTTGGCGATCGTGACCAGGCTGCCGAGGTTCATCAAAAGGCTCCCGTCGCCGTCGAGCACAATGATCTTCTGGTCGGGGAGGCCGAGCGCGATGCCGAGCGCGTGCGACGAACCCTGGCCCATCGCGCCGAGCGAGACGAAGTTGAGCGGGCTCGGGTCGGTCTCGCGCCAAGCGAAAGCGGAGGAATAGGCCGCGATCACGATGGCGTCGCCGCGCAGCTCGGCGAGGCGGCGCAAGCACTCCTTGCGGCCCATCATGGCGCGATCTCCGAGCCGAACAGGATGGCAAGCGGGCGCGATTCGGCATAGGCGTGGTCGATCGCCGCCGGCACGCGCGCCACGTCGTCCGGCCCTTCGAGGCACATGTGAGGGATTTCCATCGCGTCGAGGATCGGCTCGACAATGCGCACGCCGAACGCCTTGGACTGGCGGGGCGGCACGCCCGGCTCCTTGTTCAGCATTCCGATCATCATGCAGATCGGGTTGTTGTATTCGCAGCCGATGGCGCGGATCGCGTTCACCGAATCGAAGAACCCGGTCATCTGCATCAGGAGCAGCGCGCGGACCCCTGTGTAGCCGAGCCCGGCGCAGATCGAGACGCCCTCGTCCTCCTTGCAGAGCCGGATCAGCCGGAAGTGCGGGTCGCGCGACAGCGGCCAGAGCAGCCCCTCGCTGGTCGTTATGTCGGGCAACGCCGCCACATGGGCGATGTTCGCGCGCTTGAGCGCGGCGAGGATGTCGGCCCCGGACAGCGCGCCATTGGCGACCGTCGCCATCACGCCTTCGACAGCGGGAATTTCTTCAGGTACTGCTCGTACTCCGGCTCGACGTCGACCTTGAGGGCGGCGAGGATGCGCACGACCCCATTGTAGTTCGAGATCGAGATCAGAAGGTCGAGCAGCCGCTCGTTGTCGAACGCGGCCTCCAGCTCGGCGAAGGTCTCGTCCGACAGGGCGACGTCGCGCGTCATCTCGCGCGCCGCGCGCAGCACCGACTTCTCCAGCGGCTCGAGGTGGGTGGGCTTGCCCAGAGTCTCGTCGGCGATCGCCTTGATGTCGGCCTCGCTGACCCCGACCCCGAGCGCGATCTGGCAGTGGTGCGAGTATTCGTAGGGGCTGTTCGCCAAGTACCCGACCTGCAGGATGGCGAGCTCGCGGAGCCGCGGATCGAGCTTCGACTGGTGGCGCAGGTACATCGCCATCGCGTTCGAGCATCTTGCCGCGCCGGGGCTGTTGGCGAGCGCGCGCCCCACGTTGGTGACGTGCCGGCGGGGGTCGCCCTCGGGCGGCGGGACGTCGAGGTAGGGCACGCGGGCCATCGCTTCCTCCCCAGTTTGCGTCCGATGGTAGCGCGGCGAAGGGGCAGGCGGAAGGTCGGGGTTTCGCGCCGCGCGGAATCCCGCTATGGGTGGCCGCCAGCCAACGCATACCGGATGGATGGAACCCATGAAGATCAATCCGCCGTTCCGTGCCGACCACGTGGGAAGCCTGCTGCGCCCGAAGCGCCTTCTGGAGGCGCGCGAAAAGGCCGGTCTCGCCGGCGACGGCGCGCATGCCCAGTCCGCCCTCCTCGCCATGGAGACGGACGAACTCAACCGCACCGAGAACGAATGCATCCGCGAGGCGGTGGCGTTCCAGGAGTCGGTCGGGCTCAACTCGATCACCGACGGCGAGTTCCGCCGCGCGTCGTGGGCCTATGACCTCGCGCGGCGCATCGACGGGCTGACCTTGCGCCGCCAGGAGGGGCCGTTCACCTTCTCGGGCGCGGGCTCGCGGCCGCCGGTCTTCTATACAGAGGGCAAGCTCAAGCGGAAGCCGGGCGGCATCGCCCTCAACGACTTCAACTTCACCAAGTCGCTGACCAAGCGCACGGTGAAGGTGACCATGCCGTCGCCCACCTTGCTGTTCGTCCGCGGCGCCCGCGCCGGGGTGAGCGAGGAAGCCTATCCCGAGCTCGACCCGTTCTTCGAGGATGTCGGCAGCGTCTATCGCGAGGAGATCGCCGACCTCGCCGCGGCCGGCTGCACCTATGTCCAGATCGACAATACCGACGCCGCCTATATCTGCGACCCCAAGTTCCAGGAGACCGCGCGCAAGCTCGGCTGGGAGCCGGAGGAGCAGATCGGCATCCAGGCGCGCATGGTCTCGGCGGCGACGCGGAACCGGCCGGCCGGCGTGACGGTCGCCATGCATGTCTGCCGCGGCAACTCGGCCGGCAACTGGATGGCCGAGGGCGGATACGAGTTCGTGGCCGACGCCCTGTTCAACAAGTTCGACGTCGACGCCTACTTCCTCGAATACGACGACCTGCGCTCGGGCGATTTCGCGCCGCTCCGCTTCTGCCCGAAGACGAAGACGGTCGTGCTCGGGCTCGTCACCACCAAGCGCCCGGAGAACGACACGAAGGACCAGCTCAAGCGCCGGATCGATGACGCGGCGAAGTATCTGCCGCTGGAGAACCTCTGCCTCTCGCCCCAGTGCGGCTTTGCGTCCGTCGCCAAGGGCAATCCGATCACGCTCGACGACCAGCGCCGCAAGCTCGCCCTCATCGTCGAGGTCGCCCAGGAGGTCTGGGGCAGCGCGTAGGGCCGGGGCACGTCTATCGACGTTCATGACGGGCAGCCATGGGCCCCGGGTCTGCGGCGCACCCATTTCATGTTGCGCCGCGCCCGGGGTGACAAGGTGAGGTGGATCAGGTGCGCGGCTGCCAGTAGGCGAAGGCCATGGCGTTGCCGGTGCCGGCGAGCGAGCGGTAGCATGGCACGTAGTCGACCAGCGTCATGTCGAACCCGCACTCGACCATGATGCTACCGAGCGGGATCCAGTTCTTGATCTCCGACGAGCCGTCCTGGTAGCGGTTCTCGGGTATGGCGAGCAGCGGCTTCTCGTCGCCCTTCTGCAGCGCGTCGAGCACGGTGCGGTCGAGCTCCTCGTCGATCACGAAATGGCTGAGCCCGCCCGAGCCGAACACGGCGACCCGCGCGTCCGTCGGCCAGCTCTCGATCGCCGCCTTCAGCGCCTTGCCGAGTGCGTAGCAGCGCGCCGCCGACGGCTGGTTCGGCGGGTAGAACGTGTTCTGGCAGACCGGCACGCTCGGCACCGGCTTGTCGTTC
The DNA here is from genome assembly GCA_963775315.1 of uncultured Alphaproteobacteria bacterium. Classification (GTDB taxonomy): domain Bacteria; phylum Pseudomonadota; class Alphaproteobacteria; order MPNO01; family DASWLB01; genus CAWGHZ01. The sequence continues at coordinate 66,441 of CAVZIN010000006.1, read as the reverse complement.
ATGATGCGCCGGTAGATGAAGCCGTAGGCGTGCGGGATGCCGTTGACGTAGCCCGAGCCCTTGGGCACCGATTTCATCGAGGCCGGATCGAACCCGGCCTTCATCAACTGCTCGATGATGTGACGGCCGAGCGAGGGCTCGCCCGGGTAGGTCGAGTCGACCGGCGGCGCGTGGCCGCGCTCGGCGACCGCGACGCCCGGCGGAAGGCGCGACACCTGCTCGGCCGAGCGAGGGCCGTTGTTGATCGTTTCGCCCCAGAACACGGCGAAGGCGGGGAAGTTCTCCTCGATGAACATCTCGCGCTGGTCGTTGCCGATGATGACCGCGACATCGGGCTTCACCTCGGCGAACTTGGCGGCCAGCGCGGCGATCGCCGACTGGCAGGCGGCGTGGCGCGCCTTCCACTTCTCCTCGGTGGTCTCGTTCTCGAAATGGCTCTCCTTGCGCAGCGCCACCAGCTCGTCGAACGTATGGGTGGTGCCGTGGAAGAAATGCGCCTTGTGCATCTTGTCGAATCCGACCCTCTGGCCCCATTCCGGCCAGGGGGTGGACAGCATCGGGCCGTGCGAGGTGCCGATGCCGAGAACGATTTTCGCCATCGCGGATACTCCTTCTGCCGCGCCGGTATGTGCCGAAACAATGCCACGAAAGGCGGGGTCAGTCGACCGCGGCGCGGGTGGGCAGCGGCCCCTCGCGCGCGGGCTCGAGATACTCTAATCTGCCGCAAAACTCGTTCCAGGGAGGACCCGTTGACGACCCGCCAGCACGTGATTCCGCTTCTCGCCGCGACGTTCGCGCTCGTCTTCGCGGCCGGGGCCGCGAAAGCCGCGCCGATGCAGCTCAAGTTCGCCTTCATCGGCCCGCCGACCAACACCATGCACACCCAGGGCATCGGTCGCTGGGCCCAGAAGGTCAACGAGGAGGCGGGCGGCGAGGTTGAGGTCAAGGTCTTCAACGGCCCGACGCTCGCCACCCTCTTCAATGCCTACGACCGGCTATTGAACGGCGTGATCGAGGTGACCTACGCCACGGTCGGGCCGATCGTCACCCAGTTCCCCAAGACGACGGTCTCGACCCTGCCCTTCGTGGCCGAGAATTCGACCGAGGCGAGCCTTGCCCTGTGGCGGCTCTACAAGCGCGGGCTGATCGCGGACGAGTATTCCAAGGTTCACCCTATCGCCATCATCAGCTTCGCCGACGTCTCGCTTCATGCGCGGAAGCCGTTCAAGACCATGGACGACATCGCCGGCTGGAAGTTCGGGACCCAGAGCCGGATCACCGGCCAGGTGGTTGCGGCGCTGGGCGCGACGCCGATCTCGATGCCCGTGAACGACTTTTACCAGGCGGTGCAGCGCGGCACGCTGGACGGGGCCGCGACGGCCTGGCCGGCTCTCATGGCGTTCAAGGTGATCGAGGTGGTGAACACCCATCTGGAGGAGCCACTGTCGGGCGAGGCCGCCTTCTGCGCAATGAACAAGCAGGTCTATGCCCGCCTGCCGGAAAAGGCCAAGGCCGCCGTCGACAAGTATTCCGGCGAGGTCTTCAGCCGCTGGCTGGGCCAGGCCATCGACGGCGAGTTCGACCATGGCCGGGCGGCGGCGCGCAAGATGAAGAGCCACCAGCTCATCAAGCTTTCGCCGGCTGAGCGCAAGCGGTGGGAGGAACGGCTCGCCCCCGTGACCGCCGATTGGGTGAAGGCGACGCCGAACGGCGCCGCGGTGCTTGCCGCGTTCCGCGAGGAAATCGCCAACATCCGCGCCGGGAAGTGATCGGCCCGAGCCACGGCTTCGCGGATAGGGCCGCGGCAAGAAACGTAAGGGAGGAATTTCGATGAACCGTCCGCTTGCGGCGATGCTCGCCGCCGCTGTGCTCGCCGCCGCCGCTATCGGGCCGGCGACCGCCGCCCCGGTCACGCTCAAGTTCGGCACCACGGGACCGCCCTTCGGTCCGCTCTATGTCGAGGCCTACACGGTCTGGGCGAAGGAGGTGACGGCCGCCTCAAGGGGCACCGTCGACGTCAAGGTCTTCCCGGGCTCGGCGCTCGGCACCATGGTCAACATCTACGACCGCATCATCAACGGCGTCGCCGACGTGGGCTATGCCGTGCTCGGGCCGATCGTCACCCAGTTCCCCAAGGCCTCGGTCGTCGGGCTGCCGTTCGAGGCGCGCAACCCGCGCGAGGCCGGCCTCGGCCTGCTGCGGAGCTGGCAGAAGGGCGCGTTCGGGGGCGAGTTCTCCAAGGTCCATCCGGTGGCGATGGCGGCGTTCACCAATGTCTCGATCCATTCCGCGAAGCCCTTCGCCAAGCTCGAGGACTTCCAGGGCATGAAGATCGGCACGCAGAGCCGGCTGATGGGCCAGGTGATCGAGCGGCTGGGCGGCACGCCCATCGCCATGCCGGTTTCGCAGGCCTACGAGGCGATCAACCGCGGCACGATCGGCGGCTTCGCCACCGGCTGGCCGGCGATCAACCCGTTCAAGCTGGCCGAGGTGACGAAGTACCACGCCGACGTGCCGCTCGGCGCGGAGATGGCCTTCGTCTCGATGAACAAGCAGTCCTATGCCAAGCTGCCGCAGGCGGGGAAGGACGCGGTCGACAAGTATTCCGGACTGCATTTCACGGAGCTGATGTACAAGGCGATCGCCAAGATGGCCGACCAGGGCCGCGCCACCATCAAGGCGAAACACGAAACCCTCGTCGACCTCAGCGAGGCCGAGGAGGCGCGCTGGCGCGCCGCGGTCGAGCCGATCACCCAGGCCTGGGTGAAGGCGACGCCGGATGGCGCCCAGGTGCTGGCCGACTTCCGCGCCGAGGTCGAGAAGGTACGGAAGGGCATGTGATGCGCGCCCGCGGCGGGCGATGCGTGGTTTAGGGAGCCGAAGGAAATGTCAGCTGCAATCGAGGCGGGGGCGGACCGCCCCGTTCCCGGCGGAACCAACGTGCGGGTCGCGTTCGAGGACGGGATCGGCTGGGTCACGCTCAACCGGCCCGAGAAGCGCAATGCGATCAGCCCGGCGCTGTCGCAGGAAATGAACGATGTGCTCGATGCGCTGGAAGGCGATCCGCGTTGCGGCGTCGTGGTGCTCACCGGGGCGGGCGATGCCTACTGCGCAGGGATGGATCTCAAGGAGTTCTTCCGGGCGCTCGACGAGCTGACGCCCGAGGAGCGCGCGCCGATCATGCGCATGACCGCGGCGTGGCAGTGGCGCAAGCTGATGTCCTATTCCAAGCCGACGATCTGCATGGTGAACGGCTGGTGCTTCGGCGCCGGATTCAACTCGATGTGCGCCAGCGACCTCGCCATCGCCGACGAGGACGCGAAGTTCGGGCTGAGCGAGATCAACTGGGGCATGATCCCGGCCGGCAACGTGATGAAGAACGTCGCCGCCCACATGAACCTGCGCCAGTCCATGTGGTACACGATGACCGGCGATACCTTCACCGGCCGCCAGGCGGCCGAGATGGGGCTGGTGAACGAGGCGGTGCCGAAGGATCGGCTCCGCGCCCGCACGGTCGAGGTGGCGAAGGTCCTGCTCGGCAAGAATCCGGCCGCGCTGCGCGCCGCGAAGCATGCCTGCCGCCGGGTGCGTGACCTCGACTGGGACCAGGCGGAGGACTACCTGTTCGCCAAGCTGGACCAGATGCGCTTCATGGACAACGAGGGCGGGCGCGAGAAGGGCATGCGCCAGTTCCTCGACGAGAAAACCTACCGCCCGGGCCTCGGCGCCTACAACCGTGAAGGCTGACGACATCGCACGGGCCGAGCGGGTCGCGCGGCTGCTCGCCCCGCGATCCGTCGCCATCGTCGGCGTCTCGCCGGACCCCGGCTCGATCGGCGGCGCGGTCCTCGCGAACCTCGAGAAGTTCGGCTACCCCGGCGAGATCCACCTGGTCACGCGCCGCCAGACCGAGATCAACGGCAAGCGCTGCCTGCCGACGGTCGACGATTTGCCGGAAGGGATCGACGCCGCCATCCTCGCCGTCCCCCAGGCGATCGCCGCCGACGCGGTGGCGGCCTGCGGGCGGCGCAAGGTGGCGGCGGCGGTGGTCTATGCCGCGGGCTTCGCCGAGACCGGCGCCGAGGGCAAGGCCGCGCAGGACAGGCTGATCGCGGCCGGCGAGGCGGGTGGCGTCGCCCTGTTCGGACCCAACTGCATCGGCATCGTCAACTTCGCCGCGCGCGCGCCGCTGACCTACGAGCCGCACGTGACGCAGGAACTCGGCCGCGTGCCCGCCATCGGCATCGTCGGTCAGTCGGGCGCGATGGCGTCTACCCTGCGCCTCGCCTTCCAGGGCAAGGGGTTGGTGATCTCCTGGTTCATCTCGACCGGCAACGAGGCGGACCTGCATGTCGAGGATTTCCTCCCGACGCTGATCGACGACGCCCACACGCGCGTCATCGTCGTCTATGCCGAGCAGCTCCGCTCGCCGCGGCGCTTCCTCGGCTATGCGGAGCAAGCGCGCGCGAAGGGCAAGCCGATCGTGCTGCTCCATCCCGGCCGCAGCGCGCGGGCGCAGCAGACCATGCTGTCGCACACCGGCGCGCTCGCGCCCGATCACGCCGTGATGGCGGCGCTGGTGGCGCGCGAGGCGGTGGTGCGGGTCGATACGATCGAGGAGGCCATCGACACTGCCGAGCTGCTGGCGCGCTTCCCTACCCCGCCCACCAAGGGGGCGGGGATCGTCACCAACTCTGGCGCGTTCAAGGGCATCGCCGCCGACATGGCGGATGCGGTGGGGCTCGACCTGCCGGCGCCCGCACCGGCGACGATCGAAGCGGTGAAGCGCTCCCTGCCGCCCTACGCGACGGTCGAGAACCCCCTCGACGTCACCGGCCAGAGCGTCAAGGACCCCGGCATCCTGGGCGCCGCGGCGCGCGGCCTGCTCGACGATCCGGCGATCGGCAGCCTGATCGTCTCGATCATCAGCGGCAACGGGCCGATGGCGATGGACAAGGGCAACGTGCTGCTGCCCGAGATAAAGGGCTCGGCGAAGCCGGTCGCGCTCTGCGCCTTCGGCGACGAATCGCCTCTGCCGCGCGAGTTCGTCGCCATGTTCCGCGACAACGACATCGTGTTCCTGCGCTCGCCCGAGCGGGCGATCCGCGCGGTTGCCCATGCTACGGCCTACGGACGCGCCCTCGAAACCGCCGCACGGCGGGCGCCGTCAGCCGCGCTTCCCGCGCTCGATCTGCCAAAGGGGACCGTGCCCGAATATCTCGGCAAGCGCGCGGCCGCTTCGCTCGGCATCGCGGTGCCCGAAGGTGGGCTCGCCCGCGACCTGGACGAGGCGCGCGCGATCGCGCGCCGGATCGGCTTTCCCGTCGCGCTCAAGGCCCAGGCGGCGGCGCTCGCGCACAAGTCCGACGCGGGCGGGGTGATCCTGGGGCTCGACGATGCCGCGGCGCTCGCCGACGGGTGGGTAAGGCTCAACGCCGCCCTCGCCAAGAACCGTCCCAACCTCGTCCTCGACGGCGTGCTGGTCGAGCGGATGGCGCGGCCCGGCCTCGAGATGGTGGTGGGTGCAAGGCGCGATCCCGCCTGGGGTCCGGTCGCGATGGTCGGGCTCGGCGGCGTCTGGATCGAGGCGCTGAAGGACGTGCGGCTGATGGCCTGCGACCTCGACGAGGAGGCCATCCGGGACGAGCTCGCGAAGCTCCGCGGCGCGGCGCTGCTCGCCGGCATCCGGGGCCAGCCGCCGGCCGACATCGCGGCGCTTGCCGCCGTGGTCGCGCGGGTCGCGGCGCTGATGCGGGCGCGGCCCGACATCGCCGAAATCGACATCAATCCGCTCTTCGTCTATCCGAAGGGCGAGGGCGCCACCGCGCTCGACGTGCTGATCGTGACGGAGTGACCATGGATTTCGGCTTCACCGAGGAGCAGAAGCTGCTGCGCGAATCCGTGCAGAAGCTGATGGCCAGGCACGCCCCGCCCGAGGTGGTGCGCAAGATGGTGAAGGAAGACACCTACCCCTATGCCCTGTACGACGCCTGGGTCGAGGCCGGGCTTCTCGCCATGCCGTTCCCCGAGGAATATGGCGGGCTCGGCGGCAGCGTGGTCGACCTCGCCATCATTTCGGAGGAGCTGGCGCGCACCTCCGCCGATTTCGCGATGGCGTTCGGCGGGAGCCTGTTCTGCGGCCTGAACATCGCCCGCAAGGCGACCGAGGTGCAGAAGCGCCATTGGCTGCCGAAGCTCCTGTCCGGCGAGATCAAGTTCTCGATCTCGATGTCCGAGCCCGATGCCGGCTCCGACATCGGCGCGATGCGGACGACCGCCGTCCGCGACGGCAACGAATGGGTGATCAACGGCCAGAAGCTCTGGGCGACCGGGGCCGCGGCCAGGAACAACGTCATCAACCTCTACCTCAAGACAGACCCCAAGGCCCACTACCGGAACGGCATGTCGCTGTTCCTGGTCGACAACGACACGCCCGGCATCGAGATGCGCAAGCTCGACATGCTCGGCCGGCGCTGCGTCGGCACCTACGAGATCTATTTCAAGGACGTGCGGGTACCGGCCGACCGGCTGGTCGGCGAGGAGAACAAGGGCTGGGACATCGTGCTCGCGGGCCTGCAGGTCGAGCGGGTGACCGCCGCGGCCGGCGCGTGCGGCGCCGCCCTCGCCATCGTCGAGCTCGCCAACGAATACGCCAAGGAGCGCAAGCAGTTCGGCAAGCCGATCGGCTCGTTCCAGGCGATCGGCCACATGCTGGCCGACATGGCAACCGAGGTGGAGGCGGCGCGCTCGCTGATGTGGCGCGCGGCCTCGATGGTCGCGCAGGGCGAGACCGCGCTCCGCGAGATCACTATGGCCAAGCTGTTCGCTACCGAAACCTACGTGAAGGTCGCGCATCAGGGGATGCAGGTGATGGGCGGGTACGGCTATAACAACGAATTCGACATGGCGCGCATGTTTCGCGATTCCCGCGCGGCCACCATCGCCGCCGGCACGTCGCAGATCCAGCGCAACCTGATCGCCAACCTGATGGGCCTGAAGACCCAGTAGAACCGCCGCCCGTTGCCAGCCGGGCCCAATGCCAGACGCAGCACCGGAGGACGATATGCCAAGGACAAAACCGCCGTTCCGCGCCGACCACGTCGGCAGCCTTTTGCGCCCCGCCGCCCTGCACGAGGCGCGCACCAAGCGCGAGAAGGGCCAGATCGACGCCGCCCAACTCAAGGTCGTCGAGGACCGCGAGATCGAGAAGGTCGTGCGGAAGCAGGAGGAGATCGGCCTCCAGCTCGCCACCGACGGCGAATTTCGCCGCTCCTGGTGGCACTACGACTTCCTCACCCAGCTCGACGGGATGAAGATGGTCAAGACCGACCAGCGGCTGCAGTTCCACGGCGTGCAGGCCCGCGCCGAGGCACCGGCCATCGTCGGCAAGCTCGGTTTCTCCGACCATCCGATGCTCGAGCACTTCAGGTTCCTGAAGTCGAAGGCGAAGGTCATGCCCAAGATGACCATCCCGAGTCCAGCCGTGCTGCATTTCCGCCTGTCGACGCCGACCGTTCGCAAGATCTACCCCGACCTCGGCGAATTCTTCGCCGATGCGTCGGCGACCTATGCGAAGGCTCTGAAGGCGTTCTATGACGCGGGCTGCCGGTACATTCAGCTCGACGATACGGTGTGGGCCTATCTCTGCTCGGACGAGCAGCTCGCCCAGGCCAAGGCCCGCGGCGAGGAAACCGACAAGCTGCAGGGCTGGTACGTCGACTGCATCAACAACGCGGTCAAGGACAGGCCGGCCGACCTCGCCGTCACCATGCATATCTGCCGCGGCAATTTCCGCTCCACCTGGATTTCCGAGGGAGGCTACGGGCCGGTCGCGGAATCGGTGCTCGGCAAGCTCAACATCGACGGCTACTTCCTCGAGTACGATTCGGACCGCGCCGGCGGGTTCGAGCCGCTCCGCCACCTGCCCAAGGGCAACAAGATGGTGGTGGTCGGGCTGATCACCTCGAAGGCCGGCAAGCTGGAAACCAAGGACGAGGTGAAGCGCCGGCTGGACGAGGCCGCCAAGTTCGCGCCGATGGACCAGCTCTGCCTCTCGCCGCAGTGCGGCTTCGCCTCGACCGAGGAGGGCAACGTGCTCTCCGAGGACGAGCAGTGGGCGAAGCTTTCGCGCTGCGTCGAGATCGCGAACGAAGTCTGGGGCTGAGCTCCGCCCCACTGCGCCTCGGCGCGGTGGGGCATTGCCCACAATCCGAAAAGGATTGGCGGTCCGGGCGCCCTTACGTCGCGCCGGTGGGACGGTTGCGTCCCGTGCCCTCCGCGCGTCCGGCCGGGGCACCGGTGGGACAAGGGATTGATTGATTTGCGCTTTTACTGCGCTGCGCAAGGGGGTATGAATCTTCCCCAATAGACCACAAGAACAACAACCAAGAACGCAGGGCCGGATCACGAAAGGGAGGCTTTCATGAAGCGCTTCACCACTTTGCTTGCCGCAGCGGCGCTCCTCGTCTCGACGGGGGTCGCGCGGGCGGATGACTACAAGATCGGGCTGATCGCCGACTTCACCGGCATCTTCTCGACCTGGGGACCGCAGTTCCTGCATGCCATGCAGGCATGGCAGGCGGTACACCGTAAGTCGGTCAAAGGACCGAAGGGCGAAACCATCAAAGTCAACATCGTGACGCGCGACACGGCGAGCCAGGGCCCGGACAAGGCCAAGCAGCTCGGCGAGGAGCTGATCCTGCGTGAGCACGTCAACATGCTGGCCGGCTTCGACCTCTCGCCGCACGCCATGTCGGTCGCGCCGCTCTCGAAGCAGGCGAAGGTGCCCGTCGTGATCATGAACGCGGCGACCGCGTCGATCACCCGCATGTCGCCCTACTTCGTGCGCACCTCGATGACCATTCCCCAGTACGTGCAGCCGATCGGTAAGTGGCTCATCGACCACGGCGTCAAGACCGCCTACGTGCTGGTGTCCGACTACGCGCCCGGCTATGACGCCGAGGAATACTTCATCAAGAGCTTCACGGCGGCGGGCGGCAAGATCGTCGGCAAGGCGCGCAGCCCGATCAGCAACGTCGACTTCTCGTCCTATGTCGAGAAGGTGCTGCAGGCCAAACCCGATGCCCTCTACATGTTCATGCCGGCCGGCACGCCCTCGATCAACCTGGTGAAGGCGTGGGTCGATCGCGGGCTCAAGGCGGCCGGCATCAAGCTGGTCGGCACCGGGGAGACGCAGCAGATCTTCCTCAAGAACTTCACCGACCAGGTCGAGGGCGTCATCACCTCGATGCACTACACGGCCAGCAACAAGCGGCCCGAGAACCTCGAGCTCAAGGCGGCGCTCAAGAAGATCGGACCGAACGAGGAGCCGGACATCGCCTCGGTCGGCGCCTGGGACGGCATGCACCTGATCTACATGGCGCTCGCCAAGCTCGGCGCGCACGCCCCGGGGATCGACTACATCAACTTCATGAAGGGCAAGAAGATCGACAGCCCGCGCGGCCCGATCATGATCGATCCCGAGACCCGCGACATCATCGAGAACGTCTATATCCGCAAGGTCGAGAAGGTTGACGGCCACCTCGAGAACGTGGATATCGCGACGATCCCGATGGTGAAGGACCCCTGGAAGATCGACCATCCGCTGAAGAAGTAGGCGGCTTCCTTCCGGTTCCCGGCGGGCGCTGAGCGCCCGCCGGGGCCGTCGCAATTCTCCCATCTGGCCCGCCCGAGCCCCTGGTCCGCCATGGAGTATGCCCTCACCATCCTGCTCGACGGCCTGTCGTACGGGATGATCCTGTTCATCATTTCGGTCGGGCTGACCGTGACGATGGGCCTGATGCGCGTGGTCAACCTCGCGCACGGCTCGTTCGCCATGGCGGGCGGCTATGTCGCCGCGATGCTGACCCAGCGCCATGTCGACTTCTATCTCGCGGTCGCGGTCGGGACCGTCGCTGCCGGGCTGCTCGGCGGGGTGTGCGAGCTGGTCTTCTACCGCCCGCTCTACCGCAAGGGCGAGCTCGCCCAGGTGCTGCTCACGGTCGGGCTGGTGTTCCTGTCAATCGCCGGCATCACCGCGATCTTCGGCGCCTTCCCGTATCCGCTCAACATGCCGCCCGAGCTGCTTGCGCTCGTCAACATCGGCTTCCGCACCTATCCCGCCTACCGGCTGTTCGTGCTCGGGGTCGGGCTCGCCATCGCCATCGTGCTCTGGCTGGTGATCGAGCATTCGCTGTTCGGAGCACGGCTGCGTGCCGCGGTCGACAACCCGCGCATGGCGCGCGGCGTCGGCATGAACGTGAACCTGCTGTTCAGCCTGACCTTCATTGCCGGCTGCGCGCTCGCGGGGCTCGGCGGCGCCATCGGGGCGGGCATGCTGTCGCTCGAGCCGAGCTACGCGCTGAAATACATCGTCCTGTTCCTGATCGTCGTCATCGTCGGCGGCGAGGGCAGCTTCAAGGGATCGTTCGTCGCCGCCATCGCGCTCGGCGTGATCGACACGGTCGGGCGCTACTTCCTGCCCGACGTCGCGACCTACATGATCTACGTCGCGGTGTTCGTGCTCCTCCTGTGGCGGCCCAAGGGCCTGCTGCCGCCCCGGTCGGTGGCGTGATGGGCCCGCCCGCCCGCGCCTTGCGCGTCGGCCCGCCGGAAGGGGCAAGCCCCGCGCGCCTCGTGCTGCACGCGCTGCCCTGGGTTTTCGTTATCGCGTTCTACTTCGTCTCGGGCGGCTATCTCAGCCTCGGGACCCAGGTGATGATCTGGATCCTGTTCACCCTGTCGCTCGACCTCGCGCTCGGCTACGCGGGCATCGTGACGCTGGGGCACGCCGCCTTCTACGGCGTCGGCGCCTACGCCGCCGGCATCCTGTCCGTGCGGCTGACCGGTGATCCGCTGGCGGGGCTGGTCTTCGCCACGGTGGTCGCCGGCATCCTGGGCTTCGCGACCGGCATCCTGATCCTGCATACGACGGGCGTCACCTTCCTCATGCTGACGCTCGCCATCGTCTCGATGCTGTTCGAGTACGCGAACCGCGCAAACGAGCTCACCGGCGGCGACAACGGCCTCCAGGGGATGAACGTCTCGCCGCTGCTCGGGCGGTTCGAGTTCAACATCTTCGGCCAGACGGCCTACGTCCTTACGGGGGTCGTCCTGTTCCTTTGGTTCCTGGTGGCGTGGCGGGTGGTGCACTCGCCGTTCGGCCGCTCGCTCGACGGCATCCGCCAGTCGCCCCAGCGGATGCGCGCGATCGGCACGCCCGTCTGGTGGCGCCTCGTCGCGATCTACACGCTGTCTGCGGCGATGGCGGGCTCGGCCGGCGCGCTTTCGGCCTTCGCGACCAGCTTCGTCGGGCTGTCGGTCCTCAATATCTTCACCTCCGGCATCGTCGCGGTGATGCTGATCCTCGGCGGCACGCGGCGCATCTACGGCGCGTTCGTCGGCGCCACGGTCTACTACGTGGTGCAGGACTACACCTCCTCGATCAACCCGTACCTTTGGGAGTTCGTGATCGGGGGGCTGCTGATCGCGGTCGTGCTGTTCCTCGAGGGCGGGCTGATGAGCATCCTCGACGGCGCGGCGGGGCTGGTACGGCGCTGGACCGGGCGCGGAGGGGCGGCGTGAGCGGGCAAGGCGAGCCCGTGCTGTCGGTACGCGCGCTCTGCAAGAATTTCGGCGCGATCCAGGTGGCGCAGTCCATCGACCTCGACCTGCATCCTGGCGCGCGGGTCGGGCTGATCGGGCCGAACGGCGCCGGCAAGACCACCTTCGTCAACCTGCTGACCGGCATCGTCCGTCCGGATTCGGGCGTCATCCACCTTGCCGGCGAACGAATCGATCACATGAAGCCCGAGCACCGCGTGCGCCGTGGGCTCGCCCGGACCCACCAGATCAACACGCTGCTGGTCGAAACCAGCGTGCGCGACAACGTGGCCATCGCCATCGCCGAGCGCGACGGCAAGGCGTGGCGCATGTTCCGCTACGCCGCCGCCTGGCGCGCCTGCCGCGAGGAGGCGGACGCCCGCCTCTCCGAGCTCGGCATCGGCGGCGTTGCCAACCGCACGGTGCGCGAGCTGCCCTACGGCGAGCAGCGCCTCCTCGAGATCGCGATTGCCCTCGCGCTCCGCCCGCGCGTTCTGCTGCTCGACGAGCCGGGCGCGGGCGTGCCGTCGGGCGAGGTCCATGTGATCCATTCCGCGCTGGAGCGGCTGCCCGCCGACATCGCGATCCTGATCATCGAGCACGACATGGACCTCGTGTTCCGCTTCGCGCACGAGATCGTCGTGATGGTGCAGGGGGCTGTGCTGCGTCGCGGCGCGCCGGCCGAGATCGGCGCCGATCCCGAGGTGCGCGCGGTCTATCTCGGCAGGGGGAAGCATTGAGCTTCGGGCTTGCCGTCGACGAGCTGGTGGCGGGGTACGGTGCGACGGTCGTGCTGGACGGGGTGTCGTTCGCAGTGCCGGCTGGCGGCACGCTCGCCATCCTCGGCCGCAACGGGGTGGGCAAGACGACGCTGCTCGGCACGCTGATGGGCTACACGACCCGCCACCGCGGGACCGTCCGGTTGGGCGATCGGGCAATCGAGGCCATGCCCACCCATCGGCGGGTGCTCGCCGGGCTCGGCTACGTGCCGCAGGAGCGCGAGATCTTTCCCTCGCTGACCGCCGAGGAGAATCTCGCGGTCTCGGCCCGTCCTGGTGGCTGGACGATCGAGGCGGTCTACGAGCTGTTCCCCTCGCTCGCCAACCGTCGCCGCAACCCGGGCAACCGCCTGTCGGGCGGCGAGCAGCAGATGCTCGCGGTCGGGCGCGCGCTGGTCGGCGCGCCGCAGGTGCTGCTGCTCGACGAGCCGATGGAAGGGCTCGCCCCCATCGTGATCGATTCCCTCTACGACGCGCTCGCCAAGATCCGCGACGAGACGGGCCTCACCATCCTTCTGGTCGAGCAGAAGGCCGACCTGGCGCTCGCCTTCGCCCGCGATGCGATCGTGCTGTCGCGCGGGCGGATTGTGTACCATGGGGCGTCCGAGACGCTCCGCACCGACGAGGAGGCCCAGGCCCGCGTGCTTGGGGTGGGAACCGGTGGAAGCTGAAAATTTCGACTACGTGATCGTCGGCGCCGGTTCGGCCGGCTGCGTCCTCGCCAACCGGCTGAGCGAGGATGCGAGCGCGACCGTCTGCCTGATCGAGGCCGGCGGGCGCGACCGCAACCCGATGATCCACATCCCGCTGTTCGGGATGGTCACGCTGCTGCATCACAAGACGCTCAACTGGCGCATGACCACCGAGAAGCAGGCGCATGCGGCCGGGCGCGAGATCATGATCCCGCGCGGCAAGGTTCTGGGCGGGTCGAGCTCGATCAACGGCATGGTCTACATCCGCGGCCATCCGGGCGATTACGACGAGTGGGCGGCGCTCGGCTGCCCCGGCTGGTCGTTCCGCGAGGTGCTGCCCTATTTCCGCCGCGCCGAGAACAACGAGACGCTGGGGAACTCGCCCTATCACGGCACCGGCGGACCGCTCAACGTGACCGATCCGAAGCGGCCGAACCCGCTCAACGAGGTGTTCGTCGAGGCCGCGGGCCAGCTCCAGCTTCGCCGCCGGCGCGACTTCAACGACAACGACCAGGAAGGCGTCGGGCTCAACCAGCTCACCCAGAAGAACGGGCGGCGCAACTCGACCGCCGTCGCCTATCTCGATCCCGCCCGCTCGCGCCCGAACCTGAAGATCGTCACCGCCGGGCTCGCCGCGCGGGTCGTGCTCGACGGGAAGCGCGCCACCGGCGTCGATCTCGTGACCGGCGGGCAGACACGCACGGTCTCCGCGCGGCGCGAGGTGATCGTCGCGGCCGGCGCGATCGGCTCGCCCGCGCTCCTGATGCGGTCTGGCATCGGCGTCCCCTCTGACCTCCAGGCGCTCGGCATCGCGGTCGCCCATCCTTCGCCCCGGCTGGGAGGTGATTTGCAGGACCACATGTCCGGCGTGGTCCAGGTGGAGAGCAAGGGCACAGCGGGGTACGGCATCTCGTTCCGCGCCGCGCCGCGCCTGGCCGTCGAGGGGCTCGACTACCTGCTGTTCCGCCGCGGCATGGTCGCGTCCAACGTGGTCGAGGGGAACGGCTACATTCGCACCCTGCCGGGGCTCGACCGGCCCGACATCCAGCTCGGCTTCATCCCGGCCTATCGCGGCCAGAACGCCCGGCTCGTGGGGTACGGCCATGGCTATTCGATCTCGACCATCCTGCTGCGGCCGAAGAGCCGGGGCAGCGTCACCCTGCGCGCCGCCGACCCGCAGGCGGCGCCCCGGATCGATCTCAACGCATTCGCCGAGCCGGACGACCTCGACACGCTGCTGCGCGGCTTCAAGGTGGCGCGCCGCATCATGGAAGCGCCGGCGTTCGCCGCCTATCGTGGGCGCGAGCTGAAGCCCGGCTCCGCGGTGGAAACCGACGACGCGCTCCGCGCCTATCTGCGCGAGACGTCGGGGACGATCTACCACCCCGTCGGCACTTGCCGCATGGGAGCGGACCCCGACGCCGTGGTCGATCCCGAACTCCGGCTCAAGGGCATCGCGGGGCTCCGCGTGGTCGACGCCTCGGTCATGCCGCGCGTGGTCGGCGGCAACACCAACGCCCCGACCATCATGATCGCCGAGAAGGCGTCCGACATGATCCGCGGCCGTCCGCCCCTGCCGGCCGCGCAGCTCGGCTAGCTGCCCGTGTTCCTGCGCAATTGCTGGTATGTGGCGGCGCGCGACAACGAGGTCGGGCGGACCCCTTTCGCGCGCACGCTGCTCGGCGAGCGGGTGATGCTCTACCGCCGGGCCGACGGCGCGCCCGTCGCGCTGGAGGACCGGTGCTGCCACCGCAACCTGCCGCTGTCGCATGGGCGGATCGAGGGCGACGACGTGCGCTGCGGCTATCACGGGCTCAGGTTCGACGCGACGGGCGACTGCGTCGAGGTGCCGGGCCAGTCGACCGTCCCGCCCGGCGCGCGCGTGCGCGCCTATCCGCTGGTCGAGCGGTGGGGCTGGGTGTGGATCTGGACGGGTGATCCCGCCCGCGCCGATCCCGCGAGCCTGCCCGACTGGTGGTGGGCGGGTCATCCCGAGTGGCGCCGGTCGCGGCATCATTTGCTGGAGGTCGCATGCGACTACCGGCTCATCAACGACAACGTTCTGGACGTGACGCACCTCGCCTTCGTCCACGTCAATTCGATCGGCACGCCCGCCATCCTGGAATTTCCGGGACGCACCGAGCGCGGCGCGGATTTCGTCAAGCTGGAGCGCTGGATACTCGACCGGCCGGCGCCGCCGCTCTACCAGGCGGCGGGCAACTTCCCGGGCAATGTCGACCGCGGCCAAGTGGTCGAACACCGCACGCCCTGCTACACGGTGAACCATGCTGTCTGCGTCAGCTCCGGCGCCGACCGCGCGACCGGCGGCAACGGGCCGCGCATCCACCTCATGGCCCTCTCCGCCCCGACGCCCGAGACCGAGACCACGACCCACTACTTCTTCTGCTTCGTGCGCGGCTTCGGTCTCGGCGATCCGGCTCTCGACAGGGTGTTCGACGAGGACATGGTCCGGGTATTCGAGGAGGATGTCGTCGTTTTGGAGGCGCAGCGGCGCATGAACGACGTGCGCCCCGGCGCGCCGACCATCGACATCAACGTCGATGCCGCGCCGATCGCGGCGCGCAACCTGCTGGCGGCCGCGATCGCCGCCGAGAACCCGTAGGAGGGACCCCAATGCACGTCATCATCGTGCGCATCAAGGTGAAACCCGAGCATCTGGTCGATTTCCAGCGCGAGCTGCACGCCCACGTGACCAACACGAAGAAGACCGAGCCCGGCTGCCTGCAGTTCGACGTTTCGATCGACAAGTCGGACCCCTGCCAGCTCTACATCTACGAGGTCTATCGCGACGACCGGGCGATGGAGGACCACAAGAAGTCGGCGAGCCTGAAGCGGATGGGCGAGGCGACCCCGCCCTGGGTTGCCGAACGCCAGCGGTTCGACGCCGTGCCCTGGGCGAACACCTTCGGCTAGCGGCTTGCCGCGTCGCGCATTTCAGGCCAAATTGAGGCGTCAAGTAAAAGGCGTGCTGGGAGTTACGGATCGTCCAATAAGGGAGGCCAAAATGAAAATCGCCACTTTCCTCGCCGCCGGCGCCGTCGCGGCGACACTCGCCTGCGCAGCGAACGCGCAGACGGTCGGGCTGGGCATCACCAAGGGAACCGCCGTCGACCAGATGGGGGCCGCCATTGCGAAGGTCGTGTCGCAATATTCCGGCCTCCAGATGCGCACACAGGCGATGGCCGGAACGCAGAAATACATCCAGGTCGTGAACGGCGGGGATCTGGAGTTCGGCATCGCCAACCTGATGCAAACCTATATGGCCTGGACCGGCACGGGCGTGTCGGAGGGTCATAAGTTCGAGAATCTGCGCCTCGTCGCGACGCTGATGGCCTTCCGCAACTGCGTGCTGACCCCGGCGAAGGAGAACATCAAGACGTCGAAGGACCTGAAGGGCCATCGCATGGCCTTCGGCTTCAACGGCGCCCCCTTGTTCCGCTTCTTCATGCGGGGTGCACTGATCAATGGCGGGCTGTCCTATGATGACGTGACAAAGGTGCCGGCAGTGGGCCTCGCCCAGAGCTGGAACCTGCTTAAGCAGGGCAAGCTCGACGGCACCATCTCCGCCCTCGGCGCCGGCGCGACTGCCGAGACCAACGCCACCATCGATGGCGGCGCGCGCTTCATCGACCTCGCCACCGAGGGGCCCGACGCGGAGAAGGCTCTGAAGGCCCTGCCGGGCGTCTATTACGTGCTGGTCCAGCCGGCCAAGGCGCTTCCCGGCATCGAGGGCCCGACGCACGTGTTCGGCTACGATTTCGGCCTGTTCGCCAACAAGAACGTCAAGGCCGACGTGATCGAGAAGGTGGTCAAGGCGATCTACGATCACGGCGCCGAGATCAAGTCGACCGCCGCCATGTGGCGCACCTGGGAGCCCAAGGACATGGGCAAGAAGCAGCCGGTGCCCTATCACCCCGCTGCCGAGGCCGAATACAAGAAGCTCGGCGTCTGGATGGCCACGAAGTAGCGCGGCGGGCCTAGGGGCAGGCCTTCCATGGCCGAGGAACGGATAATCCCGGAGGCGGGCGGCGACATGCCACCCGTCTCCGCCATCGACCGGCTGGCGACGAATGTCGGCGGCACCGCGATCAGCCTGATCTCGATCGTCTTTTCCAGCCAGATCCAGGTCACGCTCGGCCTGCAGGTATTCACCGAGCAGGCGTTATCGGCCATCCTGGGCTTCGCGCTCGCGATCATCTTTATCCGCACGCCGGCGAGGAAGGGCGCCCGGCGCAACCGGGTGCCGTGGTACGACGCGCTATTCGCCGTCGCGTCGCTTCTCGCCGCCGCCTACCTCGCCTGGCTCTATCCGAAGCTAGTCGACCAGTTCTACTTTATGCGCGACCAGGCCTTCGCGGTGGGGGTGATCCTGGTGCCGCTCACCATCGAGGCGCTCCGCCGCACCTCGGGCTGGGGGCTCACCGGCATCGTGCTCGCCTTCGTCGCCTACGGGCTCTGGGGCGACGTCGTGCCCGGCAAGCTTCAGGCGCGGGCGCACGATTTCTACGACCTCGCGTCGTACCTCGCCGTCGACACAAACGGCATCCTTGGCCTGCCCATGACCATCATCTGCACGGTGGTGATCATGTACGTGTTCTTCGGCCAGCTCTTGCTGAAGACCGGCGGGTCGGAATGGTTCACCGACATCGCGACCTCGCTGATGGGCGGCACGCGCGGCGGTTCGGCCAAGATCGCCGTCGTCGCCTCCGGCTTGTTCGGGTCGATTTCGGGCTCGGCCGTCTCCAACGTGGTGTCGACCGGGGTGATCACCATCCCGCTGATGCGTCAGGCCGGCTACGACGCCAAGACCGCCGGCGCGTTCGAGGCGGTGGCCTCGACCGGCGGCCAGATCATGCCGCCGATCATGGGCGCCGCCGCCTTCCTGATGGCGGAGATCCTGCAGGTCCCTTATTCCGAGGTGGTGATCGCGTCGATCGTGCCGGCGCTTCTCTACTACGTCGCGATCTTCATCTATGCAGACCTCGAGGCGGCGCGGAAGAACATCGCACCGGTGCCGCGTGGCCAGATCCCGCCCTTCTTCCGGGTGATCCGCGAGGGCTGGTTCTTCCTGATCCCGTTCGGCGTACTGATCTACCAGCTCTTCGTCGGCAACCTGGCGCCCGAGGAAGCGGCGCTGTGGGGCGCCGGCTCGATCATCATCGTTAGCTGGATCTTCGGCTACAAGGGAGGGCGGATCGGTCCGAGGGGCATCTATGAATCGATTCGCGACACCGGCGCGACGGCGGTCGACATCATCGCCATCGGGTCGATGGCCGGAATCATCATCGGGGTGATCCAGATTTCCGGGCTCGGCTTCGGCCTCACCTTCGTGCTGGTCGAGTTCGGCCAGGGCAACCTCGCGGGGCTGCTCGCGCTGACCGCGGTGATCTGCATCATCCTCGGCATGGGCATGCCGACGACAGCGGTCTACCTGCTGGTCGCGGTGCTGGCGGCGCCGCCCTTGATCCAGCTCCACGTCCTGCCGATCGCGGCGCACATGTTCGTGTTCTACTTCGGCATCGTCTCGCTGATCACCCCGCCGGTCGCGGTCGCGGCCTATGTCGCGGCCTCGCTCGCCGGGGCCGGGGCGATGGAGACGGCGGTGACCTCGGTCAAGCTCGGCTGGACCGCGCTGGTCGTGCCGGTGATGTTCGTCATGTCGCCCGACCTGATCATGCAGGGCACGCTCTACAACTCGGCGGTCGCTTTCGTCACGGCGGTCGCGGGGGTGTGGCTCGCGACGGCAGGGCTTCTCGGCTATTTGCTGCGGCCGATGGGCTGGGCGCTCAGGGCGCTCTTCGGCATCGCCGGCATCGCGCTCTTGATCCCGGCGCGCGCCTTCCCGGGCGCCGGGGCGGTCGAACTGATCGGGATCGGGCTCGCGGCGCTCCTGCTTGCCAGCGAGTTCTGGCAGCGGCGCATGCGCCGCGCGGCGGCGGTGTCGGCCGGCTCAGCGCGGTAGGCTGGTCGTCCCCATCAGGTACTCGTCGATCGCGCGGGCGCACTGGCGCCCCTCGCGGATCGCCCAGACGACCAGCGACTGGCCGCGGCGCATGTCGCCCGCCGAGAACACCTTGTCGACCGAGGTGCGGTAGTCCTTCACGTCGGCCTTGACGTTGCCCCGCGCATCCAGCGCGACGCCCGCCTGCTCGATCATGCCTTCGCGCCTTGGGCCGAGGAAGCCCATGGCCAGCAGCACCAAGTCGGCCTTCAGGTCGAACTTCGTGCCTTCCATCTCGCGCATCTCGAACCGGCCGGACTCGCCCTTCACCCATTCGACGCGCACGCACTCGAGCGCCTTGATCTTGCCGTTCTCGCCGACGGCACGCTTCGTCAGCACCGCCCAGTCGCGCTCGCACCCCTCCTCCTGCGACGAGGAGGTGCGGAGCTTCAGCGGCCAGTCAGGCCAGGTCAGGGCCTTGTTCTCGTGCTCGGGGGGCTTCGGCAGGATCTCGAGCTGGACGATCGAGGCCGCGCCCTGGCGCACCGACGTGCCGATGCAGTCCGAGCCGGTGTCGCCGCCGCCGATCACCACCACGTGCTTGCCCGCGGCCGAGATCGTGCCCTCCGGCGCTGCGACCGGCTCGGCGTCGCCGGCGTTGCGCTTGTTCTGCTGCGGCAGGAAGTCCATTGCGAAATGGATGCCGTCGAGCTCGCGCCCCGGCACCTCGAGATCGCGCCCCCACTCGGCGCCGCCGCAGAGCGCCAGCGCGTCGAACTCGGCGAGCAGCGACCAGACGGTGACGGAGACGCCCACCTCGGTGTTGGGCGCGAAGGTGACGCCCTCCGCCTTCATCTGCTCGATGCGCCGGTCGATCAGCGACTTTTCCATCTTGAAGTCGGGGATACCGTAGCGCAGCAGGCCGCCGATCCGGTCGGACTTCTCGAACAAGGTCACGTCGTGGCCGACGCGGGCGAGCTGCTGCGCGCAGGCGAGCCCGG
Organism: uncultured Alphaproteobacteria bacterium; assembly: GCA_963775315.1. GTDB lineage: Bacteria > Pseudomonadota > Alphaproteobacteria > MPNO01 > DASWLB01 > CAWGHZ01. The sequence goes on along the minus strand of CAVZIN010000006.1, from coordinate 46,406 downwards.
CGGGGCCGGAGCCCACCACCGCCACGCGCTTGCCCGTCTTCTTCGCCGGCACCAGCGGGCGGATCCAGCCCTCGTGCCATCCGCGGTCGACGATCGCGCACTCGATGGTCTTGATGGTGACCGGGTTGTCCTCGATGTTCAGCGTGCAGGCCGCCTCGCACGGCGCCGGGCAGATGCGGCCGGTGAACTCCGGGAAGTTGTTGGTCGAGTGCAGCGCGCGGAGCGCGTTCTCCCACTGGCTGCGATAGACCAGATTGTTCCAGTCCGGGATCAGATTGTTGACCGGGCAGCCCGTGTGACAGAACGGAATGCCGCAATCCATGCAGCGCGCCGCCTGGTGGTTGAGCTCCGGGTCGGGCAGCGGCTTGACGAACTCGCGCCACGTCTTCGCCCGTACCTCGGCCTTTTCGTAGCCGCGGTCGTGCCTCTCGAACTCGAGGAATCCGGTGACCTTGCCCATCGGGTTACTCCGCCGCCGCGGCCTGGCTTGCGGCCTTCAGCTCCAGGAGCGCGCGGCGATAGTCCTTGGGCATGACCTTGACGAAATGCGAAAGCGACCGCTCCCAGTCCTCAAGCAGCGCGCGGGCGCGCTCGCTGCCGGTGTGGAGGTGGTGGCGCTCGATGAGGAGGCGCAGCCGCTCGGCGTCGAACCGCAGCATGTCGCCCATGCCGGAATCCTCGGCGCTCGGTGCACGTTGCAGCGGCCGGCCCGGCGCGTCGTCCTCGTCCGGCTCGGCCGCGCGCACCGGGTCGAGCTCGACCATCGCCATGTTGCAGAGCTGGCCGAACTGCTGCTCCGGGTCGTAGACGTAGGCGATGCCGCCCGACATGCCCGCGGCGAAATTGCGGCCGGTCTCGCCCAGGACGACGACCACGCCGCCCGTCATGTATTCGCATCCGTGGTCGCCGGTGCCCTCGACCACGGTGACCGCGCCGGAGTTGCGCACCGCGAAGCGTTCGCCCGCGACGCCCTCGAAATAGGCTTCGCCGCAGATCGCGCCGTATAGCACGGTGTTGCCGATGATGATGTTGTCGGTCGGCTCGCGCTTCGCAACGGCCGGCTGGCGCACCACGACACGCCCGCCAGACAGCCCCTTGCCGACGTAGTCGTTGGCGTCGCCCTCCAGATCGAGCGTCACCCCGCGCGCCAGGAACGCGCCGAAGCTTCCGCCCGCCGTACCGGTGAAGCGGATCGAGATGGTGTCGTCGGGCAGGCCGGCGTGGCCGTAGCGCTTGGCCACCTCGCCCGACAGCATGGCGCCGACGGTGCGGTTGACGTTGCGGATCTCGCGATCGAGGCGCACCGGCGTGCCGTTCTCGAGCGCCGGCATGGCGTCGGCGATCAGCCCTCGGTCCATCGCTTTGTCGAGCTGGTGGTCCTGCGTTTCGCAATGGTGGACGGCGACGCCGGGCCGCGGCTCGATCGCGTGCAGCAGCCGGGTCAGGTCGACGCCCTTGGCCTTCCAGTGGTCGATGGCGCGCCGCATGTCCAGCCGGTCGACCCGGCCCACCATGTCCTCGAACTTGCGGAAGCCGAGGGCGGCCATGATCTCGCGCACCTCCTCGGCCACGAAGAAGAAGTAGTTGATGACGTGTTCGGGCGTGCCGGTGAACTTCTTGCGCAGCACCGGGTCCTGGGTCGCGATGCCGACCGGGCACGTGTTCAGGTGGCACTTCCGCATCATCAGGCAGCCGGCGGCGATCAGGGGCGCCGTCGAGAAGCCGAACTCGTCGGCGCCGAGCAGTGCGCCCACCACCACGTCGCGCCCGGTGCGGATGCCGCCGTCGACCTGCACGGCGATGCGCCCGCGTAGTGCGTTCAGCACCAGCGTCTGCTGCGTCTCGGCGAGGCCGATCTCCCACGGCGAACCGGCGTGGGTGAGCGAGGTGAGGGGGCTCGCCCCCGTCCCGCCCTCGTAGCCCGAGATGGTGACGTGGTCGGACCGCGCCTTGGAGACGCCGGCGGCGACCGTGCCGACGCCCACCTCGGAGACCAGCTTCACCGACACCTGGCCGTCCGGGTTGACGTTCTTCAGGTCGTGGATCAGCTGCGCCAGATCCTCGATCGAATAGATGTCGTGGTGCGGCGGCGGCGAGATCAGCCCGACGCCCGGCGTCGAATGGCGCACGCGCGCGATGTTGCTGTCGACCTTGTGGCCGGGAAGCTGGCCGCCCTCGCCGGGCTTCGCCCCCTGCGCCATCTTGATCTGCATCATGTCGGAGTTGACGAGGTATTCCGCCGTCACGCCGAACCGCCCCGATGCCACCTGCTTGATGGCCGAGCGCATGGAATCGCCGTTGGCGAGCGGCTTGAACCGGTCCGACTCCTCGCCGCCCTCACCGGTGTTCGACTTGCCGCCGATGCGGTTCATCGCGATGGCCAGCGTCGTGTGCGCCTCGCGCGAGATCGAGCCGAAGCTCATCGCGCCGGTTGCGAAGCGGCGGACGACCTCGTTCGCCGGTTCCACCTCGTCGAGCGGCACGGGCTCGGGCGCGGCCTTGAACGTCATCAGCCCGCGCAGCGTCAGCAGCCGCTCCGACTGGTCGTTGATGGATTGGGCGAAGCTCCGGTACTGGTCGGGCAGGTTGCCGCGCACCGCGTGCTGCAACGCCGCCACCGTCTCCGGCGTCCAGGCATGGTCCTCGCCGCGCAGGCGGAACGCGTAGTCGCCGCCGGCATCCAGCATGCCGTCGTAGATCGGGTTGTCGCCGTATGCGTTGCGGTGGCGCGCCATTGCCTCGGCCGCGATCTCGGCGAGCCCCGCCCCCTCGATGGTCGAGGCCGTGCCGGTGAAGTACTTGTCCACGAACTCGGTGGCGAGACCGACCGCATCGAAGATCTGCGCGCCGCAATAGGACTGGTAGGTGGAGATGCCCATCTTGGACATGACCTTCAGCATGCCCTTGCCGACCGCCTTGATGAAGTTCTTCTGCACCTCATAGGGCGCGAGGGCGAGGCCGTTCTCGGTCCGAATGCGGTCCAGCGTCTCGAAGGCGAGGTAGGGATTGATCGCCTCCGCCCCGTAGCCGGCGAGCACGCAGAAATGATGCACCTGGCGCGCCTCGCCGGTCTCGACGACGAGCCCCGTGGACGTGCGCAGCCCCTGGCGGATCAGATGGTGGTGCACCGATGCGGTCGACAGCAGCGCCGGGATTGGCACGCGCCCCGCGGCCGTCGCCCGGTCCGACAGGATCAGGATGTTGTAGCCCTCGACGACCGCGTTGGTGGCTTCGGCGCACAGCCGCTCGATGGCGCGCGCCATGCCGTCCGGCCCCTCCGGCGCGGGCCAGGTGGCGTCCAGCGTGCAGGTGCGGAACGCCTCGCCGACAAGCGTGGAGATGCCGCGGATCTTTTCCAAATCCGCGTTGGTCAGGATCGGCTGGTTGACCTCCAGGCGGTAGTGCGTGCCGGCATGATGACCAAGCAGGTTCGGCCGCGGCCCGATCATCGAGACCAGCGACATCACCAGCTCCTCGCGGATCGGGTCGATCGGCGGGTTGGTGACCTGGGCGAAGTTCTGCTTGAAGTAGTTGTACAGAAGCTTCGGTTTCTTCGACAGGACCGCGAGCGGCGTGTCGGTGCCCATCGACCCCACGGGATCGTCGCCGTCGGCGCCCATCGGCTCCAGGAAGAACTGGACGTCCTCCTGGGTGTAGCCGAACGCCTGCTGCTGCGACATCACGTCGGACGGGTCGTTGCGCAGCGGATGCACCTCGGCGCTCGGGATTTCCGGCAGCTCCTCGAGCTGGACCTGGGTCTCCTTCAGCCACTCCTCGTACGGGTGCTCGTCGGCGAGCTGCTGCTTGATCTCGGAATCGCTGATGATGCGGCCTTCGACCAGGTCGATCAGCAGCATGCGGCCCGGCTGCAGCCGCCACTTGTGGACGATGCGTTCTTCCGGCACCGGCAGGACGCCCACCTCCGACGCCATGATGACGTGGTCGTCGTCGGTGATGACGTAGCGGGCCGGGCGCAGTCCGTTGCGATCGAGCGTCGCGCCGATCTGGCGGCCGTCGGTGAAGGCGATGGCGGCGGGCCCGTCCCACGGCTCCATCAGCGCGGCGTAGTACTCGTAGAACGCGCGCCGCTTGGGCTCCATCAGCGGGTTGCCGGCCCATGCCTCCGGGATCAGCATCATCATCGCGTGGGCGAGCGAATAGCCGCCCGCGACCAGCAGCTCGAGCGCGTTGTCGATGCAGGCCGTGTCCGACTGGCCGTGCGGGATCAGCGGCCACATCTTGTCCAGGTCCGGCCCGATCAGGTCGGACGCCATCGAGTGGCGCCTCGCGTACATCCAGTTGACGTTGCCGCGCACCGTGTTGATCTCGCCGTTGTGGGCGAGGAAGCGGTATGGGTGCGCCAGGCGCCAGGACGGGAAGGTGTTGGTCGAGAAGCGCTGGTGGACCAGCGCCAGCGCCGACTCGCAAAGCGGGTTGCGCAAATCCTCGTAGAAGCTCCCGACCTGGTTGGCGAGCAGCAGCCCCTTGTAGACGACCGTCCGGCTCGAAAAGGACGGCATGTAGAAATTGACCACTGTCGGTTCGTTCCGCCGCTCGGCGAGCGCCCGGATCGAGTTCAGCGTCTGCTTGCGGATGGTCAGGATCTTCCGCTCGAACGCGTTCTGGTCCTTGATCTTGGTGTTGCAGGTGACGACCGCCTGCTTGATGCAGGGCATGGTCTCGATCACCCGCTTGCCGAGCCCCGTCAAATCGACGGGAACGTCGCGCCAGCCCAGCACCGACTGGCCCCCGGCCTGGGCGAAGCGCTCGAAATGCTCGACGGCGATCGCGCGCGCCTTCTCGTCCTGCGGCAGGAAGCACATGGCGACGGCATAGCGCCCCGGCTTGGGCAGCGTCTTGCCTTCGCGCTTCGCCCAGTCGCGCAGCAGCTTGTCCGGAATCTGGATCAGGCAGCCGGCCCCGTCGCCGACCATTGGGTCGGCGCCCACCGCGCCGCGATGGTCGAGATTGACCAGGATCTGCAGCCCGTTGCGGATGATCTCGTTGGATTTGCGGCCCTTGATGTTGACCACGAATCCGACGCCGCACGAGTTGTGCTCGTTACGCGGGTCGTACAGTCCCTGAGCTTCGGGTAGCGCCATAGAGAATTCCGTCAGCTATCCTGTCCTATCTGGAGACATTTAGCGCGCTCGGGCGGTCAAGGAAAGCCCCAAATCGCTCCGGCACTATGCATGACATCCGCAGTGAAGGCGAGGGCCGACTGCGGCGGGCGGTCGCACGGCGAGGTGTCCGCAGCGAGCCGCGATTCCCGTTGCCAAGGCCGCGCCCGAACGGGCACCCTCACGCCTGCCAGTATCTGCAATGCCAACGTTCGACAAGGGAGAGGGGCGTCCATGAAGCTCGCACGAAATCTTGGGATGGCGGCCATTGCCGCGATGCTGACGGTGGCCAGCGGGCCGACCGGCGCGCATGCCGGCGATACGATCTCGGTCGGCAAGGCCGTGCCGTTCGCCTGGACCTTCACCCCGATCGACATCGGCGTGCAGGAAGGCATCATGCAGAAGCACGGGTTCGACCACGTGAAGATCGTGGGCTTCGCCGGCGACGCGAAGGTGCAGCAGGGCCTGCTCGGCAAGAACATCGATTTCGGCCTCGCCTCGGGCCCCGGCCTCGCGTTCAATGCCAAGGGCGGCGCCGGCATCGGCGTCTGCGCCTATTACGGCGCGCCGTACAATCTCGGCGTCTCGATGCCCTATGGCAGCAAGATCACCAAGGTGGACGAGCTGAAGGGTAAGAAGCTCGGCATCACGACGCTCGGCTCGCTCACCGACTGGCTGACCAAGCGCCTGTCGCAGCATCTCGGCTGGGGCACCGACGGGATCACCGTGGTCGCGCTCGGCGGGCTTGAATCCAACCTCTCGGCCCTCAAGACCAACCAAGTCGACGGTCTGGTGATTGCCACCGAGGTGGCCTACCTCCTGGAATCGAAGAAGCAGCTCCAGCCGATTTACAACTTCGCCGATCTGGTGCCCGACTTCATCACTCACGTCGTCTACGCGCGAAAGGCGCTGGTGAAGTCGAACCCGGACCTCGTCCGCCGCTTCGTCGCGGCCTGGAGCGAGACGCTGCAATACATCAAGGGTCACAAGGAAAAGACCGTCGAGATCACCTCCAAGGTGCTGAAGCAGCCGACGGACAACATGTCCCGCGTCTATGACGAGGAGGTGAAGGGCTTCATCCCCGACTGCAAGTTCAATCCGAAGTCGGTCGCCCTGCTCAAGCAGACCTTCGTCGAGATGAACTTGCTGAAGACGAAGCCGTCGGACGATCAGCTCTTCACCACGGCCTTCCTGCCGAAGATGTAGCGTGGCCTTCCCGCTCAACGCGACCGCGATCTATGCCGGCGTCCTCGCCCTGATCGCGGTCGCGCTGGCGGTCAACGTCAGCCGGCTGCGGTTCCGCACCGGGGTGGGGCTCGGCGATGGTGGCGACGAGGGGCTCTTGCGCGCGCGGAGCGCCTTCGGCAATTTCGCCGAGTACGTGCCGCTCGCGCTCATCGTGATCGGGCTGATCGAGATGGCGCACGGGCCGCGCTGGCTGGTACACGCGCTCGGCGTCGCGCTGGTCGTCGGCAGGGTGCTGCACGCGCAGGGGCTGTCGCGGACGTCGGGCTGGTCGTTCGGCCGCGCCGCCGGGATGGCCTGTACCTGGGCGGTTCTTGCCGTCGGCGGCGCGGTGGCGCTCTATTACGGGCTGATCTGGCAAACCTGACCCGCGTCCGCGCGCGTTGCCCCGTCCCGTGATCCGTGATGTTATCGAAGCGCGGCCAGCCGGAACGATTCCATGACAGCTTCGCCACGCCCAGCCGGGCCGTCGCCCGCCGCGGGGGCCTGCACCGTTGCGACCTCGATCGAGATGCTGATCGTCAGGCGGCAGGAAGCGGGCGCGCCGGCGTGACGACGAGGCCCATGCCGCCGCCGGGCGTGCTGATCGCGGTCATCACCGCGATGACGGCGGTCTCCTCCGCCTCCAACGCCCAGTATCTGCCGTCGCTGCCGGGCATTGCGGTCAGCCTCGCCACCACGCCGGCGATGGTGCAGCTCACCCTCAGCGTGTTCATGGTGGCTTACGCCTGCGCGCAGCTCGTCTGGGGTCCGCTCGCCGACCGATTCGGACGCCGGCCCATGCTGCTCGCCGGCCTTGGACTTTACGTCGCCTCGTCGGTCGCCTGCGCCACCGCGACCTCGATCGAGGCGCTGATCCTGTTCCGCCTCTTGCAGGCGCTCGCCGCCTGCGCCGCGCCCGTTCTGGCCCGCGCGGTCGTTCGCGACCTTTACGAGCTCAAGGACGCGGCGCGGGTGATGGCCTATGTCTCGGCGGCCTTCTCGCTCGCCCCGGTCCTGTCGCCGATCCTCGGCGCGTTCCTCGAGCAGCAATTCGGCTGGCGCTCGAACTTCGTGTTCATGATGACGTTCGGCGCGCTGGTCTTCGTCACGGTCTGGCTCGTCCTGCCCGAGACCCAGCGCCATCGCGCGGGGCCGATCCGTGCGCTCCGCATCGCCAGCGACTATGCCGGGCTCTTCGCGCACCGCAAGTTCGCCGGCTACACCCTCTGCATCGCCTGCGGGTTCGGCCAGATCTTCGTCTTCAACTCGGTCGCGCCGTTCTACTTCATCAACGTGCTGAAGCTCGACCCGACCGGCTTCGCGCTGGTCTACGGCGCGGTGACGATGGGGTTCGGCGGCGGCGCGTTCTTCGCCGCGCGGGCGACCCCGCGCCTCGGCATCGACCGCACGATCCTCGCCGGCATCGTGCTCGGGCTGGCGGCGAGCACCGCGCTCGTCGCGCTGGCGGGGCAGGGGATCGGCGGCATCGACGGCATCGTCGCCCCAATGATTGCGGTCGGGCTCGGCACCGGGCTCGTTATGCCGAACAGCCAGGCGGGCGCGATTGCGCCGTTCCCGACCCGCGCCGGCGCGGCCTCGGCCATGGTCGGGTTCATGCAGATGGCGATCGCCGCTGGAGGGGGCATCCTCGCGATCCACCTCTATGACGGCACGCCGCGCGTGTTCGCCTACGGCGTGCTGGTACTCGCCGTCGCGATGCTCGGCTGCTTCTGGTTCGTGGTGCGCCGCGCCGTCCCGGCCGCCGCGGGCTGAGCCGCGCCCGGGGCTATGGCGTCAGCTTCCGTTCGCGGGGCCGTCGTCGACGGACCGGCCCGGGCGGCGGATCAACGACAGCATCACCTTGTTGCCCGCTTGGTTTTCCGCGGCGACTGAGATCGCATCGCCCACCACGTCGATTTCGGTCGGGGTGAGGATCGAGCTCTCCACCTTGCCGTCGAGCCTGGTGACCCGGGCGACGAACGGCTTGCCGGGCATGATCTGCTGGCTGTCCGCCACTTCGGTCAGGAGCTGGACGTGGTCGGGCATGGTGGCCGTGCCGAACCAGTCGGCGAAGGCGGGTGGGGCGCCGGCGGCGAGAAGGACGCCCGCCAGGGCGAGGATGTGAAGTCTGGGCACGTGAGAATCTCCGGAAGCGGCAGCCGCCGCGGGGCCCCGGTGATCTAGGACCCCCGGCGGCGGCTTCAACACACGTGCTTGTGATCGGGGTGGGGCGGGCGCGAGAACGGCGCCGCCCGTTACGCCATCATGTCGACGTGTCCGCCGTCCTTGTCGCCGTCATGGTCCATCGCGGCCGGCGGCTGGGCCGGCTGCGGCGGCGGGGGCGGCGGGTTCCGGTCGACCCTCGGCTGGGGGGCCGCGGGTGGCTGGTAGGATGTCGGGCTGATCTGCATGACCCTTCCTCGCGCGGTGGATCCGCGAACGGGAGCATGCTCGCGCCGCCTGCTTAACGAGTCCTGTTCAAATCCTGTTAATGTCGGGGATGTTAGACATCTGCGACGATTTGGCTGGTCCGGGCGTCGCGCGAGGTGCTAGAACCCCGGCCATCCAAGCTCCAACTGCCGGCATGTCCGTCGTCCCAATGGGCGTCGGCCGAGAGTTCCATGGTTCGGTTTTCCGCCGAGACGCTCCGCGTCGCCTCAGGGGAAGCCGGCTGGCGGGCGATGCGGGCCCTTTTCGGCCGCACCTCACGCGCCATGCCGGGCTTCGCCGTGTGGGTGCGCGCCTTCGTGCGCGGCAGCGAGCTCGGGCTGATCGTGGTCGGCGTGGCGGTCGGGGCGGGCTCCGGCATTCTGGTCACCGGGATGAGCCGGGGCACCCAGGTCCTGCATGAAGTTCTGTTCGGCTTCGGCGGCGGGGCGCGGCTCAGCGCGCTCACGCACATCGCGCCGTGGCCCGGCGCGTTGATGCCGGCGGTGGGCGGGCTGCTGATGGGGCTGATCGCGCTGGCGCTCGTCCGGCGTGGCAAGCGCGCCATGGTCGACCCGATCGAGGCGAACGCGCTGCACGGCGGGCGCATGTCGATCAAGGACAGCGTAATCATCGCGGTGCAGACCATCGTCTCGAACGGGTTCGGCGCCTCGGTCGGACTCGAGGCGGGCTATACCCAGATCAGCTCGGGCTTCGCGTCGAAGCTCGGCATCGCCTTCCGGCTGCGCCGCAACGATCTCCGCGTGCTGGTCGGGTGCGGCGCCGCGGCGGCGATCGCGGCCGCGTTCAACGCCCCGCTGACCGGCGCCTTCTACAGCTTCGAGCTGATCGTCGGCACCTACACCGTGGCGACGGTGGCCCCGGTGATGGCCGCGGCGCTGACCGGCGAGCTGGTGTCGCGCGCCCTGGGCGGAGCGGCCTACGACATCTCGATCGCGACGGCGTTCCAGGTGCACCCGGTCGATTATGCCGTATTCATTGTACTGGCACTTACCTGCGCCGGGCTCGGCGTCCTCACCATGCGCGCCATGTCGTTGGTCGAGGAGGCGCTCGGCCGCACCGGCCTGCCCGCCTGGCTGCGCCCGGTCGGCGGCGGCTTGGTGGTCGGCGCCAGCGCGCTGGTCAGTCCGCAGGTCCTATCGTCGGGTCACGGGGCGCTCCACGTCAACCTGATCAACGCCATGCCGATGGGCGTGCTCGCGGGGCTGTTCGTCCTGAAGCTCGGCGCCTCGGCGATTTCGCTCGGCTCTGGCTTCCGCGGCGGGCTGTTCTTCGCCTCGCTGTTTCTGGGCGCGCTGGTCGGCAAGTTCTTCGCTGCGCTCCTCGCCTTCGTCGGGCCGCCGTTCGCTGTCGATCCCGTCGCCGCCGCCGTGGTGGGGATGGGCGCATTCGCCGTCGCGGTGATCGGCGGACCGCTCACCATGTCGTTCCTCGCGCTCGAGACGACGGGTGACTTCTCGCTGACCGGGGTTGTGCTGGCCGCCGCCGTGGTCGCCAGCCTCGTGGTGCGCACGACCTTCGGGTACTCCTTCTCGACTTGGCGTCTGCACCTCCGCGGCGAGACAATCCGCAGCGCCCAGGACGTCGGGTGGCTGCGCTCGCTCACTGTCCGGCGCATGATGCGCCACGACGTGCGCATGGTGCCGGCGGACACCACCATCGCCGCGTTCCGCCGGCTGTTCCCGTTGGGGGCGACGCAGCGCGTGATCGCGACCGGTCCGGACGATCGGTACCAGGGCATCGTCCTGGTGCCCGAGGCGCACACAGTGAAGTACGACGGCGAGGCGGCGGAGCAGCCGGTCTCGACGCTGCTGCACTATCGCGACGTGATGCTGCGCCCGTCGATGGATGTGAAAGCCGCTATCGCACTTTTCGACCGGACCGAGAGCGAGGCGCTGGCGGTCGTCGACGATGACCAGGCGCGCCGGGTGATCGGCCTCCTGACCGAGCCCTATGCGATGCGCCGCTACGCCGAGGAGCTCGACAAGGTGCGTCGCGGCCTTGCGGGCGAGCGCTGAGCGGTCAGCTCGGCCACATGTCGAACGCGGCGGCGAACAGTACCAGCGCCGCCAGATAGAGCGCTCCGAACAGACCTGCGCTCCGCCACGACATCATCCGTCGCCGGCTTCGTTTCGCGGTAGGCGCCGCGATGCCACCGACGCCGGGCGCTGGAGGAATGGCGAGGCCGCCGGTCATCTCGGCGGTGCTTGCGGGCGGTGCGGCGGCGGCGGGGACGGCACGGCCCTGGCCGCGGCGGATCAGCGTCGGGGCGAGGCTCGCGGCGGGCTTCGGTTCCGCTGTGTTCACGACGCTGCCTCCTCTGACCTCGCGGTCCCGGAGAGACAGGGACAGCCGCCCTCGCCGAGCCCCGGCGCGACGCGCGCGAGGTGGCTGTCGAGCGCGGCGATCAGTACGTCCTGCAAGCTGGTGCCGAGATGGGTGGCCGCCAGCTTGAGGCGGCGGTGGCGCACCGGATCGAGCCGCAGCGTGATCCGCCGCCGCGAGTCGCCGGGACCGTTCACGTTCCGTTCGGTGTGCGGACGGGCGGCCGACATGGACGGCTCGCGCCCGATCAGCATCAGATGCGGCGCGGGCTCGCGGGGCGTCGGCGCAGGCGCCAACTCGAGGATGGGCGGGGGTACCGGCGCGGTCGGCGCCGCCGCGCCCTTGCGGACGAGCAGCGAGCGGGTCAGCATCGCGGCGGGAGAGCGTTCCATCATGCTCCCTGCTCCGCGAACGAGGCCTCCGAGTGGGCGAGGCCGGCCATCTCGACGGCGAGGCCCGGCCGGTCGCGCCCCGCGATGCGGCGCGCGAGATAGGACCACAGCGCCGACACCTCGGCCGACGAGCGCTCGGTGCGGGGGAGTTCCATCACCGTGCGGCCGTCGATCATGCTGGCCGCGAAGTCGGTGCGGTGATGCACGATCGAGGGCGCGAGCGTACCGTGCTGCGAGAGGGCGATCACCGCCTCCGACGTGATGCGCGCGCGCGGCGAGGCGCCGTTGATCGCGAACACCAGCGGCTTGTCGAGCGACTCGATCAGGTCGACCGTCGCGCCGGCGGCGCCGAGGTCGTGCGGGCTCGGCCGCACCGGGATCAGCACCAGGTCCGCGGCGCGCACCACCTCGACGATGGTCTGGGTGATCGCGGGCGGCGTGTCGATGACGACCAGCGCGACGCCGGCGGAGCGCAGCTTGCCGAGGTCATCGGCAAGGCGCGAGACATAGGTTTCGACGAAGACGGGCGTCTCGGCGGCGCGCGCGTTCCACCACGCGGCGAGGCTCCCCTGCGGATCGGTGTCGATCAGAGCGACCGGGCCGGCGCCCTGGCGCTCGGCCTCGACGGCGAGATGGCCGGCGAGTGTCGTCTTGCCGGAGCCGCCCTTCTGCGACGCGACTGCCAATACATGCATCGGATGCTCCTTCTCCCCGGCCGCGCGACGCGCCCGGCTGTTGCTATCTCCGATGCGGACTATGACGCCAAGGTCTTAACGCCGGGTGAATGGCTAAGTATTGATTTGCGGGCAACATGAATAAAATCCCCGCATTCATTATCAGTATTTTGAAGGGGGATCGTTTCGAATTCGAAGTTGTATCGGCCAAGATGCATCGCCGGGTTTTAAGACGATGTTAAAAACCATTCGATAAGTCTTGCGCCATGAAACCGGCACAAAACACGCGCGTCGCCCGGCTCGCCTTCTGCGGGCTCATGGCGGCACTGGTCTCCGGCTGCGCCACGTCGTCGGGCGGCGATCCCACCAAGACGGGCGCCGCGCCGATCCGCGGCGCCGCGCTGATGAACGTCGCCGAGCGCACGTCGCAATCGGGAGACGACGCGACCGCGGTTTCGCTCTTCCGCGAGGCGCATAACCAGAACCCGCGCGATCCCGCGCCGCTGATCGGCATGGGCGCCGCGCTGTCCCGCCTCGGCGCGTATGAGCAGGCGGCCGAGGCCTATCGCCAGGCGATCGACCTGCCGGGGTCCGAGGCCGAGGCGCGCCGGGGGCTCGGCAACGCGCTGGTCGCACTCGACCGGCCGGCGCTTGCGATCGAACAGCTTCTCGCCTCGATCGGGCTGAAGAAGGACGCGCGCACCTATAACGGGCTCGGCGTGGCTTACGACATGCAGGGCGAGCATGCCCACGCCCAGGCGATGTACCGCGCGGGGCTGGCGCTGAAGCCAGGCAACCTCGCCCTCGAGAACAATCTCGGCCTGTCGCTCGCCGCGTCGCACGACTATCGCGAGGCGATCGACGTGCTGTCCAAGGCCGCCGGGTCGACCGAAGCGGGCCCACGCGAGCGCAACAACCTCGCCCTCGCCTACGGTCTCGTCGGCGACATGACGTCGGCGGCGCGGATCGCGCGGCGCGACATGGATGCAGCCGCGGTCGAGAAGAACCTCGCCATGTACGCCGCTCTGCGCGCGCGAAACCTGGGCAGCCTGCCGGTGTCCGGCAAGGCTGCCGCACCGGCAGCCACCCCCTCCACGGTGGCGCCGGCCGCGACACCCGCTCCCGCGCGCGACCCGGCTCCCGCGCCGGGGCCGAGCGCCACCGAGGGCAAGGTCCCGATGGTGGTGGGGAGCGCTTCCACACCCGCCAAGCCGAAGCACCAGGCTGCGACCCCAGTCACTGTGGCTCCGGTGGCCCCGGCTCCGGTCGCTACGATGCCGGCCAAAGCGGCTCCGGTCGCCGCTGTGCCGCCGGCACCGCACGCCGATCCCAAGCTGCTCGCGGCCATGTTCGACTATCCGGTCGAGCCGGCGCCGGCACCCGCCGCCGCTGCAAAGCCTCCGACGCCTGCGCCGGTCGCCGTCGCGTCCGCCCCGCCGCCCGTGCCGCACGCCGATCCCCAACAACTCGCGGCGATGTTCGACTATCCGGTGGCGCCGACGCCGGCGCCCGCCGTCGTCGAAGCGCCCGCCCCGGCACCGACTGCGGCGGTGCCTGCCCCGCAGCCCACCGAAGTCGCTGCGTCAGAAGCCGCCGAAGCCGCCGCGCCCCAGCCGGCAGAGGTTCCGACGATCCCGGCGACGCCCGCTGCCGTGACCGTTCCCGAGCCCGTCCCGGCCGCTGCGACGATGCCCGAGGCCGCGCCCGAGCCGCCGCCGGCGCCGGTGCGGCCGGCGATCGCGCCGCTCGGTGGCGGGGTCACGTTCCGCCCTGGCGCAATGCCGGAGCCGGTCGTGCTCGCCGCGACGCCGCTGCACGGCACTTACTATCGGGCGCGGCTCGCGGAATATCCGAGTCGCATCGACGCAACGCAGGGCTGGCTCGACATGGTGAAGCGCGCGCCCGAGCTCTACGGCGCGGTCGAGATCGTCGCCGAGCGCACCGCGCTGACGGCGGAGAGCCTGCGCTACACGCTGGTCACGCCGCCGGTCGCCGAGCGCGCCTCGGTGGTGAAGATGTGCGTCAAGCTCGAATCGCGCGGCATCGTCTGCCGCGTCGAGGCGGCGGGCGCCGATCCGGCCCTGTCGCCGCGCGGCTAGATCGCACGGCCCTTGAGCTTGTCCTCGAGCGCCCGGACCTGGTCCGCCGCGCCGGCGAGGTTCGGATCGACCTTGAGCGCGCGGCGGAAGGCGTCGAGCGCCTTCGCATCGTCGCCGAGCGCGGTATAGACGAGCCCCATCCCGGATAGCGCGCCGAAATGGCGCGGCTCGAGCGCCAGAGTCCGCTCGATGTCGGCGAGCGAGCCGGCATAGTCGCCCGTCATGTAGCGCAGCGTCGCGCGCTTGTTCCACCCCTCGGCGAAGTCCGGCGCCTGGGCGACGATCTCGTCGAAGATCTCCTCCGCCGAATCGGTGTCGCCCGCGTCCATCGCCGCCAGGCCGCCGGCCATCAGCCGGTCGATCTTGGGATCGCCCGACTGCAGCCAGATCGTCCAGATCCCCTGTTCGAGCGACGCGGCCTCGGTCGTGTCGCGGGTGAGGGCGAGGCGACGGAACAGCGCGTCGAGCCGTGGGTCCGTCTGTGACGCCGACGCCGGCTGGACGATCCAGAGCGACGCGAACGTCGCCATCCACAGCATTAGCTTCGGCAGGGTCATGGCACGCCCTCCAGCGACGCGAGCGCCCGCGGCCGCGGGCCACCGGTCGCCCAGTCGAGCAGCTCCACCGTGTGCACGACCGGCTGCGGCGTCGCGCCTTCGAGTTGCATGATGCAGCCGATGTTGCCGGCGGCGACGATTTCGGCCCCGGTCGCCGAGAGGTGGCCCGCCTTCCGTGCGCGCAGCCGCTCGGCCATCGCCGGCTGCAGCAGGTTGTAGCTCCCGGCCGAGCCGCAACAGACATGGCCCTCGTCCGGCTCGCGGACGGCGAAGCCGGCGGCGCCGAGGAGCGCGCGCGGCGGGGCGGTCACCTTCTGGCCGTGGCGGAGGGAACAGGCGTCGTGATACGCGACAGCGAGGCGCGGCGCATGGCCGGCGGTGCCGAGCCCGATCTCCGCCATCAGCTCGGTCACGTCGCGGGCGAGGGCGGAGATCCGCGCGGCGCGCTCCGCCCAGATGGCATCGTCGCGCAGCAGGAAGCCGTAATCCTTGACCTGCGTGCCGCACCCGGAGGCGTTGACGACGATGGCGTCGAGGCCGCCGGCCTCGATCTCGCGCGTCCAGGCGGCGACGTTGCTGCGGGCGTAATCGCGACCTTCGTCGGTGCGACCGAGATGATGCGCGAGCGCGCCGCAGCAGCCGCCGCCTTGCGCCACCACCACCTCGCAGCCGTGGCGGGTGAGAAGCCGTATCGTCGCCGCGTTGATCGCGGGTGCGAGCGCCTGCTGCACGCAGCCGGCGAGCAGCGCGACGCGGCGGGTCCGTGTCCCTTCGGCGGCGAAGACGCGCGGTCGTGCGGCGGGGTCGGCGCCCTGGCCGCCGGTCGGCACCAGCGTCAAGGCGTGGCGTAGCCGCGCGGGCAGCATCCCGGCCAAGGGCTTGGCGAGCCGGCCGAGCGCCAGCGCGGCACGAAACCTTCCGGGGTGCGGCAGCACGCGAGCGACGGCGGCGCGCAGCGCGCGCTCGGCGGCCGGCCGGTCGTACCGCTCCTCGACGAAGGCGCGCGCGTGGTCGACCAGATGCTGGTAGTGGACGCCGGACGGGCAGGTCGTCATGCAGCCGAGGCAGGAGAGGCAGCGGTCGATATGCGTCACCGTCTCGGCCGTCGGCGGCCGGTCGGCCTCCAGCATCTCCTTGATGAGATAGATGCGCCCGCGTGGGCTGTCGCGCTCGTCGCCGAGCTCGAGATAGGTCGGGCAGGTCGCGGTGCAGAAGCCGCAATGCACGCAGGCGCGCAGGATGTGGTCGGACTGGGCAAGGTCCGAATCCGCGGCGAGCCGCTCGGGGGCGAAGCGCGTCTGCATCACACCCCTTCGTACATGCGGCCGGGGTTGAGTACGCCGTGCGGGTCGAACGCCGACTTGACGCGCGCGGTGAGGGCGGCAAGCGCCGCGGGCTGGGTCGGGAAGGGGGGGACGGCGCGACGGATCCCGTCCGGTGCGCGGACCAGCACCGAGTGGCCGCCTGCGGCCGCGGCAGCTGCCCGAATGGCCGGGGCGTGTGCGTCGCCAATTCCTTCCGGCACGGCGAGCCAGAGCCTGCCGCCGCCCCAGTCCGCGACGCACGCATAATCTGTTTCGTGGCCGATGGCGTCGAGTGCCCCGGCCGCCGCGGCGCCCGGGATCGACACCCGCCAGATGCAGCGCTCGTGCCCGAGCGGCGCGTCGGGCGCGAAGGCGGCCAGGTCGCGAATCTCGCGCCACAGCATGTCGCTCTCCGCCCCGTCGAGCGTCGCGATCTCGCGGGACCCGCCGAGCAGCTCCTTGAGCGCGGCGACGCGCGCGGCGACCGACGGTCCGAACCCCTCGACCCGCAGCGCCGCGACGGGCGCGGCGAGGGCGGCGACAACCGGAACGCGCGACTGCGCGGCGACCGCGCCCGAGAGGGTCGTCGCGGCTGAGACGTCGTGCGGGCTTGCCAGCGCTTCGCCCATCGCGGCCATCAGGTCCCTGTCGCCCGCGCCGCAGACCAGCAGCGTCGCCGTCGTTTCCGGCGCGGGCAGCACGCGGAAGGTCACCTCGCACATTACCGCGAGCGTGCCGAGCGAGCCGGCGACCAGCTTCGGCACGTCGTAGCCGGTGACGTTCTTTACCACCCGCCCGCCGGCCTTGAACGGCTCGCCGCGACCGCCGACCGCGCGGACGCCCAGGATGTGGTCGCGCGCGGCGCCGGCGCGAACGCGGCGCGGCCCTGCCAGATTGGCGGCGAACGCGCCGCCGATCGTGCCGCGTCCCGAGGCGCCGTAGAGCAATGCCACGTCCGGCGGCTCGAAGGCGAGCATCTGGCGGTGCCGCGCGAGCTCCGCCTCGATCTCGGCGACTGGCGTCGCCGCGCCCGCCGACATCACCAGCTCCTCGGGCTCGTACATGCGGATGCCGGAGAAGGCGGCGGTTTCGAGCCGCAGGCGCGGCATGTCGGGCCGGCCGAGCCCGCGCTTGGTGCCGCCGCCGATCAGCTCGACCAACTCGCCACGCGCCAGCAGATCGGCAATGGCCTCGGCGAGCGTCGCCTCGTCCGCCGGGCGCAGGGCGCTCTCGGTGTCGAGTTCGGCCATCGTCAGAACCGCGGCAGGTGCGCGTGGCGCAGCTCGCCGCCGTGGACGTGGACGCGGCCGAGCTCGGCGCAGCGATGCAGGGTGGGGAACACCTTTCCCGGGTTGAGCAGCAAGTCGGCGTCGAACGCGCACTTGATGCGCTGCTGCTGGGCGAGGTCGACCTCGTCGAACATCGCGCCCATCAGGTCCCGCTTTTCGACGCCGACCCCGTGCTCGCCGGTCAGCACGCCGCCGACCTCGACGCAGAGCCGCAAGATGTCGGCGCCGAACGCCTCGGCCGTCTCGATCTCGCCCGGCTTGTTGGCGTCGTAGAGGATCAGCGGGTGCAGGTTACCGTCGCCTGCGTGGAACACGTTGGCGACGCCGAGCCCGTGGCGGCGCGACAGCTGGGCGATGCCGTGCAGCACCTCGGCGAGGCGCCGGCGCGGGATGGTGCCGTCCATGCAGTAATAGTCGGGCGAAAGCCGCCCCATCGCGGGAAAGGCGGCCTTGCGCCCGGCCCAGAAGCGCAGCCTCTCGTCCTCGCCGGACGACGCGCGCACGCCGAGCGCCCCGTGGGCGGTGGCGATGTCGCCCACCCGTGCGACCAGGTGGTCGACTTCGATCTCGGGCCCGTCGAGCTCGACGATCAGGAGGGCCCCGGCCTCGGTCGGATAGCCGGCGTGGACGAAGTCCTCGGCGGCCTTGATGGCCGGCCGGTCCATCATCTCCATCCCGCCCGGGATGATGCCGGCGGCGAGTATGGCGGAAACGCAGTCGCCCGCCTGCTCGCTCGACGGGAAGCCGACCAGCAGGGCCCGCGCCGTGGCGGGCTTCCGCAGCAGCCGGACGGTCACCTCCGTGACGATGCCGAGCAGCCCCTCGGAGCCGGTGACGATGCCCAGCAGATCGTACCCGTCCGTCTCCAGCGCCTTGCCGCCGAGCCGGATCACCTCGCCCGACATCAGCACGAGCTCGACCCCGGTGATGTTGTTGGTGGTCAGCCCGTACTTCAGGCAATGCACCCCGCCCGAGTTCTCGGCGACGTTGCCGCCGATGGTGCAGGCGATCTGGCTCGACGGATCGGGGGCGTAATAGAAGCCGGCGGCCGCGACGGCGTTGGAAATGGCGAGGTTCGGCACGCCCGGCTGCACCACCGCGCAGCGGTTGGCGTAGTCGACCTCCAGGATGCGGTTGAACTTGCCCATCCCGACCAGCACGCCGTCGGCGAGCGGCAGGGCGCCGCCCGAAAGCGACGTGCCCGCGCCGCGCGGCACCACCTTCACCCCCATCTCGCGGCAAGCGGCGAGCACCGCGGCCACTTCGGCCGTGGTCTCGGGCAGGACGGCGATCATCGGCGGGGTGCGGTAGGCGGTGAGCCCGTCGCATTCGTAGGCGCGGAGCGTCGCCTCGTCGGCGATGACGCCGCCGGGGGCGACAAGCGCGGCAAGGCGCCGCGCGATCTCGCCCCGGCAGGCGATCGTGCCCGCATCGGGTACCGGCATGCGCATGGGTTGAGTTACGCCGACTTGCCCTTTCCCTGCAAGGGAAAGGCGTGGGCGGAGGCTCGGGCGGCTGCTAGCCCTGGCGCGCCTTGAAGCGCCGGTTGGTCTTGTTGATGACGTAGACCCGCCCGCGACGGCGCACGACGCGGCAGTCCTTGTGCCGCTTCTTGATGGACTTGATCGAGTTGACGATCTTCATGGGCCGGCTCGGTGTTGGGGGGCGGGTTCAGGAAAGCGCCGGACCATAGCGGCGGCGGCAGCCCCTGTCAACGCGCGGAAGGGCGGAAAATGGGGCGAATTCGCGCAATCGTGCTTCCGCAAAAATCGATCCGAACGATCCGCCGTAAGCCGCAAAATCCAGCCTCTCATCCTGGGTCTGCGGCGCAGCACGAACGTGACGCGCCGCAGACCCGGGACCATCTTCCGACATCTCCGATGGCGGGGCCGGCGACGCGCTAGCTGTGGAGCCTCAACAGGTTGTCCTCGGTTAGACCGAGGCGGCTGATGGGGGGTTGGGCTTTCAAGCTACCATGTGGTCGGTGCCAGTTGTAGCGGTGGAGCCAGGTTGGCATCTCGGCGGCCCGGTGGTCCGAGGTGGGATAGGCGATGGCGTAGGCCCATTCGCGGAGCGCGGTCTGGATGAAGCGCTCGGCCTTGCCGTTGGTCTTGGGGGTGTAGGGTTTGGTGAAGATGTGCCTGAGCCCGAGCCGGCGAGTGGCCTTGCGGAAGGCCTTGGAGCGGTAGCAGGAGCCGTTGTCGGTCATGACGCACTCGATGGTGATGCCGAGGCCCTTGTAGTAGGCGACGGCGGCGCTCAGGAAGACGACGGCGCTTTCCTTGCGTTCGTCGGGCTTGATCTCGACGAATGCGACGCGCGAGGCGTCGTCGATCGCAACGTGAACGAACTCCCAGCCGATGCCCCGCGTGCGGGTGGTTCGATCGGCGTTGATGCGGTGGCCGACGCGGGCGAAGCGGCCGAGCTTCTTGATATCGATATGGATGAGCTCGCCCGGATTGGCGCGCTCGTAGCGGCGCACGGGCTCGACGGGTTCGAACGCTTTCAGGCGGTTGAGACCGGCGCGCTTCAGCACCCGGCTCACTGTAGCCGGGGAGACGCCGACCTCGCCGGCGATGTGGGCGCCGGTCCAGCGCTGCCGGCGCAGCTCGACGATGCGCGCAACGACGGGTTCGGGCGTCGGCTTGCGCAATCGATGCGGCCGCGACGAGCGATCGACGAGGCCGGCTGGACCTTCGGCCCGGTAGCGGACCAGCCACTTGCGCACCGTGCGCGGGCAAACGCCTACGGCTTCGCTGACGGCCTCCGGCGTTTGCCCGCCCTCGATGACCAGGCGCACGATCCGCTCTCGACCGCGGGGCGTCAGTCTTGCATTCTTGTGGACGTTCATCCGGGGCCCCCTTCTCATCGCTGACAGGCTTCGACACCCATCAGCATCCGAGATTCGGCCCCGGATGGACAACCTATTGAGGGATCACAGCTAGCCCGGCTCGCCGGCCTTCTCGCCGTAGAGGCAGACAAAGCGGAGCTCGCCGGCGTCGAGCGCCTCCTTGCGGCTCGCCCAGAGGGCGATCTCGCGCGCCAGATGCTTCGCGCGGTCGGGGGTCAGCGCGCCCGCGTCGGCTGACTTCACGAAGGCGTCGAGCCCGCCGGTGATCGCGGCGCGCAGCCGGGCCGTCTCGTCGTTGGCCGCGGTCACGTCGATGTGCAGCTTGGCCAGGCACTTCCGCGCATCGTCCAGGGTCCACGGGTGGACTGGCGCGGGGTCGACCGCCGCCCACCCGGCCACGGTCGCGCCGGGCGTTCGCCCGGAAAGCATGTAGTCGGCGATCAGGAGGCGACCCTGGGGCTTCATCGCCAACGCGACGCGCCGCAGCAGCGCCTCCTTGTCCTCGAGCGTCGAGAGCAGCTCGTGCGCCAGCGCCGCGTCCGCGACACCGCGCTTGAAGTCGGCGGTGCGAGGATCGTACCCGGCGGTCGCGACCTCCTTGCCGGTGCCGAGCGCCTCCGACAGCGCGGCGGCGGCGGCGGCGAATCCGGCCGACGGTACCATCGCAGTGACGCGGAGGTGGTGGCGCGCGGCGAGCGCCCGCGCCGCCCCGCCGAGCCCGGCGGAAACGTCGAGCAGTACTTCGCCGGCCTCGAGGGCGAGCGGCTCGGCCAACGCCGAGATCGCATCGCCGCCGAGCGGCCCGACAAACCCCTCGCCCCACAACAGGCTCGCGATCTCGATCCGGGCGGGCGGCCAGGCACCGGCAGTGGCGGACAATGCGCGGCCGGCCCCCTTGGCTGGGTGCGCGGCGGCCTTGCCGTTCGCAGCCGTGGCCGGTGCCGGGTGCGGGGCGGTCGGCGCTCCGTCCCACCAGGCGGCGAGCCGGGCCCGGAGCGAGGCCGCCGGTGGGGCGGGCAATGCGGCGGACGATGCGTCGCCGCCCCCGTCGATGTCGCCGGCCCGTTGCGCCTTTGCGCTCATCTTGTCCCGTCCCGCGCTATGCGTATGGATCACGAGGCTATGGCAGGGATGTAAAGGCTGCCTTAATCGGAGTAAGCTGCTCAAGCGCTGGAAGGGGGTCGAGCTATGGCGAAAGCGGGTCTGGGACCATTAGGCTCCGGACCCAGTAAAGGGATTCCTGAATTGTGCCGGATGTGATTCACCTCTCCAAACTGCGGGAGGGTGGCAATGACGGACGTGAAATGGCTCAGCCACGATCAGTTCGCGCACCTTGTGCCGCTGCGGCCGGACGACACGCAGGACGTGGCGCGGGTCAACCACCGGCGGGTGATCAGTGGGATCGCCCTCGTGCGGCGCTCGGGATGCCGCTGGAAGGATGCGCTTCCGGTCTACGGGCCACACAAGACGCCGTACAACCGCTTGGTGCGTTTGGTCGACAAGGGCGTGTGAGAACGCATCTTCCTTTCCCTCGTGGCCACAAGCGAGCCCTGTGCGACGATGCTGAACGACACCCCGGCGGTCAGGCTCATCGCTGCGCCGGAGGCGGAAAAGGGGAAGGCAGCCGGGCGATTGGCCGCTCGCACGGCGGATGCACCACCAGGACCCACGCCCTCGCGGATGCCTTTTGCCGCCCCGTCGCGTTCCTCCAGAATGGTGGCCAAAGGGCCGATTGCACGGCCGCAGACCCGCACCTCGGCCGAACGCCTGAGGCTGCAATCGTGCAGGGGGACAAGGGCTATGACAGCAAAGCGGTCCGCCGCAACTTCGAAGCGACGGTTATCCCGCCCAAGATCAGTCGGCGCTGGAAAAACTGCTTCTCGCCCGTCCTCTATCGCGACCGCAACCATCTTTCCGATTCAACATGCGTCCCAAGTCAAGGATTTCAGCGGGAATGGTAAAAAGGGACCGCGTCGAGGCACAGAAAGTGGGAAATTTACCAAATCTAAATATTTTCCGTTTTAAAGGGAAGCTTGGTGTCATGTAGGTCGGCTGTTCAGTTCTATAGCGCGGCAACATCTTCGGTTGTGAACGAATTCAGAAGTGATTCCGCGGCCGTCTTGAACAAGCTTCGAAAAGGCGCTCTAGGTTCCGGCAAGGTAACGAAGATAATGGAAACTCTGAAGGAAAAATACGACGAATACTTTGAGGTTTGGCCGGCGAATGAGGCTAATCTCTTAGAAGAAGTTTTCCATCTCAGGTATCAAGTTTATTGTATTGAAAATCCATTCGAGCCTATTGCGAACAATCCGGGCGAGCGTGAAACCGACCAGTTTGATGAGCATTCACTTCATAGTTTGCTAATGTATCGTCCAACAAAGAAATTTGTTGGCACGACAAGATTAATTTTGCCCTACAATCAGAATAAACCTGTCGATCTTCCAATCCGTACCCTTGTCTCCGATGGACTGTGGTCGGACGTGGGCAAGCGGGTGCCTTTGAATCAAGCGGCAGAAATCTCCCGCTTCGCAATCGCAAAAGAATTTCGGCGCCGTGCAGAGGATCAAAATTCATTAGCCGGCGGGTTAAATGAGCAAAGCGATCCTCGTCGCGTCATCCCGCACATCTCTCTTGGACTGATGCGCAGCCTTTGCATGATGGCTTCGATCAAATCTGTCGTATATTTGTTTGCTGTCATGGAGCCTGCGTTGCTTAGAATGTTGAGAAAGCTCAGTATTCACTTTGAGGATCTTGGTCCAGTTGTCGATCATCATGGTCGTCGTCAGCCTTGTTACTGCAATCTCAGTTGTCTTCTTGATCGAACCGCTCGGGAGAGGCGGGATGTATGGGAGGTTCTCACGGACAACGGGAAATTTGTGTGTTCCCCCGTAAAGGATGTTTCGCCAACAGTCGAGTGGCCGAGGCCGTCGTGATGCCAAGCGCTGGCCGAAGCGGATCTTGGAATTGCGATGTGAAGCAGACCATCAAGCGGCAGGATCGTCACGGTGGGCTGCCTTACGTAGCCGATTGGAACGATGGAGAATGGTGCAGCACCGCGCGGATCAGCCGAATTCGAAGGCGGGGGAAGCATTTCGCGGCTGCCATCGGCTCCGTTCGAGCCTTCCCCTATGCCGCACGGTCCTCGACCGCCGTCGGCCAAAGCTTCGTGGCACTCGAGACGGCTCTGGAAGCCGACTATGAGCAGCTATGCACGTGTTGCGTGTTTCGAATTGATGCCCCTTGAATTTCGTAGCCCCTGGGGTCAGGCTACGCTGAAGAATCGCGTTTAATGTTTTAGAGGATTTGGTGTCGATGCTTGGCGACGTACAAAGCTTGGCGCGATCGAGACTCCTTGTCCCCAAGCGGTATGCACGGGGTGGTCATCTGTCTATCAACTGGCGACTCGCTTGGCGCAACTTGACGCGTGACCGGGTTCGCTTTGCGATTACCGTTGTCGGCGTCAGCTTCTCTGTGGTCTTGATGGCACTGCAGATTGCATTACTGATTGGGTTCGGGCTGACCTCTTCGAGTCTGATTGACCGCGCATCTGCCGATTTCTGGGTCGTCCCGAAGGGCACCCAGAATGTCGACCAGTCGAGCTACATCACCGACCATCGCCGCTTTCAGGCGCTTGCGACGCCAGGAATCGCGACGGCGAGAAAGCTAATCGTCCGATTCCTCCCCTGGAAGCGGCCAGATGGCGGAGTCGAGACCGTCATTGTGGTGGGGATCGATCCAGACGCGCCGGCGATGATTCCCTGGAATTTTATCTCTGGCTCTGTGGACAGCCTTAAAATTCCGAACGGCATCGTAATCGATCGCCTCTATGCCAAGAAGCTTGGCATTGATCGTGTCGGGCAGACCGTCGAGATCAACGGACACCGCGCCCGGGTTACCGGACTCACGTCCGGTGTGCGGGCATTTACCCAATCTCCGTACATTTTTACGGCCTTCAAGACCGCTCAGATCATTGCAGACATGCCCAATGATCGGGAAACCTACTTGCTCATTAAGGCGAATCCAGGCGTCGACCTTGCTTCGTTGGGGCAACGGCTGAAGATACGCTTCCAAGGTCTCGATGTGTGGCGGGCGTCCGCCTTCTCATGGCAGACACGCAAATACTGGCTTCTGACCACGGGCGCCGGGGCAGGGCTCCTGGTCGCGGCTGCACTTGGGTTCATAGTTGGAATTGTCATCGTGGCGCAGACTTTGTATGCTGCAATGGTCGAAAAGCGATCCGAGTACGCGACCTTGCGAGCGATGGGCGCAGCGAATTCCTACCTGAGGGGCGTCATTCTGAAGCAATCTGTATTCGGCTCGGTGCTGGGCTTTGGGCTGGGCATCATTGTGTCCGAGGCCGTAATGTACTTGGCTCGGAATGGGACGGCTGCACTAATATTGCCTTGGCCGATCATTCTGCTGCTCGCGGTAGTCACGCTTCTCATGTGTGTGGGCGGCGCCATAATTTCGATCCGCAATTTGCGAAAGGTCGATTCGGCAACGGTGTTCAAATAGTAGCGTCCATGCAGCAGGCCGCGATACAAACAGATACCTCACCGATCTCACGGTTGGACCATGTTACAATGGTCTACGGAGCTGGGACGTCCAGCGTTCACGCCCTGCGTGAGGTAAGCATCGACGTTTACCGCGGTCAGGTCCTGCTGCTTATGGGAACGTCCGGTAGTGGCAAGACCACATTGCTCCAAGTGCTGGGCGGCTTGCTCAGGCCGACCGCAGGGAATGTGATGTTTGGCGATTTGTGCCTGGAAAATCTCGCTGACACGGTGTTATGCGAGCTGCGCCTGAAACGGTTTGGGTTTGTATTCCAGAACTACAATCTGATTCAGACGCTCACCGCCATTGAGAATGTGGCTATCGCCTGCGAACTCCAGGGTATCGGGCGGCGCGACGGCGACCAGCGCAGCCGTGAGCTTTTGTCTTATGTGGGGCTTGATGATCGCCTACACGCCTTTCCCGATATGTTGAGTGGCGGTCAGAAGCAGCGGATCGCCATCGCCCGAGCGATTGCCGGAGATCCGGACATTGTCCTTGCGGATGAGCCGACGGCGGCGCTCGACACCACGAACGGAATGCGCATCGCGGCGCTCCTCAGGGACTTGGCACATCACGACCAGCGTGCGGTGGTGATTGTCACGCACGATCCGCGCCTGCTGCAGATCGCCGACCGGGTCGTGAATATGGAAGATGGACGGATTACGACGTCGAAGTCGATGACGCATCATGCCGACCGCATCTCGTTAAGAGGGAATCCATGATGAGAGGGGCAGCTACGCTGCGTCAGGCAGGCATTGTTGTCGCCGCCGCGGCTGTGACGGTGGCAATTCCGGCTTTGAACAGGGCGGGACCCGGACCGGCAAAGTTCGAGATTGCGCGTGCCGACCTTCCGCCCATGAGAACGATTGCCGCGTCCGCGCCAGGTCGCGTTGTGCCGATCACTGACGCGCGCGACCTCGCGGCAACCGTTGCCGGCAGGATCACGTACGCGGCGCCCGAAGGGCAAAAGGTGGCCGTCGGCGATCTTGTCGCGGAAATCGATAACGCCGACCTGCGCGCACGGCTGGCCGGCGCGGAGGCGGCCGTCACGATGCGGCAGAGCGAGCTAACGCGCCTTCTCAATGGCGCGCGCGAGGAGGAACGGCATGCGGCCGAGGCCGCCGTCGCGCAGTCGCAGGCCGAGGAAACGCTGGACCGAATTGTGCTGCAGCGGCGGCTCAAGCTCGTCAAGAGCGAAGCAACGTCGTCGGAATCGGTCGACCGTGCCCGCGCCGATTACAACGGTGCGGTCGCGAACACCAAGCTTCTCGCGGCAAAGCTTGCGCTTCTCACCGATCCGCCGCGGCCGGAAGATGTTGCCATAGCACAGGCGAATCTCAAGCAGGCAGAGGCGAACGTGCAAGAGCTTCGTGCCGAAATCGAGAAGACCCAGTTGAGGTCGCCCGTGAACGGCTTCGTCCTCCGGCGTTACAAATCGGTGGGCGAGACCGTGACGGTCCTGCCGCCGACCCTGATCGCGACGGTCGGCGATATCAGCCGGCTACGCGTGCGGGCCGACCTCGACGGGGCCGACGTGGCAAAGGTGAAGCTCGGCCAGCGGGCATGGGTGACGGCTGACGCCTATGGCAGCAAGCGCTTTCCCGGCGTCGTCAGCAAGATCGGCACGAGCCTGGGCCCGAAGCGTATCCGGACCGACGATCCGACGGAGCGGATGGACACACAGGTGCTGGACGTATGGATCGACCTCGACGGCCAGGTGCAGCTGCCGGTCGGACTGCGCGTCGACGTCTTCTTCACGCCAATGGCGGCGAGCGGGACGGATAAGGTGGCGGAGACGCGGTGACGTGGCGCCGTCGTCGTGTCGCCGAAGCCTTTGCCAGGATTCGGTCTCCGGGATCGCTGTCCAGTCTCACGAAGCGGGATTTCCTGAGGCTCCGGCGCCCTTTTTGAACCGAAGGCGCTGCTCGGCCAGCCTTGGGGGTCCGGCCCGGCGCCCGGCAGCCCATCCCGCCAGGACGAACCGCCGGTGTCAGTCCAAGTATATGAAAATACATGTATTTTCTGGGCGCGCGACGTGTCGAAAATTCTTACAAGTGCCGCACCCGCCCGACAGAAATCGGTAAGCTCCTGGAAGTGGTGGTTTTTCAAGGGTTTATCGGCACCACGACCGAAAGGGGGTCGTTTGGCGCCTGTCGGAAAATCTTACAACCATGTCGATCCGGGCCCCGACACGCCGGGAATTCCTTCCAAATATCCGCTCAACCCATTGGAAAAACGCGGTTTATTTTTTGGCGCCCGAGCCGAGAGAAACTGGCACGGTTCTTGCTTCCTTCCTTGCAGATGCGGTTTCGCCGGCGTGGCCGGCAGCTGCGGAACCAAGTGGTCGGTGAGACCATGCCTCGGGAGATGGAGTTCAAAATGTTTGCACGGACACTCAGAAACGGACTGCTCGCGACCGTTGCGGCAGGTGCGCTGGTGATGGGGATGGGTACAGGGCCTGCCGCGGCGACGCCGCTGCCCTTTCAGATCGATCCTGACGCTCTCACGAGTTCGGGCGGCCCATATGCGAACGTAACGGCAACCGACATCAACGGCATCTCCAATGCCCTTATTCAGCAAACTGGGGCATCGACTCAGACTGAAACGGGCTACCTGAAGATCACGGGTTTTACCAACAACGGTGTCGACGTTAGCAATGCCGATTTGCGGTTGGTTCCGGAAGGAAGCATTGGAACCCCTGGCACTAGCGTCTACGGACTCTACCTCACATTCTCGGGGACCGTAAATGGCATTACCGGCTTCGGCAGCGGCCAGACCGGAACCGTCGGTGCAGGAGATTACACCTTCGCGTTGTACGGGGATCCTACCAGTGATGACACGTTTTCCGTTGGATCCGCCAACGCAGCGGGCGGCACGGCGCCCTCCGTCACCGACACCGCGCTCAACGATGTCGTGTTGGCGGTGGGGAGTTCGCTGGCCGGTAGCGTAGGATTTGCATCGGTTACTGGCGCGCCGTTCTTTAATGTCGCGGCAAACTTTATCGTCTGCAATGGCACCGCGGGCCAGGGCGTGCTGGGCAGTATGACGGTGACCGGGGGCGATGCATCGGGATGCGGCACTTTCGATGCCCGGACATATTTGGTAAATCCAAGCCCGTTCTACAGCATCGATATGAACTCGAGCATCTCGGGCAGCGCTAGTAATCTTGGCACTCCGAATGGCGGCCCTCCGGCGAATGCCACACTTAATGGCATCGTAGCGGATATCAATTTCCAAGCGGTTCCGGAGCCGGCGACCCTGAGCATCTTCGGTGCGGGTCTGGTGGCGCTGGGTGCGGCTTCGCGGCGGCGCCGTAAGGCTGCAAAGGGCGCAAGCGCCGCCTGATCGGCCGTCGTACTCTCTGATCTCGAGAAAGACCTCCCCCCGCCGGCGCGGGGGGAGGTTTTTGTTTGGCTATTCGGCAGTGGCCGCGGTGGCGGGCGTCTCGGGTGGACGACTTGGCGATTGCGCTTTGACGCGCAGGGCGGGTGCCTCAGTCCGGATCGAACGGCTCGGTGGGCGCGCGCGCCCCGAGCGACCGATGCGACCCCGGAAGACGATCGCGTGCACGTCGCGGCCGGCGGGTTCCTTCAACTGGCGGTGAAGATCGGCGACCTTCTCTCGGACCGAGGTATCCTCGGTGAATCGCGCGCCCTCGAAGGCGTAGAATGCGAAGCACTGGGCCGCGAGGGCCGGCTGCATGGCGAGGCCCATCCGGGTCGCGGTCAGCCAGAAGCGCTGGAGGGAAGCGCCGGCCCGAAGCGTTTCTTCGGGCGTCGCCGGCCTGCCGCTGGCATCGGCGCGCGTTATTGTGAAATGCGCCGCGCAGCGAAGCCCAGGAACGAGATCGAGCTCGATCCGCGGTAGCAGCGTGCCCATCATGAACCGGTTGAAAAACCGGACGCGACTCCAGGAGCCCATCACCCAGCGCATCAGCATGAGGGACACGCTGTCGAGCCCGATCGCAGCCGCGGGAACGCCGGTCCGGCTGAAATTTTGGTCCCAATCGATGACGCGCCGGTGGACGAGGTACGCTTCAGGAATACGCAGCCTTATGTCCGACGACAGTGCGTTGATCTTGGCTTGGTGCCAGCGCTCGGTCCGGCTTTCGTGCCAAACGATCTCCAGCTCGTCGCCTAGTGTCGCGGCGAGCTCCGCCTTTTGCGCCGCCGTTAGGGGCCGGACGCTGTAAGGCCGGCGGTCGACCGAGCGGATCGAAACGTACGCGGCAAGCCCATCCGCCTCGATGGCTTCGCGGGGCGGCATTCGGACCGCAATGCGATGCTTGTGGCCGTCGGCGCCGAGATACGACCAATCTGCCGCTTTTCCAAATCGGCTGGCTGAGATGCGGATGGTTTCAAGAAGGAATCCGGTGGACAGCAGTGTCGGCTGGCCGTCCGCGAACTCGTATATATTGTTTGCGTCCACCTCGACATGAACAACCACCTCGTCTTCGTCCCTGATCTCGAAGCGCCAGGGCTGCGCATTGTCGCCGCTGGGTGCCCAACGGGCGAGGTCGAGGATGCGTTCGATGTCCGATCCGGTCGCGGGCTCGTCGAGAGGGCGCGCACGCCCCGACATTTTTCCGAAGGCCTTGTAGCCGATGTGCCGCTTCAGCCGCTGCAGGGGGCCGGCGGCGCCGAAGCGGAGCTTTCCGCGCACCCATCGTCCCCGCCACGCGTCGAATTGGTGGTACCACGGTGCCGGGTACACCTTGCCACGGCCGAGCAGCATCTTCGCGGCTTCCGCCGCCACGACGCCTGCGCACAATTGGATTGCCGCCACCGTCGAAGGACCGCGGTGGCGTCGCAGATCCACGCGCGAGGGATCGACTAGGTACGCCCGGTGAAAGCCCTTCGGGGTCAGCCCCACCGCGAAATTGACATATTGGCGTTCCTCCGTGAGGCCCACGAACCCGAAATATTTCTCGAACGACATTCCGCCGGGCATGAAAATCAGGTAGCCGGTTCCGAAACCGATTGGCGCTGCGGTGATTGCCGGAATACCGAGCTCGGCACACCGCGCAAAAACCTTGCGCCGGATATCGATTACGAAGAAATCCAACCCATCGACGAACAGGTCGACTTCGGACAAGAAGCTATCGATGTTTTCCTCGCGGACTCCGTCTCCAAACAGAGTCACTTCTGCAGCGGGATTGATCTCGCGGACCATGCGTGCCATGACATCCGTCTTCGGTAGGCCGACCGTCGGGACGGTCGCGCCCACTTGGCGGTTGAAATTGGCCCAGTCATAATGATCGAGATCGGCGATCTTGAAGCGGCCGACGCCAAGCCGCGCCAGCGTCGTCGCGTGGCTCCCGCCGGCGCCGCCTAGTCCGGCGATCGCCACGGTCTTTCCGCGCAACGCGGCTTGTTCCCATTCGGTCAGCCAACCGATGTTGCGGCTGAACGCGGTTTCGTAGTCAAACTCTGCCGACGTCATGGCTTGCCCCGGGATACCCGTGGATTTTGTGGAATGACCACGCCAACGCTGCAGCGTAGGCTTGAGCGTGCCCCAGTTCTAATCGGCTAATGTGAAGGCGGTCCTAACGGGAATTCTGGATCGTTGGGTTAGCGCATCACTTGTTTAGGTGGGCGCGTTTCATTGAAGCGCATCAGCGACCGTGAAGGCGGAGCGACGGCCGAGTGGCCAAGTAACGCCTTCGCCCGTCAATATCTCCCATACGTCGCGCCGTTCAGCCCAGGTACGCGCTAGCAACCGATCCAGATCGGCAAAGCATGGCTGCCGCACGCCATGATAGTGGACTATCGGCCCCAGTGGTTGGAAGTGCACACCCAACCGAGCGAGGAGACGGAGCAAGGCGGGCTCCATGACGGCGCACAAGTGACTGATCCCGTGCTCGGCGGCGATTTCGACGACGCCCCGCATGAGACCGATCGAGATGTTCTTCATGAGCCCGGCGCCTGTCGGGAGTTGGTCCTCGGTGATCCGTGGGCCGGCAGCCTTTCGAATGGCGTCGCGAACTTGCCGAACGACGGCAAATCGGGAAACTTCCGCGGTCCGCTGGGGCGGCGTTATCCGTCCGACGGGTCCCCAGGGGCCGATCAGGGAGTTGAACGGCAGCCCATGATCCGGGAGGGCGGGTTCCGGGAGTATCAGTCGCACGACCCCCGCGGCCCGCCCGCTGGACCGGTGCAATAACAGCTTATGTGGGGCATGGCTGTCGAACTCGTCCATTTCCTGGCCATCAAGATTTTCTCCAGCGTCTTCAAAATGGTTCTCGACACAGTATGCCAAGTAACGAACGTGGTAGGCATCCTCTCGGGCTGAGAATTCATCTGCGCTGACGCAGTAAAACTCCTCGTCGAAGTGATCCACCAATCTTCTGGAAGTTGGCCGGGCGCCAATTTCCAAGTGATGGGACGAAGGAGCCCTAAGATCGAACCCCGGAACGAACTGGGCGATATCGCGATTGCTAGTAGCCATGAATTCCCCCACCGAGCTGGTTACGGCGCCGGCAACCTGCCCACATGACGCCACACGTCGGCGTGATCGATCTGTGATCCTCGCTCCCAATGCCTTCCAATATTAACATAAGTTAATGCGCCCGGAGTAAGGTCTTCATCGGAGGTCGCAGGTGCATGGTCTCCCGTTTGAGTTGGGTACCCTGACGCCTGTGCTGCCAACCTGGTCCATTGGACTGTTCGATATCCTCGCAACCGCCGAAATGAAGTCGCCTCCTGCCGCCTTGGATTGCGATCATCTGGCGGGTCCCCGGCCGTCTGGTGTCACTCCGCCATCAACGCAAGTCCACAGCCGGCGGATGTGATAAACCTACCATACCGTTCTTGCGATTCAGTTAACCAAATGGCTAATGGGGTCGACCAAGAAGGGCATGAGCGCCCTGCAACTGCACAGGGTGCTCGACACGGGCTATGAAACCGCGTGGTCCTATTCCACCGGCTGCGTAAGGCTGCCACCGCACGGGCGGTGGACCACTCGGCGGCGAGAACAAGGTCATCGAGGCCGATGAGACTTGCCTGGGCCGCAAGGCCAAGAACAAGCCATTCGGTCCGCCCCCGAAGTAGACGGCCGAGTTCGCCCTGCTAGGTGTGCAGTCCCGGAATCTGATGGTGCATCATCGATCCTGAGTTGTCAGGAAGAGGATGCCCTATGGGAAGCGTTCTTCACGGCAGCGCCCGCACGACGCCGCGAAATGATGTGTCCGCACCAGTCCGGGAAAAATTTGCGCGAGCAACGCTTATGGTTCTGGCCTGACCCCCAAGAAGTGATCCATCCGGTAAGTTGGCCTGCGGGCCTGATTGGAAGGATGGAGAGATGGCCAGGAAGCGTCACAAGCCCGAAGAGATCGTCGCCAAGCTGCGGCAGGTGGATGTCCTGACCGGTCAGGGGATGTCGGTGGCCGAGGCGGTGAAGTCGATCGCGGTGACGGAGACGACGTATTTCCGCTGGCGGGCGGAGTACGGCGGGATGAAGACAGACCAGGTGAAGCGGCTGAAGGAGCTGGAGCTCGAGAACGCGCGGCTGCGCCGTGCAGTGTCCGATCTCACGTTGGACAAGATGATCCTGACAGAGGCCGCCCGGGGAAACTTCTAAGCCCCGCCCGTCGCCGTGCTTGCGTGGAGAAGGTGCGGGCCAGGTTCGGCGTATCCGAGCGTCGCGCCTGCCGGGTTCTTGGCCAGCACCGCTCCACGCAGCGCAAGCCGCGCCGCATGCCCGATGACGAGGCGGCGCTGACCGCGGACATCGTCGCGCTGGCCACGGCCTATGGCCGCTATGGCTACCGGCGGATCACCGCCCTGCTGCACCACGCAGGTTGGATCGTGAACGCCAAGCGGGTGCAGCGGATCTGGCGACGGGAGGGGCTGAAGGTCCCACAGAAGCAACCGAAGCGGGGCCGGCTCTGGCTCAACGACGGATCATGCGTAAGGCTGCGTGCCGAGCGGCCCAACCACGTCTGGTCGTACGACTTCGTCGAGGACCGGACCCATGACGGGAGGAAGTTCCGGATGCTGTGCGTCATCGACGAGTTCACCCGGGAGGCCCTGGCCATCCGGGTCAAGCGCAGGCTCAACTCGACCGACGTTCTGGAGACCCTGGCCGATCTGATGATCCTGCGCGGGCCACCCGTCTACGTCCGGTCGGACAACGGGCCGGAGTTCATCGCCACGACGCTACGTGAATGGATCGCCGCTGTCGGCTCCCGTACTGCCTACATCGAGCCCGGCAGCCCGTGGGAGAACGGCTACTGCGAGAGCTTCAACAGCAAGCTTCGTGACGAGTTGCTGAACGGCGAGATGTTCTTCAGCCTGGCCGAGGCCCAGGTCCTCATCGAGGCCTGGCGGCGCCATTACAACGCCGTGCGCCCGCACAGCTCGCTCGGCTACCGCCCGTCGGCGCCCGAGGCCATCGTCCCACGCAGCGGAAGCATCGTGCCATGGGCGAGCGCGCCAGCCGTTGGGGGCGCACGCTCGCCCACCCCGACCATGGCATCAACCGACGCCATGCAATAACATTGAACCTGGATCACCTCTCGGGGGCAGGCCAGTTCGCGATCTTCGGCAGAGCCGACGCGCGGGCCGTCAGGTATCCGATTTTTCGACTTCGCGTCAGGCGGCGGAGCGGGCGCGGCGGGAGGGCTGGGGCAGAAGTCCGGCCGACGCCTCGACCAGAATATCGAGAACGGCACGGACGCGGGCCGGCGGCGCGTCGGACGAGGCGCGCGCCGCGACCAGCAGCCACTCTGCCGGGGTGAAGGAATTGAGCACGCGGACGAGGCGCCCGGCCTTCAGATCTTCGGCCACCATTTCGAGCGGAAGAACGGCGAGCCCGAGCCCGGCGACGGCCGCACGGCGCAGCGCCTCGAGGCTGTTGGACTGGAACGTGCCGGTCACGCGCACCGCCTGGGTCCCCGACGGGCCCGCGAGGCGCCAGCTCGTGTCCGCGAGCGGCCGGGCGAGCGTCAGGCAGTTGTGGAAGGCGAGGTCGTGCGGCGCAGTCGGCGCCGCGGTGGAATCGACGTAGCCCGGCGCGCCGACCAGCGCGGTCGGCAGGGCGGCGAGCTGGCGCGCCCCCTCGGGCGCCGCCTCCTCGTCGGCGCAGAGCCGGACCACCACGTCGGCGAGCGCTTCCGAGGCGACGTCCGAGAAATCGTCGAACACCAGGTCGACGTTGAGCTTCGGCCACTGGTGCAGCAGCGCCGGAAACGCCGGCAGCACCCGGTCGAGCCCGAACGCGACCGGCAGCAGCACCCTGACGGTGCCGCGCGGCTCGTCGTCGATCGCGCCGATCGCGGCCTCCGCCTCCTCGATCTCGGCCAGGATATGGGTGCAGCGCTCGTAATAGCCGGCGCCGTGCTCGGTGAGGCTGAGCGACCGGGTGGTGCGGTGGAACAGCCGCACGCCGAGCCGGTCCTCCAGCTCGCCAACATATTTGCTGACCACCGACTTCGAAACGCCGAGCTGGCGCGCGGCAGCCGTGAACCCCTGAGCCTCCGCGACACGCACGAAGACCCGCATCTGGGTGACGAGATCCAAGGGACTATCCTTCGTTCCGGTTGCGCCGCCGCACGGGCGGTGGCCCATCATCCGGGACCGACAGCCGGCCCCGGCGGGACCCCAACGTTCGCAAACGAGGGTCAACCGTCGGTCTGGAATGATACGAATTGGGGACAATCGCCACAAGTGGCCGCGGGGCGCTGCCGCCTCCGCTTCTCGCAAAGCTGCTTTACCGATTGGTAACGCTGGCGGGCGAGTCTGGTCGCGTCCTGGGAATGGAGAGGGGCCATGAGCCAAGCCTTGAGGGAACGGATCGCCGCGGCGCGGCACGATTTTTCGACGCTAGATGAGACGCGGCGGCGGGCGAACGCTGCGCTGGCGCGCCTCCTCACCTCGGTCGAGGAGCGATTCGCCGCCCGCGCCACCGAGCGCGACCACCTGTCCTCCCGCGTCAGCCCGCTCGCCGACGCCAACCGGACCCTCGCGGGGCTGGTCGACCGGCTGGCCGGGCGCGCCGAAACCACGGCCGCCTCCGACCGCGCCGCGATGGCCCGGTTGGCCGGTCTCGCCGGGCGGTACGAGGACGTGGGACGCGACGAGCTCGCCCGCGAGAACGGCGCCGTCTCGTTCTGACCGGCCGGCCGCGCTATACTGCGCGGCATGTACGACCTCCGCCATTTCATCCGGGTCTACGACCAGACGCTCGACCCCGCCCTCTGCCGTGGCATCGTCGAGGCGTTCGAGGCCGCGCCCGAGCACCGTGTCACGTTCGAGCGCAGCTTCGCCATGGGCACCGGCCAGGCGACCGGCCGCTGGGCCCAGCTCGAGAGCATGAAGGTGCCGGCGCTCCGCGCCGCCGAAGAGGCGCTGATCGAGCGCGCCGGAGAATATCTGCGGCGCTACATGGCCGACACCGACCACCAGCTCTTCCCGTACCTGCTCGAGGGCTTCAAGATCAAGCGGTACGAGCCCGACCCGACCGGCATGTTCCCGCCGCACGTCGACGTCACCCATCAGGGCTCGATGCACCGCATGCTCGCCGCCCTCTGGTACCTCAACGACGTGGAAGACGGCGGCGAGACCTGGTTCGGCAAGCTGGACGTCGAGGTCGCGCCGCGCCAGGGGCGGCTTCTGATGTTCCCGCCGATCTGGATGTACCCGCACGCCGGCATGGCCCCCCGGTCGGGGCGCAAGTACATCATCGGCACCTATCTCAGCTATTCCAAGATCGACAACCGCCCCGCGACGGATTGAAGGGCGGCGGGGCGAGGTCGCGGCGGCCGGAAAATCCTCATCCTTCGACAGGCTTAGGATGAGGATTCCTTATTTTGGCCTCGCCCTGAGCCTGTCGAAGGGCGAGGCCGTCGCGCGTTAGGGGCCGGATCATCGCCGCTTGGGCGGCGTGGCGAGGGCCGAGCCGGGCAGGGGCACGGTGCCGCCGCCGCCGGCCGGGAAGGCGGGGGGAGTTGCGGCGGCCGGGCGCGGGGCGGCGCCCCGCGGCGCGGGCGAGGGCGCCGGTGGGATGTCGATGCGGGCCTTCGGCTGCGTGGCGCTCCGCGCGATATCGAAGAAGAACACCTGGATCAGCCGCCCGTTTTCCAGCGTGTCGCCGAAATTCTCGGCGTGCGAATGCCAAAGCCACGACCGAAACAGGAGGCACCGGTTGAACCGCATGGGCACCGTCATCGTCTGCTCCCACTTCGAGCGGTCGATGCCGTCCTCGTCGGCGATGCGGTTCCGCATCTCCTCGTAGTTCGCGTAGCCGAGGCTCTCGATCGCCTTCGGGTCGGAGGGCATCGCCTCCATCCCCAGCCGCCTGTGGCGCCAGAAGGTGGTGCCGCCCTGGGAATGCTCGGGCAGCGAGAAATAGATGATGCCCGCCCAGTCGCGATAGGGGTCGATGTGGATATCCTGGCGCGACATGTCGCCGGCGAGTCCGATGCGGAAATTGCCGGTCGCGCTCCGCGGCGCGGGGACGAGCTTGTCGCACACCACGCGCGACAGCGTGTCGATGATGCCCTGGTTGATCAGCGCGTGGCGCGAGTTGCGGCCGGAATAGTAGGCCGTATCGCCCGGGTCGGGATATTCGAGCCCCAGCGCCATCTCGCGAATCTGCATCGCGTCCTGATAGAAATCGTCGAGGATGATGATGGACTGGTACATCGCGTGCCGATTCTAACGGAACGGGCGCGCCGGAAGAAGGGCTGCGGCACAAAATCCGCTGGCCCGAGTCCCGGGCCCGGCCTATCGTCGCCGGAGCCGCCGCCTTGCGGGAGGGGAACATGTCGACCGAAACGCTGAACGCCGCCGCGCCCCCGCCGCACCTCGCCCACGTAAGGCTGGAGCCGGGCGAGCCGGTGCCGGAGTACGACTGGCTCGACATCCAGGGCGGGAAATACTCGCTCTACACCGACAGCCATTGCGGCCGGCCGACCGTGCTGATCCTCGCCCGCTCGGGCGAGGCGGCGATGGGGACGATCGCGAAGTTCCGCGACAAGGCCGCCGCGTTCGATCAGCTCGGCGCCCAGCTCGTCGTCGTCACGGCCGATCCGCCGGCCAGGAACGCGACGATGGTGCTGATGATGGGGCTG
Source organism: uncultured Alphaproteobacteria bacterium (assembly GCA_963775315.1). Lineage (GTDB taxonomy): Bacteria > Pseudomonadota > Alphaproteobacteria > MPNO01 > DASWLB01 > CAWGHZ01. The sequence goes on along the minus strand of CAVZIN010000006.1, from coordinate 9,496 downwards.
CCGATGCCGGTCGTCTCCGACGCGCCGTTCGCCGCCGGCCTCGCCGCCGGGCTCGGCCTCGCGCCCGGCGTGCGCGTGCTGATGCTCTCGCCCAACATGCGCGTCGAGCGCACGATCGACGGGGCCGAGGGCGACGCGGCCGAGGTGGCGCTCGGCCACATCCAGGCGAACCGCGCGGCCCTGCCGCCGCACGTGGTGGTGTCGCACCCGCCGGTCCTCGTGCTGCCGCACGTCCTTCCGGTGCAGCTCTGCCACCGCATCATCGCGCTGTTCGAGCGGTCCAACCGCTATCGCGGCGGCACGACGGACCAGTCGACCGTCTATCACGTCACCGAGACCAAGGTGCGCGAGGACGCGATGGTCGCCGACGACGGGCCGGAGGGGCAGGCGATGTTCGCCCTGTTCCGCCGCCGCGTGTTCCCCGAAATGTTCAAGGCGTTCAAGTACCGGGTGACGCGGATCGAGACCATGCGGATCGGCTGCTACGACGCCGCCGACCACGGGCGGTTCGGCCCCCACCGCGACGAGAACGTGCCGCGCATGAAGCACCGCATGTTCGGCTTCACCATCAACCTGAATTTCGGCGAGTACGAAGGCGGCTATCTTACCTTCCCCGAATACGGGCCGCAGCTCTACGCGCCGGACACGGGCTCGATGGTGGTGTTCTCCGCCTCGCTGCTGCACGAGGCGATGCCGGTGACGCGCGGCAAGCGCTACGGCATCTTCGGCTTCTTCTTCGGCGAGGCCGAGGAGGCGTGGCGCTACCAGACCAACTCGAAATTCCAGTCGACCGTCGTCGACTACCCGCAGGGCTCGTACCACGTCGGGCGGGGCAGCGACCCGCTCCCCGATCCCTCGAGCGTCTAGGTCGTGGAACTCATAATGGTTGATGCGGAGCCGTATGGAAGCGAGGGCGACGGCGGCGAGGAAGTTTCGCGCGAGCTTGTCATAGCGCGTGGCGATGCGCCGGAAGTGCTTGAGCCGGTTGAAGAAGCGTTCGACGAGGTTGCGCTGGCGGTAAATCTGGCGGTCAACGACACGGCGGACCCGGACGTTGCTCTGCGACGGGATGTGAGCGAAGGCGCCAGCGGCTTCGATGAGCGCGATAATGGTGGCCGCGAAGTAGCCGCGGTCGGCAACGACGTGACGAGCGAGCGCCAGTCCCTCGACCAGGGCCGGGAAGGTGGTCTTGTCCGAGGCCTGGCCGGGGGTGAGCAGCAGGCGCACAGGCAGGCCGTGACGATCCACCACGACGTGGATTTTGGTGGTCAGTCCTCCACGAGAACGGCCGATGGCGTGATCCGCGCCCCCTTTTTACCGCCGGCCGCGTGCTGGTGGGCGCGCACGATCGAGGAGTCGATCAGATGAAGCGACGTGGGCGAGCCGGCCTTCAAAGCCTCGAACACCTTGAGCCACACCCCTGCTTTGGCCCAGCGGTTGAAGCGATTGTAGACCGTGGTGTACGGGCCGTACCGTTCCGGCAGGTCACGCCACGGCGCGCCTGTGCGCAGGATGTGGAAGATCCCGTTCACCACACGCCGGTCGTCCACCCGCGGCACGCCGCGCGGCTTGTTCGGCAGCAGCGGCTGGATGATCGTCCATTCCGCATCGGTCAAATCGAAGCGCGCCATCTTCAAGCTCCCACCGTTTGGAAGCTTAAATCACACCCCGCCCATAAAGGGAATCCCCTTTATGGGTACATGACCTAGCGGCGCATTTCGCTGCGGTCGTGACCCTCATCCTTCGACTGGCTCAGGATGAGGATTTCCTTTTCGGCCTCACCTGAGCCTGTCGAAGGACGAGGCCGCAGCCGGCCGTCCTAGCCGGTCAGGTCCTCGTCCTCGTTGGCGGGCTTGGGCGGCGGGGTGATGCGGATCAGCGTGATCTGGTTCCGCTGGCGGCGCAGGATCTCGAAGCGGAAGCCGTGGAAGGCGAAGGTCTGGCCAACCTCGGGAATGATACGCGCCTCGTGGATCACGAGCCCGGCGAGCGTCGCCGCCTCCTCGTCCGGGAGGTCCCATTCGAAGCGGCGGTTGAGGTCGCGCACCGTGACCGCGCCGTTGACGATGAAGCTGCCGTCGGCCTGCGGGCGGACGCCGACCAGCACCACGTCGTGCTCGTCGGCGATGTCGCCGACGATCTCCTCGAGAATGTCCTCCAGCGTGACGACGCCCATCAGCGCGCCGTACTCGTCGACGACGAGGGCGAAATGCTCGCGCCGGCGGCGGAACGCCTGGAGCTGCTCGAGCAGCGAGGTCGATTCCGGGATGAACCAGGGCTTGGCCGCCACCTCGCCGAGGTCGAACGTGTCGAGGTCGTCGCGGTGGGCGCGCCAGGCGCGCAGCACCGCCTTGGCATGCAGGACGCCGACGATGTTGTCGGGATCGCCGCGATACATCGGGATGCGGGTGAACGGGCTTTCCACCACCTGCTGGACAATGCGGCTCGTCGGCTCGTCGGCGTCGACCATCACCACGTCCTTGCGGTGCTGCATGATCTTGCCGACCTCGACATCGTCGAGGTCGAGGATCGAGCGCAGCATCGCGCGCTCATGCTCGATCGAGCCCAGCCCGCCGCGGTGCAGCTCGATCGCGCCGCGCAGCGCCTCGGCCAGCGCTTCCTGGTCCTCGGCGGTCGGGCGCACGCCGCCCGCGCGCAGCATCAGCGAGACGATCCACTGCACCGCCTCGGTCGCGGGCGAGAGCACCGCGACCACGATCCGCAGCGCCGGCGCGAGGGCGAGCGCGGTCTTGTCCGGCCGGGCGATGGCGTAGGTCTTGGGCAGCACCTCGCCCAGGATCAGCACCAGGACGGTCATGATCGCGGTCGCGTAGGCGACGCCCGACTTGCCGAACGCCTCAATCAGCGCGCTGGTCGCGAGCGCCGAGGCCAGGATGTTCACCAGGTTGTTGCCGAGCAGCACCGCGCCGATCATCCGCTCCTGGCGGGCGCGCAGCCGGTTGACCAGCCCGGCGCGGTTGTCGCCCTGGCGCGCCAGCTCGTGCATGCGCGGATAGGAGGCGGCGGTGAGCGCCGTCTCCGCCGACGCGAAAAAGGCGGAGACCAGTAGCAGCAGGGCGATGACGCCCATCGTCAGCACGAGCGAACTCGTCATGGGTGTTTTCCCGGCGGAAGGGTCGAACGGGGCGGTGTCAAGCGGCGCGGGCGTGGGCGAGCATCGCCTCGACCTCGGCGAGCGACACGTCGTGGGCGATGAACGCCCGGCCGATGCCGCGCACCAGGATGAAGGTGACCGCGCCGCCGCGCACCTTCTTGTCGCGCCGCATGTGGCCGATCAACGAGGCGGCGTCCGGACGGCGGTTGCCCAGCGCCTCGACGCCGGTCGGCAGCCCGACGGCGGTGAAGTGGCGGCGCACGCGGGCGAGGTCGTCGGCCGGGCAGAGCCCCAGCCGGACCGACAGCTCGAACGCCATGATCGTGCCGATCGCCACCGCCTCGCCGTGCAGCAGCTCGGGCCCGAACCCGATCTCGGCCTCCAGCGCGTGGCCGAACGTGTGGCCGAGGTTGAGCAGCGCGCGGCGCCCCTCCTCGCGCTCGTCCTCGACGACGATCTCGGCCTTGGCGCGGCAGCTTGCCAGCACCGCGTGCTGGCGCGCCGCCCCGTCGCCCGCGACCAGCGCCCCGCCGTTCGCCTCGCACCAGTCGAAGAAGGCGGCATCGCCCAGCAGCCCGTACTTCACCACTTCGGCGTAGCCGGCCAGTATCTCGCGCCGCGGCAGGGTGGCGAGCGCGCCGGTGTCGGCGAGCACGAGGCGCGGCTGGTGGAACGCCCCGATCAGGTTCTTGCCGTGGCGCGAATCGATGGCGGTCTTGCCGCCGACCGACGAATCGACCTGCGACAGCAGCGTCGTCGGGATCTGGATGTAGTCGATGCCGCGCAGGACGATCGAGGCGGCGAAGCCGGTGATGTCGCCGATCACCCCGCCGCCGAGCGCGATCAGGGTGGACCGCCGCTCGGGCCTGGCCTCCAGCACCTGGTCGAGCAGCCCTTCCAGCCCGGCGAAGCTCTTGGTCTCCTCGCCCGGCGGCAGCACGATCGGACGGCTCGCGATGCCGGCGCCGGCGAACGACGCCTCAAGCCTGCCGAGATGCAGCCCCGCCACGGTCTCGTCGGTCACCACGATGGCCGGGCTCGCCCGCAGGAACGGGCCGATATACTCGGCGGCTCCGGCGATCAGCCCGTCGCCCACCAGAATGTCGTAGCTGCGCGAATCGAGCGCCACGCGGAGACGCTCGGGCAGGCCCGACGCGACGGTCACGGCATCGCCCCTTCGGGAGCCGGCGCGCCGATATGCGCCTTCAGCGCCGCGATCACCCGGGCGACGGTGGCGTCGGGCGATTCGCGCGCCGAATCGATCACGATGTCGGCCTCGGCATAGACGGGGTAGCGCTCCGCCATCAGGCGCGACAGCACCTCGCGCGCGTCCTTGCCGGCGATCAGCGGGCGGCTCTCGCCCTTGCGGGCGACGCGGCTGACCAGAAGGTCGAGCTCCGCGCGCAGCCACACCGTGATCGCCGCGCTCCGCATGCGGGCGCGCACCAGCGGGTCCATGAACGCGCCGCCGCCGGTCGCGAGGACATGCGGCGCCGTCTCGAGCAGGCGCAGAATCACGCGCCGCTCGCCGTCGCGGAACTCGGCCTCGCCGTAATACTTGAAGATGTCGGCGATGGTGCAGCCGGCGGCAGTCTCGATTTCGGCGTCGGCGTCGACGAAAGGCAAAGCGAGCTTCTGGGCGAGCCGGCGCCCGATGCAGGTCTTGCCCGCCCCCATCAGCCCGACAAGGACGACCGTCTTGGGCAGGACCGGCGAATCAGTGGCACGCATGATCGCGCAATCCGCGCCGCGCGCGCGGCCTCGGCCCGGTTGAATGGCGAGGGGCGGCTCGGTAGACTGCCGCAATCTCGCCACGTTGGCGGTTCAGCGTTCGTTTCATCGTCCGCCGACTATCGCACACATGATCGAAGCGGCTCAATGTCGATAGAAATCGCCGACTTCCGCCGCAGGATCCCATGAATCGTCTGACCTTGATCGCCGTCGCCGTCGTCGTGGTCGCACTCGCCGGCGGGGCCATCTTCCTCGCGACCTGGAACATCCCTGCGCCTTCGGCAAAGGTCGAAAAGGTGCTGCCCAATGCGCGTTTCGCGCATTAGCGCGGCGCAGCTCGCGGCCTTCGCGATCGCGGCGGGACTTGCCGCGCCCGCGCTGGCGCAGGCCCCGGCCTCGGCTTCGGGCGCGCCCGTGCAGCTCGGCCCGCCGGGCGGGATCGCGCCCGCCGCGCCCCCGCCGTCCGCAAACCCTGCTGCCCCCGAGCGGACGGGCAGTAAGGATTCGGTGCAGGTCGACCGGCTGGGCGCGGTCGACCCCGATTCGGTCGGGCTGATCGGCGAGGATAAGGGCGGGCTCGGCCTCGATCTCTGGCACGACACGTCGCGCGCCGACGCGGCGACGCTGCTCGCCGCCCTGCCGGCGCCGCTCGAATCGCCCGCGCAGCGCGCGCTGGAGCGCCGGCTCCTCGAATCGACGGCGGCGGCGCCGCAGGGGCCGGGGGGCGAATTGCTGCTCGTGCTCCGCGTCGGCAAGCTGATGGCGCTCGGCCAGGTGCACGACGCGGTCGATCTCGTGCGCGCCGCGCGCGCCGATGCCGTGGGCGAGGCCCTCGCCCATGACGAGGTCGAGGGGCAGTTCCTGCTCGGCGACAATTCCGGCGCGTGCGGCGTCGCGCGCGGCATCGGCGGCCAGTTCAAGGGGGTCTATTGGCAGGAGGCGTCGGCCTACTGCCTCGCCCTCGCCGGCGAGCACGAGAAGGCGTCGATGATCTCGGACCTGCTGCGCGAGCAGGACGCCAAGCCCGCGCCCGCCTTCTTCGAGCTGATGGACGCGATCGGCGGCGACAAGCGCGTCAAGATCGACGACATCCCGGACCCCACCGGCCTCGCCCTCTCGATGATGCGGGCGGCGAGCCGCCAGATGCCGGACAGCCTGGCCCAGAGCGACCGGGCGGCGACGCTGCGCACCGTGGCGCTGTTCCCGAACGCCGACATGGCGACGCGGCTGGCTGCCGCCGAACGAGCCGCCGCCTATGGCGCGCTGGCACCGGCGGAGCTTGCCGAGATCGAATCGAGCGTGTCGTTCCCGCCCGACGCGATGGCCTCGCCGCTGACCGCGGCCGCCGACGATTGGGGGCCGCGCGCCCGGGCACTGCTCCTCCGCGCCGCGCTCGCCCAGTCCGTGCCGACCGCGAAGGCGGAGGTGGTGCAGCGCGCCTTCCAGCTCGGACGCGACAAGAACGACCTGCCCCAGGTGCGCCGCACGCTGGCGCCCGCCCTGATTGGCCTTGCCCCGGCGCAAGAGCTGATGTGGTTCGCCGCCGATGCCGGCCGCGCGCTTTACGCCCTCGGCCGGACCGAGGATGCCGGCAAATGGTACCTGGCGGTCGAGGCGGCGGCGCCGAGCAACGAGGATGCGGCGCGCGCCTGGATCGACCTGTGGCCGCTCGCCCGCATCGCCGGGCTCCCCGGCAAGGACGGCCCGCCCGATCCCGAGATCCTCGGCCGCTGGCGCGTCGCGCGTCTCAAGCAGTCGGACGGCGAAGCGACGCGCGCGCAGATGGCGATGCTGTTCACCCTGTTCGATGCGCTGGGCCAGACCGTGCCCGCCGACGCCTGGGACGGCCTCGTGAAGGGCGCCGCGCCCGCCCAGACGGTCATGCCCGATCCGGCGGTGTGGAGCGCCCTCGGTCGCGCCGCCGCCGACAAGAGGCGGGGTGCGGCGGTCGCGCTCGCGCTGATCGCCCTCGGCCAGGCCGGACCTGCCAAGGCGAGCCCGATGACCCTCGCCGCCGTCATCGGCGCGCTGCGCCAGGTGGGGCTCGACGGCGATGCCCGTGCCATTGCCCTCGAAGCGGCCGCGCCAGCCGGTGGCTGACCGTCCTTCGAACCCGGCAGGCCTGCGGATCGAGGCGTTCCTCGAGATGATTGCGGCCGAGCGCGGCGGGGCGGCCAACACCGTCGCCGCCTACGGGCGCGACCTCGCCGACTTTGCGTCCTTCGCCGCATCGCGCGGCCGCGCGGCGGACGAGGCCGATTCCGACCTGATCCGCGACTATCTCGCGCGCCTGTCCCGCGCCGGATTTTCGCCGCGCACGGCGGCGCGCCGGCTTTCCGCGCTGCGCCAGTTCTTCGCCTTCCTCGCCGCCGAGAAATGGCGCGACGACGACCCCGCCGCGACGATCGATTCGCCGCGGCGCGGCCGCGCGCTGCCCAAGGTGGTGAGCGAGGACGAGGTCGGGCTGCTGCTCGACGCGGCGCGGGCGAAGCCGGGGCCGCAGGGGACGCGGCTCGTCGCGTTGCTCGAGCTGCTCTACGCGACCGGGCTCCGCGTCTCCGAGCTGGTCGGGCTCCCGGTCGGCGCCATTGCGCGCGACGGCAGCCACGTCACGGTGCGTGGCAAGGGCGGCAAGGAACGGGTCGTGCCGCTCGGCGACGAGGCCCGGGCCGCGCTCGCCGCCTACGCGTCGCACCGCCCGCGCTTCGTGCCGCGCGGCGCAAAAACCTCGCCGTACCTGTTCGCCTCGCGCGGTGAAACCGGGCACCTCACCCGCGCACAGTTCGCCCGCGCCCTCAAGGGGCTCGCCGCCGACGCAGGGCTCGATCCCGCGCGCGTCTCGCCGCACGTGCTGCGCCACGCCTTCGCGAGCCACCTTCTCGCGCACGGCGCCGATCTCCGCAGCGTGCAGCAGATGCTCGGCCATGCCGACATCGCCACCACCCAGATCTACACCCATGTTCTGGACGAGCGGCTGCAGTCTCTGGTGCGCGAGCGCCACCCGCTGTCCGCCGCCGCGCCGCCGCGCCGCCGCGCCGCGGGGAAGGGATAGCGACGATGGCGAGCCAGCACGCCCACACCTATCTCGATTTTGAAAAGCCGATCGCCGAGATCGAGGGCCATATCGAGGAGCTGCGCCACCGCGACCCGGGCGAGGCGAAGGACCCCGCCGGCGAGATCGTCCGGCTGGAGCGCCGGCTCGAGCGGCTGGTGCGCGAGACCTATGGCGGGCTCGACGCCTGGCAGAAGGTACAGGTGGCGCGCCATCCGGGCCGCCCGCACTGCCTGGATTATGTGCGCGCGCTGCTCGCCGATTTCGTGCCGCTGGCGGGCGATCGCGCGTTCGGCGACGACCCGGCCGTCATCGGCGGGATGGGCCGTCTCGCCGGCCGGTCGATCATGTTGCTCGGCCACGAGCGCGGCGCCGACATCGAAAGCCGGGTGAAGCACAATTTCGGCATGGCGCGGCCCGAGGGCTACCGCAAGGCGATCCGGCTGATGCGCCTCGCCGAGCGTTTCGCCATGCCCGTCGTCGCGCTGATCGACACGCCCGGCGCCTATCCCGGGGTCGATGCCGAGGCGCGCGGCCAGGCCGAGGCCATCGCCCGGGCGGTCGAGACCTGCCTCGACATCAAGACGCCGCTGGTCGCCGTGGTGATCGGCGAGGGCGGCTCGGGCGGGGCGATCGCGCTGGGGGCGGGCGACCGGGTGCTGATGGCCGAGCACGCGGTTTATTCGGTGATCTCGCCCGAGGGGTGCGCCTCGATCCTGTGGCGCGCCGCCGACCAGGCGAAGGAGGCGGCCGGCGCGCTCAAGCTCACCGCGCAGGACCTGCTGTCGCTCGGCGTGATCGACGCGGTGATCCCGGAGCCGATGGGCGCCGCGCACCGCGACCCCTCGGCGGCCATCGCCGCCGTCGGCGAGGCGATAGGGCGTGCGCTGGAAGAGCTCGCGCCGTTCGATGGAGCGGCGCTCCGCGCGCGGCGGCGAGACAAGTTCCTGGCGATGGGGCAGCAGGGTTAGGGCGCGCCCCCCTTCGCGGCCGCGTCACTCCGCCGCGGCGGCCTTCGCCTTGGCGGGCGCGGCCGGCACGACGTCCTTTACCGCGCCGTCCCAGCCGTTCGCCGTGATGTCGAACAGATTGCCCAGCGTGTCGCGGTACTTGATCTCGTAGAACGCGCCCGGGGCCGACGCTTCGGCGCCCATCACGTATTTCGCGCCGGCGGCCTCGACCTTGCGGCGGGCCTCGGCCACGTCGTCGACCCACATGCCGAAATGGTCGACGCCGTAGAACAGCTCCTCCTTCTCCCAGCCGAGCGGGCGGCCGCCGCGGTTGATCAGCGCGACGTTCATCGTGCCGTCCGACATGTAGACGACCTGGTCGCCGCGCCGCGAGACGAACTGCATGTCGAACGCCTCCTCGAAGAATTTCTTGGCAGCGTCGACGTCCGAGACCGAAAGGGCGATGTGGCGGAGCTTGGCCATGGCGGTTCTCCCAAGGGATCGGCCATGGTCGGCGCGGCGGCCGGACCCTGTCAATGCGCTTGCAAACCGGCGGCGGCTGGATATGATCGCCGCCCTTACGCCGGGCCGGTTCGGGTGCGGCATGGAGCGCGGGCGTAGCTCAGGGGTAGAGCACAACCTTGCCAA
>CAVZIN010000005.1:0-70973 GCA_963775315.1 uncultured Alphaproteobacteria bacterium | reverse complement strand
GGCCGCTGTTCTTCTCGCATTACTCGTTTCTGGGGCTCGACCCGCGCGGGCTGGCCGACCGATACGCTGATTACTGGGCACAGAACCTTGCGCACACCTCGATCAACCGCGCGCACTGCATCGCCAATCCCCATGGGCACGTGGGATACGGTCCCGCTTGCTGGGGACTGACCGCCTGCGATGGGGACACGGGCTACGACGCCTTCTGTCCCCTTAACGATCGCGGCGTCATCGCGCCGACGGCCGCACTGTCCGCAATGCCTTATCTGCCCGATGCCTCGATGCAGGCGTTGCGGCATTTCCTGACGGTGCAGGATGGCGCGCTGTGGCGGCAATACGGCTTTGCCGATGCCTTCAGCCCCGGACGCGGCTGGATTGCGGACGGAAACCTGGCCATCGATCAGGGACCGATCGTCGTGATGATCGAAAACCATCGCTCGGGACTTCCCTGGGCCCTGTTCATGAGTTGCCCGGAGGTTTGCGCCGGATTGCGCCGGCTCGGCTTCGCAAGCCCGCATCTCGGCACGCAAGCGACATAGCTAGTCCAGGGCGAGATGCGCGAGCGCCCGGGCGCGCAGCCGGGCCGCCTCCAGGAACGCGGCGTAGCTCCAGCTCAGATGGCGAGCCGAGCTAGGACGCCCCGTGCTGCGGTCGACCTGTTCCGACAGCGAGCCGTCCGCTGGCGTGAGCGCTTGGACCGTCGCCATGTACGCATCGCCGCGCCGTGCCAGGGCCGGCCCGTCCTGGTTGGGGTCGCACGCCCGCATATAGCAGAGCGCGGCGGCGGCGAGCGTCGTCGGATACCAGGCGCCGCCTCCAAAATAGCGGTCGCCGCGCCAGCGGCCGAGCGCCGGGGCGCTGCCGGCCGGCAAAGCGCGATTGATCGGCAAGGTCCGCGCGAACATGTCTTCGATGGCGGCTTGCGTGGCATGCACCCGCGGGTCGTCGGCGCTGTGCGCGCCGCTTGGCAAGGCGGCACTGACCACGGCAACCAGTTCGGCAGCATCGACCAGGTCGCCTGGCGAGCCCGCCGGATCGTCCCGCGCCGCGGCATAGACCCCGTGCCGGTTCGACCAACGCCGCGCGAGCCCCGCGCGCAGCCGGTCCTCCGCGGCCTGCCACACCGCCGCGTCTGCCTCTGCCCAACGGCGGCCATGGGCGAGCGCGCCGAGTTGGACGAGCGCCGTAAAATAGTGATGCGCTTGCGCCTCTTCCTCCTCCCACGGGCCGATGCAGGAATGGTCCGCGTGACGTGCGGTGAACGCGAGGTCGAGGCGGAGCAGGCTGCGCAATTCGTCGGTCTCTGCGCCGCCGGCCGCGAGATATCGCAGGCAAGCGAGCGCGCGGAGCGCGGGCCCGTCGTATTGCGGTCGCGACCAGCGTGTGATGTCGATCGTGCCGTCCGGGTTGAAGCGCGCCTCGGCAAGGACCGCGTCGCCCGCGAGGGCGGAAATCTCGGCGTCCGGTCGGAGGAACTGCTGGTGGTCGGCCCAGGTCGCGGAACGGTGTCGGCTTCGCGCCAGGAAGGCCGGCCCGTCGAGCCGGCTCAAGGCCGGGCTGAAGCTTACGAAATCGCCGAAGTGCAAGCGCCAGCGGGCGCGGTCGGCTTCGCCTTCGGCATCTCCCATCAATCCCGCCACCGCGTACATCACGATCGCCGAGTTGCGCAGCCAATGGAAGAAGTAGTCGGGCTCCGGATCCCAGTCGGCCATTTCCGGCGAGGCGAGCACGGAGCCGGGCGCGGGGACCACGATCTGGCCGAACCCCTCACGCCGCCGGCAAAGATGCGTGGCGGAGATCGCCCGCTCCAGGTTGGCCGCGCTCACGCGCGCCTGGCGCGCGATCCATCTCGCCAACCCCGGGAACTCGGCGGTCATCCCTTTGCATATCGCGGCGCATGGGGACATGACCAGGGGCGTCGATCATCCTAGCGCGGCGATCTTCGTCCCATCACATTTTCCCGCGCGGGCCAACGATCACAGGACATTCACCGAGTCACGGTGTACCGCCTGAGGCCAGTGGCCGACCTGTGTCATCGCAGTGGAAAGAGGGTGGCCGCGTGGGGTGTCGTGGCGGCGTGCTAGGCAGGGCGTCGGGTGGTAGGCGTGCGCATCGGGTCGCTGGCTCCCTGTCGGCAGCGAGCGCGTTCCGACCGGGCGGTCGCGCAAGCGCGTTTGCCGGCGGACCGGACCCTGACCGCCGCCCGCAACCTGTTCCGCCGACCGCCGCCAACAAACCGAAAACCGCACGCGCGGAATGCATGGCCTTGCTGCGCGCGCTCTGGCAGTCGCCACGGCGGCGCAAGGTCGGGCTCCTGGCCGCCGGGATCGCGCTGGTCCTCACTGGGAACATGGTCGGCCAGATTCGCTTCAACGGGTGGCAGGGAAGCTTCTTCGACGCGCTCGGCGATCGCGACATCGGCATCTTCGGCAGCGAGCTGGTCACCTTCCTCGGCATTGTCAGCGTGCTGCTGGTGTTCGTGGTTTGCCAGACCTGGATGCAGGAAATGCTCAAGGTCCGGCTGCGAGAATGGTTGACCCACCACCTGCTCGACCAATGGCTCGTGGCGGGACGCGCCTACCGGCTCGGGCTGGCGGGCCAGATCGGAATCAACCCGGACCAGCGCATCGAGGAGGACACGCGCAAGCTGACCGAGCTCTCGACGGTGCTCGGGGTCGGGTTGCTGCAGGCCGGCCTGTTGCTGGTCAGCTTCATCGGCATCCTCTGGACGCTGTCGGAAGACGTGATCTTCACCGTACACGGCAGCAGCTTTTCGATCCCGGGCTATATGGTCTGGTGCGCGATCCTCTATGCGCTCGTCGGCTCGGTCGTGACATGGCGCGTGGGTCTCCCCTTGATCGGGCTGAATGCACAGCGCTACGCCCGCGAGGCGGAGCTCCGCTTCGCCCTGGTACGGGTGAATGAAAGCGCCGAGGGCATTGCGCTGTTCGGCGGCGAGCAGGGCGAGCGCCGGCAGCTCGAAGGCAATCTCGATCGCGTCATCGGGACCATGCGCCAGCTTTCGGGCGCGCTGTCGCGCCTGACCTGGATCACCTCCGGCTACGGCTGGATCGCGATCGTCGTCCCGATCGTGGTCGCGTCGCCGGGCTATTTCAGCGGCGGGCTGACGCTGGGCGGCATGATGATGGTGGTGGGCGCGTTCAACCAGGTGCAAGGCTCGCTCCGCTGGTTCGTCGACCGGTTTCCGGACATTGCCGACTGGCGCGCCACCTTGCAGCGGGTCAGTGCCTTCAAGGCCGCGGTTGCCAGGCTCGACGAGATCGACAACGCCAACGCCCGCATCGAGCTGACCCGCGATCCGCATGGGAACCTGACGTTCGATCACGTCAGCGTGCTGTTGGCCGACGGACAGGTCGTGATCGCCGAGGCGACGGTCGAGATCACCGCCGGCGAGCGCGTGCTGATCGTCGGCGAGTCCGGCGTCGGCAAGAGCACCTTGTTCCGCGCCGTCGCCGGCCTGTGGCGCTGGGGCAGCGGTACGATCGGACTGCCGGACCCGCGCAGCATGATGTTCATGCCGCAGCGGCCCTATCTGCCGCTCGGCACGATGCGGGCCGCGATCACCTATCCCGATGCGGCCGATGCGTTCGCCACGGCGGACATCGTGGCCGTCATGAAGCGGGTCGGGCTTCCGGAATTCGTGAGCGCACTCGATGTCGAGGGGCGGCTCGACAAGAACCTGTCGCTCGGCCAGCAGCAGCTCGTCGGGTTCGCGCGGCTGCTGCTGCACTTGCCGCGCTGGGTGTTCTTGGACGAGGCGACGTCGGCGCTGGATGAGGTCAGCCAGCAGCGCGTGATGTCGATCTTCGCGAACGAGCTTGCCGGCGCAACGGTGCTGAGTATAGGCCACCGGCCGGGGCTCGAGACCTTCCACACCCGCACGCTACGTCTCGTCCGGACACCGGACGGTGCCGTTCTCGGCCCCAGACGGCCACGTCCGGCCGAGCGCTTCGCCCCGGCCCTCGCTGAGGCCTGAAGCGGCAGCAAGCGCGGAAAGGCAAGGAACCTCCTTGCCCATTGCGTTCTATTTCGCCCGTTTTGCGATCGTCTGGTTCTTCTTATAGGCCGGAGGCCCAATTCATATTCCCGTTCTCAAATAAATCTGGGCTCCATTCCGAATATTTTAGCATCAATATTTGACTTGATTGGATACAGGAGCCCGCCGGTACACAATTCTACACGAATCTCGGCATTCGTGACTGTGGCTCTTAGCAGACGGGTAAGATTTTGCGGCAATTGTCGCTTCCCGTGACCTCGCCCGAAAAACGCTGCCTTTTCTTCCTTGGAAGGCCGCCGAGGCGGACGCGGCACGGCGAGCGGTTCCGCCATCCCATGGCATGTTCCGCGCGTCTACGTTCACTGTCAACCGAAGGAGAGCATCATGGGAATGCCCGTCGGAGCCAGTGGCGGATTCAGTACGCCGGTGTCGATGCCGGTGAGTCCGCGCATGTCAGCTCCCCCGCCCCCGCCTCCGCCCCAAACGCAGGTCGAAAACGACGCTGCGGCGGATGCGCTGAACGCCACCGGGCCTCGCGGCACGATGGTGAATACCAAGGCCTGACTTGAGCCGGAATCAGGTCTCCATGGTGGCCTGGTTCCGGTTCTTTAGTGGGTTCATGTCCCCAGTAGATCGCCTCCGAAAAGAATAATGCCATGTATCATCACGGACCGATTGCGGCGATTGCCGCAAAAGCTTCCTTTATTGCAACTGCCGGTTACGACAACAGGGTCATCCTGTGGGATGCCGCGACCAAGCGCGCGATTGCCCGCGGGCTTCACGATCACCTCGTCAACAATTGCGCGTTCAATTCGGATGGAACGCAGCTGGTTACCGCCAGCAGCGATTATTCGGCGCGTATCTGGGACGTGCCGTCGCTGCGCCTCAAGGCCGTCCTTGCCGGTCATGAAGACGACGTCGACATGGCAGCGTTTTCGCCCGACGACACGCGCGTGGCGACCTGCGCGCTGGACCGCGCGATCCGGATCTTCGACACGTCCGGGAGGTGCCTCAGAACGCTTCGGGGCCACACCGGGAATATCCTCTCCGTGGCGTGGAGCCGCGACGGGAAACGGCTGGTGTCGTCGAGCGTGGACGGTACCGTCCGCGAATGGGACGCGGCCACCGAGGCGGAGATTCGCTGCAACAAGATCGACGTCCGCACCGATAGCCTCGTCATCGATACGGCGGGTCGGATCTTCGCGGGCGACGACGAGGGACGGATCGTCATCATCGTGGACGGACGGCTTTCCTTCCTGCAGGCCCACCGGGCGGGCGTGAAGAAAGTCGCGTTCGATGAGTTGGCCCGCATGCTGGTGACCTTGAGTTACGACCGCACGGTCGCCGTCTGGGCGATCGACGACGACGGCGGGATGCTGCCCGTCGCGCGCACGGAATTTCCCGCCGAAGTGTGGGCGCGGGCGGCCACGGTTATCGGGGCGGGCCGGATCGCGGTCGGTACCTTTGGCGGCACATACGGCGTGTTCGACTGGATTTCGGGCAGATGGGACATGCGGGGCGCCATCGCGGGCAAGGGGCTCAACGCCATCACCGTCGTCGACGGCGAGACCTACGCGATCGGCGACGCAGGGATTCTGCTGAAGGAGGGCGAACCCTGCGCCCGGCTCGGCAGCCTCTGCAATTTCCTGGTTGCTGCCGGTAGCCGCCTCCTGACCGGCGGGCAGCTCGGCCAGCTTCTCGACGCGCATACGGGGGAGATCCTTTACCGCCACCGATCGCCGCTGAATTGCGCCGCCACCTTCCGGCGCGACGGGGCCCCTCATGTCGTCGTCGGCAGCTACACCGGCGAGGCGCTGGTCTTCCGCCTGGACGAGGACGACCGTCCCGCGTTCGTCGCGAGCCTCGCCATCCATGAGAACGCGATCAAAGGGCTGGTGGCGACCGGCCGCCGGATCTTTTCCGTCTGCGCCAACACCACAATTGCTTGGCACGACGCGGCCGACTTCAGCCTCGTCCGCGAGGTTGGCAACGCGCACGACCGCATCGCGAACGGCTGCTGCCTGGCCGGGCCGAACGCGGTCGCCAGCATCGGCCGCGACCTGATGCTGCGGATCTGGACCGAGGCGGGGACCGAGGCTTATCGCACTCCGCACCCGAACTCGGTCAAGTGCATCTGCGCCAGCGACGATGGCGCGATCTTGATGACCGGAGCCTATACCGGAACGGTCGCCGGCTTCGATGTGGCGACGCGGCGCTGGGTTTCATTCGAGCGCCCGACGTCCTCGGGCATTTCGGCGCTGGCCTACGATGCGCGGAATCGGCGCTTCCTGGCAAGTTCCTACGACGGTTGCGTGTACACGGTGGGTAAGGATCTCAGTGATGAAGCAAACACCACGGCTTTTGCTCTTTCCGGCAAGCCTGCGGGGAAATTCGCACCAGCGGCGGCTGATCGACTACTTCGTGCCGCTGATTGGCAGGGCGTGCCAGCTGGACATCTTGAGTCCGGACGAGGTGGACCTGCCGCTCTTCGATCAGGATCTCGAGCAGGCCGGCCCGTCGCGTGACCGGGTGATCGCGCTGCACGAGCGGTTCGAAGCGGCCGACGGGCTGATCGTCGCCTCGCCCGAGTACAACGCGAGCGTCTCGCCCTACCTTAAGAACACGATCGACTGGATATCCCGGCTCGCCCATGTCGACGCGCGCTTCGCCGACAGCCGGGCGTTCCTGCACAAGCCGCTCCTGCTGGCCAGCGCGTCGACGGGATGGAGCGGCGGCACGCTCGGGCTGCAGAGCGCACGGACGATCTTCGCCTATCTCGGCTGCCTGGTGAACGCCGAGCAGATCTGCGTGTCCTACGCCGACCACTGGGCGATGGCGGGCCAGTTCGGGTTCGACCCCGCCTTTGCTGCCTATATCGAGCGCACCCTCCAAACCTTCGTGTCGCTGGTGGAGCGCCTGGCGAACGTCCCTGTTCCTCAGGCGAAGCAGGCGAGCTATGCGTGACACTCCGCAACTGCAACCGCCCACGTGGCACTGGCCGGTCTTCACCGAGGTGCTGTGCGGTGAGATGGCGGATCGCGAGCGGCTCGGCCTGCCCGACCGGTACGTCGCCGACCGCTTTGCGGCACGCCTGCCCGGCGCGTACGAAAGGCTGCGCGGCCGGGACCGGGACGAGCTGGCCGCGGTGTGCGAGGATGTGCGCGTCCCCTTGATCGACCGGCTGGCCGCCGGAGAACTGCTGGCGCCGATCGGTGATCCGCGGATCGATACGCTCAAGCCCGCCATGATCGCCGTTGCGGGCGGACGCGCGGAAATCGGGCTGGCCCCGGCGGCGGTCGATGCGGTGCTCGATCGCTGCGCCGGCCTTGGCCTCGACCGTGCGTGGATCGAGAAGGAATGCCCGCGGCACGAGGTCGTGCTGGCGCCCTTCGCCATGGCGAGGTTCCCCGTCACCAACCAGGAATACCGGCAATTCCTTCTCGAAACCGGCCACGCCGAACTGCCGTCGAGCTGGGCGTTCCGCCGGTTTCCGCGGGAATTCGCGAACCACCCCGTCTATACGGTCAGCCCCGAATCGGCGGACGCCTACGCGGCCTGGCTAGCCAAGAACACCGGACGCGCCTTCCGCCTCCCGACCGAGGCCGAATGGGAATGGGGCGCCGCCGGTCCCGACGGCCTCGAGTTCCCTTGGGGCGCGACGTTCGACGCGGACCGCGCGAACACGGCCGAGACCGGCCTGTTTCGAACCAGCCCGGTCGGCGTGTTCGTCGACGGCAACTCGCCATTCGGTGTGGCCGACATGGCGGGCAACGTCGAGGAGTACGTCGCCGACAGCTATGCCCCGTACCCGGGCGGAGAGTTCGTCGCCGATCATCTTGCGAACATCCTCGGCCTCTACCGCGTTGCGCGGGGCGGAAGCTTCGCGCGCTTTCGCGACCTCGCGCGAACGCGCCGGCGCCACGGTCCCAATCCGCGCTCGGCGACCTATGCGATGGGCTTTCGCCTTGCCGAAGATTTGCGTTGAACCCCAAGGGGCAAGCTCATGTCACATCTTCTTCTGCTCGACGTGCCCGGTGGCAACGATTTCACGATTCTCGAGGACGCGGCGCGGATGGGCCACCAGGTCACCTTCGTCACCAGCGACCTCGACCAGTACCGGCGCCAGGGGGATGCCGCAAACGCCTGCCTCGCGCTTGCCCGAACGCTTGTCGAGGTTCGGCCGTTCAGCTACGCGGCACTGGAACAGCGCGCGCTCACTATTCACGCCGAGACGCCGTTCGATGCCGTCCTTTGCATCCTCGACATTAGGATCGTCGAGGCGAGCATGCTCGCGGCCCGGCTGGGACTGCCGTTTTTGAACGTGGCGACGACCCGCCTCGCGCGCGACAAGTTCAGCGTGCGGGAGGCGCTGGCCCGCAAGGGCGTTCGACAGCCCCGCTTCGCGCTGGCGGCCAACGCGGGAGAGCTGCGGAACGCGGTCTCGGAGATCGGCTTTCCCGTGCTGGTCAAGCCGTCCGACGGGTACGGTTCGCAGAATGTGAGCGTCCTGTTTTCGGAGGACGATCTCGAAGGGCTGGTCGCCGCGGTACGCAGGCTGGAAAGCGATCCGACCGACTACGGGTTGGGCATTCGGGCGAACAACCGATTTCTCGTCGAGCGCTACGTTCGCGGCCACATGATCGGCTGCGACGTGTTCAGCCGCGACAACGAGCGGGTCTTCCTCGGCATCAACGACAAGCTCATGTATGCGCCGCCGTCCTTTGCAATACGGGGAAGCTGTTTCCCGTCCGACCGCTACGACACGGACGCGATCCGCGATTACGCCTTCGAGGTCCTGGGCGCGATGAATTTCGATTTCGGCGCCTGCCATATCGAGATGATCGTCGCCGACGACGGCCCCTACCTCGTCGAGGTCAATCCGCGGCTGGTCAGCGCCCAGATTCCCTTCCAGATGGGATATGCGCTGGGACGCAGCGTTTACGCCGACCTCATCGACCTGCATCTCGGCCGGCCGCTGGACGAGCTGCGCTCCCTGACGCCGAGCGGGTTCTGCGCCATCCGTTGGATCATCACGGACCGTTGCGGTACGCTTCGGTCGATCGCGCTGCCGGACGAGGCCGACCCTTCCATTCGCCGTGTCGTGCTATTCAAGGCGGCCGGCGATGGCGTTCGGCCTCCGATCAACAACGGAGATCGGATCGGGTACGTCATGGCCCTCGGCGAGACCGCGGACGGGGCGGAACGCGCGGCGGAGGCCTATGTCCGGAACAGCGTGGTGCATCTGAATTAGGTAGAGATCGACAATGGACGGTGTGAGCTCGGATTTTGCGTCGCGCGTGGACGGCGCGTCGGCGCAACGCGTGCGGCGGATCGTTCAGGAGGCGCGGGCAGGTTGGCCCGCCGTCATCGCGGACGATGCGGATGCGCTGCTGGTCCTGCCGGCGGAGACCGCGACAATGGCGTCCCTGGCGGCGTTTGCCGAGGCCGCGGCCGGCCCGTCGCTCCTCGTCCTTCCCTCGGGCCCCGCGCAGAGAATTGTGCCGGGCGCACGCGCACCGAACGGGATTATCGCGCTCCGCCTGTCGAAGGCCGACATCACGCCGGAGCTGTTGCGCGCTTTGGCCGATCCGACAATCCGTTCGCGGCCCTTCGGGCCGACCGAGGCCCCAGCGCCACGGCTCGCCGACGCGGCGCTCCGCCTCGCCAAGCGTGCCTACCTTCTGCCGGCGGTCCTCGTCGCGCCCGCCGCGCCGGTTCAGGCACGCGCCTTGGTAACGGCATCCGCGGAAGATCTTTCGGATGGCTCTGGCGCTGCCACGGTGATCGAGCGCGTCGCGGCGTGCTCGGTGCCGCTCGACGATGCGAGCGAGGCCCGTCTCGTCGCCTTCCGCCCGGCCGGCGGCGGAGCGGAGCATCTGGCGCTGCTCGTCGGACGCCCCGAAGAGGCCGACGCGCCCCTCGTCCGCATCCACTCCCAATGCTTTACCGGCGATTTTCTGGGAAGCCTCCGTTGCGATTGCGGCCCGCAATTGCGCACCGCGATCCGGCGCATGAGCGAGGAAGGAGCCGGGATCCTCCTTTACATGGCGCAGGAGGGGCGCGGGATCGGCCTCGTCAACAAGCTGCGCGCCTACGCGCTCCAGGACCTCGGCCTCGATACGCTCGATGCCAACCTCGCGCTCGGCTGGGGCGCGGACGAGCGCAACTTCGCGCCGGCAGCCGCGATGCTCGTCGCGCTCGGCGTCACGCGCGTCCGGTTGTTGACCAACAACCCCGACAAGATGGACCAGCTCGCGCGGTATGGAATCGACGTCGCGAGCCGCGTCAGCCACGCGGTCCCCGCGAACGGCATCAACGACGCCTACCTGGAGACCAAGGCGCGCCGGTTCGGCCATCTGCTGGAGATCTGACGCCGTCGGGGCCTTCGGGTTCGAGACCTGCCATCGCAGGACGGAGCCCGCCCGATACCATGGATGCGACCGAGGCGGCTTGTCCGGCGAGGCCGCCTCATGAGATCATCGCCGGATCATGACCGCATGCATCATTGGATGGTCGCACGGCAAGTTCGGCAAGCACGACGGCATCGACGTCGAAGCGATGGTTGTCGAGGCAGCGCGCGGCGCCCTCGCTGACGCCGGAGTCGCACCGAAGGACGTCGACGAGATCTATCTCGGGACGTTCAACGCCGGCTTCGTGAAGCAGGACTTCCCGGCCTCGCTCGTGCTTCAGGCACACGACGATTTGCGCTTCAAGCCGGCGACGCGGGTCGAAAACGCTTGCGCGACGGGGTCGGCCGCAATCTACCAGGGGCTCCGCGCGATCGAGGCCCGGAAGGCGCGCATCGTGCTGGTCGTCGGCGTGGAGAAGATGACGGAGCTTGCCGGCGCCGCCATCGGCGAGGTCCTGACCAAGGCCAGCTATCTCAAGGAAGAGAGCGACCACGCGAGCTTCGCCGACATCTTCGGGCATATCGCCGAGCGCTATTTCCAGCGTTACGGCGATAAATCCGACGCGCTGGCGCGCATTGCGGCCAAGAACCACAAGAACGGCGCATCCAACCCCTACGCCCATTTTCAGAAGGACCTCGGCTACGATTTCTGTGCCGCGACCTCCGACAGGAATCCGCTGGTGGCGGGGCCGCTGCGGCGAACCGATTGCTCGCCGGTGACCGACGGCGCGGCAGCTTTGGTGCTTGCCGATATCGACACCGCGCTCGCCGGACCGAAGGCGGTGGTGTTCCGCGCCGCGCGCCACGTCAACGATTTCCTGCCGATCCGCCGGCGCGACGCGACGCGTCTCGAGGGCGCCGCGCACGCCTGGCAAGGCGCCTTTGCGGAGGCGCGCGTGGGGCTCGGCGACCTTCACCTGATGGAGGTCCACGACTGCTTCACCATCGCCGAGCTGATGATCTATGAAGCGATCGGCCTCACCCCGCCCGGAGACGGTGCGCGCGCGATCGACGACGGCTGGACCGAGAAGGACGGGCGCCTTCCGATCAATCCGTCGGGCGGTCTCAAATCGAAGGGCCATCCGATCGGCGCCACCGGCGTCTCGATGCATGTGCTCGCCGCGATGCAGCTCGAGGGACGGGCGGGCGGCATGCAGATCGCGGGCGCGCATCTCGCCGGCGTGTTCAACATGGGCGGCACCGGCGTCGCGAACTACGCCAGCATCGTCGAGAGATTGAGGTGAATCTCGCGGCGCTGCTTTGCGACAGCGCGGCACGCCATGGCGATCTTCCAGCGGTGGCCCTGGGCGCGACGCCGACCCTGACCTATCGGGCGCTCGCCCGCCGCGTGGCGAGCCTTGCCGCCGCGCTGCGCGACGAGCTGCGGTTGAACGACGGCGACCGCGTCGCTATCGCGATGAACAACGCCCCGGAATATGTCGAGGTGCTTCTCGCAGCATGGCATGCCGGGCTCGTCGCGGTTCCCATGAACGCGAAGCTCCACCCGAGGGAGTTCGCGTGGATCCTTCGGGATTCCGGCGCGCGGGTCTGCTTCGCGAGCGACGATCTCGCCGGCGCGATCGGCCAAGCCGCGTCGGGCGATACCACATTGCAGGCGATGGTGCGCGTGGGGAGCCCGGAATACCGCCGCCTGCTGCAGACCGACCCCGTCTCGATGCGCGCGGTGCAGTCGGACGAGCTCGCCTGGCTGTTCTACACGTCGGGCACCACCGGGCGGCCCAAGGGCGCGATGCTGAGCCACGGCAACCTCGCCGCCATGATCCGCGCCTATTTCGCGGACGTGGACGGGATCGCGCCGGGCGACTCCATCATCCATGCCGCGCCGATGTCGCATGGTTCGGGACTCTATATCCTGCCGCACCTCGCGCGCGCGGCGTGCCACGTCGTGCCCGAGACCCGCGGCTTCGATCCGGACGAGATCTTCTCGCTCCTCGGCATCCATCGCGGCGTGACCTTCTTTTTTGCGCCGACCATGGTGATGCGGCTAGTGCGCGCGCACGGCGCAAAGGAGGCCGATTTCCGCAATTTGAAGACGCTCGTCTACGGCGGCGGCCCGATGTACGCGGCAGATTGCGTTGCCGCCCTCGAAATGCTCGGCCCCAGGCTCGTGCAGATCTACGGCCAGGGCGAATCGCCCATGACGATCACCTGCCTCGGCCGCGCGGCGCATCTCGGCGGCAACCTGGCACGCCTGGCGTCCGTCGGGCGGCCCTTCACGGGTACAGAGGTGCGCGTTTGCGACGCGGAGGATCGCGATGTAGTGCGCGGCGCGGTGGGCGAGGTGCTGGTGCGCGGCGAGACGGTGATGAAAGGCTACTGGGGCAATGATGCCGCGACGGCCGAGACGCTGCGCGGCGGCTGGCTGCACACCGGCGACGTGGGGGCGTTCGACGGCGTGGGATTCCTCACCCTCAAGGACCGGAGCAAGGACGTCATCATTTCCGGCGGCAGCAACATCTATCCGCGCGAGGTGGAAGAGGCGCTGCTCGAACATCCCGGCGTGCTCGAAGTTTCCGTGGTGGGCCGGCCGCATCCCGATTGGGGCGAAGAGGTGGTGGCGTTCGTCGTCTGCCGCCCGGGAGAGAGAGCTTCGGAAGCGGAACTGGACGCAATCTGCCTCGACCATATCGCGCGCTTCAAGCGCCCGCGCGCCTACCGCTTCGTCGACTCCATCCCGAAGAACAATTACGGCAAGGTGCTGAAGACGGCGCTGCGAGCGCTTGTCGGCGAGGATATCGAGCCAGGGAGATGCGACGACGCTTGAACGACCCGCCGCGGCACCTCTATCGCAGACACCTGCCGCCCTCCCGCCAGGCCGCGGCGCCAGGGACGCGGGCGATTAGCGCACGTCGATCTCGACCCGCCGGTTGCGCGGCTCGTAGATATCGTCGCCGGTGGCGACCGCCTGGTCCAGCTCGCCGCGGCCGGACACCTTGATGGCGCTCCGGTCGAGCCCCTCGTGGGCCAGGCGCTCGGCGATCGCCTTCGCGCGCGCCAGGGAGAGCTTCTGGTTGTAGTCCTTCTCGCCCACCGTGTCGGTATGGCCAATCACCTCGATCTGGTAGACGGGCCGCCGCTGAATGTCCTCGAACACCTTGCGGTACGCGATCTTTGAGGCGGGCGTCAGCCGCTCGCTGTTCAGGGCGAAATACAGCCGGAAATGCGCAGGCAGGATCGGCTGGGCGGCAAGCGCCTTGCCGAAGATCCGGTCGACCTGGGCGGGTGCGACGTCGACCCGTTTCGCCGCGCCGCCGCGCACCTCGCCGGCGGCGTATGGCTTGTCGAGCAGCACCTTCTTCGTGCCGTCGTCGATGGTCACCGCGCCGGACCCGCCGCCGGGATTGGGCAGGACGACGAACAGCGCCTGCTGCTGGGAACAGGCTCCGACCGCGAGGGCGAAGCCGGAGAGCGCGAGCAGCCGGCGGAGTTTCACTGCCCGTCTCCCACGCGCACGAGGAAGCGCGTGCCGCGCACCGCGAGGATCGCGGTCGGCGTCTTCACCTTCATCGCGCCGGGCGAGCTTTTCGCGATGTCGCCCGAGACGACCGAGAGCGTGCCCTTCCGCAGATCGGTCAGCATCGCGCCTTGGTAATTGTCGGAATCGAACCGGTAGTCCTGGAGCGAGACCTCGCTGTTCGGGCCGGCGGACATCACCGTGTTGTCCATGAAGGTGATGCCTATGGCGCCGTCCGCCCCCGTGTCGATGACGTCCTTTTCGTAGACCGGTCCGCCCACCTTGGCGGGGACGTGCTGACCATCCCGCTGGATCGTCGTCTCGCCCGTGACCTTCTTGATCTGGCCGATCGGCAAATCGGACGCCATGGACGCGCTCGTCGTCCCGAGTCCCATCGACAGAACAGCGACAATGGCCGCCAAGACGCATTGCCGCATGCGCACTGAAAGCCCCATCCCGCACCTCCGGCATCCGCACACCCTAGAGAGGGTATAGTGTTCGAGGGTCGATTGCCATAAGAATGACAGCGCCTCTAGTGCATGTCTCTTGGGAAGCTCGACGGTTTTTCATACGAGTTCATATCGAATTCAATGTCCGTCTGTAGCCGATTGCCGGTCGGGATGAATTTATTGGCGCTTTCGCGGATCGTTGGGACCTTGGAGAGGCTTCGGTCCCAGACTGACCACGGACCCGTCAATGAATCTCTTTGTAAGTACTTCTACTAATGGCGGGTCAACCGCTGGAAAAACGGCTTTAGGGGCGGCGCAAGGGATGGAGCGCGAGAAAGGAAAAAATGCGCCATGAACTTGCAAGTGATTCCTGTTGAAGGGTGTGGTTGGTTCAGCCTGGATTGTCCGGCGCAGCGCGTCGAGCTGCCCGAGCAGTTCAAATTGAAGCTGGTGTCGCCGGCCCGTGAGGCGGCGCCACCGGTGCTGATCGGGCTGGTGGAAGAGTCCGGGCATCTGCTGGAAGGGCTATGGGTGCTGCTCGAAAGGCGGATTCTCGGGGAGAAGACGGCATACGCGCTGAGGGCCTTCCTCGAGGACCCTCGGCTCATCAGCCGACGATCCGTGGCGCGCATGCAGGCCGCCGTCTCCGGGTTCGTCGAGGTCCGCGTACCCTTGGCGGCGCTCCCTTGACGTTGCCGGCCGGCCGCTGACGGGCTTCGCAGCTGGCAGGTGGGCGCTGGACGCGAATGTGGGGTGCGCGCGCCTCGATTCCCGTGCGCGCGGCCTCGACGACGTGCTGCAGCACATGCGCGGCTCCCGTACCTATATTCCAAACCGCCTCGTTGATCCTGCCCCGGCGGCGGGGCTTGCCCTAAGATCGCGCGGCGTGCGAAGGCGTCCCGTCGGGCCCGTTGTTGTCAGCGGAAACGGCGCCGCCTAGTATCTTGCGGCCGGCCGCGGACGGTCGCCAAAAGACGCGCCGCGGGCCGAGAGAGGGACAGATGGCAGGACAAACATATGACGTGGCCCGCATCGGGCCGGGAACGCCGGCGGGCCGCTTCATCCGCCGGTTCTGGCAACCGATCGCGCGCTCGATGGACCTGGAGGCGGGCAAGCCGCAGCGCATCGAGGCGCTCGGCGAGCACTTCACCGTCTATCGCGGCGAGGGCGGGACCGCCCATGTGGTGCAAGACGCCTGCCCGCACCGCCAGACCCAGCTGTTCCTCGGCTGGGTCGAGGGCGAATGCATCCGCTGCTTCTATCACGGCTGGAAGTTCGATGCGGACGGGCGCTGTATCGACCAGCCGGCGGAGCGCCAAGCCTTCAAGGATAAGGTGACCATCCGCGCCTATCCGACGCGCGAGTACCTGGGACTTATCTTCGCCTATTTCGGCGAGGGCGCGCCTCCGCCGTTTCCGCGCTACCCCGAGGTGGAGGAGGCGGAGGGCACCCTGTCCGTCACCCGCCATGTCGTGCCGTGCAACTATTTCCAGCGTATCGAGAACGATTTGGACGAGACGCACGTGCATTTCGTGCACCGCGTTTCCACGGCGCCGGTCGGGCTGGACGAGCTGCCCGACATCGAGGTCGAGGAGTCCGACTACGGCATCCTGCGTCATGGGCGGCGGGGTGGCGGTGGCGCCAACGCGACGCGGATCGGCCATTACATCATGCCCAACACGCTGCTGGTCGACCTGCCGCCGGCGCCGGACCACAGCTACTGGACCATCCACCTCGCCTGGCGCGTGCCCCTGAACGACGAGCGCATGGCGAGCCACATTGTCAGCCTGCGCCAGGGCGCGAAGCCCGATGGCCGCATCAGCGGCGGCAGGGCGATCACGCCCGACCCGCTCGACGTCACCGAGGAGGTGCTGGCGGGACGACAGCGCGTCCAGGACCTCGATCCCAGCTATAGCGGGCTGTTCCAGGTGCAGGACAACGTCGCCTTGTCCGGACAGGGGCGGATCGTCGACCGCTCCCAGGACTGGCTTGGCCAGTCCGACAAGGGAATCATCCTTCTGCGCCGGCTGTGGCAGCGCGAGCTTGCCGCCCTTGCCGAGGGACGGCCGGTCAAGGACTGGCGCCGGCCGGCGGGAAAGCTGCCCTTGATCGTAAGTGGCGTCACCGAGGTGAGCGCGCTTTAGCCGTGGTGCGCCGCGCCCAACCGTTCGCACGCTCGCAAGGTGACGATCGGGCAAACAACCAATGCGTTTCCAAGGGAGGATGAGATGATTTCGCACGGATCGATGTGGCGCCGCGCCGCGGCCGGAGTAGCGCTCGCCGTGTTCGCCGCGGGCACCTCGCTCGCCGCCGAACCCTCGGCCGCGCTCAAGGCGCTGGCCGCCGCCGCCGACAAGGAAGGCGCCCTTACGCTGAGTTGGGGCGAAGGCACGCTCGGCGGCGCCGATGGGCTCAAGAAGTTCGTGGGCGCGATCAACGCCGCCTACGGCACCCACCTCTCCGTCACCTTCACGCCGGGCCCGTCCATGCCGGCGATGGGCAGCAAGATCGCGACCATGCAGGCGGCAGGCCAGCCCTCGCCCTCCGACGTCTACGTCGCCTACGTGCGCACGATGGGACTGCTCGCGAAGAAGAACATGTTCGACAAGGCGGACTGGAAGGCGCTCGGCGTGCCGGCCGACGCAATCGAGGCTGACGGCACGATGGTGAAGCTGGTGACGGCGACGCCCGGCATCCTCTACAACACGCAGAAAGTCCCCTATAAGCCCGAGCGGCTCTCCGACTTCCTGAAGCCGGAGTGGAAGGGCAAGATCGCCTCCACCCCCTACGCCGCCAATTACGACATGCTGGCCTCGGACATCGGCTGGGGCCCGAAGCGCGCGGTCGCGTATGCCGAGAAGGTCTCGCCGCAACTCGCCGGGTTGCTGCGCTGCAACGAGGCGGAGCGCGTCGCCTCGGGCGAATTCATCGCCTACTTCATCACCTGCACCGGCAACGACGCGGACGACCTCATCAAGAAGGGCGCCCCCGTGGCCCAGGTCGTGCCGCGCGACTTCCCGGTGATCGGCTACTTCTATCTCGCCGTGCCCAAGAACGCGCCGCACCCGAACGCGGCGAAGCTGTTCACCGCCTTCGCCCTGACGCCGGAGGGCCAGAAGTTGGTCTATGACAGCTGGGGCTCGGACCTCGACATCCTGCCGGGATCGCGCACCCGCGCGCAAATCGCCAAGATCGAGGCCGATTACAAGGTGAAGATGACCCGGTTCGACGTGGCCGATGCGGAAAAAAACAAGGCCGGCAACAAGGCCTGGAACGAGATCCGCAAGATCCTGACCCGGCGCCACTAGGCGCGGGGACGCCGGACGGCCATGGCCGCACCCACCGCCATGCTGAGAGCGCGGCCCTGGCCGCGCCTCGGCAGGGTCGACGGCTGGTCGGCCGGGCTGTTGGGCGTAGTCGTCGGGATCAGCGCGATCATCCTGGCGCTGCTCGGCATCGTGCTCTGGCTGAGCCTGCGCGAGGGCGGCCCCGGCGATCCCGACGCCTACTACACGCTCAGCAACTACACGGACACCTTCACCGACCCGTTCACTTGGCGGGTGTTCGCCAACACGGTCGTGTTCTCGCTCGCGACATTGGCCGTGTCGTTTCTGTTCGGCCTGCCCGCGGCGTGGCTGGTGGAACGGACCGACATTCCGGGCAAGGCGCTGATCTACACCGCGATGACGATCGGGCTGCTGTTGCCCGGCTTCGCGTCGGCCATGGGCTGGCTGTTCCTGCTGCATCCGCGCATCGGGCTGGTCAACAGCTGGCTCGTCTCGACCTTCGACCTGTCGGCACCCCCGTTCGACATCGCGTCGCTTGCCGGCATGGGGTGGGTGCAGGGGCTGAACCTCGCGCCCGTCGCCTTCATCATGACGGCCGCCGTGTTTCGCGCGATGGACCCATCGCTGGAGGAATCCGCCGGCATGTGCGGGGCCAACGTGCGCCAGATCGCCCGGCGGGTGACGCTGCCGCTCGCCTGGCCCGGAATCCTGGCGGCCGGCATCTACGTCTTCACCATCGGATTCGCGGCGTTCGACGTGCCGGCGATCATCGGCTGGTCGAACCGGCTGTTCACCTTCTCGACCTATCTGGTGCTGCAGCTTCAGTCCGAGGATTCGCTGCCGCATTACGGCGCGGCCGCGGCATTGTCGGCCATGGTGATCGTGCTCGCCGGCGGGCTCGGCTGGTGGTACGCGCGGCTGCAGAAGCAGGCGCACCGCTACCAGATCGTCACCGGCAAGGGGTACCGGCCGCAGAAGGTGGCGCTGGGACGGCGCGCGGTCTGGGCCTGGGCGTTCCTTGCCGTCTACATGGCGTTCGCCAAGCTGTTACCCATTCTGGTGGTGGTGTGGGCGGCGCTGCTGCCCTATTTCCAGCTTCCCTCGGCGGCCGCGTTTGCGTCGCTGTCTTGGGCGCAGTTCCAAGGCCTGCCCTGGGACCTGACCCTCGCCGGACTCAAGAACACCGCGATCCTGATGGCGCTGACGCCGACCGTCACGCTGACCTGCTGCCTCGCCTTTTCCTGGATCGTGCTGCGCTCGCGCATTCCCGGGCGGCTCGGGTTCGACTTCATCGCCTTCCTGCCGCACGCCGTCCCCAACATCGTGTTCGGCGTCGGGGCGTTGCTGTTCGCCCTGTTCGTGCTGCAGCGCGCGGTGCCCATCTTCGGCACGATCTGGTTGCTGCTGATCGTGTTCGCGGTGGCGCGCCTGTCCTACGGCACGCGCATGACGAACGCCTCGCTGATCCAGATCCACAAGGAGCTCGAGGATTCGGCGCGCATGAGCGGCGCCACGATCGGCGGGGTGGTGCGCCGGGTGATCGTGCCGCTGCTCGCCCCCACCCTGATCTATGCCTGGCTGTGGATCGCGCTGCTGACCTTCCGCGAGCTCACCCTCGCCGTCATTCTTACCACGCGCGAGAACATCACCTTGCCGGTGGTCGTCTGGAGCATGTGGGTCAATGGCGGGCTGGGCAAGGCGGCGGCGATCACGCTCCTGCTGCTCGCCGTGATGATCCCGGTCGTCGTGCTCTACTGGCTGGTGATGCGCCGCCAGGGCGCACTCTCGCGCTGATTCCCTGGAAAGCAGCTTCCCGCAAGTTGATGCCCTCATCTTTCGACAGGCTCTGGATGAGGGCTTTGTTTTTCGGCCTCACCCAGAGATTGTCGAAGGGCGAGGCCGTCGCGTGGCGGTTCAACGTGACGGCAGACCGCTCTACGTCGAGCCCCAGACGTCGCGCGCGACACCGGCGATGAGCTCGAGCTTGCGCTTCTGGTCGTCGTGGGTGAGCGGGTGGCCGGAGTATCCGGGCGAGAAACCGCATTGCGGCGAAAGGCTCAGCCGCTCCAGCGGGACGTATTTGCTCGCCTCGTCGATGCGGCGCTTGAGGTCGTCGGGGCGCTCCAGCGCGCGCTCCTTGGTGGAGACGAGGCCGAGAACGACGTGCGGCTCGGCCGGCATGTGGCGTAGCGGCGTGAAATCGCCCGCGCGCGGGGTGTCGTACTCCAGGAAATAGCTCTTGGCGTGGATTTGGCGGAACAGTGCCTCCGCCGTCGGCTCGTAGCTGGTCTCGGCCTGCCACATGCCCCTGTTGTTGCCGCGGCAATGGTGCAGCGCGACGGTCATGCCGGCGGGCGCCTCGGCGACGACGCGCGCGGTGATCGCCGCGTAGCTCGCCAGAAGCTCGCCCCAGTCGTCGCCGCGCACCTCCATGTTCTGCTGGATATTGGGATCGCCGAGCTTGGGGATCGAGGTCTCGTCGATCTGCACGAAGGTGCAACCGGCCTCGGCCAGCAGGCGGAGCTCGTCGGCATAGGCTGCGGCGACGTCCTGCCAGAAGGGCGCGAGCGTCGGATAGACATCCCGCGAGATGTTCGCGCGGCCGATGGTGTAGTGAAGGCCGGCGGGGCCGGGAATGCAGACCTTCGGCTCGGCATCGCGCGCGACCGATTTCAGGAAGCGGAAGTCGCCGACGGTGATGCCGCCCTTCGGCAGGGCGATCCGGCCGGTGACCAGGGTCTTCCGCGTCGGGATGCCCTTCGCGCCGGTCTTGGGGTTCGTGTAATAGACCGCGGTATCGCCCTCGGGGCCGAACTCGGTGCCCTCGAGCGCCAGGATGAAATCGCCGAGATAGCTGTCGCGCCGGAACTCGCCGTCGGTGACGGAGCGGTAGCCGAGCCCTTCCTGCATCGCGACGGCCTCGCGAATGCACTTGTCCTCGAGCACGCGGAGGTCGGCCGCCGGGACCTTGCCCGCCTTCCATCCATCGCGCGCCGCGATGAGTTCCGCGGGTCGCAGCAGGCTTCCCACGTGCTCCGCGTGATAGGGCAGATCGTCAACCATGCGTGCCGTCCCTTCCTGTTTGCCAGCTTTCCGGACCGTCAGGACATCAAATGCGGGAAGAACATCACGATGCCGGGTGCCAACGTCATGATCAGCAGCCCGAGCATGATCACGGCCACGTAGGGCCAGGTCGAGTTGTAGATGTCGACGATCGATATCTCGGGCACGACCGATTTGAACACGAACATGGTGAGACCGAAGGGCGGGGTCATGCCGCCGGTCACGATGTTCACCAAATAGATCATCCAGAACCACACCGGCTCGAAATGCAGGGCGGCGATCAGCGGCGCGTAGATCGGCACCGAGATCAGCATGAACTCGTAGCCGCCCATGAACATGCAGGAGACGAACGCGACGGCCATCATGGCGAAATAGACCGCCCAGCGGTCGAGCCCGACATGCTCGACGGTGCGGATCAGCCCCTCCGGCGCGCCGGTGAAGGAGAGGAGCTGGCCGAACAGCGTCGCGCTCATCACGATCACCATGATGGTCGCGGTCGTGCGCGCGGCGGAGAACAGCGACTCGACCACCAGGCGCATGGTGAGCCGCCGGTGGTAGGCCGCGACGAACAGCGTCGCGACGACGCCGGTCGCCGCCGATTCGGTCGGCGACGCGATGCCGAGCAGGATCAGCCCGATCACCATGAAGATCACGCTGGTGAAGGGCAGGAGCTCGAGCACTGCGAAAATACGCTCGCGCACGGTCGGGCGCACGTAGTCGGTGGCGAGCGGCGGCGCCTTGCTCGGGTCGATCAACACCCGGATTCGAACGTAGGCGATGATCAGCGCGGCGAGGAAGATGCCGGGTCCGATGCCTGCGATGAGGAGCTGGGCGATCGAGACCTGGGCGATCGAGCCCAGCACGACCGCGAGCACGCTGGGGGGAATGATCGGCGCCAGCGTGGCGCCGGAAAGGATCAGCCCCGCCGACAGCTTCTTGTCGTAGCCGCGCGCGATCATCCCGGGATACAGCGTCCGCCCGAGCATGGCGGCGTCGGCCATGGCCGAGCCCGACAGCGTTCCCAAAGCTGTGGCGAGCGCGATGCCCAGGAGATAGAGGCGGATGCGCGTGTTGCCGATCAACTTGTCGAGCGCGTTGTAGAGCCGGTCGATGGCGCCCGAGCGGAACAGCATCTCGCCCATCAGAAGAAAGAGCGGCACCGTGACCAGGGCTTCGTTCGTCAGGGTGGACAGCAGGCTGTTCGAATACAGGCCGAACGCTTCGGACCCGAAGGCCCAGAGGATGCCGACGGCATTGATGATCAGGAACGCGACGAAGATCGGCACGCCGGTGAAGATCAGTCCGATCATCAGGACGAAGCCGATCGTGAGCGTCTCGTACCACGGCATGGCGGTGCTCAGTCCGTCCCGAGCCCGTCGGTCGCGACGATCTCGCCCCGCAGCGCCGGCCCCACCTGGCGCAGGAAATAGAGCGCCGAGCCGAGGAACCCGTACACGATCAGCGCGGACAGCGCCCATTTCGGCGTGAGCAGCAGCGAATCCATCATCGTCGTGTCGGACACGTACTGGCGCACCGTCTCGGTGCCGGTGAACCAGACCGACAGCAGGCAGACGGCAGCCGAAAGCGCGATGCAGGCGGCCGTCAGGATGCGGGCGCGGTCGGCGCCCACCCGCTCCAGCACGAAGGTGATGGTCACGTGGCCGCGGTGGCGGGTGACGTAGGGCGCCATCAGCATCACGCTGGCGAGCAGAAGATAGACGGTGACCGCCGCCACCCAGCTCGTCGGCGCGTCGAAGAAATAGCGCGAGACGACCTCGTAGCAGTACGAGAAGCAGATCGCCGCCACGCTGAACACGGACAGCGCGGCCCCAGCGGTCGTCAGCATGTCATGGAAGCGGAAGAGCAGGCGCACGGCGACGCTCCCCTCTTGGGCCCGCCGCTTCGGCGCGGCGGGCCCAGGGGCCTACGCTACTGGTTCACCATATCCTTAGCTTTGATCAGGTCGACGAGCTCCTGCGCGGGTTTGCCGGACTTCTTGACCGCCTGCGCCCACAGCCCCTCGTCGAACAGCCGCGTCAACTTCGCCGCGTTCGCCGCCGAGAAGAAGGTGAAGCGCGAGCCGTGGACGATCATCTGCTCCTCGTCCTTGAGCTCCTGCTCGTGGGCGAACCAGAGCGTGCCGTGCTCCACCTCGTTCGCCGCCTTCTTCAGGATGCCCTGGGTCTTCGCGTCGAGCGCGTTCCACTTCTTCAGGTTGATCATAAGGAAGGTGTCGGAGATGCCGAACACCGGCCGCGCCATGTACTTGGACACCTCGTAGAACTTGTGGTTGGCGACCGACTGCACCGGATAGGCCGTGCCGTCGATCAGCCCCTTCTGCATCGCCGTGAAGATCTGCGGCACGGGCAGCAGGACGGGCGCGCCGCCGATCGACTTGATGAGCGGGTCGTAGGCCGGGTTGCTGCGGATCTTGCGGCCCTTGAGCGCGTCGCCCGTGAGCGGGTCCTTCAGCAGGAACTGGTAGCCGGTGGCCGGACAGATCGCGAGAATCTTCATGTTGAAGTTCTTCTCGTAATACGTGTCGAGCCAGTCCCAGATTCCGGTCGAATGGCGCTTCGCGAGGTCGGGCGCGATCGTGTCGATCAGCTCGCCCACCGCGGTCGCGCCGCCATGGTAGGCGGGGTGGGTGTACAGCATGTCGAACGTGCCGGCCGACACAGGCTGGAGCTGCTCGAACGGCGGCACGATCTCGGGCCCGAAGCGCTTGATCTCGAGCGCGCCGTCGCTCAGCGTCTTGGCGGTCTTGCTGATCGAGTTGTAGACGAAATTGGCCTGGTCGTTGTCCGGGCCCCACGAGACCAGCAGCTTGAGCGTCTCGGCCTTTGCGGCGCCGGCGGCAAGTCCCAACGCCAGCCCGGCGGCCGCCAGCACGGACACGCCTCGCTTGAACAACCCGACAGTCATTTCCGATCCTCCCCGTGACGGTTCGAAATGGCGAAGACGTCGGCCGCGCCTGCGAGCTTCGGGGCCGCGATTCGCGGCCTGTGCCGGGCGCCGACCAGGTGATGGGTATGCTGGAGATTGCCTTGCGGCGTCGTCACTCCCCGTACTCTCGTGACTCCGCCCGCTGGCGAGGCGGTTGCTAGCGTCCAAGAACACTAGCGGACGGCCGGATGGGCGTACACCGGTATCTTCGGCGTCAGAGGGCGTGGGCACCCGCCCTCGTTCGCGCCGTCCCAGCTCAGAAGCGCCAGGTGAAGCTTACGGCGCCGAACCGGTCCGGTCCCGCCTGACCGTGAAACTCGGGCGTACGCTGCACGTAAGTATAGGCCACCCGCGCCTGGCCAAGCATCAGCGCGAACCCGGCCTCGAAGTCGGCGACCAGCCGCTTCTTGTCGACGCGCGGGCTTTCGCGGAAGCTGTTGCCATCGAGGAAGATGTCGTGCGCCACCGCACGCCCGTCGAACCCGACGAACAGATACCAGCCGAATCCGCCGGCGGTCGCCCCCACGCCCGGCGAACCGGGCAAGGCCGGCCGGATGCGCGGCGGCCCGAAATCGGCATGGAGCCCTTGCCCCAGCCGCAGCATCATCCCGCCATCGGCGTAGGTCATGACGTTGCCGGCGGTCGCGCCGACGATGGGGATGGCGTCCGCCTCCAGGCCGGCCGGCAGGATTGGCGGGGCGGAGAAGCGCCAGCGCCGCTCCGCCGACAGCATCGCCCCCGGCTCGTTGTGGAGCTGGTGGTCCCAGCCGTGGGCCCCCGGCACGTTGATCACCTTGTGGAACCCGTTCTGCACGACGCGGCCGCCGGCCGCGGGCCCGACGACGCCGAGGTCGAGCTCCACCGTGTCGAGCCGGTTCGGCCGCTCGGTGGCGAGCGTCACGCCGATATAGGCCCATGCGGCATAGGGGCGGTCGCGCGGGTCGGGGACGGGGCTATCGGTGTCGGCCGGGGTGTAGATGTTCTGGCCGAGCGTGAGCCCGACCCGGCGCATCGCCGACAGATCGAACGCCGGCCAGGCCTCATAGGGCTCGCGCGACCAGTCGGGCACGTCGCCGCCGGAGATCGGGCGGGACAGCAGCTCGAGCCGGAAGCCGTTGGTGTAGTGCTTGTCGGAGCCCCGCGGCGTGAAGAAATCGTTCTCGAAATCGGCGCTGAACATGGCGTCGTCGAGCCACGACCTCTGGGCGTGCGCGGACGGCCCGAGCGCAAGCAGGACGACCGGCGCGGCCGCAAGGGTGGCAGCCATACGACTCCGATGCCGCCACGCCATCCGCGTCACCTTGCCGCCGATCGAGCGCACTGCATTCCTTCGACCATCGCCAGCCAGTGCCGCCCAGGTTCGGTCGGCAAAGTGCCACGTGGGGGCGCCGCTTGCCAGGGGAAGCCGAGGACAAGACTTCATCGGCGATCGGACCGGCCGAGCGTGTCAACTATGGGTTGAAGTCTTTGGCAGAATTGGAGTAACTCTCGTCCCAATCATTGGGGGGATCGGGGGAATGCCCGAACGTCGCTACCGTTCCGGTGGCTTGATGGCCGCCGCGGCGCTAGCCATGGCGCTCGCTGCCATGGAGTGCGCCAGCGTGCGCGCCCAGACCATGCCAGTAACGCTTTCGCCCGAAGTCGGCCAGAGCCTGCTGCAGGCCGCCAACGCCGGCCCCCGCGCGCTGTTGCAGAGCCTCGACCAGATCCTGGCCCGTAACCCCGCCCTTGCGGCAACGCCCGAATCCGCCGCCGCGCTGACCCGCGCGGCGACCTTGCCGATCCGGAATTTCCGCGGGTCCAACGTGC
The DNA here is from genome assembly GCA_963775315.1 of uncultured Alphaproteobacteria bacterium. Taxonomy (GTDB): domain Bacteria; phylum Pseudomonadota; class Alphaproteobacteria; order MPNO01; family DASWLB01; genus CAWGHZ01. The sequence goes on along the minus strand of CAVZIN010000005.1, from coordinate 45,517 downwards.
CGGTCTACCGGGAGGTCGCAGCGAAGATCATCGCCGCCGCCCCGGCGGCGAGCCGCGCCGACGTCAGCCGTGCCGTCGCCGAGCAGGTGCGCCTGGTTGCGGCCCGCGACCCGATGATTCGCGAGCCGATGGTGGGCGATATCGAGGCGCTGACGCGCCAGGCCCGGCGGGAGGCGGCCCAGGCCACCCCGTCGCGCGGCGTCGACCTGGGCCCGTTCACCCTCTACCCGGAGCTGCAGGTTGCCGAGTTCTACGACAACAACATCTTCGCGACCAAAACGAACGAACGGAACGACTTCGTCACCGTCATCTCCCCGCAGATCTATCTGGGATCGAACTGGTCGGGCAGCAGCCTGAACTTCCAGGCGCACACCGACGTCACGCGCTACGACCAGCATACGAGCGAGGATTCGACCGATTACTGGTTCTCGAGCGAGGGCCAGTACGATCTTTCGGACTCCACCAACGTCTTCGGCGGCGCGCTGTACGGCCAGTGGCACGAGGACCGGGAATTGCCGGACGAGGTCATCGGCGGGCTGAAGCCCACCATCTATCACGAGCTTCGCGGCTATGGCGGCGTCTCGCACAAGATCGGGGCGACGACGGTGAAGGCCGGCGGGACCTGGGAACGGCTGATCTTCGACGACACGCCGATCGCAGGCGGAACCTTCCTGAATGGCGACCGCGACCGCGACCACATCACGGCGGGCGTGCGCACCAGCTATCGGCTGGACCCGACGTTCGAGCCCTACATCGACGCGAGCTTCGACAACCGCGACTACAAGCTGTCGCTCGACCAGTTCGGATTCCACCGCGATTCGCAGGGGTACCGGCTGTTCGCCGGCACCACCGTGAACGTGTCGAAGGTCGTCGCGGGCGAAGTGTACGGCGGCTACATGCGCCAGAACTACGACGACGCGGCGCTGTCGGACGTGTCGGTGCCCGGGTTCGGCGGCAACGTGCGCTGGGCGATCACCGGCAACCTGCTGTTTTCCGCCTGGGTCGACCGCTCGATCCAGGAAACGACCATCGTCGGCGCGTCGAGCTACGTCTATACGGGGACCGGTGCGACGCTGGACTACGACATCACCAAAGCCCTCGTGTTCACGCTGCGCGGTGCGTTCGGCCGCAGCACGTTCCAGGGCGTGACCCGCGCGGACAACGACTACGACACCGGGTTCGGCGTCCGCTACAACTTCACCGACAACCTGTACGTCGCGACCGACTACCGCTTTCAGCGGCGCATTTCGAATGCGTCGGCGTTCGACTACAGCCGGCACCAGGTCTTCGTCAGGGCCGGCGTAAACTTCTAGTCCAGGGCCATCCGCAGCGACGCGGCCGCAGGCGCGGCCGCTCTCCCCGGCCGGCCACGCGCCGCCGCGGGCGCGCCGACGCGCGCTCCAAAAATTTTTTGCACACATGATCTGGATCAACGGCCCACTCGGACCGCCATCCTATGTATGGCCGGCGTAATGAAGAGCGAGAACTTGTGCGGTCTGTTAACGATGAGTTTCAGTGCCGTTTCTTCAAGACTTGAAACTTTCCAAGATACCCCCAAATGAAATGCCCAGAACGGCGCATCTAACTGCGCTTCTATCGGTGATAATAATGAGAATATCTATCAATCGTGGAGTGTACGTCGGCCTTCTTTCAGGCAGTCTAGTGCTTTGCGGCGCCGTTTCTTACCCGGAACGGGTCCTGAATGGAGAGAACGCGGGCTTCGTCGCCAGTGCGGCGGCCCAGGGGCTGATGGGCGGGGGCCGCGGCCTGGGCTCGGGCGGCACCTCGGGCGGTGTGGCGACCCCGCACGGCGCGGGAGCGGGCGGCACGACCGCGGGCAGCAACGGCAGCAGCGGCTCGGGCCCGAACGGGTCCGCGACCAGCACCGGGCCCGGGCCGGTCAACCAGAACCGCTTCGGCGGCACGGCGCCGACCGAGCCGCCGCCGGACGAGCCGCCGGTCACCCCGACGACCAGCGCGGTGATGACCCTGCTCAACAACGACACCGACCAGAACGGCGTCGCCTTTCCCGGGCGCTGCGGTACCCACCCGATCAACGGGCTTGGACCGCGCGAGCGGATGCAGGGGACGAACCTGCAATTCCTCCAGGCGGCGCAAATCTACCTGGCGCCCGACTTCAAGCCGGGCCGCGAGACCACCGGCCTCTACTTGATCGCCGACTATCAGTCGGAGCTCGAGAAGGTGAAGCCGGAACCGACCCTGGCGGGCGCGTATCTCGCGCTGGTCGCGACCCGGCCGGTCTCGGAGGAGATGGTGGCGCGGACCAACGCGATCCTGTGCGTGACGGCGACGGAGTCGCTCATCGCGCAGATCGCGCAGAGCGCCTCGGCCGACCGCAACGCCGAGCTGAAATAGCCCCCTCCAAATCGCAACCAACAAGATCCCGGGAGCAGCGTGATGAATAGATTTGTCCTCGGCGGCGCCTCCGCAATCGCCCTTCTGTTGGCGGTGCCGTCCCTCCAAACGTTCCATGCCCAGTCGGCCGGCCCGGCCGCCGCCTTCGCGGCGGACGAAGGCCACGGCAGCGGTGGCAGCGGTGGCAGCGGTGGCCATGAGAGCGGCGGCGGCAGTGGCGGCGGTGGCGGCGGCGGCAGTGGTGGCCATGAGAGTGGCGGCGGCTGCAGCGGCGGGGGCTGCAGCGGCGGCGCCGACGAAGGCGGCGGCAAGATGCAGCGCGGCCAGCGCGGCGGCCCCATGGAGAATTGCCCGTTCGGCGACAAGAGCGGCCGCGGCCGCTACGCCTCGCAGCGCCAGGGCCACAACACCGGCCACGAAGGCGGCCAGCAGGAAGGTACGACCGAAGAGGAGTTGGCCGGCTCCGGCATCAGCGGCAGCGGCATCACCGGCGGCGGACAGAGCGGCGAAAGCTTCGTCTGCGACGGCCCCGGCAACTGGAACGCCGGCAACAAGATCTTCCGCAAATAGCCAGCGTTTGCGCGTGCGTTCGAGTTCCCTTTCACCAGCGCGGCTGCGGTCTCAGAACCGGCCGTGTCACACCAAGGAGCGACCTGATATGACCACCAAGTTCACCCCGAGACTCGCGATCATCACCGGCGTCTCGGCTCTGGCCCTGATGATCGGGCCGCAGATCGCCAACCACGTCGGCGCGGGCCCGATCGGCGTCGCGCACGCCCAGGAAAGCGGCGGCAGCCAGGGCCACCGTGGCCAGGGCGGGCAGGGCGGCCAGGGCAGCCAGGGCGCCGGCCATCGCGGCGGCCAGGGTGCCGGCACGTCCGAGGGCAGCAGCGGCGGCCAGGGCGGCCCGTCCGCCGACAGCGACGCCAAGGGCCCGAAGTACGGCGGCGGCGCCGGCACGACCGGGTCGCACGGCGGCAAGCCGGTGTGGGCGCAGGAGGGCGTGTCCTCCGACGTCGAGCTCGGCCGGCTGAGCGTCGTGCGCTCGCCCGACAAGGTGATCGCGCGCGCCCTGGAAGAGGCGGTGACCAATTTCGACGCGGCGAAGCTCGCGGCGCTCTACTCGATGGACGCCCAGTCATTCGCCGACTACGTGAAGGCGAACTATTCGACCATCACGATCGTCGACTCGCCGCTGCAGAACCTCGGCCTCTACGAGGACGTGCTGGCCGACGGGCAGACCCAGCTCAGCAGCGTGACCCCCAAGACGACCATCGATCTCGCCGCCATCTTCCTCGGCTCGGCCTCGGACAAGACGATCCCGGTGACGCGCGACACCGTCATCGCGGTCGATACGATCCTCGGCCTGCCGCAGATGACCGACGCGCAGATCGACCTCTTGGCTGCCAAGGCGGAAATCGTCCGCCAGGCCATCCTGGAAGGCCACGGCGAGTAGTCGCGACGCGAGCCTGACGTTCAAGCCGGGGGCGGGTCCGCAGGGCCCGCCCCCGTTCGTTTCGGCCCCAGAAAGGAGCATCACGATGCGTACATTCCGAATCCTGATCGCCGCGGCGGCCCTGCCGCTTCTGGTCCAGGGCGTTCCGGCCCTGGCGGCGGAGCGGGCGCCGCAGCCCGTCCAGCTCGCCCAGCAGGGGCAGGCCGGCGGCCAGATCTACGGCAGCCAGCTGATGAACCAGCAGGAGCGGCAGCGTTACCGCGCCGAGATGCGCAACGCGAAGACCGCCGAGGAGCAGGAACAGATCCGCGCGCGCCACCACGCCGAGATGCAGGAGCGGGCGCGCAAGCAGGGCATCACCCTGCCGGACGAGCCGCCGGCCGATCGCGGCCCCGGCATGGGCCGCGGGATGGGCGGTCCCGGGCAGGGGATGGGCCGCGGCATGGGCATGGGCGGCGGCCGCTAGGCCTGCGCCCCGCCCGGCGGTGGGATCGAGCGGGAGGCGCATCGGGCCACCCGCCCATGCGCCTCCTGGCGCTGCCCCGAGCGACGTCCTACCTTTGAGGTGGGAACACATCGCGGGAGCAGGCTCATGGCAACGAAGTTGGAACCCGGAACGCCCGGCTGGCAGCAGCACCACGTCCAGATCTACCTGGAGACGAACGGCCGCGAAGGCCACGTGATCGATTTCGGCCGACCCGGCGTGCCAGCGGTCGACTGCCTGCTGCTGCAGACGACCGGCCGCAAGTCCAAGGCGCCGAAGACGACGCCGCTGATCTACGGCAGGGAGGCCAACGGCTACGTGATCGTCGCCTCGAAGGGCGGCGCGCCCGACCACCCCGCCTGGTTCCTCAACCTGCGCGACAACCCGGAGCTGCGCTTCCAGGTCGCCGACAAGAAGTATCGCGGCGTCGCCCGCATCGCCTCCGGCGCCGAGCGCGAGCGCCTGTTCCACATGATGGCGGGCCTGTTCCCGCCCTACGACGACTACCAGGCGAAGACCGACCGCGAGATTCCCGTGGTGGTGCTGGAGCCGAAGGAAGAGATCGACCGGCTTTAGAGACCATTTTCAATCGGACGGGCTCGCCGCTATCACCCTCCCCCTGGAAAGGGGGAGGTCGACGGCCGCGCAGCGGGCGCCGGGTGAGGGTCTTATGCAGGGCGGCGGGGGAAGTGTTCCGACGGTGGGCAGCCGCGTGGGCGGTTGGCGTCCTCGATCCTTGATCGAAATCAACGCGGATCGGGCGGGAGGCCGCATTATGGCGGCACCCATCGCGACATGGCCGCGCGCCGCGGCCGGCGCCTTCCTCCGGAGATCACACCGCTTCGACGCATGCCGGAACCCCACCTCGCCTACAGGATCCGCGGCCTGACGAAAACCTACGGGACCGGGACGCTCGCCGTGCATGCGCTTGGCGGCATCGACCTCGACATCGTGCAGGGCGAGCTGATGGTCCTGCTCGGCCCGTCGGGAAGCGGCAAGTCGACCCTGGTCAACATCCTGGGCGGGCTCGACGTCCCGACCTCGGGCACCATCCAGGTGGACGGGGTGGAGCTTACCGCGCTGGACGACGCCGCGCTCACCGCCTATCGGCGCGAGCGTGTCGGGTTCGTGTTCCAGTTCTACAACCTGATCCCCAGCCTGACCGCGCGCGAGAACGTGGCGCTGATCACCGACATCGCCGCGAACCCGCTGGCGCCCGACGAGGCGCTGGCGCTGGTCGGGCTGGGCGACCGGGCAGGGCATTTTCCGGCCCAGCTTTCGGGCGGCGAGCAGCAGCGCGTGGCGGTCGCCCGCGCGATCGCCAAGCGGCCGGCGGTGCTTCTGTGCGACGAGCCGACCGGCGCGCTCGACAGCGCCACCGGCGCGGCGGTGCTGGAGACGATCGAGCGGGTGAACGCCGAGCTCGGCACGACCACCGTCCTCATCACCCACAACGTCTCGATCGCGGCGATGGCCGGGCGCGTCGTCGCCCTCGCCGACGGGCGGATCGCGGAAATCCGCGCCAACCCGGACCGGCGTCCGGCGCGCGAAATCCGGTGGTAGCGATGCGGGCGCTCGACCGGAAGCTTCTGCGCGACCTCTGGAACGTCCGGAGCCAGGCCATCGCCATCGCCGCCGTCATCGGCAGCGGCGTCGCGATCTACGTGATGGCGTCGGGCACGCTCGACTCGCTGGAGGCGACGCGCGCCGCGTTCTACGAGCGCTATCGCTTCGCCGACGTGTTCGCGCCGCTCGAGCGCGCGCCGGAGCTCCTGGCGACCCGGCTTGCCGCCATCGACGGCGTCAAGCGCGTCGAGACGCGGATCGTCAAGGACGTGACGCTGGACGTGCCGGGCCTCGACGAGCCGGCGACGGCGCGGCTGATCTCGCTGCCCGAGCGCGGAGCGCCGTTGCTCGACGTGCCGGCCCTGGCGCGCGGGCGGATGCCGGAGCCCGAGCGGCCGGACGAGGCGGTGGTGAACGTCGCGTTCGCGGCGGCGAACGGGCTGTCGCCGGGCGACCGGCTGAGTGCGCTGATCAACGGCCACAAGCGCCGCCTCACCATCGTCGGCACCGCGCGGTCGCCCGAATACGTGGTCGCCGTGGCGCCGGGCGCGCTGATGCCGGACGACCGGCGCTTCGCGGTGATGTGGATGCCGCACGACGCGCTGGCGGCGGCGTTCGATCTCGACAAGGCGTTCAACGACGTGACCGTGTCGCTGCTGCGCGGGGCGAGCGAGGCGGACGTGATCGCGGCGCTGGACGCGGCCCTCGCCCGGTATGGCGGCACCGGCGCCTATGGCCGCGAGGACCAGTTCTCGGATTCGTACCTGCGGGGCGAGATGGACCAGCTCCGCACCATGGCGACGGTCGTGCCGCCTATCTTCCTGGCGGTGGCGGTGTTCCTGGTCAACGTGGTGATCTCGCGGCTGATCGGTATCGAGCGGACGCAGATCGGCGTGCTGAAGGCGTTCGGCTATCGCGACCGCGAGGTCGCCTGGCACTACCTCAAGTTCGTGCTGGCGATCGCCGCGCTGGGGATCGCCGTGGGATTCGTCGCGGGGGCGTGGCTGGGCGCGTTGAGCGCGCGCATGTACGCGACCTATTTCAGCTTTCCGTTCCTGCACTACCGCCCGGGCCTCGCGAGCTTCGGCGTCGCCGCCCTGGTCGCGGCGGCCGCGGCCGGGCTCGGCACGCTGGGGTCGGTACGCCGTGCGCAGCGCCTGCCACCGGCGACGGCGATGGGGACGCCACCGCCCGAATCCTACGCCGCTTTGCCATTCGAGGGGACGGGGCGTTTCGCGCGGCTGCGCCAGACCACGCGCATGATGCTCCGCCACATCGTCAACTGGCCGGCGCGGTCGGCGCTGACGACGCTCGGCCTCGCGTTCAGCCTCGCCCTCCTCGTGGCGTCGCTCTACTTCTACGACGCGATCCAGGCGATCATCGTCGAGCATTTCGAGCGCGCGGGCCGCCAGGATGCGACGGTGATGCTGGTCCAGGCGCGGTCGGAGAAGGCGATTTTCGATTTGTGGCACGTGCCGGGCGTCGCCGCGGTCGAGCCGTTCCGGATGGTCGCGGCGCGCCTCCGGCTCGGCCCGCGAAGCGAGCGGGTCGCGATCACCGCGCTCGATCCCGGCGCGACGATGCACCAGGTGCCGGGCGCGGCCGGAACGATCCTGGCCATGCCGCGGGAGGGCATCGTCCTGTCGCGCCGCCTGGCAGAAAAGCTGGGTGCGCGCCGCGGCGACAGGCTGCGAGTTCGAGCTCTTGGAGGGCAAGCGGCACGTCCGGCAGGTGGCGGTCGCCGCCATCTCCGAAGATTTTTTCGGCAGCCCGGCCTACATGGCGCGCGGCGCGCTCAACCGGCTGATGGGCGAGGGCCGGCTGGTCTCGGGCGCCTACGTCAAGATCGACCCTGCGCAAGAACGCGCGTTCTACCGGCGGCTCAAGGACGTACCCGCCGTCGCCGGCGTAAGCTCGCGCGGCGCCGCCCTCGCCACTTTGCGCAAGACACTGTCCGAGACGATGGACGTGATGATCTTCTTCTATGTCGCCTTCGCCGGGATGATCGCTATCGGCGTCGCCTACAACAGCGCGCGGATTTCGCTGTCCGAGCGCGCGCGAGAGCTCGCCTCTATGCGGGTGCTCGGCTTCACCCGCGGCGAGGTGGCCGCGGTCCTGCTGGGCGAGCTCGCCCTGCTCGCGGTCGCGGCGGTGCCGGTCGGGTGCGGGCTCGGCTACCTTCTCGCCTGGACGTTCTCGCGGCTGCTCGAAACCGATCTGTTCCGCGTGCCGTTCGTCATCGCGCCGGCCACCTATGGCGCGGCGGTTGTGGTCGTGCTGACGGTGGTCGCCGGGGCGGCGCTGGCGATCCGGCGGCGCATCGACCGGCTTGACCTGATCGCCGTCCTGAAGACGCGGGAATAGGGGCGGTGCCGATCTTGTCTCGCGGCTATCTGGGCTGGGGCGCGATCGGGGCGATGCTGCTCGCCGGCCTCGCCTACGCGTTCTGGCCGCGCCCGGTGCCGGTCGATTTCGGAACGGTGACGCGCGGCCCGATGCAGGTGACGGTCGGCGACGAGGGGCGCACGCGGGTGAAGGACGCATTCGTGGTTTCCGCGCCGCTCGCCGGGCGGTTGCAGCGGATCGAGCTCAAGGCGGGCGACGCGGTCGCGGCGGCGAAGACCGTGGTCGCCTCGATCCGGCCGACCGATCCCACCTTCCTCGACGTGCGGTCGCGCCGCCAGGCGGAGACCGCGGCCGACGCCGCGGAGGACGCGCGCGACCTTGCCGCCGCCGAGCTCCGCCGCGCCGAGGCGGAGGAGTCGTTCTCCAGGCAGGATCTCGAACGGGCGACGAAGCTGACCCTCGGCTCGTCGATCTCGCAGCGCGACCTCGACCGCTACCGGCTCGACTACGAGACCAGGCGGGCGGCCGTGGCCGCGGCCAAGGCGACATTCAACGTCCGCAGCCACGAGCTGGAAACCGCGCGCGCTGCGCTGATCGGTCCAGAGACCAAGGCGGACGACGCCGCGCCGGCCGAGCGCTGCTGCATCTCGGTCTTCGCGCCGGTCTCCGGGCGGGTGCTTCGCCTGCTGCAGGAGAGCGAGACGGTGGTGACCGCGGGCACGCCCCTTCTCGAAATCGGCGATCCGCACGATCTGGAGGTGGTTGTCGAGCTTCTGTCGACGGACGCGGTCAAGGTGCGGGCGGGCGCGCCGGTGATCGTCTCGGGCTGGGGCGGCGATGGCACGCTCGCCGGCGTCGTCAGGCGCGTCGAGCCGTTCGGCTTCACCAAGATCTCGGCGCTCGGCGTCGAGGAGCAGCGGGTCAACGTGATCGTCGACCTCACCGGCCCGCCGGAGCGCCGCGTGGCGCTCGGCCACGGCTATCGCGTGGACGTCGCCATCGTGATCTGGCAGGCCGACCAAGTGGTGCGCGTTCCGGTCGGCGCGCTGTTTCGCGAAGGGGCGGATTGGGCGGTGTTCGCCGTCCGGAACGGGCGCGCGCGGCTCGCCCGGCTGAAGCTTGGCCACATGAACGGAACCGACGCCGAAGTGGCTTCCGGCCTCGCCGCGGGGGACCAGGTCGTGCTCCACCCTTTCGACCGCATCGCGGACGGCACCGCGGTCGAGGCGCGCGAGGCGAACTAGCCGGGCAGGAACGCCTCAGTATAGAGCTTCGACATGTCGGGCGCCGCCTTTAGCAGATGCATCTCGACGAAGGCGCGCTTCAGCGTCTCGACCGATTGCGGGTCGAACTTGCAGTCGTCGGTGAACATGTCGATCGTCGCGTCGTAGTCCTTGGAGGTGGCGTCCGCGGAATAGCCGGTGGTCGCGGACTCGATCTTCACCGTCTCGACCTTGTGCGCCTTCATGTAGCGGACGGTATCGAGCCAGCCGGCGAGGAAGGCGCGGATCGCCTCCGGATGGCTCGCGATCAGCCGGTTCGAGGCAAAGATCGTTCCCGAGGCGACCGGGCCCATATAGGCCGAAACGGGCACCAGCGGGCGGCCAATCTTCTTCTCCGACATCGCGATGAAGGTGGAGGTGCCGCCGATATAGGCGTCGATCATGTGGACGCGGAAGGCCGACGCCGAGGCCGACGGGCTCGCGCCGATTGCCGCGCGCTTGACGCCGTCCGGCCCCCAGCCCTGGGTGCGGGTGAGCTCGCGCGCCAGCCAATCGGTGAGCGAGCCGGCGCTGGAGATGCCGATGGTCTTGCCCTTGAGGTCCGCCATCGACTTCAGCGGCGAGTCCCACGGCACGCCGATCACGAAGGGCAGCTTGGACGCATCCTCGCAGACCGCCAGCATCGGCGCGCCCTTGGCGATGAACGCCATCTGCACGCCGGCGCCGACACCGATGTCGATGCTGCCCGCGGTCAGCGCCTGCAGCATCTTGCTGCCGCCCTGGAAGTCGAGCACCTTCACGTCGAGCCCGTGCTTCTTGAACATGCCGAGCTTCTCGCCGACGTTTGCCGCGAGGTTGGATTCCGACGTCGCGGCCGCCTTGCCGACGACGAGCCGGGTATCCGCCCGGGCCGGCGCTGCCGGAAACGCCAAAATCGCGGCGATCGCGATGGCGAGCGACGCCCGAATCGCGGCGCGCAATCGATTGTCGGTCATGTACTTGCCCTCCCTGGCTGTCTCCCTGGGCGCGGCGCGGTTCGTCACCCCTTCAGGTAGCCGCGCTCGCGGTAGAACCGCTCCGCCCCCGGATGCAGTGGCGCGCCACGCGGCGTCTCCGCGTCGGGCGTGCAGAGCTGCACCATGTCGAGCGGGCGGAAATTGTCCGTTGGGATCGCGAGCTTGCGCGCCTCGATCGCCTCGCAGAGCGCGTAGGCGACGCTGTCTTCCATGTCGGCATGGACAATCATGGGCCAGCCGGAGAAATCGACCGCGGTGACCGGCGCGGGGAGTGCCGGAATCCGATCGCGCGTCAGCGAGATGATGTCGAACCCTTCCGCCTCGAGTTGCGCCCGCACGCGCCACTCGACGGGCAGGATGCGGAAGCCGTGCTCGACCGCGAACTGGCCCCAGCTCAGCAGCCCCTCGTCGAACACGGCGTCGATCTCGCCCTTGCGGATCATCTCGGCGCGGTCCGGGTGACTGGGCCGCGAGACGGAATGGACCGACCCGCCCCAGGCGCGGATGTCGTCGAACGAGAACCTGGCCGCGCCCATCAGCGCGTTGACCGAGAACATCGTCGGGTCCTCGTCGAAGGGCGGCGCCGTCGGGGTGCCGGTGGAAATGCTGAGCGGCACGCGCCGCTCGGCGATCTGGTCGAGCGCTGTGATGCCGGTCGATTCGTGGACCGCGATGACGACCGCGTCCCAGGACGGGAAGACCGCGATCGTGCGGAGCGGCTGGGGACCGTCGAACGGCGCACGCCCCTTGCAGGCGAGGGCGAGCGGGGCGTTCGGGTTGATCCAGAGCAGCGAAAGCTCCTTCCGGGCGACCCGCATCAGGTTCTCGCGCGAGCCGCCGATGCCGAAGGAGAGCCCGAGCCCGACGTCGCCGGGCGAATCGCGCCGCGGCTGGATGCTGAGCGACAGGTTGGTGCCGAGGCGGGAATCGACCTGGCGGATGGTCGTGCCGCCGCGCGTGGAATGGCGCGCGAGCGAGGTGTCGTAGAGCGCCGCCGCGAGCTCGAGGAGCCCCTTGGAACGCTGGATGCCCGAGTTGTAGCGGATCGGTGTGTCAGCCATGACCTGTCTCCGCCGCGGACGGCGCCTCCCTACTTCTTCGCCCCCAGCTTGGCGAGCTCGGCCTTGTACGCCTCGAGCACCTGCGCGCCGTCCGGCGTCGCCTTGACCCACTGTTCGACCACCGGCTGCATCAGCTTGCGCAGCTTGCCGAGCTCGGCATCCGCCATCTCCGTCACGTGGAGGTGCGCGGCTTCGACCCGCCGAAGGCCCATGTCGGATTCTTCCTGTGCCGACTTGCCGAGACTCTCCGAAAGGGCCAATCCCGTCGTCTTGTCGAAAACCTTGCGGATGTCGGCGGGCAGCTTCTCGTACGACGCCTTGTTCATCAGCAAGTATTCCGACGTCTGCCCGACCGGCGCGTCGAAATAGGAGCTGGCGACCTCCGTCAGCTTGTAGGCGGCGACCGCTGCCATACCGACCATCGCCCCGTCGATCAGCCCGCGCTGCAGCGACTGGTAGATCTCGGGCGTGGCGAGGGTGATGGGCGCGGCGCCGAGGATCTCCGCCTCCCGCCCATAGATGCGCGACGAGACGCTCAGCTTCATCCCGTTCACGTCGTCGAGCGAGCGGATCTCACGGCGCGCGATGATGGTGGTCGGCGGAAAGCACGAGAGGGCGAGCGTGTGCGCCTTCCGATATTCGTCGGCGATCACCCCGCTGGCATAGAGGTGCCAGAGTGCCTGGGTGCATTGCGCGCCGGTGGCCGGAATGCCGGGCAGCGCCGTAACCGTGGTCTTCTGGAACGTGCTGCCCAGCATGCCGTGCAGCCCGAACACGATGTCCGCGACCCCGTTCAGGACGCGGTCATAGGCGTTGCGGTGCGTGGCAAGCGTGCCGCCCGGAAAAATCTGGATCTTCAGCCGGCCGCCGGTCTCCTTTTCGAGCTTGTTGGCCCAGGGCACCAGCGTGCCGCCGTAGAAATGGGAGACCGAGGGTGGCGGAAAGCCCAGCTTGAGGGTGATCGGCTCGGCCGCCAGCCCGGCGCGTGGCGCCGCAACGGCGAGCGCGGCGGCAAGGAATATCGCGGTTCTCATCTTCGCCCCTCCCTATGGGGTCTTCGGCGGCGGCCAAGTCGGCCGCGGCCCAACGTGACGAGCGCGCGCTTTGGCGCGCAGATTGCCGGCCCATCGCCTCGCCCACGTCGCGCGGCAGCGCCGGAACCCGGAACGTGCCATTCGGGCGGGGACCCGCAAAGGACGATCGGCCGCGTGTTGCACTAAGCGAGACAGTGAGGCGGGATCGGTTGCGCCGCCCCGCGTTCGCCGCCACCGTCCGGCGAGCCATCACCGGCTCCGGCGATCGGTATTCGGATATTCGGAAAGCGAAGAGGCGACGATGTTCATGACCGGCCCCAAAATGTTCAACGGCTACAAGGGAATGACCATCCCCTACGAGGAGGCGATCGAGCGCGCCCGCACGATCGTCCCGGTCGCCAGGAAGAACGCCGAGGCCGCCGAGGAGCTGCGCCGCATTCCCGAGGAGAATGCCAAGGCGATCCTGGATTCGGGGCTGATGCCCCTGATGCGCCCGCGCCGCTACGGCGGGTATGAGGCTGACTGGATGACCCAGATCGACTGCGTGTCCGAGGTGGCGCGCATTTGCGGCTCGACCGGCTGGTGCATGACGTTCTTCATCCAGCACCAGTACTTCCTGAGCCTGTTCGGCGAGGAGGCGCAGTCCTTCGTCTACGAGCGCCAGCCCGATCCCACCATCCTGACCTCGTTCAACCAGACCGGCCAGGTCAAGGAGGTGACCGGCGGCTACGAGATCAGCGGGCGCTGGCATTTCGCCTCGGCCGCCGACTACTGCAAATGGGCGATCCTCGGCGGCGTGACGCGCACGCCGGAAGGCGCCGTCAAGAAGCGGCTGAACTTCCTGCTGCGGGAGGACCAGTTCAAAATCGATCGCGTTTGGAACGCCATGGGCCTCAAGGGCTCGGGCAGCAACGACGTGCTGGTCGAGCGGACCTTCATCCCCAAATCCTTCGTCTACGACCATGACGACGCGCTGATCGGCCGGGCGCCGGGCCACACGGTGAACGAGGGCGTGCTCTACCGGTCGCCGTTGATCCTCAATTCAGGCTTCGCCGTGATGACGCCGATGCACGGCATCGCACGCGGCTGCTACGAATCGTTCGTCGAGCACACCTCGGGCCGCGGCGCGCGCCCGCTCGGCGCGAAGCCCGCCGACCGGGTCGACATCCAGGTCGCGATCGGCGAGGCGCAGGCCGAGATCGAGCTCGCCTACCTCGTAACGGAACGCCTGACCGCCCGGATTTTCCGCGGCGGCAAGGTCAGCCGTGCGGATGCGGTGGGCCAAAGGCGCGACATGATGATGGTGCTGAAGCTTTTGCAGGCGGCGGTCGACCGGCTGTTCAACCTGAGCGGCGCCCACGGGATCGACGGCGCCCTGCCCATCCAGCGCCACTGGCGCGACCTGCACGCGATCGGCCATCATGCGCAATGGCAGGCGCCCGCGCTGCAGATCGCCGGGCGCGACGCGCTCGGCCTTCCGCCGCTGCCGAGCGATACCTACCCCTTCGACTAGGAGCCTGGCGATGACTGTGGACCGGCCGTTGGTGATCGTCGGCGGAGGGCTGGCGGGGCTCGGCGTGGCGAACGCGCTGAAGACGTTCGGCTTCCCCTTCGAGGTGTACGAGGCGGCGGCGACGCTGGGCGAGATCGGTGCGGCGGTGAACACCAGCCCGAACGCGACCAAGGTCCTCCAGGCCGTGGGGCTCGGCGCGAAAATCGCCGCCATCGGCAACCTCGCGCCCGGCATCTACACCCGCAACATGAATACCGGCGAATTCCTCGAGTTCCGCGACCGGCGGAAGGAGCCGCTGCGCCATGGCGCGCCGCACTATTCCTATCACCGCGCCGACCTGCTCGACGTTCTCGCGAGCGGGATCGATCCGAAGGTCGTCCATCTCGGCCATCGCCTCGCCGCGGTGGAGGAGCACGACGACCACGTCACGCTGCGGTTCGCCAATGGCGCCACGGTCGAGGCGGGGCTGGTGATCGGCGCCGACGGCGTCCGCTCGGCGATCCGCCAGGCGCTCTACGGCGACGACAACCCGACCTATACCGGGCAGATGGTCTGGCGCGCGCTGCTCAAGGGCAGCGACGTGCCGCCGGACGCGCTTGAGCCGAACGGCCACGTCCAGTGGGTGGGGCCCGGCTGCCACTTCATCGCTTATTACATCCGCGGCCGCGAGCTGGTGAACATCGTCACCCAGGAGGACACGGACAAGTGGGTGGCCGAGGGCTGGTCGACACGCGGCGACGTGGACGAGATGCTGCGCAGCTTCCCGAACCCGGAGCCGCGCCTCGCCAAGATCCTGAGCCTCGTCACCGAATGCTCGAAATGGGGGCTGTTCACCCGTCCGCTGACCGGGAATTGGGGACGCGGGCGCATCCAGCTCATCGGCGACGCGGCGCATGCGATGTTGCCCAACGCCGGCCAGGGCGCCTGCCAGGCGTTCGAGGACGGCTACATCCTGGCGCGCTGGCTCAAGGCCTGCCCCGACCCCGTCGAGGCCTTCGCCAATTTTCGCCGCATCCGCATCCCGCGCGTCCACGCGGTGCAGCGCATCTCGATGGCCAACGCGCGGTTCAAGCACATGCACGACGCGGCGGCACAGAAGGCGCTGGTCGCGTCCGGCAAGGCAAGCACGCAAGGCCACACCGAATGGCTGTGGGGATACGACCCCACAACCGAATGGGACAAGGAGTCGACGGTTCCGGAGATCGCGGTGCCGGCGTCCTAGCCCGTCAATCAACAGCAAAATCGACAGGGAGGAAGCGTCATGGATCGAAGAAAGTTGCGGGCCGCCGCCTGGGTCGCGCTCGGCATCGCGATCGCGGCATCGCCGGCGCAGGCCGAAACGACGCTGACCGTCGGTAAGGCGAACGCCAACGCCGACACGAACATCCCGGTGAATGTTGGCGACCAGCTCGGCCTCTTCAAGAAGCACGGTCTCGCGCTCAAGATCGTCGACTTCACCGGCGGCAGCAAGATGGTCCAGGCCATGGTCGCCGGGAACATCGACATCGGCGTCGGCGCCGGCAACGAGATGGCCTTCATCGCCCGCGGTACGCCGATGAAGGCGGTGTGCGAGAGCGCCTCGTCGCTGAACTCGTTCAGCGTGGGGGTGGCATGGGACTCGCCCCTGAAGAGCCTGTCGGAGCTCAAGGGCAAGAAAGTCGGCGTGTCGAGCTCCGGCTCGCTCACCGACTGGCTTGCGAAGCAGCTCACCCTCAAGATGGGGTGGGGGCCGGACGGCATCAAACGCGCGGCCGTGGGCGGCAGCCCGGCCTCGTCGGTCGCGGCGCTCCGCGCGCATCTGGTCGACGCCTATGTCGGCGGCACGGCGACATTCCTGCGCATGGCCGAGAAGAAGGCGGGCCGTGTCCTGGCCCCGGTCTCGACCTACATGGGACACGCGGCGGCGGGCACGATCTACGCCTCGAACAAGCTGATCGAGTCCAACCCCGACGCGGTGCGAGCGTTCCTCGCCGGCTGGCTCGACACCATCCGCTACATCCGCGCGCACAAGGCCGAGGCGGTCAAGCAGGAGATGGCGGTCACCAAATATTCCGAGAACGTGATGTCGCAGGAGTACGACATCGTCATCGGCATGTACACGAACGATTGCCGGTTCGATCCGCAGTCGCTCGAGACGCTGAAGCAATCCTTCGTGGACCTGAAGCTCCTGAAGGAAGTGCCGGACATGTCGAAGCTCTACACCGAAGCCTACCTGCCGAAATGACCGGCGCGCCGCCAAGGGAGATTCGAATGCTGACCATTCCCAAGATCATCCGGACGCCGCCGATCATCCGGTCGCGGCTGATGCTGGAGACCGTGTCCGAGCTGGTCGCCGCCAACGAGTGGTCCAACAAGCAGGTGATGATCCTGATGCGGCCGCAGGGCGACGATAAGTGGCGCATCCGCTTCTTCGCGAGCGACAGCCCCGCCTCGGTCGAGGCCGTCGCGAGCGGCGAAGCCGACATCGCGATCTGCAACCCGGGCGGCGTGCTCGGCATGGCGATGCGCGGGCGCGGCCCCTACAAGAAGGCGTACCCGTTCCGCTCGATCATGGTGCTGCCGCAGTTCGACCAGCTCGGCTTCGCGGTGACCAAGGTGACCGGGCTCAAGACGCTCGCCGACCTTAAGCGCGCGCGCTACCCGCTGCGCATATCGTTGCGCGGCCAGCCCGACCATTCGGTCCACTTGATCTGCAACCATGTGCTCAGCGCCTACGGCATGTCGCTCGACGACATCGTGAGCTGGGGCGGCAAGGTCGTGTACACCGAGGGCATGCCCTACGGGCCGGACCGGCTCGGCGCCGTCCAGCGGGGCGAGCTCGACGCCGTGTGGGACGAGGCGCTGCCGCTGTTCGCCAACGAGGCGATCCAGTCGGGCATGCGGTTCCTCGCG
This sequence comes from uncultured Alphaproteobacteria bacterium, assembly GCA_963775315.1. GTDB lineage: Bacteria > Pseudomonadota > Alphaproteobacteria > MPNO01 > DASWLB01 > CAWGHZ01. The sequence goes on along the minus strand of CAVZIN010000005.1, from coordinate 28,550 downwards.
GTCGACGAGCCCCAGCTCCAATCGCTGGAAGCGGACGGGCTGATGCGCCAGGCCATCACCGACGAGGAATATCCGGGCCTCGGCGAGACGGTGTGGTCGATCGATTTCAGCGGCTGGCCCGTCTTCTGCCTGGAAAGCGCGCCGGAGGAGATGATCTACCATTTCTGCGCCGCCCTCGACGCCCGGCGCGACCGCATCCCGTGGTGGGGCAGCGAGGGCCGGCCCCTGCCGCTCGAGCAGCTCTGCAAGGACAGCAAGGAGGGGCCGCTCTACCTGCCCCTGCACCCCGGCGCCGAGCGCTATTGGCGGGAAAGGGGCTATCTGGCCTAGGTCATGTACCCATAAAGGGGATTCCCTTTATGGGCGGGGTGTGATTCAAGCTTCCAAACGGTGGGAGCTTGAAGATGGCGCGCTTCGATTTGACCGATGCGGAATGGACGATCATCCAGCCGCTGCTGCCGAACAAGCCGCGCGGCGTGCCGCGGGTGGACGACCGGCGTGTGGTGAACGGGATCTTCCACATCCTGCGCACAGGCGCGCCGTGGCGTGACCTGCCGGAACGGTACGGCCCGTACACCACGGTCTACAATCGCTTCAACCGCTGGGCCAAAGCAGGGGTGTGGCTCAAGGTGTTCGAGGCTTTGAAGGCCGGCTCGCCCACGTCGCTTCATCTGATCAACTCCTCGATCGTGCGCGCCCACCAGCACGCGGCCGGCGGTAAAAAGGGGGCGCGGATCACGCCATCGGCCGTTCTCGTGGAGGACTGACCACCAAAATCCACGTCGTGGTGGATCGTCACGGCCTGCCTGTGCGCCTGCTGCTCACCCCCGGCCAGGCCTCGGACAAGACCACCTTCCCGGCCCTGGTCGAGGGACTGGCGCTCGCTCGTCACGTCGTTGCCGACCGCGGCTACTTCGCGGCCACCATTATCGCGCTCATCGAAGCCGCTGGCGCCTTCGCCCACATCCCGTCGCAGAGCAACGTCCGGGTCCGCCGTGTCGTTGACCGCCAGATTTACCGCCAGCGCAACCTCGTCGAACGCTTCTTCAACCGGCTCAAGCACTTCCGGCGCATCGCCACGCGCTATGACAAGCTCGCGCGAAACTTCCTCGCCGCCGTCGCCCTCGCTTCCATACGGCTCCGCATCAACCATTATGAGTCCACGACCTAGGCGCCGGCCGGCTCGGCAGGGTCGCTATTGACGGAGGCGCTGGCGCGGTGCTGCAATCCCGTCTCAGGGATCAGGGTCACCGCGGGGTGGACGAACGCCGGCCGGCCCCGCGCGTCACCCTGAAAGGTGGTCACCGCATGCTACGCACCGTGAAGGCCGCCGACGAAGGCAGGGTGGCCGCGCTGCCGATCCGGGCGGATGGCGTTGGAAGCGGCGCGGGCCGGGCACCGCCCGGCTCGACGGCCCGCACGGCGCTCAAGATCCTCGAGCTGTTCTCGCCCGAGGAGCCCGTGCTCGGCGTTTCCGAGATCGGGCGTCGCCTCGGCGTCCACAAGAGCAACGTGTCCCGGCTGGTCGGGGCGCTGCAGGACGAAGGCTTCCTCGAGCGCACCGAGAACGGCCGATATCGGCTGGGCCTTCGCCTCTACGTGATGGGCGCCAGCATCACCTACAGCCACGCGCTGTACGAGGCGGCGCTTCGCGAGCTCACCGATGTCCGCATCGCGACCGGCGAGAGCACGCACCTCGCCGTCCTGATCGACGCCGAGGTGGTCCACCTCGAGCGGCTGCGGTCGGACTACCACTTGATGAAGGGCCGGTTCCGCTCGCGGAGCCATTTGCCGGCGCACGCGACGAGCTCGGGAAAGGCCCTGCTCGCGCACGCCTCGGACAAGACGGTCGAGACCGTCATCGCGCGCGGGCTGCGGCGCTACACGGCGCGAACGGTGACCGATCCGGACGCGCTCCGCGCCGAGCTTGCCACCGTCCGCTCCAACGGCTACGCCCTCGACCGGGAGGAGTTCTTCCGCGGCATCACCTCGCTCGCCGTGCCGATCGTCGCGCGCGACCGGCAGACGGTCGCCGCGATGGCGGTGGTGGCGCCCTCGGGGCGCATGACCGGCATGCACATGCGCGACACGCTGCGCGTTCTCCAGAAGGTCGCCTCCCGCATCGCCCGCCAGAATGCCTAGCCCCGCCGAAACCCCCGTCTGGACAGGCCCTGCCGGCGACCGGATGCGCAACGCGGCAACCCGCGGTCCGACCTCACCCGTCGCGCGCCGGGCGCGGTTGGTGTATCCTGGCATCGGTAACGGCGTGCGGTGAAACATGGTGAACAGCGTCTCCTTCGCGGTCGAGGAAGCATCGATCGCCGACATCCACGCTGCCTACCGGGCAGGCACGACCGACGCCCGCGCCGTCACCAAGGCGTTCCTCGACCGGGTCGAGGCTTATGATCGGCGCGGACCCGCGGTGTGGTCGATTGTCGTCACCAACCCGAACGCGATGGAAGAGGCGGCGGCGCTCGACCGCCGGTTCGCCGCGACCGGCCGGTTCGCGGGTCCACTGCACGGCATCCCGGTTCTGGTGAAGGACAATTACGACGTCGCCGGTCTGCAGACGACTGGCGGGTCCGCGGCACTGCTGGGCTGGGTGCCGCCGCGCGACGCGACCGCCGTCCGGAGGCTGCGCGAGGCGGGCGCGATCGTCCTCGCCAAGACCACCATGTCCGAATGGGCGCGCGGCGGGTTCGACAACATCAACTCGGTGCTGCCCTCCTTCGCACGCAACCCCTACAACACCGCCCACGCGACCGGCGGCTCGTCCGGCGGCACGGCGGCCAGTCTGGCGGCGAGCTTCGGCGTGGTCGGCCTCGGCTCCGACACGTGGGGCTCGATCCGCAACCCGGCGAGCAACAACGCGCTGGTCGGGCTGCGGCCGAGCTGGGCGCTGGTGTCGCGCGCCGGCATGATCGGGCTCTACGACGCGCGCGACACGGCGGGGCCGATGGCGCGGACGATGGCCGACCTCGCCGCCCTGCTCGACGTGATCGCCGGCCCCGACCCGGACGATCCCGCGACCGCCGGGGCCGCGGGCCACATGCCGGAAAGTTACGCCGCCTGCCTCGACCCGGCGGGCGCGCGCGGCAAGCGGATCGGCGTGCTGCGCCAGGCTTTTCCGCCGGGCGGCGCCGACGCCCAGGTGACCGCGCTGCTCGACCGGGCGATTGCGGACCTTCGCGCCGCGGGCGCGGTGATCGTCGATCCGTTCGAGGTGCCGGACTTCGCGGCGTTTCCGGCGCGGCTCCACCCGATGAGCGAGGTGCGCGCCGCGCTCGAAGCCTATCTGGCGAAAACGGGCCCCGGCTTTCCCAAGACCCTCGCTGAAATCGTGAGGGCGGAGAAATTCCACCCGCTGCACGAGGTCGGGATGCGCGTGACCGCCATCGCACCGGCGCCGTGCGACGATCCGGCCGTGCGCCAGCTCGAGGCCGACGAGGTGTGCATGCGCGCGGCATACGACGCGGCGATGCGCGCGCACGGGCTCGACGCGTTCGTCATGCCGGTGGCGAGCTACCCGCCCAAGCTCAACGGCGACCGCAACGTCACCCCGGCGGGCGCGACCACCTGGATCGCGTCGGGCCTGCACTGGCCGGCGGCCGTCGTGCCGATGGGCTACACCTACGAGGACCTTCCGTCCGGATTGCAGATCGTCGGCCGGCCCTGGACCGAACCGACCCTGATCGCGATCGCCTATGCCTACGAGCAGGCGACGCGCCATCGCCACCCGCCTGCCACCGTGCCGCCGCTGGACCCCGCCACTCGGGCGGGGTGACGCGGGGGCCATCCGCCGGGTATCCTGGCGCGACCGCGGCGTCGACGGGCGGAGAGAGGCATGGCGACAGAGAGCGGCTATTCGGTCTTCCACGAAACGATGGCCGACATGACCTATCCGGAGGTGGTGGACGCCGCCGCGAAGGGCGCGGTCGCCCTGTGGGGCCTCGGCGTGATCGAGCAGCACGGGCCGCATCTGCCGCTCGCCACCGATGTCTACTTGCCGAGCGCGATCCTCGCCCGCGTGCGCCGGCGCCTCGCCGAGCGCAAAGTGGCGAGCGTCGTGGTCCCGCCGTTCTACTGGGGGGTGAACGAAGTGACGGGCAATTTCCCCGGCTCGTTCCGCGTCCGGCCCGAGATCATGTGCGAGCTGCTGCTCGACGTGTTCGCCAGCCTGAAGAAGGACGGGTTCCGGCGCGCCTTCTGCCTGTCCGGCCACGGCGACGCGGCGCACAACCGCACCATCCTTCAGGCGATCGAACGGACCCGCGCCGAGGCCGGGTTCGCGGCCTTCATGCTGGCGCCGGCAGCCCTCGCCCAGCGGCTCGGCTGCCCGCCGGACGATCCGCGCGTCGCGCCGATCGCCTCCGACGCCGGGCCGCCGAGCCCATTCCTCGACATCCATGCCGGCGAGGACGAGACGTCGCGCATGTGGGCGTCGTATCCGGAGCTTGTGCGGCAAGACCGGGCGCGCGCCCTGCCGCCCACCAATCTGGGCCCCGCCGACCTCGCGGAATGGCGGAAGGGCGGCGCGCACGCGGTCCGTACCACGCCCGACGGGTATTTCGGCGATCCCGCGGTATCGAGCCCCGAGCGTGGGCGGGATGCGCTGGCGCGGACCGTCGATGCCATCGCGGATGCGATCGTCGCGGCGCGCGCGGGCGACGCGCCCTGACGCGGCCGCCGACGAAATTGCACAGGACCGGGAGCAGAGGGTTTCGACATGGCTGAAATCGTATTCGCCGCCGGCGTGCCGCACGCGCCCGCCTTGGTCGGGCTGCTCGACAAGGCGCCGGACGCGGACCGGCAGGTGGTGCAGCAAAGCTACCTGGAGGTGCGGCGGCGGCTGATGGCGGCGAAGCCGGACGTGCTGATCGTCTTCGCCAACGATCACCTGACCAACAGCCGGATCCGCGCCTATCCCGACTTCCTGATCGGCGGTGCGGAGGAGCATCGCGGCCCGCACGAATGGTTCCAGCCCTGGATCGGCTGCCGCGACTACAGCGTGCGCGGCAACCCGGACGTCGCGAAGGCGATTTTCCGCGGCATGACCCGGCGCGACGTGCGGATGGAGTTCGCCGATACGGAACTGAAGTTCGACGACAACATCTCCGTGCCCGTCGTGATGACCGATTTCGACGAGCTTGGCGTCGGGCTGGTTCCGGTGATGCAGAACTGCACCGTTCCGCCCTACCCGGACGGAATCCACTGCTACGAGGTGGGGCGGAAGCTCGCCGAGATCGTCCGCGACGACCTGCCGAAAGCGATGCGCGTCGCCATGCTGGGCTCGGGCGGCCTCAGCCACGAGCCCGGCGGCGCCCGCTACTTCAAGATCGACGAGGCGTTCGACCGGCACTTCCTCGAGCTCTGCGTCGCCGGCGACCACCGCACGCTGCTCGCCGAGATGACGCCGGACCGCATGGAGGCGGCGGGCATGGGCGGCACGCCGGAGCTTTACGCCTGGTTCGTGGTGATGGCGGCGATCGGCGAGCGGCCGGGCGAATCCTTCGGCTATTCGGGCTGGACCAGCTTCCGCTGCGGCTTCGGCGCCGTGGTGTGGGATCTGCAGACGGCGGGGAGCGCGGAATGATCAAGGCATGGGAGAAGTTCGATCCGACGCTTGCGGTGCACGACCTGGTCCAGGACCTGAAGTGGGACCGGAACCTGCGTCTGATGTTCAAGCAGAACGAGGGCGCGGTGCTCGACCGCTATCCGCTGCGTCCTGACGAGCGCAGGGCCATCGAGCAGCGCGACTTCCGCGCGCTCTACGACCTCGGCATGCACCCCTATCTCGGCGGCCAGCTTTCGCGCTTCATCTGGGGCAACGACGCCGGCAAGGGCGCCATCGAGGCCTCGAACAAGCTGGTCGCCTCGCTGCAGGGCCACGCGCGCGATATTCCCGAAATCCCGAAATAGGCCGGCCGCGCATTAGCGGGACGGCGCCCAGAGCTTGGCGATCTCGGCGGCCGGAAGGACGTCGCCGAGCGCGAACCGGACCAGCGTCAGCAAGTCCTCGTGCGCGCTCGCCATATGCGAGGCGACGCAATCTTCGGCGACGACGCAGTGATAGCCGAGCGCGTGCGCGTGGCGCAGCGTGGCCTCTACGCAGATGTTGGTCTGCACGCCGGCGAAGACGATGGTGCGCACGTGGCGCGCGTCGAGCGCCGCGGCGAGGTCGGTGCCGACGAACCCGTCGTAGCACCTTTTGTCCGTGACGCTCTCGCCCGGCGCGGGAGTGACGCCGAACCAGTCGTAGCCCCACTCTCCCGGCACACAGCAGGGCTCGGTAATGCCGCGCTCGGCGAGGCGGGCCTGCATGTTGGCGGGCAGCATCTCGATCCGGTAGTCGGCGCGCAACCAGAAGACCGGGACGCCCGCCTTCCGTGCCGCCGCCGCCAGACGGCCGATCGGCTCGGCCACGGCGGCGCACGGGCCCGGATCGCGCTTCATGACCCGTTCGATGTAGCCGCCGGGCGCGCAGAAATCGTTCTGCATGTCGACGACCAGCAGGGCCGTGTGCGAGACAGCGAGGCGCGCTGCCGGGGCGAGCAGGAGGGGGCCCGTTGTCGCTTCGCCGCCCGACTTGCCGCTCATGACGCCCCTCCCCTTCGTGTCGCGAAACTCTACAGCACGATGCGCGCCGCATTTGGCGAACGATCATCGATCCTGTCAACGTCGTCGATTATCTGGCGCCACCCTCTCGGCGCTATTCCGCGGGGAGGCGGAGTTCCAGAACGTATTCCACCCCGTCCGGATGGAATGTGAGGCGCGAGCGGCCGCCGAGCATCTGCGGCACGCTCTCCTCGATCATACGCGAGCCGAGCCCCTTGCGCTCGGGCGGGGCCGTGATCGTCACCCCGGTCTCGCGCCAGCGGATCGCGACCTCGCGCTCGTCCTCGGCCGGGCGAAGCGCCCAGCCGACGTCTAGCCGCCCGGACGCTTCTCGGAAGGCGCCGTACTTCATGGCGTTGGTGGCGAGTTCGTGGAACGCCATCGCCAGCGTGCGCGCGATATCCGCCGGCAGGACGATCTCGGGGCCGGACAGGTTCAGCCGCGTGCCCTGATGCACGCCGTGCGCCTCGAGCTCCTGGAACAGGACCTGTCGCAGGTTGAGGTCGGTCTCCGGGTCGCGGGTCAGCAGCGCCTGGGTGCGCAGCAGCGCCGCGAGGCGGGAGTCGAATGCCTCGGCGAACGCGTCGAGGTCGTCGCTCGCGCGCCGCGTGACGGCGGCGATCGCCCGGATATTGCCCAGCAGGTTGGCGACGCGGTGCTGCACCTCGCGCAGCAGCACGCGGTTCTTCTCCAGCGCGGCATCGCGCTCGGCGTTCGCGCGCACGCGGTCGATCGCGGCGCCGAGGAAGTTCGCATAGTTCTGGAGGAACACGATGTCCTCCTCATCGAATGCGCGCCGCTCGGGCGAATCGACCTCGAGCACGCCCCACGCCCCGTGCGGCGTGGTTATCCCAACATTGATCATGCTGGTGACGCCGTGCTCGCGGAGGAGTTCGGGGATTCGGAACCGGCGCTCCTCATCGAGGTTGCGCGAGATCACCGGCTTGCCGCTCATCAGCGCGTAGCCGGCCGGCGATCCCTTGTCCGCACCGAGCGTGACGTGCCCGACGACGCCGGCTTTCCATCCAACGCCCGCGCGCAACAGCATCCGGTGCCGGTCGGGCAGCAGCTCGAGGACCTTCACGAGGCGCACGCCGATGGCGTCGGACACCGCCTCCGTCGCCGCGCGAAGCACGGTGTCGAGGTTGTCGGCGCCCAGCGCATGCTCTGCAAACCGGCACAACATCGTACGCTGACGCCGCAGCCTGTCCGCCTCGGATTCGGCGGCGCGTTCTGCTTCGTCCACCATGTCTCGCTTTGCGAGGCTGGGGCTCACTTCAAAAACGTCGCAAGCGCGCCCTTGTTCCGGGCAAATCTGGCCGTGGACCCGCGTCTGACCAGTTATTAGGCAGTTGCGCGGCCCGGCGGTTCGGCGGGGCGCTCAAAACCGGCGCGTTTGGGCGGCCCGCGGGTTGGCACGGTTCTTGCTAATCTCTCCTGCGATAGGCGAGCCTCGCGTTTGGCGAGGCTGCGCTCGGCTGGGCCGGAATGCGAGGGAGGCGGCGAATGGCGAACAAGTCGGACGAAGCGGTCGGGCGCAAGGTGGAAGCCGCCGCCGCGCAGGCGGGCATCGCGATCCCGGACGCGTGCCGGGCAGCGGTGATCGATCACTACAAGGTGCTGGCCGGGCACGCGGCGCGCGTGATGGCGGCGCCTTCCGGCGACGAGGACGAGCCCGCGCCGGTGTTTCGGCCGTGATGGACGCGACGGCACATGCGGGCGAGATCGCGGCCGCGGTGCGCGCCGGGCGGGTGACGGCCGCGTCCGTCGCCGAGGCGACGCTCGACCGGATCGCGCGGCTCGACCCCGGGCTCGGCGCTTTCACCGCCGTCACCGCCGAGCGGGCCCGCGCCGAGGCCAAGCGCGTCGACGCGCAAATCGCGGCCGGAGCCGATCCCGGCCCGCTCGCCGGCGTGCCGTTCGCGGTCAAGAACCTGTTCGACGTGGCGGGGCTGCGAACGCTGGCCGGCTCGGCGATCAATGCCGGCCGAGACCCCGCCGCCGCCGATGCGACGCTGGTCCGGCGGCTGAACATGGCCGGCGCGGTGCTGGTGGGCGCGCTGAACATGGGCGAGTACGCCTACGACTTCACCGGCGAGAACCGCCATTATGGCCCCTCGCGCAATCCGCACGACCCGTCGCGCATGTCAGGCGGATCGTCCGGCGGGTCCGGGACGGCGACGGCAGCCGGGATGGTGGCAATTGCCCTCGGGTCCGACACCAACGGCTCGATCCGCGTGCCCTCGTCGTTCTGCGGGCTGTTCGGGCTGAAGCCGACCTTCGGCCGGCTGAGCCGCGCGGGCACCTTCCCGTTCTGCGCGAGCCTCGACCATGTCGGGCCGCTGGCGCGCAGCGCGGGCGACCTCGCCCGCGCCTACGACGCGATGCAGGGCGACGATCCCACCGACCCGGCCGGCGCCCGCCGTGCGCCCGAGCCCGTCGCGCCGGCGCTGGCCGAAGGCATCGATGGGCTGCGCGTCGCCGTGGCCGGCGGCTATTTCGCGACACTGGCGGGCGACGATGCGCTGGCCGCCGTCGCGCATGCGGCCGAGGCGCTCGGCGCGGCGCGCACGGTCGAGATCGCCGGGGCCGACGATGCGCGAAGTGCCGCCTACGTCATCACTGCCGTCGAGGCCGCAGCTTTGCACCGTGCCCGGCTTGCCTCGCAGCCGATGGAATTCGACCCCGACGTCCGCGACCGGCTGTTCGCCGGGGCGCTGGCACCCGCGCAGTGGTACCTCGCGGCGCAGCGCTTCCGCAGCCGGTTCCAGCGCGAGATGCGCGCCCTGTTCGAGGAGGTCGACCTGGTGATCGCGCCGGCCACCCCCTGCACCGCGCCCGCCGCCAGCCAGAAGAGCTTCCGCGCCGGCGGGCGCGAGATGCCGGTGCGCGCCAACCTCGGCATCTTCACCCAGCCGATCTCGTTCGTCGGCCTGCCTGTGGTGGCCGCGCCTATCGCGGGGGTCGCCCCGATGCCTATCGGGGTGCAGCTTGTCGCGGCGCCGTGGCGCGAGGATCTCGCGCTGCGCGCCGCCGCCCATCTTGAGCGCATGGGCATCGCCCGCGCGCCCGTCGCGACACCGGAGGCCAAGGATGCTTGAGATCGATCTGCCCGACGTGCTGGCCGAGGTGACGGCCGTGTTCGCCGAATACGAGCGCGCGCTGGTCACCAACGACGTGGCGACGCTCGACCGGCTGTTCTGGGATAGTCGGCACACGCTGCGCTATGGCGCGACCGAAAACCTGTACGGCCATAACGAGATCGCCGCCTTCCGCGCCGGGCGGTCGCCCGCCGGCCTGACGCGCGACGTGCGCCGCACCGCGATCACCAGCTATGGGCGCGATTTCGCCACCGCCAACATCGAGTTCACCCGGGCGGGCGAGCCCCGCATCGGGCGGCAGAGCCAGACCTGGATGCGGACGCCGGACGGCTGGCGCATCGTCGCCGCCCACGTCAGCTTGATGCAGCCGAAAGGTTAGAAACCGGAAGTGTCTCCGGAACCGGCGAACCCGTTCCGGAGGCCAACCCCAGCCGCCAACCCAACGCCATCCACGCTACGCGCGCCAGAACGGCTTACCCGCCTCGTGGTCGATCTGGGCCCGGATCAGCCCGATATCGGCGAGCGTCCGGTCGTCGATCGTCACCGCGGCGCGCCGACGCACTTGGCGCCGATGCCAGACCTCGAGGCTCGTCAGCACCTCGGCCAGGCCGGACTGCAGGGCGCCCGCCACCTTGCAGCCCTCGCCAGGACCGCCGGTTGCGCAGGAAGCCGTGGGAAAGGGGGACATGTCTTGGATCTCCATCGTCTTTGCCGAGCATTTTGCTCGAATTATCCCTATTGCTCCCGTCAAATGAGGTCGTGGCGCCTTTCCGGGAAGCGACAAATGTCGCAACATGGTCCAATGCGCCACTGGCGGCGTGTCCGGGAGGGCAGGGGCAATGCAGGAGCGGCGGAATCCCGGGGCTTCCGGAGGGGGTGCCGGCCCCGCGCCCCCGCCCGGCACTGGCCGCAGCCTGGCCGGGTTCGACCTGTTCGACGGGGTGGACGAGGCGACGATGCGCCGGATCGCGGCGCGCTGCCGCTGGCGTCGCTATGAGGCCGGCGAGACGGTCATCGAGCGCAACGGTACCGGTCGCGAGATGTTACTGATCGCCGAGGGGGCCGTGCGAGTGGTGACGGACGGGGCGCAGGATCGCGACGTCACCTTCGCCGACATGTCGGCCGGCGCCTATTTCGGCGAGCTGGCCGCCATCGACGGCATGCCGCGCACCGCCACCGTCCGCGCGGTCGCGGATTCGCTGCTGGTGGTGATGCCGCACGACGCGGTGATCGGGCTTTTGACCAGCAACGGGGTGGTAGCATTCCGCCTGCTGCAACGTCTCGCCCAGGTCATCCGGTTCTGCGACGACCGCATCATGGCGCTCGCCACGCTGAACGCGGCGCAGCGCGTGTTCGCCGAGTTGCTGCGCCTTGCCGTGCCGGACGCGGCGACCGCTGGCCTGTGGCTGGTGCGCCCCTGCCCGACCGAGCGCGAGATCGCGAGCCGCACCGGCGCGACGCGTGAGACCGTCGACCGGGCGATCCGCCAGCTTCGCCAGTCGGGGCTGGTGCGCCGCAAAGGCCAGAACCTCTACATCCTGGACCGCGAGCGGCTGGAAACGATGGCGCGCACCCCCGACCGGCGCCGCGCCGACTGAGCGCTGCCGCCTGAGCCCGCCGCGAACCATCGCAACACCGCGACTCTCAAGCCTTGCGGCGAAAACACTCCTGCTGCAAACTTTCGACAATTGCGCCGCGCCGCATGCCAGCTCGGGCCCGTGCGCATCCGAAAGACCGGGCGGAACAGGGAGACGGCACATGAGATTGACCAGGCATCTGGCGCTGGCCGCAATGCTCGCCGGCGCGGTTGCGACCGTGGGCGGGCCGGCGGGCGCGCGCGACCTCGTCTACGGTTCGCAGCTCGGCCCGCGGCACGGCTTCATCCGCTACGCGATACCGCCGTTTTTCGCTGCGGTGAAGAAGGCAACCGGCGGCAAGGTGGTGTGGACCCATGTCGGCGGCGGCGCCATCGTCAACTTCAAGTCGGCGGTCGCGGGGGTGAAGAACGGGCTGGTCGATGCAGGCTTCGGCATCGCGGTCTACGTGCCGGCGGTGCTGCCCTCGACCGCGCTGATCCATTCCATGTTCTTCCCGGGCAACGACGCTGTAGGGTTCACGGGAGCGGCGCTGGAGACGGTGCTGATGCACTGCCCGTCCTGCCAGAAGGAGTTCCGCGAAAACAACTCGCTGCTGCTTTCGGGCTATGACACCACGGCCTACGAGTTCATGTGCCGCGAGGACGTGAAGAGCGTCGCCGATCTCAAGGGCCTCAAGATCCGCGGCTCGGGCGGCGGCGTGACGTTGATCAAGATGGCCGACGCAGTGCCGGTGGCAATGAGCCCGGCGGAAGCCACGACCGCGCTGCAGCGCGGCACGCTCGATTGCGTGCACGGCTCGGTGTCGTGGCTGCGGTCCTACGGCTACCAGGACGTGGTGAAGTCGGTACTCGACTACCCGATGGGGGTGAGCGGTCCGACGCTGAGCTTCCTCATCAACCGCAACACCTGGAACGGCTTCACCAAGGCCGAGAAGCAGGCCCATGTCGACAACGCCGCGATCCTCGCCGCCGAAGTCACGGTGAAGGGCTATATCGACGACGACGCCTCGGTCGCTGCCGCCGCCAAGAAGAAGGGCGTCAAGTTCAACCCGGGTGGGGCGGGCGAGAAGGATCTGTTCAAGCGCTTCTACAAGGAGCAGCGCGAGCGGGTAGTCGACGAGTTCACCAAGAAGTTCCACATCCCGGCCGCCCAGATCGTCGACAATCTGGAGAAGGCCCAGGAGAAGTGGTCCAAGATTTCGGCCAAGGTCGGCACCGACATCCCGAAGATAGAGGCCGCGCTGAACCGCGAAATCTACAGCAAGCTCGACGTCGACAAGATGTAGCCCGGCCGGCGTCCCGCGCGGGCGGAGGCGGAGGCGAGCATGGGCCGCATCGACAGGTGGATCGACCGCGCGGTCGGCGCGACAGTGTGGATTTCCTGCATCGTCGGGTTCGCGATGATGGCGCATGTCACCGCCGACGTGATCGCGCGCGTCGTGTTCGATTCGCCGCTGGGCGCCACCACCGAGATCGTCTCGGGCTATTACATGGTGGTGGTGGCGTTCCTGCCGCTCGCCTGGATCGCCCGCGACGACGCCCATATCGTGGTCGAGCTGTTCACCCGCGGGCTCTCGGCCCGGGCCCTGCTGCGCCTGACGGTCAGCGTCACCAGCTTCACCATCCTCTACATGTCGGTGTTCACCTGGCGTACCGCCGTGTCGGCGATCGACGAAACCGCGATCCGCGAGCAGTTCCGCGAAAGCGCGATCGGCTTCGTCCCCGCCTGGCCGAGCCGGTGGATCCTGCCCGTCGCGGGGTTTCTGATGACCGCCGTCCTGATCCTCCGCACCGTGCGGGACGTGCGCCGAATCCTGCACGAACGAAAGGAAGCCGAATGAGCGCGCGGCCGTGAGCTCGCTCGACATCGGGTTCTGGAGCCTGCCGGTCATCCTGGCGCTGATCGCGGCACGCGTGCCGATCGGCGCCGCGCTGGGCGGGGTGGCGCTGGTCGGCATCGCGCTGGTGCGCAACCCGGAGACGGCGCTCACCCTGCTGCAGTCGACGCCGTTCGAGTTCGGCTCGAGCTGGAGCCTGTCGGCGATACCGATGTTCCTGCTGATGGGCTCGATCGCGCACAATTCGGGCATCAGCCACGCGCTGTTCCGCGCCGCGCGCCTCTGGCTCTCGGGCCTGCCGGGCGGGCTCGCCGTCGCCACCAACCTCGCCTGCGCCGGCTTTGCGGCCGCGTCGGGATCGAGCGTCGCCACCGCCGCCGCGATGGGGCGCATCGCCATCCCCGAGATGCTGGCGCATGGCTACGAGAAGGGGCTGGCGACCGGGGTGGTGGCGAGCGCAGGCACGCTCGGCTCGCTGATCCCGCCGTCGATCCTGTTCGTGCTGTACGGCATCTTCGCCGAGGTCTCGATCGTCAAGCTGCTGATCGCGGGCATTCTGCCGGGCCTCCTGACCGCCGCCGTCTACACCATCATGATCGTCGTCCGCTGCATCGCGAATCCTTCGATCGCGCCGCGCATCTCGGGCGAGGAGCTCGCGACCCTCAAGACCGAACGATGGGTCGCGCTGTCGCAGGTATGGCCGGTCGTGCTGCTGATCGGCGGGGTGATCGGCGGACTCTATGCCGGCGTCATCACGCCCACCGAGGCCGGCGCAGGAGGCGCCGCGCTCGCTTTCGTCATCGCCGCCGCCCAGCGGCGGTTGAGCCGCGCGGCGCTTGGTGCCAGCCTGAAGGACGCCGTCGGCACCACCGCCCAGATCTTCTTCATCGGCATGGGCGCGGTGATGTACACCAAGCTGCTCGCGCTGACCGGCATGGCCTCGTTCCTCGCCGGCGCGATCGGCTCCTGGGCGCTCGATCCCATCACCTTGGTGATCGCCGCATCGCTGATCTACCTCGTCCTCGGCATGTTCCTCGACCCGCTCGGCATCCTGCTGCTGACGCTGCCGGTGCTGCTGCCGATGTTCGAGGCGCTCAACCTCGACCTCGTGTGGTTCGGCGTGCTGGTGGTGAAGTACCTGGAGATCGGCCTTCTCACCCCGCCGGTGGGGTTCAACGTCTACGTCATCAAAAGCGTGGTGGGCGACGAGATCCCGCTGGAGACGATCTTCCGCGGCGTCGGCTGGTTCCTGTTCTGCGAGGTGATCGTGATGACGCTGCTGATCGCCTTCCCGATCATCTCGCTGTATTTGCCAAACTCGATGAATTGACGCACGGGGTTGTCGCGCCGTACCGGCCGCCGGTCACGCGGTCGGCGGGATCAGGCGCCGCCAATCATCTCGCCCAGCAGCGCGATCAAAAGGCCACTCAGGGTTGCCTCACCCGTCCTCTCGGCCCCTCCGCCGGGCCGCGCCCTGGGCCCCCAACCGCTAGTGGCCCGCGCCCGCCCGCTGGAACAGACGCTTCACCTCGCGGAAGGCGAAGCGCCACCCGTTCGGCGTGCGCACGTAGCGGTCGTGCCATTCGCCCATGCTGAACAGCTCGAGCGGCAAGGGCAGCTTCGGGTTGTCCGTCTTGGGATCGTTGTTGACCACGAGGTAGTAGGACACGCCTTCGGCGTGGTCTGAATCCTTCACGATCACCCGCGTGTCGGTGACCAAATGGCGGTTGACCGTGGTGGTGGTGCTGCGCTGGAACGAGGCGATCAGCTCGGCCCGGCCGGTGAACGGCTTGCCGCCGCGAATCCAGGTGCCGTCGGGAACCCAGAGATCGACCGCCTTTTCGACCTCGCCGTGGTCGCCGAGATGGACCAGCTCGATCACCAGGTTGCGGCACTCGTCGATGATGGCCTGACGCTCCTTCGCGTCCATGACGTTTCCTCCCCGCTTACGGGTTGTAGTAGGCGAATACGGCGCACGACACGAAGGCATACGTCTCGAGGAAGGTCGAGACGTCCGGCTTGCGCCCCAGCTCCTCCATCGCGCCGAGGAAGGTGAACCAGTTCAGCATCTCGTGCTGGCCCGATTCCTCGATCTGGTCGGTGGTGTAGGCGCGGAACGTGTCGTAGTCGCCGGCGACAAGCGCCTTGTAGAGGCGCTTGTCGGCATCGACGTCGGGCCAGAGCTGGTAGTTCTTCTCGGTCAGGAACGAGTGCGACCAGCTCGACGACGCCATCAGCACGGTGCGGTAGGGGCTGTCCGCCATCACCTGGGCGACCGCCGCGCCGACCTGCATGCAGCGTGACGGGTTGGGCGAGGGCGGGTCGAGATCCATGATCTGGTCGCGCATCTCGAGCGGCAGGCGGAGCCCGCCCGCGGCGATCACGCGCCGGCCGTAGCAGTTGACGTGGAACGGCACGACCGGCCAGTCGAACCCGGTGCGGTCGTCGTCGAGCAGCAGGATGGTGTTCTTGAAGGCGTGCGCCAGCGGGTGGTGCAGCGGCTTGTAGCCATAGGGCATGTCGATGCCCCGCTCGATCAACCCCTTGGCGAGGTGCTTCCCCGCCGCGCGGTGGCCGCGCACCTTGTAGGTGGCGTCGATGGGCTCGCCCCACGGGTTCTTGTCGTTCTTGCGCTCGAGCCAGGGCTGGATCACCTGGTCGTCGTAGGCCATCACCGCGAAGGGCGGGATCAGGTCCTCGCGAAAATTCTCGAGCTGGTCGTCGCCCCACATGACGATCACGTCGGGCTTGAAGTCCTCGATCGCCTTCCGCGCCTCCGCGAAGTGCTGGCGGAAAAGCTGGCGCTGGCGGCCGGCCTCGGCGACGCCGAAATCGTTGGCCAGCTCCTCGCGCATCCGTGCGGGCCAGCGCGATGGGTCCTTCATCTCGTCCGGCATGCCGGGGTCTTCGAGCGCGATCTTGATAAACCGGGTCCAGCCTGCGTCCGGGCCCATCATCACCGGCCGGTGCGTGCAGCCGATGCCGAGAATTTCTGCCATTGAATCCTCCCTATGGCGGGGGAAGTATCCGCCGCGCAGTGCCGCCGGGCAAGCTTGCCGATGGCGAACGCGCCGTCCTACACTCCGCCGCAAATTTCGGGGGGAAACATGCAGCTTGCGCTCGCCGCGCTTCCGGCGCCGTTCCTGGTCGAGACGCGCGTCGTCGCGCGCGCCGCCGAAGGCGCGTGGCATTTGCTGGACAAGGCGCTCCGCGCCGCGGCGATTGAGGCGGCACCGGCGCCGGACGACCTTGCGGGGGCTCTCTCGCTGGTCGCGTCCCTGTCCGCTGGGGCCCGGCGCCGGCTGGAGCGCGCGCTGGAGGCCGCCTCCGACGGGCTCGAGGCGCCGCGCCTCTGCCGCCCGGCGGGACCGGACGCCAAGATGCTGCTGACCGAGGGGCGCGAGGCGCTCGCCCGTTCGAACGAGCGGAAGGCGGCCAAGGCGGTCGTCGGATTCTCGAAGTTCGCCAGCGCCTTCGCCGACCCCGAGGCGACGATCCGCCTGCCCGACCCCGGTTCGTCGTACGACGTGGAAGCGGTGCTCGTCGCGGTGATCGGGCGGGCGACGACGCGCGCGAGCGCGGCGGAGGCGGCGCGGTCCGTCGCCGGCTTCACGCTGATGGCCGAAATCACCGACCGCACCGTCTCAGCGGCGGAAGCGCGGACGCGCAACAATTTGTTCGCCAAGAACCGGGGCGGCCTTTCGCCACTGGGGCCGGCCGTATGGCTGGCGGGACCTCGGGCGCTCGATGCGGCGACCGAGGTGACGCTTCGTGTGAACGGGACGGAGCGCCAGAGGTTCGCCGTCGGCGACCTCGCCCACACCGCCGCCGCCTGCGTGAAGGCGTGGTCGCGCGCGGGCCTCGTCCCCGGCGACCTGGTCGGGATCGGTGCGGCCATGGCGTTGCCGCGACCGGGCAACGCGGTCGATTCGCCGATTCCGATCGCGCCGGGCGACGCCATCGAGGCGAGCAGCGCGCCGATCGGTACGCTGCGGGCCAAGGTAGCGGGCTGAGGGAGGGACGAGCTATGCGCTTCGTGACCTACGAGACGGCGGGACTGGCGCGCTTCGGTATGCTGCTCGAAGGCAGCCGCATCCTCGACGTCGAGGGCGGGTTCGCGGCCCTGCTGGCGCGCGAGCTTCCGGCCCACCGGGCGCGCGCCCTGGCCGCCGCGATGGCCCCGCCCGACGCGGTCGCCTTCATCGAGGGTGGCACGATCTCGCTGGATGCCGCGCGTCGCGCGCGCGATTTCGCCGAGCGGGAGCTCGCCGGCGGCTGCACGCCCGAAGGCCCGAGCGGCGAGACGATCCTGTTCGCCCCGGACGCGGTGAAGCTCGCCGCGCCGCTCCGGCCGCGCAACTTCATCGCCGCCGGCAAGAACTATTGGTCGCACCAGCAGGAGATGCAGCGCTCGCCCGGCTCCAACGCGCCGGAGCTGCCCATCGCGCACGTGCAGTTCGCTTCGACCGTCGTCGGGCCGGACGCGACCATCGCCGTCCCGCCGGAAACGACGCACATGGACTACGAGGTCGAGCTGGCGGTGGTGATCGGCCGCCCGGCGCGCGACGTGACGCGCGAGGACGCGATGGGCCACGTGTTCGGCTACACCATCTACAACGACGTTACCGACCGCGACATGTATCGCGGCGAGTACGACAAGGGCGGCGCCTTCGGCTGTCTCGGAAAGAACTTCCCGGGCTTTTCGCCGCTCGGCCCGCTGATCTGCACGCCGGATGAAATCGGCCCGCCGCTCGAGCTCACGTTGCGCACCCGGGTGAACGGCGAGACGCGCCAGGACGGGCCCGCCTCGCTGATGATGTACAAGATCGACGAGCAGATCGCGCACTGGTCGCGCATCGGGCTTTCGCCCGGTGACATGCTGGGCACCGGGACGCCGGGCGGGGTTGCGGCCGGCCACAAGGGCGGCGACTGGTGGCTGAAGCCGGGCGACACGATCGAGTGCGAGATCGACCGCATCGGCACGCTGCGTACCTTCATCGCGCGGGGGTAGCCGCGCCCCCTTCGCCCGCGCGGGTCTCCGCCGCCGCGCGCTCGGCCCTGTGGTCGCGCGCGATCAGCGTGTAGACCGCCGGCGTCACGAACAGTGTGAACATCGTGCCGATGGTCATACCGGCGGCGATGACGATGCCGAGGTCGAAGCGCGAGCGCGCGCCGGCGCCCTGGGCAATGAGCAGGGGCATGGTGGCCAGCACCATCGCCGCAGTCGTCATCAGGATCGGCCGCAGCCGCACGGCCGCCGCGTGCTCGATCGCGTCGCGCTTTGTCATGCCCTGCTCGCGCTGCATCCGGTTGGCGAAATCGACCATCAAGATGCCGTGCTTGGAGATCAGCCCGATCAGCGTGACCAGACCGATCTGGGTGTAAATGTTGATGCTGAGCAGCCCCATGATGCCGGCGAGATTGAGCGGCAGCAGCGCGCCGAACATCGATGTCGGCAACGCGATCAGGATGATCGCAGGATCGCGGAAGCTTTCGAACTGCGCGGCGAGAACCAGGAAGATCACCAGCAGCGCGAAGCCGAAGGCATAGACCAGCGTGTTGCCCTCCTGCTCGTACTGACGGCTTTCGCCCTGGTAGTCGTAGGAGAACCCCTCGGGCAGGATCTGGTCGGCCTTGTTCTTGAGGAAGCCGAGCGCCTCGCCCAGCGTGTGGCCGGGGAATGGCACGCCCGAGATGGTGGCGGCGTTGAGCTGCTGGAAGCTGCGGAGTGCGTTCGGCTGCACCGTGCGGGTGACGCTCGCCACCGTGGACAGCGGCACCATCTGGCCCGTCTTGGTACGGAGCTGGTAGCGCGTCAGCCAGCTTGCGGTGTCGCGATAGGCGCGCGGCACCTGCGGGATCACCTCATAGCTGCGCCCGTTCAGGTTGAACCGGTTGACGTAGTTGCCGCCGAGCAGCGTCGCCAGCGCGCCGCCGATGTCCTGCATCGAGATGCCGAGGGTGTTCGCCTTCGACTGGTCGATGTGGAGCTCGATCTCGGGCGTGTCGAACTTGAGGTCGAGGTCGGTGAAAATGAAGAGGCCGCTCGCCTTCGCCGCGTCCTGCAGCTGGGCGGCGACGCGGGCGAGCGTCTGGTAGTCGCTGGTCGTCGTCACCACGAACTGCACCGGCGGGCCGCCCGTCGAACCCGGCAGCGAGGGCGGCGAGAAGATCACCGCCGAGGCGCTCGGCACCGCGGCCACCTTGGGCTGCAGCTCCTTCAGCACGTCCTTCTCGGACCGTGAGCGATCGCCCCACGGCTTCAGCAGGATGCCGGTGAAGGCCTGGTGCACCCCCTCCGTGCCGTTGATGGTGAAGGTATGCGCCTGCTCCGGCACCTTCTCGAACACCTTGGCGACCGCGGCCGTCGCCTGCTCGAGATAGTCGAGATTGCCGTATTGCGGCGTCTTGACCAGCGCGAACAGCGCGCCCTGGTCCTCCTCCGGCGCGAGCTCGCTCGGCGTGGTGAGGTACATCAGCGCCGTCATCGCGACGACGGCGATCAGGATCAGTACCGTCATCGCGCGGAAGTTCAGCGTGCGGTGCAGCCTGTGCCGGTACCGCTCGCGCAGCGCGTTGAAGCGCCGGTCGAGAAAGCGCGAGAAGCGCCCCTCGCGCGCCTCGCCGCTCAGAAGGCGGGAGCACATCACCGGCGATAAAGTGAGCGCGATCACGCCCGAGACGATCACGGCGCCCGCCAGGGTGAAGGCGAACTCGCGGAACAGCGCGCCGGTCAGGCCCGAGACGAAGCCGATGGGGGCATAGACCGCGGCGAGCGTGATGGTCATCGCGATGACCGGCAGCGCGATCTCGCGCGCGCCCTGGATCGCCGCCTGGAAGGCGGTCAGGCCCTCCTCGATATGGCGGTGGATGTTCTCCACCACCACGATCGCGTCGTCGACCACGAGGCCGATGGCAAGGACCAGCGCGAGCAGGGTGAGCAGGTTGATCGAGTAGCCGAGCGCCAGCAGCAGGATCATCACGCCGACCAGCGACAGCGGAATGGTCACCATCGGGATGATGGTCGAGCGCAGGTTGCCGAGGAACAGGAAGATCACGACGATGACGATGGCCGCCGCCTCGGCCAGCGTCTTGATCACCTCGTTGATCGAGGCGCGGATGAACTCGGTCGAGTTGTAGGCGACGGCGACCTTGAGGCTCGACGGCACCTGGCGCGCGATCTCCGGCACGAGCTTGCGGATGCCGCTGATGACGGTCAGCGGGTTCGCGGTCGGCGTCGCGTAGATGCCGACGAACACGGCCTTCAACCCATCGAACACGGTGGAGCTGTCGGTCGCCTCCGGGCCAAGCTCGGTCTTCGCGACGTCACCGAGGCGGATCAGCGTGTCGCCCTTCGACCGGATGACGAGCTGCGAGAACGCGGCCGGGCTGTCGAGCGATGTGCGCGCGTTGATCGGCACCGCGACCAGCGCACCCTTTACCTCGCCCGCCGCGGAGACGAAGTTGTTGGCGGTCAGCGCGTTCCGCACGTCGGTCGGCGTGACGCCCAGCGCCGCCATCCGGTCGGGGTCGAGCCAGATGCGCATGGCGAAGGTCTGGCCGCCCAGTATCTGCGCCTGGGCGACGCCGTTCACGGCCTGCAGCTTGGGCTGGATGACCCGGGTTATGTAGTCGGTGATCTGCGTCGCGCTCATCTCCTTCGAGTTGAAGGAGAGGTAGAGGAGCGCAAAGCCCTGGCCGGTCTGCTTGGTGACCACAGGGTCGTTCGATTCGCGCGGCAACACGCCACGCACCTGGTTCACCTTCGACAGCACGTCGGCCGTCGCGCGGTCTGGATCCGCGTTCAGCCGCAGGTTCAGCACGACGGTCGAGACGTTCGACTGCGACGTCGAAACCAGCGTGTCGATGCCCTCGGTCGAGGCGACCGCCTGCTCGATGGGCGTGGTGATGAAGCCCTTCACCACGTCGGCGCTGGCGCCCGGATAAAGGGTGGTGACGTTGATCGTGGTCTGCGACAGCTCGGGAAACTGGCGGATCGGCAGGCTGAGCGCCGCGACGAGGCCGGTCACCAGGATCAGCAGGCTGACGACCGTGGCGAGGACCGGCCGGCGGATGAAGATGTCTGTGAAGCGCACGCGGCTACTCGGTCGGCAGGGTGGCGGGCGGAATGGGCGCGCCGGCATTGTCGATCCGGACGTGCATGCCGTTCTCGAGCTTGATCTGGCCCGAGCTCACCACCTCCTCGCCGGCCGTCACCCCGTCGACGATGGCGACACGGTCGCCCCGCGTGTCGCCGACATGGACGAAGCGCCGCTCGATCACGAGGTCGGACCCGCCGGCGTTTGGCTGGGCAGGCGTGTTGCCGCCGCCGCCCGCAGCCTGGGGCTTTTCGCGCGTCACGACATACACCGTGTCGCCATACAGGCTGTAGGTCACCGCCGTCCGCGGCAGGGTCACCACGTCGCGCGGCTCGCCCACCAGCACCTCGACGTTGGCGAACATGCCCGGCAGCAGCTTGCCCTCGGGATTGGTCATCTCGCCCCGGACCGCGATCGTGCGCGTATCCTGGTTGATGCGCGCGTCGATCGACTGGACCTTGCCGTGATAGACCGTCCCGGGATAGGCATCGACCCGCACCTCGATCTTCTGGCCCACACGGACGTCGGCCACGGCCTGCTCCGGCAGGGTGAAATCGACGAAGATCGGATCGATCTTCTGCAGCGTCACGATGGTCGCACCGGGCGACAGATATTGGCCCAGATCGACCGTGCGGATGCCGACCCGCCCGTCGAACGGCGCGCGGATCTGCTTCTTCGCGATCGTCGCGCGGCTGCGGGCGACCGCCGCCGACGCCGTCTCGCGCGCCATCACCGCCGCGTCGTAGCTCGATTTCGCCGTGTTGCCGCGGTTCAGCAGCTCCTGCTGACGGCGGAGGTCGAGCTGGTCCTTATGGAGCTGGGCGAGGTTGGAGGCGAGATCGGCCTGTTCGGTGGAGTTGTCGAGCTGGACCAGCAGCTCGCCGGCCTTGACCGTCTGGCCCGACTGGAAGTCGATGGAACTGACCGTTCCCGCCACTTCCGAGGCGATGTCGACGCCCTGGGTGGCGCGGAACGTGCCGACCGCCGTGCGCCGCGTGACCCAGTGCTCGGTCTTCGCGGTCTCGGCGCTCACCGTCGTCGGCGGGTGTGGCGCCTTTGCGATGAAGCCCTGGATCATTGCGGGCTTCACCACGTACTGGAAATATCCATAACCGCCGATCGCCGCACACAGCACGACAAAGACGAGAACGAGGAGAATTCGACGTTTCACGGGAAATCCGCAGAAGAGGGGCGCAGGCGCAACGGGCGTGCATCACATAGCGCGCGCGGCGGAGATGTAAAGGGGCCCCACGGCCGGCGGGGCATGCCTTATAGTGGCGCCGTAACGCCCAGGAAACGGGGTCACAATGGCGGACGGCGATGCGGATGTGATCGTTGTGGGGGCCGGAAACGCGGCCCTCTGCGCGGCGCTGGCGGCGCGCGAGCGGGTCCGTCGGGTGCTCGTTCTGGAGGCAGCGCCGGAGGAGGAGGCAGGCGGCAACTCGCGCTTCACCGCCGGGCTCTACCGCATCCCCTACGACGGGCTGGAGCAACTCAAGACCGTCATCCCCGACCTCAGCCCGACCGAGATCGAGACCACCGATTTCGGGCGCTACACCGTTGCGGATTTCTTCGCCGACATGGCGCGAGTGACCCAGCTTCGCTGCAACCCGGAGCTGGTCGAGATCATGGTGTCGCGCGCCCGCGAAACCGCCGTCTGGATGCGCGGCAAGGGCGTGCGCTTCCTGCCTGCCTACGGCCGCCAGGCGTTCAAGGTGGGCGGAAAATTCAAGTTCTGGGGCGGCGCGCACATCGAGGCCGCGGGCGGCGGGCCGGGGCTCGTCCAGGCGCTCGCCGCGCGCGCCGCGAAGGAGGGGATCGAGATCCGCTACCGCACGCCGGCGGTGCGGCTGATCGTCGAGGATGGGCGGGTCGCGGGGGTCGTTGCGCGCCGCGACGGGCGCGAATTTGCGCTGCGCGCCCGGTCGGTCGTCCTCGCCTGCGGCGGGTTCGAGGCCAATTCCGAATGGCGCACGCGCTGCCTGGGACCGGGCTGGGACCTCGCCAAGGTGCGCGGCACCCGGTTCAACATGGGCGACGGCATCCGCATGGCCCTGGACGCCGGCGCCATGCCCTACGGCAACTGGTCGGGGGCCCATTCGGTCGGGTGGGACCGCAACGCGCCGGAGTTCGGCGATCTCGCGGTCGGCGACAATTTCCAGAAGCATTCCTACCCGTTCGGGATCATCGTCAACGCCCTCGGCAAGCGCTTCGTCGACGAGGGCGCCGATTTCCGCAACTACACTTACGTCCGCTACGGCCGCGCCGTGCTGGAGCAGCCGGGCCAGTTCGCCTGGCAGGTGTTCGACGCCAAGGTCACCCATCTGCTGCGCGACGAATACCGCATCCGTCAGGTCACCAAGGTGACAGCGCCCACGATCGAGGCGCTGGCCGCCAAGCTGGACGACGTGGACGCGGCGGGATTCCTGCGCGAAATCGCCGCATACAACCAGGCGGTGCGGACCGATATCCCGTTCGATCCCAACGTGAAGGACGGTCGCCGGGCCGAGGGGCTGGCCGTGCCCAAGTCGAACTGGGCGAATACGATCGACACCCCGCCGTTCGAGGCCTACGCCATCACCTGCGGCGTCACCTTCACGTTCGGCGGGCTCCGGATCGACGGCGAGGCGCGCGTGCTGGACACGGCCGGCGCGCCGATCCCCGGCCTCTACGCCGCGGGCGAGCTGGTGGGCGGGCTCTTCTATTTCAACTATCCAGGCGGATCCGGCCTCGTCTCGGGGTCGGTGTTCGGGCGCATCGCCGGCACCGGCGCGGCCGCGGCGACCGGGGCACTTTCTTGACAGGCCGTCCGTAGGCCGAAACAATCGGCCACAGAACACGAACAACAGGGAGACGACCGATGCCCCATGCCTTGCCGCGAGCCCTTCGCCACGCCGCCTTCGTCACCGTTGCTGCGGCGCTCGCCGCCGCCGGCTTCGCCGCGTCCGCCCAGGCCATGGACAAGGTGCGCGTCGGTGCGCCGAACGGCACGGCCTTCATGTTCGACCAGACCGACGTCGGCATCGCCCAGGGCTTCTTCAAAAAGCACGGGGTCGAGGTCGAGAAGGTCGGCTTCGCGGGCGGCGCCAAGCTGCAGCAGGCGATGGCGGCGGGCTCGATCGAGATGGCGACCAGCGCGTCGACCGACGTGCTGTTCATTGCCAAGGGCGTGCCCGAAAGGGCGGTCGCGGTCTATGGCGGCGCGCCGACCTCGCTCGCCATCATCGTGCGCATGGACGGCAGCGTGAAGAAGCCGGCTGACCTCAAGGGCCAGAAGATCGGCGTCACTACGCCCGGCTCGCTCACCCAATGGCTCGCGCAGCAATTCGCCAAGCACGAGGGCTGGGGAGAGAACGGCGTCACCACCGTGCCGGTCGGCGGGATGAGCTCGGAAATCTCGGCGCTGCTCACCAAGCAGGTCGGGGGCATCGTCGGCCCGATCGAGGCCGGGGTGTCGCTCGAAAGCAAGGGGAAGGCGAAGAACCTGGTCAATTTCGGGCCCATCCTGCCCGACTTCGTGACCTACCTGATGTATGCCAGCGGGCCGGAGATGAAAAACCACCCGGAGGCGGTGAAGGCGTTCATCGCCGGCTGGTTCGAGACAATCGCCTTTATGAAGTCGCACAAGGCGGAGTTGGTGAAGA
Source organism: uncultured Alphaproteobacteria bacterium (assembly GCA_963775315.1). Lineage (GTDB taxonomy): Bacteria > Pseudomonadota > Alphaproteobacteria > MPNO01 > DASWLB01 > CAWGHZ01. The sequence continues at coordinate 3,656 of CAVZIN010000005.1, read as the reverse complement.
TCCTGGCCAAGGTGATGAACGTCTCGCCCGAGATCGCCGGCAGGATCTACGAGATCGAGATGCCGGGCTGCACCGACGACGGCCATTTCGACCCGGCGAAGATGCAGACGCTCGTCTCCGTGCTGGTCGAGCCGAAGCTCGGCAAGAAGGTCGACCCGAAGTCGCTCTACACCACAGCGTTCCTGCCGCACTAGGGAGGAGGCCGCCATGGGCATCAGCGCCGAGCTGCGCCGTCTGATCGAGGCGAACGCGCCCTTGTGGGCGGGCGAGGCCGAGGTCGTCCGCACCTACTGGACCTCGCCCGCGCGCACGCGCGAGACCGACCTTCTGTGGCTGAAGCGCCAGTGCTGGAAGGAATATGCCGGGATCGCCGATTCCGAGGGCAAGACCATGGGCATGGTCTCTGACCTGGAGGTGAAGCTCAACCGCTGGGTGCCGCGGCTCGACGTCGAAATCGACCGGCACGAGCTCGAGGCGCTGCTCGAGACGGTGACGGCCGAGTTCCGCCACTACTGCCTGTTCGCCGACATCTATGACGCGCTGCGCCCGCCGGAGACGCCGAAGCTCAACCCGTCCGTGCTGGGCCCGTGGCCGGAGGAGGAGGCGCTTTCCGCGCTGCGCCGCAAGGTGAACAAGGAGAGCGCGCGGCTCGGCTGGCGCGCCACCTCGTTCACCGAGGGCGGCTACTGCACGATGTACTCCGAGGGGGCGAAGCTGCAGGGCAAGCCCGGAATCGACGGCCGCATCGGCCGCGCCTGCCAGCGCGTCTACGACGACGAGTTCGGCCACATGATGCACGGCATCGTCGGCATCGACGACGCCGGGCTGAGCCGCGCCGAGTGGGACGAGCTGACCGAGATGACGACGGCGCAGCTTCGCCTGCGCATCGCCATGCGGAACGCCGAGTTCAGCCACCCGCTGCCGCAGTCGCGCATCGATGAGATTCAGGCCGGCAAGATCGAGCCGATCGCCTTCGACTACGCGCGGGCCGAATCCTACCTCACCGAGGCGCGCGCCGCGGCGGCGGAATAGCGCCCCGTGCTGACCGCGACGCGGACCGTCCGCCGTCCCGAGGGTGCGCCCTGCTGGACGGTCGAGGCGGAGATCTGCGTCGTCGGCGCCGGCATCTCGGGCATCGCCGCCGCGCTGGAGGCCGCCCGGCTCGGGCGCAAGGTGGCGCTGGTCGACGGGCTGCCGGCCCTCGGCGGCCAGGCCGTCAACTCGATCATCGGCACGTTCTGCGGCCTCTACGCGAACGGCGACCATGGCCACCAGCTCACCCACCTCGTCGTCGACGATCTGCTGGCGACGCTCGGCCGCCAGGGCGCGCTGCACTTTCGCCACGGGCCGGTCACCACCGTCGTCATGTACGACGAGGTGGCCCTGTCGCGCTGGGTGGAGGAGCGCGTGCGCGAGGCGGGCATCACGGTGATCCTGGGCGCCATCGTGCGCGGCGTCGCACGCGACGGCCGGCGCGTCACCGCGCTCGATCTCGCCACGCGCCATGGCGACGTGCGCCTCTCCGCGGCCGGGTTCGTCGACGCCTCGGGCGACGCGGTCCTCGCTTGGCAGGCCGGGCTCGATTGCCGCGTCTCGGCCGACGGTCCGGTCTACGGCACGCAGATGCTGGTTCTCGAAGGGATCGACGAGGCCGCCCAGCCGACGCGCGACGAGGTGACCCGCCGCCTCGCCGACAAGGCCGCCGACTGGGGCATGGTGCGCCACGACGGGTTCGCCTTCATCTTCCCCGGGCGCGGGACGGCGCTGGTCAACATGACCCATGTCGAGACGCCGCTGGAGCCGGTGGCGGCGAGTGCGCGGGCGCTGGAAGGCAAGGCGCAGACCGACCAGGTGATCGCGTTCCTGAAGGGCGAGTTTCCGGCCGCGTTCGGCAACGCCCGCGTCCGCGCCTACGGCTTTCCCGGCATCCGCCAGACGCGCTGGATCGTCGGCACGCACATGCTGACCGTGGACGAGGTGCGTGCCGGCACGCGCTTCCCGGACGCGGTCGCGCGCACCGGCTGGCCGATCGAGATCCATGATCGCGCCGAGAGGCTGGTGTGGGAGCCGTTCGGGCCCGACCACCTGCACTACGTGCCGCTCGGCGCGATGACACCGCCGGGTGCCGACAATCTGATCGCCGCCGGGCGCTGCATCGACGGCGACGTCGCCGCGCTCTCCTCTGTTCGCGTGATGGGGCCATGCATCGCGATGGGCGCGGCGGCGGCACACGCGCTCGACCTTGCAGGATCGGGCAGCGTTCACCAGATTGACCGGGCGGCGCTGCACGCGCGGCTCGCCGACAATCTCGACCGCAGCGACTGAAAGCCCGCCATGCCCCGCCGTATCCTCACGCCGCTGCAGGAGTTCCTGAACCAGGAGACGCTGGCCGGCGCGCTGCTGGTTGTCGCCGCCGCGTTGGCCCTCGTCCTTGCCAACTCGCCGGCCGCCGGCTTCTACGCGCACATTCAGCACCTCTCCATCGTCGTGACGGCCGGCGGGGTGGGGCTGCACAAATCGGCGCTGCACTGGGTGAACGACGGGGCGATGGCCGTTTTCTTCCTGCTCGTCGGGCTGGAGATCAAGCGCGAGTTCCTGATCGGCGAGCTCGCCAGCGTGCGCAAGGCGTCCCTTCCGGCCATCGCCGCGGTCGGCGGGATGGCGGTGCCTGCTGTGATTTACGCCGCGATGAACTGGGGTGACGGGCAATCTCTCCACGGCTGGGCGATCCCCACCGCCACCGATATCGCCTTCGCGATGGGCGTGCTGGCGCTGGTCGGCAAGCGCGCGCCACCGCAGCTCCGTGCCTTCCTTCTGGCGCTCGCCATCCTCGACGATCTGGGTGCGGTGATCGTGATCGCGGTGTTCTACACCGCCGACCTTTCGGCGACGGCGCTCGGGCTCGCCGCAATCTGCCTGGCCGTACTGGTGGCGCTCAACCGGGCGCGGGTGCGGAGCCTCGCCCCCTACGTTTTGACCGGCATCGCGCTCTGGTTGTGCGTGCTGGAATTGGGCGTCCACGCGACGCTTGCCGGCGTGGCACTCGCCCTCGCCATCCCGCTCCGATCCGACCACGATCTGTTCGAACGGATGGAGCACGCGCTCCACCCCTATGTCACCTGGGGCATTCTGCCGATCTTCGCCTTCGCCAATGCCGGCGTCGACATGCGCGGCTTCTCGCCGGCGATCCTGACCGATTCGGAGACGGTCGGCATCGCCGCCGGGCTTTTCCTCGGCAAGCAGGCGGGCGTCGTGGCGGCGACCGCGCTCGCCGTCGCGCTCGGCGCCGGCACCCTGCCCGGGGGCGTCACCTGGCGCCAGTTCCACGGCATGGCGGTGCTGTGCGGCATCGGCTTCACGATGAGCCTGTTCATCGGCGGGCTCGCCTTTTCCGATCCGCTGTTCGAGGCGAAGACACGGCTCGGCATCCTGATGGGCTCGATCGTCTCGGCTCTCGTCGGGCTGGCCTTGCTCCGCCTCGCCCCGCAGCGCGCCGCCCCGCGCAGCCAGGCCCGCGCTCAGGACGTTTGAATTCCGCCCCTTTCCGCGCTAGGTAACCCTCTCCCGGAGGGGTGGCCGAGCGGTTGAAGGCGCACGCTTGGAAAGCGTGTATACGGGAAACCGTATCGAGGGTTCGAATCCCTCTCCCTCCGCCA
>CAVZIN010000004.1:0-385133 GCA_963775315.1 uncultured Alphaproteobacteria bacterium | reverse complement strand
GGTGGGCGCACCAGGACTCGAACCTGGGACCCGCTGATTAAGAGTCAGCTGCTCTACCAACTGAGCTATGCGCCCCCCCCGGCCCGCGAGCGGGGTGGGGGGCATATAGCAAGTCCGGCGGGGCTTGTCACCACCGCGGTGGCGGGCGCGGTCCGCTGGCCGGCGCGTGGCACCGCTCAGTAATCGTCGCCCTGGCCGTGGCGGCCGATGCGCACGTTCCGATGGATCGACGCCGAGAGCAGGAGGCCGAACCCGATCATCAGGCTCAACAGCGCCGTGCCGCCATAGGAGATCAGCGGCAGCGGCACGCCCACCACCGGAATCAGCCCCATCACCATGGCAATGTTGATGAACACGTAGAAGAAGAAGGTGGTGGTGACGCCCATGCCGAGGAGCCGGCCGAACTGGTTCCGCACCCGGAGCGAAAGCGCGATCCCGAGCGCGATCAGCAGCGCGTAGAGCAGCAGCAGCCCCACCCCGCCGACGATGCCCATCTCCTCGGCCAGCATGGTGAAGATGAAGTCGGTCTGCTTCTCGGGCAGAAAATTTAGATGGCTCTGCGTGCCGAGCATGAACCCCTTGCCCCAGAGCCCGCCCGAGCCGAGCGCGATCTTGGACTGGAGGATGTGGTAGCCGGCGCCGAGCGGGTCGGATTCCGGGTTGAGGAAGGTGAGAATCCGGTCGCGCTGGTAGCCCTTGAGGGCGCGCCAGGCGAGCGGCACCACGCCCCCGGCCGCGGCCAGCACCACGCCGAACATCCAGAGCCGCACGCCGGCGAGGAAGAACATGGTGCCGGCGACCGCGATCAGCATCATTGCCGTGCCGAGGTCGGGCTGCTTGAGCACCAGCAGGGCCGGCGCGCCCACCAGCATCAGCGGCGCGATCAGGTAGGTCGGGCGTGCCACGTCCTCGAGCATCGCGCTGTGGAAATAGCGCGCGAGCGCCAGGATCATCGCGATCTTCATGATCTCGGACGGCTGGAGCTGGAAGAAGCCAAGGCTGATCCAGCGCTGTGCCCCCATGCCGACCGAGCCCATCACGTCGACCGCGGCGAGCAGCACCAGCGCGCCGAAATAGATCCAGTAGGCGTAGCGCAGCCAGACCCGGATATCGATCAGGGCGACCGTCAGCATCAGGACGAGCGCGACCGCGAAGCGCGCCATCTGGCGCGACGCCCAGGGCGAAAAATGACCGTTCGCCGCCGAATAGAGCATCGCGAAGCCGATCGACGACAGGATGCCGACCAGCACCACCACCGACCAGTTGACGTGCAGCAGCTTCTGGCCGATCGAGAGCCGCGCGGGATCGTCGTGGCTGGCGTCCATCAGCTTTTCTCGACCGGCGGCGCGTCGCCCGAGGCGACCACGGGACCGCGGTCGTGCCCGGTCGGGTCCTTGAGCTCGGTCGCGAGCAGGAGGTCGCGCACGATGGGCGCCGCCACGGCCGACCCGCCGCCGCCATGTTCGACGACCACCGCGGCGGCGTAGCGCGGCGCGGCGGCCGGCACGAAGGCGATGAACAGCGCGTTGTCGCGCTCCTTCCAGGGCAGGTCCTCGTTCTTGATCACATGGGTCTCGCGCTCGTGGCGGGTGATGCGCCGGACCTGGGACGTGCCGGACTTGCCGGCGATCTCGAACGGCTCGTTGGCGATGCGCGCGTGGCGGGCCGTGCCGTGCACCCCGTTGGAGACGGCCCACATGCCGTGGCGCACAACGGCAAGGGCGGCCTCGGGCACGCCGATTTCGGGCCAGGCCGGCACGGGCAGCGGCGCCGAGATCTCGCCCCGCACCATGTCGCGGGTGAGGCGCGGCAGGACCGCCTTCCCGCCGTTCGCGACGCGTGCCGCCATGACGCAGAGCTGGAGGGGCGAGGCGAGCACATAGCCCTGGCCGATGCCGGCGACCAGCGTCTCGCCCTGCTGCCAGCTGACCCCCGTTACCCGCTTCTTCCACGCCCGCGTCGGCAACAGCCCTGGCTTCTCGCCCGGGATCGTGAGGCCGAGCTTGTGGCCGAGACCGAGCTTCTGGCCGACCTCGGCGATGGCGTCGATGCCCACCCGGTGCGCCAGGTCGTAGAAGTAGCAGTCGCAGGAATTCTCGATGCCGCCCACCATGTCGAGCCAGCCGTGGCCGCTGCGCTTCCAGCAATGGAAGCGGGAGTTGCCGAGGTCGGTGAAGCCGCGGCAGAACACGCGGTGGTCCGGCCCGATGCCGGCCATCTGGGCGGCGACGGCGACCACCGGCTTGAAGGTGGAGCCAGGCGCGTACTGGCCGGCGATCGCCTTGTTGGCGAGCGGCGCGTGCTCGTCGTTGATCAGCGCCGACCATTCCTCAGACGTGAGGCCGCGGGCGAAGGCGTTGGGGTCGTAGGACGGCGAGGATGCCATCACCAGGACCTCGCCCGTGTGTACGTCCATCACCACGGCGGCGGCGCTCTCGTGCTGGGAGAGCCGGTCCATGGCGAGGCGCTGCAGATCCATGTCGAAGGTCAGCGCGATGTCATGGCCCGGCGTGCCCTCGGTGCGCGCCAGCTCGCGCATCACCCGACCGACGGCGTTCACCTCGAGCTCGCTGTTGCCCGCCCTGCCGCGCAGCGCCAAATCGTCGACCTTCTCGACGCCGTTCTTGCCGACGCGGAAGCCCGGCAGGGTGAGCAGCGGGTCGTCGGAGGCCCGCTCCTCCTTCTCCGACACGGCGGCGACGTAGCCGATGACGTGGGCGCCGATCGGCCCGTCCGGATATTCGCGGGTCTGGCCGACGTCGATGGCGAGGCCGGGCAGGTCGGGCGCGTTCACCTCGATCCGCGCCACCTCGTCCCAGGTCAGGTTCTCGCGCACCGTGACCGGCACGAAGCCGCGGTTGCGCGACACGTCGCGCAGCACGCGGCGGCGCACCGGTTCGGGCAGGTCGACCACCTTGCCGAGCGCATCGAGCGTCGCGGCGACGTCCGGCGTCTCCTCCGGCACCAGCGTGACTCGGTAGTCGTCGCGGTTGACGGCGAGCTTCTCGCCATTGCGGTCGAGGATGCGCCCGCGCGGCGGCGGCAGCAGGCGCAGATGGATGCGGTTCTCCTCGGCCAGCAGCTTGTAGCGCGGCGCGTCCAGCACCTGGAGCTGGTACATTCGCGCGGCGAGCACGCCGAACAGCGCGATCTGGCCACCCGCGATCAGCGCCGCGCGCCGGCCGAACGACTTGCCGCGGGCGTTGTCACGGTACATGGCGGAGCTCGGGCAGGACGGCGTGGTGGAGCCGCGCGTTGAGCCAGCCGACGAAGGGGTAGAGCCCGACGGTGACGAGCCCTGCGAACAAGGGGGGCAGCGGCTCGATGAAGCGGACGTCGATCACCGACATCAGCGCCCAGCCCATCAGGGCGGCGCCGAGCCCGACCAGCGAGAAGGCCCACCACACCACCAGGAACGACTTGTTCTGGAAGAACCGGCGCTGGGCGACGATGGCGCCGTAGGCGGCCAGCAGCACCAGCGCGTTGAAGCCCATCGGCGTGCCCATGAGCGCGTCCTGCACCAGCCCCACGGAGAACGCCACCGCGGCCGGGAACAGGTCGGGCCGGTAGATCGCCCAGTAGAACACCGCCATCAGCGCGAAGTCGGGCGCGACCGCACCGTACCCCGGCAGGTAGAGCGGCGTGGTGCCGAGCAGAACCGCGGCCAGGCCGAGGGCGAGCGGCAGCAAATTGCGTGCCGCCGTGTCCATACGCTGCAGCAGGCCGTTCATGCCCCCATCTACCGCCGGACGTCTTCGTCGGCGGCGTCGAGCGGCGCGACACCCGGATAATCGACCACCCGCACGAACTCGAGCCTGTCGAAATCGACCAGCGGCATGACCCGCACCACCCCGTCCTTGACGGAGGCGACGGTGCCGACCGGCAACCCTGGCGGGAACAGCCCGCCCTGGCCCGAGGTGACGATGCGGTCGCCCTTCACGACCTCGGCCGACGAGGCGAGGAAGGCGAGCTTGGGCTCCGGTCCGTTGTCGCCGGTCAGGATCGCCCGGGCGCGCGAGGATTCGATCACCACCGGAATGCGCGAGTTGATGTCGGTGATCAGCAGCACGCGGGCCGAATGCAGCCCGGCCTCGAAGATGCGCCCGGCGAGCCCTCGGCCGGTGATGACCGCCTGTCCCTTCCGCACTCCTTCGCGCCTTCCTGCATTGACGATCTTTGAGCGGACGAACGCCCCGCCCGGATCGGCGATCACGCGCGCCGAGACGAAGCGCGCCTTGGCGTCGGGCACGAAGTGCAGCAGCTTCTGGAGCTGGGCGTTGTCCGTGGCGAGCCGCCGCGCCGCCGCCTGCCAGGCGAGGAGCCGCGCGTTCTCCTCGCGAAGCCGGGCGTTCTCGCTCCGCAGGTTGGCGAGCGCGCGCACGTTCTCGACGATCTCGGTCACCGTCGCCGCCGGGCGCGACAGCGCATTCATCACCGGCGCGGACAGATCGACCACGCCGGTGCGGAACCGGTCGACCAGCAGCGATTCGCCGTTGCCCATCAGCATCAGGACAAAGGCGGTCACGACCAGCAGCAGATAGGCGAAGCGATGGACCAGCACCTTGACGGGCGCGGCCAACCGGGCCACCGAGCCGGTACGGTTCCTCAACGCCAACGCGACCACCCCCCTACGAGCGGCGACCCGCCGGGCGCGACGCCCGGCGGGCGCGCGTCAATACATCGTGTGCAGGACGTTCTTCAACGTCTTCATCTCCTCGAGGCAGCGCCCGGTGCCGAGCGCGACGCAGGAGAGCGGCTCGTCCGCGAGCGAGACCGGAAGGCCCGTCGCATGACGCAGCACGATGTCGAGATTGCCGAGCAGCGCGCCGCCGCCCGTGAGCACGATGCCCTTGTCGACGATATCGGCGGCAAGCTCGGGCGCGGTGTGCTCGAGCGCGACCTTGACTGCCTCGACAATGGCGCCGACCGGCTCGGCGAGCGATTCGGCGATCTGGCGCTCGGAGATCATCAGCTCCTTCGGCACGCCGTTCATCAGGTCGCGCCCCTTGATCTCCATCTGCTCGCCCTCGCCGCTCGCGGGCACGCAGGCCGAACCGATTTCCTTCTTGATGCGCTCCGCCGAGCCTTCGCCGACCAGAAGGTTATGGTTGCGGCGGATGTAGGCGATGATCGCCTCGTCCATCTTGTCGCCGCCGACCCGCACCGACCGCGAATACACGATGCCGCCGAGCGACAGCACCGCGACCTCGGTCGTGCCGCCGCCGATGTCGACCACCATCGAGCCGGTCGGCTCGGTGACGGGAAGCCCCGCCCCGATCGCCGCCGCCATCGGCTCCTCGATAAGGAACACGCGGCGGGCGCCGGCCGACTCGGCCGATTCCTGGATCGCGCGGCGCTCGACCGCCGTCGAGCCCGAGGGCACGCAGACGATGATCTGCGGGCTCGCGAACGAGCGGCGGTTGTGCACCTTGCGGATGAAATGCTTGATCATTTCCTCCGCGATCTCGAAATCGGCGATGACGCCATCGCGCAGCGGCCGGATGGCCTCGATGTTGCCCGGCGTGCGGCCGAGCATCATCTTCGCCTCGTCGCCGACCGCGAGCACGTGCTTCTTGCCCTTGTACGTGGCGATCGCCACCACCGAGGGCTCGTTGAGCACGATGCCGCGACCCTTGACGTAGACGAGCGTGTTCGCCGTCCCGAGGTCGATCGCCATATCGGCGGAAAGCATCCCCAAAAGCTTCGAAAACATCTGGTTTCCTAGTCCCTTCCACCCGTTAGGGGTTGGCCGCCCTGGGCCGGCGCCAAACGCTAACCGTCAGAGTTGATACGCGGGATCCTTTTCAAGCCGAAAGCGCCTCCGGGGCGGTCCGCTCCCGTTTGACCAGGAGCTTGTTCAGTGCATTGACGTAGGCCCGGGCGGACGCCACCAGCGTGTCGGTGTCGGAACCCTGGCCGTTGACGGTCTTGCCGTTCTCCTCCAGCCGGACCGTCACCTCCGCCTGCGCGTCGGTGCCTTCGGTCACGGCGTGGACCTGATAGAGCTGCAGCCTGGCCTCGTGCGGGAACAAGGCCTTGATGGCATGGAAGATCGCGTCCACGGGACCGTCGCCGGTGCCCTTGTGGGTCCGCGCCTCGCCGGCGACCTCGAGCTCCAGCTCCGCCTGGGGCGGACCCTTCGAGCCGCAGACGACGGAGAGGCCGACGAACCGGATGTGGTCGTGATCGCGCAGCACCGACTCGTCGACCAAGGCGACGATGTCCTCGTCGTAGACGTCCTTCTTCTTGTCGGCCAGGTCCTTGAACCGGCGGAACGCGTCGTTCAGCGCGTTCTCGCCCAGCTCGTAGCCCAGCTCCTTCAGCTTCACGCGGAAGGCGTGCCGGCCGGAATGCTTGCCCATCACCAGCTTGGAACGGACGAGCCCGACCGATTCGGGCGTCATGATCTCGTAGGTCTGCGCGTTCTTCAGCACGCCGTCCTGGTGGATGCCCGCCTCGTGCGCAAACGCATTCGCGCCAACGATCGCCTTGTTGGGCTGGACCACGAAGCCGGTGACCGCCGCGACCAGGCGCGACACCTTGGTGATGTTCTCGGTCCGGATGTTGGTCGTGAACGGCAGGAAGTCCGGCCGCGTGCGGATCGCCATCACGACCTCTTCCAGCGCGCAGTTGCCAGCGCGCTCGCCGAGTCCGTTGATGGTGCACTCCACCTGGCGGGCGCCCGCCTTGACCGCGGCCAGCGCGTTGGCGACGGCGAGCCCCAAATCGTTGTGGCAGTGGGCCGAGAAGATCGCCTTGTCCGCGTTCGGCACGCGGTTCCGCAGCATGGCGAAGATCTGGCCGAACTCCTCGGGCACGGCATAGCCCACCGTGTCGGGGATGTTGATGGTGGTCGCGCCCGACTTGATCGCCGCCTCGACGGTGCGGCACAGGAAGTCGGGATCGGTGCGCGAACCGTCCTCCGGCGACCATTCGACGTCGTCGGTGTGGCGCCGCGCGCGGGTGACCGAATCGATCACGGCGGCCAGCACCTCCTCCGGCTCCATCTGCAGCTTGTACTTCATGTGCAGGGCCGAGGTGGAGATGAAGGTGTGGATGCGCTTCCGCTTCGCGGGCTTCAGCGCCTCCGCCGCGCGCTCGATGTCGTCGCGCGCCGAGCGGGCGAGGCCGCACACGACGCTTTCGGTGACGACCCTGGCGATCTCGTTGACCGCCGCGAAGTCGCCGTTGGAGGCGATCGGGAAGCCGGCCTCCATCACGTCGACGCCGAGCTCTTCCAGAGCCTCGGCGATGCGCAGCTTCTCTTCCAAATTCATCGAGGCGCCCGGCGATTGCTCGCCGTCGCGCATGGTGGTGTCGAAAATGACGACCCGGTCCGTGTCGGTCGTGCTCATCACAATTCCTTCGCTCGAGTGGTACGGTCAGCGCTCACGATTCCCCCTGAGGGCGGGCATAGACCCGGCTCAGGGGCGCGTAAGTCGCAGAGCACCGTCGAGCGGCAGCAAGAGCGTGCGGGCCGACATGCGGGCGCGCCGGTTCGCGCGGCAAATCGCCACCCGTCCCGTCCAATCCTTGCGCGTCCGCTCGATGGTCACCTGCTCCCCCGGCGGGAGATCCCGCCCCTCGATCCGTATCCACGGCGGGCCCTTAGCAGGACCGCCGAATGCAAACTCTCAACAAAAATAGTTAATTCTTTATCTCTAAGCCGAATATGGGTGGCCCTGCAACGATTTTCAGGGCGAATTCCCGCTTAAAGCCGGGTTTTCGGCCAAGAAGGCCACCCGGCGCCCCGGACCGCTACAGTTTGGGGCTGGCCCCGCCCGCGGCCCCAAGGTATGAACCGCTGCGCTGCCACGGTCCAGTGGCAATGACATGCCCACAGCGGAAAGTACGCCACATGCGATTCGGCCTGTTCGACCATTTCGAGCGTGTTCCCGACCGTTCGCTCGCCGACCAGTTCGACGAGCGGCTGGAGTTCGCCGCCGCCGCCGACGCGGCCGGGATCTACGCGTTGCATGTGGCGGAGCATCATTCGACCCCGCTCAACATGGTGCCGGAGCCGAGCGTCTATTTGTCGGCCGTGGCGCGGGCGACCAGCCGGCTCCGGATGGGGCCGCTGGTCTACCTCTTGCCGCTCTACTCGCCGGTTCGCCTGGCCGAAGAGATCTGCATGCTCGACCACATGAGCCGGGGCCGGCTCGAGGTGGGCGTCGGGCGTGGCGTCTCGCCCTACGAGATCGGCTACCACAAGGTCGACCACACCAAGTCGCGCGCCATGTTCCTCGACGGGTTCGCCTGCCTCAAGACGGCGCTCTCGAACGATCGGTTCGACTACGAGGGGCCCTACTACGACTACAAGGACGTGCCGATGCCGCTGCGCCCGCTGCAGGCACCGCTGCCCTACTGGTACGCCTCGTCCTCGCCCGACGGCTCGGCCTGGTCGGGCGAGCAGGGGCTGCATTACGTCACCAACGGCCCGACCGCGCGGGCCAAGGACAATATCGCCGCCTACAAGGAAGGGCTCGCCAAGGGCGGATCGGTGCAGAGCCCGAAGCCGGAGTTCCCGGCGATGGATGGGCTTCCGGGCGGCGCGGCGATCGGCGTGTTGCGCCACGTCGTTGTCGCCGAGACCGACCAGAAGGCGCAGGAGATCATGAAGCCCGCCCTCGAATACCACGTGGCCCACCTCAACTGGCTGCGCAAGCTGCACGGCGGCGCGGCGGCGGTGCACCAGGCGAACGTCCATCGCGGCGAGAGCTTCGAAAGCTGGGTCGAGAACGAAATGGCGGTGTGCGGCTCGCCCGCCACGGTGGCCGCCGAGCTCGCCCGCCAGCGCGAGGCGATGGGGGTGAACTACATCATCGTGTATCTGTTCTTCGGCTCGCTGCCCTTCGACGCCGCGCTGCGCTCGCTCCACCTTTTCCGCACCGAGGTGATGCCGAAGCTGGGGTAGCGAGCGCCGAAGCCGGCTCCGCGCCGCCATGCGGCTTGGCCGGGATGACGATGGGGCGCTGAATTTCCGCGTCGCCTGCCCCACAATGTGCCGCCAGCGCGAGCGTAGGGAGAAGCGTCATCATGAAGAACAGCGCGAACGGAATCAGGACCTCGCATGCCGGTCGCCTGCCGGCGCCGGCGGGCTGGACGGACAAGGCGGGCTCGGCGGAAGACGCCGCGTTCGAGACCGTCCGCCACCAGGTCGAGCTCGGCATCGACTGCGTCTCGGACGGCGAGTTCTGGAACGGCCGGACGTTCGCCGCCTACGGGCTCAATCTCGATGGCGTGACGGTGCGCGACCTGAAGCCGGGCGAGGTGGGCTCGACCCGCGAGGACACGCGCGAACGAGACGCGTTCCCGCGCCTCTACGCCGACATGAGCCGCGCCGGCACGCTGTTCTGCGTGCCGGGCGAAACGCCGGTCCATCCGCCGAAGCGCAAGATGGTCATCACCGGCCCGGTCAAGTCGAAGGGCAAGGCGGCGCTCGACGCCGAGCTCGCCACCTTCCGCAAGGCGGTGGACAAGGCGGGCGCGGACGAGGCGTTCGTCTGCGTGCTGGCGCCCGGCTGGCTCGATCACTTCGTCTACAACGAGTACTACAAGACCGACGAGGAGTTCGTGTTCGCCCTCGCCGACGCGCTGAAGGACGAATATCGCGCGGTGGTCGAGGCGGGCTTCATCCTGCAGCTCGACGATCCGGGCGTCGTCACCTCGTGGGACATGATCAAGCCCGAGCCACCGCTCGCCGCCTACCGCAAGCACGCCGAGATCCGCATTGAGGCGCTGAACCACGCGCTGAAGGGACTGCCGGCCGAGAGCGTGCGCTATCATTTCTGCTGGGGAAGCTGGCACGGCGCGCACGTCACCGACCTGCCCCTGAAGGACATCGTCGACATCGTGCTGAAGGCGCATGCCCAGTGCATCTCGTTCGAGGCGTCGAACGTGCGCCACGCGCACGAGGCCGAGGTGTGGCGCGACGTCAAGCTGGCGCCGGGACGCCTGCTGATGCCGGGCGTGGTCGGCCACGCCACCAACATCGTCGAGCATCCCGAGGTGGTGGCGGCGCGGCTCAAGACCTTCGCCGACATCGTCGGGCGCGACAGCGTGATCGGCGGGTCGGATTGCGGGCTCGGCGGACGGCTGCACGACGAGATCGTATGGGCCAAGCTGGGCGCGCTGGCCGAGGGAGCGAAGCTCGCCTCCAAGGCGCTGTGGGGGAAATAGGCTCGGATCGCCCCGGGGCACGGGCGCGGTCCTGCGATCGCGCCCCGCCGACCTCGTGAAATGAGGCGGACGGCGTCGGTCCGGAAGCGGCGCGGCGGTTGGTAGTGCTGCGCCGATTCACCCCATCATGTAGTATGGGCCGTCGGCTTGCGCGTCGCGAGCCGGGGGGCTATGCAGTGTTTATGGTTTGTGCCAGACCGCGCCTTCGCCTAGGTCGTGGACTCATAATGGTTGATGCGGAGCCGTATGGAAGCGAGGGCGACGGCGGCGAGGAAGTTTCGCGCGAGCTTGTCATAGCGCGTGGCGATGCGCCGGAAGTGCTTGAGCCGGTTGAAGAAGCGTTCGACGAGGTTGCGCTGGCGGTAAATCTGGCGGTCAACGACACGGCGGACCCGGACGTTGCTCTGCGACGGGATGTGGGCGAAGGCGCCAGCGGCTTCGATGAGCGCGATAATGGTGGCCGCGAAGTAGCCGCGGTCGGCAACGACGTGACGAGCGAGCGCCAGTCCCTCGACCAGGGCCGGGAAGGTGGTCTTGTCCGAGGCCTGGCCGGGGGTGAGCAGCAGGCGCACAGGCAGGCCGTGACGATCCACCACGACGTGGATTTTGGTGGTCAGTCCTCCACGAGAACGGCCGATGGCGTGATCCGCGCCCCCTTTTTACCGCCGGCCGCGTGCTGGTGGGCGCGCACGATCGAGGAGTTGATCAGATGAAGCGACGTGGGCGAGCCGGCCTTCAAAGCCTCGAACACCTTGAGCCACACCCCTGCTTTGGCCCAGCGGTTGAAGCGATTGTAGACCGTGGTGTACGGGCCGTACCGTTCCGGCAGGTCACGCCACGGCGCGCCTGTGCGCAGGATGTGGAAGATCCCGTTCACCACACGCCGGTCGTCCACCCGCGGCACGCCGCGCGGCTTGTTCGGCAGCAGCGGCTGGATGATCGTCCATTCCGCATCGGTCAAATCGAAGCGCGCCATCTTCAAGCTCCCACCGTTTGGAAGCTTGAATCACACCCCGCCCATAAAGGGAATCCCCTTTATGGGTACATGACCTAGCGCGGCGCCGATGACCGGGCTTGAGGCCGACGACCGGCTGGAGCGCATCGGCGACTACCCGTTCGACCGGCTGCGGGCGCTGCTGGGTCCGATCTCGCCGCGGGTGAACGACCCGATCTTCCTGTCGATCGGCGAGCCGCAGCACCCCCCGCCCCCGGTCATCCGCGACGCGGTGTCCGACAATTTCGCACTGTGGGGCCGCTACCCGCCGATGGCGGGCACGCCGGAGTTCCGCGCCGCGGTGGCCGGCTGGCTCGGCCGCCGCTTCGGCCTGCCGGTCGGGATGATCGAGCCCGATGCCCACGTGATCCCGGTTTCGGGCACGCGCGAGGCGCTGTTCATGGCTGCCCTCGCCGTCTTGAGCGAGGCGCGCAAGCCCGCGCCCCGCGTGCTGATGCCCAACCCGTTCTACCAGGTCTATCTTGGCGCGGCGGTCATCGGCGGGGCCGAGCCGGTGCTGGTGCCGGCGACCCGCGAGGTCGGATTCCTGCCCGACTTCGCCGCGCTCGACGCGGCGACGCTCGACGCCACCGCGATGGCCTACTACTGCTCGCCCGCCAACCCGCAGGGCGCGATCGCGCCGATCGAGACGCTGGTCGGGCTGATCCGCCTCGCCCGCCGGCACGATTTCGTCATCCTGTTCGACGAGTGCTATTCCGAGATCTATCAGGACGCGGCGCCGCCCGGCGGGATGGCGGCGGCAGCTTCGCTCGGCGGGTCGCTCGACAATCTGCTGGTGTTCAACTCGCTCTCCAAGCGGTCGAGCGCGCCGGGCCTGCGCTCGGGATTCGTTGCGGGCGACGCGCGGCTGATCAAGCGCTTTACCCGCCTCCGCGACTATGGCGGCGCGCCGCCGCCCTTGCCGCTGCTCGCCGCCGCCACCGCGCTCTGGGGCGACGAGGCGCATGTCGAGGAGAGCCGGGCGCTCTACCGCAAGAAGTTCGAGATGGCCGAGGCGGCGCTCGCCGGGCGCTGCGGCTTCTACATCCCGGACGGCGGGTTCTACCTCTGGCTCGACGTCGGCGACGGCGAGGACGCGGCGAAGCGGCTGTGGCAGGCAGGCGTGCGCGTCATGCCCGGCGCCTATCTCGCCCAGCGCGACGCGTCGGGCCGCAATCCCGGCGCCGGCTACATCCGCTGCGCCCTGGTGCACGACCTCGAAACCACCGAGCGGGTCCTTGCCCGCATGAGCGCCGTCCTCTAGGAGAGCCGCGATGGCCAGCCCCTCGCGCAACGCCACATCGAGCTTCCTGCCGGCCGGGTTCCGGCCGTTCGTGCGCCGCCGGCTGGTCGAGGGGGCAGGGCTCGCGATCCTTCTGGCGGCGGCCGCTCTCGCCGTCGCGCTCGCCGGCTACGCGCCGGGCGACCCGTCGCTCGACACCGCGATCGCCGCCCCCGCCGCCAACCCTCTGGGGCAGCCGGGCGCGGTCGTCGCCGACCTGCTGCTGCAATCCCTGGGCGTCGCCGCCTGGCTCGTGCCGCTGACGCTCGCCGCCTGGGCGTGGCGCATCGGCTCGCACCGCGGCCTTGCCCTCCCGGCGCTGCACGTCGCCGCCCTGCCGGTGGCGCTGCTCCTCGCCGTCGTGGCGCTCGCGCCGCTCCCCGTTCCGTCCGACTGGCCGCTTCGTTCCGGTCTCGGCGGAGTCACTGGCATGATGCTGGCCGCCGCGGTGCACCGGGCGAGCCTCGGGCTCGCCCCGCAGGCGGTGGTGTCGCTCGCCGCCGCGGTGCTGGCGGCGGTCGCTCTGGTCGCCGCCTTCGGGTTCGGCCGCGTCGAGTGGCGGGCGATGGGGCGCGCGGCCTGGTGGGTCGGCCGGCTCGGCGCCGTCACCGGCTGGCGCGGCGGCAAGGTCGGCTGGCAG
The DNA here is from genome assembly GCA_963775315.1 of uncultured Alphaproteobacteria bacterium. GTDB lineage: Bacteria > Pseudomonadota > Alphaproteobacteria > MPNO01 > DASWLB01 > CAWGHZ01. The sequence goes on along the minus strand of CAVZIN010000004.1, from coordinate 372,038 downwards.
CTCGGCGCCTCGGGCGTCGGCGCGCTGCGGAGCGCCGGGCGCGGGCGGCTGAAGCTCGAGCCGCGCTTCGGCCCGGCCGAAACGGATGTCGACATCGACGCAGACACGGGAGAGGCGGAAGCGCCTGCCCCGCGCGATTCGCGCGGCCGGCGCGAGCCGCGGCTCGACGTGCCGCGCACGATGCGGAAGAACAAGGAGCGCGAGATCGCGTCAGAGGCGGCGTCCACCGAGGAAGGCCGCGTCGCCGCCAAGCACGCCCGCCCCACCCCCGGCAAGCGGGCGCAGGAGGAGCGCCAGGCCAGGCTCGATTTCGACGGCAGCTATGTGCTGCCGCCGCTCGATCTGCTCGATGTGCCGCCGCCTGCCCGCAAGGACGGGCCGAGCGAGGAGGCGCTGGAGGCCAACGCGCGCCAGCTGGAGACCGTGCTCGAGGATTTCGGCGTGCGCGGCGAAATCGTGAAGGTGCGGCCGGGCCCGGTGGTGACGCTCTACGAGCTGGAGCCGGCGCCCGGCATCAAGACCAGCCGCGTGATCGGGCTCGCCGACGACATCGCCCGCTCGATGAGCGCGGTCGCGGTGCGCTCGGCCGTGGTGCCCGGCCAGAACGTGATCGGCATCGAGCTTCCGAACCGCGAGCGCGAGCTGGTGGCGCTCCGCGAGCTGTTGAGCTCGGCGGCGTTCGAGCGCACGGCGGCGCAGCTTCCCTTGCTTCTCGGCAAGGACATCGGCGGCGCGCCGGTGATCGTCGACCTCGCCCGCATGCCGCACCTTCTGGTCGCCGGCACCACCGGCTCGGGCAAGTCGGTGGCGATCAACGCGATGATCTGCTCGCTTTTGTTCCGGCTGACGCCCGAGCAGTGCAAGTTCATCATGATCGACCCCAAGATGCTCGAGCTGAAGGTCTATGACGGGGTGCCGCATTTGCTCGCGCCGGTCGTGACCGAGCCGACCAAGGCGGTGACCGCGCTGCGCTGGGCCGTGCGCGAGATGGAGACGCGCTACCGCAACATGTCGATGCTGGGCGTGCGCAACATCGCCGGCTACAACGCCCGCATCGCCGAGGCGGTGAAGAAGGGCGAGACGTTGTCCCGCACGGTGCAGACCGGCTTCGATCCCGAGACCGGCGCGCCCAAGTACGAGGACCAGCCGCTCGACACCAAGCCGCTGCCCTTCGTCGTCGTGATCGTCGACGAGATGGCGGACCTGATGCTGGTCGCGGGCAAGGAAGTCGAGGCCTCGGTCCAGCGCCTGGCGCAGATGGCGCGCGCCGCGGGCATCCACCTCATCATGGCGACGCAGCGCCCCTCGGTCGACGTGATCACCGGCACGATCAAGGCGAACTTCCCGTCGCGCATCTCGTTCCAAGTGACCTCGAAGATCGATTCACGCACCATCCTGGGCGAGTCGGGTGCCGAGCAGCTTCTCGGCCAGGGCGACATGCTCTACATGGCGGGCGGCGGGCGCATCACGCGGGTGCATGGCCCGTTCGTCTCCGACGACGAGGTCGAGCGCGTCGTCGCCATGCTGCGCGACCAGGGCGAGCCGGTCTACAACGAGTCGATCACCGAAGGGGACAACGAGTCGATGTACCTGCCGCCCGCCATGATCGGCGGCGGGTCGGGCGGCGAGGGCGGGTCGGACAACCTGCTCTACGACCAGGCGGTCGCGCTGGTCTGCCGCGAGCGCAAGGCCTCGACAAGCTTCGTCCAGCGGCATTTGCAGATCGGCTACAACCGCGCCGCGCGCCTCATCGAGCGGATGGAGGCCGAGGGCGTGATCTCCGGCCCCAACCATGTCGGCAAGCGAGAGGTCCTCGCCCGCGATTTCGACGACCGCGACCGGTAGGCGCCGGAGCGCCTCGACTCAGTAGACCGGGCCGTCGCCCTTCGACGGGTTGAGGTCGAACACCATCGACGGTCCGGCGCCGCCGCAGCACGGGCAGACGATCGAGGCGAGGATCTTCTGCTTCTCCTCCTCCGACAGGTCGGATTCGGCGAGCAGGTCGGACACTTGGCGCACGATCTGGTCGTGCATCTCCGCTACGCCGGACATGCCTGCGTAGCCGCCGTAGTCGACCATGTCGAACACGCCCGTCGTCGGATCGGGCTCGGGCGCCGCGTCGTCGCGCGGCCCGGGCGTGCCCTTGGGATCGTCGTCGATCATGGGCTCAATATGGGCGGACGGCCGCTAGAAGTCGAGGTCGGCATAGTGCTTCGGCGGCGGCGCGCCGGGCAGGTAGTCGGCCAGCAGCGGACGGAAGGACGGGCGCGACTTGATGCGCGCGTACCATTCGCGCGCCGGCTTGAAATCGTCCCACGGCACGTCGCCGACATAGTCGACCGCCGAAAGATGCGCCGCGGCCGCGATGTCGGCGAGCGAGAACGTCTCGCCGGCGAGCCAGTTGCGCCGGTCGGCGAGCCAGCCGACATAGTCGAGATGGGTGCGGATGTTGGCGTGGCCGGCGCGGATCGCCGCCGTGTCGGGCTCGCCGAGCCGCAGGAGCCGCTTCATCAGCTTCTCGCCCACCAGGTTGGCGGTGACCTCGCGGTTGAACTTGCCGTCGAACCAGTCGACCAGGCGCCGCGTCTCGGCGCGCTCGGCCGCGTCGCCCGGCAGAAGGGCGAGGCCGGCATAGGCCTCCTCGATATATTCGGTGATGACGCTTGCGCCGCACACGACCTGGCCGTCCTCCTCGACCAGCACCGGCACCTCGCCCGACGGGTTGAGATGGAGGAACGCGGCGCGCCGCTCGGCCGGGTTCTCCGACTTGAGCTCGAAATCGAGCCCTTTCTCGGCGAGCGCGAGGCGCACCTTGCGGCAGAATGGCGACAGGAACAGATGATAGAGGAGGCGCATCGGCCGTTAATCTATCCCAACGCCTGAATCGCCGGTACTGGCGGCGTAGGCTAGCCCAGATAGCGCGCGCGAAGGTGGGCCTCGAAATCGGCGGGATCGAGCGGTCTTCCGGTGGCCGCGACGAGCACCTCGTCGGTGAAGGCGACCGATCCCCGGGCGTGGACGTTGGCGCGGAGCCAGCCGACCAGCGGCTGAAAATCGCCGCGCGCGAGGGCCTCGGGGATCTCGGGCCGGGCGCGGCGCGCGGCGGCGAAGAGCTGGGCGGCGGCGACCGCCCCCATCGTGTAGGTCGGGAAATAGCCGATCGAACCCGAGTACCAGTGGATGTCCTGGAGGCAACCCAGCCGGTCATCGGGCGGAACGACACCTACCAGCTCGCGCATCCCGTCGTTCCACGCGCCGGGCAGGTCGGCGACGGCGAGGTCGCCCGCGAGCATCGCACGCTCGAGCCGCGTGCGGAGGATGACATGCAGCGGGTAGGTGACCTCGTCGGCGTCGACCCGGATCAGCGAGCGCGCGACGCGGGTGTAGAGCCGCCGCAGGTTGTCGGGCGTCCAGGCATCCGGCGCGCCGCCGAACGCCTCCGCCATCAGCGGGCCGGCGAAAGCCAGGAACTCGCGCCCGCGGCAGGCCTGCATCTCGATCAGCAGCGACTGGCTCTCGTGCAGCACCATGCCGCGCGCGCCGCCGACCGGCTGGTGGCGCCAGTCGGCCGGCCGGCCCATCTCGTAGAGCGCGTGGCCGGTTTCGTGCAGCACCGCCATCAGCCCGTCGAAGAATCCGTTCTCGTCCCACCGCGTGGTGACGCGCACGTCCTCCGGCACGCCCGAGCAGAACGGGTGCAGCGTCTCGTCGAGCCGGCCATGATGGAAATCGAAGCCGAGCACCCGCATCAGCCGCTCGGCGAGCGCGCGCTGCGCCGCGACCGGGAACGGCCCGGCCGGCACCAGCGGCGCGGGCTCGGCCGCCTGGCGGGCGAGGGCCGCCTCGAGAATGTCCGGCAGGGTCGCGGCGAGGCCGGCGAACAGCGCGTCGATCCGCTCGATCCGCGCGCCCGGCTCGTAAAGGTCCATCAGCGCCTCGTAGGGCGTGAGGCCGGTCGCCTCGGCCCGCGCCGCCGCGCCCTCGCGGGTGAGCGCGAGCAGCCGGTCGAGCTTGTCCGCGACCAGCGCGAAGTCGGCCGCCGGCCGCGCCGCGCGCCACGCCATCTGGCAGTCCGAGGCGGCGCGCGTCAGCGCCTCGACCAGCTTTCCGTCCAGCGCGCTGGCGTGGCGCCAGCGGTGGCGCATCTCGCGCAGATTGGCGCGGCGCCATTCGTCGAGCCCGGGCGCCTCGTCCTCGGCGGCGGCGAGCAGGTCGGCGACGCGCGGGTCGGTCAGCATCTCGTGGGTCGTCAGGCGGAGCGCGGCCATCTGGCCGGCGCGCGCCTCGGCCCCGCCCTGCGGCATGTAGGCCTGCATGTCCCAGCCGAGCAGGCGCTGCGCGTCGCCGAGCGCGGAGATGCGGCGAAACCGCTCCTCCAGCGTCTCGTAGGCGGTGGGGTTCGCTGCGCGCGCCATCACCCGGCCCGCCGCCAGTTGGCGAGGACGAAGATCACCGCGAGCGCGAAGGCGAGCGCATACCATGTGATCACGTATTGCAGGTGGTTGTTGGGCAGCGGCGTCAGCGTGCCGCCGGCGACGGGGTAGCCCTGCGCACCGGGCGCGGCGTCGGCCTCGACCAGCCAGGGCCGCACCGGCGAAAGCTTGAGATGCGCCGCCATCTGGGCGACGTCGGGCGTGTACCATTCGCCCTTGGCCGGCACGTTGTCGGGCGTGAACCAGCCGCGCGCCGGCGGCTGCGCGCGCAGCACGCCGACGATGGCGATGCGCCCATGCGGCGCGCCCGCCTTGGCCGCCGCCTGGGCCGCGCGGTCGCCCGGCACCCAGCCGCGGTCGACCATCGCATAGCTGCCGTCGTCGAGGCGGAGCGGGGCGACGACGCGCCAGCCGTTCTCGCCGTCATGGGAACGCGGGCCGTAGAGGAGCTGGTCCTTGTCGACGAACGTGCCGGAAAGGCGGATGCGGCGAAGGTCGTACTCGGCGGGCGCCTTCGGCACTTGGTCGAGCGCGAGCGGCGGGGCCGAGAGCCGGGCGGCCCGCTCGGCGATGAGCCCCTCCTTCCAGTGCAGGCGCTCGACCTGCCATGTGCCGAGGCCGATCAGCATGCAGAATCCGAGGAAGGCGAGCGCCGCGGACAGCGGGCGCGGACGGAAGCGCGCCCACGGGCGCTCAGCCGCCATCGTACTCATGGCGCAGGTTCTTGTAGTGGATGGCGACCAGCAGGGCCTTGGCGGGGCGCAGCAGGCCGAGGGCGAGGCCGAGGATGACCGTCGGCCAGATCACGACATGCACCCACATCGGGGGCGAGAAATAGACCTCGACCACGATGGCGAGGGGCACGACCAGCGCGCCCAGGATGAAGATCAGGAAGACCGCCGGGCCGTCCCCCAAATCGTGCGCGCTGAGATCGAGGCCGCAGACCTCGCAGCGCGGCACGACGACGAGGAAGCCCTTGAACAGCTTGCCACGGCCACAGCGCGGGCAGCGGCAAGCCAGACCGGCCGAAAGCGGCGAGATGGGTGGGTAGCTGCCCTCAGCCATGCCCCGCCAGAGCGTACTGGCCGTGCCCGCCCCACCAGTAGATGCAGGTGAACAGGAACAGCCAGACCACGTCGACAAAGTGCCAGTACCAGGCCGCCGCCTCGAACCCGAAATGATGGGTGGGGGTGAAGTGCCCCGCCTTGGCGCGGAAGAAGCAGACGATCAGGAAGATCGTGCCGACGATGACGTGGAAGCCGTGGAACCCGGTCGCCATGAAGAAGGTGGTCGGGTAGATGCCGCCGTTGAAGTGGAACGCGGCGTGGCTGTACTCATAGGCCTGGAGCGAAGTGAAGCTGAGGCCGAGGAGGATCGTCAGCGCGAGCCCCTGCAGCATGTGCTTGCGGTCGCCCTCGCGCAGCGCGTGGTGCGCCCAGGTGACCGTCACGCCCGACATCAGGAGGATCAGCGTGTTGAGGAAGGGCAGCTCCCACGGGTCGAACACGTGGATGCCGGGCGGCGGCCAAGTGTGGCTGATCGCGGCCGACGGGAACAGGCTCGCGTTGAAGAAGGCCCAGAACCAGGCGACGAAGAACATCACCTCGGAGGCGATGAACAGGGCCATGCCGTAGCGCAGCCCAATCTGCACCACCGCCGTGTGATGGCCCTGGAACGTGGCCTCGCGCACCACGTCGCGCCACCACATTCCCATGGTCAACAGCACCATGAGGAAGCCGAGCGCGACGACCCACCAAATGCCGGAGTGCATATAGATCACCCCGCCGGTGGTCAGCACGCCGGCCGAGATCGCGCCGACGATCGGCCACGGGCTGGGATCGACCATGTGGTAGGGGTGCTTGTGGCCGGCGTGGCCCGCGTCGTGGCCGGCAGCGGTCGATTGTGCAGAAGCCATTGTCCGTTCCGTCGTTGATTATCGGTTGGCGCGCATGCGGGCTCTCAGGACCCCGCCCCCATGCGCACGAAGGTCAGTATGTAGAAAAGCACCACGATGGCGGCGAGCGCCAGGGCGAGCGCCAGGTTGCGGCCGCGCCGCTTGCTGTCCCGACCGTTCCTGCCTGCCACCTGGCCCAGCCCCGTCACGCGTGCCATGCGATCAACCGATCCGCCATCATGAGGGCGAACAGCAGGAAGAGATAGAGGATCGAAAAGGCGAACATGCGCCTGGCGTTCTTCTCGGACCCGTCGCGCAGCACCGCCACGGCAGCCCCGACGAAGACGAGCGACAGCGCCCCGGCCGCTGCCCCGTAGATCCAGCTCGCGAGGCCGAGCGCCGCGGGTGCCACGGTGATCGGCGCGAGCAGGATCGCGTAGACCAGCATCTGGCGCCGCGTCTCCGCCGAGCCGCGGACGACAGGCATCATCGGCACGCCGGCCTTGGCGTACTCGTCGGACTTGTAGAGTGAGAGCGCCCAGAAGTGCGGCGGGGTCCACATGAAGATCATCAGGAACAGCACGGCCGCCCCGATGCCGACGTTTCCGGTGACCGCCGCCCAGCCGATCATCGGCGGGAACGCGCCGGCCGCGCCGCCGATCACGATGTTCTGCGGCGTCCGGCGCTTGAGCCCCATGGTGTAGACGAAGACATAGAACCCGATCGCCGCGGCGAGCAGCGCCGCCGCCGGCCAGTTCACCCCGATGCCCATCAGCGAGACCGAGGCGACCGCCAGCACCGTGCCGAAACCGAGCGCGGCCGAGGGATCCATCCGCCCGGCCGGCAGCGGCCGATTGGCGGTGCGGCGCATCTTCGCGTCGATATCGCGCTCGTACCACATGTTGATCGCGCCCGCCGCGCCCGCGCCCACCGCGATGCACAGCACGGCGACGAACGCGATGACCGGGTGGAGCGAGCCCGGCGCCATCACCATGCCGGCGATGCCGGTGAAGACCACCAGCGACATCACGCGCGGCTTGAGGAGGGCGATGTAGTCGCCGACCGCGGCCCCGTCGTCGGGGAACGCGACCGGCGGCGTGCGGTTGAGCTCGATCGCGCTTTCGGCCAAGACCCCGCCTCCCCTAGTGCGCGGTCGTCGAGCCGATCTGCGGCAGCTCGTCGTAGGAGTGGAAGGGCGGCGGCGAGCTCAACGTCCACTCGAGCGTGGTCGCGCCGACGCCCCAGGGGTTCTCGCCCACGCGCTCGCCCGAGGTGAAGGTGCGCCACAGGACATAGAGGAAGATCAGCACCCCGGCGCCCGAGATGTACGAACCGATCGAGGCCACCATGTTCCAGCCCGCAAACGCATCCGGATAATCAGGGACGCGACGCGGCATGCCGGCGAGCCCGAGGAAGTGCATCGGGAAGAAGGTCAGGTTGACGCCGATGAAGGTGACCCAGAAATGCAGCCGGCCGAGCGCCTCGGGATAGCGCCTGCCGCACATCTTGGGCAGCCAGTAGTAGAACCCGGCGAAGATCGAGAAGATCGCGCCCAGCGACAGCACATAATGGAAGTGGGCCACGACGTAGTAGGTGTCCTGCAGCACGGTGTCGACGCCGGCGTTCGCCAGGACGACGCCGGTGACGCCGCCCACCGTGAACAGGAAGATAAAGCCCGTCGCCCACAGCATCGGCGTGTCGAACCGGATCGAGCCGCCCCACATGGTGGCGATCCACGAGAAGATCTTGATGCCGGTCGGCACCGCGATGACCATCGTGGCGGCGGTGAAGTAGGCCTTCGTGTCGACCGCGAGGCCCGTGGTGAACATGTGGTGCGCCCACACGATGAAGCCGATGAAGCCGATCGAGACCATAGCGTAGGCCATGCCGAGATAGCCGAATATCGGCTTCTTCGAGAAGGTCGACACGACCTGGCTGACCATGCCGAAGCCCGGCAGGATCAGGATGTAGACCTCGGGGTGGCCGAAGAACCAGAACAGGTGCTGGAACAGCAGCGGATCGCCGCCGCCCTCGGGCTTGAAGAAGGTGGTGCCGAAATTGCGGTCGGTCAGCAGCATGGTGATCGCGCCGGCGAGAACCGGCAGCGCGAGCAGCAGCAGAAACGCGGTCACCAGGATGGCCCACACGAACAGCGGCATCTTGTGCAGCGTCATGCCCGGCGCGCGCATGTTGAGGATCGTGGTGATGAAGTTGATCGCGCCGAGGATCGACGATGCGCCCGCAAGATGCATGCTGAAGATGGCGAGGTCGACCGCCGGGCCGGGATGGCCGAGCGACGAAGACAGCGGCGGATAGAGCGTCCAGCCGGTGCCGAGCCCGCCGAACAGGAAGGTCGCCATGAGCAGCAGAAAGCTCGGGACCAGCAGCCAGAAGCTGATGTTGTTCATGCGCGGGAACGCCATGTCGGGCGCCCCGATCATCAGCGGCACGATCCAGTTGCCGAACCCGCCGATCATGGCCGGCATGATCACGAAGAAGATCATGGTCAGGCCATGCACCGTGACGAGCGCGTTGTAGGTCTGGTGGTTCGTGAAGTACTGGATGCCGGGCTCGGCGAGCTCGAGCCGGAACAGGATCGAGATGACCCCGCCGATGATCGCCGCCACCACCGCGAACACCAGGTACATCGTGCCGATGTCCTTGTGGTTCGTCGAATAGACGTAGCGGCGCCAGCCCGTGGGGTGGTCGGCGTGGTGGGCGGCGTGAGCGGCTGAGGTCATGACGGTATCCTTCGGACTTTGTCTTTAGCGCGCTTCGGGAGCGGTGCGCAGCGCGACGCGGGTATCGGTTTCCGGGGCGGCCGGCGCGGCGTCGGCGAACTTCTTCTTCGCCTCGGCGACCCACTTCTCGAAATCGGGCTTGGTGACGGCCTCGACCTCGATCGGCATGAAGCCATGGTTCACGCCGCAAAGCTCGGAGCATTGGCCGTAATAGGTGCCGACATGCTCGACCTTGAACCAGGTCTCGTTCAGCCGGCCGGGCACCGCGTCCTGCTTCACCCCGAAGGACGGCACCGCCCAGGAGTGGATGACGTCGGACGACGTCGCGATGACGCGCACCGTCTCGCCCACCGGCACGACGACGCGGTTGTCGACGGTGAGTAGGCGCGGCTGGCCCGGCTTCAGGTCGGACTTCTGCACCATCGTGGAATCGAAGCCGAAATTGCCGTTGTCGGGATATTCGTAGGACCAGTACCACTGGTGGCCGATCGCCTTGATGGTGAGGTCGGATTTCGGGATCACGTCCTCGGCGTAAAGCAGCTTGAAGGACGGGATGGCGATCAGGACCAGCACGATCACCGGAAGCGTCGTCCAGATTACCTCGATCACCGTGTTGTGGCTGCGCTGCGACGGGACCGGGTTCTTGCGCTCGGTGAAGTTGAGCATGGTGTAGAGCAGGAGCCCCATCACCAGCAGCACGATCAGCGTGATCACCACCAGCAGAATGTTATGGAACGATTCGAGCTCGTGCATGATCGGCGTGGCGGCCGGCTGCAATCCGATCTCCCAGGGGCGCGGCTCGGTGGCGAACGCGAGCTGCGGCAGGAAGGCGGCGGCACCCGCACCGATCACGGCGCAGGCGGCGAGGAAGGCGTTGCGAAGCGGCGTCACGATCTGTTCCGATCTCCGAAGGTTCGGCGGGGCTGGCCCCAAGTCCCCCAAGGCACCATGTCTTGCGAGGGGCTGCGGTGCCGCGCCGTGCAAGGCGTGCGCGTCAGCATAAATACCCGAGCACCCCGGCCTCGGCAAGAAGCGCCGCACGCCGGCCCTGACCCCCGTCGGCCCAGCGTGCGCGCACTCTACCTCGCCCCGCGCGGGCGCGTCGCGAGGCGCGCCGTCTCGCGACTTTATGTCGCAATTTCCGACACTTGTCGGTCTTCGCGAGGCGCGCCGCCGGACGCGCCGGGCCGGGCGCGGGTGACATTCGGCCGGGCCGGTTCCATATAGAATAAACTCGCCCCCGCGCCGCCAGACGGAGCTCCCTGCGATGACCGACCTCTCCCGCACCGACGACCTGTTCTTCGCCCGCACCGGGATGGACCGCGCCCGCATCGACAATATCGTCGCGGAGGCGCTCGACGGCGCAGACGACGGCGAGCTTTATCTCGAGTACCGCCAGTCCGAATCGGTGGCGTTCGACGACGGGCGCATGCGGGCGGCGAGCTTCGACACCGGCCAGGGGTTCGGTCTCCGCGCCGTGTCGGGCGAGGCGCAGGGCTACGCCCACGCCTCGGAGCTCTCCGAGGAGGCGATCCGCCGCGCCGCCGAGACGGTGAAGGCGGTGCGCGCCGGCCGGTCCGGCACGCTCGCCGAGGGGCCGCGCGGCACCAACCGCTCGCTCTATACCGACGCGAACCCGCTGGGCGCGGTGCCGTTCGAGGCGAAGGCGAAGCTGCTGACCGAGATGGACGCCTATGCCCGGTCGCTCGACCCGCGCGTGCGGCAGGTGACGGTCTCGCTCGCCGGCGAATGGCAGGCGATCCGCATCGTGCGCGCCGACGGGCGCCACGCCGCCGACATCCGCCCGCTGGTCCGGCTCAACGTCTCCGTCGTGGTCGGCGACGGCGACCGGATGGAGACCGGCAGCCACGGCACCGGCGGGCGCACCTCCTACGAGGCCTATATCCGGCCCGAGGCGTGGCAGGGGCAGGTGCGCGAGGCGCTGCGCCAGGCGCTGGTCAATCTCGGATCGGTCGACGCCCCGGCCGGCGAGATGCCGGTGGTGCTGGGGCCGGGCTGGCCCGGCATCCTGCTGCACGAAGCGATCGGTCATGGCCTCGAGGGCGACTTCAACCGCAAGAAGACCTCCGCCTTCTCCGGCCTGATGGGCCAGCGCATCGCCTCGCCCGGCGTCACGGTGGTCGACGACGGCACGATCCACGACCGGCGCGGCTCGCTTTCCATCGACGACGAGGGCACGCCGTCGTCGCGCACCGTGCTGATCGAGGACGGCATCCTCAAGGGCTTCATGCAGGACCGGCTGAACGCCCGGCTGATGGGCATGGCGCCCACCGGCAACGGGCGGCGCGAGTCGTTCGCACACGCGCCCATGCCGCGCATGACCAACACCTACATGCTGGCCGGCGACAAGGACCCGGAGGAAATCGTCCGCTCGGTGAAGAAGGGGCTCTACGCCGTCAATTTCGGCGGCGGCCAGGTCGACATCACCTCGGGCAAGTTCGTGTTCTCGGCCTCCGAGGCCTATCTGATCGAGGACGGCAAGGTCGGGCCGGCGGTCAAGGGCGCGACGCTGATCGGCAACGGTCCCGACGTGCTCACCCGCGTCACCATGATCGGCAACGACATGACGCTCGACCCCGGCGTCGGCACCTGCGGCAAGGACGGCCAGGGCGTGCCGGTGGGCGTCGGCCAGCCGACGCTGCTGGTCGACCGCCTCACCGTCGGCGGCACGGCGGGGTAGTTCTCTCCCTCTCCGCCCCTTGGGGACGAAGAGAGAAAATCACTCCGCCGAATCCCAGCCGGCGAACGCTTCGTCCCAGGTGCCCTGGGTCGACGCCTTCGAGTATTCGGTCGAGCGGTTCTCGAAAAAGTTCGTGTGCTCCATCCCGTTCAGCATCTCGTCCATCCAGGGCAGCGGGTTCGCCGCCATGCGATAGATCGGCTGCAGCCCGAGCTGGGCGAGGCGGCGGTCGGCGATGTAGCGGATGTAGCTCTTCACCTCCTTCGCCTCGAGCCCCTCGATGCCGCCGAGCTCGAACGAAAGATCGATGAACGCGTCCTCGTGCGTGACCACCGTGTTGCAGATCTCGACCAGCTCGCGCTGGAACGGCTCGGTCCACAGCTCCGGGTTCTCCTGGATGAAGGTGCGGAACAGCTTGATGATCGAGTTGGTGTGGAGCGATTCGTCGCGCACCGACCATGACACGATCTGGCCCATCCCCTTCATCTTGTTGAAGCGCGGGAAGTTCATAAGGATCGCGAACGAGGCGAAAAGCTGCAGCCCCTCGGTGAAGCCGCCGAACACGGCGAGCGTCTTGGCGATGTCGGGCTTCGTGCCGACGCCGAACTGCTGCATGTAGTCGTACTTGTCCTTCATCTCCTTGTAGTGGAGGAAGGCCTGGTATTCGGTGTGCGGCATGCCGATCGTGTCGAGCAGATGCGAGTAGGCCGCGATGTGCACCGTCTCCATGTTGGAGAAGGCGGCCAGCATCATCTGAATCTCGGTCGGCTTGAACACCTGCGCGTAGTGCTTCATGTAGCAGTTGTTCACCTCGATGTCGGACTGGGTGAAGAACCGGAAGATCTGCGTCAGCGTGTGGCGCTCGGCCGCGGTGAGCTTGTTGTGCCAGTCCTTCACGTCGTCGGCGAGCGGCACCTCTTCCGGCAGCCAGTGGATCTTCTGCTGCGTCAGCCAGGCGTCGTACGCCCAGGGATAGGTGAACGGCTTGTAGGCCACTTTCGCGTCGAGAAGGGACATGGTTGGCTCCCTGACGAATTTTTGAGATTAAAGGAAAGTGGAGGAGATCGCCGAAACAGATGTCGTCGACGCCGCTATTTGAGCTGTGATTACGGAGATCGGCTCCCGAACGACCCTCTCAGTGCCTGACCAGGCCTCGATGTCGGCGACAGCGGGATGAACAAGGCGGAGAGCTCCATCAATCTGGACGAGAGCAATTGTTCCGCCTTCGGACCGAACCACCAGAACGATCAACCCCGCGACAGTCACGGTCCGAACGATCTTCCATAGATAACCAGCAAATTCGATCATTTCGTCGCGAGCGGGCACTGTCTTCCTCAATCCCAGACCCGTTCCTCGTGGGTCTCGCGGGTGCCGTAGAGGATGGTGGCGACGGCGTCGGAGAGCTCCGACGCGCCGGGCACCGCGGGCTGGACCTGGCACACCTCGGTGCCGCGCGTGACGAGCGCGAGCGCGCCGCCCTCGGACTCGACGATCAGCACCACCGAAGCCGCGAGCGGGAAGCGGCGCGACACCTGCCAGTCGCGGCCGGCGTAGAAGATCGTCTCGCCGCGGTCGTCGAAGCGCCGGCTCATTGGCACGACAGGCACTCCTCGTAATCGTTGGAATTGCCCGACGCCGAGGCGGGCGCGTTCGCCGCGGCGGCGAGCGGCAGCTCGACCGTCTCCGGCCGGGCGGCCGCCACGGTCGGGGCCTCGCCCGAGGCCGAGCGGAGCGACAGGTCGGACTCGGCGCGCTGGATCGAGCGCGAGCGGCAGTAGTAGAGCGACTTGCAGCCGCGCTTCCACGCCCGGTAGTGGATATCGTGCAGCGTCTTCTTGTGCACGTCGGCGGGCAGGAACACGTTGACCGACTGCGACTGGCAGATATAGGGCGCGCGGTCGGCGGCGAGGTCGATGATCCAGCGCTGGTCGAGCTCGAACGCGGTCTTGAACACCTGCTTCTCGAGATCGTCGAGGAAGTCGAGATGCTGGACCGAGCCCTCGTTCAGCGTGATCGACCGCCACGTCTCGTCGTCGTCGCGGCCGCGCTCGGCGAGCAGCATCTTCAGGTACTTGTTGCGCACCGTGAACGAGCCGGACAGCGTCTTGTGGGTGAAGGCATTGGCGACGTTGGGCTCGATGCCGGGCGACGAGCCGCCGCAGATGATCGAGATCGAGGCGGTCGGCGCGATCGCCATCTTGCACGAGAACCGCTCCATGATGCCGTACTCGGCGGCATCGGGGCACGGGCCGCGCTCGGCCGCGAGCGTCTTGGACGCGGCGTCGGCCTGGGCGCGGATGTGGGCGAACATCTTCTTGTTCCACACGCGCGCCATCACCGATTCGATCGGCACGTTCTGCGCCTGCAGGAACGAATGCAGCCCCATTACCCCGAGGCCGACCGACCGCTCGCGCGAGGCGGAATAGGCGGCGCGCGACATCGAGTCCGGCGCCTTGTCGATGAAATCCTGCAGCACGTTGTCGAGGAAGCGCATCACGTCCTCGATGAAGCGCGGCTCGTCCTTCCACTCGAAATAGAGCTCGAGGTTGAGCGAGCAGAGGCAGCAGACCGCCGTCCGCTGCTTGCCGAAATTGTCGGGCCCCGTCGGCAGCGTGATCTCGCTGCACAGGTTCGACATCTTCACCTCGTAGCCGGCGAGCTTGTGATGCTCCGGCATCGCCTTGTTCACGTGGTCGATGAAGATGAGGTAGGGCTCGCCCAACTCGATCCGCTGGGTGAGCAGGCGGATCCACAGGTCGCGCGCCTTGATCGACCGGATGATCGAGCGGTCCTTGGGGCTGCGGAGCGGCCATTCCTCGTCGTGCTCGACCGCGCGCATGAACTCGTCGGGGATGACGACGCCGTGATGCAGGTTGAGCGCCTTACGGTTCGGGTCGCCGCCGGTCGGGCGGCGCATCTCGATGAATTCCTCGATCTCGGGATGGTCGATCGGCACGTAGACCGCGGCCGAGCCGCGCCGGAGCGAGCCCTGCGAGATGGCGAGAGTGAGCGAATCCATCACGCGGATGAAGGGGATGATGCCCGACGTCTTGCCGTTGTGGCCGACCCTCTCGCCGATCGAGCGGAGGTTGCCCCAGTAGCTGCCGATGCCGCCGCCGCGCGCGGCGAGCCAGACGTTCTCGTTCCACAGCCCGACGATGCCGTCGAGGGAATCCGACGCCTCGTTCAGGAAGCACGAGATCGGCAGGCCGCGCGTCGTGCCGCCGTTCGACAGCACCGGCGTCGAGGGCATGAACCAGAGGTTCGAGATGTAGTCGTAGAGCCGCTGGGCGTGCGCCGAATCGTCGGCGTAGTGCATGGCGACACGGGCGATCAGGTCCTGAAAGCCGCGGTCGGTCGACAGGAGGTAGCGATCCTCGAGCACGGCACGGCCGAAATCGGTCAGCTTTTCATTGCGCGAATCGTCGACGCGGATGCGGATGCCCCGCTCGTTCTGCACCACGCGGCCTTCGGCGGCTTCGATCGAAAGCTCGTTCTGGATTCCGTCAGGCACCCCACCCTCCCGTGCGGTTCGGGCGCCCGGCGCGGGCACAATGGGGGCGTCGACCGACACCGAGCGCGGCGACCCGCCCCCCGGGTCCGGAGGCTGTCCCCCGGAATTTCTGTGATTTGCGTCAGGCGTCGTTAGGAATCCGGATACTGCCCCTCACAGGTGATTCGGATCAACAAATTGTTGGGGGTATCGGTTCGATGGCCCCTAGGTGTGGTGGGCCAGCGGCCGCTTGCCGGCACCGGGCGCGCTCCTATACTGCGCCAGTCGATCCCGAATCGAGGTCCCCATGTCCACCGAAGCCAGCCCGGAGGCACCGCCCCGGCGCACGCTGGCGCCGCTTGTCGAGACGGCGCCCTGCTTCAGCGCGGAGGAATGCGCCAGGGTCGTCGCCGCCGGGCTCGCCCTGCCGCTCGCCGGCGGGCAGGTGACCGCCGCCGAACGTGCGCCCGATGCCGGGCGCTCGACCGTCGCCCCTGTTCCCGCCGACGCCGGAGCACGCCTGGATGTTGGAGCGCGTGGCGCAGGTGGTGAACAAGTTCAACGCCGAGCTCTGGGGATTCGAGCTGGCAGGGGCTGAGCGGCTGCAGTTCAGCGCCTACCGTCCGGGCGAGTATTACGACTGGCACATGGACCTCGGCGCGCGCGGCGCCTTCGCGCTCCGCAAGCTTTCGGTCTCGGTGCAGCTCAACGACCCGTCCGAGTACGAGGGCGGCGACATCGAGGTCTCGATCGGCACCGCCACCAGCCGGGCGAACCGCGCCCTCGGCACCGTGATCCTGTTCCCGGGCTACGCAATGCATCGCGTCCTGCCGGTCACCCGCGGCGTGCGCTACTCGCTGGTCGCCTGGATCGTGGGGAACCAGCCGTTCCGGTGAGCTTGGCGCTACTTCCGCTCGCGGGCGATGCGGTCGAAGGCGGCGAGCGTTTCCGGCCCGACATGGTGCTCGATGCCCTCGGCATCGGCGCGCGCGGCCTCCTCGGGCACACCGATGGCGCGCAGGAACTCGAACACGATCTGGTGGCGCCGCTTGGATCGGTCGGCGATGCGCCGGCCCTCCTCGGTCAGGAAGATCGCGCGGTAGGGCCGGGTGTCGACCAGCCCCGCCTCGCGCAGCCTCGCGACCATCTTGGCGACCGAGGCGGGCGTCACCCCCAGCCGGCGCGCAATCTCGACCGAGCGCGCCTCGCCCGCCGTGTCGATCAGCTCGGCGATCAGCTCGACGTAATCCTCGGCGATCTCGGTCTGGCGGGCGCGCCGCGTCTGGCGATGGTGGTTGGCCTGGTCCTCGGGCGCGACCAGCGTGGTGAACGCCATGCGTACGCCGCGCCCCGCGGCGCGCCGTCCCGCACTCTCGGCCATGAGCCTCTCCGACGCCATCCGCGCATGATAGGCGTTTGCGGCCGACCGGGTCTAGCGTAGGCTCGCCCCGCCCCGATGGAGCGCACCCCTGCGACCTTTCCGCGTTCTCGCGCTGGCGGCCCTCGCGGCGCTTTCCGCCGCGCCGGCTCTGGCCGCGGACCCCGCCGGCCCGCCGGCGGGAACCGTGCTGGCTGAGCAGGCGCCGGCCCCGCGCCCCGCCCTCGCCCCCGGCGGCGGGTTCCTCGCCGAGTACGGCGCGATGCTGTTCCGCTCGCCCGAGATCATGGGCACGCGGGCGCGCGAGCTCGGCATCTCCTGCGAGACCTGCCACAACGGCAGCGACACGAATCCGCGCCTGTTCGTGCCCGGACTCAGCGCGCGGCCCGGCGGAATCGACGTGCACAACACGTTCTTCGACCCCATCGGCGACGACGGCAGGTTCGACCCGCTCGACATCCCAAGCCTGCGCGGCATCCGCTATACCGGCCCCTATGGGCGGGACGGGCGCATCGCGAGCCTTCGCGAGTTCGTCGCGACCGTGATCGTCACCGAGTTCGACGGGCCCGAGCCGACGACGCTGATCCTCGATGCGCTGACCGCCTTCCTCGACCGGCTCGACTTCCTGCCGGCGCCGCTGCTCGACCGCGACGGCCGGCTGACGCCGGGCGCGCCGGCTTCGGCGAAGCGTGGCGAGGCGCTGTTCGGCCGGCCGTTCCCGCAGATGGGCGGGCGGTCGTGCGCGAGCTGCCACGTGCCCGACCGGTACTTCGTCGACGGGGCGCGGCACGACATCGGTTCGGGCGGCGGCGACGGCTTCCCCGGCCGGGCGTTCGACACGCCGACCCTGCTCGGCACCGAGACCACCGCCCCCTATTTCCACGATGGCGCGCTCGCGACCCTCGGCGACGTCGTCGCCTGGTTTGACACGCGCTACCGGCTGGGGCTCGCCGCCGGCGAGAAATCCGACCTCACCGCGTATCTCACCGCCGTCGGAACGGTCGCGCGACCGTACGAGGCGGAGGGCGGACGCAACACCGCTTTCGGCCGCGTCGCACGCGAGGGGGCGGTGTCGCTCGGCACGCTCGATGCGCTGATCGCGCGCGAGGACCGCTTCCACGCCCTGCTGCTGGTGCGGTCGATCGCGCGCAACCTGCGCGACGCCGCGCCCCGGGCGTCCGAAGGCGCGCGTCCGCTCGCCGCCGATCTCGCCGCGAAGCTCGAAGCGATCGGCGAGGCGATCCGCGACAACGACTGGGCGAAGACGAAAGCGCTGTGGGAGAACTACCGCGCGGGGTACCGCAAGATCGCGGCCCGGCTCTACTGAGCCTCAGCGGCCGAGCATGCGGATCTGGTCGCCGAAGCTCTCCCAGAAGCCGTGGACGCCGCCGCCGGGGATCAGATCGACGCCCGCCGACCATTTGAGCAGATAGAGCGCGGCAAGCAGCGGCACCATCAGCAGCGCGACGTAGACCAGCGTGACCAGCGAATTGCCGAACGTGCCGAACATCTCGCCCTCGGCGCGGAGCCGCGCCTCGGTCCGGCGCTCGGCGCCGAGCAGCAGCACGATATAGAACCGCCGCCAGAAGAACGGGAACGACTTGCGGAAATCGACCGCGTGGTGGCCCCACTGCCGGGCGCCGAACGCCATGCGGATGGCGGCGAGCTGGTCGGGCGTGAAGCTCTTCGCCGCTTCGGGCGGAATCCGCGAGAAGAACCGGGCGAGGAACGGGTCGGGTCTTGCGTCCATGTCCCTCATGGAAGCACGCTCGGGTTTACGCCGTCTTAACCGTGCCGGCGAGTGCGACCGGCGCGCCCTCGGTGCCGAGCGCGCGCTCCACCGCGCTGGCGACGGCGAGGAGACGGGCGTCGTCGCCCTCGCGCGCGACGAGCTGGATGCCGACCGGCATGCCGTTGGGCCCGGTGAAGGCAGGCAGGTTGACGCAGGGCCCGTACATCCAGGTCCAGAAGCTGTTGAACGCGCCCATCGAAACGCCGGTGAGGCCCTTCGGCGCCTCGCCCTGGGCCGACGGGGTGAGGATCGCGTCGCAATTCTCGAACGCGGCGGCGTAGCGGCGGCGATAGAACCCGGCGCCCATCTTGGCGAACTCGTAGTCGGTCGCGCCGGTCTGGCGCGCGGCGGCCAGCCCCTCGCGGATCCACGGGTTGAGCGTCGCCTCGCCGCGGTTGATCTCGTCGAGCAGCGTCCTGTGGTTCTCCGTGGTGGTGAGGGTGCGGAACGCGCCCATCACCTCGTCGAACCCGTGCGGCAGATCGAGCTCGGCGACCGCCGCGCCGGCCGCGCCCAGCTTCTTCGCCGCCGTCTCGAGCGCCGCCATCGTCTCGGGCGAGGCGTCCTTCCATTGCGGCGTGCGGCAGACGGCGATGCGGAGCCGGCCCGCGAACGCGCCCGCCAGCGGGGAGAATTTCTCGCCTGTGAGCCCGGCGCGGAACAGCACGAGGTCGTCGAGCGAGCGGGCGAACAGGCCGAGCGTGTCGATGCCGAGCTTCACATGCCGGATGCCGGCGCGGTCGAGCCCGTCGAGCGACGCCTTGAAGCCGTAGATGCCGCAATAGGATGCGGGGCAGATGGTCGAGCCGCCGGTCTGGGTGCCGTAGGCGAGCGGCACCTGTACGTCGGCGACCGCCGCGGCCGAGCCCGAGGACGAGACGCCGGGCGTGCGCTCCGGATCGTGCGGATTGCGCACGCCGCACTGCCACGGGCTGGCGAACTCGGTCGTCGCCGTCTTGCCGAGGATCACCGCGCCGGCCGCGCGCGCCGCGGCGACCGTCGCCGAGTCCTTCTCCGGCCGGTGCCCCTTGTGCTGCGCCGAGCCGTACTCGGTCGGCATGTCGAACGTGTCGATCACGTCCTTCACCCCGACCGGCACGCCGTGCAGCGGGCCCTTCGCCGGCCCCGTGTCGCGCTCGCGCGCCTGGGCGAGCGCGATCTCGCGATCGACGAAGGCCCAGGGATGGTTGAGCGCCGCGTCGCGTTCGGCGATGCGGTCGAGGCAGGCTTCGACCAGCGCGACCGAGGTAATCTCGCTCTTGGCGATCTTCGCCGCCGCCTCGGTCGCGGTCAGTTCGTTGAGTGGCTTCTGTCCCGCCGCCATGGCCCCCTCGCACGCGATTCCGTCACGCGAGGATTGCCCAGAACACAAGAATTGTCACCCCGGACGGCGCGCGGCTTGGCCGGGATGACAATTGGGCTTGCGGTGACGCTCAGTGGAACTTCACGTATTCGAAGTCGAACGTATTGCCGTTGATGCCGCGCGCCGGTGGGGCGATCCAGCCGGCGATCTTGCCAGGCTCGATCACGCGGTGCATCAGCGTGCCGACGAACTCGTGGTCGGACTCGGTCGGCAGCCATTCGGCCGCGCGGCGAGTCCATTCCGCCTCGGTGACGACGTGGCCGGTCGGCGAGATGCGGATGTCCGGCTGGACGTTGGCGAACAGCCCGATGCGCCGGTTGAAGGCGCGGTGCGGCAAATGCAGCGTGCGGTCGATGCCGGCGGCACGGATCACCTTGTTCCAGCGGGCGAGGCCGCGCGCGCAGTCCTCGATATAGTCCTGGCGCAGCCGCTCGTTGATCGCGACCAGCGCGGGCTGGTCCTCGACCACGATCTTCTCGCCCTTCAGCGCATGGACCGGCCAGGTCGCCTCGGCGAGCCTGTGATCGTCGTCGATCTTCGTCTCGTGATAGCGGCCCTTGAGCCCCGTCGTGTAGTAGTTCGCGGCGTTGGTCGAAAGCTCCTGCCCGAACAGATCGAGCGACACCGAGAAGTGGAAGTTGATATAGCGCTGCAGCGTGGCGAGGTCGATCGCGCCCGCGGCGCGCACCTTGGCCGGATCGTCGGTCTTCAGCTCGTTCATCACCTCGCAGGTGCGCTGGGCGATACGCATGATGCCGGATTCGCCCACGAACATGTGGTGCGCCTCCTCTGTCAGCATGAACTGGCAGGTGCGCGCCAGCGGATCGAACCCCGATTCGGCGAGCGAGGCGAGCTGGTACTTACCGTCGCGGTCGGTGAAGTAGGTGAACATGTAGAACGAGAGCCAGTCGGGCGTCAGCTCGTTGAAGGCGCCGAGGATGCGCGGCTTGTCCGGGTCGCCCGAATGGCGCTCGAGCATCGCCTCGGCCTCGTCGCGGCCGTCGCGCCCGAAATGGGCGTGCAGCAGGTAGACCATGGCCCACAGGTGGCGCCCCTCCTCCACATTCACCTGGAACAGGTTGCGGAGGTCGTAGAGCGACGGGCAGGTGAGGCCGAGTTGGCGCTGCTGCTCGACCGAGGCGGGCTCGGTGTCGCCCTGGGTGACGACCAGCCGGCGGAGCGTCGCGCGGTACTCGCCCGGCACCTCCTGCCACGCGGGCTCGCCCTTGTGGTCGCCGAACGGGATGGTGCGCCCCTCGACGGGCTGGGCGAGGAAGATGCCCCAGCGGTACTCCGGCATCTTCACGTAGCCGAAATTGGCCCAGCCGTTCGCCTCCACGCTGATCGCGGTGCGCAGATACACCTGGTAGTCGGACGACCCGTCCGGCCCCATGTCGCGCCACCACTTCATGTAGTTCGGCTGCCACGCCTCCAGCGCGCGCTGAAGCCGGCGATTTTCGGCGAGGTCGACGTTGTTCGGGATGCGTTCGTTGTAGTCGATGCTCATGTCAGACCCTCTTTCGGTCGAACTGCGCCTTGCGGCCGGTGCCGTAGAGCTTGAGGGCGCCCTCGGCGCCGATCGCGTTGGGCCGCTGGAAAATCCAGTTCTGCCACGCGCTGAGCCGCGCGAATATCTTGGTCTCCATCGTCTCCGGCCCGGCCCAGCGGAGCGACGCCTCGAGCCCGGTCAGCGCATCCGGCGAGAACGACGCGCGCTCCTCCAGCGCGATGCGCACCTCGTCCTCCCAGTCGATGTCGTCGGGGGCGAAGGTGACGAGGCCGAGTTCCTCGGCCCGCGCCGCGTCGATCTCGGCAGCGATCTCGGACTTGAGCCGGGCGACGTGGTCGGGATCGGCGAGAAACCGGCTTTCCAGCCGGGTGAGCCCGTTCGACATGGGAAGCGGCCCGAAATTCATCGCGGACAGGCGCAGCGTCGCCGCCGGCAGGTTGGAGCCCTCGAAGCTTCCGTCCAGCATATAGGAGCGGTCGGCGGCGAAGGCGAGTTCCGCCAGCGTGCCGGCGAAGCAGCTTCCGGGCTCGATCAGCGCGAAGATCGACCGCGCGGAGAGGTCGAGCCGCTTGAGCGTGCGCTTGAAATTGAGCGTGATCTCGCGCGCGAGCCAGTCCTCGGCGTTCGCGGCGAGCAGCGCGTCATGGGCGAGCACGCGCGCCGCGTCGCCCTCGGTACGGAACACCCAGGAGCCGATCTCGGGTTCGTTGAGGCGGAGATGCAACATCGCGTCGTCGAGCTGGCGGGCGACGGCGAGCGGCCAGAAGTCGGCCCCCTGGGCGTGGATCGCGGCGGCATCCTTGGGCGCGTCGGCGTCGGGCGCGCGGACCGTGAACCGCGCGAGCCCCGCGGCCCGGTCGAGCTCGACCGCCAGGTGGCCATAGGCGAGCCGGTCGCCCGCGATGTCGCGGACAAGCGGGGTGAGCGCGATACCCTTCGCGTCGGCCGGCCGGTCGGAAACGGCCGCCAGCGCCTCGGCCTCGGCGCGCACCGTCTCGTCGAACTTCGAGCGCGGCACCAGCCCGTCGATCAGCCCCCACTCGCGCGCCCGGGCGCCGCGGATGCCTTCGGTCAGGGTGCAGAAATAATCGGCCCGGTCGCGCCGCACCTTGCGCTTGTCGACGAGACGCGTGAGCCCGCCGGTGCCCGGCAGCACGGCGAGCAGCGGAAGCTCGGGCAGCGAGACGGTCGACGAACCGTCGTCCATCAGCAGAATCTTCTCGGCGGCGAGCGCCAGCTCGTACCCGCCCCCGGCGCAGGCGCCGTTCACCGCGCAGAGATAGGCCTGGCCCGAGAAGCCGGAGGCGTCCTCGATGGCGAGGCGGGTTTCGTTGGTGAACTTGCAGAAATTGACCTTGTGGCCGTGCGTCGAGAGGCCGAGCATCTGGATGTTGGCGCCGGCGCAGAACACCCGGTCCTTGCCCGAGGTGATGACGACCGCGCCGACCTCCGGATGCTCGAAGCGCAGCCGCTGCACCGCGTCGGCAAGCTCGATGTCGACGCCGAGATCGTAGGAGTTGAGCTTCAGCGTGTAGCCGGGCGCGAGCGTCGCCTGCTCGTCCACGTCCATCGCCAGCCTCGCCACCCTTCCGTCGATGGAGAGCTTCCAGTGCCGGTAGCGTTCGGGCGAGGTCGCGAAATCGACGCGCTTGCGCTCGGACGTTGCCGCGCCGCCGGTTGCCTCATCCGCCGCCATGAGATCCCGATCCGCAAGATTGTTGACGCGCCAACAATATCACAGGGGCCGCAGCGCGCAACGCCGCGCCCCTTGAGAGGCAAATGCAGCGGTCGCTGGAATTGTCTCGGGCAGATCGTATATTCATTAGATATACAATACCGTACAAACCAATGCTCGCCCATATACGGGAGCGACGGCCATGGCCACTCGGGTTCAGGTTTCCAAATGGGGCAACAGCCTCGGCGTGCGAGTCCCGCGCGACGTTGCCGCCCGTGCGGGCCTGACCGAAGGCACCCGCGTCGACATCGAGGCGAAGGAGGACGGGCGGATTGTGATCACGAGGTCGCGGCGCCGCTTCACCCTCGACGAGCTTCTCGCGGGAATGTCGCCTGATCGGGAGCATGGGCTGGAGGATGACGGCCCGCTCGGCAGCGAGATTCTCTGATGGCCGTGCCGGAGCGCGGCAGCCTCGTCTGGCTGCGCTTTTCGCGCCACGCCGGAACGGAACAAGCGGGGCACAGGCCAGCTATCGTTCTCACGACAGCGAGTTATCATCAGCGCTCGCGCCTCGCGCTCGTCTGCCCGATCACCAGCCGCGAACGCGGCTGGCCGATGGAAGTACGTCTTCCCGATGGTCTCTCCGTGAGCGGGGTAGTGCTCGTTGATCACCTGCGCAGTGTCGACCGGGAAGCCCGCGGGTTAGAGGTGGTGGGACATGCACCGCCGTCCGTTCTGGACGAGATTGATGCCCGGCTCGCACCACTTCTCAGCCTGTAACGGGCGCCACCCGGCGGGTCAGCCCTCCAGCGCGTGCCAGAGTTCTTCGGCGTGCGGGTTGGGCGCCCGGTCGCCCAGCACCTCGCGCGGGGCGACGGACTGGTCGTAATAGGCATCGCTGTCCGGCGCGCTGGCGACGAAGCGTGCGTGGGCGAGGCTGTGCGGCCCCGCCGGCTGGTCCGGCTGGGTCCAGAGGATCGCGTCAGCACCGGCAATGCCGTGACGGCGCGCATCCCGCGCGTCGACGATGCGGAGGCCAGAGCCGTGCCCCAGCGTCACCCCGCCGTCGGCGGCGAAGCGCGCGAGCGCGCGGTCGGTCAGCAGCACCAGCACCATCGGCCCCCGTACGCCCTCGGAGTCATAGAAGGCGGGGCCGGTCCAGGCCGCGCCGCCATTCCGGGCGAGCGCAACGCTGTCCGCCCCGGCGGTCGGCGGCGCCCCCGGCGCGGCGCCCGGGACCACGACCACCCCGCGGGCGAGGCGCACGGCGGGGCCGAGCGACGTGTCGGCCTTGAGCTCGCGGACCAGCGCGGCCGCGCGCAGCACCAGATGCTGCTGGGCGGAAACGCCATGGCCGAAGCTGACGACGGGGCGCGGCCCGTAGACGGTATGGACGATCTCGGCATTGGCGGGCGCGCCCGCGGCCCATCCGCCGGCGAGCGCGAGCGAGGCGGCCGCGATCAGCATGGTACGCATGGTGGATCTCCCTGATGGGGGCTTTGTCCTGGCAACGGAAGCGACGGCGGACGGTTCCGGATGGGTCGATCGGCCACGGCCTCCCCACGCGGAAGCGGCGGCCCCGAGGGGCCGCCGCCATCCGTCCACCCTGACGGCTGCGAGGGTCTGTTACCCCGGAAGCTCGGACTCGAGCGGGTTCTGGCGGTGGTTCTGAACGTCGCCCGCCAGGATGTTCTTCGGGCCGACCTTCTTGCCGTAATACGCCTGGTTCATGCTGTCGTCGGGATTGACGTCGGCGCCCGACACGGTCGCGCCGGCATAGAGCCCGCCCTGGCTCGACCAGGTCACCACGTCGCCCTTGCCCGCGCTCGCCTGGCCCTTCGCCGAGTAGTTGACGATGGTCAGCCCGGCGTTGGCATTGAGCGAGAAGTTGTTGTTCCCGGTGAAGCTGTTCACCGCCTTCGGCGTCATCAGCACGAAGGCGACCGGCCCTTCGGACCCGCCGGCCTGCGCGCCGAACGTGACCGACCCGACGCCGTAGAATACCGGGTTGGTCCACTTGCCGTCGCGACGCACCAGAAGAACGCCCTCGCCCCCGGTGCCGCCGACGATGAAGCCGCCTTTCCAGAGGTGCGGGACCACGAACACGCCCTGCGCCTTGCTCAGGATCTGGGACATGTGCGGGTCGGACTTCATCTTCTGCACGACGTTGGCCGCATTCTGCAGCGTCTGCTGCGCGTCGGTGAGCTGGCCATTGTCGTTCATGTTCGCATTGGCCGAGGCGCTCGTATTCATGTCGGCGGCACCGGCGTGGTAGTCCGCGGCGAAGGCCGGGGCGGCCGCAAGCGCGCTCGCGAGGAGCGGCGCAGCCGTAAGCATCAGCATCTTGCGCATGCTCTTTTCTCCTTTTCGCTGTTGTCGATACCCGGCCAACGCACCCCCCGCGGGCCGTGTTCCGCCGGAAAGGGCAAGTGTCACAGCTGTGGCTGGCACGAAATCCGCCGCTCGCCAAAGCGCGATCCTCGGGTAGAATGACGCAGGCAACGAACAAGGACGGCGCGCCCCCGACGGCGCGCCCCCGACGGCGCGCGCCGCGGAGGGGAAACGCAGATGGACGTCAAGGGACGCGCCGCTGTCATCACCGGCTCGGCGACCGGCGTGGGCGCCGCCACCGCGCGGCTGCTGGCCTCCAAAGGCTGCAACGTCGTCATCAACTACACGAAGTCGGAGGCCGAGGCGAAGGAGACCGAGGCCGCCTGCCGCGCCTTCCAGGTCGACACGATGCTCTGCCGCGCCGACGTCTCGAAGGACGAAGACTGCCGCCGCATGGCCGACGAGGCCGCCAAGCGCTGGGGCCGGCTCGATATCGTCGTCTGCTCGGCCGGGCGCACCAAGAAGGTCGCGTCGCAGGACATGGAGGCGTTGAGCGCGCAGGACTTCCTCGACATCTACGCGGTCAACACGATCGGCACCTATCAGGCGATCCGCGCCGCCCTGCCCCACATGCGCAAGCAGGGCGAAGGCGCGGTCTCGATCGTGTCCGCCCTCGGCGCCATCGACGGCACCGGAAGCTGCATGGCCTACTCGGCCTCGAAGGGCGCGATCAACGTGCTGGTCACCGCGCTCGCCCGCCAGCTCGGCCCCGAGGGCATCCGCGTCAACGCGGTCGCGCCGGGCTTCATCGACGGGCGCTGGATGCGCGGCCTTCTCGGCGACGAGGCCTACGAGCGGGCCAAGAGCTCGGTGATCGCCACCACGCCGCTGCGCCGCGTCAACACGCCCGAGGACGTGGCGCAGACGCTGGTGTGGCTGATCGAATCCGATGTGCTGACCGGCGAGATCCTGACCGGCTTCCTCGGCCAGAAGATCACGGCGCGGCAGCGCTGACCCGACACCCAAGCGGAAAAACCGGAACGAAAGGCGAGACGCATATGGCGACCACCGCAGACACCTACGAAACCGTCAAGGTCGAGAAGGAAGACGGCATCACCTGGATCTACTTCAACCGGCCGGAGAAGCGGAACGCGATGAGCCCGCAGCTCTGCTTCGACATGGAGCAGGCCTGGCTCAAGTACGAGACGGACGAGGAGACCAAGGTCATCATCCTCGCCGGCCAGGGGCCGGCCTGGAGCGCCGGAATGGACCTCAAGGAGTATTTCCGCGCCAACGACAACCGGCCGGACAACCAGTTCCGCGCCTGGATGGCCAACAAGCGCTGGCAGTGGGAATGCATCACCAACTGCCGCAAGCCGACCATCGCGATGGTGCACGGCTACTGCTTCGGCGGCGCGTTCGTGCCGCTATGCGCCTGCGACCTGGCGGTCGCGGCCGACGAGGCGACGTTCGGGCTCAGCGAGGTGAACTGGGGCATCATCCCGGGCGGTCTCGTCTCCAAGGTCGTCACCGACATGATGTCCACCCGCGACGGCATGTTCTACGCGATGACCGGCCGGCCGTTCAGCGGCAAGCAGGCCGCCGAGATGAAGCTGGTCAACTACTCCGTGCCGAAGGACAAGCTGCGCGAGGAGACCATCAAGCTCGCCAAGGAGTTGATGGAGAAGCCGCCGGTGGCGCTTGCCTACACCAAGCAGGCGCTGCGCTACGTCGCGACGATGGACGTGCCGGCCGCCTACGAGTATCTGGCCGTCAAGAACACCGCGCTCCGCTTCGCCGACCAGAAGCACGCGCGCGACCAGGGCATCGAGAAGTTCATCGACAAGAAGGAGTACCGCCCCGGCCTCGGCGCCGTGAAGGTGGACTGAGGACACGGGCGGGCGGGCCGGTTCGCCGGCCCGCCCCGCGCCGCCGCGCGGAGGGGGAGACATGGCGAAACCGGTGCGCCGGATCGTCACCGGCCACAATGCCGCGGGGAAGTCCGTCTTCGTGATGGACACGGACTCGCCCTTCGCGTTCACGCCCGCCCCGGGCGCGCCGACGGTGACCGAACTCTGGGAGACGCGCGAATCCCCCGCCTCGAACGCCGGCAACGACGAGGTGATGGACCACAAGTTCGGCATCCTGCCGCCGAAGAACGGCTCGGTGTTCCGCATCATCGAGTACCGCCCGGACGCCGAGCGCTTCGCCAATTACGACCGCGAGGCCGCGTTCCACGCCATGGGCGCCGACCAGGCGCTCGACCGCGGCAGGCCGCGCCATCCGGGCTTTCACAAGACCGACACGATCGACTATGTCATCGTGCTGGAGGGCGAGATTTACGCCCTGAAGGACGAGGGCGAGGTCCTGATGAAGCAGGGCGACGTGCTGATCCAGCGCGGCACCAACCACGCCTGGTCGAACCGCACCGACAAGCCCTGCACCGTGATGTTCGTATTGATCGACGCCAAGCCCGCGCCATGAACGCGGCGGCAAACCAGAGAGGATGCGCCTGATGGCCTACCGCAAGTACGAGACCGTGCTGTTCGAGAACGAGGACGGCATCGGCTGGGTCTATTTCAACCGGCCCGAGAAACGCAACGCGATGAGCCCGCAGCTCTGCTTCGACATGGTCGACCTGATGGCCGAGATCGCGGGCGACGACAAGGTGAAGGTCGTCGTGCTGACCGGCAAGGGCCCGGCCTGGACCGCCGGCATGGATCTGAAGGAGTTCTTCCGCGCGCTCGACAACAACCCGGCCGGACGGCTCCGCGCGCGCGACGCGGACCGCAGCTGGAACTGGTACCGCCTGTCGGGCATGTCGAAGCCGACCATCGCCATGGTCAACGGCTTCTGCTTCGGCGGCGGGTTCACGCCGCTCGCGGCGTGCGACTTCGCCATCGCCGCCGAGGACGCGGTGTTCGGCCTTTCCGAGATCAACTGGGGCATCCTGCCCGGCGGGCTCGTCTCCAAGGTCGTGTGCGAGATGATGACCTACCGCAAGGCGCTCTACTACGCCTGCACCGGCGAGACCTTCACCGGCAAGGAGGCCGAGCAGCTCGGCGTCGTCACCAAGTCGGTGCCGCGCGCCAAGCTCCGCGCCGAGACGGTGAAGCTCGCCAAGCTCCTGATGTCGAAGCCGCTCGCCGCCGTCCAGGCCACCAAGGAGGCGATCCGCATGGTGCGCGACATGCCGATCGAGCACGCCTACGACTACCTGCAGGCGAAGTCGGAGCAGCTCCGCTACCGCGACGCCGAGAACACGCGCGCCCGCGGCATCGAGGACTTCATCGACGGCAAGAAATACCGGCCGGGATTCCAGTCGGTGGTCGACCCGAAGGCCGCGGCCGCCAAGGGCAAGGGCCGCGCCAAGCGGGCCTCCGCCGCGCGCACGACTAAGCGCGCCACCGTGAAGAAGGCGCCGGCGCGGAAGAAGCGGTAGCAAATACCCCGATCGTCATCCCGGGCGCGGCGCAGCATGAGATGATGCGCCGCGGACCCGGGACCATCGTCCAACGCCGCAGATGTAGCTCGATGGGCCCCGGATCGGTGCGCTTCGCGCGCCGTCCGGGGTGACAGGCGGTTTAGTGAGCGGTTACAGGCCCCAGCGGGCGAAGCCGGCCGGGATCGCGCTCTTGCGCCACATGCCCTTGATGTCGGCGACCAGCCCGCCGGGCTTCAGGAGCCCCGCGAAGGTTTCGGGCGTGAAGGCGACGTAGGGCGCGTGCGGCACCGCGCCGACCACGCAGTCGAAGCCCGACGCGCCGTCGAGCGTCGGGCGCAGCTCGATGCCGTACTCGTGCTTCGCCTCCTGCGGGTCGGCGAAGGCGTCGTGGACCTCGATCTCGAAGCCGCGCGACTTCAGCCCGCGGATCACGTCGGCCACGTGGCTGTTGCGCAGGTCCGGCACGTTCTCCTTGAAGGTGAGGCCGAGCACCAGGATGCGGGCGCCGGCGCCCTTGCCCTTCATGGCGAGCTCGCGCGAGATGCATTCGGCGATGAACGCGCCCATCCCGTCGTTTATGCGCCGCCCCGCCAGGATGATCTCCGGGTGGTGGCCGATCGCCGCCGCCGCATGCGCCAGGTAGAACGGGTCGACGCCGATGCAGTGCCCGCCGACCAGCCCCGGCGAGAAGCGCAGGAAGTTCCACTTGGTGCCGGCGGCCTCGAGCACGTCGTAGACCGACATGCCCATCTTCTGGAAGATCGCGGCGACCTCGTTGATGAAGGCGATGTTGATGTCGCGCTGGGCGTTCTCGATCACCTTGGCCGCCTCGGCGGTGCGGATGTCGCGCGCGAGGAACACGCCGCCCGAGGTCAGGTTGCCGTAGATCTCGGCGAGCTTCTGCGTCACCTCCGGCGTCTGGCCGGACACCACCTTGGTGATGCGATCGACCGTATGCTCGCGGTCGCCGGGGTTGATGCGCTCGGGCGAGTAGCCGAGGAAGAAGTCGCGGCCGCACTTGAGTCCCGAGGCCTGCTCGAGCTCGGGGCCGCAGATGTCCTCGGTGACGCCGGGATAGACGGTCGATTCGTAGACCACGATGGCGCCCTTGCCCATCGCCTGGCCCACCGTGCGCGAGGCGGCGCGCACCGCCCCCAGGTCCGGCTGGTTGTCGGCGGTCACCGGTGTCGGCACCGTCACGATGTAGACCTCGAACCCGCGGATCGCCTCGATATCGCTGGACAGCGCCAGGGTCGAGGCGCGCAGCCGGGCGGGCTCGATCTCGCCGGTCCGGTCGCGGCCGGCCTTCAGCTCGTCGATGCGCCCGGCATCGATGTCGAAACCGGTGACCGGGTAATGGCGGGCGAGCCCGACGGCGAGGGGGAGGCCGACGTAGCCAAGGCCGATGATGGCGATGCGGGGAAGATCTGACATGGATTAACGCGCCCAGTTCGCGGCGCAGGCGTAGCCCGCGTCCGCATTCAAGTCAATGCGTCGGTGGGCAGACGCCATCACAGGCCGACCGTTCGCGGGAACGGCCGTCCTGTGACGACGCGGGGCGCACCCCTGGCCCGCCCCGCACTCACGCCGCGCCAACACCACTGCGACGACCGCAACCACCGACCACCCGCGCGCCCCCTACGCCGGCGCACCGCTCTGGCGCAACGACGAACAGATAAGTCGCGCATCGCCCGGGCGGTACCGGAATCGCAGGTATTCCGTCACAGAAACGTTGAATTTTAGGAAAGGCTCAGGCGCGCCCGGCGAATCCCGAAAGCTTCTCGATGTCGACGCCGAGCTTCGCCATGGCGGCAGACCATTTCGTCCCGCTATCGACGTCGAACACCAGATCGTCGTCGGACGGCACGTTGAGCCAGCCGTTCTGCTGGATCTCCTGGTCGAGCTGGCCCGGACCCCACCCGGCATAGCCGAGGGCAAGCAGCCGCTTGTGCGGCCCGGAGCCGGTGGCGATGGCGCGCACGATGTCGATATTGGCGGTCAGCGCGACATTGCCGCCGATCACCAGCGTCGCCTCCTCGACATAGTCGGCCGAATGCAGCACGAAGCCGCGCCCGGTCTCGACCGGCCCGCCGAAGAAGATCGGCATGGACCCGCCGCCCACCGTCTGCTCGATCTCGAGCTGCTGCAGCAGGTCGGGGAAGGACAGCGACTCCATCGGTTTGTTGATGACCAGCCCCATCGCCCCCTCGGACGAATGGGCGCACATGTAGATGACGGTCCGCTGGAAGCGCGGATCGAGCATCTGCGGCATGGCGATCAGAAGCTGACCGGAGAGATAGCCGTTCGATGACCGTTCGGTTGCCATGGAACCTCACATAGTTTCCGGTCCCGGCGGTTCCAAGGCCTTGGGGCCACACGCGATTGTTATCGGCCCCGCGACACTTGCGCCACTATACTATAAGCGAATCTCGGGAAAGTCGTTAATGCCGTCTCGCGCCCTCCCTGCGCCGGAAAAGGCAGTGCCGCGCCGACCGTCCCACGCCCGCCGGATCGCCGGCGCGATAGCGGCGCTCGCGCTCGCCTGGCTGGGCGCGACCGGCGCGGCAGATGCCGCCGCCTCGCCCTGGTTCCAGACAGAGCAGGGCCGCGTCCGGCTGGTGAGCGGCACCGATGCCACGGGCGAGGGGCGAACGCTGCCCCTCGGCGTCGAGTTCCGGATGAAGCCCGGTTGGAAGATCTACTGGCGCTCGCCGGGCGACGCCGGCTTCCCGCCGATGCTCGACTGGAAGGGCTCGGCGAACCTGAAGGACGCCAGCATTCGCTGGCCGGCTCCGCGCCGCTTCACCGTGCTCGGGCTCGAGACGCTCGGGTATCACGACCGGGTGGTGCTGCCGGTGACGGCGGAGACGGAGAAGCCGGGCGCGCCGGTCGCTCTGAAGGCCCACCTCCGCTATCTGACCTGCGCCAGCCTCTGCGTGCCGTACGAAACGACCCTCGCCCTCGCCTTGCCGTCCGGTCCGGCGACGCCGTCCGCCGAGGCCGGTGAGATCGCCCGCTTCGCCGCCGACGTGCCCGGCAAGGACGGGGCCGAGGGGCTCGACGTCACCGGGGCGAGCCTCACCCCGCCCGCCGGGCCCGCCGACACGCGGACGCTGCGCGTCGATGTGCGCTCGGACGCGCCGTTCGCGAAGCCGGACCTCTTCGTCGAGGGGCCGCCCGGCTACAGCTACTCCGCGCCGTCGGCCTCGTTCGCGCCCGACCGGCGCCGTGCCGTGCTGCGCGTATCGGTCGCGCCGCCGCCCAAGGACGCGCCGCAAATCGCCGGGACGCCGCTCACCTTCACGCTGGTCGACGGCGCCCGCGCGATCGAGGCGAGCCTCGCCCCGACCCAGGCCGCCGCCGCGCCGGTCGATGCGCCCGAGCGGGTGATGGCCGGCGGGCTGTTCGCCGCGCTCGCGCTCGCGCTGCTCGGCGGGCTGATCCTCAACCTGATGCCCTGCGTCCTGCCGGTCCTTTCGATCAAGCTGCTGTCGGTCGTCGGCCATGCCGGGGGCGAGGCGCGCCGGGTGCGGCGCGGGTTCGCGGCCTCGGCCGCCGGCATTCTCGTCTCGTTCCTGGTGCTCGGCAGCGTCGCGGTGGGGCTGCGCGCCGCCGGGCGCGCCGCCGAATGGGGCATCCAGTTCCAGCAGCCGGCCTTCCTCGCCGCGATGGTCGTGATCGTCACCTTGTTCGCCGGCAATCTGTGGGGGCTCTACGAGATCGCCCTGCCCGGCTTCGTCGCCGATCGCGCGGCAACGGCGGGAAGCCGCCATCCCGGGCTCGCCGGCCATTTCTTCGCGGGCGCGCTGGCGACGCTGCTGGCGACGCCCTGCACCGCGCCCTTCCTCGGCACCGCCATCGGCTTCGCCCTGTCGCGCGGGCCAGGCCAGATCTACGCCATCTTCCTCGCCCTGGGCATCGGGCTCGCCGCGCCGTACCTGATGATCGCCGCGTTTCCCGGCCTGGCGACGCGCCTGCCCCATCCCGGGCGGTGGATGATCGTGCTGAAGCGGGTGCTCGGCGTCGCCCTCGCGGCGACCGCGGCGTGGCTCGCCGTCGTGCTGGCGGCGCTCGCAGGGCCGTGGGTCGCGGCTGGCGTAGCGGCGTGCGGAATTGCCGCGCTCTCCATCGTCTCCCTCGTCCGGCGGCGGAGCGCGACGCTGCACCGCGCCGGCTGGGGCGCGGCCGGGGCCATCGGCGCCGCGGCGCTCGCCCTCGCGATCTGGGCGGGCGGGATCGCCGGCAACGGCGGCGGCGCGACCGCCGGCACCGGTCCCTGGCAGAGCTTCGACCGCGCGGCCATCGCCGACGAGGTGAAGCTCGGCCGCGTGGTGGTGGTCGACGTCACCGCCGACTGGTGCCTCACCTGCAAGGTGAACAAGCGGGTGGTGCTCGATACCCAGCCGGTGCGCGGCCTGATCGCCGCCAAGGACGTGACCGCGATGCTCGCCGACTGGACCCGTCCCGACCCGGCCATCGCGCGCTACCTCGCGACGTTCGGCCGCTACGGCATCCCGTTCACCGCGGTCTACGGCC
Source organism: uncultured Alphaproteobacteria bacterium (assembly GCA_963775315.1). Taxonomy (GTDB): domain Bacteria; phylum Pseudomonadota; class Alphaproteobacteria; order MPNO01; family DASWLB01; genus CAWGHZ01. Next base: position 338,746 of record CAVZIN010000004.1, on the reverse strand, counting down.
CGGGCCTGCCGAAGGGGCTCGCCCTGCCGGAGCTGCTCACCCCGTCCGCGGTCGCCGACGCCATCGCGCGGGCGCGGCGGCCGGCCGCCGGCTCGGCGGCGCGGGCAGGTGACAAGACCGGCCGGGCGTCCTAACTTCGTCAGCGACCATGGGCGTCGGCCCGTGCGCCTTCCAACCAATGACAGATGACAGGGGACGAACATGACCATCAAAGTCGGCGACAAGATTCCCTCCGGCACGCTCACCACCATGACCTCCGAGGGCCCGAAGCCCGTCTCCACGGACGACCTGTTCAAGGGCAAGAAGGTCGTGCTGTTCGCGGTGCCCGGCGCGTTCACCCCGACCTGCTCGGCCAAGCACCTGCCCGGCTTCGTGCAGAGCGCCGACGCGATCAAGGCGAAGGGCGTCGACACCATCGCCTGCGTCGCGGTCAATGACGCGTTCGTCATGGGCGCCTGGGGCAAGGACCAGAAGGCCGAGGGCAAGGTGCAGATGCTGGCCGACGGCTCGGGCAAGTTCGCCGATGCGGTCGGGCTGTCGCTCGACCTGACCGAGCGCGGCATGGGCAAGCGCTCGCAGCGCTACTCGATGATCGTCGACGACGGCGTCGTGAAGTCGATCAACGTCGAGCAGGGCGGCGCGTTCGAAGTGTCGGACGCCAACACCATCCTGAAGCAGCTTTAGCGTTCGCGGCGGGGGGCGGGTCCCCGACCCGCCCCTCCACGACGTCGAAGACCGCGACCCGTCAGCCCTGGGCGCGCAGCTCGGCGATGGCGCGCCGGGCGAGCTCGTCGGCCCGCTCGTTCTCGGGATGGCCGGAATGGCCGCGCACCCAGCGCCATTCCACCTGGTGGTCGCCGACCGCGGCCTCCAGCCTCTGCCACAGATCGACGTTCTTGACCGGCTTCTTGTCGGCGGTGCGCCAGCCCTTGCGCTTCCAGCCGGGCAGCCACTCGGTGATGCCCTGGCGCAGATAGTTCGAATCCGTGTGGACCGTCACGCGCATATTGCGCTTGAGCACCTCGAGCGCTCGGATCGCCGCCATCAGCTCCATCCGGTTGTTCGTGGTGAGCGGCTCGGCGCCATAAAGCTCGCGCTCGGTGCCGCGCCAGCGGAGGATCGCGCCCCAGCCGCCCGGCCCCGGATTGCCCGAGCAGGCGCCGTCGGTGAAGATCTCGACGGTGCCGTCCTCGCCCGCCGGCGCGCTCATGTCAGCCCGTACGCGCCGGGGCCGGCGACGCCGCGGTGGAAGCGCAGCCGGGCGAGATATTCCTTGGGATCCTTGGGCCGGACGAAGGCGCCCACGGGATGGTTGAGCCAGTCATAGAGCCGGGTCAGCAGGAAGCGCAGCGCCGCGCCGCGCGCCAGCACCGGCATGGCGGCGAGCTCGTCCGCGCCGATCGGGCGCAGCGCACGATAGGCCGCGCACATCAGCCGCGCCTTGGTGGCGTTGAAGCTCAGGTCCGGCTCGAAGCACCAGGCGTTCAGGCAGATCGCCAGGTCGTAGGCCAGGAAATCGTTGCAGGCGAAGTAGAAGTCGATGATCCCCGACAGCCTGGCGTCGAGGAAGAACACGTTGTCGGGGAACAAATCCGCATGGATCACCCCGGTCGGAAGCCCGGCGGGCCAGGCGGCGGCGAGCGCGTCGAGCTCGCGCGCGATCTCGTCGGCGAGGCCGGGCGCCACCTCGTCGGCGCGCGCCCGCGTCGCCTCGAACAGCCGGCGCCAGCCTTCGACCGAAAGGTCGTTGGCCCTGACCGGCGCGAACGAGCCGCCGGCGAGGTGCATCTCCGCCATCGCGCGGCCGAGCGCGGCGCAATGCGCGGTGGTGATGCGGCGCGGGCAGACGCCGGCGAGGAAGCTCACGATCGCCGCCGGCCGGTTGCAGAGCTCGTGCAGCGTGCGCCCGTCGAGCGCGTGGATCGGCGTCGGGCAGGCGATGCCCTCGGCCGCCAGGTGGTCCATCAGCGCAAGGAAGAACGGCAGGTCGGCGCGCGCGACGCGCTTCTCGTAGAGCGTCAGGATGAAGCTCGCCCGGTCGGTCTGCAGCAGATAGTTCGAGTTCTCGACCCCCTCGGCGATTCCCTTGAAGGACACCGGCCGGCCGATCTCGTACTGGGCGACGAACACGTCCAGCTCCTCGACCGGGACTTCGGTATAGACGGCCATCTTGCGCCGTCGCGCCGTCTCAGGCCGTCAGCACGCGGGGCAGCGAGAAGCGGACGTTCTCGCGCGTCACCTCGACCTGCTCGATCTCGATGTCGTAGCGGTCGCGGCACGCCTCGATCAGCTCCTGCACCAGGAGCTCGGGCGCCGACGCGCCGGCGGTGATGCCGAGCCGCCGCACGCCGTCGAGCCAGGCGAAATCGAGCTCCACGGCACGCTGGATCAGGAGCGCCTTGGAGCAGCCGGCGGCGACCGCCACCTCGCGCAGCCGGTTGGAGTTGGACGAGTTGGGCGCGCCGAGCACGATCAGCGCGTCGCAGCGCCGCGCCACCTCCTTCACCGCCGCCTGGCGGTTGGTCGTGGCGTAGCAGATGTCCTCCTTGCGCGGCACCTTTATGTCCGGGAAACGCCGGGTCAGCACCTTGACGATGTCGTGGCAATCGTCGACCGACAATGTGGTCTGGGTGACGTAGGCGAGGTTCTGCGGATCGTCGACGTCGATCCGCTCCGCCTCTTCGACGTTCTCGACCATCAGGATCGCCCCTTCGGGAAGCTGGCCCATCGTGCCCACCACCTCGGGATGGCCGGCATGGCCGATCAGGATGACCTGTCGGCCCTCGGCGAAGTGCCGCTCCGCCTCGACATGGACCTTGGTGACCAGCGGGCAGGTGGCGTCGACATACATCAGCCGGCGGCGGCGCGCCTCGACCGGCACCACCTTGGGCACGCCGTGGGCGGAGAACACCACCGGCGCCTCCTCCGGCACCTCCTCCAGCTCCTCGACGAAGACCGCGCCCTTCTCCTCCAGCGCCTCGACCACGGTGCGGTTGTGGACGATCTCGTGGCGGACGTAGACCGGCGCCCCGTACTTCTCGAGGGCGGTCTCGACGATCTCGATCGCACGCTCGACGCCGGCGCAGAAGCCGCGCGGGCCGGCGAGCAGGATGGTCATCTTGGGCTTCGGCATTTCGGGACCCCGCGTTCTGTGCGACCGGCTGGCGGCTTGTGAATCGCGGGTCGGTCCACTAGATTTGCCGCGCCGGGCACGTTCCGCCCTTAATATAGGTTCCCCCGGCGCCGATCAAACGCAGAGCAGCGGAGGACCCATGGCCGACCCGGTGATCGCCCAGACCAAGCCCTACAGCGTCGATGTCGAGGCCGGCAAGGAATATTGGTGGTGCCGCTGCGGCCAGTCGAAGAGCCAGCCGTTCTGCGACGGCTCGCACAAGACGACCGAGTTCCGGCCGGTGCAGTTCACCGCGACGGCGACCGAGGCGGTCGCGTTCTGCGGCTGCAAGCACACCGGCACCCAGCCGCGCTGCGACGGCACGCACAAGCAGTATCGATGAGCCCTTGGGCGGCTCCGGCCAGGACGGGCGCGCAGGCGCCCGCGTGAGCGCGCGCGCGCAAATCGCGGCGGCGGCCCTGCTGCCGCTGGCGCTCTCCGGGTGCGGCATCTTCAGCGCCGCAAAGCCGCCGTTGCCCTGTCCCAAGGTGTTCCTGACCGAGAACACCTCGCACCTCACCCGCTTCCGCCCGGGCAAAGGGCGCGACATCACCGACATCGCCTTCCAGGCCGACATGCCGGGCTATACCGGAAGCTGCAGCTACGACGAGAAGAAGCTGACCGTCGACCTCAACGTCGCGTTCGACGTGCGGCGCGGGCCGGCCGACCAGACGCGCAAGGTGGCCTTCCAGTATTTCGTGGCGATCCCCAAGCTGTTCCCGAGCCCGACGGGCAAGCGCATCTTCGACGTCGGCTTCGCCTTCCAGCCCAACCAGGGGCGCACCCGGTTCAACGACGAGATCGAGATCGACCTGCCGCTCGCCAAGCAGACGGACGGGCCGTCCTACGAAATCTACCTCGGCTTCCAGCTCACGCCCGAGGAGCTCGCCTACAACCGCACGCACCGCAACGCCGCGGTGAACCCGTAGGCTCGACGGCCTACTCCGCCGCGTCGCGCGCGTTCATGCCCCACGAGGCGACGTAGCCGTCCCATTCGCAGGCGCTCGCGGCCGCGTCAACGGTCAGCGCGTCGCGCGCGTCGATCATCACCGCCACCTCGTCGGTATCGGCGCGTTTGCCGGGCGCGGTTCCGGCGGCCAGCGCCTTGGGGTGCGGCCCGTGCGTCGTGCCGGCGGGGTGCAGGGTGATCATGCCGGGGCGGATGTTGTCGCGGCTGAAGAAGCTGCCCCGATGGTAGAAGATGAACTCGTCGTAATCGTCGTTCGAGTGGAAGAACGGCACCTTCAGCGCGCCGGGATCGGATTCCATCGGGCGCGGGCAGAACGTCCCCACCATGAACCTTTCGGCCATGAAGTTGGCGTGCGCGGAGGGCGGGACGTGGAAGCGGTGGCTCATGATCGGGCGGATGTCGCGCCAGTTGAGCCGCACCGGGATCAGGTCGCCCTTCCACCCCACCGCGTCGAGCGGGTTGTAGGGGAAGGTGACGGTCGAGATCTCGCCGCGTCGGTGGATCGCCACCTGCCACGGCCGCTCGTCCTGCTGGGCGCGGAATTCGTCGTCGAGGTGCGGCGTGTCGAGCACCGCCGGGTCGAACACCGCGTGCTCGCCGACGATGCCCTTCTCCGGCAGGCGGTAGGCGTCGTTCGTCGCCTGGATCAGCAACAGCGCGGTGGGCGCCTCCGGCGCGATCCGCCACATCGTGCCGCGCGGCAGGACGATGTAGTCGCCGTCGCGGTAGTCGAGATGGCCGAAATCGCAATAGAGCGCGCCCGACCCCTCGTGCACGAACAGCAGCTCGTCGCCGTCGCCATTGCGCGCCAGATGGTCCATCGCCCCGTCGCAGCGCCACGCGCGGATCGCGACGTGGTCGTTGTGCATCAAGGTCCTGGCGTCCCAGGGCGACGGGCCGAAATCGCGGAGCCGGTTGGTGTCGAACGCGCGCGGGCGCAGCGGCCCCTCCCAGCGCACCCATCCGGTCGGCGGATGGCGGTGATACATGTGGGTCGCCGGGCCGAAGAAGCCCTCGCGCCCCATCTCCCGCTCGTAGGTGCCGGGCGGCAGGTCGGCATGGGCCTGGCGCGAAGCCGTGCCCTCGGTGCGTGGAAACGAGATCCATTTGCGCATGGCGGCCTCCGTTGCGCAGCAAGCGTCTGCACGTCCAGAATACCGCGCCGGAGCCGCCGGCGCGACGGGCGAGGAAAACAATGGACGGCCTGATGGTGTTGGGCGGGCTGGCGCTGCTGATCGGCGGCGGCGAGCTGCTGGTCCGCGGCGCGGTGCGCACGGCCGAGCGGCTCGGCCTGTCGCCCCTGCTGATCGGACTGACGCTCGTCGGGTTCGGCACCTCCATGCCCGAACTGGTCACCAGCGTGCAGGCCTCGATCGCCGGCTCGCCGGGCATCGCCGTCGGCAATATCGTCGGCTCGAACATCGCCAACATCCTGCTGATCCTGGGCGTCGCCGCACTGATCGCGCCGATCTCCATCGAGCGCGCCGCACTGCTGCGCGACGGCGGCATCGTTCTGGTCACGGCGGCGATCTTCGCCGCGGTGGCGCTCACCATGCCGCTCGACCGCGCGGTCGGGGGTGCCTTCCTCGCCGGCCTCGCCGGCTATCTCGCCCTCGCCTACTGGCAGGAGACGGCGCGCGCCAAGGCGCACACGGCGGCGTTCGAGAAATTCGAGGCGCACGAGGAGATCCTCGACGGCAAGGCGGGCGATTCCGCCACCACGGCGAACGCCGCCCGGCGCGGGCCCGGCACGCTCCTGCCCCTCGCCATGGTGCTCGGCGGGCTCGCCGTCATCGTTGCGGGCGGCCATTTGCTGGTCGCGGGCGCGGTGGGCATCGCCCGCGAGGCCGGGCTGTCGGAGACGTTCATCGGCGTGACGCTGGTCGCCGTCGGCACCTCGCTGCCCGAGCTCGTCACCTCGGTCATTGCCGCACTGCGCCGCCACGGCGACGTGGCGATCGGCAACGTGCTCGGCTCCAACATCTACAACGTGCTGGGGATTGGCGGGGCGACCGGGCTGATCGCCCCCACCGCGATACCGGCCGAGATCATGGATGTGGAGGTGCCGGTGATGCTGGGCGCATCGGTTCTGCTGCTGGTGTTCGGGCGCACGGGCGGGCGCATCGGCCGCATCGAGGGCGCGATCCTGCTGGCCGGCTACGCGGCGTTCGTGGCGGCGAGCTGGCCGAGCCCGCCGCCCGGATGACGCGCGGCCCCTCTTGACGTCAAGGCTATCATTCCTATTTCGGGAATGAACAGCCAAGAGGGATCGGCGCATGCGCCGCGATTTTTCCGCCGCCTCAAGGCGACATGCCGGCGGATCAAGGGCTTGCGAGGCGACGGTCGCCTCGACAGAGGCGACCTTCAGGCGACATCGGGCGACCGGGAGGGGCCGGCGCGCGACCGCCGGGCGACGGCCGCGCGCCCTCCCGCTACTCCGTGATGACGTTGAGCAGCGCCTGGCGCTTCTCGCGCTTCACCACCTTCATCGCGCGGGCGAGCGCCTCGGGCAGCTCGTCCGGGTTCTCGACCTTCTCGCCATAGCCGCCCGATGCCTCGACGATCTTCTCGAAGGCGGGCGACGGGTCGAGGTCGGCGATCGGCTGGGTGCGGTTCGCCTTCGAGGCCTCGCCCGACGGGTAGACCTCGAGCGTCGCGGCCTGGACCGCGTTCCACCTTTTGTTGTTGCAGACGATGGTGAGCAGCGGAAGCTGCAGCGCCTGGGCCACCTGGTGGCACGCCACCGGGTTCGCGAACATGTAGGAGCCGTCGCCGCAGGCCGAGATCACCACCTTGTCCGGCTCGGCAAGCTGGATGCCGAGCGCGGCGGGAAGCCCCCAGCCGAGCCCGCCGGCCGGGCCCGCGCCGAAGAACGTGCCCGGCTTCTTGAAGCGCATGAACGGGCGCAGCAGCGGGTATTCGTTGACCACGATGTCGTTGTCCGACTTCGCGTCCGACACGCATTTGGAGAGCCAGGGCTTGGTGATCGTCCGCCCGTTGGACTTCATCCCCTCCATCCGCGCGATGACCTTGCCGTGCGCCTCGGCGATGCGCTTGCGCCGCCGCTCGATCGCGCCGTTCTTGCCCTCGGCCGCCTTGGCGAGCGCCCTGGCGAGCGGGCCGAGCGCGTTGCCGACGGTCGAGATGATCGGCACGTCGGCGTTAAAGCCGCGCACCGGGATGTGCGAGAACAGGGGATCGGGCCCGATCTGGATGATCTTGCAGCCTTGCTTGGGCGCCTTGAAGAACGGGATCCACGGCACGTCGGTATCGAGCACCAGGATCGCGTCGGCGTCGTCGAGCAGCGGATCGACGTCGCCGCCGAGATGCATCGGATGGTCCGACGGCAGGCACATGTAGCGCGAGCGGAACTCGATGAACGGCAGGGCGAACTTGTCGAGCAGCTTGCCGAGCGGGCCGATGGTGGATTTGTCCGCGCCCGAGGCGCCGGTGATGACCAGCGGGTGCTCGGCGTTCGCGAGGATCTCGGCGGCGCGCGCGATGGCGTCGGGGTTGGGCGCGGGCGCGGCCGGCGGAGAAACCGGCGTGTCGTCGTACTCGAACCCGTTCATGTCGTTGGCCAGCACCTCGCGCGGCAGCGACAGATAGATCGGCCCCTTCGGCTCGGCCTGCGAAATGGCGAGCGCGCGGTCGACCACGGTCTCGATCTGCAGCCCGTCGCGCAGCTCGTAGTCCCACTTCACCAGCTCGCGCAGCATGCCCGCCTGGTCGAACATCTCCTGCGCCCAGTGGATCACGTTCGAGCGCATGCCGAGCTTGCCGGTCTCGAACAAGGGCGTGCGGCCGGCCGAGAAGAACACCGGGATGTTCTCGCGGTTGGCGTTCATCAGCGCGCAGATCGCGTTCGCCGTGCCCACCGTCACGTGCACCATCACGGCCTGCGGCCGCCCGGTGGCAAGGTAGTAGCCGTGCGCCATGCCGAAGGCGGCGTTCTCGTGCGGGATGGGGATCGCCTTCGGCACCGGGATCGACTTGCGCGCGGCCTGGGCGAAGCCCTCGACCACCGGCGCGAAGTCGGTGCCGCCATTGGCGAAGATGTAGTCGATGCCGCGCGCCTTGAGCAGCGCGAGATAAGATTCGGCGACCGACGCCGTGTTGAGCCGCTTCTTCGCCATGGACCGTTTCCCCCGTTCTGAATCCGTGCTGGCGCCATATTAGCCGGAAGGGAGAGCGTGTCACAGTTTCCCGGACGGGCCCGGACGATGGCCCTGACGATCCGCGCTTCGTCTCGCGGCGAAAAGCGGGGCGGCAAGGGGTAAGTAGTTTCCCGAATTGCGGCAAGCTGTCCGGAGGGGGAGGGTGCAGGGGCGGCCATGCGTATGGACAAATCTTGATAAGCTAAGGAAACCAGACACCTTTTCAGGCGTAGTCCTGAAGGTGAGACCTCTCCGCGTGGAAGAGAAAGGCCGTCGATGGCAAGTTTCCTGGGGACCGCGTTCACCGCTCGGCCGGGTGCCGCTGCCGGCAGTCCGGCCCTCACCCGGGCGCTCGATTCATGGGACGGGCTGGTCGACGCGCTTCCCATCGCCATGTACGTGTGCGACCTCGAAGGCTACGTCATCCGCTACAACCGAAAGGCGGCCGAGTTGTGGGGCCGCGCGCCCGTGCCCGGCGAGGAACGCTGGTGCGGCTCGCTGCGCCTGTTCCAGACGGACGGGACGCCCCTCGCCCACGCCGACTGCCCGATGGCGGCGGTGCTGCAGGGCGGCCCGCCGGTGCGGAACGGCGAGGTGGTGATCGAGCGGCCGGACGGCTCGCGCATCACGGCGCTGGTCTCGATCGAGCCGGTGCACGACGACGAGAACGACGGGGCGGTCGCCGGCGCCATCAACTGCTTCCAGGACATCACCGCGCGCAAGCGCGCCGAGGCGCGGCTCGCCACCAGCGAGCGGCGCTATCGCGACCTGCTCGACGCCCTGCCGGCCGCCGTCTACACCACCGACGCGGACGGCCGCATCACCTTCTTCAACGAGGCGGCGGCGAACATGGCCGGCCGCCGGCCGGTGCTGGGCGTGGACGAGTGGTGCGTGACCTGGCGGCTCTACCACCCGGACGGACGGCCGATGGCGCACGACGAGTGCCCGATGGCGATCGCGCTGAAGGAGAACCGCGCGGTGCGCGGCGCCGAGGCCGTGGCCGAGCGGCCGGACGGCACGCGCGTGCCCTTCATCCCGTACCCCACGCCGCTGCGCGACGAGGATGGCCGGCCGATCGGCGCGGTCAACATGCTGGTCGACGTCAGCGAGCGCAAGGCGTCCGAGGCCAACCAGCGCCTGCTGCTCGACGAGTTGAACCACCGCGTCAAGAACAACATGCAGATGCTGCACGCCCTGCTGACCAGCGCATGCCGGTCGGCGACCAGCATCGAGGCCCGCACCGCGCTCAACGACGCGGCGCGGCGCGTGGCGGCGATGGCGGCCGCGCAGCGCGCGCTCTATGCCGGCGGACCGGAACGTTATGCCGCCGCCGAGTTCCTGGAAGCCGTCTGCGCCAGCGCCCAGCAGGGCCTGTCCGCCACGGTGCGGATCGAGATCGAGGCGGCCGACACCGATCTGTCCAACGAAACGGCGCTGCCGCTGTCGCTGACTCTCAATGAGCTGTTGACCAACGCGGTCAAGCACGGCAACAAGAGCCCGGACGCCGGAACCGTTCGCGTGGGCTTGACCGAGGATTCCGGAGGGTTCGCCCTCTGGGTCTCCGACGAGGGGCCGGGCTTCGATCCCGATGTCCAATCGCAGACGTGCCGTCGTTCGTCGGGACTCGGCCTGATCCAGGGTCTCGCCCGGCAGCTTGGCGGCTCACTGGTGGTCGAACGCCGTCATCCGGGCGCCTTATGTACCGTTCGTTTTCCCGATTCCCGTTCGACATCTCGCTGACGGGCGGAGCCGAGCCGGCACCGGTCATCGAGCTCGGCACCCGGCCGGCGCGCAGGGGCCGGGGCTCGGGCGCGCGTACCGGCGCGTCGCGGCGGGCGCAGCCGGCCACCGGCGCGCTGCGCATCCTGATCGTCGAGGACGATTTCCTGGTGGCGGCCGAGATCGAGGCGGCGCTCGCCGAGGAGGGCTACGCCACTACCACCGCGCGCAGCGCGGAGGACGCGCTGCCGCTCGCCCGCGACGAGCGGCCCGACCTTGCCATCATGGACATCCGCCTCGCCGGGCCGAGCGATGGCATCTCGGCCGCGCTCGACATCCTCAAGGAAACCGGCATCCGCTGTATCTTCGCCACCGCCCATCACGACGCGGCGACCCGTGCCCGCGCGAATGCTGCCGCCCCGCTCGGATGGCTCGCCAAGCCCTACGCCACCGCGACGCTGGTCTCGCTCGTCGAGGCCGCGCTCGGCACGCTGGGGAAGAAGTAGCCCCCTACTCCTCCACCCCGTCGATCAGCACGAACGCCATCACGCAGGGCGCGTCGGACCGGTTCGACCAGGCGTGGTTCGTGGCGCGCTGGATGACGGTATCGCCGGCCTTCAGCAGCACCTCGGAATCGTCCAGCACCATCCAGATCTCGCCGGTGAGCACCATGGCGTAGTCGATGGTGCGCGTCTTGTGCATCAGCGGATGCGGCGGGTTCTCGCGGGCGTCCGCCGCGTCGTGGGCGCCGAGCGTGCCGAAGGTCGCATGCGCCGCCGCGCGGTCGACCGCGCCGATCCAGTCCTTCTCCGGCGAGAACGAGATCACCCGGAAGGTCGCCCCGCCATTGGAGGGCGTGAGCGGCACGGCGACGCCCTGGGTCGGGTCGCGCTCGTCGCCGAGCTTCGCCGGCGCGCGGTCGGTGAACCACAGATGGTTCATCACCACGCCGGGCCGGTGGCTGGGGCGCGTCACGTTGGGACAGGGCGTATCGGCGATCACCACCGCCTTGCCGTCCCGGTGTCCGGTCACCACGCGCCGCGCGACTCCGTTCTCCATCTTCGCCTCCCTGTCGTGAAAGCCCGTTCTAGGACAATTTCCGCTGGCGCGGAACGGGGTGGCCCCGTCAGATCAAAGCGTTCTATCCCGAAAAACCGCTTCGTGCAGCGCGCCGACTATGATGAAATTCGTCCACCCCCGCGACCGAGGAGGAGCGTCATGGCAACACAGGCTCCCGCGAAGCGCGAGTCCGGCTTCAAGTCGAACCCCGACTATCGCATCACCTTCGAGAAATCGCCGCGGCGCGTGCGCGTGACGTTCGCCGGCGAGACGATCGTCGATTCGACCGACGCGCATCTTCTGTTCGAGACGCGCCATCTGCCCGTCTACTACTTCCCGAAGAAAGACGTGCGGATGGAGCTGCTCTCGCCGACGGACCACCACACCCACTGCCCCTACAAGGGCGACGCGTCCTACTGGACCGTGAAAATCGGCGACCGCGAGGCCGAGAACGCGGTGTGGAGCTATGCCGACCCGTTCGACGAGGTCGCCGAGATCAAGGACTACGTGGCGCTCTACTGGAACCGGATGGACCACTGGTTCGAGGAGGACGAGGAAGTCTTCGTGCACGCGCGCGACCCGTACAAGCGGGTCGACGTGATGCCGTCGTCGCGCCATGTCGAGGTGTTCCTGGGCGGGGAGAAAATCGCCGACACGCGGAACGCGCGCTTCCTGTTCGAGACGCGCCTGCCGACGCGCTACTACATCCCGGCCGAGGACGTGCGCACCGACCTTCTGGTGCCGAGCGAGAAGAAGAGCCGGTGCCCCTACAAGGGCGAGGCGTCCTACTTCTCGGCGAAGATCGGCGGCGAGACGTATGAGGACATCGTCTGGACCTATCCCGAGCCGATCCCGGAATGCCCGAAGATCCGGGGGCTTCTCTGCTTCTTCAACGAGCACGTGGACGAGATCCGGGTGGACGGCGAGCCGGTGCCCTGCCCCGTGACGCCATGGTCGAAGAACTACAACTACCGCGACCGCAATACGCCCGACACCAAGGGCCCGGTCACGCGGCCGTAAAGGCCGAGCCGGAGCAACACCCTATTGTCATCCCGGGCGCGGTGCAGCACGAAGCGGTGCGTCGCAGACCCGGGACCCATCGCTCGGCCGCCGCAGCGCTCGACGGATGGGATAGGCCCCGGCTCGCGCCGCTTCGCGACTTGGCCGGGGTGACAGGGAGCAGAAATCCTAGCCCCGCAAAATCTGGCTGAGGAAGCGGCGGGTGCGCTCGGATTCGGGGGCGGAGAAGAATTTCTGCGGCGGCGCGGCCTCGACGATCTCGCCCGCGTCCATGAACACCACGCGGTCGGCGACTTCGCGCGCGAAGCCCATCTCGTGGGTCACGCAAACCATGGTCATGCCGTCGCGCGCGAGCTCGAGCATGACGTCGAGCACCTCCTTGATCATCTCGGGGTCGAGCGCCGAGGTCGGCTCGTCGAACAGCATGACGCGCGGCTCCATGCAGAGGGCGCGGGCGATGGCGACGCGTTGCTGCTGGCCGCCGGAAAGCTGGCCAGGGAACTTTGCCGCCTGCTCGGGGATGTGGACGCGCTCGAGATAGCGCATGGCGATGCGCTCGGCCTCGGCGCGCGGCACCTTCCGCACCCAGACTGGCGCGAGGCAGAGGTTGTCGAGCACGCTGAGATGCGGGAACAGGTTGAACTGCTGGAACACCATGCCGGTCTCGGCGCGCACCTTCTCGATGCGCTTGAGGTTTCCGGTGAGCTCGATCCCGTCGACCACGATGCGGCCGGACTGGTGCTCCTCCAGCCGGTTGATGAGGCGCACCATGGTCGACTTGCCCGACCCCGACGGGCCGCAAACCACGATGCGCTCGCCGCGCCCGACGACGAGGTCGATGTCCTTCAGCACGTGGAAGCTGCCGAACCACTTGTTGACCTTCGCCATCTCGATCATCGGCGTGCCGGAAGCCGCATCCGCCATCGTCACCTCCGCTCGCCCGCCGCGAGGCGCCGCTCGATGCGAAGCGAGTAGCGCGACATGGCGAAGCAGAACACCCAGTAGACCGCGGCGGCGAACACGTACCCCTCGGTCGCGTAGCCGAGCCAGTTCGGATCGGCAAGCGCCGCCTGGATCGCGCCGAGGAAGTCGAACAGCCCGATGATCAGCACCAGGGTCGTGTCCTTGAACAGCGCGATGAAGCTGTTGACGATGCCGGGGATCACGAGGCGCACCGCCTGGGGCAGCACGGCGAGCCCCATCGTGCGCCAGTAGCCGAGCCCGAGGGCGGCCGCCGCCTCGGTCTGGCCCTTGGGGATCGCCTGCAGCCCGCCGCGGATCACCTCGGCCATGTAGGCGCCGTCGAACAGCATGACGCCGATCAGCGCGCGCAAGAGCTTGTTGAAATTCACCCCGGCCGGCAGGAACAGCGGCAGCATGACGGACGCCATGAACAGCACCGTGATGAGCGGCACGCCGCGCATCAGCTCGATGAAGCCGATGGAGATGGTGCGAACGGCCGGCATGTCCGAGCGGCGGCCGAGCGCGAACAGCACGCCGATGGGAAGCGAGCCCGCCATGCCGACGCCGGCGACGATCAGCGTCAGCATCAGCCCGCCCCAGTAGCTGGTCTCGACCGGGGCGAGCCCGAACCAGCCGCCGGCGAAGAGCGCGTAGGCGATCACCGGATAGACGAACAGCAGGAACGCGCCGATCCAGAGCTTCTTCGATACACGCGGCACGAACAAGGGCGCGGCGATCAGGACCAGGAGGCCGAAGGCGAGGTCCACCCGCCAGCGCTCCGCCACCGGATAAAGTCCGAAGAGGAACTGCGGCAGCTTCTCCTTCACGAACACCCAGCAGGCGCCGCCGGAGGTGCACGCCGCCCGGGTCGTGCCGGCGAAATCGGCGTCGAGGAGCGCCCAGCGGAGGAAGGGCGGCACCGCCACCCACAGCAGCCAGGCGGCGAAAATCGTCAGCGCCGCGTTCAGCGGCGAGGAGAACAGGTTCGCCCGCGCCCAGCGGATGGCGGTCATCGTCTACCGCCCGACCGGCGCGGTGCGCCGGTTGTAGAGGTTCATGGCCAGCGCGATGGACAGCGAGATCGCCAGGTAGACCGCCATGGTGATGCCGATCACCACCACCGCCTGGCCGGTCTGGTTCAGCACCGTGCCGGCGAACACCGAGACGAGCTCGGGATAGGCGATGGCGGCGGCGAGCGACGAGTTCTTGGTGAGGTTGAGGTACTGGTTGGTGAGGGGCGGCACGATCACGCGCATCGCCTGCGGCACCACGACGAGGCGGAGCGTCTGGCCGCGCGAGAGGCCCAGCGCCATCGCCGCCTCGGTCTGGCCGCGCCCGACCGACAGCACGCCCGCGCGCACCACCTCGGCGATATAGGCGGCGGTGTAGATCGAGAGGGCGACGAACATCGCCACGAACTCGGGGATCAGCACGACCCCGCCGCGGAAGTTGAACCCGGCGAGCTGGGGCCGCGCCCAGCCGGCGGCGAACCCCGCGATCCATCCGACCGCGACGACGAGGGCGACCGCGCCCGCCCAGCCGGCGGCGAGGACGCCGAGCCCGGTCTCGCCGCGCGCCCGCTGGCGCCGCGCCGCGCGCGTCGCGAGCGCGATCAGCACGGCGCCGGCGAGCACCGCGAGCCCCACCCAGCCTTCGCCCTGGGAGTGCGTCGGCGCCGGCAGATAAAGGCCGCGATTGTTGAGGAAGGCGACGCCGAGGAACGACACGCTCTGGCGCGGCAGCGGCAGCGCGCGCAGCACCGCGAAGTACCAGAAGAAGATCTGGAGCAGCAGCGGGATGTTGCGCACGGTCTCGACATAGGCGCCGGCGAGGCGCGAGACGAGCCAGTTGGGCGCGAGCCGGGCGAGCCCGATGACGAAGCCGATGATCGTCGCGGCGACGATGCCGAGCGCCGAGACCAGCAGCGTGTTGAGCAGACCCACCAGGAAGGCGCGGCCGTAGGTCGACGCCTCGGAATAGGGGATCAGGCTGAACAGGATGCCGAAGCCGGCCTGCTCGCCGAGGAACGAGAGCCCGGTATGGATGCCGCGCCGCGCGAGGTTGGCGACCGTGTTGTCGGCCACGAAGGCGAGGAGCGCGACGGTCGCGGCGACGGCGAGGACCTGGAACCCGATGGCGCGAACCCGCGGGTCCGCCCAGGGCGGCGCCTTGGCGCCCGGCGCCGCGTCAGGCAAGGGAGCGCGCCTCCGCCCCCTAGCGGATCGGCGGGGCGTACATGATGCCGCCTTCGGTCCACAGCTTGTTGAGGCCGCGGTCGATGCCGAGCGGCGTGCCGGGCCCGACGTTGCGGGCGAACACCTCGCCGTAATTGCCGACCTGCTTGATGATCTGGTAGGCCCAGTCCTCGCCCACCCCGATCTGCGGGCCGAACTTGTCCTGCACCCCCAGCATGCGCAGCACCTCCTGGTTCTTGGAGGATTTCATCTCGTCGACGTTCTTCGAGGTGACGCCGAGCTCCTCCGCGTCGATCATCGCGAACAGGGTCCAGCGCGCGATGTTGAACCACTGGTCGTCGCCCTGGCGCACCGACGGGCCCAGCGGCTCCTTCGAGATGATCTCGGGCAGGATCATGTGCGCGTCCTTGTCCTTGAGCTTCAGCCGTTCGGCGTACAGGCCCGAGGCGTCGGTCGAGTACACGTCGCAGCGCCCCGCGCCGTAGGCCGCGATCGTCTGGTTCGAGTTCTCGAACACCACCGGCTTGTAGGTCATGTTGTGGCGGCGGAAATAGTCGGCGAGGTTGAGCTCGGTCGTCGTGCCGGCGTTCATGCAGACCTGGGCGCCGTTGAGCTCGGTCGCGTGCTTCACGCCGAGCGACTTGCGCACCATGAAGCCCTGCCCGTCGTAATAATCGACGCCGGCGAAGTTGAGCCCGAGCTGGGTATCGCGCGACATGGTCCAGGTGGTGTTGCGCGACAGCACGTCGATCTCACCCGACTGCAGGGCGGTGAACCGCTCCTTCGCCGACAGGGGCGTGTACTTCACCTTGTTGGCGTCGCCGAGCACGGCGGCCGCGAGCGCGCGGCAGTAATCGACGTCGAGCCCGTGCCACTTGCCCTGGGCGTCGGGCTGCGAGAAGCCGGGCAGGCCTTGGCTCACGCCGCAATGGAGCACGCCCCGCCCCTTCACCGCGTCGAGCGTGCCGGCGGCGCGAGACGTCGCCGCATGGCCGATCGCCAGCGCGGCAGCGCACGCCAGCAGGATGGTGAGCCGTTTCATATCGCCTCTCCCCGATCTTGCGCGCCGCGGCGCGCGGCCGGTTTGCGGCCGCGACGCAGTTGCATTCCGTTACCATGATCGCGCGCCGAGACCAAGCCTCGCGGCCCGCGGGGCAGATAGGGCGATTTCGTACCTATTGGCAATCGGGCCGTCCTCTGGCCTATAATTTGAGCAGCCGGCCGCCGCCGGAAGGGCGGCCACCGACATAATCCCGGAGGAACGATCCGACATGGCCACCAAGGCGAAGGACACGCGCGAGCTTCCCGTCATCACCCACATGTCCGACACGCGGGACGCGCTGGCGCACGCGCGGCAGTACGTCGAGAAGAAGAAGTTCGACGATTTCCTGGTGGTCGACATCGACGCCCACGTCTCGGAAGGCATGTTCTGGGACGAGATCACCGACCGCATCGATTCCGACGTGTGGAAGTACAACGCCAAGTCGTTCAAGGAGCGCGGCGCGGCGATGGGCCTTTCGAACGCGCAGCCGGGCCTCCTGTACCAGGGCGTCAACGGCCGCATCCCGCACCAGGAGCGGCTGGGCGAGGCGGTGACCGAGCAGAAGCCGCACAAGCAGGTCACGCTCGCCCGCCGGGCGATGGACTCGATGGGCATCGACTACATGTCGGTGTTCCCGACGCCGATGCTGACCATGGGCGTGCACCCGCAGCCCGAGGTCGAGACGCAGCTCGGCCAAGCCTACAACCGCTGGCTCACCGAAAAGGTGCTGCCGGAGGATCCGGGCCTGCTCGGCATGGGGTACCTGCCGTTCAACGAGCCCGAGGCCTGCCCGAAGATGGTCGAGGAGTTCGGCGACAAGAAGGGCATCATCGGCTTCTCGGTGACCTCGACGCGCTACCGCGCCGTCCACCACAACTCCTACATGCGGCTCTACGCCATGCTGGAGGAGCGCGGCCTGCCGCTGATCTTCCACGCCGGGTTCAACTGGAACGACGGCTCGATGGCGCAGCTCAACCGGTTCCTGTCGATGCACGCGCTGTCGTTCGTGCATTGCAACTTGGTCCACATGACCAACTGGGTCATCAACGGCCTGCCGGAGCGGTTCCCGAAGCTGAAGGTGGTGTGGATCGAGTCCGGCCTCGCCTGGATCCCGTACCTGATGCAGCGGCTGGACTCCGAGTACATGATGCGCACGTCGGAGGCGCCGCTGCTGAAGCGCAAGCCCAGCGAGTACATGAAGGAGATGTACTACTCGTCGCAGCCGATCGAGCTGCAGCATCCCAAGCTGGTCGAGGCGACGTTCGAGGCGATCAATGCCGAGACCCAGCTTCTCTACGCGTCCGACTGGCCGCATTGGGACTTCGACACGCCGTCGACCATCTACGACCTGCCGTTCCTGAACGAAAAGCAGAAGCGCAACATCCTGGGCGGCAACGCGGCGCGCGCGTTCGGCCTCAAGGATCCCTACGCCTCGAAGGCGGCGGCGGAGTAGGCGGAGGATGGCCGACCAGCCGCGCGAGCTCGCCCAGCTCACCGTCCACTCGAAGACCGAGGACACGCTGGCGCATGCGAAGCGCCACGCGGGCCGGCACAGATTCGACGAGTTCCTGGTCGTCGACGTCGACGCCCACGTCCGCGAGACGCTGTTCTGGGACGAGATCACCGACCGGATCGAATCCGACGTCTGGAAGTACAACGCCAAGTCGTTCAAGGAGCGGGGCAACGCGCCGGGCCTCTCGAACGCGCAGCCGGGCCTGACCTACCAGGATCTGTTCGGCCGCGTGCCGCACGGCATGGCGTTGAAGGAGAAGATCGAGCGGGGCGAGGGCCACAACCAGGTGGCGCTCGCCCGCCGCGCGATGGACGCGATGGGCATCGACTACATGACGGTGTTCCCGACGCCCATGCTGACCCTGGGCGTCCACCCACAGCCCGAGGTCGAGGTCGAGCTCGGCCGCGCCTACAACCGCTGGCTGACCGAGGTGATCCTGCCCGCCGACCCGGGACTCCTGGGACTCCTCTACCTGCCGTTCAACACGCCCGAGGCCTGCGCCCCCTTCGTCGAGGAATTCGGCGACAAGAAGGGGGTGATCGGCTTCACCGTGACCTCGACCCGCTACCGGCCGGTGCACCACAATTCCTACATGCGCCTCTACGCGATGCTGGAGGAGCGCGGCCTGCCGCTGACCTTCCATGCCGGCTTCAACTGGGAAGACGGCTCGATGGCCCAGCTCAACCGGTTCCTGTCGATGCACGCGCTGTCGTTCGTGCATTGCAACCTGATCCACATGACCAACTGGGTGATCAACGGCCTGCCGGAGCGGTTCCCCGGCCTCAAGACCGTGTGGATCGAATCCGGCCTCGCCTGGGTGCCCTACCTCATGCAGCGGCTCGATTCCGAGTACATGATGCGCACCTCCGAGGCGCCGCTCCTCAAGCGCAAGCCCTCGGAATACATGAAGGAAATGTTCTTCTCGTCGCAGCCGATCGAGCTCCAGCACATGAAGCTGGTGGAGGCGACGTTCGAGGCGATCAACGCCGAGACCCAGCTTCTCTATGCTTCCGACTGGCCGCACTGGGACTTCGACACCCCGGCCACGATCTACGATTTGCCGTTCCTGAACGAAAAGCAGAAGCGTAATATCCTGGGCGGGAACGCGGCGCGCCTGTTCGGGCTGAACGACCCGTATGCGGCGAGGGCCGCGGCCGAATAGCCGCCCCCAGGCGACCGGAGGAACCATGGCGACCAAGATGAAGGACCTCGCTCCGCTCACGGCCGATTCCGCGACCGCGGACATGCTGGCCCACGCCGTCCGCGAGAAGAACCGCAAGAAGTTCGACGAGTTCATGATCGTCGACATCGACGCCCACGTGTCGGAAGCGGCCTTCTGGGACGAGGTGACGGACTACATCTCGTCCGACGTGTGGAAGTACAACGCCAAGTCGTTCAAGGAGCGCGGCAGCGCGAACGGCCTGTCGAATTCCTCGCCGGGGCTTCTGTACCAGAACGCCTTCGGCCGCGTGCCGCACTCCGGCATCACCAAGGAGCAGCTGCCGTCCGGCCCCGCCGCGCACAAGCAGACCCTGCTGTCGCGCCGCGCGATGGACTCGATGGGCATCGACTACATGACGGTGTTCCCGACCTCGATGCTCACCCTCGGCGTGCATCCGCAGCCCGAGGTCGAGGTCGAGCTCGGCCGCGCCTATAATCGCTGGCTGACCGAGCGCGTCCTGCCGGGCGATCCCGGCCTGCTCGGCCTTCTCTACCTGCCGTACAACACGCCGGAGGCGTGCCCCGCCTTCATCGAGGAGTTCGCCGACAAGCCGGGCGTCATCGGCTTCACCGTGACGTCGACGCGCTACAAGCCGGTGCACCACAACTCGTACATGCGCCTCTATTCGATGCTGGAGGAGCGCGGCCTGCCGCTCGCCTTCCACGCCGCCTTCAACTGGGAAGACGGCTCGATGGCGCAGCTCAACCGCTTCCTGTCGATGCACGCGCTGTCGTTCGTCCATTGCAACCTGGTGCACATGTCGAACTGGGTGATCAATGGCATGCCCGAGCGATTCCCGAACCTGAAGGTGGTCTGGGTGGAGAGCGGGCTCGCCTGGCTGCCCTATCTGATGCAGCGGCTCGATTCGGAATACATGATGCGCACGTCGGAGGCGCCGCTGCTGAAGCGCAAGCCCAGCGAGTACATCACCGAGATGTACTACACGACCCAGCCGATGGAGCTGCACCACATGAAGCTGGTGCAGGCGACGTTCGAGGCGATCAAGGCGGACACGCAGCTTCTCTACGCGTCCGACTGGCCGCACTGGGACTTCGACACGCCGTCGACCGTCTACGACCTGCCGTTCCTGGGCGAGCGCGAGAAGCGCAACATCCTGGGCGGCAACGCCGCGCGGCTGTTCGGCCTGAAGGATCCCTACGCCTCGAAGGCCGCCGCCGAATAGCGCGACCTGAGGCGCGAGACGCGAAAGGGCCGGATTTCCCGGCCCTTTCTTTTTCTTTCCCTCTCCGCCCCCAGGGGCAGAGAGGGAGCCTTATCCCCGCCCGACGAACAGCGCGTCGACCGCGACGCATCCCTTGTCGGTCGCGATCAGCGGGTTGACGTCGATCTCGTCGAGCGCGGGCGAGGCGAGCATCAGCGCGCCGATGCGCGCGGCGGCATCGGCGAGCGCGGCGATATCGACCGGCTTCGCGCCGCGGAAGCCCTCGAGCAGCTTCGCCCCGCGCAGGCCGCGGAACGCCTCGGCGATGGCGGCGGGCGCGGCGCCGGCCGGCAGGAAGCGCACGTCCTTCAGCGCCTCGGTCCACACCCCGCCAAGCCCGACCATCAGCACCGGCCCCCATTCGGGGTCGCGCCGGGCGCCGATCACCACCTCGACCCCCTTGGGCGCCATCTTCTCGACCAGCACGCCGTCGAGCGCGAGGCCGGGGCGCGCCTTCTTCACGCTGGCGTGGAGCGTCTTCCACGCCGCGGCGAGAGCCTTGACGTCGCCGACATTGAGGATCACCCCGCCCGCGTCCGACTTGTGGCCGAGCGCCGCCGCCTGCGCCTTGAGCGCCACCGGATAGCGCAGCCGCTGGGCGATGCGCGTCGCCTCGGCGAGCGAGGTGGCGAGCGCACCCTGCGGCACCGCGACCCCGGCCGCCTTGAGCGCCGCCTTGCCCTCGCTCTCGGTCAGCGCGCCGGACGCCGGCACGCGGACGGGCGGGACGTCGATGCGCCCGGCGCGCGGCGCCTTGCGGGCGAGCGCGACGCCATACTCGTGCGCGCGGGCGAAGGCGCGCAACGCCCGCTCCGGCGAGCGGAAGAACGGGATGCCCGCCTCGGCGAGGCGCGGCTTCACCGTCGGGTCGGTCGGCGAATCGCCCGCCATGAAGGCGCAGGCGAGCGGCTTTTCCGGGTCGATCCGCCCGTCGGTGACGTAGGGCACCTTCTCGAGCCCGAGCGCGGGGCTGGTCGCCATGATCGAGGCCAGCACGTAGCCGACATTGGGATCGCCCATCAGCGTGCGGATCGACAGGGTGTAGAGGTCGGGGCGGAAGATCGTCTGGGCGGTGAGGTCGACCGGGTTCGACACCACCGCGAACTCCGGCAGCGCCGCCTTCAGCGCCGCACGGGTCTTGGCGCCGATCTGCGCCACGGGCAGCCCGACCTTCTCGCAGTAGTCCAGCGTGAAGCCCTTGAACGCGCCCGAATCGGTGATGACGGCAACCCCGCCCGCGGGCGGCGCCGGCGTGTGGGCGAGGACGGTGGTGGTGTCGATGAGCTCGTCCAGCGTCTCGACCAGCACGACGCCGGCCGCGCGCGCGAACGCCTCCATCACCGCGAAGTCGCCGGCAAGCGCGCCGGTGTGCGACTTGGCCGAGGCGCGCGCCTTTTCGCTGCGCCCGAGATGGAGCAGCACGATCGGCTTCTTCTTCGCCCGCGCCGCCTCGGCGTGGGCCAGGAACTCGGCCGGGCGGCGGATCGTCTCGCCCAGCACCATGATGACGCGGGTTTCGTCGTTCTCGATCAGGAAGGGCAGGTAGTCCTCGACGCCCAGCACGGCCTCGTTGCCGGTGGTGATCGCGTAGGTGAACCCGATCTCCTCCGCCGCCATGCCGATGCGCAGCACACTCGCCATCGCGCCCGACTGGGCGACGATGCCCACCTTGATGCGGCCGAGCGTCTCGGGCGCGGGCGGGCGGCCCGCCGAGAACGAGATCGCGACGCGGTCCGGCATATTGGTGAAGCCGAGGCAGTTCGGCCCGGCGAAGGCGATGTCGTGGGCGCGCGCGATCCCCGCGATGCGCCGCTGCGTCGCGCGGCCGGCGCCGCCCATCTCCGCGAAGCCCGACGCGAAGCACATGATCGAGCCGACCTCGCGCGCCGCCAGCGCCTCGACCGTCGCCTCGATGGCCGCCCCCGGCACGGTCAGCACGGCGCAGTCGATGCCCTTGGGCAGCTCGTCGACGCTCGCGACCGTCGGGCGGCCGTCGATCTCGCGCAGATTGCGGGCGACCAGGTGCATCGGCCCGGAAAAACCCAGCGAATCGAGGTTGGCGATCACGTTGCGCGCGGCCGTGTTCGGCCGCTCCGACACGCCGATCACCGCGACCGAGCGCGGGTTCAGCAGGCGCGCGACCTGGTGGCGCGAGATCGGTCTGGTCGGTTCGAGCATAAGGAGGTTCCGGGTTCCGGCTGGCGACGCGGAACGCTATCGGCCGGGGCGTTCCGGGTCAACCGCGCCCGGTCACTCGTTGCGCAACAGCGGCGCCGCCGGCTGGCCGAGGGCGCGCCAGGTGCCGACGAACCCGAGCCCGATGCAGACGGTCGCGGCGATCACGGCGGTCGCCGCGACGGGCAGCGGCAGGAACGTCCAGTCGAAATGCATTACCCGCACGATGGCGAAGCGCGCCGCGAACGTGCCGAGCGCCGCGGCGACGGCGGCGGCGATCAGCCCGATCGCCAGATGCTCGATCAGGAAGGACCGCGCGATGTCGCCCCGCGTGGCCCCGACCGCCTTCAGTACCACCGCGTCGTAGACCCGTCGCCGGTGCCCGGCCGCGATGGCCCCGGCGAGCACCAGCGCGCCGGCGAGCAGCGTCGCCGCCGTGGCGAGCCGCACCGCGTCGGCGACACGGCCGACGATGCCGGCCACCGCGTCCAGCACGTCGCGCACGCGGATCGCCGTGATGTTGGGGAAGCGCGCCGCCACCGCCTTCGCCGCCGCGTCCTCGGCCGCCGCCGGACCGCGCAGCGTGGCGATGGTCGTCGCCGGCGCGCCCACAAGCGCATTGGGTGAGAAGATCAGCATGAAGTTGATCCCCATGTTGCGCCAGTTGATGGTCCGCAAATTGGCGACCCGCGCGGTGATCTCGCGCCCCAGCACGTCGACCGTCAGCGTCGAGCCGACGCCGATGCCGAGGCTCTCTGCGGCGTTGGCGTCGAACGAGACCTGCGGCGGGCCGGAATAGTCCTTGAGCCACCAATCGCCGCGCACGATCGGCGAGTTCGCCGGCGGCGTCGCCGACCAGGAGATGCCCCGGTCGGAGCCGAGCACCCATTTCCGGCCGATGCGCTTCTGCACCTCGGCAGCGCCCTGCCCGTTCACCCGCACGATACGCCCGCGCAGCATCGGCACCTCGTTCAGCCGGACCTCGGGCGCCGCCTTGTGTACCGCCTCGACGAAACCCGCGCGCTCGCCGGGCTGGATGTCGATGAAGAAATAGCCGGGCGCGTCCGCCGGCAGCGTGTCCTGGGCCAGCCGGTCGATGTTGCCCTCGACCAGCGCCACGGTCACCAGCACGGTGAGGCCGAGCCCGAGCGACAGAACGACCGAGCCGGTCGGCGCGCCGGGCCGGCCGAGATTGGCGAGCGCGAGCCGGAGCACGGCGTTGCGCGGGCGGATGTGGCGCGACGCCTGGCGGATCGCGATCGAGGCGAGGCCGAACGCGACGAGGGCGCCGGCCGCGCCGACGATGAACCATATTGCGAGCCGCCGGTCGGTCGCGTCCCAGATGGCGAGCCCGGCGAGCGCCGCGGCGCAGGCGGTGACGGCGGCCACCGCCACGATGCCCGGCCGGCGGCCCGACGGCGCGACCAGATCGCGGAACAGCGAGGCGGGGGCGATGGCGCCGGCCCGCGCGATCGGCCAGACCGAGAAGGCGACGGTCGCAACCAGTCCGAACAGGGCGGCGAGGGCCAGCGGGCGCAGCGTGAGCTCGGTATCGACCGCGATCGGCAAGGCCGGCGAGATCAGCTTGGCGGCGGCGAACGGGAACAGCGCGCCGAGCACGATGCCGGCGACGATGGCGACGGCGCCCATCGCCAGCACCTGGACGAAATAGGTGCGGAAGATCAGGCCCGACGACGCGCCGAGGCATTTCAGCGTGGCGATGGTCGCGGTCTTGCCGGCGAGATAGGCGCGCACCGCGTTGCCGATGCCGACCCCGCCGACCAGCAGGGTGGTGAGCCCGACCAGCGCCAGGAACTGCATCACCCGGTCGACCAGGCGCTGCACCTCGGGGGCCGCGCGGTCCGGGGTGCGGAGCGTCCAGCCGGCGTCGGGATGGGCGGAACGCAGCGCAGCGGCGAAGGCGTGCGGGTCCGCGCCCGCCGGAAGGCGCACGCGCGCGTGGTAGTAGATCAGGCTGCCGAGACGGACGAGGCCGGTGGTGGGCAGCGCCTGGCTCGCGATCATCAGTCGCGGGCCGAGCGGGAACCCGTCGCTGCCGCCCGCGAGGTCCGGTTCGCGCGCGATCGTCGCGCGCAGCACGAACTGGGTGGTGCCGACCTGCACCCGGTCGCCGACCTTGATCCCCAGCCTGTCGAGCAGGCTGGGCTCGGCGACCGCGCCCCAGGCACCGTCATGGAAATCGAGCGCCGCCTCGGGCGTCATCGCGGGGTCGAGCTCGAGATGGCCGTAGAGCGGATACGCGCCGTCGACGGCCTTGAGCTCGACCAGAACGCGCGGCGCGGCGCCCGGCCGGCTCGCCATGGTGCGCATCGTTTCGGCCAGGCTGAGCGTTCCGGCCCCGCGGAGTTCGGCCTGCAGCGGCGCCGGAAACGGCTGGTGCACGGCGCGCAGCGCCACGTCGCCGCCCAGCATGGCGCGCGATTCGCCGGCGATCCCGTCATGGATCGCGCGGGCGAGCGAGCCGACGCCGGCGATGGCGGCGACGCCGATGACGAGGCAGGCGAGGAACAGCCGGAAGCCACCGAGCCCCGCGCGCAGCTCGCGCCCCGCGAGGGTGAGCGCGACGCTCATCCGGCCGCGACCGGCGGGGCCGGCACGCGGTCGCCGGCGATCCGCCC
Source organism: uncultured Alphaproteobacteria bacterium (assembly GCA_963775315.1). Taxonomy (GTDB): domain Bacteria; phylum Pseudomonadota; class Alphaproteobacteria; order MPNO01; family DASWLB01; genus CAWGHZ01. The sequence continues at coordinate 313,678 of CAVZIN010000004.1, read as the reverse complement.
GTCGACCAGCCGCACCTCGCGGGCGCAGCGCCGCGAGATGGCAAGGTCGTGGGTGATCAGCACCAAGGTCGCGCCATGCCGCGCGGCGAGGTCGAACACCAGGTCGATCACCTGGCGCCCGGTTTCGCCGTCGAGATTTCCGGTCGGCTCGTCGGCGAGCAGGAGCCGCGGCTCGCCGACGAAGGCGCGGGCGATGGCGACGCGCTGCTGCTCCCCGCCCGAGAGCTGGCCCGGATAGTGGGCGAGCCGGTGGCCGAGCCCGACGGCGGCGAGCCCCGCCTCGGCGCGGGCGAAGGCGTCCCGCCGCCTTGCGAGCTCGAGCGGCACGGCGACGTTCTCGAGCGCAGTCATGGTCGGCACCAGATGGAAGTTCTGGAACACGATGCCCATGTGGTCGCGCCGGAAGCGGGCCAGCGCATCCTCGCCGAGCGAGGCGAAATCGGTGCCGGCGACCGCAACCCGGCCCGACGTCGGCCGCTCGAGCCCCGCCGAAATCATCATCATGGTCGACTTGCCCGAGCCCGAAGGCCCGATCACGGCCACGGTTTCGCCCGATTCGACCCTAAGGTTGATGCCGCGCAGCACCTGGACCGGACCGGCTGCGCTGTCCAGCGTGAGGTGTACGTCGTCGAGGAGGAGCATCGTGTCGGCCATTGCCAGCGGATATGGCATGCGGAAGCGGCTTTTGAAAGCGGTGAGGATCCTGGGCGCCGTGGCATTCATGGCGCTGGGCGCCGCCGGTGCCGCCCACGCTGCGGGCAAGGACGCGGCCAAGGACCCGGGCAAGGCCGCGGCAAAGGACGACCCCGTCCGCATCCTGGTGCTCGGCGATTCCATCGCCGCCGGCTACGGCTTGCCCGCCGACCGCAGCTTCCCGGCGAGGCTGCAGGCAAAGCTCAAATCCGAGGGCCATCGCGTCAAGGTCATCAACGCCGGCGTCTCGGGCGACACCACGGCCGGCGGCAAGGCGCGGCTCGACTGGGCGCTCGCCGACAAGCCGGACGTTGCCATTGTCGAGCTTGGCGGCAATGACGGGCTCCGCGGCATCCCGCCCGCCGAGACCGAGGCCAACCTGAACGCCATCCTGGCCCGGCTCAAGGCCGCCAAGGTGCGCGTGCTGCTCACCGGCATGCTGGCTCCACCCAACATGGGCGAAGGCTACGAGGGCCAGTTCAACGCGCTGTTCCCCGCCCTCGCGCGGCGCTACGGCGTGGCGTTCTATCCGTTCCTGCTCGACGGGGTGGCGGCCCAGCCGGCGCTGAACCAGCCCGACGGAATCCATCCGAACGACCAGGGGGTGGCGGTCCTGGTTGACCGGCTGGCGCCTTATGTGGTGCGGTTGCTCCACCGGCCCCGATAGGAGACGCCGATGGAGACCGCGACACGGAGCTTCCGCCTGGCCCACGCGTCCGGCGGAACCGCGGAGACGATGCTGGAATTGTGCCTGGCGACGCTCGGCACGCCGCCGGCGGGGGCGAATATCGGCTTCGTCTACGCGACCGACGCACTGCACGGCGCGTTCGACACGATCTGCGACACGCTGCGCCAGCGCACCGGCATCGCCGACTGGGTCGGCACCGTCGGCTACGGCATCTGCGTCACCGGGCGCGAGTATTTCGACGAGCCGGCGCTCGCCCTGCTGGTCGGCACGCTCGACGCCGACGCGTTCCGCATGCTGCCGACCGTCGCCAAGCCGGGCGACCCGCTGCCCGAGGAGGTGGCGGGCTGGGTCGCGCGCGCCCATCCGGCGCTGGGGCTGGTCCACGCCGACCCGCGCAATGCCTATTTGCCGCAGATCCTCGATTCCATCTCGGACGACACCGATTGCTTCCTGGTCGGCGGCATCACCGCCTCGCGCGGCACGGTGCGCCAGGTGGCGGGCGGGCCGGCGACCGGGGGCGTCTCCGGCATTCTGTTCGGCGGCGACGTGGCGATCGCAAGCGGCCTCACACAGGGGTGCAGCCCGATCGGGCCGCCGCGCACGGTGACGGCCGGGCGCGACAACGTGGTGATGGAGCTCGACGGCGCCCCCGCGCTCGACGCGTTCAAGGCGGACGCGGGCGAGGTGGTGGCGCGCAACCTTGTGCGCGCAGCGGGCTTCATCCACGCCGCCCTGCCGATCCCCGGCTCCGACCGCGCCGACTACCTGGTGCGCAATCTGGTCGGGATCGACCCGGACAAGGGCTGGCTCGCCATCGGCGAGCGCATCCGGACGGGCGACCGCATCATGTTCGTCCGCCGCGACGGGGCGAGCGCGACCGCCGATCTGGACCGCATGGCGACCGACGTGGCGAAGCGCGCCGGGCCGGACCCGGCCTGCGCCATCTACGTGTCATGCGTCGCGCGCGGGCCCAACCAGTTCGGACCGGGCTCGCGCGAGCTCGGAAGGCTGCGCGACGCGCTGGGCGAGGTGCCGTTGATCGGGTTCTACGCGAACGGCGAGATCAGCAACAACCGGCTCTACGGCTATACCGGCGTGCTGACGGTGATCTCGTAGGGCGAATGATTCGACTGTTCGTCGCCCTCGAGATCCCGGACGAGCTGCGCGACCGTGCCGCCGCCTTGCAACGCGGCGTGGACGGCGCGCGCTGGGTCGCGAGCGAGAACCTGCACATCACCTTGCGTTTCATCGGCGAGATCGACGAGGCCCACGCGCGCGACGTCGCGCTCGACCTGTCGCACGTGCGCGCGCCCGCCTTCGACGTGACGCTGGTCGGCGCCGGCCATTTCGAATCCGGCCGCCGCGTGCGCCAGCTCTGGCTGGGGGTCGAGCGCAACCCTGCGCTCGCCGCGTTGCGCGACAAGGTGGAATTGGTGCTGGTGCGGGCCGGCCTCGACCCCGAGGGGCGGCGCTTCCAGCCGCACCTCACCCTCGCCAGGCTGAACGGCGCGCCGGCCGAGGCGGTGCGGCCCTGGCTCGCCGCCAACAGCCTGTTCCGCGCCGTCCCGTTCCGCGCCGAGAGCTTCGTGCTGTTTTCCTCGTTCCTGGGGAAGAGCGGGCCGATCTACCGCGCCGAGGCGGAATACCCGCTGACGCTGGCGTAGGGCGCGCGCGCGGCGCCCGGCGCAAGCCAGGGGTCGTGCGTCTGCAACGATCATTGCGCCGCTCGGGCGTTGTCCGGGGATGGACGTCCATATCCCCGCCGCGCCGCCATGATCGTCGAGGACCGGCGGCGGCGCCTTCTCATCACCGGCGTCGTGATGACCGCGGCGATCATGCAGATCCTCGACACGACCATCGTGACGGTCGCGCTGCCGCACATGCGCGGCTCGCTCGGCGCCAATCAGCAGCAGATTTCTTGGGTCCTGACGAGCTACCTGATCTCGTCGGGAATTTTCATGCCGCTCACCGGTTATATGACCGACCGGTTCGGCCGGAAGCGCTACATGATCGCCTCGATCGCGGGGTTCGCCCTCGCGTCGCTTCTGTGCGGCATCGCGGGAAGCCTGGGTCAGATCGTGCTGTTCCGGCTTCTCCAGGGCGTGGCCGGGGCCGGACTCGTGCCCAGCGCCCAGGCCATTCTCGTCGAATCCTACCCCGAGGCGGAGCGCGGCAAGGCGATGGCGATATTCGGCGTGGGCGCGATGGTGGGGCCGATCCTGGGGCCGACGCTGGGCGGGTACCTGACCCAGACCTTCGCCTGGCGCTGGATCTTCTTCATCAATTTGCCGATCGCGGTGCTCGCGATCCTCGGCGTGTGGCGCTTCATCCCGGCGAGCGAGCGGCGCGACCGCAACACCGACTGGCTGGGCTTCGGATTCCTGGTGATCGCGGTCGCGACGATGCAGTTCGTGCTCGACCGCGGGCAGGAGTACGGCTGGTTCCGGTCGCACGTCATCCAGGTCGCCGCGGTGATGAGCCTGTTCGGCTTCGTCTGCCTGGTGATCCGCAACATCGAGATGGGACACAACGCGATCTTCGACCTGCGCGTGTTCCGCGACCGCAACTTCGCGGTCTCCGCCCTGCTGCTCGCCACCTTCATGTTCAGCATGTACGGCGTTCTGGCGCTGCAACCGGCGCTGCTCGAATTGCTGTTCGACTACCCGACCTTCACCGTGGGGCTGGTGCTGGCGCCGCGCGGCCTTTCCGCGATGGTGTCGATGTTCCTCGCCGGCCGGCTGATCAACCGCATCGGCGCCAAGCCGCTGATCGGCATGGGTATCGCCATCACCACCTTCGGCACGGTGGCGATGACCGACTACAGCCTGCAGATCGACACGTGGTGGGTGATCTGGCCGACATTGGTGCAGGGATTCGGGCTGGGGCTGGTGTTCGTGCCGCTCGCGACCGTGACCTTCGCCACCCTGCCGGAGGAGCTGTCGTCCGAGGCCGCCGGGGTGCGCCAGCTCGCCCGCACCATCGGCGCGTCGGCCGGCGTGTCGCTCTCCGGCGTGATCGTCGCCGACGGGGCACAGGCGACGTGGAACCGGCTGGGTGGCCACATCACCGCCGGCTCGCGCGCGCTGCACGATTTCCTCGGCTCTTTGCACATGACGCTCGCCGACCCGCACGCCGCCGCCGCCCTCGCGCAGCTTCTGCAGCGCCAGGGACGGTTCCAGGGCACCATCGACGCCTTCGTCGTGCTCGGCTGGTCAATCCTGCTCGCCGTGCCGCTGCTGCTGCTGCTCCGGAAGGGCGTCGGGCGCCATGAAGGCGCCGGTCCGGAGCATGTGGGCTGACCATGGCCGACGACGCCCGCCCCGGAACGCAGTCGACCGAGGACGATCCGCAGGAGGCGCGCCGCCACCGGCGGCGGCGCTGGTGGATCTGGGGCGGCGTCGGGGTGGCGGCGCTCGCCGTCTGCGTCGGCGGCTATTTCTACTGGATGCACGAAAAGCACCATCCGTCGACCGACGACGCCTACATCAAGGCGCAGGTGGTGCATGTGGCGCCGCAGGTATCGGGCAAGGTGGCGGACCTGCCGATCCACGACCAGCAGCACGTCGCCTCGGGCGCCCTTCTGCTGCGGATCGACCCGGCGCCCTACCTCGCCAAGGTGCGCGCCGCCGAGGCCGCGGTCGCCATCGCGCGCGAGGGGGCGGAGGGCGGTCAGTCGGCCGTCGCCGCCGCCGAAGCCGCGCTCGCCGACCGCAAGGCGGCGGCCGACCAGGCGGAGAAGCATTTCCAGCGCATCGCGACCCTGGTGCGCCGGGGCACCGCCGCGCGCGCCGAGCTCGACTCCGCCCGCGCCGCGCGCGACCAGGCGCGGGCCGCCGTCGACCAGGCCCAGGCCAACCTGAAAAAGGCGCGCGAGGAGCAGGGAAAAGGCGGCGCCGCCAACGACCGGGTGCAACAGGCGGAAGCCCAACTCGCCATCGCGCGCATCCAGCTCGCCCATACCGAGCTGCACGCCGCCTGCGCCGGCCGCATCAGTGGGGCCGCGTCGCTGCACCCGGGCGACTGGCTGGCGCCGGGCGACCCGGGCTTCGTCATCGTGTGCGACGGCAAGCGCTGGGTTTACGCCAATTATCAGGAGACCGACCTAGTGCGAATCCGGCCGGGGCAAGTTGCCACCGTGTCGATCGACATGTACCCCGACCGCACCTTCCACGGGATCGTCGAAGCGATCGGACCGGCGAGCGGCGCGGCCTTCTCGCTGCTGCCGCCGGAGAACGCGACCGGCAACTGGGTGAAGGTCACCCAGCGCGTGCCGGTGCGGATCCTGGTGGTCGATGCGGGGGGCGACTATCCGCTGCGGGTGCAGACGAGCGCCGAGGTGTCGGTCGACACCGGCAGCGACAGCACGCCCGCCGGCCTCGCACGACGCGCCAGCCTGACCGACGATGAGGCGATGGCGCGCGCCCGAAAGTTGGGCGTCGCCACCGGCGCGGAAGCGGCCTCCAATTCGCAGTAAGTGTGCCGCGTCAGTGCGTGCGTGACCGACCGGGGACGTCGGCGCCCTCGCCGCCCTTGTCGTCGCCGCCGCCCGCGAGCTCGCGCTCCAGCGCGTCGAGCTTGCCGCGCAGCGCGCCGATCTCGGCGTTGAGCGCCGTGATCACCCGGGCGGCCGGATCGGGAATGTCGCCGGTCGGCGTGCCGTAGGCGGTGAACTTGGGCTCGGCCTCGGCGCGGTCGCGCGGCATCACCTGCTTGGCCGGGATGCCGACCATCGTGACGCCCGGCGGCACGTCGCTCAGCACCACCGCGTTGGCGCCGATGCGCGCACCCTTGGCGACCCGGATCGGGCCGAGCACCTGGGCGCCGGAACCGACGATGACGCCCTCTTCCAGCGTCGGGTGGCGCTTGCCTTTTTCGAGCGAGATACCGCCCAGCGTGACGCCGTGATAGAGCGTGACGTCGTCGCCGACCTCGGCCGTCTCGCCGATCACGCAGCCCATGCCGTGGTCGATGAAGACGCGCCGGCCGATTGTGGCGCCGGGATGGATCTCGATGCCGGTCAGCATCCGCCCGATATGGGAGAGAAGCCGGCCCATGAAATACATGCCGTGGCGCCAGAACCAGGCCGCCATCCGATGCCACAGGACGGCGTGCAGCCCGGGATAGCAGCACAGCACCTCGAGCCGCGACCGGGCGGCGGGGTCGCGCGCGCGGATGGAATCGATGTGCTCGATCAGGTCCCGGAACATCTGGCCTCGCTTTCCGGAGGCTAGCTAAGGGGCTGCGGCTCAGCGGTCAAGGGCATCCGTCGGATAATGGGTGAAAAATCCTAATTCCACGCGCCTCCGCCCCCAACGGCCGCGCCCCCTGGGCGGTTTGACCTGCCGCCCTGCCGTGCTAGAGGAAGGTCGTCGTTCGTAGCGCGAGGCTCCCGTGCCGCACCCCCTCCCCCATCTGCCCGTCGACGATCCGCCCGGCGCGGCCGCGTGAGCGCCTCGCGGGCCGCCGGGCTCGGCGCCGAGCGCTCGGGCCCCTGGGCGCCGTTCCGGATCGTCAGTTTCCGCTACCAGTGGCCGGCCGACCTGCTGACCTCTTGGGCGTCGCAGATGGAGCTGCTGATCCTCGGCTGGTTCGTGCTGGTCCGGACCGAGTTGGTGTTCCTGTTGACCGTGTTCGGCTCGCTCCAGTTCCTCGGCACGCTGCTCGCCCCGATGTTCGGGCTGGCGGGCGACCGGCTGGGCCGTCGGACCATGCTGTGCGCGATGCGGGCGAGCTATGCGGTGCTCGCCGGGGTCCTCGCGGGGCTGGGGCTCGCCGGCGTTCTCGCGCCGGTGCACGTCTTCCCGATCGCCTTCCTGTCCGGGCTGGTGCGCCCGTCCGACATCGTGATGCGGAACGCGCTGATCGGCGACACCATGCCGGCCGACAGCCTGATGGGCGCGCTCGGCCTTTCGCGCATGACGCAGGACAGCGCCCGCATCTTCGGCGCGCTGGCGGGCGCCAGCCTCTACGAATTGTTCGGCATCGGCTACGCCTATCTCGGCGTCACCCTGTTCTACGTCGCGAGCTTCGGCCTGACGCTGGGGGTGACCCGCGCCCGCGTGGCTGCACCGAGCGACTCCGCCGCCGGCCGCGCGCCCAGCTCCGCCCTCGCCGCGCACTGGCGCGAGCTCCGCGACGGCATGATCTACGTCTGGAACACGCCTGCCGTGCTGGCGGTCATGTGGCTCGCCTTCCTGGTGAACTTCACGGCCTTCCCGCTGTCGCACTATCTGCTGCCCTACGTGGCGCACGCCCTGTTCGCGACCGACGCGACCGGGCTCGGCCACCTGACGGCCGGGTTCGCGGCGGGCGCGCTGCTCGGCTCGCTCGCCATGACGCTGGTCGGACGGGGGATCCGGTCGTCCCGCTTCATGATGGTGAACCTCGCCATGTGGTACGTGCTGATCGCGGTGTTCGCCCGGATGACCGACCTTACCGACGGCATCGTCGTGCTGTTCGTGATGGGCATCTTCCACTCGGCCGGCATGGTGACGATGTCGGGCGTGCTGCTGCGCGCGGTGGAGGATCGCTACCGCGGCCGCGTCATGGGCATCCGCATGCTGGCGGTGTACGGCCTGCCGGTCGGCCTGCTGATCACGGGCCCGCTGATCGAGCGGTTCGGCTATCCGGCGACGGCGAGCGTCTATGTCGCGATCGGCCTCGGCTGCATGGTGCTGATCGCGAGGCGGTGGCGCGCCGTCATGTGGAGCTGAGCGGCGTCGCGACCGATTTCGAGCGAGCGGCGCTCTGCGCGCACGCCGATCAGCGCCTCCAGCACGCCCGCGCACACCATCAGCACCGCCCCGAAGAGATAGCCGTAGAGGATCGAGACGCGCGAGCCGGTGTCGATCAGGATGCCGAACAGCCACGGCCCCGCGACGCCGCCGACCCCGGTGCCGAAGGCGTAGAACAGCGCGATGGCGTTCGCACGGATCTCGAGCGGGAACACCTCGCCCACCGTCAGATATGCCGCGCTCGCCGCCGCCGAAGCGAAGAAGAAGATCACCGTCCACGCCGCCGTCTGGCCCGCCGCGTCGAGGACGCCGGCCGCGAACAGACCGCCGGTCACGGCAAGCAGCACGCCCGACAGCACGTAGGTGCCGGCGATGGCGGGCTTGCGCCCCCAAATGTCGAACACCGGGCCGAGCAGCAGCGGGCCGAGGAAGTTGCCGGCCGCGAATGGCAGGATGTACCAGCCGACCGCCTCGGGCGGGACCGCGTAGAACTGCTTCAGGATCAGCGCGTAGGTGAAGAACACCGCGTTATAAAGGAAGGCCTGCGACGCCATCAGCGCGAGGCAGAGCAGCGTGCGCGCCGGATAGTCGCGGAGCAGCGTGCGCGCGACGATGGCGACGCCGGCGTGCACCGTTCGCGCGAGGTGGATCGTCACCGGAGGGGCGGCGTCCTTCGGCCTCGTGCCGGCGCGGCGTTCGATCTCGGCGGTGATCTTCTCCGCCTCCGCGACGCGGCCGTGGGTCATCAACCAGCGCGGGCTTTCCGGCAGGAGCCGGCGCAGCAGCAGCACGACGAGGCCGAGCGTCGCGCCCGAGAGAAACGCCAGCCGCCACCCGAGCTCGACCGCGATCAAATTCGGATCGAGCAGCACGACCGAGAGCCCCGCCCCCGCCGCCGCGCCGACCCAGAAGCTGCCGTTGATCGCGAGGTCGGTGCGGCCGCGGAAGCGCGCCGGAATCAGCTCCTGGATCGCGGAGTTGATCGCGGCGTATTCGCCGCCGATGCCCGCGCCGGTGAAGAAGCGGAACAGGCAGAACGAGGCGAAGTCCCACGACGCACCGGTGAGTGCCGTCGCGACCAGATAGAGGCCCAACGTGACGCTGAACAGCCGCTTCCGGCCGAACCGGTCGGTGAGATAGCCGAAGCCGAGCGCGCCCGCGACCGCGCCGGCGAGGTAGAAACTTGCCGTCATGCCGACCTGGGCACCGGTGAGGTTCAGCACCTCCGGCTTCTGCAGCGCGGAGGCGAGCGAGCCGGCGAGCGTCACCTCCAGCCCGTCGAGAATCCAGGTGATGCCGAGCGTGCCGACGACCAGCGTGTGGAAGCCGCTCCAGCCCAGCGCGTCGAGCCGGGACGGGATGTCTGTGCGGATGCCGGGGTCGCGGGCCATGCCGCAACCCTAGCGATTCGTTGCGAGGAGCGCAGCGACGACCTTGGATTTCGTCATTTCCCCCGGCCCGGCGCGACCGCCGCGATCAGCCGGCGGGCAAGCGGCGAGTCGAGAAGGGCCTCCGTGTCGGCGGTGAGCTTGCGCCGCCAGTTCGGATGCTCGCCCACCGTGCCGGGCAGGTTCACCTGGTCCTCCTGCGCCGCGAGGTCCTCGATCTGCAGCAGCAGCAGCTTGGAAGGCGTCGCGGCCAGATAGCGATACACCGCCTCGGCGAACGCCGCCCAGCCGGGTTCGCCGGCCGGCGCATCAACGCCGAGCCCGGCCGCGGCCAACGCGGCGAGGATCGCGTCGCGGTCGCGGCCGCGGGCCTCGGTCTCGGCCTCGTCGACCGCCGCGTCGGGAAACAGGTCGAGCGCGCGGCGAAGCTGGAGATCGACCCCCGACCACCAGCCGCGCAAGGTCGGCAGGTCGTGCGTGCCGCTCGAGACCAGCGCGAGCGGCGGGTACTCGTCGGGCCGCTTGAACCCGACCTCGTCGGTCTTCTCAAAGCAGAGCAGCCGGTACGAGAAGATGCCCTCCTCGCGCAGCCGCTCGCGCAGCCCGCCCGGCACGGTGCCGAGATCCTCGCCGATCACGAGGCAGCGGTTGCGGCAGCTCTCCAGCGCGATGATCCCGAGCAGGTCGTCGATCGGGAAGCGGACGTAGCCGCCATCGGTCGCCACCATGCCGCGCGGGATCCAGTACTGGCGGGCGAGGCCGAGCACGTGGTCGATGCGGAGCGCGCCCGCGGCCCGCATGTTGGCGCGCAGCACGGCGACGTAGGGCGCATAGCCGCGCGCGGCGAGGCGGCGCGGCTCGTAGGGCGGCAGGCCCCAGTCCTGGCCCTTGAGGTTGAGCGCGTCGGGCGGCGCGCCGAGCGCGATCGGCTGGGCGAGCGCCGCCTGGTGCGTCCATGCCTCGGCGCCGGCGATGTCGACGCCGAGCGCGAGGTCGCGGCAGATGCCGATGGCCATGCCGTGGCGGGCGCACCCTTCCGCGGCGCGTGCGAGCTGTTCGTCGGCGACGAACTGCAGATACTCGAAATAGTCGACCCGGTCGGGGTTGTCGGCGGCGAAGCGCGCCACCTCGGGCGAATCGGGACTGCGAAAGGCTTCCGGCCAGACGCGCCAGTCGGGGTTCGAGCGCTCCTCGCCGCCGAACTCGGCGGCCAGCGCCTCGAACGCGGCGAGCGCGCGCAGCGTCGGCCCGCGTGCGGCGCGGAACGCCTCGAACCGCCGCCGCCGCCCGGCGTGGGCATGGTCGCGAAACCGCGCGTGGAGCAGCGCCAGGATCTCGTACTTCGCGGCGGCGACACCCGCATGATCGATCAGCGGCGCGTCGCGCAGCGCGCCGAGCCGCGCCTGGAACTCCTCCGACGCGACGCGCACCTGGGCCTCGGGCGAGGCGTCGTATTCGGGCACCAACTCGACGTCGATATAGAGCGGGTTGAGGTAGAGCCGGCTCGACGGCCCATAGGGGCTGTACCGCCCGGGATCGCCGGGATAGAGCGCGTGCAGCGGGTTGAGGGCGAGGCAGCCCGCGCCGCGCGCGCCCGCCTCGTCCACCAGCCGGGCGAGGTCGGCGAAATCGCCCATGCCCCAGTTGCGGTCGGACCTGAGCGCGTAGAGCTGCAGCGAGAGGCCCCAGGTCCGCCCGTCGCCCTGCAATTCAGGCGGGAGGTAGGTCCTGTCCGGCGCGACAATGAGCGTCGCCTCGGCGTCGCCGAGCCTGAGCGCGTGATAGCCCGTCAGCGGGATGACCGGCAGCACGAATACCCGCCGTTCGCGCCCGCCGTCGCCGCTCCTACCCGCGACCGCGAGATCGTCGACGCGCACAGCCCCGCCCTCGACCGCGCCGTCCTCGGTCTCGACTTCCCATGAGAGCGTCGCATCGGGCGAGGCGGGATCGACAGCGACCGCGAGGCTCACCGGCAGGTCGCGCTCGCGCACCACCACGACCGGCGGCAGGGTACGGCGCCATCTTTCGTCCTCCAGCGCCGCAAGGCTGGCGGCGATCTCGGCATCGGTGCCCGCCGCGATGCCGAGCGCGGCCAGGATGCGGCACACCGTCTCGCGCGGCACGTCGCGCATCCGGCCCCAGGCGTCGCGGTAGGCGGTCTCGATACCCGCTTCATGCGCCAGCCGGGCGAGCGCGTCGTCCGTCATCGGTCTGGGGATGGTGTCTCGGGGGCCAGGACGAACAGGGCGAGACTCTCCTCTCCGAAGGGAAACGCATCGCCGCAGGCGAAGGTTTCGCCCTTGCCGAGCCCGTCGTCGCGCCCGGTGTCGAGCAGGAGGCGCCAGCGCCCGGCCGGCTCGGACGGAGGCAGAACCCAGCGCAGCGGCTTGGGTCCCGCGTTCATCAGCAGCAGGAAGGTGTCGTCCGGCTCGGGCAGGCCGCGTGCGGTCAAATGATATTCGCCGGCGAGGCCCGAGACCAGCGCGCCCAGCGCGCGCGTGCCGCCGTCGGTCCAGTTCTCGTAGGCCATCTCGGCCCCGTCGGGGCGCAGCCAGGTGATGTCCTTCACGTGCGTGCCCGGAATGATGCGGCCGACGAAGAAGCGGAAGCGGTGGAACACGATGTGGTGGCGGCGCAGCCGGATCAGCTCGCGCACGAAGGCGGCGAACAGCCGGTCCTCGTCCGACGCGACCGTCCAGTCGATCCAGGTCAGCTCGTTGTCCTGGCAGTAAGCGTTGTTGTTGCCGGCCTGGGTGCGGCCGAGCTCGTCGCCCGCCAGCATTATCGGCACGCCCTGCGAGAACATCAGCGTCGCCATCAGGTTGCGCTTGTGGCGAAAGCGGCGGCGGCGGATCTCGGGGTCGGCGGTCGGTCCCTCGGCGCCATGGTTCACCGACCAGTTGGAATCGTTGCCGTCGCGGTTGTTCTCGAGGTTCGCCTCGTTGTGCTTCCGCTCGTAGCTGACGAGGTCGGCGAGGGTGTAGCCGTCATGGGCGGTGATGAAGTTGATCGACGCCCAGGGCCGGCGCCCGGCCCGGTTGAACACGTCCGACGAGCCGGTAATGCGCGAGGCGAGCTCCGGCACCATCCCGGCATCGCCCTTCCAGTAGCGGCGCACGGTGTCGCGGTAGCGGTCGTTCCATTCCGCCCATTGCGACGGGAACCCACCCATGCGATAGCCACCGTCGCCCACGTCCCAGGGCTCGGCGATCAGCTTGACCTTGGCGAGCACCGGATCCTGGCGCACCGCGTCGAGAAAGCCGGAATGCTCGTCGAACTCGTGCTGGCCGTTGCGGGCCAGCGTGGTCGCGAGGTCGAAGCGGAACCCGTCGACCCGCATCTCCTCCACCCAGTAGCGCAGCGAATCCATGACGAGCTGGAGGGTGCGCGAATTGTGCAGGTTGAACGAGTTGCCGCAGCCGGTGAAATCCTCGTTGCGGCGGAGATCGTCCGGCCGCAGCCGGTAGTAGGAGGCGTTGTCGATGCCGCGGAAGCAGATCGTCGGCCCCCGCTCGTGGCTCTCCGCCGTGTGGTTGTAGACGACGTCGAGGATCACCTCGATCCCCGCGTTGTGCAGCACGTGCACCATCGTCTTGAATTCGCCGAGAGAGCCGGATGACATCAGCCGCGTCATCGGCGCGAAGAAGCCGATGGTGTTGTAGCCCCAGAAATTCACCAGCCCCTTCTCAGCAAGGTGCGGCTCGTCGATGAAGGAATGGATCGGCAGCAGCTCGATCGCCGTGACCCCGAGCCCGCGCAGGTAGTCGACCGCGGCCGACGAGGCGAGCCCGGCGAAGGTGCCGGCCGCCGCCTCGGGCTCGACGCCCGGCAGGCGCCTGGTGAAGCCGCGCACGTTCATCTCGTAGATCAGCGTGTCGTCCCAGGCGATGCGCGGCGGCGAGTTGTCGCCCCAGGTGAATGCGGTGTCGACCACCTGGCACTTGGGCACGAAGGGCGCCGAGTTCGCGCCCGTCGAACGACATGTCGCCGTCGGGATGGCCGAAGCGATAGCCATAGACGGCCGGGTTCCACTTTAGGCCGCCGACCAGCATGCGGGCATAGGGGTCGATCAGCAGCTTGTGATGGTTGAAGCGGTGGCCGCGCTCCGGCGCGTAGGGGCCGTACACGCGGTAGCCATAGAGATCGCCCGGCCGCGCGTCGGGCAGATAGGCGTGCCACACCTGATCGGTATATTCGGGCAGCGCGATGCGCGCCGTTTCGCGCCCGCGCGCATCGAACAGGCAAAGGTCGGCCCGCTCGCCGTTCGCGGTGTAGAGGGCGAAGTTGACGCCCGATCCATCCCACGTCGCGCCGAGCGGGTAGGGCTTACCCGGCCAGACGCGCACCGGCAGCCTCCGCAATTTGAAACGCTACGAAGAGCCCGCCTAGCCCGCGGGCGTCAGCACCACGGCGCCGAGCGGCGGCAGGTTGAGCCGGATCGAGAACGGCCTTCCGTGGCAGGGCACCGCCTCCGCCTCGACATAGCCGTTGTTGCCGACGTTCGAGCCGCCATAGACCGCCGCGTCCGAGTTCAGCCGCTCGGCCCAGCCGCCGCCCCGCGGCACGCCGATGCGATAACCCTCGCGCACCACCGGCGTGAAGTTGGCGGCCACGACCGCCAAATCCTCCGGCCGCTCCGCACGGCGGATGTAGCTGTAGACGGACTGGTCGATGTCGGAGCAGTCGATCCATTCGAACCCCTCGGGACTGCAATCGCGCCGGTGAAGCGCCGGCACCTCACGGTACAGATGGTTGAGGTCCCGCACCAGCCCTTGCACGCCCCGGTGCATCGGGTCGTCGAGGAGGTGCCAGTCGAGGCTCGAATCGTGGTTCCACTCGCGCTCCTGCGCGAACTCGCCGCCCATGAACAGCAGCTTCTTGCCGGGATAGGTGAACATGAAGGTGAAGTAGAGGCGGAGGTTCGCCATCTTCTGCCATCGGTCCCCCGGCATGCGGCCGTAGAGCGAGCCCTTGCCGTGCACGACCTCGTCGTGCGACAGCGGCAGCACGAAGTTCTCGGAATAGGCATAGAGCATGCCGAAGGTCAGCTTGTCGGCGTGGTAGCGCCGGTGGATCGGATCGTGCCCGATATAGTCGAGCGTATCGTGCATCCACCCCATGTTCCACTTGTAGGTGAAGCCGAGCCCGCCGAGATAGACCGGCCGCGACACCATCGGGAAGGCGGTCGATTCCTCGGCGATCGACATGGCGCCGCGCGTGTCGGCGTGCACCTGCTCGTTCACCCGGCAGAGAAAGGCGATCGCCTCCAGGTTCTCGTTGCCGCCGAACTTGTTGGGTATCCACTCGCCCGCCTTGCGCGAGTAGTCGAGGTAGAGCATCGAGGCGACGGCATCGACCCGCAGCCCGTCGATGCCGTAGCGGTCGATCCAGAACAGCGCGCTCGACATCAGGTAGTTGGCCACCTCGTTGCGGCCGAAATTGTAGATCAGCGTGCCCCAGTCGAGCTGCTTGCCCTGGCGCGGGTCGGCATGCTCGTAGAGGTGCGAGCCGTCGAACGAGGCGAGCCCGTGCGCGTCGGTCGGGAAGTGGCCGGGCACCCAGTCGACCAGCACGCCGATTCCGGCGTCGTGGCAGCGCTCGACGAAATCGAGGAAATCCTCGGGCGGGCCGAACCGGCTGGTCGGCGCGAACAAGGCGATCGGCTGGTAGCCCCACGAGCCGTCGAACGGATGCTCGGCGACCGGCAGCAGCTCGATATGGGTGAAGCCCATGTCGCGCACGTAGGGCACCAACTCGTCGGCAAGTTGGCGATAGGACAGGTAGCCCGGATGCCCGGGCCCGCGCCGCCACGAGCCGAGATGCACCTCGTAGATCGAGATCGGCGCCTCGAGCGCATTGATCGCGCGGCGCTGGGCCACGTCGATGCGCGGGCGGAGCCGTTCGACGTCGACCACGATCGACGCCGTCTCCGGCGGGCGCTCGCCGGCGAAGGCGTAGGGGTCGGCCTTGAGCGGCAGGATCGTCCCGTCCTGCGCGCGAATCTCGTACTTGTAGACCGCGCCCGCGCCGACGCCGGGCAAGAAGATCTCCCAGATGCCGGACCCGGGATGCAGCCGCATCGAGTGGCGCCGCCCGTCCCAGCTGTTGAAGTCGCAGACCACGCTCACCCGCGAGGCGGTCGGCGCCCAGACGGCGAAGCGCGTTCCGGAGACGTCGCCCAGGGTCATCGGATGGGCGCCGAACGTCATCCAGCTTTCGCGGAGGTCGCCCTGGGCGAAGAGATACCGGTCGGTCTCCGAGATGGTCGAGCCGAACCGGTAGGGATCCTCCAGCGTCGCCTCGTGCCCGCCCCAGTCCGCGCGCAGGAGGTACGCGAACGGCTCGCGCCGCCCGTCGAGCACGCCCTCGAAGAACCCGTCGCCGTGCGTCTTCTCGAGCCGCGCCACCTCCTTCGCGCCGTTGCGGTCGAGCACGGCGACGCGGTCGGCGCCGGGCAGGAAGGCGCGCACCACCAGCTCTGCGCCGTTATGGTGCATGCCGAGCACGGCGAACGGATCGGAATGGGCGGCGTGGACAATGCGGTCGATGTCGGGGCTGCTCTGCTTGCGTCGCGGTGCGGTGGTCATGTCGCGCCCTCCGTTTCCAAGAGTGCCAGAACCCCTTCCACCGGAACGCGCAGCCAGGACGGGCGGTTCGCCGCCTCGTACCCCACCTCGTACAGCGCCTTGTCCAGCGCGAGCACACGCAGCAATTCGGTGGCGGCCGCGCGCGGGCGCGGCAGGGTCGGGCATTCGCCGACCGTTTCGAAATAGCATTCCAGGAACGCCGCCTTCATCTCCTCGGCCCAGTCGAGCGTCAGGCGCAGGAGATGCTCCGGCATCTCGGCCCGCCCCTCGCTTCGCGCCAGCACGGCGGCCCAGGCGGCATAGTCGAACGAGCGCACCACGCCGGCCACGTCGCGGAGCGGCGAATCCTTGAGCCGGCGCTGGCGGATGGCGACGGCGGGCTCGCCCTCAAGATCGATGACGTAGACGTCGTCCTTCACCACCAGCACCTGGCCAAGATGGAGGTCGCCGTGGATGCGGGACTTGAGCCAGTCGGGCTTCGCGGCGTCCAGCCGGTCGGGCAGCGCCTCGAGGTCGCGGCGCCGGGCGACCACGGCGTCGATCCGCTCGCGCACCTCGCCCGAGGCGCGCCGGCTCGCGGTCTGCAGCGCGGTGAGCGCGCGGCCCGTCCGGTCGGCGATGCGGCCCTTCCAGCGGGCGAGGTCCGCGGCCTCGACGGGCTCGGGCCGGAACGCCTCGAGGTCGGTGTCGATGGCGAGCGCCCGGTGCAGCTCGGCGGTGCGCGTGCCGAGGACGCGCGCGAAATGCAGGTAGGTCGGATGCCGGTCGGCCACCGCTTCCTGCATCTCCGCGGAGACGAGATCGGCGTCCTCGTGGAACCGGCCGAGATAGTCCAGCGTGTAGCGCCAGCCGTCGCCCTGGTTGCGCACGAACTCGTGCGCAACCCCCAGGGCCGTCGTCTCGCCCTTCGCGTTGCTGAGCTCGATGGCACCCATCACCCGCGGGGTATTGCGGTAGCCCGCGCGCTCGACCAGGTAGCGCCCCATCTCGATCTCGGGATGGATGCCGGGCTCGAGCCGGCGATAGATCTTGGCGACCATCGTGTCGTCGATCATCGCCGAGGAGTTCGACTGCTCGACGCCGAGCCGGCGGATCGGCGCATCGGGCTCGGGCGCGACGAAGGCGGGCGTCGCGGTGAAGACGACCTTGCCGTCGCCGGCGGCGACCTCCGCGTTCTTCTCCATCAGCCCGACGATGTGGCGCATGAACCTCTCGTCGGCGAACCCGTCGTAGAGGATGCCGAGCCGCGGCCCCTGGCGGACCCGAGCGAGGGTAAAGGGCAGGAGGTCGATCAGCGGGTCCTCGGAGGCCGATTCCCAGGCGACCGAGAGCGGCACGTTGTAGAGCGCAGTGCGCCGCGCACCGAGCTCGACCTCGCACACCACCATCATCCAGCCGCCGCCGTCGGCCAGCTCGATCGAGGCGTAGGGCTTGACCGAGCGGATGCGGGCGTCCTTGGCGCCGAACCAGCGCTGGGCCGGCAGGTAGGCCGGCAGCACACGGTCGAACAGCACGGTCCACGGCTCGCCGGCGGCGAGGCTCGCCCAGCCGCGCGGAATGACCAGGGTGGTGAGCTCGGGCACCGGCGCAGCCAGCGTCTCGTGCCACTCGGGCGCCTTGGCCTCCGTCGTGAGCTGGAACCAGTAGAAGCCGTAGCCCGGCAGGGTGATGAAATAGGGCAGCTTGCCGATCGGCGGGAACGGGCTCTGGCCCAGCAGCTCGACCGGCACGCGGTCGCGATAGGCGGAAAGGTCGAGCTCGGCCGCCTGCGGCGCGCGCGAGAAGTTGACGATGCAGAGGATCGTCTCGTTCTCGTACTCGCGCAGATAGACCATGATCTTGCGGTTGGACGGATAGAGGAAGGTGATCGTGCCGCGCCCGAACGCCTTGTAGTTGCGCCGGACCGCGATCAGCCGTCGCATCCAGTTGAGCAGCGAGGCGGACGAGCGCCCCTGCGCCTCGGCGTTCACCGCCTCGTAGCCGTAGACCGGATCCATGATCGCCGGCAGGAACAGCTTCGCCGGGTCGGCGCGCGAGAAGCCCGCGTTGCGGTCGGGCGACCACTGCATCGGCGTGCGCACGCCGTTCCGGTCGCCGAGATAGAGATTGTCGCCCATGCCGATCTCGTCGCCGTAATAGAGGATCGGCGTGCCCGGCATGGACATGAGCAGCGCGTTCAAAAGCTCGATCTTGCGCCGGTCGTTGTCGAGCAGCGGGGCGAGGCGGCGGCGGATGCCGAGGTTCAGCTTGGCGCGCGGGTCGGTAGCGTAGAACTTCCACAGATAGTCCCGCTCGCGGTCGGTCACCATCTCGAGCGTCAGCTCGTCATGGTTGCGGAGGAAGATCGCCCACTGGCAATTGTCGGGTATGCCCGGCGTCTGGCGCATGATGTCGGTGACGGGATGGCGGTCCTCCTGCGCCAGCGCCATGTACATGCGGGGCATCAGGGGAAAGTGGAACGCCATGTGGCATTCGTCGCCGTCGCCGAAATAGGGGCGGACGTCTTCGGGCCACTGGTTCGCCTCGGCCAGCAGCATGCGGTCGGCGAAGCGCGCGTCGAGCGCCGCGCGGATCTTCTTCACCACCTCGTGGGTTTCGGGCAGGTTCTCGTTGTTGGTGCCGTCGCGCTCGAACAGGTAGGGAATCGCGTCCAGTCGCAGCCCGTCGACCCCCATGTCGAGCCAGTAGAACATGGTATTGATCACCGCCTCGACGACGCGCGGATTGTCGAAGTTGAGATCGGGCTGGTGCGAGAAGAAGCGGTGCCAGTAGTACGCCTCGGCGACAGGGTCCCAGCTCCAGTTCGACGCCTCGGTGTCGGTGAAGATGATGCGGGTGCCGGCGTATTTCTGGTCGGAATCGCTCCACACGTAGAAGTTCCGCGCCGCCGAGCCCTTGCGGGCGTTGCGCGCCTTCTGGAACCAGGGGTGCTGGTCCGATGTGTGGTTGATCACCAGCTCGGTGATGACCTTGAGGCCGCGCTGGTGCGCCGCGCGCACGAAGCGGCGGAAATCGCGCATCGTGCCGTAGGCCGGGTTCACGTCTCGGTAGTCCGCGATGTCGTAGCCGTCGTCACGCTGGGGCGACGGGTAGAACGGCAGAATCCACAGGGCGTTGACGCCGAGCGACTGCACGTAGTCGAGCTTCTGTGTCAGCCCGGCGAAATCGCCGATCCCATCGTCGGTCGAGTCGAAGAACGACTTCACGTGAAGCTGGTAGAAGATCGCATCCTTGTACCAGAGCGGATCGTTCATCGGTCCGAACCCCTGTCCCTTTCCCGCCAACAACGCGCGGCGCGCGCGAAGCGCCCCCTCCGCCCTCGCGGGGAAGGGTTGGGGAGGCGGGCCGACGCCGCAGCCACCATTCTCATGCCCGCGCCACGTCGCGGAAGGCGACCGGCTGCCACGGGGTGACGCGCCAGATGGCGACCGGGTTCACGTCGGGATGGAAGCGCCAATGATGCACCGGCCCCTGCCACAGGTGGGGCTCGTCGCGCACCAGCTCTTCCACCTCGAACGCCTCGTCCGCGGGCACGCCCATCTCGTCGAGCGGGAATTCCAGCATCGCGTCGTGCGGCTCGAACGGGTCGAGATTGACCGCGACGAACACCATGTTGTCGCGCTCGGGCGTCATCTTGCCGAAGAACAGGATGCGGTCGTGGTTCGACTCGTAGAACCGGACGTTCTCGAACTCGTGCAGCGCCTTGTTGTCGCGCCGGATGCGATTGATCCTGGCGATCTCGGCCTTGATGTTGCCCGGCCGATCCCAGTCCCACACGCGCACCTGGTACTTCTCGGAATCATGGTATTCCTCGGAGCCGGGCACGCCGCCCCCATCGCACAGCTCGAAGCCCGAATAGATGCCGTAAAGGCTCGACAGCGTCGCCGCCAGCGCGTGGCGGATCAGGAAGGCGGGCCGGCCGCCGGTCTGCAGGAAGGCGTGCAGGATGTCCGGCGTGTTGGCGAAGAAGTTGGGCCGCAGGTAGTCGCCGGTTTCGGTGAGCTCGGTCATGTACTCGGTGAGCTCTTCCTTGAAGTTGCGCCAGGTGAAGTAGGTGTAGGACTGGCTGAACCCCGCCTTGGCGAGCGTGTGCAGCATCGGCGGGCGGGTGAACGCCTCGGCCAGGAAGATCGTGTCGGGATGGCGCGCCTTCACCTCGGCGATCATCCACTCCCAGAACGCCACCGGCTTGGTGTGCGGGTTGTCGACCCGGAAGATCTTCACGCCGTTCTCGACCCAATGCAGGATCACGTCGCGCAGCGCCTCCCACAGCCTCTCCCAATCGGCGCAGTAGAAATCGACGTTGACGATGTCCTGGTACTTCTTGGGCGGGTTCTCCGCGTACTTGATGGTGCCGTCGGGGCGGAACTGGAACCACTCCGGGTGCTCCTTCACCCACGGGTGGTCGGGCGCGCACTGGATGGCGAAATCGAGCGCGACCTCCATCCCCTCGGCCTCGGCGGCGGCGCGGAAGGCCCGGAAATCCTCCAGCGTGCCGAGATCGGGATGCACCGCGTCGTGGCCGCCCTCGTCCGAGCCGATGGCGTAGGGGCTGCCGGGATCGTCCGGCCTGGCGTGCAACGCGTTGTTCGGCCCCTTGCGGTAAAGCCGGCCGATCGGGTGGATGGGCGGCAGGTAGACGACGTCGAACCCCAGCGCCGCGATCTCGGGCAGGCGCCTCGCCGCCTCGGCGAAGGTCGCGCTGCGGCCGGGATCGTTGCCCTGCGAGCGCGGGAACATCTCGTACCAGGCGGCGAAGCGCGCCCGCACCCGCTCGACCGAGACGAACAGCGAGCGGCCGAAGCTGTCGGCATGGCTGCGGTCGGGCCAGCGCGCCATCGCGGCGGCGAGCGCCGGATCGAGCAGGATATCGAGCGCATCGGTGCCGATGGCCCCCTCGCCCGCCAGCGCCTTCTCGACCGCCTGGAGGCGGGGCTTGTCGCGCCCGGTGGCCCGCTTCGCGGTCGCGGCAACCAGCGCGCGCCCCTCGACGATCTCCAGCGCCACATCCTGGCCGGCCGCGCGCTTCTTGCCGATCTCATCGGACCAGCTCGCGAAATGGTCGGTCCAGGCTTCGACCGTAAACTCCCAGAGCCCGACCCGGTCGAGCGGGATGTCGGCGCGCCAGAGGTCGAGCCCGGGATTGACCGAAACCATGGACGCCTCGCGCCAGGCGCGGGCCCCCGGGGAACGGTAGCGGGCGACGGCCGCCAGCTTGTCGTGCCCCTCGCGGAACAGCGTCGCCTCGACCTCGAGTACGTCGCCGAGCTCGCGCTTGGCCGGCCAGCGCCCGCCGTCGACCTCGGGCCGGACGGCGGCGATCACGATAGAGGGCGGTCGGCGCCCCACAAACTGCGATGGACGCGTCATGCTTGCGGTCGGGACCCCAGCCGCAAGCGCCGCCGGGGTGCTGGAACGGACATTTTTCCCATCCTTTCCGGTCGGTCGCGTCCGATCATGTGCCCTGAGGCCCAAAGGTCAAGCCAAACTTGGCACGGAATCCCATGCGCGGACGAGCCTCCCTGTTGCGTGGCCCCTGCCCCGTCAACGCCCGCGGACGGCGGGTTGTTCGACAAAAAAATGGCCGGGCGCGAGGCCCGGCCAAGTGAGGGAGGCTACGTCTAGGAAACGGAGCGTGAGCTCCTCGCCCGGCGTTGCATCCGGGCCGTTCGATCCCGGGGGTGGACGGGATCGAACCTCGCGTGGCGCCCTCCCCGGCGCCGAAATCCTCAATGGCTAGCCGCTGGCCGTCGCCTTCAGCCTCTGCATCAGCCCCTGCATGCCCTCGTGCGCCAGAACGGTGCTAAACTCGTCGCGCTTCGTGATCAGCATGCTCACTCCAGCAACGTAAACGTCGACGATGCGGAAATCGTTCCCCTCCTTGCGGACACGAAACTCGATGGGCGTCTTCTTGTCGCTGGAGACGATCGCGGTCTCCACGGCGATGACGCCGTCGCCCGCCGGGCGCTGGCCGGTAACGGTGAACTTCTGGCCCTGGTAGTCCGCGAACTTCACCGCGTAGAGGTTGGCGACGTAATCGCCGAACAGCTTGACGTATTTCTGGCGCTCGGCGGGGTCGGTGCGGCGCCAGTAGAGCCCGGCGGCAAATTGCGCCATGCCATTCACGTCGAACGCCTTCTGGAAGATCGACTCGAGGGCCTGGGCGCGCTCTGACTTGGACGGGTGCGACTGCAGCACGCCGATCACCCGGTCGCCAACCCCTGCGACAAATTGGCCGGCACCCCTGGCCGGGGCCTCGGTCGTCGCCGCGGCGGCGGCCGCGGCCGTCTCGAGGGCGACGAGCGGCGGCGCGACGAGCAAGACCGCCAGCGCCGCCGGGACAATCCAGGCGGACCGGGCGCGCCGGAGCGGGCTCCCTGTGAGACGATAGTTCATTTGGGCCCCGTGGGTTGTTTCGCAGCCACCATGAAATGGGGCGGCGGCAGATCGATGCGCGTGACCAAAAAATGTCATTTCGGCGGGGGCCGGAAGCCCGGAAGCCCCCGCGAATCGCCGCAATTGAACTGGATTGCGCCGTCGGCGTTCTGCATCCAAGTAAGTTGTCGAAGGAGTGTTGGTTATGGCGAGCCCTGGGGCGGGCACGAACGTGCGAGGCGAAGCCGAGGCGCGGGACGTTCCGCTGCGCGTGCTTTTGCTCGATGACGACCCGTTGTTCCGGGAAGCGCTGGCCACCAACCTCGCCGACGAACGGATCGAGGTGTCCGCCTTTTCGGACGGGCGGGCCCTCCTGGCCTTCCTCGAACAGCACAACTGGCAGGACTACAACGCCCTGCTGCTGGATTTGCGCATGCCGGTGATGAGCGGCATCGAGGTGCTGCACGCGCTGCGCGGCGCCGGCATCCAGATGCCGGTCGTGTTCCTGACCACCTATTCGGAGGAGGTGTACGAGCAGGCGGCGCTGGAAGGCGGCGCGGTCGACTTCGTCGACAAGTCGCGCTCGCTCGCCATCCTGGTGGCGCGGCTCAAGATCATCGCCCAGGGCGCGAAGGCCCCCTCGGGCAGCGAGGGCGAATCCGACCAGCTTCGCGTCGGCGAGCTGTTCCTGAACATCCGCTCGGCCCGGGCCGACTGGCGCGAGCAGCCGGTGCCGCTGACCGTCACCCAGTTCCGCATCGTCCATTTGCTGGCCGCCAGGGCCGGCGAGGACGTGTCCTATCGCCAGATCTACGACGTGGTCCACGGCGAGGGGTTCGCCGCCGGCGAGGGCGAGGATGGCTATCGCGTCAACGTGCGCTCACTGATCAAGCGCATCCGCCAAGCCTTCCGCGAACTCGACCGCAATTTTGACGAAATCCGGAACTATCCTGCCTTCGGATACCGCTGGAAGCCGCCGAGCGACGCTGCTTCGAATTGCTCGCGGCCCCAGCCTGATGTCACGGCTTGATCACCACCGCTTGGCGCGGGTCCGAATACACTCGCCGACGGGTTGGGAGAGAGGGGGTGCCTATGGCTACCCTGTTACGCAATTTCGATTTGGGCGAGGTGGCGACGGATATCGCTGCCATCGCCGAAGAGCGGCCGTGGGGCACCGTTGCCCCGCTCGCGGCCGGCGGGCATTACCGGATCCGGCGCCTGGTCGTAATGCCGGGCGCCCGGCGCAGCCCGAGCGCCCACGACTGCCGCGCCGTGCAGTGGGTGGTTGTGTCCGGTACCGGCCGGGTGACGCGCGACGAGGCGATCTTCAGCGTCGCCGCCGACGATTTGGTGTTCATCCCGCCGCGCGCGGCCGGGGCGCTCGAGAACCACGGGCGCGCGCCCCTTTGCGTCATCGAGGTGCAGGTGGGCGCGGAGCTCGACGAGCGGGGCGCCTAGGCGTCGCCCCATACCTCGCGCGCGACCTCGACCACCAGCCGGAGCTTCGCCGCCTCCTCTTCGACGGTGAGGGCATTGCCGTCCACGGTCGAGGAAAAGCCGCATTGCGGCGAGAGGCAGAGCTGGTCGAGCGGCAGGACCTTCGCTGCCTCGTCGATCCGCCGCTTCAGCAGATCCTTCGATTCCAGCGCGCCCTTTTTGGTGGTCACGAGCCCCAGCACCACCTTCTTGCCCTTCGGCACGAAGCGGAGCGGCGCGAACGTGCCTGAGCGCGCGTCGTCGTATTCCAGGAAGAACCCGTCGACGTCGAGCCCGCCGAACACCGCCTCGGCGATCCGGTCGTAGCCGCCCTCGGCCGCCCAGGACGAGCGGAAATTGCCGCGGCACGTGTGGGTGCAGACTGTCATCCCCGCCGGGCGGCCCTTCAGCGCCGCGTTCAGCGTCTCGATATAGGTGACGTGCTGCACGCTGGAATCTCCACCAATCGAATCGATGTAGGCGCGCTGCTTCGGGTCGTTGAGGTAGCTGAGCGTCGTGTCGTCGATCTGCAAATAGGTGCAGCCGATGCGCCCGAGCGCCGCGATCTCCTGGCGGTAGACGCCGGCGAGGTCTGACCAGAATTGGGCGAGGTCGGGATAGACTTTGGCGTCGATGTTCGCTCGCCCGCCGCGATAATGCATCATCGAGGGCGACGGGATGGTGAGTTTGGGCGTGCGCGCGGTCGCGCCCTTCAGGAACGTGAAATCCTCCTCGAAGATGCAGCCCGAGAGCGAGAGCTTCTCCTGGACCCGGAGCGCGGTCGGGGTGAACATCACTTCGCCCGCTTCGCTGCGGAATTGGACCTGCACGTTCTCCTCGACCTTGCGGACCCCGCCGATCCGGTAGAGGAAATCCATGTGCCAGGAGCCGCGGCGGAGCTCGCCGTCGGTGACGGACTGGAGGCCGCAATCCTCCTGCAGCTTGACCGCGTCGCGGACCGCGGCGTCCTCGGCGGCACGGAGCGCGGCCTTGTCGATGCGCCCCGCCGCGTAGTCGGCGCGCGCCTTGAGCAGCGCCGGCGGGCGCAGCAGGCTGCCCACATGGTCGGCGCGGAACGGCGGTTTCTCTGCCATCGACTCCTCCCTTGGAGTTCTCCTTCCCGTCTTTATCACATGCCGAGATAGGCTTCGCGGATGCGCGTCTCTGCGAGCAGATCGGCGGGCAGTCCCTGCGCGACGATCCGCCCCTCCTCCAGCACGTAGGCCCGGTGCGCCACCTCGAGCGCCTGGCCTACGTTCTGCTCGACCAGGAGGATCGACATCCCCTCCTGGTGGACACGGCGGACCACGCGGAACACCTCGTCCACGATGGCGGGGGCGAGGCCCAGGGACGGCTCGTCCAGCAGCAGGAGGCGCGGCTTCGCCATCAAGGCCCGCCCGAGCGCCACCATCTGCTGCTGGCCGCCGGAGAGCGTGCCGGCCGCCTGGTGACGCTTGTCGCGCAGCACCGGGAACAGCCCGTAGACCTGTTCGAGCGTCGCGTCGCGCACCCGCCGCGCCTCGGCGCGGTAGCAGCCGATCTCGAGGTTCTCCTCGACCGACATGGTGACGAACAGCCGCCGCCCCTCGGGCACCAGCGCGATGCCGTAGCGGCACATGTGGTGCGCCGCGACCCCGCCGAGATCGTGCCCGTCGAAGGAGAGCGTGCCCTGGCGCCAGCGCATCAGGCCGGCGATGGCGTTAATCAGGGTGGACTTGCCGGCGCCGTTGGGACCGATGACGGCGACGATCTCGCCGGCATCGACGTCGAGCGAGGCGTCGATGACCGCGGGCGCGCCGCCATAGCCGATGTGCAGCCCGCGCGCCTCAAGAAGCATGGCTCTCGCCCAGATAGACGCGCACCACGTCGGGATCGCGCATGGTGGCCTCGGGCGTGCCGATGGCGATCATCCCGCCCTCGTTGAGCACCGCCACCCGGTCCGAAAGGGCGTGCACCGCCCGCATCAGATGCTCGACGAAGATGATCGTGGTGCCGCCGGCGCGGATCTCGCGCACCAGCTCGAGCGCGGCATCGATCTCGGTGTGGTTGAGGCCGGACAGCACCTCGTCGAGCAGCAGGAGGCGCGGCCGCGCCGCGAGGGCGCGAGCGAGCTCGAGGAACTTGCGCTCGTGCAGGTTGAGCTTGGGCGGCAGCTCGTCCGCCTTGGCGGCGAGGCCGGAGAAGGCGAGCGCCCGCCGCGCCTCGGCGATCGCGTCGCCGCGATCGAGCCCGCCGCTGCCGAACCGGCCGGCGAGCGCGACGTTGCCGAGCACCGTGATCCGCTTGAACGGGCGCGGGATCTGGTAGGTGCGGGCGATCCCCAGCCGGGCGATGGCATGCGCCGGCAGGCCCTGGATCGGCGCGCCCTCGAACGCGATGGTCCCGCGGTCGACGGGGTAGTGCCCGCTGACCAGGTTGATCAGGGTCGACTTGCCCGAGCCGTTCGGCCCGACGAGGCCGAGAATCTCGCCCTCGCGCACATCGAGCGTGACGCCGCGGAGTGCCTGCACCCCGCCGAACGCCTTCCACACGTCGTCGACGGCGAGAAGGACACCACCCGAGGGGGCGGAGGGGGCGCAGAACCCGGCGGCGGCGAGGCTCGCCATGGGCGTGGCCTCCGCCACGGCGGGCCGACGCGCCGGAAGGACCCGCCGCCACAGGGCGACGAGGCCCGGCATCACCCCGTTCGGCATCAGCAGCACGACGAGGATCAGCCCGAGCGCCACCCCGGCGCGCCCGAGCGCCGCCTGCGGGCCGGTCGCGAAGGTGTAGAGCGCCGTCGTGACGACGGTCGCGCCCAGGGCCGGCCCCAGCCAATGGCGCGCGCCGCCGAAAATGCTCATCACCACGGGGTACATGATGATCGTCATGTCGAACGTGTCGCCGACGGTCACGTAGTTCACGTAGATCGCATAGACGGCGCCGATCGCCCCGGCGATCCCCGACGAGATCGCGAAGGCGATCATCTTGAAGCGGAAGGTGGGCACGCCCTTCACCTCGGCCACGTCCTCGTCGTCGTGGATGGCGAAAAGCCCGAGCCCGAGCCGCGTCCGCGAGATGTACCAGGCCGCCCACACCGAGAGCGCCGCCATGAACAGGCCCAGCAGATAGAACGTCGAGGTCGGCGAGCCGAACACCTGCGGCACCTTCACCGACAGCAGGTAGACGCCGAGCCCGCCGTCGATCGGCGTGTTGGACACGATGGTCGAGAGAATGAACGTGACCGAGATGGTCATCAACGCGAACAGCTCGCCCCGCAGGCGCTGCAGCCGGAACACGAACCAGCCGACCCCGGCACCGAGCGCCGCGGCGACCAGCGCCGCGAACGGAATCGTCAGCAGGAACGGCATCTCCATCTTGGTCGCGAGCGTCGCCGCGGTGTAGACGCCCGCACCGAAGAACGCCGCGTGGCCGAAGCTCCAGTATCCGGCATAGCCGGACAGGACCGTCCAGCTCGTCGCGAGGGAGACCCACTGGAACAGGACATAGAGGAACGCGACGTAGAAGGTCGGAAGGTCGAGCGCCGGCACCGCGACGAGCGCCGCCGCGGTGGCGGTGAGCGCGGCCATCGGCAGGATGCGGCTCCGCTTCAGATCCATTTCGGCTTCACGAGCAGGAGCAGGATCAGGACCGAGAACGCCACCAGCGGTGACCAGGCGGGGTTCACCGACGATTGGGTGACCGCCTCGCAGACGCCGATCAGCACGCCGCCGAGCAGCGCGCCGAGCGGGTTGCCGAGCCGCCCGATGATGACGATCGCGAAGACGACGCCGATCCAGGACCAGATCTCGTTCGGCGCCAGCGTGAAGATCAGCGCGATGAACACGCCGGCGACGGCGGCGTAGGCCGCGCAGATGCCGGACAGCAGGAAGGTGAGCCGGCGCTGGTCGATGCCGAACGCGGTCGCGATCGGCGCGTCCTCGGCCGCCGCGCGCAGCGCCTTGCCGAGATAGGTGAAGCGCAGCCCCGCCCAGGTGCCGACGGCGAGGGCGGCCGCGACGAAGCTCGCGATCAGGTTGAGCTTGGGGACGAACAGGCTGCCGATCCGGAAGGATTCGCTCGCCAGCGGCGTCGTGTAGCGGCGGAAATCCGCCGACCAGATCGACTGCAGCACCGATTCGACGATGATGGCGAGCGCGAAGGTGATGAGCATCGACGACATTTCGCTCACCCGGAACTTCACGAAGACCCAGTGCAGCCCGACGCCGTAGACGAAGAACACGGGGATGATGATCGCGGCCGACCCCCAGGCGGGAATGGCGTGCACGGTGCCCAGCCACCAGGTGAGATAGGCGGCGAGCAGCGCCATCGCGAAATGGCCGATATTGACGAGCTTGAGCAGGCCCCAGGACAGCGACAGCCCGAGCGCGAGCAGCCCGTAGAGGCAGCCTGTCAGCAGCCCGGTGACGACGGCCTGGTCGAGGAGGTTCAGCGACGGCACGGCGGCGACCGGCGCGAGGGCCGAGCCGGGTTCGCGCCCGGTCCCGGCCATCGCTTGTTGCACGCCCCCCTCCCCCCGATGGGGGGAGGCGCGGAACGGAACACGTCCGGCTCTCCGCCTACTTCACGATCAGGTGCTTGCCCGGGGTCGCCTTGTCCTTCGGCCAGACGATGTAGAAGTTCTTGTCCTGGATCTGGCGGATCAGCGTCGCCTCGTGGTCGTTCGTGTTGAACGGGCCGCGGAAGTTGCGCTTGCCGAGCGAGGTGTCGACGTCGTTCGTCCTGAGCCAGGCGATGAGCTTCTGGTCATCGATGCTATGGGTCGCATTGACCGCGTCGACCAGCACCTCCCAGCTCTCGAGCGCGAAGCCGGACTGCGAATTGATCCGCTGGTAGGGCAGGTTCGCCGCCTTGGCCCGCGCGTGGAATTCCTTGGCGAACGCCGCGATCTTCGGGTTCGACAGGAACGGCTCGACATCCTCGAGATTGGTCTGCGACACCGCGCCGTCGGCGCTCGGCAGCAGCGCGATGGACGGCGCCGGGTAGAGATAGAGCGCGTTGCGCGGCTTGTAGTCGAGCTTATCCATCGCCTCGATCAGGAGGTTGCCGTCGACCCCGAGCGCGCCCATCCACAGAAGGTCGGCGTCGGCGGCCTTCACGCGGGCGGCGATGGAGCCGTAGTCGCGCGTGCCGAAGTCGTATTCCATGTAGTCCTTGACCGCGATGCCGCGCTTCTTGGCCACGTCGCGGGCGCCGTCGGAGTTGTACTTGGCCGATGGGAACTTGGAGGTGACGACGGTGATCGACTTGAGCGGCTTGACGCTGGCGAAGGCGTCGAAGACCAGTTCAGGGATGGTGTGCCGCGAGTTGGCGCTGATGAGCAGCGCGTTGAACGCCCCCTTGTAGGTGGAGAGCGACGGGATGCCCATCGTGTTGTGGATGATCAGCTTGTTGTAGCGCTGGGCGACGCCGATGGCGGCCAGGATGTTGGCCGTGGCGTATGGCCCCATGATCAGGTCGACCTTGTCGACCGTGATCAGGCGCTCATAGAGCGTGCGGGCGACGTCGGGCTTCGACTGGTCGTCGAGTACCACCCACTTCACCGGCCGCCCGAGCAGCCCGCCCGCCTTGTTCAGGTCGTCGATGAAGATCTCGCCGACGATCTTGTGCACCTGGCCGGTCTGGGCGAGCGGGCCGGTGAGCGCGAGGGTCTGGCCGATGACGATCGGCTTTCCGGTGGGCTCGGCCGCGAGCGCGGGCGCGAAGCCGATAAAGCAGGCGAACGCCGCGGCGAAGCCGCGGCGCGTCCAAGTGCCGAATGGGGTCATGTCGTTCCTCCCGTGCAACCGGGTCTCGTTGCTGGCAATCGCGCCGGTTTGCACAATTCGCCGCGCGGCAAATGCACGCACGGTCGGCACATCTTAGGCACAACCGCGAACGGGGCGATAGAGGCTCGTGGGCGTCGGCGGGGAGGCCGGCGAGGGCTCAGCCGAGCGCGTTCCGGATCAGGTAGGCGGCGACGTCGGCCAGCTTCACCTTGAAGTCGAGGCTTGCCTGGCCGGCCATCGCCTTCTCGACCAGCATCGAGTTCTCGACGTTCTTGGGCTTCACGCGGAACACCCCGGCCGCGTCCTTCATGCGCGGGTAATAGCGCGGATCGACCGCGGTTTCCTTGCGGGCAAGCCGTGCGATCAGCGCCGCCTCGTCGGCGTCGTCGGGCGCCGCCTCGGCCTTGACCAGCTTCCAGTCGGTCGCGCCCGCGACCGCTTCCTCGTTCAGCGCGGCGACCGCGTCCTTGCCGGATTCGGCGACGCCCAGCTTGTAGAGGCTTTTCGAGATGCCGACCGATGCGCCCCAGTCCGACAGCGCCTTCGACGACGCGACATAGATCACCGCCACGGCGCGCCCCTCACAACGGGGTCTTGGCGACGCGGCCGGCCGACCAATGGGGCGATGTCGACGAGCTGCGCGGCACCGGCCATGTGCGGCATGTCGGTCATGGACTCCTTCCCCGATCCGGGCGACGGCGCGCGAGCTTGCGCGGGAGGGGAGCCGCGGTCAAGATGCCGCCGGTCCGAAGGGAGGACGGAATGGCACCCACAAACCCCCGCGCGGCACGCCGCGCCCGGGCAGCGCAGACGCCGTGAGAAGCGGCGCCGCGCGTTATCTGCCGCTGCTGCTCCTCGCCTTGCTGTGGGAGGCCGTGTCCCGTCTCGGCATCGTCTCGCGCGATATTCTGCCGCCGCTGAGCGACGTGATCTCCTCCTGGGTCGAGATGCTGCTCGACGGCGAGATCGTGCAGGGCGCCGAGGCTTCGCTCTACCGCGCCGCGGCGGGACTGGGGCTCGCGGTGCTTGTCGGGACCGCCATCGGTATCCTGATGGCCTGGTCGCGCGCGACACTGGTGTTCGTCGGCCCGCTGGTCGAGATGTTCTACCCGGTGCCGAAATCGGCGCTGATCCCCGTCACCGCCGCCTGGCTCGGTTTCGGCGACGGCTCCAAGATCCTGCTGATCTTCCTCGGCTGCATGCTGCCCGTGACGATCGGCGCGTTCAACGGCGCGCGCTCGGCCGACCAGGAGCTTCTGTGGTCGGCGCGCGGCATGGGGGCGAGCCGCCGCGAGGTGCTATTCGACGTGGTGCTGCCCTCGTCCCTGCCCGAGCTGTTCAACGGCATCCGCACGGCGCTGGCGCTGACCTTCGTGCTGCTGGTCGCCTCCGAGCTGATCGTCGCGCGCCAGGGGCTCGGCTACATGATCGGCAATCTCGGCTCGAACGGCGTCTATGACGCCATGTTCGCCGTCGTGCTGACGGTCGCGTTCCTGGGCTTCGCCGCCGACCGCGGCTACCTGCTTCTCGTCCGGAGGATGATGGCGTGGCGCGAGTGACCGAAGCCGCACCCCGGCCCCGCTTGCCGGAGAAGCCGGCGCGCACCCGACCGCTCGATTGGCGGGCCACCCGCGCCGTCTCGATCCTCGCCTTTTTCGCGATCTGGGAGATCGTGGCCCATTCCGGCACCGTCACCTCGTTCCAGCTTCCGTCGATCGAGATGGTCGCGGAGCGCATCTGGGCCGACACGCTGAGCGGCGACATGCCGGTCAATCTCGGCCTCACCCTCTACCGCGCGCTCACCGGCTTCGCCTTCGCCGCCATTCCCGGCATTGCGCTCGGCATATTGGTGACGCGCGTCGCCGCGGTACGCTGGCTGTTCGACCCGCTGATCTCGGTCGGGTTCCCGATGCCGAAGATCGCCTTCATCCCGGTCATCGTGCTGTGGCTGGGATTCCACGACCTGTCGAAGATCTCGATCGTGGTGTTCGACGCGATCTTCCCGGTGGTGACCGCGACCATCGCGGGCACCGAGGGGGTCGAGCGCCACCTTCTGTGGTCGGCGCGGAACCTGGGGGCGAGCGAGAAGGAGCTGTTGTGGGAGATCGTGCTGCCCGCCGCCATGCCGCAGATCCTGACCGGGTTGCAGGTGGCGCTGCCGATCGCGCTGATCGTCGCCATCATCGCCGAGATGAACCTGGGCGGCCAGGGGCTGGGCGGCGGCATGATCACCGCCTTCCGCTTCGCGGATTCGCCGGGCGTGTTCGCCGCCCTGATCGAGATCGCCGTCGCCGGCATCGTGCTGATCAAGCTGATGGGGTGGGCTCGGCGCCGCATCCTGTCGTGGCACCAGGAGACCCGCCAGGCCGCGTCGGTGTGAGGCGGCCGGAGCCCGACCGATCCGCACGCTGACGGTCGGCGCCTTGACAGGTTTCGCCCCCCGCCCGATCATGACCGCTCCATGGCGCCCCGAGAGGCGTCCTTCCGCGTGCATGGTGAGTTCGGCCTTCGCCGCAGGGCGAGGGGGCGCGGAATGCGATCCGTTCAACCTGTCTGGGAGGTGAATATGCGTTCGCTGAGAGTCCCGCTTGTGGCAATTTGCGCCGCGGCGCTGGCCGTCGCCAGCCTCACGGCCCGGGCCGCCGACCCCGTCAAGATCCGTTTCGGCTGGGCCGTCGTACCGGCTTCGATGGTGCCGCTGTTCCCCGAGATGAAGGGCCACCTCGCCCACTACGGCAAGTCCTACGTGCTCGAGCCGATCCACTTCCGCGGCACGCCGCAGATGGTGACGGCGCAGGCGTCGGGCGACATCGACGTCTCGACGCTCGCCTACTCGTCCTTCGCCCTCGCCATCGAGAACGCCCAGCTCAAGGATTTGCGCGTGATCGCCGACGAGTTCCAGGACGGCGTGCCGGGCTGGTACACGAACCCCTTCGTCGTTCGCAAGGACAGCCCGATCCATTCGGTCAAGGACCTGAAGGGCAAGGTCATCGGGTCGAACGGCGGCGGCAGCGCCGTCGACATCGCGGCCCGGGCGATGCTGCGCAAGAACGGCATCGACGACAAGCGCGGCGTCTCGTTCATCGAGGTGCCGTTGCCGACGACCCTTCCGGTGCTGCGCGACAAGAAGGCGGACCTGATGCCGGCGGTACTGCCGTTCTCGTCCAACCCGAAGCTGTGGGACGTGGCGCGCACCCTGTTCACCCAGAAGGACGCGGTCGGCGAGACCCAGATGATCATCTGGGCTGCGCGGACGCCGTTCCTGGAGAAGAACCGGGCGGCGGTCGAGGACTTCATGCAGGACGCGATCGCGGCCATGGCCTGGTTCCGCGATCCCGCCCACCACAAGGAGACCGTCGCCATGGTCTCCAAGTTCACCAAGATCCCGCCGACCGTGTTCGACAGCTGGCTGTTCGTGAAGGGCAAGGACTACTACCGCAATCCGAAGCTCATCCCGAACCTCAAGTCGCTGCAGTCGAACGTCGACCTGCAGGTCAAGCTCGGCTTCCTGAAGGAGCCGCTCGACGTGCACAAATATTCCGACCTCTCCTACGTCGAGGCGGCCGGAAAGCGCGGCGGCGAGCATATGGGAAAGATGTAGCCTCCTCACCGAAGGGCGACACGGAACGGCCGGGCATCGCCCGGCCGTTTTCGTTTGCTGCACGACTGGCGAGTTTGTTCCGGCCCCCTGGGAACGCGCGCCTGAAATCGTGGCCCTATTGTGGCCGCACCGTGCGGCGATGCGCGGGCGGGAACGGAGCGATGCGCAAAGGCGTCACTCGGGTAGGTCGCGCGCTTGCGCGCCGCGGCCCCAACCCAAACAGGATGAGGATTCCCATGACCGTGAGAAAGACTCTGCTGCACGCCGTCGCCGCCGCTTCGCTGTTCGGACTGACCGGTGCCGCCTACGCCGCGGGCGTGGGCGCGAACGCCGACGTCAACACCGGCGTCACGCCGGGCGTGCATGCCGGCGCGGGTGTCGGCGGCGCGAACGCCGGTGCGGCCGCCAACGAGCAGACCCCGCCGCAGTCGATCGTCGGGCAGGACGTGAAGGACCAGAGCGGCGACAAGATCGGCGAGGTCTCGAGCATCTCGGGCAACCAGGTGATCGTGAAGACCGAGCAGTCGCTCGGCATCGGCGCCCGCGAGATCGCCGTGCCCTGGTCGGACTTCCAGCAGCAGGCGAACGCCGAGGGCAGCGGCAGCAGCAACAACGCGCTGCAGCTCTCGATGACCAAGCAGGAGCTCAAGGCCCTGCCCGCCTGGAACGGCAACGCCAACATGAACGAGCAGAACAACGGCACCGGTGGCAGCGAGAACACGAACGGCGGGGCGAGCACCCCCAACAGCTCCGACTGAACCTGACGCGTCGCGGGCCGGGCCTCGCGCCCGGCCCGTGTCCGAACCCGCTAAACGAACACGCCGCCGTCGTCGACATTGACGAACTGGCCGGTCATCGCGTCCGAGTCCGCCGACGCCAGGAACACCAGCGTCCCCAGGATATCCTTCGGGTACATGTCCGCCGGGATCGAGCGGTGGGCGAGGTACGCCTTGTGCCGCGCCGGATCCGCCGCGAACTCGCGCTCCGACTGCGGGCTCATGATCAGACCGTATGCGATGGTATTGACGCGGATGCCGTCGGGTCCGAGCTCGCGCGCCATCGCCCGCGTCATCGCCAGGATCGCCCCCTTCGCCGTCACGTAGTGCAGCCGGTTGGGCAGGCCAGAGACCATCGTCGACGAGCCGATATTGACGATCTTGCCGTAGGCGTTGCGCCGCATTTCCGGGATCGCCGCCTTTGCGCAGAGGAACGGGCCGCGCACGTTGACCGCCATCAGCTCGTCCCACTCGGCGACCGCAAGCTCGCCGATCGGGACCGGTGGGATGTTCGATCCCACCGCCGCGTTGTTGACCAGAATGTCGAGCCTTCCGAACCGCGCGACGGTCGCCGCCACCATCTCGGCCACGGAGCGCTCGTTGCGCACGTCGACCGGCTGCGAGATGGCGGTGCCGCCGGCTTGCTCGATCTCGGCGACCACCGAGGCGCAGTCCTTGGCGTCGGCGCACGCGACCTTGGCCCCCTCCGCCGCCAGCGCCTTCGCGAAATGCGAGCCGAGCGCCGCGCGCACGTCGCCGTGCGCCGCCCCGGTGACGATCGCCACCCTGCCGTCCAGCCTGCCCATCGTTCCCTCCTTGTTCGCGGGCGCCGATGATACGCTGGGCCCCTTCGCGATGGCGAGGCTCCCTTGCGCCGCCGGCCCTTGCCGGGCCGGGGACGGGCATTTAGTCTGCGGCCTTCCCTCTAGGAGATCGGCACTGCGCTACCTCTCGACCCGCGGCTCGGCGCGCCCGCTCGGCTTCGAGGAGGCGTTGATCGCCGGCCTCGCCGAGGATGGCGGTCTTTACCTGCCGGAAGCCTGGCCCAGTCTGGACCGCGACGCGCTGGCCGCGCTCGCGGGCCGTTCCTACGCCGAAATCGCGACCCGGGTGATCCAGCCCTTCGTCGGAAGCGAGATCGCGCCCGAGGCGCTGAGCGCCATGGTGGACGCGGCCTATCGCGGCTTCGACCATGCCGCGGTCGCACCCCTCGTCCAGCTCGATTCCGGCCTGTGGCTGATGGAGCTGTTCCACGGGCCGACGCTGTCCTTCAAGGACTACGCGCTGCAGCTCGTCGGGCGGCTGTTCGACCACGCCCTCGCCCGGCGCGGCGAGCGGGTGACGGTGGTCGGCGCCACCTCGGGCGACACCGGCTCCGCCGCCATCGAGGCGCTGCGGAACCGCGACCGGGTGGAGGTGTTCATCCTGCACCCGAAGGGCCGGGTGAGCGAGGTGCAGCGCCGCCAGATGACCACGGTCGAGGCGCCCAACATCCACAACGTCGCCATCGAGGGCACGTTCGACGACTGCCAGGACCTGGTGAAGGCGATGTTCGCCGACGCCACGTTCCGCGCCGAGCGGCGTCTGTCGGCGGTCAACTCGATCAACTGGGCGCGCATCATGGCCCAAAGCGTGTATTACGTCGCCGCCGCGGTGGCGCTCGGCGCGCCGGGGCGGCAGGTGGCGTTCGCCGTCCCGACCGGAAATTTCGGCAACGTGTTCGCCGGCTGGGTCGCGCGCCGCATGGGCGTGCCGATCGCCCGGCTGGTGATCGGGTCGAACCGGAACGACATCCTGACCCGCTTCGTCGAGACCGGCGAGATGCGCATGCGCCCGGTCGAGCCGTCGCTGTCGCCGGCGATGGACATCCAGGTATCGAGCAATTTCGAGCGGCTGCTGTTCGAGCTGTGGGAGCGGGACGGCGCGCGCGTCGCCGCCGCGATGGCCGCATTCCGCCGGACCGGCGCGTTCGCCGGCGACAACGCGCTGATCGCCGGCATGCGCGGCGTGTTCGACGCCGCCCGGCTCGACGACGACGCGACCCTCGCGACGATCCGCGAGGTCCATGGCGCGACCGGGCTGCTGGTCGATCCGCACACCGCCATCGGCATCCACGCGGCGCGCGCGCGGCGCGGCGACGCGTCGGTGCCGGTCGTCGCCATCGCCACCGCGCACCCGGCCAAGTTCCCGGAGGCGGTGGAACGGGCGACCGGCCTCCACCCGGCCCTGCCCGCGCGCCTCGCCGATCTGTTCGCACGCGAGGAGCGCTGCACGACCCTGCCGAACGACCTTGCCCGCGTCATGGACCACATCAGGAACGCCGCATGAGCGTCGAAACCGTCACTTTGCCGAACGGGCTACGCATCGCCACCGCCCGCATGCCGTCCGTCGAGACCGTGTCGCTCGGCGTCTGGGTCGCTGTCGGCACGCGGCACGAGCGAGCGGAGATCAACGGCGTCTCCCACTTCCTCGAGCACATGGCGTTCAAAGGCACGCGCACGCGCTCGGCCCGCGCCATCGCCGAGGAGATCGAGGCCGTCGGCGGCCAGCTCAACGCCCATACCTCGCGCGAGCTCACCGCCTTCCATGCCACCGTGCTGAAGGAGGATGTCGGGGTCGCGGTCGACATCGTCGCCGACATCCTGCAGAACTCGATGTTCGACGAGGCCGAGATCGCGCGCGAACGTGTGGTCATCGCGCAGGAGATCGGCGAGGCGCGCGACGTGCCCGACGACGTGGTGTTCGATGCGTTCCAGGCGGCCGCCTATCCCGGCCAGGCCATGGGCTGGCCGATCCTCGGCTCGGAGGAAAACGTCGCCGGCATGCGGCGCGCCGCGCTGGTCGACTACATGAGCACCCATTACGGCGCGCCGCGCATGGTGGTCTCGGCCGCCGGCAACCTCGACCACGCCGCCTTCGTGCGCCTTGTCGAGCAGGCGTTCGCCGGGCTCGGTCCGGTCGCGGCGAACGGGGTCGAGAAGGCGCGCTACGGCGGCGGCGACACGCGCACCGCGCGCGAGCTCGAACAGGTCCATCTGGTGCTGGGGTTCGAGGGGCTGCCCTACGCCGATCCCGACTTCTTCGCCCTCTCGGTCATGTCGATGGCGCTCGGCGGCGGCATGTCGTCCCGCCTGTTCCAGGAGATCCGGGAATCGCGGGGGCTCGTCTATTCCGTCTATTCCTTCGCCGCGCCCTACACCGACACCGGCCTGTTCGCGGTCTATGCCGGCACCGGCGAGGACCAGCTCGACGAGCTGGTGCCGCTCCTCTGCGGCGAGGTGGCGAAGGCCGCGACGGAGGATTTCGGCGAAGCCGAGCTCGGCCGCGCCCGAGCCCAGCTCAAGGCCGGCATGCTGATGTCGCTGGAATCGACCTCGGCCCGTTGCGAGCAGATCGCCCGCCAGCTCCAGGTGTTCGGCCGGGTGCTGGAAATCCCGGAGATCGTGGCCAAGATCGACGCGGTCGATGCCGCGGCGGTCCGCCGCGTGTCCGGCCGCATCCTCACCGGCAAGCCCACCTTCTCGGCCCTCGGCCCCGTCGCCGGGCTGGAAAGCTACGAGGCGATATCGGCACGCTTCAGGTAATCCCCCTCCCCAACCTTTCCCCCTTGAGGGGGAGGGACAGGGAGAGGGGTCCCCGACCTACACGAACACGATCTGGCCGGCCGGGTCGCAGTCCGAGAGGAAGGTGACGAGCCCCGTCTCCTCGAGCGCGAGGTCGGCGCGGAGCTCCGCCATCGTGAGGCGCGTCTCGGCGAGCCCGGTCTCGCACACCATGAAGCGCGCGCCGAGCTGGGCGAGCGCCTGGATCATCTCCTCGTCGCGCGGCTCGGCGAACGGCAAGGCGAGCGAATGGATCGCCTCCATGGTGAACAGCATCGTCACCGCCTTGCCGATCGAGATGGCGGCCGCACCCATCATCAGAGCGTAGCGCACGCGACCGGCATCGCCCGAGTGGACGACGATGGAGAGCTTGGCCGGCGCCGGCATCAGCCTCGCCCCGCGCGACCGATGAAAAGAAGCGCCGGCTCCACTCTTCCCCTGAAAGCGGGAGGTCGTCGGCCGCGGAGCGGGCGCCGGATGGGGCTCTCGGGTGGCGGCATCGACGAGCTGACCCCCACCTGTCCTCCCCCTTTAAGGGGGCGGGACGTACGGCTTGGCCGCGATACCATCGGAGGGGAATCCAACCTAATCCGCCGCCGCCGCCAAGTGGCCGGCGAGATTGCGGATGGTCGGATGGTCGCCGCAGAGCGGGCAGGTCGGATCGCGCGGCAGGCGCATCTTGCGGAACGTCACGCCGAGCGCGTCGTAGATCAGGAGCGAGCCCGCCATCGACTCGCCGATGCCCATGATCTCCTTCAACACCTCAACTGCCTGGATCGAGCCGACCGCGCCCGCGAGCGCGCCGAACACCCCGCCCTCGGAGCAGGACGGCACGAGGCCCGGCGGCGGCGGCTCGCGATAGAGGCAGCGGTAGCAGGGATAATCGCGCCCAAGATGCGACTTGAAAGTCGCGACCTGGCCCTCGAACCGCAGGATCGCCGCGGACACCAGCGTGCGCCGGCCGAAATGGCACGCGTCGTTGAGCAGGAAGCGCGTCTCGAAATTGTCGGACCCGTCGGCCACCAGATCGTAGCCGGCAATCAGCCGCGCGGCGTTCGATGCGTCGAGCCGGGCGGGGATCGCCTCCAGCCTCGTCTCGGGGTTGATGCGCGCTACCGCCTCGCGCGCGCTCTCGACCTTCGCCCGGCCGATGTCGCCGGTCGCGTGGATCACCTGGCGCTGCAGGTTGGAGAGTGCGACCGTGTC
Source organism: uncultured Alphaproteobacteria bacterium (assembly GCA_963775315.1). Taxonomy (GTDB): domain Bacteria; phylum Pseudomonadota; class Alphaproteobacteria; order MPNO01; family DASWLB01; genus CAWGHZ01. The sequence goes on along the minus strand of CAVZIN010000004.1, from coordinate 274,784 downwards.
GTCGTCGACGACGCCGATGCGCCCGACCCCCGCGGCGGCGAGGTAGAGGATCAGCGGCGCGCCGAGCCCACCCGCGCCGACCACCAGCACGCTCGCCTCCATCAGCTTCGCCTGGCCGATGCCGCCCACCTCGGGCAGTACGATGTGGCGGGCATAGCGCTGGAGCTGGGCGTCGGTGAAGTCGGTCACGACGTGCCCCCCGTCGAGCCGAACCCGCCTTCGCCGCGCGCGGTCTCGGGCAGCGCGTCGGTCTCGCGCCAGGAGAGGCGGGCGACCGGCGCCACGATCATCTGGGCGATCCGCATCCCGCGCGTGACGGTGAACGGCCGGTCGCCGAGATTGATCAGGATCACCTTTACCTCGCCGCGATAATCGGCATCGATGGTGCCGGGCGTGTTGAGCAGCGTGATGCCGTCGCGCGCGGCGAGACCTGAGCGCGGCCGCACCTGCGCCTCGAACCCCTCGGGCAGGGCGATGGCGAGGCCGGTCGGGATCATCGCCCGCGCGCCGGGCGCCAGCACCACCTCGCCCTCGACGGCGGCCAGCAGATCGACGCCCGCGGCGTGAGCCGTCTCGTAGGCGGGGAGCTTGAGCCCCTCGCCGTGCGGCAGGCGGCGGACCGGGATCGGGACGTCGCTCATCCCGCCGCGCCCAGATGGTCGGCGATGCGCCCGGCCAGGCGGCGCGCCACCTCGGTCTTCGCCAGGCGCGGCCAGGGCTCGACGCCCGCCTCGGTGACGATGAGCACCGCGTTGTCGTCGCCGCCCATCGCCCCGCCCGCCTCGGAGACGTCATTGGCGACGATCCAGTCGCATCCCTTCTTGGCGAGCTTGGCGCGCGCATTGCGGTCGAGATCGTCGGTCTCGGCCGCGAACCCGATCACCAGGCGCGGGCGCGCGTTGCCGGCGGCCGCCAGGGTGGCGAGGATGTCGGGATTCTCGGCGAGCTCGATGGCGGCGGGCGGCTTGCCGTTCTTCTTCACCTTGCGCGCCGCGGCCTTGGCCGGGCGCCAGTCGGCGACGGCGGCGGCGCAAACCGCCACGTCCACCGGCAGCGCGCTTTTGCAGGCGGCGAGCATCTCGGCGGCCGTCGCGACCCGGACCACCGAGACGCCGGCGGGGTCGCGCTCCGCGGTCGGGCCGGTGACGAGAATCGTCTCCGCCCCCAGCGCGGCGAGCGCGGCGGCGACCGCGTGGCCCTGCTTGCCGGACGACCGGTTGGCGAGATAGCGCACGGGGTCGATCGGCTCGTGCGTCGGGCCGCTGGTCACCAGCGCCCGGCGCCCGGCGAGACGCGCGCCGTGGCGGAAATGGGCCTCGATGGCGGCGAGAATGTCGGCCGGCTCGACCATGCGGCCGGGCCCGAACTCGCCGCACGCCATCGCGCCCTCGTCCGGCCCGACCACGATCACGCCGCGCGCCGCGAGGGTCGCGAGATTCGCCTGGGTCGCCGCGTGCTCCCACATGCGAACGTTCATCGCGGGCGCGATCATCACCTTCTTGTCGGTGGCGAGCAGCGCCGTGACGGCGAGGTCGTCGGCGACACCGTGCGCCATGCGCGCCATGAGATCGGCCGTCGCCGGCGCGACAACCATCAGGTCGGCCGCGCGCGACAATTCGATATGGCCCATTTCGGACTCGTCGGTCAGCGAGAACAGGTCCATGTACACCTTGTCGCCGGAGAGTGCCGCGACCGAGAGCGGCGTCACGAACTCGGCGCCCGCCCTGGTCAGGATGCAGCGCACCGCGGCGCCGCGCTCGCGCAACCGCCGGATCAGCTCCAGCGACTTGTAGGCGGCGATGCCCCCCGCGATGACCAGCAGGATTCGCTTGCCCGAAAGCGTTGCCATGGGATGCCTTTCGGCCACAGGGCCGGCCCCGGCCCGACGGGTAACCTAATGATCCCCTGCCCCTGCGGCAAGGCGGCGGGCGTCGGGGGCGGCCGCGCGGCGCCAGCCACCCTTGCGCGAACGGGGCGTGCCGTATTGGTCCGAGGTGGGTAGAATACCATCTCAAAGCCTCATGGATGCCGCCTCCCCACGCCCGGACGAGACCGGTACCGCCCCGCCCGCGGGCGGGCGCGGCTATTCGCTCGCCATCCCGCTTCTGGTGGCCTGCGCGCTGTTCATGCAGAACCTCGATTCGACGGTGATCGCGACCGCCCTGCCGGACATCGCCCGGTCGATGGGCGAGGAACCGCTCCGCCTCAACCTCGCCATCACCTCCTACCTTCTGTCGCTCGCCATCTTCATCCCGATCTCGGCCTGGATGGCCGACCGGTTCGGCGGGCGCAACGTGTTCGGCGCGGCGATCGCGCTGTTCACAATCGGCTCGATCGCCTGCGGCCTCTCGGTCTCGCTCGAGACGCTGGTCGCGGCCCGCGTCGTGCAGGGCATCGGCGGGGCGATGATGGTGCCGGTCGGCCGCGCGGTCATGCTGAAGGTCGTGCCCAAGTCCGAGATGGTGAAGGTGATGACCTTCCTCACCATGCCCGGCCTTCTCGGGCCGGTGGTCGGCCCGCCCCTCGGCGGGTTCTTCGCCACCTACATGACCTGGCGCTGGATCTTCTTCATTAACGTGCCGATGGGGATCGTCGGTGCGATCCTGGTGATGGCGCTGATCCCGGGCGGGCGCGAGGAGAAGGTGGCCAGGCTCGACTCGCTCGGCTTCATCATCGCCGGGCTCGGCCTCGCCGGGCTGATGTTCGGGTTCGAGACGCTGGGCCGCGCCATGGTGCCGGAATTTGTGACGGCGGCGCTGCTTGCCGGCGGGGCGCTGCTGACCGTGCTTTACGTGATGCACGCGCGGCGCGCCGAGGCACCGATCATCGATCTGGGACTCCTCGGCATCCCGACCTTTCGCGCCGCCATTGTCGGCGGGTTCCTGTTCCGCATGGCGAACGGGGCGCTGCCCTTCCTGCTGCCCCTGATGCTGCAGGTGGCGTTCGGCATGTCGGCCTTCCGGTCCGGCCTCCTTACTCTGGCGACGGCGGCGGGCGCGCTCTCCATGCGGGTGATCGCGGCGCCGATCCTCAGGCGCTACGGGTTCAAGAACGTGCTGATCGCGACCGGGCTGATCTGCGCCGCGTTCTACGTCGGCTATGCGGCGTTCCAGCCCTCGACGCCGCACTACGTGATCTTCGTGGTTCTGCTGGGCGGCGGGTTCTTCCGCTCCCTCCAGCTCAGCGCGGTCAACACGCTGGGCTATGCCGACATCCCGCAGCCGAGCCTCAGCCGGTCGTCGAGCTTCGCCTCGATGGCGCAGCAGCTTTCGATGACGGTGGGCGTCGGGCTCGGCGCATTGATGCTGCACCTCGCGGTCGAGGCGCGCGGCGGCGCCCAGCTCGAGACCCACGATTTCCTCATCGCCTTCCTGTTGCTCGGCGTCATCTCGGCCTCGTCGCTCGTCGCCTACCGCCCCCTCGCCGGCACGGCGGGCGAGTCGGTATCGGGCCACCGCGCCTGAGCGGCACGTTGACCCGGCCCGGTTGACCGGCCGCGCGCGCCCCGCCAACATCTCTCGAAACGGAGGAGCGCCATGGCCCAGGACACGCGACGCGACGAGCTGCGCCGCTCGCAGAACCCGCTGTTCAATTCCCGCAAGCTGAAGCTCGGCACGTTCGGCTCGAACCTCGAGTATGGCTGCGCCATCTCGACCGTCGACGGCACGCTGAAGGCCGACTGGCCGTCGACGCTCGCCGTCTCGCAGCTCGCCGACGAGATGGGGTTCGAGGCGCTGGTCCCGGTCGGGCGCTGGCGCGGGTTCGGCGGCGAGACCAACTTCAACGGCCCGGGGTTCGAAACATACAGCTGGGCCGCCGGCATCGGTGCGCTCACCAGGAATTCGTGCGTGTTCTCCACCTCGCACGTGCCGACCGTCCACCCGATCATGGCCGCGAAGCAGGCGACCACCATCGACCACATCACCGGCGGGCGCTACGCGCTCAATATCGTCACCGGCTGGCACAAGCCCGAGATCGAGATGTTCGGCGCGCCGCTGATCGACCACGACACGCGCTACGACATCGCGGTCGAATGGCTCGACATCATCAAGCGCCTGTGGACGGCGGAGGAGGAGTTCGATTTCGACGGCAGGTGGTTCCAGATCAAGAAGGGCTATCTCGAGCCCAAGCCGATCCAGCGCCCCTACCCCGCCGTGATGAACGCCGGCGGGTCGGAGAAGGGCCGCCACTACGCCGCGAAATATTGCGACGTGGCGTTCGTCGTACTCGACACGCACGAGTTCGAGGGCGCCAAGGCGCGCGTCGACGCCTATCGAGAACTCGCCCGCAAGGAGTACGGGCGCGAGATCGAGGTGTGGAGCTACGCCTACGTCTATCAGGGCGAGACCGAGAAGGCCGCGAAGGAGTATTTCGACCTGGTCGTCCACCAGCACGGCGACGTCGCCGCCGCCACCAACCTGGTCGAGACGATGGGCATCAATGCCCAGACCTTCCCGCCCGGCGTGCTCGACATCATGAAGGAGCACTTCATCGCGGGCTGGGGCGGCTATCCGCTGGTCGGCACGCCGGAGCAGATCGTCGATGGGCTCAAGACCATGTCGCGCATGGGGCTCGACGGCACGCTGCTCTCCTGGCCGCGCTACATCGACGACATGAGGTGGTTCAAGGCGAACGTCATGCCGCTGATCGAGCAGGCGGGGCTCCGGTGATGCTATACGCTGCGGACCGGCACGAGCATCCCTGCCCGGCGACACACCCCCTCACCCTGTCCCTCTCCCGGCGGGAGAGGGGACCCCGGTGCGACAACCTTCGCGCCGATCGAGAGCGTGTTTTCGCCGCGGGGGAAAGAGCGCTCGACGCAACGTTCCCTCTTCCGGCGGGAGAGGGACAGGGTGAGGGGTCGGCTATCGAAAGCCTGGTGCTATCTCCCGTGCGCGGAGCGGCGTGATGCCCGACAACACCCGCGCGCCCTACGTCCCGCTGATCGACCGCAAGCCCTGGCGCCTGCCCGGCGGGGCGCGCGTCGCCGTCTGGGTCATCCCCAACATCGAGCATTTCCTGATCGACCGGCCATCGACCTCGATTACGGCGGTGACGGCGCAGTTCGTGCCCGACGTGCTCAACCACTCGTGGCGCGAGTTCGGCGTGCGCGTCGGCATCTGGCGGCTGATGGAGGCGATGGAGCGGCACGGCATCAAGGGCACGGTCGCGCTCAACTCCGACGTCTGCGCCCACTACCCGCGCATCATCGAGGAGGGCAATCGCCTCGGCTGGGAGTGGATGGGCCACGGCAAGAACAATTCGTCGCTGCTGACCGGCTTCGCGTCCGAGGACGAGGAGCGCGCCGTGATCCGCGAGGTGCGCGACACCATCGCCAAGGGCACCGGCACGCGCCCGCGCGGCTGGCTGGGCCCGGCGCTGACCGAAACGTTCGCGACCCCCGACCTTCTGGCCGAGGAGGGGTTCGACTATGTCGGCGATTGGGTGAACGACGAGCAGCCCTACGAGCTGTCGGTGCGCGCCGGACGGCTCGCCTCGATCCCCTATTCGATCGAGATCAACGACATTCCCGCCTTCCTCGATTCGCGCCGGTCGGCCGACGAGTTCCAGAAGATGATCACCGACCAGTTCGACGTGCTGTACGACGAGGGCGCGCGCCAGCCGCGCGTGATGGCGATCGCGCTGCACCCGTTCCTGATCGGCCACGCCTTCCGCATCCGCGCGCTGGAACGGGCGTTCGGCTACATAAGCGCGCGGCCGCAGGTCTGGTTCGCGACCGGCGGTGAGATTTGCGACTGGTATCGGGAGACGGCGAAAAATGGCTGACCTCAAGCCCCAGGGGCTGTTCGACCTCACTGGCAAGACCTGCCTCGTCACCGGCGCGGCGAGCGGGCTCGGCCGGGCCTTCGCCGAGGGGTTCGCATCCTACGGCGCCGAGGTGGTGTGCGCCGACCGCGACGAGGAGGGCGCGGCCGAAACCGTGCTGCTGATCGGCGAGGCGGGCGGACGGGCGCGCGCGGTCGCGGCCGACGTGGCCGAGGCCGCCTCGGTCAAGAGCATGGTGCGCGCCGCCGGTGCGCGGATCGACGTGCTGGTCAACAACGCGGGCATCGCGACGCCGGCCTGTCGCGCGCATGAGATTCCGCTGGAGGACTGGCACCGGCTGATCGGCATCAACCTCACCGGCGTGTTCCTCTGCACCCGCGCCGTCCTGCCGGTGATGATGGCCCAGGGCGGCGGGTCGATCGTCAACATCGCCTCGATCCTGGGGCTGGCCGGCCACTATCCGGGCTTCGCGATGGTGACGTCGAGCTATGCCGCGGCCAAGGCGGGGGTGATCGGCTTCACCCGCCAGGTGGCGGTCGAGTACGCCAAGGACGGCATTCGCTGCAACGCCATCGCGCCCGGCTGGCACGGCGGCACCAAGCTCGGCAACGCCACCAAGGCGGGCATGAACAACGAGACGATGGCGAAGTTCGAGGAGTGCATCCTCGCCGACACGCCGATGGGGCGGCGCGGCACGCCGGACGAGCTGCAGGGCCTCGCCCTCTACCTCGCCTCGGGCGCCTCGTCCTACGTCACCGGCCAGGTCTTCACCCAGGACGGCGGCTGGACGGCCCGGTAGCCGAGGCCGCAACAGCGATCGCGCCCTTCCTACCGCGCGACGGGGCGCGGCTGGGCGGGGCTCGGGTGGCGGCGGTAGCGGTCGAGATAGGTCGGCAGGATCACCTCGCACGCGGTCGGCTCGATGTCGAGAGCGCCGAGCCCGCGCGCGCTCTGCGACACCACGTTGTCGGAGCGGAGCAGCCGCACCTGGTCCATGGTGAGCGGCGGGGCCGGCAGAAGGCCGAGGAACGCCGCCTCGATGCTCGCCGCCCAGAACGGCACCGGCACCAGCAGGCGGCGGCGCTCGATCTCGCGGCAGACGAGCTCCCAGATCGCGCGGAAGGAATAGACCGCCGGCCCGCCGAGCTCGTAGGTCTCGCGCGGTGTGTCGTCGCGCGCGACGATGCGGGCGATCGCCTCGGCCACGTCGCACACGTAGACCGGCTGGAACCGGGTGCGCCCGCCGCCGAACAGCGGCAGCACCGGCGAGAGCCGCGCGATCGCCGCCAGCTTGTTGAAGAAATCGTCCTCCGGCCCGAACACCACCGAGGGGCGCACGATGGTCGCCTCGGGGAAGGCCTCGGCCACCGCCTTCTCGCCGGCCGCCTTGGTCCAGCCATACATCGAGCGCGAGGCGGTCGAGGCGCCGAGCGCCGAGACGTGGACCACGCGGCTCGCCCCCGCGGCGGCGGCGGCGCGGGCGACGCGGGCTGCCCCCTCGACGTGCAGGGCGTGGAAATCGTGGCGCTGCCGCTCGTACAGGATGCCGACCAGATTCACCACCGTGTCGGCGCCGGCGACGGCGGCGGCGACCGAGGCCTCGTCACGCAGGTTGGCCTGGACGGGCACGATCTGGCCCAGTTCGCCCATCGGGCGCAGGAACTGGGCCCGGTCGGGAAGGCGCACCGCGCAGCGGATTTCCGCCCGGGTGGGGACCAGCGCGCGCACGACGTAGCGCCCCAGGAATCCCGAGGCGCCGAAGACGGTCACCACGCGTGGCGTCATGCCTCTCCCCCTCTGGCGGGCGCCGGACAGGCCGGCGCGCACGCTCACGCGCCTATAATAGCGCGGGCCGGCGGCGTCAACATGGAGCGCCGCGCGAAAGCGGTTGACATCGGGGGGCACGTTAAATACCGATGCACCCCCGAACCAACCTTGCCCAGGTGGCGGAATTGGCAGACGCGCAGGTTTCAGGTACCTGTGGCCGAAAGGTCGTGGAAGTTCGAGTCTTCTCCTGGGCACCAGTTCGGCACGCCGGATGGCGGTAGAAATCCATCGCGGCGACCTGCCGGCAGGCCTCGCCTTCGGCCCCTCGGTCGCGATCGACACCGAGACGATGGGGCTCCGCCCCGGCCGCGACCGGCTGTGCCTCGTCCAGCTTTCGGCGGGCGACGGCAACGCCCATCTGGTGCAGATCCTGCCGGGCACCGAGGCGCCCAACCTGGTGGCGCTGCTCGCCGATCCGGCGACGCTGAAGCTCTTCCATTTCGCCCGGTTCGACATCGCCATGCTGTCGCACGGGCTCGGCGTCATGGCGCAGCCGATCTACTGCACCAAGATCGCCTCCAGGCTCGCCCGCACCTATACCGACCGGCACGGGCTGAAGGATTTGTGCCGCGAGCTGCTGGGCGTCGACCTTTCCAAGCAGCAGCAATCTTCGGACTGGGGGGCGGAGACGCTGAGCCCGGAGCAGACGGCCTATGCCGCCTCGGACGTGCTGCATTTGCACGCGCTCAAGGCGCGGCTCGACGCGATGCTGGCGCGCGAGGGGAGGACGGCGCTGGCGGAAGCGTGCTTCGAGTTCCTGCCGACCCGCGCCGCGCTCGACCTCGCCGGCTGGGCCGAGGACGACATCTTCGCGCACTGACGGGCGGGCTGTGCCTCAGGCGGGCGCCGCGGCGGCCTCACGCGCCTTGCGGCGCTCGGCGATGTCCTTCAGGAACTTGAGGTTCAGATCGATCTGGGGCCCGAGCCAGAGGGCGTTCACCGCGTGGTCCTCGTACCCGTCGCCCGTCTCCGGGTGGACCAGGATCGAGAGGCCGGAGCGGTTCAGCATCAGCCAGGGCACGATCTCGGCAAACGCGCCGGGGGCGAACGCCACCTGGTACATCGAGACCGGGTGCGGGCCCTGCGCCTCGTCGTGCCAGCGCCCGACGATCGCGCCGAAGCGGGCGCGCATCGCGTCGCGCAGACGCTCGGCGGTCGCGCGCGTCGCCTCGTCGTAATAGACGTGGACGTGGTAGGTCGCGATCTTGGCCGGATCGGCGAATGCGCCGGTCGCGGCGCTTGCGGTCTCGCTTGCCATCGGACCCTCCGTTCCGTCGCGCCTATTTTGGCGCGATGACCATCACCATCTGGCGGCCTTCGAGGCGCGGCCACTGCTCGACCTTGACCATCTCGTTGAGCTCGTCTCGGACGCGCTGCAGCACCTTGGCGCCGAGGTCCTGGTGCGCCATCTCGCGGCCGCGGAAGCGCAGCGTGACCTTGACCTTGTCGCCCTCTTCGAGGAAGCGGCGCATGGCCTTCATCTTCACGTCGTAGTCGTGCTCGTCGATGTTGGGTCGGAACTTGATCTCCTTGACCTCGATGGTCTTCTGCTTCTTGCGCGCCTCGTTCTTCTTCTTCTGGTTCTCGTACTTGAGCTTGCCGTAATCGAGGATCTTGCAGACCGGCGGCTCGGCGTTGGGCGACATCATGACGAGGTCGAGCCCGACCTCCTCGGCCATCTGCAACGCTTCGCGCTTGGAGATCACGCCGACCATTTCGCCGTCGGCGTCGATGAGGCGGATCGGGTCCGCATGGATCGTTTCGTTCACCGGCCGATCGTCGCGAACGGGCGGCGAACTCGTGGGATATCGAGCTATGGAGAAACTCCTGTCTGTTTGCACGGCACGGGTATTCGGATGGTCAGCCCCCGACCGAAGGCACCCGCGCTTCCGCCTTCAGTGTATCGACTGCCTTGTCCAGCGCAAGAACTTGTTGCGCGTCGCCGCCCAGCCGGCGCAGCGCGACCGTGCGGTTTTCCGCCTCGCGCTTGCCGCAGACCAGAAGAACGGGGACCTTGGCGAGCGAATGCTCGCGGACCTTGTAGTTAATTTTCTCGTTGCGAAGGTCAAGCTCGGCCCGAAGCCCCGCCGCCGCCAACGCCGCCTGGACGTCCTTCGCGTAGCCATCGGCGTCCGACGTGATGGTCGCGACCACCGCCTGCACCGGCGCGAGCCAGAGCGGGAAGCGGCCCGCGTAGTTCTCGATCAAGATGCCGATGAAGCGCTCGAACGAGCCGAGGATCGCGCGGTGCAGCATGACCGGACGATGCTTCGCGCCGTCTTCGCCCACGTAGGAGGCGTCGAGCCGCTCGGGCAGCACGAAATCGACCTGAAGCGTGCCGCACTGCCAGTCGCGCCCGATCGCGTCGCGCAGCACGAACTCGAGCTTCGGCCCGTAGAACGCCCCCTCGCCCGGGTTGAGCGTGTATGAGAGCCCGGCCGCCGCCACCGCCTCCTTCAGCGCGCCCTCGGCCCGGTCCCACACCGCGTCGTCGCCCGCGCGCACCGCCGGCCGGTCGGAGAACTTCACCGCGACGTCGCTGTAGCCGAAATCGGCATAGACGCTCATCAGCAGGTCGCAGAACGCCTGGGTCTCCGACGTGATCTGGCCCTCGGTGCAGAAGATGTGCGCGTCGTCCTGGGTGAAGGCGCGCACCCGCATGAGGCCATGCAGCGCGCCCGACGGCTCGTAGCGGTGGCACGAGCCGAACTCGGCGAGGCGCAGCGGCAGGTCGCGGTAGCTCTTGATGCCCTGGCGGAAGATCTGCACGTGGCCGGGGCAGTTCATCGGCTTCACCGCCAGGACCTTCTCGTCTTCGGTCTCGGTGGTGAACATGTGCTCGTGGAACTTCTCCCAGTGGCCCGACGCCTCCCACAGCGCCCGGTCGTAGAGCTGGGGCGTCCTCACCTCGACATAGCCGGCGGCCTCGAGCCGGGCGCGCATGTAGGCCTCGATCTGGCGCCAGAGCACCCAGCCGTTGGGATGCCAGAAGGCGGAGCCGACCGCCTCCTCCTGGAAGTGGTAGAGGTCCATCTCGCGCCCGAGCCGGCGGTGGTCGCGCTTCTCCGCCTCCTCCAGCATGTCGAGATAGGCCTTGAGCTCCTTCTCGTCGCGCCAGGCCGTGCCGTAGATGCGCTGGAGCATCGGGTTCCGCGAGTCGCCGCGCCAATAGGCGCCGGCGACGCTGAGCAGCTTGAACCCCTTGCCGACATGGCCCGTGGACGGCAGATGCGGGCCGCGGCAGAGGTCGAGCCAGTCGCCCTGCCTGTAGATCGAGATCGGCTCGCCGGGCGGGATGGCGGCGATCAGCTCGGCCTTGTAGTCCTCGCCCAGCCCCTTGAAGTGGTTGACCGCGGAATCGCGCTCCCACTCCTCGCGGACGAACTTCTCGTCGCGGGCCACGATCTCGCGCATCTTGGCCTCGATCTTGGCGAGGTCGTCCGGCGTGAACGGTTCGGACCGCGCGAAGTCGTAATAGAAGCCGTTCTCGATGGCCGGACCGATCGTCACCTGCGTCTTGGGATAGAGCTCCTGCACCGCCTCGGCCATGACGTGCGCCGTGTCGTGGCGGATCAGCTCGAGCGCGTCCGGATCCTTGCGGGTGACGATGGCGACCTGGGCGTCATGGTCGATGCGCGTCGCGAGGTCGACCACCTTGCCGTCGAGCCTGAGGGCGAGCGCGGCCTTCGCGAGGCCGGGCCCGATGTCGGACGCGAGCTCGGCCCCCGTGACCGGGTGGTCGTAGCGCCGGACCGAGCCGTCCGGCAGTGTGATGGCGACGCTCATGGCGAACCTGATGATACGGGCACCGCGACGCGCGCCCCGCGAAATTCCTTAGCGCCGGTTGGTTAACCCAATCCGAACGCGCCGGCAACGGTGGTGACTTGCGTCCGCGAATTTTCGACGGTCATGACCGGATTGTCCCGGCCACGACGATTGTTTCGAGCGGTTACCGCCAGCGAAATCCCTACGCCGTGCCCATCGCCCAGGGCTGGACCTCATAGCCCGGCAGGAACGCCTGGTTGGTCTGGTCCGGGTTGCGATTGACCAGCGGGCGCGCATAAAGCGGGTGGGTCATCGACCGCACCTCGTGCTCCAGCGTGAACAGCACCGTGCCCGACTTCGGATCGACGATGTCGCAGAAGCGGTACTGGTACTGGTCCGACTCCTCCGACACGAGGCCGCGCTCGTTCAGCCGCTTGTGCGGGCCGGAGAAGTCGGTGACGTAGATCGCGACGTGGTGCCCGTCGTAGGAAGGGATCGCGTCGGCGGTCTCGCGATAGACGATCTCCTGGTCGTGGCCGACCTGGGCGTGCGCCGCCTCGGCCCCGTCCTCGCGGCTGACGCGTGCCGCCGTCCCCATCACCTCGCGATAGAACTTGGCGATGCCCTTGGCCGTGCCTTCGGGCACCGGCAGCTCGACATAGGGCATGCCGAGGATCACCTTGCCGAACCGTTCCGCGTCGGGCGCGTGCAGGCGCAGCCGGTTGCCCCACGGACAGGTCGCGTCGACATAGTCGTTGTGCGGCTCGAACGTGAACTTGGTGCCCTTGAGCTTGGGCGCCACCTTCTCCAGCCGGTCGATCAGCGCCGCCCGGTCGGGCAGCACGAGGCCGGTGCGCCCGCGCAGCACCTGCGGCTCGCCGGTCGGCAGATGGAATTGCGACCTGCCGACGTTGATCCACATGTTGTAGTCGCTGGTCATCAGGAACGGGTCGCGCGTGAGGCCCAGCCCGGTGACGTAGAAAAGAGTGGCGAGGCGCTGGTCGGGCACCCGCACGTTGACGTGCTCGAGCGAGATGATGTTGCCGATATCCTCGGCGGCGCGGTCGAAATTCTTGGTGGCCATGGCGCGGCTCCCGATGTCCGGTCGGAGAAGCTTACGCCCTTCGGCGGGGCGTGGGGAACCGGGTTTAAGCGATCCTGAGCGTGCGCGAGGTGCGCTTCTCCGCGATGCGCCAGCCCTCGGGCGTCTGGCGGTGGAGCTCGACCGTCGGGAAGATCGCGACGATTCCCTGGCTGGTGCCGGGCGCGCCGTCCCTGCCGCGCACGCCGGGGATGATGACGGTAAGGGCCCGCACCTCGGCGGTCCGCTCGTCCTTCACCGTGACCTCGATGTTGCAGACCAGGTGGTAGACCATCCGGTCGGCGGGCGCGACGGCGGGGTCGCCCCGCTCCGACAGTCGGTTCACGTGCGCCGCGATCTCGGCCCGGCCGGTGAACCCGCCGGCATCGCCCTCGCGGAACCAGATGCCGTCCTCGGCGAACAGCGCGGCCGCTTCGGCGCCCTGCACCGCGTCGAGCCGGTTGTAGAACCGAACGGTGTTCTGGGCGCACTCCCACTCGATGGCGCGGCGCGCGGCGTCGTCCATCGCGCTACTCCGCGGCGAGACGGGCCGACGACGCGGCGACGGCGCGGCGCACCGCCTCGCCGTAGTCGCCGCCCTCTTCCACCAGCGCGTCGAACGAAAGAAGGTCGCGGAACTCGTTGGGCGCCCCGTCGCGCACCACGCCCAGCGGATCGCGCCCGGCGGCGACGTCGGCGACGGCCGCGAGCATCTGCCGCCGTGCGGCGATGATCGCGGTGTCGGTGGTGGCGAGATGCTCCCGCGTGCGGTCCTGGATCGCGCCCTGGCTTTCGGTCGCGAACGCGTCGTGCACGCCGAACACCGGCCCCATGCCGGTGAAGCTGTCGCCCAGCCTGGTGCGGTCCTGCTTGTAGCGGTTGGCGCGCTTGCGGGCGTGGTGGAACTCGTCCTCGTACTCCGCGGCCGGACCCTCGCGGAAGGCGGGCGCGTCCTTGGCGCCGCCGGCCAGAACCTCGGCGATGGTCGTGTCGCGGCGCAGGATGAAGCCCCAGCGCCAGTGCGTGAAGTCGTCGATCGGCACATGCCAGATGCCGATCTGGCCGTCGCCGCCCTGCGGCCCGGCGATGACCGAGAAGTTGGGCATGCCGAACGCCGTCACGCGCAGGTACGTCTTGCCCGCCCCGGCCGGCCGCAGCTGGTAGAGGCGGAGGCCGAACGACGTCTCCTCCACCTCGATGCGGGGCGCGGCGTAGGGATCGACCGCCGCGTCGTCCCTGGCCGCGCCGCCGGCCAGCTCGCCGAACATCAGCCCCTGGCCGTCGCGCCTCATGTTGCGGTGGAGGAAACCGACATGGGCCGGGTCGTAATTGCCCTCGTTCGCCTGAAGATAGTTGCACGAGACGTGGATCTTCTGCGCGTGCACGTGGGCGACCGGCGCGGCGAAGAAATCGTAGTTGGGGAACTCGGGCGCCGGGTCGGGCCCGAGATAGGCGAAGAACGCGCCGGCCCGCTCGACCACCTTATAGGCGGCCTGGCGCACCTTGTCCTTGTAGCTCGACCCCGCCGGCTCGCCCGGCTGCTCCAGGCAGCGTCCCGTCACGTCGTAGAGCCAGCCGTGATAGAGGCAGCGGAGCCCGCCATCCTCGACCCGCCCGAACGAAAGATCGGTGCCGCGGTGGCAGCAATGGCGGTCGAGCAGCCCGAGCCGGCCGTCCGGGTCGCGGAACAGGACCAGCTCCTCGCCCAGCAGGTCGACCGGCACGGGATCGCCGCCCGCCGGCAGCTCGCGCGAGAGCGCGATCGGCTGCCAGTAGCGGCGCAGCAGGGCGCCGCCGGGCGTGCCCGGCCCTGTCCGCGTCAGCATCTCGTTCTGTTCCCGGCTCAGCATTCGCTCCTCCCGCGCCGCCAGGCACCCGAACGAAGCGTACCGGCCCCGGCCGCCGATGTCACGCCGCGGCGCGGCGCGGCGCGGCGCGGATGACAATCGCCGGCGCCGGAGGCTACAGTCCGCCCCGCAAACATCCGGGGAGGACCGTCCGTCATGGCGACCAAGTCGAGGCCGCGCGTCATCGCGCTCGAGGAGCATTACTGGGACAAGGACGTCGCGTCCCACTTCAAGGGCCACGCCGCCGACCGCGCGCCCAAGCTTCTCGAGCAGCTCTACGATCTCGGTGCGCTCCGCATCAAGGAGATGGACGAGGCCGGCATCGACGTGCAGGTGATCTCGCACGGCGCGCCGTCGGGCCAGCAGCTTCCCGTGCAGGCCGCGGCCGCGCTCTGCCGCGAGGCGAACGACCGGCTCGCCGCCGCCTGCGCCGCCAATCCGAAGCGCTTCGCCGCCTTCGCCACCTTGCCGACGCCCGACCCCAAGGCCGCCGCCGACGAGCTCGATCGCTGCATGACCCGGCTCGGCATGAAGGGCGCGATGATCCACGGGCTGACGCACGACAAGTTCATCGACAAGAAGGAGTTCTGGCCGATCTTCGAGCGCGCCGCCGCGCTCGACGCGCCGATCTATCTGCACCCGGCCGAGCCGCACCCGGCGGTCGACGCCGCCTACTACCAGGACTACGCGCAGGAATATCCCGGCTTCCGGGTGGCGGGCTGGGGCTTCGGCGTCGAGACCGCGACCGCCGCGATCCGCATCGTGCTCTCGGGCGTATGCGAGACCTACCCGAACCTCAAGTTCATCCTGGGCCACATGGGCGAGAACCTGCCCTTCGCGCTTTGGCGCGTCGACCACACGCTCGCGCGCAAGAACAAGTCGTTCTCGTTCCGCGACGCCTTCGTCGAGCATTTCTGGGTGACGACCTCGGGCCATTTCTCGACGCCGGCGCTCAACTGCACCATCCAGGAGATGGGGGTCGAGCGGGTGCTGTTCTCGATCGACTGGCCGTTCGTCGACAACCCCCCGGGGACGGCGTGGCTCGACGCGCTGCAGATGTCGGCGGCCGACAAGGCCAAGATTGCCGGCGACAACGCGGCGAAGCTGCTGAAGCTATAGCCAGACACCACGTCGAACCACCCGCTCGTCGCGCCGGGCGCGGCCGCGCGCAGCAGCAACCGGCGGCGAATTTC
The DNA here is from genome assembly GCA_963775315.1 of uncultured Alphaproteobacteria bacterium. Lineage (GTDB taxonomy): Bacteria > Pseudomonadota > Alphaproteobacteria > MPNO01 > DASWLB01 > CAWGHZ01. Next base: position 259,284 of record CAVZIN010000004.1, on the reverse strand, counting down.
GCTCTCCCCCTTCGGGGGAGAGGGTGGTCCCGGCGGAGCGAGGACCGGGTGAGATGGGCTTCGATCGGGCGGGGCCGCGCCGTGACCTGCGCCGCCCTTGATTTTTCTGACTTTTTTCCTAGTTATGTCGTTCGCACCGCAGGGGCCAAATGACGGATTTGGGCGGAGACGGGCGGAACTCTTGGAGATCGTGGGGAGGGGTTGACTAGGAATAAGCGCCGTGTCTTATCACCCTCGGTATGTATGATCGCAATGCCTCCAAAATCGAAGTTACCGATGCCATGAAGGCCGCTGGAGCGGCCGTCCTAACGGACCGCGACGTGGCCGGTCCTTACTCTGCACCCCTTCTAGCAGAGTGGATATTCCAGGCGATGGCGGAGGTGGCGGCTCGACCAGCCGAGCCAGTTCCGCCACACGCCGGGAAATCGGCCAAAACTGCGCAGCGATGTGGTTAATCTCTCGCGAGGTGTAGACGTACAACGGGAGATTCTCGGAAGTGAATTTATCTCCCTTGAAATGAGCCGGGATCATGCACGATTGCATAGCCTTCGTTCCGGCCAACGACAAAAGCGCTTCGCGCGAACCGGGATTGATAATCCAGTGAATTAAGCGGACACGACCATGAGCGATATCATTTCGGCGCCCCGAAAATCCCGTGGAGAGCGCAAAGATGCGAGCGAATTCAGATTCTCTCTCTTGATCTGGGAGTTTCACAAAATAACGCGCAGCCTTTTTTTCAACACCCTTGAGCCGTTCTATAAAGGTCGGGGGCTTGCCGTATTCTCGGTTGCTAACGGGATGAAAACGGTCGCCCGTTGCCAATGCCGCATAGAGATGGGCAAGCGCGGTTTCGATTTCCTCCCACGCCATGAGCGCGCGGCCGACGGCCTCGAACAGCACGCGCTCCGATCTATTGCCGCGTTTCGGCATGGGCGGCCGATCCCAAGGCTCGGGCATGCAACTTGATCCTTCACTTGCCGCGCTGACACGCGCAAACGCTTCTCTAGTGCGCGCATCGGCCGTAACCGTATATGGAGGCGGCTTACGCCGTCCCCTCCTGGTCGTAAGTCTCAAAGGTGAGGGAGCCTTTTGTCTCCCCCAGTTGGAAAGCATAGGTCTGGGCCGCGACGCCACCCCGATGGGGTACAGTGTCAGCGACACCGAGGAAGATCAAAGAGTGGTCTCGATTGGCGGCAATAATAGCTCCCGGTTCGACGCCAAGGATCATAGCTAGCTGCACGGCGCTTACGCCAACGCAAGGTTGTCCATCGTGACGATGCGCTCCAATCGTGAAACGGAAATCTGAGCTTTCGGATTGGTCATCACAGAGAAACAGATAGCCCTCCACGATCCAGTCACCTTCGCGGTTAAGGAACTCAGGTAGTGGAAGGCCTTGTCCCGGCTGAACCATGGCTCGCGCTCCTGTTCGGTGTGGCAACCACAGGATAGCGGAAAGACGGGGCCGGGTGCGAATCCGGCCCCGTCGTGCTATATCTAGCCCATGAGCGAGAAACAGCCGCAGCCGAAGCCCGAGGATTTCCACGAGGACGCCGACAGGCGCTTCGAGCGTGCCCTTACGGGGGGCATTCAAGGTCGAGCCCCATCCGAAGCCGAAGGGCCGTAAGAAGCCTAACGCCCGCGCTTCTCGCGCCAGCGCAAAAAACGGGCAGCCTGAAAGCTAAAGTCGGGCTTCGTTAGTCCGCCGATAGGTGAGCCGCTTGTCGGCGGCGCCCTTGATTTTTCCGACTTTGTTCCTAGATCGGATCGACACGCCAGGGCGGCGTTCGGCCGGGATTTTCCGGTCCGCCGAGGCGACATCGCAACGCGATCAGCCACTTGCCAGGCGACGGTCGCCTCTCCTCGGGCGACAGAGGCGACCTGAAGGCGACATCGGAGCCCCGTCGGCGCGACCCGCGGGCGACCGTCCGATGACCCTCGCCTTGCGAACGCAACCGGAACGGATTTCCCTTGCCATCCAGAACAAACCATGTACACTCCCCCTCGCGTTGCACGATTCCCGTCGCTATGGAATAAGGGAGCGAAGACATGGCCGACCCCGCGCTCAGGCTCGTCGAGAAGGACTCCATGGACAAGACCAAGGCGCTCGACGCCGCGCTGAGCCAGATCGAGCGCGCGTTCGGCAAGGGCTCCATCATGAAGCTGGGGTCGTCCGACCGGGCGGCCGACGCCGAGGCGATCTCGACGGGTTCGCTTGGGCTCGACATCGCGCTCGGCATCGGCGGCCTGCCGCGTGGGCGGGTCGTCGAGATCTACGGGCCGGAAAGCTCGGGCAAGACGACCCTCGCCCTCCACGCCGTCGCCGAGGCGCAGAAGGCCGGCGGGGTGTGCGCCTTCATCGACGCGGAGCACGCGCTCGACCCCGGCTACGCCCGCAAGCTCGGCGTCAATATCGACGAGCTGCTGATCTCCCAGCCCGACGCGGGCGAGCAGGCGCTCGAGATCGCCGACACGCTGGTGCGGTCGGGCGCGCTCGACGTGATCGTCATCGATTCGGTCGCCGCGCTGGTGCCGCGCGCCGAGCTGGAGGGCGAGATGGGCGATTCCCACGTCGGGCTCCAGGCGCGGCTGATGAGCCAGGCGCTCCGCAAGCTGACCGGCTCGATCTCGCGCTCGCGCACCATGATCATCTTCATCAACCAGATCCGGATGAAGATCGGCGTCATGTTCGGCAATCCCGAGACCACGACCGGCGGCAACGCGCTCAAGTTCTACGCCTCGGTCCGCCTCGAGATCCGCCGCATCGGCGCGATCAAGGACCGCGACGAGGTGGTGGGCAACCAGACCCGCGTGAAGGTGGTGAAGAACAAGATGGCGCCGCCGTTCAAGGTGGTGGAGTTCGACATCATGTACGGGCAGGGCGTCTCCAAGACCGGCGAGCTGGTCGATCTCGGCGTCAAGGCCAGCATCGTCGAGAAGTCGGGCGCCTGGTTCTCGTTCGATTCGCAGCGCATCGGCCAGGGACGCGAGAATGCGAAGCAGTTCCTCGCCCAGAATCCCGAGGTCGCGGGGCAGATCGAGAAGGCGATCCGCGCCAATGCCGGGCTGATCGCCCAGGCGGCGCTCGGCGGCGGCGACGAGCCGGCGGCGGAAGCGGATTCCGAGGCGGGTTGAGCGGGCGTCAGGCCGCGCGCCGGCCCAAGGGCGTCAGGCGCGCGCGTTCTTCTGCCGGTCGAACCAGTCCTTGATCAGCAGGAAGTCGTAGAGCACCGCGACGCCGAAGAGCCCGAGCCCCCCTTCATAGACGAGGCCGGAGCCTTCGCGGGCGGCGAACAGCGCCCAGAGCGCGATCCCGCCCGAAATTCCGCCAACCGCCCAGCGCACCGCGCCATTTGCGGGCATCGGGTCGAGCCGGCCGACCGGTCCGAGCTGGGCAGGCCCATAGGCGGTGGCGATCAGCGCGTAGATCGCGAGTGCCGCCGCGCAGGACGCCGCGAGGCCGAAAAAGTAGAGCGCGCCACCCTCGGCCGAGCGCGCGACGAACAGCCCGCCGATGAGGATTCCGCCGGCCGCGGCCCCGGCGATCCAGCGCCAGGAGAACCAGTCGTCGTCGGATGGTGCGAGCGGCCTCATGGAATGAATGTCGGGCCGCCACCGCGCGCGATCAAGCGACACCTCGCCGCAGCCGCCACCAATGCTGCTTGCCCACGGTCCGCCGCTGCCGGGCACCATGCGGGCGCGACGGGCTGGCGTGCGTGTCTGGCCGCGGCCATAATGGGCCGATGACACTTGACCTCCATCCCCTCAGCGACGCGCTCGGCGCCGAGGTGCGCGGGCTCGACCTCGCCCGGCCGCTCGACGGCGAGACCGTGGCGGCCCTTCGCAGCGCCTGGCTCGACCATCTGATCCTGCTGTTCCGCGACCAGGACCTCACCCAGGAGCAGCTCGTCGCCGCCACCGCCCATTTCGGCGAGGTGAGCAACATCGCCCGACCGGACGAGTACCGCACCTCGGGCCAGCGCAAGCTCCACCCCGGCGTGATGCTGATCTCCAACGTGCGCGAGAACGGCGTGCCGATCGGGGCGCTGCCCGACGGCGAGATGATGTTCCACCACGACATGCTGCACGCGAAAGTGCCGCACGACGGGACCCTGCTCTATGCGCGCGAGCTGCCGTCGGAGGGCGGCCACACCCTGTTCGCCAACCTTTACGCCGCCTACGACACGCTGCCCGAGGCGGTGCGCGCCCCGCTGGAAGGGAAGCGCGCGTTCCACCACTACAATTACGGCTCGCAGCACAAGGGCGACGGCAAGGGCACGCCGGCCTTCGCCGAATCGTCGCACCCGGTGTTCCGCACCCATCCGGAGACCGGGCGCAAGGCGATCTACGTCAACCGGCTGATGACCGAGCAGGTCGAGGGCCTGCCGCGCGCCGAGAGCGACCGGCTGCTCGCGTCCGTCTACGACCATGCCGAACAGCCGCGCTTCGTCTACGAGCACGTCTGGCGGGTGGGCGACGCGATGCTGTGGGACAATCGCTGCACCATGCACGCCCGCACCGATTTCCCGCCCGAACGGCGCCTGTTCTGGCGCACCACCGTGATCGGGCGCGACCGGCCGGTCTGAGCCGGCGCGCAAAAGGGGGAGACCGTCCATGCGCTATGAGCTTTACTATTGGCCGGGCAGCCCCGGGCGCGGCGAATTCGTGCGCCTCGCGCTCGAGGATGCGGGCGCCGACTATGTCGATGTCGCGCGCGGCAAGGGCCGCAACATGGGCGTGCCGGCGCTGATGAAGCTGATGGAATCGAAGCGCGAGCCGCACCCGCCCTTTGCGCCGCCGTTCCTGAAGGCGGGCAAGCTGGTGATCGGCCAGACCGCCAACATCCTGCAATATCTCGGCCCGCGCCACGGTCTCTGCCCGGCGAGCGAGGCGGGACGGCTCTGGACCCACCAGCTCCAGCTCACCGTCACCGACTTCGTGCTCGAAATCCACGACACCCACCACCCGATCTCGAACGCGCTCTATTACGAGGACCAGAAGGCGGAGGCGATGCGCCGCACGCCCTACTTCCTGAAGAACCGGGCGACCAAGTTCCTCGGCTATTTCGACCGGGTGATGGCGCAGAACCCGTCGGGCCCGAAGCACCTGGTCGGCGCGCGGGCGAGCTATGTCGACCTGTCGCTGTTCAATGTGGTGGAGGGGCTGCGCTTCGCCTTCCCGAAGGCGATGAAGCGGATCGAGAAGGACGTGCCACGCGTCGTCGCCCTGCACGACCGGATCGCCCAACGGCCGCGCCTTCGCGCCTATCTCGATTCCGACCGGCGCCTCCCCTTCTCCGGCGGCGTGTTCCGCCACTACCCCGAGCTCGACAAGTAGCCTCTGCCCTCGCGGGGCCCCCTGTCCCGCTTTTGCCGCATTGACCGGCAAAATGCCGCGCGGTCGCGGCGGGGGATGTCGGGCCGCTGGCGTGCGTGCTATGGTCCCCGCCGATTCCCGAGGGGCGCGCCGGCCGGCGGCGCGGGGCGGAGAGAAGCCAGTGTTCATCGAGCTCGGCCACTACGCGCTGATCCTGGCGCTGGTCTGCGCGGCGTTGCAGTCGACCCTGCCGCTGTGGGGCGCGGCGCGGCGCGACGCGCGGCTCATGGCGGTCGCCGACACGACCGCGCCGGTTCAGTTCCTTCTGGTCGCGTTCTCGTTCGTGGCGCTCGCCAACGCCTACGTCACGTCGGACTTCTCGGTTCTGACGGTCGCCGAGAACAGCCATACGGCAAAGCCGCTCCTCTACAAGATCACCGGCGTGTGGGGCAACCACGAGGGGTCGATGCTCCTCTGGGTGCTGATCCTCACGCTGTTCGGCGCGGCGGTCTCGGTGTTCGGCCGCAATTTGCCGCCGACCCTGCGGGCGCGCGTGCTGGCCGTCCAGGGCATGGTCGGCACCGGCTTTTTCCTGTTCATCCTGATCACCTCCAACCCGTTCCTGCGGCTGTTCCCGGTGCCGGCGAACGGGCACGGCATGAACCCGATCCTGCAGGACCCCGGCCTCGCCTTCCACCCGCCCTTCCTCTATCTCGGCTATGTCGGCTTCTCGGTGTCGTTCTCCTTCGCCGTCGCGGCGCTGATCGAGGGCAGGGTCGACGCCGCCTGGGCGCGCTGGGTCCGGCCGTGGACGCTCGCCGCCTGGTGCGCGCTCACCTGCGGCATCGCGATGGGCAGCTGGTGGGCCTATTACGAGCTCGGCTGGGGCGGGTTCTGGGCGTGGGACCCGGTCGAGAACGCCTCGTTCATGCCGTGGCTGGCGGGCACGGCGCTGCTCCACTCGGCGATCGTGGTCGAGAAGCGCGACGCGCTGAAAAGCTGGACCATCCTGCTCGCCATCATCACCTTCTCGCTCTCGCTGATCGGCACGTTCCTGGTGCGCTCGGGCGTGCTGACCTCGGTGCACGCCTTCGCGGTCGACCCCGCGCGCGGCGCCTTCATCCTGATCCTGCTCGCCGTCACCATCGGCGGCGCGCTGGCGCTCTACGCGTGGCGGGCCCCGACGCTGAAGGCCGGCGGGCTGTTCGCGCCGATCTCGCGCGAGGGCGCGCTGCTGCTGAACAACCTGCTGCTCGCCGCCGGCGCGGCGACGGTGTTCCTCGGCACGCTCTACCCCTTGTTCCTCGACGTGCTGACCGGCGAGCGCGTCTCGGTCGGCCCGCCCTTCTTCAACGCGACCTTCGTGCCGCTGATGGTGCCGCTGCTCCTCGCGCTCGGCATCGGGCCGCTGCTGTCGTGGAAGCGCGCCGACCTTCGCGGCGTCGCGTCGCGGCTCAAGTTCACCTTCGCCCTCACCGTCGGCGTGGTGCTTCTGATCATCGCGCTGGGCAAGCCCGAAACCGCCAAGACCGCGTTCGGCATGGGGCTCGCCGCCTGGCTCGCCGGCACCGCGCTCTCGGAATGGGCCGGCCGCGTCCGGCTGTTCCGCGGCCGCCCGCGCGAGACGTGGCGCCTGGTCCGCAACCTGCCGCGCGCGACGCACGGCATGACCATCGCCCATTTCGGCGTGGCAGTCGTCGTCGTCGGGCTGACCGCCTCGGTCTGGCGGCAGGAGGTGATCGAGACCGTGCACGAGGGCGACACGCTCGCCATCGCCGGGTACAGCTTCCACCTCGACCGCGTCGCGCACGTGGACGGGCCGAACTACACCGCCGACCGCGCTGTCTTCACCGTCAGCGAGAAGGGCAAGAAGATCGCCACCATGGCGCCCGAGAAGCGCTTCTACCCGGTGCAGCAATCGTCGGTCAGCAACACCGCGATCCGCACCGACGGGATGGCAGACCTTTACGCCGCGCTCGGCGATTCCGACAACAAGGGCGGCTGGACGGTGCGGCTGTTCTTCAACCCGCTGGTGCCATGGATCTGGTTCGGCGCGCTGATCATGGCGCTCGGCGGGTTCGCCAGCCTGACCGACCGGCGGTTCCGCATCGGCGTGGCGCGGCGCGCGACCGAGGCCGAGGCGGCCGGGCGCGGCGCCGGCGCGCGCGCCTGAGCGGCGGAGCCTCGCCCGCAAGATGCGACGGCTTCTCTACCTTGTCCCGCTGCTCCTGTTCGTGGGCGTCGCCGTCTATTTCGCCTTCGGGCTGACGCGCGACCCGCGCTACATCCCGTCCGCGCTGATCGACAAGCCGGTGCCGCAGTTCGACCTGCCAGGCCTCGCCGGCCGCAAGGGGCTTTCGACCGCCGATCTCAAGGGCAAGGTGACGCTGGTCAACTTCTTCGCGTCGTGGTGCGTCGAATGCCGCACCGAGCACAACGAGCTTCTGCAGCTCGGCGCCGAGAAGGGCGTCAACCTCTACGGCATCGCCTGGAAGGACAAAGACATCGACACGCTGCGCTGGCTCGCCACGTTCGGCAACCCGTACCAGCGGGTGGGAGTGGACGCCGATAACAAGACGGGAATCAATTTCGGCGTCTATGGCGTGCCGGAGACCTACGTGATCGACAAGAAGGGCCGCATCCGCTTCAAGCAGGTCGGGCCGATCACGCCCGATGTGCTGAGACACAAGCTGCCCGCCCTGCTCGACAAGCTGGCGAAGGGATGATCGTGAGGTTCGCCCGCATCGCGATCGCGTCCGCCCTGCTGGCGGGGGCGCTGCTGGCCGGTGCGCCGTCGGCGCGCGCGGTGCTGCCGTCCGAACGGCTCGCCGATCCCGCGCTCGAGGCGCGCGCCCGCGCGCTCAGCGAGCAGATCCGGTGCCTCGTCTGCCAGAACGAGAACATCGACGATTCGAACGCTGACCTGGCGCACGATCTGCGCGTGCTGGTGCGCCAGCTCATCGTCAAGGGCGACACCAACCAGCAGGTGCTCGACTATCTGGTCGCCCGGTACGGCGACTTCGTGCTGTTGAAGCCGCCGGTGCAACCGGATACGTACCTGCTGTGGTTCGGGCCGCTGATCGTGCTGGTGCTGGGGGCCAGCGGCATCGTGCTGTTCTTCCGCCGCCGCCGGGCCGCTGCGCTTCCCGACCCCGGCGCCGCGCTGTCGCCCGACGAGGCGAAAGAGGTGGCGCGCCTGTTGGCCGAGGATCGGTGATGCTGTTCTGGGTGCTTCTCGCGGCGATCACGCTGGTGGTGGCGGCGGCTTTGGCCCGCCCGTTGCTCCGCGGCCCCAAGGCGCCGCTCGCCGCGCGTGCGGCCTATGACCGCGCGATCTATCTCGACCAGCTCGCCGAGGTGGAGCGCGACCGCCAGCGCGGGGTGATCGGCACGGCTGAGGCCGAGGCCGCGCGCCACGAGGTCGAGCGCCGCCTGCTCTCCACCGCGCGCGGCGAAACGGCCGCGGCCGCCCCCGCCGCGTCGGGTCCGGCACGGGGCTGGCGCGCCGCCGCGGTCGCGCTGGTCGTGCCGCTCGTCGGGCTCGGCATGTATGCGTGGCTGGGCTCGCCTGGCGACCCGAGCCAGCCGGCGGCGGCGACCGACATGGCGGATACCGCTGGCGCCGGCGCCAACGGCGCGCCGCACGATTCCGGCGACGCGAGCCTCGAATCCGCCGCCGCGCAGCTCGAAAAGCGCCTCGCCCAGAATCCGCGCGACGCCGACGGCTGGCTGCTGCTTGCCCGCACCCGTGCCGTGCTGCGCCAGTGGCGCGGAAGCGAGATCGCCTTCCAGAAGGCGATCGACCTGACCGGAGGGGCGCCCGACGCGCTCGCCGGCTATGGCGAGATGATCGTGATGTCGGAGGACGGCACCGTCTCGCCGACCGCGCGGACCTTCTTCCACCGGGCGCTGCTGAAGGACCCGAACAACGTCGTCGGCCGCTTCTATCTCGGGCTCGCCGAGGTGCAGGACGGCAAGCCGGCCGAGGCAGTGGCCGCGTGGCGCAAGCTTGCCGCCTCGGCGCCGAAGGACGCGACCTGGCTGGCCCCGCTGCGCGCCCAGATCGCCGCCGCGGCGAAGCAGGCGGGCATCCCCGCCGCGCCGGAGGAGCTCGCCGCCGCCCAGGCCGCGAACGCGCCGCCCGCCGCCCAGCCCCAGCCGGAGGCGCCGCCCGCCGCCGCGGCCATGCCCGGCCCGACGCAGGAGCAGATGCAGGCGGCGCAGTCGATGTCGCCGGAAGACCGCCAGAACATGATCCGCGGCATGGTGCAGCAGCTCGCCGATCGGCTGAAGGCCAACCCGAACGATCCCGAGGGCTGGCAGCGCCTCGCCCGCGCCTACCAGGTGCTGGGCGAGCCGGACAAGGCGAAGGAGGCGCTGTCGCACGTGAAGGGCGCCGCCGCCGCGCCGCCGGCCGGCCCGAACGCGGATGCGACGCAGGCTTCCCCGCCCGCCGCCATGCCCGGCCCGACGCAGGAGCAGATGCAGGCGGCGCAGTCGATGTCGCCAGAAGACCGCCAGAACATGATCCGCGGCATGGTCGCGCGGCTCGCCGACAAGATGAAGGCGAACCCCAAGGACGCCGACGGCTGGATGCGGCTCGGCCGCGCCTACACGGTGCTCGGCGAGCACGACAAGGCGGCGGACGCGCTCGACCATGCGGTGAAGCTGCGCCCGAACGATACCGCGCCGCTGGTCGGCGAGGCCGAGGCCCTGCTCGCCACCGTGCCGATGGACGGCTCGAAGCCGCTGCCGGACAAGTTCCTGACCGTCGCGAAGAAGCTCGAGTCGATGTCGGCGGATTCGCCCGACGCGCTCTGGTATATCGGCCTCGCCGCGAAGCAGGAGAAGCGTACCCAGGTGGCGCGCGCGAGCTGGACCACGCTTCTCGGCAAGCTCGATCCGGCGAGCCAGGAGGCGCAGATGGTCAAGGGCGCGCTCGACAAGCTCGGCAAGTAGCCCGCGGCGGCGCGCAGCCCGCCTCTACCCCGTGACGCGGCGGCAGAACGAGATCAGCTTCGGCGCCAGCGACTGATCCGCGGTGCCGATGTGGTAGATTTCGCTCAAATGGTTGTGGCCGGCGACCAAGTTGACGACCGGCGTGATCCCGCCCTCGGCGCGCAGCGCGGCGACGAACCGCTCGGCCTGGACGGCGAAGCGCGGCGGGTCGAGCGCCGCGACCGAGACATAGCAGGCCGGCCCGCCCGCCGCGATGTTGCGCACCGTCGACTTGCCCGCATAGGCCGAGATGTCGGCGCCGTAATAGGCGCGGATGTTGTCGGGCTGCTCGCGCTCCTCGACGTCGGTGGTGGCCGAAAGCAGCACGACCGCGCGGCAGTTGGGCGCGCCGCCGTCGCGCAGCGCCTTGTGATAGGCGTAGGCGGCGACGTGCGTTCCGCCGGCGGAATGGCCGATCAGCACGACGCGACGCGGATCGCCCCCATGGCGCGCGATGTTGTCCCTGAGCCAGGCGGCGCAGAGCCCCACGTCGCGCGCGCCGGCGGGCCACGGCGCGGAAGGGGCGAGCCGGTAGGTCGCGTTGACGCCGAGGAAGCCAGCCTCGACGAAGACGCGCATCAAATTGCCGTAGATCGCGTCGCCGAGGATGGTCTTGGAGCCCTCGACGAATCCGCCGCCGTGGAAATAGGCGACGACCGGCAAATCCTGCGCCGGCCCCTTGGGCAGATGGATGTCGAGCCGGTGGCTGCCGTCCGGCCCGTAGCCGACATGGCGCAGGATGCGCCCGTCGAACGGCGGGCGCTCGGCGTGCAGCGCGCCGTAAAGGTCGAGGAATTCGGCACGGGCGCGCCCGTCGAAGCTGGGGCCGGTGCGGCGGATCGCCTCGGCGACGGCCTCGGGCATGCCGGCGGGGCGCGTGGCGGCTTCGGCGTTATCGGGCATGTTGGCCTCCCTGTCCGCGCGGACTCTAGCCCCGGCCGCGCCCGGTACGCCAGCCCGCGCGACGGCGGAATGCGATTGCCCTGCCGCGGATCGGGGGATAGGTTCGCCGCCATCCGCCCGCCCTGCCACAAGCCGGAACCGGCGCATGCTCGCCTTCGTCCACCTCGCCGACAACATCATCACGCTGTACATCTGGGTCCTGATCATCTCGGCGGTGATGAGCTGGCTGATCGCGTTCGGCGTGGTGAACACGCGCAACCGCGCGGTCTACATGGTGGCGGATTTCTGCTACCGCATCACCGAGCCGGCGCTGCGCCCGATCCGGCGGGTGATCCCCAACCTGGGCGGCATCGACATCTCGCCGATCCTGCTGATCTTCCTGCTCTGGTTCGTGCGTGACCTCCTCTACGAAATCGTCCTGTGACGGCGCGCTGCGCAGGGTGGCGGGCGGCGTGACGCTGCGTCTCAAGGTGACGCCGGGCGCGCGCCGCGACCGGATCGAGGGCTGGGCGCCGGCGGCGGACGGCGGCGCGGTCCTGAAGCTCTCGGTCACCGCCGCGCCCGAGCGCGGCCGCGCCAACGAAGCGGCGATCGCCCTGCTGGCGCGCGAGACCGGCGTCGCGAAATCGCATTTCGAGATCCTGGCCGGGGCGTCCGGCCGGCTGAAGACCATCCGTATCGCGGGCGAGCCAGCGACGCTCGCGCAACTCCTCGACCCGATAGCCTGGAGGGCGCGAAGTGGCTGACAACGAAGCGAAGATCATCGACGGCAAGGCATTCGCCGAAGGGCTGCGCGCGCGCGTGGCGGAAGCGGCCGCGGCGGTGAAGACCGCGCACGGGCTGACGCCCGGTCTCGCCGCCGTGCTGGTGGGCGACGATCCGGCGAGCGCGGTCTATGTGCGGAACAAGGAAAAGGCGGTCGCCGAGGCCGGCATGGCGAGCGTGCCGCACCGTTTGCCCGCCGACACGAAGGAGGCGGACCTCCTCGCCCTGCTCGCCGACCTCAACGCCGATCCGCGCGTGCATGGTATCCTGGTGCAGCTTCCCCTGCCGAAGCAGATTCGCACCGAGGCGGCGATCGACGCGGTCGATCCGGCCAAGGACGTCGACGGGTTCCACCCGGTGAACGTCGGAAGGCTGGCCTCGGGCCGCGATGCGCTGGTGCCCTGCACGCCCGCGGGCTGCATGATGCTGCTGGCCGACACGCTGGGCGAACTTTCCGGCAAGCACGCGGTGGTGGTCGGCCGGTCCAACATCGTCGGCAAGCCGATGGCCCAGCTCCTGCTCGGCGCCAACTGCACCGTCACCGTGGCGCACTCGCGCACCAGGGACCTGCCTGCCATCTGCCGCATTGGCGAGATCCTGGTCGCCGCCGTCGGCCGCGCCGAGATGGTGCGCGGCGACTGGATCGCGCCGGGGGCGACGGTGATCGACGTCGGCATCAACCGCGTGCCGGCCGCCGAGCCGGGCGGGAAGTCGCGGCTCGTCGGCGACGTCGCGTTCGCGGAGGCGCGCACGGTCGCCGGCGCCATCACCCCGGTGCCGGGCGGCGTCGGGCCGATGACCATCGCCTGCCTCCTGCGCAACACGGTGATCGCCGCCTGCCGCCAGAACGGCGTGCCGGTTCCGAAAGGGCTGTAGCCGCCCGCCGCGAGAGCACACGATTCGCCCGCGCGCCTCGATCTGCGTTAGGCTGATCCCATGCAGGACGGGCTCAACGCCGAAATGGCCGATACGCTGTGGCCACTTGCCGCCGCCACGGCATGCTTCGTGCTGGCGCATTTCGTTCTGTCGTGGCTTCCGGTGCGCCGCGCGCTGGTCGCATGGCTGGGACGCGGCTTGTTCCTCGGCGCCTATTCGGTGGCGGTCGGTGCCGCCTTCGTATGGATGAACCTTGCCTACATCCGCGCCCCGGTGATCCAGCTCTGGACCCAGCAGCACTGGCAATGGCTGCTCGCGCTCTGCGTCATGCCGTTCGCCGCGATCCTGCTGGTGGCCGGCGCGACCACCCGCAACCCGACGCTGGTGGGCGGCGACGCGGTGATGGACCTGCCCGACCCGGCCCCCGGCATCTTCAAGGTGACGCGCCACCCGATCATGTGGGCGATCGCGCTGTGGTCCGCCGTCCACCTGATTGCGACCGGCGACCAGTCCTCGGCCATCTTTTTCGGCGGGATCGGCTTCCTGGCGCTCGCCGGCATGGCCCATATCGACGCCCGCAAGCGCGCCACAGAGCCCGCGCGCTTCGCCCGGCTGGCGGCGGTGAGCTCGGCCCTGCCCTTCGGGGCCCTGCTCGCGGGGCGGGCGCAAGTGAGCCTCGGCGCGATCGGCTGGGGCCGGATCGTCGGCGGGCTCCTGCTCTACGTCATCCTGCTGTACGGCCACGAATGGGCCATCGGGGTGGTTGTCGCCCCCGGCGTCTGAAAATCGCCGCGCCATCGCGAAATCGCGACGGAACACGCCTCTTCGGAACGTGATTGAACTGTCGGGTAAGGCAATCGCGCCATTGCGCGATCGGCCTTCCCAGCCCAGTCGAATCGCGCTACGGTCGCTTTTGAACTCGCGAGTTCAAAGCGGACGGCGCGAGCATGAGGTTTCGCGCGCGTGGCCCCAAGCGAGGTCGCTGTCGTCACCGATCGCCGTACTCGCCTGATCGAGGCGGCGACGGCGTTGTTCGCCCAGGCGCCCTACGACCGGGTGCAGGTCGACGACATCGCCGCCGCGGCGAACGTCGCGAAGCCCACCCTCTACCGCTATTTCGCCGGCAAGGAGGCGCTGTTCCTTGCCGCGCTCGAGCGCGGCCTTGCCGGGCTGGTCGCCGAGGTCGGCGCGATCGCCCGCTCGCATGGGTCCGCACCCGACCGGCTGCACCGGGTGATCGAGACCGTCCTGCCCCAGGTGCGCCACTTCAAGGCGGCGATCCGCGCGGTCGAGCCGCACTCGGCCGGCGTCGACCAGGGCGGCCGCGCCCTCCTGCGCCACCAGCTTCGCGAGCTGCGAGGCGCCGTCGCCGAGGTGATCCGCGCCGGTATCGCCGCCCACGAATTCCGCCCCTGCGACCCTGATTTCGCCACGCTCGCCATTCTGGGCGGCGTGCGCCTCGCCGCCGAGGCGAGCAGCGAACCCGACGCGGCGGCCAAGCTCGCCGAGTTCTTCATCGGCGGGCTCGCCCGCGACCCAACCCCCGCGCCCGACGCGCCCCCGGAACCCTGAGCCATGAAACGTGCCGTCATCGTCGTCGTCGTCCTCGTCATCGCCGCCGCGGGGTCGTACGCCCTGTGGGGCCGCGGCGTCCCGCTGATCGGCCCCGCGATGGGCGATCTCGCCGTACGGCTCGGGTTCGAGCACGCCCCGGCGAACGCCGCCGCAGGACGGCCGGGCGGCGCGCCGGGCAATCTCGCCCAGCGCAGTTCCGGCGGCGCCCCGAGCGCACGGGGCGCAGGTGCACCTCCGGGCGGTGCCGGCGGGTTCCGCGGCCGGCGAGGCCCGGTCGCCGTGTCGGTCGTGACCGCAGTCGCCGCGACCAGGGACGTGCCCATCCTGCAGCGCGCGGTCGGCTGGGTAGAGCCGGTCGCATCCGTCAATATCCGCCCGCGCATCGACGGCATGATCGTCTCGGTCGCGGTGCAGGACGGCCAGATGGTCAAGGATGGCGACCTGCTGTTCAAGCTGGACGACCGCACGATCCTCGCCGCGATCGCGAAGGACCAGGCACAGATCGCCCGCGACACCGCGATGGCCACGCAGGCCGTGGCCGATGCGAAGCGGGCGGCCGACCTCTACCAGCGCCAGGCCGGCGCCAAGATGCTGGCCGAGCAGGCCGAAGCCAACGCCAAGGCGACGGCCGCGACCTTGCAGGCCGATCGCGCGACGCTGGCATCCGATCAGATCCAGCTCGGCTACACCACCGTCCGCGCGCCGATCTCCGGCCGCGCTGGAACGGTCGCGACCTCGGTCGGCAACTACGTTCGCGTCGCCGATACGGGAAACACCCTGGTCAACATCGTGCAGGTCGCGCCGGTGCGGGTGTCGTTCGCCGTGCCCGAGCGCGAGCTCGACGCCTTCCGCGCGGCCCTCGCCCGGCCGGACAGCGCGCCGGTGCGCATTTTCGTCGCCAGCGACAACCGGCCGCGGGCAACGGGCAAGCTGAACTTCATCGACAACACGGTCGACAACTCGACCGGGACGTTCACCGCCAAGGCCGAGGTTGCGAACGCCGACGGCGCGCTGTGGCCCGGCCAGTACGTCACCGCGCAGGTCGAGCTGGGCGTGCGCCGCGGCGTGACCGTGGTGCCACTGGTCGCCGTGCAGCAGGGCCCGAACGGCTCGTTCGTCTACCTGGTCCGGCCGAACAAGACGGTCGAGATGCATAAGATCGCCCTCGGCGAGACGCAGGGCGAGCTTGCCGTGATCTCGGAAGGGCTGACGGCCGGCGACCACGTGGTCGTCGAAGGCCAGGCCGCCCTCGGGAACGGCACGCAGGTGCGCGAGACGGTCCAGGGCCAGGCCGGCTCCGCCGCCCGCCCCGGTCCGACGCGCGTCGGCGCGGCCGACCCCGGCAACGGCCGCGGCCAGGGCCGGCAGGAGCGCGTGCAGTGAGCATCTCGGAAATCTTCATCCGCCGGCCGGTCGCGACCATCCTCCTCGCGGTCGCGATGACGGCGGCGGGCCTCTTCGCCTACTCCTACCTGCCCGTCGCGGCGCTGCCGCGCGTCGACTTTCCGGTGATCGTGGTCAGCGCGACCCTGCCGGGCGCCTCGCCCGACACGATGGCGAACTCGGTCGCGACGCCGCTGATCAAGGAATTTTCGCTGATTCCGGCGATCAACACGATCAGCGCGACGTCGAACCAGGGGTTCACCCGCATCACCATCCAGTTCGACCTGAACCGCGACATCGACGAAGCCGCCGCCGACGTGCAGGCCGCGATCGCGCGAACGGCGCGCAAGATGCCGACCGGCATGACCACGCCGCCGAGCTACCGCAAGGTCAACCCGGCCGACGCGCCGATCCTGATGCTCGACCTGCAGAGCGACAAGTTGCCGCTGCCGGAGTTGGACGCGTTCGCCCAGCAGATCATCTCGCCCGCGCTTTCGACCATCAACGGCGTCGGCGACGTCGAGGTATTCGGCAGCCAGAAATTCGCCGTCCGCATCCAGCTCAACCCCGACGCGCTGGTCGCGCGCGGCATCGGCTACGACCAGGTCGTGCAGGCGGTCTCCGCCAACAATTCGATCGCGCCCGTCGGCACCGTCACCAACAACAGCCAGCAGCTGACCATCCAGGCCGACACGCAGATGGGCAACGCCGCGGCGTTCAAGCGGCTGATCATCGCCACCAAGGGCGGGCACATCGTGCGGCTGGGCGACGTGGCGACCGTGGTGGATTCGGTCGAGAACAACCAGACCGGGAGCTGGTACGACGGCAAGAGGTCCCTGCTTCTGCCGATCTGGCGCCAGCCCGACGCCAATACCGTCGACGTGATCGACAAGGTCAAGCAGCAGATTCCGCGCTTCATTCAGGATCTCGGGCCCGGCACCAAGATCAGCGTCATGATCGACCGCTCGACCTCGATCCTCGCCGCGATCGCCGACGTCCAGTACACGCTGCTGATGACGATCGGCGCGATCGTGCTGGTGATCTTCCTGTTCCTGAGGCGGGTCAGCTCGACCCTCATCCCGACGCTCGCGGTGCCGATTTCGCTGATCGCGACCTATGGCGCGATGTACGCACTGCACTACTCGATCGACAACGTCTCGCTCCTCGGCCTCACCTTGTCGGTCGGGCTGGTGGTCGACGACGCGATCGTGATGTTGGAAAACATCGTCCGCCACATCGAGAAGGGCAAGAAGCCGCTGCAGGCCGCGCTCGACGGCAGCCGCGAGGTGGGCTTCACCATCGTCTCGATCACCATCTCGCTGGTCGCGGTGTTCATCCCCGTCCTTCTAATGGGCGGCGTGGTCGGGCGCATCTTCAACGAGTTCGCGGTGATCGTGACCATCGCGATCATCGCCTCGGCGGTGGTGTCGCTGACGCTGACGCCGATGCTGTGCAGCCACCTGCCCTCGAAAGTGAGCGAGCACACGGGCGGACCGCTCGCCATCTTCGAGAAGGGGTTCGACGCGCTGTTCCGAGGCTACCGGGCGACGCTCGACCTCTGTTTCCGCGCCAAGCCGGTCGTGCTGCTGATCTTCTTCGGCACGGTGGCCTACTCGGCCTATCTGTTCATGACGATCCCGAAGGGCTTCTTCCCGGCCGAGGATCTCGGCCAGCTCTCCATCACCACCGAGGCGCGCCAGGACGTGTCGTTCGAGGCGATGGCGTCTCTGCAGCAACAGGCGTACCAGGCGCTGAAATCGCGGCCCTACGTGGCGCATGTCGGCTCGTCGCTCGGCATGGGCGGGTTCGGGCGCGGGCTCAACCAGGGCCGCTTCTTCGTCGATTTGAAGCCGAAGGACAAGCGCCCGGCCCTGCCCGTGATCCTCGCCGATCTCCGCCGCACGCTTGGCCAGGTGCCGGGCATCCGCAGCTTCATCGTGCCGATCCAGAATCTTCGCGTCGGTGGCATCTCCTCCAAGAGCCAGTACCAGTTCGTCGTGCAGGGGCTGGAGGCCGGCGAGCTATACGACTGGTCCAAGCGCATCGCCGCCGCGATGGGGCGCGATCCGCACTTCGTCGACGTCACCACCGACCTGGAGGACAACGCGATCCAGGCGCAGGTGGTGATCGACCGCGACAAGGCGCGCGCGCTCGGCGTCACGGCCGACCAGCTCCGCTCGACCCTCTACGCCGGGTTCGGCACGCAGCAGATCTCGACGATCTACAAGACCGGCGACAATTACGACGTGATCGTCGAGCTCGACCCGAAGATTGCCTGGACGGCCGACAAGCTCGACGCCATCCGCATCCGCTCCGCGACGACGGGCGCGCTGATCCCGCTTTCGACCATCGCCCAGGTCAAGCGCACGGCGGGCCTCCTGTCGGTCAACCAGCTCGGCCAGCTTCCGGCCGTGACGATCTCGTTCAACCTGCCGAACGGCGTGTCGCTGGGCCAGTCGATCGACCGGATCGACCAGATCAAGTCCGAGCTGCACGTGCCGACCACCATCACCACGGGGTTCTCCGGTGACGCCCAGATCTTCCAGGACGCGCTGGCGAACCAGGGAATGCTGCTGTTCGCGGCGATCCTCACGATCTACATCGTGCTGGGGATTCTCTACGAAAGCTTCATCCACCCGCTGACCATCCTGACCGGCCTTCCGGCCGCGGGCATGGGCGCGCTGCTCGCGCTCGAGGCGTTCCACATGGACCTCAGCGTGATCGCGATCATCGGCGTCCTGATGCTGATCGGCATCGTCAAGAAGAACGCGATCATGATGATCGACTTCGCGCTGGTCCGAACGCGCGCCGGCGCGCCCGCCTACGACGCGATCCGCGAGGCCTGCCTGATCCGGTTCCGCCCGATCATGATGACCTCGATGGCCGCGTTCACCGGCGCGCTGTTCATCGCGGTCGGCATCGGCACCTCGTCCGAGTTGCGCCAGCCGCTCGGCGTCGCGGTCGCGGGCGGCCTGCTGGTCTCGCAGATCCTGACGCTGTTCATCACCCCGGTGATCTACCTCTACATGGAGCGGGTGTCGGACGCGCTGAAGGGCATGCTCGCCCGCGTCATGCCGCACCGCCACGGCACCGGCGGCGCGGCGGGCCACGAGCCGGGCGCCGCCGAGTAGCAAACGAAAAGGGGCGGGTCGAAGACCCGCCCCTTCGCCGTTCGGAAGAGCCTATTCAGTTGACGATGCGCCAGGCGCCATCGGCACCGAGGCAGGCGGTGCCGTAGCTCGCCTGCGGATAGCCGTTCACCCGGATCGTCGACTGGTACTCGCGGCAATACTGGCCGTTCGAGGCCTGGTAGACCGGAGAGGCCGGCACGGCGCTCACCGTGCCGTACGAGCCGTAGTAGCTGATGCGCGGCGGCGGCGGCGCGTAATAGGCCCGCGGCGGCGGCGCATAGTAGGTGCGCGGCTGCGGGGCGAGCGCGAAGCTCAGCGCGCCGAGCAGCGCCGGCGCCCAATTGCCGTCGTCATGCCGGTCGCGGTCGACCCGGCCGCGATAGCGGTCGTCGTGGCCGCGGTCGCGATCCACCCGCCCCCGACCGCGATCGTCGTGCCCGCGGTCGCGGTCGTGGCCGCGCGCGCGGTCGCCGCCGTCATGGTCGAAGCGGGCGGCGATCACCGGCGGCGCGGCAAGAGCCGGCAGCGTGGCGAAGGCAACGCCGGCGGCCAGCGCGGCAGCGGTAAGACGGGGCAATCGGCTCGAATTCTTCATGTTCGTTCTCCCAACGCGGGGCGCAAGCGCCCCTTCGCGGGATTCCACGACCCCGCACAGGCAATCCTGTCGTGACTTTTTCGAGATTGGCGACAGTCAGCCGGAAAAGCCGAACAATCTCGCCGGATTGTCGACCAGTACCTTCTTGCGGGTGATGGCATCCGGCATCAGCCTTGGCAGGAAATCGATCAGGTCGCCGTCGTTCGGAGTGCCGTTCGGCTTGAAGATGCTGCCATGCGGCCAGTCGGTGCCCCAGATCAGCCGGTCGAGCGCCGTGTCGGCGAGCGCCTCGGCGAACGGGATCGTGTCGGTATCGGGAAAGCCGCGGGCGCGCTGGCGGTCGGTCCCGCTGACCTTCACCCAGATGTGATCGAGCCGGGCGAGTTCGAGCAGAAGCTGGAACGGGCGCTGGTCGACGCCCTGCTCGAACGGGACGCGCGCCATGTGGTCGACGATGGTCGGGATCCCGAGCCCGGCGAGCCAATCGGCGTAGGCGATCAGCGTGTCGGGCAGGAGGTGCAGGCAGAGGCACCATTTAAGCCGTTCGATTCGGCTGGCCGTCCGTCCGATAAGATCGAGGTCGATCGCGCCGCCCGCCTCCGCGATCATGTTGAACCGCACGCCGCGGATTCCGCCGGCGTGCAGGGCATCGAGCGCCCGATCGTCGAAGCTGTCGTCGATCTTCGCCATGCCGCGAAGCCTGCCGTCCGAGCGCGCCACGGCGTCGAGCGTCGGCCGGTTGTCGGTGCCATGCGCCATCGGCGTGACGCAGACGCCGCGCTGCAGCCCGACGATGGCGGCCATCGCCGCGTAATGCTCATAGGGCGCGGCGGGCGGGGTGTAGACCCGCTTCGCGGAGTAGGGGAACATCTCGGGCGGGCCGAACACGTGGAAATGGGTGTCGCACGTGCCGGGCGGCGTCTTGAAGCGCGGTGTCCGCGGGTTCGGGTCGGGCGGGTAACAGACCCGGAGCTGGTCGGCCATCGATCTCCTCCGCCTGCGATTGCCGCGGCGACCCTAGCAAATTCGTTCCGCGCTCGCGACCGGCACGAGACCGGGGCTCAATCCTTGCGACGGATCACGAAAATGAGGAGGTCGCCCGCCTCCGACGCCGATTCGAGGGCGTGGCCGGTTTCGCCGCAGAAGGCGCGCACGTCGCGCGCGGCGGCAGGGTCGGTGGCACGCAGCTCGATCCGGTCGCCGGGCGCGACCTGGCCCAGCGCCTTCCGCGCCCGCAACACCGGCAGCGGGCAGCGCAGCCCGCGGGCGTCGACGATGCGGACGGCGTCGGTCATCCCGTCATTCCTCGGCGAGCGCCGCGATGGCGGCGCGCAGCTCCGCGATCCCCGCGCCCCCGTGGGCGCTGGTCGCGTGCAGCACCGGGTGGGCGGCGACGTGGCGGGCGAGCTCTGCCGAGGTGGCCGCCGCCATCTCGGCGAGCGCGTCGGGCCGGCACTTGTCCGTCTTGGTCAGCACGCCCTGGTAGGACACCGCCGCCTCGTCGAGCATCGCCATCAGCTCCCGATCCGAATCCTTGAGGCCGTGGCGCGCATCGATCAGCAGCATCAGCCGGCGGAGCTCCGTCCGGCCGCGCAGGTAGGCGCCGATCAGCCGGGTCCACGCCGCGACCTCGGATTTCGGTGCCTTGGCGTAGCCGTAGCCGGGCAGATCGACCAGCACCACCGCTTCGCCCAGCCGGAAGAAGTTGATCTGGCGGGTGCGGCCAGGCGTGTTCGAGGTGCGCGCCAGGGTGTTGCGGCCGGTCAGGGCGTTGACCAGGCTCGACTTGCCGACGTTCGACCGGCCGGCGAAGGCGATCTCGGGAAGCCCGCCGGCGGGCAGCTGGGCGAGGCTCATCGCCCCGGCGACGAAAGTGCATTCGCGCGCGAACAGCAGCCTTCCGCGCTCGGTGAGCGCGGGATCGTCGGGCGCGTCGGCGCCCGCGGTCACGTCTTCTTGGCCGCCTTTTTCGGCGCCGCCTTCCGCGGCCCCGGCTTCACGCCTGCGCGGCGCATGATGACCCATTGCTGGGCGATCGAGAGCGTGTTGTTCCACGACCAGTAGATCACCAGCCCGACCGGGAAGTGCGCCAGCATGAAGGTGAACACCACCGGCAGCAGCATGAACATCTTCTGCTGCACCGGGTCCGGCGGGGCCGGGTTCAACCGCTGCTGCAGGAACATGGTGATACCCATGATGACCGGCCACGCGCCGATCGCGAGAAACGCGAACTCGTGCGGCGGCGTCCAGTGGAACAGGCCGAACAGGTTCAGGATCGAGGTCGGATCCGGCGACGACAGGTCATGCACCCAGCCGAAGAACGGCGCGTGGCGCATCTCGATGGTGACGTAGAGCACCTTGTAGAGGCAGAAGAACACCGGGATCTGGATGACGAGCGGCAGGCAGCCCGCCATCGGGTTGGCATTCTCCTTCTTGTAGAGCGCCATCATCTCCTGGTTGAGCCGCGCCTTGTCGTCCTTGTAGCGCTCGCGCAACTCCACCATCTTGGGCTGCAGCATCTTCATCCGACTCATCGCCCGGTACGATTTGTTGGCGAGCGGGAAGAAGGCGAGTTTGATCAGCACCGTCAGCATCATGATCGCGATCGCGAAATTGCCGACGATGCCCTTGAAGTAGTCGAGCACGTAGAAGATCGGCTTGGTCAGGAAGCTGAACCAGCCCCAGTCCACCGCGTACGAGAATTTCGGGATGCCGAGCTTCTGCTCGTACATGTCGAGGAGGTGCACCTCCTTCGCGCCCGAATAGAACCGGTCGGTCACCTCGGTCGTGCCGCCGGGCGCCACCGTATGCGCGCCCGCCAGATAGTCGACCTGGTAGACGTCCTGCTTGTCGCGGATGAAATGGGTGTAGCGGGTCGCCACCTTCTCGCCCTTCGCGGGCACCAGCGCGACCAGCCAGTACTTGTCGGTGAGGCCGAGCCACCCGCCCGTTGAATTCGCGGTGATCGGGTGCTTCACCATGTCGTCGTAGTCGACCTCGTGCAGCGAGCCGTCGATCACCCCAACGCCGCCGACATGCAGCAGGTAGGTGCCGGATTTGGGCGGCGTCCCGGTGCGGGAGATGAGCCCGTAAGGCAGCAGCGTCACCGGCTCGCGGCCGGTGTTCCTCACCCGCTGCGTCACCGTGAACATGTAGTTGTCGTCGACGGCGATGGTGCGCTCGAAGGTCAGGCCCTCGCCGTTGTTCCAGGTCAGCGTCACCGGCTGGGAGGGGGTGAGCTCGGTCTGGTCCGCGTGCCACACCGTGTCGGGGCCGGGCAGCTTCACGGTCGCGCCCTGGGCGACCCAGCCGAACTCGGCGAAATAGGGTTCCGGCGCCGCCGGCGGCGACAGGAGGTCGATTTCCGCGCTCGTGGGGTCGGTCGTCACGTGATACTGGCGGAGCTTCACGTCGTCGAGCCGCCCCGCGTCGAGGGAGACCGAGCCGTCGATCGCGGGCGTCGTGATCCGCACGCGGGGCGAACGGGCGAGCGCGGCGGCGCGGGTCAGCCCTTGCGGGGCGTTGCCGGCGCCGGGGGCCGCCGGGGCGCCCGATCCGGCCGGCGGCGCGCTGCCACCGCCGGCGGGGGCCGACGCGGGCGGGGCGCTGGTCGGCGCGGACTTCTGCGCGGTCTGTTCGGTCGTCTGCTGCTGCGCCTTCTGGGCCTGCTCGCGCGCAATCTTGGGTTGTTCGACCAGAAGCTGGTAGCCGAGCAGGATGGCCACCGAAACGACGATGGCGAGGATCAGGTTCTTCTGGTCCATCATGGGCGGTGCCCCGCCCCGGCCGGACCCGCCCCAGTGGGCGGCACCGGGTCGTAGCCGCTGCCTCCCCAGGGATGGCAGCGCGCCACGCGCCGCGCCGCGAGCCACGCGCCACGGAGGGCGCCGTGCTGCGCCAGCGCCTCGAGGGCGTAGCGCGAGCAGGACGGCTCATAGCGGCAGGCGGGCGGCATTACCGGCCCGATTCCGTAGCGCCAGACCAGCACCGGCAGGCGCAGCACCCAGGCGAGCGCGCGATCGAGCGCCCTCACGGCCGGGGCCCCAGCGCGCCGAGCCGGGCGAGCGCCGTCTCCAGGTCCGCGACCAGCGCGGCGAACGGCCGCGCCACCGTGCCCTGCCGGCCGATCAGCACGTAGTCGGCGCGCGGCTCGGCGGCGGGCAGCACCCGCTCGGCCACCGCGCGCAGGCGGCGGCGCACCCGGTTCCGCACCACGGCGTTGCCAACCCGGCGGCTCACGGTAAAGCCGACGCGCGGGCCGGCGCACTTGGCGTGGGGTGCGGCCAAATCATCCTCTCCATGCAGGCGCATCTGCACGATCATGCCGGGCGCCGCAAATTTCCGCCGCGAGGACGCGGCGTCCAGGAATTCGCGCCGGCGCTTGAGGCGGCAGATCGGCGCGGCCATCCTCAGGCGGACAGGCGCTTGCGCCCCTTCCGGCGACGGCTCGACACAACGTTGCGGCCGCCGACCGTGGCCATGCGGGCGCGGAAGCCGTGGCGGCGCTTGCGCACGATCACGCTCGGCTGATAGGTCCGTTTCACTTTGCGACTCCAGTAGGCGGCTGGGCTTGCGCAGGTGCCGGTGTATAGAGGCTCGATCCGGCCAAGTCAATGCGGCCGCCGGGCGCGGTTTCCGGCCCCGGCAAGGGGTTTCCGACGCCCCGCCGCAGGGCCGGGCGATTTGCGCTATATTGGCAACATGGGTGGCGTCATCAAGCGGCTGTTCGGCCTTCCGCGCGGGCTTTCGGCCCGGCTCCTGCTGCTGACGGCCGCCTTCGTGATGGTGGCCGAAGTCCTGATCTTCGTGCCGTCGATCGCCCGGTTCCGCTACGACTATCTCGAGGAGCGGATCGCCCTCGCCTACCTGGCGAGCCTCGCCCTCTCCGGCCCGCCCGACAAGCTGGTGAGCCAGCAGGTGGGGCGCGAGCTGCTGGCCAGCGCCCATTCCTACGCCATCGTGCTGCACGAGCCGCAGTCGCGCGCCCTGGTTCTCGCCCGCGACATGCCGTTCGAGGTCGACGGCATGTACGACCTGCACCAGGCGGGAGCGGTGACCCTGATCGCCGACGCGTTCGGCGCGCTCGCCGGCAGCGGCAAGCGCATGATCCAGGTGATGGGCGTCTCGCCCCGCAACCCGAACATCATGGTCGAGACGATCATCGACGAGGCGCCGCTGCGCGCCGCGATGCTCGATTATTCACGCCGAATCCTGGCGCTTTCGATCCTCATCTCGCTGGTGACGGCGAGCCTGGTCTATCTCAGCCTCAACTGGCTGCTGGTCCGCCCGATGCGGCGGATGACCGCGGCCATGGTCGCGTTCCGCGACGACCCCGAGAACCCGTCCCAGGTCGTCGTACCGTCGTCGCGCCCGGACGAGATCGGCGCCGCCGAGCGCGAGCTCGCCCACATGCAGGAAGGGCTGCGCGCCGCGCTGCGCGAACGGGCGCGGCTCGCCGAGCTGGGCGCCGCGATGGCCCGCATCAACCACGACCTCCGCAACATCCTGGCGACTGCACAGCTCGTCTCGGACGCGGTGTCGGAAAGCCCCGACCCCGGGGTGAAGCGCGTCGCCCCCACCCTGATCGGCGCGATCGACCGGGCCATCCGGCTCTGCACCGAGACGCTGCGCTTCGCCGCGGGCGCACCGGAAAGGCCCGAACCGTCGGAGTTCGCGCTGGCGCCTTTGGTGGCCGAGGTGTTCGACGGTCTGGCGGCGGGAGGCGAGCGCACATTGGAGAACGCCATCGATCCCGGCCTCGCCGTGACCGCCGACCGCGGCCAGCTCTACCGCGTGCTCGCCAACCTGGTCCGGAACGCGATCGAGGCAGGGGCAACCCGCGTCGCGGTCACGGCGACCTGCGGGCCCGACGCGACGGCGATCGAGGTGGCGGACGACGGGCCCGGCCTTTCCGCCCGCGCCAAGGAACGGCTGTTCCAGCCGTTCGCCGGCTCGGCGCGGTCGGGCGGCACGGGGCTCGGCCTAGCCATCGCGCGCGAGCTGATGCGCGGCCAGGGCGGCGAGCTGGAGCTGGCCGCCACCGGGCCGGACGGCACGATCTTCCGCCTGACCCTGCCGCGCGACCCGGCCGCGCGCCGCCGCCAGAAGACCGCGGCGGAGGTGTAAGCGCCCTCTACTCCGCCGCCGCGGCGTGTGCCGTGCCCCGCTCCTCGGCGATCAGCCGTTCGACGATGCGGCGCATGGCGATGCCGCCGGCGTCCTGGTTGAGATCGATGGTCGGGCTGTCGCCCAGGTCGATGTTCCGCTGCTGCGCCCTGATGATGGCGAGGTCCTCGGAGAACGCCGTCGTCACCTGCTGGCGCACCAGATCGACGATCCAGCGCTGGTCGAGCTTGAAATTGTACGCCTGGGCCCAGAAGTAATGCGTCGTGCGTTCGGTCTCGGGCGTGATGGCGTTCAAATTGTACATGTTGACGCCCTTGGAGTAGTCGCCCTCGCGCACGCCGGAGCCGACCGGGCCCGACCCGACGTTCAGCTTGACGAAGGCGGGCGGCGCGAAGGAGGCGAGCTGCCAGCGGTCGACGTTCATCCCGTCGGGGAATCCGCCCATCCGCTTGTGGAACGGCGCGGGCGGCGAATCCATCAGCCAGCGGTTGACGTGCACCCGGTCCTTCTCGCGGATCGTCTCGAGCTCGGAGCCGGCGAAGGCGTCTGTGCCGAGCGTGGTCGGGTGGATGAAGGGCAAGTGCGTGGTATCGAGCAGGTTCTCGACCAGCAGCAGATAGTTGCCCTCGAGCAGCATGCGGTCGCCGCCATAGCGCCAGTCGGGATCGTCCATCCAGTGGAAATCCTCGATCTTGTCGGGGTCCGCCAGGGCGGGATCGCCCATCCAGATCCAGACCCAATGGTTGCGCTCGACCACCGGGTACGACCTGACCCGCGCGCCGGGCGGAACGTGCTTCTGGCTCGGCACGCGCACGCAGGCGCCGGTCTCATCGAACTGCAGCCCGTGATACGGGCACTGCACGATGTTCCCGATCAGCCTGCCCTCGGACAAAGGCGCGCGGCGGTGGCAGCAGCGGTCCTCGAGCGCCACGGGCGTGCCGTCGTCGCGCCGGAACAGCACGACCGGCTCCTCCAGGAGGATGCGGCGCATCATCTCGCGCCCCACCTCGTGCTCCCAGGCGGCGACGTACCAAGCGTTGCGGATGTACATGGCGTCCTCCGTCACGGCTCAACCGCGCCAGCAAACCACCCGCCCCCGGCCCGGTCAAGGCGGCGGCTGACGGGCCCCTCGCGCGCTGCTAGGATCGGGCGGAACAATCCGGACCGGGAGGGAGACGATGGCAACCGTGACCAAGCCGCAGGTGATCGCGATCGAGGAGCATTACTTCGACCCGGCCGTGGCCCAGGCGCTGGGGGGCAACCGCCAGCCGCCACAGATCGTCGAGCGGCTGAACGACATGGCGAACGTCCGCATCAAGGAGATGGACGAGGGCGGCATTGACGTGCAGGTCCTGTCGCACGCCCCGCCCGCGGTGCAGACGCTGGACGCCGAGACGTCGGTCCGGCTGGCCAGGCACACCAACGACATGCTGGCCGAGACGGTCAAGGCGCACCCGACCCGCTTCGCCGGCTTCGCCGCCCTGCCCACCCCCGACCCCAAGGCCTCGGTCGCCGAGCTCGAGCGGTGCGTCACCAAGCTCGGCTTCAAGGGCGCGATGATCCACGGGCTGACCGGCGGGGTGTTCCCCGACGACAAGAAGTTCTGGGGCATCTTCGAGGCGGCCGAGAAGCTCGACGTGCCGATCTATCTGCATCCGGGCACGCCGCACCCGGCGGTGGTCGAGGCTTATTACAAGGACTACGCCAAGGACTATCCGGGCATCATGTCGGCCGGTTGGGGCTACACGGTGGAGATGGCGACCGCCGGCGTGCGCATGGTGCTGTCCGGCGTGTTCGACGCCTATCCCGACCTCAAGATCATCCTCGGCCACATGGGCGAGGGCATCCCGTTCTCGCTCTGGCGCATCGACCACTCTTTCAAGCGGCCGGGGGGCAAGCCGATGGCGTTCCGCGACACGTTCTGCAAGCACTTCTACATCACGACCAGCGGCAACTTTTCGGACACAGCGCTGCTCTGCTCGGTGATGGAGCTGGGCGCCGACCGGATCATCTTCTCCGTCGATTGGCCCTATGTGATGAACAAGCCGGGCACCGACTGGATGGCGAACATCCCGCTCGGCGCCGAGGACCGCGAGAAGATCCTCTCGGGCAACGCGAAGCGCCTGTTGAAAATGTAGCGGGCGCGCGTGCGTGAGCTACGTCGAGCGCGTCCTGCAGCCGGGGGAAGAGCTGCAGTACCGGAGCCACATTCACTGGCTCATCTATCTTCCCGGCTTTGCGGTGCTCGCGCTCGCGGCGGCGGGGTATTGGGTGGCGCTGCGCTTCGCGCCACCCGATGCGCCGGCCCCGGTGATCCAGATCGCCGCGGGCGCCGTCGCGCTGTGGGGGCTGATCCTCCTGTTCGCCGCGTGGATCAAGCGGCTTACCACCGAGCTCGCCGTCACCAACCGGCGGATCATCTACAAGCGCGGGCTGATCCGGCGCTATTCCATCGAGATGAACATGGACAAGGTGGAGAGCGTCGACGTCAGCCAGTCGATCCTCGGCCGGATCTTCGATTTCGGCGACATACTGGTGCGCGGCACCGGCTCGGGGCTCGAGCCGCTGCGCCGGATCGACGCGCCGCTCGAATTCCGCAACCACGTGACAGCGGGGTAGCTCAGCGCGTCGCGTCAGGCCACCGCCGGCAGCACCTCCTTAGCGAAGGCGTGCAGCGTCGGGATGCGCGTGCCCATCCCGACCATCAGGATGTAGCCGACGCCGGCGTTCTGAAGCCCGTGGATGCGCTCGATGACCTCGTCGGGCTCGCCGATCAGGGCACCCTCCTCGGTCGCGCGGACGAGGTCGGCATCCGACGTCATCGACGAGACGTACTTGCCGTCGGGCGACCGGCCGAACGCGTTCATCCGGGCGAGCGATTTCGACCGGTTCTCGACCGCCTGGGCACGCTCCGCGGCGTTGCGCACCATCACGATCGCGCGCGAGACGCCGACGGTCATCGGGTCGAACACCTTCCCCATCTTCTGGATCTCGTCGCGATAGATGGCGAGGCGCTGGGCGATCACGTCGAACGTCGCGAACTGGTCGAGCAGCAGGTTGTAGCCGCCGCGCGCCGCGGCGCGGATCGATTTCAGGCCGCCCGGCGGCGAGCCATAGCGGCGGGTGCGGCTTCTGCACCGGCGCCGGCTCGACGATGATGTCCTCGAAGTTCCAGCGCGGCGAATGGAAGGAGAACCGCTCCTCCGACGTCCAGGCCCGCTTCATCAGCCCGACCGTCTCCTGGAACCGCTCCTCCGCCTCGTCGAGCGGCACGCAGAAATGCTGAAACTCGTTGTAGCGGTAGCCCTTGCCCACCCCCATGTCGAGCCGGCCGTTGGACAGCACGTCCAAGGTCGCCGCCTGCTCGGCGAGCAGGACGGGGTTGTGCCAGGGCAGCACCATGACCCCCGGCCCGAGGCGGATCGTCTTCGTCTTGGCGGCAAGGTAGGTGAGCAGATTCATCGTGGCCGAGACCTGGCCGAACCCGGTGAAGTGGTGCTCGACCACGAAGAGGCCGGTGAGGCCCACATTGTCGGCCTCGACCACGAAATCCACGAAGTTCTGGAACGAGTTGGAATCGTCGGTCGCGGTGTTGCGCCCGGCCGTGGCGCCGCCGAACAGTCCGAATTTCATGCCATCCTCCGCTCGCCCTCGGCGATCAGGATAGCAGCCGGGGACGGGCCGCAAAACGGCGAATCTCCTGCCCCCAAACGCTTCGGGCGGCGGTCCTGCGACCTGCCGCCCGAAGGGAATTTGGTGGAGCAGAGGGGGATCGAACCCCTGACCTCGACATTGCGAACGTCGCGCTCTCCCAGCTGAGCTACTGCCCCGTGAGGGCCGGGATATTGTGGATTGGACCCGCCCCTGTCAAGCGCCGGCCACCTCAGATGGTCATGTCCTTCGCGACCGGGCGCCAGGCGAGAGAGCGCGCCTGCACGCGCTGCAGCGCCGCGTTCACCAGGATGACCAGAATGGTGACGACGACCGCACCGGCGAGCACGCCGGTCGTGTCGTTGAGCGAGCGGGCATTGTTGATGTACCAGCCAAGGCCGGAATCCGCGGCGATGAACTCGCCCACCACGGCGCCGGAAAGGGCCCGCGGCAGCGCGATCTTGAGGCCCGAGAACAGGAACGGCTTGGTCGTGTTCCACACGATCTCGCGCGTGATGACCCACTGGTTGGCGCCGGCGACGCGGGCCATCGACACCAGCCTCGGATCGACCGAGAGAATGCCGGCAAGCCCGTTGTAGAACAGCAGGAAGAACACGATCGACGCGACGAACACGATCTTGGTGGTGATGCCGATCCCGATCCACAGGATGAAGAGCGGCCCGAGGGCGAGCTTCGGCACGCCGAACGCCGCCGAGATGAACGGATCGAGCGCGGACATCAGCCTGGGCGACAGGCGGAGCGCGAAGGGCAGCACCGCCCCGCCGATGCCGCCGATGATCATGCCGGCGGCGGCCTCGTAGAACGTAACCAGCGTATCGCGGGCGAGCTCGCCCGACACCGTCAGCTCCCAGATCCGTACGACCGTGGCGACCGGGCCCGGCAGCCACTCGGCGCCCATGACGATCGAGCCCCACTGCCACACGGCGAGGAACGCGATGCCGAGTGCGATCCGCCCCGCAGGTATCAGGAGACGCCGGGTCGAGAATCCAGGCGTCGTCCGGATGACGGCGGTGCTCATTGGATTTCCCTTCGCACGGTCTCGAACATGTCGCCGAACCCCTCGAGCTTGTAGACGTTGCTGAGGTCGCGCGGGCGCGGAATGTTGATCTTGTGCTCGCTGATGATCTTGGCGGGCGACTTGGACAGCACCAGCACCCGGTCGCCGAGCGCGATCGCCTCGCTGATGTCGTGGGTGACGAACACGATGGTCTTGCGCCCCTGATTCCACAGCCTGAGCAGGTCCTGCTGTAGCTGCGCGCGGGTCTGGGCGTCGACGGCGCCGAACGGCTCGTCCATCAGGATGATCGGCGGGTCGTAGGCGAGCGTCCGGATCAGCGAGGCGCGCTTGCGCATGCCGCCCGACAGCTCGTGCGGATAGTACTTCTCGAACCCGGTCAGGTTGACCGAGCGCAGAAGATCGTGCACCCGCTGCGTGGCAGCGTCGTCGAGCCGGCCCTGCACCTTCAGCGGGAAGGTGACGTTGTCGATCAGCGTGCGCCAGGGCAGCAGATTGTCGTCCTGCGTGACATAGCCGATCTGGCAGTTCCAGCCCGGCTTGAGCCCCGCGGTGCCGCCGGTCTCGATCACGTTGCCCTGGAAGGTAATCTCGCCGCCGGTGGCGCCGTCGACCTGGGCGATGATGTTGAGCAGCGTCGACTTGCCCGCGCCCGAGGGCCCCACCATGGTGAGGAATTCCTGGTTCGACACGGTGAACGACAGATCGGCGAGAATCCACGGCGCCTCGGCCTGACCGGTGCGCGGCGGGAAACGCTTCCCGAGGCCCTTGACCTCGAGCATCGGTGCGGCGGTGGCGTTCATGCTCCCATTACCCTGGATGACTGACCCTGTTGCTGCGGCCGCCACCGCAGGAGCCAACGCTCGCTGCGGGCGACCACGACGTTCACCGCCACCACCAGCAAGGTGAGCGTGGTGAGCGAGACGAAGACGATGGTGGTATCGAAGTCGGTGGCGCCGGCCTGGATCATGTAGCCGAGCCCGCGGTTGGACGAGATCAGTTCGCCCACCACCGCGGCGCCGATGGCATAGGGCGCGGCGATGCGGAACCCGGCGAAGGCATAGGGGATGGCGCCCGGCCACACGACGTGGCGCGCGATGTCGCGCTCGGATGCGCCGAACACGCGGGCCATGGCGACAAATTGGCCGTTCACCGCGTTCACCCCGGCGGTCGTCGAGAAGAACACCAGGAACGACACGATGGAGGCGACGAGCGCCACCTTGGGCTCGAGGTCGATGCCGAACCACAGGATGAAGAGGGGCGCGAGCGCCAGCTTCGGCACGCCGTAGCCGCCGGCCAGATAGGGGTCGAGGATCGCGCCGACGACCGGATGGCGGCGGAGCGCGAAGGGAAGCAGCGCGCCTGGGATTCCGCCCACAAGGAAGCCGTACAGCGCCGCCTTGAGCGTGTACTCCATGTGGAAGACAAGGTCGCCGTTCAGGATCTCGTCCCACATGCGGGTGGTCACCCGCCAGGGGCTGGAAAACCAGTGAACGCCCCAGAACACGCTGGCGTAGTGCCAGGCCGCGATCACCAGAACGAACACGACCAGCCGGTCGAAGATCACGCGCCCCCTCATCGGGGCGCCTCTGCCCGCGGCGCGGGCCGGCAACGCGTTGCGTCCGGGCGGCCTGTCGCCGCACCGCACGGGGCGCGCCTTCGTGGCATCGAATCCTCCGCTCGTTCGCGGCGCGCCCGCTGCGCGCCGCCTCCCAGCTTCCGGCCGCCCCCCGGCCGAACCGTTCAACGCACCGCGATTGCGCGGCGTTTGGCGGCGATGATAGGGGTGGCTGGCCCAACCGTCAACGAGGCAAAGCCCTCGCCGACACGCGATTCCGCCCCCTCCGCCCGCGCGGCGGAAGGGGCGGCGCGACCGCTACTTCGCGTATTTGTTGGTGTAGATCGCGTCGAACGAGGCGAGCTTCTCGGACGGCTTGATCATCTTGCCCTCGATCATCAGGTCCTGGGCGTGCTTGAGCCCTTCGACGTTGATCTTGGTCGTCTTGGGGGTCCACTTGCGCACGTCGTCGAACGCGCCGCGCAGCGCCCTAACGTCCACCCCGGCCATGCGCTTCTTCATGATGGCGAAGGCCTCCTCCGGATGCTCGCGGATGAAGGCGATCGCGTCGGCATAGCCCTCCATCAGCTTCTCGCACATCGTAGGCCGCTTCTCGCAGGTCTCGGGCTTCGCGGGAACGATGTTGAAGGTGAAGGGCAGCATCTCGGGGAAGTCGCCGCGCAGGCTCGAGGCGACGATCACCCCGGTGCCCTGGAGCTGCGACATCAGCGAGTAGGGGGTCGACAGCACCGCCGCGTCGACAGCCCCGGACTTGAGCGCGGCGAGCGCCGCCTCCGGCCGCATCGAGGCGACGGTGATCTGGCGTTCGGGATCGACGCCGCCCTTGCGCATCAGATAGCGCAGGAAGCCGTGCACGATCGTGTTCGGCGAATCGACCGCGACCTTCTTGCCGACCAGCGCGTGTGCCCGGACGTCGATCGGCGACTTCAGGCTGATCTTCGCGGCCTCGGCGATCTGCTTGCGCACCACCAGCTCGAACGGCAGCCCGTCGAGGGTGGAGCCGATGGCCACAAGGTGCTGGCCGCGGATGTTGGCGCGGATTAGCGACGGGCCGGAGGAGTTGGAAAATTCGACGCTGCCCGACAGCACCGCGTTCATCGCGCCGATGCCGGTAATGTTGATCAGCTTGACGTCGAGCCCGTGCTTCTTCCAGAAGCCCGCGTCCTCGGCGATGTAGGTCGGCGCGAAGAACATGGTGAGCGCCGGCAGCGCGATCTTCACCTGTTCCTCCGCGGCGCCGGCGGGTCCCGCCGCGCCCGCCACCGTCAACATCGCAGCCGCGAACAATGCCTTGCCACGCACGCCTATCATCTTGTCCTCCATTGCATGAAACCGCCGCGCCGTTCAGCGCGCATATTCGTTGGTATAGATCGACGCGAAGACCGGCGGCTTCTCGCCGGGCTTCAGCATGCCGCCCGCGACCATGAACTTGACCGTGTTGGTGAACACCGCCTCGTCGACCTTGGTCGAGCGTGGCATCCAGCGGCGGATCTGCGCAAAACCCGCATCGAACAGCTTCGGGTCGACGTGGGCGAACCGCTTGCGGAGCGAGGCCGCGGCCTCGGCCGGGTGGTCGAGGATGAACGCCGCCGCCTTGGTAAAGCCCGCCATCAGCTTCCGGCACACGGTCGGCTTCTTCTCGCAAGTGCCGGCGCGGGTCAAGATCATGTTGTTGGCGATCGGCCGCAGCTCGGGGAAGTCGTCGCGGACGCCGGACGCGAGCAGGATGCCGTAGCCGCCCTGCTGCGGGATCAGGTTCCACGGCAGCCCGCCGGCCATGCCGTCGATCGTGCCCTGCTTCAGGGCGGCGATGGCGGCCTGCGGCTGCATCGAGGTGAAGGTCACCTCGCGCTCGGGATCGACGCCGCCGGCCCGGGCGACGTAGCGCGCGAGCGCGTGCGGCAGCGTGTTGGGCGCATCGATCGCGATCTTCTTGCCGCGGAGCGCCTGGCCCTTCTTGGCCATCGGCGAGTTTTCGTCGACACCTGCCGCGGCGGCCGCCTTCTTCGACAGCACGATCTCCTGCATGATGCCGTTGAGCGCGGTGCCCAGTGCGATCACGTGCTGGCCGCGGATGTTCACCCGCACGAGCGTCGCGACCGAGGAGTTGGTGAAGTCGACGCTGCCCGAAAGCACCGCGTTCATCGCGCCGATGCCCGCGATCTGCTTGATCGAGACGTCGAGCCCCTCCCTCTTCCAGAACCCCATGTCGAGCGCGACATAGTTCGGGATGAAGTTGAAGGCTGTCGCCGGGAGGGCGAGGGTGGTTTCCTCGTCCGCCGCCAGCGCGGGCCGCACCATCGCCGCCGCCGCGACGAGCGTCAGCGCCGCCGCAACGATCCGCCGTGTCATGTGATGTCTCCTTGGCGCGCGCTGGGGCGCCGAGCGGTGCCTACTTGACGTGCTTGTTGGTGTAGATGCCGTCGAACGACTTGAGCTCCTGACCCGGCTTCAGCATATGGCCGATCACCATCAGCTGCTGCGCGTGCTGCATGCTCCTCACGTCGATCTTCATCGTATCGGGCGTCCAGCGCCGCGTGCTCTCGAACGCATCGTCGAACGTCGCCTGGTCCATGTGCGGGATACGCTTCTTGAGGATGGCGCCCGCCTCCTTGGGGTGCGACTTGAGGAAGCGCATCGCCTCTTCGTAGCCAGCGACCATGGTTTCGCAGACGTGCGGCCGCTTCTCGCACGTGTCGGGCCGGGCCGTGATGCCGTTGAGCGCGAAGGGCAGGAGCTCGGGGAAGTCGCCCTGGTCGCCCGACGACAGCATCACAGCCGAGCCGTTGTGTATCGCGATGGTCGAATAGGGCAGCACCTGCGCCATCGCCCCGATGTCCTTCGACTTGAGCGCCGCGATCTCGGCCTGCTGCGACATGAACGAGATCTTGAAGTCGCGCTCGGGATCGACCCCGCCCTTGGCCGCGAAATAGCGGAGATAGGCGTGGACGATGGTGTTGGGGCCGAGCATGCCGATCGTGAGCCCCTTCAGCGCCCGCGCCCGCTCGGCCACCGGCGTCTTCATGGTGATGCCCTTGGCCTCAGCAATATCCTTACGCAGCACCACCTCGGCCGACGTGCCCGCGAACACCTGGCCGATCGCCATGATCTTCGAGCCGCGGATATTGGCGCGAATGACCGACGGCATCGACGATATCGAGAACTCGACGCTGCCGGAGAGCACCGCGTTCATCGCCCCGATGCCGGTGATGACCGGCGACTTCACCTCGAGCCCGCGCTTCTTCCAGAAGCCCATGTCCTCGCCGATATAGACCGGCGCGAACGCGAAGGTGATGGCCGGCAGCGCGATGGTCGCATGGTCCACGTCGCCCGCCGGGGCCGGGCGAGCGAAGGCGAGGGAAACGGCGAGGGCGAGCGCCGAAACCCCAAGGCGGGTACGCGTGACGTGCATCTTGTCCTCCCCCGGTCCCCGGCGCGACGGCTCAGGGAACGTACTTGTTGGTGTAGATGCTCGCGAACGAAGACAGCTTGTCGGACGGCTTGATCATCCTGCCGATCAGCATGACCTGCTGCGCGTTGGCGAACTTGGCATCGTCCATCCGCGGCGTCTTGGGGATCCACTTCAGCAGCAGCTCGAACGACTTGCGGAACACGTCGGGCTCCATGCCCGGGATGCGCTTCTGCAGGATCTCGATCGATTCCTTCGGATGGGCGTGCAGGAAGGTGAGCCCCTCGGCGATGCCCGCCACCATCCGCTCGCAATAGCTCGGCTTCTTCTGGCACTCCTCGGGCGTGGTCATCACGCCGTTCAGCGCGATCGGCTGGAGCTCGGGGAAGTCGCCCTTGTCGCCCGGCCCGCCGCGCAGCCCCGACGAGATCAGGACGCCGTACCCGCCGTCGACCGCCTGGATCGGGTCGGGCATGGTTTCGACCATGCCGTCGATCCGGCCGGCCTTGAGCGCGGCGAGCGCCGCCTGCGGCTGCATCGCCGCGATCTTGAAGTCGCGTTCCGGGTCGAGACCGCCCTTGCGCGCGAACATGCGGAGATAGGCGTGCGGCAAGGTGTTGGGCCCGCCGAGTGCGATGGTCTTGCCCTTGAGCAGGGCGGCGCGCTTCGCGATGGGCGAATTGAGCGTGACGCCGGCGGCTTTCGCCTCCTTGGTAGAGACGACGATCTCGTCGATCAGCCCGTCATAGGTGTGGGCGATCTCGATCACCTTCCGGCCGCGGATGTTGGCACGGATGATGGTCATGCCGGACGAGATCGAGAAGTCGGCGCTGCCGGCCAGCACGGCGTTCATCGAGCCGATGCCGGTGATTTCGACGATCTTCATGTCGAGCCCGCGCTTGGACCAGTAGCCGTTGTGCTCCGCGATGTAGGCCGGGGCGAAGCCCATGTTGACGGCGGGCAAGGCCAGCACGGCGTCGTCGGCCGCGGACGCGGCGGTCGCGAATCCCAATGCGGCCGCAAGGCCGAGCGCGATGGTGGCGGCAGTACGCGTCATTGATCCTCCCCTGGCGCGGACACGGGCCCGCATTTCGATTGCGGCCCGAAGACGCGGCCGCAGCGTTGTTGGGACGAAGGATATTGGAGAGGCGCGGACGGCGTCAATCGGCCGGACGCGCGAAACCGCAGAGGAACGGGCCGCGCCGGGCCGCGTTGACGGGTCATGACCAAAAGGAAGGGATCGAGATGCTGAAATGGGCGCTGTTCTTCGCGATCATTGCGATTGTCGCGGCCGTGTTCGGCTTTGGCGGAATCGCCAGCGCGGCGGCCGGCATCGCAAAGATCCTGTTCTTCATCTTCCTCGTGATCTGCATCGTCTTCGTCGTGCTGGGAATCGTCGCGGCGAAGAAGGTGACCTGAATTCGGGCTGGCCCCCTCTCCGCCCCGCTGAGGACGGAGAGGGGCGCCACCGCTACTCGGCGTAGGCGTTCGTGTAGATGCCCTTGAACGAGGCGAGCTTCTCCGACGCCTTGATCATGCCGCCGCCGATCATCAGCTCCTGCGCATGCCGGAGCCCGGCGATGTTGATCTTGGTCGTCTCGGGGGTGAGCTTGGCGATGCGCTCGAACGAGGTCTTCAGCACGCCCGGATCGACCTTCGGCATCTTCTTCTGCAGGATGGCGATGCTTTCGTCCGGGTTGGAGTGCATGAACTTCATCGCCTCGGTGTAGCCGGCCATCAGCTTTTTGCAGACGTCCGGCTTCTTCTCGCAGAAGCCCGCGCGCGTCACCACGACGTTGTAGGCGACGGGGTTGAGCTCCGGCAGATCGCCGGTGATGGCGCTCGACAGCACCGCGCCGATGCCCTGGTGGTGGGCGATCTCCGTCCAGGGCGGGCCCTGCACGTAGCCCTCGGTCGTGCCGTTCTTGAGCGCGGCGAGCCCGGCCTCGGGCGGGATCGAGACGACCGTCACGTCGCGCTCTGGGTTGAGCCCGCCCTTGCGCAGGAAGTAGCGCAGATAGACGTGCGGGATCGTGTTCGGCGAAGTGACCGAGATCTTCGCGCCCTTGAGCAGCTTGGCCCGCTCGGCGACCGGCG
This sequence comes from uncultured Alphaproteobacteria bacterium, assembly GCA_963775315.1. GTDB lineage: Bacteria > Pseudomonadota > Alphaproteobacteria > MPNO01 > DASWLB01 > CAWGHZ01. The sequence continues at coordinate 221,847 of CAVZIN010000004.1, read as the reverse complement.
AATTCTCGGTGATGTGGTGCGACTTCATCAGCTCGGGCGGCACGACGATCTGGAACGGCAGGCCGTTCAGCGTCGAGCCGATGCCCTGCACCTTGGCGCCGCGGATGTTGGCGCGGATGATGGTCGGGCCGGACGAGTTGGAGAAGTCGATCGAGCCGGCCAGCACGGCGTTCATCGAGCCGATGCCGACGATGTCGTGCAGCGTCACGTCGAGCCCGCGATTCTTCCAGAAGCCCTTGGCGTCGGCAATATAGGTGGGCGCGAAGCCGATGGTCACCGCGGGCAGCGCCATCGACGCCTTTTCCATATCGGCCGCCGTCGCCGGCCCGCCGATGGCGAGCGCCGCGACGAGCGCGGCGGTGGCCAGAGCTATCGGTTTGTTCATTGCCTTTCCTCCCTTGTGGTGGCTACTTCCCTGCGTACTTGTTGGTATAGACCCCCTCGAACGAGGTGAGTTTTTCGGACGGCTTGATCATTCCGCCCGAGACCATGAGGTCCTGGGCGTGCGTGAGCTCGGGAATGCTGAACCGGGTCGAGGCCGGCGTCAGCTTCGCCATGATGGCCAGCGAAGCCTTGAGCACGCCCGGATCGACGCGCGGCATGATCTTGTGCAGATCGGCGAGCGCCTTGTCCGGATGGTCGCGCAGGAACGCCATCGCGTCCTGGTAGCCGGCCATCAGCTTGGCGCACTTGTCGCTGTTCGCGTCGCAGAACCCCGCCTTGGTGACGACCACGTTGTAGGCGAACGGGCTGAATTCCGGCAGATCGCCCGCCGTCGCGCTCGACAACAGCTCGCCGATCCCCTCCTTCTGGGCGATCTCCGGCCACGGCGCGCTCTGGATGTAGCCCTGCACCGTGCCGTTCTTGAGCGCGGCGAGCCCCGCCTCGGGCGAGATCGAGGTGACCTTCATGTCGCGCTCGGGATCAAGCCCGCCCTTCCGCACGAAATAGCGCAGATAGATGTGCGGGATCGTGTTGGGCGAGATGATCGCGACCGTCTTGCCCTTGAGGAGCTTGGCGCGTTCGGCGACCGGCGAGGAGAGCGTGACGCCCGCGGCCTTCATCATGCCCGGCTTCACCACGATCTCGAGCGGAAGCCCGTCGAGCGTGACGCCGATGCCCTCCACCTTCGCGCCGCGAATGTTGGCGCGGATGACGGTCGGGCCCGACGAGTTGGAGAAATCGATGCTGCCCGCCAGGACGGCGTTCATCGCGCCGATCCCGGTGATGTTGTGCAGCGTCACCTCGAGGCCACGCTTCTTCCAGAAACCCTCCGCCTGGGCGACGTAGTTGGGCGCGAAGGTGAGGCTGGTGGTGGGAAGCGCGACCGACGCCTTTTCCATGCCGGCGGCTCCCGCCGGACCGGCGGGGGCGAAGGTGGCGGCGGCGACGATTGCAGCGAGCGCGGCGGCGCGGGCGCCGTGTGTCATCGGCTCTCCTTTCGGTTCAGTTTGCCTGGAACTTGTTGGTGTAGACCGCGGCGAGCGACGGAAGCTTCTCGGAGGCCTTCATCATGCCGGTCGCGATCATGTAGTCCTGCGCGCGGGCGAGCGCCGCCTCGTCGACCCTGGGGCTCTTCGGCGTCGAGTCGCGCATCAGGTCGAACGCCTCCTGGAACACCTCGGGCGCGATCTTGGACGGGATGCGCTTCTTCAGGATGGCAATGCTCTGGGCCGGGTGCTCGCGGATGAAAGTGAGCGCTTTGGCGAACCCGGCGACCACGCGCTTACAGATCGAAACGTGCGCGTCGCACCAGCCGGGCCGCGCCACCACCGCGATATAGGTGAAGGGGTAGAGCTCGGGGAAGTCACCCTTCGGGCTCGACACCAGCGTGATCGCGGTGCCGTCGTGCACCGGGATCAGCGGCCAGGGCAGCGACAGCGCGAACCCGTCGATCGCGCCCTTCTTGAGCGAGGCGAGCATCACCGGCCCGGTCTGGTTGGTGATCTTGATATCGCGGTCGGGATCGATGCCGCCCTTGCGCGCCAGATAGCGCACGTAGCTGTGCACCACCGAGTTGAACGAATCGACCGCGATGGTGCGGCCCTTGAGCGCCCGCGCCTTGTCCACGATCGACGAGGATTCGGTGACGTGGGCCTCGGCGGCCGCCTTCTTCGACAGCACGATGCCGAGCTGGATGCGGTCGAGGGTGGTCGCGATCGCCACCGACTTGTCGCCGCGCCCGTTGCCGCGGATCATGGTCGGGCCCGAGGTGTAGGCGAACTCGACGCTGCCGGCCTCGAGCGCGTTGTTCGAGCCGACGCCCGCGATATACGGGAACTTCATGTCGAGCCCGGCATCGCGCCAATAGCCAAGCTCGTCGGCGATGTAGGTGGGGCTGACGGTGAGCGAGACGACCGGCAGGGCGAGCCGCACGGTGTCGGCGGCGGCCACCGGCCGGGCGAGCGCCGCGGCCGTCACGACAAGCGCGGCCACACCGGCCGCGCGACGGATGTTCATCGACGTATTCTCCACACGGGCCCCCCGACGACTGGCCGCGGGCGCACCCGGCGGCGGGACGCTAGCATCGCATGCGGCGCATGTCGATTGGCTGGCACGCGCGGGCGGGCGGGTCTACCATCGATCCCCGACCGAGGGAGACGTCCCATGATGATCCAGCCCGCGCCGCACGGCGGCCCCCGCTTCATCTCGACGATGGAGGAGCACAACGACCTCTGCGGCCAGTTCGCGCGTGCCTTCGGCAACGCGCGGTTCGAGCGGCCGGAGCCGTGGGACGAGGTGCTCTACGTCATCTCGCATCACGACCGCGGGTGGGACGATTTCGATGCCGCGCCGGTGCTGGACGAAAAGTCGGGATATCCGCGCGGGCTCGGCACCGCTCCCATCCCCGGCGGGCTCGCCACCAACAAGCGCTCGCCCGACTATAACGAGGCGCGCCACGCCTATTGCGGGCTTCTCGCCAGCATGCATTGCTGGGGCCTGTTCAACGCGCGGTATGGCTTCTCGAAATTCTCGACGCACAAGGGCGGGCCGGTCTCGATCCCGGTTCCGCCGGCCCAGGCCGCCGCGACCGCCGAGGTGCTGGAGGCCGAGCGCGCGCGCCAGGCCCGCCTCACCGCCCAGCTCGCCGCCGATCCGCGAACGGCGCCATGGGTGGAGCCGGCGCGCCTGATGCAGAACTACAAGCTGCTGCAATTCTTCGACACGCTGGCGCTCTACTTCAACCTGCGCCACGAATCCGAGCGCGAAGCCGAGAGTTTCGTGCACGTGCCCATGTCGGCCCGCGAGGACGCCACCATCACCGTCACGCCGCAGGGCGGCGGCACCTACGCGATGGCCCCCTTCCCGTTCGCCGGCGACCGGTTGGAGGCGCGCTGCCGCGGCCGCTGGTTCGAGGCGGTCGATCCCGCGACGCCGCCGGCCGACCTCGCCGCCGTGCTCTATGGCCGCCCCGCCGCCGAGCAGGTCCACGTCTTCGTGAAAGCGTAGCCCCCAAACGTACGAACGGCGGCCCATGGGGACCGCCGTTCGGTCGGCTGGCGCGCGGAGGGGAGAGGGGGATCGGCGCCGCCGTGTCCACTTCTTGTCGTGCAGCTAGCGCATTGCGCTCCGGATATGAACCGCCACCAGCCGGTGCCAGAGCGGCGGCTCGACCGGCACGCGCCGAGCAAGCAGAGCACGAACCAACGCGTTCAACATGGCAGGACCTCATCATCCCATTCGACGCCGGCTCTCGGCCGGTCCCTATAGGCAGTGCAAGTTCCGTGCCAGCATGCGCGCTTTCATGGGATTCCAAGCGCTTGGCGGACGGGGGCCGGAGGATTAGAGTTCCGGCGCAACACGGGAGGGCGCGATGATCGATCTCTACACATGGATGACGGACAACGGCTACAAGGGCCGCCACGCGGTCGAGGAATCGGGCCTGCCCTATAACCTGCACCCGGTGGCCCTGCCCAAGCGCGAGCAGTTCAACCCCGAGTTCATGAAGATCAGCCCGGGTCACAAGATCCCGGCGATCGTCGACCCGGAGGGGCCGGGCGGGCGCAAGATGACACTCTGCGAGTCGGGCGCGATCCTGAAATACGTCGGCACCAAGGCGAAGAACGGGCTCTACCCCGAGGACCCGGCCCAGCAGCCGGCGGTCGACCAGTGGCTGTTCTACGGCTCGGCGACGTTCACGACGCTCGCCCAGCAGTTCGGCCACTGGGTCGTGCGCTCGCAGGAGGACGTGCCGGCGGCGAAGAAGTTCTACACCGACAACCTCGCCGACATGCTGTCGATCCTCGACAAAAGGCTGGGCGAGAGCGCCTATGTCGCGGGCGCGAACTACACGGTCGCCGACATCTCGATGTATCCCGACGTGCACATCCACGGGGTGAACCAGATCGGGCTCGACACATACCCGAACGTGAAGCGCTGGCACGACGCGATCGCCGCCCGGCCGGCGGTGCAGCGCGCCTGGACCCCGTTCGCGTAAGGAATCCCGTCCCTCGCGTCGTTGCGAGGCGTGCAGCGCCCGTCTAGCCGCGCTTGGGGGGGCCGTCGGGCGTGTCGTCATCGAGCCGTTTCTTCTCCAGCTCGTCGCGGGCACGCTTTGAATCGCCGCGGAAAATCAGCCGCTCGGCGGGGGTGAGCCGCGCCAGCGCGCGGTTCTTCGCAGCCTCCTTGCGCTTGTCCTCGCCCGAGCGCGCCTTGCGGTGGCGGTTCAGATTGATGATCTCGGCCATGAGCTGACCCCGTCCCGCGCGCCGCCGCGGGTTCCGGGCGGGCGCAACACGCACTATATGTAGCGGCGCGCAATCGTTGCGCAAAACGCCGTGCCGCGCAACCGCCGCCACGGCGCGGCGCGCCCGCAGGGGATGGCGGCATGCGAAAGCTGATCTACGGTCTCGTCGCGCTGGTCGTCGTGCTGATCGGCGCGGCGCTGATCGTGCCGAGCCTCATCGACTGGAACGGCTACAAGCGCGAGATCGCGACCGAGGTCAAGGACGCGACCGGGCGCGACCTCGCCATCGCCGGCGATCTCGACCTCGCCATCCTGCCTTCGCCGCATCTGTCGGCCGCCGACGTCACCCTGGCCAACGCGCCGGGCGCGGCGAGCCCGGCGATGGCCCGGCTCAAGACGCTGGAGGTCGACGTCCGTCTGCTGCCGTTGATCGGCGGGCGGATCGAGGTGTCGAGCGTCAAGCTGGTCGATCCGGTGATCGAGCTCGAGAAGCTGCCGGACGGGCGCGCCAACTGGCAGTTCGCCCCGCCGCCCGCGATCGGCGCCGGTACGGCGCCCGCTCAAGCCCCCGCCCCTGCCCAGCCTGCCGCGCCGCAAGCCGCATCGCCATCGGGCGGTAGGCCGGGCACGGCGACGCCATTCCGGCTCGACGACCTCCGCATCGAGAACGGCACGGTGATCTACCGCGACCGCGGGGCCGGCACGGTCGAGCGCATTGAGAAGATCAACGCCCGCCTCGCCGCCGGCTCGCTTTCGGGTCCGTTCAAGGCGGACGGAACGCTGGTCGCGCGCGGCCACGAGATCGCGCTCGACGCCAATGTCGGCACGCTCCAAGGTGCGAGTCCAACACCGGTCACGCTGCATGCCGGCCTGCCGGGCGCCGATGGCAAGCTTACCGTGACCGGTCTGCTCGCCGACGCCGACACCGCGCCCAGCTTCCAGGGCCGGATCGAGGGCGCGGCCGCCGACCTCGCCAAGCTGGTGCGCGCCGTCGCGCCGCAGGAGGCGCTGTCCGCCGCGCTTTCGAACAAGCTCTCCCTCGCCGGCGCGCTCAAGGGCTCGGCCAAGTCGGTGGCGATCGACGATCTCGACGTCGCGCTCGGCGATACGCGGGCGCATGGCGCGGTCAATATCGCGCTCGGTGCCCGGCCGCGCGCCGACGTCGCGCTTACGATCAACCGGATCGATGCCGCGCGCTGGCAGGCGCCCGGCCCCGCCCCCGCGTCACCCGCGCCCGCCTTGGCGCCGACGGCCCCCGCCGCGCCCACGAAGCCGGGCCAGCCCACCGCCCTCGCGCCACCTTCCCCCGCGACCGCCGGCGCCACCACGGCGGGCTTTGCCCTGCCCGCCGGCATCGACGGCTCGCTCGACCTTACCGTGCAGTCGATCGACGTCGCCGGCGGGGCAATCCGCGACGCGAAACTCGCCGCCTCGCTCAACCGCGGCCAGGTGACGGTGCGCCAGGCGACGGCGCGGCTGCCCGGCGGCGGATCGGCCTCGCTCGCCGGGCTGGTCGACGCGAAATCCGGCCAGCCCGTGTTCGACGGCGCGCTCGACGTGCAGGCCGACAATCTGCGCGGCATCCTCGACTGGCTGAAGATCGACCCGTCGTCGGTCCCGCCGGACCGGCTGCGCAACTTCGCGCTCGCGGCCAAGGTGAAGGCCTCGTCTGCCGAGCTCCGCATCCTCGACGTCGAGATGCGGCTCGACGCCTCGCACCTCAAGGGCGGCGCGGTGGTGGCGCTGCGCAAGCGCACCGGGCTCGGCATCACGCTCGATCTCGACCACCTCAACCTCGACGCGTATCTGCCGCCGGCGCCCGCCGCACAGGCGACCCGCCCCGCCCCGGGTGCGAAAGCGCCGTCCGCGGCAGCCCCGGCGCCCGCCGCCAAGCCGGGCAAACCGGCCGGCGCCGCGCCCTCGCCGCTCGCAATCCTCGACACGTTCGACGCCAACATGCGCGCCCGGATCGGCGTGCTGACCTGGCGCGCCACGCCGCTCAACAACATCGCGTTCGACGGCACGCTGCAGAACGGCCAGCTCACCATCCACAACGCCGCGATCGGCGAGGTGGCGGGCGCCGGGGCGAAGGTCGCCGGCGCGCTCTCCGACCTCACCGGCTTCCCTGTGTTCCGCGGCACGTTCGAGGCGCGGGCGCGCGACCCGGCCGCCGTCGCCCGCCTCGCCGGGCTCGACGCCGGGGCCGTGCCGCGCGGATTGGGCCAGGTGGCGTTCACCGGCCGGGCCGACGGCAACGCGCAGAAGCTCTCCATCGACACCCGGCTCGCCGCGGCCGGCGGCACCGCGTCGCTCGCCGGCACGCTCGATTCGCTGGAGACCGCGCCCAAGTTCGACGTGACGCTGACCGCGAAGCACCCCGACGCCGCGGCGCTCGGCCGGGCGCTCGACATCGATTTGGCGTCGGCGGGCAAGGGACCGCTCGACCTCACCGCCAAGGTGAAGGGCGATTTCGGCGCCGTCGCGCTCGACGGCAGGCTGGCGCTCGCCGGCGCGACCGCCCAGCTCGACGGCAGGATCGACCAGCCGCTGGCCGCGCCCCGCGTCGCCGTCACGCTCCGCCTCGCCCACCCGTCCCTCGCCGGGCTCGCCGCGGCGCTGGGTGCGAGCTACCGCCCGTCCGACGCCCGGCTCGGACCGGTCAGCGTCGCCGCCAAGATCGCCGGCACGCGCGACCGGCTCGACATCACCGGGATCGACGCCAAGGCCGGCAAGGCCGAGCTGGCCGGCACTGCCACCCTGACGACGGCGGGCGACCGTCCTAAGCTCGACGCCAAGCTCACCGGTGGCGACATCGCGCTCGACCCCTTCCTGCCGGCCGCCACGCCGCGCCGGGCCGACGCCGCGCCGGCAACGCCGGACGGGACGCCCGTCGTGCCCGCCGCGATCCAGCTCGCCCAGGCCGGCAACGGCGCGGGCCACTGGTCGCGCGCGCCGCTCGACCTCGCCGCGCTCGGCAGTCTCGACGCGAACATCACGCTCGACGCGAAATCGCTCGCCTGGAAGAACGTGAAAATCGACGCCCCGCACGCCGAGGCGACCCTGGCCGACCGGGTGCTCACGCTTGCCAAGCTGACGGGCAAAAGCTTCGACGGCACGTTCGACATGGCCGGCCGGCTGGACGCGCGGGCGGCGCCGGCCCTCACCGCCACCATCGCCGTCGCCAAGGCGAACGTCGCCAAGGCGCTATTCGACGCGGCGCGGCTCGACCTCGCCGGCGGCACGATGAATTTCGACGCGAAGCTCGCCGGCCAGGGCGCCAGCGAGTACGCGCTGGTGTCGTCGCTCGCCGGCAACGGCAAGATTTCGGTGAAGGACGGCACCATCAAGGGGTTCGACCTCGCCGCGGTGAACCAGCAGCTCGCCAATATCGACCGGCCGATGGACCTGCTCACCCTGTTCGCCAGCGCGATGAAGGGCGGATCGACCAAGTTCACCTCGCTCGACGGCACGTTCAAGATGACCGACGGGGTGATGCGCACCGACGATCTGAAGCTCACCGCCCCCTCGGGCACCGGCACCGCGGCCGGCACTGTCGACCTGCCGCGCTGGCAGACCGACATCACCGCGCATCTCAAGGTGGCGGCGAATCCCGCCGCGCCGGCCCTCGGCGTCCGGGTGCATGGCCCGCTCGATCAGCCGAACGAGACGATCCTCGCCAACGACCTGCAGAAATACTTGATCGAGCGCAACGCCGGAAAGCTGCTGCAGAAGTTCGTGCCGGGCCTCAAGAACGTCGTGCCTTCGCGCCCGGCGCCGTCCCAGCCGGCCGCGCCGGCGCAGCCAGCCCAGCCGGCCAAGCCGCAGCCATCGAGCCCGGCGGACATCCTGAAGGGGCTGCTCCAGGGGCTGCAGAAGCGGTAGGGGCGGGGCGGTCGCTACACCGTCGCGGGGTTCGCCTCGACGATGCGGCCGTCGGCCCTCATGGCGCGCAGAAGCTGCTTGAACGACTTGCCGACCTGTGGCCCCTCGGGCAGCGCCTTGCCCGCGAGCACGAGCTCGATCCGCTTGCCGTCCATGCGGAGCGCCGCGCCGTCCAGTATGTCCGCGGCCCCGGCCGATACCGCATAGGCGAGGCGAAGCGCGCTGCCGATGGCGAGCGCCCGCACCTTGTCGTTGTCGTCCAGCAGCGACGAGGCGGGATCGAGCAGGGCGGCGCGGCCGAGCTTGCCGCCGAGCCGGACGAAGACCGCGAGCGCCAGCGTCGCCCGCTCGCGATGGTCGAGCGCAAGGAACGGGTGGTGCAGCAGGCGGCGGAACACGAGCTGCGCGCGATAGTCGGGATGCTCGCGCCAGCCGATGTCCGACAGCAGGCAGGCGGCGCGCCGAAGCCGCCCCTCGGCCGCGGTCTCGGCCGCGAACAGCGGCCACATCCACGGGTCGAGCCTGGAGCCCAGGGCGGGATCGCGCGCCTCGCGCGCCGCCAGCGCCTCGGCCGCCGCCAGCAGGGGATCGCGCTCGCGCTCGCGCGCGTCGAGCCGGCTGAACAGGAAGCCCTCGCGCAGGCCGGTGGCGGAGAACACCACCCGGCTCGGCTTGACGCGCCCCACCAGCTCGCCAAGCACGGCGGCGCCGAGCGGCATCAGCGGCAGGCGCCGCTCCGCCACGCCGCCGATCCGGGCAAGCGACTGCGGGCCGAGCCCGCGCACCAGCGTGGCGAGGTTCGCCGCCTCCTTCCGGGCGATGGCATAACCGTGCACCATGTGGATGGGGTAGCTGGTCTGGTCCATGCTGATCTGGGCGAGCGCGCGCCACGAGCCGCCGACGGCGTAGAAGTCGCGGTCGCGCCCGGCATCGAGCCAGTCGAGCCGCTTGAGCCGCTCGGCGATCTCGCGCCCGGCCTGGGCCATGTCGCCGCGGCTCGCCTCGGCTAGGCGGAGCGGCCCGAGCGGCAGCGAGGCCGACCGGCCCGTGCGCTTGCCCGAGACCTCGGTGATTTCGAGGCTGCCGCCGCCGAGATCGCCGACCAGCCCATCCGCCTCCGGCATGCCCGAGATCACGCCCTCGGCGGCGAGGCGCGCCTCCTCCTCGCCCGACAGCACCACGATTTCGGCCGGGAAGCGGGCGCGGATGCGGGCCACCAGCTCGGGCCCGTTGGCCGCGTCCCGCACGGCCGAGGTGGCCAGCACCGTGACCTGCGGCACCCCGAAAGAGGCGGCGAGCCGGACGAATCGGGCGAGGCAGTCCATCAGCGGCGCGACCTGCGCCTCGTCGAGCCGGCCCGAAGCGCCGACGCCGCGGCCGAGCTCGCAAAACACCCGCTCGTTGACCAGCGGCACCGGCACGCGCGCGAGCCGCTCGAACACGACCACGCGGACGGTGTTCGACCCCAGGTCAATGACGGCGAATGGCGCGTCCAAGCCCTTGGCGCTGGCCATGCTGTGCCCTTGCCTTCACACCACAGCTATGTTGTACGCGAATCGGCGCCGGACAACAGCATCTTGTGAGACGGGTGTGGGGCCGAATTTCAGCGCTGCTCGAGGAAGAAGTCGTGGGCGGAGAACCCGTCCGGGGACGAATCGACGCGCTCGTAGCTGCCGTCGGGGGCGAGCCGCCAGGACTGGCGCACGTCGCGCAGGTTGACGGGCAGGATCTGCTCCAGGATGCGCCCGCGTGCGGCCGGGTCCTCGACCGGCACCAGGACCTCGATCCGCCGGTCGAAATTGCGCGGCATCCAGTCGGCCGAGGACATGAACACCTCGGCCTCGGGCGAGGGCAGCCCGCCGCCCCCGCCGAAGCACACGATGCGCGCGTGCTCAAGGAACCGGCCGACGATCGACTTCACCCGGATGCGTTCGGAAAGCCCCGGCACGCCCGGCCGCAGGCAGCAGATGCCGCGCACCACCAGGTCGATCTCGACCCCGGCCTCCGAGGCGGCATAGAGCTCGTCGATGATGATCGGATCGACCAGCGAATTGAGCTTGGCCCAGATCGCCGCCGGCCGGCCGGCGCGGGCGTGCGCGACCTCGGCGTGGATGCGCGCGATCAGCGCATCGCGGAGCCCGATGGGCGAGGCAGCGAGCTTCTCCAGATGCTCGGGCCGCGCATAGCCGGTCATGTAGTTGAACAGATGCGCGGCGTCGCGGCAAAGCTCGGGCCGGCAGGTGAACAGCGACAGGTCGGTGTAGATGCGCGCCGTGATCGGGTGGTAGTTGCCGGTGCCGAAATGGACGTAGCTGCGGAGACCCGTCCCCTCGCGCCGGACGACCAGCGATACCTTGGCGTGGGTCTTGAGCTCGGCGAAGCCGTAGATCACGTGGACGCCGGACCGTTCCAGATCCTGCGCCCAGCGGAGGTTCCGCTCCTCGTCGAACCGCGCCTTGATCTCGACCAGCGCGGTGACCGACTTGCCGGCCTCGGCCGCCTCGCAGAGCGCGGCGACGATCGGCGAGGCGTCGGAGGTGCGGTAGAGCGTCTGCTTGATCGCCACCACCTGCGGATCGCGCGCCGCCTGCTGCAGGAACTGGACGACGATGTCGAAGCTCTCGTACGGGTGGTGGACCAGCACGTCCGACTTGCGGATGGCGGCGAAGCAATTGCCCGAGGCGGCGCGCACCGCGCGCGATTCCAGCGGGTCGAACGGCTTGAACTGAAGGTCGGGCCGCTCGGGCACGATCACGCCGGAGGTGTCGGCGAGGCCGATCATCCCGTCGATCTCGAGAAGGTCGTCGGGCCTCGCCTCCAGCTTCTGGGCGACGAAGCTGCGCAGCTCCGCCGGCATGCCGGAATCGATGGTGAGGCGGATCACGCTGCCCCGGCGGCGCCGGTGCATCGCGTTCAGGAACATGTGGACCAGGTCCTCGGCCTCCTCCTCGATGTCGATGTCGGAATCGCGCAGGACGCGGAAATAGCCGACGGCGGTGACATCGAAGCCGGGGAAGAGCTGGCCGAGGTGGATGTGGATGATCTGCTCGCGCCGGACGAAGCGGATGCCGGACCCCGGCACGCGGATGAAGCGCGGCACGTGCTGGGGCAGCGGCACGAGGCCGGTGAGCATGCCGCCGTCCGACTTGCGGTGGAGGCGGAGCGCCATCGAGTAGCCGAGGTTCGGGATGAACGGGAATGGGTGCAGCGGGTCGATGGCGATCGGCGTCAGGACCGGGAATATCTGCTCGTTGAAGAACTGGCGCGCCCACTCGCGGTCGGCGTCCGACAGCTCGTCGAGCTCGAGCACGACGATGCCCTCCTCGCGCAGCTGCTCCTGCAGCTCGGACCAGCAGCGCTGCTGGTCGGCCATCAACGACTTCGACCGCGACAGAACCGCCTCGATCTGCTGGCTGGGCGTCATGCCGTCAGGGCTCGGCGTCTCGATGCCCACCGAGCGCTGGCCCTTGAGGCCGGCGACCCGCACCATGAAGAACTCGTTGATGTTGGCCGCCGAGATCGACAGGAACCGCACCCGTTCGAGCAGCGGGTGGCGCGCGTTCATCGCCTCCTCGAGCACGCGCTCGTTGAAGGCGAGCCACGACAGCTCGCGGTTGATGAACCTTGCGGGCGCCTGGTCGTCGATCCGCACGACCTGCGCCGCGCGCCCTCGCTGCGGCGCCTCGGTGTCCACGCGTTCGGCTCCTCTTGTCTTTCCGGCCACGCTCGCGCCCGTGCCGTTGCCCGGAGTCACTGCCGCCTCCTTGATGTGCGCGTGATGTTACGCACCCATGACAGACGACTGGCTCGTCCGCCGATAAAGGTACATCCGCGCCCCCCGACCGGCAATGGACGAAACGGGAACGTTGGGCTGCCGCCCTACCTGTGCGCGTCGGCGGGCGGGTTGCCGAGCAAGGCGGGCAGCACGACCAGCGCGGTGAGCAGCGCATAGCCGAGGCAGAGCGTCAGCAGGACGCCCATGCTCGACGTGCCGCGGTGGGGCGAGATGGCGAGCGATGACACCGCAGCGAGCGTCGTCAGCGCCGAGAACACCACCGCCCGCGCGGTCGGCGATTGCAGCGGGTGGGCGCGCCCGGCCCGCCAGTTCATCACGAAGTAGATGTTGAACGCCGCGCCGATCCCGAGGAGCAGCGGCAGGGCGATCACGTTGGCGTAGTTGATCGGAAGTCCGATCGCGACCGTCGTCCCCAGCGTGAGGACCGCCGAGAACAGCAGCGGCCCGACCACCAGCGCCACGTCACGCAGCCGGCGCAGCACCAGATAGAGCACGAGGCAGACCCCGGCGAGGGCGTAGAGGAACGCCTCCTGGAACGAGAGCCACACCACCTGGCCGGCCTCGTAGGTGAAGTAGGCGTCGCCCACCGCGTGGGGCGCAACCGCGCGCACCGCCTTGATGAACTTCACCATCGCCACGTTGTCGGACGTGTTGGCCTTGGGATAGATCTCGATCCGCCAGCGCCCGTCGGCGGCGCGCCAATCGACCGACATCGAGCGCGGAATGGAATCGAGCGTGACCTTTTTCGCGTCGAGCATGCGCGCGATCTGATCGAGCTGGGCGGAGAGGCCTGTGGTCAGCCCGGCCCGGATGCGGTCGAGCCCTGCCGGGCCGAGCGCGATCGCCTTGTCGAGCGCCTGGGCGAGGGCGCGGGCGCGCGCGGCGGTCGCGGGCTGGTGCGCCGCCAGATCGTTCAGCCGCGTCACCGTCTCGCGCATGGTGGCGAGCGTCGCCTGGGGCGTCGGCGGGGTGCCGGCAGGCGGCAGGCTGAGCGCCGGGGCGAGGAACTGCGCCGCGTCGGCGAGCACGGCGAGCTTCTCCGTCTGGTGGTCGGGCACGAAGCTCTCAAGGGACATGACGTGGTCGACCTCGGGCAGCTTTTCGAGCTTGGCGGCGAGCGCCCGCGCCTCGGCCGGCGGCGCCATCAGTTCCATCGTGTCGCGCGTGATGACGCCCTGCCGCGTCAGATCGTCGAGCGTCTTCACCGACGGCGCGTTCGGGTCCTTGAGGTTCAGCGGGTTGAAGTCGAAGCGGAGCGAGGGCAGCGCCGCCGTCGCCGCAGCGAGCGCCAGCGCGGCCGCGCCCAGCACCAACCAGCGATGACCGACCACGGCGTTGTCGAGTGCGGCCGGGAAGCCGAGCGGCCGCCCAGCCCGGCTCGCCGGCAGGGCCGAGAACACGCGGAGCGCCGCCGGCAGCACGGTGAGGTTGAGCACGAGCGCGATCAGCATCGACGCGCCGGCGATGATGCCGAGCTCGGACACGCCGAGATAGGCGGTGGGCGCGAAGGCGAGGAAGCCGATGGCGCTGGTCGCCGCGGCGAGCAGCAGCCCGCCGCCGACCACCGTGCCGGTGCGCCGGGCCGCCTCGGCATCGGTCGTCCCCGGCACCTGCTCGGCGCGCAGCCGGACGCAGAACTGGATCGAGAAATCGACGGCGATGCCGACGAACAGCACCACGAACGCGACTGAGACGAGGTTGAGGTTGCCGACCGCGGCGGCGGCGAACGCGCCGGTCCAGACGAGCCCGATGCCCAGCACCAGGAGGCTGGTCAGGACCGAGCGCAGCCGGCCCATCGCCAGCAGCAAGAGCCCCAGCACCAAGGCGAGCGAAGCGGCCGTGGCCTCGCCGATGCCGTTGGTGACGCTGGCGAACTCCTCGTCGTCGAGCGCGACGCTGCCGGTCAGGCGCACCGTCACCCCGTTCGCCGGGGTGAGGCCGAGCTTCGCCGCAATGTCGCGCACGACCTGCTCGGCCTGGCCGCCGACCTCGAGGGTGCCGTAGTCGAGGCTGGGCTGGACCTCGATAAGCTGGATACGATCCTGCGGCGTGGCGGCCTGGCCGCCGAGCAGCGAGGACCAGTCGATATACTCGGTCTTGCCGGCGAGCCCCGCGTCGATCGAGCGGGCGACGGCGGCAAGCGGCGCGTCGAGGGTCGACCATTGCACGTCACCGCCGGCGACGCCCTGAAGTCCCAGGTTCAGCGCGGTGAACAGACCGTGCAGCGTCGGATCGCCGGCCAGCGTGCCGATCAGCGGCTGGGCGGCGATCAGCCGGCTCGCGATGGATTTGAGCTCCGGCAGGTCGAGATAGAGCAGCCCCTCGCGCTGCAGGAAGGGATCGAGCGCCGGCGCGTAGACACGGTGGAACATGTCCTTTCGCGCCGACAGCGCCGCCGCGAGCTTGCCCGCCGCCATGGCCGAGACCGAAGGCGTCGCCCCATCGACCACCACCAGCAGGATATCGGTCCGCTCCGGGAAGGCGGCGTTGAGTGCCGCCTCCGCCTGGCGCCAGGGCAGGTTGGGGTCGAGGAGCCGTTCGGAGCGCGCATCGATGCCGAGATGGGTGGCGGCGAACCAGCCGAACGCGACCGTCAGCAACCCGACGATGGCGAGAAGCGCATGCGCATGCCGCCAGGAGTTGCGGACCAGCAGCTCCGCGATCCAGCCGAGCCAGGCCGCGGGATCCTTCGTGCGGGGATGGGGAGTTGCCACGCTTCGCTCGGTCGCCTCGGGCTCGCCTGGGGTGCCCGCGCGGACGCTTGCCCCCAGGGCCGGCACGGGATTACGACTCGACGCCTATTTAACGTGCCGCCCGGCCAATTGCTGCGGGCCGAGCCGCGCAAAGTGTCGCAGTGCGGGGGGAAGATGGGCTATCGCTCGGAGAAGCGCAATATCCGCCTCGCGCTGGCGGGCGACGCCATGCCGGCCCGCCGGCTCGACCCGTTCGACGAGCCGGACTACCTGGCGCTGGTCGAGCTGGTCCGCGGCGCCGACGCCGCCATCGCCAACCTAGAAACCACGGTGCGGACCGAGCGCGAGGGCACGCCGAACTTGACCCAGGGCACGCCGATGTCGACCCCGCCGGCGCTGATCGCGGATTTGCGCTGGATGGGCATCGGCATGGTGTCCACCGCCAACAACCACGCGACCGACTACGGGCCGGACGGGCTGATGGCGATGCGCGCCCACCTCGCCCGCGCCGGCATGCCGGCGGCTGGTGCCGGGGCGAACCTCGCCGAGGCGCGCAGGCCCGCCTATCTCGACACCGCGGCCGGGCGGGTGGCGCTGGTCGCCACCACCTCGTTCTTCCCGCCCTGGACGCGCGCCGCCGACCAGCGCCCCGACGCGCGCGGCCGGCCGGGCGTCAACCCGATCGGGTTCAGCGCGACCTACACGGTCGACGGTGCGTCCTTCGCGGCGCTGCGCGCGATGAGCGACCGCCTTGGCTTCGCCGCCGAGCGCGAGCGTCACCGCGCGATGTTCTTCAGCGCGTCGGAGGCTCCCGCCGACAGCGAAGCCGAGCTGGTCTTCCTCGGCAGCCGCTTCCGCCGCGGCGATGGCTTTTCGGTTTCCACTCGGGCGAACCGCTCCGACGCCGACGCCATCCTCCGCGCCATCGGCGAAGCAAGGCGCCAGGCCGACTGGGTGGTGTTCTCGTTCCATAATCACGAGTTCGGCGCCGCCGGCCGCCTCACCGCGCAAACCAGCGTCGGGATGGAGGGGCCGGCCGAGTTCGCCGCCGCCTTCGCCCGCGAGGCGATCGAGGCCGGCGCCGACGTCGTCGCGATGCACGGGCCGCACCTCACCCTCGGCGTCGAGATCCACAGGGGACGGCCGATCCTCTACTCGCTCGGCAACTTCATCTTCCAGAACGACAACGTGCCGGTCTTCCCCGCCGAGTCCTACCAGCGCTTCGGGCTCGACCACCTGGCGACGCCGACCGATTTCCTCGACGCGCGCACGGGGAACGAGACACGGGGCTTCCCCGCCGCGCCCGAATACTGGCACGGGGTGCTGGCCGAGGTGGCGTTCGAGGCGGGAAAGCTCGCGGCGGTGCTTCTCCACCCGCTCGACCTCGGCCACGGGCGCCCGCGCGCGAGCCGGGGCCGGCCGCTGATCGCCCGCGGACCTGTCGCCGCCGCCGTGCTGGACCGGGTGCAGCGCCTTTCCGCCCGCCACGGCACCGACATCGCCATCGAGGGCGAGACGGGCGTGGTGAGGGTCGTCTGAGCCGCACAGCGAAAAAGCAAGGTGTCACCCCGGCCAAGCCGCGTAGCGGCGCGAGCCGGCCTAGAACTTCTCGACCCAAGGCCGGAGCTCGATCTCCCACGTCCAGGTCGAGCGGTGCTGGCGGTGGAGGCCGAGATAGGCCTTGGCGATCTCGTCGGGATGGAGCCAGCCGTCCGGCCCGCGGTCGGGCGCGCCCGGCCGGTTTGCCCCGTCGCGAGAGATGCCGCCGTCGATCACGACGTGGCCGACATGGACGTTCTGCGGGTGCAGCTCGCGCGCCAGCGCCTGGGCGAGGCCGCGCAGACCGAACTTGCCCATCGCGAACACCGACGAGTTGGCGTAGCCCTTGACGCTGGCCGAAGCGCCCGTGAACAGGATGGTTCCCGAGCCCTTCTTCAGCATCCGCGTCGCCGCCTCGCGCGCGACCAGGAACCCGCCGAACGCGGTGATGCGCACGGCCGAGGCCACCGCCTCGGGATCGCACTCCGTGATCGGCCCGCGCACCCGGCCGGACGAGTTGTAGACCACGACGTCGGGCGCGCCGAGATCGCGCTCGACCGACTGGAACAGCTTCGCCACCTGCGCGGTCGAGGTTGCGTCGCAGGAATAGGTCTTGGCGCCGGTCTCCTTCGCGAGATCGGCGAGCTTGTCCGCGTTGCGCGCGGCGAGGGCGATGGTCATGCCCTCCTTCGCGAACAGCCGTGCGATGGACGCCGAGAGGTTCGGCCCGACGCCGACGATCAGCGCGATCTCCTTGCCAGCCATTGCGTCTCCCCTTTCATCAGCCGCCATAGAGCCCCTCGAACACCGGGCCGTAGCGCGCGACGATAGCGGCGCGCCGCGGCTTGAGCGTCGGCGTCATCATCGCGTTGTCGATGGTAAACCCCTCCGCGGTCAGCGCAAAGCGCCGCACCCGCTCGATCGGGGTGAGCGTCCGGTTCACCCGCTCCACCGCGGCGGCGACGGCCTCGCGGAACGCGGGCTCCTCGAAGAGCGTGCCGGGCGACGGATCGCGCCCATGGGCGCGCGCCCACTCGGCGGCGAAGCCGTGGTCCGGCGCGATCAGCGCCACGAGATGCGGACGCTTGTCGCCATAGACGACCGCCTGCGCGATTTCGGGCTCCAGGGTCAGGAACCCCTCGACCCGCTGCGGCGCCACGTTGTCGCCGCCCGACAGAACGATGATGTCCTTCTTCCGGTCGGTGATGCGGAGCGCCCCGTCCGGGTCGACCACGCCGACGTCGCCGGTATGGAGCCACCCGTCGCGGATGGCCTGCGCCGTCGCCGCCGGGTCGTTCCAGTAGCCCTGCATCACGAGCTCGCCCTTGACCAGAATCTCGCCATCGTCGGCGATGCGGAGCTCGACGCCCGCGAGCGGCGGGCCGACCGTGTCCATCCGGTTCGAGCCCGGCCGGTTGACGCTGATCACCGGGGCGGATTCCGTCTGCCCGTAGCCCTGGAGGATGCGAAGGCCGAGCGCGGTGAAGAACACGCCGATCTCGGGGTTGAGGGGCGCGCCGCCCGAGACCAGCGCCTTGAGCCGCCCGCCGAACCCCTTGCGCACCTTGCGCCTTACCAGAAGCTCGCACGCGAGGTCGGCGAAGCGCGCGCCCGGACCGAGGCCCCCATTTCGGTATCGCTGCGTGCCGAGCGCGACGGCGAGACCGAACAGCCGCGCCGAGAGCCCGCCCTTCTTCGCCACCGCGCGCCGCATCCGGTCGTGCATCACCTCATAGAGGCGGGGCACCGCGGTCATGATGGTCGGCTGCACGCGCACCAGGTCGACGGTCAGCGACTCGGCATCGGAATAGAAAATCTCGGCGCCGATCAGGATCGGGAAGAACTGGCCCGCCGTGTGCTCGTAGGAGTGCGACAGCGGCAGGAAGCAGAGAAAGCGTTCGCGCCCCGCAAGGATCGACTGCAGCGCGGCACGCGCGCCCTCGCAATTGGCGATCACCGCGCCGTGGCTCAGCATCACCCCCTTCGGCCGCCCGCCTGTGCCCGAGGTGTAGATCAGGCACGCCGTCTCGGTGCGCGCGAGCGGCGCGGCCATCGCCTGCCCGTCCTCCGGCGCGGCTTCGTGCGCGGCGAGAAGCGCGTCCCAGCGGTGCACCGCGATGTGTTGCGGCAAGGCGAAGCTCGCCTCGTCGTCGATCACCACGGCGAATCCCGCCTCGGTCGCCTCGGCAAGCGCCGGCGCGAGGCGGCGCGCCAGCGTCGCGTTGGAGACGATCACCCCCTTGGGCCCCGAATGGCCGAGCAGGTGGCGCTGCTCGTCCGGCCCGTTGGTGATGTAGCCCGGCACGGTGATCGCGCCCGCCGTCATGATGGCGAGGTCGGCGATCGCCCATTCCGGCCGGTTCTCGGAGACGAGCGCCACCCGGTCGCCCGGCTCGACCCCGAGCGTGCGGAGCGCGCGGGCCAGGGACGCTGCCTTCACCGCCGCCGCGCGCCAGCTCGTCGGATGGAACGCCCCCGCCGTCTTCGCCCACAGGAAGGGCACGTCGCCCTCCCGCGCCGCCCGGGCGTAGAACAGGGCGGGAAGACTCGGCCAGGGATCCTCGGGCATGGGTTCCGTTCGTGCGTGGGCGCTGCGGCGTTGGCGCGGGGCGCCGGATTCCTTATATCCTCGCAAGGAACGAGGAGTCACCCATGGCCAAGTCCGCATCCAAGCCTCGCGATCTCGGCAGCCTGCCCGAGTGGAACCTTGCGGACCTCTACCCGGGGCCGCAGAGCCCGGCGATCGAGGCCGACCTCGCCCGCGTGGCGAAGGAGGTGGCGGCGTTCCGGGACACCTATCGCGGCAAGGTGGCGGGCCTCGACGGCGCCGCGCTCGCCGAAGCCATCGCCCGGTTCGAGACGATCGACGAGACGCTGTCGCGCCTCTCGAGCTTCGCCGGCCTCCTCCATTCCGGCGACGTCTCGAGCGCGGAGATCGGCCGGTTCTACCAGACCGTGAACGAGCGGGTGAACGCCGTGTCGTCCGAGCTGATCTTCTTCACGCTGGAGCTGAACAAGATCGAGGACGAGGCGCTCGCCACGCGGCTGAAGGACCCGGCTCTCGCGCGCTACGCGCCGTGGCTCCGCGACGTGCGCGCCTATCGCCCGCACGAGCTTTCCGAGGACCTCGAGCGGCTGTTGCACGAGAAGTTCGTCGCCGGCCGGGGCGCATGGGTGCGGCTGTTCGACGAGACGGAGGCGGCGCTTCGCTTCACCGTCGACGGCAAGGAGCTGACCGTCGCCGAGACCCTGCATCTGATGTCCGAGCCCGACGCCAGGAAGCGCCGCGCCGCCGCCAAGGCGCTGGGCGAGGTGTTCGGCAAGAACCTGCGGCTGTTCGCCCACATCACCAACACCCTCGCCAAGGACAAGGAGATCGAGGACCGCTGGCGCCACTATCCGCGCCCGCAATCGGCGCGCAACCTCGGCAACCTGGTCGAGGACGAGGTGGTCGACGCGCTGGTCGCGGCGGTGGACGACGCCTACCCGCGCATCTCGCACCGTTATTACAGGTTGAAGGCGAAGTGGTTCGGGCGCGACGTGCTCGACCACTGGGACCGCAACGCGCCGCTGCCCGAGGGCGAGGACCGCGTCGTGCCGTGGGAGCGGGCGCGCGACATCGTTCTCGGCGCCTATGCCGGCTTCGCGCCGGAGATGGCGGAGATCGGCCGCCGCTTCTTCGACAATTCCTGGATCGACGCGCCGGCGCGCCCGGGCAAGGCGTCGGGCGCCTTCGCCCACCCGACCGTGCCGTCCGCGCACCCGTATCTGCTGCTCAACTACCAGGGCCGCGTGCGCGACGTGATGACCCTGGCGCACGAGCTGGGCCACGGGGTGCACCAGGTGCTGGCGGCGCGGCGCGGCCAGCTCATGTCCCAGACGCCGCTGACGCTCGCCGAGACCGCCTCGGTGTTCGGCGAAATGCTGACCTTCCGCGCGCTGCTCGCCGCCGAGACGAACCCGGCGCAGCGCAAGGTCATGCTCGCCTCGAAGGTCGAGGACATGATCAACACGGTGATCCGCCAGGTCGCCTTCTACAATTTCGAATCGCGCGTGCACGAGCGGCGCCGCCAGGGCGAACTCACCGCCGACGAGATTTGCGAGATCTGGCTCGACGTGCAGAACGAGTTGCTCGGCCCCGCCATCCGCTTCGAGGACGAGTATCGGAGCTTCTGGACCTACATTCCGCACTTCATCCATTCGCCCTTCTACGTCTATGCCTACGCCTTCGGCGACTGCCTGGTGAACTCGCTCTACTCCCTCTATGCGGAGGCGCACGACGGGTTCGCGCAGAAATATCTCGACATGCTGCGCGCCGGCGGCACCAAGCGCCACAAGGAGCTGCTGACGCCGTTCGGGCTGGACGCGTCGGACCCGGCGTTCTGGTCGCGCGGGCTCGGCGTGATCGAGGGGCTGATCGACGAGCTGGAGCGGCTGGGCTAGTGGCGGCCCAGGACCCGCGCCGTACGCGCACCGCCCGGCCAGCGGGCAATTCCGATTCCGACAGGTTCAGCGGCCGCATCGGCCGCTACGCCCGGGTCGGCACCGCGGTCGGGGGCCTCGCCGCCCGGCTCGCCGGCGAGCGCTATCTCGGGCTGACCGCCGACCGGCAGAAGAACGCCGCCGACCTCCGCGCCGCGCTCGGCGGGCTCAAGGGCCCGCTGATGAAGGTGGCGCAGATCATGTCGACCGTGCCCGACATGCTGCCCGCCGAGTACACCGCCGAGCTCTCGCAGCTTCAGTCCAACGCGCCGGCGATGGGCTGGCTGTTCGTGCGCCGCCGCATGGCGGCCGAGCTGGGGCCCGACTGGGAGAAGAAGTTCAAGACCTTTACCCGAGAGGCCGCCGCCGCCGCCTCGCTCGGTCAGGTGCACAAGGCGACCGGGCGCGACGGGCGCGCCCTCGCCTGCAAGCTGCAATACCCGAACATGGGATCGGCGGTGGAGGCCGACCTCCGCCAGCTCCGCCTGATCTTCGCCATCTACCGCCGCTACGACAGGGCGATCGATCCCAGCCAGATCCACGCCGAGATTGGCGACCGGCTGCGCGAGGAGCTCGATTACGAGCGCGAGGCGAAGCACATGGCGCTCTACCGCGACATGCTGGCGAAGGAGAAGGGCGTCCACGTGCCCGAGCCGGTGCCGGCGCTGTCGACCCGGCGGCTCCTCACCATGACGTGGCTCGAGGGACGGCGCCTCACCGAGATCAAGGACGCGCCGCAGGCGTTCCGCAACCGCGTCGCCCACAACATGTTCCGCGCCTGGTACGTGCCCTTCTACAACTATGGCGTGATCCACGGCGACCCCCACCTCGGCAACTACTCGGTCACGCCCGACGGCAGCGTCAACCTGATCGATTTCGGCTGCATCCGCGTCTTCCCACCCGCGTTCGTGCAGGGGGTGATCGACCTCTACAACGCGCTCGACAAGGGCGACCGCGACCTCGCCGTGCATGCCTACGAGACCTGGGGCTTCAAGAACCTGTCGCACGAGGTGATCGAGATCCTGAACATGTGGGCCGAGTTCCTGTACGGCCCGCTGCTCGAGAACCGCCGCCGCCCGATCCAGGACAAGGAGGGCATGTACGGCGCCGAGGTCGGCGGGCGTGTCCACCGCAAGCTGCACGAGCTCGGCGGCGTCACGCCGCCGCGCGAGTTCGTGCTGATGGACCGTGCGGCGATCGGGCTCGGCTCGGTGTTCATGCACCTCTCCGCCGAGATCAACTGGCACCGGCTGTTCCACGAGCTGACCCGCGGCTTCGACACCCAGGCCCTCGCGAAGCGCCAGGCCGCCGCGCTCAAGAAGGCGGGCGTCCCCGCCGCGCTGGAAAGCGGGAAGGTCGGACGGTAGGGGCGGGAGCCGCCCCTACGCCGCGTGGGAGGCGGGCTCGGCGGTCAGGAGGGCGTAGAGGTCACGGGCGTCCTTGGCGGCGCGCAGCTTCTCGCACCCGGCATTGTCGCGGAGCAGGCGCGAGACGCGGGCGAGCGCCTTCAAATGGTCCGCGCCGGCGGTCTCGGGCGCGAGCAGCAGGAACACGAGGTCCACGTCCTGGTCGTCGATCGCGTCGAAATCAATCGGCGCCCCCAGCCGGGCGAACAGCCCGTGGATGCGCTCGAGCCCCGGCAGCTTGCCATGTGGAATGGCGATGCCGCGCCCGACACCGGTGGTGCCGAGCCGCTCGCGCTCCAGCAGCACCTCGAAGATGGCCCGCTCGGCCATGCCCGTTTCGGCGGCGGCAAGCCGCGCCAGCTCCTGAAGCGCCTGCTTCTTGCTGGTGGCGTGCAGCACCGGGACGACGGCCTGCGGCGACAATAACTCGGCGATCTGCATGGCAAACACCTCACCCCCCGCACGGGTACATTTTGCCGGAGCGCCGAGGCCACGAACGGCCTTGCGACGAACCGGACCGGCCCCGCTTGCGGACGGCGCCTGCCGATGGGGCCGGGAAGCTAGTCGCCGAGGGGGGGCGAGTCAAGCTCGGCCCAGGCCCGTCGGGCACCTCTTCGGCGCGCCCCGAGGCGCGTGCGGGGATAGGGGAAAACCCTAATGTTCCAACACCTTGCGCGGCCGCGCCCGATCCCGTCGGGGCTCGCGCGCCTCTCAATTGGTGTCTAGCCGCTCAGTTGCAAGGACTTGTCGCGACGGCGTTGGACGGAGGACGGAATCCGCATGGATTCCCGATACTTGGCCACCGTGCGCCGGGCGATGTCGATGCCCTTGTCGCGCAGGACGTCGACGATCCGGTCGTCGGACAGCACGTCCTCCGGCGTCTCGGCGTCGATCAGCGTCTTGATGCGGAAGCGAATCGCCTCGGCCGAATGGAGGTTGGTGCCATCGCCGTGGCTGAGGCCGGAATTGAAGAAGTAGCGGAGCTCGTACACGCCGCGCGGCGTCGCGATGTACTTGTTGTTGGTGACGCGGCTGACCGTCAATTCGTGCACCTGCACGACGGTCGCGACGTCGCGCAGCGTCAGCGGCCGGAGCTGCTCGACGCCCTGGGTGAAGAACATGTCCTGCTGCTCGACGATCTGGGTCGCGACCTTGAGGATGGTCTGCGCCCGCTGGTGCAGCGCCTTGACCAGCCAGCTCGCCGAGTGGAACCGGTCGACGATGTATTCCTTCTCGGAGGCATTGCGCGCCCGCTTGGACACAACGGCGAAATAGCGCGTGTTGACCAGCACGCGCGGCAGCGTGTCGGCATTCAGCTCCACGATCCAGCCGCCGCCCTGGCGCGGGCGCATGATGACGTCGGGCGTCACCGGCTGGGTCTCGACCGCGTCGAACGCGGTGGCGGGCTTGGGATTGAGGGTGCGGATCTCGCCGATCATCTGGGCGAGCCGGTCGGGGGCGACGCCGCACAGCCGGACGAGCTGGGCGAGGTCGCGCCGCGCGAGCAGATCGAGATGGGCGAGCAGCGCCTGCATCGGCGCGTCGAGCCGTCCGCGATCGCGAAGCTGCAGCGTAAGGCACTCGGCCAGGTCGCGGGCGAACACGCCGCACGGGTCGAACTGCTGCAGCCGGGCGAGCGTCGCCTCGACCCGCTCGACCGCGCAGTTGAGGGTGGAGGCGACGGTCGCGAGGTCGGACGGCACGTAGCCAGCCTCGTCCAGCAGCTCGAGCAGATGCAGCGCGATCAACCGGTCGACCGGATCGTCGAGGTCGACGTTGATCTGGCCGAGGATGTGGTCGCGGAGGCTCACCGTGCCGGCGAGCGTGCGCTCGGCGTCGCCCTCGCCGCCCTCGCCGCCGGTCCACTGGCTCGCGCTCGAGTCCATCCCGCCGTCGGAGGCGGCCGGGCCGTCGCGGTCCCACTCGTTCTCGTAGTCGGCGTCGAGCCCGTTTTCGTCCGAGCCCGGCATGGCCTCGGCCGCGGACAGATCGACCGCGTCGGGCTCCGGCGGCTCGTCGTCGAAGGTGTTGTCGGCGCCGTCTCCGGCCGCGGCGTCGGCCGCGGGCTCGGCGCCCTCGGCCCCTTCCTGCGGGGATTCGCCGTCCTCGCGCTCGAGCAGCGGGTTCTGCTCCAGCTCCGCCTCGACGAAATCGGTCAGCTCCAGGTTGGACATTTGCAGCAGCTTGATCGCCTGCTGCAACTGCGGAGTCATGACCAGCGTCTGCTGCTGGCGCAGGTCCAACCGTGGCGAGATTGCCATTATCTCGTTGTCCTACAGGGGATTAGCCAAATTAGAGGCTGAACCTTTCCCCAAGGTAAACACGCCGCACGTCTTCGTGCGCCACGATCTCTGCCGGGGCGCCCTCCATCAGCACCAACCCGTCATGCAGGATATAGGCGCGGTCGACGATCTCCAGAGTCTCGCGGACGTTGTGGTCGGTGATCAATACGCCGATGCCGCGGTCCTTCAGGTGCGAGACGAGCTGGCGGATTTCGTTCACGGCGATCGGGTCGATGCCCGCCAGCGGCTCGTCCAGCAGCATGAAGGCCGGCTGGGCGGCCAAGGCACGCGCGATCTCGACGCGCCGCCGCTCGCCGCCGGAAAGGGCGACCGCCGGTGTGCGCCGCAGATGGGTGATCGAGAACTCGGCGAGGAGTTCTTCCAGCAAGGCCTCGCGCCGGTCGGGCAACGCGTGCGTCACCTCCAGCACGGCGCGGATGTTGTTCTCGACGCTGAGGCCGCGGAAAATTGAGGCTTCCTGCGGCAGGTAGCCGATGCCCATGCGGGCGCGCCGGTACATCGGCAGCTCGGTGATGTCGTGCCCGTCGACCGAGATCAACCCCTGGTCGGGCGAGACGAGCCCGGTAATCAAGTAGAAGCAGGTGGTCTTGCCGGCGCCGTTGGGGCCGAGCAGCCCCACCGCCTCGCCGCGGCGGACCGAAAGGCTCACGTCGCGCAGCACCGGCCGCTTCTTGAAGCGCTTGCCCAGGTTGCGCGCCACCAGCCCGTCATTGGAAGCGACGAGGCGCGGCGCCGCACCGGCCGTCCGGCCGCCAGGAGGGGCGGAGCCGTCCGCGCTCACTTGCCGGTCCCCTTCTTCTTTTTCTCGTCGGGCACCAGGATGCCGCGCACCGGCTGGCCCGGCGCGCTGAGAAGGCGGCTTTTCCCGGTCTTGAGGTCCACGACGGCCCGATCTCCGTTGAGCTGGTTCTCGCCCCTGGTAATCTTAACCGATCCGGTTAACGTCGCGATACCGGTTTGCAGATCGTAGACGCCGCGGTCGCCGCGGGCGATCTCGGTCGGGGTCGACACGATCACATGGTCGAACGCGTCGATCCTTGTGATGCGGTCCTGGCCATGCGCGTCCTTGGCGAGATGGGCGGTCAGCACGTCGGCGGCGACCGCGCGCCCGTCCTTCTGGAAGGCGTGGGCGTTGCCGCGCGCGACCAGAAGGTTGCGGTCACGCCAGAATTCCAGCGAGTCGCGCGCCGTGATGCGGTCGGTCGAGGTCACCAGCACGGGGCTGCCGGTCAGCACCAGGATGCCCTTGGCGACGTCATAGGCCGCCTTGGTGCCGGTCGCGGTGCCGTTGGGCGAGACCAGCCGCACGTGCCCGTCGGCGTCGATCCGGGTGATCTTCGACGCCTGCCCCTTCTCCTTGCCGCCGGCATAGGTGGCGGTCAGCACGTCGGCGAGCACCGCCGAGTTGCCCTGGGCGGCGCGGGCATGGCCGCGCGCGACATAGGCCTGGGCGTTCTGCTGCCACTCGATGCCGTTGTCGGCGGTGATCTCGATCGGCTGCTTGGAGGAGCCGCCCGGCAAGGCGAGCTGGGCGGCGGCCTCGGGGACGCGGCACGCGACCAGCGCGAACAGTCCGGCGACGCAGGCGACGACCGGGCGGAGCCGCATCATCCGCGATTGGCGTCGGGCCGGAGGATCAGCCTCGCCTTGCCGGTGAACAGGATGCGCTTGCCGCCGTCATAGATGCGGAAGCCGGCCGAGTTCAGCGCCCCGCTCGGGCCGTGCCCCTGCACCGGCTGGTCGCCGGCCGCAGTGCCGTTCTTGAGGTCGACCAGCGCGCTCGGCGTGTGCATCTCGAATCCCGTGTCATGGAACAGGTCGACCTGCCCGTTGAGCCGCAGCAGCTCGTCGCGCTTCGTGTAGGTGCCCTGCGACGCCGATGCGGCCACCCACGCCCCGTTGGACAGGGTGATATCCGCCTTGGGATGGGCAAGATCGACGACCCCCGGCCGCTCGTCGGTCTGGACCGCGGAGTCGGCGGTGACGGTGTAGGGGCGGTTGCGCTTGTCGACGCCGGTGAAGCGCGCGTTGGCCAGGTGCTGCCCACCCGAGAACGGCATCTGCAGCTTGGCGATCTCGATGCGGAACCCTTCGCGCACATCCTGGAACTGCGGCCAGGCGACGACCAGCGCCACCAGCACCGCCGCAACCGAGGGCAGCACGATCTTCATCAGCCCGACGAAGCGCGAGTAGCGCTTGCCGGCATGGCGCAGCCGCACGCGATGCTCGTGGCCGTGGGCCTCGTGCGCCTCGGGTCGCTCCGCTGCCGCCGCCATGCGCCCCCCGCCGCTCAGGCCACGCCTGCCCGCAGGCAGTCGTGAATGTGCAGGATGCCGACGGGCCGACCGCCCTCGACCACGAACAGGCTGGTGATCTTCTTCTCGTTCATGACGCGGAGCGCCTGGGCCGCCAGCAGCTCGGGCTGGACGGTGCGCGGGCGCGGCGTCATCACCTCTGCGGCGCGCCGCCCGATCAGCCCGTCATCCATGTGACGACGCAGATCGCCGTCGGTGATGATGCCGCCGAGCTTGCCCCGGGCGTCGACGATGCCGACGCAGCCGAAGCTCTTCGCCGTCATGGTGACCAGCACGTCCGACATCGGCGCATCGAGCGCGGCGAGCGGCGTCTCCTCGCCGCCATGCATGATGTCGGCGACCTTGATGAAGCGCCGCCCGAGCTGGCCGCCCGGATGCAGCGCCTGGAAATCGTCCGCCTTGAAGCCGTGGCGCTGCAGCAGCGCGACGGCGATCGCGTCGCCCAGCACCATCATGGCCGTGGTCGAGGAGGTGGGGGCAAGGTCGAGCGGGCAGGCCTCGCGCACGCCGGTCAGCACCAGCGCCACGTCGGCGGCGCGGGCGAGCGCGCTCTGCGCCTTGCCGGTAACGGCGATCAGCTTGATGGCGTGGCGACGGGTGTGGGCGACGATGTCGGAAAGTTCGGGGGTCTCGCCCGAGTTGGAAAGCGCGATCACGCAATCCTCGCCGGTAATCATGCCGAGGTCGCCGTGGCTCGCCTCGCCGGGATGGACATAGAAGGCGGGGGTGCCGGTGGAGGCCAGCGTCGCCGCCACCTTGCGCGCGACATGGCCGGACTTGCCCATGCCCGTCACCACGACGCGTCCGCGCGTGTCGGACAGGATGTCGAGTGCCGCGACGAACGCGCCATCCAGCGTGGCGGCCAGGCGGCGCAGCCCCTCGATCTCGATCTCGACGACGCGCAGCGCCTCGGCGATGTCGGCGTCGGGCGCCGTATCCTTGGAAAGGGGCTTCATGCCCTCCGCTTCTCTCGATGTGGCCCCCGCCGCAGGCCGCCCGGCCAATATGAGCCGCGACCCCGACTCCGTCAATTGTGGCGGGATTCCGCGCTCCGGCGGCCTTCTCCCAGGTAGGGACACGCCCGGGCGCGCCCCGATCCGTCGGTTGACCCCCAACCCCCCACGGGTCTAGCGTTCCTTTGTCCACGTAATAGGGAGAGAAACGACATGAAAAATCAACTTCGCGTGACGGGACGTTTGGGTTTGGCGGTCGCGGCGGTTGCCTTCGCCGGTCTATTGGCAACGCGCCCGGCGGATGCAGCCAAGCCGATGACGCTCCGCATCAACTGGGCGGTCACGCCGGCCCATCTGACGCCGCTGATCCCGCTGCTGCCGAAATCGGTCTACCGCCATTACGGCAAGAGCTACATCGTGAAGCCGATCCGCATGCACGGCACCGGCCCGGCGCTCACCGCGCTGGCGGCCGGCGACCTCAACGTCGGCGCCATCAGCTACCAGGGTCTCGCCCTTTCGGTGATCAACGCCAAGATCAACGTGCGCGCGATCTGCGACGTGCTGGAGGACCATCCGCCCAACGAGTTGGACGGGTTCTGGGTGCGCAAGGACGCGGGCATCACCAAGGTCACGGACCTCAAGGGCAAGAACATCGGCATCAACGCGCGCGGCTCGGGCGTCGACGCCGCGGCACGCGCCGAGCTGATCAAGTCGGGCCTCAAGGCGGACAAGGACTACAATCTGGTCGAGCTGCGCTTCCCGGCCCAGCTGCCCGCGCTCGAATCCGGCCGTCTCGACGCCGCGTTCCTGGTCCCGCCGTTCAGCTTCCAGGCCGAGAAGGCCGGCAAGTTCCACGAGCTGTTCACCCAGCGCCAAGCGATGGACGGCCCGTCAGTGACCGAGCTCTGGGTCGTGAACGAGGATTTCCTCAAGAAGCACCGGAAGGTGCTGGTCGATCTGATCGAGGACCAGATACTGGCGCGTCGCTGGATGCGCGAACACCGCGAGGCGACCGCGAAGCTGCTGCAGAAGGTGACGCACATCCCCGCCGCCAAGTTCGCGAGCTGGGTGATGACCGATAAGGACACCTATCACTCGCCCGACCTGACCTTCGACGTGGGCCGGCTGCAGAACAATATCGACACGCTTGCCAAGCTCAAGTTCCTGCCGCGGTCGATCGACGCGAAAAAGTACGTCGACCTGTCGCTCGCCAAGGACGCGAACGACCGGCTCGCGACCAACTGACCCGAGCGCCGGGCGCGCCGCCCTTCGTCCACCGCGGGCGAACGGCGACGGGCCCGGCATTCGCGTCGACTCGCTCGCAAATGGCGGCCGCCGGAAGGCCCGCCGGCGTTGACTTCCCTGTCCGCCGCGGATAGCGTCGACAGGCACCAACAAGGCAAGAAATCCAGGGAGTGCCAGCCCGGCGCGTGAAGACCGGGCACTTACGGAGCGTCGACATTCCGGGTGCCGTGGCGGGGGCTGCGGAGCGAGCGCGGCCGGCGTGCCGGGACGAGACGCCGGCGTATTCCAGCGGGAGGTTGACGGCGTGGCGACGAAACTCGAAACCCAACCGAAGAGCGGCACGGCGCCGGCGGGCATCCTGATCGAGGATGTGATGCACGAGTACCGTCCGCCGCGCGGCCGGCCGGTGCTGGCGCTCGACCGCCTCAACCTCGAGGTGCGCGAGCGGGAGTTCATCGCCATCCTGGGCCCGTCGGGCTGCGGCAAGTCCACCCTGCTCTATCTCATGGGCGGATTCATGCCGTTGCAGTACGGCCAGATCACCGTGAACGGCAGGACGGTCACCGGGCCCGGGCCGGACCGCGGCATCGTCTTCCAGCATTTCGCCCTGTTCCCGTGGAAGACCGTGCGCGACAACGTACTCTACGGGCTCGAGAAGCAGCGCCTGCCGAAGGACGAGCGGCTGGAGATCGCCGCCCGCTTCATCGAGCTGGTCGGGCTCGCCGGGTTCGAGGACAGCTATCCCTCCCAGCTTTCCGGCGGCATGAAGCAGCGCGTCGCCATCGCGCGCACGCTCGCCATCGACCCCGAGGTCCTCCTGATGGACGAGCCGTTCGGCGCGCTCGACGCGCAGACGCGCTCGCTGATGCAGGAGGAGCTGATCGCCATCTGGAACCGCTCGCCCAAGACCGTGGTGTTCGTTACCCACGACGTGCGCGAGGCGGTAATGCTCGCCGACCGCGTGGCCGTGATGACCTCGCGCCCCGGCCGGCTGAAGGAGATCGTGGACACCCGGTTCGAGGGCGGTCACGACCCCGACATCACCCGCACGCGCGAGTTCGCCGAAAAGGTGGACTACACCTGGAATCTGGTGCGCGAGGAGGCGATCAAGGCGGAGCGCAACAAATGAGCCGCATCACCCACACGCTCTGGCGCTACACGCCGGTCCTGATCCTCGCGGTTGCGTGGGAGGTGGTGACCGAGGCTCACTGGGTTTCGGAATACGCGCTGCCGACCCTCTCGTCGACGCTGGTCCAGTTCTACAACCTGTCGCTCGACGATCTGTGGCAGCAGACCGCCATGTCGGTCTGGCGCGGCGCGGCCGGGCTCGGCACCGCGCTGGTGGTCGGCACCACGGCCGGCGTCCTGATGGCCTGGTACCGGCCGGTTCGCATCCTGGTGAAGCCGTTCATCCAGTGCTTCTACCCGATGCCCAAATCGGCGCTGATCCCGCTCACCATCATGTGGATCGGGCTCGGCGACATGTCGAAAGTCACGCTGATCTTCATCGGCTGCCTGCTGCCCATCGTGGTCAGCGCGTTCAACGCGGCGCGCGGCGTCGACACCATCCTGATCTGGTCGGCCCGCGGCATGGGCGCGACCGAGCGCGAGGTGCTGTGGGAGGTGGTGGTGCCGGCGGCGCTGCCCGAGATCCTCAACGGCTATCGCGTGGCGCTGGCGCTCTGCTTCATCCTGGTGGTCGCGGGCGAGCTGATCATCGCCAACAACGGGATCGGCTATCTCATCAACTTCCTGGGCGAGGGCGGCGACTATGCCGGCATGTTCGCCGGGGTCATCACGATCTCGCTGGTCGGCTTCGCGGCGGACCGGCTGTACATGATGGGGATGCGACGCGTCCTCGCCTGGCGGGAGTAGACCGATGTCGCGCGCTTCCTCCGTCGCTCCGCGCGGCGCCGCCGCCGTCCCGCTTCGGCGCACCGGGCCGTCCGCCACGTCGTGGATGTTCGACAAGTTCGGCCCCTACGTCATCATCGGCATCCTGCTGATCGCGTGGGAGGTGGCGGCCCAGCGCCATTTGGTGATCCCGTTCCTGCTGCCGGCGCTTTCGACCGTTCTCGCGCGCATCGCCAACGACGCGATGTCGGGCGCGCTCTTGGTCAACGTCGCGCTCACCCTCTACCGCACCTTCGTCGCCTTCTTCCTCGCCGCGTCGCTCGGCATCGTCATCGGCATCCTGATGACCCGGAGCGCGTCGATCCGCTGGTTCTTCGACCCGCTGGTGTCGATCGGCCTGCCGATGCCGAAGATCGCGCTGCTGCCCGTCTTCATGCTGTGGTTCGGCCTGTTCGACACCTCGAAGATCCTGATGGTCGCGTTCTCGGCCTGCTTCCAGATCATCATCACCACATGGAACGGCACGCGCGGGGTGGAGAAGGAGATGATCTGGTCGGCCCGCTCGCTCGGCGCGTCCGACCGCCAGATTCTGTGGGAGATCATCCTGCCGGCCGCCATGCCGGAGATCCTGACCGGGCTGCAGATCGCCATGCCCGTCTGCCTGATCGTCGTGCTGGTGACCGAGATGCAGATGGGCGGGCGCGGCCTCGGCGACGCCATGCTGGTCGCGGCGCGCTACGCACAGTCGCCCGGCGTGTTCGCCGGCATCATCGAGATCGGCTGCCTCGGCTTCGTCATCATCAAGTCGATGGAGATGGTGCGCCGCCGCCTCCTGAAATGGCACCAGGAGACGCAGCGCGAGGAGACTCACGCGTAAGGGCGGTTGCTAGGCCGCGCTCGCGCCGGCCACTTCGGTTTGCGACCGGGTCTTCCGCCCGGCGGCGAGGATTGCGGCGCCGACGAGGGCCGCGAGGAACGAGCCCGAGAGCACGCCGATCTTGGCGATGGCGGCGTCCGGCCCTTCGGGAAAGGCCTGGTCGGCCATTAGCAGTGCGACCGTGTCGCCCACACCGCAGAGGCACGCGGCGCCGACGAACAGGCGTAGCGACACGTTCGTCGGGGCGATGGCGAGGCGGCAGGCGATGGCGGCGGCCGAGGCGAGCGCGATGCCGATTGGCTTGCCGAGCACAAGTCCCAGGATCACACCGGAGAGGATGGTCCCCGCGTCGCGCGTCCCGAGATCGACACCGAGCCCCACGCCGGTCGCCGAGAACGCGAACAGCGGCAGGATGACATAGGCGGTCCACGGCGCGACCGCATGCTCCAGCCGCTCGGCGGGCGAGGATAGCCGCTCGGAAGCGGCGGTGAGATTCCGGCTCGCCCAGCTCCGCACCGGCTCCATCTCGATCTCCTGCGCCTCGCTTTCCGTCCCGGCGCTGGCGGTTTCGGCATGCTCCAGCGCGGCGAGCGCTGTCGCGGCCTGGGCAAGCAGCGGCGCGGCCGCCGGCGCCGGGCGCGTCGGCACGAAGGCGGCGAGGAAAATGCCGGCGAGCGCCGCGTGGATGCCCGCGCCGTGCAGCGCCACCCAAAGCGCAACCGTCACCACGGCATAGGGCCATCCGGCGAGCACCCGGCCGCGGTTGAGGGCGAAGAGCACCAGCACCAGCACCGCGCTCGCCGCGAGCCACGTTGCATCGAACGCGCGCGGATAGAAGATGGCGAGGGTCGCGACCGACAGGATGTCGTCCACCACCGCCAGCGCGGCGACGAAGACGCGGAGCTCGGTCGGCACGCGGTTGCCGAGCAGCGCCAGAATCCCGAGGGTGAAGGCGATGTCGGTCGCGGTCGGCACCGACCATCCGGCGGCGGTCGGGCCGCGGTTGAGGGCGAGGTAGATGAGGGCGGGCGCGATCACCCCGCCGAGAGCCGCGATGGCGGGAAGCGCGGCGGCGCGGATGTCGCTGAGCGACCCGAGCGTCATCTCGCGCCGGATCTCGAGCCCGACCAGCAGGAAGAAGATGGCGAGCAGCCCCTCGGAGAGCCACCCCCCGACCGGCAGCGCAAGCTGGTGGCCGATGGGGCCGACGGCGAAGCCCCATTCGATGAACAGCCGGTAGAAAGGCGCGAGCGGCGTGTTCGCCGCGACCAGCGCCGCCGCGGCGGCGAGCAGCAGGATCAGCCCGCCGGCCGCCGGCAGGCTCGCGAAGGCACGCGCCGAATGCTGCAGCCGGGCCGCGGCCGGCAATTCGAGTGCCTCGAGGATCGAGTAGAAATCCCACGCCCCGTCATAGCGCAGCCCGTTGACGAAGAAGGTGGGCGTGCCGGTCACGCCGTTACGCACCCCGTCGGCCCGGTCGCGAGCGATGCGCCGGCCGGCGCCTTCGCTCGCCAGATCGTCCCGGAACCGCGCCATGTCGAGCCCGAGCGATTCGGCGAAGCCGGTGAGGTCCGCTTCGCCGATCGGCGGCCCGGCGGCATAGATAAGGTCATGCATCTCCCAGTAGCGGCCCTGCGCCCCCGCCGCCTCGGCGGCGCGCGAGGCGAGCTCGGCGCCGGGATGGGCGCGCTCGTTGGGGAAATGGCGAAACGCGTAGGCGAAGCGCTCGCCCAGCGTCTCGCGAAGCCGCGTCAGCACCGGGCCGAGCTCGCGGCAATAGGGGCAGAGATAGTCGCCATAGAGCACCAGAGTCACCGCGCCGCGCGACGCGCCGCCGCCGCGCACGTGGTCGCGCGCCCGTTCCAGCGGCCGGCGCAGCCGGACGGCCGCGCCCGGCGGAAGATCGCTCTCGCTCATGTCCGGTCTTCCGGCAGCGGAATGAACTCGTCGTCGCCGGCGACCGGGGCGCCGAACCTGTCGCGCCGCCAATCTTCCTTCGCCTGCTCGATGCGCTCGGGCCGGCTGGAGACGAAGTTCCACCAGATGTGACGCGGCCCGTCCATCGGCTCGCCGCCGAGCAGCGCGAGCCGGGCGTCGCTCTCGGCCTCGAATACGATCTCGCGGCCCGGCGCGAAGACGAGAAGCTGGCCCGCCTCCCACCGCGTGCCGTCGATGGCGATCGTGCCGGAGAGAAGATAGGCCGCCCGCTCCTCGTGCTCCGGCGCGAGCGCGAGGCGCGCCCCGGCGGCGAGCTGCGCCTCAACCAGGAACAGCTCGGAAAAGGTGCGGACCGGCGATGTCATGCCGAACGCGCTGCCGGCGACGACGCGAAGCCGCGCACCCGCGCCGTCGGCCGACGGCAGGCCGGCGGCCGCGTGGTGGAAGAAACTCGGCGCCGTCTCCTCGTCGCGCGCGGGCAGCGCCACCCAGAACTGCAGCCCATAGAGCGATTGCGGGCCCTTGCGCCGCTCGGCGTCCGAGCGCTCGGAATGGACGATGCCGCGCCCGGCGGTCATCCAGTTCACGTCGCCGGGTGCGATCGGCTGAACGCTACCCAGGCTGTCGCGATGGACGATCAGCCCGTCGAGCAGATAGGTGACGGTGGCGAGGCCGATATGCGGGTGCGGCCGGACGTCGATCCCCTGCCCCGCCGCGAAAGCCGAAGGCCCCATCTGGTCGAGGAAGACGAACGGCCCGACCATGCGCCTTTGCGCCGAGGGCAGGACGCGGCGCACCTCGAACCCGCCGAGATCGCGCGTGCGCGGCACGATGACGGTCTCTACCCCCGGGTCGGCGGGATCGGGCGCGGCGCGGGGCGGTTCGGACGGAAGCCAGCTCATCGGCGACTCCTCAGGCGGCGGGGTGGCGGGTCCAAGGTTAATTAGGCGAACCGGCGCGCCGGGATAGGGGCCGGGTGCGTCGGAGGGGCATGACACGACGAGGCTTGACGCCGGCTCTAATTTAGATATATCTAATGCGTATCGAAAAGGGAGCGTCCTGGGGCGCTTCCGGCGCAAGCGGCGGAGTGACGCCGCCCGGCCGCCCCGCCATCCTGGCCCCCAGATCGGAGAAAAGATGCCGCCATCCGTTTCCCGCCTGACGGAATCGCCACCCGCCCATGCCGCTTTCGCATGGCGAATGAGAGGCATTCCAAGCTATCAACGTCCCGTGCTCGTTTTTGTCCGTGGAAGAGCAAGTTGAGCAGTCCGAATTCCTCCCGCGCCGCCGACGGCGCCAAGTCGCAGTCCTTCGCCGCGCTCCGCCACCCCGGCTACCGCCCGTTCCTGGTCAGCAACATGCTCGCCATGATGGCGGACGCGATCGAGCACGTGATCAGCTACTGGATCATCTTCGACAAGTTCCACTCGCCCGCCCTCGGCGGGTTCGCGATCTTCTCGCACTGGATCCCGTTCCTGTTCTTCTCGGTCTGGTCGGGCGCGCTCGCCGACAGGTACGACCCGCGCCGCATCATCCAGATCGGCATGGGGCTGTTCATGCTGTCGTCGCTGTCATGGGGCATTTTCTTCGTGACCGGCACGCTGACCGAATGGCTGGCCGCCTCGATCCTGGTGATCCACGGCTTCGCCGGCGTGTTCTGGTCGCCCGCCTCGCAGATCATGATCCACGACATCGTCGGGCGGAAGGAGCTGAACAGCGCCGTCCGGCTGATGGCGACGTCGCGCATGCTGGGCCTCCTGCTCGGCCCGGCGATCGGCGGCGCGCTGCTGGTCGGGCTCGGGCCCGAGACCGGCATCTTCCTCAACATCGCCTTCTATTTGCCGCTGACGCTCTGGCTGATCCGCGCGCCGTACGGGCCCAAATTCCGCACCGAGCAGGAGCCGCCGCGCCCGATCCGCGGGCTCGCCGACATCGTCTCGGCGCTGAAGGACGTGACCGCCAATCGCACCGTCTTCGCGATGGTCGGGCTCGCGGGCTTCGCCTCGCTGCTGATCGGCAACGCCCACCAGGCGCAGATGCCCGAGTTCGCCCAGGACCTGGGCTTCGGCGGTGCCGGCATCCACTACTCGATGCTGCTCGCGGCCAACGCGGCCGGGGCGCTTTCCGCGGGAATCCTGCT
Organism: uncultured Alphaproteobacteria bacterium; assembly: GCA_963775315.1. Classification (GTDB taxonomy): domain Bacteria; phylum Pseudomonadota; class Alphaproteobacteria; order MPNO01; family DASWLB01; genus CAWGHZ01. The sequence continues at coordinate 185,737 of CAVZIN010000004.1, read as the reverse complement.
CGAGGCGGGCGGGCTCCTCGCCGCCAAACCGCGCACGGCGTTCTTCCTGGTGATGATCTGGTGCATCGCCATGGCCGGGTTCGCCACCGCCACCGCCTACTGGCTCGCCCTCGCGCTGCTGTTCGTGGCGGGGTTCGTGAACCTCGCCTTCACCGCCATGACCCAGACGCTCGTCCAGCTCGCCGCGCCCCAGGCGACGCGCGGGCGCATCATCGGCGTCTACAACATGGCGGGGAACGGGCTCCGCGCCTTCTCCGGCCTGACCGTGGGCGTCGGCGGCGAGTTCATCGGCATCCACTGGTCGCTGGCGCTCAGCGCGGTCGCTTTGTTCCTGGTCACCGGCTCGCTGTTCGGCTACGCGCTGAAGGCCGCCCATTCGGCCGAGGCGGCGGCCGAATAATTGCGCCGGCCCGCGGATCGGGCCATCATGGCCCGATCCAACGGGAGGGACGCCATGCCGCTCGATGACCCGATCGCCACGAAGCGCCCGGAAAAGGTCTCGCCGATCCGGCACGACCCTCCCGGCGCGGTCAATTCGATGCCGTCGCCCACCAAGATCCACCACGTCCACATCTATTCGGACGTGAACCACGACGCGATGGTCCAGTACTACAAGGACCTGTTCAACGCCGAGATCGTGAACGTCGCCCGCTTCGGCGACGGCAGCGCCACCTTCCTCACCTACGACGACCACGACCATCGGGTGATCATCATCCGCCGGCCGGGCTGGGGGACGAAGCCCCAGAAGCCGGTCGGCGTCTCGCACATCGCGTTCGGCTATGCGAGCCTCGGCGAGATCCTGTTCGTCTACAAGCGGATGAAGGCGCTCGGCTACCCGCCGCCGCGCCGCACGCTGAACCACGGCAACTCGACCTCGCTCTACTGGCAGGACCCGGACGGCAACGAGGTCGAAACCATGGTCGACAACTTCACCCCACAGGAATGCCAGGACTACAAGCGCTACTACCAGTTCACCGAAGAGTTCGGGGCGATGGCCGAGGCCGATTTCGACCCGGACAAGATGGTGGCGCTCTACGAATCGGGCGTGCCCGACACGATCCTGATGGACCGCGAGGAGGTGCGGAAGCTCCGCCGCGAGGGCAGGCTGTAGCGGCCGTCGGCGCGCCACGCGGCTCCACAACTCTCCATAGAAACGGCCGCCGCCGGCAAGGTCCGGTTAAGGACCGGCGCCCAGCATGGCCTCCACGGACACGTCGTCCGGGAACTGGAGGTCACCATGTCCAGCGTCGCATCACTTACGTCCACTCCCGCCGCGGGCACCGGCACCAACTCGATCAGCGACCAGATTAAGGCGCTCGAGAAGCGCATCAGCGAAGGCGTCAAGAACGGCACGATCAGCTCGCAGCAGGGCGATGCGCTGACCAAGGCGCTCGACCAGGTGCAGCAGGCGCTCGACGGCGGCGCCGCCGGCAGCGGCAGCGGCAGCAGCGCCACGCTCAGCGCCGCCGACACCCGCAAGATCAGCCAGATGCTGCGCCAGATCGGCCGCGAGCTGTCGGGCGCCGGCCAGTCCCAGTCGTCGCAGGCGCAGTCGGGGATGGATTCCGACGGCGACTACGACAATTCCGGCGTCTCGACGATGGCCTGAACAGCCGGCCGCGCAACCCGGCCCGCGTTCAGATCTTGAGGAGGCGGGCGGCGTTGTCCCAGCAGATCTTGGCGCGCACCGCGTCGGTGACCGGCGCGGTCTCGATGAAGTCGGCCGCGGGCTCGGGCTCCTCCAGCGGGTAGTCGACCGAGAACATCACCCGGTCCTCGCCGAACGTGGCGAGGGTGCAGGCGAGCGGCGCGGGCGCGCAATTGCCCGCCGTCGTCGCGTAGAAGTTGGCGAGGATGTATTCGGAGGGCTTCTTCGCGAGCCGGACCTTCGGCTTGTAGATGCCGTAGCGGCTGTCGATCCGCCACAGCAGGAACGGCAGCGCCTCGCCCATGTGGCCGAGCACGACGGACAGGGTGGGGTAGCGTTCGAACAGGCCGGAGAAGACGAGGCGGAGCGCATGGCCGCCGGTCTCGCCCATCCAGCCCCAGATCGACCGGCCGAGCCCGGGATAGCCCTCGTAGACGGCGGGCAGCACCACGGGGTCGCCCGGGTGCAGGTAGATCGGCACGTCGAGCGCGGCCACCCGCTCCCAGAACGGCAGGTAGCGCTCGTCGTCGAGATAGACGCCCTGGGTCTGGCCGTTGATCAGCGCGCCCTTGAAGCCGTAGCTCCTCACCGTGCGCTCGATCTCGTCCGCCGCACTCTTCGCGTCGTGCATGGCGAGGATGGCGAAGCCGCGATAGCGCGACGGGTGGCGCGCGATCTGTTCGGCGAGCTGGTCGTTGCCGCGCTTCGCGGCGTCGGCGGCCTTCCGCGCATCGCGCTCGGCGTGTGTGCCGGGCGCGAACAGCGACAGCACCGCGATCTCGATCCCCGCCGCGTCCATCGCCCCGAGCCGCACCTCGTCGAACTCCGGCAGGCGCGGCACCGCATAGTTCCAGTAGTCCGGCTCCGCGATCGCGACGTTGTCGCGGGCGGGGTTGGGGAAACCGTCGAGGTAGCAATGCTCCTCGAGCGCGATCTTCTTCTGCATGCGCATCGCGCCCTTCTACCGGTTGGCCTTGCCCACGAACCCTTCGCCGAACCCCGCCTCGTGGGCGGCCCAGCCGCCGGCGACGCGGCCCGAGAAGATCGACGGCCCGAGCATCGTGCCCTCGAGCCCGGCGCGGCCGTTGATGTGGCCGCCCGCCATGCCGCAGAGCTCGCCCGCGGCGTAGAGCCCGGCGATCGGCTCGAAATGCTTGTCGAGCACGCGGCACTGCAGGTCGGTCTTCACCCCGCCGAAATTCTTGCGGGCGAGCGGGAAGACCTGGATCGCGTAGTAGGGCGGCGTGTCGAACCGCTTGCAGGGGCCGAGCGGCTTGCCGAACTCCGGCTCGCGCTCGCGCCCGTCGTCGAACGCCTTGTTGTAGCGCGCGACCGTGTCGAGGAAGGCGCGGACGTCGACGTCCATGCGGGTCGCGAGCTCCTCCAGCGTCTCTGCCTTCTTGATGAAGGGCGAGTTGTCGAGGAGCTCCTGGATCTTGTCGCGCGCCACCTCGGGTCCGCGCCGGTAGTACGGGTCCGCGACCACCATGTTCGCCGTCATCGGCGTGTCGACCACCGCCCAGGCGTGGCGCGGCGTCTGCGCCATCAAGGCCGGGCTCGCTGAGTTGCCGCCCGACATCGCCTCGTTGTGGAAGCGCTTGCCCTGCTGGTTCACCCAGATGTAGCCGGGCGCCTGGCGGAACACGAGGCCGCGCCGCTGGTTCGGGTCGAGATAGTCGGGCGTCGCGTAGACGTAGAACCAGATCGCGTCCATGTGGGTGAGATAGCCGCCCACCTTCCGCACCATCTTATGGCCGTCGCCGGTCGAGCCGCGGCCCGAGCCCTCCATCACCTTCTCGTTGCCGAGCTCGGGGCGGATCTCCTTCACCATGTCGATGTTGGAGTTGAACCCGCCGGTGGTGACGACCACGACCTTGCTGTCGATGTCCACCGTCTCGCCGGTCGCGGTATCGGTGCCCTGGAGCCCCGCGACGCGCCCGTCCTTCACCTTCAGCCCGTCGATCCGCGTGTTGGGGCGGATCTCGCCGCCCTTCGCGCGGTAGGACGCGATCAGGCTGGTCATCAGCCCGAGCCCGTCCTTGTCCGGCCGGGTCCAGCGATGGACCGAGTTGCCCTCCTGCACCTTGAGGTCGACCCAGCTCGCGCCGTTCTTCTCCGCCCAGAAATAGAGGTCGTGCAGCGTGTGCTCGATGTAGTAGCGCGCCCACACCTCGTCGGCCGACGGGCCGCCCCACTTGATCCAGTCGGAAAAGGCGAGGTCGGGCGTGTCCTTGATGCCCTCCTTCTCCTGGATCGGCGAGCCGACGATGCAGCACCCGCCGCCCGAGATGATCGCCGCCCCGCCCGGCTCGGCCGCCTTCTCGAAGGCGATGGCGCGGGCGCCCGCGTCGCGCGCCTCGATGCCGGCGGCGATGCCGGCGCCGCCGGCGCCGACGATGGCGATGTCGGTCTCGATTCTCTTGGCCTGGGCCATTTCGCCCTCCCTATGACCACCGCTCTTCTGTCCATTTCTATAGCAGACGACGCGCCCCGCGCCCATAACTGCGGGCCGCACTCGACACCGGCCCGCACCGGTGCCATCGTTCCGGCATCGGTCCGCGAACCGAGGGGGAGAGCGCACCATGGCGATGCCCAATTACCCGACGATCGTCGTCCCCGGGATCACGGCCGTCTATCTCGAGGACATGTACCCCTCGGCGCCGGAAACGGTCTGGTCGGTCCTCACGCGGGACTACGATCGCGTTTCGCTGCACCCCGACAATTTGACCCTGGAGGCGCAGGAGCCGGCCGACATCGTTCCCGGCCGGGCGTTCGAGGTCGCCTACAAGGAGCTGATCGAGGAGCTGCGCTACAACCTGCGGCGCAAGGCGGACGAGCCGGTGCCGGTCTTCGCCTTCCGCTATGACTGGCGCCAGCCGCTGGCGATCGTCGAACGCCAGCTCGGCGCCTTCATCGACCTGGTCATCGAACGCACCAAGCTGCTTCGCCACTACGACAAGGAGGGCTTCGCCGACGACTCGAAGGTCAACCTGGTCGGCCATTCGATGGGCGGGCTGATCATCGCCGGCTACCTGCAATCCGCCGGGAAGAACCACCGGGTGGACAAGGTGGCGACCCTGGCCTCCCCGTTCCAGGGCTCGTTCGAGGCCGTGATCAAGATCACCACCGGCACGGCCAATCTCGGCGACACGGCGCCCAGCTCGCGCGAGCGCGAGGCCGCCCGCCTCACCCCCTCGCTCTACCAGCTTCTGCCCAGCTTCCGGAACGGCATCGAAGTCGACCCCGGCCTGCCGGATTCGCTGTTCGATGCCGGCCTGTGGCAGCCCAGCATCCTCGACACGATCAAGGAGTACATCCGGCTGCACGGGCTCGGCCGCGCCAACCGGACAGAACAGGCACGCGCCCTGTTCGAGATGATGCTCAAGGGCGCGGCCGACCACCGCAAGCGGCTCGACGGGCTGAAGCTCGCCGACGCCGGGCTCACCCCCGACCGCTGGCTCTGCGTCGTCGGCGTCAACTCGACGACGCGCGTCAATCTCAAGGTGGTGAAGAAGGGCCGTGCGCCGGACTTCCAGTTCGCCACCGCCGACCGGCAGAACCATTGGGACGAGCCCGGGCCCGAGCTTCGGCGGCTGACCGGCGACGGGACCGTGCCGTTCGAAGGCGCGATCCCGAAGTTCCTCGAGCTGCAAAACCTGGTGTGCGTCGCGCCCGAGGATTTCGGCTATTGGGAAGTGCAGGACAAGGTGCTGTCCGCCGCCTCGGGCTTCCACGGCCTGCTGCCCAATATGGACCTGCTGCACCGGCTGATTGTCGCCCATTTTTCGGGCCAGGCCGACCGGCACGGCAATCTCTGGGGACGGCTGCCGCCCGGGGTGAGCGAGGCGGAATGGGCGCCCGCCATCCCGGGCCTGCCGAACAAGTAGCCCCGGCCGCGGTCGCCCCTACGCCGCGTCCCTGGCGAGCCGGGTCTCGACCAGCCGCGACCACAGCGTCGCGCCGAGCGGCAGGATGTCGTCGTTGAAATCGTAGCCCGGGTTGTGCACCTCGCAGCCGCCGTCCGCGTCGCCGTTGCCGATATTGATGAAGGCGCCCGGCACCTTGTCCAGCATGTAGGAGAAATCCTCCGACGCCATGACGTAGGGCCCGTCGCGGTTCACGTTCTCCGCCCCGACGATCCCGGCCGCGACGTCGGCGAACAGCCCGGCCGCGTCCCGGTCGTTCACCAGCGGCGGGAACGCGACGCGCACGTCGGCCTCGGCGTTGCCGCCCAGCGTGCGGGCGATGCCGGCGGAGATGGTTTCGATCCGCTCGACCAGCAGCGCCATCGTCTCCTTGCGGAACGCGCGGATCGTGCCGCGCAGCACCGCCTCCTGCGGGATCACGTTGTAGGCGTCGCCGGCGTGCATCTGCGTCACCGAGATCACCGCGGAATCGAGCGGCGCCACGTTGCGCGACACGACGCTCTGCAACGCCGCGATGATCTGTGTCGCGATGATCACCGGGTCGATTCCGGTCTCGGGTCGCGCGCCGTGCGCCCCCTTGCCGGTGATGCGGACGTCGAACAGCCCGCCGCCGGCCATCTGCGGCCCGATGCGGATCTCGAGCTTGCCGACGGCAAGGTGCGGCCGGTTGTGCATGCCGAAGATCTGGTCGCAGGGAAAGCGCTCGAACAACCCGTCGCGGATCATCGCCTCGGCGCCGCCCCGCCCCTCTTCCGCCGGCTGGAAGATCAGATGGACGGTGCCCTCGAAATTGCGCGTGGCCGAGAGATACCGCGCGGCGCCGAGCAGCATGGTGGTGTGCCCGTCATGGCCGCAGGCATGCATGCGGCCCGCGTTGCGGCTGCGATGCTCGAAATCGTTGATCTCGTCCATCGGCAGCGCGTCCATGTCGGCGCGGAGCCCGATGGCGCGCGGGTTGTTGCCGACCCGGATGGTGCCGACCACCCCGGTCTTGCCGATCCCGGTCGCGACCTCGAGCCCCCATTCGCCGAGCTTCTGCGCGACCAGCGCGCTGGTACGCGCCTCCTCGAACCCGAGCTCGGGATGGGCGTGGATGTCGCGCCGTATGGTGGCGAGCTCGTCGGCCTGCGCCGCGATCGAGGGCTCGATCTTCATGACAATCCCTCCCTGTGGTGTCCCACGCCCCGCCATTACACGCCGAAACGCCCCGCCTTGCACGCGGGGATCGCGGCGTTCGGCGGCCTCCTTTTCCGGGCCGGCAGCGCTGGCTCAACCGAGCCCGAGAAACACGGCGATGGCCCGGTTGAGCCGCACCAGATCGGCTGCGTCCAGTGCGCCAATCCGCTGGCCGAGACGCGACTTCGGTACGGTCGTGATCTTGTCCACCATCAGGCGCGACGGACTATGCAGCCCGTTCGACTCCTGGGGTGTCACCGATAGGCGGAATAGCGGCGCCTCGGTCTCGTCCGTCGTGAAGACGCAGACGGTGACCGAGGCGGTGGCGTCGAACCGGTCGTCCTGAACGATAACGGCCGGCCGCGGCTTTCCCGCGTAGGCGCCGCCGGACACTGTCCAGATTTCGCCCCGCCTCACTGCGGCGCGGAATCGGTGATCGCGTCGATGAACGCCTGATCGTCGGCGGCTCCAGCGCTATCGGCGACCGCAAGCGACTGGCGGTGTGCCTCGGTGCGGAACGCCTCGGTTCGGGTGTCCGGGACCCAAAGCTGGATCGGCCGAAGCCCACGTTCACGCATCCGCCGACGGTATTCACGGACCTTGTGTTGGATGTCGCGCTTTTCCTTTGCCGCCATGACGGACCGTCCCTTCTGGTGACATGTAACCTAGGCGCCACGGCCGCGCGGGGCAAGGCCGGCTGCGCAGGAGCGTGGAGGGACGGCCTTGTGCGAGCGATCGAGACGCACCCTTTGCCCGCCATTGGGAACGCAGTGGGTCCATCGCGATCCAACGCTTTCGGACCGCCTGGTCGCTCCGGCGGCTTTGCAGTGTCAGTCGCACGAAGCGAACGTAGGGGCGGGTTCCCGACCCGCCCTGGACCAAGCCTTACGCCGCCTCGTGCGGCTTGAACGGCTTGATCCGCGCCACCTCTCCCGCGATACGCCGCTTGGCCTCGAGCGTGTCGTAGGCGTTCTGCAGCCGGAGAAAGTAGCCCTCCGACAGGCCGAAGAACTTGCAGAGCCGCAGATCGGTATCGGCGGTCAACGCCCTCGATGTCATAATTAATTGACGCAAGTCCATGGCTGTTTGTGAATGTTAGACTATCTGATACACGCACTTCCGTCAGAACTAGGCCGTCTAAGGATTTTATCAACAGCATCTCTAGTGCTTGCCCGAACGATTTGGCCTCGCCGAATGAAGCAGTGTCCCCCCCGACGGGACGAAGTTGAAGGAGCACTTTTGATGCAATCCCGGCAAAACCGGGCCGAACTGTCACCATGGACAGGACTCCGGCCACCACCTCGTGGATAGCCAGCTCTTTTAGATTCTTCTCCGCGCCGCGCGGGAATAGGGCAGCGCCCCTGAGACTTTCGAGGCGCTGGCCAATATCGTCCAACTGACGCGGTGATATAGAAGTTAGCCGCGTTTGCTCGCCAAGGAAGCGTTCGAATTGCCGTGCGTTCACTTGAGTCCACCTGTGTCCGTTGAGACGGAGGTCCTTCGGCTCTCGACGCCGTTGGCCCGGATGATCCGAAACTCATTTCCCGAGCGTAAATGTGAGAGCGATTCTCGGCTACAGTTCATTGAACGCGATCCGCGGCGGTCGCCACAACTTCCGCTTTGGACGGCCCCACAAACTTTTATCCCCACTCCCCTCATAACCCACAGGGCTGGCGGCGGTGGGCGCGGTCCGCAGCAGGTGCTCGAACTCGGGCGAAGCGCCCATATTAGTTACCCCATGGCCTTCGACCCCAATTTCCTGGACGAGCTGCGCGCGCGGTCGAACCTCGCCGAGCTGGTGGGCCGGCGCGTCCGGCTGATCCGGCGCGGGCGCGAGCACGTCGGGCTCTGCCCGTTCCACAACGAGAAGTCGCCCTCCTTCACCGTGGTCGAGGACAAGGGCTTCTATCACTGCTTCGGCTGCGGCGCGCACGGCGACGCGATCGGCTGGCTGATGCAGGCCGAGGGGATGGCGTTCCCCGAGGCGGTCGAGCGGCTGGCCGGCGAGGTCGGGCTGCCGGTGCCGCAGACCTCGCCCGGGGAGCGGGAGCGCGCGACCCGCCAGGCCGGGCTGATGGCGATCTGCGAGGCGGCCGCCGGCTGGTTCGAGAGCGAGCTGCGCACCGCGCGGGGACGGGCGGCGCTCGACTATCTGCACGGGCGCGGGCTCGACGACGCCACCATCGCCCGCTTCCGCCTCGGCTATGCGCCCGATACGCGCACCGCGCTTCGCGCCGCGCTCACCCGCACCAGGGACGGCGCGGCCATCGCCGAGGCCGGGCTGATCGAGGCCGGACTCCTGATCCAGCCGGACGGCGGCGGCGCCCCCTACGACCGGTTCCGCGGCCGGGTGATGTTTCCGATCACCGACGCCCGCGGCCGGGCGATCGCCTTCGGCGGGCGCGTCATGGGCGAGGGCGAGCCGAAATACCTCAACTCGCCGGAGACGCCGCTTTTCCACAAGGGGCGGGTGCTCTACGGCCTCGCCACCGCGCGCGAGGGGGCGCGTGCCACCGGCCGGATCGTGGTGGTCGAGGGCTACATGGACGTGATCGCGCTCGCCCGCGCCGGCATCGCGGAGGCGGTGGCGCCCCTCGGCACCGCGCTGACCGAATCTCACCTCGAGATGCTGTGGAAGCTCGCGCCCGAGCCGATCCTCTGCTTCGACGGCGACGCGGCCGGCCAGCGCGCCGCGGCGCGGGCCGCCGAGCGCGCCCTTCCCGCCCTCAAGCCCGGCTGCTCGCTCCGCTTCGCCTTGCTGCCCGCCGGCGACGACCCGGATTCGCTCGTCCGGCGCGACGGGCGCGAAGGGATCGAGCCGGTGCTGGAAGGCGCGATGGCGCTGGACCGGCTGGTCTGGCAGATCGAGGCCGGCGGCGGCCGGCTCGATACGCCCGAGCGCCTCGCCGGGCTCGAGAAGCGGCTGGAGGACCGGGCGCGCCAGATCGCCGACCCCAAGGTGCAGGCACAATATCTCGCCGCGTTCCGCGCCCGGCTGCGCGAGGCGATGTGGGGCGCGCGTCGGCCGGGCGGACGGGGGGCCTGGGCGCCCCGGCGGCCGGGGCCTTCGGGCGCGGCGGCCACGATTTCGGGGCTCTCGCGGGCGCCCGTTGCGCGCACCGACCCCGGCCGACTCGCCTCGCGCCAGGAGGCGGGGCTGATGCTTTGCCTCGTCAACCACCCGGCACTTGCCGAGGAATTCGCCGAAGAGCTTGCGCAGGTTACGCTTTCCGATCTTCAGCTTGACAAGCTGCGTCTGGAACTTCTAAAGATTTGCGCGCAAACCCAAGGACTTGACTCGGCCGCGCTCAGGGGCCACCTGAGGGTGACCGGCTTGTCCGGTGCGCTGGCGGTGCTCGACCGTCCCGAGATGCGGGCCCATGACGGGTTCGCCCGTCCCGGGGCAGAGGCGGAGCGGGCGCGGCGCGGTTTGTTGCAGGTTCTGGCCCGTCTGCGCCGCGGCGAGTGGCGGGCCCAGCTCGACGAGGCGGAGCGCGCCTGGGTCGAGGATCCGACCGAAGCGAATTGGGCCCGGTGGCAGGACTTGATCGAGGCGAGCCAGCGTGCAGATGCCGAGATCGCAACGGTCGAAGACGACGACAGGTTCGCCCCCGGAGGCGAACCGACCGCGACATCCTAGGTGAGTGACAACGGCTGAGCCCGGCGCGCGATGAGCGCGGGCGGGGCTGCCCTTTTCGTGGACCGGATATACATGGCGACAAAGGCAGCGAACGTAGTGGAAGCAGAAGCGGGCGAGGCGCCCGATACGCCCCTCATCGATTCCGTCGAGGCGACGCTCAAGAAGCTGATCGGACGCGGCAAGGAACGCGGCTACGTCACATATGACGAGCTGAACGGCGCGCTCGCCTCCGACACCGTGAGCTCCGAGCAGATCGAGGACGCGATGACCCAGCTGAACGAGCTGGGCATCAACGTGGTCGAGCACGAGGACCAGGACGACGGCCCCGCCGAAGAAGAGAGCAAGGGCGCCGACCAGGAAGAAGAGTCCTCCGAAGGCACCCCCGCCAAGGCCTTTGACGAAGATGACATAGGTCGGACGGATGATCCCGTTCGAATGTATCTCCGAGAAATGGGCAGCGTGGAGCTGCTGTCGCGCGAGGGCGAAATTGCCATCGCGAAGCGGATTGAGGCCGGGCGCGAGAAGATGATCGGCGCGATCTGCGAGAGCCCGCTGACGTTCCGGGCGATCATCGCCTGGCGCCGCGCGCTGATGGACGGCAAGACCCTGCTGCGCGACATCATCGACCTCGACGCGACCTACGGCGGCGGGCCGGGCGCGCGCGCGAACGGCGCGAACGGGGCCGACGGCGCGGCCGCGGACGAGCTCGACGACGAGGCCGAGCTCGGCGCGGAGACGGAGGGCGACGGCGCCGAGAGCTCCGAGGGCGGCGACGGCGAGTCGGACGAGCCGACCGTCTCGCTGTCGGCGATGGAACAGTCGCTGATGCCCGAGGTGCTGGCCCAGCTCGAGGAGATCGAGCAGACCTACCAGAAGCTCGGCCGGCTGCAGGCGCGCCGGCTTTCCGCGCTGCAGGGCGAGGACGAGTTCTCGCGCGCCTCCGAGCGCCGCCACGACAAGCTGCACGAGGAGCTGGTCGCGCTGGTCAAGGGCGTCCGCCTCAACAACGGGCGCATCGAACAGCTCGTCGAGCAGCTCTACGGCTACAACAAGCAGCTCATGGCGCTCGAGGGCAAGCTGCTCCGCATCGCCGAGCGCGCGCGCATCAAGCGCGAGGACTTCCTCGCCCAGTATATCGGCCACGAGCTCGACCACACGTGGCTGCGCCGCGTCGCGCGCCTCAAGGGCCGCGGCTGGGCCGACTTCGCCAAGAAGCACCAGAAGGACGTCAAGGACATCCGCGCCGAGATCGCCCGCATCGCCGACGAGATCGGCCTGCCGATCGCCGAGTACCGGCGCATCGTCGGCACCGTCCAGCGCGGCGAGCGCGAGGCCAGCCGCGCGAAGAAGGAGATGGTCGAGGCCAACCTCCGCCTCGTCATCTCGATCGCCAAGAAATACACCAACCGCGGGCTGCAGTTCCTGGACCTGATCCAGGAGGGCAACATCGGGCTGATGAAGGCGGTCGACAAGTTCGAGTACCGCCGCGGCTACAAATTCTCGACCTACGCCACCTGGTGGATCCGCCAGGCCATCACCCGGTCGATCGCCGACCAGGCGCGCACCATCCGCATCCCGGTCCACATGATCGAGACGATCAACAAGCTGGTCCGCACCTCGCGCCAGATCCTGCACGAGATCGGCCGCGAACCGACGCCGGAGGAGCTGGCGGGCCGGCTCGGCATGCCGCTCGAGAAGGTGCGCAAGGTCCTCAAGATCGCGAAGGAGCCGATCAGCCTCGAGACGCCCATCGGCGACGAGGAGGATTCGCACCTCGGCGACTTCATCGAGGACAAGAACGCGGTCCAGCCGCTCGACGCCGCGATCCAGGGCAATCTGCGCGAGACCACGACCCGCGTGCTGGCGAGCCTGACCGCCCGCGAGGAGCGCGTGCTCCGCATGCGGTTCGGCATCGGCATGAACACCGACCACACGCTCGAGGAGGTCGGCCAGCAATTCTCGGTCACCCGCGAGCGCATCCGCCAGATCGAGGCCAAGGCGCTGCGCAAGCTCAAGCACCCGTCGCGTTCGCGCCTGTTGCGGAGCTTCCTGGACACCTGACCGGACGTCAGCCTTCCCGGTAACGTCATGCCCGGCCTTGTGCCGGGCATCTCGTTTTTCGGGGGTCCATTCCTCCCGAGGCGCGCGCGCCGCCCGCGGAGCGAAGGACGAATGACCGGTTCAAGACAGACACGCGGGAAGGTGGCCCTTCACTCACTCCTTCGCCCTGGGGAACGAGCAGCTACCTCATCCTAAAACGCCGGAACACTCAAAACCATTTGTCTCGCTCTGCAACAGCGCCCACCGGCACAGCGAGCCCACCGGTCGCGGTTGCGAGCGTGCGCTCTGCTAAACCAACCAAATACAGGGGATAGCTCATCGGATTTAAGCAGACTTCCCTAGCGTGCGGAATTGGAATTACTAATTCTGAGCTACGCCTATACCGCCGCAAAGCCAGACCACTCGCCGCCCTGCTGACACCAACACAATTCGACGGAGGGCGGGATGGCCGGGATGAAGCCGCGGCACACGCGCGAGTCGCTGATCGCGGCCGCGCGCGAGGCGGCGGCGGCGGCGGAGACGGAGCATTTGTCGGTGAGCGCGTTCAAGCGCGCGACCGGCATCTCGGATTCCATCGTCTACCGCCAGTTCGAGAGCTGGGCCGAGTTCTGCGCGGCGGCCGGGCTGTCCGAGGTCGGGCGGCCGCGCCAGATCCCCGACGAGGCGCTGTTCCACGCGATGCTGGCGGCCTTCCTCGACGCCGGCGGGGTGACGGGCAAGCTCGGCTTCGTGCGGCGCGCCGGGTTCGGCCATAACGTGGTCCACCGGCGGTTCGGCGGCTGGGCCGGGGCGCTCGCGGCCTTCGCCGACTGGCAGGCGGCCAACGCGCCCGACTTTCCCCACGGCGCGGCGCTCGCCCGGCGCATCGCCCGCACCAAGGCCGCGCGCGGCGAGGCCGGGCGCCATGCGGGGCCGGAGGGGCCGGCCTGGCGGTCGACCGGGGTGCGCGCGTGCGGGGCGCCGCTCGGCTGGCGCGCGCTGCTGCACGAACCGGTGAACGAGCTGGGGGTGGTGCTCGCCTTCGGCATGATGGCCGAGGCGCTGGGCTATGCCGTCGAGGGGGTGGGGGCGGCGTTCCCCGACTGCCTCGCCAAGCGGCGCGTGGCGCCGGACCGGTGGGAGGGGGTGCGGATCGAGTTCGAGTTCCGCTCGCGGAACTTCCGCGACCACGGGCACGACCCGGCGAAGTGCGACATGATCGTCTGCTGGGACCATGACTGGCCCGACTGCCCGGTCGAGGTGCTGGCGCTCTCGGGGGCGGTCGCGCGATTGCGCGGCGCGCCGTGAGACGCTAGACGAGGGCGACGGCGGGCGCAGGCGGGCGAACGCGCGCGCGAGCGAACGGAGGGACCATGGCGGACGCGACCGAGGGGCCGGCATTCGAGGCGCACGAGCTGACGCTCCGCGACTTCGCGTTCGCGAACGGCCAGCGGATCGACGCGCTGCGGCTCCGCTACCTCACCGCGGGGACGCGGAAGGCCGACAACGCGGCGCTGCTGATCCACAACACCACGGGCTCGGCCGATGCGTGGAAGAGCCCGGGCCTCGCCGGCGCGCTGTTCGGGCCGGGCCAGCCGCTGGACGCGCGCGAATGGTTCCTGATCGTGCCCGACATGATCGGGTTCGGCGGGTCGTCCAAGCCGTCGGACGGGATGCGGGCGCGCTTCCCCAACTACCGCTACGCCGACATGGTGGAGGCGACGCACCGCCTGCTCGCCGAGGGGCTGGGGATCGCGCATCTGCGCCTGCTGCTCGGCCTCTCGATGGGCGGGATGATCGCCTGGATGTGGGGCAGCCGCTTCCCCGGCGAGGTCGACGCGATCGTGCCGGTGGCGAGCCAGCCCGGCCCGATGAGCGGGCGGAACTGGATGCAGCGGCGCATCGCGATCGAGGCGATCAGGAACGACCCGACCTGGATGGGCGGCGACTACACCGTCCCGCCCTCGGTCTACGTCAACACCGCGCCCTATTCGGGCCTGCTCACCCAGTCGGTCGTCCGGCTGCAGGAGATCGGGCCGACGCGCGAGGCGGCCGACGAATACTACCGCCGCGCGGTCGCGCGGGCGCGCCAGGGCGACGCCAACGACCGGCTCTACCAGGTCGAGGCGTCGATGGATTACGACCCGTCGGCCGGGCTCGAGCGGATCGACGCGCGCGTGCTCGCCATCAATTTCGAGGACGACGAGCTCAACCCGCCGCGGCTCGGCGTGATGGAGCCGGCGATCGCCCGCATACCCGGCGCGCGCTACGCGCTGATCCCGGCGTCGGACAAGACCCAGGGCCACATGTCGAACCAGCAGGCGAGCCTGTGGGCCGGACCGCTCGGGGACTTCCTCAAGGCGCTTTAGGCGGGGATCGGCGGCGCGCTGCCCTTGACCTGGATGCGGTAGCCCGAGCGCACGTTGGGCCAGTAGTCCCAGATCGCCTGGTGCTGGGTGCAGCGATTGTCCCAGAAGGCGATCGAATGCGCCCGCCAGCGGAAGCGCATCTGGAACTCGGGCCTGGCGCAGTGCCGGTAGAGGAACTCCAGGATCGCCGCGCTCTCGTCGGCCGGCAGCTCGTTGATCCGCATGGTGAAGCCGCGGTTGACGTAGATCAGCTTCCGGCCGGTCGCGGGGTGCTTGGCGATCACCGGGTGGACGGCGGTCGGATAGACGGTCGAGGATTTGTCGAACAGCTTCGCCCCGTCATGGGTGGCGGTCAGCCCCTCGAGCATGCGCTGCATCCGGTCCGACAAATCGTCATAGGCCGCGTACATGCTGGCGAACAGCGTGTCGCCGCCGCCGTCGGGCGGCACGATGTGCTGCTGCAGGATCGAGCCCATCGGCGGGATCTCGGCGCAGGACTGGTCGGTGTGCCACACCTCGCCCGAGACGCGCTTGGAGTTGGCGTCGAAATGCTGGCGCCGGATCTCCGGGTGCCCCTCGACCTTGCCGGACGCCGTGCCGTCGCCGCCGACATGGATGTGCAGCTCGCCGAAATAGCGGGCGAAGCGGGCGTGCGCGTCGAAATCGATCTTCTGGTCGTGGAAGAAGATCACCAGGTGCCGGTTGAGCGCCTCGTGCAGCTCGTCCACCTCGCGGTTCGACAGCGGACGCGCGAGGTCGATGCCGGAAATCTCCGCCCCCACGTGCGGCGAGAGGGGCGTCACGCTGATGGTCTCGAAGCCCATGGGACGGATGATAGGGAGATTCGCCGGGTTCGGAAAGAGCCAGCCGGCGCGACGGCGGGTTGACCGCGAGCGGGCGCCCGGCTAGCGTTCGCGCCGGTCCCGTTCGGGGCAATCATCCCACAGGAGGAATCTCGCATGCTGAAGACGGCAGTCGCCGCCTTGTTCGCCGTTACGCTCGCCGCATCCGCCAGCGCCCCGGCGCCGGCCCAGGCCGAGCCGTTGAAGATCCGCGTCAACTGGGCGGTCACCCCGTCCCATCTGACGCCGCTGATCCCGATGGTGCCGAAGAGCGTCTACAAGCATTACGGCAAGAGCTACGTGATCGAGCCGATCCGCATGAACGGCACCGGCCCGGCGCTCACCGCGCTCGCAGCCGGCGAGCTGGACATCGGCTCGATCAGCTACCAGGGCTTCGCGCTGGCCATCGTCAACGCCAAGCTCAACGCCAAGGCCATCGCCGACGTGCTGCAGGACCATCCGCCGCGCGAGAGCGACGGGTTCTGGGTGCGCGCCGATTCCGGCATCACCAAAATCGAGCAGCTCAAGGGCAAGCGGATCGCGGTGAACGCGCGCGGCTCGGGCGTCGACGCCGGCTGGCGCGTCGGGGCGCTGAAGCACGGCATGTCGGACAACGACTATCAGATCGTCGAGCTGCGCTTCCCGGCCATGCTGCCCGCGCTGGAATCGAAGCGCATCGACGCCGGCTTCCTGGTCAACCCGTTCAACTTCGCCGCCGAGAAGAGCGGCAAGTTCCGCGAGCTGTTCACGCTGCGCGATGCGATGGGCCCGCAGGTCACCGTCGTCTGGATGGTGAAGGACGACTATCTGAAGGCGCACCGCGCGGCGCTGGTCGACCTCCTGGAAGACCAGATCCTGATGCGGCGCTGGCTCGCCGCCCACCCCGCCGAGATGTCGGAGATGCTGTCCAAGCTGACCCGCCAGCCGGCGAAGAACTTCGCGTCGTGGGTGACGACCGACAAGGACGCGGGCTACCACTCGCCGGACATGACGTTCGACGTGCAGACGCTGCAGCGGAACGTGGACACGCTGGTCCAGCTCAAGTCGCTGCCCAGCACCTTCCCGGTGGCCGAGCATGTCGACCTGTCGCTGGCGAAGGAAGCCGCCGCCCGCGAAGGCATGAAGTAAGGACGCGCGAGGGGGACGCCCCTGGATCGCTTCGCCCGGCTCGCGATGACGAGGTTCCATGCGTCATCGCGAGGCGGCGCGGCCGCCGCAGCGATCCAGGGTACCGTTCCAAAGCGCGCAAGCCGGGAGGAACGCCTCAAACGACCGCGCCCGCGTCAGGGGTGGGGGAGCCGCCGAGACGCTGGCGCTTTGTTTTGTATGGAATTGTATTTGGCACTGCCGTCAACTCGCCGCCCTAAAAGGGCAATTATATAGACTTCACACGGCGGACGATTCGGCTATACTCAGATACCTCTGTATCTGCCGAAAAAGAAATTGAGGCAATGCCGAAGCCCAATAAGCCGTCGAAGAAGGCTGCCGGCCGTACCGCTGCGAGGAAAACTGCGACCCGCAAACCCGCCACAAAGTCCACCACCAAAAAGAAAAAGTGATTCATTGCGGCGCGGCACAGACAGATAGCACGGTCCAAGCCAATAGGCCTACCAATGGGGCACCAATACCTGTGTAAGCGCCCCACTGAAATCTCCTTGCATTTCTTGTGAGGGCTTCATCATTTCCACTTATATAGGCCTGACAATTTTCTGCATGCTCGCCCAGCATCTCTAAGGCGGCGCGACCGCTGTTAATATCCTCGTGCCAATTCTCTGGAGCACTGCCGGGGAGATAGAAATCAGCCGGTAGTGCCGTCGATATGCATAAGGCAGCGCCTAGAAGAAAAAGCAGCGAAGCTGAAACGGCGCCAACAAGGATAGCCACCGACACGTGTCCATTGGAAAGCGCCGCCACAAGGCCTGCAATGATGCCTGTCCCGGCCGCTGTGAATACGCCCCCTAATACCGACGCGCGCTGATCTGCTGACGTGGCAAGCGTGACTTGGCCGCGGAGGTATGTTTCGCCGGACTCAACAATCTGTTGAACGATCTCCGGGGTGCTACTTTTCCAGTTTGGCATTCTTCCCATTCATCTGCTACTTTTTCTTCAGCTTCGTCGGCGCGTTCGCGCGGCATTCGAGGGCCTCACCGAAGGAATTGTTCCCTGTTCGTTCAGGTTGTTCCGATTCTGGCCGCGTGATTCCTTCTTAGGCATGATTATTGCTCCCGCTGCCCCGGCTTTCGCCGAGATTTTCATCGATGAAAGCAGCCAATCTAAGCACCGCTACCTCGTGCTGGGTGGCATCATCATCGATTTGCTCGAACGGGCTGAATACCTCCGCGAGTTATGGGAGCGCCGTTTGCCGGAGCTTCCAGCCTCCGAAATGAAGTGGGTCAAGGTTTCCGCTCTTAAGCTTCCAGCCTATCGCCGCGTGGTGGATCAATTTTTCGAACCTCGATATTGGAATGGCCCGCATTTCCACTCACTCTACGTTGACACTACGCGCCAGCGACACGGCGTCTATAATCAGGGTAGCCGGGAGATTGGCTTCAACAAAGAGGTTTATCAACTCGCCATGAAGTGCGGCATGGTCTACGGCGGGAATTGCTTTCACATCTATCCTGACAATAGGGCCACCGGGCAACGGACGGAAGATCTGCGGCTTATGCTCAACCGGGGCATCCGGAAGAAGGGCGACAAACGCGACTGGCCGTTCCGCCGCGTGCAATTTCGCGACTCAAAGACCACCGAGCTCCTTCAGCTGGCCGACATATTTTCGGGGGCCATCGCGTTCCATCTCAATGGTCATCGGGCGCTGCCCGGCGCTTCCCCGGCTAAGTGCGAATTGTCGGACTACATCCTGGCGCGAGCGGGCATTCAGAACGTGGTGCGCGGAACCTATCGAACTGGAAAATTCACCATATGGCCGCGCCGTCTTCAATCCTAGCGACGCGCGTCCCGTAGCCCTAGGCCGCTTTCGCGACCACCGTCTTGGACGGGTCTTCCGCGCTTGGCGGAAGCTTCGGGCTACGGGAGTTCCTGTGAGGGAAACCGATCCACTGAATCGGGTCAAGGCTATGGGGGCTTTCCCTTCTGAGTCAAAAGAGTGGCCGAGACCCGCCCCTACGAAGGCGGCGCGGGTCGCAGGATCGATAACCAGCGGGCCAAAGCGAACGGCGAAATGCCCCCTATCCCGTCATCGTCCGGGCATGGGCGACGAGCTGGTCGAGCGCCTTGCCCCAGCCCTCGTGGAAGCCCATCCGCTCGTGCGCGGCGCGGCCGGCCTCGTCCGCGTGCATGACGTGGGCGGTGTATTTCGTGCCGGTGCCCGCAGGCTCGAGCGCGATGATCGCGGTGAAGACCGGCACTTCGGGCGCACGGGTCGCCGGGCGGAAGCCCGGCTTCAGCGCCCCGGTCCACACCAGCCGCCGGTTGAGCACGACATCGAGGTAGCAGCCGGTATTGTCGAACTCCTGCCCCTCGGGCCCGCGCATCACCGTGCGGAACCGGCCGCCCGGACGGAGGTCGATCTCGCACGCGACCGTCTGCCACGGCGCCGGCGTGAACCATTTGACGAGGTGGTCGGGCACGGTCCACGCCGCCCACACGCGCTCGGGTACGACATCGATCACGCGCTCGAGCATGAGGTCGAGGCGCGGATCGAAAGCCGGCGCGTCGGTCATCGCACTACCCTTGGCTATGCCCGGCCCCAGAGCTGCTTCGTCGCGCGGCGGGCACCTTCGGCCATGGCCTCGAACTTGGCCCAGCAGATCGAGCCGTGGCCGACGCGGTGGCCGAGCCCGCAATCGGTGCCGGCCAGCACGTTCTCGCGCCCGACAAGCTTGGCGTAGCGCACCAGCCGCTCGGCCACCAGGTCGGGATGCTCGATGAAGTCGGTGCAATGGCCGACGACGCCGGGCACCAGCGTCGCGCCCGCCGGCAGCTTGACCGTCTCGAACACGCGCCACTCGTGCTCGTGGCACGGGTTCGACGCCTCGATCGAAAAGCTTTTCGCCTTCACCGAGAGGATCAGGTCGACGATGTCCTTGAGCGGAATGTCGTCGTGGTGCGGGCCGTGGAAGCTGCCCCAGCAGACGTGCAGCCGCACCTTCTCGGGCGGGATGCCTTCGAGCGCGCGGTTGAGCGCGGCGACGCGCAGCTCGGCGTATTTGCGATATTCGGGGACCGTCATCTCGGGCAGGCAGTTCCACCCGTCCGGCAGGTCCGGATCGTCGATCTGGAGCTGGAAGCCGGCATCGACGATCGCCTTGTATTCCGCGTGCATCGCGTCGGCGATGGCGAAGACGAACAATTCCTCGTCCTTGTAGTGCTCGTTGGCGAGCCAGTGCTCGATCGTGCCCGGCGTGTTCGCCGGCAGGAACGCCTCGGCCACCTCGACGCCCTGGAGCGCCGCGCGGAAATTGTCGAGGTCGCGCTTCAAATCGGCCTCGCCGACGTAGCGGAGCGGCGCGACGCAGACATGGCGCACCGGCTCGCCCGGCGCGCGCGAGCGCGGCCGCGCCTGGAAGTACGCGGCGAATTTGGTGGAATCGCGCGCCGTGATTTCGAGCCGGCGATAGTCCTCGGCCGGACGCGTCTCCAGCCCGTCGAGCCGGAGCCGGACATAGTCGGTGAAGTTGAACTTGGAGAGCTCGCCGTCGTTCACGCTGTCGAGCCCGCAGGCCACCTGCCTCGCCACCACCTCCTTCGTCGCCTGGGCGACCATCGCGTCGAACGCCGCCTGGTCGTAAGCCGCGCCTCGGGCGCGCGCGACCACCATCTGGCGCAGCGCCTCGGGCCGCGGCAGCGATCCCGCATGGGTGGTCATGATCCGGTCGGTCGAATAGAGCATGGCGCCTCCTCCGTCTTCTGGCGGTTACGATACGGTCGGGGCGGTGGCACCGGCGCCCGCGCACCGCGAGACCCTAGACCAGGATCGGCCGAAACCGAAGGGGCCCTCTCCACCGGCGCGCGACGCTCGGGCGTGGCGGGCGCTGCCGCAACAAAAGAACGTGGGAAGGGGCCTTCACGCAACAATCTCAAAAAACGACTTGTCACAATCTGTGCCGCGGGCGACGATGCCTAGCCTTTAGGCACGCCTCGGCAAGGCTTCTCTGCCGCCGCCCGCCCGGGCGGGACGAGGCGCGGATAACGCGGTCCATTACAACAACGCGCAACGGAGGAAATTCACATGACCACGAATGGCAAGGAGCGGAAATCGGCGTTGGCGGCGGGCAAGGCCGGTACGCGGCGCAAGTTCCTGCGGCTGGCCGGAGCCGGCGCCGCGGGCGTGACGGCGACGATCGCGATGCCGCAGATCTCGCGCGCCCAGACCACCGTGCTCAAGATGCAGGGCTCGTGGGGCGCCGGCGACATCTTCAACGACTACGCCAACGAATACGTGAAGCGCGTCAACGAGATGGGCGGCGGCCGGCTGAAGATCCAGTATTTGACCGCGGGCGCGGTGGTGAAGGCGTTCGAGGTGCAGGACGCGGTGAACAAGGGCGTGCTGGACGCGGGCCACCTGGTGCCCGCCTACTGGTACGGCAAGAACCGCGCCGCGTCGCTGTTCGGCACCGGCCCCTGCTACGGGTGGGATGCCAACCAGTTCCTCGCCTGGTTCTACGGACCGGGCCAGGCGTTCTACAAGGACCTCACCCAGAAGGTGCTGGGGCTCAACATCGTCGGCTGGTTCCTGATGCCGATGCCGACCCAGCCGCTCGGCTGGTTCAAGAAGGAGCCCAAGACGCCCGACGATCTGAAGGGGCTGAAGTACCGCACCGTCGGCCTTGCCACCAACGTCATGCAGGCGATGGGCTGCAAGGTGACCCAGCTTCCCGGCGGCGAGATCATTCCCGCGATGGAGAAGGGCGTCATCGAGGCGTTCGAGTACAACAACCCGACCTCGGACCGCCGGTTCGGCGCCGCCGACGTCGCCAAGGTCTACATGCTGTCGAGCTATCACCAGCCATCCGAGGTGCTGGAGATCGAGTTCAACAAGACCAAGTTCGATTCGCTGGAGAAGGAGCACCAGGCGGTGATCCGCTACGCGATCGAGGCGGCGTCGTCGTCCAACCTGTGGACGGCCTACGAGCACTATCCCGAGGACCTGCAGGCCTTGATCCACAAGGACAAGGTGACGGTGAAGCGCACGCCCGAATCCATCCTCAAGGCCCAGCTCGACGCATGGGACAAGGTGGTCGCGCAGTACGACAAGCAGGAGTGGTTCAAGAAGATCTCGGACAACCAGAAGGCATGGGCGAAGAACGTCGCGTACTACCAGCTTCTGAACGCGCACGACACCAAGCTCGCCTACGACCATTACTTCGGCAAGGAGCAGCCGCTCGGCTTCTAGGGCAGGCGTCCACCGGGCCGATGGCTCCCACGGCCGGGGCGGCGACGCGCCGTCCCGGCGGCGGGGCCGGGTACGCCCCTCCTTGCGGATAATGTCATGATCAAGCTCGTTCTTGCGATCGACCGCTTCAACGCGGCAATCGGCAAGGCCTTCGGCTGGTACATCCTGATCCTGACGTTCGGGGTCAGCTACGAGGTGTTCGTGCGCTACGCGCTGCGCGACCCGACGGTCTGGGCCTTCGACCTCAGCTACAACATGTACGGCGCGCTGTTCGTGATGGCCGGCGCCTACACGCTGGGCCGCAACGCCCACGTGCGCGGCGACGTCGTCTACCGGCTGCTGCCCGACCGCACCCAGGCCGGCATCGACCTGGTGCTGTTCATCCTGTTCTTCTTCCCCGGTATCCTGGCGCTGACTTTCGCCGGCTACAACTACGCCGCCGATTCGTGGCGCTACCAGGAGGTCAGCGTCTACTCGCCGGCCGACATCCCGATCTTCCCGCTGAAGACGCTGATCCCGATGGCGGGCGCGACCCTCCTGCTGCAGGGCGTGGCCGAGGTGATGCGCTGCATCGTCTGCCTGCGCGAGGGGCGCTGGCCGCGGCGCCTGCACGACGTGGAGGAGCTGGAGAGCGCCATCCTGCACGAGCGCGAGTACGCCGACACGCACCCCGACGCCCAGGCCGGCGGAAAGTCGCCCGCATGAGCAACCCCGAACTCGGCGTGCTGATGATGGGGCTGTTCATCTTCACCATCATGCTGGGCTTTCCCATCGCCTTCACCCTGATGGCGATGGGCGTGTTCTTTGGCTACTACGCCTACGCGACGCCGGACCAGCTGCACCACATCTTCTCGAACCGCATCTTCGACCTCCTGGTCCAGAACACCTTCTCGATCCTGTCGAACGACACGCTGACCGCCGTGCCGCTGTTTTTGTTCATGGGCTACGTGGTCGAGCGCGCCAACATCCTCGACCGGCTGTTCTATTCGATCCAGGTGGCGGCCAGGCGCGTGCCGGGCTCGCTCGCCGTCGCGACGCTGATCACCTGCGCGCTGTTCGCGACCGCGACCGGCATCGTCGGCGCGGTGGTCACGCTGATGGGGCTCCTCGCCTTCCCCGCCATGCTGCGCGCCGGCTACGACACCAGGCTCTCGGCCGGCGTCGTGTGCGCGGGCGGCACGCTCGGCATCCTGATCCCGCCCTCGATCCTGCTGATCCTCTACGCCGCGACGGCCGGCGAGTCGGTGGTCCGGCTCTATGCCGGCGCGTTCATCCCGGGCTTCGTGCTGGCCGCTCTTTACGTGGTCTACGTCGTCGGGCGCGCCGTGCTCGACCCCACGCTCTGCCCCAAGCCCGAGAACCAGCACGAAGACATTTCGTTCGGCCAGGTGGCGTGGGCGCTCGCCACCTCGTTCTTCCCGCTCGCCTTCCTGATCCTCGCGGTACTGGGGGCGATCCTGCTCGGGCTCGCGACGCCGACCGAGGCGGCGGCGGTCGGCGCGTTCGGCAGCCTGGTGCTCGCCGCCGGCTATCGCGCGCTCGATTTCGGCCGGCTGAAGGAGGCGGTGCTGCTGACCGCCCGCACCTCGGCGATGGTGACCTACCTGTTCGTCGGCTCGTGGACCTTCGCGTCGGTGTTCGCCTATCTCGGCGGGCAGGGGCTCGTGGAGGAGCTGATCAAGAGCCTCGACATGGGCCGGGTCGGGTTCCTGCTCCTCTCCCAGACCATCATCTTCCTCCTGGGCTGGCCGCTGGAATGGACGGAGATCATCATCATCTTCGTGCCGATCTTCCTGCCGCTGCTCAAGTTCTTCCACGTCGACCCGCTGGTGTTCGGCATCCTGGTCGCGCTCAACATCCAGACCTCGTTCAACACGCCGCCGATGGCGATGTCGGCCTATTACCTGAAGGGCGTGGCACCGCCCGAGGTGCGGCTGACCCAGATCTTCGGCGGGGCGCTGCCCTTCGTGTTCATGGTGTTCATGACGATGGCGCTGCTCTACGTCTGGCCGCAGCTCGCGACCTGGCTGCCGAACGCGATCTACGCGCACTGAGAACGCTTGTGGCGGATACGAGCTTCACCATCCGCGCCTGGCAGGCGGCGCTCCGCGAGGGCCGCGCGACGGCATCCGAGCTGGTCGAGAGCTGCCTCGCCCGCATCGCCGAGGCCGACCCGTCCGTGGAGGCATGGGCCTTCCTCGACCCCGCCCACGCCCGCGCCCAGGCCGCGCGCGCCGACGCCGCGGTCGAAATCGGGCGGCCGATCGGCCCGCTGCACGGCATACCGGTCGGGGTGAAGGACGTCATCGACACCGAGGACATGCCGACCGAGGACGGCACGCCGTTGCACGCCGGGCGCCGGCCCGACCGCGATGCGACGGCGGTCGCCCGGCTGCGCGAGGCGGGCGCCATCGTGATGGGCAAGACGGTGACGACCGAGCTCGCCCTCTACCATCCGGGAAAAACTCGGAACCCGCACGATCCGGCACGAACGCCCGGCGGGTCGTCGCAGGGCTCGGCCGCCGCGGTCGCCGCCGGAATGGTGCCGGCCGCCATCGGCACCCAGACCAACGGCTCGGTGATCCGGCCCGCCGCCTATTGCGGGGTGGTGGGCTTCAAGCCGACCCACGGGCTGATCTCGCGGGCGGGCGTGCTGACCCTCTCCCGCGCGCTCGATACGATCGGCCTGTTCGCGACCAGCGTGGCCGACGCGGCGGCGGTCGCCGAATGCCTGATCGGGTACGACCCGCGCGACGCCGACACGAGGCCCACGGCGCGGGCCGAGCTTTCCCGCATCGCCGCCGAGGCGCCGCCGCTGCCGCCGCGCCTCGCCTTCGTGAAGGGGCGGCACTGGGACGAGGCCGAGCCCGCGACGCGCGAGGCCTTCGCCGAGCTCATGGCGTTCCTCGGCGACCGCGCGTCCGAGGTGCCGCTGCCCGAGCTGTTCGGCGACGCGGCGCAAATCCACACCACCATCATGGAGCCCGACGTGGCGGTCGCCCTGGCGCCCGAGCGGGAGCGCGGCGCGGACGCGCTGTCGGACGGGCTCAACGCGCTGATCGCCCGCGGCGAGACGGTGACGGCCGCGGACTACATCAGGGCGCGGGCGCGGGCGCCCCTGCTGGAACGCGCGCTCGACGATTTCTGGGATTCGTTCGACGCGATCCTGACCCCGGCAACGGCGGGCGAGGCGCCGAAGGGGCTTGCCTCGACGGGCAGCCCGATCTTCTGCACGGCCTGGACGCTGATCGGGGCGCCGGCGATCACCCTGCCGCTGCTTGCCGGGCCCTCCGGCCTTCCCCTGGGGGTGCAGCTCGTTGGCAAGCGGGGTGACGACGCCAGGCTGCTGCGCACCGCCGCCTGGCTCTCCGACCTGGTGCTGAACCCCAAGCCGGCGCGCAGGCGGCGCAAATAAAGGGCGTCAGTTCGGCCAGACGGCGCCGCGGACGGTGCGGGGCATCGCCGGCTCGTCGTCCTCGTCGCGCTCGATCTCGCCGGCCGCGACCATCAGCACGCCCGCGCGGCGCACCACCACCTTATGCGGCGAAGGCAGCGCGATCAGCCCGTCGGCCTTGAGCTTGGAGAAGGCGCGGCTCACCGTCTCGATCGTGAGGCCGAGATAGTCGGCGATGTCGAGCCTTGTCATCGGCAGGTCGATCTCGCGCACCGGCTCGCCGTCGGCGGACAGGCGACGCGCGACGGTGAGAAGGAAGCTCGCGATGCGCTCATAGGCCGACTTGCGGGCGAGCAGCAGAACCTGGTCCTGCGCCGCCGACAGCTCGTCGCACGCCATCGCCAGCACCTCGCGGCTGAGGCCGGGGCTCCTCGCCAGATTGTCGTGGAGCTGGGCGCGCGGGTAGCGCTGCAGCCGCACCTGGGTCACCGCCTCGGCGGAATAAAGATAACGGTCCTTGAACGCCACGCCGAGGATCTCGCCCGGGAAGATGAAACCGGTGATGGCGCGCCGCCCGTCGGGCATCAGCTTGTAGAGCCGGAGCGCGCCCTTCAGCACCTCGAACACGTGGTTTGCCGGATCCGTCTCGAAGAACAGCACCTTGCCGGGGTCCAGCGTCTCGACCGGCCGGGCGCCGAAAAGTGTGCGAAATCCGTCGACTCCGATGGCGCGCGGGACGATGGCGCCGGCGGGGGATTTGGCGATGAGGTTGACGTAGCTGGTGGCCATGGGAGGATCCTCGGTTCGGTGCTCTCTTGACCTGGATCAAACCACCCGCCTGTCACGGGCCGATGCCGGCGCGCCCCCGCCTCGGCAGCAAAGCGTGACAAATCGTGACGGTTCGTGACAAATAGGCGGGATCGTCCCGCACGGCCCCACGAGATCGCCCCTGGCCCAGCCGCCGACCCCGCCCCCGGAGAACGCCGCGAACGCCGACGCCACGCATGTGCTGGTGGTCGACGACGACGCCCGGGTGCGCCGCATGCTGATCGAGTATCTCGCCGAACAAGGGCTCCGCGCCGAAGGCGCCGGGTCCGGCGCCGAGATGCGCGCCGCGATGGCGCGGGGCCGGGTCGACGTGGTGCTGCTCGACCTGGTGCTGCCGGGGGAGGACGGGCTCGCCCTTGCCGCCGAGCTCCGTGCCGGCAGCGACATCGCCATCATCATCGTCACCGGCCGGGGCGACGTGGTCGACCGCGTGGTGGGGCTTGAGGTGGGCGCCGACGACTATCTCGCCAAGCCCTTCCATCTGCGGGAGGTTCTGGCCCGGATCAAGAGCGTGCTGCGCCGGAGCCATGCCGTGCCGCGCTCCGCCCCGGGGACCGCGCCCCCGCCGGCTCCCGCCCCCGCGGCCGCCGCCGGAGGGGTGCTGGCATTCGCGGGCTACGCGCTCGACCCCGCGAGGCGTCTGCTCACTGGGCCGGGCGGCGACGAGATCGCGCTGACCACCGGCGAGTTCAACCTGCTGGTCGCCTTCGCCGAGCGCCCCGGCCGGGTGCTCGACCGCGACACGCTGATGGATCTCGCCAAGGGGCGGCAGTGGGAGGCGCTGGACCGCAGCATCGACAGCCAGGTCGCAAGGCTGCGCCGCAAGATCGAGCCTGACCCGAAAAACCCGACCTTGATCCGGTCGATCCGCGGCGTGGGCTATTTGTTCGCCGCCGAGGTGACGCGCCGATAGCTAGAACCCGGGTCGTTCGCCCGGGGCGAGCAGGCGGCAGGATTGCACCCACCAGCCCGGCCGCTCGGCGGCCAGAGCGCGCGCCGCGGCCGAAGCCGCATCGGCATCCGCGAACAGGGCAAAGCAGGTGGCGCCGCTGCCCGACAGCCTGGCGAGCAGCGCGCCCGGCAGCGCGTCGAGCGCCGCCAGCACATCGCCGATCGCGGGCTCGAGCGCGGCGGCGGCGGCGGCGAGCCCGTTCTCCCGGCGAGAGAGAGCCTCGGCGAGCGCGCGGGCGTCGCGCGGCGCGGCGTCGAACGGCCGCGAGGTGGCGAACGGGCCGGTACGGGCGGCGAATACCGCCCGCGTCTCGACCGGCCGGAGCGGATTCGCGAGCACCAGATGCGTCGGCGGCAAGGGCGGCGCAGGCCGAATGTCCTCGCCTACCCCGGTGACCAAGGCGGGCGCACCATAGAGGCAGACCGGCACGTCGGCGCCGAGCGCGACGCCGATGGCCGCCATGGCGGCGTCATCGAGCGAAAGTCGCCAGAGGCGTGCGAGCCCCTTGAGCGCGGCCGCGGCGTCGGCCGAGCCGCCGCCGATGCCCGAGGCGACCGGCAGGCGCTTGGTCAGACGGATGGCCGCGCGCGGTGCGATCCCGGCCGCCTGGGCGAGCGCCCGGGCGGCGCGCAGCACCAGATTGTCGCCGCCCGCGAGCGCCGCCGCGAACGGCCCTTCGATCTCCAGCTTAAGCGCGTCGGATTCGGCGAAGGCGAGCGTGTCGCCGACGGAGGCGAACGCGATCAGGCTGTCGAGCAGGTGATAGCCGTCGGCCCGGCGCCCGACGATTTCGAGGTAGAGGTTGATCTTGGCCGGTGCGGCAATCGCGATCACCTGGTCTCCGGCGGCGGGCGCGCTCCGCACGGTCCTCAGGTGCCGTGGGCCTTCGGCGGCTGCGCGGCGGCCAGCCCCTTGGCGAGCTTTGCCCGCAGCGACGAGGCGAGGTCGGTGTCGGGCTCGAGCCCGAGGGCGCGCTGCCATTGGTAGCGCGCCTCCGCGGTGCGCCCGACGCGCCAGTAGGCGTCGCCCAGATGGTCGTTGATCACCGGGTCCTCGGGCTTGAGCTCGACCGCGCGCTCGAGCTGGTCGACCGCGTCCTTGTAGCGCCCGGTGCGGTAGTAGAGCCAGCCGAGCGAGTCGACGATGTAGCCGTCGGTCGGACGCAGCTCGACCGCCTTTTCGATCATTTCGCGCGCCCGGGTCAGGTGCTCGCCCTTGTCGACCCAGGAATAGCCGAGATAGTTGAGCACGTAGGGCTGGTCGGGGTTGAGCTTGAGCGCCTCCTCCAGGTCCTTTTCGGCGCGGTCCCAATTTCCCGCCCGTTCGAGCGCGATTCCGCGCGAATAGAGGAGGCTCCAGTAGCGCGGGGTCAGCTTGCCGATGCGGTGCACCGCCTCGTCATAGGCCTTCACCGCGTCGTCGAACCTTTTGTGGACCCGCAACAGGTCGCCGAGATTGATCAGGGCGTCGACCCGCTCCGGCTGCTCGGTCGCCATCGCCTTGAGCATGGCGATCGCCTTGTCGGTTTTGCCCATGTCATCGAGGTTGGCGGCCTCGCGCAGCCGCGCGAGCCAGGAGAGCGCCGAATCGTGCGGGATCTTTTCGTACTGGGCGTTGGCCTCGGCCTCGCGCCCATCCTGCTCCAGCACGCCCGCCACCAGCATGCGGGCGAGCGGGAGGTTCGGCCGGAGGTAAAGGGCGAGCCGGCCGCAGATCATCCCGAGCTCGCCGGTATTGCCGCCGGTCAGCGTGCCGCCGACATTGAGCAGCGCCTCGGCCATGCCATCGGTCGCGTTGCGGACGATCGGCTCGGCGGGCGGGCCCTTCTTGTCGAGCCGGGCCAGCGCGTGCTCCAGCACCACGGATTCGGGATTTTCGGCGTTGTACTTTTCATAAAGCGCGCGCGCCTTCTGCGGCTGGCCGGTGCGCTCGTAGAGCGAGCCGAGCGCCTGGACGACGCGGAGAGCGGATTCGCTGTTCTCCTTGTCGGCCTGCTCGAGGCTCGCGATCGCCTCCTTCTTCTTGCCGGCAAGGTCCTGGATCAGCCCGGCGTGCAGGTCGCGCAGCACCGCGAACCCGGTGAGGGCGGCCATCGGCGACAGCGCCGCCACCGCATCGTCGTAGCGGTGGAGCCCGGCGAGC
The DNA here is from genome assembly GCA_963775315.1 of uncultured Alphaproteobacteria bacterium. Classification (GTDB taxonomy): domain Bacteria; phylum Pseudomonadota; class Alphaproteobacteria; order MPNO01; family DASWLB01; genus CAWGHZ01. Next base: position 156,425 of record CAVZIN010000004.1, on the reverse strand, counting down.
GTCCAGGCGCGCAGCAGCGGCACGAAGAAGCTGTTGAGCCCCTGGGCGGGCACGCCGGCGAGGCGCTTTTCCGCGGCGGCGAACTTGCCCGCCTTGGCGTCCTCGACCACCAGCCCGAGATTGGCGAGCGGCGCGGCGCTGTCGGCGAGGATGATGGCCTTGGCGAGCTTCTCGGTGCCGGCGATCTCGCCGTTGGCGAGGTTCAGCCGGTAGGTCTGGCGCATCAGGACGAGGTTGCCCGGGTTCTCGGCCAGAGCCTTGGCCATGTAGTTGGCCGCCGCGTCGAAATCGCGCATGGTCGAGGCGTGGCGTCCCGCCAGGTAGTTGCCGGCGGACGAGGCGCCGATGCCGCCATCGCCATCGTGGCGCGCCGAGTCCGCGCCGACCCGGGCCGCCGCGTCGGCCGCGACGCTGGCGCCGCTGACGGGGTCGAGCCCGCCGGACCCTGCGCTGCAGGCCACGAGCGCGCAGGCGAGCCCGCCGGCGAGGGCGAGGGCAGAGGCGCGGCGCATCCGGCCCCGGCGCGGGGCTTCGGCCGGCCCCATGGGACGGGGCGGGCGTGGGTCCATCATCCTGTCGATTTCCGATTGTGGCGCCATCTGGCGAACGGCCGCCATCATATAGGCGACCCTATTCCAGGTGAATGAAAATCGGGTGAACGAAGGGCAGGCGCGCGGGCAGCCGGCGGGCGCGAACCCCGCGCCATCGTCCCGAATGTCCGGAAATCGGACCGGATTGCGTGCCTCCGGCCGCGGTGGGGCCTAGCTGAGGTTGGTGGCGCCCGAGGTCGGGTTGCCGATGACCGCCAGGAACTCGCGCCGGGTCGAGGGGTCGTCGCGCAGCGCGCCGATCATCTCGCTGGTCACCATGGTGAGGCCGGACTTGTGCACGCCGCGGGTGGTCATGCACTCGTGCGAGGCCTCGATCACGACGCCGACACCGCGCGGCTGCATCACGTCGTTGATCGTCTGGGCGATCTGCGAGGTCATCTTTTCCTGGATTTGCAGCCGCTTGGCATAGACCTCGACCAGCCGCACCAGCTTGGAGATGCCGACCACGCGCTTCGACGGCAAATAGGCGATGTGCGCCTGGCCGATGATCGGCGCCAGGTGATGTTCGCAGTGGGATTCGAAGCGGATGTTGCGAAGGATGACCAGCTCGTCGTAGCCGTTCATCTCCTCGAACGTCTTGGACAGGAACTCCTTGGGGTCCTCGCGATAGCCGGCGAACCATTCGTCGAACGCGCGCACGACGCGGTCCGGCGTCTCCAGCAGGCCTTCGCGGGACGGGTCGTCGCCCGCCCAACGGATCAGGGTGCGCACGGCCTCCTGCGCCTCCGCCGCGGTCGGGCGCGCGAACGAGCGGGACGTGGCGCGACCCGCGGGATCGGCCGTCTTCGAGCTAGCCACGAAACGATTCCTCCGTTGGGTCCCGGACGGGGCGGACAGGGCCGACTTAATTAGGTTGGCCGGACCTGTCAAGGGATCGGGCTTTCCCCTCGCCGCAAGGCCGACCGGCGAAAATCGGCCGGGTGCGCGCCGGCCTCAGTTGATACGGCGCGTCTCGTGCGGGCTGTCGAGCGAGAAGGCCGGGATGCGGACGGCGAAACGCTCGCCGGTCGCGGACTCCATTTCGTAAGACCCCATCATGATGCCCGACGGCGTCGGCAGCGGCGTGCCGGAGGTGTACTCGAACGACTCGCCTGACCGCAGCGTCGGCTGCTCGCCGACCACGCCGGCGCCCATCACCTCCTGCATGTGGCCGAGCGAATCCGTGATCTTCCAGTGCCGATTGAGCAGGCGGACCGTCTCGACCCCTTCGTTCGCGATCCGCACCTTGTAGGCCCAGACGTAATGGTTGCGGTCCGGCGACGACTGGTCCTCCAGATAGATCGGCTCCACGGTGACGCGGATCGCGCGCGTGGTCTCGCTGTACATGGTCGCCCTCGGCTAGCCCCGCGGCAAGGATAAGCCGGCGCCGCCGGCCGGTCAAAGCGCCGGAAAGCGTCGTTTGCCGCCGCGATCACGCGGCCTTCAGGGCCTGGGCGATGTCCTCCTTGAGGTCGGCCACGTCCTCGAGCCCGACCGAAAGCCGGACCGTGCCGTCGAGGATGCCGATCGCCTCGCGCTCCTCGGGCTTGAGGCGCTGGTGAGTGGTGGTGGCGGGGTGGGTGACGATCGACTTCGCGTCGCCAAGATTGTTGGCGATGTCGATGCAGCGGAGCGCGTCCATGAACTTGAACGTGCGCGCCTTGCCACCCTCGACCACGAAGGTGATGACCGATCCGAAGTCGGACATCTGCGTCCGCGCCAAATTGTGCTGCGGGTGCGAGGCGAGGCCCGGGTAGCGCACGTCGGCGATGCCGCCGAGGGTGCCCAGGAATTCGGCCATCTCGCGCGCGTTGGCGCAATGGCGCTGCATGCGGAGTTCGAGCGTCTCGAGCCCCTTGAGCATGACCCAGGCGTTGAACGGGCTCATCGACGGGCCGGTGTGACGGTAGAAGGGCTGCAGCGTTTCGAGGATGAACTTCCTGGTGCCGAGCACCGCGCCGCCCATCGCGCGCCCCTGCCCGTCTATGTGCTTGGTGGCCGAGTAGGCGACCACATCGGCGCCGAACGCCATCGGCTTCTGCAGGACGGGCGAGGCGAACACGTTGTCGACCACCACGGTCGCGCCCGCCGCGTGCGCCGTGTCGGAGACGTATTTGAGGTCGATGATCTCGAGTGTCGGGTTGGACGGCGTTTCGAGGAAGACGCAGGCGGTCTTCTGGGAGAGCGCCTTCTTCCACGCGTCATTGTCGGTGCCGTCGACGAGCACCGCCTCGACGCCCCAGCGCGGCAGGATCTCGGTGATGATGAACAGGCACGAGCCGAACAGCGCGCGCGAGGCGACGATGCGGTCGCCCGCCTTCACCTGGCAGGCGAGCGAGGCGAACACGGCCGCCATGCCGGACGCCGTGGCGCGGCACGCCTCAGCCCCTTCCAGGAGACACATGCGCTCCTCGAACATCGCGACGGTCGGATTCGCGTAGCGCGAATACATGAACCGCTCGATCTGGTTCTTGAACGCGGCCTCGGCTTCGGCCGCGGAGGAATAGACGTAGCCCGAGGTCATGAAGATGGCCTCGTCCATCTCCTCGAACTCCGAGCGCATCAGCCCACCGCGCACCAGCCGCGTCTGGGGCCGCCAGTTCTGCGCATCGTCCCGGGAATAGCGTCGCGTCATATCGTATCCTCCGCTCGCACCTCGGGGCGGACCGGCGGCGCCCCAACGAAAAACCCCCAACCGCAATGGCCGGGGGTTTTCGCCTCCGGCCTTTTAGCGATTGTTTTAACGTGGTCGCAAGCCGGCCGGCCCAAATCTCCACGTGCACGGATTGTTACGTCGCCGCCTGCGCTCCGTCAAGCGCCGACGGCTACCGGCTGCACGCGCCGCCGCCGAGCACGCAGAACCTGGCGCAGTGCGGATGGGCAAGCTTCACGGCCCCCAAGGACTCCGCGAGGGTCGCACCGAGCTCGAACCGGGCATCGTAGGGGATCAGGGTGCAGGCGACGACGGCGGGGCGCGCGGCGCCCTTCCGCTTCACCACCATGCGCGAGGTGGCGCACATCACCTCGCCCGGCGACTTGCGGAGAATCCCCCAGCAGGCGGTGGTGATCTCGGGCACGTCGGCGGCTGCGTCCATCTCCGGAAACAGCACCAGCGCCTCGGGATCGGCGCAGTCGAGCGCGATCCCCTCGGTCACGAACAAAGCGGCGTAGCCGGCGCGTAGCCGCGCCTCGTCCTCGCCCCAGCGCGTGCGCCCCGCGATCGCCGGTGCGAACCCCTCGGACGCGAGCCAGCGGAGGCCGGCAAGCGTCGGCGCCCACGTCCCGGCGCCGCGCTCGAACTCGTGGCGCGCCGCCGTGTAATGGTCGAGCGAGACGCGGATCCCAAGCCGGTCGCCGAACCGGTCGCGCAGGGCGAGAAGCGCCGCGCGATGGCGGTCCATCGGCTTCATCGCGTTGGTCAGCACGAGCATGCGGAACCCGCGCGCGAGGCACGATTCCAGGATCGCGTCGATCTCCGGGTTCATGAACGGCTCGCCGCCGGTGAGCCCGATCTCCTCGGTGCCGAGCCCGTCAGCCGCGATCTCGTCAAGATAGGCTTCGATCTCGGCGCGGGTGATGTAGGCAAGCCGGTCATTGCGCGGGCTGCTCTCGATGTAGCAGTGGCCGCAGGTGATGTTGCAGAGCGTGCCGGTGTTGAACCAGAGCGTCCGGAGGCGGCCGAGCGGCACCGACGCGCGGGCCTGGCCGTCGGCGCAGAATTCGAGATCGCGGAACTTCGCTGCCGTAGTCAATTCTCGGGCGTCCTGAGGGACACGCCGAGCCGGGCGCGGCGGACGAGCCACGGGCTCGGCCGGTAGCGCGGGTCGCGATAGAAGCCGTGCAGCGCGTCGAGGATGGCGAGCACGCGCGCCGGTCCGATCGCATCGCCCCATTCGAGCGGCCCCTTCGGGTAGGCGAGCCCGAGCCGCACCGCCTGGTCGATGTCCTCGGGCTTGCCGATCCGCTGCTGCGCGATGTCGCAGCCGATATTGACGATGGTCGCGACGACGCGCTGGGCGATGAAGCCGGGCGAATCGTGGATCGCCGTGACCGGCTTGCCGTCGCGCGCGAGGAGCGCATGCATCTCGTCGCGCAGATCGGGATCGGTGATCGGCGTGGTCATCAGCGTGCGGCGCGACTGTAGCCCGAACAGGGTGTCGACCGCGACCGCCCGCTCCGCCTCCACCCCGGCGGCGAGCGCCGCGGCCGTGCAATCCTCGCCGATGGGCGCGAACAGGCAAAGGCTCCGCGCGTCGGGCCGCTTCCCGCTGTCGATCGCGCACCCGTCGCCGATGATCGCGGTGACGGAGGTGCGCGTCGCGTCGTCCATCGGGGCGAGCCACACCTGCTCTGGCAGGCGCGTCGGCACTGGCCGCGCGGCGGGCGCGATCTTCTTGCCGCCGTCATAGCGGTAGAACCCGATGCCGGTCTTGCGGCCGTAGAGCCCGGCGGCGACGCGCTGGCGCGTCTCGGGCAGCGGGCGGAAGCGCGGCTCGTCGTAGAACTGGCGGTAGATCTCCTCCATCACCACGTGGCTCACGTCGAGCCCGATGACGTCGAGCAGCTCGAACGGGCCGAGCGCGAAGCCGGCCCCCTCGCGCAGCACGTCGTCCACTTCGGCATGGGTGGCGATGCCCTCCGCGACGATACGGAGACCCTCAGTGCCGAGCCCGCGCCCGGCGTGGTTGATGAGGAAGCCCGGCGAGTCCTTCGCGCCGACCGGCGCATGGCCAAAGCGCCGCGCCAGGGCGGCAAGCGCGGAGGCTACCTCTGGCGCGGTGCGGAGCCCCGACACCACCTCGACCACGCGCAGCACGGGCACCGGGTTGAAGAAATGATAGCCGGCCACCCGCTCCGGCGCCTTGCAGGCGGCGGCGATGGCGGTGACCGACAGCGACGAGGTGTTGGTGGCGAGGATGCAGTCGGGCGCGACGACCTGCTCCAGCGCGGCGAACAGCTTGCGCTTCGCCTCGATCTCCTCGACCACGACCTCGACCACCAGCGCGCAGGAGGCGAGGTCGGAAAGCGCGTTTGCCGGCACGAGCCGCGCCTTGGCGGCGGCACCTTCGGGCGCCTGCATCCGGCCGCGCTCGACGGCGCGGTCGATCATCTGCCCGGCGAAGGCGATGGCATCGGCCACCGCGCCCTCGCGCACGTCGTGGAGCCGCACTGTGCAGCCACCGGTGGCCATCACCTGGGCGATGCCCCGCCCCATCGTGCCGGCGCCGACGATGCCGACTTCGACGCCCGGGCGGGTCAGATCAGCGACCATGCGACCATTCCGTCATGACGCGCACCAGAGTTCCCGTCAGCGTCGCGAGCTCGGCAGGCGGGATCGTGAACGCCGGCATCACGTACACCACGTCGCCGAACGGGCGCAACCACACGCCTTCGGCGACGAACCGCGCCTTGAGCCAGGCGAGGTCGCGCATCGTCGCCACCTGCACCGCGCCGATGGCGCCCTTGACGCGCACGTCGACGACGCCGTCGAGAGCGCGGCAGGGCTCCAGCGCATCCGTGAGGTGCGCCTCGATGGCGGCGACCTGGGCAAGGCGCGGCTCGGCCTCGAACAAATCGAGCGAGGCGTTGGCGGCGGCGCAGGCGAGCGGGTTCGCCATATAGGTCGGGCCGTGCATCAGCACAGCGTCATCGCGGTCGGCGAGGAAGGCGCCGTAGACGCGCCCGCTCGCCAGGGTCGCCGCCATGCCGAGCGCGCCGCCGGTCAGCGCCTTGCCAACGCACATCATGTCGGGCACCACCGCCGCCTGCTCGCAGGCGAACATCGTGCCGGTGCGCCCGAAGCCGGTCGCGATCTCGTCGGCGATGAACAGCACGTCCGCGGCGCGAGAGGCGGCGGCGATGCCGGCGACGATCTCGGGCGGGTGCATCCGCATGCCGCCCGCGGCCTGGATCAGCGGCTCGAGGATCACGCCGGCGACGTCGCCCTTGAGGCGCGCGAGCGCGGCGGCGAAATCGCGGAGCCCCGCCGCGTCGCGCGGCAGGTCGAGCAAGTGCTGGCGCGGCAGCCAGGGGGACAGCGCGGCGTGCATCCCCGCCTCGGCGTCGGAGACCGACATCGCCCCCAGCGTGTCGCCATGATAGGCGGCGCGGAAGCAGACGAAGCGCGTGCGCCCGGTCACGCCGCGATTGATCCAGAACTGCGCCGCCATCTTGAGCGCGACCTCGACAGCGACCGAGCCCGAATCGGAGAAGAAGACGTGCGGCAGGCCAGCGAGCCGGGCAAGCCGGGCGGCGAGGCGTGCCGCCCCTTCGTGCGTCAGCCCGCCGAACATGACGTGCGGCATGCGTGCGAGCTGGTCCGCGACAGCGCGCGCGATGTGCGGGTGGTTGTAGCCGTGGCAGGCGGTCCACCACGAGGCGATGCCGTCGACCAGCTCGCGCCCGTCGGCGAGCACGATGCGGCACCCCTCGGTCCGCGCCACCGCGAGCGGCGCCGCTGCGCCCTGCATCTGGGTGTAGGGCCGCCAGAGATGCGGCTGGCCCTCGGCGAGCCAGTCCGGCGCCAAGGGTTGGGGTGGAGAGTTGGTGCCGCGCATCGGGCGCCGGTCTAGGAGTTGCGGGTCTCGAGTTCGCTGAGCCCGAGGCGGAGGAACAGCGACTGGTCGGCGGCGGCGGCGGCGTTCTTCGCGGTCAGCAGAACGTCGCCATGGAAAATCGAATTCGCGCCGGCGAAGAAGCACAACGCCTGGAGCTCGTCCGACATGTCCTCGCGCCCGGCCGAGAGGCGCACGACCGCGCGCGGCATCATGATGCGCGCGGCGGCGACGGTCCGCACCAGCTCGAACGGGTCGGGCGCGGCGGCGCCTTCGAGCGGCGTGCCCGGGGACGCGATCAGCCGGTTGATCGGCACGCTTTCCGGCGGGACGGGCAGCGAAGCGAGCGTGGCCAGCAGCCCGGCGCGGTCGGCGCGGCTCTCGCCCATTCCGACGATGCCGCCGCAACAGACGCGCATGCCGGCATCGCGCACATGCGCCAGCGTGTCGAGCCGGTCGGCATAGGTCCGGGTCGAGACGATCTCGCCGTAGAACGATTCCGACGTGTCGAGATTGTGGTTGTAGAAATCCAGCCCGGCATCGGCGAGCGCCGCCGCCTGCGCGCCGGTGAGCATGCCAAGCGTGGCACAGGTCTCGAGCCCGAGGCCCTTCACCGCCCGCACCATGTCGCAGACGCGGGCGAGGTCGCGGTCGGTCGGGTTGCGCCATGCCGCGCCCATGCAGAAGCGGGTCGCGCCCCCCTGCCGGGCGCGACGGGCGGCCTCCACGACCGGCGCCGTCGCCATCAGCCCTTCGCGCGCGAGGCCGGTATCGTAATGCGCGCTCTGCGGGCAGTAGGCGCAATCCTCCGGGCAGCCGCCGGTCTTGATCGAGAGCAGCGTCGCGATCTCGACCTTGTTCGGGTCGAAATGGCGGCGGTGCGCCTGGTGCGCGCGCCACAGGAGGTCGTTGAACGGCGAACCGATCAGGGCAAGGGCGTCCGCCTCGGTCCAGGATTGGCGAGTCTCGGTATCGGGGGTCATACTGCGCAGTCTAGGGCCGCGCCCCCGCCGGGCAAGGCCAATCGACGCCGAAACCCTGCCGGGCGATTCGCCATGCGCTCCCTCGACGCGTTCGCCGAAGCCAAGCTCGCCGCCCGCGCGGCGCGTGGGCTTTCCCGCGCCCCAATCCCCACTTTGCGCGCCCCCGGCGCCGCGGCGACGCGCGACGGGCGGCGGCTGGTTTCATTCTCGTGCAACGACTATCTCGGCCTTTCCCAGCACCCGGCAGTGAAGGAAGCCGCGATGGCGGCGGTCGAGGCCTACGGCGCCGGGTCCGGCGCGGCGCGCCTTGTCACCGGCGACCATCCGCTGCTCGCGGCGCTGGAAACCCGCCTCGCCCGGCTGAAAGGCACCGAGGATTCGGTCCTGTTCGGGTCGGGCTATCTCGCCAATATCGGCATCGTGCCGGCGCTCGCCGGGCCGGGCGATTTGGTGCTGCTCGACGCGCTGTCGCACGCCTGCCTGCACGCCGGGGCGAGGCTTTCGGGCGCTTCCGTCGCGACCTTCGGCCACAACGATTGTGGCGCGCTCGCCCGAAAGCTGGCGGAGCGGACACGGTTCGGGCGCTGCCTGGTGCTGACCGAGGGGGTGTTCTCGATGGACGGCGACCGCGCGCCGCTCGGCGCGATGGCGGCGATCTGCCGCGAGGCGGACGCGTGGCTGCTGGTCGACGACGCGCACGGGCTCGGCGTTCTTGGCGGTGGGCGCGGCAGCGTCGCCGCGTCGGGCGCGGAAGTGCCGCTGCAGATGGGCACCCTCTCCAAGGCGGCCGGTTCCTATGGCGGGTATCTCTGCGCCTCGCGCGCGGTGTGCGACCTGATGCGGAACCGGGCGCGGAGCTACGTCTACACCACGTCCCTGCCACCCGCGGCGGCGGGCGCCGCCATCGCGGCGCTCGACATCATCGCGGCCGACCCGGCGCTCTGCGCCCGGCCGCTGGCGCTCGCGCGCGACGTCACCGCCCGGCTGGGGCTCGCGCCCGCGGAGAGCGCCATCGTGCCCATCGTGGTGGGCGAGCCCTCCCGCGCCCTCGCCGCCTCCTCGGCGCTCGAGGCACGGGGCTATCTCGTCGCCGCGATCCGCCCCCCGACCGTGCCGGAGGGGACGGCCAGGCTGCGCGTCGCCCTTTCCGCCGCCCATTCCGACGCGGACGTCGCCGGCCTCGACGATGAGATCCGTGCCCTCGGCCTTCTCGAGCGGGCGGCGGCAGAATAGGAAGATGTCGAGAGCCAGCAAGCCGTACCACCCCCCCTCCCCAACCTTCCCCCTCAAGGGGGGAAAGGGCGCTGACGCGATAGCTGTTTCATTCTTCGAAACCGAGCATGCGATTGCGGTAGCCGCACGGGCCGACGTGTTCGTTCCCTCCCCCCTTGAGGGGGAGGGGGAGGGACAGGGAGAGGGGTCACAAGCCGCAGGACCCGGCTGGATACCGGGTTCCCCATGATTCTCTTCGTCGCCGGCACGCACACCGGCATCGGCAAGACGCTTGTGACCGCCGCGCTCGCCCACCAGCTTCGACGGGCGGGCCGGCCGGTCACGGCGGTGAAGCCGGTGATGAGCGGCTTCGATGCCGCCGACCTCGCGGGCTGCGACGCCGGGTTGCTGCTCGCGGCGCAAGGAATCGCACCAACCGAAGAACGCGTCGCCGGGATCGCGCCCTACCGCTTCGCCGCGCCGATCTCACCCGACATGGCGGCAGCGCGCGAGGGGCGGACCATCGCGCTCGACGCGCTGGTTGCGTTCTGCCGCGCCACGGACCGGCCCGGTCAGGCCACGCTGGTCGAGGGGATCGGCGGGGCGATGACGCCGCTCGCGCCGGGCGCGACGGTGCTCGATTGGATCGCGGCGCTCGGATGCCCGTCCGTTCTGGTCGCGGGCTCATATCTCGGCACATTGTCGCACAGCCTGACCGCACTCGCCGCGATGGGCGCGCGCGGCTGCGCGCCGCGCGCCATCGTCGTCAGCGAGTTCGACGGAGAGCCCCGTACCGCTCGCCGAAACCGTTGCGACGATTCGCCGCGAGGCGGCGCCCATTCCCGTTCTCGCGCTGCCGCGCATCGCCTCGTCGCCCGCATGGGCGGGCGCGCCCGACCTCCTCGCGACTCTTGGCGCCCTTGACTGACCGCCACTTCGGCCTTGGCAAACAGGGCGCGAGGCGGCATTGTTCGGCCCCATTGCGTGCGTGCCTCCTGATCGTCCTGTGAACATGACCCAGAGCTAGGCATGAAGATCGGCATCTCCAGGGAACGCCGGCCGGGGGAAACGCGCGTTGCCGCGACGCCCGACACGGTGAAGAAGCTTCTCGCACTCGGCTTCACTGTCGCAGTGGAGACGGGCGCGGGCGCAGGCGCCTCGATCCCGGACGAGGCGTTCGCCGCCGCCGGCGCAACGGTTGCGCCCGACGCGAAGGCCGCCATCGGCGATGCCGACATCGTCCTCAAGGTGCGCGCGCCGATGGAGGACGAGTTCCCGCTGGTCAAGCGCGGCGCCATTTTGCTCGCCATCATGGGCGTCCTGAACGACAAGCCGCAGGCCGAACGCTACGCCCAGGGCGGCATCACCGCCTTCGCGCTCGAGCTTCTGCCGCGCATCACCCGCGCCCAGGCGATGGACGTCTTGTCGTCGCAGTCGAACCTTGCCGGCTATCGCGCGGTGATCGACGCCGCGACCGAATTCGGCCGCGCCTTCCCGATGATGATGACCGCCGCCGGCACCGTGCCGCCCGCCCGCGTGGTGGTGCTGGGCGCGGGCGTCGCGGGACTTCAGGCCATCGCGACCGCGCGGCGGCTCGGCGCCGTCGTCTCGGCGTTCGACGTGCGCGCCGCGGCGAAGGAGCAGGTCGAATTGCTCGGCGCCCGCTTCGTCGAGATCGAGGGCATGGCCGATCTCGAGACCAAGGCCGGCTACGCCCGCGAAATGGACGACGAGATGCGCCGCCGCCAGGCGCAGGCCCTGCACGAGACGCTGAAGAAGCAGGACATCGCGATCTGCACCGCGCTGGTGCCGGGCCGGCGCGCGCCGGTGCTGATCACCGAGGCGATGCTGAAGGACATGAAGCCGGGCTCGATCGTGGTCGACCTTGCGGTCGAGCAGGGCGGCAATTGCGAGGGCGCCGAACCCGGCAAGATCGTCGTGAAGCACGGGGTGAGGATCATCGGGCACCTGAACGTGCCCGGCCGCATCGCCGAGGACGCCTCGGCCATGTACGCGCGCAACCTGGTGAACTTCATCACGCCGCTCGCCAAGGCGAAGGACGGGACGGTCGAGATCGACTGGTCCGACGAGATCATCAAGGGCTGCCTCGTCGCACGCGACGGCAAGGTGGTCCATCCGCAGCTTGCGCCGGCCGAGGCCGCGGCGGCGGGCTGATCCGAGGCGGCCGAGGGGGGAGTTCATGCACGAGACGGCGCTGCTTGCCCTGTTGACTGTGTTCGTGCTGGCGGTGTTCGTCGGCTACTACGTGGTGTGGAACGTCACGCCCGCGCTGCATTCGCCGCTGATGAGCGTGACCAACGCCATCTCGTCGGTGATCATCGTCGGCGGCCTGATCGCCGCGGGGCCGCTCGGCTTCTCCTTCTCCAAGACCATGGGCCTGATTGCCGTCGGGCTCGCCTCGATCAACATCTTCGGCGGGTTCATCGTCACGCAGCGCATGCTGCGCATGTACCGCAAGAAGTCGAAGTAGGGGGCGCCGTGAACGCGACCGCAACCGGCCTCGCCTACCTCGTCGCGGCGATCTGCTTCATCATGGCGCTGCGCGGGCTCTCGTCGCCCGAGACGGCGCGGCGCGGCAACATGACCGGCATGGTGGGCATGGTGATCGCCATCCTCACCACCCTCGCCTCGCCGGGCGTCTTCTCCTACGTCGACATCCTGATCGCCATCGCCATCGGCGGCACGATCGGCACGATCATCGCGATCAAGATCCAGATGACGGCGCTGCCCCAGCTCGTGGCGGCGTTCCATTCGCTGGTCGGGCTCGCCGCCGTGGTGGTCGCCGCGGCTGCGTTCTACGCGCCGGCCGCCTACGGCATCGGCCAGCCGGGCGCGATCGAGGTGCGCTCGCTGATCGAGATGGGGCTCGGCCTCGCCATCGGTGCGATCACCTTCACCGGCTCGATCGTCGCCTTCGCCAAGCTGCAGGGTCTCGTCTCGGGCGCGCCGCTGATCTTCCCCGGCCAGCGCGCCGCGAACGCGCTGATCGGCCTCGGCATCCTGGCGCTGATCGCGGGGCTCTGCCTCGCCCAGTCGCCGGAGCTGTTCTGGGCGATCGTCGCCGTGTCGCTGGTGTTCGGCTTCACCATCATCGTGCCGATCGGCGGGGCGGACATGCCCGTCGTGATCTCGATGCTGAACTCGTACTCCGGCTGGGCGGCGTGCGGCATCGGCTTCACCCTGTCGAACACGCTGCTGATCATAACCGGTGCGCTGGTCGGATCGTCGGGCGCGATCCTCAGCTACATCATGTGCCACGGCATGAACCGCTCGTTCATCAGCGTGATAATGGGCGGGTTCGGCGGCGCGGAGGGCGCGGCCGCGGTGAAGTCGGACAAGCCGGTCAAGTCCGGCAGCGCCGAGGACGCCGCCTTCATCCTCAAGAACGCCGGCAAGGTGATCATCGTGCCGGGCTACGGCATGGCCGTGTCGCAGGCCCAGCACGCGCTGCGCGAGATGGCCGACGCGCTGAAGCGCGAGGGTGTGAAGGTGAGCTACGCCATCCACCCGGTCGCCGGGCGCATGCCGGGCCACATGAACGTGCTGCTGGCCGAGGCGAACGTGCCCTATGACGAGGTGTTCGAGCTCGACGAGATCAACCACGAATTCTCGACCGCCGACGCCGCCTACGTGATCGGCGCGAACGACGTGACCAACCCGATCGCCAAGACCGACCCTACGAGCCCGATCGCCGGCATGCCGATCCTCGACGTCGAGAAGGCGAAAACCGTGCTGTTCGTGAAGCGGTCGCTGTCGCCCGGCTATGCCGGCATCGACAACCCGCTGTTCTATCGCGACAACACGATGATGCTGTTCGCCGACGCCAAGAAGATGACCGAGGAGATCGTCCAGGCGCTGGGGTAGGCGCCTGGAGTATGCCGATTGCCATATCACGCATTCCGGTATAGACCTGGATCATGATCCGGTCGTTCCGGTCGCGCAACACCGAGCGCCTGTATGCGGGCGAGCGGGTTAGGCGATTTGCCGGAATTGAAACCGCGGCGCGGCGCAAACTTCGGATGCTCGCCTCGGCCACGCGGCTCGACGAGCTTTCGGCCTTTCCCGGCAACCGTTTGGAAGCGCTGCGCGGCGACCGGCGCGGGCAATATTCGATCCGCGTCAACGATCAGTGGCGCATCTGTTTCGAGTGGATCAATGGCCATGCCGAGCGCGTCGAAATCGTCGACTACCACTGAACGGAACCTGCTGCCCCCCATCCACCCAGGCGAGGTGCTGAAGGAGGAACTGATGGTGCCGCTCGGCATCAGCATCAACAAGCTGGCGCGCGAGCTTCGCGTGCCGCCAGGTCGGATCGGCGATATCGTCAACGGCAGGCGCGGGGTCAGCGCCGACACGGCCCTCCGCCTTGCACGCTATTTCGGCACCACGCCGGCGTTCTGGATGAACTTGCAGGCGGCCTATGACCTTGAGGTCGCCGAGCGCGCGAGCCTCACCGAGATCGAGCGCGACGTGCGCCCGCGCCGAGCCGCTTAAGGCTACTACAGCATCGCGCGGACCATGCCATTGACGACGAGGCTGATCGAGAGGTCGAGCGCGACCACGCCGGCCGCGCCCATGGTGGAGACCATCAGCCCGACCCGGGCGATGAACCAGCCATAGACCGCAAGCGCGATGTGGGTGGCGAGGCTCAGCGCGAGGGCCAGCGCGCCCGACAGGACGCCGCTCGCCACCAGCGCGGTGACGAAAAGATAGAGCGTCACCTGCAGCACGGTCGCCCAGTTCGCGGCGCAGATATAGCGGATGTAGCGGTCTCGCCGGCCGATCGCCTCGCAAACATAGAACATGGCGAGCGGGAAGGCGGTCCACGCGACGACGTAAGCGATCAGCTCGACCAGGAACACGCGGAGTGCGCCGGAATGGATCTGGGCGCCGGAGAGCTCGATCGCGACCAGCAGAAGATAGGGCGGCGCGACCAATGCGGCGGCCCAGAACGAGCGCCAGAACGCCTCCTCCGTGTCGTCGAAGAAGTCGATCCCGTGCGGGTCGCCCTTGGCGAGGCGCGTGGCGCCATAGAGCGCGATGGTCACGTCGCGCACCGTGATCGTTGGCAACAGCCCGCTCATCGCGCGAAGAACCCGTCGAGCACCGCCTCGTACACGCCGGCGAGCGCCTCGAGGTCGGCGACGGCGACGCATTCGTCGATCTTGTGCATGGTGCGGCTCAGCAATCCGAACTCGGCGACCGGGCAGAGCGCGCGGATATAGCGCGCGTCCGACGTGCCGCCCGTGGTCGAGAGCTCGGGCGCCACGCCGAGCGTCCGCCGGATGGCGCCGGCCAGCACCTCGCTCATCTTTCCCGGCGGCGTGAGGAACGCCTCGCCGGGCACCGTCACCTTGAGATCGTAAGCCTCCGGCCCTGCGACCCCATCGAGCTCGCGATGGAGCCATTCGGTGAGGCTCTTGCCGGTATGCAGGTCGTTGAAGCGGATGTTGAACGCCGCGCGCGCCTGAGCCGGGATCACGTTGGTCGCCGGGTTGCCGACGTCGATGGTGGTGAGCTGGAGGTTCGAGGGCTGGAAGTGGGCCGTGCCGTGGTCGAGCTCGGCCGCGGCGAGGCGCGCAAGCATGGCGACAAGACGCGGCAGAGGGTTGTCGGCGAGCTGCGGATAGGCGGTATGGCCCTGCGTGCCCTTCACCGTGAGCCAGCCGTTCAGCGTGCCGCGCCGGCCGATCTTGACCATGTCCCCCAGCCGCTCGGGGTTGGTCGGCTCGCCCACCAGGCAGGCGTCGAGCGTCTCGCCCCGCGCCTGCAGCCATTCGACCACGCGGACCGTGCCGTTCACCGCCGGGCCTTCCTCGTCGCCGGTGATCAGAAGGCTGATCGAGCCGGCCGGCCGGCCGCCCGACCTGGCGAGGTGGCGGGCGGCGGCGGCGACGAAGCAGGCGATGGCGCCCTTCATGTCGACCGCGCCGCGCCCGTACAGCACGCCGTCCTCGACCTCCGCCCCGAACGGGTCGTGCGCCCATCCGGCGCGGTCGCCGACCGGCACCACGTCGGTATGTCCGGCGAAGCAGAAATGCGGCGCGGACGTGCCGATGCGGGCGTAGAGATTGTCGATGTCGGGCATGCCCGGCGTCGAGAAGCTCAGCCGTTCACAGGTGAAGCCAAGCTTTTCCAGCGCACCCTGCAGCACGCCGAGCGCGCCCGCGTCCTCGGGCGTCACCGATGGGCAGCGGATCAGCGCGCGGGCGAGCTCCAGGGGCGGCACGAGCTCGGTCATCTCAAAGCGCCCTGGGAAGGCCAGCCTGCTTCAGCACCTCGCTGGCGGTATGCCGCACCAGCTCGCGATAAAGCTCGGCCATTGGCGTCAGGCGACGTCGAGATGTTCTTCAGCCCGGAAGGTCAGGGAAAGCCCCGCGCCCCGCTGTCCCGCCAATTCGAGGGGGTCCGGCGGCACCAACCGCACCTCGTCGATCATGGAGGACCACGCGTCGGTCTCGACCACCAGCCCCGGTACGTCGTCGCTGGTGGCGATCCAGACGCGTGCCTCGCTGTCCCAGCGCGCGTGAATGGTGATGGGCCGGCTCATGGCGCAAAGATCGAACCCGCGCCCCCCCCTGTCAATCCCGCAGGAGGTCGTTGATCGAGGTCTTGGAGCGGGTCTGCGCGTCCACGCGCTTGACGATGACGGCGCAGTAGAGGCTGGGGCCCGGCGATCCGTCGGGCAGCGGCTTGCCCGGCAGGCTGCCCGGCACCACGACCGAGAAGGGCGGCACGCGCCCGCGTACCACCTCGCCCGTCGTCCGGTCGATGATCTTCGTCGAAGCGCCGAGATAGACGCCCATCGCGAGCACCGATCCGCGCTCGACGATCACCCCCTCGGCCACCTCGGAGCGCGCGCCGATGAAGCAGTCGTCCTCGACGATCACCGGGTCGGCCTGCAGCGGCTCCAGCACCCCGCCGATGCCCGCACCACCCGAGATGTGACAGTTGGCGCCAATCTGGGCGCAGCTTCCGACCGTCGCCCAGGTGTCGACCATCGTGTTCGCGCCGACATGGGCGCCGACATTGACGAAGGACGGCATCAGCACCACGCCGGGCGCGATATAGGCCGACCGGCGCACCACGCAGTTGGGCACGGCGCGGAAGCCCGCCTTGCGGAAGCGCGCATCGTCCCACCCGGCGAACTTGGGCGCCACCTTGTCGAACCAGGGGGTCGCGCCGCGCGCCGGATCCTCCGGCCCGCCCGGCATCGGCGCCATGTCGTAGAGCCGGAAGGACAGAAGCACCGCCTTCTTCAACCATTGGTTGACGCGCCATGCGCCGTCGCCTTTCTCGGCGACGCGCAGCTCGCCCGAATCGAGCCCGTCGAGCGCCGCCTCCACCGCCTCGCGCACCGCGCCGCGCGTCTGGGGCGAGACCGACTGGCGATCCTCCCACGCCGCATCGATCACCGCCTGCAGATTGCCCTGGTCCATACCCCGTCCCGCAATTGTGTCGGCCGGACATTAGCCGCGCTTGCGCCCCCACAACAAGCGTGGAGACGGGGTGACACGCTCATCAGCGCGCGCCTCAGCGCGCGCCGGTCACCCCTTCGATGAACTGGAGCAGGTCTCGGGTCACGTGGTGGACGTGGGGCCCGGCCACCTCGTCCCGCGCCCATTCCGCGTCGGTGTGGAGCCAGACCGTCGCCATGCCGACCGCATGGGCCGGGACCAGGTTGCGCACGATGTCGTCCACCATCGCGGCGCGGCCGGGCGCGAGAACGAGCCGCCGGCACACCTCGCGCATCGCCTCGAGCGAGGGCTTGGGCACGTAGTCGCAGGCGGTGATGTCGACCACGGCCTCGAACAGCCCGCCCATGCCGAGCCGGCCGAGCACCAGCTCGGCGTGGCGGGCGGAGGAGTTGGTATAGACGATCCGCCGGCCGGAAAGCCGCCCGATTGCGGCAGCGAGCTCGGGCGCCGGCGCGACGTCGGCAAGGTCGGTGCGGTCCATGTGGTCGAAATAGCGCGCCGGATCGAGCCCGTGCTCGACCATCAGCCCGCGCAGCGTGAGCCCGTACTCGCGAAAGTAGTGCTTCTGGATGCGCCGCGCCTCGGTCGGATCGACCCCCAGGAACCCCGCCACGAACACCCCGATATGGCGGTCGATGTCGGCGAGCAGACGCTCGGTCACCGGATAGAGCGTGTTGTCGAGGTCGAAGATCCAGGTCTCGACCTCGTCGAGGCCGGGCGGACGGGCGGGGGAAAGGCCAGACATGAGGCCAACTTGCCCCGCCCGGGTCCCGGGCGCAACCGCCAGCGCAACCACTCGTTAAGCGAAACGCCCTAGCCTGCGGGCGTGGCCGGCTTCGACCAGAGTGGTGCGGGGGAATTGCTTTTCGGGGAACCGATGGCTGTCGCGAACAGCTTCGAGCGGGATGCTCTCGGGCGAGTCGACGTTCTGCGGCGCGAACGCGACCGATTCGTGGCACTCGCCTTCTGCGCTGCCGACATGCTGGTCGAGACCGATGCCGAGGAGCGGATTACCTTCGCCGCCGGCGCAACGCGGGCGCTGACTGGGAACGAGCCGGAGCGGCTGATCGGCCAGCGGCTGACCGAGCTGGTCGCGCCGGACGACCGTGTCTACGTCGCCGAGCTGCTGGCCGGCATGGTCGTGCTCGGCCGGTTCGACGCGGTCATGGCCCATCTGGTGGGGCCGGACGGCGTTACCCCACCCCTTCTCCTGTCGGGCCACCATGTCGCCGACATGCCGGGGCGGTATTTCTTCGCCCTGAAGGTCGGCGCCGCCGCCATCGACCCCGAGATCGCGAATTCGCTGACCCGGGACCGCCAGTCGGGCCTGCTCGACCGCGAATCTTTCCTGATGGTCGCCGAGCGCCAGGCCAAGCGCGCGCACAAGACCGGCGAGAACCTGAAGCTCACCCTGCTCCGCATGCAGAACCTGCCGGAGCTGCGCGCCCGGCTGGACAGCGAATCGAACCAGCGGCTCGCCAGCACCATCGGCGCCTATCTGCGCGCCGGGGCGGCGGGGGGCGACGGGGCGGGCCAGCTCGACGACTCGAATTACGGGCTGATCCATCGCCAGCAGGTCGACATCGAGCGGCTGCGGGCCAAGATCGAGGCCTCGGCGCTCGCGGTCGACCCGCAGGGCGAAGGCGTGACGGTCAAGTCCGGCACGATCGACGCCGACGTGGCCGCCATGACGGACGCCGACGCGCTCCGCGTGCTGCGTTACGCGCTCGACAGGTTCTGCGAGGACGACAAGCGTGCCCCACCGTTCGATTCGCTGTCCCACGGTCTCGAGCACCTGCTCGACCACACCGCCCAGCGCGTAGCCGAGCTGCGCCGCATCATCGCCGGCGGCAATTTCGAGGTGGTGTTCCAGCCGATCGTCGAGGTGGCGCTCGGGCGCATCCACCATTTCGAGGCGCTGGCGCGCTTCCCGGCCGCCGCCGGGCGCGACGCCTCGCCCTATTCGACCATCGTGTTCGCCGAAGCGACCGGCCTGATCACCGATTTCGACCTCGCCATGTGCCGCCGCGTGCTGGAATGGCTGGCCGAGCATGCACAGGGCCGCGACTCGCCGATCGTCGCCGTCAACATCTCGGGCCGCTCGGTCAACGACCTCCCGTTCCGCGACTCGCTGCTCGACCTGCTTGCCGCCTTTCCGGCCGAGCGCGGGCGGGTGATCTTCGAGATCACGGAATCGGTGCGGATTCCCGACCTCGTCCTCGCCAACCAGTTCATCCGCGGTCTGCGCCGGGCCGGACACAAGGTCTGCCTGGACGATTTCGGCGCGGGCTCTGCGGCGCTGGAGTATCTCCGCCGGCTGGAGGTCGACATCGTGAAGATCGACGGCCAGTACCTGCGGAGCGCCGTCGACGACGCAAAGTCGAAGGTATTCCTCAAGGCGATGGCGGCCCTCTGCCACGAGCTCGAGATCGACATGATCGGCGAGATGGTCGAGGACGAGCGCTACCTCGCGTTGCTCGAGGAATGCGGCATCCGGTTCGCCCAGGGCTACCACTATGGCCGGCCCCACGCCGATCTGCACAGCTTCCTGCAGCCTCAGCCGCCGAAACGGATGGGCATCCGCCGCTTCACCGCGCGGCGCTAAAGCGCGATTCAAGCTGAACCGATCTTGCTCTCGCCGGCGCAACCGCCGGCTAGCGCTCCTCGCAGCCCGGTCAGGTGCGACGGCGACGCCGACGCAGCAGCCCGAGGCCGGCCATCCCGGCGCCGAACAGTGCGAGCGTCGCAGGCTCCGGCACGCCCGTGCTCGGCGGCGTCACGAAGGGCAGCGCGATACCCAGCGCGGCCGGCGCACCGCAGCACTCGCCATACACCAAGTCGAATGCAAACGTTCCGGTTGGGCCGGTATAGGTTGCGGGGGTCGTGGTGAAACCTGTCGGGCCGGGCGCATCGATGACCAGCGTGCTGCCGATCATGAGCTGCAGCCCGTCGTCGTGCCCGGCCTGGAACATCTCGCCGTTGGTCACGGAGACATTGCCGGTGAACTCGAACACGGTGTTATTGAGGCTTGCGCCGAGAGCCGCCGCGGAGCCGGTCAGCACGGTGGCATTGCCGCTGGCAAGGAAGCCGCCGACCGTGTAGCCGTTGGGCGCGCCGCTCGTGAAGCACAGCGTGTCGCCTGCGAACGCGCCGGTGCAGCCGGGATTTGTCGGCGACGGGACCGAGAACGTCACGTCGGGCGCCCCGTGCGAGAATCCGATCTGGGCGTTGCCCGACGCCGCGTTGTTCAAATAGGCGGACCCGATGACGGTTGCCTGGCCCGCGGCAGGGCCCAGAAGCACCGCGGCGACGAATCCCGCGGCGGCCGCCAGTTTCACATTCGATGCGCTCATCCTCTTGTCTCTCCCAAATGCCGCCTTTGTTGGCGCGGCGATACAGTCCCTACGGCTTTCGACACATCGAGACGCCGCCTGTGTGGCGGTCGGGAGAGGCAACGCAAATTTCGTGCCACATGGTTAACGGGCTGGAAGGCAATGATTTTCGCCGCGGCCAGCCGGCGGCGGCGGGCGCAGTCGTAAAGATTCTCGACAGCGGTCCTGAAAAAATGGCGAAATTGCGTGTAAAGAATTCCGACAGAAGGCTTCAGTTCTATTTGTAACTATAATAAATCGGACAGCGGATCACGTCTTGACCACAGAAGCTGCGCTCAGCCCTCCCTTAATCACGGATTAAGCCAATTTTCCGGCCGCAAGCGTCGGAATTATTTTTCCGGCCATTGAGTGACCACGGAACTCAGGTAAGCGGACGTTAAATCAGGCGCGTTATGACGTGGGATGGAGCGGTAAGTGAGCGGGCCCGCAATGCGTAATTTCCCTTGGAGCAGGCGACGGGAAGCCGTGCCGCCGTCGGCGCTGGAGGCCGCGCTCGCCGAATCCCGTGCGCGCTACAAGGCGCTGGTCGAGCTCACCAGCGATTTCGCATGGGAGACCGGACCCGACGGCGCCTTCGTCTTCGTCTCGCCGCGCGGTGCGCTGGGTTACGAGGCCGCCGAGCTGGTCGGCCGCCAGCCCGACACGTTCGCGGCCGCGCCACGCAGTCCCGCCGAGCCCTCGCCTTTCGCGGCGCGCGACCCCGTGGCGGACGTCACGGTGTGGTGGCGGCGCAAGGACGGCGGCGAGGCGTGCCTGAGCGTTTCCGCCACCCCGATCGCCGACGCGTCCGGCGCGTGGCGCGGTACGCGCGGCGTGTGCCGCGACACCACCGACGCGCTGGCGCGCGACGACGCGCTGGCCGCCGCGCAACGGCGCGAGGGCCTGCTGGCCCATATCCTCCACGTCATGCGCGACGTGGCCGCCCCGTCCGAGATGCTGGCCGCCGCCGCGGCCGCGTCCGCCCGGGCGCTCGGCGCGTGCGCCTGCCGGATCGAGGCCGCCGGTCCCGACGGGCGGCTGGTCCCCGCCGCCGCGTTCGGCCCGCCGCCCAGCCCCGACGAGGCCAAGCCGCTGATGCGCGCGACCTATTACCGCCAGGCGATGAACGGGCGCGTGAGCTTCGTCCGCGCCGCCGGCGAGGCGCCGTGGTCGGACGAGGATCGCGCCCTGCTCGCCGACATCGCCGACCGGATCGGCCTCGCTCTCACCCAGGCCGGGGCGCACGAGGCGCTGGCCCGGGCCGCGCGCACCGATGCGCTGACCGGGCTCCTGAACCGGCGCGCCTTCCTCGACGAGCTGGCCACGCGCAACGCAAGGCGCGGCACCGGCGCCAGCGCGGCGCCGTCCGCCCTCTACTTCGTGGACCTCGACAATTTCAAGGCGGTGAACGACGGCGGCGGCCACGATCACGGCGACGCTGCGCTGCGCGCCGTCGCGGCGCTGCTGGTGGCGCACACGCGGCCGGGCGACCTGGCGGCGCGGCTCGGCGGCGACGAGTTCGCCCTGTGGCTGGAGCGGATCGAGCCCGCGGCGGCCGCTGCTCGCGCGGACGATCTGGTCGCGGCCGCCGTCGGCCTCGCCCGCTTCTCGCCGGCCGGGAGCCGCAATGTGCTCGGCTTCTCGATGGGCGCCGTCACCTGGCAGGGCGGGGCCGAGATCGACCCCGCCGCGCTGATCGCCCGCGCCGACGCGGCCATGTATCGGGTGAAGCGGTCGGGCAAGGGTGGGTTCGCCATCGTCGACGGCGCCGACGATCCAAGCGGCGACGACGCGGCCGCCGCCGGGCCCGGGAGCGCCGCGGCGTGAGCGGGCTGCTCGCGCGCGTTCTGGGCGGGCGCCGGCGCGCCCCAATCGGCTATGAGGAGGCCAAGGCCGCACTCGAGGCCGGCGACGTCGCGGAGCGGCAGCGCGTGGCGGCCGCGACCGAGGTGGCGCCCGAGATCCTGTTCTATCTGGCCGGCGACCCCGAACCCGCGGTGCGGCGCGCGATCGCACGCAATGGCGGGGCGCCGCCACATGCCGACCTCATGCTCGCGCGCGACGCGGACGACGACGTGCGCTGCCAGATCGCCCGCAAAATCGGCAACCTCGCCCCAGGACTCAGTGCAGAGGCGCAGGACCGCGCCGGCGCGCTGATCCTCGAGGCGCTGGAGGTGCTGGCGCGCGACGCCCTGCCCCGGGTGCGCGCCATCCTCGCCGACGAGCTGAAGCACGCGACGGGCGTTCCGGGTCCGCTGATCGAGCGTCTCGCTCGGGATCCCGACGCGACCGTTGCCACGCCGGTCCTGCAATTCTCGCCGCTTCTCGCCGAGGATTTCCTGGTCGAGCTGATCCGCGGCGGCGCGGCGGGGGCGCAGCTCGCCGCCATCGCCCGGCGCGAGGCGCTCGGCGCCGCAGCGTCCGACGCGATCGTCGCGCGCGACGACACCGATGCGATCGCTGCCCTGCTCGTCAACCGGTCGGCCCAGGTGCGCGAGGAGACGCTGGACGCCGTCGTCGCCCGCGCGGCCCCGGTCCCGGCGTGGCACGCGCCGCTGGTCTCCCGCCCGTCGCTGTCGCAAGGCGCGATCCGGCGGCTTTCGGAGTTCGTGGCCAACTCGCTGATCGAGGCGCTGGCGCGGCGCGACGACCTGATGCCGGCGACCGCCGAGACGGTGCGCGCCCGCGTGCGCGAACGGCTGGGACGCGAGGCGCAGGGGAGCTTCTCCGACGACGCGACGCTGGTGGCGCGGGCCGAAGCGCTGGCCGCCGACAGGGCGCTCGACGGCAACTCGCTCCTGCGCGCGCTCGGCGCGGGCGAGCGGCCGTTCGCGATCGCGCAGCTCGCGGTGCTCGCCGCCCTGCCGCGCGCAGCGGTCGAGAAGGCGGTGTCGCTCAAAAGCGCCAAGGGGCTCGTCGCCATCGCCTGGAAGGCGGGGCTCGGTATGGAGCACGCGACCCAGCTCCAGCTTCGCCTCGCCCGGATCGCGCCGTCGGCGGCGCTGGGGCCCGGCCCGGGCGGGCGATTCCCGCTCGGCGAGGACGAGATGCGCTGGCAGATCGACTATTTCGCGGGCGGCGGCTAGGTCTTCCCCCTCGTCCGCCGGCGCGGTTTCGCGTACACTGGTGCGTCCCATCCGGAGGCCGCCATGCAGAAATTCGACATCAGCGACATCACGCGCGAACGCATCCTCGCCCGCCAGGGGCGGCTGCACGCCTTCGAGTCGCTCGACCCGCGGCGCACCGTGCTGCTGGTGGTCGACATGCAGAACTATTTCATGGCGGACGGCTTCCTCGGCTGCTGCACGCAGGCGCGCGACACCGTGCCGAACGTCAACCGGCTGGCCGCGAGCCTGCGCGATGCCGGCGGTACCGTGGTGTGGATCCAGATGGAGGCGAGCGAGGAGTTGAAGACCGACTGGGCCAACTTCCACGAATCCTACCGGCCGGAGAACCGCACCCGCCGGATGGCGACGCTGTGCGAGGGATCCGAGGGCTACAAGCTCTGGCCCGAACTCGTCGTGAAGCTCGAGGACGAGATCTTCGTCAAGCGGCGCTATTCGGCCTTTGTGGCGGCCAAGGGCAATCTGGTCGACCTTCTGCGCAAGCACGACGCCGAGACCGTGCTGATCTGCGGCGTAGCCACCAACGTGTGCTGCGAATCGACCGGGCGCAACTGCATGATGGAAGGCTTCCGCACCATCATGGTCTCCGACGGCAACGCCACCTTCTCGGACGCGGCGCACCAGGCCTCGCTGGAAGGGTTCATGACCTTCTTCGGCGACGTGCAGACGACGGACGAGGTGGTCGCGTTGATCGCCAAGGCCGGCGCGCGTGCCGCGGCAGAATAGCAAAATGGAGCGCCGCGCGTTCCTCGGACTGGTGGGCGCCGCAGCCGCGGCGTCTGCCCTGGCCCGCCCCGCTTTCGCCGCCGAGACGAAGCCGACCCTCGTCTATCTCTCGGCCGAGGACTGCCCGACCTGCCGCGGCTGGGAAAAGACCTACGAGCCCGGCTTCAAGTCGAGCGCCGAGGCGAAGGCGGTGCGCTTCCGCACGGTGATGGTCCACTCGCTGATGAACCTGCGCGAGAAGGGGCGCTGGCCCGCCGATCTCGAATGGCTGCGCGTCCAGGCGCCCAAGCAGGCGACGCCGCGTTTCTTCCTGATCAGGGACCAGAAGATTCTCGCGCGCGGCGACGGCGTCGACGGTTGGACCGACGTGATCGTGCCGCGCCTCAAGAAGCTCGCCGGCGAAGGGTAACGCGGCCCCCCCCTACTCCATATGCGCGCCGTGGGCGACCAGCAGCGACTGGCCGGTGAGCGCGAGCGACGGGAATGACGCGAACATCGTGGCGATCTCTGCCACCTCGTCGACGGTCGTGAACTGCTTGTCGACCGTGTCGCCCAGCATGATGCGCGAAACGACCTCATCCTCCGAGATGCCGAGCGCCTTGGCCTGCTCTGGGATCTGCTTCCGGACCAGCTCGGTCATCACGAAGGACGGGCAGATCACGTTGGTGCGCACGTTGTAGGGCGCGCCCTCCTTCGCCACCACCTGGGCGAGCCCGACGAGACCGTGCTTCGCCGTGGTGTAGGCGCATTTGAGCACCGCGGAATCCTTTGACAGCACCGAGCCCATGTAGAGGATCGCGCCGGCGCGCTTGGCGTACATGTGCGGAAGGCACGCCCTTGTGGCGAGGAACGCGCCGTCGAGATGAATGGCGAGGAGCTTCCGCCACTCGGCGAACGGGAATCTCTCGACCGGATACACGGTCTGGATGCCGGCGTTGCAGACCAGCACGTCCGGCGCGCCGAGGCGCGCCACGACCTCGGCAACGCCCGCATCGACGGCCGCCTCGTCCGTCACGTCCATCGTCACCCCGATCGCGGCCGAACCAATCCGGGCGGCGCCGCGCTCGGCTGCCGCGCCGTCGATATCGCAGATCGCGACATGCGCACCCTCGGCGGCGAATTTGCTGGCGATCGCGTGGCCGATGCCGCGCGCCGCGCCGGTGACGATGGCGATCTTGCCGTCGAGCCTCATCTGCATCCTCCCGTCATTGGTCGGACGAGAATAGCAAATGCAGAGCGGGGCGTTCCCGCCCTTTGCGGGGCGTGAGAGGGGGCAGCGAGGACGAGACGGGCCGCCGTGACGGCGGCCCGGGCTCAGTGCGTGGCGGCGCCGGTCGAGAGCACGCGCGTCGCGGCGTAGAAATCGTCGGCCGGGGGCGCGAGCGGTGCGTCGGACGTGACCGAGGTGGCCGCAACCTTTACGACCTTCGCCGGGGCGGGCGCCGCGACCGGCTGCGGCGCGGGCTCGGACACCGCCCTCATTGCGGCGGCGGAGGCGGCCTTGGCGGCGTCCGGCGCGGGCTTTGTCACCATTGGGGTCGAGGCCGCGACGTCGGCCGGAAGCTTCTTCGCGTCCGGCATCGGAACCGGCTCGAGCGCGACACCGCCCTTCGGCAGGGTCGCGGGCGCGACGGCAATTTCGTGCGACGGCATCGGCACGTCAGCGACGGCGACCTTGGGCGCCGCCGCCGGCGCGGGTGCGGCGGCGAGTTGGGCCTTCGGCTTCTCCACCGGGGCGGGCATGGCGGCCGTCTCGGGCGTTGCCGCCTCATGCCTCGCGGGCAGTCCCTCGAGCGCCGGGGAGATCAGCATCGAGGTCGCGGGCGCGGCCTCCTCCGCCTTCTGGTCGGTGGCGGGCGACTCCGGCTCGCCGCTCAGCGGCGACGGGCTACCCGACCCCGAGGCGGTCGGCGCGCCGTTCCGAATCTCGTCGGCGCGGCGCTGGCGATAGAGGCTGCGCACCGCCGCATAGAAGTCCAGAGAAGTCTTCTTCAGATCCTCGATCGCGTCATAGTTCATCGCGCGGTCGTCGACCGCCTCGGCCCCGAACTGGCCGAGCTGCCACGAGGTCGGCGCGAGGTAGGAAATCGGGTCGATCACCGAATCGACAATCCGGCCGATCGCGTCGCGCGGGTTGGACGGTCCGAACAGCGGCAGCATCAGATAGGGGCCAGGCTCGACGCCCCAGACGGCCAGCGTCTGGCCGAAATCCTCGTCATGGCTGGGATAGCCCATGTCCGCCGCGACATCGATCAGTCCGCCGAGCCCAAAGGTCGTGTTGGCGGCGAACCGGACCACGGTGGTCCACGCGCGGTCGCCCGAGCCCTGCATCAGGTCGTTCGCCAGGATCACCGGCGTGCGCAAATTGTGCAGGAAGCTGTCGACCGAATCCTGGGCAAACTGGGGCAGCGTCTCCTTATAGACGTACGCGATCGGCTTCAGCACCGCGTCGTCCAGCACCAGGTTGGCCTTCAACATGTTGCGGTTGAACGGCTCGAGCGGATCGTTGGCCTGCTTGAAGGCCGCCATCGCCGCCGGATCGTTCTCGGGCGGCGTTGCGCAGCCCCCCAGCGCGAGCAGCCCCCCGGCCACCGCGATCGCAAGCACCCGGCGCGCCGCCGGCACGTTTTCGATCAAGCTGTTCAAGACAGGTCGCCCTCTTTTTCACGGCCGCCGCAAAAGGCCGGCACCGGCGCATGAGCCCGGGCCGATTCTAAGCGCAAATCGTGCCATGTGACAATTGCCGGACAGTTCACCGCCCCGATTCTAGGGGCGCTCCGTAAAGACGGGCTTAAACGGAAAGCCACAGTCTGACGCAACGAGACCCGTCCCCAAGGCGTTCGACTGTCCGACCGATTATCACAGGCCGGACTGAATGCCTAGTACATGATTCTCCACATTTCCGCGCGCGGCTGCAGGCCCTGCGTGGCCGAGTGGGACGCTCCCGATTCCATAGCCATATACAAATATCTTTATATCCGCCTGCCGGCATGCTAATGTCCCGCCCGCAATCGACGAGGGACCGCAGATGGACGAGCTTCTGGTCGGGCTGCGCGCCGCGGCCGAGCCGACGCGGCTTCGCATCCTGGCGCTGCTGGCCGAAGGCGAGATGACGGTGAGCGAGCTGACCCAGGTGCTGGGCCAGAGCCAGCCGCGGGTGTCGCGCCATCTCAAGCTGATGGGCGATGCGCGCCTGCTCGACCGGTTTCCCGAGGGACAGTGGGTGTTCTATCGCCTGGCCGACCGGCCGGACGCGGCGCCCGCCGCCAATCTGGCGCGCCTTCTTGCCGCCATGCTGCCGGACGAGGATCCGCAGCTTGCCGTCGACCGCGCCCGCCTGCGCGCCGTGAAGCGCCAGCGGTCGGAGGCCGCTTCCGCCTATTTCGCTGCCAACGCCAAAAGGTGGGACGAGATCCGCTCGCTGCATATCGACGAGCGGGAGGTGGAGGCCGCGCTCGCCGGCGCGCTGCCCACCGAGGGGATCGACGCCCTGCTCGACATCGGCACCGGCACCGGTCGCGTGCTGGAGGTTCTGGGACCCCAGGTGCTGCGCGGCGTCGGCATCGACCAGTCGCGCGACATGCTGTCCATCGCCCGGTCCCGGCTGGAAGCGGCCGGCCTGACCCATTGCCACGTGCGCCAGGGCGACATGTACGCGCTGCCCATGATCGCGGCGTCGTTCGACGCGGTGACGCTGCACCTCGTGCTGCACTACGCCGATCGGCCGGCCGCCGCCATCGCCGAGGCTGCGCGCGTGTTGCGCCCGGGCGGGCGGCTCGTCGTCATCGATTTCGCGCCGCACCGGGTGGAAAGCCTGCGCGACCAGCATGCGCATCGCCGGCTCGGCTTCTCGGACGAGGAGATCGCGGGCTGGTGCGAGGCGGCCGGGCTGGTGCCGGGCATACCCGTCGCACTGCCGGGCGATCCGCTGACCGTCAAGTTGTGGACCGCGGACTCCGCGCCGGCCGTGGCGCGCCGCACGCCCCGCCGCCGCGACCTGGCGGAGGCCGTGTCGTGAGCGCCGCCGTCGCCACCGCGCTGCGCGAGATCGTGGGACGGCCGATCGCGCCGTCGCGCCCGATCGAGGTGTCGTTCGAGTTCTTCCCGCCCAAGACACCCGAGATGGAGGACGCGCTGTGGCGCGCCATCCGGCGCCTTGAGCCGCTGTCGCCACGCTTCGTCTCGGTGACCTATGGTGCGGGCGGCTCGACCCGCGAAAGGACCCACGCGACCGTCACCCGCATCCGCCGCGAGACGACGCTGGAGCCGGCCGCCCACCTGACCTGCGTGCAGGCGACGCGCGAGGAGGTGGACGAGGTGGCGCGGCGCTATTGGGACGCCGGCATCCGCCATATCGTGGCGCTGCGCGGCGACGCGCCGGACGCGACGGGCCCCTACGCCCCCCACCCCGGCGGCTACGCCTTCGCCGCCGAGCTGGTCGCCGGCCTCGCCCGCATCGCACCGTTCGAGATCAGCGTCGCCGCCTATCCCGAGACTCATCCGGAGGCCGAGAGCGCCGAGCACGACCTCGACAACCTCAAGCGCAAGCTCGACGCCGGGGCCCGGCGCGCCATCACTCAGTATTTCTTCGGCGCCGAGCCCTTCCTGCGCTTCCGCGACCGCGCGGCGGCGGCGGGCATCGACGTGCCGATCGTGCCCGGCATCCTGCCGGTCACCAACTTCGCCCAGGTGCGCAAGTTCAGCGCCATGTGCGGCGCCGCGGTGCCCGGCTGGCTGGAATCCCTGTTCGCCGGGCTCGACGACGATCCCGACACGCGGAAGCTGGTCGCCGCCACCGTCGCGGCGGAGCAGGTCCGGCTTTTGCAGGCGCACGGGGTGGGCGAATTCCACTTCTACACGCTGAACCGCGCCGATTTGGCCTACGCCATCAGTCACATACTGGGCCTTCGCCCACGGAGTAATGCATGAGTTCTGAGTCGATGACGCTGGAGCGCCCGCGCGCCCCATCGCGCCTCAACACGCGTGGAGAACGCATCGCGGCGCTGGAGAAGGCGCTGCAGTCGCGCATCCTGGTGATGGACGGCGCGATGGGCACGATGATCCAGCGCCACAAGCTGGACGAGGCGGGCTATCGCGGCCGGCGGATGGCGGATCATCCCAAGCCGCAGAAGGGCAACAACGACCTTCTCAACGTCACCCGGCCCGAGATCGTGCGCGAGATCCACGACGCCTTCCTCGCCGCCGGCGCCGACATCCTGAAGGCGAACACCTTCAACTCAACCCGCATCGCCATGGCCGATTACGGGCTTGAGTCCGCGGTCGCCGACATCGCGCGGGAGGGCGCGCGCATCGCGCGCGAGGCGGCGGACGCCCAGGCGGCGCGGACGCCGGCACGGCCGCGCTTCGTCGCCGGCGTGCTCGGCCCGACCAATCGGACCGCCTCGATCTCGCCCAAGGTGAGCGATCCGGGCTTCCGCAACATCGATTTCGACGAGCTGGTCGCGGCCTATGACGAGACGGCGCGCGCGCTGGTCGAAGGCGGGGCCGACCTGATCCTGGTCGAGACCGTGTTCGACACGCTGAACTGCAAGGCCGCGCTCTACGCGCTCGACGCCTTGTTCGAGGAGACGGGCGAGCGCCTGCCGATCGTCGTCTCCGGCACCATCACCGACGCGTCGGGTCGCACGCTGACCGGCCAGACGACCGAGGCGTTCTGGAACTCGATCCGCCACGCGCGGCCGCTCGTCGTCGGGCTCAACTGCGCGCTCGGCGCCAATGAGCTCCGCCCCTATGTCGAGGAGCTGGCGCGCATCGCCGAGGTACGGGTGAGCTGTCATCCCAATGCCGGCCTGCCCAACGCGTTCGGCGGCTATGACGACACGCCCGAATACATGGCGGAGGTGTTGGGCGAGTTCGCCGCCTCCGGCTTTCTCAACCTGGTGGGCGGGTGCTGCGGCACGACGCCGGAGCACATCACCGCCATCGCCGATGCCGTGGCCGCGGCCCCGCCCCGCGCCATCCCGGTGCCCGAGCCGCGCTGCCGCCTGGCCGGGCTGGAGCCGTTCGATTTCGGCCCCGGCGCGCTGTTCGTCAATGTGGGCGAGCGCACCAACGTCGCGGGGTCGGCGAAGTTCGCGCGGCTGATCCGCGAGCGCGACTACGAGACGGCGCTGGAGGTGGCGCGCGACCAAGTGCGCGGCGGCGCGCAGATCATCGACGTGAACATGGACGAGGGGCTGCTCGACTCGGTCGAGGCGATGCGGGCCTTCCTCAACATGGTCGCGGCCGAACCCGAAATCAGCCGCGTGCCGATCATGATCGATTCGTCGGACTGGGCGGTCATCGAGGCCGGGCTGAAGTGCGTGCAGGGCAAGTGCGTCGTCAACTCGATCAGCCTGAAGGAAGGCGAGGAAAAGTTCATCGCCCAGGCACGTCTCGCCCGGCGCTTCGGCGCGGCGGTCGTGGTCATGGCGTTCGACGAGAAGGGCCAGGCCGACACGGCGGCGCGCCGCGTCGAGATCTGCCGGCGCGCCTACCGCATCCTGGTCGACCGGGTCGACTTCCCGCCCGAGGACATCATCTTCGACCCCAACGTGTTCGCGGTCGCGACCGGCATCGCCGAGCACGACAATTACGGCGCCGACTTCATCGAGGCGACGCGACGCATCAAGGCCGAGCTGCCGCACGCCAAGATCACCGGCGGCATCTCCAACATCTCGTTCTCGTTCCGCGGCAACGAGCCGATCCGCCAGGCGATGCACGCCGTCTTCCTGTACCACGCGATCCGGGCGGGGCTCGACATGGGCATTGTCAACGCGGCCTCGCTGGCCGTCTACGACGACATACCGGCCGAGCTTCGCGACGTGATCGAGGACGTCATCCTGAACCGCGGCGCCGACGGCACCGAGCGCCTGCTGGCCGCCGCCGCGTCCTACAAGGGCGACGGGGGGAAGCGCGCCGTGGACATGAGCTGGCGCGAAAAGCCGGTGGGCGAGCGCCTGACCCACGCGCTCGTGCACGGCATCAACGATTTCATCCTGGACGACGCCGAGGAGGCGCGTCTCGCCGCGGACAGGCCGCTCGCCGTCATCGAGGGGCCGCTGATGGACGGGATGAACGTCGTCGGCGACCTGTTCGGCGCGGGCAAGATGTTCCTGCCCCAGGTGGTCAAGTCGGCCCGCGTGATGAAGCAGGCCGTGGCCCACCTGATCCCCTATATCGAGGCCGAGAAGGCGCGCGCGGGCGACCAGTCGCAGTCGAAGGGCCGGATCGTCATGGCGACCGTCAAGGGCGACGTCCACGACATTGGCAAGAACATCGTGGGCGTCGTGCTCCAGTGCAACAATTTCGAGGTGATCGACCTCGGCGTCATGGTACCGGCGGACAAGATCCTGGCCGCCGCGCGCGAGCACAAGGCCGACATGATCGGCCTTTCGGGGCTCATCACCCCGTCGCTGGAGGAGATGGTCCACGTCGCCGCGGAGATGGAGCGCGCCGGCATGGACATGCCTCTGCTGATCGGCGGCGCCACCACCTCGAAGACGCACACGGCGGTGCGCATCGCGCCCGCCTACCACGGACCGGTCAGCCATGTGCTCGACGCGTCCCGCGCGGTCGGCGTCGCCGCCGGGCTCGCCACGCCCGAGGGGCGCGAGCGGATGGCGACCCGCCTCGCCGAGCAACATGCCGCGAGCCGCGCCGCGCACGAGGCCAACGACCGGACACCCCGCGGCATCCCGCTGGCACGCGCCCGCGCCAACCGGTTCGCGCCCGACTGGTCGGCCGCCGCTGCGCCGCCGCGGCCGAGCTTCACAGGCCTTCGCGACATCCGCGAGGCGACGCTCGACGAGATCGCGCGTCACATCGACTGGACGCCGTTCTTCCACGCGTGGGAGCTCGCGGGGTCGTACCCGCGCATCCTCGAGGACGAGACGGTGGGCGAGGCCGCGCGTGCCCTTCATGCCGACGCCAAGGCGATGCTCGCCCGCATCGTGGACGAGAAGCTTCTCGAGGCGCGCGCGGTGGTGGGATTCTTCCCGGCCAACGCGGTGGGCGACGACGTCGAGATCTACGCCGACGAGACGCGCGCCGCCCCGCGCGCCACGCTCCACTTCCTCCGCCAGCAGGCGGAGAAGTCCGGAACGCGCCCGCATTTCTGCCTCGCCGACTACGTCGCGCCGAAGGAGAGCGGGATCGCCGACTGGATCGGCGGGTTCGCGGTCACGACGGGGATCGGGCTCGACGCGCTGGTCGCGGGTTTCGAGGCGAAGAACGACGACTACTCCGCCATCATGGCCAAGGCGCTGGCCGACCGGCTGGCCGAGGCCTTCGCCGAGACGCTGCACCGCCGCGTGCGGCGGGAACTATGGGGCTACGCGCCGGACGAGGCGTTGGACAACGCCGCGCTCATTCGCGAGGCGTATCGCGGCATACGTCCCGCGCCGGGCTACCCCGCCTGCCCCGACCACACCGAGAAGGCGACTTTGTTCGCGCTGATCGAGGCCGAGGCGCGCGCCGGAGTACAGCTCACCGAAAGCTTTGCCATGCTGCCGGCCGCCTCGGTTTCGGGCTTCTACTTCGCCCACCCCGAGGCGCGCTATTTCGGCGTCGGCAAGATCGCCCGCGACCAGGTCGAGGATTACGCCGCGCGCAAGGGGATGGACATCCCCACCGCCGAGCGCTGGCTCGCCCCCAACCTGGGTTACGCGCGGGGATAGGGACAACGGGACGGTTTAGCTTTACAAGGCGAACTGGCTCATCTAAAATGTTCTTGTTTTGTTCTACGAGGCAAAATGGCCGACAACACAAGCATCGAATGGACCGACGCGACGTGGAACCCCGTGACCGGTTGCACGAAGATCAGCGCCGGTTGTGACAATTGCTATGCGGAGCGGTTCGCCGAACGGTTTCGCGGGGTAAAAGGCCATCCATTCGAGTCTAGCTTCGATCTGATGCTTCGGCACGACCGGCTGGAGCAGCCACTGGCATGGCGGCAGCCCCGCAGGATTTTCGTCAACTCCATGAGCGATCTGTTTCACAAGGACGTACCCGTCGACTTCGTCGATCGCGTATTCGACACCATGGAGCATGCGGCGTGGCACGAGTTTCAGCTGCTGACCAAACGGAGTTCGCGCCTGCGCAAGTATGTCAATGCGCGCTACGAGGGGACAAAAGCACCCCCTCATATATGGCTGGGCACCTCCGTCGAGGACGGAACGAAGAAATCGCGAGTCAGGCACATTCAGGCGACCGCCGCCACTATACGATTTCTGTCCATCGAGCCGCTAATCGGCCAGCTGGGGGCGGTTGACCTCACGGGCATCCACTGGGTCATTGTCGGTGGTGAGAGCGGTCCGCATGCGAGGCCCGTCGAGGCGGCGTGGGTCCGCGAAATTCGCGATCAGTGCATTTCAGCCAGCGTGGTCTTTTTCTTCAAGCAATGGGGAGGAGTGCGGCCGAAGTCTGGCGGCCGCGAGCTCGACCGGCGCGAATGGAATGAATGGCCTCACCGGCTAAATGAAGCCATCGTCTAGCAGAATGACCTCATACAACGCAGATGGCACTGTTGGCCCATGGGCCCAGGACAAGCTTAAATGCCTGAGCGATTATCTGAGCGCGTACACAATTATTCTTCGACGGCAGAAGTGGTGCGAGGGATTTGCGTTTATCGACGCATTTGCTGGAGCCGGTCGCGCAAGGTTGCGAACGAACACGACTGGCTCAGAGTCGATCGAGGATTTGTTGTCTCTGGTCGGCGCCGCCACCTATGGTGACGCTGACGAAAAAATATACATCGATGGGTCTCCGAAAGTCGCGTTGGAAATCGAACACCCTTTCACCCGCTATATATTCATCGAGAACGACCTTGAGCGCTCCCAGGAGCTACAACGACTCGTAGCGGAATATGCTGGCCGGCGACAGATAACCGTCGTAGGTGGCAACGCCTCAACCGTGCTCTTATACCAACTGTCATTGATCAGAACCCGTGGGCCCAGTCGCGCAGGCCGATGGACATAATTCGCCAGGGCTGGGCGAGGAGGTTGTTCCAGGCATCGCAGCAATGGTCGAGGATGTCGGCGTAGGACGCGAAGACGCGGTTCGAGAGCCAGTTGTCGCGCATGAACTGCCAGACGTTCTCGGTCGGGTTCAGCTCGGGCGATTTCGGCGGCAGCAGCACGATGGAGATATTGGTGGGAAGATCGAGCGTGTCCGAGGTGTGCCAGCCCGCCTGATCCATCAACAGGACGGCATGGGCATCGGCGGCGACGGCCTGGGATATCTCCGCGAGATGCAGGTTCATCGCCGCGGTGTTGCAGAAGGGCAGGACGAGCCCCGCGGCCTTGCCTTCGGCGGGGCAGATCGCGCCGAAGATGTAGGTTGATTGCGTGCGCTGGTCGTGCGGCGCCGACGGTCGTGTGCCGCGGCGAGCCCAACGCCGGGTGATCTTGTTCTTCTGGCCGACCCTGGCCTCGTCGCAGAACCAGATCTCTATGCGCTTGCCCGCCGCCTTGCCGGCGGCGATCTCCGCCAGGCGGGCGGGGAACGCTTTTTAAAAACGGCCGCCGCCTCGGGGTCCTGCGCATGATGGCGGGGCCGGGCCGAGAGCTTGCGATAGCCCATCTTGCGCAAGACGCGGCCCAAGGTCGTCTCCGAGACCGTGATCCGGAACTCCCCCCACACCCATTGCACCAGATCGACCAGCCGCCAGCGCACGACGCCATGGACGGCGGGGATCGGACCGTCCTCCACGATCCGGGCCAGCGCCCGGCGCTGCGCCTCGTCCAGCTTCGGTATCTGCCCCGGTGCCTTGCCGTCGATCAGCCCCGAAGGGCCATCGACGTTGAAACGCAGCACCCAGTCACGGATCACCTGAAGCCCGACCCCGACGAGCGCGGCCGCCTCGCCACGCTGGCCGCCGTCGTAGATCGCCGCCAACGCCAGCAACCGGCGGGTCTGGTCCGCATCATCGGACGCCTTGGCAAGCCGGCGCAGCGTATCGCCGTCATAGTCATCTCGAAGCGGGATCGGCGCAGCCATGGCAAATCTCCTTCCGTTTGCCATGCTGAATCACAAAAACCCCAATTCAGGAATCCCCTTCGTGAGTTCTCATTCAATGCGTGTTGGTATTAGGTCTTCTTGAGGATACCTCGATCAACTCGTCGAGCAGGCGTGGGGTAATTTTCTTGGACCCATTTGGGCTGCAGGTGCCCTGGAGCACAATCAGGGCGATTGCAGTCACAAGGA
The DNA here is from genome assembly GCA_963775315.1 of uncultured Alphaproteobacteria bacterium. Classification (GTDB taxonomy): domain Bacteria; phylum Pseudomonadota; class Alphaproteobacteria; order MPNO01; family DASWLB01; genus CAWGHZ01. The sequence goes on along the minus strand of CAVZIN010000004.1, from coordinate 121,160 downwards.
GATACGAGGTGATTGTGAACCTCCCCGTCGGAATGGCAATTCAGAGACTGCTACCTAGAAGTGGAGAGTTTACGGAAGATCAAAAAGGGAGGCTGACTTCCTATTTTGGGTCTCCGGATTGGGAGAGTGTCGTATATGAAACGAGCGGAGACTTGTTTGGAGACCGCCTTGTGCGGAAGGCAGCAGATGCTGGAGAGCGCCTAGCAATATGATACCGAAATCGCCTCAAAGAGGCGTTCGGATTTTCGGCTACCCCACGGTTAATCAAGAATAGCCGCGGAGGGCACCTCTACTATCTTCTCTTCGCCGGCCCCAATGCAAATGGGGCAAAGATAGCGGAACATATTTTGAGACAAGGCGAGAGGCTTTCCCGACGTTCAACCTAACCAGCTACCAGCCTTCTCCACCCTCCGAAGGCGGAGAGGATAGCACCAGAGCCCGCTACATCGGCTGGTCGCAGGAGAAGGTGACGGTGCGGCTGCCGCCCGGGTCGTCGACGACGTTCACCTGGCGGGCGCGCGCGCCGTAGCTCTGGCAATAGGCGCTCGCGTTGTCGGCCGCCGCCGCGTACTGGGCCGGCGTCGAGTAGCCGTAGCTCACCAGCGGCGGCCGGGTCACCGGCGGCGCCACCACGACTGCCGGCGGCGGGGCGGCCGGCCCCGGCGCAAAGGCGGCCACATCGCGGTCGCAATTGAACCGCGCGGTGCGGGTGCCGTCGTCGTTGTCGACGACGTTCGCCAAGCTCGCATGCATGGAGAAGCTGGAGCAATAGGTGTTCGCCTCGCTGCGCACCCGCGGCAGATCGGCCTCCGCCGAGTAGCGATAGCTGATCGTGGGCGCGGTCGAGGCCACCGGCTCGGGCGGTGGGTGATAGCCCATGTCGCACCCGGCAACGCCCGTCGCGGCGGCAAGGGCCACCCCAGCCATAAGAACCCGAATGTTCGATCTCATCCTCAATCTCCCATCAGGCGCTGGCGCCGGCGAGCGGCGCGCGCGAATATCCATGCGAGGCATGACTGCCGCTCCCAACGCGGCGATGGGCCGCAACGTTCCGGCGCGGGCGGAACCCGCCTGTGGCCGCGGCGTTGCTATCCTGTGATCTTGCCGGACGAAGGAGGGGCAGAATGTTTGCGTTCCCGCGGGTGCGGAGGCTGACGGCGGCGGCCGTCGTGGTGGTGCTGGCCGGGGCGACGTCACTTGCCGGCTGCCAGTCGATCGAGCGCGAGACCGGGCTTAGCAAAGACACCCAGACCGGCGCGGCCGGTGGCGCTGCGTTCGGCGGCGTCATCGCCGCCCTGGCCTCCGCCAACCCCGCCTGGATCGCCGCCAGCGTCCTGCTGGGCGGCGTCACCGGCGGCGCGCTCGGCCACTATCTGGGTGAGGACGACGCGAAGAAGTACGCCGAGAGCCACTACCGCGCGCTGGACAATCTGCGGCCGGGCCAGACATCGAGCTGGCGCGATCCCTCCACCGGCAATTACGGCTCGACCACCGTGCACCGCGCCTTCACCGCGGACGACGGCGCGTTTTGCAAGAACTTCACCGAGACGGTCCACACCAGCGCCAAGGACATGCGCGAGACGGCGACGGCCTGCAAGGCGTCGAACGGCGACTGGCAGGTCCGGTCGGCCTGATGCGGCGTAGGTTCGGGAGGCTCGGCGCCGTCGCCGCCCTCGCGGCCGCGGCGGCGCTTGCCGCCTGCCAGCAGGCGCCGGTGACCGGCCGGTCGCAGCTCGTGCTGGTTTCGCCGGACCAAGCGAGCCAGCTCGGCGCCGAGGCGTTCAAGCAGATCAAGGCACAGAAAACGGTCTCCCACGATCCGCGCATGAACCGGATGGTCCAGGACGTGGCGCACCGGCTGGCCAAGGCGATCCAGACCCGGGCGCCGCAGAATTGGGACTACACCGTCTTCAAGGACCCGGAAGCGAACGCCTTCGCCCTGCCCGGTGGCAAGATCGGCGTCAACACGGGCCTGTTCGAGGTCGCCAGGAACGAGGCGCAGCTCGCGGCGGTGCTCGGCCACGAGATGGGCCACGTGATCGCCCACCACGTCGCGGAGCGCATGTCGCGCCAGGCGCTGCTGCAGGCCGGGCTCGGCGCCGTCGGCGGGGCGGGCGGCGGCCAGTACGCCGACCTGCTGGCCCAGGCCGCGACGCTCGGCATCGTGCTGCCCTTCAGCCGCGAGCAGGAATCGGAGGCCGACGCCATCGGGCTGATGCTGATGGCGCGCGCCGGGTACGACCCGCGCCAGGCGATCCAGCTCTGGCGCAATTTCGAGCAGGCCGGCGGCCAGCGCCCGCCGGAGTTCCTGTCCGACCATCCGGCGCCGGGCAACCGCATCCGGCACCTCGAATCCCTGATGCCGCGCGCCGAGGCGGCCTATCGCGAAGCGGAAGGGTGATCCGCCGCAAGCGGCCTATTGTCGCAGTTCCGGGAGGAACGGCGGGCGGGTAGGCTCGTTGTCAGGAGAGGCCCCGTCCGATCCGCGGACGGCGGCCTCTTCGTGTTCATCGGTTTCCAATTGGTCCGGTCAAGGAGAGCAACATGCCATTCGAGTTTCCCAAGCTTCCTTACGCCGAGGACGCGCTGGAGCCGCACATCTCGCGGCAGACCCTCTCGTTCCACCACGGCAAGCATCATAAGGCCTATGTCGACAATCTGAACCGGATGACCGAGGGCTCGGACCTCGCGTCCAAGCCGATCGAGGACGTGATCCGCGCGGCGGCGAAGGAGAACAAGACCCCGATCTTCAACAACGCCGCGCAGGCCTGGAACCACGATTTCTTCTGGAAGTGCATGGCACCCAAGGGCGGCGGCGCGCCGAAGGGCAAGATCGCCGAGCAGATCGAGTCCGCGTTCGGCGGGTTCGACAAGTTCAAGGACCAGTTCGTGCAGAAGGCCGTCGGCCAGTTCGGCAGCGGCTGGGCTTGGCTGGTGCAGGACGGCGGCAAGCTCGACATCGTCACCACCCACGACGCGGGCACGCCGCTGCTCGACGGCAAGGTGCCGCTGCTCACCTGCGACGTGTGGGAGCACGCCTACTATCTCGACTACCAGAACCGGCGCGCCGACTTCGTGAAGGCGTTCGTCGAGAGCCTGGCCAACTGGTCGTTCGCCGAATCGCGCCTCGGCGCGAAGTAGCACCCTCGTCAGCGCGAACGAAGCGAGGCAGCCCGGCACGGCCGGGTTGTCTCGCAGCCGCGCGGCGCGTTGACCGCCCGGCGGGCGCCGGTGCATGATCCGCCGCCAGCGATTCCGCGCCCTCCGGCGTGGCGAACGGCGGAGGACGCGATCCCCCCCAACCCTGCCAGTTCCGGCGCCCCGAGGCGCCCCGCCCCCCGCCGCGCGGCGCCAGCCCGCGGCGGCCGCGAGGTGGTGCTGGTCCATTCCTCGGACCTCCACGTCGACGACAACTACACGGCCGACCTCTATGGCGGCGACGGCGCGGGCGGGCTCGTCTGCGTGCTGGACGCGGCGCGCGCGGCCGGGGCCGACGCGGTGATGCTGGCGGGCGACGTGTTCGAGCACAATCGCCTGCCGCCGCCGGTGGTCGAGCGTGCCGCGCGGCTCATGGCGGACGCCGGCATGCCGGTGGTGATCCTGCCGGGCAACCACGACCCGGCGACCGCCGAATCGGTGTGGCGGCAGGGCGCGATGGCGGCGGCCGGCAACGTGCACATTCTGGGGGTGACGCACGAGACGCGGGTGACGCTCGACGCGCTCGACCTCGAGATCTGGGGGCGTGCCCACACCGACTATGACGACATGCCGCCGCTCGGCGCGGTGCGCGCGCGGAGCCGCCGCTTCCGCGTCGTCATGGCGCACGGCCATTACGACCCGGCGCCGGCTGCGCCCGGCCGGCCGCGGCCCGGCTGGCTGTTCGGCGACGCGGAGATCGCGGCCGCCGACGCCGACTACCTCGCCCTCGGCCACTGGAACCGCGCCGTGCGCGTCGGACCCGCGCGCCACGAGGCGCACTACTCCGGCTCGCCCGATTTCGCGGGCACGGTCAATCTGGTACGACTCGGCCCCTCCGGCATCCGGGTGGAGCGGGCGGCGGTCGCGCTGGCTGTGAACGGGTAGCGGCGGAACGGCTCAGCCGTTCGAGTTGGCCGCCTTGAGATCGTGGGCCTCGAGCTCGCCCGGCTCGGCCCGCTCGTCGATCTCGATCAACGCCTGCAAATACTCCGGGTCGAGCCGCATGCGCTCGATCAGCCGGGTTGCGCCCGTCGGCTGGACGCGGTCGTAGAAGGCGAGCACGCGGGAAAGCTCGCCGGGGTCGACGACCTTGTCGCCCGGCCGCGCGCTGCGCGACAGCAGGAAGATCGAGGCGAAGTCCGGCTTGGAGATGCCGATGGCGCGGGCGATGACAGCGAGCCCCTGCCCGCCCGGCTCGAACACGATCCGCTTGACCAGCGCGCGGCGCAGGCGGCAGAGCTCGGCGAGCAGCGATTCGAACAGGGCCACCTCGCCCTGGCGCAGCGTCTGTACCAGAAGCTGCGGCGTAATCGCGTTGCATTCGGCGAGCTTCTTCGCCAGCTCGTCGGAACGGCGCAGGCTCTGCGCCGGCTGGCCGTCCAGCACGTCGTCGATGATGTCGGCGAGCTTGCGGTCGAGATGCACCGGGTCGAGATCGAAGTTCTGCACGATCGACTTGCGAACCGCGGCGGACACCCACCAGTACATGCGCCGCGCCAGCTCGGGGCTGAGGTCGGGCCGCTGAACCAGCGGATTCTGGTAGGAGTCGATCCGCTTCGACTGCTCGACGAGGTATTCCATCGTGGCCTTGGCGATCTCGGCCCCGTGGTTCTCGATCAGCGCGGTGATCACGTCCACGTCGCCGGTGCCGACCAGCGCCTCGGACACCGCGGCCGACAGGGAGCTGCGCGTGGCGATGGCGAGCTGGTGCTCGCGCGTGCGATTGACGATGATCTCGATCAGTTCGGGATCCTGCAGCACCGTCGAGCGCTTGAGGATCGGGTGCGCCACCTCGATCTTGTCGTCGGCGAGCGAGCGCACCAGCTCGGGCGGCGCCTCCGGCTCGTCGGCCAGCCGCGCGGCGAGGGCGCAGCGCACCTCCATCTCGACGTCGTGGATCAGGCGGCGCAGGATCTCGGTCATCAGCGCGCGCTCGCGGTCCGACAGCGTGCGCTTCTTGTCGAAGAACAGATCGGTGACCGTATCGACAAGCTGCGCCCGCGCCGCAACCGAGCGGTCGCGCGCGAGGTCGACAAGCTGCTCGAACCCGAGCTCCTGTCGGGCGACGAGCGAAATGATATCGCCAACGTTCTGCATTTGAAGGCGAATTTGGGCTTCGGCACTTAATGAAGGGTTAAGCCGGAAGGCGCCGCCGGCGTTCACCGCCCCTTAACTCCTGCATGCCAGGATACGACCTTCCGCGTTCCAGAACGGTCCCCATGCAGATCAATTCCGGTACGTCATCGCTCGCTCAGCTGATTTCCGGCGCCGCCGGAACCCGACCCGACCCCGCCACCGGCCGTCCCCAGACGCCGCAGCCGGGGTCGCGCACGGCCGGCGCGACCGGCGACAGCCGCGCCCTGACCACGGCGCCAAGCAGCACCACGGATGCCGCCAAGATGCGCAACATGCCGCGCGGCAGCCTGGTCAATATCGTCACCTGACGCGGAATCTAGCCCCGTCCGTGCGACGGGATTACGCGTTAAGGCCCATCAGCGAGCGGGCGAAGGCCTGCGCCTCGAACGGGCGGAGGTCGTCGGCCGTCTCCCCCACGCCTATCGCGTGCACCGGCAGGCCGAACTTCTCGGCAAGCGCGACCAGCACGCCGCCCTTGGCGGTGCCGTCGAGCTTGGTGACGACGAGGCCGGTGACCTCGGTCATCTGGCGGAAGGTCTCGACCTGCTGGTGGGCGTTCTGGCCCGTCGTGGCGTCGAGCACCAGCAGGCACGAATGCGGCGCCGTGGGGTCGACCTTGCGGAGGACGCGGATGATCTTCTGGAGCCCCGCCATCAGGTCCGCGCGGTTGTGCAGCCGCCCGGCGGTGTCGACGATCAGAAGGTCCATGTCCTCGGCGCGCGCCCGCTCCAGCGCGTCGTAGGCGAGCCCGGCCGCGTCGGCGCCGGTGTCGCGCGCCACCACCGGGCAGCCGACCCGCTCGCCCCAGATCTTGAGCTGCTCGACGCCGGCGGCGCGGAACGTGTCGCCCGCCGCCAGCATCACCTTCTTGCCCTCGTCGCGGTAGTACTTGGCGAGCTTGCCGATGGTGGTGGTCTTGCCAGAGCCGTTGACGCCGACCACCAGCACGACGTACGGCCGGTGTGCCGGGTCGGGGGCGAGCGGCTTTGCGACGGGGGCCAGAATCCCGGCGATGTCGTCGGCGAGGGCCGTGCGCACCTCCTCGGGCGTCACCTCCTTGCCGAACCGGGTGCGAGCCAGCTCCGCCGCGAGCTTCGCCGCCGTCGCGGCGCCGAGATCGGCGCCGATCAGGAGCTCCTCCAGCTCGTCGATCGCCGCCTGGTCGAGCCGGCGCTTGGTAAAGATGCCGGTGATACCGTCGCCGAGCCGGGCCGACGACCGGCTGAGCCCGTCGCGGAGCCGCGACAGCCAGCCGCGCTTTTTCGGCTCGGCGTCGTTCATGCGGCGAGCCTGCCCATCAGCGCACCGTCCGCGTGGCCGGCGATCCGCGCGGTGACGACAGCCCCGGGCGCGGATTCGCGGTCGAGCCGAACCGGCGCGTAGTGCTCGCTGCGGCCCAGCAGCGGCTTTTCCACCAGCACCTGCGCCTCGGCGCCGGCGAAGGACGCGAGGAAGGCATCGAGCCGCCGCGCGCCCGCCTCGCGGAGACGGGCCGCCCGCTCGCGCCGGACCGGCACCGGCACCTGCGGCATGCGCGCTGCCGGCGTGCCCGGCCGCTCGGAATAGGGGAAGACGTGCAGATAGGCGAGGCCGCATTCCTCGACGAGCTCGATCGTGCGGACGAACATCGCCTCCGTCTCGGTCGGAAAGCCCGCGATCAGGTCGGCGCCGAACGCGACGTCGGGCCGGAGCGCGCGCACCCGGTCACAAAGCGCGATGGCGTCTGCCCGCAGATGGCGGCGGCGCATCCGCTTCAGCACCAGGTCGTCGCCGGCCTGGAGGCTGAGGTGAAGATGGGGCATCAGCCGCGGCTCGGTCGCGATGAGGTCGAGCAGCGCGCCGTCGATCTCGACCGGGTCGAGCGAGGACAGCCGCAGGCGGCGAAGCTCGGGCACCAGCGCAAGGATGCGGCGGCAAAGCGCGCCGAGCCCTGGCGCGCCCGGCAGGTCGGCGCCCCAGCCGGTGATGTCGACGCCGGTCAGCACGATCTCGTTCAGGCCGGAGGCCACCAGCGCGCGCACCCGCGCGACCACGGCGCCGACCGGCACCGACCGGTTGTTGCCGCGCCCGAACGGGATGATGCAGAAGGTGCAACGATGGTCGCACCCCTGCTGGATCTCGACGAAGCCCCGGGCGCGATCCTCGAAACCGGAGAGGAGGTGCTCCGCCGTCTCGCGCACCGTCATGATGTCGGCGACGCGCACGCGCACCGCATCCGACGCAAAGGCGTCGGGCGCGAGCTTCTCGGTGTTGCCGAGCACGGCGTCGACTTCGTCCATCGCGGCGAAGCGCGCGGGGTCGATCTGCGCCGCGCAGCCGGTGACGACGATGCGCGCGCCCGGCCGGGCGCGCCGCGCGCGGCGGATCGCCTGGCGCGCCTGGCGCTCGGCCTCGGCGGTCACGGCGCAGGTGTTGACGATCACCGTGTCGCCCGCACCGGCGGTGGCGGCGTTCGCGCGCATCACCTCGGATTCCCAGGCGTTGAGGCGGCAGCCGAACGTGACGATCTCGACCGTCATGCGACCAACGCAGGTTCGAGCGCGCCGGTGAAGGCGACGGCGACCGGGCCCGACATCAGGACGTGGTCGTCCTCGCGCCACTCGATGGCGAGCGGACCGCCGTCGAGCGTGACGGTGGCGCGCCGCTCGGCGAGGCCGCGACGCACGGATGCGACCAGAGCGGCGCAGGCGCCGGTGCCGCAGGCGAGCGTCAGCCCCGCGCCCCGCTCCCACACCCGCACGCGGAGATCGTCGCGCGCGCGCAGGGCGACGACTCCGATATTGGCACGATCTGGGAACATCTTGTGGTGCTCGAGCCCCGGCCCCAGCGCGGCGAGGTCGATGGCATCGGCGTCGGGCACGAAGAACACGGCATGCGGATTGCCCATGCTGACCGCGACGGGATCCTTCAGCGGACCGCTGGCGATGTCGAGATGCAGCGTGTCGCAAGGCTCGGCGAGCGGGATGTCGCGCCAGCCGAGGCCCGGCGCGCCCATGTCGACCGCCACGATGCCGCCGGCCAGCCCCTCCGCCTCCAGAAGCCCGGCGAGCGTTTCGATCCGCGCGGAATCGCGCCCCTCGTCCTGCATCAGCAACGCGGCGACGCAGCGCGCGGCGTTACCGCAGGCGGCCACCTCGCTGCCGTCGGCGTTCACGATGCGCATGAAGGCGTCGGCGGCGCCGTTCCGGGCCGGCTCGATGACGATCACCTGGTCGCAGCCGACGCCGCGATGGCGGTCGGCGATGCGCCGCGCGGCCTCCGCGCCCAGCGAGAGGGCGTGGCGGCGCGCGTCGATGACCACGAAATCGTTGCCGAGCCCGTGCATCTTGGTGAAGGCGACCGGCTGCATGGCGGTGTAATATGGCCGTGCGCCCCTGCCTGTCCAGTGGCCTGGGAAACGGGAAAGGACGAACGGCGGAGGATTTGGGGAGGAAGAATGGCCGCGGCACACCGCATCGACGTCCACCATCATATCGTGCCGCCGCGCTGGCTCGCCGAGGAGCAGGAGCGGATGGCCGGCACGGCCATCGGCTGGCAGACCGTCGCCGAGTGGACGCCCGAGAAGTCGCTGGAGACGATGGACCGGAACGGGGTGGCCACGGCGGTGACCTCCGTCTCGACCGTGATCGTTCGGCCGAACGAGCCCGACCGGGCGCATGCGCTGGCGCGCGACTGCAACGAGTTCGCGACCCGGCTCCGCGGCGAGCACAAGGGCCGGTTCGGCACGTTCGCCCTGCTGCCCCTGCCGCACGTCGATCTCTGCCTGAAGGAGATCGAATACGCGGCCGACGTGCTCAAGGTCGACGGGTTCAAGCTGCAGACCAACTACGAGGACAAGTGGCCGGGCGATCCCGCCTTCGCGCCCGTCTTCGACGAGCTGAACCGGCGCAAGGCCGCGGTGTTCTTCCATCCGACGGTGTGCGCCCGCTGCAACGGGCTTCTGCCCGGCATCAACGCACCGCTGATGGAATACCCGTTCGACACGACGCGGGCGATCGCGAGCTTCCTGTTCAACGGCGCGTTCCAGCGCTGCCCCGACGTGAAGTTCATCTTCGCTCACGGCGGCGGCACGATGCCGTTCCTCGCCAACCGCATCGGCGGGCTTGTGCGCGGAAGGCCGGAGCTCGCCGCCCAGCTTCCGGGCGGGATCGTGCCGGCGCTGCGCAAGCTGCACTTCGACATCGTCAGCGTGACCAACGAGCCGGCCTGGGCCGCCCTCACCAAGGTAATGCCGGCCGGCCAGCTTCTGTTCGGCACCGACGTCCCCTACATGACCGTGGAGGGCACGGTGTCCGAACTCGCCCAGATGGGCCTCTCGCCCCCCGGCCTCAAAGCCATCGAGCGCGACAACGCGCTTCGCATCCTGCCGAGCCTCAAGGGAGTGACCGCATGAAGACCGAGACGCTGGAATACAAGGACGGCGACACCGCGTGCCGCGGCTACCTCGCCCTTCCCGACGGCGCCGACAAGGTGCCGGGCATCGTCATCGCGCACGAAGCCCCCGGCCTCGACGACCACCCGAAGAAGCGCGCCCACATGCTGGCCGAGCTCGGCTACGCCGCGCTGGCGCTCGACATGTATGGCGGCGGACGCACCGTGATGGGCGAGGAGACGATGAAGACCATGGCGCCGTTCCGCGAGAACCGCCAGATGACCCGCACCCGCGCCCGCGCCGCGCTGGATGCGCTGGCGAAGCAGGACCGCGTCGATTCGGGCCGCATGGGCGCCATGGGCTACTGCTTCGGCGGGTACGTGGTGCTGGAGATGGCGCGTTCCGGCGCGCCGCTGAAGGGGGTGGTGAGCTTCCACGGCTTGCTGGACACCGCCAACGCGGCCGACGCGAAGAACGTGAAGGCGAAGATCCTGGCCTGCACCGGCTCGCTCGACCCGCTTGTCCCGCCGGACCAGATCGCCGGGTTCGAGAAGGAGATGACCGACGCGAAGGTCGACTGGCAGGTGGTCGTCTATGGCGGCGCCAAGCACGCCTTCACCAACGTCAACGCCGACAAGGTCGGGCGCGACGCCCTCGCCTACTCCCCCACCGCCGATGCCCGGTCGTGGCAGGCGATGAAGGATTTCTGGGCCGAGGTGCTGTAGGGGGCGGCCTCGATCAGTCCCCGTACCTGACCGCCATCAAATAGAGCCCGCAGGCGGGGGCGGTGGGGCCGCTCGCCGCCCGGTCGCGGGCGGCGAGCGCGGCGGCGACGTCGTCCGCCGTCCACTTTCCCTCGCCGACCAGCTTCAGCGTACCGACCATGTTGCGCACCTGGTGATGCAGGAACGAGCGCGCCCGCGCCTCGACCCGGACCTCGTCCTCCACCCGCGTCACATCGAGCGCGTCGAGAGTCTTCACCGGCGAATTCGCCTGGCATTCGGCCGCGCGGAAACTCGAGAAATCGTGCCGCCCGACCAGGCGCTGCGCCGCCGCGTGCATCGCGCATGCGTCGAGCGGCGCCTGGACGAGCCACGCCCGGTCCGCCTCCAGCGCCAGCGGCGCGCGCCGGTTCGCAATGCGATAAAGATAGTCGCGCCCGGTGGCCGAGAAGCGCGCGTGGAAGTCCGGCGGCACTGCCTCCGCCGCCAGCACCGCCACCGGAGCGGGCCGCAGGTGGGCATTGATCGCGTCACGAATCGTGTCCGCCGTCCGCTCGCGCGCGAGGTCGAAATGGCACACCTGGCCCCGCGCATGGACACCGGAATCGGTCCGCCCGGCGCAGTGGACCGTCGCCGCCTCGCCGGAGAACCGCTCGATCGCCGCCTCCAGCGCGGCCTGGACCGAGGGCCCGTTCGCCTGGCGCTGGAAGCCGACGAAGGGCGTGCCGTCATACTCCACCGTGATCCGCCAGCGGGTCATGCCTCCCCTCCCGGCCTCTCTCCCTTTCAGGGGGGAGGAGATGAGGGCCGCGCGTCCCTCCCCCTGTAAGGGGGAGGACAGGTGAGGGGCTCCGGTCACCCCAGCACCGTCCCCGGCGGCAGGGGGTAGCCGCGGAGGAAGTCGGCGGCGGCACGCGCGGGCTTGCCCTCGCGCTGCACGTGGGTGATGCGGAGCGCGCCGGTGCCGCAGGCAACGACCAGCGCGCCGAATTCGGGATCGGCGAGCACCGTGCCGGGCGCGGCGCGCGCATCGGGCACGAGCCCCGCGGCCAGCACCTTGATACGCTCGCCCTTGTGGACGAACCAGGCGCCCGGCCATGGGTCGAAGGCGCGGACGCGGCGGTGCACCTCCTCGGCCGTACGGGAGAAGTCGAGCGCCCCGTCCTCGCGCGTGAGGCGCGGGGCGTAGGTCGCCCCTTCCGCCGGCTGCGTCCGGGCGACGAGCGTCCCGGCCGCCAGCCCGTCGAGCGCCGGCCCGATCATCTGCGCCCCGAGAAAGGCGAGCAGATCGTGCATGCCGGCCGCCGTCGCGGTCGGCGGGATCGGGATCGCCTCCTGCAGCAGGATGGGCCCGGTATCGAGCCCCGCGTCCATCTGCATGATGGTGATGCCGGTCTCGGCGTCGCCGGCGAGGACGGCGTGCTGGATCGGCGAGGCACCGCGCCAGCGCGGCAGCAGCGAGGCGTGGATGTTGACGCAGCCGAGCCTCGGCGCGGCGAGGATGGCGGGCGGCAGGATCAGCCCGTAGGCGGCGACCACGGCGGCGTCGGCGCCGAGCGCGGCGAAGGCAGCCTGCTCCTCCGCCGCCTTGAGCCGGGCCGGCGTGCGCACCGGAACGCCCCTGGCCTCAGCCGCCTCGTGGATGGCGGAGCGGGTGAGCCGGCCCCGGCGCCCGGCCGGGCGCGGCGGCTGGGTATAGGCGCAGGCGATGTCGTGACCGGCGCCGGCCAGCGCCTCGAAGGCGGGGACCGCGAACTCCGGCGTTCCCATGAAGACGAGGCGGAGGCGCGCCATGGCGCTCGGGCTCAGGCGCGCGCGAGCGCCTTGGCCTTCTTCTCCTTCTGCAGCCGGCGGAGGATGATGTTCCGGCGCAGCGCCGAGATGTGGTCGACGAACAGCACGCCTTCGAGATGGTCCATCTCGTGCTGGATGCAGGTGGCGAGCAGGTCGGACGCCTCGAGCTCGCGAATCTCGTTCTCGTGGTCGAGATAGCGCACCCGCACCCGCGCCGGACGCGCCACCAGCGCGTATTCCTGCGGCAGCGACAGGCAGCCCTCCTCGAGCTCGACCGTCTCGTCCGAGGCCCAGACGATCTCCGGGTTGGCCATGCGGTAGGGGTTGGGCTTCTCGCCGGACGGGCTCACGTCGACGACGATGATCCGCTTCCTCACGCCGACCTGCGGCGCGGCGAGCCCGACGCCGGGCGCGGCCTTCATTGTCTCCAGCATGTCGTCCATCAGCTTGCGGGTTTCCCCGTCGACCTTGCCGACGCGGGCGCATTTCGCCTTCAGGCGCGGGTCGGGGGCGAGGATGATGGGCAATACGGCCATGCGGCATAGCTACGGTGCCGATCCGGCCGGGTCAAGGGGCGGGTGGCGGCGTCGCGCGCCCCACAAGGGGTGCGATTCGCCGCGCGTGCGTGCTACGTTTGTTCTCTTCGGGGCGCAGCGGGAACGGGAGGCAGGATGGACGCCGGCACACTCGGCATCGCGGTGGCGGCGCTCGTCGTCGGCGCCGCCCTCGCGTGGCTTCTGGCGCGCGACAGGGCGCGACACGACACCGCCGCCCTTAAGGACAAGCTGGCGGACGCCGAGGTCGCGCACGCCGCCCTCCAGTCCGACCGCAACGCGCTCGACACGAGGCTGCGCGATCTGGAGCGGGCACACTCGGTTCTGGAAACGACGCTCGCCAAGGAGCGCGAGGCGCACGAGCAGAAGGTCGCGCTGCTCGACGAGGCGAAGGAGCGCCTGACGCTAGAATTCCGCAATCTGGCGAACGGCATCCTCACCGACCACAGCGCCAAGTTCACCCAGCAGAACAAGGAGCAGGTCAGCCAGCTTCTCGATCCCCTGCGCGAGCGGATCGTGGAGTTCAAGACCACCCTCGAAACCGCGCACACCGAGACGAAGGTCGAGCGCGCCACGCTCGCCGAGCAGATCAGGAACCTGACCTCGACCAGCGCGGCCATGGCCAGCGAGACGACCAACCTCACAAGGGCGCTGAAGGGCGACCTCAAGACCCAGGGCGCATGGGGCGAGATGCTGCTGGAATCGATCCTGGAACGGTCGGGCCTGCGCGCGGGCGAGGAGTACGAGGCGCAGTCGAGCTACACCAACGAAGACGGGCGGCGCATCATCCCCGACTTTCTCGTCAAGCTGCCCAATGGCCAGAAGATCGTGGTGGACTCGAAGGTCTCGCTCAAGGCGTTCGAGACGCATGTCAACGCCGAGGACGAGGCGACGCGGGCCACCTCCTTGCAGGCGCACGTGGCCTCGGTTCGCAACCACATCAAGATATTGAGCGAGAAGGACTACCAGCTCGCCGTCGGCTCACACCTCGACTTCGTCATCATGTTCATGCCCATCGAGGCCGCGCTGGGAGCCGCGCTGGGGCACGACCCGGCCATCACCGCCTACGGAATCGACCAGAACGTGCTGATCGCGACGCCGACCACGCTGATGATCACGCTGCGCACGATCGCGAACGTCTGGCAGGTCGAGCGCCGCAACCGCAACGCCGAGAAGATCGCCGAGCGGGCAGGCAGCCTCTACGACAAATTCGTCGGTTTCGTGGAGGACATGCAGGGTCTGGGCAGCCGCATCGAGCAGGCCCGCACGGCTTACGACGGGGCGATGAACAAGCTGACCTCGGGGCGTGGCAACGTCGTTCGTCAGATCGGCCAGCTCAAGGAGTTGGGCGCGAAGACCGCCAAATCCCTGCCCGCCGATCTCGTGGACGACGGCGACGAGCCATTCGAGGGCGACAGCGTGCCCAGCCAGCCGGCGCCCGTCGCATTGGCCGACCGGAAATCGCCGGCGGCCGAGTAACGGGCCGGTCGGGAACCCGCCCTAAATCCACCCCAGCCGTTCGGCCGCTGTCCACAGAAGGCGGAGCGCGAGCACGGTCAGCAAAGATTGCAGGATCAGGCGGAAGGCGCGCTCCGGCATATGGTCGAGCATGCGGGCGCCGACCCAGGTGCCGGCCGCCGAGGTCGCCACCATCGCCACGACCAGCGGCAGGTAGGCGCCGATTGCGACGCCGAGCAGGGCGAAGGCGATCAGCTTGATCGTATGCACCACCGTCATCAGCGCGGCGAAGGTGGCGGCGTAGTTGCGCCGGTCCTTGGTCGCCGAGGCGACGAACGGCGCGACAAGCGTTCCGGTCGCGCTGACGAACATGCCGAGGAAGGTGGCGGCGAGCCCGACGACGGCGAACCGCCCTTTCTCCGAGCCCATCCTTCCGTAGCGCGGCATCCAGGTGACCAGCAGGATGAATGCGCCCAGTATCCCCTGCAGCACCGGCACCGGCAGGGCGACGAAGACGCGCGCGCCCACCGCAGCCCCCGCCGCCGCGCCCAGCGCGAACGGCAGGATCATGCCGAGCAGCACGTGGCGGCGCATGATGACCACCCGGCTCGACCCCGCGCCGAGCTGGACGCAGGTATGCACCGGGATCAGCACCGCCGGCGGGAACACCAGCGCCAGGATGCCGAGCAGCACCAGCCCGCCCGCCGTGCCGGTGAGCAGCCCGAAAATTGTGGTCAGGAACGAGGAGAGCGCGAGGCCGGCGAAGACCCACGCGTCGACGTGCGGCACGCCGAGGAATGCTGCGCTCATGATCGTCCTATACGGGAATGCGCGCCTTGAGGGCGGCGGAGATGGTGCCGTCGTCGAGATAGTCGAGCTCGCCCCCGACCGGCACGCCGTGGGCGAGGCGCGAGATGCGGACGCCGGTGCCGGCCAGCGCCTCGGTCACGTAGTGCGCGGTGGTCTGGCCCTCGACCGTGGCGGAGAGCGCGAGGATCACCTCGGCAACCTCGCCGCGACCTGCGCGCCCGACCAGCGCGTCGATGCGCAGCTCGCCCGGCCCGCGCCCGTCGAGGGCGGACAAGGTGCCGCCAAGCACGTGGTAGCGACCGGAAAAGGCCGCCGTCCGCTCCATCGCCCAGAGATCGGCCACCTCCTCCACCACGCAGAGCAGGCGGGCATCGCGCCGTGCGTCGGCGCAGATCGTGCAGGGTTCGCGCGTGTCAAAATTTCCGCAGACCGAGCATTCGCGGATCGCCGCCGCCGCCTCGGTCATCGCTTGGGCGAGCGGCGCAAGCAGCGTGTCGCGCCGCTTGATCAGCGCCAGCGCCGCCCGCCGGGCCGAGCGCGGGCCAAGCCCGGGCAGCCTGGCGAGGAGCTGGATCAGCCGCTCGATCTCCTGCCCGGTCATGAATGGGTGCCGCTCACGATGCGCGAAAACTAGCATGAACCGCGTCCGGCGCGCCAAGCCCGCGGGGCTTGGCGATGCGCGGGCGAGCGCCCATAATGGACGAACGGCCGGGACCGGCCGGCGAAGGCGCGCCGGCGTGCAATCGTGCGCGCGGCGCTTTGGCATGGGTTAGGCGTTGAGCATGGCGGCCAAGGCCACGACAAACGAGATCCGGACGGCGTTCCTCGAGTATTTCGCCAGGAACGGGCACCAGATCGTGCCGTCCTCGCCGCTGGTGCCGCACAACGATCCGACCTTGCTGTTCACCAACGCCGGCATGGTGCAGTTCAAGAACCTGTTCACCGGCGCCGAGACGCGGAGCTACAGCCGCGCCGCCTCCAGCCAGAAATGCGTGCGCGCCGGCGGCAAGCACAACGACCTTGAAAATGTCGGCTACACCGCGCGCCACCACACCTTCTTCGAGATGCTCGGGAACTTCTCGTTCGGCGACTATTTCAAGGCCGAGGCGATCGAATTCGCCTGGAAGCTGGTCACCGGCGAGTTCGGATTGCCGCCCGAGCGGCTCACCGTCACGGTCTATGCCGACGACGGCGAGGCGGCGACGCTCTGGAAGAAGATCGCGGGCCTGCCCGACGACCGGATCGTGCCGATCGCGTCGTCGGACAATTTCTGGTCGATGGGCGAGACCGGCCCGTGCGGCCCGTGCTCCGAGATTTTCTACGACCACGGGCCCGAGATCGCCGGCGGCCCGCCCGGCAGCCCCGATGCCGACGGCGACCGGTTCGTCGAGATCTGGAACCTGGTGTTCATGCAGTTCGAGCAAATCGCCCCCGGCGACCGGCGCGACCTGCCGAAGCCCTCGATCGACACCGGCATGGGTCTGGAGCGCATCGCCGCCGTCCTGCAGGGCGTCCACGACAATTACGACACCGACTTGATGCGCGCCCTGATCGAGGCGTCGGCCCACGCGGCCGGCACCCCGCCCGACGGGCCGCACGCCGTGTCGCACCGGGTGATCGCCGACCATCTGCGGGCGACGGCCTTCCTGATCGCCGACGGGGTGCTGCCGTCGAACGAGGGGCGCGGCTACGTGCTGCGCCGGATCATGCGCCGGGCCATGCGCCACGCCCACATCATGGGGGCGAGCGAGCCCATCCTGTGGAAGCTGGTGCCGGCGCTGGTCGCCCAGATGGGCAAGGCCTTCCCCGAACTGCCGCGCGCCGAGGCTCTGGTCACCGAGACGCTGCGCCTCGAGGAGACGCGCTTCAAGGACATGCTGGCGCGCGGCCTGCGACTCCTGGAGGAGGAGACCGGCCGGCTCGGCTCCGGCCAGCCCTTGCCGGGCGAGGTCGCGTTCCGCCTCTACGACACCTATGGGTTCCCGCTGGACCTGACGCAGGACGTGCTGCGCGGCCAGGGCCGCGCGGTCGACACCCAGGGATTCGATGCCGCGATGGCGCGCCAGCGCGCCGAGGCGCGCAAGGCGTGGGCGGGGTCGGGCGAGAAGGCCGAGGAGCGCATCTGGTTCGAGGTGCGCGAGCGCACGGGCGCCACCGAGTTCCTGGGCTACACCACGACCATGGCCGAGGGGCGCGTTGAGGCGATCGTGAAGGGCGGCGCCGAGGTGCAATCCGCTTCCGAGGGTGACGAGGTCGCGGTGGTGGTCAACCAGACGCCGTTCTACGCCGAGTCGGGCGGGCAGATGGGCGATTCCGGCGTGATGTTCTCAGCCGACGGCGCCGAATTCGCGGTCGCCGAGACGGCGAAGCGGGCGGGCGACCTGCACGTCCACATGGGCCGGGTCACGCACGGCCGGCTCGCCGTCGGCCAGGCGGTGGAGCTGCGCGTCGACCAGACCCGGCGCGACCGGCTGCGGCTGCACCATTCGGCCACACATCTTCTGCACGAGGCGCTGCGCCGACGTCTGGGCGGGCACGTTACCCAGAAGGGCTCCCTCGTCGCCCCCGATCGGCTGCGGTTCGACTTCTCGCACCCGAAACCGCTGACGCCGGAGGACATCGCCGCCGTCGAGGCCGAGGTGAATGCGCGCATCCGCCTCAACTCCGACGTCGCCACCCGGTTGATGACGCCCGAGGCCGCGATCGGCGAGGGCGCGATGGCCCTGTTCGGCGAGAAGTATGGCGACGAGGTGCGGGTCGTCTCGATGGGCGGCACCGACGACGCCAGCTTCTCCATCGAGCTCTGCGGCGGCACGCACGTGCGGCGCACCGGCGACATCGGGCTGTTCAAGGTCATGGCGGAGGGGGCGGTCGCTTCGGGCGTCCGCCGCATCGAGGCGGTGACGGGAGAGGCCGCGCTCGCCCACATCGCCGCCGAGGAGCGCGCGCTCGCCGAGACCGCGGCCGCCGTCAAGTCGTCCGTCGCCGAACTGCCGGCGCGGGTCGCCGCGCTGATCGAGGAGCGCAAGAGGCTGGAGCGCGAGCTGGCCGACACGCGGCGCCGCCTCGCCACCGGCGCGGGCGACGGCAAGGCCGCCGCCCCGGCCGCGAAGGAGGTGGCGGGTGTCAAGTTCACCGCGCGCAAGATGGAAGGCGTCGCCGCCAAGGAGCTCAAGGCGCTGGCCGACGCGCTGAAGAAGCAGATCGGATCGGGCGTGGTCGCCATCGCCGGGGTGGACGACGGCAAAGCGTCGCTGGTGGTGGGCGTGACGGAGGATTTGACGGGGCGCATCGACGCGGTCGAGCTGGTGCGCGCCGGCTCGGCGGCGCTCGGCGGCAAGGGCGGCGGCGGGCGTCCCGACATGGCCCAGGCCGGCGGACCTGACGCGGCCGCGGCCGACGCGGCACTGGCCGCGGTCGAGAAGGCGCTGGCGACAAAAGAAGTGGCGGCTTGAAGGTTCGCGATGTGCTGCCGAACGACGAGATGGCGCCGGGCACGCTCAACAGCGCCCGAGGCCAGCAGCATCATCGAGTACAACGAGGCATGAGCGGGGGACCGCGTGACGGGGGCGCTGCGCGAGGGTGTGCCGCGGGCCGGAGCGCCGGCCCATAGGCTGAGGAACTGGGCGCACGGCGCGCTCACCGCCTATGACGGCGGGCCGGTGGGCGCGGCGCGCGTCGCCATGGCGGTGATCGTGCTGGCGATCCTTGCCTCGGCCGGCGCGGCGATGACGCTGACCGTCCCGAAGCTCGATCCTTCCGTCGAATCCCTCATGTCGCCCATCGAGTTCGCGGCCTTCCTCGCCTTCACGGCGGAGTACGTCCTGCGGCTGTGGAGTGCGCCGGACGCCTCGCCCAACCACCCGGCGGGGCGGGTACGCGCGGCCTACGCAGCCTCCCCGCTCGGCGTCATCGATTTCCTGGTGATCGCGTCCTACTGGATCGACCTGACGGTCGGGCTGGGGCCGGACGTGCGGGCGGCGACCGGCCTGCTGCCGCTTCTCAAGCTGGCGCGCTACATGCCGGGGTTGGGCCTCGTCGCCCGCGTCTTCCGGAACGAGGCGTCGGCACTGGGCGCGGCGTTCGGCACCCTCGCCGTGCTGATCGTGCTGACCGGCGGGGTGATGTACCTCCTCGAGCACAAGGCGCAGCCCGAGGCGTTCGCCTCGATCCCCAAAAGCCTGTGGTGGGCGGTGGTCACCATGGCGACCGTGGGCTACGGCGACGTGGTGCCGATGACGCTGTTCGGACGGTTGTTCGGCAGCGTGGTGATCCTGGTCGGCATCGCCATGGTGGCGGTGCCGGCGGGCATCATGGCGACCGGATTCATGGAGGAGCTGCGCAAGCAGCAGTTCATCGTCACCTGGCAGGCGGTCGCCTCGCTGCCGCTGTTCGCCTCGCTCGACGCCGGGCGCATCGCCTCGATCGCGCGCCTCCTGCGCCCGCAGGTCGTACCGGGCGACAGCGTGATCGTGCGCCGCGGCGAGGCGGCGGATGCCATGTACTTCATCCTCGATGGCGAGGTCGAGGTCGAGGTGCGGCCCGAGCCGGTGCGCCTCTGCAAGGGCCAGTATTTCGGCGAAATCGCGCTGATCCGCGAGACGCGCCGCACCGCGACGGTGACGGCCGTGAAGTCCTGCCACCTGCTGTCGCTGCACGTGCACGACTTCCGCCAGCTCCTGGAGGAGAACCCGGACCTCAGGACCGAGATCGCGCGCGTCGCCGACGAGCGCCACACCCAGCGCAGCGGGCCGGCGCACGACCACCCGCCGGGTTAGCGCATGCTGCGCGTGCGGCGGCGTCCTCGTCCTTCGAAAAGTTCAGGATGAGGACTTCTTCTCGCATTTCACAGATGACACTGCGCCCTGGACCTTTGCGCCGTCGATTCCAAGTTAGTATCAGGGCCTTGGGCCAGGCGGAGGGCGGCCATCTGTTCGCCGACATCCTGCTGATGATCACTCGACTTCGGGCTCCGCTAGGTCCGGCCTGACGCGGGCGGCATCGGCGGGATGGCCAACCAAAGGGAGAGGTGCATCTTGAGGTCAGGAAACCAACGCCATCAACGGGCTGGGAAGGGGTCGTGGCGGCGAGCGGCAAGCTTCACGGCGTTCCAGATTGCCGTAGGCGGCCCGACATGCCTATGCTGATGCACGAAACCGAGGTCATCTGGGGAATGTCGATTGATATCTTAGATAGTTGCGCCGCCTATAGCTGGCGCTTAGATTTGCGGCCATGCTGGTTTTGGGCCAGCCTTAGGCGCGGATAGAATAGGGGAACGGGGCATGGCAAAGCCTGATACTGGCCTCTACGAAAAGTACACGCCGTGGCCTTTGCAGAAAATCTTTCGACGTTGGGGGTGTCTGTTTCGTGTTTCGAACGATATCTTCAAAGCTCCGTTGGAACGCCTTTCTTATATCCGGGAGAACGTTTCGCTTTTGGGCGGCCAATTTCCCAGGGAATGTCCAATATGCGGCTATATGGGATATTTCGGCGCGTTCGGCACCCCCGCGCGGCTTGATGCGCTGTGCCCGTCCTGTCGCTCGCTAGAGCGCCACCGCCTCCTCTACCTTTACTGCATCGAACGGGGCGATCTTACCGAGAAAGAGGCAATTCTCCATTTTGCTCCCGAGGCGGTTTTATCCCAAATTCTGAGAAAGGCGGTAAAGCGCTATGACACCGCCGATCTCTCCGGACACGATGTGGATTTCCCTCTGAATATCGAGAACATCGATATTCCCGATGGACAGTATGACGCAGTCATCGCCAATCATATTTTGGAACATGTCGACGACAGTAAGGCTTTGGCCGAAGTACGTCGAGTTCTTAAGACGGATGGGGTTTTCTACTGTATGGTCCCGATCGTCGAAGGTTGGGAACGCAGCTACGAGAACGAGGGCGTCGCCGACGACGCGGGACGGGAATTGCATTACGGTCAGAATGACCACATCAGGTATTACGGCAGGGACTTCCGCAGTAGGCTGTCGCGCGCAGGCTTCGCGGTACAGGAACACACAGCGTTCGGCGAGGAGGCCATTCGTTACGGTCTCCTTCGCGGAGAAAAGGTTTTCCTCTGTCGCAAAGCCAACGGCGGAACATCTGCGCGATAAGCGGGCCAGACGCGACAACGGATTGGGGTTCGTGGCCTTGGCAGAACTCTCTATCCGATCCCCGCAGCCCGGCCAACGGGCGACGGCGGCCCCCTACTGCGCCGCGGGCGCGGAGTTGGGGTCGAGGGCGTGTCCATACTGCTGACCCCGGCGAGGTTTCCGTCCTTCGGTGTGCAGGTTCCCCTCGACGCGCGTCCTTGCCATACTTGGCGCGCAAACGGGGCTTATTCGGCCTCGCCCTGAGCCTGTCGAAGGGCGAGGGCATGGCGCTCGGTTCCGGGCCGATCCAGTGGCAGCCGCCCGCCGCTCAGATCACCGCGATGAATTCGAGCTGGATCAGCCGGCCGCCCGCCATCTCGCCCGCGCTGGTGTGACGCACCGGCCGGTCGTTCTCGTCGGGGAACATGGCGATCCAGTATTTGTTCATGGTCGGCCGGTCGTTGCGGTCTTTCATGGTGACCGACACCTTGGCGATGTCGGCGGGCGAGCCTCCGGCCTTCTCCATCATGCGGCGCACGTTGTCGAAGGCGTGGCGCACCTGGTCCTCGAGCCCCTCGGGCAGCTTGCCGGTCTCCGGATCCTCGCCGCCGACCGCCGCCGAGAACACCATGTTGCCGATGCGGATGGCCGCCGGGAACGGCTGGCCGTGATGCTCGGGAATGCCGGGACCCTCGAGCCGGATGCGCTTCGCCATGTGTACCTCCTCGTCATGGATGCCGGCGGAGCCGGCCAGATGGGGCGAGCTTAGCCGCGACCGTCGCATCCTGCCACCCGCGCGCCGCGATGTTTGCGCCGGGTGGGTCGTTCTGCTATGTCGGCCGAACCCGCCCGTCCCGCCGCCTCGCATCCAGAAATCGGACTCAAAATGAAGCGCAGCACGCAAGGCAAGACCCGGCGTCAGGGGAGCGGGCCGGGCAAGAAGGCGACGGCGGCCGCCGCCGACCCGCCGGAATCGTCCGATCTTCTGGTCCACAGGCGCGGCTATCTCATCCGCCGGGTGCACCAGATCGCCGATTCCTATTTCGCCGAGGAGACCGCGTCGTTCGGCGTGACGCCGGTGCAGTACGGCGCGCTGCAGGTGGTGAAGGCGTTTCCCGGTATCGACCAGCTACGCCTCGGCAACGCGCTGCGCTGCGACCGGACGACGGTGTCGGGTGTCGTGCGCCGGCTGGAATCGAAACGACTGATCCGGCGCACCACCGACCGCACCGACCGGCGCGCCAAGGCGCTGTACCTCACTCCTGCCGGGGCGCGGCTGACCGAGCGGCTGGGCGCCGCGGCCGAGCGCGCCGAGGCGCGCATCATGAGCGGGCTGGGCGAGGCCGCGCGCAACCGCGTGTTCGCCGAACTCGAACGCGCGGTGCGGATGCACGAGGCCGTGCCGAAGGGAAGCTGACGCGGAAGACGCACCGGCGCTATTTCGCCCCGACCGGCGCGGCTCCCTTCAGCTTGTCGCGGAAGCCGCGCCAGATCTCGCGCCTGTCGACCGATTCCGGCACGGTCTCGGACACCACGATCATGTCGGACAGCGGATCGGCATTGCCCGAAGTGTCGAGCAGCGCGAGCGGCTTGCCCGCCTCGTGGTCGCGGATCGCCTTCAGCATTTGGCGGCGCATGGCGGTGACGCCGCGGTCCGACGCGCCGAGATGCTCGCGCGACCGATCCGAAATCGCGCGCTGCGATTCGGTGGCGAACAGGTCGTGCACCTCGAAATTGTAGCCCATGCCGAGGAAAGTGCGCCGCTCCATCTCCGCGCGATCCTGTTCGTAGCGGTTGGATGCGTTGCGCTTCGAGGTGAAGTCGGAGGTGAACTCGGCCTCGATCGCGCGGTGCTGGAACTCGGCATCGATCGGCGTGTCGTAGCAGTGGGCGACGATGTACTTCCAGTGCCGCTCGTCGTCGATCGGCACGTGCCAGTGCATCCAGTAGCCCATGTTCGGCCGTGGCCGCGCCTTCTGCGGGTCGAGTAGCGGGCCGCCGTCGAAGCAGCCGGTATAGGGCATGACGAAGTTGGTGACGCGCACATACTTCTTATCGCCGGCGATATGGCGCGTCGCGAACAGGCGGAGCCCGTAGGACGTCTCCTCGAACTCGATCTCCGGCGCCTCGTCGGCGGCGAACATGAAGTTGGAGCTTGCCTCGTCGACCTCCTGGCCGGGGAACACCATGCGGTGCAAATAGGACAGATGCTGGGAATCGCACTCGCCCTCGGCACCCTGCAGGTAATTGCAGTGGTGGAACAGCTTCGAGACCCAGACGTGGCCCTCCGGCGCCTCGAAGATCGGGAAGCGCGGCAAAGGCGGCGGCTCGCCCGGACCCATGTAGGTCATGATCAGCCCGCCCGCCTCGACGCACGGGTAGGCGACGTGGCGCACCTTGTCCTTGAAGTTGGAGCCCTTCGGCTCGCCCGGCTGGTCGAGGCAGCGCCCGTCCACCCCCATCTTCCAGCCGTGGTAGAGGCAGCGGAGCCCGTCCTCCTCCACCCGGCCGTAGGAAAGGTCGGTGCCGCGGTGCGGGCAGTGCAAATCCATCAACCCCGGCACGCCCGCCTTGGTGCGGAACAGCACGAGGTTCTCCCCGAGGAGGCGTACCGGCTTGGGCGCCGCGCCCTGCGGCATCTCCCGCGACAGCGCCACCGGATGCCAGTAGCGGCGGAACAGCTTGCCCGCGGGCGTGCCCGGCCCGATGCGGCAGATCAGCTCGTTGTCTTCCCGCGACAGCATCGCTTCCTCCCGAGACGCAACGCTCCGTACGATGACGGCTCGCCGCGCCCCAGGCAAGGGCGGGCGGTCACCATTCGGCCGCCTCGGCCATGTTGCGCATGGCGATGAAATGGTCCTCGACGATGTTGGCGTGGCGCGGCAGCGGATAGACGATCGGGTAGCACCCTTCCGCCTTCATCCATTTCAGGTAGTCGCGCCGGACCTGCTCGCCGCCATGCACGGCGAACTTGCGCGTGAACGCGTCGCTGACCGCCGCCGCGGCGCCCTTGAAGTCGCGCGTCTGCCAGATGCCGTAGATCTTGCGAATTTCCTCGCCGAACCCTGCCGCATCGGCGATCGGGAAGTAGTGCGGCGAGGCGCAGTAGAAGGCGAGGCCGCGCTTCATCGCCATCACCGAATCGGCGTCGTCCGGGTCGGTCGTCACCATGGTCAACGCCGAGATGGTGATGTCCTTCGGGTCGCGCTTGGCGAACGCCGCGCCCTTGGCGACCTGGGCGCGATAGATCTCGAGCGATTCCGGGATCAGCCAGTTCGAGATCATGCCGTCGGCCACCTTGCCCGCCATCTCGGACATTTGCGGGCCGAGCGCGGCGAGCCACAGCGGAATCCGCTTCTCGATCGGGCCTTCGCGCAGGCCGAAATCGTTCGGCCTGAACCACTTGCCCTGCGGATAGGAGAAGCGCTTCTCGCTGAGCAGGCCGCGCACGATCTCGAACGTCTCGCGCGCGCGCCCGACCGGCCGGTCGATCTCGATCCCGTGGCCGCGCTCCATGAAGCCGATGCCGCCGGTGCCCATGCCGAACGGGCCGAAACGTCCGTTCGACAGCTCGTGGATCGAGCGCGCCGCCATGGCGAGCGTCGTCGGCGAGCGCGAGTAGAAATTCACGATGCCGGTGCAGAGGTTGATCCGCTTGGTCTCGCGCGCCAGCACGCCGAGCAGCGAGAACGCCTCCTTGCCCGATTCCTCGGTCAGCCAGAACCCGTGATAGCCGAGCTCCTCCGCCTCCTGGGCAAAGCGGATGATATCGGCGTACGGCATGTCGCCCGTGTGCAGCATTACGCCCATGTCGAGCTTCATGCGGACTCCTCCTTGACGATCTTTGCGATGCGCTCGGCCAAGTCCTTCTTGGACACCTTGCCGAACGGCGATAGCGGGAACTCGGCAACCACCTCCAGCCGCTCCGGCAGCTTGAACTTGGCGAGCCCCTGGTCGGTGAGATAGGCGGCGATGTCGGCGAGCGTCGGCTTCGCGCCCGGCGCCGGGATCACGAACGCGCAGGTGCGCTCGCCCAGGATCGGGTCGGGCATCGGCACGCAGGCGACGTTGTGCACGCCGGGATGGGCGAGCATCAGATTCTCGACCTCCTCGGCCGAGATCTTCTCGCCGCCGCGGTTGATCAGATCCTTCTTGCGCCCCTCGACGACGTAGCCGCCGGAGGGGTGGCGGCGCAGCAGGTCGCCCGACAGGTAGAACCCATCCGGGCTGAACGCGCGCGCGTTCACCTCGGGCACGCGGAAATAGCCGCGCAGCGTATAGGGCCCGCGCACGGCGAGCTCGCCCACCTCGCCGTCCGGCACGTCGTTGCCGTCGTCGTCGATCAGGCGAATCTCGTCGTCCTCGCACCAGGGCGGACCCACGGTCTCGTAGCGAACCTCCGCCGGGTCATCGAGCCCGTTGAAAGTGACCAGCCCCTCGGCCATGCCGAACACCTCCTGCACCGTGCAGGACGGGATCAGCTTTTCGCAGAGCGCCGACGTCTCGGGCTGCAGGCGCTGCCCGCCCGTGTTGACGATGCGGAGCGAGGAGAGGTCGTAGTTCCCGATCGTCTCGTCGCGCAGCAGGCGGATCAGGATCGCCGGCACCAGCTCGATATGCGTGACCTTTTCCCGGGCGATCGCCGGGAACACGTCGTGCGCCCGCGGGCTGTCGGCGAGAACCACCGTGCCGCCGCGGATGAACATGCCCTGGATGCCGGGCGAGGCGAGCGGGAAGTTGTGCCCGATCGGCAGGCAGACCAGCAGCGCGTCGCCTTCCCGCATGTCGTTCGCCGCCGAGCAGCCGACCGAGTTCAGGATGTAGTCGTTGTGCGTGCGCGGGATGATCTTCGGGATGCCCGTCGTGCCGCCGGACAGCTGGAACACGGCCGGCTCGTCCGGGTCGATCTTCAGCGCATCGAGCGTGGCCTGGCTGGTCCGCGTCGGGCGCGCCATCATCCCGCGCAGGTCGTGGCAGCCCTCCGGCAACCCGTCGCCCAGCATGAACAAATGGCGGAGGCACGGCGTCGCCTTCTGGATGTCCTTGGCCATCGCCAGGAAGTCGAACTCGCCGATGCGCGCCGCACCGGCATAGCCGACGGCCTCGGCGAACGACACGAAATGGCCGATCTCGTAGCGCCGGTGCGGCGGCAGCGCCATCAGCGGAATGGCGCCGACACGCAGCATCGCGAAGTAGAGGTAGATGAACTCGATCCTGTTGGGGAGCTGCATCACCACCCGGTCAAGCGGCTTCATCTCCAGGTCGAGCAAATGGCGCGCCAGATGGTCGATGCGACGCCCGAGCTCGGCGTAGCTCACCCGATCGTCGCCGGCGACGACGGCGATCCGGTCGCCGCCCTCGGCGAAGAGGTCGCGGAAATACGTGCCCATCGGCCGGTCGAGCCAGTAGCCCTTGGCGCGATAGCGCGCGGCGAAGTCGGGAGGAACGGGGGTAAAGCCGGAAAGCATGGGATCAATCGTGCCCTGTCGTCATTGCGAGCGAAGCGAAGCAATCCATAATCATGAGAACGAAACGATGGATTGCGTCGTCGCTTCGCTCGTCGCAATGACGCCGCCTCACCGCCTGGCCGGGCCCTGGAACTCCCAGGTGTGGCCCTCCGGGTCCTGGACGAAGACCTGCGGCTCGCCGATCAGGCTGCCGATCTCGCCGTACTCGACGCCGAGGGCGGTCATGCGCGCCTTGAACGCGTCGATGTCCCTCACCCGCCACGCGGTGTGCCGCCCGGCGGGGGCGGCGGGCGCGCCGGAAGGCGGGCGCTGTTCGTCGTCCTTGGCGATCAGGTGGAACTGGACCGTATTTTCGGCGTTCCCGAGCCACGCGCCGGGGACGATCTCGTCTAGCGCCTTGGGCCTGGGCAGGAGCTTCAGCCCCAGCACCTCGGTGTAGAATTTCATGCAAGCGTCGAGGTTGGCGAGGGCGACCGGCACCCCCTCGTGGATCAGCCCGACGAAGCCCACGTCGGGCGCCTTGGTCTCGTGCGCAACCGTCGCCATGGTCACCTCCCTTTCAGGTCCGCGCGCCCTCTCCGGACGACGCCTCCTGGCCGAAACGATAGGCGGATTCGTCCGGGTCGTGAAGCAAATGCGGCGCCCCGTAATGCTGCATGATCCAGAGGGGATCGCCATCGGTGCCGGGCCGGCCGCGCAGCTCGTCGTGCTCGACATAGCTGCCGAGCCGGCGCGCGTGGGCGACGATCCTGCGGCCGAAATCGAGCTGCGAGACCTCATAGGCGGCAAGCGCCGCCGGCACGTCCGCGTGCGCCGCCAGCGCGTCGACCAGCGCCTCGGAATCGAGCGCCGCCTTGGTGATGCCGCCCGCGACGTGCGGCCTCGCGACGAAGGCGGAATCGCCGAGCAAGGCCACCCTGCCGAAGGCGAGGCGCGGCGATTCCATGTCCGAGATCGCCTGGAGCAGCGGCATCGGCGCGGCGCGCACGATCTCGTCGAGGGGGGAGGCGAACGAGGCGCCCGCGCGCGCCTTCATCGCCGCGATCACGTCCGGCCGGATCAAGGGCGGCGGAATCGAAACGCCATGGTCGCGCCCCTCGGCGTCGGTGAACAGGTCGCGCAGCGCCGCCTGGTTCTCGGTCCGGTGGTACCAGATGAAGTAGTAGCGCCGCCGGCCGGGCCTGACGTCCTCGCCCTCGCCGGGCATCAGCATGGTCAGCATCATCTCGCCGTCCTGGAACGAGAAGACAATGTGCCCGGCGACCACGTCGCGCACGGCGGGCGCGACCGCGCTTTCCGCCACCACCCCGCGCCAGGCGACATAGCCGGTATAGGCCGGCAACACCTCGGGCAGAAGCTGGCCGCGGATGGTCGAGAGCGCCCCGTCGGCCGCGACGATCAGGTCGGCCTCGATGTGCGCCCCGTCCGCGAAGACGGCGACGGCCGACCGGTCGCCCTGCTCGATCCGCACCAGATTCCGGCCGGCGTGGTAGTGGGAATCGGGAAAGGACGCGCGCAGCGGCTGGTAGATGCGCGCCCAGGCGCTGGCCGCCATGTAGTGGAAGTGCTCGAACCGGAGGTCGCCGTCACGCCCGATCCAGCGGTACGAGGCGATCGGCGCGCCCATCGACGGGTCGACCCGCGCGCCCACCCGCTCCATCGCCTGCAAAAGCTCGAGCGTGATGCCGATACCGGCGCCGCGACCGGCGAGATCGTCGGTCGTGCGTTCGTAGATGTCGGCGTCCCAGCCGGCAGCGCGCAGCATGCCTGCGGCGAACAGGCCGCCCGTCGACCCGCCGATCACCACGGCGCGCCGTCGCCCGGAGCGTGGGCTCATGCCGCCCCCTCGGACGCGGCGAACTTGGTGGCCGGCCGGTTGACCAGCGGCGCGAGCACGGGCGCGCCGAACGAGGCGGCGATTCGCTCCGCGCCCGCGTCGGCGTAGAGCGTGGTGCGCTGGCGCGCAATGCGGCCGGCGCGGTCGATCAGCGCCTCCATCTCCTCCGGCGGCATCTCCTCGCCATGCGCCGCGCCGGCGGCGCGGGTGATCGACTCGTTCATCAAGGTCCCGCCGAGATCGTTGCAGCCGGCATTCAGGCAGTCGA
Organism: uncultured Alphaproteobacteria bacterium; assembly: GCA_963775315.1. Taxonomy (GTDB): domain Bacteria; phylum Pseudomonadota; class Alphaproteobacteria; order MPNO01; family DASWLB01; genus CAWGHZ01. Next base: position 92,457 of record CAVZIN010000004.1, on the reverse strand, counting down.
CCGCGCCGTCCGGCCCCATCTTCACCCACGACGCCTGCACGTTGGCGAAGTGCGGGTGCAGCACCAGCCGGCCGATGGCGTGCATCAGCACCGCCTCGCGCCAGGTCGGGCCGCGCCGCGCCAGGCCCCGCAGGTAGATCGGCGCCTCCATCGGGGTGAAGGGCAGCGGCACCAGCTCGGTGAAGCCGCGCGTGCGCGCCTGGTGAGCGCGCAGCCTCAGTAGATGCCGCGCCCAGTGGCGCGGGTGGTCGACATGGCCGAACATGATGGTGGCCGTCGTGCGCAGCCCGGCGGCGTGCGCGGCCTCCATCACCTGGAACCACTGGGCGGTCGTCACCTTGTCCGGGCAGATGATGGCACGCACCTCGTCGTCGAGGATCTCGGCCGCGGTGCCGGGCAGCGAGCCGAGCCCGGCGTCGCGCAAACGCGCCAGGAAGGCATCGATCCCGATGCCGAGCGTCTTCGCCCCCTGCCACACCTCGAGCGGCGAGAAGGCGTGGACATGCATGCCGGGGACCGCCTCCTTCACCGCGCGAAGGATGGCGAGGTAGGTGGCGCCCGTGTAGTCGGGGTGGATGCCGCCCTGCATGCACACCTCGGTCGCGCCGCGCGCCCAGGCCTCCTCGGTGCGCCGCGCGATCTCGTCGAGGTCGAGGTCATAGGGGCGGCCGCGCAGGTTGTCCGACAGCTTGCCCTTGGAGAACGCGCAGAACTTGCAGCGGAACGAGCAGACGTTGGTGTAGTTGATGTTGCGCGTGACGATGTAGGAGACGGTCTCACCATTGACCTCGCGCCGCACCTCGTCCGCCACCGCGCAGACCGCCCGCGCCGCCGCGCCCCGCGCCGCGAACAGCCGCACGATGTCGGGTTCGGTCAATTCGTGACCAGTGCGTGCGCGGGACAGGACGCCGCTGAGATCGCCCGCCAACTCCGATCCCGTTCGCACTTCGAGACGCGGTCCGTTGGACCGCTCCTCAGCACGAACGGAAGGGGCAATGGCATCCGACGAAGTTGGAACGGTCGCCCCCGGCATCCAGCCGTCCGGCCGGGCGTACCCGAGCGAGTCCATCGCGCGCAGCACAGGGGTGCGCAGCCGGTCGTCGAGCCAGCGTTCCGGCGCCAGCGCATATTCGGGGTAGATCGTGAGGCGCTCGGTCAAGACCTTGCCCGCGGCCCCGGTCGCGGCGGCGAGCGCATCGAGATGCGGCCACGGCGCCTCGGGGTTCACATGGTCGGGCGTGACCGGCGAAACCCCGCCCCAGTCGTCGATGCCGGCCGCGACCAGCCGGGCGAGCGCGCCGGGGCTCAAATTCGGCGGCGCCTGGATGTGCATCGCGGGCCCGAGGACCAGTCGCGCGACGGCGACGGTCCAGAGAAGCTCGTCCTCGGTCGCGTCGGGCGCGCCGGCCATCCTGGTGCCCGGCTTCGCGCGGAAATTCTGGACGATCACCTCCTGAATATGGCCGTGGCGTGCATGCAGATCGCGCATCGCCTTCAGCGCCGCCACGCGCTCCTCCCGTGTCTCGCCGATCCCGATCAGGAGGCCGGTCGTGGTGGCGACGCCCGCGGCCCCCGCCGCCTCGAGCCAGGCGAGCCGCGCCACCGGCGCCTTGTCGGGCGAGCCGTGATGCGGCTGGCCGCGCGCCATCAGCCGCTCCGACACGCTCTCCAGCATCAGCCCCTGAGACGGGCAGACGCCGCGCAGTGCCGCGATCTCGTCCGGCGCGGTGACGCCAGGGTTGGCGTGCGGCAGAAGGCCCGTCTCGTCGAGCACCGCCTTCGCCATCTCGGCAAGGTACGACACCGTCGTCGCGTGGCCGAGGGCCGCGAGCTCGTCCCGCGCGGCGGCGTAGCGCAGCTCCGGCTTGTCGCCGAGTGTGAACAGCGCCTCCTGGCAGCCGGCGGAAGCGCCCGCCCGCGCGATCGCCAGCACCTCGTCGCGCGTGAGGAAGGCGCGTTGGCCGCGCCGCGGCGGGTGGGCGAAGGTGCAGTAGTGGCACACGTCGCGGCAAAGCTGGGTGAGCGGGATGAACACCTTGCGCGAGTACGTCACGAGCCCGCCCTGGCCCCGGTCGCGCAGCGCCGCCGCCTCCGCCATCAGCGTGGCGAGGTCGGCGGCGAGAAGGTCGCGCGGCGCCGTCATGACGCGCATGCCCCGGCGAGCCGCACGGCGATCCCGGCGTCGGCGAGGAAGCGGCCGGTCGCGCCCTGCGGCGCGCGGGCGATCAGCGCCGCAAGATCGTCCGGCGTGTCGATATCGAGCCCGAGACCGGAGAGCTCCAGCACGCGGGGCTCGACCCCGGCGGCGCGGGCGGCGGCGCAGTGCGGGTCGAAGCTCGCCACCCCGAACGAGAAGCCGATCAAATCGGACGGGGTGCAGGCGAGCACGTTGGTACCCAGCCGGTCGCGCGCCGGGGCGATGGAGACGGCGGGGCCCGGACCATGGGCAAGGACCTGGGCGATTTCCGCCGGCGTTGCGAGCGGCACGTCGCCTGGCACGGTGATCATGGCGCCCACCCCCTCCGCCGCCAGCGCGCGCACGCCCTGGGCGACGGCCGCCGATTGGCCCCGCGCCTCGCGGTCGACCAGAACCCGCACCCCCTTGGGCGCGAATCCCGCTTCTCCCGCGACGATCAGCACCCCGCCGAGGCCGGGCGTGGCGGCGAGCGCGGCCAGCACGTCGGACAGCATGGCGGCGGCGAGCCCGGCCCGCTCCCCCGGCGCGAGGACGGGGGCGAGCCGGCTCTTGGCGCCGGCGAACGATTTGATGGGGACGATGGCCCACATGGCGGCGCAGCCTATTTGAGCGTGGCGGCGAAATCCAGCACCGCCCGGGCGAGCGCCGCCTTGTCCTCGGCAGTGCGCATCACCGTCGGCGCGACCAGGACCGGCGTGCCCAGCGCCCGCACGGGGGCGGCCGATGCGCCATCGGCGGCGTCGAGGACGAATCCGTTTAGCAGTTGGCCGTAGTGGCGGGCCACCGCCTCGGCCGTGGCGGGGAGGCCGAGTTCCGCCATCATCTTCGCCGCCGGACCCTTGAGCGCCCGCCCGCCGACGATGGGCGAGACGGCGACCACCGGCGCCCCGCTGGCCATGATTGCATCGCGCAGCCCCGGCATCGCCAGCAAAGGCTCGACACTTATGAACGGGTTGGACGGGCAGATGACCACCGCCCGCAGGCCGGGCGCCGCCAGCGCCGCCAGCGCATCGGGCTGGGGCCGAGCCGTCGCCGCGTCCTGGTAGCGGAAGCCGCGCACCGCCGGCCGGCACTGTTCGCGCACGAAATAATGCTGGAAGGCGAGCGGGCCCTCCGCGGTCTCAACGATCGTGCGGACGGGGTCGTCGCTCGCCGGCACGATCCGCGGCCCGATGCCGAGGCGGCAGCACACATCCGCCGTGACCTGGCTGAGGGTCGCACCGGCGCGGAGCCGTTGCGTGCGCTCGACGTGAAGCGCAAGGTCCTTGTCGCCGAGGTTGAACCAGTCCTCGCCGCCCAGCTCGCGCAGCGCCGCCATGAATGCCCAGCTCTCGCCGCGCCGGCCCCAGCCGCGTGCCGTGTCGTCGAGCCCGGACAGCACGTAGGTCAGCGTGTCGATATCGGGCGAGATCGAAAGCCCCAGATGCTCGAAATCGTCCCCGACATTCGCGATCACCGTCAGCGCCTCGGGCGGCACGATTTGGGCAAGCCCGAGCGCGAGCTTGGCCCCTCCCACGCCGCCGGACAGCGCGACGACGGTCACAGGAACAGGTCCTCGTCCTGGGCGCGGACGAGGCGGGCGGCGGTCGTCGCCGGGCCGGCGGCAAGGAGGGTGGCCGCGCCGCGCACCAGCACCGCGGGCGTGCCCTCGTCGGCCGCTCCCTGAACGAGCGAGGCCGCCGCCGCGATTTCGTCCGCGAGGCCGATCTCGGTGGCGCGCAGCGTGCGCCCGTCGCGGTCCTGTGCCCGCCCGCGCAGGTCGAGCACGGCGGGGAGCCCGGCGACGCCGAGCGCCACGCCGGTGGTTCCGGCGCGCCACGCGCGGCCCCACGAATCGCTGACGATCACGGGAAGCCCGAGCGCGGCGGAGAGGCGCGCGGCGCTGGCGTCCGGGTCCTCGGGCAGCAGCAGCACGCCGCCGCCGCGCCCCACGTTCGACGCATCGATGCCGGCGTTGGCGAGCACCCAGCCGCGCTTGTGCACCACGATCAGCACGTTGCGGCGATGGCGCAGCACGCGCTCGGACTCGCCGAGGATCAGGTGGACGAGGCGCGGATCCTTTTCCGTCTCGGCGGCGAGGCGCATCGCCGCCTCCGACGGGCTGACTGTCGCGAGATCGACGAACCGGTCCTCGGACTTGGAGACGATCTTCTGCGCGACCACCAGCACGTCGCCGCGCGCCACGGTCACCTCCGCGCGCGCCATCGCGGCGGCGCAGACCGCTGCCAAGTCGTCGCCCGGACGGATTTCGGGAATGCCGGGAAGCGCGATCACCTCGAGCCGAGGCACCGCCATGGGCGGCTACTCCGCCTTGGTCTCGCCAGGCGTGCCGGTGATGCGGAACCCCGCCCCGTCGATGCCGTAGCGGCGATTGATGAAGATCAGCACCGAGGTCAGCGCCTCGGACGCGGCGGAATTGTCGATCGACCCGCCGTGCCACGCCTTGAGCCCGCAATCCTCGACCAGCCCGCACACGGTGGCGCGCGCGGCCGGATCGTTGCCGAACACCAGCACGTCGCAATCGACCGGCTCGTTCTCGGCGAGCCGGTGCGCGGCGACCGAATGGAACGCCGAGACGACCCGCACCCCCTCGCCCAGCGCGTCCTGCGCCGCCTTGGCGGCCGACCCGGCCGCCGGAAGCTGCACCCGCGCGACGCGCGGCGGCACCAGCGGCACGGTGGTGTCGAGCACGATCTTGCCCTGCACCGCGTCCTTCACCTCGTCGAGCAGCGCCTGATGGCCGGCATAGGGCACGGCGAGGACCACGATCTCGGCTGCGGCCGCCGCCTCGCGATTGCCGGTGCCGGTGGCGCGGGCGGGATCGGCTTCGACCTTGGCGGCGAGCGCCTGGGCCGCCGCGGCCGCCTTGGCCGCGTCGCGCGAGCCGATCACGACGCGATGGCCCGCGGCGAGCCAGCGCCCGGCGAGGGCCGCGCCCAGCGCGCCGCTGCCGCCGAGCACGGCGATGGTGATGCTGTCGGTCATGGCGCTGGTTTAGCCGGTCCGGCGTGCCGGCGCAAACGGTCGCGGCACGCGGGGCGCGACATGGCGCGCCGGCTTGGCTAACATGCCGCCCGCCAACACCCAGACAAGAAACAGAACAACGGAGACGCCATGTTCGACGGCAAGATCGGCGAGCCGGTGGTCCGCCGCGAGGACGAGCGGCTTTTGACCGGCGCCGGCGCCTATAGCGACGATTTCAACGCCGCGGGCCAGGCCCGTGCTGTATTCGTGCGCTCGCCGCATGCCCATGCCCGCATCCGGGCGATCGATACGACGGCCGCGCGCGCCATGCCCGGCGTGCTGGCGGTGCTGACCGGCCAAGGGCTGGTCGCCCAGGGCATCAAGCCCATCCCGCATTCGCCGATCCCTTCGCCGGGGGTCGACATCGCCCTCAAGAACCGCGACGGCACGCCGACCTATGTCGCGGTGCACCACGCCCTGCCGCCCGACCGCGCGCGCTTCGTGGGCGAGGCGGTGGCGATGGTCATCGCCGAGACGGACGACCAGGCGCGCGACGCCGCCGAGGCGGTGGTCGTCGATTACGAGGTGCTGCCGTCGGTGACGGATACCGCGGCGGCGGCCGAGCCCGGCGCGCCCACGCTTTACGACGACCGGCCGAACAACGTGGTGCTGGACGCCGACGCGGGCGACAAGAAGGCGACCGACGCGGCCTTCGCCAGGGCGGCCAAGACGACCAGGCTCGACACCTGGATCCAGCGCTGCACCGGCGTAACCATGGAGCCACGCGCGGCGACCGGCAGCTACGATCCCGCGACCGGGAAGTACACGCTGAATGCCGGCTCGGGCGGTGCCGTGCGGATGAAGCGCGCGCTGGCCGGCACGCTGGGCGTTCCCGCCGACAAGGTGCGGGTGATCTCGGGCGACGTCGGCGGCAATTACGGCACGCGCAACCCGTTCTATCCCGAGTTCACCCTGGTCTGCGTCGCCGCCAAGACGGTGGGACGGCCGGTCAAATGGGTCTGCGACCGGGCGGAGGCGTTCCTTTCCGACTACCAGGGCCGCGACCTGGTGGTGAGCGCAGAACTCGCGTTCGACGCCGAAGGGCGCATCCTCGCCATGCGCTCGTCGAACCTGTCGAACCTGGGCGCGCACTCGGTCAACATGGTGCCGCTGCACAAGGGCATCCAGATCATGACCGGCCTCTACGACGTGCCGGTCGCCTATTGCCGCGCCCGCGGCGTGCTGTCCAACACCCCGTCGACCAACCCGTACCGCAGCGCGGGCCGCCCCGAGGTGGTGTTCGTGCTGGAACGGCTGATGGACCTGGCGGCGCGGGAGCATGGCTGGGATCCGGTCGAGCTGCGCCGCAAGAACCTGATCCCGCCCGAGAGGCTCCCCTACACCAACCCGATGGGCGCGACCTACGACACCGGCGAGTTCGCGAAGAACATGGATCTCGCCCTTGCGCTCAACGAATGGGACACGTACGCGGCGCGGGCCGCGGAATTGAAGAAGCGCGGCATGCGGCGCGGCCGCGCGCTGATCAACTATCTCGAATCGTCGTCCGGCTCGCCGCGCGAGCGGGCCGAGATCGAGGTAAGCCCCGAGGGCACGGTCGGCCTCGTCGTCGGCACGCAATCCTCGGGCCAGGGGCACGAGACCAGCTTCGCCCAGGTGGTGGTCGAATGGCTGGGCGTGCCGCTCGAATCGATCCGCTTCATCGAGGGCGACACCGACGTGGTGAAGGAGGGCGGCGGATCGCACGCCGGCCGTTCCATGCGCCTCGCCTCGATCGTCATGATCAAGGCGGCGGACAAGATCATCGAGAAGGGCAAGCGCATCGCCGCCCAGCTGCTGGAGGCGGCGGACGCCGACATCGCGTTCGAGGCCGGCCGCTTCACGGTGGCGGGCACCGACCGGTCGGTCGGCATCTTCGAGGTGGCGCGCGCCGCGCGCGACCGGGCCGACCTGCCGGGCGAGCTCAAGGGCAAGCTCGACGGCGTCGCCGACGAGGTGATGAGCTTCCTTGTCTTCCCGAACGGCTGCCACGTCTGCGAGGTCGAGATCGATCCCGCCACCGGCGCCTACCAGGTGGTGCGCTATGACGCGATCGAGGACGTCGGGCGGATCATCAACCCGCTGATCGTGCACGGCCAGTCGCACGGCGGGGTGGTCCAGGGGCTCGGCCAGGCGATGAGCGAGCAGTGCCTCTACGATCCGGAGACAGGCCAGCTCCTCGCCGGCTCGTTCATGGATTACGGCATCCCGCGCGCCGACGAGGTGCCGACGTTCGGCACCGGCTTCAACGAGGTGCTGACCCCGACCAACCCGCTCGGCATCAAGGCCGGCGGCGAAGGCGGCACGGTCCCGGCGCTCGCCTGCCTGGTGGGCGCCCTCTGCGACGCGCTGCAGGACGAGGGCGTGACGCATATCGAAATGCCGGCGACGCCGCTGAAGGTCTGGCACGCCATCCAGGACGCGCGCGCCCGCCGGGCACGCTGAACTTCCTCCAGGGAGAGAGACATGGGCAACGAGTTCACCACCGAGAACAAGAACGGCGTCGTCACGATCACCATCAACCGGCCGGAGGACGGCAACAAGGTCTCCGACCCGATGGCGGTCGAGCTGACTCGCCTGCTGAACGAGGCGTCGAACGCCGCGCACGTCGTCGTGCTGAAGAGCGCCGGGACCGATTTCTGCCTGGGCCGCGCGCAGATGGGCCGCAACGCCCCCGCCACGCCGCCCGAGGCGCTCGACCTGCGCGACGGCAACGAGGTCGTATTCAACGCCTACGGCGCGTTCCGCCGCTCGAAGGCACCGGTCGTCGCCGTGGTGCAGGGCCAGGCGCTGGGCTTCGGCTGCGCGCTGGCCTCGGCCGCCGACGTGACGCTCGCCGCCGACACCGCCCAGTTCCAGCTTCCCGAGATGGGCCACAACATCATGCCCACCATGGCGATGTCGTCGATGATCGACCGGGCCCACCGCAAGGCGATCATGTACATGACATGGTCGACCGAGAAGATCGACGCCGAGACCGCGCTGGCCTACGGCATCGTGAGCCGCGTGGTGCCGGCCGCGAAGCTCGATTCGGCGCTCGACACGCTGCTCGCCGCCATGCTCAAGGCGCCCCAGGCCGCCGTGCGCGCGGTGAAGGAATACACCCGCACCGCCTACACGATGGACATCGAGGGTGCCAACGACTACGCGCAGAACCTGCACGCCGTGATCAACACCTCGTCGCGGCTGCGCCGCGGCCACTGACGGAGCGCCGCATGCCGCCCACCCTGGCCGAGACCTGGAAGCATTGGGAACGGGCGGCGCGGAACGACGCGTACCCGTTCAACTTCTGCCCCTTCGAGGACGCGAAGCGAGTGATCGAGTCCGCGATCCCGGTGTTCGCCGAGGATCGGGACGCCTTCACCCGCGGCTTCCTCGCGGCCGGTGAGCCGCACGAGGCGGCGGCGCGCGCGGCCGAGGCGAAGGGCGACGCCGAGGCGGCAAGGGCGGCGTGGCTCCGCGCCTACGGCTGCTACCGCATGGCGCGTTTTCCCTGCATGAAGACCGAGAACCAGCGCACCGCCTATCGCAGGTCCCAGACGGCTGTTCTCGCCGCCGCGGCCTACGACGCGGTGCCGCCCGAGCGGGTCGAGATGCCGTTCCAGGGCCGCGCGGGCGAGGGCGACAAAATGGTCGCCTATGTCCGCCGGCCCAAGGGCGCGGCGAAGCCGCCGGTGCTGATCGCCTGGGCCGGCATCGACACGTTCAAGGAGGAATGCCTGCAGCGCACCCTGCCGTTCTTCGAGGCGGGCTACGCCGTGGTGATGATCGACATGCCGGGCACGGGCGACTCGCCGGTTGTCGGCTCGACCGACGCCGAGCGCCAGTGGGACGCGGTGTTCGACTGGATCGCGGCGCAGCCCGGTCTCGATGCCGCGCGGGTCGGCGGCTGGGGCGGCAGCTTCGGCGGCTATTGGGCGACCAAGGTGGCGCACACCCACGCGAACCGGTTCCGCGCGGTCATCAGCCAAGGCGGCGGTGCGCACCTCGTCTTCACCCGCGAGCAGATCGAGCGGGCGCAGGGCAACGGACTGCCGTGGGGCCAGTCGGAATCGCGCGCCAACGCCTTCGGCAAGGGAAACCACGCCGAATGGATCGCATACGCCCCGACGCTCTCGCTGCTCGACCAGGGGGTGCTCGACCGCGATTGCTGCCGGCTGCTCTGCATCAACGGCGACCGCGATCCGATCGCGCCGATCGAGGACTACTACCTCGTCCTGCAGCACGGCGTGCCGAAATCGGCGCGCTTCGTTGCCAACGGCGGGCATATGGGCCGCCCGCTCGACGCCAGCCCCGACCCGACCCTCGGCATCATGCTGGCCTGGATGAAGGACGCGCTGGCCTAATTCCCGCCAATCGGGGTGAAGGTGCAGGCGCCGACGCCGCCGTCGACAAGGATGTCGGCGCCGTTGATGTAGGACGCGCCCGACGAGGCCAGGAACACGGCGACATTGGCGATCTCCTCGCACTCGCCGGCACGGCCCATCGGCACGTTCGCGACGAGCCCTTCGCCGATGGCCGATTGCACCGGGTCCTCGCCGGTCCAGAAGCGCCGCGTCGCCGGCGACTTGATGATGCCCGGGCTGATCGAGATGGCACGGATGTTGAAGGGCGAGCCCTCGGCCGCCAGCATGCGGGTGAGGCCCATGACGCCCGCCTTGGTCGCGCCGTGCGCCGAGGTGCGGAGCGGCAGGAATTCGGTATGGCCCGAGATCGAGGCGGTGTTGAGGATCAGCCCGCCGCCGCGCGCCACCAGGTAGGGCCAGACCGCGAGGGTGGTGACGAACGGCATGGTGAGCTCGTAGCGGAGCGTCTCGTTCCACGCCTCGACGGTCGATTGGCCGAACGGTCCGAGCGCGCGGAGCGAGCCCGCGTTGTTGTAGAGCACGTCGATGCCGCCGAACGCCTCGTACGCGGCCTTCGCCCATTTCTCGGCGTTGGCGAACTCTGAAAGGTCGAGCGGCTGCATCGAGCGCATCTCGCCGCCCGCCGCGGTGACGAGGCGGACGGTTTCCTCCGCCTCCTTCTCCTTCACGTCGCACCCGAACACCTTGGCGCCTTCGCGCGCGAAGGCGAGCGCCGCTGCCCGGCCCTGCCCGCCCGCGGTGCCGGAGATCAGCACGATCTTGTCCTTGAGCCCGTCCATGGTTCCCTCCCGTCGTTGCGCGGGAAGGATACTACGGCTCGAAGGCGATCAGGCCCATGCCCGTGGTCATCGGGGCATAGTAGCCGCGGTGGACGCGACGCGCGGCGGGCCCCATCGCGCCCCGCATGACCAGCCACATGATGAGCTCGACCGCCTCGGCGCCCGCCTCTTCCATCAGTTGGTGGTGGGTCATCTCGCAGAGCGATTCTGGGTCGTGCTCCAGCCGGTCGAGAAAGTCGCGGTCGAACGCCTCGTTCATGTAGCCGAAGCGCGGGCCGTTGAGCTGATGCGACATGCCCCCGGTGCCGACGATCGCGATCTTCAGGGCATCGGGATAGGCAGCGACGGCGCGCGCGATGGCCTGGCCCAGCTTCCAGCAGCGCCGGGCCGTCGGCAGCGGGTGCTGCACCACGTTCACCTCGACCGGAACCACGGCGCACGGCCATTCGGGCGCGTTGGGAAAGCAGAGGTTCATCGGCACCAGGAAGCCATGCTCGAGCCCCATCTCCTGGCACACGGTGATGTCGAACTCGTCGTAAATCAGGCTTTCGCAGAGATGCCAGGAGAAGGCGGCGTCGCCCCGGAGGTCCGGCAGCGGGCGCCGGCCGAATCCTTCGTCGGCGATGAAGTAGCTGTCGGCCGCGCCGATGGCGAAGGTCGGGTACTTGTCGAAGAAGAAATCCGCGCCGTGGTCGTTGTAGACGATGATCGCGACGTCCGGCTTCACGCGCCCCAGCCATTCGCGCACCGGCACGAACATGTCGTCGAGCGGTTTCCATTCCGGCGCCTGCATGCGCCCGCGGTCGTAGGCGACACCGACCGACGGAACGTGCGACGTGCCGATGCCGGCGACCAGGCGCGCCATGTCAGGTCGCGCCGCCGACGTTGCGCGTCGCCAGGAACTCGGCCAACGTCTCGCCGCGCTGCTGGGCGCCGATCTCGTAGAGCCCCTTGCCGGTCGCCGAGCCGAGCTTGAGCAACATGTAGATGTTGGCGCCGGACTCGATCATGCCGAGGAAGTCGCGCGCCCGAACCAGCGCCTTCTCCGCCTCGGTGAGGCCCTGGCGCGCCATGTAGGCGTCCTCGTCCGATCTGAAGGCGGCGCGCGCCGCGTCGGAGGCGAGCGACATGCAGAACCGGTTCAGCCGGTAGCCCTTGCGCGACAGCGCCCCGTCGAACACGTAGGTACCGGGGATCGGGTGGGCGCGGTCGCGCTGGTCCATCGTCGTCCGGCCCGCGCGTCAGTCGTTGCCGTAGTCGTGGTCGGGATAGTTCGTCTCGCCGAGCTTCCAGTAGCCGCGCGTATGCACGTGGTCGAGCGCGACGCCCCGCTCCTTCAGCAGGTAGGTGCGGATGCGGCGCATCGTCGCCGCCTCGCAGGCGATCCACCAGTAGGTGCCTTCGGGCGGGTTGAGGCCGTGCACTGCCCGCTCCAGCAGCAGGCCGGGCCGGACGCGCTCGCCGGACGCATCGCGGTGCAGCCAGGTGGGAGAAGCCGTGACATGGGGGCTCAGCGGGCGCTCCTCCGCTTCATCCTCGATCTCGCAAAGCACCGTGGCGGTGGCGTCCCTGGGCAGCGCCTCGAGGATCGTGCCGGCCGCCGGCATGGCGGTGTCGTCGGCGACGATCACCAAATGGGCGAGATCGGCGGGCAGGTCCCAGCCCCCGCCGGGACCGGCGAGGTGCAGGGCGTCGCCGGGCTTCGCCTTCGACACCCAGTCGGCCGCGATGCCGTCGCCGTGCAGCACGAATTCGCAATCGAGCGTCCGGGCCGCCGGGTCGAAGCGCAGCGGCGTGTAGGTGCGCGACGGCGGGCGCGGCGCACCGGCCGGCATGGCGTCGCGCGCCAACACCTGCTCGCCCGGCTCGGCGAACACCAGCTTCATATGCGCGCCGGGGCGCGGCGGGCTGAAATTCGCTAGTTCGTCGCCCGTGAAGGTGACGCCGATGACGCGCGGGGTGAGCCGCTCGATGCGCTGCACCGTCACCGAACGGGGCGGCGGGCGCTGGCGGCGGGGGGGCGCGGCCGGGGCCGCGGTCTCCTGTGCCTGATCGGGCATGATGGGCTCCTGGACGGTTTAGGGGGCCGCGCGAAACCCTGATCTAGCGCCTTGGCGGGCGCTTTTCCAGACCTTACGCCGCAAACCCGCCGGAGGGGCGGTTGACCCCACAGCCTCGCGGCCTTAGCGTCCCGGCCGTGCGAAGGGAGGTGGCGCGATGACACGGGCATGTAGGGCGATCCTGGCGATATTGGCCTGGGGCGGGCTGATCTGCATGCCGGCGCCGCCATCCGCCGCGGCCGCCGGTCCGCTCTACAACAAGCCGGTCTACGACCCCGCCACCAAGAGCTATTTCGAGCTCTATTTCCCGGACCGGCAGGCCGCGACGCGCGACAGGAGGGAAGCCGGCAGGCTCACCTGGGCGCAGGCCGACGACATCGCCAAGACCCAGTTCCACCAGGGCGCGCGCGGCCGGCTCGCCGTGGTGAAGAACCTCAAGACCAGCATTTTCCTGATTCGCACCTTCCAGCCCCAGCGGTCGGCCTGGATCGGGCTGCAATACCTCTGCAGCTACCGCGTGCTGCAATGGGTGACGGGCGAGATCTGGCCGGTGACCGCCTATGCCGACTGGGGGCCGGTCTGGAACGTCGCCGGCGACCAGCCGTACAGCCAGGGCCGCGCCACGTGCGGCAACGGCAGCGGCGGGGCGCTGCCGGTGCACTATTGGGGCGTTGCGGGCCGCAACAAATGGAACGCAAACGAGCCGCGCCAGGCCTTCGCCACCATGTTCATCGAGTTCCCGACCGGCCATCCGTGACGGCCGAGGACGGGCGCGCCGCCTACGGCGCGCCGCGGCCGCGCACTCGGCGGAATTGACGCCCGTCCGCGATGGCACGAGGCGCGGCCGATGCTGCGAGCGGGGCAGCAGCCCTCTGGTTGCGGAGAAAGCCCACCGGCAGGGCCGGGACCATCGCGGAGGCAGCCGGCAGCGCCTGATCAACCGTCTCCGGCGGCGGCTTAGCCACTTCCCGCGCCGCGACCACGCGGCAGATCACCGCGAACGCGATCAGATACCAGAAAAGGTCATATTCTTCGAGCGACAGAAAGGCTCCTCCCACGCAGTAGCCGACGAGGCTCGCCCGCGTCATGGCCGACAAATCCCGAAGCCACGTCAAGTCCGGCCGGTTACGCGTCTGACGAGCGACGGTCGCTCCATAGCGGAAGGCGAGGAGAATGATGGATACGAAGATGACGAAGCCCGGGATGCCCTGCGCCTGCATCATCTCGAAATAGATGCTGTGCGCGACGTTGATCCTGAGGTGGGGCATGAAGCTCGTCGGATCGGGCGCATATTTCCACAGCACCCGATCGTTGGGCAGCTTAAATCCGCCGCCGAACGGGTGATCGACCACGAAATGCAGGGCGAAATACCAGTGCGCCAGACGCGCCTCGGCGGATCCGTCGTCCTGATACGTCTCGGTAGTCTGCAACCGCTGTGTGTATTTCTGAGGCATGAGATAGAACGCGCCGACGAATGCGGCAACCACTGCGATCGTGAGCCCCACTTTTCGTCGCGATTTCATCGCGAGGTAGAGGAGCATTGCGGCGAGCCCGACGAAGGCGCCACGGGAATAGGAACCGAAGACCGCCAGAAAGAAGAACGGGTATCCCCCAATAAGGGCCAAGCGAAGAATGCGCTGCTTCGCCTGAAGCTGAAGATAGCGCAGCAGCGGGACGACCGTCAGGAGGGCGAGGCCGAGGGCGTTGTTCTCGGCAATGATGCTGCCGTCCGGCCCCGACAGCCGGTTGGCGCCTCCACTGAGAATAGTCGCGATGCCACCGCGCAAGGCAAAATAGCCAAGAGAGGCGACGACCACGCCGACGAGGAGCGTAATCCGGCGCTGATCCTGCATTAAAATGGTCGTAAGGACCGTAATCGCCAACACCTTAATGAATTGAATATACTCCGTCTGCGCCCCTACGGGATTCATCGCGAAGAGGAACTGGTTGATGGTGAGCCAGACTGCCAGCATTATGATCAACACATTGATCGCGGTCGCGGGAGGCGCCTTTCGCTCCTTCGAGAACAGCCAGGCGGCGAAGGTCGTGGCGCCAACGATCATGGCGATGGGCAGTCCCCGCATGAACCCGTAGGTCAGGTTCTGCGGGTACATGTACGAGATCCACGAATACACCATCAGGCCGATTTCCGGGCGCACGAGAGCGACCGGCAACGCCCCGAAGACAACCAAAGAGAGGATCAGACTTCTCAGCATCGCTCTTCTATCCGGTCCTGCCGCGCATGACCCGCTTTCCAGCCTCGGCTGTCCAACAATCGAAACTCAGCTCCCAGCCGTGTCGGGCGGCGGCGGCCAACTATGGTGCCACTTACGGTTAGGACCAACCCATTTTCTTGGCCGACAGCTGTTAAACTAATGATAAGGCCCGCCTTCCGAATTTTCGGCCGGCCCCGCTTCGCGCTTCCCGCTCCCGCTGGAAGGTGTTAATCATCGACAGGCGTGCCGTCGCAGTGATGACACGTCTGCCGCAACCGTCAAGGTGCAGGGGGCCCTTTTGCTCGGTGGCTTTTTTGCGTGGAACCAGGCGGCCGCCAACTGGATCGAGCGGCGGCTTCCCCGGCGTTTCAACCGCAGCCTCCTTCACCTTCACGAGATTACCGTCGCGCGACTGATCAACGAAAGCACGGGCATGGTTGTGCTCGACGTCGGTGGCGGCCATATGAGCCCATTTGCCGAGCACCGGCGCACGGAGCGCGGCACCTACCTGATCGGTAGCGACATATTGTTTGACCAAGTCCACAGCAACCCGCAGGTCGACGCGGGGGTCGTGTGCGACGCATGCGCGGGCCTTCCATTCCGTGACGGGTCGATCGACCTGATCGTCACCCGCTCCGTCCTGGAGCACTTGCCTGACAACGCGGCCTTCGTCGCCGAATGCCACCGCGTGCTGAAGCCGGGGGGCAGGGCCGCACACGTTTTCCCGGGCCGGCGCGCGCCCTTCGCCCTCCTCAACCGGGTGTTGCCGAACGCCCTTGTGAAGTGGCTCATCCTCACATTCTTTCCCGGGTGGTCCGATGAGTGCGGCTTTCGTGCCTTCTACGATTCCTGCGCCTATCCTGAGATGCTGCGACTCCACAAAAGGGCAGGACTTGAAGTCGAAGCGGTCGAACTTCGCTACTACCAGAGCATCTACTTCAAGCCCTTACTGCCGGTGTACTTGATCTCGCTCGCCTACGACCTCGTGCTCTGGCTCCTTGACGTGAAGCCGCTCTCCTCACAACTTTTCATTGTTGCACACCGGCCCGCCTGAAAGTCAGCCCTCATCCATGATCGGGTTCACGAGCCTGCCGAGCCCGGTGATCTCGATCTCGATCGTGTCGTTCGCCTTCATCCACTGCTTCTCGCTGTAGGCGACGCGCCCGCAGGTGCCCGTGGCGATCATGTCGCCCGGTCGCAGGCGGGTGATCATCGAGAAATATTCGACGAGCTTCGGCACCGGGCAGATCATGTCCGCGATGCGGGTCTCCTGCTCGACCTTGCCGTTCAGCCGCGAGACGAGCTGCATCTCGCGCTCCGGCGGCACCTCGTCGAGGGTCATCATGTAGGGGCCGACCGAGCTCGAATGGTAGAAATTCTTACCCTGGTCGGTGGTGCGGTTCTGGAAGTCGCGGAGCGAGCCGTCGTTGAAGATCGTATAGCCGGCGACATGGGTGAGCGCGTCTGCGGCGCTCAGATGGCGCGCCTCGCGCCCCATCACCACCATGAGCTCGCCCTCGAAATCGAAATCCTTGGATGCCTGAGGCCGGATCATTGGCTGCTTGTGACCGACCAGCGATTTGTCGAGCTTCATGAACAGCCGGGGGAATTTGGGCGCCTCGCGCCCGGTCTCCTGGATGTGGCCGGCGTAGTTGAGGCCTGTGCAGAAGATGTTGATGCGGTCCGGGATGACGGGAAGGTAGGCGATCGCGCTTTCCGCGAAATCCGCCTTCTGGCCGGCCACCGCCTTGCGCGCCTCGTCGAGGGCGCCGGCCTCGATCAGCTTGAGGAGGCTCGGATAGCGCGCGCCGATCCGCGTGCCGAGATCGACGATGCCGTCGGGCACCACCACCCCGTAGCTCTGCCTGCCGCCGGTCGTAAAGGTCGCGAGTTTCATAGCCGTCTCCCTTGCCGCGCCGGATGTTAGCGGACCCGGCCACGCCGCGCCACGCCCGCAGGTTAGGATCGGCCCCCGGCGGGCTCTGCTATAAACGCCCGATGGCCGATCCGCCCCACGCCCCCCAGGTCCCGCGCGCTACGCTGCGTCTGCAGTTCCACGCGGGCTTTACGCTGGACGACGCGACGCGACACGTGCCCTACTTCGCGGCGCTGGGGGTGAGCCACATCTACGCCTCGCCGCTGCTCACCGCGCGGCCGGGCTCGACCCACGGCTACGACATCGTCGACCACAATTCGATCAATCCCGAGCTCGGCGGCCGCCCGGCCTTCGAACGCTTCGTCGCCCGGCTGCACGCGCACGGGCTCGGCCTGATCCTCGATTTCGTGCCGAACCACATGGGGGTGGGCGGCTCCGACAACGCCTGGTGGCTGGACGTGCTGGAATGGGGCCGCGCGAGCCCCTACGCCCGCTATTTCGACATCGATTGGGACCCGCCCGAGCGGTCGTTGCGGGACAAGCTCCTGGTGCCCTTCCTGGGCACGCCCTACGACGAGGCCCTGCACGGCGGCGAGCTCTCGCTCCGCTTCGACGCCGCCGAGGGAAGCTTCAGCGTCTGGTATTTCGACCACCGCGTGCCGATCGCGCCGCGCGACTACGCGCCGATCCTGCGCGATGCCGCCCACGAAAGCCCGGACGACCAAGCGGCGCTGGAGACACTCGCCGCCCGCTTCGCCGCCTTCGACGCACGCGGCCGGTCGCGAGAGCGTGTCGAGGGGATGCGCGCCGCGGCGGCGGCGGCGAAGGGCGAGCTCGCCGCGCTGGCCGGGACCAGCCGAACCGCGCGGGCCGCGCTCGACGCCGCGACCGCCCGGCGCAACGGCACCAAGGACGTGCCCGCGAGCTTCACCGCCCTGCATCGGCTGCTGGAGCGCCAGGCGGCGCGGCTCGCCTACTGGCGGGTCGCGACCGACGAGGTCAACTACCGCCGCTTCTTCGACATCAATGGCTTGGCCGGGCTGCGCATGGAGGACCCGGAGCTGTTCGAGGAGAGCCACCGCCTGATCTTCGCCCTGATCGCCGAGGGCAAGCTCGACGGCATCCGGCTCGACCATGTCGACGGGCTGCTCGACCCCGCCGAATACTGCCGCCGCCTGCAGAACCGGATCGCG
Organism: uncultured Alphaproteobacteria bacterium; assembly: GCA_963775315.1. Taxonomy (GTDB): domain Bacteria; phylum Pseudomonadota; class Alphaproteobacteria; order MPNO01; family DASWLB01; genus CAWGHZ01. The sequence continues at coordinate 74,748 of CAVZIN010000004.1, read as the reverse complement.
CCGCTGGTCGCCGACCGCCCGCCGCCCCCGCCCGGCGCGCCGCGCCTTGCGACGCCATTCTATGTGGTGATCGAGAAGATCCTGGCGCCGCACGAGCGGCTGCGCGAGGACTGGCCGGTCAACGGCACCACCGGCTACGACTTCATGGCCCAGGTCGCAGGGCTGTTCGCCGACCCGACGGGCGAGGCGCCGCTCCGCACCCTGTTCGCCCGCTTCACCGGCGACCGGCGCGACTGGGACCAGTTCGCGGTCGAGGCACGCGGCCAGATCGCCCGCAACAACCTGTCGAGCGAGCTCGGCGTGCTCGCCGGCATGATGCGCCGCCTCGCCAAGGCGAACCTCGCCACCCGCGATTTCACCCTGAACGGGCTGCGGCTCGCGCTGATCGACGTCGCCGCGCACTTTCCGGTCTACCGCACCTATGTCGGGCCGAACGGCGCCGACGACGAGGACCGGCGCGACCTCGACTGGGCGATCGTGCGCGCCCGCCGCGCGCCCGGCCTTTTGGACCGGTCGATCTACGATTTCGTGCACGACGTTCTGGCGGTCGATCCCGCCCGTCTGCGCGGCGTGGGACGGCGGCGGCGCGAGCTTTACGCGATCGCGCGGAAGTTCCAGCAGTTCACCGGCCCGATGGCGGCGAAGTCGGAGGAGGACACGGCGTTCTACCGCTACTTCCCGCTGCTGGCGCTGAACGAGGTCGGCTCGTCGCCGGCGCGGTTCGGCACCACGCCCGCCGCCTTCCACCGCGCCTGCCAGGAGCGGCTGCGCCACCACCCGCACGCGATGCTGGCGACGGCAACCCACGACCACAAGCGCGGCGAGGATGCGCGCGCGCGCATCGCCGTCATCAGCGAGCGACCGGCCGACTGGACGCGCGCGGTGGGGCGATGGGCGCAGCTCAACCGTTCCAAGCGCGGCGAAATCGGCGGACGCCCGGCGCCGTCCCGCGCCGACGAATACCTTCTGTACCAGACGCTGATCGGCGCCTGGCCGCTTGCGCTCGATTGGCACGACGCGGACGGACTCGCCGCCTTCGCCGCGCGCATCCGCGAGTACATGATCAAGGCGGTGCGCGAAGCGAAGCGCGAGACGAGTTGGGCGCTGCCCGACTCCGACTACGAGTCGGCGGTCACCGGCTTCGTGGACCGCATTCTCGACGCGCAAGTGAGCCACGGCTTCCTGGGCGAGATCGCCAGCTTTGTCGACGGCATCGTTGTCGCCGGCGCGCTGAACGGTCTCGTCCAGACGACGCTGCGCCTCACCACACCGGGCGTGCCCGACCTCTACCAGGGCACCGAGGGGTGGGATTTCAGTCTGGTCGATCCCGACAACCGCCGCCCGGTGCCATTCGACCGGCTGGCGCGGGAACTTGGCGAGAGCCGTGAGGCGCCCCTTCCCGCACTGCTCGGCGCCTGGCGCGATGGACGGGTGAAGCAGGCGCTGATCGCCCGGCTCAATGCGCTGCGCGGCGCGCGTCCCGCCTTGTTCGCCGACGGCGACTACCAGCCCGTCGAGGCGGAGGGGCCGGCCGCCGGCCGCGTGCTCGCCTTCCGCCGGACGCACGGCGAGGAGTTGCTTCTCGTCGTGGTGCCGGTCCTCGCGGCGCGCTTGCTGGGCGATGCGCCGACCCCGCTGGTGCCGGAGGCCGCTTGGGGCGACACAACCCTCATCCTGCCGGCGGACGCCGGCCCGTGGCGCGAAGCTATGGGGGGACACACATGGGAATGCGGCGGCGACGGCAGGCTCGCCCTCGCCCCCCTTCTGCGTGATTTTGCGGTGGCCGTGCTGACGCAGGGCTGAAGCGCCGCGTTTGCTTCGCGTCCGGGAAGGCGCATTGTCCCGCGCCAGGGGCACCGGTAGAGTGGGTGGCCAGCATGGATATGGATCGAGACGACGTTCGCGCTGCGGCGCCGGCAGCTGCCCGCGCCCGGCGCGCGGCGGCGCCCCGCGCGGCAATGCGCGTGTGGCCCGGCCGCCCGGTGCCGCTCGGCGCGACGTGGGACGGGTCGGGCACCAATTTCGCCCTGTTCTCGGCGCACGCGGAAAAGGTCGAGCTCTGCCTGTTCGACGATGACGGGCGGCGCGAGACTCACCGCATCGTGCTGCCCGAATACACCCACGAGGTTTGGCACGGCTACCTGCCCGACGTGCGGCCGGGCCAGCTCTACGGCTATCGAGTTCTACGGGCCGTACGAGCCGAAGGCGGGCCACCGGTTCAACCACCACAAGCTGCTGATCGACCCTTACGCCAAGGCGCTGGTCGGCGAGCTCGCCTGGGACGACGCGCTGTTCGGCTACATCCCCGGCCATCGAGATGCCGACCTCTCGTTCAACCGGCGCGACAGCGCTCGCTTCATTCCGAAGTGCCAGGTGATCGATCCCGCCTACACCTGGGGCCGGCGGCCGGACCAGCGGCCGTGGCACCAGTCGATCATCTACGAGATGCACGCCAAGGGCTTCACCATGCGCCATCCTGAGGTGCCCGAGGCGCTGCGCGGCACGTTCGCCGGTCTCGCCTCGGCGCCTGCGGTGTCCTACCTGCGCTCCCTCGGCGTCACCGCCGTCGAGCTTCTGCCCGTGCACGCCTTCGTGCACGACCGCCACCTGATCGAGCGGGGGCTGCGCAACTACTGGGGCTACAACTCGATCGGCTTCTTCGCACCGCACCTCGAATATCTCGGCAAGGGCGGGCTCGGCGAATTCAAGGCGTTCGTGCAGCGCATGCACAACGCCGGGATCGAGGTGATCCTCGACGTGGTCTACAACCACACCGCCGAGGGCAGCCACCTGGGGCCGACCCTGTCGTTCCGCGGCATCGACAACCGGCGCTACTACTATCTGGTCGCCGGGGACGAGCGCTACTACAACGATTTCACCGGTACCGGAAACGCGCTGGAGCTGCGCCACCAGCACGTGCTGCGCATGGTGACCGATTCGCTGCGCTACTGGGTGACCGAGATGGGGGTGGACGGGTTCCGCTTCGATCTCGCCACCACGCTGGCGCGGGTCGACGGCGCGTTCGGCGAGCATTCGCCCTTTCTCGACGCGGTCGGGCAGGACCCGCTGCTGTCGTCGGTCAAGCTGATCGCCGAGCCATGGGACACCGGCATGGGCGGGTACCAGCTCGGCCATTTCCCGCCCGGCTGGGCCGAGTGGAACGACCGCTACCGCGACACGATGCGCCGCTTCTGGAAGGGCGACGATGGACAGCTCGCCGAGTTCGCTTCGCGATTCTCGGGCTCGGCCGACATGTTCGACCGGCTGGGGCGGCGCGGCTGGTCGTCCGTCAACTTCGTCACCGCCCATGACGGGTTCACCCTGCGCGACCTGGTCAGCTACAACGACAAGCACAACGAGGCGAACGGCGAGGACAACCGCGACGGATCGGACAACAACAACAGCTGGAACTGCGGCGCCGAGGGCCCGACCGACGATCCGGGCATCCGCGCCCTCCGCCTGCGCCAGATGCGCAATTTCCTGACCACGCTGCTGCTGTCGCAGGGCGTGCCGATGATCGTGGCCGGCGACGAGCGCGGTCGCAGCCAGGGTGGCAACAACAACGCCTATTGCCAGGATTCGGAAATCGGCTGGGTCGACTGGGCGACCGATCCCGAGGCGGAGGCGCTGCTCGCGCTGACGCGCAGGCTGATCGCGCTGCGCCGCAACCACATCGTGTTCCACCGCACCCGCTTCTTCCATGGTCGCGTGATCCCGGGCACCGAGGTGAAGGACATCGTGTGGCTTCGCACCGACGGCGCGGAGATGGCTGAGGACGACTGGAACCAGAACCTGAAGACGCTGGGCGTGCTGCTGTCGGGCGAGGCCGGGCTGTTGCATTTGACCGAGACCGGCGAGCAGGAGCCCGACGACACGTTCGTGCTGTTCCTCAATGCGCACCACGAGGACGTGGCCTTCCGCCTGCCCGCCGTGCCGAACGGCGGAGTCTGGGAGGTGGTGATCGACACGACCGACGGTTCGCAGGATCCGCCGGGCAGCCGTATCGCCCCCGGCGACGAGACGACGCTGGTCGCGCGATCGAGCCAGCTCCTGGTGCTGCGGACCACTTCCGGCGCGGCTGGCGCGGGGTCATGAGCCTGCCCTTCGGCGCCGAGATCGTCGCCGGGAGCGTGCGGTTCCGCCTGTGGGCGCCGGCCGCGACATCGGTCGCCGTCTGCCTCGACGGCGAGGCGGAGCTTCCCATGACCCGGGGCGACGGCGGCTGGTTCGCGCTGACCACCGGCGAGGCGGGCGCCGGCACGCGCTATCGCTACCGCATCAACGGCAAGATGACGGTGCCCGACCCGGCCTCGCGCTTCCAGCCGGAGGACGCCCACGGGCCGAGCGAGGTGATCGACCCGGGCGGCTATGCCTGGCGCCATCCGGGATGGCGCGGCCGACCGTGGCACGAGACGGTGCTCTACGAGTTGCATGTCGGCACGTTCTCGCCCGAGGGCAGCTATGACGGCGTCGCCGCCAGGCTCGACCACCTCGCGGCGCTCGGCGTGACGGCCGTCGAGCTGATGCCGCTCTCCGATTTCCCCGGCCGGCGCAACTGGGGCTATGACGGGGTGCTGCCCTTTGCGCCCGATTCCGCCTACGGCACGCCCGACGAGCTGAAGCGGCTGGTCGACGAGGCGCACGGGCGCGGGCTCGCGGTGTTCCTCGACGTCGTCTACAACCATTTCGGGCCGGACGGGAACTACCTCCACGTCTATGCGCCGCAGTTCTTCACCGAGCGCCGCCACACCCCGTGGGGCGCCGCCATCGACTTCGCGCGGCGCGAGGTGCGCGACTTCTTCATCGCCAACGCGCTGTACTGGCTGGAGGAGTTCCGCTTCGACGGGCTGCGCTTCGACGCGGTGCATGCCATCGAGGACGACCAGAGCCCGGACATACTGGAGGAGCTGGCGGACACGGTACGGACCCGATTGCCCGGCCGTCACATTCACCTCGTTCTGGAGAACGACGACAACGCCGCCCGCTATCTCGCGCGTGGCGCGGATGCCCGCCCGCTCCGCTACGACGCCCAGTGGAACGACGACATCCACCACGCGATGCACGTGCTCGCGACCGGCGAGACGACCGGCTACTACGCCGACTATGCGGTCCATCCGGCCGCGCATCTCGCACGCTGCCTGGCCGAGGGGTTCGCCTATCAGGGCGAGGCGTCGGCCCATCGCGGCGGTCGGGCGCGCGGCGAAGCGAGCGCGGACCTGCCGCCCGGCGCGTTCGTCAACTTCCTGCAGAACCACGACCAGGTGGGAAATCGCGCCTTCGGCGAGCGGATCGAGGCACTTGCCGAGCCGCGTGCGGTCGAGGCGCTGGCCGCGATCTACCTGCTGGCGCCCTCGCCGCCGCTGATCTTCATGGGCGAGGAATGGGCGGCGCCCGAGCCCTTCCCCTTCTTCTGCGATTTCCACGACCAGCTTGCCGACGCGGTGCGCGAGGGCCGGCGGCGAGAGTTCGAGACGTTCCCGGCCTTCCGCGATCCGGCGGCGCGTGCCCGCATCCCCGACCCCAACGCAGAGGCGACGTTCCGCGCCGCAATGCTCGACTGGGGACGGCGCGATACGGCGCCGCACGCCCAGCGCCTCGCCCTGTACCGCGATCTGCTGGCGCTCCGCGCGCGCGAGATCGTGCCGCGCCTCGGCGCGACCGTCGGCGGGACGGCCACGTGGACACGGGCCAGCGCGGCGGGGATTGCCGTCGCTTGGCCGCTTGCCGGGGGGAATCCCTGATGCTGTTCGCGAACCCGGGCGCGAAGGCGGCGGCCGGATTTGCCCTGCCGCCCCGCAACGCGCGCACCCTGCATGCGAGCAGGGACGCGGGCGCGGCGCTCGCGCAGGGCGAGCTGCCGCCCTGGTCGGTCGTCTGGCTGATCGCGCGCGGCGGTTGAACCCCGCGCGGCTTTGGCGCGTTTCCCGTCCATGGCGAGGGATCCGGACGCGACGCGACGTCGCAGGATAACCGACAAGCAGGCACGCGGCGGGCGCATCGTGCTCAACACCCCAGCACGCCGCGCGATCTTTGCCGGCGGGCTTATCGGGCTGGTGATCGTGCTGCTGGTGGTGTTCTTCGCCAGCGCCTGAGGGGGTTAGCGCCCAGCCGAGAACGGGCCGGCATCGGGATCGAAATCCCGCATCAGGCGTTCAATGATCGTGACCGCGTCGCGGTGCTCCTCGGGCGTCACACCCTCGGAAAGCTCATTGCGGTGAACCTGCGCCGCGTCCTCGAGGGCGTCCCGCACTTCGGACGGTTCGAGTACGCCGCGCTCCGTGAGGGCGAGGAGGAGGCTCGAGCACACGGACAGGACGGCTATCGCCTGGGCGCGTGTCGACGCTTCATACATGCCGGCCTCTCGCTCACGCGGACTGCCAAACGCACGTTCCGGAACGGCGCCCGATCTGGGCCGCGACCCGCAACGGCAGGTGCGTTCGACAGTGAACCGAGGCCCCGCGCCCAACATTCACATGGGTTAAGGGGCCGGCTCGCAACGTTGCCGCGTCCCGGGCCATGGGCCCGCCGCGGTGGGGCACAGAGGGGAGTTGCAGGATGCAGCAGCGTATGCACGGACGGGCACCGGTGAACGGTCACCCGATCGCCGGCCATCCCATCGACGGCCATCGCCCGGCGAACGGGCACGGTACGGACGGCGGGGGCGGGATCGGCGGGCACCGCGGCGCCAACCCGATCGTCTGCAAGCTCGGCGCGTTCCTCGATCTGCGCCAGGAAAGCCTCGCCTATCTCGAAGGGCTGCAGCGCAACGTGCAGCATTTCGCGCCCGGCGCCGACCTGATCGTCGAGGGCGAGAGCTGCGACCGCATCTTCGTGCTGCAGGAAGGTTGGACGTTCAGCTACAAGATGCTGCCGGACGGGCGGCGCCAGATCCTTAATTTCGGGCTGCCGGGCGACTTCCTCGGCGTGCGGGCGAGCCTGTTCGAGACCGCCGAGCATTCGCGCGCCGCGCTGACCCACGTCACCGTCACCTCGTTCCCGGCGCGGATGATCTCGGAGATCTGCCGCACCCGGCCCGAGCTTGCCCTCGCCATCCAGTGGGCGAGCGCGCGCGAGCAGGCGATGCTCGCCGAGCATCTGGTGAGCCTCGGGCGCCGGTCGGCCTACGAGCGGCTCGCCCACCTGCTGCTCGAGCTTCTGAACCGGCTGCAGCTCGTCGGGCTCGCCGGCGAGAAGTCGTTCGCCCTGCCGCTGACGCAGGAGATCCTGGCCGACGCGCTTGGCCTTTCCATCGTCCACGTCAACCGCACGCTCCGGAAGCTTCGCGAGCGCGGGCTCGTGGAAACGCGCGACCGCAAGGTGGTGATCCGCGACGTCGAGCGCCTCTCCGACGAGGCGCTGTTCGAGAACGACTATCTCGACCAGTCGCACGGCACCGAGGAGCGCCGCGCGGTGCTGCGCTGACGCTCCCGGGGTCGCGAGCGCACGTAACCTACATCGCCTTGGCGGGCAGGTACTTCTCGGTCACCATCTTGTCGAGCTCGGGCTTCGTCTTCAGCGTGCCCTGCGTCACGAACGAATCGGCCAGCACGTCGAAGCCCTTCGGGTCGAAATGCCCGTCGGTCGTGAACATCGGCATGGCCTGGTCGTAGACGCGCCCGGCGATCGCAAGATCGGTGTTCATGTACTTGGCGCAGATCGGCAGCACCTTGTCGCGGTTCGCCTTCATGAACTTGATGGTCTCGAACCAACCGACCAGGAAGTTGCGCACCGTGTCGGGATGCTTCTGGGCGAAGTCGCGGTTGGCGTAGATTACGTGCATGATGAACACGGGAACGACGTCGCCGAAATTGACCACCACGTGCGCGACGTTCGCCTTCTCCAGGTTGAAGCCCATGGCGAGGTCGCCGAGCATGCCGCTGATCTGGCCGGTCTTCATCGCGGCCACCTGGGCCGAGGGGTGACCGAGCGGAGTGACGTCGATGCCGTCGTCGCCCCAGCCCTGCTTCTTCGACAAGGTGCGCACCAGCCATTCGGTGAGCGAGCCGCGCGTCGACACGCCGATCTTCTTGCCCTTGAGGTCGGCGACCGAATGGATCCCCGCCTTGTTGTCGGCGATGAGCGCGAGGGCGCGCGGTGCCGTCGCCATCTGGGCGATGGCGAGGTTGGGCGAGCCCTTGGCCATGAAGGCGAGTTCGGGCCCGGAGCCCAGCCCGATGTCGAGCGAGCCCGCGATCAGTGCCTGCTGCAGCTTGGCGCTGCCGCCCATGCCGTACTCCTGGATCTTCGGCAGATGGTGCTTGGCGAAGATGCCTTCCTGGATGCCGACGGTGAGCGGCACGAACGAGAACGCGTTGGGCACCGCGCTGCCGACCTTGAGCGTGTCGTCGGCGCGCGCGGCCGGGACGGCGACGATCGCGGCGAGCGCGGCCGCGACGAGGACGGGGCGGAACGCGCCCCGGAAGATGTGCTTCATGCTGGCTTTCCCTATGTGCTTCCCGCGGCCTTCCGGACCGTCAGGTCATGGTGATCATGATGTGCTTCTTGTACGCCGGGCGCTGGCACAGCGCGTCGTACCAGCGCTTCGCGTTGGGGTAATTCTCGCGCTCGATGTCGAGCGAGAACCACCGGTAGGTCATGATGCCGACCGGAATGTCGCCGATGGTGAAGCGCGGCCCCGCGAGATATTCGCTTTCGCCGAGATAGCGGTCGACGATCGCCACCGCCTTCGACCAGCGGTCGCGGCTGGCCTTGATCGCCGCCATGTTGCGGTCCTCGGGCTTGGTGCGGATCAGCCCCTGGAAGACCGGCGCCATCGCCGGCCCGTACACGGCGAGCTGCCAGTCCATCCAGCGCTCGGCGAGCGCCCGCTCGCGGATGTCGGTCGGGTAGAGGTCCGACTTGTGCTTGTTGCAGAGGTAGCGGACGATCGAGTTCGATTCCCACAGCACGAACCCGTCGTCGATGATGGTCGGCACCGTCGAGTTCGGGTTCATCGCGATGTAATCGGCGTCGCGCGTGCGGCCGTAATGCAGCCCCGCGTCCTCGCGCTCGAAGGGCAGGCCGATCTCGTCGCACAGCCACAGCACCTTCTGCACGTTCGCCGAGCTCGCCCGGCCGATGATCTTGAGCATGTCGTCTCCCTCTCTCGGACCTTCGTTCGCGTCATGATGCGCGGGAACGGTCCGTCAGTCGAGGGCGACCAGCAGCGACTTGAGGTAGGCCGACTCGGGCAGGTTCGGATGCACCGGATGGTCGGGGCCGGCGCCGCCCGAAACCAGGATGCGTCCGTGCCGGTTCGCATCGCCGAGCGCGCGGGCGAGTTCGGCCACGAAGGCATCGCGCCCGACATGGTGCGAGCAGGAGGCGACCAACAGCAGCCCGCCGGGCGCCACACGCCCGGCCGCCATCCGCATCAGCTTGCGGTAGCCGCGGAGCCCGGCGCCGAGATCCTTGCGCGCGGGCACGAAGGCCGGCGGGTCGGCGATCACCACATCGAATCTCTCGCCCGCCTCCGCCAGCCGGTCGAGCATCTCGTACGCTTCGGCGCGCACGAAATGGCAGCGCTCGGCGACGCCGTTCGCCTCGGCGGCGCGGGCGGCGAGCGCGAGCGCCGGCTCCGACCGGTCGACCAGCGTCACGTCGGCCGCACCGCGCGCTGCGGCGAGCACGCCAAACCCGCCGGCATAGGCGTAGAGGTCGAGGACCCGCGACCCGGCGGCAAGGTCCGCGACCCGGGCGCGCGATTCGCGCTGGTCATAGAACCAGCCGGTCTTCTGGCCGCCGGCGACGTCGGCGAAAAATCGCGCGCCATTCTCGGCAAGCGCGACCGGCCCCTCGATCTCGCCCCGCGCCACACGCGTCTCGAGCGGAAGCCCCTCGAGCCGGCGCACCGGGTTGTCGCCGCGCAGCACCACCGCGCGGGGTGATAGCAGGGCGTCGAGCGCGGCGAGCAGCGGCTCGGCCAGGCACGCCATCCCCGCCGCGTTGATCTCGACCACCAGCGTGCGGCCGAACCGGTCGATCACCAGGCCGGGCAGCCCATCCGCCTCGGCATGGACGAGGCGGTAGAACGGCTCGCCGTACAGTCGCTCGCGGAGCGCCAGCGCCGAATCGAGCCGGCGGCGCAGGAACGCCTCGTCGATCGCCTCGCCGGGCTCGCGCGCCAGGACGCGCCCGGCGATCAGCGAGTGCGGGTTGAACGCACAGGTCGCGACGTAGGCGCCATTCGCATCCTCGAGCCGCACCGCGGTGCCGGGCGCCAGCGCCTTCGCCGCCGCATCCATCGCGATCTCGTTGGAGAAGACCCAGGGATGGCCGGCGCGCACCCGCTTCTGGTGGCCGTGCGCGAGGCGGATGATGGGAAGGGCATCGGTCATTCGGCCGGTTCTACCCATTTCCGCCGGCCGTGAGTAGCGCCCTCGGCGTCGCGGCCGTCGACCGCGCGCCCGTCAATCCCCCAGCGCCACGCCCTCGCGGCGCGGGTCGCTCGCCCCGTCATAGCCGCGCGGCGTCACGCGGATCACGTTGAGCCCGCTGTCGAGCCGCCGCACGCGGACCGTGTGGCCCATCGCCTCCAGCGCCGGCGCGAGCGCGGTGATCGCCGTGCCCTGCTCCAGCTCGACCGGGCCGTTGCGGTCCAGGTGGTGCGGCAGCGACACCACGTCGGCCGCCGGCAGGTCCCAGTCGAGCGCCGCGACCAGCGCCTGCACGACATAGCCGATGATCGCCCCGCCGCCGGGCGAGCCCGCCACCAGCGCGAGCTGGTCGCCGCTGTCGAACACCAAGGTCGGCGCCATCGAGGACAGCGGCCGGTTGCCGGGCCCCGGCCGGTTGGGCGCCTTCGTGCCGTCGATCGCGTGCCGGAAGGCGAAATCCAGCAGCTCGTTGTTGAGCAGGAAGCCGTGCACCAGAAGGTGCGAGCCGAACGGGGTGTTGACGGTCGTCGTCATCGCGACCGCGTCGCCCAAATCGTCGACGATGCTGACATGGCTGGTGGAATGGACGGGCGGCGGCGCGCCTTCCGGCGTGGGCTCGGGAAGGCCCGGTTCCGCCTTGCCCATCGAGCGCGCGGCCGAAATCCGCTTCGCCCGCTCGGCGAGGTAGTGGCTGTCGAGCAGCGCGGCGACCGGCGCCCGCACGAAGGCGGGATCGCCGAGATACGCGTCGCGATCGGCGTAAGCGAGCTTCTCGGCCTCGGAGATCAGATGGACGGCGAGGACCGAGCCCGGCGCCAGCCGCGCGAGGTCGAACGGCTCGAGCAGGCGCAGCGTCTCGATGGTCGAGATCGCGCCGGAGCTGGGCAGCCCCATGCCGCAGACGCGCCAGCTCCGGTAGAAGCCACAGACGGGCGGCCGCTTCACCGCGCGGTAGGCGGTGATGTCCGCGGCAGTGAGGCCGCCGGGATTCATCCGCGCCGCCTGGACCGCGGCGGCGATGTCGTCGGCCATGACGCCGGTGTAGAACGCATCCGGCCCCTCGTCCGCGATGCGCGTGAGCGCGCGCGAGAGGTCGGGGTTGCGGAGGACGGTGCCGATCGGCTTCGGCGTGCCATCCGGCTGCAGGAAATAGGACGCGGCGGCCGGGAAGCGCGCCATGAACCGGTCGGACTTGAGCTCGCCATAGAGCCGGGGCGAGATCGCGAACCCGTGGTCGGCAAGGGCGATGGCCGGCTGGAACAAAGCCTTCCAGGGCAGCTTGCCATGATCGCGGTGGGCCAGCGCCAGCATACGTACGGCGCCCGGCACCCCGACCGCGAGCCCGCCCGCCATCACCTCGGGGAACCGCCGAGGCTTGCCATCCGGGCCGAGGAACAGGTTCGCGCTATCGGCACTGGGCGCCGTTTCGCGCCCGTCATACGTGTCGATCCGGCCCGAGGCGTGGTCGTACTCGACCAGGAACGCGCCGCCTCCGATGCCCGACGATTGCGGCTCGACCAGCGTCAGGACCATCTGCACCGCGATCGCCGCGTCGACCGCGCTGCCGCCCTCCCGCAGGATCTGGCGCCCGGCCTCCGCCGCCAGCGGGTTCGCCGCCACGACCATGTGCCGCTTGGGCAGCGGCGGTGCCTCCGAGCCGGCACAGCCTGCGAGGACGATCAGGGCACAGGCCGCAACGGCCCGCCAGATTAAAACCCGTGCCTGCGCCATTTCCCCCTCCTGTCAGCGTCCTACATACGCCCTTGAGGGCCGGGGCAAAATCCTTTCGCACCCGCAAAAAAGGCGCTAGGACTCGCCCTCCCCGCGCCGGAGGGTCCGTTCGTGAGCACGCCAAGCCGCGCCAAGCGCATCTCGATCCCGCAGCTCGTCGCCCGCAAGGGGGGCGAGCCCATCGTTTCGTTGACCTGCTACACCGCGCCGATGGCGCGCTTCCTCGACCCGCACGTCGACCTACTGCTGGTCGGCGATTCGCTGGGGATGGTGGTGTATGGGTTCGATTCCACCCTGCCCGTCACGCTCGACATGATGATCGCGCACGGAGCGGCGGTGGTGCGGGGCTCGCATCGTGGCTGCGTGGCGGTCGACCTGCCGTTCGGCAGCTATCAGGAATTGCCCGCCCAGGCCTATCGCAACGCGGCCCGCGTGCTCGCCGAGACCGGCGCACAGGCCGTCAAGCTCGAGGGCGGGGCCGAGATGGCGCCGACCGTCGCCTTCCTCGCCCAGCGCGGCGTGCCGGTGCTCGGCCATGTCGGGCTCAAGCCGCAGTCGGTCAACGCCTATGGCGGGTATCGCATCCAGGGGCGCGACGCGGCCGGCGCGGCCGAGGTGATGGCGGACGCCAAGGCCATCGCCGACGCCGGGGCCTTCGCGATGGTGATCGAGGGCACGATCGAGGAGGTGGCGCGCGAGGTGACCGAGGCGGTCGCGGTGCCGACCATCGGCATCGGCGCCTCGCCCGCCTGCGACGGGCAGGTTCTGGTCTGCGAGGACCTGCTGGGCCTCTTCTCCGACTTCACCCCGTCCTTCGTCCGGCGCTACGCTGAGCTCGGCGACGCCATCGAGATAGCGGTCGAGGCCTATGCGCGCGACGTGCGCGCCCGCCGCTTTCCGGGGCCGGAGCACGTGTTCCATCCCGCGGGCGCCCGGGACCGCTCGCCCGCGCGGTGACCGCGACCCTCGAAACCCTCCGCACGGTGGCGGCGCTGCGCGCCGCCGTCGCGGATTTCCGCAAGGACGGGCCGGTCGGGCTGGTGCCGACGATGGGGGCGATCCATGAGGGGCACCTCTCGCTCGTCGCCGCGGCGCGCGAGCGCTGCGCCCGGGTGGTGGCCAGCCTGTTCGTCAACCCGCGCCAGTTCGGCCCGAGCGAAGATTTCGCCGCCTACCCGCGCGACGAGTTGGGCGACGCCGCGAAGCTCGCGGCCGCCGGGTGCGATGCGCTGTTCGCGCCCGACGCGGCCGAGATGTACCCGGAAGGGTTCGCGACCACCGTCACCGTCTCGGCCCTCACTGAAGGGCTGTGCGGCGCGCACCGGCCCGGCCATTTCGCCGGCGTCGCGACTGTGGTCGCAAAGCTGCTCAACCAGGCGCGGCCCGATGCCGCCTTCTTCGGCGAGAAGGACTACCAGCAGCTCCAGGTGATCCGCCGGCTCGCCCGCGACCTCGATCTCGAGGTCGAGATCGTCGGCGTGTCGACCGCCCGCGCCGCCGACGGGCTCGCCCTCTCGTCGCGCAACGCCTATCTCGCTCCCGCCGAGCGCAAGGTCGCGCCGACGCTTTACCGCACCCTCGCCGGAATGGCCGCCCGCCTTGCCGACGGGCGCACGCCGGTCGCGGGCGAGACCGCGAGGGCCGAGGCGGAGTTGCTCGCCGCGGGCTTCACGCGAATCGACTATGTCGCGGTGTGCGACGCCGAGACCCTCGCGCCGCTCGCTTCGGTGGACCGGCCGGCCCGGGTGCTCGCCGCCGCCTGGCTCGGCCGCACGAGGCTGATCGACAATTTGCCGGTCGCGCCCGCTGGCTGAGGCCTACTCCGCCGGCTCGGCCGCCGGCTGCGCGGTGGCGGGGGCGGGTTCGAAGATCACCAGCCCGATCGCGGTGACGATCAGCCCGAGCGCCACGAGCTCGCGCCACCCCACCGGCTCGGCCAGCAGGATCGCCCCCGCCAGCACGCCGATCACGGGGGCGAGGAGGATGGCGACGCCGACCACGGTCGCCGAGAAGATCGTCATGATGCGGAACCAGAGGATATAGCCGCCGACCGCGATGATCACCACGTTGAACGCCTCGGCCCCCCAGGCGGCGAGCGAGACGCGCGCGAAATCGACGTGCTCGATCAGCAGCGCGCCGGCGATGGTCGGCAGCGCCCCCAGCGTCACCTGCCAGCCGGCGACGGCGTCGGTCGGCATGCGCCAGGTGACCAGCTTGTGCGCCACGATGCCGAGCGCCCACAGCATGGCGGCGAGAACCAGCAGAATAAGGCCGAGAACCGAGGTTCCGAGCGCGTCGAACGCTCGGCTGACCAGCACGAACACGCCGGCGAGCCCGCAGGCGAGCCCTGCCGCGCGGCGCTGGGTGAAGCGCTCTCCGAGGAATAGCGCGCCGAACAGCGCCGACCAGGCCGGCATGGAATAGGCGAGGATCACCGCGTCGGACGACCGCACGAGGCGAATTCCATAACCGGAAAAAGAGTCCAGATCACGATCATCGGCAGAGAAACGCCGAACAGCTTGAGCCAGTGATCTCGGGGCACGCGGATGTCGGTGCCCGACAGGTGGACCACCAGCAGCAGGAGCGGCCCGCCCAGCCCGAGCATGATCGAGCGGAAGGTCCAGGGCGGGATCTCGGTCATCCCCACCTTGAGGACGGGCCAGTTGACGCCCCAGATCAGGCTGAGCGTCAGGACCATGGCCAAGCCGACCGCCGCGCTGCGGCCTTCACCCCTCATGCCTCGATCTCCACCGCCGCCGGCGGCTCGAAACTCACCAGCGCGATCGCCGCGACGATCAGCACCAGCGCGACCGCCTCGCGCCAGCCCACCGGCTCGCCCAGCATCAGGCTGCCGAGGATGACGCCGAATACGGGCGTCAGCAAGACCGAGATGCTGACAACTTGCGCCGCATAAAGCTCGATTATCTTGAACCACAGGATGTAGGCGAGAATCGCGATCACGAACACGTTGAAGGCGAGCGACGCCCACGCCGCCCCGGAAAGCCCGGAAAGCCGCGGCGTTTCGAAGGCGAAGGCAGACGTGGTCAGCATCACGCCGGAAAGCGTCACCTGCCAGCCGGCGACCGCCGAGATCGGCATGTCCCAGCGCACGCTCTTCTGCAGCACGATGCCGAGCCCCCACACCGCGCCCGCGGCGAGCATCAGCGCCGGCCCCGCGAGCGAGCCGCCGAACGCGCGGGGATCGCGGCTTACCAGCACGATCACGCCGCAGAGCCCGGCCCCGAGCGCGAGGGCGCGGCGCATCGTGAACCGCTCGCCCAGCACCCAGGCGCCGAGCAACGCCGACCATGCCGGCATGGTGAAGGCGAGGATCGAGGCGCTGCCCGACTGCATCAGCCGGAGGCCGAGCGCGCTCAGGATCATCCACCCGACGATCATGAAGCTCGAAACGTAGACGAGCGGCCACCATTTGGCCGGCGCCACGCGGATCGACGTACCGGTCGCGCGCACCAGGGCGAGCAGGCACGGCCCGCCCGCCATCATCATCGTGGCGCGGAAGGTGAGCGGCGGAATCTCGGCGAGCCCGATCTTCATCACCGGCCAGTTCAGCCCCCACAGGAAGCTGAGGGCGAGCACGAGGGCGAGGCCGTAGAGCGGCGGGCGGGAGCGGGGCATCGGCACGTTATAGCAGGTCTCGGGCGGCGGCGGAGGCCGCCCGCGCATCCGGTCAGCGAAGCTTGAGCGCGCCCGCGACTTCGGTGACGGAAAGACCGGCGAGTTCGGACCGGCGGATCGCGACGACCGAGACGCCGCGCGGGGCGCAGAGCGCGGGGTCGGATTCGGCGGAGAACAGCACGATCGACGGCACGCCGGCCGCCGCCGCCATGTGCATCGGCCCGGAATCGTTGCCGACCGCGCCCACCGCGCCGCGGGCAAGGGCGAACAGCTCGACCACCGACGTCGCGCCGGCGAGGTCGCGCGCCTCGTGGCAGCGGCCGCAGATCTGGGCAGCCAGCGGCTTCTCCCCCGCCACCCCGACCACAAGCGGCTTCGCGCCCCGCGCGGCGATGTCGCGGGCGAGCGCGGCGTAGCGCTCGACCGGCCAGCGCTTGGCCGGCCGGTGCGCCGAGCCGCCGGGCACCAGCAGAACGTAGCGGCGCGGCAGGCCGAGGCGATCGAGATCGGCCGTCACCCAGTCGAGCGCGGGCGGCGGCACCGGCGCGATGCCGGCAATGGCGAGCTGCTCGGCCTGGCGGTCGAGCGTGTGCATCCGATCTCGGCCCGGATTGGCATGGCAAAGCGGCCCCTGCACGATTCCCGACCAGTTGGGGCGACGTCCCGGCCCGATCAGCCGCCAGTACCAGCCGGTGCGGTCGGAGGTCTGCAGATCGTAGACCCGGTCGAACCGCCCGGCCCGAAGCCGGCGGCGCAGCGCGATCCAGCCGCCCACGTTGCGGAGGCGCGGCCGGGAATTGGCGATCACCTCGTCGAACCAGGGGCAGAGCGTGGCGAGCGGCACGAAGGGCGCCGTGGTCAAAAGCGAGATGCGCGCGTCGGGATGGGCGCGGCGGATCGCCTGCATGGGGCCGAGCGCCTGGACGAAATCGCCCAGCGCGCCGAGCTTGATCACCAGGATGCGGACCTGCCCGGGGCCGCCCTCTGCATACGGGGAACTCACGCCGGCGCCCGCTCCCGCAATAGCTCGGCATACACGTCGAGCGTCGCCTCGCACATGCGGTCCTTGCCGAAATTCATCCGGACGTGCGCCATCGCGCGGCGCGCCATCGCCTCGCGCGCGGGAACGTCAAGGGCGAGCGCGACGCGCAGCGCCTCGGCCAGCGCCTGCGCATCGGCCGGCGGCACCAGCCAGCCCGTCGCGCCGTCGATCACCGTCTCGCGCGCGGCGCCGTGGTCGGAGGCGATCACGGGCCGCCCCATCGCCTCGGCCTCGGCGGCGACGCGGCCGAACGCCTCGGGATCGGTCGAGGCGTTCACCACCACGTCGGACAGCATGTAGGCGGCGGGCATGTCGTTGCACGGGCCGACGAGATGCACCACCGGGCGCAGGTTGAGGCGCTGGATCTCCTCCTCCAGCCGGCGGCGGTAGGCGGTGCGGCCCTGGTGGTCGCCCACCAGCAGGCAGCGCAGATCGTGCCGCTTGAGGCGCGAAATCGCCTCGATCAGCACCGACTGTCCCTTCCAGTCGGTGAGCCGTCCGGGCAGCATGATGACCGGGATGCCGTCCTCGAGCCGCCAGGACCGCGCGAGCTGGATGATGCGCTCGGCCGAGACCGCGGCCGGGTCGAACCGGGCGAGGTCGATGCCGCGCGCGATGACGCGCACGCGGTCCGGGTCGGCGCCGTAGCGCTCGACTACGTGGTGGCCGATGAAGTCGGAGATGGCGATCACCCGCTCGCCCCGCGCCATTACCGAGTTGTACATCCGCTTCGCGGGATTGGCCGCGTTGTAGGTGCCGTGAAAGGTGGTCATGAAGGCGCAGCCGGCCGCTTGTGCCGCGAAGCGAGCCGACCAGGCGGGCGCGCGCGAGCGGGCGTGCACGATGTCGATGTCGTGGTCGCGCACGACCTCGACGAGCCGGGCGACGTTCTTGCGCATCTTGAGCGGATTCTTGGTCGCGAGCGGCAGGGTGACGTGAACGATGCCGGCGCGCTCGAGCTCGCGCACCAGCGGCCCGCCCGACGAAGCGACCACCGCACGCCAGCCCTCGGCCGCGAGCGCGAGTGCCACGTCGATCGTGCCGCGCTCGACCCCGCCGGTCACCAGTGCCGGCAGCACTTGAAGGACGCCGGGCGAACGGGCTTCGGTCCCGGCCGGCGCGGTGTTAGCCTCGCCGGAGAGCGCCGCAACCAACCCTTCGTCCGATCGCGGATTCAAAATGCCTCCTCGCCCCGCGCAAATTCTACCATGCGACGACGGAGCGACAATCGCCTACCACCGGAGCGACGGCACGTCACCCGGGGTCGTGTTCCTGGGCGGATTCGCCTCCGACATGACCGGCACCAAGGCGACGGCGCTGGAGACGCATTGCCGCGCGGCGGGGCGCGCCTTCCTACGCTTCGATTATACCGGCCACGGCGAATCGTCCGGCCGTTTCGAGGACGGCACGATCGGGCGCTGGACGCAGGATGCGCTCGCCGCTCTCGACCGGCTGACCGAGGGGCCGCAGATCCTGATCGGCTCGTCCATGGGCGGTTGGATCATGCTGCATTGCGCCCTCGCCCGACCGGCTCGGGTCGCCGGGCTGATCGGGATCGCCGCCGCGCCCGACTTCACCGAGGCGCTGCTCTGGCCGCGGCTCGACGCGGCGGCGCGCGAGGCGATCGAACGCGACGGGATGTGGCGCCAGCCGTCGGAATACGACGCCGAGGGCTACGCGATCACCAAGGGGCTGATCGAGGACGGTAGGCGGCATTTGCTGCTCGAACGGCCGATCGCCATCCACGTGCCGGTCCGGCTGCTGCACGGGATGAAGGACCAGGCGGTGCCGTGGTCGACGGCGCCGCGCTTGGCCGGGGCTCTGCTGTCCGACGATGTGACGGTGAAGCTGGTGAAGGACGGCGACCATCGCCTGTCGCGCGAGCAGGACCTCGCGATCCTGTTCGACACGCTGGATGGGCTGATCGACAGGATCGACGGCGGCGAACGGAGTTAGACCGCCTTTCGGTCGCACGGACCGGTTCGGATTGTCCCTTCCGCTGGAAGGGGGAGGGACGCAGGGCGCGAGCCCTTTTAGCCAGTCGAAGGAATGCTGCCTCAGCCGACGGCGGCGAGCGGCGGCGTGTCGAACTGCGCGCCCTCCAGCTTTGCCCCGCTCATCCGAGCGTCGCGCACGTTGGCGCCGCGGAAATCGACGTCGCGAAGGTCCGCGTTCGAGAAATCGGCGCCGTTGAGCCGGGCACCGGCGAGCCGTGCGCCGCGCAGGTTGGCCGCGGCGAGGCGGGCGCCGGAAAGGTTGGCCGTCCAGTGGCGCCGGTCGGGTCCGACCGATTCCACAGGCCCGAGGTCACAGCCGGCGAGATTCGCGCCATTCATCACCGCGCGCTCGAGGTTGGCGCCGCGCATGTCGGCGGCGCGAAGGTCGGCGCCGCGCAGGTCGGCAATCGAGAGGTCAGCCATCGCGAGCTTCGCGCCGCCGAGGCGGGCGCGGGCGAGCACGGCACGCGTCAGCACCGCGGCCGCCAGGTTGACGTTGGCAAGGTCGCGATCGGCCAGATCGAAGTCGCACAGGTCGGCCCGCCGCCCCTCGCGGCTGGAGCTTTCGACCCAGATGGCGTGGGCGGCGAGGATGTCCGGCAGCTCGGCCGCCGGCGCCTGCGACCCGCCGGGAAGCAGCGCGCCACGCCGCTGGTCCTCGCTGAGGCTGGCAGGGTCCATCAGCGCGCCGCGCAAATCGGCGTCCTTGAGGACCGCGCCGGTCAGCACCGCCCCGGTCAGGTCGGCACCCTGGAAGTCGACCCCGCCGAGATTCGCGCCCTCGAGGCTGCAGCCGTTCATGTCGGCGCCGCGGAAGATCGAGCCGCGCATGTCGGCGCGAAGGAACTGCGTGTGGCGCAGGATCGCGTCGGTGAAATCGGTTTTGAGGAGATAGGCGCCTTCGATCCTGGCGTTCGTGAGGTCCGCGCGGTGGGCGACGATGCAGGAGAGCTCGGCCTGGGCGCGCTCGTACGACACCTTCTGCTGATTGCCGGAATTGGTGTAGCGCGCCAGCGTGCCCTCGCGCAGGTCCGCGTCGACCAGCTGCGCATCGCAGAGATCGGCGCCGCGCAGGCACGCGCCGCGCATGTCGGCCTTCGTCAGGTCCGCGCCCTGCAGGTTCGCGGTGCGGAGATCGGTGCCGAACAGGTTGGCGCCGCGGAGGTTGGTCGCGCGCATGCGCGCGCGGTAGAGCCGGGCGCCGGTGAAATCCGCTTCGGTGAGATCGGCGCCACTGATCTCGGCGCCGGTCAGGTCATGAAACGATAGGTTCGCGCGCCGCCCGCCGGTAATGCGCGTGATGTAATTCTCGTGCTGGCGCAGGATCGAGACCAGCTCCGCCCTCGATAGGGGCTTCAGCCCTTCCGGTGCGTCGCCCCCCATCCCTTCCAGCATGTCACCCCCGTCGCCTGGAGTATTTCGGCCCCAGACCTGGCCCGTAAGTTGGCGTCATTTTATAAAAATTGCATGAATTTTTTTCCTCTGGGAATAACCGCCGACGATTAAATGCCCCGATCAGCCGCGGAAACGCGCCCAGAGATTTTCCCATTTGCCCCTTGATCGGAGGTTTTGCCCGCATTAAGACTATTAATATGCGTAGAATATATTATTCAACATCGATTTTTCGTTATTAACGCTTGGACAAGGTGCCAATGTACCTCTACGACCAATACGACCAAGCGCTGGTCGACGAACGGGTGGCGCAGTTCCGTGACCAGGTGCGCCGACGCCTTTCAGGGGAATTGACCGAGGACGAATTCCGCCCGCTGCGGTTGATGAACGGCGTCTATCTGCAACTACACGCCTACATGCTGCGCATCGCGGTGCCATACGGGCTGCTGTCGTCGCGCCAGATGCGGGCGCTCGCCCACATTGCGCGGACCTGGGACCGCGGCTACGGCCATTTCACCACGCGGCAGAACATCCAGTTCAACTGGCCGCGGCTCGCCGACATCCCGGACATCCTCGGCGCGCTCGCCGAGGTGGAGATGCACGCGATCCAGACCTCGGGCAACTGCATCCGGAATACCACGGCGGACGAGCTGGCCGGCGTTGCCGCCGACGAGCTGGAAGACCCGCGCCCCTATTGCGAGATGATCCGCCAGTGGTCGACCTTCCACCCGGAATTCTCGTTTCTGCCGCGCAAGTTCAAGATCGCGGTGACCGGCGCGGCGCGCGACCGCGCGGCGGTCGCCTTCCACGACATCGGCATCCGCATCGTGGAGGACGCGGCGGGTGCGCGCGGCTTCGAGATCCAGGCCGGCGGCGGCCAGGGCCGCACCCCGGTGGTCGCCGTCGTGGTGCGCGAGTTCCTGTCGAAGCGCGAGCTGTTCCGCTATCTCGAGGCGATCATGCGGGTCTACAACCTGCTCGGCCGGCGCGACAACATCTACAAGGCGCGCATCAAGGTGCTGGTCACCGAGACCGGCGCCGACAGGTTCCGTGACATGGTCGAGGAGGAGTGGCGCCAGATCGTCGCCGGCGACCCCGACGGCGCGCTGCTGCTGGACGAGGCGGAACAGGCGCGCGTCGCGGCGTTCTTCGCCCCGCCCGCCTACCGCACCCTGGCCGCGATCGATCCCGCCCTCGAAGCGGCGAAGCGCGCCGACCGCGCCTTCGCCAGCTGGGTGCGCACCAACGTCGCTGCGCACAAGCGGCCGGGCTACGCCGCCGCGATCATCTCGCTCAAGCCGCACGGCGGCATCGCCGGTGACTGCACCGCAGCCCAAATGGACGCAATCGCCGACCTCGCCGACGAGCTCAGCTTCGGCGAAATCGTGGTGACG
Source organism: uncultured Alphaproteobacteria bacterium (assembly GCA_963775315.1). Lineage (GTDB taxonomy): Bacteria > Pseudomonadota > Alphaproteobacteria > MPNO01 > DASWLB01 > CAWGHZ01. Next base: position 53,180 of record CAVZIN010000004.1, on the reverse strand, counting down.
CACGAGCAGAACCTGGTGCTGCCGCATGTCGAGCAGGGCCGGCTCGCCGAGTTGCACGCGCGCCTCGCCGCGCTCGGGCTCGCGACGGCGAACCTCGGGCTCCTAACCAATATGATCGTCTGCCCTGGGCTCGATTATTGCGGCCTCGCCAACGCCCGCTCGATCCCGATCTCGCAGCGCATCGCCGAGCGGTTCGACGATCTCGACCGGCTGCACGAGATCGGCCCGCTCGACCTCAACATCTCGGGCTGCATCAACGCCTGCGGCCACCATCACGCGGGCCATATCGGCATCCTGGGCGTGAACCGGCATGGCAAGGAGTACTACCAGGTGAGCCTGGGCGGCTCGCAGGCGGATCGGGCCTCGATCGGCGACATCCTGGGCCCCGCCTTCGACGAGCACGCGATCGTCGACGCGGTCGAGCGCGTCGTCGAGCTCTATCTCGACCGGCGCGACGCGGGCGAGCGCTTCATCGACACCTACCGACGGATCGGCAAGGAGCCGTTCAAGGAGCATGTCTATGCCAAGGCTCATTAGGGACGGCAGGGTCGTCGGGGACGGCTGGCGCCACCTCGCCGATGATGAGGAAGCGCCGGCCGGCGCCGATGTGATCGTCTCGCTGGCGCGGTGGGTACGCGACCGGGATGCGCTGGTCGGCCGCAATGGCGGCGTCGGCGTCCGGCTGGGAGCGGCGGACTCGCCCGAAGCAGTGAAGGACGACCTCGCCCGGCTCGGCGTCATCGCCCTCGCCTTCGACACGTTCAAGGACGGACGACCCTATTCCCACGCCCGGCTGCTGCGCGAGCGCTACGGCTACACCGGCGAGCTGCGCGCCGTGGGCGACGTGCTGCGCGACCAGCTTTTCTTCATGCGCCGCTGTGGAATAGACGCGTTCGAGCTGCGCGCCGACCGGTCGGCCGAGGATGCGCTGGCCGCCTTCCGCGAGCTCAGCGTGACCTACCAGGCGGCCAGCGACGACCGCCGGCCGTTGTCCCGGCGAGCCCCGCGCCCCGCCGCAACCTAAATACGGTGCATTTTTGTAATGCAATCTTATATACGCATTTCTATAGTAATAATACAAATTGAATGCGAATTCTGAGTGGAATAGCGCCGTGGATTGGCTCGGCATGACCCGCAATGGCACCGTATCGAACCCCGCCGCCGCCTTCGACCAGTCGGGCGCGGGCACCGGCGGCTCGGATCTGGCGGGCGAAGGCGCGTCGCTCGCGACCGCCTTGCAGACGCTGGAGGCGCGCTTTCCCGCCGGGCGCATGACGCCGGAGCAGTATCTCGCCCTCGACGGGCTAGCCGACATCCATGACGACGACGCGCTGACGTTGTCCGCCGATCTCGGCGTCGCGGTGCGGACGGCGGGTGGCGACGGGCTGGCGGCGCGGCTCGCCGCGCTCGAGGCCGGCTGGTCGGCGAGCCGCGGTCCCGTGCCGCCGGCGGACGAGACGCCGGGCCTCAGCCCGCAGGGCGACGGGTTCTGGTCGATCCTGGTTGCCGTGCCGGAAGGCCGGATCTGCGACCGGGGCGCCTGCCGGCTGCGGACCGCGCTGCGCGAGGTGATCGGCCGCTGGCGCCCGACCCCGGCGCTGACGCGGAGCCGCAACCTGCTGCTCGCCAATATCGATCCCGAGCTGGTGCTCGACATCGAGGCGGAGCTTCGCGGGTTCGGCGTCGCCATCGACCGCAACCCGGCCGACATCGTGCCGCAATCCTGATTTCCATGCCGCATTTTCCGATCTTCCTCGAGCTGGCCGGCCGGCCGTGCCTGGTGGTCGGCGGCGGCGCGGTCGCCGCGCGCAAGGTGGCGCTGCTGCTCCGCACCGGTGCGCGCGTGACCGTCGTCGCGCCCGAACTCTCCGAACTCGCTGTCCCGCCTCGCCACTCAGGGCCGCATTGCCCATCGCGCCGAGCGCTTCGCCGCAGCGCACGTCGCCGGCCAGGCGCTAGCGATCGCCGCCACCGACCGGCGCGCGGTCAACGCCGCCGTGTCGCGCGCTGCGCAGCGGGCCGGCGTGCCGGTCAACGTGGTCGACGACGCGCGGCTTTCGAGCTTCATCATGCCGGCCATCGTCGACCGCGCGCCAGTCACCGTCGCCATCTCGTCCGGCGGCGCGGCACCCGTGCTGGCGCGTCTGGTGCGCGCGCGCGTCGAGGCCGCCCTGCCCGCCGCCACCGGCCGCATCGCCGAGCTGGCGGCCCGGCTGCGCCCCATCGTGCGCCGCCGCCTGCCCGCCGCCGCCCGCCGTCGCTTCTGGGAGTCGCTGGTAGAGGGACCGGTCGCGATATTGGCCCTCGCCGGCCGCGAGCGCGAGGCCGAGGCGCTGGCCGGGCGCGCGCTGGAGGCGGCCGCCCGCGCGCCTGTCGCGGGCGAGGTGGCGCTGGTCGGCGCCGGACCGGGCCATCCCGACCTTCTGACGCTCGGCGCGCTGCGCGCCCTGCAAGCGGCCGACGTGATCGCCCACGACCGGCTGGTCGCGCCGGAGATACTGGAGCTTGCCCGGCGCGATGCCGAGCGGATCGACGTCGGCAAGCGCTGCGGCGACGGCGGCGCCAGCCAGGACCGCATCAACGAGCTTCTGGTCACGCTGGCGCGCGCGGGCAAGCGGGTGGTGCGGCTGAAGGGCGGCGACCCGTTCGTGTTCGGCCGCGGCGGCGAGGAGATGGAGGTTCTGGTCGGGGCCGGCATCCCGGTGCGGGTCGTGCCCGGCATCACCGCCGCGACTGGCGTGACGGCGCTCGCAGGCATCCCGCTGACCCACCGCGATCACGCTCACGCCGTGACGTTCGTGTCGGGCCACCGGCGCAAGGGCGCACCCTCGCCGGATTGGGCCGCCCTCGCCCGGCCGGGCCACACGCTGGCGATCTACATGGGGCTCGCCACGCTAGCCGAGACCGCGTCTTCGCTGGTCGCTGGCGGGCTCGCCCTATCCACGCCGGCCGCCGCCATCGAGAACGGGGCGCGGCCCGACCAGCGCGTCATCGCCGGCACGCTGGCGACGCTGGCGGCGCGCGTGGCCGACGCCGGCCTGACGGGTCCGTCCCTGGTCGTCGTCGGCGAGGTGGTCGCGCTGCGCGATGTGCTGGCGCCCGACGCCCATTCCGCCGCAGACGAGGAGGCCGCCGATGAGCGCCATTCCGCTGCCGCGGCCTGATCTCTCGCCCGAGGAGGAAGCCCAGCCCGATCCGGACCGGCTGCGCGCCCGCGCCGCCGAAATCGCCGAGCGGGCGGCCATGCTCGCCGCACGCTATGCGGGGGTGAGCGGGCTGGAGCTGGTGCGCGCGATGATCGAGAGCGAGTTTCCCGGCCGCATCGCCGCCAGCTCGTCGTTCGGGGCGGAGGCGGCCGTCATGCTCGACCTCGTCGCCCAGATCGATCCGGCGACCCCGGTAATATTCCTCGACACACGCAAGCTGTTCGGCGAAACGCTGCGCTATCGCGGCGAACTGCGCAACCGGCTGGGGCTCACCGACCTTCGCGTGGTCGGTCCGACCGAGGCGGAGGAGGCGGCGCACGACCCGGACGGTGTGCTGTGGCGCGCCGACGCCGACGCCTGCTGCCGGTTCCGCAAGGTGGTGCCGCTCGCCCGCGCGCTGGCTGGGTTCGATGCCTGGTTCACCGGGCGCAAGCGGTTCCACGGCGGGACGCGCGCCGCGCTGCCGACCATCGAGGCGGACGGGTTGCACATCAAGGTCAACCCTCTCGCCACCTGGGCGCGCGAGGATATAATGGTGTACTTTGCCGAGCGGGGGCTGCCGGCACATCCGCTGGTCGCGGACGGGTACAGCTCGATCGGCTGCATGCCCTGCACCGACCGGCCCCGGCCGGGTGCGGGGCTGCGCGACGGGCGATGGGCCGGTCGCGAAAAGACCGAGTGCGGCATCCATACGGGGCCATTGGACTGGCCCGGGAGCGAGAATCTGCCATGAGTACCACGAGTTCCGCCACTCTCGACCGGCTCGACGCGCTGGAGAGCCAGAGCATCTATATCCTTCGCGAGGCGTTCTACGGCTTCGAGAAGAAGGCGATGCTGTGGTCCATCGGCAAGGATTCGAACGTGCTGATGTGGCTGACGCGCAAGGCCTTTTTCGGCCACGTCCCGTTCCCGGTGATCCACATCGACACGTCCTACAAGCTGCCGGAGATGATCGCCTTCCGCGAGCGCATGGCGAAGGAGTGGGGCATCGAGCTGATCGTCGGCCAAAACAAGGCGGCGCTTGCGGCCGGGATGAACCACACCAAGGGGCGCGTCGTGTGCTGCGGCGCGCTCAAGACACAGCCGCTGCGCGAGGTGGTCTCGGCGCACGGCTATACCGGCATCATTCTCGGCATCCGGCGCGACGAGGAGGGCACCCGCGCGAAGGAGCGCGTGTTCTCGCCGCGCGGCGAGGACGCCAACTGGGACTTCAAGAACCAGCCGCCGGAGTTCTGGGACCAGTACAAGACCGAGTTCCCGGCCGGCACGCACGTCCGCATCCATCCGCTGCTGCATTGGACCGAGATCGACGTGTGGCGCTACATCCAGCGCGAATCGATCCCGGTGGTCGACCTCTACTTCGCGAAAAACGGCAAGCGCTACCGTTCGCTCGGCTGCGCGCCCTGCACCGGAACGGTCAACTCGAACGCCACCACCGTCGAAGAGATCATCACGGAGCTGGAGACCACCCGCATCTCCGAACGCTCCGGGCGTGCCCAGGACAAGGAATCCGAGGACGCGTTCGAGCGGCTACGTACGGGCGGGTATATGTAGACCGGTCACGCCTGCGTCGGTTTGCCAAGCCCGGATCCCGTCATTGCGAGGAGCGCAGCGACGAAGCAATCCAGGTAGGGGTTTCGGCTCTGGATCGCTTCGCTACGCCTATTCCCAGTCCCAATCCGGCGCCCAGCCGGGATCGATGACCCGGCCGGTCTTGTCGAGCGCGGCGATCGCCGCCAGGTCGTCGGCGTCCAGCGCGATGTCGAAGATGTCGAGGTTCGCGCGCGCATGCGCGAGCGACGATGCCTTGGGGATGCAGGCGACGCCGTCCTGGCGCACCAGCCAGGCGAGGGCGACCTGCGCCGCCGACTTGCCGTGCTTCGCGCCGATCCGGGCGAGCGCCGCGTCCCGGGGGATGCGTCCGCGCCCGAGCGGCGAGTAGGCGACCAGAGCCATCCCGCGCGTGCGGAGCTGCGCGAGCATCGCGTCTTGCGAAAGCAGCGGATGGTATTCGACCTGGTTGCAAACGAGCTCCGCCCCCAGCGTGTCGACCGCCTCGGCGAGGTGGCGGCGCGTGTAGTTGCAGACGCCGACGAAGCGCGCCTTGCCCGCCGCGCGCATGGCGGCGAGCCCTTCCATCGTTTCCGCCAGCGGGATCGAATCGTTCGGCCAGTGGGCGAGCAGCAGGTCGACATGGCCAGTGCCGAGCTTGCGGAGGCTCTCGTCGGTCGTGCGGGCGATGCCGCGCCGGTCGAGATGGGCCATCCACACCTTGGTCGCGAGGAATATCTCCTCGCGCGCGACGCCCGAATCTGCGATGCCGCGACCAACCGCCGCCTCGTTGCCGTAGGCCTGCGCCGTGTCGATATGGCGGTAGCCGAGCCCGATGGCCTCGCGCACGATCTCGGTGCAGCGCCGGCCGTCGAGGCCCGACGTGCCGAATCCGACCGCCGGCAGGCGCGCGCCCTTGACCGTGAGAAGCGTCACGCCGCGCTTCCGAGCGCGTCGATCTCGGCGACCTCGCCGGCGGAAAGTGCGATGTCGACGGCCTCGAGGTTGAGGTGGGCGTGCGAGGTGCGCGAGGTGCGCGGGATCGCCGCCACGCCCTCCTGCCGCACCAGCCAGGCGAGCGCCACCTGCGCCGCCGACTTGCCGTGCGCGCGGCCGATGCGGGCGAGCACCGGGTGGTCGGTCAGCGAGCCGCGCCCGAGCGGGCGGTGCGCCACCAGCACCGACCCGTCGCCCCGCATGTAGGCGAGCAGTTGGCTGCGGTCGGTCTTGAAGTTGTATTCGATCTGGTTGCAGAACAGTTCCACGCCGTGCGTTTCGGTCGCCTCGCGCATCTGGGCGACGGAGAAGTTGCTGACGCCGATGTGGCGAATCTTCCCCGTGTCACGCAGTCCGACGAAGGCGCCGAGCGTGTCGCCGAGCGGGACGGAATCGCTCGGCGCGTGGATCAGGAGGCAGTCGACGTAATCGACGCCGAGCGCCTTGAGGCTCGTCTCCGCCGACCGGCGCACGTCCTCGGGATGGAGATCGGAGCGCCACACCTTGGTGACCAGGAACAGCTCGGCCCGCGGAACGCCCGAGGCGCGGATGCCGGCGCCGACCTCGTCCTCGTTGCCGTAGACCCGCGCGGTGTCGATGTGGCGGTAGCCCATCTCGTGCGCGCTCCGCACCATGTCCGTGCAGGTGGCACCGTGCAGGCCCGATGTGCCGAACCCGATGGCGGGAAACTTCACGCCCCTGACGTCGAGGACCTTCATCGTCTCTCCCCTGGCCGCGCCTGTTCTAGCGCAGGCAGGGGCGATCGCCCATAGCCGAGGCGATAGGCGGAATGTTACAGTTGCATCATCCTGCCATATCCTCGCCAAAGCGCCTCCGGCCGCCCATGACCCATCCTGCCAGCCTCCACGTCGCCCTGCCCGGGTTCGGGCCACGGGGCGCGGCCGACCCTGCCTCCCTCCCGGGGTCTTCCCGCGGGCGGGGAGCGCACCCGTCCGGGCCGGCGGCCGCGAACGCCACCGCGCCGTGAGCCGGGCCGGCCGGATCTGGCGCCATCTCGCCTCGCAGGGCATGGGGCGCGCCCTGCGCCACCCCGCGTTCCGCACCTACGTCCTCGGCAATTTCGTCTCCGCCATCGGCTACTGGGTGCAGCGCATCGGCGTCGGCTGGCTGACCTGGAAGCTGACCGATTCGGGCACATGGCTCGGCATCATGTCGGCGTCCGAGGCGCTGCCGATCTTCTTCCTGGTGCCGATCGCCGGCGCCGTCGCCGACCGTGTCGACAGGCTGCGCCTGTTCCGCTGGCTGCAGATCGCGAACGGGGTGCAGACGCTCGCCCTCACCCTGCTGGTGGTCACGGGCGAGGTGACGATCGCCTGGATGGTCGCCCTCGTCGCGGTCGGCGGGACCTGCCAGGCGCTCGCCATGCCGCTCCGCCTCACCATGGGACCAAACCTTGTGCCGCACGAGGACATCGCCCCGGCGATCGGGCTCAACTCCATCCTGTTCCAGCTTTCGGTGTTCGTCGGCCCCGCCATCGCCGGGATCATCATCGACCAGGCGGGCGTCGACTGGACGTTCATCGTCAATTCGCTGAGCTACGTGGTGTTCATCGGCACGCTCTACGCCGTGCGCGAGACGCGCGAGGAGCGCGGGGGCGGCGGCCGCGCCGGGCTGTTCGCCGACGCGTGGGAGGGGATCGTCCACGCGGCGCGCGACCGCTCGCTCGGCCCGCTGCTGCTGCTGGTGATCGCGTTCGCCATGTTCACCCGCCCCTACCTCGACATGATGCCGGGCCTCGCCGACGCGGTGTACCACCGGGGCGCGCACGGGCTCGCCACGCTGGTTTCGGCGGCGGGCGTAGGCGGGCTGAGCGCCGGGCTGCTGATCGCGCAGTACGCGCGGGTCGAGGGGATGACGCGCATCGTGCTGGGGGCGGTGGTGATGCTGTCGGCCTCGCTGTTCGTGTTCGCGGTGACGCCGTGGTACGGGCTCGGCCTCGCCTGCGTGGTCCTGATCTCCGGCTGCCTCACCATCTGCTCGACCGGATCGCAGATGCTGATCCAGACCGCGGTCGAGGGCTCGATGCGCGGGCGGATCATGAGCCTCTACGGGCTGACCTGGCGCGGCGCGCCCGCGGTCGGCGCGCTGATCATCGGCGCCGCGTCGTCGGTGTTCGGGCTTCAGGTGCCGCTGGCGGCCGGGGCGGTGCTCTGCTTCGTCGCCTGGCTCGCCATCCAGCCGCGCCGCCACGTGGTGCGCGACGGGCTGGAGACGGCGGCGGCGCGCGAGATCGCCCGCGGCGCGGAGTAACGGGTCAGCCGCGCGCCTCGCGCCGCATGACGTAGGTCGAGGCGGCGAAGATCACCGCGGCGCCGACCCAGGTCCAGGCGTCCGGCAGCTCGCGGAACAGCACCCAGCCGACCAACGCCGCCCACGGCAGGCGCAGGAAGTCGAGCGGCTGCACCACCCGAGCGTCCGCCGCGCCGATCGCCTGGGTGATGGTCCACTGGGCGGCGACGTAGAGCGCCCCCATCAGGAACATCGGGAAGAGGTCGATCCAGTCCGGCGTCTTCCACACGAACACGGCGGCGACGGCCGAGAGCGGCAGCATGATCACGTTCACCGAGACGGTGATGAGCAGCGTCGATTCGGTCTGCGACAGCGACTTGATGGTCGTATTGGCGCCGGCATAGGCGAGCGCGGCAGCCAGCGCGAAGAGACCCGCCCCGCCGAAATGGGCGAAGGCCGGGCGCAGGATGATGATCGCACCGCCGAACCCGATCGCGCAGGCGATCCATGTCTTCGGTCCCGCCGACTGGCGCAGCACGAGCATCGCCAGCAGGATCGTCATCAGCGGCTGGGTGAAGATCAGCGCGCCGACGTCGGCGATCGGCATCCGGGCGAGGGCGAGGAACAAATTCGTCGTGCCGATCAGCGAGAACACGGCGCGCGTCGCGTGCAGCCCGGGCCGGCGCGTGGCGAGCCCGGCGAGCCCCGCCCGCCACATCATCGGCGTCAGCACCGCCACCGCCATCAGGTTGCGGAAGAACACCAGCTCGAGCGCGTCGTAGTCGGAAGCGAGCCAGCGCACCACGCCGCTGGCCGCCGCGTAGAAGAACGAGGCGGCCAGCATCCACGCGATGCCGCGCAGGATCGCGCTGCGGTCCGTTTCGCCCTTTGTCATGCGCGGGTTATAGCAGGCGCGGCCGACCCGGGAAGCCGCCGTCTTGCGCCCGCGGCAGCGGCGTCTTTCGTCAGTCGACCGACTGGGCGCCGGCCGGCCGGCCCGGCTTCCGGTCGCGGCCGATGCGGGCGAGCTCGAAGGCGGCGGCGACGGCGCGCAGGAACTCGCCGTCCTCGAACGGCTTGGAGAGGATGGCGTAGCGGAAATCCCACGCCTGCTCGATCACCGCCTGCGGGTTGCCGGTCACCAGCACGGCGGCGACGTCGTGGCGCTGGGCGATCTCAACCGCCAGCGTGACGCCGTTAATATCGCTGGCGAGCTGGACGTCGACCACGGCGACGTGCGGCGGGTCGCGCTGGCACAGCAAGAAGGCCATCTCGGCATCGCCGGTGACGCCGACCACCTCGTAGCCGGCCTCCTCGAGCACGGCGCGCTCGTGCTCGGCGATCATCGGCTCGTCCTCGACGATCAGCACCTTGGGCGGGGCCCACAGGGGCCAGAGCTCGGGCTGGGTCATCGCCACCTTCGATCGTATGCGGCCGGTCGCACGACAACTCGCGACGGGCGGCCCGGTTCCCCCGAACGACGAATTGGTCCCGCCCGCCACGGACCGAGGGGCCCGACCCTGCCAGCAATTCCCCCGTATGCAAATACGTATCTTCCCGAGGGGAGACCGACCGGTTGCGCGATCCGGGTGATTCGGGTCGTAATATCGGGGAATAACGAGCGTTTCGACTTGCCGTCCTTAAGCGATCGTCTCCCCTGCGCCCCTATGGCGTGCCGAACGGAGGACCCATGATCGTCAGAAGCATTCGGGGAGGGCCCCGCCAATCGGTCGAGTTCCTGCTGATCGGGATGGCCGTGACGCTACTCATCGCGGCTGGGATCGGCGCCACCCTCTACGCCTACAAGGTCCAGCACAGCCGCCTGACGCACGGCTCCGTTGAAGCGGTCGCCGGCCAACACGCCGCCAACGGGCCGGTCACCGCCCGCTAAAGCGCCACCGCCACACGCCGAGGCGGCGCGATTCGACTTGATTGGGCGGACCTTTCTTCAGGCTGCGACCGTCGCGTCCCATCGAGCGGACGGCAACCCTAGATTGATTGAGACAGGCGCGGAACAATTTGTTTCCGTTCGCCATTTGAGATCAATCGTTCCTTTGCCGCGAGAACATAATATAAACCCCGCGATCATGCAGACGGATTTCCGCCAATTCCGCGGAAACAATTCGGCGCGCCGGAACCGGCAGGCCGTCGCCTTTTACGCCCCGAACCAGGCGCCAGGTCGAAACTTGACCGGAACGGTCTTGTTTTCGGCGGAGTTGCCCGCCATCGGCTGGCCCTTGCTGTTGATCCGGTCGGGCACGCCCTCCGGCACGCCGTTCGGCGAGCCGACGCGCAGCATCACCAGCGGCACGCCGCCCTGGGCGACGAACCAGTAGAGGTTGCCCTTGGGCAGCATGATGCCCTCGTAGGGCCCGACCACGACGGTCTCGTCATTCGGGCCGTGAAATTCCGCGGCGCCCTGCAGCACCACGAAGAAATGGTCCTCGTGCGGGTGGGCGTGCAGCTCGTTCTCGCCGCCCTCGGCATAGACCTTGAGCCGGACGGTCATGGAATTGGTCGCGGCGAGCACCGTATCGGTGCGGCCCTGGTCGAGGAGCTGCGCCTTCAGCTTGAACAGCGACGGGCCGGTGATCTTGGCGAGCGCGCGCTGGCGCTCGTGAATCGAGCTGTCGGTCCCGGACGGCGCGTCGGCCTCAATGGTGGTGTAGCTGGGCATGGGTCCCTCCCGTGGTCGGCCGATCATAGCCGCGGCGGGGTTTCATGTCAGGCGCCTCGCGTGGCATCATCGGCGGGACGGGAGACGAGGATGGCGGAAGCAAGCGTGATCCGACGGCTGGACGCGGAGGTCGACGCCTTCGCCGGGCGCGCGCGCCTGCTGAACGAACCGATGACGCCCGGGCGTGCCCGCGCCTTCGTCTACCAGCACCGGCAGAACACGCGACAGCGCAACTCGGTGCTCAAGCTGCGCGTCGCCACCAACTGCCCCGACTGGGATATCCGCATGCGCATCATCCGCGCCTGCGCCGAGGAGGTGATCGCCGACGACGAGCACGGGCACGGCAAGCCGCACTGGCGGATCCTGGAGGAGCTGGGCGTCGCGATCGGGATGGACCTCGGCGCGATCCGCGCGGCCGAGCCGCTGCCCTCGACGCGGATGTGCTGGCTCGCCTGGGACGGGTTGATGTCGAACCGTCACTGGCTCGAGGGGCTGATCGCCAACACCTGCGCGGAGCGGGTGAACGTGCCGGGCTACGGCCTGGGCGCGGTGCGCGCGAAAGGCTGGTTCGGGATGGAGCGCGACCGCTGGCGCGAGCTGGTCGGGCTCACCGACGAGGCGCTCGATTTCTTCGCCTTGCACACCGAGGCCGACATCGCCCACTCCAACCTCGGCTGGAACACGGTGGCGGACCACGCCCGCCGCCTCGCCATGGAGGACGCGGTGGTCGCCGCCTGCCGCGTGAACCTCGAGGTCTGGGAGCGCTATCTCGACGGGATCGCCGAGGCCGGCGACCGGGAATAGGGAGAGACGACATGCCCGAGATCAAGGGCTGCGCGCATTTCAGCATACCGGTGAGCGATCTCGCCGCCGCGACCCGGTTCTACACGGATGTCGTCGGGATGAAGCATCTGCGCTCGATCCCGAAGACGATGGCATTCCTCGATGCGGGCGGGGTGTGCGTCATCCTGGTCGAGCGCCAGGGCCCGATCAACCCGACGCGGGACGACCATAACGGGGTGCACCACTCTTTCATCCTGGACGGGGCGGATTACGGCCCGGCGCTCGACCATCTGCGCGCCCGTGGCGTCGAGGTGGAGTTCGAGGAGGACCGCCAGGGCGGGGTCATCAACGGTCCACGCGCCTATTTCCGCGACCCGGACGGGACGCTGCTCGAATATATCGACCTGACCAGCTACGAGGGCTGAAGACCCTCTTCGCCCTCAGGGGCGGAGAGGGAGAATTATTCGCGTCCTCTATGTCCCCGCGCGGAAGCACTCGGGAAGCTCTCTGGATTGGCCGAAAGGGTCGACTATTTCCTCTTCGGCACGATGACGGCGTCGACGGCGACAGCGCCCTGGCCCTTTTCGCCGACGATGAACGGGTTCACGTCGATCGACTCGAACCGGTCGGCGTTGGCGGCCGCGAGGAACGAGAGCCGCACCAACGCCTTGGCGATGGCTTCGGTGTCGGCGGGCTTCTTGCCGCGCGCGCCGGCGAGCAGCGCGTGCCCCTTCACCTCGCGGATCATGGCGCGCGCCTCGTCGAGCCCGATGGGGGCAAGACGGAACGCCACGTCCTTGAACACCTCGACGAAGATGCCGCCGAGCCCGAACATCACCACTGGCCCCAGCGCCGGGTCGTTGTGCGCGCCGAGGATGCATTCGACGCCGCCCGCGACCTGCTTCATCGCGACGACCCCGTCGACGCGCGCCTTGGGCGCCGCTTTCTTCGCGCGCGAGACCAGCGTGCGGAACGCCTTCTCCGCCGCGGCGCGGCTGTCGATGCCGAGCATCACCCCGCCCATTTCGGTCTTGTGCAGGATGTCGGGCGACGCGATCTTGAGCACCGCGGGGAACTTGAACGAGGCGCAGGCCTTCGCCGCCTCGGCCGGACTCGCACAGAGCCGGTAGGGCACGACGGGCACGCCCGCTTCCTCCAGGATGCCGAGCGCGTCGGCCTCGCCCACCTGAGCGTCGGGCAGCGACGGCAGCGTCTTCGGCAAAGCGGGGCGGGTCGCGCCCTTCCGCTTCCACGCCTTGGTGAAGCCGTGCAGCGCGCCGATCACCCGGATCGCCCGGTCGGCGTCCTCGAACACCAGGAACCCCGCCTCCTCGGTGTATTCGCGCACGCCGGGCGCGCACACCGCCGACATGATCATCACCTTCTCGGGATGGCGCGCGCGGATCGGCTTCAGGCTTTCTACGACGCCTTTGTAGAACGGCTCATTGGTGCCCATGGTCGAGCCGAAGAGGATCACCGAGGGCAGCTTCCCGTCCTCGACCAGCACGTCCATGAACTTGGGGAAGAGCTCGGGCATGCCCGACCACATGCCGGTCGTGTCGAGCGGGTTGCGCGTCGCCGCGTAGGGCACGTAGGAGCCGATCTTCTCCTGCGCGGGCTTCGGCAGGGCCGGGATGTTCACCCCCACCTCCGACGCGGCGTCGGCCATGATGACGTTCGCGCCGCCCGAGATCGAGATCGTGCCGACATCCGGCGAGGCGGGGAACCGCCCGGCGCAGCAGGCGGCCGCGACATCGATCAGCTCGGAGATGGTCGCGGCGCGATAGGCGCCGTACTGCTTGAACAGCGCATCGTAGGCGGTGTCGGAGCCCACCAGCGAGCCAGTGTGCGACGACGCCGCGACCGAGCCGACGGCCGAGCGCCCGACCTTGAGCACGATCACCGGCTTCTCGGCCTTGCGCGCCTTCTCCAGCCCCTCGACGATCGAGTCCTTGTCGCGCGCGCCTTCCAGGTAGGCGAGAATCACGCGGGTCTGCGGATCGTCGGCGAGATAGCTCAGCACCTCGCCGAACTCCACGTCAGCCTCGTTGCCGGTCGTCACCCAGGACGAGACCGAGAGGCCGCGGAACTTGGCGAGCGTGTAGGCGTGCATGCCGAACGCGCCCGACTGGCTGACGATCGACATCGGTCCGAGCGTCGGGAAGCCGAAAGACGGGTCGAGGAAGCCCGCCGCGAAGGTCGCGTAGAATTTGTGGCCGACGTCGAAGACGCCGAGACAGTTGGGGCCGACGATGCGCATGCCGGTCTCGCGCGCGATGGCGGTCATGCGCGCCTGGCGCTTGGCCCCGTCGCCGCCGATCTCGGACATGCCGGCCGAGACGCAGACGACCGACCGGACGCCGGCCTCGGCGCATTCGGTGAGCGCCTCCTCGACGGCCTGCGCCGGGATCGCCATGAAGGCGCAGTCGATCGGGGCGTTGACGTCGCGCACCGAGGGGTAGGCGGTAAGGCCCTGCACCTCGGCGGCGCCCTTGTTGATCGGGTAGACATGCCCCTCGTAGCCCGAGGCCTTGGCGAGGGCGACCGGGCGGCCGCCCACCTTCTGGCTGTCGGTCGAGGCGCCGACGATGGCGAAGGAACGCGGCGCGAAGAACGGCCGGAGCGAGGCGAGGTCGGGACGGCTGGGCACGTTTCCCCCAATCGGCTTATTTGCCGCATCTTATGACGCCTCGCCCGGGCGCGGGCAAGAAAGCGTCTCTATACTTGCCGCGAAGGGGAACGCCTTGAACGCGCTGACGGCCTTCGGCCTGATCGCGGTAAGCGCGATGCTGGTCTGCTACGCCTTCGAGCGGCGCAGCCACTGGTTCGTGCTGGCCTTCGCCGGCGCGTGCGCGCTCGCCTCGGTCTACGGCTTCCTCCAGGGCGCATGGCCGTTCGGCGCGGTCGAGGCGGTCTGGGGCGTCGTCGCGCTCGTCCGCTGGCGACGGGCAGCGCGCGCCGAGCCCGGCCGGACGGGGGGTTTATAGACGCGGCGGTTCGACGTATCATCAGGCCAAACGCAGTCCGAGAGGGACAGACCATGACCGACCCCCGCGTGATCGCCGTGCGTTCGGCCGAGCTCGGCGTGCCGAGCCTCAAGACCGCCAGCCGGTTCTACCAGGACGTCTGGGGCCTCGCCCCGGTCGCGACCGACGGCGCCGCGCAGTATCTGCGCGCGACCGGGCCGGAGCACCACATCGTCAAGCTGGAGGAGCGTCCGCGCCCCGAGCTGATCCGGGTCAATTTCGCCGCCGCCGACAAGGCATCGGTCGACGCGCTGCACGCCCGCGCCAAGGCGAAGGGGGTCGATACCGCCGCCGCGCCGGCCGAGCTCTCCGGCCCCGCCGGCGGGTACGGCTTCGCCTTCCGCTCCAGGGGCGGGCTCGAGTTCACCATCTCGTGCGGTGTCCCCAGCCACGGCAATACCGAGGACCGCGACGACCGGCCGCGCAAGATCAGCCACGTCGTGCTGAACTCGACGGATCTCGGCTCCGACAACTCGTTCTTCATGGACACGCTGGGCTTCCGCCTGTCGGACGATTCCGGCGTGATGCACTTCTTCCGCTGCATGTCGGACCACCATTCGGTCGCCATCGCGCGCTCGAAGTATAACGGGCTCAACCACATCGCCTATGAGGTGCCGGACATCTATGCGCTGATGCGCGGCGTCGGCCGGCTGAAGCGCAAGGGCTTCGAGATGGGCTGGGGCGTCGGCCGGCACGGGCCGGGCGATAACGTGTTCGGCTATTGGGTCGAGCCGTCGGGCTTCGTGGTCGAGTACACCACCGAGGTGCAGCAGATCGACGAGGAGGACTACACCCCCGGTTCGCCCGAGGACTGGAAGGCCTACTGGGAGTCGATCGGGATGGGCAAGGGCGGTCCCAACTGCCGCTGGGGCCTCGCCACCAGCCAGTCCGAGCAGTTCCACCGCGCCATGGCGGGCGAGTTGCACCCCTACGAATGGAATCCGGACGCCTGAGGCGCGCGTCGCTCCCCCGAGCGGATTCGCACGGAGCGGGCGTCTCAAGGCTGGAATGACGGACCCCGGATCGCCTGTGTGGGCGTCCGGGGTTCCTCTTTTGGATCGGCACGCGCACCCCGCCCGGCGTGACGCGATGCCGCATCGCGGCGACGGCGGCCGCGTTCCCAGGGCAAGACGATTGCCGGTCGGCGCCCCCGCGCCTATCCTGTTGTCAACAAACGGCCAACAACGACTGGGAGGACGACATGACGCGCCACGCCACGCGCCCGCTTCGCTTTGCCGCGCTCGCCATCGCGGCAGCATCGCTCGCCACGGCGGGGGCCGCCGCGCCCGCAAAGGCGCAGCAGGTGAATCTCCGGCTGCACACCCACGTGCCGCCCGTCTCGTCGTCGTTCAAGAACCTGCAATGGTGGGCGGGCCAGGTCGAGAAGGCGTCGCACGGCAGGATCAAGATTGCCCTGTTCGGCTCCAACCAGCTCGGCGGCAAGGCGGCCGACATCTACGACCAGGTCGCGCAGGGCGTGGTCGATATCGGCTGGACCATTCCGGGCTACCTGCCGGGCCGCTTCCCGCGCACCGCGGTGTTCGAGCTGCCCTTCATGGGCGGGAAGCCGTCCTACGTCGCGCCGGCGATCATGGCGTTCTACCCCAAGTATCTGACCAAGGAGTACGGCGACACCCACGTGCTGGTGCTGCACGCCGCCGGCGCGACGGTGCTGCATTCCCGCGACCGGCCGATCCGCACGCTCGCCGACATGAAGGGGCTGAAGGTGCGCACCTCGTCGCGCATCATCTCCGACGCGATCAGCGCGCTGGGGGCCATCCCGATCGCCATCCCGGGCATCCACCTCGCCGAGGACATGATCCACGGCGTGATCGACGCCGCGGCGGTGCCGTGGAACATCTCGCTCGCCATCCGTCTGGTCGACACGGCGAAGTTCCATACCGAGGCGACCCTCAACGAATCCTCGCTTCTGCTCACCATGAACAAGACGAGCTACGCCAAGCTCTCCGCCGCCGACAAGGCAGCCATCGACAGCGAGTCCGGCATGAAGATGGCCAAGATCTTCGGCGAGAAGTGGGAGCACGACGACCTGCCGGGCGTCGCCCGCGCCAAGAAGCTGGGCCACCCGATCTACAAGA
The DNA here is from genome assembly GCA_963775315.1 of uncultured Alphaproteobacteria bacterium. Classification (GTDB taxonomy): domain Bacteria; phylum Pseudomonadota; class Alphaproteobacteria; order MPNO01; family DASWLB01; genus CAWGHZ01. The sequence continues at coordinate 36,592 of CAVZIN010000004.1, read as the reverse complement.
TCCGCGGCGCCGAGGAAGAGAAGTGGAAGCAGGCGACCGAGCCGGTGATCCAGGCATGGATCAAGCAGCGTGACGCGGCGGGCGATCCGGGCGAGGCGATGGTGCGCGACGCCCGGGCGCTGGTCGCCAAGTACAAGGCCGAGATCGAGCCCAACGGCTGAGGCGCTGGCGGAACCGCGCTCCCTTGCGGGTCCGCCCCGCCCCGCCTATTCTCGCGCCGCATCGAGAGAGGCACCGAACAACAAGGGAGACGAACATGCCCGCTTTCCACGGCTTCGGCACGCGCAAGCTCGCGATGACCGCCATCGCGGCGGCGCTCGCGGCTTGGCTGGGCACCGGCGCGGCGGCGCCCGCATCGGCCCAGGTTTCGCTTCGCCTGCACACCCATGTGCCGCCGGTCTCGTCGTCATTCAAGAACCTGAAATGGTGGGCGGAACAGGTCGAGAAGGCGTCGGGCGGCAAGATCAAGATCACCGCCTTCGGCTCCAACCAGCTCGGCGGCAAGGCGGCCGACATCTATGACCAGGTGGCGCAGGGCGTGGTCGACATCGGCTGGACCCTGCCGGGCTATTTGCCGGGCCGCTTCCCCGACACCGAGGTGTTCGAGCTGCCCTTCGTCGGCGGCGAGCCCAGCTACGTCGCGCCGGCGGTGATGGAGTTCTACCAGGACTACCTGAAGGACAAGGAGTTCAAGGACACCCACGTGCTGGTGCTGCACGCGGGCGGGTCGTTCGTGCTGCATTCGAAGTCGAAGCCGGTGCGCACGCTGGCCGACATGCGGGGCATGAAGATCCGTACCTCGTCGCGCCTGACCAGCGACATCGTGACGGCACTGGGCGGCACGCCGGTCGCCATTCCCGGCATCAACATCGCCGAGGAGATGATCCGCGGCGTGATCGACGCGGCACTCTTGCCGTGGAACATCGCGCTGCCGATCCACATGGTCGACGTCGCGAAGTTCCACACCGAGGCGAACCTGACCCAGCCGGTGCTGGCGCTGGTGATGAACAAGGAGAGCTACGCGAAGCTGCCGGCCGACGACAGGGCGGTGATCGACAAGGAGTTCGGGCATCTCCATGGCCAAGATCTTCGGCGAGAAGTGGCAGCAAGACGACCTGCCCGGCGAGATGAAGGCCAAGAAGCTCGGCCATACCATCATCAAGATCACCGGCGCCGAGGAGGCCAAGTGGAAGAAGGCGGCCGAGCCGGTGGTCGACGCCTGGGTGAAGGCGCGCGACGCGGCGGGCGATCCCGGCCGCAAATATGTCGACGCCGCCGAGAAGCTGGTCGCCAAGTACAAGGCGGAAATGAAGAAGTGACGAAGCCCGGGGCGGCCATGACGGACCGAACCCGTGACTGAGGACGGCGGCGTCGCGTCGGAGCCGGGCGGGCCGGAGCGCCAGGCCCCCGGCCCCGGCGGCCCGCTCGCCCGCTTCGTCGAGGGGGTGACGCTGATCGCCGGGCTGGTCCTGGTGGCGATGGCCCTGCTCGTGGTCGTGAGCGTCGCCGGCCGCTACCTGTTCAATGCGCCGATCATCGGCGATTACGAGATTGTCGAGACGGCGGGCGCGGTCGCCATCTTCCTCTGCTTCCCCTACACCCATTTGACCGGCTCGAACATCGTCGCCGAGTTCTTCACCACCGCCATCCCGGACCGCGCGAAGCTGATGCTTGACACGGTCCACGATGCGATCTTCGCGCTGGTCGCGGCGCTGTTCACCTGGCGGCTCGCGCTCGGCGGCATCCACAAGCACGCCACCAACGCCACGACCGCGTTGCTCGCCATCCCGATCTGGGCGGCCTACATCGTAGCGGTCGCGGCGATGGCGCTGCTCTGCGTCGTCTGCGTCGCACGATTTCTCGACGGGCTGCGCAGGCTCGGCCGATGAGCAATTTCGAGCTCGCCATCGCGGTGTTCGCGCTGCTGATGGTGCTGATCGCCGTGCGCATGCCGGTCGCGGTCGCGATGTTCATCGCCGGCAGCATCGGCTACGCCCAGATCGCCGGGTGGAAGGCGCTGCTTATCTTCGCCGAGTCGGCGCCCTACTCGCAGGTCGCCAACTACGAGCTCACCGTCGTGCCGCTCTTCCTGCTGATGGGCCAGCTCGCCACGCACGGCGGCCTCAGCCGCGCGCTCTATCGCGCCGCGCGCGCCTGGGTGGGGCACTATCCCGGCGGCATCGCCATGGCGACCATCGGCGGCTGCGCCGCGTTCGGCGCGATCTGCGGTTCGTCGGTCGCGACCGGCGCCACGATGGCGACCGTCGCCCTGCCCGAGATGAAGCGCTACGGCTATTCCGGCGCGCTCGCCACCGGCGCGCTCGCGGCCGGCGGCACGCTCGGCATCCTGATCCCGCCCTCGATCATCCTGGTGATCTACGCCATCCTGACCGAGCAGTCGCTGGGCAACCTGTTCCTGGGCGCGGTCATCCCCGGCGCCATCGCGACCGCGGGCTACGCCATCGCGACCGTGATCTACGCCCGGTTCAACCCGGCCGCGGCGCCGACCGCCGAGCGCCTGCCGTGGCGCGAGCGGTTCGCCTCGCTCGGCTCGGTCTGGCCGGTGGCGGCGATCTTCGTGATCGTCGTCGGCGGCATCTATCTCGGTGTCTTCACCCCGACCGAGGGTGCGGGCATCGGCGCGACGGCGACCGGGCTCTTCGCCGCCGCGCTCGGCGGGCTCAGCCTCGCGGGCTTCCGCGAGGCCATTCTCGAGACCGCCAAGCTGACCGGCATGATCTTCATCATCCTGATCGGCGCCGAATTCTACGCCTCGTTCCTCGCCCTTTCGCAGACGCCCCAGGCGCTCGCCCAGTGGATCGGCGATTCCGGCTTCGCGCCGATGGAGGTGCTGCTCGCCATGGTGGGGGTCTACCTGGTGCTTGGCTGCGTGATGGACGGGCTGCCGATGATCCTGCTGACCGTGCCGGTGTTCTTTCCGATCATCCAGCAGATGGATTTCGGCATCGGGCCCGACGCGCTCGGCGTGTGGTTCGGCATCATCGTGGTCGTGGTGACCGAGGTCGGGCTGATCACCCCGCCGATCGGCATCAACGTCTACGTCATCAATTCGCTGGCGCCGGACGTGCCGCTGACCCAGACGTTCAAGGGCGTGCTGCCGTTCTTCATGAGCGATATTGTGCGTATCGCCGTGATCCTGGCGCTGCCGATCACCTGTACCTGGCTTCCGGGGCTCAGCTAGCGAGGAGGACGACATGGCCGCAGCGAACCGCATCGACGTCCACCACCACGTCTGGCCGCTGATCTACCTGAAGGCCGAGTCCGAACGCATGGCGGGCACGGTCATCAACTGGGGCTTCGTGTCGCGCTGGACGGCCGAGAACTCGCTCGAGGCGATGGACAAGAACGGCGTCGCCCTGACCCTGAACTCCGTCTCGACGCAGCACGTTCACCCGGACGACCCGGACGGCGACGCGGCCTTCGCGCGCGAGTGCAACGAGTTCAATGCGCGGCTTTCGGCCGACCATCCCGGCCGGTTCGGCTCGTTCGCCCTGCTGCCCCTGCCGCACGTCGACAAGTGCCTGGCCGAGATCGAGTACGCGGCGACCACGCTGAAGGCCGACGGGTTCAAGCTGCAGACCAACTACATCGACCAGTGGCCGGGCGATCCCGCTTTCGCGCCCGTCTTCGACGAGCTCAACCGGCGGAAGGCGGCGGTGTTCTTCCATCCGCACACCCCGCCCGCCTGCATGCACCTGCTGCCCGGCGTCAACGAGCCGCTGATGGAGTACCCGTTCGACACCACCCGCGCGATCGCGAGCCTTCTATTCTCGGGCACGCTGGCGCGCTGTCCGGACGTGAAGTTCATCTTCGCCCATGGCGGCGGGACGATGCCGTTCCTCGCCAACCGGATCGGCGGGCTGGTCCGGATGCGGCCGGAGCTGAACGCCCTGCTGCCGAACGGCATCGCGCACGAGATCCGGAAGCTCTATTTCGACGTGGTGAGCGTGACCAACCGGCCCGCCTGGGCGGCCCTGACCGCATTCATGGAGCCCTCGCACCTGCTGTTCGGCACCGACGTGCCTTACATGACCTTCGAGGCGGGGCTTCGCGAGCTCGCCGAGATGGAGCCGGAGGACGCCAAGCGCCGCGGCATCGAGCGCGACAATGCCGTCGGCATCATGCCGAGCCTCGCGGCGAAGATCGGGGAATAACGACAGAAATAATGCCTTTACTAGGCTCCCGTTCCTTTCTACCGTAAACTACTGGGGCACCACCGCTCAGCATTACACCCTAGGATCACAAATGCAGATTCGACGCTTCCGAGGAAAAAATATACATGGATATCTCAATCACGACGTTCGGTTTTTTCGAGATATCACATTTCTAACTGGAATCAATGGAAGTGGAAAATCGACAGTCGCACATGCTCTAGGCTCCAGACCCATAAAGGGGGTTCCTGAATTGGGCGGGATGTGATTCACCCTTCTGGACTGTGGGAGGGTGCAATGGCCGAGTTCTTCTGGCTCAGCGAAGCGCAGTTTGCACGGCTTGAGCCGTTGCTTCCGACTGACACCCGGGGCGTTGCGCGGGTCGATGACAGGCGCGTGATCTCAGGCATCGTGCATGTTCTGAAGTCGGGTGGACGATGGGCCGACGCGCCGCCGGTCTACGGCCCGAAGAAGACGCTATATAACCGCCTCGTGCGCTGGGCCGCGAAGGACGTGTGGACCGGTATCTTCCATGCCCTTGCTTCGGCGGGCGGCCCGCCGGCCGAGGTGCTGATCGATAGCTCGGCGGTCAAGGCGCATCGCTGCGCCGCCGGTGGAAAAGGGGGGAACTCACCCAGGCGATCGGCCGCTCGCGCGGTGGGCGCACGACCAAAATCCATGCCCTGACCGACGCCTTCTGCCGTCCCATCGCGTTCCTGCTGACCGGCGGCCAGGTTGCCGACTGCACCGCTGCCGACGTTCTGCTGGAGCACATGCCAGCAACGTCGATCCTGCACGGCGACAAGGGCTACGACAGCGACGCTGTACGTCGAAAGATCGAGGCCAAGGGCGCGGCGCCGAACATTCCGCCCAAGATCAACCGGCGCTGGAAGAGCTGCTTCTCGCCCGTCCTGTATCGCGACCGCAAGCTCTCGTTAGCCAGGGACGTCTATCCGAGGAACTGCGCCGACAGATATTGCTTGACTCCTTTACGGTGAAATCTTCTGGGGGAGCTCCCTCTCTATTTGCGAACCCCACGAGGAAAGATGTAGAGTCAATTGGAGAAATGAAGAAGCGCATTGATGACATCCCTGAATTGCTAAAGATTCCCGGTGAAGAAGTCAGTAAGCGGCTGGGAGATTTTTTAGATAAATTAGAGAGCATTAGCCAAAGAATCCCCAGAACGAGTTCTAATAAAACGAGTTTAACAAAGATCGCGAATGACGAAGATTTACTAAATGCACTCGTTGAATGGAATACGAATAAGCCGCATTTAGTCCCCTGGTCTTACTATTTATTGTGTATGCTGTTTTGGCCTGACCCCCAAGAAGTGATCCATCCGGTAAGTTGGCCTGCGGGCCTGATTGGAAGGATGGAGAGATGGCCAGGAAGCGTCACAAGCCCGAAGAGATCGTCGCCAAGCTGCGGCAGGTGGATGTCCTGACCGGTCAGGGGATGTCGGTGGCCGAGGCGGTGAAGTCGATCGCGGTGACGGAGACGACGTATTTCCGCTGGCGGGCGGAGTACGGCGGGATGAAGACAGACCAGGTGAAGCGGCTGAAGGAGCTGGAGCTCGAGAACGCGCGGCTGCGCCGTGCAGTGTCCGATCTCACGTTGGACAAGATGATCCTGACAGAGGCCGCCCGGGGAAACTTCTAAGCCCCGCCCGTCGCCGTGCTTGCGTGGAGAAGGTGCGGGCCAGGTTCGGCGTATCCGAGCGTCGCGCCTGCCGGGTTCTTGGCCAGCACCGCTCCACGCAGCGCAAGCCGCGCCGCATGCCCGATGACGAGGCGGCGCTGACCGCGGACATCGTCGCGCTGGCCACGGCCTATGGCCGCTATGGCTACCGGCGGATCACCGCCCTGCTGCACCACGCAGGTTGGATCGTGAACGCCAAGCGGGTGCAGCGGATCTGGCGACGGGAGGGGCTGAAGGTCCCACAGAAGCAACCGAAGCGGGGCCGGCTCTGGCTCAACGACGGATCATGCGTAAGGCTGCGTGCCGAGCGGCCCAACCACGTCTGGTCGTACGACTTCGTCGAGGACCGGACCCATGACGGGAGGAAGTTCCGGATGCTGTGCGTCATCGACGAGTTCACCCGGGAGGCCCTGGCCATCCGGGTCAAGCGCAGGCTCAACTCGACCGACGTTCTGGAGACCCTGGCCGATCTGATGATCCTGCGCGGGCCACCCGTCTACGTCCGGTCGGACAACGGGCCGGAGTTCATCGCCACGACGCTACGTGAATGGATCGCCGCTGTCGGCTCCCGTACTGCCTACATCGAGCCCGGCAGCCCGTGGGAGAACGGCTACTGCGAGAGCTTCAACAGCAAGCTTCGTGACGAGTTGCTGAACGGCGAGATGTTCTTCAGCCTGGCCGAGGCCCAGGTCCTCATCGAGGCCTGGCGGCGCCATTACAACGCCGTGCGCCCGCACAGCTCGCTCGGCTACCGCCCGCCGGCGCCCGAGGCCATCGTCCCACGCAGCGGAAGCATCGTGCCATGGGCGAGCGCGCCAGCCGTTGGGGGCGCACGCTCGCCCACCCCGACCATGGCATCAACCGACGCCATGCAATAACATTGAACCTGGATCACCTCTCGGGGGCAGGCCAGTTTCGCACGAGCTTAGTTTGAAGGAAATTACCACTTCTTTTTCTGTGTTTAAGCTAAAAAAGCGAGCGAGCGGAGAGTTTGTTGTCGACCTTGGATTGGTGAAGACCAGAGCACGCGAAGTGCTTCGCGCGATTTCCAAGAACGTAGATTATCGTACGTACCGCACAATGCGTAGGAGAATTGTTCGTAGATTGCCATCGGACATAATGGCGAGGGTCCATATGATTTCAGGAAAGGATTATGTTTTTCCGATATTGGTTAATCGAATGCGGAATGTCGTTGGCTTTCATGGAAATCCGAATGAGCTGAAGGTCCGGCTTGCCAGACACAGTGAACTTACCGCCGATCCAGCACTAAGTCGCAGGCTAAGGTCGGTTGCTAGCGCCAAATAGGGTTCATTTAAGATGGTTTGTTTCGTACGAACTCCGCCCTACCCGAACGCCTTCGGGGCGCCCGCGACCGTAGGGACACCCGTTGCCGCGATGATCATGGCGAGCGAGGTGTAGAACCCGGCGATCTGCAGGAGCTCGACCAGCGGCCCGTCGCCGAGGACGGACGCGGCGGCGGCATAGGCCTCATCCGAGACCGCGTGGCGGTCGTAGAGCTCGGCGACCAGGTCGTAGACCGCGGCGGCGGCGGCATCGTCGAGCGGCGGGCGCACGCCGATGCGGATCGCCTCGATCAGCGCCGGCGAGAGGCCCGCCTCCTGTGCCCGCGCCTGCTGCGCCGCCCACATGTACTCGGCCCGCGAGTCGCGCGCGGTGAGGAGGACCGCGATCATCGCGAGGCGCGGCGGCACCGAGGTCTCGCCGCGAAGATAGTCGCCATAGGCGGCGGCCAGGGCGCAGAGCTTGGGGTTGCGGATGATCTGAGCCCACGGGCCGCGGATCACGCCGGACCGCTTGCCGGCGATCGCCTCGGCGAGCCGGAGCTGGTCCGGCGTCATCGTTTCCGGCGTCATCAGCGTCATGCGGGCCATCGCTCAGCCCTCGAACGGGTGCGGCGTCCCGGGTCGCGGCGCGACGCCGGTGGTGCGCACGATCGAGGCGACGATGGAATAGAACCCGCCGACGTTCAGCACCTCGATCAGCCCGCCCTCGCCCAGCGCCGCCACCGCCGCGTCATAGGTCGCGTCGCTGACGCCCTGGGTCGAATAGAGCTCGTGGAACAGGTCGTAGACCGCCTTCTCCTTCGGGTCGGAAAAGGACGGCGTCTTTTTCTGACGGATGGCCTCGATGGCGGCCTCGGGAACGCCGGCGGCCTTGGCACGCGGCGCCTGCGCGTTCCACACGTACTCGGCGTTCCAATGGCGCGCCGCCATGATGACGGCAAGCTGGACGAGGTTGAGCGGCAGCGACAGCTCGCTCCGGAACAGGTCCGAATAGGCCGCCGCCTTCTCGGCGAGCTTGGGCGAGCGCAGCATGTGCGCCCATGGCCCCTGGATCGACCCGCCGCGCGTCGTGACGATCTTCTCGCCGAGCGCACGCGTCGCCGCGTCGAACTCCTCGGGCGTCTTCTCCCGCATCCGGGCCATCGCTTCCTCCCTCACCCTGTTGTCAGGCCGGCAGCGGCAGCTTGCCGCCCGGCACCGGCGCCTCGAACGTGACGAGCACCATCGCGATCATGGCGTAGAAGGTCGCGATGGTCACCAGCTCGATCACCGTCTCGCGGCCGAGCGCCGCCTCGGCGGCATCGTAGGTGGCATCCGACACGCGCTTGTTCTCGTAGAGCTCGGTGCAGAGCTCGTAGACGATGCGGTCGTTCGCTTCGGTGAAGCTCGGCTGGCGGCGATGGCGGATCGCCTCGACGACCGCGTTGGGCACGCCCGCATCGACCGCCTGGCGCTCGTGCGCGAACCATTCATACTGCGCCGTCCAGTGCCGGGCGGTGACCAGGATGGCGAGCTCGGACAGGCGGCGCGGCACGACGGTGCCCTCGCGCAGGAAATTGCCGATCGCGTTCGCCCGCTCGACGAGGTCCGGATTGCGGATCCAGATGGCAAACGGGCCGCGCAGCACACCGTTGCGGGTGGCGGCGATGCGGGCCGCCAGCTCCTTCTGCCGCTCGGTCATCTCCTCGGGTGCGAGGTCGGGAATGCGTGACATGCTTCCTCCCTGATTTGTGCGGCGCGACGGAACGCGCGCCATTGGGCTAGGGTGCGCCGGGCGGGCGCGATTCGCGGGAAGCGGCCTGGAAGGCGGCGCGCACCTCGACCGACGAACCGATCTGGGCGACGGCGCCGGCGAGGATCTGGAGCGGCGTCGTGCGCCGCGCCCAGCGCCGGCCGGAAAGCGCGGCGCAGAGCCTTGCCACCAGATCGGCGTCGGCCTCGAACAGCGCCCCGCCGCCCGCCGCCTGGTCGTACAGCCGGCGGATCACCAGCCCGCCATCCGTCACGGTCAGCCCGACGCGCTCGCCATTGTCGAGGACGATTTCGGCGTAGGGCGGATCGTCGGTGTCGCGGAAGACGGTGATGGTGCCCAACGGGCCTCAGTCCATCTCGTAGTTCTGGCCGAAATTGGCCGGGGTCGGCGGCCCCCAGAGGTAGAGCGAATCCTCGGCCGGCCAGTCGCGCGCATCCCAGGTCGCGCCCTCGGGAATGACGTCGATGTCGCAGAAATACTCGGCGAGGCTGTTCCACGGGTCGCGGATGTAATGGAAGAAGTTCGAGCCGAGCACGTGCCGGCCGAACCCCCACCCGTCGTGGTAGCCTTTGTCCATCAGGCGCTGGGCACCCATCTCGATCTCGTCGACCGAACCGACCTCGAAGCTGACGTGGTGCAGCCCGATCTGGCGCGATTCGAGAAGCGCCAGCACATGGTGGTCGGACGGCGGCGCGGTGTGCAGGAAGGCGATGATGTCGCCCGATCGGTCCGAGAGCCGCATGCCCAGTACCTTGGTGTAGAACTCGAGCTTCTTCGGCACGCTAGGCGTGAAAACGATGGTGTGGCCGAGCCGGCGCGGCTTGACCGAGAGGTCGCGCCCCGGCGCGCCGCGCGCGTTCTGCCGCCCGTAATGGCCGGGGGTGTTGACGACCCAAGGCGGGTCGGTGCGGGACGGCGCGGCCACCGCCGCCTTGACGTTCACCAGCATCCCATCCGGATCGTGGAACCACAGCCCCTCCGCCTCCGGCCCCATCTCGTTCGGCGGATCGAGCAGGCGGACGCCCGCCGCCTCCAGCGCCTTCTGCATCTGGGGCAATTCGGCCGCGGTGGTGCCGAAGCAGAGGTGATGCAGCCGCTTGCGCTTGGTCCCCTCGACCAGCACGATCTGGTCCTGGTCGCGCGCCTCGCACCGCATCGCAATGTTGCCGGCCCGCTCGACGGGGGCGAGCCCGAACGCCTGGTAGAAGGTGCGGCCGACAGTGGCGTCGGGCACGGCGAGCGCAACGTGCTGGAGCGAGCGAATGGGCATTGAATCCTCCCTCGGAAGGCGCGGCGACGGGGCTTGCGGTGGCGAGATTAGCGCCTGCGTGCGGGGCGGGAAAGCCCGCCCGGGCGACGGATATCGCGCGGCCCACCCGTGTATGGGAACAGCGGACATTCCGAGAACCAAGGAGAGTAGCACATGCGTCAAGCCAACAAGGGGCTGATCGCCGCCGCGGCCGCCGCACTGATCGCGACCGGCGGAGTCGCCCTCGCCCAGGGAGGCCCGCACCCTGCGATGGGCCCCGGCCACGGCCCCGCTGATCGGCACGAGATGGGCGGCCACCATGACCGCCGCGGCCACGACGAGCATGCGCTGCGCTTCCTCGACACCAACCACGACCACAAGGTGTCGCTCGACGAGATCAAGGCCCAGGAGGACCGTATTATCGCGCTCGCCGACGTGAACGGCGACGGGACGTTGAGCCCGGACGAGTTCCGCCGCCGCGGCATGATGTTCATGCGGCTGCGCGCCTTCAGCTTCTTCGACCTTCTCGACGCGAACGGCGACGGCAAGCTGTCGCTGGCCGAGGTGCAGGGGCCGTCGGAGCGCTGGTTTGCCCGCTACGACAAGAACCACGACGGCGAGCTGGAGGCCGACGAACTGGCCCCCGAGTTCGGCGAGCATCCGCCTGGCCCTGCCGGGGCGCGCGGCGACCATGGCCCCCGCGCCATGCATGCCGAGCGATTCATCCGCTTCCTCGACACAAACCATGACGGCAAGGTCAGCTTGGCCGAGATCAAGGGCGAGGAGGAGCGGATCTTCAAGTATGCGGACACCAACAACGACGGCTCGCTCAGTCCCGAGGAATTCCGCCACGCCGGCATCCTCCTGATGCGGCTCAGGGCAGCCACCCTTTTCGACCTGCTTGACGCCAACGGCGACGGCAAGTTGACAAAGGCGGAAATCCAGGCACCTTCCGAGCGATGGTTCGCACGCTACGATGCCAACAAGGACGGTTTCCTCGACCCGTACGAACTGCGGCAGTCCATGGGTCCGCGGGGCCGTCGCTAGCGGTCGCGGTCGCGGAAGGACGGGCCCGTTGCGTATGGCCGCCCCCCGGCGCGCAGCGGGCCCGTTCGTCCTTTCGGTGGCGCCCGTGACGCCCGAAGGGACGCCTGCCCTGGCCGCGGATTCGGATGACGCCCTGGTGGGGCGGATCGCGACGGGCGACCAGCGCGCCTGGGCCGCGGTGGTCGACCGGCACTCGAGCGCCATACTGGGCTGCGCCTGGCGGATTCTGAGCGATTGGGCGGAGGCCGAGGACGTGGCGCAGGAGACGTTCCTGCGGCTGATGGCGAAGGCCGACGGCTGGCAGGCCGGCGGCCCCAAGCTCCGCACCTGGCTCTACCGCGTGGCGGTCAATTTGTGCATCGACCGCCGGCGGGCGCGGCGGACCGAGCCGCTGGACGAGATCGAGACGCGCCCCGACCCGGGCGCGGACGAGCCGGCGGTGCGCCGGCGGATGGATTTGTCGCGATCGGTGGGACGGGCGCTCGCCGCCCTGCCCGACCGTCAGCGCACCGCGGTGACGCTGGTGCATTTCCAAGGCCTCAGTAATATCGAGGCTGCGGAGACGTTGGACGTAAGCGTGGAGGCGCTGGAATCCCTCCTGGCACGCGCTCGCCGAGCGATGCGCGCGACCCTGGAGCCAGACCGCGCCGACCTCATCGGAGACCTGTGATGACGACCCCGGACACGACCCGCAACATGACACCCGACCGGCTCGACGAGGTCCTTGCCGCCTATGGCGCGGCGCCGTCGCGCTGGCCGGAGGAGGAGCGCGAGGCGGCAGAGGGGCTGATCGCCCGGTCCGCCCCCGCGCGTGCGGCGCTGGCCGAGGCGGCCCATCTCGACCGGCTGCTCGACGCCGCTCCGCCGCCCCCCGCCACCGACGCGCTGGCCGCACGGCTGCGCGACCTGATGCCAGCCCCTGCGGAGGCCACGGTCCTGCCGTTCGTCCCGCGGCCCGCCGCAAGCCGGCGCCCGTGGCACGCGACCGGGTTTGCCCGCGCCGCTGTGGTCGCGCTCGCCCTGGTCGGCGGGGTGGGAATCGGACTCGCCATGCCGGAGTTCGGCGGCACGAATCCGACCGTGCCGCAGGAGACGGTGGCCGACGCCGAAAGCGACGGCGGCACCAGCGTCGCGGCGCAGGATGCGGCGAACGACACCGCCCTCGCCGGATTCGACACGGCCAACTCGTTCGACGGCTCGACCCCGGCGGCGGCCAGCGGGACGCCGGTCCTCGCCTCACTGATGTCCGACGGCGACCCCGGCTTCGCGACCGTCAGCTACGTCGAGGATGCGAGCGACACGGAGGGATTGGCTCTCGCCGCCCTGCCGCTGCAATAGCGCACGATCGCGGCCGCAACTGAGAACCGTTCGCTGCCGTCCTTCTGGTCCCGCCCGCGAAATCATGTAGAGTCGCGCGGTCAACGGACAGCGGGAAGCGGCATGGCGGATCGGAAGTTCAGGGTCGTCGTCGTCGGGGCCGGCATCTCGGGCCTATTCATCGCCGAGAAGCTGAAGCGCGCCGGAATTGATTTCGTCGTTTACGAGAAGTCGGACGAGGTCGGCGGCACCTGGCGGGACAATACCTATCCCGGCCTGTTCGTCGACGTGCTGTCGCGCCAGTATGAATTCCCGTTCCAGCCGAACTACGACTGGTCGCGCAAGTACGCGCCGCAGCCCGAGATTCTGACCTACATCAAGAAGGTCGTCGCCGACCGGGGCCTGCGCAAGTTCATCCGCTTCAAGACCGAGATTGCCGAGGCGCGCTACCTCGACGGGCGCTGGCGCCTGACCATGGCCGACGGCAGGACGGACACGGCCGACGTGTTCGTCGCCGCAACCGGCTTCCTCAACTACCCGAGCTATCCGAACATCGAGGGGCGCGAGAGCTTCGCCGGCAAGGCGTTCCATTCGGCGCGGTGGGACCATTCGGTCCCCTTCAAGGGCAAGCGCTGGGGCGTCATCGGCGCCGGGTGCAGCGGTATCCAGATCACCGAGGCGCTGGCCTGGGAGGAGGCCGACGTCACCCAGTTCATCCGCCGCCCGCAATGGGTCCACATCCGGGAGAACCCGCGGACGACGCTGCTCGACCGGATCTGGCTGCGCCTGCCGGGCGCCTACCGCGCGCGCCAGAAGAAGCTGTGGGAGTTCATCATCAAGGCCGACCGCTGGCGCCTGAAGCCCGGCGCGGCGCGCGAGGAGATGCAGCGCGAATTCGCGAGCTATTTGAACGCGATCGAGGATCCCGAGCTCCGCAAGAAGCTCACCCCCACCTACCATCTCGGCTGCGTGCGCATCCCGAAGTCCGACCAGAACTACTATCGGGCGGTCCAGCGCCCGAACGTCCATCTCGAGTTCGGGGCGATCCGGCGCATCGTGCCCGAGGGCATCGAGATGGCGGACGGGCGCCTCTACAAGCTGGACGTGCTGGTCTACGCCACAGGGTTCGACGCCCACGCCTACATGAAGCCGCTGAAGGTGATCGGGCGCGGCGGGGTGACGATCGAGGAGACGTGGAAGGACAAGATCTACTCCTACGGCGGCATCGCCCTGCCCGGCTTTCCCAATCTGTTCATGCTGTACGGACCGTTCAGCCCGGTGAACAACGTGCCGGTGCCCATGGGGCTCGACCACGAGATCGGCGCGGTGATGAAGCTGATCGAGATGGCGCGCGACCGCCACGTGGCGATTGCGCCGACCCAGGCGGCGACCGACCGCTTCCTCGCCCGGCTGGACGAGGCGTTCCCTGACACGGTCTGGGTCGGCTGCAAGAACTGGTATGCCGACCAGGCGGGCCGGCCGATCCTCTGGCCGCTGCCGCAAAACGAGCACCAGGAATTCTTCGAGCACCTGCCCGCCGAGGACCTCGAGGTCACCCCGGTCGAGGAGACGCGCGAAGCCGCTGAGTGAGCGGGCGCGCCTACGGGTGCGCGCTGAGGTCGATCTGGTGGCCGAGGCGGATCAGGCCATAGTTCGACGCATTCATGTCCCAGGCAAGGCCGATATGCTGGGTGCCTGCGAGCACGTCGCGGATCGCCCGCTGCAGCCGGTTCGACTGATAGATCGCCCCGCCGCCGGCGACGGCGAACAGCCGATCTGCCGCCTGGCGGGTGAGACGCGCCGCATAGCAGGCATTGCGCGAGTTGAGCGCGCGCCGCTCGCTCGCCACCTCCTCGCCGCGGGCGAGGATCGCCATCGTCTCGCGCGCCGTGTCGACCAGCAGCCAGCGGGCGCAGTCGAGCTCGGACGTCGCCTCGGAAACGCGGAGCGCCACCGCCGGCTCGGACAACCCGCGCCGGCCCTTCGCCGCCTTCGCCTGCCAGGTGCCGCAGAACTCCTCGGCGAGCCCGTACGCGGCGCCGAGCGGCACGGCGGCGAGCGCGGTGGCGGCCGAGAGGCGCGGCATGCGGAAGACCGGCGAGGCGGAGAGGTTCGAGCCCGGGCCGGTGCCGTTCACCGCGTCGGAATCGAACATCAGCCGGTGCGGCGGCACGAACACCTCGTCCATCGTGAAGCTTTTCGAGCCGGTGCCGGAAAGGCCGGCGGCGTACCAGTCGTCGATCACCGTCACATTCGACTTCGGCGTGACGAAGAAGGCCGGGCGCGGCGGCCCCTTGCCGTCGAGCACCATCGCGCCGGCGAGGATCCAGCTCGCATGGTCGATCCCCGAGGAGAACGACCACTTGCCCGAGGCGACATAGCCGCCCTTGGCCGGGGTAAGCTTGCCGACCGGCGCGAAGCAGGTGGAGACCAGCCGCTTCGGGTCGTCACCCCAAAGCTCGTCCTGCGTCTCCTTGGCGAACATGCCGAGCATCTGCACGTGATCGCCATAGACGGTCAGCACCCACGCCTGCGAGCCGCACCCCTTGCCGAGCTCGATGCCGGTCTCGACCAGCGTGTCCCACCCCATCTCGAACCCGCCGTAGCGTGCCGGCTGCAGCATGCGGTGGAGGTCGGCAGCGAGGAAGTCGGCGACGGTGGCCTCGGGAACCGCGCGGGCGCGCTCGCACGCCTCCGACCGCTCGGCGAGGATCGGCGCGAGACGCCGGGCGCGCGCCACCATCTCCGCCGGGGTGGGCGTCGCGGGTTCGATCGTCTGGGTCGCCATGGACGTTCCTTCCGTCACAGCATGCTGGGGTCGAGCTCGTGGCCGAGCCGGGCGAGCCCGTAGGGCGAGGCCATCATGTCCCACGCCACCGCCGTGTGCTGAGCCGCCACGTGCACGTCGCGGAAGGCGCGCTGCAGCGGGCTCGACAGATACGCGCTGGTGCCGCCGGCCGCGCCGAAGATGCGCTCCGCCGCGCGGCAGGCGAGCACCGCGCCATAGGCCTGGTTGCGCCGGTTGGTGAGGCGCATCTCCATGGTCGGCGTCTCGCCGGCCGAAAGCGCCGCCATGATCCGCGCCGACCCATCACGCAGCACCCAGTGGGCACAGTCCAGCTCGGCCGCGGTCTCGGCGATCCGTAGCGCCACCACCGGCTCGGACGCCGCGCGCCGGCCGCGCCGCGCCTTGTCGGCGCAGAGCGCGCAGAATTCGTCGAGCATGCCGTAGGCGACGCCCACCGGCACGGCGGCGAGCGCGGTGCCAGCGCCGCGCCGCGGATAGCGCTGGATGGGCGCCGCACCGGGTGCGAGCGAACCCGGCCCGGTGCCGAGATTGGCGTCTTTATCGACCAGCAGCCGGTGCGGCGGGACGAACGCGTCGTCGATCGTGAAGCTCTTCGAGCCGGTGCCGGCGAGCCCCGCGACGTACCAGTCGTCGATCACCTTGGCGTCGGATTTGGGCGTGAGGAAATAGACGTAGCGCGGCGGCCCGTCGCCCTCGTGCAGCATCGCGCCGGTCAGCAGCCATTTGGCGTGGTCGATGCCGGACGAGAACGACCATTTGCCCGAGACGCGATAGCCGCCATTCGCCGGCACCATCTTGCCGAGCGGCGCGAAGGCCGAGGCGCAGAGCGTCGCGGGGTGGTCGGCCCAGATCTCGTCCTGCACCTCGGGATCGAACATGCCGATCATCTGCACGTGGTCGCCGTAGACGGTCAGCACCCAGCCCTGCGAGCCGCAGCCCTTGCCGAGCTCGACGGCGCTGTCGACCAGCGTTTCCCACCCGAGCTGGCAGCCGCCGAACCGCGCCGGCAGGAGCATGCGGTGGAGGCCCGCATCGATGAAGTCGGCGATCGTCGCCTCGGGCACGAAGCGCGCCCGCTCGCACGCCTCGGCCCGTTCCGCGAGCCGGGGCGCGAGCTTCCGCGCGCGCGCCACCATCTCGGCGGCGTCCGGCGTTCCTGTCGTGCCGTCACGCGTCACGCCGACCATCCCCGTCGCGAACGCCGCGGTTCGTCGCAATGCTGATCATCGGAGGAGCGTAGCAGAACCGAAGCGCCGACCGCCACAGCGACGCGGGCCGCGGCCCACGATCCCGGCTTGTGGGCAGATTTTCGCTGTGCGACCATGCGGTTGCGGGCGACGGGCCCGCGCGACGCCGAGACGGGGCCGCCATGCGATTTGCGATCATCCTGTACGGGCTTCTCTGGTTGCTGCGCGTGACGGCGTGGCGCGATCCGGGCTTTCGCGCGCGGCTGAAGGAGAAGAATTTCACCGCCCAGCTCCGCACGCGCGACGGAAAGATCGGCCGCTGGTACCGGTTCGAGAACGGTCGCATCCTTTCGGGACGCGGGCTCGCCCCCAGCCCGGAAGTGGTGCTCGGCTTCAAGGACGCGACCCTCGCCGCGCGCCTCCTGACCCCGCCGATCGACTACCAGCGCCAGATCGACGCGCAGAAGAACTTCGACCTGACGCTGGAGGGCGAGGACGAGCTCACCTACTGGTTCGCCCAGACGGTGATGGGCGCGCGCCGCGCCGGCTGGAAATTCGGCACCGACATGGGCGGCGGCGTGGTGCGCTACACCAACGGCACCAACGGCGGGCCGATCTTCGTCTACGTCAAGGACGGCAAGATCGTCCGCACCACCCCCATCGAGTTCGACGAGACCGACGCGCCGTCCTGGACCATCCATGCGCGCGGGCACGACTTCACCCCGCCGCGCAAGGGGCTGGTCGCCAGCCATTCGCTGGCCTGGAAGTCGCTGGTCTATTCGCCCGACCGGCTGCTCTACCCGATGAAGCGCGTCGATTTCGACCCGAACGGCGCGCGGAACGAGCACATGCGCGGCGTCTCGGGCTACGAGCGCATTTCGTGGGACGAGGCGCTCGACATCGTCGCCTCCGAGATCAAGCGCATGAAGTCGGAGCACGGCCAGGGCGCCATTGCCTTCGGCCACGGCTCGCACCATACCTGGGGCAATATCGGCTACTACCTGTCGGCGCTGATGCGGTTCTCCAACGCCATCGGCCACACCACCATCATGCACAACCCCGATTCGTGGGAGGGCTGGTTCTGGGGCGCCACCCACCATTGGGGCAACTCGCTGCGCCTCGGCCAGTCCGACACGTACGGCACGGTCGAGGATTTGATGGAGAACGCCGAGATGGTGGTGTTCTGGGCGTCGGACCCAGAATCGACCTCGGGCGGGTACGGCGGGTACGAGGGCACGGCGCGCCGGCGCTGGCTCGCCGAGCTTGGTATCAAGTGCGTCCATATCGACCCGTATTTCAACGAGACGGTCGCCTTCACCGGCGGCAAGTGGCTGGCGCCGCGCCCGACCACCTCGCCCGCCCTGGCGCTCGCCATCGCTTATGTTTGGATCACCGAGAACCTGTACGACAGGGACTATGTCGCAAAGCGCACCGTCGGGTTCGACGCCTGGAAGTCCTACATCCTGGGCGAAGAGGACGGCGTTCCGAAGTCGCCCGAATGGCAGGAGGCGGAGACCGGCGTCGCCGCGCGCGACGTGCGCGCCCTCGCCCGGGAATGGGGCACCAAGCGCACCTATGTCGGCGCGGGCTGCGCCGGCAACGGCCACGGCGGCGCGTGCCGCAACGCGACCGGCATCCAGTGGGCGCGCGCGCTGGTCTGTCTCGTCGCCATGCAGGGGCTCGGCAAGCCGGGCGTGAATTTCGGCAATCTGCAGAAATCGACGCCGATCGACTGCAACTTCTACTTCCCGGGCTATGCCGAGGGCGGCATTTCGGGCGAGTTGAAGGAGACGGCGAGCGCGATGAACCTGTTCCAGCGCATGCCGCATCTGCCGACCGTCAACCCGACCACCCAGGTGATCCCGCGCCTTTCCCTGCCCGAGGCGATCCTCGAAGGCACGGCCGAGGGGTACGTGAAGGACCCGACCACTATCGAGGGACAGTTCAAGAAGGCGCGCTACCCCATGCCCGGCCATTCGCCGGTGAAGATGCTCTACAAGTACGGCGGCTCGATCTTCTCGACCATGCCCGAATCGAACCGGCATGTGCGCATGTACCGGTCGGACAAGCTGGAGTTCGTGGTCAACCAGTCGATCTGGTTCGAGGGCGAGGCCAAGTTCGCCGACGTCATCCTGCCCGCCTGCACAAACTTCGAACGCTGGGACATTTCCGAGTGGTCGAACTCGGGCGCCATCGTGCTGCACGGCCAGGCGCTGCTCAACCACCGCGTGGTGACGTTCCAGCACAAGGCGATCGAGCCGTTGGGCGAATCGAAATCCGACTACGACATCTTCGTCGAGCTGTCCAAGCGGCTCGGCATGGCGGCCTATTTCTCCGAGGGCATGTCGGACCTCGACTGGGCGAAGCGCATGTTCGACGCGTCGGACTTGCCCGACCACGTCTCGTGGAAGGAGTTCATCCGAAAAGGCTACTTCGTCGTGCCGGCGCCCGCTGCGGATTCACGCGATCCCGTCTCGTTCCGCTGGTTCTACGAGGGCCGCAAGAAGGACGTGCCGGAGCCGTTCCCGCTGGTCGGCGAGTACAAGGGGGAGTTCCGCGAGGGGCTACAGACGCCGTCCGGCAAGTTCGAATTCGAATGCGCGACGCTAAAGCGCTTCGACGCGAACGACGCCGAGCGCCCGCCGATCCTGAAATACCTGCCGTCGTGGGAGGGCATCCACACCGCCGATCTCTACGACATGTACCCGCTGCAGCTTCTCATCCCGCACTCGCGCTTCTCGTTCCACACCTCGGCGGACGGGAAGGAGAGCTTCCTCAACAATATTCCCGACCATCGCATGCGCGTCGACGGGTACGACTACTGGATCCTGCGCATGAACCCGGCCGACGCCGCCGCGCGCGGCATCCGGACCGGCGATCTGGTGAAGGTGTTCAACGAGCGCGGCGCCGTGGTCTGCGCTGCCAAGGTGACGACCCGCATCCGGCCGGGCGTGGTGCATGGGTGGGAATCGTCGGCTGTGTTCGACCCGATGGGCGAGCCCGGCAATTCGGTCGATCGCGGCGGCTGCCTCAACAACCTGTCGCCAAAGCGCACCCAGATCAAGGCCGCACACGCCCAGGGCAACTCGACCTGCCTCGCCGAGGTGGTGAAGTGGGACGGACGGCCCGATCTCGCCCCCGCAGCGCCCGCCCGCGCGCGCGAGCCGGTACCCGCTGAATAAGAACCTTCATAAGGGAGTACGTCCATGCGCGTGATCGCGCTCGAAGAACACGTCACCACGCCGGTCTACGACGCCGATCCGGGCTCCGCCCTGCCGCGCCAGACCCTGGACAACCGCAGTCTCGCCATCGGCCATGACCTGTTCGCGGAGCTGTCCGACATCGGAAACTCGCGCGTCAAGCACATGAACGAGGCGGGCATCGACGTGCAGGTGCTGTCGCTGGTCCAGCCCGGCACCCAGGGGTACGGCGCCGACAAATCGGTGGCGATGGCGACCGACGCCAACGATCGCATGTATGCCGCGACGCAGTCGCACCCGGGCCGGTTCGCCGCCTTCGCCGCCCTGCCGACCGCCGACGTGAAGGCCTCGGTCGCCGAGCTCGAGCGCTGCGTCCGCAAGCTCGGCTTCAAGGGCACGATGATCAACGGCCACACCAACGGCGAATTCCTCGACGACAAGAAGTTCTGGCCGATTTTCGAGGCGGCCGAGGGGCTCGGCGTGCCGATCTACCTGCACCCGCGCGTGCCGTACCCCGACGTGTTCAAAGTCTATTTCGCCGGCGGATACGAGGACATCGGCTCGGCCGCGTGGGGCTACGCGATGGACACGTGCTCGCATTTCCTGCGCATCGTGTTCTCGGGCGCGTTCGACGCGTTTCCGAACCTGAAATTCGTGCTCGGCCATCTCGGCGAGGGGCTGCCGTTCTGGCTCGACCGGCTCGACGACCACACCAGGTTCGGGGTCAAGCGGCGCGGCCTCAAGAAGTCGGCGATGGCCTACATGACCGAGAACCTGATGATCACATGCTCGGGCAACTGGTCGGTGCCAGCCTTCATGTGCAGCCTGCTCGCCGTCGGCATCGACAACATGATGTTTTCGGTCGACTGGCCGTTCGAATCGAACAAGACGGGGATGGAGTTCCTGAAGCGCGTCCCGCTGTCGCCGGCCGACCTCGAGAAGTTCGCCCACGGCAACGCGGAGCGGCTGTTGGGGCTGTAGCTACACCCCCATTGTCATCCCGGCTTGCCCGGGATGACAGCGAAGGTATCAGTTACGCCGCCGCCTTGGCGCGCGTGCGCTTGCGGAGGGGCGAGGCGAGCTCCGGCAGGATGCGGAGCGCGTTGCCCGCCTCAATCGCTTTCCGCGTCCCCGCCGGCATCTTGATCGACCTGAGCCCGTTGGCGTTGGCGAGGCCGCGCACGTAGGGGTAGTCGGTGCCGAACATGATCTGGCTGGCCGGGATGTAGTCGAGCAGCGCCGCCATGTTCGGGCCGTAGGCGGCATTGGCCGTCTCGTAATAGAGGCCCTTGAATACCGGATCGAGCCCCTCGGGCGCCACCTCCTTGATGCGCGGGCTGAAGCCGGTCAGCACCTTGATGCGCCCCGACAGCAGCGGGATCGTCCCGCCGCCGTGCGAGAACACCCATTTGATGTCCGGGAAGTCGCGCACGAACCCGCCGAGGATCAGGCTCATCACGCAGCGCCCGGTGTCATAGGGCACCTCGAGCGCGGCGTCGTTCAGCCCGTTCAGCATGTCGGTGCAGGCGGTGCAGGCGACCGGGTGGTAGTAGACCACCGCCTTGCGGCGGTTGAGCTCCTCGTACACCGGGCGGTAGGCGGCGTCGCCCGGCCACTTGTCGCCGAAGTTGGTCATCATCTCGACGCCGTCGGCCTTCAGCGTGTCGAAGGCGTAGGCGATCTCGGCGAGCGCGCCGTCGACGTCGGGCATCGGCAGGGCGGCGAACAGCCCGAACCGGCCGGGATGGTCGGTGCGCATCTGTGCCGCGAAGTCGTTGCACATCCGCGCCCAGCGCCGCATGCCCTGCGGATCGGCCCCCATCCACACGCCGGGGATCGACCAGAGCGACAGCACCGCCGTCGCGATCCCCGACATGTCGCATTCCTCCACGGCGCGGGCGACGGACCAGTCGCGCACCAGCGGCGGCTGCATGCCGCCCTGGAAGTCCGCCACCGCCTTCGAGAACTCGGGCGGGTAGAAATGGTGATGCACGTCGACCAGATACGGCTTGGGCGCCGACGAAGTCTCCTCGGGCATGATCCTCTCCTTCTTGACGGGGCGCGCGCCGCTACGCCTTGCGCAGCGGCGTCGCCAGGTTGGGCAGCAGGCGCAGCGCGTTGCCGCGCTCGATGGCATTCCGGTCCTTGGCTGACAGCTTGATGGACTTGAGCCCGGAAGCATTGTGCGGTCCCGACACGTACGGGTAGTCGGTCCCGAACAGCACATGGTCGGCCGGCACGACGTCGAGCAGCGCCGCCATGGTCGCCTTGTAGGCTGCGTTGGCGGTGTCGTAGTAGAGCTTGCGGAACTCGGCCTCGACGCCGTGCGGCGCGACCTTCTTGATCTTCGGCACGAACGCCGTGAGTCCCGCGATGCGCCCGGCGAGCGCCGGCAGCGGCCCGCCGCCATGGGCGAACATGAACTTCATGTTGGCGAGGTCGTTGAAATAACCGGCGAGCATCAGGCTGAGCACCGCGCGCGGCGTGTCGTAGGGCGTCTCCAGCACGGCGTTGTTGAGGCCCGGCTGGGCGGCGACGCAGCAGTTGGGCGCCAGCGGATGGAAATACGCCACCGCCCCGCGGCGGTTCAGCTCCTCGAACACCGGCTTGAAGGCCGGATCGCCCGGCCACTTGTCGCCGTAGTTCGTCATCAGTCCGACGCCCTGCGCGTGCAGCGTGTCGAAGGCGTACTCGATCTCCTTCAGGCTGCCGTCGACGTCGGGCAGCGGCAGGGCGGCGAACAGCCCGAACCGGCCGGGATGCTTCGCCATCATGTCGGCCGCGTAATCGTTGTGCATCCGCGCATAGCGCCGCATGCCCTCGGCGTCGGCGCCGAGCCACACGCCCGGGATCGACCAGCAGGAGAGCACCGCGGTCGCGATGCCGGTCTTGTCCATCTCGGCCAGCGAGGCCTCGGGCGTCCATTTCTGCACCAAGGGCGGCTGGCGCCCGCCGCCATGCTTGGCCATGTAGGCGTCGACCGCGTCCTTGAAGGCCTGCGGGTAGAAATGGTGGTGGACGTCGATCAAATAGGGCTTCGGCGGCGTCATCGCCTGGGCGAGCAGCGCGCCGCCGGGCACCAGCGCCGCGGCGCCGGCGCCCGCCATTGTCGCGAGGAAGTGCCGGCGGGTCGCGCCGGTGGTGGCCGCGCGTTCGTCACGCGTCATTGAGGTATCCTCCCAAGGGGTTCGTTATTGCGCAAATCCTAGCCCCCGGCGCGCGGCGCGGGAAGCTAGATCGCGTCGGCCAGCGCCTTGCCTACCTCTTCCGTCCGGGCCTTGCCGCCAAGGTCGGCGGTCAGCGGCCCCCCGCCCGCGCACAACGCCTCGATGGCGGCGACGACGGCGCGCGCCGCCTCGCCCTCGCCGAGATGATCGAGCATCATGGCGCCGGACCAGATCTGGGCGATCGGGTTGGCAACGCCCTTGCCGGCGATGTCCGGCGCCGAGCCGTGCACCGGCTCGAACATCGAGGGGAGATTGCCCTCCGGATTGATGTTGCCCGAGGGGGCGAGGCCGATCGAGCCCGCCACCGCCGGGCCGAGGTCGGACAGGATGTCGCCGAACAGGTTCGATCCCACCACCACGTCGAACCAGTCCGGATGCAGCACGAAATGCGCCGTCAGTATGTCGATGTGGAATTGGTCGGTGCGGACGTCGGGATAGTCCTTCGCGTTGGCGGCGAAGCGCTCGTCCCAGTAGGGCATGGTGTGGATGATGCCGTTCGACTTGGTGGCCGAGGTCAAATGCTTCTTCGGCCGCGAGCGCGCGAGGTCGAACGCGAAGCGCTGGATGCGGTCGCACCCCTGGCGGGTGAACACGGCGAGCTGCATCGCCTGCTCCTGCTCGGTGCCCTGGTAGAGCCTTCCGCCGATCTCGGAGTATTCGCCCTCGACGTTTTCGCGCACCACGCAGAAATCGATCTCGGCGGGGGCGCGGCCGGCGAGCGGCGAGCGGACGCCGGGCAGCAGCCGAACGGGCCGCAGGTTCACGTACTGGCGGAAATTGCGCCGGATCGGGATCAGCATGTCCCAGAGCGACACGTGGTCGGGCACGCCGGGCCACCCGACCGCGCCGAGGAAGATCGCATCGTGCGCCTTCAGCCGCTCGATCCCGTCCGGCGGCATGACGTGGCCGGTCTTGGGATAGTCGGCGCAGCTCCAGGGATAGTGGGTGAAGGCGAGCTCGAAGCCGAAGCGACGCGCCGCCGCATCGAGCACGCGCTGGCCCTCGGGGACCACCTCCTTGCCGATGCCGTCGCCCGGAATCGACGCGATCGAATAGGACGCCATGTCACACGAGCCTTTCCTTGTCCGGGCGCAGAATGGTCCGGCGCGCCGGGCGAGGCAAGCGCACCCTCGTGACGCTGGCGGCGCGGCGCGATTTGCCGTTCAATGGCGCATCGGAAGACGGCGAGGCGGGATGCGTTCGACGCGGACGTGCCGGGTGACGGTCATCGGCGCGACGGGTACCACGGGCCCCTATGTGGTGCACGGGCTGATCGAGGCCGGCCATGCGGTGACGGCGCTCGGCCGCGACGGTGCGCGGCTCGCGATCTGCGACGACCGGGCGCGCCGCGCCGTCGCCGACATCGCCGACGGGCGCGCACTGGAGGCGGCGCTCGCCGGGGCCGAGATCGCCGTGACGCTGGCGCCCGTCGCGCATCTTCGCGCCATTCTCGACGCCCTGCCGGAAAGCTGCGGCTACGTGGTCGCCGCCGGCAGCATCCGCAAATTCTCGCGCTTCGGTGACGCCGCCGCGTGCGCAGCCCGCGCGGCCGAGACGGCGATGCGCACCTCCGGCCGCGACGGCATCGTGCTCGACTTCTCGATGATCTGGGGCCAGCCCGAGGACCGCACGGTCAACCGGATCCTGGCGATGGCGCGGCACTGGCCGCTGCTGCCTTTGCCCGACGGCGGCCGCCATACCGTGCAGCCCTTGTTCATCGACGACATGGTCGCGGCCGTTGTCGCAGCGCTGGAGCGGCGCCCGTCCGGCCCGTCGATCGCCGTCGCCGGTCCCACCCCGATGGCCTATCGCGAGCTGGTCCGGGCCTGCGCCGCCCGCGTCGGGCGCCGCCTGCCCGTCCTGCCCGTTCCCGCCTTGCCGTTCACGGCGTTGGAGTGGGCGGCCGGCTGGCTTGGCGCGTCGCTGCCGGTGATCGGCGAGTTCGCCCGCATGGCCGAGGACAAGCGCATCGACATCGAGCCGATGAAGCGCCGGCTGGGGATCGACCCGATCCCGTTCGAGGAGGGGCTGCGGCGCAAGGAGGCGCGCGGCTGGCTGGTCGCCGCTTAAGGCGCCGTAGCGGCGCGGCCGTGCAATACCCATATGGGTTCCGAGCGTGTCTCCAACGGGAGTGGACCCATGTCGACCCTCAGGACAACCCTCGCCGCGGCGCTGACGGGCGCCGCCTTTCTGGCCGCGCCGGCCGCCTTGGCCCAGCAATCGACCGTTACCGGCGAGACCATGCGCGCGGTCGAAGGCATGAAGACCGACGCGATCAACCGGAACGCCGAGGAGGTGGTCAAGGAGCAGCAGAAGGCCATGCCCGCCGCGCCGGCCACCCCCGACGCAGCCGCCAAGCCGACGGCGGACGAGATGGAAAAGGCCAAGAAGATGGACATGCCCACGGACAAGAAGACCGACGGCGAAAAGTAGCGCCCGCTGCGGTCCTTCGGGGCTGAGGCCGGTCAGCGGGCGGCGCGCGCGCCGCCCGACGGCGGGCCATAGACGTAGCGGGCGAGGAGCGCGGGCCAGCGCTCGACCCAGCAGCAATTGTGGTCGAACCCACGGATCAGCACCAGGCGCGCCCGATTGCCCTCGCCCAGCCGCGCCATGTAGGAGCGCGCGATTCCCGGCGGCATGACGTCGTCGTCCGTGCCGACGAAGATCACCTGGCGCACGGACCTGAGGCGTGGGGCGAAATCCGCCGGGTTGAGCGAGCCGGCCAGCGGCGAGACGTTTGCGTCGCGCGTCCACCGCACCGTGTCGAGCGTGGCGGCGATTGGCACCAGCAGCGCGACGTCGCTGCGCCCGGCGGCCACCAACGCCGCCACCGCACCGCCGCCCGAATATCCGAACAGCGCGACCTGGCGCGCACCGGCCCGGCGCTTGGCCGCGTCGATCGCCTGCTGGTAGCCGGCAATCACTTCGGGCGCGAACCGCGCCGAGGACCAGTAGGCCGAGGCGCAGCCGGCGAGCGCGGCCGGGGCCAGGTACTGGCAGGGTCGCGCAAGATAGAGCACGTCCGGCGTCGAATCCTCGGTCGCAAGCTTCAGTATGTCGGGCTCGACCGGCGTCGGGTCGGGCGACAGCGTCCAGCGGTCGAGCCAGGCGCGGCCGTCGCTCTCGATATAAACGGTAAGGGTTGCGGCGCCCGGCTGCCGGAACCGTTCGTACCCGCGCAGCAGGAACGGACCCGCTTGATAATCCGCGCGCCGGAAGCCCGCGCTCGCCGCAAGATGATCCGCCGCCGCGCGCGGGTCCTCGACAAATAGCGGCCGGCTGCACCCGGCCAGGAGGACGCCGATCAGCCCCGCCAAAACGAAGGGGGCCAGGGCGGTTCGCACCCTGGCCCCCGTCCGATGGGCCCGCGATGCGGGCCGAGGCTTAGAACCGGAACCGGAGCGTGCCGTTGACGCCATAGATTTCCTGGTTCTGGCGGCCCTGGACCGTCGTGCCCTCGAGATTGCCGGACACGTTCGGCGCCAGAGCGAAGCGCAACCCCGCCGCCAGGGTGAAGCCCGAGCGGTCGTTCGGCGTCGTCACCGTGCCGCCCGTCGTCACGACCGTCTGCGCGCCCGGCGCCACGAAGTCGTAGTCGTACCGGCCCGAGAAATAGGTTTCGACCTTGCCCAAATCGTACCCGATCCGCGCCCCGACCCGGCCCTCGCCGATGTTCGTCGTCGCGCCGCTGACCGCTCCGCCCGTCGATTCAGTGTAGGCGTCGTCCTTCTGGTGCACGTAGAGGTAGCCCAGGATCGCCCCGAACCGCCACTTGCCAGCCGACCAGTTGCCGAGGATGTTCGCCGCACCGGTCGCGCGGGTCGAGTCGAAATTGCCCGTCACCGCGCCCGAACCGCGGGTCACGTCGGTATTCAGCCAGCCGTACGACCCGCTCAAGTTCACCGCGAAGTGGCGGTCGAGCCGAAACACCGCGTAGGGCGTCACCGAGTAGCCATCCTGCTTGTACGTGCCGAGGTTGAAGCTGGTGTCTAGGTCGGTGTTCTCGTATCCGCCACCGACGCCCAGAGTTCAGCCGGTCGGAGAGCTTGTAA
Source organism: uncultured Alphaproteobacteria bacterium (assembly GCA_963775315.1). Classification (GTDB taxonomy): domain Bacteria; phylum Pseudomonadota; class Alphaproteobacteria; order MPNO01; family DASWLB01; genus CAWGHZ01. The sequence goes on along the minus strand of CAVZIN010000004.1, from coordinate 9,577 downwards.
TCGAGGCCCACCAGCCCGTTCACCGTACGGCCGTCATAGGCCGTCGCCGCGAAGTCGTTGGAGAGCGAGTTGTAGCCGCCGTTGATCCAGAGCCCGAACCCGCGCGGGTTCATCGCGCCCGACAGGCCGGTATCTGCGCCGCCGGCACCCGCCCGCGAAATGCCTATGCTCGTTCCACCCGGGGTGCCCCCCTCGGGGTTGCTCAGGTCGCTCAGGTGGCTGTCCAGCGTCTGCACCGCGGTCGTCGCGATGTCGCGGACGACCGTCTGGTTCACGACCTTCTCGGAGCCGACGACATTGTAGACCTGCGCGTTCGCGTACCCGCCCGCCACGAGCGAGCCGAGAAGCGCGAGGCCGAGCACCCACGTCTTGCGAAGCATATTATTCCCCCACCATAAGCTGCGACCGCGACTCTGACAAAAACCGCCCGAGGCACCCTTCGGTTCCCGCGCGGCTATGCGGAAGCGCTTGGATTCATGACTATTTATGGCAACCGCCTCAGACGCTCGCAAGCCCTTTTTGCCAATGTTGGCACACACACCCATAGGAAAAACGTGGGCCAATCATCGTCGTATCCCGCTCTGGTAAATCAAATGTTAGCGCGCTTTAGGCCCGGGAAAGGACTTGCGGTCCTCCACCACCGGTTCGCGAAACGCCGCCCTTTGAGGGGCCCGGGCAGAAACGGGCGTGATTCGCCCGGCCGCGGCGCCCATTATGTCTGCATGGCGCAGGACGCGACGAAACGGCCGGGCGCGCCTTCCTGCATCTTGGTGATGGGGGTGTCGGGCGCCGGCAAGACGACCATCGGCACGCTTCTGGCCCGCCGGCTGAACGGCCGGTTCCTCGACGCCGATTCGCTGCACCCGGCGTCGAACGTGCAGAAGATGGCGCGGGGCGAGCCGCTAAACGACGCCGACCGCGGGCCCTGGCTCGACCGGGTGCGCGCGGAAATGGCGGCGCACCAGGGCCCGGCGCCGCTGGTGGTGGCCTGCTCCGCGCTGAAGAAAAGCTACCGCGACAGGCTGGGGCGCGGACTCTACGAGCTGGTCTACCTCCGGGGCGGGCCCGAGGTGATCGGCATGCGCCTCGCCCACCGCAAGGGTCATTTCATGCCGCCCGCCCTGCTCGATTCCCAGCTCGCCGCGCTGGAAGCGCCGAAGGACGCCCTCGTGGTCGACGTCGACGCGCCGCCAGAAATAATCGTCGAGCGCATCGTCGCGGGGCTGGACGGCCACGGCTGAGTTCGCTCGGAACGCGCAGCGCCTCAGCGCCAGCAGCCGATCTGAGCGACGATGCGACCGGTCGCCTCGAACAGTGCCGCGTCATCGAGCGTCGCGCCGGAGTTTGCGGGTGCGATCCGGGGGTCCACCCCGTGGCCGCGCAGGAAGGCGATCGCCACCGAGGGGCGGATCGCCACGCCGATGTCGCGCACCAGCTGGCCGGTGCGTTGGTAGATCGCCGGGGTGTCGGCCTTGGCGACGACGACGCCTACCACCTCGCCCGCGCGGTCGACCACCGGCCCGCCCGAATTGCCGTGGCGCACGTCCATGTTGATGAGATAGCGGTCGCGCCCCGGGACCGCGCCGCCCGCGGTGACGATCCCTTCGACGAAGATCGGCCGGATCGCCACCCGCCCGAGCAGCGGGTAGCCGACGACGGCCACGTCGGAGGCAGGCGCGAGATCCTCGCGCGCACGGAAGCGGGCGACGTCGCGCCCGCGAAGGTTGGCCTGAAGCAAGGCGAGATCCCGCCCCGCATCGGCCGCCACCACCTTGGCCGGGATCGCGCTGCCGCCGGGCGGCGTCGCCGACACCGCGGCGCAGCCGGCGATTACATGGTTGTTGGTGAGGAGGTCGCCCGTCGCCGACACCACGAACCCGGTGCCGAGCGCGGCGAGCCGCCGGTTGGGGAACGGCTTCGCCGGCCCGTTGAAGGCGCGGCGCATCCTCTCGACCCGCGCTCGCTCGATGCGCGCCGCCTCGGCGTCGTCGACGATGCGGCCCGTGCAGTCGTGCGGCCAAGCGCGATCGACGATGCCCGAGCCTTCGTCGTAGCACCACACCTGGACGGCCGGATCGCTTGCCGGTGCCGCCGCACGCGCCTCGCCCGCGGCAAGAAGCGGAGAGACGACGGCGAGCAGGGCGAGGACGCGAAGAACCCAAACGGCGTGGCGGCACATGCCGGTGAGATTAGCGGTCTCCGCCCCGGCGGGAAAGGGCCGGCGACATGGCCGCCGGCCCCGGGATGCTGCCGGCTATTCGGCCGTGCCCGCGACCCCGCCGCCGAGATCGGCGCCGGTCGTCGGCTGCACGTCCTGTCGCGACTTGGTGCGCTTGGCGAGCCGGTCGAGCACCTGCTGGTCGTCGCGGCCGAGCTTGACCGAGGCGGAGCCGTCGCCGCCGTCGACCGCGCCCTGCTTCTCGCGCTCGTCGACATAGGTCCATTGCGGCCCCTCGTTCCACGGACCGCGCGCGTTCCCGTCGCCCTACGACATGTCGTAGTAGGTATTCTCGAATGCCTTCTCGCCCGGCCGCTTGCCCGGCGGGAAGTTGTTGTCGATGGCGTAGAGCGCCTTCTCGAACGATTTCTGGTGCGCGATCTCGCGGGTCATCAGGAATCCGAGCGCCTCCTTCACGCCGGAATCGTCGGTCACGTTGATCAGCCGCTCGTAGACGATCTTGGCGCGCGCCTCAGCCGCGATGTTCGAGCGGAGGTCACAGGTGGGATCGCCCTTGGTATCGACGTAGCCCGCCGTCCACGGCGCGCCGGCGGAATTCACCAGGGCCGGGCCGCCGCCATAGAGCAGCGACAGGGTGTGGCTCTCCCCGCCGCCGGTGATGGTGGCGAGCGTGTCGGCCGCGCCATCGGCCGCCTCGGCGAGCCGGCCGCGCACGCCCTTGCAGAGCATCGCGACGATCGAGCCGATCACCTCGAGATGGCTCAGCTCCTCGGTCGCGATGTCGATCAGCATGTCCTTGCGCCCGGCATCCTCGTCGGCGAGCGACTGGGTGAAGTAGCGCATGGCGGCGACGAGTTCGCCGTCGGGACCGCCGAACTGCTCGAGCATCAGCGAGCCGAGCTTCGCGTTCGGCTCGGACACGCGGACCGTGTACATCAAACGCTTGTTGTGCATGAACATGCGGCTGGACTCCCTCGTTGGTTCATCCGGCCAACGGGGCCACACTGGGCTTGTTCCAGCCTTGAAAACCGATCACAGGGCCGAGCGGAGCGCGGTCCTAACGCCGTGACGGGAACGGGCGAATGGCGACCCCAACGGGAGGGGTTTCATTCGACCCCTCAACGTCAAAACCCGCCTACTACTGCGCCTCTTGGCTTATTCTTGCACCTAGTTTCTGCACCTATTCTGACCCCGGCCCTGACGAAGAAGACCCTTCTTCTTGCTTTCGCTCCGACCGCAGTCCGGGGGTCGAAATCACCCCCGTCTCAGTTTGGAACAGAAACCGAGAATGGGCCGAATAGACCTGTCGCGACGCACGTTCTGCGACCTTCCTGTTCACCATCCCGATCACGTCGCGGCCAACTTCGAGCACCTGATCTTCGCCTTCGAACGTCCCTCTCAGCGCCAACTCCGGAGACACCGGGAAGATCAACTCGGTCTCTCTCATCCCGTGTCCAGGCGGTGCCAGAGGCGGAAAGCGCCCGGGCTCAATCCAACGAAGACACACGGGATGGTCGCAAGTTACGAAATGTTCGACGGGCGCGATCATTAGGGTCCATTTTCGCGCTGGAAGTGTCCTCAGAACGACATCCATTCCGGACATTTCGAGGTCAATGTTTCTCTCATTCGGAATTTCTATAGTATACCGGCGCTCGTCATGGAATTCTTTTAGCTGCTGGTATGTAACACTATCGTCGACGACATAGCCCGCCTTTATCATCTTCTGCTTTTGACTTTCCCAACGCTCCTCATTCGCAAGCGTTATTTCCAGAACCGTCTCAAATATCTGTGCCTGGTAATCCGACAAGCGTTTCCGCATGCCGGGGTTTCGAGTTGCGCAGAGAGCGATGAAATTGAACAGAATATTTAAAGATTCACCTTCGGGCATCACGCGGGTTCGGCGCATCATCCGAAATACTTCCGCGAATTCGGTTTCTAAGGTCGCATATACGCCTTCAAGCACGTCCGGTGGGTGGCTGTCCGAGTTTATGCGGTTGAAGTCGCGGCGCGCGCCGACGTTGCGGACAGATGTTGGAAATCTTTCGCCGGTTATGATGTCAAACACATAGAGCGACGGCTTCTTCGAATTTCCTCCAGCGCGCCGGAAGTTCCTAAGGTAGCACTGCGGCAAATAATGGTGGTTACGCGCGGTGTTGGCCATCGCGTTATATTATACCTCTTGATCCCGACCCTCCCGCGCCTTCTCAAAAATTTTTCGGAATGCTTTGGCGGCGCCTGACACCGATCAAGCACCCGGCGCAGCGACCGCCCCCCGTCGCCCCCAAAGTGCCTCCCGCGACCCCACCCCCGGTCAGGCATGAGCGGCAGCCCGTAGCTCGACCGCCAGCCGATGCCAGCGCGGGCGAGCCGAGCCCGAGACAGTCGGCCGGCGCCGATCCCTTCCCGCTCGCGATCCTGGCCAGGGGGAGGGGTGCCGAAAACCCCTCTGAAATCGGGCGCGCGAAGGCGAGGAAATCCGCGCCTCCCGAAAGCCGGAATTGAGGGTGCGGAAACCTATTGATATCGGCACCTCCCGCGCCTACCTTCGACGCGACCACAACGGGAGCGATAGCCATGCGCGCAGCGATCTACGCCCGCGTCTCGACGGATGGACAGAGCGTCAACGCCCAGCTTGCGGACCTTCGCGAAGTCGCCGAGCGGCGCGGCTGGGAAGTCGTGGCGGAGTTCACGGACAAGGGCATCTCCGGGGCCAAGGGCCGGGATAAGCGCCCGGCACTCGACGCCATGCTCAAGGCGGCCACGCGGCGCGAGTTCGACACGGTGATGGCGTGGTCGGTCGATAGGCTGGGGCGCTCGCTACAGCACCTTGTCGCGGGGCTGGGCGAACTACAGGCAGCCGACGTGGGGCTCTACCTCCACAAGCAAGGGCTCGACACTTCGACGCCCAGCGGGCGGGCCATGTTCGGCATGCTGGGCGTGTTCGCGGAATTCGAGCGCGAGTTGATCCGTGAGCGCGTGCGGGCCGGGATCAAGAACGCCAGAGCCGAGCAAGCGCGCGGCGTCGAGCGGTTGCACGCGAATGGGCGGCCCAAGAAGACCATCGGGCGGCCGAAGGTCGGGGCGGACGTGGAGCGCCGAGTTCGCGAGCTACGGGCTCAAGGCTGGGGCGTGAACCGGATCGCCCGCGAGCTTGGCGTCGGAAGCGGCACCGTCCGCCGGATCGCCGCCACCGCCTAGGACCGCTGGGCTTACGTAAGCCCAATCGAAATCGCCGATTTAGAAATTTGGGCTTACACTTGTCTGTAAGCCCATTTTTCATGCGACCGCCCGCCATCACTCAGAACTCGCGGATTTCTGATTTTCTGGCTTCCAATAGTGCTGGAAGCAATGATTTCCAATGGGATGGCCGTATCTTGACAAATATATAGGACTAGTCTATGGTGACTTTCACCTTTGAGATTGGAGGTCCGATATGGGTCCGAAGACGCAAGACAACCGGGTGAGGCGGGCAGCCCATCGCGCAGGCGTACATGTGGCGCGCCCCCGCAATGTCGTTAGCGGCGAGTGGTTCGTATGCACCCCCGATGGCGCGGTCCTGTTCATGGACGCCTCGCTAGACCGGGTGGAGAACTATATCCGCGAACACGCGGCCGAAGACGTGCGCCGCCTTAGCGATGGCGAGGTCTTGAAGCGTGCGCTGGCGCTGGGCGAGGGCATGGGCTTAGTGGCCTGCAAGCCGGGCGTGCCAGGGGCAGAGCCCCAGCCGCTCGCCGAAGTCGTGCCCATGCTGATGCAGCTTGCCCGCGCTGACATGCACGAGGAGATCGTGACAAGGCGAGGATGAACGAAGCCCCGCCGGCCGGGAAGCACGGGCGGGGCTTCAATTAGGAGGAGGCAGTGTTATGGCACATTCGGTAGAAGCGGACAAGCAACCGAGCTTCGCACCGCGCAAGTTCAAATTCCCGACCGATGCGGCCGGGAGGCAAGTCGAGCTAATCACCGGGTCTCCCGATCCCGTCGTGCGTATCCGCGCCGTTCACCCGGATCGTGCCGTCGAAATCCAGGGCCGCTTGAGCGATCCTCGTTTCTTCGACGAATTGGAAGCGCTCAACGGCGACGGCTACAACGTCTATGTCGTGGCGCAGCCGACGAAGCCGCTCAAGGCGCGCGGCTACTGCACGCACGATAGCGACGTGACGGGTGTTCGCTGCGCCTACGTTGACGGCGACGAGAGCGAGCTTCCTGCGCACTGGCACCTTGAGCCGGACCTTCTCCTAGTTCACCCTGAGACGCACCGCTGGTGGGCGTACTGGCGCGTCGAGGGCGTCACCGTCGAAGCGCTGCCCGACGTGATCGCTCGCCTTGCGGCGCGCTACGGTGGCGATCCGAAAATCACCAATCCCTCGCGCATCGTCCGGCTGGCAGGTTTCGACCGCTGGAAGCACGGGAAGAACTTCGGCCCGTATGAGCTTCGCGAGTTGACTGGCGATCCCGCCGCACCCGCAACGCTCGCCGAAATCTGCCAGGGCTTGCCCCCGGCGCCCAAACACAAGCGCGAGCAAACGGGAACGGCGCAAGGCGACGATGACATCGACGAAGAAAGCCTTCGGGAAGCGCTGCGCCATATCGATCCCGGCTGCAAGTACCCTGATTGGCGCGACGTTGTATTTGGCGTCGAACATGCTCGGATCGCTCGCCCAGATGGGAGCATGTTCGACGTGGCGGATAAGGCCGACCTTCTCGACGAATGGTCATGCGGCGAGCTAGGCGGTTTCGAGCCCCCCAACTACGAGGGCCGGGAGCGCGTCGAGGTCGCATTCGACGATGCGCTTAAACGCGCCGCAGAACGTGGGCCGCGCGAGCCCGCCATCGGCGTCGGCAGCCTGGTTCACAGGGCCAAGCTCGGCGGGATGGATGAAGCCGCGTTCCGAGCGATGCGCCATCGCAATCGCGATCCCATCGCTGGCTACTTCAAGCCCGTCGAGCAACCGGCGGATGCGGGCTCGCCTGAGCGCAAGGGCAAATTCCGCATCGTTGACCGGGGCGGAATGGAGAACATCTCGCCCCCATCATGGTTGATCCCCGACCTTCTGCCAGTCGAAGCCTACGCGCTCTTGTTCGGCGAGCCCGGCACGTTCAAAACCTTCCTCGCCCTCGACATCGCCCTCAACGTCGCGACGGGCTCCACGGCGGGCGTGTTCGACGCGGCAGTCGATCCCGGCCCCGTCCTATTTGCTGCGGGGGAAGGAAGGGCGAAACTCACGGAGCGCGTGCGCGCGTGGGAGAAGCGCCACAACTGCGAGCGCATGGCGAACGGGTTCTATCTGATTGATCCCGTCCCGCTCGTGTCAGCCGGTGACAGAGAGTGGGACGCATTTGTCGCGGAAGCCCTGGCCGCAAGCCCGGACGGCTTTCGTCTCGTCGTACTCGATACGATCAGCCGGGCCATGCAAGGCGCGAACGAAAACGCCCAAGAAGACGCATCGAAGTTCACGGCGCTAGTGGACCTACTGCGCCGGAAACTCGGCTGCGCCGTGCTGGCGCTCCATCACACGCCCCTCAACGCCCAGCGCGAAAAAGGGTCGGGCACGTTCCGCGCGGACGCCGACGTGAGCGTGAGCGTCGAGCGCCAGGGCAGAGATCGCATTGTGAGCCTCACAATGCCCAAGCAACGCGATTGGAGCGAATGGGAAAGCCCGCGCATCGCTCAATTGGATCTAGTCCATCTCGCGGCGGACGTGGCGTCGCTCGCCGTGGTCAAGCCCGGCGCTGACACCGAAGCAACTGCAAAGGCAGAAGCCGAAGCCGCTTCGCCAGCCAGGGCCCGACGTGGCAGAGGCACCCGCACCGATTTAGACGATGGCGCGCTGCGTCTTCTCGACAAGGTCGTTTGCGAGGTTCTGTCGAAGAACCCCGGCGGCGTGTGGACGCAAAAGGAACTCGCCGACCACCTTGCGCTACGCGAGGACATCGAGGTCGAAAGCGAGACGTTGCGGACGCGCTCGCTCACTCGTTTGCGCGAGGCCAAGGGCACCAAGGCGAACCGGCTCAAGCTCTACACGGCACGGGGGCACAACAAGGGATGGTGCTGGCGCAGCGGACTGGTCGGGGAGGAATAGCGTGTGCAGGTTCCGTGTGCAGGTTCCGAAATTAGGCCCGTGTGCAGGTTCCGTGTGCAGGTTCGAACCTGCACATTCCGCAGAAATCCGCGGGTTTGCGACCGATCGTGTGCAGGTTGAACTTGCACAGGATTTTTTGGGATAGGGGCTTTTTCAGAAGCCCTATCCCAATCCCGATGTTCGAACAGATGGAGGATGAACCGATGACATAGCAAACCTGATGGCCTTATCCGCCGGGCTCACGCGAGCCCTTGGTCAATCGCAATCGGAACGGGGGTTTTGATGCAGCAACACTGATCCAAGGAGACACGACGATGGAAAGCGTAATTGTATATGGCAGATGGCAGGGCGTGCCCTGGTGCGAGGTTCACCCCCGGCACTGCAAGCTCAAGATCACCGACCCTGTGCCCGTGTTCGTCTACCGCCAGAATGGCCAGACGAAGGTATCGCGCGCGCCCCTCTACAATGTCGAGTGGACCGACAACATGGGCCGATGGGACGGCGTAGCGCGCGCCGACAATCTGGCCCGCGCGGCGATCTTCCCGGAACACGTCCCGACTGCGCGGCAGAGGTTGCCATGTTGACGGACGCGCAGCGCATGCGCGCTCTGTGGCTCGCCGTTCTGGAAAGGGCAATCTTGGACGGCGATGTAGCGTGGTTGGAGAGCGATGATTTTCGCACCGTCGCCGATCTTGCGGGACTAGAGCCCGGATACGTCGCGTCCAAGATGCGAGCGGCGATGGCCCAGCCGGCCCGCGCCATTCGCTATGTACAGGGAAAGAGAGGCCCGGCCGAGCGCGGGAGGCTGCGCGCTACAAGGCCGGGCCAGTTAGCGGCATAGGCCCGATGAAGGAAGCCGATGCCGCCTCGCCAGGGATCGCACCTGACGATTAGTAAAGCTCCGCGATACGTTTTGCGGGCGAGGCGACGGGCAGCCCAAGGAGCTTGGCAAGCTGCACCCGCGACGCCACGGCAGCGCGCACGTGATCGCTCGCGCGACCATAGAGCGGGTGAGATTTTCCCGAATGGTTGAGGCCACGGCCTTCGGGTAGAGCGATCCGGCCCTTGCTGTCACGCTGTCCAAGCGCCTGTTCGGCCGCTTCCGTTGCCGCATGGCTGTGCTCCGCGCCCAAGCGGGCAGCTTCGGACACATAGGTTGCAACCGCTTCGACCAGGGCGTCGAGCTTGTCGTCTACCTCGCGCGCGAGGTCTTTGATGCCCACGCTCATGCGCGCGCCTCCTCAACCTCGGCATAGGTCGCGACGTGGCCGTCGCGGAGGCGCCGGACAACGGCGCCGTCGCGGAAGTAGCCCTTGTG
>CAVZIN010000003.1:0-188523 GCA_963775315.1 uncultured Alphaproteobacteria bacterium | reverse complement strand
CGGCGTGACAGGCCGGCGCTCTAACCAACTGAGCTACGCCCCCAGATCCCGCTAAGGGAAGGCACGTCTAATGCCGCCGGCCCCCGAAGTCAACCGCGCGCAAGCCCCGCTCGGGCGCAGTCGGCCAGCGCCCGCACCGCTGGGCGCATGCCCTTGAGGTCGAAGGTGAAGTACCGGTCGGCGGCGTCGAGGGCCAGCGTGCGCCCGACGCGGAGATCCTGCTGGTGCATCGACGGGCGGGTCCAGTCGGCCCAGTAGACCCATAGGAAGTCGGGCTCGGCGGCGTCGGCCTGGAAGGTTTCAACCGGCTGGTCGTCGACGCGGAGGCGGACCGGCACCTTGTCGCCCGGCGTCCAGCGCCAGCCCCGGTGCTCGAAGCCCAGATGCAGCGCCTTGAGCGCCGACATGGTGACGTAGAAATTGATCGTCCGGCCGCGCCGCGCGGTGAGCGCGCAATGGCTGAACTTGCCGGTCTTGGGGTCGTTATGCGCCTGCACCACCCAGTCGCCGAGCCCGGGCCGGTGCGGACCGCCGGCCGCACAGCCGGCGAGCGCCGCGGCGCAGAGCAGCACGAGAAAATGCCGGAGGCCGCGGGCACAGGTCATTCGCCGACGATGGTAAAGTCTCATTCGATCCGTCCCTCGGCCCAGCGGGCGACGGCCAGGAGCTGCCGGTCCGCCCCGATGCGCCCGACGAGCTGGACGCCCACCGGCATGCCATGCGGGCCGCGATGGCCCGGCAGCGTGACGCCTGGCGCGCCGAGCAACGTCCAGGCGCGGGTGAAGATGGGATTTCCGGTCGCGCCGAGCCCTTCCGGCGCCTCGCCCGTCGCCGAAGGGCAGAGGAGCGCGTCGCACCCGGCGAACGCCTCATCGAGCGCCATCCGGCACGCGGCGGCGAGCGCCCGCGCCTCCTCGTACGCATCGCAGGAGATGCGCCCGCCCTCCTCCAGCCGGCGGCGCAGCTCGTCGCTGAGCGCCCCGCCATGGGCGATCCGCTCATGCGCGAGCGCGCGGTACGCCTCGTAGAACATGATGGTCGACTGGGCATCGGCGAGCCCGGCGAACGAGGCCGGCAGCGGCACCTCACGGAGATCCGCGCCCGCACGGGCGAGCGCCTCGGCGGCGGCCTCGACGGCCTCGACGGTCGCCGGCTCGGCATGAGGCCACTCATGGGTGCGGCAGAGCCCGATGCGCGGCGGACGGGGCAGGTCTTCGGGCGCGAAGGGCTCGCCCAGGAGGGCCGCCCGCATCAGCGCCAGGTCGTCCACCGAACGAGCGAGCCAGCCTAGCGTGTCGAGCGACGGGGCGACCGGCTTCACCCCGGCCAGCGCATGGCGGTTGAAACTCGGCTTGAACCCGGCGACGCCGCAGAACGAGGCGGGACGGATCACCGAACCCGCAGTCTGAGTGCCGAACCCGATCGCCGCCATGAAGTCGGCCACCGCGGCCGCCGAACCGGAGGACGAGCCGCCCGGCGTGCGCGCAGGATCGTGCGGGTTGGCGGTCGCGCCCGGATGGTGGTTGGCGAACTCGGTGGTCACCGACTTGCCGATGACGACCGCGCCGGCCGCCTGGGCCAGCGCCACGCAGGCGGCGTCCCACACCGGGCGGTGGCCGCGATAGATCGGCGAGCCGTACTCGGTCGGAAGCGCGGCGGTCGCGATGATGTCCTTCACCGCGATCGGCACGCCAACAAGCGGGCCGGTGGCGCCGGCGCGGTCGAGCGCCCGGGCACGCGCACGCGCCCCGTCCGGATCGAGGGCCGTCCAGGCGCCCACCACGGGCTCGCGCGCGGCGATCCGCGCGAGGTGGGCGTCGAGCACCGCCTCCGCGGTGGCGCGGCCGGTGCGGACGCTCGCGGCGATCTCCGTCGCGCTGAGGCGTTCGAGACCGGTCATCGCGCGCGCTCGCCTGGCGTCGCACGGCCTGTCGTCGAGCGACCTCGCGGAAACGACGAGCGGGCCACCCCGGTCCCGGCGTGGCCCGCGGTCGCGAGCGTTTTGCGGTGATGTGGCAGGTGCGGCCGGGCGGGCGCTAGTTGAGCGAGTCCTTGAGCGCCTTGCCGGCCTTGAACTTCGGCTGCTTCGAGGCAGGGATATTGATCGTCTCGCCGGTGCGCGGGTTGCGGCCCTGGGTGGCGCGACGGCTCGACACGGTGAACGTGCCGAATCCAACCAGCCGCACCTCGTCGCCGCTCTTCAGGGAAGCGGTGATGGAATCGAAAACGCAGTCCACAGCCTTCGCGGAGTCCGCCTTCGACAGCCCGGCGCTGGCTGCGACCTGCGCCACGAGATCGTTTTTGTTCACCTTGACCCCCTCTGTCCAATTGCCATTGGTCGTGCAAAACGGATCGAGCGCCCGTTAAGGGGATCAGTCTAGATCGCGCCAGAAATGCCCGTCAATCCACAAACCGGCGAATCGCCAGGGATTCCCGAGCCTTTTGGGGGAAAAGCGCGGCGCCCGATGGGGAAATTCGGGCGCGGCGCGATCCGTTTGCGGTGCCGGTTTGCGCGCGCGTCAGTGCTTGACGACGCCGCCGACCTCGCCCTCTGCCGGGCCGGCCTGCGGCTTCGGCGGCACGACGGTCTCGTCCTCGGCCCATTCGATGGGCGTCGGGCGGCCGACCAGCGCCTGCTCGATCACCTCGTCCACCGTGGCGACGGGGATGATCTTCAGCCCCTTCTTCACGTTGTCCGGGATGTCGGCGAGGTCCTTCTCGTTGTCCTTCGGGATCAGCACGGTGACGAGCCCGCCGCGGAGCGCCGCCAGCAGCTTTTCCTTCAGCCCGCCGATCGGCAGGACGCGGCCGCGCAAGGTGATTTCGCCGGTCATGGCGACGTCCTTGCGCACCGGGATGCCGGTCAGGGCCGAAACCATCGAGGTGCACATGGCGACGCCCGCCGACGGCCCGTCCTTGGGCGTCGCGCCCTCGGGAACGTGGACGTGGATGTCGCGCTTCTCGATCCAGGCGGGCTTGATGCCGAACGCGACCGAGCGCGAGCGGATGTAGGACCGCGCGGCCTGGACCGATTCCTGCATCACGTCGCCCAGCTTGCCGGTATGCGCGACGTTGCCCTTGCCGGGCATGGTGACCGCCTCGATCGACAGCAGCTCGCCACCGACCTCGGTCCAGGCGAGGCCGGTGACCACGCCCACCAGATCGTCGGCCTCCACCTCGCCGAAGCGGAAGCGGCGGACGCCCGCGTACTTCTCGAGATTGCGGACCGTGACGGTGACCTGCTTGGTCTTGCCGGCCACGACCTCGCGCACCGCCTTCCGGACCAGGTTCGCCACCTCGCGCTCGAGGTTCCGAACGCCGGCCTCGCGCGTGTAGTAGCGGATCAGGTCGCGCAGCGCGTCGTCCGAGATGTGCCACTCGCCCTTCTTCAGCCCATGCTCCTTGAGCTGCTTGGGCAGCAGATGGCGCTTGGCGATCTCGATCTTCTCGTCCTCGGTGTAGCCGGGGATGCGAATCACCTCCATGCGGTCCAGCAGCGGCTGCGGGATGCGCAGCGTGTTGGCCGTGGTGACGAACATCACGTCCGACAGATCGTAATCGACCTCGAGATAATGGTCGTTGAACGAGTAGTTCTGCTCCGGGTCGAGCACCTCGAGCAGGGCGGACGACGGGTCGCCGCGCCAGTCCGCGCCGATCTTGTCGATCTCGTCCAGCAAGAACAGCGGGTTCGACGACTTGGCCTTTTTCATCGACTGGATGATCTTGCCGGGCATCGAGCCAATATAGGTCCGCCGGTGGCCGCGAATCTCGGCCTCGTCACGCACGCCGCCGAGCGACATGCGCACGAAGTTGCGGCCGGTCGCCTTGGCGACCGAACGGCCGAGGGACGTCTTGCCGACGCCGGGCGGTCCGACCAGGCACAGGATCGGGCCCTTCATCTTCTTCACGCGCTGCTGCACGGCCAGGTACTCGACGATGCGCTCCTTGACCTTCTCGAGCCCGTAATGATCGTCGTTCAGCACGTGCTCGGCCCACTTGATGTCGCGCTTGATGCGTGAGCGGGTCTTCCACGGGATCGACAGCATCCAGTCGAGATAGTTGCGCACGACCGTCGCCTCGGCGGACATCGGGCTCATCGACCGCAGCTTCTTGAGCTCGGCCATGGCCTTCTCATGCGCCTCCTTGGTGAGGCGGGTCTTCTTGATCCGCTCCTCGAGCTCGCCGGCCTCGTCGCGGCCTTCCTCGCCCTCGCCGAGCTCCTTCTGGATCGCCTTGAGCTGTTCGTTCAGGTAGTACTCGCGCTGGGTCTTCTCCATCTGCCGCTTGACGCGGTTGCGGATGCGCTTCTCGACCTGGAGGACGCCGATCTCGGATTCCATGTAGGAGTAGGCGCGCTCCAGCCGCGCACCGATCCGGTCGGTCTCCAACAGCTCCTGCTTGTCGGAAATCTTGAGCGCGAGGTGCGACGCCACCGTGTCGGCGAGCTTCGACGGGTCCTCGATCTGGTTGAGCGAGACCAGCACCTCGGGCGGGATCTTCTTGTTGAGCTTGATGTACTGCTCGAACTGCGACACGACCGAACGGGCCAGCGCCTCGAGGTCCTTGGGGTCCTCGCGCGGCTCGGGCACCACCTCGGCGAACGCCTGGAAGAACGCCTCGTTCTCGGTGAAGGAGGTGATGCGCGCCCGGCTGCCGCCCTCGACCAGCACCTTCACGGTGCCGTCGGGAAGCTTGAGCAGCTGCAGCACGGTGCCGACCGTGCCGACGTTGTAGATGTCGGCCGGCGACGGGTCGTCCTGGCTGGCGTTCTTCTGGGCGACGAGCAGGATCTGCTTGTCGTCCTTCATGACGTCCTCGAGCGCGCGAACGGACTTCTCGCGGCCCACGAACAGCGGCACGATCATGTGCGGAAAGACCACGATATCCCTGAGCGGCAATACCGGGTAAAGAACGCCTTGTGTCGGGTCTGGCATGTCAACCTACCTACGCTTTGATCGGCCCGGCAGCATATTGCCGCGACCATCTCGGAAACCTTAACCTACATGGCCTGGAATCACCAGAAATCAAGGCGCAAGGGATTTTCCCGTGACCGTTCCACGCAGCCTCGCCGCCTGTTGACGGCGAATTGTTCGGGTTGGAATCGGCGCGCGGCCGGTCAGGCGGTGGAGCCGCCGACGTCGCCGCGCTTTTCCGCGTAAATGTAGAGCGGCGCGGCGCGCCCCTCGACCACCTCGGCGTTGATCGCGACCTCTTCGACCGCCTCAAGGCTCGGCAGGTCGAACATCGTCTCGAGCAGGATGCTCTCGAGAATCGATCGGAGGCCGCGCGCCCCGGTCTTGCGCTTGATTGCCCTGCGGGCAACGGCGCGGAGGGCGTCCTCGGTGAAGCCGAGCTCGACGTCCTCCATCTCGAACAGGCGCTTGTACTGCTTGACCAGCGCGTTCTTCGGCTTGGTCAGGATGTCGACCAGCGCCTGCTCGTCGAGATCGGAGAGGGTGGCGATCACCGGAAGGCGGCCCACGAACTCCGGGATCAGGCCGAAGCGCAGCAGGTCTTCCGGCTCGGTCTCCTTCAGGATCTTGCCGGTGTCGCGCGTGTCCGGCGGGCGCACGTCGGCGCCGAAGCCGATCGAGGTGCCCCGGCCGCGCGCGGCGATGATCTTCTCGAGCCCGGAGAAGGCGCCGCCGCAGATGAACAGGATGTTGGTCGTGTCGACCTGCAGGAACTCCTGCTGCGGGTGCTTGCGCCCGCCCTGGGGCGGCACGGAGGCGACCGTGCCCTCCATGATCTTCAGCAGGGCCTGCTGCACGCCCTCGCCCGACACGTCGCGGGTGATCGACGGGTTGTCGGACTTGCGGGAAATCTTGTCGACCTCGTCGATGTAGACGATGCCGCGCTGCGCGCGCTCGACGTTGTAGTCGGCGGCCTGCAGCAGCTTGAGGATGATGTTCTCGACGTCCTCGCCGACATAGCCGGCCTCGGTCAGCGTCGTGGCGTCGGCCATGGTGAAGGGCACGTCGAGGATGCGGGCGAGCGTCTGAGCCAGCAGCGTCTTGCCGCAGCCGGTCGGCCCGACCAGCAAGATGTTCGACTTGGCGAGCTCGACGTCCGACGTCTTGGTGGCGTGGGCGAGCCGCTTGTAATGGTTGTGCACCGCGACCGCCAGCACGCGCTTGGCGTGTTCCTGGCCGATCACGTAGTCATCGAGGATGGCGCAGATGTCGTGCGGCGTGGGCACGCCGTCGCGCGACTTCACGAGGTTGGTCTTGTGCTCCTCGCGGATGATGTCCATGCACAGCTCGACGCACTCGTCGCAGATGAACACGGTCGGACCCGCGATCAGCTTGCGCACCTCGTGCTGGCTCTTGCCGCAGAACGAGCAGTAAAGGACGTTCTTGGTATCGCCGCCGCTCGATTTGTTCATGACCACGTCACCAACCCCTGTTTCGGGTTGTGTCCATGTTAGCGAGGGTGCCGCCCAGGGTCCACGACAAATCGACCGGCCTGTGGCACCTGACGCCGCCGCGGCCCCCGTCGGGCCGGGCGTCCAAACCCGTCATCTAGCATTTGCCGCCAACAAATCAACATTCGATTAAGCCCCGGCCGGGAGGGTGGTTCCGTGGCCAGGCCGGGCCCCAACGGCGAGTTCGGCGCGCCCGCACCCGCCCGAAGCGGCCGGGATTGGCCGAATCCGGCACCTCGCGCCCCTAACCCTGGGGCTTCGGCCCCTCGTCGTCGAGCAGGGGCCGGGAGGTCACAACCTCGTCGATCAGCCCGAACGTCTTGGCCTCGTCCGGCGAGAAGAACCGGTCGCGCTCGATCGCGTCCTCGATAGTCTTCACGTCGGTCCCGGTGTGCTTGGAATAGATCTCGTTCAGCCGGGACCGCAGCGATAGGATCTCACGGGCGTGGATCTCGATGTCGGCCGCCTGGCCCTGAAAACCGCCGGAGGGCTGGTGCATCATGATCCGTGCGTTCGGCAGGCAGTAGCGCTTGCCCTTGGCGCCGGCGCAGAGCAGCAGCGAGCCCATCGAGGCCGCCTGGCCGATGCAGACGGTGGACACCTCCGGCCGGATGTACTGCATCGTGTCGTAGATCGCGAGGCCCGCCGTCACGTACCCGCCCGGCGAGTTGACGTAGAAGGCGATGTCCTTGGTCGGGTTCTCCGACTCGAGGAACAGGAGCTGGGCACAGATCACCGCCGCGCCCTGGTCCTCGACCGGGCCCGTCAGGAAGATGATCCGCTCCTTCAGGAGGCGCGAGTAGATGTCATAGGCGCGCTCGCCCCGGTTGGTCTGCTCGACCACCATGGGGATCAGCGCCTGCATGCGTTCGTTCATTGGGGTGTCCCTACTTGGATGTCTCGGCCTCATCGGCGGGGGCGTCGGGATCGCGCATCAGCTCGGCGACCGGCACCTTCTTGTCGCTCACCTTGGCCATCTCGAGGATGAAATCCACCACCTTGTCCTCGTAGATCGGCGCCTGCAGCTCCTGCGACGCCTGCGGGTTCTCGCGGAAGAACTCGAGGACGCGACGCTCCTGGCCGGGGTACTTGCGGGCCTCCTCGGCCATCGCGCGGTTGAGGTCGTCCTGGCTGACCTGGATGTTGTTCGTCCGCCCGACCTCGGCAAGCAGCAGCCCGAGCCGCACCCGGCGCTCGGCGATCTTGCGGTACTGGCCGCGCAGCTCCTCCTCGGACTTGTCCTTGTCGTCCTCGTCGAGCTTGCCGTCCTCGATCGCCTGCTTCACCTGCTGCCAGATCGCGTCGAACTCGCGCTCGAGCATGGTCTCGGGCAGCTCGAACGACACCTTGTCCGCCAGCGCGTCGAGCAGCTCCCGCTTGAGGCGCGCGCGGGTGAGGCTCGCGTACTGGCGCTCGATCTCGGCCCGCACCTGGGTGCGCAGCGCATCGAGCGACTCGGCGCCGTAGGACTTGGCGAACTCGTCGTCGAGCGCGGCGGCGACCGGCGTCTCGACCGCCTTCACCTCGACAGTGAACACGGCCTCCTTGCCGGCGAGGTCCTTCACCCCGTAGGCCTCGGGGAAGCTCACCTTCACCTCGCGGGTCTCGCCCGCCTTGGCGCCCTTGAGCTGGTCGGAAAAGCCCGGCAGGAACATGCCGGAGCCGAGTTCAAGCGGGAAATCCTTGCCCGACCCGCCGGGGAACTCGTTGCCGTCGACCCGGCCGGTGAAGTCGATCCGCACCCGGTCGCCGACCACGGCGATGTGGGCGGCATCGGCCGCCTCGAAGGTCTTCCGCGAATCCGCGAGACGCTTGATCGCCGCCTCGACCTCGTCGTCCGGCACGTCGGCGACCTGGCGTTCCAGCGCGATGGAGCCGAAATCGGGCGAGCCGATGTCGGGCACCAGCTCGACGGCCATCTTGTATTCGAGGTCGCGCCCCTCCTCGAACGTCACCATCTCGATCTTGGGCTGCAGCGCCGGGCGCAGCCCCTTGTCCTCCAGCGCCTCCTGCCAGGAATTGGAGATGGCCTGCTGGAGAATCTCGTGGCGCACCGATTCGCCGTAGCGCTGGCGCAAAATCGCGACCGGCACCTTGCCCGGGCGGAATCCCGGCAGGTTCGCCTGGCGCGCGATCTCCGCCAGCCGCCCGCTCGTCTTTTCCTCGAGCTCGGCCGCCGGAACGACGACCGTGAATTCCCGTTTCAGACCCTCGGCGAGGGTTTCCGTGACCTGCATTCCAATCGGGCCTCTGCGCCGTTCTGACCGCGAGCGCGGTGCGGCGTCACTGCGTTGCATTCCCTGGTGCGGGCGGAGGGACTCGAACCCCCAAGGCTTGCGCCACCAGAACCTAAATCTGGCGTGTCTACCAGTTCCACCACGCCCGCGGCGGCGGCAAGACCTAACCCGCCGCTCGGAGCGCCGTCAACTCGCCCGACCCGGGCGCCTCTATAGCACGGGGCATAACGCAAGGCGAACGGGGAGGTTTGGTCCCTATGCCGCGCCGATGCGGCGAAGGCAGGCGCGCGCCGCGGCGTCCAGGATGGCGTCGGAATCGATCCCATAGGCGCGGTAGAGGTCGGGGATGTTGCCCGCCTGGCCGAACCGGTCGACGCCGAGCGGATAGATGCGATGGCCCGCGACCGAGCCGAGCCAGGAGAGCGTCGCCGGGTGCGCATCGAGGACAGTGACCAGCGCCGCGTCGTCGGGCAGACCGGCGAACAGGCGCTCGACATGGGCGGTCGTCGCCCGGTGGCCGGCGATGCGCGCGCGCCGCGCCGCCATCCAGTCGTCGTGCAGCCGCTCCGCCGACGTCACGTTGAGAAGGCCGGCGCCGGGGATGTCCTCGGCGATCTGCTCGTGCGCCGCCATCGCCTCGGGCGCGACCGCGCCGGCGAAGGCGACCACCAGCTCGGCGCCCGGCGCGGGGGGGCGTAGCCAGTAGGCGCCCGCCAGCAGATCGTCGCGAAGGGCCCGGTCGATCGTGCGCTCGGGCTGGGCGAGCGGGCGGGTCGAAAGGCGGAGGCACACCGAGCCACCATCCTCCGCCTGCATGTGGGCGAAGCCCCAGCGCATGATCTCGGCCAGCTCGTCGACGAACGCCGGTTCAAACGCCGCGATGCCCGGCTGGCCGAGGGTGATCAGCGTCGTCTCCTGCGATTGGTGGGCGCCGCCCTCCGGCGCCAGCGTGATGCCGGACGGCGTCGCGACCAGCATGAAGCGCGCATCCTGGTAGCAGGCGTAGTGCATGGCATCGAGCCCGCGCCGGATGAACGGGTCGTACACGGTACCGACCGGCAGAAGCCGCGCACCGAACAAGGGCCCCGCAAGGCCCAGCGCCGCAAGCATCAGGAACAAATTGTTCTCGGCGATGCCGAGCTCGAGATGCTGGCCCTCGGGCGACAGCGCCCAGCGCTGGGCGGAGACGAGATGTTCCTCGGCGAACGCGTCGGCGCGCGGGGTGGCGGCGAAGATGCCGCGCCGGTTCACCCATGGACCGAGGTTGGTCGAGACGGTGACGTCGGGCGAGCAGGTGACGATGCGGTCGGCCAGCGCGCCGCCTTCGCGGGCCAGCCCGTCGAGAACGCGGCCGAACCCCTCCTGCGTCGAGGCGGTGTCCCGCCGCGCCACCTCGAACGCGGCAGGCACCGCAACGGCGGGCGCCTCGTGCGCGCGCGGATAGCGCGCGGCGAACGGCACGTCGGCGAGGAAGGCCTCGAGCCGGTCGGGCGCGATGTCGAGCCCCGCGAAGCGATCCCATTCCGCCCCGTCGGGGATGTTCATGGCGCGCTTGAAGGTCGCCATCTGGTCGGGGTTCATCAGCCCGGCATGGTTGTCCTTGTGCCCGGCGAAGGGCAGGCCGCGCCCTTTGATCGTGTAGGCGATGAAGCAGACCGGCTCCGGCCCCTGGGCCGCGCGGAACGCCTCGGTCACCGACGGCATGTCATGCCCGGCGAGGTTCGTCATCAGCGCCGACAGCCCGTCTTCGTCGTAGGAATTGAGCAGCGCCGGCACGCCCTGGGCGGTGCCGATGTCGCGCTTCAGGTGTTCGCGCCAGCCGGCCCCACCCTTGTAGGTGAGCGCGGCATAAATTGCGTTCGGGCAGTTGTCGATCCAGTCGCGCAGCGCGCCGCCGCCGGGCCCGTCGAACGCCGCCTCCAGCTTCTTGCCGTACTTGAGCGGGACGACGCGCCAGCCCATCGATTCGAACAGATGATCGATCCGGCCGAACAGCCGGTCGCTCACGACGCTGTCGAGGCTCTGGCGGTTGTAGTCGATGATCCACCAGCAATTGGCAAGGTCGTGCTTCCAGCCCTCCAGCAGCGCCTCGAACACGTTGCCCTCGTCGAGCTCGGCATCGCCCACGAGGGCCACCATGCGGCCGCACTCGGCGCCGGGCGCCGAAAGTCTCTTGGCGGCGAGGTAGTCGCGGGTGAGCGCGGCGAACAGGGTCATCGCGACGCCGAGCCCGACCGAGCCGGTCGAGAAATCGACGTCGTCCGGGTCCTTGGTGCGCGACGGGTAGGGCTGCAGCCCGCCAAAGGTGCGCAGCGTGGCGAGCTTGTCGCGCTCGAGATGGCCCAGAAGGTATTGCAGCGCGTGGAACACGGGCCCGGCGTGCGGCTTGACGGCGATGCGGTCCTCGGGCCGCGCCGCATCGAGATAGAGCGCCGTCATCAGCGTGGTGACCGAGGCGCAGGACGCCTGGTGGCCGCCGACCTTCAGCCCGTCGCGCTTGGGCCGCAGGTGGTTCGCGTTGTGGATCATCCAGGTGGCGAGCCACAGCGCCTTCCGCTCCAGCGCCTCGAGGCAGGCGAGCCGGTCCGCATCGGTGGCGATCGTGGGGTCGTAGAGGGTGGTGTCCATGGGCGCGCCCCTGTCTCACCCCCTCAATATAGGGATCGACTCGTGGCGCCGCCGCTGCGAAGATCACCCAGAAATTGTCGACATACGAAATGAATGGCCCAAATTTTTGCATTTAGAGGCAGGACATGGCGCAGATGACACTGGATGCGATCGATCGGCGAATCCTCGCGGTCCTGCAGGAGCGCGCCCGTATTTCCAATGCCGATTTGGCGCGCGAGGTGGGGCTGTCACCCTCGCCCTGCCTGCGCCGGGTGCGCGAGCTCGAGGAATCCGGCGTGATCCGGAGCTACGCCACCCTGCTCGACCCCGCTTCCGTCGGGCTCGCGGTCAGCGTGTTCGTCAACGTCACGCTGGAGCGCCAGATCGAGAGCGCGCTGGAGCTGTTCGAGGCGGCGGTCGCCGCGCGGCTGGAGGTGATGGAGTGCTATTTGATGACCGGCGACGCGGACTATCTGCTGCGCGTCGCGGTCGCCGACCTCAACGCCTACGAGCGCTTCCTGGTCGACTATCTGACCCGCGTGCCGGGCATCGCCAGCATCAAGTCGAGTTTCGCATTGAAGCAGGTGGCCTACCGTACGGCGCTGCCGCTCGACGGCGGGCGCGGCGGCGGCTCAGGCGCGGGTCAGACCGCGCAGCGCTCGGTGTAGCGCTCGGCGAAGGTCTTGAGCGCCAGCATGCGCGGGCCTTCGTTGAAGACGTTACGGTCGGGGCGCTGGAAGGTGATGCTGAACCGCACGTGCGGGATCCCGAACGAGTCGGTCGCGACCGACAGCACCTCGGCGGTCTCGACCATGCGGTCCGCATGGGTTCGGCGGAAGGTCGACCCCGCCTTGATGTACTCCATCGCGTTGCCGCGGCGGAAGAACATGCTGCAGAGCTCACGGCCTTTGGCCTCGGGCTCCTTGATCATTTTGGCGATGATGGTTCCGTCGAACATGGTGCGACTTTGGCAGGCGTCTCTTAACAAGCGGTAAAGCCTAAGCCCCGAACGTATTGGATTTGCGGCGATTTTTCCGAATGGCTCGATTCGGGGCGAAATCCGGTCCACACGGGCGCATTCAGTCGCGCGTCGCGGCCCCGGCAAGGGCACGCAGAACGGCGGGCAGCGCGTCGGGCAGATCGGCCGAAACGAGGCCCGGCCCGAACCTCGTCGCTGCCTCGCCGTGCAGCCAGGCGGCGGCGCAGGCGGCCTCGAACAATGGCATGTGCTGGGCGAGGAGGCCGAGCACGATCCCCGCCAGCACGTCGCCGGTGCCCGCGGTCGCAAGCGTCGGCGGCGCGTTGCGATTGATCGCCGCCCGCCCGTCCGGCGCGGCGATCACGGTGTCGGCGCCTTTCAGCAGCACCACCGCCCCGGAAATCGAAGCGGCGCGGCGGGTACGGGCAAGCTTGTCGCCCGTGGCGTCGAATAGCCGGGCGAACTCGCCGTCGTGCGGGGTGAGCACGGCGTCGCGGCCCTTGAGTGCCTCGAACAGCGTGTCGCGGTCGTCGCGGAAGGTGGTGACGGCGTCGGCGTCGAGCACCACGCGCTTGCTGGCGCCGAGCGCGGCAAGCACGGCGGCGCGGGTCGCCTCGCCCACCCCGGCGCCAGGCCCGACGAGCACCGCGTTGAGGCGCGGATCGCCGATCAGCTCGGCGAAGGCCGCGGGAGAGGCGACCGTGCGCACGATGACGTGCTCGAGCGCCGTCGCATAGATCGCGTGCGCGGCGGGCGGCGCCGCGACGGTGACCAGCCCCGCACCGGCGCGCATCGCGGCGCGGGACGCGAGCCGGGCCGCGCCCGTCATCTCCGCCCCACCGGCCACGACCGCATGGCCGCGGCTGTACTTGTGGTCCTCCAGGTGCGGCCACGGGAAGGAATCGCGCCAAACCGGCGGCGCGTTGGCGAAGGTCGCGGGCCCGACGCCGTCGAGCACCGCATCGGGAATACCGATGTCGGCGACGACGGTCTCGCCGCAGAGCGCGCGGCCGGGCAGCAAGAGGTGGCCCGGCTTCAACCGGAAGAACGTGACGGTGAGCGCGCAGCGGGGCGCGGCGCCGCAGACCGCCCCGCTGTCGCCCTGCACGCCCGAGGGCACGTCGACCGCGACGCAGGCGAGGCCGCGCCGGCCGATCGCCTCGATTGTCGCGCGCGGTGCGCCGTCGAGGTCGCGGGCGAGGCCGGCGCCGAACACGGCGTCGACCACGAGGTCGGCGCCGTCGAGGGCCGCGGGTGAGAGCGGCGCCACCGTCCCCTGCCAGCGTCCGGCGTTGAGCGCCGCATCCCCCTTCAGCCGCGCCGCGTCGCCCAGCAGCGCGACGCGCACCTCCCACCCGGCCTGGCGCAGCAGCCGCGCGACGACGAACCCGTCGCCGCCGTTGTTGCCCGGCCCGCACAGCACCGCGACCGGGCGCGGCGACCAGCGCCGGCGGATCTCGTCGGCAACGGCGGTCCCGGCCGCCTCCATTAGCGCTTCGCCCGGCACGCCGCCGGCGATCGCAGCCGAATCCGCGCGCGCCATCTCGCCGACGGTGAGCAGGGCGCAGGACAAGGCTGCGGGATCGGTCATGGCGGGCGACAGTATCGCGGGCGGGCAGAAATGTCCCGGCACGACTTGCCGCGCCCGGCGGGACCTGCCCGGCACCGTTGCACCAAGCTATTGGAAACGCGAGAGATTCGCTCTGGCACGATTCCTGCGATGGATGCGGCAACGCCCCGCAACTGGAGAAATCGAGATGGCCCAGATTTCCGCCGCCGCCACCGCCGCCAAGCCGGCCGCCGCGACCGTCGCCGACATGCTGGCCTCGCCGGCAATGGCCGAAGAGATTCGCGTCGGGCTCGATCGCATGCGGCGGATGAGCCACGACGAGCTGCGCGCGCTGGTCGCGAGCCGCGTCGCCATGCTCGAGAACGTGCTGAAGGAGCGCGAGCAGCGGCGTGAGGCGCTGGAGACCGCTCGGCTTGCCGCAGGAATCCTCGAGATCCGGCGCGAGCGCGCCCAGGCGATCCGCCGCCACGTGAATGCGTGGAGCGCCGTCGCGGCCGTCGCATGCTTCGCCGCGGTGTTCGCGCAGTTCTGAGGCGCCGCGCCCAACCGGCTTCACATCCTCTGCCGCGCCCCGCAATATGGCGGCGGCGCGAACGGAGGAGTGTCGCATGCGGTTGTCGATCTTCACGGTTCAGGACCACTACCCGGCCCTGCCGCGCAGCGCTGCCGAGCTCTACCGCCAGGTCGTGCGCCAGGCCGAGCTCGCCGACGCGCTCGGCTACGACACGTTCTTCCTCGCCGAGCATCACTTCCACCCGTACGGCATCGACCCGAACCCGGCCGTGCTGCTCGCCCACATCGGCGCGCGGACGAAGCGCATCCGTCTCGGCACCGCGATCGCCGCGCTCACCTTCCGTAACCCGGTCGAGGTCGCCGAGAGCTACGCGCTGGTGGATCAGCTGTCGGACGGGCGGCTCATGCTCGGCGTCGGGTCGGGCTATCTCGCGCACGAATTCGCGGGCTTCGGCGTCGACCCCAAGGACAAGCGCGACAGGTTCGACGAGAACCTCGAGATCGTGCGCCGCCTGCTTTCCGGCGAGCGCGTGACGTTCGAGGGCAAGTACACCCGGCTGGCGGATGTCGCGATCAACGTGCCGACGCAGCAGAAGGCCGTTCCGATCCTAGTCGGGGTGCTGCGCGCCGAGGCCGCCTACTATGTCGGCCGCCAGGGCTACGACCTGCTCGCCGTGCCCTACGCCTCGCTCGAAAGCTTCGAGGAGGTGGCGAAGCTCGCGGGCGAGCACCGGCGCGGCCTCGCCGAATCCGGACGCGCACCGGTGGCGGGCGAGGACGCCGCCGTCATCGCCTTCCACACTTTCGTCGCCGAGAGCGAGGAAGAGGCGCGCCGCATCGCCGCGGGCCCGTTCGACCGCTACGTCGAGGCGCGGCTCTACGCCAAGAAATCGACCTATGACGACGCGATGCGGAACGGGCTGTCACTGATGGGCTCGGTCGACGCCGTCGCCGACAAGCTGGTCGCGCTCCACGAGATGGGCGTCGGCCACGTCGTCGCGCTCGACGATTTCGGCGGGCTCGCCGAGGAGCACGTGCACCGCTCGATGCGGCTTTTGATGTCCGAGGTCATGCCGCGCGTCGCCCGCCGCATCGCGCGCGCGGCGGAGTAACGGGCGAGCCATCCTGCGCATCCTCTACGTCGGCCGGCTGTTCGCCCTCGATACAGACGAGAGCGGCACCGCTTAGCGCTACTTCCCGGCCAGAGACCAGACGCCGGTCCAGCCTTCGGCCGGCGGCTCGGCGGCGAGCCGGTCGAGCCGCTCGAGGAACATCGCGGCAGCGGGATCGTCGGCGCCGCCGTCGAGACAGCGCCGGAACGCCGCCCGCGCCTCGGCCCAGCCCCCGCGGCGGTAGGCGTCGAGCCCTTCCGCGAAGAGGTCGCGCCGCATCAGCGTCTCGGCCGGCACCTCACCCTTGGGACCCAGCACCTCGAACACGCGCTCGGGCTCCGTCTTGCCGACGACGCGGATCGAGTTCGAGCTCGCGCAGCTCGACCGCCGCGCCGGCGAGCCGCGCCGCCGCCTCGTTGATCAGGATGCGCGAGCCATAGACCTTGTTCGCCCCTTCGAGGCGCGAGGCGAGGTTCACCGTGTCGCCCATCACCGTGTAGCTCTTGGCGACGTCGGAGCCGATGTCGCCCACCACCACCTCGCCGGTCGCAATGCCGACCCGCACCGCGAGGTCGGGCAGGCCGCGCTTCACGCCGAGGAGCTCCGGCAGCTCGGCGGTCAGCTGGCGGACAGCGGCAAGCTGATCGAGCGCCGCGGCACAGGCGAAGCGCGCCTGGTCCTCCGGCCGGCAGAAGGGCGGGCCCCAGAAGGCCATCACCGCATCGCCGATATACTTGTCGATAATGCCGCCATGCGCGCGCACCGGGGCGGAGACGAGCGTGAGGTAGCGGTTGATGACATTGACCAAAGCGGGCGGGGTCAGCCCCTCGCCGAGCGCGGTGAAGCCCCGCATGTCGCAGAACAGGATGGTCATCTCGCGCCGCTCGCCTTCCACGCGGCTGAGATCCGGCCGCTCGATCAGCCCCTCCACGATGCGCGGATCGACATACTTGCCGAAGGTCGCGCGGATGCGTTCCTTGACGCGCAGCTCGCCGGCCATGCGGTTGAAGGCGGCGGTGAGCCGGCCGATCTCGTCGCGCGAGGTCACCGGCAAGGTGATGTCGAGCGCGCCGCCCTCGATCGCGGTCGTCCCGGCAAGCAGGCGCCGCACCGGGCGCACCAGCCCCGCCGTCACCACCGCCGCCATGACGAGGCCCAACGCGCCGGCCAGCGCCATCAGCATCGAGCTGTACATCAGCGCGCGCGACTGGTTCGTCCGTGTCGCCTGCGCGGCCGCCTGGGAGAGCCGCTGCATCTCCGCCCGGTTGCCGTCGAGCTGCGCGTCGAACCGCGCGCGGAACGTCTCGATGCGCGGCAGCAGCGCCTTCACGTCGTCGCGCCGATCCTGGGCGACGGCGTCGAGCAGCCAGGACAGGACCTTGCTGTATGCTTCGCGATCCTGCTGCAAAAAGACCAGCCGCTCGTCGAGGCGGGCGAGCGCCACGTCGTCGAAGGCGAACGGGTCGACGATCTGGCGGTTGATGAGCCGCCGCGCCTCGCCGATCTTGGCGTCGATCAACTGCTCCTGCCGGGCGATGCCCGCGACCAGCCGCGCCCGCTCGGAGGGTGCGGCGAGGTTCGTCTCGGCGTCGGGGAAAAGCTGGCCGATCCGCAGCGACTCGTCACCGACCGCGCCGTCGGCATCCGAGAGCGCGGCATAGGCCGGCATGTAGTTCTCGGTGACAATCCGGAGCTGGGAGCTGACCAAATCGGTCATGTGCGCGCTGATCGCGGCGACACCCGCGCCGATCAGGACCAGCCCGACCGCGATGCCGAAGATCTTGGCGCTGATCGTCACCCTCTGGAACACGGCATCCCCCGCCGGCGCGTTCCGTGATCGCGACGCCTGTGTACGGATCCTTCTCTAACGGATCCTTGCCACGCGAGGCCGCCGGCGCGCGGTCCGGTGGGTCAGGTCCGGTGGTCGACCAGCGAGATCAGGTGCGAAACCCCCCAGTCGCGAGCCGATATCTGAATGCCCGCCGATTGCATCATCGCGTAGGCCCACATCAGACCGCCCAGCCCGATCGCCCCGACGAACGTCACCTGTCGAAGCCGCGCGAGCCGCCGCTGTAGCCGGACGGACCTCTTGCTTCGTGCCATCGCAAACTCCCCCGAGTTGGGGACCACACGCCCCCACGCAGCGCGATTACTACGCAGCTGAGCGGATGCAAGATCCGTGCCACGCAAACTAATCTCCGTAGTATCAATAGGTTGGCAGGGAAATCGGCTGGCAGGCATGCTTCAGTGTAAAAATTCCCGACATATTCTTCCCACATCGGAGCCAATTGGTTCCCGGCCTGGACAAAAAAATCGGCCCGGCCCCTTGCGCCCTCCCCGCCGCAAGCACAAATAACTAACACGTCATTTATCAAGAGAGAGAGCAGCGATGCCCGACAATGATCCGAAACCGCGCTGGCGCCGCCGCAAGGACGCGCGGCCGGCCGAGATCACCGAAGCGGCGCTGGCCTGCTTCGCCGCGCGCGGCTTCGCGGCGACGCGGCTCGAGGATATCGCGCAGCGCGCCGGCATCACCCGCGGCACGCTCTACCTCTACTTCCCGAACAAGGAGGAGCTGTTCAAGGCGGTGGTGCGCCAAGCGATCGGTCCGGCGCTCGCCCGGGCGGGCGGCCTGATCGCCGCCTCGCCGGACGCGTCGAGCGCCGAGCTGCTCCGTCAGGTGATCGCAACCATTCCGCGGACGGTGATGCAGGGGCTGGGCTCGGCCATCCCGAAGCTCGTCATCACCGAGGCGGCCAACTTCCCCGACCTCGCCCGGTTCTACGTCGACGAGGTGGTCCACCCGGCGCAGAGGCTGATCGGCGACCTCGTCCGACGCGGCATCGCGCGCGGCGAGTTCCGCGAGATCGACGCCGACCAGGCGGTCTACTGCGTCATCGCGCCGGTGTTGCTGGCCGCGATGTGGCGGCACTCTTTGCAGCCGTTCGACCCCGAGGGGCTCGATTTCGACCGGATGATGCGGACCCACCTGGAGCTGCTGCTGCACGGGGTGATGCGCGCGGAGGGCGGCCGATGAAGCGCAAGATCGTCGCGGTTGTTCTGGTCGCCGTCGTCGCGGCCGGGGCCGCCGTGGCCATCGAAGGGCCCGATGCGTCCGAGGCCTGGCTCCATCGCGCGGGGGCGAAGCTCGGCCTCGTCGCCGCGCCGAAGCCCCCTGGCTATAGCGGCTATGTCGAGGCCGACTACGTGTTCGTCGCCTCGAGCGTCGGCGGCACGCTGGAGAAGCTCGACGTCGCGCGCGGCGACCGGGTGGCCAAGGGCGCGCCCTTGTTCGCTTTGGACGCGACGGCCGAGACGGCGGCGCGCGACCAGGCGGTCGCCCAGCTGCGCCAGGCGGAATCGCAGCTTGCCGACCTCCAAACGGGCAAGCGTCCCGCCGAGATCGCGGCGATCGAGGCACAGCAACGCCAGGCCGAGGCGGCGCTCCGCCAGTCGGAGGAGGATTACCAGCGCCAGATCAAATTGCACCGCACCGGCAACGCGGCGGAGGCGACGCTCCAGGCGGCCCGGGCGCTGCGCGACCAGAACCGTGGCCATGTGGCGGAGCTCGCGGAGAACATCAGGGTCGCCCACATGCCCGCCCGCCCCGACGCGATTCGGGCCGCGGAGGCCGCCGTCACCGCTGCCCGCGCCCAGCTCGCCCAGGAGGAATGGCGGCTCGGCCAGATGGCAGGCGCCGCGCCCGACGCCGCGACCGTGGTCGACACGCTCTACCGCCCGGGCGAGATGGTGCCGGCCGGGATGCCGGTGGTGCAGCTCCTGCCGCCCGCGAACCTCAAGATCCGCTTCTTCGTGCCGGAGACGGCGCTCGGCCGCCTTACCGTCGGCGAGCAGGTGAGCGTGCGCTGCGACGGGTGCGCCGCGCCAGTGATGGCCACGATCCGCTACATCGCTCCCCAGGCCGAATACACCCCGCCGGTGATCTATAGCCGCGACGAACGCGCGCGCCTCGTATTCATGGTTGAGGCGCGTCCCGCCGCGCCCGGCCCCCTCAAGGTCGGCCAGCCTGTCGACGTGATGCCTGCCAAATGAACAGCGCCCCTCCAGCCATCAAGGCGAACGGCCTCGCCAAGCGGTTCGGCGCCAAGACCGTGGTCAAGGATTTCGACATCGAGGTGCCGCGCGGCGCGATCCTCGGCTTCCTCGGCCCCAACGGCAGCGGCAAGACGACAACGATCCGCATGCTGTGCGGCCTGCTCACGCCCGACGCCGGCACCGGCCAGTGCCTCGGCTTCGACATCCTGACCCAGGCGGACGAGATCAAGCGCCGGGTCGGCTACATGACCCAGCGCTTCAGCCTGTACGAGGACCTGACCGTCCGCGAGAACCTCGAATTCGTCGGGCGCATGTACGGACTCCGCCGGCCGCGCGGGCGGGCTGCGGAGATCGCCGAGCGCTTCGGCCTCGCCCAGCGCCGCGACCAGCTCGCCGGCGCGCTGTCGGGCGGCTGGAAGCAGCGCCTTGCGCTCGCCGCCTGCGTGCTGCACGAGCCGGAGCTGCTGCTGCTCGACGAGCCGACCGCCGGCGTCGACCCGAATGCGCGGCGCGAGTTCTGGGAGATGATCCACGACCTCGCCGCCGAAGGCGTCACGGTGCTGGTCTCCACCCACTACATGGACGAGGCCGAGCGCTGCCACCGCATCGCCTACCTCGCCTGGGGCCGGTTGCTGCTGGTCGGCACCGTCGCCGAGGTCGTGGGCCAGTCGGGCCTGACCACCTGGACGGTCGAGGGCGACGACCTGACCGAGCTGCACCGTGCGCTGCGCGGCCGCCCCGGCATCGACATGGTGGCCGCGTTCGGCTCCGTCCTGCACGTCACCGGCGCGGATCCGGACGCGCTCGCCACCGCCATCGCGCCGTGGCGCGACGATGCCCGCTATCGCTGGGCGCCGGCCGCGCCATCGCTCGAGGACGTGTTCATCCACACACTGGCCGCGGTCGGGGCCGATCCACGATGAACCTGTTCTCCACCGCGCGCTTCCGCGCCGTGCTGGTGAAGGAGTTCATCCAGCTCCTGCGCGACCGGCTGACATTCGCGCTGATGGTCGGCGTGCCGATCATGCAGCTCATCCTGTTCGGCTATGCCATCAACGCCGATCCGCGGGCCCTGCCGACCGCGGTGGTGGTGGCGGGCAACGGCACGTTCGCCCGCTCGATCGTGCGGGCGATGGAGAACACGACCTATTTCCGCGTCGTCGCCTGGCCGGCGAACGCCGCCGCCGCCGACGAGCTGCTGGCGCGCGGCGCGGTGCAATTTGTCGTCGAGTTCCCGCTCGATTTCGCTCGCCGCATCGAGCGCGGCGAGCGGCCGGCCCTTCTGGTGGAGGCCGACGCGACCGACCCGGTCGCGACCGGAAACGCGATCGCCGCGCTCGGCGCGCTCAACTACACCGCGCTCGACCACGCCTTGAAGGGGCCGCTCGCCCCGATGGCCGCCGGCAAGCCGCCGTTCGAGCTCCGCGTCCACAAGCTCTACAACCCGGAAGGCCTCACCGAATTCAACATCGTGCCCGGGCTGATGGGCACCATCCTCACCATGACGCTCGCCATGATGACCGGCGCCGCGGTGACCCGCGAGCTCGAGCGCGGCACGATGGAGAACCTGCTGGCGACGCCCGTGCGCCCGCTCGAGGTCATGCTCGGAAAGATCGTGCCCTACGTGGTGGTGGGCTTCGTGCAGGTGGGCGTGATCCTGGCGACCGCGACCGCCTTGTTCGGCATCCCGGTAGTCGGAAGCCTCAGCCTCCTCTCGCTCGCCGTGCTCGCCTTCATCGCCGCGAACCTCGCCGTCGGCTTCACCTTCTCGACCCTCGCCCGCAACCAGATGCAGGCGATGCAGATGAGCATCTTCTTCTTCCTGCCGTCGATGCTGCTGTCCGGCTTTCTGTTCCCGTTCCGCGGAATGCCGGAATGGGCGCAGTTCCTCGGCAACCTCCTGCCGCTCACCTACTTCCTGCGCATCGTCCGCGGCATCCTGCTCAAGGGCAACGGCTGGATCGAGATCTGGCCCAACCTCTGGCCGATCCTGGTGTTCCTGATCGTCGTTTCGGCCGTCGCGCTCAAGCGCTACCGCCAGACGCTGGACTGACCCTGCCGTCCGCGCGCCCTCCGGGGCTCGCGACGACGGCAAAAGGAACACGGGCATTTCGCGTCCTTCGCTCGTGCGGTATGATGCTGCATTGCAGCAAAAGGCGCGGAGGCCTGCCCATGTCCGCGACCACCATCCGCGAGCTCAACCCGTCGCTCGGCGCCGCCGCCGAGGCCGAGGCGACCGCCGAGCTGGAGCGCCGCCTCCTCGCTTTGGTCGCCCAGGCGCGCGACGGCGCGGCCGAAGACCCGTTCGGCAACCCGGTCCTGTCTGTCGCGCTGGCGATCACGCGGCTCGGCGACCGCGAGGAGACGTCGGAGCGCGACGTGGCCGCCCTGGTCCGGCGCCTGACCATGGGTGCCTTCGCCGAGCGCGCGACACGCCTCCGCCGGTATGTCGGCGGACTCGACGACGCGGCCGACGCCCGCGCCCTCGCCGCCATCTTCGGCCGGCTGGCCGAGGGCGCGAGCTTCGACGGCTACCGCGCGGCGGTCGAGCCGGTCCGGTTCGGCGCGGTGTTCACCGCCCACCCGACCTTCGCCTTCTCCGACGCGGTGGGCGAGCTGGTGGCCCAGGCGGCGAGCGCGGCCGAGCCGGTCCGCGCCGCCATCGTCGCGCGCGCCGCCAACCTGTCGCATCGCGCGTCGCCCGACATCTCGCTCGCCGACGAATTCGCCCGCTCCGAGCAGGCCATCGAGAACGCACGCGACGCGCTCGACCGTCTGTCCGGTGTCGCCCTCGACGTGGCGCGCGCGCGCTTTCCCGACCGCTGGACCGATCTGGTGCCCACGCCAGTGGTGCTGGCGTCGTGGGTCGGCTGCGATACCGACGGGCGCACCGACATCGGCTGGTGGGATACGCTACGACTCCGCCTCGAATTGAAGCGCGCCCAGCTCGAGCGGCTCGCCCACCAGCTCGGCGCCATCGGCGATCCGGCCGCCGAGCCGGTTGCGCGGCGCGTCGCCGAGGCCCGAGTTGCGGTCGGACGCCAGATCGCCGCCGCGCCCGGCGCGGACGGCGCGCCCGCGGCCGAGGCGGTGCGCCGGTTCGCCCTGATGCTGATGCGCGAGCGCGAGACGGCGCTGACCGACGCGGCGCCGCTCGTCGGCCTGCTCGATGCCGCGATCGGCGCGGCGACGAGCGATGCCAATCGAAGGGCGCTCGCCGTCGCTCGGGCCGGGCTCGCCGGGCACGGGCTTGCCCTCGCCCGGCCGCACTTCCGGCTGAACGCGGCCCAGGTGCACAACGCGCTGCGCCGGCGTATCGGCATCGACGGCGACCCGGCCGATCCGGCGCGGCGACGGTCCTGCCTCGCCGCGGTGAACGCGCTTATGGACCGCGCCGAGCCGCCGATGCCGGTGGATTTCGGCGCCCTGATCACCGAGCAGACCTCGGCGACACGGCTGATGATGACGGTCGCGCAGCTCCTCAAGCACGTCGATGGCACCTGCCCGGTCCGCTTCCTGGTGGCCGAGACCGAGACCGGCTACACGCTGCTCGCGACGCTCTGGATCGCGCGACGCTTCGGCATCGCCGACCGGCTGGAGATCTCGCCGCTGTTCGAGACGCCGGAAGCGCTGGAACATGGCGAGCGCGTGCTCGACGAAGCGCTGCGCAGCCCGCACTGGCGCGAATATCTGCGCCGCACCGGCCGGCTGACCGTCCAGTTCGGCTATTCGAACTCGGGCCGCTATATCGGCCAGCTTGCCGCGACCTACTGGATCGAGCGGCTGCGCGCGCGGCTCGCCGACCTACTCGCCCGCCACGGGCTCGGCGGCATCGAGCTGGTCCTTTTCGACACGCACGGCGAGTTGGTCGGGCGCGGCGCGCACCCGGCGAGCCTCGCCGACCGGCTGGCCTATCTGGACCCGCCGGCGACCCGTGCGGTGCTGCGCAAGGCGGGCGTCGCAGCCCGCCACGAGACCAGCTTCCAGGGCGGCGACGGCTACGTGCTGTTCGGCACGCGGGCGCTGGCGTTCGGTGCGGTGGCGCGCATCGCCGAGCATGCGTTCGCGCCGCTGCCCGAGGCACCCGAGGCCGATCCGATCTATGCCGAGACCGACTATTCCGCCGAGTTCTTCGCGACCATCGGCCAGGAGATGACGGCGCTGCTGGACGATCCGGGCTATGCCGCGCTTCTCGGCGTGTTCGGGCCCAACCTGCTCGATCGCGCCGGATCGCGCCCCGCCGTGCGCGCCGACGAGAACAAGGCGAGCGGGCCGCGGCTGATCGCCCATCCGCGCGAACTCCGCGCCATTCCCAACAACGCGATCCTGCAGCAGCTCGGCTGGCTCGCCAACACAGTGCACGGGCTCGGCCGGGCGGCGTCGCACGCACCCGACACCTTCCTCCAGCTCCGCGCCGAGTTGGACCGGTTCGGCCGCGCGCTGGGGCTTTGCGAGCACGCGCTGCGCGCGTCCGACCTCGACGTGATCCGCGCCTATATCGACACGCTCGACCCGGGCAGCTGGCTCGACCGGGCACGCCGCACCGCCCGGCCCGGCCGCGGCGAGGAGCTGATCGCCATCGCCGGCGCGCTCGAAAGGTTCGACCTCGCGCCCCGGCTGCGCCGCCTGTTCCGTCGCCTCGCCGCCGACTGGCTGGCGCTCAAGCCCGTGCTTCCCGGCGAGACGATGCCGCCGCGCCTCGTGCTGCTGCACGCGCTCCGCCTCGCGGCGATCCATCGCATCTGGCTGCTCGCGACCCATGTGCCCGATTTCAGCCCGCGCGACGGGCTCGACCGTGACGCGCTGGTCCAGCGCCTGCTGCGGCTGGAGATGGGGTTCGCTCTCGCCCAGCTCGACGAGATCTTTCCGGTCAACCAGGACCCGGCCGCGACCCTCGATTTCGGCGAGCCGCCGGGCCCGCGCGAGGCCCGGACCTACGAGCACGAGCACCGCACGCTGTTCGAGCCGATGGGCCGCTGGTTCGAGATCGTGCGCGACATCTCCGCCGCCATCCAGCACGAGGTCGGCGCGTACGGGTAGCCCTCATCCTTCGACGGGCTCCGGATGAGGGCGTTGTTTTTCGGCCTCACCCTGAGCTTGTCGATGGGCGAGGCCGTCGCTTGGCGATTAAAAGTGACGAAAGGCCGCTTTAATAGCCGGAACCGGAAACGCGAAAGGGCCGGTCAATGACCGGCCCCTACACGTAAATCAGCTGCCGCGTTTGTAGGGGCGGACCCCCGACCCGCCCAAGCCGCGCTACATGAACAGGTTCTCGCCCTTGATGTTCTTGTAGAGGCCGGCGACGTACTCGCCATAGCCGTTATAGAGCAGCGTCGGCACGCGGTTGCCGGTGCCCAGCACCTCCTCCGTCGCCTGGCTCCAGCGCGGGTGCGGCACCTTGGGGTTCACGTTCGCCCAGAAGCCGTACTCGTTCGGCCCGGCCTCTGCCCAGAAGGTCTTCGGCCGCTTGTCGGAGAAGGTGAAGCGCACGATCGACTTCACCGACTTGAAGCCGTACTTCCAGGGAAGCGCGAGGCGGAGCGGCGCGCCGTCCTGCTTCGGCACCGGCTTGCCGTACATGCCGGTCACCAGGAAGGCGAGCTCGTTGTTGGCCTCTTCCATCGTCACACCCTCGATGTAGGGCCAAGGGAA
The DNA here is from genome assembly GCA_963775315.1 of uncultured Alphaproteobacteria bacterium. Classification (GTDB taxonomy): domain Bacteria; phylum Pseudomonadota; class Alphaproteobacteria; order MPNO01; family DASWLB01; genus CAWGHZ01. Next base: position 163,373 of record CAVZIN010000003.1, on the reverse strand, counting down.
CATGAAGTTCTTGAGGCCCGGCATCTCCGACTTGTCGGCCAGAGTCTGCATGACGATGTACTTCGCCCCCGACGTCGGCTTGGCGATCTCGACCAGGCTCTTCATCGGGAAGCCCGACCACGGCACCGCCATCGACCACGCCTCGACGCAGCGGTGGCGGTAAAGCCGCTCCTCCAGCTTCACCTTCTTCAGGAGATCGTCGATGCCGATCTCCATCGGCTTTTCGACCATGCCGTCGATCTTGACCGTCCAGGGCCGGATCTTGAGCTGTTGCGCATCCTCCCAGATGTCCTTGGAGGTGCCGTACTCGTAGAAATTGTTATAGGTGGTCGAGTCCTTCGCCGGCGTCACCGCGCGGTCGAGCTTGTAGCGCAGGTTGCGGGTCGCGGGGTAGAGCCCCGCCGAGGGATCGGCCGCCGCCTCGGCCGCGCGGGCGATGCCCGCCGTGCCCGCCAGCGCCGACATCGCGAGCGGCGCGAGGATCGGCCCGGCGGCAAGGGTGGCGAGCAGCCGGCGACGATCGTGGAACATGCCTTCCGGCGTCGCGTCCCGCTCCGCCATTTCCCAGCCGCGCTTCGTTCTCACAAGCATGGCGCTCTCCGTGAATGGGTTCCGCCCTAGAACTAGCCCTTTGAGCCGCCAGGGTGAAATGAAACTTATTCACGATTTCTTGCGGCGTTCGGACGCGGGAAAAGGAATTTGATCGGCTCTCGCCCGTTCCCTATATGAGCGGAATAGCCCGCAGCGCACTGAAAATCCGAAGGAGGGGGAGATGTCGAGCGAACAGCTTCACGAACCGCCGGAAAAGCTCGGCCCCGAGGTGATCGACGTCCATCGCGCCATCGTCTCGCTGATGGAGGAGCTGGAGGCGGTCGACTGGTACAACCAGCGGGCCGCGGCGGCGACCGATCCCGAGTTGAAGGCGATCCTCGAGCACAACCGCGACGAGGAGAAAGAGCACGCGATGATGGTGCTCGAATGGCTGCGGCGGCGCGATGCCAAGTTCGCCGAGATGATCGGCACTTATATCGGCAGCGAAGGACCCATTACCGGGCTCGAGAAGTCGGCGACCGCCGCGGAGGCGGGGCCGGAACAGGGCGCCGCCTCGCCCGGCGGCGGCGGCTCGCTCGGCGTCGGCGGCCTCAAGGGGGAATGACACCGTGAACGATCTGCACAGGGGCCTCGCCCCCATCTCGGACTCTGCGTGGGGCGAAATCGAGACCGAGGCGAAGCGCGCGCTCAAGGGCACGCTCGGCGCCCGGCGCGTGGTGGATTTCTCCGGCCCGCACGGCTGGGACCATTCCTGCGTCAACCTGGGTCGCACGGAATCGCTCGGCGCGGGGCCCGGCGACGGCGTCGCCGCGCGCGTGCGCAAGGTGCAGCCGCTGGTCGAGATGCGGGTGACGTTCGAGCTCACGCGCGCCGAGCTGGAAACCGTCGGGCGCGGCGCGCCCGATCCCGATCTCGACCCCGTGCGCGAGGCGGCGGTGAAGCTGGCGATGGCCGAGGACCATGCCGTGTTCCACGGCTACGCGGCGGGCGGCATCCAGGGCCTGTGCGAGGCGGCGTCGAACGCGCCGATCTCGATCCCGCCGGACTACGAGGATTATCCGCGCGTGGTGGCCGAGGCGCTCGACACGCTCAAGCGCAGCGGCGTCGACGGTCCGTTCGGCGTGGCGCTCGGCATGCGCTGCTATACCGGCCTCACCAAGACCATGACCAAGGGCGGCGGCTTCCCGGTGATCCAGAATCTCGGCCGAATCCTCGACGGGCCGGTCGTGTGGGCGCCGGCGCTCGACGGCGCGGTCGTCCTGTCCGTGCGCGGCGGTGACTTCGAGCTGACCGTGGGCCAGGACGTCTCGATCGGCTATCTCGCCCACACCGCCGAGGCGGTGACGCTCTATCTGCAGGAAAGCTTCACCTTCCGCACCCTCTCGCCCGAGGCGGCCGTGCCGCTGGTCTATCCCGAGGAGGGCGGCCGCGGCCGGCGGCGGTAAGGGAGGGTCGGCCCCTACGACGCCGCAGTCGCCGCTTCGCGGCGGCTCAGCACGTCGTCGGCAAGACGGCCGGTCAGCTCCTGCATGTGGTCGAATTCGGCCCGGTAGGTGGCGGCTCCCTGCGACAGCGAGCGCAGCTCGATGATCAGGTCGTGCAGCTCGGACAGCGGCATGTGCGCCTGCACCGTGTCCCAGCCCTGCCAGCCGTCCTTGGGCGCGAAGCCGAGGATCTGGCCGCGGCGCGACGACACGAGCCCGTGGACCTTGTTCGTGAAGTCGGACGGCACGTCGATCTCGACCTTGTAGATCGGCTCGAGCAGCACCGGGTCGCACTTCGGCAGCGCCTCGCTCAACGTCACGCGCGCCGCCTGCTTGAACGCCATTTCCGACGAGTTCACCGAATGGTACTGACCGTCGGTCAGCGTCACCGAGATGTCGACCACCGGGAATCCGAGGATACCCTTCTGCATGAACTCGCGCGTGCCGGCCTCGACCGCGGGGATGTACTGGCGCGGCACCGCCCCGCCCACCACCTGATCGTCGAACTTGAAGCCCCCGCCGCGCGCCAGCGGCTTGATGTCGAGATGGACGTCGCCGAACTGGCCATGGCCGCCGGTCTGGCGCTTGAACCGGCCGTGCTGCGCGATGCCCTTGCGGATGGTCTCCTGGTAGGGGACCTGCGGGCGCGCCGAGCGGACAGGCACGTTGTATTTCGACTTGAGCCGGGCGAGCGCGACCTGCAGATGGATTTCGCCCTGGCCGTAGAGCACCAGCTCCTGCGTGTCGTTATTGTGGTGGTAGCTGAGCGACGGGTCCTCGTCGATCAGCCGCTGCAGCGCGCCGGTCAGCTTCACCTCGTCGTTGCGGTTCTCCGCGGCGATCACCACCGAGTAGACCGGCGGCAACGGCTCCGGCCACGGCTCGGCGCCCTCGACCGGGTTGCCGGACGGGGTAAGCAGCGTGCCGGTGCGGATCGTGTCCATCCGCGCGAGCGCAACGACGCGGCCCGCCTCCGCCTTGGAAAGCTTGGTCTGGGTCATGCCGACCATCGAGACGATGCCGCCCACCCGCGCGTCGTTGAGCGTGGCGCCCTCGGCGAGCTCGCCGCGCCACACGCGGGCGAGCGACAGCTTGCCCGACTGCGCCGCATAGAGCGTCTTGAACACCTGCACGACCGTCTCACCCTCGGGCGCGATGCCGCGCCGCTCGGCGGTGGCGCCCACGTCCGGCACCTCGTGGCGCAGCGCCTTCAGGAGCCGGCGCACCCCGTTGTCGAGCTCGGCGGCGCCGACCAGCACCGGCACGATCAGCCCGTCAGCGAAATCCTTGGCGAGCTCGCCATAGATGTCGGCGGGCGGCGGGACGGTGTCCTCCAGCAGCTTTTCGAGCAGCGTGTCGTCGAAATCGGCCAGCGCTTCCAATAGCTCCGTCCGGGCCGAGGATTCCGCCGCCTTCGCCGTCTCCGGGATCTCGATCAGCGCGGACGGCTTGCCCGGCTGGTAACGATAGGCGCGCTCGCTGACCAGGTCGACATAGCCGGTGACCTTGTCGCCCTCGCGGATCGGCAGCTCGCGCAGCACCAGCGGCCGGTCGGAGACGAGCTGCAGCGCCTCGAGCACGCCGCGCACGTCGACCTCGCCATGGTCGACCTTATTGATGAACACGAAGTGCGGCACGCGGTGGTCGGCGAGCGCCTTGAACAGAGGCGCGAGCGCCATCGCCCGTTCCGGCACCGGCTCGGACACGACGACGGCGGCGTCGGCCACCATCAGCGCGTTGATCGTTTCCTGGAAGAACTCGACGGAGCCGGGGCAGTCGAGAAAGGTCCACGGCTCGTCCAGATATTTCGTGTCGGCCGCCGTCACCTCGACCGACATCGTCCGGTCGCGCGCCTCGGCCGAGGCGTCGCCGACGGTGTTGCCGTCCTTCACCGTGCCCTTGCGCGGCACGGCGCCCGTCGCGAACAGGAGGCTTTCGAACAGGGTGGTCTTGCCGCTCAGGTACGGCCCGACCAGGGCGGCACAGCGCGGTCCGGCGGGCGGTTTCGTTGCCATGCATCGTCTCCCCGCGCGGGCCGAAACCCGCGCAATTGGCTTATTCGCGCTCGTTCCGTGCCTTCATGTTTTCAGGCGGGCGAAACGGATGCAAGTGGATTCCTCGGGTGCTAGGCTTGCCGCTCAACCGGCGGGAGAACGGCGATGGGCCGCGTCCTATTCACCGACGTGCGCGTGTTCGACGGGTCGGGCGCCGCGCCCTTCCCGGCCGAGGTGCTGGTCGCGGGCAACCGCGTCGAGGCGGTGGCGAAGGCGCCCGAGCGGCTGCCGCGCGCCGGTGCCGAGATCGTCGCCGGCGGCGGCGCGACGCTGATGCCGGGCCTCGTCGAGGCGCACGCCCATCTCTCCTGGCCGTCCTCGGTCGGGCGGGTCATCAACGCGATGATTCTGCCGCCCGAGGAGCATCTCCTGATCACCGCCTACAACGCGCGCGTCACGCTCGATTCCGGCTTCACCAGCGCGTATTCGGCGGGATCGCTCGGCCCGCGCTTCGAGGTCGCGCTCGTGACGAGATCGCTTCCGGCTATCAGCCTGGGCCACGCCTGGTCGTTTCGTCGATCGAGCGCGCGGCGGCCAACGTCATGGGCGTGCCGCAGAGCCACGACAACGATCACGGTCGCGGGCCGGAGGCGCTGCGGACCTACGTGCGGTCCATTGCCGCGGACGGGGTGGACTCGATCAAGTTCCTGCTGTCGGGCGACGACGGGTTCTCGCCGGGCGGCGGCAGGAACGTCGTCTACAGCGAGGAGGAGGTGGCCGCGATCGGCGAGCAGGCACGCGAGTCCGACGTCTGGCTGTCGTGCCATTCGCAGGCGGCCGACGCGGTGAAGCTTGCCGTCAAGAACGGCTTTCGCATCCTCTATCATTGCTCCTACGCCGACGACGAAGCGCTCGACATGATCGAGGCCGCCAAGGACCGGCTCTTCGTCGCGCCTGCCGTCGGGCTCCTGTGGTCGCGCGTGCACGAGGCGGAGGCGTTCGGCATCGACAAGAAAAAGGCGGCCGAGATGGGCGCGACCGGGGGCATCGAGCGCATGCAGCGCCCCTACCCCGAGATGCGCCGGCGCGGCATCCGCGTGCTGCCGGGCGGCGATTATGGCTTCCCCTACAACCCGATCGGGCGCAACGCGCGCGACCTCGAGCTGTTCGTGACGCTGTTCGGCTACAGCCCGGCCGAGGTGCTGGTCGCGGCGACCAAGACGGGCGGCGAGCTGATGGGGATGGCCGACGAGTTGGGCCAGGTGAAGAAGGGCTTCCTCGCCGACCTGCTGCTGGTCGACGGCGACCCGACCGAGGACGTGACGATCCTGCAGGACCGCGACCGGCTGCTCGCCATCATGCAGGACGGGCGCTTCCACAAGCGCCCCGCGGGACGGCCCGAGCAGGTCGCGGCCGCCGCGCAGTAGCCCAACCGTCGGTCACCCCGGCCAAGCCGCGGAGCGGCGTGAGCCGGGATGACAGCCCAGTTTGTGGCGACCGTGCCTAGCGCAGGTTCGCGCAGGCGCGCTGGATGCGCCGCCCCGCCTCCTCCAGCGCCTCCGTCGAGGTGGCGTAGGAGATGCGGAAATGCGGCGCGAGCCCGAAGGCCGAGCCCTGCACCACCGCCACCCCCTCGGATTCCAGCAGGTAGGTGACGAAGTCGGTGTCGGTCTCGATCGTCTTCCCGTCGGGCGTCGTCTTGCCGATCATGCCCTTGCAGGAGGGATAGACGTAGAACGCGCCCTCCGGCGTGCGGCACGACAGGCCGGTTGCCTGGTTCAGCATCGAGACGATCAGGTCGCGCCGCTCCTTGAACACTTCGTTGTGCTTCGGGATGAAGTCCTGCGGCCCGTTCAACGCCTCGGTGGCGGCCGCCTGGCTGATCGAGGCGGCGTGCGTCGTCGATTGCGACTGCACCATGTTCATCGCCTTGATCAGCTCCAGCGGGCCGCCCGCGTAGCCGATGCGCCAGCCGGTCATGCAGTACGCCTTGGACACCCCGTTGATGGTGAGCGTGCGCGGATACAGCTTCGGCTCGATTTGGGCCGGGGTGAAGAACTCGAAATCGTCGTAGATGACATGCTCGTACATGTCGTCGACCATCAGCCAGACGTGCGGGTGGCGCAGCAGCACGTCGCATACGGCGCGCAGCTCGGCCTTGGTGTAGGCCGCGCCTGTCGGGTTGGAGGGCGAGTTCAGCATCACCCACTTGGTCCTGGGGGTGATCGCCTTGTCGAGATCCTCGGGCCGGATCTTGAAGGCCGACGCCTCGGTGGTGTCGAGGATCACGGGCGTGCCCTCGCAGAGCAGCACCATGTCCGGATAGGACACCCAGTAGGGCGCCGGGATCACCACCTCGTCGCCGGGGTCCAGCGTCGCGACGAAGGCGTTGTACAGCACCTGCTTCCCGCCGGTGCCGACGGTGATCTGGTCGATGCCGTACTCCAGCCCGTTCTCGCGCTTGAACTTGGCGGCGATGGCCTTCCGCAGCGCAAGCGTGCCGGGAACAGGCGTGTACTTGGTGTCGCCCGCCTGCATGGCGCGGATCGCCGCCTGCTTGATGTTCTCCGGCGTGTCGAAATCCGGCTCGCCCGCGCCGAGCGAGATGATGTCGCGCCCGGCCGCCTTGAGCTCGACGACGAGGCCGGTGAGCGCGTTGGTGGGCGACGGCTTGATGCGCGCGAGACGCTGGGCGAGGAACGACATGGCGGTCCTACCGGTCGAGGGTTGTGGGTCTGCCGAAACGGCGCGCAACCTACGCCCCCCGCCCCCGCCCCGCAACGGGGATGAGGGGGCGCCCCTCGCCTCGGCCCCCGCTCCAGCCTATATTCGCCGCATGAGCACCAAGATCGCCGAGCGCCCGGCGTCCGACGTCGGGCGGCCGTTCGACATCCAATCCGACTTCAAGCCGGCGGGCGACCAGCCGCAGGCCATCGCCGAGCTGCTCGACGGGCTGGCGAAGGGCGAGCGCGAGCAGGTGCTGCTCGGCGTCACCGGCTCGGGCAAGACCTTCACCATGGCGCACGTGATCCAGAAGATCGCGCGCCCCACGCTGATTCTTGCGCCCAACAAGACTCTGGCGGCCCAGCTCTATGGCGAGATGAAGTCGTTCTTCCCGAACAATGCGGTCGAGTACTTCGTCTCGTATTACGACTACTACCAGCCGGAAGCCTACGTGCCGCGCACCGACACCTATATCGAGAAGGACGCGTCGATCAACGAGCAGATCGACCGCATGCGCCACGCCGCGACCCGCGCGCTCCTGGAGCGCCAGGACGTCATCATCGTCGCCTCGGTCTCCTGCATCTACGGCATCGGCTCGGTCGAGTCCTATTCCGAGATGGCCTTCACGGTGAAGGCGGGCGAGACCGTCAACCGCGATGCGCTGCTGCGCCGGCTGGTCGAGCTGCAATACCGGCGCAACGAGGCGAACTTCGTGCGCGGCGCCTTCCGGGCGCGCGGCGACAACATCGAGATCTTCCCGGCGCACTACGAGGACCGGGCCTGGCGCCTGTCGCTGTTCGGCGACCAGATCGAGGCGATCCACGAGTTCGACCCGCTGACCGGCGAAAAGACGGCGACGCTCGCCGAGGTGACGATCTACCCGAACAGCCACTACGTGACGCCGCGCCCCACCGTACGCCAGGCCATCGTCGGGATCAAAAAGGAGCTCGCCGAGCGGCTCGACTGGTTCGCCAAGGCCGGAAAGCCGCTGGAGGCCGAGCGGCTGGGCCAGCGCACCACCTTCGACCTCGAGATGCTCGAGGCGACCGGCCACTGCAACGGCATCGAGAACTATTCCCGCTACCTCACCGGCCGCGCGCCGGGCGAGCCGCCGCCGACCCTGTTCGAGTACCTGCCCCAGGACGCGCTGCTGGTGGTGGACGAGAGCCACGTCACCGTGCCGCAGATCGGCGGCATGTTCCGCGGCGACTTCAACCGCAAGTCGACGCTGGCCGAATACGGCTTCCGCCTGCCCTCCTGCGTCGACAACCGCCCGCTCAAGTTCGAGGAGTGGGACGCGATGCGGCCGCAATCGCTGTTCGTCTCGGCGACGCCGGGCCCGTGGGAGATGCAGCGCACCGGTGGCGTGTTCGTCGAGCAGGTGATCCGCCCGACGGGCCTCGTCGATCCGGTCTGCATCGTTCGCCCGGTCGAGAACCAGGTCGACGACCTCTTGGGCGAATGCCGGGATGCGGCGAAGAAGGGCCAGCGCGTGCTGGTCACCACACTGACCAAGCGCATGGCCGAGGACCTCACCGAATACATGGGCGAGGCGGGGCTGCGCGTGCGCTATCTGCACTCGGACATCGACACGATCGAGCGCATCGAGATCATTCGCGACCTCCGGCTCGGCGCGTTCGACATACTGGTCGGCATCAACCTGCTGCGCGAGGGGCTCGACATCCCGGAATGCGCGCTGGTCGCCATCCTCGACGCCGACAAGGAAGGGTTCCTGCGGTCCGGCACGTCGCTGGTCCAGACCATCGGGCGCGCGGCGCGGAACATCGACGGGCGGGTGATTCTCTACGCCGACACCATGACCCGCTCGCTCGACTACGCGATGGGCGAGACCAACCGGCGGCGCGAGAAGCAGCAGGCCTACAACGCCGCCAACGGCATCACGCCGGAGAGCGTCCGGAAGCAGATCGGCGACATATTGCACTCGGTCTACGAGGCCGACCACGTGACGGTCGACACCGGCGACGACGAGGTTTCGCACCTCGTGGGGCACAATCTCCAGGCCCACCTCGCCGACCTCGAGAAGCGCATGCGCGAGGCGGCGGCCGATCTGGAGTTCGAGACGGCGGCCCGGCTCCGCGACGAGATCAAGCGGCTGGAGGACACGGACCTCGGCATCGTGCCGCCCGAACGGCGCCTCGCCAGCCGCATCGCCCAGGCGACCGCGAACCAGCGGCGGGGCCGGTCCAAGTACGGCAAGGCCCGGCGCCGGTAAGGTCGGTCGACGCGGATTGTCATCCCGGCCAGGCCGCGAACGGGGACCCACCTAAAGCAGACGTGACGGGTCGGGATTTGCGGCGCGCACCGCCGCACCCTCCGTCCCGATTGCAAAACCCGGCGGACGACATAGACTGCCGGCAATCATTCCATACGGAGGAACGTCATGAAGGTCGTCGTCTACGGTCCCGAGAAGCGCACGGGCGTCATGCGCGACGGGCAGATCGTCGACATCTCGCTCGCCTACGCCAAGTATTTGCGCGAAGCCAAGGACGCGCGCAACCCGGTCGAGATGGCCGCCGCGCTGGTCCCGTCCGACCTCCGCCTGTTCATCGAGGGCGGCAAGGCGACGCTCGACGCCGCCCAGCAGGCAATCGACCATCTTTCGGGCAAGGCGGCCGACATGAAGGGGCCGCGCGGCGAGCAGATTGCCTACAAGCAGGGCGAGGTGAAGCTGCACGCGCCCCGCCCGCTGGGTGCGCGCGTCGCCTGCGCCGGCGGCAACTTCGCCGACCACGCCGGAGCGATGTACGAGCGCGCGGCGAAGCGCGGCGAGATGCGCCCGATCGCCGACGGCGATTTCCGTGCCCATATCCGCAAGGAGGGCATCTGGGGCTTCTGGAAGGTCGACCGCGAATCCACCCCGGAAGGCGGCGACGTGATCTACCCGGCGCGCGCCAAGCGTCTCGACTACGAGGGCGAGCTCGCCATCGTCATCGGCAAGGAGGGGAAGGACGTCCGCGCCGCCGACATCAAGGACTACATCTGGGGCGCCACCCTGCTGGGCGACTGGTCGGTCAGGCTCGCCGTCGAACCCGGGCCGCTCAAGTTCGCCATGCAGAAGAACTTCGACACGTCCTGCTCGATCGGGCCCTGCATCGTGGTCGGAGAGGGGCTGGACGCGCTGGCGGGCGACGTCGAAACCTACGTGAACGGCGAGCTGCGCCAGAAATTCTCCACCAAGGACATGGTGTTCTCGTTCGGCGAATATCTGGAGCATCTGTCGCGCGATTTCACGTTCTATCCGGGCGACATGATCGCATCCGGCACGGCGCGCGGCACGGCGGCGGATTCGAGCCCGCTTCTGCCCGACGGCACGCCTTCGGACGAGAAGTTCCTGCACCCGGGCGACAAGGTCGAGATCCGGAACCCGGTGATCGGCACGCTGCACAATAACGTCGTGGCCAAGCCCAACCGCTAAAGCCGGTCGTCTCAAGCCGAAGCGGCTTGAGACGTGAATCGCGCTTTAATTCAACAATGAGAGCAAGTTTCACGGTTCAGCTTGACTGAAGCTGAACCGATCTTGCTCCAGCTGCTAAACCCCCGCGCGCCGGCTTGCGCGGGGGCGATTCGCCCGATTTGACGGCGCGTCCGTGGCCCGCTCTGCTATAGTGGCGCGCTCATGGCCGAGACCGACACGACCTTCCACCCGCCCGCGGACTCGGGGCGCGGCGTGCGCCCCGCCCCCTATCTCGCGTCGCTCAACGCGCCCCAGCGCGAGGCGGTCGAGACGACCGACGGGCCTCTCCTGGTGCTGGCGGGCGCCGGCACCGGCAAAACCCGCGTGCTCACCACCCGCCTCGCGCACATCCTGCTGTCGGGAAAGGCGTTTCCCGGCCAGGTGCTGGCCGTCACCTTCACCAACAAGGCCGCGCACGAGATGCGCGACCGGGTGGCGGGACTCCTCGGCCAGGCGGCGGACGGCATGTGGCTCGGCACGTTCCACGCCATCGCCACCCGGATCCTGCGCCGCCATGCCGAGCTGGTCGGGCTGCAATCGAGCTTCACCATCCTCGACGCCGACGACCAGCTCCGCCTCCTGAAGCAGGTGATGGCGGCCGCCGATATCGACGACAAGCGCTGGCCGGCGCGCGGGCTGATGAACGTCGTCCAGCGCTGGAAGGACCGCGGCCTCACCCCCGACAAGGTCACCCCGGGCGACGACGGCGGCTATGCCGGCGGCAAGGCGCTCGAGCTCTACAAGGCATACCAGGCGCGGCTCGCCGCCCTCAACGCCGCCGATTTCGGCGACCTGCTGATGCACAATCTGCGGCTGTTCACGTCGCACGCCGACGTGCTGGCCGACTACCAGCGGCGCTTCAAGTACATCTTGGTCGACGAGTACCAGGATACCAATGTCGCGCAGTACCTGTGGCTCCGCCTGCTCGCCCAGGGCCACAAGAACCTGTGCTGCGTCGGTGACGACGACCAGTCGATCTATTCCTGGCGCGGTGCCGAGGTCGGCAACATCCTCAAGTTCGAGAAGGATTTCCCTGGCGCGAAGATCATCCGGCTGGAGCAGAACTACCGCTCGACGCCCGAGATCCTCGCCGCCGCCTCCGGCCTGATCGCACGAAACGCCGGCCGGCTCGGCAAGACCTTGTGGACCGAGAACGCGGGCGGGCCGAAGGTCAGCGTGCGCGCGCTGTGGGACGGCGAGACCGAGGCGCGCGAGGTGGCCGAGGAGATCGAGGCGATCCAGCGCGCCGGCGGCCGGCTCGATTCCATCGCCATACTGGTGCGCGCCTCGTTCCAGATGCGCGAGTTCGAGGAGCGCTTCGTCACGCTCGGCATCCCCTACCGGGTGATCGGCGGCCCGCGCTTCTACGAGCGCGCCGAGATTCGCGACGCGCTCGCCTACCTGCGGGTCGTCGCCCAGCCGGCCGACGACCTCGCCTTCGAACGGATCATCAACACTCCGCGGCGCGGCATCGGCGGCGCCACGGTGCAGACGCTGCACACGCTGGCGCGCGCGCAGTCGGTGCCGCTGACCGTCGCCGCGCAGCGGGTTATCGAAACCGACGAGCTGAAGCCGCAGGCGCGCGCAGCGCTCCGACGGCTGATGGAGAATTTCGCGCGCTGGCGGGCGCGCGCCGACGAGGTCGACCAGGTGGAGCTCGCCGAAACGGTCCTCGACGAGTTCGGCTACACCGAGATGTGGCGCACCGACAAGTCGCCCGACGCGCCGGGCCGGCTCGAGAACCTGAAGGAGCTCACTAGCGCCATGGCCGAGTTCGAGAATCTCGGCGGCTTCCTCGAGCATGTCAGCCTGGTGATGGAGAACGAGGCGGGCGGCGCGACCGACCAGGTCAATCTGATGACGCTGCACGCCGCCAAGGGGCTGGAGTTCGCCACGGTCTTCCTGCCCGGCTGGGAGGAGGGGCTGTTCCCGCACCAGCGGACGCTGGATGACGCGGCCGCCGCCGGGCTGGAGGAGGAGCGCCGCCTTGCCTATGTCGGCCTCACCCGCGCGCGCGGCCGCGCCTTGATCTCGTTCGTCGCCAACCGGCGCGTCCACAACCAGTGGACCAGCGCCATCCCGTCCCGCTTCATCGACGAGCTGCCGCCCGACCATGTCGAGGTGACGTCCGATCCCGGGCTCTACCGCGCCGGCCGATTCCCGGGCGCCGGCGGGCTCGCCGAGGCCGACACCGGTTTCGATTGGGAGCGGCGCGCGGCGACCCGTGGTCCCGGCTTCCAGCGCCTGCGCGGCGCCGGTCGCAACGACGGTCTCACCATCGAGGGGACGGCGCGCACGGTGCGCAACGCCCCCTCCGCCGACGCCGCCGAAGCCGGACTTTCGGTCGGGGTCCGCGTGTTCCACCAGAAATTCGGCTACGGCCAGGTCCGCGCCGCCGAGGGCGACAAGCTGGAAATCGAGTTCGAGAAGGCCGGCCGCAAGAAGGTCATGGCCGCCTTCGTCCAGGCGGCGTAACTCGGAAATCTGTTCCCCTCACCCTGTCCCTCTCCCCCGGGAGAGGGAACGTCGCCCTCATCTACCGCCATTCGGTCGGGCGTCGTGCCTTGGGGCAAGCACTGGGCAGCGTTTCAGGGTCCCCTCTCCCAACGGGAGAGGGACAGGGTGAGGGGCGATCCGTTACCTATCGACGCCGCGTCCGCGCCTTGCTTTTCTCGGAGGGCGCCCGGCGCGCCGCCCGCACCGGCGGCTTGGTCATCACCAGCGTCGTCCAATCGCCGACCGGCACGCGCCAGAGCGGCGCCAGCCCGGCCTCGCGGTGCGCGTCGGCGACCTTGCCCGCGTCGCGCGCGAGGAACCCGGCGAGCACCACGACCCCGCCGGGGGCGAGCCGCTTGGCCATCGCCGGCGCCATGCGGATCAGCGGTCGGGCGAGGATGTTGGACAGCACCAGGTCGAACGACCCGGCAGCGCGCGCAAGCCCGCGATAGCCGTCGGACCGGGCGCACCGGACGAGGTCCGCGACGCCGTTGTCGGCGACATTCTCCTCCGCCACCGCGACGGCGACCGGATCGTTGTCGACCGCGAGCACCGGCACCTTGCCGAGCTTCGCCGCGCCGATGGCGAGCAGGCCGGAGCCCGCGCCCATGTCGAGCGCGCGCCGGAACGTGCGCCCGGCGCACAGCCGTTCGAGGGCGCGAAGGCAGCCCTCGGTGGATTCGTGCGCGCCGGTGCCGAACGCCGCGCCGGCGTCGATCCGGATGGCGATGGTGCCGCGCGGCACCTTGCCCTTGTGGTGCGAGCCGTGCAGGAAGAACCGCCCGATCCGGCGCGGCGGAAAGTCGGATTGCAGGCGCGCCGCCCAATCCGTGACCTGCAGCGTCTCGATGCGCCAGTCGGGCGCGGCGATGCCGGCCGATGCGGCGGCGACCGCGAGTGCGGCGGCGAGCGCCGGCCTGTCCAGCGGCCCCGCGCCATAGCCCTCGACCGTGCGCTTGCCGCGCCCCGGCCCGCGGACGGCGACGCCGAGCCCGAGCGCCTCGAGCAGCCCGGCGAGCGGTTCCACCGCCCGCGCTGGCACCGTCGCGGCGACCCGCCAACCGCCCTTTCCCGCTTCGATTTTTTCGTCCATCGCCCCTCTTGAAACCCCTTGTCCGGCGCCTAGATCGTTGGCCATCGGGCGGCCAAACGGCGCCCGACTAGGTTCATGGTATCGCTTTCGACGGAGGGTATCGATGAACATTGCGAACCTCGCCCAGGCGCATGGCGCCGCCTCCCTTCCCCACGCCGTTTCCAGGATCCCGATCACCGACCTGAACGGCGCCGAGTACCCGCCTTACAACATCGAGCGGTTCGACGAGAATTTGTGGCGCGTCGTGATGGCGGTGCCCGGCTTCGCCGCGAACGAGATCGAGGTGGCGGAGACCGACGGCGTGCTGGTGGTGCAAGGCGAGACCGGGTCGCTCAGGACCAACGCGCGCATCGTCAAGGCCGGGATCGAGCCCGCCTTCCTGCACGAGTTCTGGCTGGCGGACGGTTACCACCTCGACGAATGGACGCTGGCGAACGGGCTGCTGCGCATCGACATCGCGCGCCAGCCACCGCTCGGCGTCGCCGCCACGCCGCCGCCGAAACGCGCGCTCGCCGAGGCCATCGCGGCGTAGCGAAGCCAGAACAAGATTGTCATCCCGGCCAAGCCGCGAAGCGGCGAGAGCCGGGATGACAAACCGGGCGAGGCCTACCCGAACGCGAGCGACTTGGCCTGAACCACACCGGGGAGGTGCGCGACCTTGTCGAGCACGTCGGGCGCAACCTGCTGGTCGACCTCGAGCAGCGCGATCGCGTCGCCGCCGCGCGTCTTGCGGCCGAGATGGAAGGTGGCGATGTTGACGCCCGCGTCGCCCAGGGTGGAGCCGAGCCGGCCGATATAGCCGGGCTTGTCCTGGTTCACGGTGTAAAGCATGTGCGCCGAAAGCTCGGCCTCGGTCGGGATGCCGTCGATCTCGACGATGCGCGGCTTGTCGCCGAACAGCGTGCCGGCCGCCGTGCGCTCGCGGTTCTCGGTGCGGATCGTGACGCGGATGAGCGTCTGGTACTCGCTGTCGCGGTCGTGCGTGACTTCGCTGACCTCGATGCCGCGCGAAGCGGCGACGACCGGCGCCGAGACGATGTTCACCGATTCAAGAATGGGCGCGAGCACCCCCTTGAGCACGCAGGCGGTCAGCGGCTTCACGTTGAGCCCGGTCGCGTGGCCCTCGTACTCCACCGTCACGCGGCGGACCGCCGAGTTCGCGACCTGTCCGAGGAAGCTGCCGATCTGTTCGGCGAGCGTGATGTAGGGGCGCAGCCGGGCCGCGTCCTCAGCGGAGAGCGACGGCATGTTGATCGCGTTGGTCACCGCGCCGGTGTTGAGATACTCCGACATCTGCTCGGCGACCTGGACCGCGACCTTCTCCTGCGCCTCGGTGGTGGAGGCGCCGAGGTGCGGCGTCGCCACCAGCGCTTCGTTGCCGAACAGGGCGAAGGACTTGGCCGGCTCCTCGCGGAACACGTCGATCGCGACGCCGGCGACCTTGCCGGTCTCGATCGCGTCGAGCAGCGCCTTTTCCTCGATCAGCTCGCCCCGCGCGCAGTTGATGATGCGGACGCCCTTCTTCATCTTGGCGAAGGCCGCAGCGTTCACGATGTCGCGCGTCGCATCGGTCAGCGGCGTGTGCAGGGTGATGAAGTCGGCCCGCGCGAACAGATCGTCGAGCTCGACCTTCTCGACGCCGAGCGTCGTGGCGCGCTCCGGCGCGAGGTAGGGGTCGTAGGCCACGACCTTCATCTTGAGGCCGAGCGCGCGGTCGGCGACGATCGACCCGATATTGCCGCAGCCGATCACGCCCAGCGTCTTGCCGGCGAGTTCGACGCCCATGAAGCGGTTCTTTTCCCACTTGCCGGCCTGGGTTGACCGGTCGGCGACGGGAATCTGGCGGGCCAGCGCGAACATCATGGCGATGGCGTGCTCGGCGGTGGTGATGGCGTTGCCGTAGGGCGTGTTCATCACCACGATGCCCTTGGCCGAGGCGGCGTTGACGTCGATGTTGTCGACGCCGATGCCGGCGCGACCGATGACCTTCAGCTTTTTCGCCGCGTCGAGAACCTTCGGCGTCACCTTGGTCGCCGAGCGCACGGCGAGCCCGTCATACTCGCCGATGATCGCGATCAGCTCTTCGGGCTTGAGGCCGGTCTTCACGTCGACCTCGATGCCCGCCTGCTTGAAGACGTCGACGGCCTGGGCGGACAGATTGTCGGAGATAAGGACCTTGGGCATGGCTACACCTTCGCGAAGCTGGTTTCGTGCTTGACCGTGGCGAAGGCCCAGTCGAGCCAGGGGAACAGGGCTTCCAGATCGGCGGTCTCGACGGTCGAGCCCGCCCAGATGCGAAGGCCCGGAGGAGCGTCGCGATAGGCGTCGATGTCGTAGGCGACGCCCTCCGCATCGAGCAGCGCGGCAATCCGCTTCGGCACCTCGGCCTGCGCCTTCGCGTCGAGCGTGGCGAGCCAGGGATCGACGATCTTGAGGCAGACGGAGGTGGAGGACCGGATGGTCGCATCCTCGGCGAGGAAGCCGGCCCAGCCCGAGCGCCCGACCCATTTGGCGATGGCGGCGAGGTTCGCGTCGGCGCGCCCGATCAGCGCCTTGAGCCCGCCGATCCGCTCGGCCCAGACGAGCCCGTCGAGCGCGTCCTCGACGCAGAGCATCGACGGCGTGTTGATCGTGTCGCCCTTGAAGATGGCCTCGGAGAGCTTGCCGCTCGAGGTCATGCGGAAGATCTTGGGCAGCGGCCAGGGCGGCGAGTAGCTGGTCAGCCGCTCGACCGCGCGGGGCGAGAGCACCAGCATGCCGTGCGCCGCCTCGCCGCCCATCGCCTTCTGCCAGGACCAGGTGACGACGTCGAGCTTCTGCCACGGCAGGTCCATCGCGAACACCGCCGAGGTCGCGTCGCAGATGACGAGCCCTTCGCGCGCGTCGGGGATCCAGGCCCCGTCCGGCACGCGGACGCCGGAGGTCGTGCCGTTCCAGGTGAACACCAGGTCGTGCGACGGATCCCACTGGCCGAGGTCCGGCAGGCGGCCGTACGGCGCCTCGAACACGCGCGCGTCCTTGAGCTTGAGCTGCTTCACCGTGTCGGTGACCCAGCCGGCGCCGAAGCTTTCCCAGGAGAACAGGTCGACCGGGCGCGCGCCGAGCAGCGACCAGAGCGCCATCTCGAACGCGCCGGTATCCGACGCCGGGACGATGCCGATGCGGTAATCGGCGGGGATGCCGAGGATGGCGCGCGAGCGCTCGATCACGGCGCCGAGCTTGGCCTTGCCGGGCTTGGAGCGGTGCGAGCGCCCGACAAGCGCATCGCTCAGCGCCTCGGCGGTCCAGCCGGGTCGCTTGGCGCAGGGTCCGGATGAGAAGCAGGGGTTTGCCGGCCGGGTGGCCGGCTTGGCGGCGGGGTCTGTCATGTCTCTCTCCCTTACAGAAGAGCTGCGCCCCGTTGGGGGGGCGTGGCCCGCCGCGGAAGATAGGGATGTGCCCGGGTCCCGTCAACGGCCGGGCGGGGCGCCGCCGATATGTCGCAGGTTGGCGATGCGCCCGCCCGATCTGCTATAGTCTTGAGCAGATTCGCGCGACGGATGGAGACCCGACATGTTCCTGCGCAACCAGTGGTACTGCGCCGCCCTGGCGCAAGAGCTCGGCCAGGCGCCGCTCGGCCGCATCCTGCTGAACGAGCCGGTCGTGCTGTACCGCACCGGCTCGGGCGAGATCGTCGCGCTGGAAGACCGCTGCTGCCACCGCCGCGCGCCGCTCTCCAAGGGCAAGATCGAGGGCGCCAACCTCCGTTGCGGCTACCACGGCTTCCTTTACGACCAGACGGGCCAGTGCATCTGGGTGCCCGGCCAGGCGAAGGTGCCGCCGGAGGCGCGCGTGAGAAGCTATCCGGTGGTGAACAAGTCCGGCTATGTCTGGATCTGGATGGGCGACCCGGCGCTCGCCGACCCGGACAAGGCGCCCGACTTCTTCTGGAACGACCACCCGGAATGGGCCGCCCGGTCGGAGTATCTCCACATCGGCTGCGACTACCTGCTGATGGTCGACAACCTGATGGACCTGTCGCACGTCGCGTTCCTGCACGCGAAGACGATCGGCAGCCCCGAGGACACCAACCCGGCGCTCGACTGGAAACGCGGCCCCCGCTTCGTGCGCGGCACGCGGACGGCCAACGGGCTGTCGCCGTCGGCGCGGATGAAGGCCGAGGGGCTGGACGTCAAAATCGACCAGGTGAAGGTGATGGAATTCACCCCGCCGGCCAACGTGGTGATCGACATCCATACGACCGAGGCCGGCAAGCCCGAAGCCGAGAGCCGGATCAACCAGCGGCTGATCGTGCTCGACACCATGACGCCCGAGACCGAGAGCACCTGCCACTACTTCTTCGGCAACTGCCGCGACTACTATCTCGACGACCGCAAGCTCGACGAGCTGATGATCAAGCGCGTCGTCGATGCCTTCCTCGAGGACAAGGACATGCTGGAAGGCGAGCAGAAGATCATCGATCTCGCGCCCGCCGCGCCGCAGATCGACGTGATGGGCGACACCGGCGGGCTGCAGTCGCGCCGGCTGGTCCAGCGGCTGATCGAGGAGGAGCAATCCTTCCGCGCCGCCGCCGCGGAATGAGCGGAGCGCCGGAGAACCATATCCCTCCCCCTTGCCGGGGGAGGGGAAGACGAGACGACCGGTAGGTTCGGGAGGACGAGCCATGTATCTTCGCAACCAATGGTACTGCGCCGCCCTGGCGCGCGAGATCGGTCCTCAGCCGCTCGGCCGCGTCTTCCTGGGCGAGCCAGTGGTGATGTACCGCACCGCGTCGGGCGAGATCGCCGCGCTGGAAGACCGCTGCTGCCACCGCCGCGCGCCGCTCTCGCGCGGCAAGGTCGAGGGCGCGAACCTGCGCTGCGGCTATCACGGCTTCCTCTACGCCCCGTCGGGCCAGGTCGTCTGGGTTCCGGGCCAGGATCGGGTGCCGCCCGAGGCGCGCGTCCGCTCCTACCCGATCGTCGACCGTCACGGCTATGTCTGGATCTGGATGGGCGACCCGTCCCTCGCCGACCCGGCGAAGGCGCCCGACTTCTACTGGAACGACGATCCCGCCTGGGCGGCGTGGTCGGGCTATCTGCGCGTCGCCTGCAACTACATGCTGCTGGTCGACAACCTCATGGACCTGTCGCACGTGCCGGTGCTGCACGCGGGGATATTGGGGGTGGCGGAGGACACGCAGCCCGACCTTGTGTGGGAGCGCGGCACCGACTGGGCGAGCGGCACCCGCATCGCGAAGGACCTGAACCCGCCCGAGCGCTGGCGGATGGAAGGAATCGACCACAAGATCGACCAGAAGAAGGTCATGACCTACACCCCGCCCGCCAACGTGGTGATCGAGATCACCACCACCGAGGCGGGCCGCAAGCCGGGCGCGGCCGGCACGCTCAACCAGACCTTCTTCGTGCCGGGCTCGATGACGCCCGAGACGGAGACCAGCTGCCACTACTTCTTCGGCAGCTGCCGCAACTACATGGTCGAGAATGCGGCGATGACCCGGCTGGTGGAGGAGCAGACGCTGCGCGCCTTCGACCAGGACATGGAGATGCTGCAAGCCGAACAGCGCATCATCGACCTCGCGCCCGCCGCGCCCCAGGTCGACGTCATCGGCGACGGCGGCGGGCTGCAGGCGCGCCGCCTGCTGGAGACGCTGCTGGCCGAGGAGCGCGCCATCCGCGCGGCCGCCGAGTAGGCCCGCGGGACCTCGTGCAGGCCACTCGTGCCGAGTGCGCGCAAATCTTTCGGTGCGCCGACGGCGCGGATCGAAGCGCCAACGGGATTTTCGCCGCAATTCAGCGTCCCGCGCGCGGTGCTATAATCCGCCGCCATGGACGAGATGCCACACGTGCTGGTAGTGGACGACGACACGCGGCTTCGCGAGCTGCTGTCGCGCTATCTGGGCGAGAACGGCTTTCGCGTGACGGTCGCCCGTGACGCCGCCGACGCGCGCGCCCGGATGGCCGGATTCTCGTTCGACGTGCTGGTGCTCGACGTGATGATGCCCGGCGAGAACGGGCTCGACCTCACCCGCGCGCTGCGCCAGGGCTCGGCCGTGCCGATCCTGCTGCTGACCGCGATGGGCGAGGCGGACGACCGGGTCAACGGGTTCGAATCGGGCGCCGACGACTACCTCGCCAAGCCGTTCGAGCCGCGCGAGCTGGTGCTGCGCCTCAAGTCGATCCTGCGCCGCGCACCCGCCGGCGCGGCTCGCGCCCTCGTCGCGCTCGGCGCGCTCTCCTTCGACCTGGCGCGCGAGGAGCTGTCGCGCGACGGTGAGGCCGTGCGGCTCACCGGCGCCGAGACGAGCCTCCTCAAGGTGTTCGCCGAGAACCCCGGCCGGACCCTCACGCGCGACGAGCTGATCCGCCGCTCGCGCATCGACGGCAACGACCGCACGGTCGACGTCCAGGTGACGCGGCTCCGCCGCAAGATCGAGCCCGACCCGCGCCTGCCGCGCTACCTTCAGACGGTGCGGGGCGAGGGCTACGTGCTGCGTCCCGACTGAGCGTGGCCTCCATGACCGAATCGCTGATCAAGCGCATCCTGCCGCACTCGCTGTTCGGCCGTGCCCTGCTGATCATCGTGATGCCGCTGATCCTCCTGCAGGTGATCTCCACCTGGTTCTTCTACGACCGGCACTGGGAGACGATCACGCGGCGCCTCTCGGCCTCGGTGGCGGGCGAGCTGCTGCTCGCCGTGCGCGAGGTGTCGGCCGACGGCCCCGGCCTCGCCCCGCTCGACCAGCGGCTCGATGCCCTCGCCGGGCCGCTCAGCATGCGGCTCGGCTACCGTCCGGGCGCGATCCTGCCCAACACCGGCCTCGACCACGGCTCGGGCCTTTTGCACCGCATCCTGCGGCGCGACATCGTCGGCCAGGTACGCCGGCCGATTTATCTCGACACCGACTACCGGCCCAACCGCGTTCTAGTCCGCATCCAGCTCGAGAACGGCGTGCTCGACGCCGAGATCGACCGCGAGCGGCTGTTCAGCTCCACGACCTACATCTTCGTTCTGTGGATGGTCGGCACCTCGCTCGTGCTGTTCGCGGTGGCGAGCCTGTTCATGCGGAACCAGGTGCGGCCGATCCGCCGCCTCGCCCGCGCGATGGACGCGTTCGGCAAGGGGCGCGGCGTACCCGACTACCACCCGTCCGGCGCGGCCGAGGTGCGCCAGGCCGCGACCGCGTTCAACGCGATGCGCGGTTCGATCCAGCGCATGATCACCCAGCGGACCGAGATGCTGGCGGGCGTCAGCCACGACCTGCGCACGCCCTTGACGCGGATGAAGCTCCAGCTCGCCATGCTGGACGCCGACGACGTCGAGGCGCTGCGCGCGGACGTCACCGAGATGGAGCACATGCTAGGCGAGTATCTCGCCTTCGCCCGCGGCGAGGGCACCGAGATCGCGCGCACCACCGACCTCGGCCAGCTCCTCGCCGAGGTGGTCGACGGCGCGCGCCGCCAGGGTGCGGCGGTCGAGCTCTGCTGCGCCGACGGGCTCGACGTCACCGCCAAGCCGAATGCGCTGAAGCGCTGCCTCGCCAACGTGGTGAACAACGCCATCGGCCACGCCCGCCACGTCGCCGTCGCCGCCGCGCGCCACGACCGCCATGTCGAGATCACCATCGACGACGACGGGCCGGGCATCCCGAGGGACCAGCGCGAGGCGGTGTTCCGCCCGTTCTACCGGATGGAGGGGTCGCGCTCGCGCGAGACCGGCGGCAGCGGACTCGGGCTCTCCATCGCGCGCGACGTGATCCGCGGCCATGGGGGCGACATCGCGCTCGACGATTCGCCGCTCGGTGGGCTCCGCGCCCGGCTCTCCCTGCCCCTCTAGTGTGGTGGATTCGAAGTTCGCTATATTCCTTGTGGTGGGTACCGAGGCGAACTTCGAATCCAATACCACACTAGAATCAATAATTTGCTAGTGTCCTTATCGAATCCGAAGTTCGTTCGGTGTGCGCCCCAGAATGAATCGAACTTCGGATTCGGGACACTAGGCCTGCGGCGGATGGAGATCGTCGTCATCAACCTCAAGCGCTCGCCCGAGCGGCGCGAATTCATGGCGGCGCAGCTCGACCGGCTGGGCCTTCCCTTCACCGTGTTCGAGGCGATCGACGGGCGCGCGCTCGATCCCACGGACGTCGCGCAGTACGACCGCCGGCGCCGGCTCGGCCGCTACGGGATCGACCTGACCAAGGGTGAGATCGCCGCCTATCTCAGCCACTACACGGTGGTCGAGAACGCGCGGCGCGCGGGCGCCGAACAGCTCTGCGTGCTGGAGGACGATGCGGTCCTGCCCGACGATTTCGCGGCGCTCCTGGGCGAGATCGAGGCGCTCGGCCCCGACCGCGAGCTGGTCGCGCTGACCGGCCACCGCACGCCGCCGCACATCGACCTCGCCCGCCTCGGCGGCGAGCGCCGGATCGCCCGGCTGCTCGGCGCACCCTGCACCAACCCGGCCTACGTGCTGAGCCGGCCGGGCATGGATAAGCTTGCCGCCACGGCGCGCACCATCCTCCGCCAGATCGACATCACCATGGGACGCTACTGGGCGAACGGGCTCCGCACCTACGCGATCCTGCCCTATCCGATCCACGTCGACATGCGCTTCCAGTCCGACGTGGGCGGCGACCGGGTGGACGTCTGGCTGCTGCCCGGCATGGGGCACTGGCGCATCAAGCGGCGGGTGTGGAAGCTCGCCGACAGCGTGGCGAAGCGCGCCAAGAACGCGGCCATCGTGCTGGAGCACGGCCGCCTGCCGTCGTGAGCTCTTCGCCTACATTTCGTGCATGCGGGGGAGAACCTTCGTGCCGAACAGCTCGATCGAGCGCATGGTCTTGTCGCCGAGCTGGGCTGTGACCACGAGGTCGAGGATGCCGGCGCCGAGCAGCTCCTTGATGCGGGCGATCTGGCGCAGCACCGTCTCGGGGCTGCCGACCAGGATCTGGCCGCGCTCGATGCGGTCGGCGAGCGCGCCGCGCGAGCGCAGCCGGCCGCGCTGCCCTTCGACGTCGCGGCCGTAATAGCCGGCGTCGGCGGCCGCCCGCTCGATCGACGGGTTGCGCATCGAGAGCCCGACGGCGGGCAGGACGCCGGCCGCCTCCTCCATGTCGGCGAGGGCGGCCTCGTCCGTATCGGCGCAATGCATGGCGAGGCGGTAGATCACCCGGTCGGGAGTCGCCTCCCAACCGGCAACGCGGCACTGCTCGCGATAATAGTCGGCCGCCTTCGCCGCCTGCTGCACGGTGGTGAAGGCGAAACCGACGCCCAGCCGGTTGCGCGCCGCGAGCTCGCCCGAACTCGGAACTCGCCGCCGAGATGTAGATCGGCGGGTGCGGCTTCTGCACCGGCCGCGGCCAGATGCAGATCGTGCGATACTCGTAGTGCCGCCCCTGCCAGCCGAACGGCTGCGTCTCGGTCCAGCACATGCGGATGAGCTGCAGCGCCTCGTCGAACCGTTCGCGCAATTCGGCCGGGTTGATGTTGTAGGTGACGTATTCGTTGACCGACCCGCGCATCAGCCCGGCGATGCAGCGCCCGCCGGTCAGCGTGTCGAGCATGGCGAGCTCCTCGGCGACGCGCACCGGGTCGAGGATCGGGATGTCCGGCCCCAGCACGGCGATCTTGGCCGACTTCACGATGCCGGTCAGCGCCGCGGCCATCACCATCGGGTTCGGCGTCATCGAGAACGGCGCGAAATGGTGCTCGGCCGTCGTCACCCAGTCATAGCCGAGCTCGTCGCCCAGCTTGAACTGGGCGATGGTACGGTTCATCGACCGCTCCGCCCATTCCGACTGATAGTTGTCGGCCGGCTCGGGCCAGACCGCATGCGAGGCGGGCCCGTCATAGCGCGAGGTGCAGAAGAGCGAGGCTTTCATCGGAGGGTCCGTCGTCGCGAATGGGGGGCCGATCATATCGCCCGCGGCGCGACCCCGGCCAGAGCGCCGTCGCAACGCGCGCCCGCGCGCACTACATTAGGACCATGAGCCGTCTCAACGATCCCGAATTCGCGCCGCGCGCCGACAATTGGCTCGCGCGCCTTCCCTTCCGTTCCCGCCCGACCGTCAGCGTGCTGCGCCTCGCCGGCGTGATCGGCAGCCGCAGCGGCCGGTTCGGTGCCCCGAGCCTCGACGTCTCCCGGCTCGACCCGCTGATCGCGCGGGCCTTCCGGGGGCGGGGCCTCGTCGCGGTCGCGCTCGCCATCAACTCGCCGGGCGGCTCGGCGGTGCAGAGCGCGCTGATCGCGAACCGCATCCGCGCCGCCGCCACCGAGCGCAACCTGCCCGTCATCGCCTTCGCCGAGGACGTCGCCGCCTCGGGCGGCTACTGGCTCGCCTGCGCCGCCGACGAGATCTACGCCGACTCGGCCTCGATCGTCGGTTCGATCGGGGTGATCGCGGCGGGATTCGGCTTCCAGGACTTCCTCGCCCGCCACGGGATCGAGCGTCGCGTGCATACCGCCGGCACGCGGAAGGGCATGCTCGACCCGTTCCGGCCCGAACAGCCGGACGACATCGAGCGCCTGCGCGCCATCCAGGACGACATCCACGACCAGTTCAAGGCGATGGTGCGCGCGCGCCGCGGGCCGCGCCTCAAGGGCGACGACGGCGAGCTGTTCTCGGGCGCGTTCTGGTCGGGCCGCGAGGCGCTTTCGCTCGGGCTGATCGACGGGATCGGCGATTTGCGCGGCACGATGCGCCAGCGGTACGGCGAGGACGTGCGGTTCCGCACCACCGCGATGCGGCGCGGCTTCCTGCGCCGCCGCCTCGGGCTGGGCGGGATGGCGGCGCCCGACCTCGCCGACGCGGCGGTGGAGCTTCTCCCCGCCCTCGACGCCTGGGCGCTCTGGAAGCGCTACGGCCTTTAGAGCCGGTCGAGGAAGGCGGCGAGCGCGCGGGCGCAGTCCGGCCCGTGCGAGAACGGAAGCCCGTGCTTCGCGTGCGGGAACACCTGGAAGGTCGAGCGCGGCAGGCGCGCGTGCAGCTCGGCCATCACCGCGACCGGGATGAACGGGCTCGAATCGCCGTGCAGCAGCAGCACCGGCTGGGCGATTTCGGCAAGACGGTCGCCCAGATCGGCGCCGACCAGCACGCGGATCGCCGACATCACCGAGGACGGCGCCTGGCTCGCCTGGTTCGCCTCGTACCAGGCCCGCATCTCGGGCGTCAGCGCATCGTCGAAGAACCGGTCGGGCATCATCATGCGCGACCAGCCGGCGGCGCCCGACCTGTCGTACACCTCCTGCCAGTGCTCCAGATTGCGGATCGAGGCGCCGTAATGCGCCCCGTTCGAGACGGTGACGCTCGCGACGCGCTCGGGCCGGGCCAGCGCCGCCGCCAAGGCCAGCGTGCCGCCCATCGATTCGCCGGCGACGTGGAAGCGCTCGGCCCCGGCCGCGTCGGCCACCGCGAACAGGTCGGCGAGCAACGTCTCGACCGACCAGTGGAACCCCTCCGCCGCCTCGGCCGACCGGCCGAAGCCGCGCACGTCGAGCCGGACCACGCGCCAGCGCCCGGCGAGCACCGGCAGCCACTCGGCCCAGCTCCGCGAATCCACCCCGATCCCGTGATGCAGCAGGATCGTCCCCGCCGCCGGCCGCCACGGCGGGGCGAGATCGGTCACATCGTAGTAGAGCCGCGCCTTTCCGACGTCCGCGTAGGGCATCGTCCCGTCACGCGTCCGCGGTCTGGCGTGTGCGGGCGGCGGCGGCGCGCTCGGCCTCGATGTCGGCGAGCATGGGGAGCGCGATCACCAGGCAGGTCGCGCCGGTTTCGGACGCGATCTCGCCCACCTCGGCGCCGTTCTGGACGAACATGTAGGTGCCGACGTCGCGCGTGCGCCCACCCTGCCAGCGCCGCCCGTCATAGTCGAACGCGCCCTCGGTGAAGTAGAGGATCTCGGCGTCCTCGGCGACGTGCGCCGGTATCCGCGCGCCGGGCGCGAGGCGGCGGAACCCGATGCCCGAGCGGTATTCGCCGAAGCTGCCATGGTGCTTGTGCTCGAGGCCGGGGATGCGCCGGTCGGGCACCCATCTCGCCGCGTCCTCGCGCATGATGACCGGCGCGTCGAACCGCCCCTTCGGGAAGCGCGGCTTCTGGCCGACGATCTTCTCGTAGCAGGCGGCGTGCGAATCCATGTTGATCTTGCGCCCATCGGGCAGGATGCGCGTGTACACCCCGCCGGCGAAGCTCGCGCCTTCGGCCGACAGCACCTTGCGCGCGTTCTGCAGCGCCTCGTGCGTCAAGTACGGCCCGCCGTTCGGCCCCATGAACTGCAGCCCGAGCCCCGAGGATTCCTCGGTCTGGAGCTGCGGCCCGTACAGCACCCCCTCCGGATAGAAGCCGCAATCGCCCGGTTGCAGCACGCCGCCCTGGATCTCGCGCGGCCCTTCCAAAGCGTAGCGGAACTGGTCGAACGTGTGCTTGTGGCGCGGCGTGCCATAGCCCGGGAAATAGTGCGTCCAGGCGAACTCCATCTCGACGCCCGGGATGCCGGTGTCGAGCGGGAAGCCCTTGGCGAGCATGCGGCCCGCCCGGCCGATGCCGGCCTCGGCCGCCGCAATGTCGCCGATGGAGCAGATGGTGACGGTCTTCATGACGGACCTTCCCTTCGCGCTGCGCCCGATGCGGCCGAAGTCTAGCCCCGCCCAGCGGGCCTGTCATCCCGGCCGGGGCTAGTCACGCGGCCGCCGGCCATGGTTCAATTCGTGCGAACGGCGCCCGAAGCGCCGCCGAAACTGGGAGCCCGCCATGCCGACCGAGAGCCGCCACGCCGAAACCATCGCCCTCCATGCCGGCAGCTACCGCGCCGACCCGGCGACCACGGCGGTCGCGGTGCCGATCTACCAGACGACGTCGTACCAGTTCCACTCGACCGAGCACGCGGCCAACCTGTTCGCGCTGAAGGAGCTCGGCAACATCTACACACGCATCATGAACCCAACCCAGGCGGTCCTGGAGGAGCGCCTCGCCGCGCTCGAGGGCGGCGTCGCCGCGCTCGGCCTCGCCTCGGGCCAGGCCGCCTCGCTGTTCGCGGTGCAGAACATCTGCCACGCCGGCGACAATTTCGTCTGCTCGACCGACATCTATGGCGGCACCTGGAACCTGTTCAACAACACGATGCGGACGATGGGCATCGACTGCCGCTTCGTCGATCCGGCCGACCCGGAGAATTTCGCCCGCGCGACCGACGCGAAGACGCGCTGCTATTACGGCGAAACGCTGCCCAACCCGAAGCTCGCCGTGTTCCCCATCGCCGAGGTGGCGAAGATCGGCCGCGACCGCGGCGTGCCGCTGATCATGGACAACACGGCGGCGCCCGTCCTGTGCCGGCCGATCGAGCACGGCGCCGCGATCACCATGCACTCGACCACCAAATATATCGGCGGGCACGGCACCTCGATCGGCGGCGTCATCGTCGATGGCGGCAATTTCGACTGGGAGACGCACGCCGACCGCTTCCCGATGCTGAACCAGCCCGACCCGTCCTATCACGGCGCGGTGTGGACCCAGGCGGTGAAGCCGCTCGGCCCGATCGCCTACATCATCAAGGCGCGCGTCACGCTGCTGCGCGATCTGGGCGCGGCGATGTCGCCGTTCAACGCCTTCATGTTCATCCAGGGGCTCGAGACGCTGGCGCTCCGCATGCGCCAGCATTGCGAGAACGCGGCGAAGGTCGCCGACTGGCTCGCCCAGCAGAAGAAGGTGACCAGGGTCATCTTCCCGGGCCAGCAATCGGGCGAGACGCGCCGGCGCGCCGACGCCTACCTCAAGGGCGGGTACGGCGCGCTGGTCGGGTTCGAGCTGGCGGGCGGGAGCGATTCGGGGCGCCGCTTCATCGACGCGCTCAAGATGTTCTACCACGTGGCGAACATCGGCGACGTGCGCTCGCTCGCCATCCACCCGGCCTCGACCACCCATTCGCAGCTTTCCGTGTCGGAGCAGGCCCAGACCGGCGTGACCCCGGGCTATGTCCGCCTCGCCGTCGGGATCGAGCATATCGACGACATCATCGCCGATCTCGACCGGGCGATGGCGGCGGCGTAGGGGCCGCCCCTACTCCACCGGCCGGCGCTGGACGACGGTGAGGTCGCAGACGGCCTGGCCGCGGATCGGCTGGGCCGCCTTGTCGAGCCCGAGATGTTCGCTCACCCCTTCGAGACGGAGGCGCGTGCCGGCCACCTGGGCGGGGCGCAGACTGGGGAAGACCACGGCGAAGGGGCCCGTCCCGCCCGTCACGACCGCGCCGCGCGTGATCTCGGGCAGGTCGTTCTGCAGCACCTTGCCGTAGATGCGCACGCCGGTGCCGTGCGCGGCGTTGCGCGCGACCACCTCGCCGCGATAGCCGGCCCAGCTCCCGTCCGGGCGCTCCATGCACTTTCCGGCGATCCTGAGCCAGTCGAACGGGCGCCGGTCGGGCGCGGGGGTCGCCGCGATCGCGACCCCGCCGAGCGCCACCGCGCACACGGCAACCGCGGCGAGGCGCTGCCTTCGCCGCCGGCCGGCGAGCGCCCTTCGCAGGAAATCGTGGAGTTCGTGGAGTTCGCGGAATTGCGGCATGGCCAGCCCCCGCTCCCGGACCGGGACTGTGCCCCCCG
Organism: uncultured Alphaproteobacteria bacterium; assembly: GCA_963775315.1. Lineage (GTDB taxonomy): Bacteria > Pseudomonadota > Alphaproteobacteria > MPNO01 > DASWLB01 > CAWGHZ01. The sequence goes on along the minus strand of CAVZIN010000003.1, from coordinate 134,957 downwards.
CGCGCCGCCCCGGCCAGTGGCCAAGATGGGGCCGCCCGGGGTCACCGGCGCGAGGACAGCGGCCACCGGCAGGCCGGCGAGCGGCTATTCCAGAAGCTCGCCTTGACGCTCGTCCGTCGATTTGGACAAAAGTTGGCTTCCGAAATCCGCCGGAACGTCGAAGGCGCCTTCGGCCCGAAGGCTGTCGGCGGACAGGAGCGGCCCTTTGCAAATCCGGTCGAGCAGGTCCGCCAGCGCCGGCTCGAGCTCCACCAATCGACCGAGCACGTTCAGGACGTTCATCAACTCGGTGGTGTATTCCGCGACCCAGTGGTCCGGCTGAATGTCGTTCAAGGGCGACGGCTGTCGCCGATCACCGATGATCGGCCGCTCGCGGTCGCGGCGGCGGTAGCTGAACCATTGTACCAGCACCTGCTTTCCGGAGACCTCATAGGTCCATTCGCCCGGCGCCACATTGTCGATGTAGCCGTCGCCGACGAACAGACGCCGCTTGTTCTCGTCATAGGAAATCGAGTTCGGCATCTTGTCCGGTGCCGATGGAATCGCGCCTGCTGCGGGTATTCGCGGAGCTTTGCCTTCCGGCAGGCGAGGCGGGCCCGGCGGCCGACCTTCTTCGGCGGAGACGAACCGCTCGCCGAACGTGTGAAGCCATACGATTTGTCGCCCAAGCCGGACCGCTTCGTGGAACAGCTTCGGGTCCGAAGTGATCGGAATCCGAAGGCCCGGCTGAACCAGATCGGATTTGAACCGCGCCACATAACCGGGATGGGCCGCAATTGCGGCGACGTACGCGAAGACATCCTCGCCGGAAACGGGATTCGCCAATCGATCCGATAGGACCTGCCGCAGCGCCGGTTTGATATTGGAAACCGTGGCCTTGCCATCGAACCACAGAGGGAACACGCGGCCGCCCCTCCCGTTGTAATGGTGCAAATCTGGAATGAGCTCGGTGAATGTCAATGCTGCACCAGCTGTCGCTGACCTGTCATGCGGCGCGGTCAGATAAATCTGCGAACCTGAGTATTCTTTCCACAGTGTTGGATTAGATCGGTTAAGCAGCCTATTGTCTGGAATTACCCATTGTCGGTCAAACGAACGGAAGCCATACCTCGTGGGATTTACGATTGGGCCTCGATCGTTCGCAACGGAAGGTGCCCGGTATTCGTGTCCGGACAGGCCGGATTTAGCAGCCTTCCGTGAATGCTTATCCGCCGGTTGCCCGCCAACAATGTGTGGATGGAACAAGTTCTCCTTCACCTCGGGATCCCTCTCGTGCACCAATCGATCCCATCGGTCGCGCAGGGACGCTGCGTCAGGTGCGATCACCCAGGTCCGGCCCGGCATGACGCCCGACCCGTCATAGACGAACAAATCCTCCAGGCTGGGGAAGGACGCCCACGCACCTACCGGCGCCGGCAGGAAGGGAGCGCGCCATTCGGCGGGGCAGTCCGTCCAGGCCGCACCGCCCACCGACAGCTTGGAAATCGCCTCGAACTTTTCCTCGCGCCGACCGTTCGGAAGCGAGTGAAACCGAACCCGCGCCGGAGTTTCAGGGTCCGTGTCGGCCATGCGAGACGCGATCACGATGCAAACCGGCTGCTGCACCCCTTGAAAGACCCTTGTCCCCATCGCGGGATCGGCGAGCGTAACGTCAGGAGAAGCCAGTCCGCCCGTCAGCCCGAAGCGGTTGGGGTCGCGAAGCAGGTCGTCCACCATACGGACCATGGCGTTGACGATTTCGGGTGGCGTGTAGTACGAGCCCGTCTTCTTGCGGAGGTCGTTGTCATAGACGCTCAGGAAGCGCTCGTAAAAATAGAGCCAAGCCTCCGGGTCGCCCTTGCTCACCTTCGCCCAATCCACCACATCCAAGACACGCGTAAGCGTGGCCAGCGAGGTCTTCAACGTCGCCTGGTTCTCCGCTTGATCGGTGAGAACTTTGAGGGCGGTGCCGATGAGCGAGTTCGTCTTTTGCAGGTCGCGCGCGACATGGTCCAGCCCCTCGGCGAGCGAAATTCCCTGCGCTCGTGCCATCAGCAAGCCGAACGTTACCGCCTGCGCGTAGCCATCGGCGAACACCGCATCGGAAGCCTGCGGAAACAGGAGTTTTCGCCAGTCTTGCGCCAGGCTGGTGAGGGATTTGCTTCCAAGCGCCAGTTGCTCCGATACCTCGTCCCGCAACAATCGGCAGAGGCGCGCGCTGACCTCCGCCAATTGCGGGGCGTTTCGGGGAGGGATGGGTTGCCATTGGAAGAACGTTCCGAATAGCGCGGTCAACGCCGATGTTGCCGCGAGCGAGGCTCCGGCTGTTTCGATATCGCCCTCGAATCGTAGGATCGATCCTTCCAGCTTGCCGTCTCGCCAGAGGCTGAAGGCGTTCCCGTCCGTGTAGATCAGGTTCGGCAGCGACTTGAGCTTGTCCCATTGCTCCCGGTCGTGCGGGTCATGAAATTTCCGCGGGTCCGCGCCTTTCCCTGGCGCCTTGAGCTCGATGAATCCGATCAAGGCGTTGTGCAGGGTGATGGCGTAGTCGGGGCGCGTCTTGATATCGGACAAGGAGGATTCTCCCACCGCCACGACGGCGCCCGCCGGCTGGCCGGCGAGCACGGCGAAGCCGGCGATGAGTTCCTCCATCGGGGCCCGAAGCTGATCCTCGGGAGCCCCGCTGACCGCCTTGTTCGACAATTTGGCTTTCGCCGATGCGCCGAATCGGGAAACGATCTCGGGCAGGGTCACCGTTGCAGCCAACACTCGATCCCCTTTTGGGCCCCAAGTTCCCCTGGCGACTGAATCGGGGCAACCCTTTTCCGCGCTTGATGCGCCGAAAGCTCGCTTGACACGAGGAGGAAAATCCTATAGAAGACGCGCGGCGTTGGCGGCAGCGGATCGCGTCGTCGCGGTCGGCCCCCGAGGGCCGCGACCATGGAAACGGACGCGGCGCGGTCGGTCGGGATGTCGCAGATCGGATTTTCGGCCCGCCCGAGGCGACGTTCGTTTCCGGTCAAGCGTTTGCGGGGAGACATAGGCGACATCGAGGAGACTTCGAGGAGACATGGCGGCGACATGGGGCCTGATCGAGGCGGCGTTCGGGCGACGCGGGCGCGACGGTCGCCCATCGGCCCGGCCGGCGCGGCCGCCAGCCTTTCGTCCCCCACGCGATGGTTGTATCCTCGACCGACCAACGATGTGGCAGGGCCGCCGGTACGGCGGCCAAGTGCGGAGGAACGCGCATGAGATTCGGCCTCTTTTCCAACAGCCGCCGTCCCAACCAGCCGTCGACCGGCGTGCAGTGGGACCTCGACATCCACGAGATCGAGACGGCCGACCGGCTGGGCATGGACGAGGCCTGGATCAGCGAGCACGACTCGCCGGCCGAGCTCATCATCTGCAAGGCCGCGGCGGTCACCAGGAACATCACGCTGGGCTCGGCCGTGCGCCCGCTCGCCTATCACCACCCGATGCAGGTGGCGATCGAGGCGAACGCCTGCGACCAGCTCACCGGCGGGCGCTACCGGCTCGGCATCGGGTTCGGGTTCTACGCCGCGCACATGGAGCGGCGCGGGCTCGATTTCTCCAAGACCCGCCAGATGATGCACGCCTCGATCGATTTGATCGAGCGGCTCTGGGCCGCGGACGAGCCGATCGACTATGACGGGCCCTTCTGGAAGGGCAAGCAGATGTTCGTGAAGCCCGATTGCGTGCAGAAGCCGCACCCGCCGGTCGCGGTGGCGGCGGCCAACTCGGTGTCGACCATCGAGCTCGCCGCGCAGCGCGGCTACCAGGTGCTGACCGGCGATTTCATCCCGATCCCGCGGCTGCAGAAATTCGGCAACGCGCTGGTCGAGGCGCAGCGCGCCGCCGGCAAGACGCCGTCGCGCAACCCGATGAGCACGACCCGGGTGATCTACGTCGCCGAGACCGACAAGCAGGCGGTCGAGGACATGCGCGAATCCTACACCCAGACCATCAAGTGGGAGATCAAGAACACCCCCCACCACCAGGTCGAGCGCATCCCGCCGGGCGGCACGCTGGAAGACATCACCTACGACTATCTGATCGAGACGAAGAACCTGTTCATCGGCTCGCCCGACACGGTGTACCAGCGCATCCGCGAGTTCTACGACGTCACCGGCGGGTTCGGCCTGTTGATGTTCCACGCCGGGCGCGACTACGCCACGCCTGAGAAGCGCGACCGGTCGATGAGCCTGTTCATGGAGGAGGTGGCGCCGAAGCTCCGCCCGCTCGATCCCGACAACGAGCCGTTCCGCTGCGACACGATCGATTTCGGCGACACCGACGCGGCCGACACGCGCAAAATCGACGAGTCGCTCGCCCACTACACCCCGGCGTAAGCGCCCTCAGCGCGCGGCGGCGAGCTTCCGCTTCATCTCGGCCTTCCACCGGCCGGCCGGCAGGAAGCTGGGCTCGTCCTTGATGCGCGCCCGCGTGCGCTTGCGGATCTCGGCGTCGGAGAGCGTGAGGTCGAGCCTCTCGCCGTGCGGCTGGTGCACCTGCCACGGCGCGTCGAGATAGCACTCGATCACGTTGCCCTCGGGGTCGGGGAAGTAGATCGACCAGGCGTTGCCGTGGTCGACCGGCGTGGTCTCGACGCCGCGCCGGCGCAGCTTCTTGTCGAGCGCGCGGAGCTCGTCGAGCGAGCCCAGGGTGAACGAGATCTGGTTCACCGTCGACGGCGCGCCCTTGGCCCGGCATTCGGCCATGACGAGCTGGTGGTGGTTCAATTCGCTGCCCGTCAGGAAGGTGAGGCGGTAGCCGAGCCGCTTCGAGAAGCCGGTGTCCGACACCCTGAGCCCGAGCAGCCTGGTGTAGAACGCGACCTCCTTGTCGAGGTCGGTGACGTTGATGCCGAGATGGGTGAGGCGCGGCAGGCTGCGCCGCGCCCTCCCCTTCGGCTTGGCCGCTTTCGCCCGCGCGGCCACCTGGCTACTCCGCCGCCTCGGCCGGCGGCTTCTTGCCGGCCTCGAGCGCCTTGTTCGCGTCGACGTAGATCTTGCCGCCCTGTGCCTTGAACTTCTCCGACATCTCAGCCATGCCGGAATTGGCGTAGTCGCGGACTTCCTGGGTGATCTTCATCGAGCAGAACTTGGGCCCGCACATCGAGCAGAAATGCGCGACCTTGGCGCCCTCGGCCGGCAGCGTCTCGTCGTGGTAGGTTTCCGCCGTTTCCGGGTCGAGCGAGAGCGCGAACTGGTCGCGCCAGCGGAATTCGAACCGCGCCCGGGACAGGGCATCGTCGCGGAGCTGCGCCCCGGGATGGCCCTTGGCGAGGTCCGCCGCGTGCGCCGCGATCCGGTAGGCGATCACGCCCGACTTCACGTCGTCGCGGTCGGGCAGGCCGAGATGCTCCTTCGGCGTCACGTAGCACAGCATCGCCGTGCCGAACCAGCCGATCATCGCCGCCCCGATCGCCGAGGTGATGTGGTCGTACCCCGGCGCGGTGTCGGTGGTGAGCGGGCCCAGCGTGTAGAACGGCGCCTCGTGGCACACTTCGAGCTGGCGGTCCATGTTCTCCTTGATCTTGTGCATCGGCACGTGGCCGGGGCCCTCGATCATCACCTGGCAGTCATGGTCCCACGCGACCTTGGTCAGCTCGCCCAGCGTGTCGAGCTCGGCGAACTGCGCCTGGTCGTTCGCGTCCGCGATCGAGCCCGGACGCAGCCCGTCGCCCAGCGAGAACGACACGTCGTAGGCGCGCATGATCTCGCAGATCTCGGCGAAGCGCGTATAGAGGAAGTTCTCCTCGTGATGGGCGAGGCACCATTTCGCCATGATCGACCCGCCGCGCGACACGATCCCGGTCACCCGCTTCGCCGTCATCGGCACGTAGGCGAGGCGCACCCCGGCATGGATGGTGAAGTAGTCCACCCCCTGCTCGGCCTGCTCGATGAGCGTGTCGCGGAACACCTCCCACGTCAGGTCCTCGGCGACGCCGTCCACCTTCTCCAGCGCCTGGTAGATCGGCACGGTGCCGATCGGCACCGGCGCGTTGCGGATGATCCATTCGCGGATGTTGTGGATGTTCCGCCCGGTCGACAGGTCCATGACCGTGTCGCCGCCCCAGCGGATGGCCCACACCATCTTGTCGACCTCCTCGGCCACCGACGAGGTGACGGCCGAATTGCCGATGTTGGCGTTGATCTTGACCAGGAAGTTGCGCCCGATCGCCATCGGCTCGGCTTCGGGATGGTTGATGTTGGCCGGGATGATCGCCCGCCCGCGCGCCACCTCGTCGCGCACGAACTCGGGCGTGATGTGCGGCGGGATCCGGGCGCCGAACGATTCGCCGTCGCCGTACTTGTAGGCTTCGGCGCGCCGCTCGTTCTCGCGGATCGCGACGTATTCCATCTCGGGCGTCACGATGCCGGCGCGCGCATAGGCGAACTGCGTCGGCGACTTGCCGGGCAGCGCCCGGCGCTTCGGCCGGTTCGCGTGCGGGAACTCGCGCACCGCCGGCTGCTCGCCCGCGCGGTAGCCGTTGTCGACCGGCTTCACGTGGCGCCCGGCATATTCCTCGGTATCGCCGCGCGCCGCGATCCAGGCGGCGCGGAAGGCGGGCAGCCCCTGCTCGATGTCGATCTTCGCCGCCGGGTCGGTATAGGGGCCCGACGTGTCGTAGACCGCGAGCGGCGCCTCGCCCGAGCTCTTCTCCAGCACGATCTCGCGCATCGCGACCAAGATATCGGGGAAGCGCTCGCCCTTGACGTGGATCTTGCGCGACGACGGCAGCGAGCCGGTGGTGACGGTGAAGGGCTTCGGTGCGGCTTTGTCCATCTCGACCCCCAGGGGTTAGGGACGCGGATACGGCGGAGGCGGGACGCAGGCGGCGCCAGGGGGCGGCGCCGCGACCCGCGCGGAGCGGTGCGACCCGGACGGGCCGGCGGAAGGGGAGAGATTGCGGAACGCGAGGGGGAAAGCCCCCGATGTTCCTGTCCCTACGCCGGTACGACCCGGATCAGGTTCGAAGGGTCTCCACGCCGCCCGACCCGCGCTTGGCCGCCAACGGCCGCCGCGCGAGCGAACCCGGTGGACTCTCAGCCCCCTGCCGGGGCACCCCAAGGAACGCCAGGGGATGTTAGGGGCATAAGGCGGGGGCGTCAATGCGGGGTGGGGGGTGCCGGTGGCCAACTCGAGACGACAGGTTCTTCGGGTCGAGGCCAACTGGGCGGACGGCTGCTTGCATCATATGATGTCAGATGATAGAATTTGATAAACGGGAGAGCGGGCCATGTCCGAAGAGTGGATGTCGATCGAAGAGACGGCGAAATACCTCCAGATGGGCAAAACCGCCCTGTACGATTTGGCGCGGGACGGCAGCATCCCCTCCAACAAGGTCGGCAGCAAATGGCTGTTCAGCAAGAAGGACCTTGATGCATGGGTCCGTTCCAATATTCCTATCGAAAATTTTTTTATAAAGACACCTGCGCACATCGAGGAAAACCTCCAATTGCGGGAGCCGCAGATTGAGGCATATCAAGCATTATACGAGTTCTTTAAGAAGGGAAATCATGCTGCCATCGTTCAGATCCCTGTGGGATGCGGAAAATCTGGTCTCGCAGCCATCGCGCCATTTGGAATAGCGCACGGTCGTGTGCTCATTGTCGCCCCAAATCTTACTATTAAGGAAGGCCTATTCGAGTCTCTTGATGTGACGAATTGACAAAAGTGCTTTTGGAGAAAGCGGGGCGTCTTGTCGGAAGAGGCAACGATAGGCGGCCCATTGGCGTCGTCGTGGAAGATCGGGTTTGTCAGATCAAGCTTGGCCATAACCGTGTTCCCTTCGTCTTGAAGGGAATATAGGGGATGGGGCTTGGTACGTCAACCGGATAATTGCCGGTTTTCCTGCTCCTCATACTTGCGGACGAGCCACAACGTGCGACCGTTGTGATAAGAAGATAATTACGGGTGAACGGTGTTTTCAGATTCCGAGAATGAAAAGCGGGTTTACCGCTCGACCCCTATACTGCGGGTCTTGCATAAATTCGATAATTCAAAAGACGAAATCAGATATCTCTGATTTGGAAAAGAGCGTTCTCCATCATCTCAACATTTAACGCGTCGCTGTTTTTAGTGCATCGTAAGCATGGTCCCGCGCGTCTTGCGGCGGCTGCACTCTCGATGGATGCAGGCCAAAGCAGTGCGTGGGTCGGCTGGCGCCCAATGTCCGCTTGTCACCCCGGACGGCGAGCGGAGCGCGCCGAGCCGGGGCCCATGTCGCGGCGTCCGAGGCGTGGATGGATAGCTCCCGGCTCGCGCCGCTTTGCGGCTTGGCCGGGATGACAATCGGGAGGCGGCGGCGGCACGAGCGGCTATGCCGCCGGAATGGCCTCATCCTTCGCCAGCCTCATCCTTCGACAAACTCAGGACGTGGAAGGCTAATGAAAGCGCCGCACGCCCCTCAGAACAGCGGCACGCCGGCGGTGAACCAGGCGAGGCGGATGAGCTGCCACGCGGCGGCGAGGCCGGGCAGGACCGGCACGAAGGCGATCACCGCCTCCCAGCTTTTGGCGGCGGTCCGCGCGGTGCCCGCGCCGTCCGTCTTGCGGAGCTGGAGGACGAAGGCGGCGAGCGTCGCCAGGATCACGGTCACCGCCATCCAGGCGACGAAGGAGAGCAGCGGCCCCTTCCAGTCGGCGAGCTCCCACGCGTCCGGCAGGGCCGAGAACCCCGCCGCGACCAGCGCGACCGAGGTGACCAGAAGGCCCGTCTCGTAATGCAGCAGCTCCTTGTGGGTCATCGCCCCCTCCGCCCGGTCCGCCCCGTGCCGCCGCGATGATGCGCCCGGAGGCCGCGCCGCCTCAAGCCGGGGCAGGCGGCCCGGCCGGGCGCGGGCTATGCCACTTCGAAATCGACCTGGCCGAGTTTCGCGGTCGGGAGGCGCTCCTGGGCGTTGAGCACCTCGATGCCGACGACCCGGTTCTGGGCGTCATAGTCGAAGACCACACCAGGGCGCACCTCCTCGGACTCGACGACGGGCGAATCGTCGAGGCGGATGTATAGCGCGTCTTCCTCGCGATCGAAGCGGACTCTCATGGCGCGCGTCCCTGCCTTGCGCGGGTGCGGTCGAAAAAGGCCGTGATCACGCGGCGCTCACCCGCAGCATCCCGATATACTACACGAAGAAGCCGGTTTCCGAATTCCGGAACTCGCCCGAAGGCGAGCGTGTTGCCAGCCCAGCTCGGGTCCGGCTCGGCCCACTCCGGCCGGTCGAGCACGCGCCGAACCCACTCCTCCGGAATACGGCGCTCGCCCAACGCCGTGCGCGCATGCACGGTAAACCGAAGCGGCGGCAGATCGGCCATGGCCCGGCCGGTCAGTCCTCCTCCTCGACGCGGGGCGGCGGGTTCATCGGCGGGGCGTGGCGGCGCACCAGGTCGTGCAGCTCGAGCCGGCGGCGCCCGGCCACCGGGTTCAGATGGTAGAAGATGAACTGCGCCTGGTGGCGGTTCTGCGCCTCGCGCCAGCGCGGGTGGTTGGCCAGCCCGCCGCGCAGCGATTCGGTCTCGCCCGCCAGCACGATGTCGGGCGCGCCCGCCACGCGCCGGGCGAAGATGAAGTTCCCCGCCTGCGCCGGCAGGCTGGCGAGGCTTGCCGGGTCGGCAAGCTCGTACTCGTACTTGGTGCGGGAAAACCCCTCGAAGCTGGTCTTGGCCGCCATGGTGCGCTCCCCTCGGACTTCGCGCCAACATAGCGGCATGGCGCGCTGGGCCAAGCCAAATTTCACGCGACGTTCACAGTAGATGTTCCTATTGCGTTCCTATGCTGCGATCCGGTCCCCCGCGACGCGCTGACCGCGGGGTGCGATGAGCCGTGTCCCCAGCCGCCCGAAGCCGCGCGAGCGGACGCCCGCGATGGACAGGCGGGCCGATTTGCCCGACCATCGGGCGGAAGGCGGGAGATTCGATGGCGGGACGGCGGATCGGCGCGCGCGCGATGCTGGAGCGGCTGGTGGGGTTCGACACCGTCTCCGCCAAGTCGAACCTAGCGCTGGTCGCATTCGCGGCCGAATACCTCGAAAGTCACGGCGCGCGCGTGAAGCTGGTGCATGACGAGGCGCGCACCAAGGCCAATTTGTTCGCGACGCTCGGGCCGGCCAACTCGGCGGGCGGGGTGGCGCTCTCCGGCCATACCGACGTGGTGCCGGTCGCGGGGCAGGACTGGTCGACCGACCCGTTCGCCCTCGCCGAGCGCGACGCCAGGCTCTACGGGCGCGGCGCGGCCGACATGAAGGGGTTCATCGCCTGCGCCCTCGCGCTCGCCCCCGACTTCGCGTCGCGGCCGCTGCGGACACCGGTCCACTACGCCCTCACCTATGACGAGGAGGTCGGCTGCCTCGGCGTGCGGCGCATGCTGGGCGAGATCGGGCGCGCGCTGCCCCGCCCGCGCCTCGTGCTGGTGGGCGAGCCGACCGGCATGCGCGTCGTCGGCGCGCACAAGGGCATCCGCGTGCTCACCACCACCGTCACCGGGCGCGAGGGCCATTCGTCGCGCCCCGCCGCGGGGGTCAACGCCATCGCCTTCGCGGCCGAGATCGTGGGCTTCCTCGGCCGCCTTGCCGACGCGCTCGCCGCCGAGGCGGCGCCGGACGACCCGTTCGACCCGCCGGGCACCACCCTGAACGTCGGCACGATCCAGGGCGGCACGGCGGTCAACATCGTCGCGCGGCGCTGCGACATCCATTGGGAGTTCCGCCCCGTGCCGGGCGCCGACGCCGACGGCATCGTCCGCCGGCTCGCGGAGTTCGTCGCCACCGACATCCTGCCGCGCATGCGCGCGGTCGACCCCGCCGCGTCGGTGGTCACCCGGCTCGAGGTCGCCTCGCCGCCGCTCGCCCGGGTCGCGGACTCGCCGGCCGAGCGTCTCGCCTGCCGGCTCGCCGGCGTCACCGAATCGCACACCGCGTCGTTCATGTGCGAGGCCGGGCTCTACACCGAGGCGGGCATGCCGGCAGTCGTCTGCGGTCCGGGCCACATCGCCCAGGCGCACAAGCCGGACGAGTATGTCGAAATCGCGCAGATCGAGCGCTGCAGCGCCTTCCTCGCCCGGCTGGGCGACTGGGCCGAAACGGCGGAGACAGCCGGCTAGGCCCGCGCCTCACAACATCAGGCGCGGCAGGTAAAGCGCGAGCCCCGGGAAGGCGACCAGCAGCAGGATCAGCACCACATCGCAGGCGAGGAACGGCAGCGCCGCCCCCGCGACGCGGAACAGCGTCGTTCCCGGCGGCGCGATCCCCAGCATGACGTAGAGCAGCAGGCCGAAGGGCGGCGTCGTCCCGCCCATCTCGATCGTCAGCAGCACGAACAGCCCGAACCAGATCAGGTCGAAGCCGAGATGCTTGGCCAGCGGGAAGAAGATCGGCACGGCGATCAGCATCATCGACACGCCGTCCATGAACATGCCGAGGAGGATCAGCACGCCGAACATCGCGGCGAGCACCCAGTAGCGCGACACGTCGAACCCGCCGACCCATTCCAGCATGCCCGACGACGCGCCCGAGAAGGCGAGGAGCTGCGAGAACACGGTCGAGTTCATCAGGATGAAGAACACCATCGCGGCGACGCGCACCGTCCCCTCGACCGAGACGCCGATCGCCTTGAAGGTGAGCTTGCGGAACAGCGCGGCGAGAATCATCACGCCGAGCACGCCGAGCGCGGCGGCCTCGGTCGGCGTCGACCAGCCGAGCACGATGAAGCCGACCACCATGAACACCACCACGCCCATGGGCAGGATGTTCACCGCGAAGAGCCGCGCCTTGGTGGCGAGCGTCGTCCGCTCGACGTCGTATTCCGGCGCGCCCGACGGATCGAGCCAGAGCTGTAGCCGGATCAGCAGCGCGAACAGGCCGGCCAGCACGAAGCCCGGCACGAAGCCGGCCACCAGAAGCTGGCCGACGTCGATGCCGGCAACCGCGGCGAGCAGCACGCCGAGCGCCGACGGCGGGATGATCATGGCGAGCCCGCCCGAGCCCAGCACCGGCCCCATCGACATGCGCCAGTTGTAGCCGCGGCGCTGCATCTCCGGCACCATCAGCGAGCCGAGCATCGCCGTGTTCGCCATCGACGAGCCGGTCAGCGTCGCGAACAGCGCGCCGCCCGCGACGGTCAGGTAGCAGAGCCGCCCCGGCAGCCGGCCGAACAGCACCTCGAGCCCGTCGAACACCCTCACCGCCAGCCCGGTGTGGAAGAACAGCGAGCCCATCATGATGAACATCGGCACCGGGCCGAGCGTGAAGCGCGAGATCAGGATGGTCGAGTTGTCGGCCACCTGGATCACCGCCTCCGGGTTCCAGCCGTTGAAGTAGAGCCAGCCGAGGATGTTGGTGGCGAGGAAGGCGAGCGCGACCGGCAGGCCGAGCCCGAGCAGCGCGACGATCATCCCGAGCAGCAGCGCGAAGGCCCAGTACCATTCCATCGCTACACGCTGTCCCTCACCTCGGTGCGGGACGAGTACATCGAGTCGATGCCGACCAGGAATCGCAGGTACTCGATCGCCACCATCAGGAAGCAGGGCGGCAGCGGTGCGAGCAGCGTCCACATCGGCATGTCGACGGCGCGCGTGTCGAACTCGTGCCCGACAATCGCGCTGATCAGCAGTCGTCCCGAGTAGTAGGCGAAGCACAGCGACGTCGCCGTGCAGACGAGATAGGCGAACTTGGCGATCACGCGCTGCACGCCGGGCGGCAGGAGTTGGGTGATCGCGTCGATGAAAACATGGCCCTTGGTACGCGCGAGCCAGGGCGCGGCCAGCATGGTGAACCAGAGGAGCCCGTACTCGACCAGCACGGTCGAATAGATCCAGGGGTTGAGGCCCACGAGCCGGATCAGCACGTCCGATACGATAAGCAGGAAGACGCAGAAGATGATGACGCCGGACAGCGTCTTCAGCAGGTTGATGAGGTGCAGATAAGCGGCTGCGACGCGGCCCATCCGGCCGGCCTCCCTGAACGCCTCGACCTCCTGGCCCTTATGGCTGGGCCTCGCCCGATCCTACGCCTCCGCCGAAGCGGGGCCAATGGGAATTGTTTCGAATTCGGCAACAGTATCACGGATGGGGCGCGGCGGTGCCGGTGGCGTATACGCCAGTTCAGCGCGCCGGCAGGTGGCGGGCGAGCCAGTCGAGGGTGATGCCGGTGAGCATCGCGCCGCCGGAGCCGAAATGGTCGCGGCTCTCGATGATGTGGAGCTCGGCGTTCGGCCCCGCGGCGGCGGCGAGCGCCTCGGACTCCGCGCACGGCACGACCTGGTCCTCGCGCGGATGGATGAGAAGCAGCGGACGCGGCGCGATGCGGCCGGCGACGCGCTCGGGGCGGAAATTCCGCATGCTTTCCGCCGTCTCGGCGGTGAACTCCATCACCGCGCCCGGCGGCAGGCCCGCGCGGTTCGACTCCAGAATCTGCACGATGTCGAACCGGCCGATCATCGTCGCCTCGCCGGTTGCCGCGCGCTGCCGCCTCGCCGCGTCGAGCCGGTCGAGGAAGGCGCGCCACGCGTCCTGGGCGGGGTATTGGAAGCGGAAGCGGCGCTCGCCGTCGCCGATCGCACCGTTGGCGGCGCAGAGCTTGAGGCGCGGGTCGGCGGCGGTGGCGGCGACGGCGACCGAGCCCCCCAGGCTCGCCCCGATCGCGCCGATGCGGTCGGGTGCCGCCTCGGGACGCGCGGCCAGGAAATCGACCGCGTGGCGAAGGTCGGCCACCTCCTCCTCGCAGATGACGCTGCCCGTCTCGCCGTCGCTTTCGCCGCAGCCGCGGAAGTCGAACCGCAGCACGACATAGCCCGCGCCGGCGAGCGCGGCCGCGAGCTGCGGATGGCCGGCGCCGCGGCAGCTTCCGCCGAAGCCGTGGCAGAGGACGAGGGCCGGGCGCGGTCCCGCCGCGCCGTTCGGCACGTGCAGAACGCCGCGAAGCGCGAGCCCATCGGACGGGAATTCGACCGGCCGCTCCATGATGGTCCGGCAGGGAGGGCGGGACGACGCCCTTCCCCGTCCCTACTCCGCTGCCTGGCGCGGGGCGGAGGCGCGCTCGGCGGCGAGCAGCCGCTCCATGATGCGGCGCGCCTGGAGCGAGCCGTGGTCGCCGATCACGTCCACCTGCGGCGTGTGCGGGTCGAAGTCGATCGTGCGCTGCTGCGCGCCGATCATCTGCGTGTCCTCGTCGAACGCCGCGGCCGTGGAGGCGCGCAGCACCTGGGAAAGCTCCTTGTCATCCACCCGGTAGTCGCGCGCGATGGCCCAGAAGTAGAAGCAGCTCGTATCGGTCTCGGGCGTCACCGTGTCGTAGATGACGATGCGCCGGCGCATGCGGTCGTCGGGCGCGCCGAACTCCTTGCCGTACTCGTTCTGATAGATGTCGATCGTCACCTGCGACGGCGGCTCGAACAGCATGATCTGCTTGCGGTCGAACTTGAAGTCGAGCCCCTGGCTCTTGTTCGACGGCGAGGGCGAGAGGCCGCGCGCCTGGCGCACCCCCTTCACCCAATCGTCGCCCCGCTCCCACGTCAGGTCGGGGTTGACGTCCTCGGGGCTGCCGATCGTGTTGGCGTGCAGGAACGGCAGATGCGAAAGGTCGAGCAGATTGTCGACGATCAGGAGGTAGTTGCCCTTGACCGGGATGAGCTGGTCGTAGGACGCCCAGTCGGGATGGTCGTAATAGACGTAGTCGGGCGCCTTGGCGGGATCGGCGAGCGCCGGATCGCCCATCCAGATCCAGACCCAGCCGTGCTTCTCCACCACCGGGTAGGTCTGCACATGCGCGCCGGGCGGCAGCCGCTCGGTGCCCGGCGCCCAGACGACCGCGCCGGTGGGGTCGTAGAGAAACCCGTGATAGCCGCAGCGGAGGTTGTCGCCCTCGACCGCGCCCTTCGACAAGGGCGCGCGGCGATGGCAGCAGCGATCCTCGAACGCGACCGGGGTGCCGTCCGCCTTGCGGTAGAGCGCCACCGCCTGGTCGAGGAAGGTCCGGCCCATCGGCGCGGTGCCGAGCTCATGGCCGAAGGCCGCGCAATACCATTGGTTCCGAAGCGCCTGCATCGTCAGAGTCCTCCCTTGGCCGCCCGGGGAGTGTAGCGCGAAAGCTCCCCCCGCCAAAATGCCGCACGGGAGGATCGGTGGCCGGTCCCCGCGACGGCAAATCCTTGCGAAGACCTACACCGGCATCTTGGGAAGGGCGGCGCGGTGGCGGGCGAGCGTGTCGCGGATCGTGGGCCCGTGCGTCGCCATCTCGTCGCGCTCGGATTTTGTCAGCGGATCGGACAGGCCCTTCCGGAAGGACGGCCAATCCTGCACGCGCTGCCACCACGCGCGGCTCCGCGGCCGGTCCGCGGTCCAGACGTCGAGAAGGCCGAGATAGGCGAGCCGCGCCGCGTAGGGCATGAGGTTGATGTCGGCGAGGGTCGGCTTCGCGCCCAGGATCCACGGCCCGCCCTCGCCGAGCGCCGCCTCGAGCGTCTTGAACGCCTTCTCGTAGGCGAACACGGCGTGGACGACGAAGGGCGAGTCCGCGCCCAGCTCGTAGGTCGAGCGGAACCGGTCGCGCCGGCGCGGATCGCCGACATTGCGGAACCGCGCCTCACGGATCGGCTCGGGCATCGCCTTCATCCGCTCGCGGAACATGGCGGAGAAGCTGATCTCGGTGACGCCCTCGTGCAGCCCCTCGTCCACCATCTTGGACCAGAGCCGCATCTTGGTCCGGCCCCACGGATCGGGCGGCATCAAGGGCGGGTCGGGAAAGGTCTCGTCCAGATACTCGCAGATCAGGGTGGATTCGATGACCGGCTTGCCTTCGTGGACGATGGTCGGCACCACGCCCTTCGGGTTGAGGGCGAGGTATTTCGGGTCGTACTGCTCGGACTTGAAGAGGTCGATCTCGACCGTCTCCCAGTCGAGCCCCTTCTCCGCCATGGTGATGCGGACCTTCTGGCAGCAGACCGAGTTGCCGAACTGGTAGAGCGTGATCATGCCGACCTCACACGCGCGCGACGAACTCGAGGAGGTCGGGCCCGAGCGCATCGACCTCCGAGTTGATCTGCAGCGCGGACGAGACATGGTTGTTGTCGCGCATCAGCCGGAACCACACCGGGATCTGGCCGTCGACCTGGGTGAGCTTGGCGGCGAGGGCGATGGTCGGCCAGGAGAGCGGATAGGGGTCGAACTCGGTGACGCAGAGGAAGACCGGCGGGTGGCCGGCCTTCACCTGGGCCAGCGTCGCCTTGTCGTCCCAGCTCGCCTGGTCCTCGCCGAAATACTGGATGTAGTTGGGAACCGCCCGCCGCTCCGGGCTGAACGTGTCGTCGCGCGTCGCATACACGCCCGACAGCAGGATGGCGCCGGCGATGCCGGGCCCGGCGGCCCCATGCACGCGGGGATCGAACGTCCAGGCGGCGACGTGGCTCGCGCCCGCCGACTGGCCCATGACGAAGATGCGGTCGGGATCGCCGCCATGCGCGGCGACGTTCGCCTTCAGCCAGGCGACGACGCGGCCGATGTTGCGCCCGCCCTCGGGCCACTTCGTCTCGGGCGCCAGCGGGTAGGTCGCGTTGGCGCCGATCGCGCCGTGGCGCGCGAAAAACGTCGCGACGTTGTCGTAGATCAGGCCGGGCAGCGGGCTCCGCTCTCCCTGCACGTAGCCGCCGCCGTGGAAATAGACCACGACCGGCGCGGGCTTCGCCGGACGCGTCTCGGGCACGAACAGATCGACGCGCTGGCGCGGATGGTCGCCGTAGGCGTTGTCCTTCAGCACGCGGACGCCGGACTTGGGCGCCTTCTCCTGCAGCGGCTTGAAGATCGCATAGCTCGCCTGCAGAACCTCGGGGTCGAAGCGCCGCCCGAGCGCGCGGATGCGCCCCGCGACTTCCGCTGCCTTGTCCCCGGCCACGCCCGTATCCGCCATCGTCGCCTCCCGAATTCGCGTTCGGCGAATGCTAGCACGGCGGCGCGCGAACCCGCTATGCTGCCCCGCCGGCGTAAAGGGAGATGATCACATGAGACGCTCGACCGACCGCATCCTCACCACCCATGTCGGAAGCCTGGCGCGACCGCCGGAGCTGTTCGCCGCGATGCGCGCCCTCGACGACGGCTCGTCCACCGACCGCGCCGGCTACGAGGCGATGCTGAAGCGCGAGGTGGCCAGGGTCGTGAAGCACCAGGTCGCCCTCGGCATCGACGTGGTGGACGACGGCGAGTTCTCCAAGCCCGGCTTCTCGGTCTATGCGAACCAGCGGCTCGGCGGCTACACCGCGAAGTCGGTGCCGCGCAACTCGCCCTGGGCGGGCTCGCGCGAGGCGCTGGCCTTCCCCGAGTTCTACGGCGAGGAATCGGCGACCTTCGCCGGGCGCGTCGGCTCGGCGGCGACGCTGCAGATGATCTGCACCGCGCCCGTCACCTACAGCGGCCGCGCCGCGCTCGACCGCGACATCAAGAACCTGCGCGAGGCGGTGGACGCCGCCGGCGCGACCGAGGCGTTCATGCCCTCGATCTCGCCCATCGACGTCGCGAACGCGCAGAAGAACGAGTACTACAAGACCGAGGAGGAGTTCCTCTACGCCATCGCCGACGCGCTGCGCGAGGAATACAAGGCGATCGTCGACGCGGGCTTCCTAGTCCAGATCGACGACCCGCGCCTCGCCAGCCACTACGTGTCGAACCCGGGCATCACCATCCCGGAAGTGCGCAAGTGGGCGGAGAGCCGCATCGAGGCGCTCAACTACGCGCTCCGCGACATCCCGGCGGAGAAGGTGCGCTACCACACCTGCTACGGCATCAATATCGGCCCCCGCGTGCACGACCTCGAGCTCAAGCACGTGCTCGACATCATCCTGAAGATCAATGCGGGCAGCTATTCGTTCGAGGCGGCGAACCAGCGCCACGACCACGAGTGGCGGCTGTGGGAGGAGACGAAGCTGCCCGAGGGGAAGATCCTGATTCCCGGCTGCATCACCCACGCCTCGCCGCTCGTCGAGCATCCGGAGCTCGTCGCCGACCGGATCGAGCGCTACGCCGGGCTCGTCGGGCGCGAGAACGTCATCGCCGGCGCCGATTGCGGCTTCGGCACCCAGGCGAGCGCGCATCCCGAAATCCACCCCACCATCGTCTGGGCGAAGTTCGAGGCGCTGGTCGAGGGGGCCCGCATCGCCTCCAAGCGCCTGTGGGGGTAGGGCTGACCGTGACCCTGCCGCCCCCGGCCGACCTGCTCGACCGCGTGCGCGAAGCCGCGTGGGCGGCGGGGGCGGAGATCATGAAGCTCTACCGCGGCGACTACGCGGTGCGGCACAAGGCGGATTCCTCGCCCGTCACCGAGGCGGACGAGGCGGCCGAGGCCGTCATCCTGCCGGCGCTCGCCGCGCTGCTGCCCGGCGTTCCCGCCGTGGCGGAGGAGATGATGTCGGCGGGCGCCGAGGTCGACGTGGCGGGCGGGCCGTTCTGGCTGGTCGATCCGCTGGACGGCACGCGCGAGTTCCTGGACCGGAGCGACGAGTTCACCGTGAACATCGCCCTGATCGCATCCGGCCAGCCGGTGCTGGGCGTCGTCCACGTGCCGGCGCGGGGCGATACCTACGCCGCCGCGGGACCCGGCACCGCCACGCGCCAGCGTGCATCGGGCGCCTCCGAGCCGATTGCCTGTCGCGCGGCGCCCGAGGCGGGCGTCGTGGTGGTGGCGAGCCGGCGCCACGGCGACCAGGCGAGACTCGATGCGATGCTGGGCGAGATCAAGGTCGCAGATTTCGCGACCGCCGGGTCTTCGTTGAAGTTCTGCCTGGTGGCCGAGGGCGCGGCGGACCTCTACCCGCGCTTCGGCGCCACGATGGAGTGGGACACGGCCGCCGGCCACGCCGTCCTCGCCGCCGCCGGCGGCAGCGTGCGCACGCTCGACGGGGCGGAGCTCGCCTACGGCAAGCCCGGCTTCCTCAACCCCGAGTTCATCGCCCGCGGGCGCGAGCGGTGACGCGGCCGTGCCGTCCCCTCACCCTGTCCCTCTCCCGCAGGGAGAGGGAACGCCTCGACTTCTGTTCCGCCTCTCCGGGCACGACCCGATGTTCGGAAAACAAAGAAGCTGCCTTTTCAAGGTCCCCTCTCCTCGAGGGACAGGGTGAGGGGCGGAGACCCGGGGCATCGCCATGAACATCGTCCCCGCCACGCCGGAGAGCATTGCCGAAGGAGCGCGGCTGATCCGCGCCGGGCGGCTGGTCGCCTTCCCGACCGAGACGGTCTACGGGCTCGGCTGCGATGCCACCATCGACCGGGCCGTCGCCGCCGTCTTCGAGTTGAAGGGCCGGCCCAGCTTCAACCCGCTGATCGTCCATGTCGGCGGGCGCGACGCGGCGGCGAACCTCGTCCGGTTCGATGCGCGCGCCGACGCGCTTGCCGCGAAGTTCTGGCCCGGCCCCCTGACGCTGGTGCTGCCGCGCCGGCCGGACGGGCCGGTCTCGCTTCTGGCCGCGGCGGGGCTCGAAACGCTCGCCGTGCGCGCGCCGTCGCACGAGGTGGCGCACGCGCTGATCGCGGCGGCGGGCCGGCCGATCGCCGCGCCGTCCGCCAACCGGTCGGGCGCGGTGAGCCCGACCACGGCGGACCATGTCGACGCGCCCTGCGACCTGGTGCTGGACGGCGGTCCATGCGCGCTCGGGCTCGAATCCACCGTGCTCGACCTCACCGGCGCGCGGCCGACGATATTGCGCCCCGGCGCGGTGACCGAGGAGGAGATCGCGGAGATCGCCGGCCCGCTGGCCCCGCCGGGCGCGGGGGTGCGGAGCCCCGGCCAGCTCGCGCGGCACTATGCCACACGCCTGCCGCTCCGCCTCGACGTCGCCGACCCGCGCGGGGACGAGGCGCTGCTCGCCTTCGGTCCCGCCGTGCCCGAGGGCGCGGCCGAGACGCGCAACCTCAGCCCGACCGGCGATCTGCGCGAGGCGGCGGCCAACCTGTTCGCCATGATGCGCGCGCTCGACAGGGCCGGGCTCGCGGGGATCGCCGTGATGCCGGTGCCGGACACCGGACTCGGCCGCGCGATCAACGACCGGCTGCGCCGCGCCGCGACCCGCTGACCGGAGCGTCCCGGCCCCCTTACGCCGTGCCGGGAATCCGTGTAGGAAAAGGCCCGAAACGCGCCGCCAGCCGCGCCAAATCGCGTCAGAGATAGGGAGCCGCCATGCCCACCGCGCCACGCTCGTTCAACCCGCCGCGCCGCTTTTTGCTGGGGCCGGGCCCGTCCGATCTGCATCCGCGCGTGCTGGCCGCACTCGGCCGGCCGACGGTGGGCCATCTCGATCCCACCTTCTCCGCGATGATGGAAGAGCTGAAGGAGATGCTGCGCTACGCCTTCCAGACCAAGAACGACCTGACCATCCCGATGTCGGGACCGGGCTCGGTCGGGATGGAGGCGTGCTTCGTCAACCTCGTCGAGCCGGGCGACCGGGTGATCGTCTGCCAGAACGGCGCGTTCGGCGGCCGCATGAAGGAGAACGTCGAGCGCTGCGGCGCCGAGGCGATCATGGTGGTGGACGACTGGGGCAAGCCCACCGACCTCGGCAAGGTCGAGGACGCGTTCAAGAAGAACCCTGGTGTGAAGGCGCTGGCCTTCGTCCATGCCGAGACCTCGACCGGTGTCGAGTCCGACGCCGCCGCGCTGTGCGCGATGGCGCAGAAGAACGGCGCGCTCTCGATCGTCGACTGCGTCACCTCGCTCGGCGGCATCCCGGTGAAGGTCGACGAATGGGGCGCCGACGCGGTCTATTCCGGCTCGCAGAAATGCCTGTCCTGCATGCCCGGCCTCGCGCCGCTGACCTTCAGCCCGCGTGCCGCCGACGTGGTGAAGAAGCGCAACCGCAAGGTCCAGAGCTGGTTCATGGACCTCGGCCTGGTGATGAGCTACTGGACCGGCGCCGGCGCGCGCGTCTACCACCACACCGCCCCGATCAACCCGCTCTACGCGCTGCACGAGGCGCTGGTGATGGTGATGGAGGAGGGGATCGAGAACGCCTGGGCGCGCCACAAGAAGTGCCACGAGGCGCTGAAGGCCGGGCTCGACGCGATGGGCGTGAAGCTTCTGGTCGACGAGCCCTACCGCCTGCCGCAACTCAACACGGTGGTGGTGCCCGAGGGGGTGGACGAGGCGAAGGTGCGGAACGCCCTGCTCAACGACTACGACATCGAGGTGGGCGCCGGGCTGGGCGCGTTGGCCGGCAAGGTGTGGCGCGTCGGGCTCCTGGGGCAGTCGGCGTCGCCTATCCACGTGACGCTGTTCCTCGCCGCGTTCGAGCATCTGCTGAAGGGCGCGAAGGGCATCAAGACCGGCGGCGCCGTGGCCGCCGCGCAGACCAAGCTGTTCGGCTAGAGGGCGCGCGCGGCGTCGAACGCCGCGCTTCCGCCCGCTTTCCCGGCGTTTCGACGATCGATAGCGGCGGCTGGCCGGCCCTCGGGCGGCTGACGGTCGGCGATCCCTGCCCGCCATTCGGGGAACCCGACCGGCCGGCGGGACGTTGGCGGGTCACACCCCGTCACCGAATCGACTGGAGAACGCCATGTCCCGCGCTCGACTGCCGATCCTCTGTGCGTCCGCCGCGCTGGCCCTCGCGGCCGCCGCCCCGGCCGCGCACGCCTTTCCCGCGTCGCCAGAATTCGCCCCCGCCCCAGTCGGGCGCGCCGGCGAGGCCGGCTCGCATGGCGGGCTGGTCGCTCGCCTGCAGGCCGCGCTCGACCGGCAAGGGTTCAACGCCGGCCCGGCCGACGGGGTGATGGGATTCCACACCCGCCGCGCGATCGAGGCTTACCAGAGGTCGCACGGGCTTCGCGTCACCGGCCGGCCGACTCGCGAGCTGCTGGCGCGGATCGAAGGCAATGGCCCCGCGGCGCGGCAGGACGAGCGGCGTGAGGAGCGGCGCGACCTGCGCCACCAGAACCGACGGGCGGAGCGGCGCGCCCCCGGCGGGATCGTCGCGCGCGACCGGGTGCGCGCGGTGCAGGAGGCGCTCGACCGGCGCGGCTATCGGGCGGGGCCGCCGGACGGCGTGCTCGGCCCCGCGACGCGCCGCGCCATCGTCCGCTACCGGCGCGACGCGCACCTGCCGCCCGGTCCCGAGATCACGCCGCGTCTCCTCTCCCAGCTCAGGGTGACACCGGGGGCGCGCGATCGCAGGCACGACCATGAGCACGACCAGGGCGCGTTCGAACAGCGGCACGACCACGAACATGAAAGCGACCACGGTGCGCGCGGGCACGACGACGGGTACGGCACCCACGGTTGACCGCATCGAGCGGCCGGTCGTCGGCGCGCGCGGCGAGTACGCGCCCTCGCCCTTCGCCATGCCGTGGCGCGCCTGGCGCGAGGTGCTGGTGCGCGTCAAGGACGAGGTGTCGCGCGACCGTGCCTCGATCATCGCGGCAGGCGTCGCGTTCTACGGCTTCCTCGCGATCTTCCCCGCGCTGATCGCGCTGGTGCTGGTCTACGGGCTGATGTTCAGCCCGTTCGACGTGCACGCCCAGCTCGACCAGTATTCCTGGCTGGTGCCGCAGTCGGTGTACCAGCTCGTCACCGACCAGCTCACCTCGGTTGCGAAAAAGAGCAACTCGAGCCTCAGCATCGGGCTGATCGTCTCGATCCTCATCGCGGTGTGGAGCGCGACCAAGGGCGTGACCGCGCTGATGACGGCGATGAACGTTGCCTACGAGGAGGCCGAACGGCGCGGCTTCATCGAGCGCAACCTCTGGGCGCTGGCGCTGACCGTCGGGGCGGTGGTGTTCGTCATCCTCTCGCTCGCCCTGATCGCGGCGATCCCCGCCGCGATCGGCGTGCTCCCCGTGCCGCCCTTGATCGCTTCGGTGCTGATGGCGGGCCGCTGGCTGGTCCTCGCCGTGCTGGTGATGATCGCCCTCGCCACGCTCTACGGCTTCGCGCCGTGCCGGCGCCGGGCGAAGCTCCGCTGGGTATCGGTGGGCGCGGCGACCGCCTGCGCGCTCTGGCTGCTCGCCTCGCTCGCCTTCGCTTTCTACGTGCAGAATTTCGGCAGCTACGACCGCACGTTCGGCCCCGTCGCGGCGGTCGTGGTGCTGCTGATGTGGCTCTATATCAGCGCGTTCGTGGTCATCATGGGCGCCGAGATCAATTCGGAGCTCGAGATGCAGACCCACATCGATTCGACGGTCGGCCCCGCCCGGCCCGAGGGGATGCGCGAGGCCTACGTCGCCGACCACACCCGCCCGCCGCCGCCGGAAAAGAAGAAATAGCGCAAACGAAATGCCCGGCGCCTGGCCGGGCATCGCGTCTTTGCGCCGATGAAGGTCGCGCGCTACGAGTGCTCGTCGTCGTGGCCGTGGCCGGTCGTGTCCTTGATTTCCTCTCGCACCGTCTCGGCGGCGCGGTGGCCGGCGTCGGCGGTGACGTCGGCGACGTGCGCCGCCTCGGTCTCGACGGTCTCGCGCGCGGCGCCCGCGGCGCGCCGGGCGGCGTCCTTGGCGCGTGCCGCCGCCTCTTCCGCCTGCTCGCGGACGTAGCGGCGGGTGTCGTCGGCCGCCTCGCCCATCGTGCGGTTCTCGCGCCTCGTGCGCGGGAGCAGGGCGGCGACGGCGGCGCCAACCGCGAGCGCTCCGACCGCCACCCAGACCGGGTGCGCCTTGCCGTACTCGACGGCATCCTCGGCCGCGCGGCCCGCGACCGAGGCGACGCGGCGCGCGCTGCGGCGGACGCGACCGCCGGCGTCGTCGGCGAAATCCTCGGCCGCCTCGCGGGCGCGGTGGGCGCGCTCGGCCGCGGCGTCGGCGAAGCGTGCCGCCTGCTCGTTCACCGCGGCGGCGCCGAGCGAGCGCGCGACGGGCTCTTCCGGGATCTCGGTCGCATCGTAGATCCCGCCCGGATGGGCTTCATAGCCGACCGGCGTCGCCTCGTAGATCGGGCCCTCGGACTCGTCGTCCTCGACGCCGTTTCCGTTGCGCCCGGCGGCAGCGAGCCATACGAGCCCGATGCCGAGCAGCGCGGCCGGCACCGGGTTGTCGCGCACGGCGCGGCCGAAATTGACGGCGAACGCGCCGCCCGCCTCCTTGGTGACGTCGAGCGCGTTGCCGGCGATGTTGAGGCCGGTCACCCGGTCGCGGATGGCCTCGGCTGCGGCGACGGCCCGGTCGAGATGGGCGCGCGCCTCGTGTTCGAGCTGGTCGGGGGAAGGGGAATGCTTGGTCATGTGGTTCTCTCACGGGCTGTGCGGCCGACATCCTGCAGCGAGCGCAGGGTGCGGTCCGGACGAAGGTTGCGGGCTCTCAGGTTGGCGCGCCCCCTGAGGACGAAGCCGAGGGCGCACAGCGCGACGAACGCGCCGATCGCTCCGAACGAGGCGGCCGGCGGAATGATGCGGGCAAGCGCGATGGCGCAGGCCGCCAGCATCAGCAGCAAGCCGCAGAATCCGCCCAGCAGCCCGACCGCGAGAAGGATCGCGCCGGACTGCACCTGCTCGAACTTCTCCTGCGTCTCGGCCTGGGCGAGGTTGAGCTCCGCCCGCATCAGGGCGCGGAGTTCGGTCAGGAGCTCGCGGATCAGTCCGCCGAAGGATTTGTCTTCAACAGCCATGTCATCTCACTCCGTCGTGCCGCCGTTGCCGTTGCCCGGCCTCGGCTCGTCCGGCTCCGCGGTCGACATCAGAAAGCGAACGAGCCCGAAGCCGACGAGCAGCGCCGCGCCCGCGACCACCGCCGGGCGGCGCCGCGCGAACGCTTCGGCCTCGTCCCACAACTCGTCGATGCCGCGCCCGGACATGCTCTCGCCGAGGTGCGAAACCTCGTCGGCGAGCCAGTTGGCCCACGACGCGGTGCGTTCGCGCCCGCGCCCGTCGAGCGTCTCGGCGCCCGCCTCCAGCGCGCCGGCGACGTCGCGGAAATAGGTTCCAGCCTCCGCCTTGCGCTCCTCGGCGGAATCGACGACCGCCGATTTCGCCGATTCGTAGAGGTCGACGCCGTCGGCGCGCAGCCGGCGGGCCGCGCTTCGCGCCGCCTCCCCCGGGCTGTGGTGGCCGTTGCCGCCTTGCGCGGCTTGGTCCTGCTCTGCCATCGCTTTGCGTCCCTTTGTCCCAATGGACAAAGATGAAACGGGCGAGATCGCGCGGAGGTTCCGGAATGTGGCGGCACGCCGTCGCGCCGCGAGATACGGACTCCCGATCCGGCCCCGCTCGTGCCATATCGTGCAGAGAACCCGTTCCCATCGCACGGTGAGGTCATGAGCCAAGCGCAACGTGTCATCCATCGCAGCGACTACACCCCGCCCGCCTGGCGGATCGAGACCGTCGACCTCGTGTTCGACCTGGCGCCGGAGCGGACCCGCGTCACCTCGCGCCTCGCGGTCGCGGCCGCCGACGGCGAGGCCGGGCCCGACCTGGTGCTGGACGGCGAGGCGCTCGAGCTGGTGCGCGTCGCGGTCGACGGGCGCGAACTCGCGCTCGGCGAATACGCGCTCGATGCCACGACCCTCACCATCCCGCACCCGCCGGAGCGGTTCATCCTGGAGATCGAGACGCTGACCGCGCCCGCGGCCAACACCAAGCTCACCGGCCTTTACGTCTCGTCCGGCGTCTACTGCACCCAGTGCGAGGCGGAAGGATTCCGCCGCATCACCTATTTCCTCGACCGGCCGGACGTGATGGCGACCTTCCGCACCACGATCCGCGCCGACGAGGCGTCATGCCCGGTTCTGCTGTCGAACGGCAATCTGGTGGCCGAAGGCGCGCTGGAGGGCGGACAGCACTTCGCGGTGTGGCACGACCCGTTCCCCAAGCCGAGCTATCTGTTCGCGCTGGTCGCGGGCGATCTCGCCCACCGCGCCGACAGCTTCACGACGCGCTCGGGCCGCAAAATCGACCTCCGCATCTATGTCGAGCACGGCAAGGAGGACCGCACCGGCTACGCGATGGATGCGCTGAAGCGCGCCATGCGCTGGGACGAGGAAAGGTTCGGGCTGGAGTACGACCTCGACCGGTTCAACATCGTCGCGGTCAGCGACTTCAACATGGGGGCGATGGAGAACAAAAGCCTCAACGTGTTCAACGACCGCTACATCCTGGCGGACCCGGAAAGCTCGACCGACGCCGATTTCGCCGGCATCGAGACCGTGGTCGGGCACGAGTACTTCCACAACTGGACGGGCGACCGCATCACCTGTCGTGACTGGTTCCAGCTGTCGCTGAAGGAGGGGCTGACCGTCTTCCGCGACCAGGAGTTCTCGTCCGACATGCGCGCCCGCCCGGTGAAGCGCATCGAGGAGGTGCGGAGCCTGCGCGACCGCCAGTTCCCCGAGGACGCCGGCCCCCTCGCCCACCCGGTGCGGCCGGATTCCTACATCGAGATCAACAATTTCTACACCGCGACGGTCTACCAGAAGGGCGCCGAGGTGATCCGCATGATGCACACGATCCTCGGCGAGGCGGGCTTCCAGAAGGGCATGAAGCTCTATGTGGAGCGCCACGACGGGACCGCCGCGACCTGCGACGATTTCGTCGCCGCCATGGCGGATGCGAACGGCGCCGACCTTGCCCAGTTCAGGCGCTGGTACGCCCAGGCCGGCACGCCACGCCTCGATGTCGCCGGGCGCTACGATGCAAAGGCGGGGGCCTACGAGCTGACCGTCGCGCAATCGACCCCGCCGACGCCGGGACAGGAAACCAAGGCGCCGCTGCACATCCCGTTCGCGGTCGGGCTTCTCGACGCTCAGGGGCAGGACATCGCGCTGCGCCTCGACGGCGAGCCGGAGGGCGCCGCGACCAAGGGGCGCGTCCTCGCCGTCACCGAGCTGCACCAGACCTTCCGCTTCGTCAACACGCCCGAGCCGAAGGCGCTGTCGCTCAACCGGGGATTTTCGGCGCCGGTCCATGTCGAGGTGGCGCGCGACGGGGCCGAAGCCGCCTTCCTGATGGCGCACGATTCCGATCCGTTCGCGCGGTGGGAGGCGGGCCAGCAGTTCGCGACCGACCTGATCCTTCGCGGCGTCGACGCGCTGCGCGCGGGCCGGACGACGGCGGCCGATCCCGCCTTCGTCGCCGCGATCGCCGACATCTTGCGCGACGGGGCGCTGGAGCCCGCCTATGTCGCCGTCGCCATCGGCATGCCGAGCGAGGACTATCTCGCCGAGCGCATGACCGTCGTCGATCCCGCCGGCATCCACCAGGCGCGCGAGACGCTGCGCCGCGCCGTCGCCGAGGGACTGACCGCCGAGCTCGCCCGCATCGCCGACGCGCCCGCGTCGGCCGAGCCCTACAGCCCGGACGCGGCGCAGGCGGGACGGCGCGCGCTTCGCAATGCCGCGCTCGCCTATCTCGCCGCGCTGGCGGAAGGCGATCCCGCGATGCTGGAGCGAGTCGCGCGGCGCTATCGCACCGCCGACAACATGACCGACCGGATGGCGGCGCTGCGCCTTCTGGTCGACATTCCGGGAGCGGCGCGCGAGCAGGCGCTCGGCGATTTCTTCGAGCGCTTCAAGGACGACCGGCTGGTCGTGGACAAGTGGCTGAGCCTGCAGGCGGTGTCGTCGCTGCCCGACACGCTGGACCGGGTGAAGGCGCTGATGGACCACCCCGCCTTCTCGATGCGCAACCCGAACCGGGTGCGCGCGCTGATCGGCGCGTTCACCGCCGCCAATCCATTGCGCTATCACGCGGCCGCTGGGTCGGGCTATGCCTTCCACGCCGACCGCACGCTGGAGCTCGACGCGATCAACCCTCAGGTGGCGGCGCGGCTTCTCGCCCCGCTCGGCCGCTGGCGGCGCTACGATCCGGGCCGGCAGGACCGGATGAAGGCAGAGCTATCCCGCATCCTTGCGGCGCCGAGCCTGTCGCGCGACGTGTACGAGATCGCGTCGAAGTCGCTCGGCCGGGACAGTTAGACGCCTCCAGCAAAGCTGGATCACGGTGCCGCGGCCTCGCCCTCCGACAAATTCAGGGTGAGGCCGAAATCAATATCCTCATCCTGAGCCTGTCGACGGACGAGGATATTCGAACGGGCACGACAGAGCCTCAGTTCGCGCCGGAGCCGCCGCCGCCCTCCGTGGGCTCGGGCTCGGGCTCGGGCTCGGGCTCGGGTTCCAGATCTGGATCGACCAGCCGCTCGCGGTCGATGTCGTCCTCGGTCTCCGAATGGAGCTGTTCCTCGGGCGAATCGCCAGCCTCCACATCCTCGGCGGCGGGCTCGTCCTCGTCGCCGGGCACGCCGGCCGCCGCGGCCGGGCCGCCCGCCGCGCGGATCGCGGCACGGGCCTGCCGGTCGGCCTGGGTCTCGGCACGCTCGACCGCGCGGTTCGCCTTGTCGATCGCGGCCTGCAGCTCCTCGCGGGTGCAAAGCCCGAGGGCCACCGGGTCCTGCGGCTTGATGTTGGCGATGTTCCAGTGCGTGCGGTCGCGGATGCCCTTGATCGTCGGCTTGGTGGTGCCGACGAGGCGCGAAATCTGGCCGTCTGTAAGCTGCGGGAAGTGCTTGAGCAGCCAGGAGATGCCGTCCGGCCGGTCCTGGCGGCGCGCGACCGGGGTGTAGCGCGGCCCCTTGGCGCGCGTCACCATCGGCACCTCGGTGCGGGTGATGCGCAGCCGGGCCTTCGGATCGGCCTCGCAGCGGGCGATCTCCTCGCGCGAGAGCTGGCCGTTCCGGACCGGATCGACCCCCACCATGTGCTGCGCGACCTCACCGTCCGCGATCGACTGCACCTCGAGCGTGTGCAGCCCACAGAAATCGGCGATCTGGTCGAACGACAGGGTGGTGCTATCGATCAGCCATACGGCCGTCGCCTTGGGCATCAGTAGGCGGCTCATGAACCCTCCTTTTCCGCGGCCGCGCCAAGCATCAAGCATAGGCGCACGGAGGGCGCCGGGAAAGGCCGGCGCGCCTCAGCCATTGGTCAGCACGATCTTGCCGATATGGGTATCCGCCTCCATCAGCGCGTGCGCGGCGCCAGCCTCGGCCAGGGGGAAGGTGGCGTGAATACGCGGGCGCACCTGGCCCTGTTCGATCAGCGGCCACGCCTGGGCGCGCAGCGCCTCGGCGATCGGCACCTTCTGCGCCACGCTGCGGGCGCGAAGCGTCGAGCCGGTGACGGTGGCGCGCTTCATCATCAGGCGGAAGATGGGAAGCTCGGCGGTGGCGCCGCCGAGCGTGGCGATGAACACGAGCCGCCCCTCGACCGCCAGCGCGTCGAGGTTGCGGGCGAAATAGGAGCCGCCGACCATGTCGAGGATGACGTCGACGCCGCGATTGCCGGTCGCCTCGCGCACCACCTCGAGGAAGTCCTCGGTGCGGTAGTTGATGGCGCGCTCGGCGCCGAGTTCGACGCAGGCGGAGCATTTCTCGGGCGTGCCGGCCGTGGCGAACACCCTGGCGCCGAGGGCGTGGGCGAGCTGGATGGCGGTGGTGCCGATGCCGGACGCCCCGCCGTGGATCAGGCAGAATTCACCCGCCGCAAGGCGGCCGCGGATGAACAGATTGTCCCACACGGTGAAGAACGTCTCGGGCAGGGCCCCCGCCTCGACCATCGAGAGCCCCTTGGGCACCGGCAGGCTGCACTGGACGGGTGCGACGCAGTACTCGGCATAGCCGCCGCCGGCCACCAGCGCGCAGACCGGATCGCCCTCCTTGAGGCAGGTCACATCCGGCGCGACCGCGGCGACCGTGCCGGCGATCTCGAGCCCGGGGATGTCGGTCGTGCCCTTGGGCGGCGGGTAGTTGCCCTGGCGCTGCAGCACGTCGGGCCGGTTCACCCCCGCCGCCGCGACCTTGATCAGCACCTCACCCGAAGCGGGACGCGGCGTCGGGCGCCGCGCCGGGCGCAGCGCCTCGGGGCCGCCGGGCGCGGCGATCTCGATCGCGGTCATGCTTTCGGGCAGAACGGCCATGGGTTCCTTGCCAGGGCGAAAGGTTGCGGGAGCGACTTGCAGGCATAACCGGTTGGTCCCAGACTGACAAGCGCCGATCGCGGGAGAATGCCAGGCATGGACGAGGACGATCTCCGGCCGCTCAAGGCCAAGCCGCAGCCGAAGAACCTCGACCCCATGTCGGTGGCCGAGCTCAACGCCTATATCGCCGAGCTGGAGGGCGAGATCGCCCGCGCGCGCGCGGAAATCGCGAAAAAGGACCGCATCCGCTCGGGCGCCGAGGCCTTGTTCAAGAGGTAGCGCCGCTCCGGCCGCGCCTACCGCGCGACGATCATCAGCTTTTCGGCGCCGGTGCCATTGGCGCGCATGCGGTCTTCGGCGATGACGGCTCGGTCGAGGTCGATCTTCGGGATCCGCCCGTCGCCGAGCGCGACGTAGAGGTGGCGCCCATCCCCCGCGGCAAGGGCATGGAACGGCTCGGCGCCCATCTCGATCACACGCGCCTTCGCGAGGTCGCGCGCGTCGAGGATCTCGACATAGCCGCGGTCGTTCGGCTCGTCATAGGTGGTGACGATGACGTACTTGCCGTCCGGCGTGGCGTAGGGCCAGCCGGGCACGGCGGTGAGCGGGACAGTCTCGATGACCTGGTTGGTCGCGGCGTCGGCGACGTGCAGCAGCGGCCGGTTGAAATCGCCGATATAGACGCGCCGGTCGTCGGGCGAGACCGAGAGCGACTGCGACCCGATGGGCAGCGGGATGCGGCCGGTTACGCACTTCTCGCCCACGTCGACCACCGACACGAACGGCACCTCCTTGTGCGAGAAGTACATGCGTGCCCGGTCCTTCGATTGGGCGATGAAATGGACCGGCGCCTCCATCCACACCGAGCGCGCGATGCGCCGCGCGTCCGGGTCGATCACCAGCGCGCAGCGGTTCACCTCGGCGGTCACCCAGATCATGCCGTCGCGGTCGGTATCCATGCCGTGCGGCGCGCGGTAGAGGTCGAGGTCGACCTGTCCCACCGTGGTCATGGTCTCGATATCGACGATGCCGAGCGCCTTGCCCGGCTTGTCGTTGGTGCCGTACCCGCGGTTGCCGTAGATCGAGGTGAACGCCGTCCGCCCGTTGCGGGTCAGCGCGAATTCGTGCGGCTTGGCGACGCCCTCCTCGCCCGTCCGCGCGACGCCGACCGTCTCCCCGGTCTCGATGTCGATGGCGCAGAGGCTGACCGAATCGCGGACGGTGACCAGCAGCGTCGCCCGGGCGTTGGTGCCGTCCATGATGTCATCCCCACAAGATGTCATCCTGGATGCCGCGCAGCAGCGAATTCTGCGCTACCGATCCGGGATGGTGGCGAGATGGATCCCGGGTCTGCGGCGCAGAATTCGCTGCTGCGCCGCGCCCGGGATGACAACGTCCTTATTGGCGCCCCTACTCCGCGGCGGCGCGGGTGGCCCCGGGCAGGTTGGGCGCGAGGACGCGCAGCGCGTTGCCCGACCGGATCATCTCCTTCTCGGCCTCGGAGATGTTCGCCTCGCCCAGCGCCCTCTCGGTCCACTCCATGCCGAACAGCGTGCCGTCGGTGCCGGCGACGATCTTGTCCGCGCCATAGACCGCGACGGCGAGCTCGATGCCGCGCGCGCCGTAGGAGTTGCAGTCGACCACCATCTTCATGTTGCGGAACTTGGCCGAGGGCAGCTCCTCGTTCGGGTGCGAGATCATGTGGCGATGGTCGAGCCGCTCGACCTCCAGCGGGATGTTGCCGCCGAGGTTGTGGGTCTGGACCGACACGTTCGGGAAGTCTTTGAGGAAGTCGGTCATCACGAAGGTCAGCATGGCCGACGACAGGCGCGACTGCATGTCGAGCGTGCCGCGGCGCGGCGTGGCGAGGTCCGAAAGGTCCGGGCGCGGCGCCTCGGGATCGTTCGCCTGCTTGCCGTAATGCACGAGGAAGTGCGCGCGGCGGCGGTTGGCAGCCTCGAACACGGGCCGCCAGCGCTCGGCGCGCCTCTTCGACAGGAACCCGTCGCCAGGAAGCTGGGCGCCGACGAAGCCGGGCAGGTCCATCGCCCGCTCGAACTCGGCGACCGCAGCCGTCATGTCGGTATAGGGGATCGCGGCGAGCGCCGAGAACCGGTCGGGATATTTCCGGCAGGTCTCGGACACCGAGTTGTTATAGGCGCGGAGCAGCGGCAGCGAAATCTCCAGCGGCATGTTCTCGATGCCGAGCCCGATCATCGACAGCACGCCGCGGCTGATGCCGCCCTTGTCCATCTCCTCGATGCGCTTCTCGGGCGAGTCGAACCCCTCGGTCAGCGGGAAGCCGGCGATGGGCGAATCCAGGTACTCGCGCCCGTCGTCCATCTTGTAGATGCGCGGCATCTCGGTACGCTTGCGAAGGACCTCGGACAAACCCTTGGAAATCCAGTGGTGGTGCATGTCGATGGTCATGATGCCTCGCGGCCGTGGCCGCGCCCCAACGGTGGAAGATCGCGAATGCTAGCCCCCTCGGGCGGCAAAAGTCCAGGGGCGGGGGAACGGCCGGATGGGTCCCGCGTCTGCGGCGCACCATTTCACGCTGCGCAGCGCCCGGGATGACAGTTTGGCTCAGCCCTTGGCTCGCCGCGCCAGGATGTCGGTGTATTCGCGCCCGCGCTTGACGTAGTGGGCGACGATCTCCCTCCCGTAGGCGATCTCGTCGGGGCCCATGTCGCGCATCTTGCGGGCCGGGCGCCCGGCCCACATCTCGCCTGCCTTGACGATCTTGCCGGGCGTCACGAGGGAGCCCGCCGCCACCATCGCGCCGGTTTCGACCACGCATTCGTCGAGGAGCGTCGCGCCCATCCCGACGAACGATCCGTCCTGCAGGGTGCAGGCGTGCAGCAGCACCATGTGGCCCACGGTCACGTCGGCGCCGATATAGGTGCCCTGGACGCCCGACGAGACGTGGACGATCGAGC
Source organism: uncultured Alphaproteobacteria bacterium (assembly GCA_963775315.1). Lineage (GTDB taxonomy): Bacteria > Pseudomonadota > Alphaproteobacteria > MPNO01 > DASWLB01 > CAWGHZ01. Next base: position 102,166 of record CAVZIN010000003.1, on the reverse strand, counting down.
CGTCCTGGATGTTCGAGCGCGCGCCGATGCGGATCGGCTCGTCGTCGCCGCGCACGATGCAGCCGAACCAGAGGCTCGCATCCTCGGCCATCTCGACGTCGCCGATGACGGTCGCGTTCGGCGCGACGAAAGCGGTCTTGTGGATCAGCGGCGTGTGGTTGCCATAGGGCAGGATCAAGCCGGTCACGGGAACAAAGGCTCCTGCTGCAGCGCGGTGGTCTCGGGCAGGGCGTACATCGCGTTCATGTTCTGGATCGCCTGGCCCGACGCGCCCTTGACCAGATTGTCGATGACCGAAACCAGGATGGCGCGGCCGGGCAGCCGATCGGCGAACACCCCGATCAGGCAGTGGTTGGAGCCGCGCACGTGGCGCGTCGCCGGCGCCATCCCCTCGGGCACGAGCCGCACGAAGGGCTCGCCCGCGTAGCGCTTGGCGAGGGTCACGCGCAGCGCCCTGGCGTCGGCGCCGTTGGCGAGCCGCACATAGATGGTGGAGAGGATCCCGCGGTTCATCGGCATGAGGTGCGGGGTGAACGCGACCCGCACCGCCGCGCCCGCGGCACGGCCCAGCTCCTGCTCGATCTCCGGCGTGTGGCGGTGGCGCGCGATGCCGTAGGCGTTGATGCCCTCGGACACCTCGGAGAACAGCATCTCCTCCTTGGCCGCGCGGCCGGCGCCGGTCATGCCGGACTTGGAATCGACGATGATCTCGCCGGTTTCGACCGCGCCCGCCTCGATCAGCGGGAAGAGCGGCAGGATTGCCGAGGTCGGGTAGCAGCCAGGGTTGGCGACCAGCCGCGCGCTTTTCACCGCCTCGCGCGCGAGCTCCGTCACGCCATAGACGGCGGTCTTCTGCAGCTCGGGCGCGTGATGATCGTGGCCGTACCATTCGGCGTAGGCGGCCAGATCGGCCAGGCGGAAATCCGCCGACAGGTCGATGACGCGGAGATGGCCCGGCAGCGCGGCGATCACGCGCTGCGTCTCGCCATGCGGGAGGCAGCAGAACACCAGGTCGATGCCGGAATAGTCGACGGCGTCGATCTTCACGAGGTCGGGCAATCCCCGGTCGCCGAGGTGCGGGAAGACGGCGCCGTAGGGCTTGCCGGCGTGGCGGTCCGCCGTCAACGCCGAGAGCTCGACCGACGGGTGGTGCAGCAGCAGGCGCACCAGCTCGGCGCCGGTATAGCCGCTGGCGCCGAGAATGGCGGTCCGGATGGTGTTGGGCTTGGTGGCCATGATGGCGTCCACAATAAGGAATCGAGGCCGGAAATGAAACGGGCGCCCCGCCGAAGCGGGACGCCCGTTCGAACACGGAAAGGCGTCGCGCGTCAGCGCTTGGAGAACTGGAAGCTGCGTCGCGCCTTCGGCTTGCCGTACTTCTTGCGCTCGACCACGCGCGGGTCGCGGGTCAGGAATCCGGCCTTCTTGAGGATCGGCCGGAGCGCCGGATCGTGGTGCGTGAGCGCGCGCGAGATGCCGTGGCGCACCGCGCCGGCCTGGCCCGAGAGGCCGCCGCCGGTGACGGTGCAGTACACGTCGTACTGGCTGTCGCGGTTGACCACCAGGAACGGCTGGTTGATCAGCATCCGCAGGGTCGGGCGGGCGAAGTACACGTTGCTCTCGCGCCCGTTGACGGTGATCTTGCCCTTGCCGGGCATGACCCAGACGCGCGCGACCGCGTCCTTGCGGCGGCCGGTCGCGTAGGCGCGGCCCTGGCCGTCGACCTTCCGCTCGTGCAGGGGCGCGGCGGCGGCGCCGAATTCGGTGGCCATGCTCAGGCGCTCCTTCTGTTCTTGCGGTTCATCGCGCCGATGTCGAGAGGCTCGGGCTTCTGGGCCTCGTGCGGATGGCTCGGACCGGCATAGACGTGCAGCTTGCGCATCACGTCGCGGCCCAGATTGTTGCGCGGCACCATGCGCTCCACCGCCTTGGTGATCAGCCGGTCGGGGTGCGCCCCCTCCAGCGTCGCGCGGGCGGTGCGGCCCTTGATGCCGCCGGGATGGCCGGTGTGCCAGTAGAAGACCTTGTCCTCGTACTTGTGGCCGGTCAGCCGCACCTTCTCGGCGTTGACGATAATCACGTTGTCGCCGCAATCGACGTGCGGCGTGAAGATCGGCTTGTGCTTGCCCCGGAGGCGCATGGCGACCAGGCTGGCGAGACGCCCGAGCACCAGCCCGTCGGCGTCGATCACCACCCATTTGCGGGTCACGTCCTGTGCCCGGGCGGAATAGGTTTTCATCGTTCAGGGTCCTTTCGGCGACGGCGGAATATGCCACGCCGCACGCGCAGGTCAACCGTAAAAATGCATTGTACGGCAGGGGATTAAGGGCGCGGTATTATGATACCGCGAAGATCGGCCGGGCCGGCGTCAGGGCCGGAAATCGACGCAGATCTGGTTGAGTTCGTCGGATTTCAGCGAATCGCCGGTGACGCCGCAGCGGCAGGCGCCGGGGGCGGTGGCTTCCATCTTGGCCGTTTCGCCCTCGCCCGGCTTCAGGTGGCAGCAGTCGCGGCAGCGGCCGAAGGCGCAAATCCCCTTGGCCTGCTGGACCTGCTCGAACACCCGGTCGATCACGCGCGAGAGCACGCCGCGTTCCTCCTCGCCGAGCGCCGCCACCGAAGCACCGAGCACGGTGAGCGGGTCCTGGCAAAGCACCGCGCGCCCCGCCTCGGTCAGCGCCACGTCGACCCCGCGCTTGTCGGCCGAGCACCGGCTGCGCCGGATATAACCCTTCGATTCCAAGGCAATAAGCGTCTGGGAGATGGTGCCTCGCGTGGCGCCGAGATAGTCGGCGATGGCGCCGGGCGAGCGGGAATAGCGGTTTGCGCGTGCGAGGAAGCGCAGCGCCTCCCACTGGGCCGGGTTGAGCCCCGCGCAGAACTGGGCGCCGTGCGCGATCCGGGCCAGCCGGTCGAGCATATCCGCCACGTGTCGCGAGTTGGCCAAGCGGTGCTTCCTCCTTTGGTATCGGAGCGATATAGCGCATGGGTAACTGGTTGCAAACGGGGCGGGGTCAAATTATATTATCGACTCGATAGCAAATGGTGCGGCGCACGCGCCGCCTCAGGTCCCCGGACGCCAGCCCCGGGACGGAGTACTGCAAATGGCATATGCGAACCCCGGAACACCCGACCGCAACGATCGGCGCTACATCTCGCAGGCGATGGACGCGCCCCTCCTGGAGCGCGAGCACGAGGTCGATCTCGCCCGCCGGTGGCGCGACGAGCGCGACCAGAAGGCCCTGCACGAGATCATCACCAGCCACATCCGCCTCGTGGTGCGGATCGCCGGCCGGTTCCGCGGCTATGGCCTGCCGCTGAACGACCTGATCCAGGAAGGCAATGTCGGGCTGATGGAAGCCGCCAACCGGTTCGACCCGGAGCGCGAGGTCCGCTTCTCGACCTACGCCACCTGGTGGATCATGGCGGCGATCCAGGAATACATCGTGCGCAACGCCTCGATCGTCCGCATCGGCACGACGCCCGCGCAGAAGAGCCTGTTCTTCAACCTGCGCCGGCTGCGCGCCAAGCTGGGCGGCGCCACGGCCACCTCGATGACGGACGAGCAGCGCCAGTCGATCGCCCAGGCGCTCGGCGTGCCGCTCGCGGCGGTCGAGCGGATGGAGGCACACCTGTCGCGGCCCGACCGCTCGCTCAACGCCTCGATCGGCGACGAGGACACGGACGAGCTGCAGGACTTCCTGGCCGACGACGGGCCGAGCCCGGAAGAGGTCGTGACCGACCGGCACGACCGCAGCGTGCGCTCGCGCTGGCTCAACGAGGCGCTCGACTCGCTCACCCCGCGCGAGCGCCAGATCATCGCGGCGCGCTTCCTGGGCGACGGTCGCACGACTCTCGCCGAGATCGGCGCGAGCTTCGGCGTCACCAAGGAGCGCATCCGCCAGATCGAAGGCAAGGCGCTCGACAAGCTGCGCGTCGCGCTCGACCACGACCACGCCGGCCACAGCGAGCTGTTTTCGTAGGCGACGGCGCCGCCGGCGCGTGCCGGCGGCGCCCGCTTAGCCAAGGTTAGTGCCGCTTCCCGCCGGCCGGCGGAGCATGCAGGGTCCGTACTCAGCGAGGGACCCGATGTGCCGCATCCTGATCACCGGTATTGCCGAGCCGCCGCGCGGCGACGAGGCGTTTGGCGTCGCGGTCGCGCGCCGGCTTGCCCGCCGCCCCCAGCCGCAAGGCGTGGAGGTGGTCGATTTCGGCGTGCGCGAGGTTGACCTGGCCTATGCCGCCGCGGACGGGTACGACGCGGTCGTGCTGGTCCACGGCACGACCCGCGACACGCCGGCCGATCCCCTCGCGGTCACCGAGGCGGCGCTGCCGCCACGTCCCGGACGGCCGGCGCCGCGCGCGCCCGGCCTCGATCCGCGCGCCATGCTGGAACTGGTCCACGAGCTCGGCGGGGGCGCGCCGCGGCTGCTGCTGATCGCGGCCGACGGGCGGCGCGGGGTCGAGACGGTGACGAGCGCGGTCGAGGCGCTCGCGCGGCGGCTGGTCGCGACCGACGGCAAGGCGGCCCTCCACGCCCCGCCGGTGCGCGAGCGCGAACCGGCGTGAGCCGCGACTGAGTTGGCGGAAGGCTTCGAATTGTCGCGGCGGCCGGCGAAGGAGCGCGGTGCCGGGAACGGCGACGCGGAACGCGGCGCGGAGCGGCCGGTCGAGGGCTCGCCCATCACCGAGCAGGAGCTCGAGGAGATCGACGAGCTTTCGGCGCCGCGCACGCCGGTCATCTACGAAATCGTCCGCCGCCATGGCGACGAGGAGATCCAGCGCCCCGCGACCTCGCTCTGGTGGTCCGGCGTCGCCGCCGGGCTGTCCATCAGCTTCTCGCTGCTCGCCCAGGCGGTGCTGCGGAGCTACCTGCCCGACGCGCCGTGGGAACGAGGCGTATCGAGCCTCGGCTATTCGGTCGGCTTCCTGATCGTGGTGCTGAGCCGCCAGCAGCTTTTCACCGAGAACACGGTGACCGTCGTGCTGCCGGTGATGGCCGACTTCACCTGGACCAACGTCGGCAAGCTCGGCCGCATGTGGACCATCGTTTTCCTCGCCAACATGACGGGCACGCTGGTCGCGGCCTGCTTCATTACCTTCACCCCGGTCGTCTCGCCCGAACTCAAGGCCGGCATGCTGGAGATCAGCCGCCACGGCATGGCGCACGACTGGCCAAGCATGTTCTTCCGGGCCATCGCGGCCGGATTCCTGATCGCGACCATGGTGTGGCTGATCCCGAGCGCGCGCGAGACCCAGTTCCACGTCGTCACCGTGATCACCTATCTGATCGCGGCGGCAGGCTTCGCCCACATCGTGGCCGGCAGCGTGGAAGCGTTTCTGCTGGTGGTGAACGGCGAGCTCGCGCTCGGCCATATGCTGTGGGCCTTCACCGCCCCCGTGCTCGCCGGCAACGTGGTGGGCGGCACCGCGCTGTTCGCGCTCCTCTCCTACGCCCAGATCATGAAGGAGATCTGAGGCCGGCTATTTCTTCTTCGAGGACGTCGACTTCGCGCTCGACGTCTTGTTCGCGGTCGTCGGCTTTCCCTTGCGCTTGGTGCTCGCCATGCGCTCGAGCTCCTTCTCGCTCATCGATTCGACCATCCCTTCGGAGGCGCCGCGGAGGCTCGACTTCTTGCGCTCGCCGCGCTTGGCCGAGAGCGCCGCTCCCGCGGCCATCTGCTGCTTCTTCGACTTCGCGGGCATGGCTCGTTCCCTTCCAGCAACCCGGATCGCCCCACCAACGTGCGCGGCAGGAACGGGTTCCGGGGCGGTCAGTCCCGCCCGTCGGCGAGAACAGGGCGGCGACCACCGCCTCGCCACAGGCGAGGCCGCGCGGCCGGTCGCAGCCGGCAACGAGCGAGGCAAGCGTGCCCCGCTCGAAAGCGTCGACCAGCCGGCGGTGGACGTAGCTCTTACGCGTGACGGCGGGGGTGTTGGCCAGCATCTCGGCGATCTCGCGCATCACGCCGTTGATCTGGCGCCGCCGCGCGGTGGCGCTGGGGCCCGGCTCGAGCGCGCCGAGCCGCTCGGCCGCCGTCGCGGTCGCCGCGAGCGTGCGGAAGTCCTTCGCCGTCACCCCCTCGCCCGTCACCTCTTGCAGATAGGCGTTGGCGTCGGCGGCGGTCAGGTTGTGCAGCCTGCCGTCCTCGCCGCGAAAGCGGAACAGGCGCGGTCCCGGCTGGCGCTTGAGCGCGCGGACCGTGCGGGCGAGCGCCGGCGCGCGCACCGCGCACTCGATCGCCCGCCCGCCCTTGCCGCGGAAGTCGAGTGCTACCCGGTCGCCAGCGACCCGCACGTTGCGCTTGAGGAGCGTCGCCGCGCCGCGGCTCCGCCCGGTATGGACGTAGTCCTCGCACCCGATGCGGACGTGGGTCTTGTCGATCAGCGAGATCACGGCGGCGAGGACCCGGCGACGGCACAGCTCGGGCCGTGCGAGGTCGCGGGCGACGCTGCGGCGGAGGTGCGGCAGGGCAGCGGCAAGCGCGCCCAGCCGCTCGACCTTGCGCGCCTCGCGCTCCTCGGTCCAGGCGGGGTGATAGCGGTACTGGACGCGCCCCGCCGCGTCGCGCCCGACGGCCTGCAGGTGGGCGTCGGCGTCGCGCGCGATCTGCACGTCCTCGTAGGCGGGCGGCACGGCGAGGCTCCGGATGCGGGCGAGGGTCGCGCGGTCGCGCACCTGGCGGCCCTTCTCGTCGAGATAGACGAACCCGCGCCCGGCGCGGCGGCGCCGCAACACAAGCGCCTCGGGCCCAACCTGCCGCAATCCGCCTCTCGCCCGCGCCACCGTCATGCCACCACTCGCACCACGCCAGACACTCGATGATCCGCAGGCTCTCAACGGCCGGCGCCTTCCTCCGTTCCGGAGTTCGCGGGGAACCTTGCGGGCGTAGAGCTGGAGGAACGGCGTCGCCGTCGCGCCATGCACCAGGATCGAGAGCGCGACGACGAGGCTCGACGCCTGCCACACCACGTCGAGCCCGGTGAGCCGTGTCGCGAGCGTCGCGTAGAAGATCGAGGCGACGCCGAGCGGACCGAACCAGGCGTAGAACAGGAGGTCGGCCGGTCGGTCGAGCGGCAGGCTGCGCCGCGCAGCCAGGATCACCGGGACGCGGCGGAGCAGCAGCACCGCGACGGCGAGGCCAACCCCAGGCCAACCGAGCGCGTGCCAGCCCGCCCAGGGCAGCGCGGCGCCGAACAGCACGAAATTCGGGATGGTGAACAGCCAGCGGATGATCTCCTGCAGCTCGCCCTGCTCTGTCACCCGTTCGGTCTCGACCACGTGGCCGAACAGGCGCCCCGCGACGAACACGCCGAGCACTCCGTCGGCGCCGGCGAGCCCGAGCAGCCCGAGCAGCGCGAGCCCGAACGCGGTGACGCCGGTCACCAGCGCGTGGCCGGAGGCGAAGCCGTGCGATTCGGCGAGGATCTGCGCCCGCCCCGCGACGTAGCCCGCCGCCGCGCCGAGCGCCGCCCCACCAAGCGTCGCCCACACCACCCGGTCGCCGACCCAGAGCCCGAGCGCCTCGTTCGCCGGATGCACCAGCATGAGCACGGGCAGGAACACGATGGGGTAGGCGATGCCGTCGTTGGCGCCCGACTCGCCCGAGATCAGGCGCCGGAGGCGCGTCGGCAACGTTTCCCCGGCGAGCGGGCCGGCGACGATCGCACCAGCCACCACCGGGTCGGTCGGGGTGAGGATCGCGCCGATCAGCGCCCCCTGCCAGAACGGCACGCCGAGGATCTTCCAGCCGGCGATGCCGGCCACCACGGCGCCGACCATCATCACCGGACCGAGCGCGACCGCCATCGCCCGCCACTGGCGGCGGAAATAGGCGGGCGGTAGGCGAAGCGCCGCGCCCATCACGGCGAGCGCCACGATGACCCGCGCCACCTCCTCGAGCAGCGTGCGCGGCGACCCCAGTGGTCGAGCGCGATCCAGCCGAGCCCGACCGGCCCGGCGGCGACGCCGGCCAGGGTGGCGAGCAGCGGCTCCGACAGCGGCAGCAGCCGGCCGCGCACGTAGTCGACGCTGAGGCTGAGGACCAGCGTCACCCCGCCGAGCACGGCGAGAACGAGATTGAGTTCGGACATGCGCTCGTTTCGTTACCTTCGGTCAACGAGGCGGGCACCGGATCGTTCGGCCGGAAATGCGTTCGCGGTGAATCGCCGGCGGCGCGGGCCGCCTGAACGCGCGCGTCGCGGAAACCGGAACCGGCCGGCCCTGCCGGCGTAGGCTAGTCATGGCCTCCGGTTCGCAGAGCGGCCGCGTCGCGGTATTCGCCGCGATCGGGGCGAACATGATCATCGCGCTGGCGAAGTTTGGCGCCGCCTGGATGACCGGCAGCGCGTCGATGCTGTCCGAGGCGTTCCATTCGGTTGTCGATACCGGGAACGAATGTCTGATGCTGGTCGGCATGCGCGCGAGCGCCCGCCCGCCCAGCGCGGTGCACCCGTTCGGCTACGGCAAGGAGCTCTATTTCTGGAGCCTGGTGGTCGCCATGCTGCTGTTCGGCATCGGCGGAGGGTTGTCGCTGCTCGAGGGCTACCGGCACGTGATGACACCGGAGACGCTGACCGATCCGTCGTGGAATTACGCGGTGCTCGGCATCGCACTGGGCGCGGAATCGACCTCCCTCACCATCGCGCTGCGACAGCTGATGAAAAAGCGCGACCGCGACCAGGGGCTCTACCGCACCTTCCGCGCGAGCAAGGACCCGTCCGTCTTCGTCGTGGTCGCCGAGGACACGGCGGCGGTCGCCGGCATCTTCGCCGCCTTCGCCGGGGTGTACCTGTCGCAGCGGCTGGACGCGCCGTGGATCGACGGTGCCGCCTCGCTGGCGATCGGCGCGATCCTGATCGGCGTCGCGACGATCCTGGTGATCGAGACGCGCGCCCTCCTGATGGGCGAGCGCGCCGACACGGCGCTGGTCCATGCCGCCTGCCGTATCGCACGCATGGATGCCGCGGTGGCCAGCGCCCGAACCCCGCTCACCATGCAGCTCGGTCCCGACCAGGTGCTGCTTAACATGGAGCTGCGCTTCCGTCCCGGCCTCACCGGCGAGGCCGTCGTCGCCGCCGTCGCGCGCATCGAAAAACGCATCCGGACATCGCATCCGAGCGTGCGGCATATTTTTATCGAAGCCGGTGGAATTGGTGCGCCGCGCGGGCGTCCGTGACATCCGCTCCGCCCGTTCCGCGCGGCCGGAACGAATGCAACATTCTTACGTTCACCGTGAACTTGTACCCAACGCGTTTTGGAAGGGGAGAGAATGCCGAAGCGAGTGCTTGTGACGGGGGGCGCTGGTTTCATCGGAACACACATCACTGACGAGCGGCTGGCGGCCGGGCACGAGGTCGTCATACTCGACTCACTTCTTCCACAAATTCACGGCGAGACGCGGGCGCGGCCGGACTACCTGGCGCGCGAGGCGGAGCTGATCCCGGGCGACGTGCGCGACGCCGAGGCCGTCGCCCGCGCGCTCGCCCGCGCCGACGCCGTCATCCATCTTGCCGCGCGCGTCGGCGTCGGCCAGAGCATGTACCAGATTGCGGACTACACCGCCGTCAACGACCTCGGCACTGCGATTCTTCTTCAGGAGATCGCGCGCCAGCCGGTCGAGCGCATGGTTATCGCCTCGTCGATGAGCATCTACGGCGAGGGGCTCTGCCGCGACGCCGACGGCAATCCCCACGAGCCGGCCCCGCGCGGTGCCGCACAGCTCAATCGCGGCGAATGGGAGCTCCGCGACGATCAAGGCCGGCCGCTCGTTCCGATCCCGACGCCGGAGACCAAGCGGCCCGACCTCGCCTCGGTCTACGCGCTCGGCAAGTACGTGCAGGAGAAGATGTGCCACGTGGTCGGCCAAGCCTACGGCATGGGCACGGTCGCGCTCCGCCTCTACAACGTGTACGGGCGGAACCAGGCACTTTCCAACCCCTATACCGGCGTGCTCGCCATCTTCGCCTCGCGCCTGCTGAACGGGCGCGCGCCGCTGATCTTCGAGGACGGCGAGCAGCGGCGCGACTTCGTCCACGCGCGCGACGTGGGGCGCGCCTTCCGGCTGGCGCTGGAGGCGACGGAGGTGAGCGGCGTCTCGTTCAACATCGGTAGCGGCGAGGACCATTCCATCGCCACCATCGCCAGGCGGATGGCGGCGCTGATGGGCAAGCCGCACATCGCGCCGGAGATCGCCGGGCGCTATCGCGCGGGCGACATCCGCCACAACTTCGCCGACGTGAGCGTTTCCGCCGAGGCGCTCGGCTACCGCCCGCGCGTCTCGCTCGAAGCCGGGCTCGCCGACCTCGTCGAATGGCTGGCCGACCAGATCGCGACCGACCGCGTCGACAGTGCGACGGAGGAGCTGGTCAGCCGGGGGCTGGTCGCGTGATGGCGCGGTCCCGCATCGAGCGCCCATGGGGTGTCGTCGAATGGCTGCGGCCGGGCGAGAGAGAGCGCGCCTTAAGGATGATCGACGGGCTTTCCGCCATCGGCGCGCGGCATGTGCGCATCGGCGTGTCGTGGGCCGACTGGCACCGGCCGGACGGCGAAGCGTGGTATGGCTGGCTGCTGCCCGAGCTGGCGCGCACGCTCGAGGTACTGCCCTGCTTCCACTACACCCCGCCGTCTCTCAGCCTCGACGGCACCACGACCGCGCCGCCGCGCGACCCGAAGTCCTACGCGGATTTCCTCGACGTGTTCGTCAGCCGCCACGGCCGTCATTTCGACTGGGTCGAGCTCTGGAACGAACCGAACAACCTCAACGACTGGAACTGGCACCTCGACGCCGAGTGGCGTGCCTTCTCCGAGATGGTCGGCAGCGCGGCCTACTGGATGAAGGAGCGGGGCAAGCGCACCGTGCTGGGCGGCATGTGCCCGACCGATTCGAACTGGCTGGCGCTGATGTGCCGGCGCGGCGTCATGGCCCATATCGACGCGGTCGGGGTGCACGGCTTCCCCGAAACCTGGAACGCCCAGTGGCAGGGGTGGGAGCCCGAGATCGAGAGTGTGCGCGAGGTGCTGGCGCGGCACGGCTGCACGCCCGAGGTGTGGATCACAGAGGCGGGCCACTCCACCTGGCGCCACCAGGAAGGGCGCCAGCTCGCCTTGTTCCTCGACGCCCTCGCTGCCCCGGCCGAGCGCGTCTACTGGTATTCCTACCAGGACCTCGATCCCGAGCTGGAAAGCCAGGAAGGCTTTCATTTCGACGAGCGCCACTACCACACCGGGATCGTGCGTGCCGACGGCCAGCCGAAGCTCGTGCACCGCGCCCTCGCCTCCGGCGGGCTCGCGGGCGCGAAGCGCCTCGCGCGCGAGGTGAAGGCGGCGAACGTCCGCCGCGCCCGCCCCGCCGTGCTGGTGACCGGCGGCGCCGGTTTCCTCGGCAGCAACATCGCCGCGCGCCTCGCCGAGACGGGCGAGCAGGTCGTGGTGTTCGACAGCCTCGCCCGCGCACGGGTCGAGGAGAACCTGCAATGGCTGCGCGCGCGCTACCCCTCGCGGATCGCGGTCGAGGTCGGCGACGTGCGCGACTATTACGCGCTCCGCGCGGCGGCGCGCGACGCCAAGGCCGTGGTCCATCTCGCCGCCCAGGTGGCGGTGACGACGAGCCTCGCCGCGCCGATCGACGATTTCGAGGTGAACGCGCGCGGCTCGCTCAACCTTCTGGAGGCGCTGCGCCACCGGCCGAGCCCGCCGCCCGTCCTGTTCGCCTCGACCAACAAGGTCTACGGCGCGCTGCTCGACGCGGAAACCAGCGCGCGTCGCGGCGACAGGTACCTGCCGACCGACCCGGACCTCGCCCGCCACGGCGTCGGCGAGGGCCGTGCGCTCGATCTGCGCACGCCCTATGGCTGCTCCAAGGGCATCGCCGACCAGTACATCCTGGATTACGCGCGCACGTTCGGCGTGCCCGCCACCGTGTTCCGCATGAGCTGCCTCTACGGCCCGCGCCAGTTCGGCACGGAGGACCAGGGCTGGGTCGCGCATTTCCTGATTTCGGCGCTCGCCGGCCGGCCGATCACCATCTACGGCGACGGCTGCCAGGTGCGCGACGTGCTGTACGCGGACGACGTGGTCGCGGCCTATTTGCTGGCGCTGAAGAACACGCAGGCAGTCGCCGGACGCGCATTCAACCTCGGCGGCGGGCCGGAGAACGCGATCAGCCTGCGCGACCTCGTCGGCTGGATCGGCGAGCTGACCGGCCGCACGCCGGACATCGACTACGCCGCGTGGCGGCCCGGCGACCAGGTCTGGTACGCCTCGGACACCCGCCGGTTCCGCGCGGCCACGGGCTGGCGGCCGCACGTCAAGGCGCACGAAGGCGTCGCCAAGCTGCACGCCTGGCTGACCGGCGCGCCGGCCTTCCCTCTGGCCACCGCGCCGCTGACGGCGCCCGGGCCCCTCGGCGCACCGACGCCGGAGGCGCTGCCCGAGCCGACGGGGCGGGTCGCATGAGGATCGCGCTGGTCAATCCCGACTGGACCTTCGCGCGCAGCATCTATTTCGGCTGCCGCGAGCGCCATCTGCCGCTCGAGCTCGGCTGCGCCCGCGCCTTGCTGCAGCGCGACGGCCACGAGGTCGCCCTGATCGACGCCCATGCCGAAGGGCTCGACGGTGCCGCCCTCGCCCGCCGCCTCGCCACCTTCCGGCCGGAAATGACCGTCGTCACCACTGCACCGACCTATCTGTTCTGGCGCTGCCCACCGCCCGAGCTGCGCGTGCCGCAGGCGACGCTGGCGGCGGTGCGCGACGTCGCCGGCCTCACCGTCGCCGTCGGGCCGCACGGCTCGACCACGCCCGAACCGGCCCTCGCGAAGCTCGGCGCCGACATCGTGGTGATGGGCGAGTGCGAGGAGACGCTGGCCGAGCTGGCCCGCGGCGACGCCGAGGTGCAAGGCATCTGCTTCAAGCGCGACGGGCGGATCCGGCGGCGCGGCGGGCCGCGCGCGACGAAATTCGTCGATTTGCCGCCGCTCGCCTGGACCGACGCCGAGATCGCGCGCCTGCAGAACCAGGGCGTCGAGTACGTCTATTTCGTCGACGAAATCTTTTTGCCGAACCGGCCGCTGCTGGAGGCGCTGGTCGGGCGCGGGCTGAAGTTCGGCGTGCAGACGCGGCTCGATCTCTGGAAGCCGGACACGATCGCGCTGCTCGGCCGCGCCGGGTGCGTCTCGATCGAGGCCGGCGTCGAGAGCCTGACCGAAGCCGGCCGTGACTGGCTGTCCAAGGACTGCCGCGTGGACACCGAGGCGCTGACCGGCCTGCTGATCGAGGCGAAGCGCCACGTGCCCTTCGTGCAGGCGAACCTGATCCTGACGCCGGAGGACGATTCGCGCGAGGTCGCCGCTTGGCGCGAGCGGGTGCGGGCCCATGGCATCTGGGCCAACGACCCGGTGCCGCTGTTCCCCTATCCCGGCACGCCCGACTACCGGCGGCTCTGGGGCGAGCCCGACGCGCGGGCCTGGGAGCGGGCGGTCGACTACTATCGCGACCGGTTCGGCGCCTTTAGCGACATTCAGGACGAGGCGCCGGCGCCGCTCGCCGATTTGGAGCGCGCTGCGCCATGAGGCCGTCCGTCGCCGATGCGCCGCGGCGCGTGCTGATGACCACCGACGCGGTCGGCGGCGTCTGGACCTACGCGATCGAGCTGGCGCGGGGCCTCGCCGCCCGAGGCACCGAGGTGACGCTCTGCGCGCTCGGCCCGGCACCCAGCGCGGCGCAGCGCGCCGAGGCGCAGTCGATCCCGCGCCTCGTGGTCGAGACACTGGGCGGGCGGCTCGAATGGATGCCGGGCGCCGAATGCGACGTGCTCCGCCAGGGCGAATGGCTGCTCGCGCTCGAGCGGCGCGTGCGGCCCGACCTGGTGCATCTCAACGGGTACGCTCATGCGGCGCTGGGCTGGCGCGCGCCGACCGTCGCGGTGGCCCATTCCTGCGTCGCCTCGTGGTGGCGTGCCTGCCGCGGGTGCGACGCGCCAGCGGAATGGGACATCTACCGGAGCCGCGTTGCCGAGGGAATTGCCGCCGCCGGGCTGCTGGTCGCGCCGACGCGCGCGTTCCTCGCCGAGATCGCGGCGATCTACGGCGCACCGGGACGGTGTGCCGTCATCCCGAACGGGCGCGACGGGCGGCGCTTCCCGCCCTTGCCGAAGCGGCGCTGCGTGTTCGGCTGCGGACGCCTGTGGGACGAGGCGAAGAACGTCCGCGCAATGGCCGAGGCCGGATGCGACCTGCCCTGGCCGGTGCTGGTGGCGGGCGACGTCGCCGCGCCCGACGGCGGCGGAGGGGACGTGCCGCCGGACAGCGTCACCTGGCTCGGGAGGCTCGCGGAGCCTGAACTTGCGCGCTGGCTCGGCGAGGCGGCGATCTTCGCACACCCCGCGCGCTACGAGCCGTTCGGGCTGGCGGTGCTCGAAGCGGCCATGGCGGGCGCGGCGCTGGTGCTCGGCGACATCCCAACGCTCCGCGAGCTGTGGGACGGCGCGGCCATGTTCGTCGATCCAGCCCGGCCCGATCTCCTGGCCCGCGCCCTCTCCGGGCTGATGGCGGACGAGGATGGCTGCCGCGCGCTGGGCGAGGCCGCCCGGCTGCATGCGCGGCGCTTCTCGGCGCCACGCATGGTCGATCTCTATTGCGACGCGTACGCGGCGTTGACCGGCGGGCGCGCCCGTACCCGGCGGCTGGAGCCCGCGCTGTGAAGATCGCGCTCTTCTGCCATTCCATCCTCTCGGACTGGAACCACGGCAACGCCCACTTCATGCGCGGCATCGCGGGCGAGCTGATGCGGCGCGGCCACGATCTCGCGGTGTTCGAGCCGGAGGACGGGTGGAGCCGGACGCACCTGCTGGCGGAACAGGGTCCGGCGGCGCTTGCCGATGTCGAGCTGCGCTTTCCCCATCTCCGCCCGTGGCTCTACGACTCGGAGACGCTCGAACTCGACGCCGCGCTCGACGGCGCCGAGCTTGTGATCGTGCACGAATGGACCGACCCCGCGCTGGCACGGGCGATCGGGCGGCGACGCGCCGCGGGCGGCCGCTTCCGCCTGCTGTTCCACGACACCCACCACCGTGCCCTCACGGCGCCGGACGAGCTCGACGCCATGGGCATCGAGGATTACGACGGCGTGCTCGCCTTCGGCGCGGTGCTGGCGGAGGCCTACCGCGCTCGCGGCTGGGGCCGCCGCGCCTGGACCTGGCACGAGGCCGCCGACACGGCGGTGTTCCGCCCCGATCCCGCCGGCGCGCCGAAGCCGGAAGCGCGCGCCGGTCTGATTTGGATCGGCAATTGGGGCGACGGCGAGCGGAGCCGCGAGCTGCGCACCTTCCTGGTCGAGCCGGCGCATGCGCTGGGCCTGCCCGCACGCGTGCATGGCGTGCGGTACCCGCGCCACGCGCGCGAGCTGCTGCGCCACCACGGCATCGGCTACGAAGGCTGGATCGCCAACCATCGCGTGCCCGACGCCTTCGCCGCGCACCGGGTAACGGTGCACGTGCCGCGCCGGCCCTACGCCCGCGCCCTGCCCGGCATCCCCACCATCCGCATGTTCGAGGCGCTGGCCTGCGGCATTCCGCTGGTGTCCGCGCCGTGGGACGACGCCGAGGGGCTGTTCGGTCACGAAGACTATCTCCGCGCGCGCGACGGCGCGGAAATGACCGCGCACCTCAAGGCCGTCGCGTCCGACGACGCGCTCGCGGCGCAGCTCGCCGCCAACGGCCTTCGCACCATCCGCGCGCGCCATACGTGCGCGCACCGGGTGGACGAGCTGATGGACATTCTCAATGCGCTGGGGCGCGCGCCGGAACCACGGCCCGTACTTGCCGGGAGCCTCGTCTGATGCGGATTGCGTTCTTCGGATCGAGCCTCGTCTCCGCTTACTGGAACGGCGCCGCCACCTACTATCGCGGCCTTCTGAAGGCGCTGGCCACGCGCGGACACGAGATCGCGTTCTACGAGCCCGACGCGTTCGAACGTCAGGCCCATCGCGACATGCCCGACCCGGATTGGGCGCGCGTCGTGGTCTACGCGCCGACCGCGGACGGGATGGAACGCGCGCTCGACGAGGCGACATCGGCGGACGTGGTGGTGAAGGCATCGGGTGTCGGCGTGCTCGACGCCGAGCTGGAGGCAGCGGTGGTCGCGCTACGCGTCCCGCACCGGGCCGCCATCTTCTGGGACGTCGATGCGCCGGCGACGCTGGAATCCATCGCGGCGGATCCGAACGACCGGCTGCGCTCGTTGATCCCGCGCTTCGACCGGGTGCTGACCTATGGCGGCGGCGAGCCGGTATGCCGCGCCTATCGGGCGCTCGGCGCGCGCGCCTGCACGCCGATCTACAACGCCGTCGATCCAGAAACGCACCATCCGGTTCCGCCGTCGGTAAGCTTCGCCGCCGACCTCGCCTTCGTCGGCAACAGGCTGCCCGATCGCGAGGCGAGGGTCGACGCGTTCCTGTTCGAAGCGGCGCGCCGCCGACCGGAGGACCGCATTCTTCTGGGCGGGAACGGCTGGCCGGGCGCCGAGGTGCCACCCAACGTACGCGCCATCGGCCACGTCTTCACCCGCGACCACAACGTCATCAACTGCTCGGCGCGCTGCGTCCTCAACATCAGCCGCGAGTTGATGGCCCGGTTCGGCTTCTCGCCCGCGACGCGCGTGTTCGAGGCGGCGGGCGCCGGCGCCTGCCTGATCTCCGACGCGTGGGAGGGGATCGAGACGTTCCTCGAGCCGGGACGCGAGATTTTGGTCGCCGCCCACGGCGCCGACGTCGCCGCGCATCTGGGCCGCACCACCATGCAGGCCGCCGCCGAGATCGGCCGCGCGGCCCGCGCCCGCGTCCTCGCCCACCACACCTATGCGCAGCGCGCGGCGCTGGTCGAGGCGCTGCTCTACGGCCAGGCCGAAATATCGGCGGCCGAATGAGTCTCGGCATCGTCATCTGCGGGCTCTCGATCACCTCGTCCTGGGGCAACGGGCACGCGACCACCTATCGCGGGCTGGTGCGCGAGCTTGTCCGGCGCGGCCACGAGGTGACGTTCCTCGAGCGCGATGTCGAATGGTACGCAGCGAACCGCGACCTGCCCGACCCGCCCTATGGGCGAACGCACCTCTACGGCTCGACCGAGGAGCTTCGCGACCGATTCTCGGCCTTGGTGCGCGAGGCGGCCGCGGTGATCGTCGGCTCCTACGTGCCGGACGGGATCGCAGTGGCGGGCTGGGTGTGCGATACGACGCGCGGGGCAACCGCATTCTACGATATCGACACGCCGATCACGGTGGCGGCGCTGGAGACCGGCGACTGCGCCTATCTCTCTCGCGCGCTGGTGCCGCGCTTCGATCTCTACCTCTCCTTCACCGGCGGTCCGATGCTCGCCCGCATCGAGCGAAGGTTCGGCGCCAGGCGCGCTGCGGCGCTCTACTGCGCCGTCGATCCCGAGCTGCATTACCCGGAGCGCGTCGATCGCCGCTGGCTGCTCGGCTATCTCGGTACCTACAGCGACGACCGCCAGCCGGGTCTCGACGCGCTGCTGCTCGGCCCGGCGGGCGAGATGGCCGACGCGCGCTTCGTCGTCGGCGGCCCGCAATACCCGGCCGACATCCAGTGGCCGGCGAACGTCGAGCGGATCGAGCACGTCGCGCCCGGCGCGCACCGCGCCTTCTACTCGGCCCAGCGCTTCACCCTGAACATCACGCGGAAAGCGATGACCGAAGCCGGCTGGTCGCCGAGCGTGCGGCTGTTCGAGGCGGCCGCGTGCGGCGTGCCGATCGTCAGCGACCGGTGGGACGGGATCGATCAGTTCTTCACGCCCGGGCGCGACATTTTGATCGCGCGCGACACCGACGAGGCGGTGGCGATCCTGCGCGACACGCCCGACACGACGCGCAACGCCATCGCGAACTCGGCGCGGCGGCGCGTAATGGCCGAGCACACCGCCGCCTGCCGCGCCGCGGAGCTCGAGACGCTGCTGCTTTCCTGCCGGGCCGCGAGCCCCGCGGAGGCGTGACCGTGGCCGAGCGCCGGGCCGATCCCGTCGAGCGCGACGCCATCGCCGCGCTGGGGCCGTGGTTCCAGAACCTGCATTTGCCGGACGGGCGCGAGACGCGGCCCGACCACCCGTTCGGCGACTTCCCCGCCTGGAAATGGCGCGAGATCGCACCGCACCTGCCCGGCGACCTCGACGGCTGGCGCGCGCTGGAGATCGGTTGCAACGCCGGGTTCTATGCCTTCGAGTTGGCCAGGCGCGGCGCGCGCGTCACCGGCATCGACTGCGACGACCACTATCTGAAGCAGGCGCGCTGGGCGGCGCGGCGGATGGGGCTCGCCGGCCGGGTTCGGTTCCAGCGCCGCCAGATCCACGCGCTGGCGCGCAGCCGGACGCGCTACGACCTCGTGTTCTTCATGGGCGTCGCCTACCATCTGCGGTACCCGATGCTGGCGCTCGACACAATGGCGCGCCTCGCGCCGCGGCTGATGGTGTTCCAAACCCTGACGGTGCCGGGCGAACCAACTTCCGCGCCGGCGCCTGACCGGCTGGAGTTCCAGACCCGGCAGGCGATGGCGGCGCCCGGCTGGCCCCGGCTCAGCTTCGTCGAGGGCGACTTCGCGGGCGACCCCACGGTGTGGTGGGCGGCCAACGAGGCGGCCGTCGAGGCGATGCTGCGCGCCGCCGGCTTTCGCATCCTGGCCCGGCCCGGCCACGAGATCTATGTCTGTGCCTCCGATCCTGACGCGCGCCCGTTCGGCCGCGTCGAGGAATGGTCCGCCGCCACCGGCCGCGCCTGGTCGGGCGGGACGCGGCGAACGCCGGCCTAATGGCTGGCGTCGTCGCGGCGGACGAGCTTGAAGAAGCGGCTGGTCTCGCCCGACTGGGTCTTGTCCTGATAGAGGAGGGCGAGCCGGCTCTCCTCGAACTTCTCGAAGAACGCATCCCAGGAAATGGGCTCGAGCCCTTCCTCCGGCGCGTCGAAATCGATCCGCAGGATGCCCGCGTCGTCGCCCTTGTGCGTCGCGGAAACCGCCGCCGGCTTGCCGCCGCGCGCCTCGGCCCAGCGCCGGATCGTCTGGTGGTCGGTCGTCGTCTGCGCCTCGTGGCTGGCCATGATCCTCTCCCTCGCCATCGATACGATGGGCGAACGGAGCTGTCGGGCGGCGGGTTCCGTGACCAGGCTCCGGCCGATCCACGCTTGTGTTCGAGGCGCCCGATGGTGCTAGACTTCCGGCCGTTGCCGCCCATGCGAAGCGACGGAGGAGCGCGATGAGCTACACGCTGGAACAGTTCTCGCAAGATTGCCGCAAGGCGCTCTTGAAGGATCCCGGCCCGGCCGGACGCGAGGAGGTGCGCAGGTACGTCGAGAAGGCCTGCGCCGACCCCGAGTTCGTCGCCGCCTATCTCGGCCCCGACAATGAGGACGAGCGGAAGATCCTGTACGAGGATCCGGACCTGCATTTCTGCATCCTGGCGCACGTGTTCAAGGGCGCGCGCGGGTCGAACCCGCACGACCACGGGCCGAGCTGGGCGATCTACGGCCAGGCCGCAGGCGTGACCGAGATGACCGACTGGCGCTGCGTCGCCAAGCCGGCGAGCGGCGGGCCAGGCAAGGTCGCGAAGGTGCGGACCTACGACCTCACCCCCGGAGTCGCACATGTCTACAACGAGGGTGACCTGCATTCGCCGCGGCGCGAATCCACCACCCGGCTGATCCGCATCGAGGGAATCAACCTGGCGGGGATGCGGCGCGACAAGTACGAGGTGGCGGCCTGACGCGCGAGCTCGAGGGCCGCGCCGCCATCGTCACCGGCAGCGCGCAGAATCTCGGCCGGACGATCGCGCTGGCTCTGGCCGACGCGGGCGCCTCGGTGGCGATCAACGCGCGCACGTCGCGCGAAGCGGCCGAGGCGGTGGCGGACGAGGTGCGGGCCAGGGGCGGCAAGGCCATCGTGCACCTCGCCGACCTCACCGTGCCGGAGGCGGCGGAGGGGCTCGTCGCCGCCGCGGCCGAGGCGTTCGGTCGGCTCGACGTGCTGGTCAACAACATCTCCAACCGCGTCGCGAAGCCGATCGGCGAGACCTCGTTCGCCGAGTGGCGCGAGGTGCAGGCTTCCACCGTCGACGCGGCCTTCCTCTGCACCCGCGCGGCGCTGCCCCACCTCCTCGCCCACGGCACGGGCGCCATCGTCAATATCGGCGGCGTCTCGGGTCACGCCGGCGTGAAGAACCGCACGGCGGTCGCCGCGGCGAAAGCGGGGCTCGCCGGCTTCACCGGCGCCCTCGCGGTCGAGCTCGCGCCCCAGGGCGTCACCGTCAACTGTATCGCGCCCGGCCATCTCGAGCGGCCCTCCGAGCCCGGCGGCATGTCGGCGCATTTCCGCGAGAAGCCGATCCCGGTGGGGCGCGCCGGCACGGCGGAGGAGGTGGCGGCGATGGTGCGCTTCCTGGTCGGGCCGAACGGGCGCTACATCACCGGCGAGACCATCCACATGAACGGCGCCTGGTACGTCAGCATCGGGTGACGTCGAGCGGGCGCCATCGCGGCAAGAAGAAGCGTGTGGCCCCAAGGTCCGCACCGACCGCCCCATCCCCCTTACAGGCCAGCAGTCCACCTACCGGATGGATCGCTTCAAGGGCGCCACACCGGTCAATTGGCCGAAGGTCATTTAGCCACGAATCTGGGCGTCCACCGGCCAAACCGCCTGTCCGAGCTCCAAAATTCTCCGCAAAAATTTCTTCGCTCCCTGCCCTTCTGGTTAAGGACCGTTAACGAATTTGGCCGATACCGGGTACGGAATGAAAAATCACTCGCCGCCCCACCCCGCCGTCGGCCTCGATCCGTCCGATTGGGCGCAGCTCCGGTCACAGGGGCATCGCATGCTCGACGACATCCTCGATTACGTCGAGCATCTCCGGGACCGTCCCGTCTGGCAGCCGATCCCGGAGAACGTTCGCGCGCACTTCCATGAGCCGGTGCCGGTTCATCCGACCGACCTGGCGGAGGTGCATCACGAGTTCATGCGCTATGTCCTTCCCTACGCCACGGGCAATTCCCATCCGGGGTTCATGGGCTGGGTGCATGGCGGCGGCAACGTCGTTGGCATGCTGGCCGAAATGCTGGCCGCCGGCCTCAACGCGAATCTCGGAGGGCGCGACCACATCCCGATCGAGGTGGAGCGTTCGGTGGTCCGCTGGCTGAGCCAGCTCTTTGCGTTCCCGAGCGCAGCAAGCGGCATATTCGTCACCGGCTCGTCGATGGCGAACCTGATCGGCGTCTTGATCGCCCGCACCAGGGAGTTGGGAGCGGAAGTGCGGCAGGACGGGCTCGCCTCCCGCGCCACGCGGCTGGTCGCTTACACTTCCGCTGCGGCGCATGGATGCATCGCGCAGGCCATGGACGCTTCCGGCTTCGGCACGGCCGCCCTTCGCGTCATTCCGATCAATGATCATCACCAGATCGACATCGACGCGCTGTCGGCTGCAATCGATCGCGACCGCAAGGAAGGCTTCACTCCCTTCCTGATCGTCGGGACGGCAGGAACCGTCGATATCGGTGCGTTCGACGATCTCTCGGCATTGGCGACGATTGCCGAACGCAACAAGCTGTGGTTCCACGTCGACGGTGCGATTGGCGCCGTCGCGATAATGGCCCCTGACCTTGCGCCGAGGCTCGACGGCATCCAGCGTGCCGACTCGATCGCGCTCGATTTCCACAAATGGGCACAGGTGCCATACGACGCGGGCTTCATATTGGTGCGCGACGGCGAGCTGCACCAAAAAGCCTTCGCTTCACCGGCCAGCTATTTGCAACGCGAGTGCCGAGGGCTCGCTGCCGGATCGCCCTGGCCGTGCGACCTGGGACCCGACCTTTCCCGCGGCTTCCGCGCGCTGAAGACATGGTTCACGCTCAAGGTCTACGGGACCGAAGCGCTGGGCGCCGCGATGTCGCGGACGTGCGCCCTGGCGCGCCATCTCGAAAGCCGGATCGTTGCCACCCCCGAGCTCGAGCTGCTTGCTCCCGTCCAGCTCAACATCGTGTGCTTCCGATACCGCGCACTCGATCCCGACCGGGTCAATTCGGAAATCGTAGTTGAACTCCAGGAATTGGGACTTTGTGCCCCGTCGACGACGCGGATCGGCGCATCCCTCGCAATCCGCGCGGCGATCGTCAACCATCGCACCGACCAGCGCGACGTCGACATGCTGGTCGATCGCGTGGTGGCGCTCGGCCGGGCGCGGGCGCCCAGAAAAGTAGCGTAGCAAGGCAGAAGCATGAGTAAGCGGAGCGTTTTCCCGAACCGGTCCACCGACGCCTTTCCGGCGCTGTCCTACGGATTTTCGGCCCTCCTCGGAATGGCATATGCGGGAGCCGATCTGGTGCCGGTATGGAAGTCGCTGGCCGAGCAGCGGGATCGGAACCCGGCCGATGGGGCTTGCCTTATCGATCTCTCGACGATCGCACAGATTTGCGACAAGGGCTCGCTCCGCGCCGATTTGCAGCGGGAGGCACTGAAGCTCAGCCGCGTATACCGCCATCCCTCACGGACTGCCGAGCGCCAAGGCCTCCGACTCCTGGCATTCATGGTACCTGGCAGTTTCATGGCGAACACGCCCTTGGAGCTCCTGCTCGACGATCTCGACGTGTCGCTCCATATCGCCTACGTGACGGAGGACGCGCCGCTTCCGCCGCGCCTTCCGGACCATGACCTCGCCTTCGTCACGATCGCCGAATCCAAGAACAACGAACGGGTCCTGCGGGCGCTGACGCCGAGACTGGCGGGCTGGGAGCGCCCGGTCCTCAATGCACCAAACCGCATCGTCGGATTGACCCGGGACGCCGTGTCCGTACTGCTCGCAAAGGCGCCCGGCGTAACGATCCCGCCGACGGCGAGTATCGGACGCGCGACGCTGTCACGGATCGCTCGCGGGGAAATCTTGCCTGGCTCGATCCTCGACGGGGCCGCATTTCCCCTCATTGGGCGCCCCAGAGATTCGCACGCCGGGGAAGGCCTCTCGAAAATCGAAGACGCGGCGGAAGTGGCTGCCTTCCTGACGCAAAGGTCTGAAGACGAATTTTATATATCGCCGTTCATCGATTACCGAAGCCGAGATGGGTTGTTCCGGAAATTCCGGATCGTGTTTATCGATGGACAAGCCTATCCGTGTCACATGGCGATTTCGTCAGATTGGATGATCCACTACGTCAATGCCGGGATGCTCACTCGCGCCGAGCGACGGGCGGAAGAGGCGAAGTTCATGGCCGAGTTCGATCTCGGCTTCGCCGTCCGGCACAAAGCCGCCATCGACGCCATTGCCGAACGCGTTCGCCTGGACTACTTCGCGGTCGACTGCGCCGAAATGCCAGACGGCCGGCTTCTCGTCTTCGAGGCCGGAAACGCCATGGTTGTCCACGATCTGGATCCGCCGGAGATCTTCCCTTACAAGCGGCAACACATGGACACGATCTTTCGCGCGTTCGGGAACATGCTGCAACGCCATGTTCAACACCGGGTTGTCGGCCGAGCGACCAACTGAGGAGCGCGAGAAGCTCCAGACTGCCGAAAAAGGTATTTTTCGGACAGCTTTGAGGATGGCTTCGCCGCCGAGTGGATAGGCGGAACTCGATTGCCCGTTGCGCGAGAAGCCACATCGGGTGACATCGACCGGGCGCCATCGCGGCAAAAAGAAGCGGTGCGGCCCCAAGGAGTCCGCACCGCGAGTTCGCTTAAGGGAGGAAACACCCGATCATGGCGCGAAGACGCGCCGCCCTCTGTGCGCAAGCGCACAGCCGCACCATTTCTTTAATCGAGATCGGGCAGGAAGGCGGCCAAGGGGCGTGGCGCCGGCACGGCGGGCCACTGACCCCCTGGAAGAATGGTCGGGTTGCCATGGTCAAGGTGATCGTCACCGGTCCGGCGACGAAAGCGGCGCCTCACGGTTCCGCGCTTAGACGATCGAGTGCGTGTTCGATCTGCTCGATGCAGACAAGCGCCGCTGGCGTCGCCACTTCGCCCGAGTTCCGCCACGTGGCGGCAAGCGCGGCCGGCTGGCTCGCTTCCTCCGACCGGGCCAGCGCGCGGAAGAACACCGCCGTGGCGTTCATGCCTTGGTCCCGGTGACGGCTTCAGCGGCGAGACCGACGCGCATGGGCACTTCCGCTTCGGGGCGCGCCCCGACCCGAACGCCACGCACCCTCTCCCGCGATCATGCCCCCGCATTTCGCTAACTATGGCTCAACGACGGCAGTTCCGGTGTCCGTCGGCCCCCCAGCGCTCAACGCGGACTATTCGGCGGCATCCGGCCCGTGGCGATGTCCCCCAAGGCGGCCCAGCAGGCGCGAGGAGGCCTCTGACAGGTGCCGAAACCCGACGAACAGCGCCGGGATGAACAGCACGCCGATGAAGCTTGCGATGATCATGCCGCCGAACACCGTGGTGCCGATCGACTGTCGCGCGCCGGCACCCGCCCCTGTGGCGATGACGAGAGGCACAACGCCAATGATGAAGGCCAGCGCCGTCATCATTACGGGGCGATAACGGGTGTGGGCGCCGTCCTCGGCGGCCTCGACGGCGTCCACGCCGCCCCGCTCGAGGCGGTCCTTGGCGAACTCGACGATCAGGATGGCATTTTTCGCGGCAAGGCCGATCAGCAGGACCAGGCCGACCTGTCCATAGATGTCGAGCGCCATCCCACGCAGGTACAGGGCCACCAGGCCGCCGAACATCGCGAACGCCACAGGCAGGATGACCGACAGCGGCAGGGTCCAGCTTTCGTAGAGGGCGGCGAGGAAGAGATACGAAAATACCACTGCGGCGAGGAAGGCAGCCCCTTCCTGGCCTGTGGCCTGGATTTGCTGATAGGTCATGCCGGTCCACTCGTAGCCATAGCCTTGCGGCAGGTGTTTCGCCGCCACCTGCTCCATCGCGTTGATGGCCTGGCCGTCGCTGCGGCCCTGGGCGGCGGCGCCGTTGATCAGCACGGCCGGGAACAAGTTGTAAAGCGTCAGGGCGTTGGCACCCTGGATCATGCTGACATTGATCAGCCCTTTCAGCGGCACCATCGATCCGTTGGAGCTGCGCACATAGAGCCTTTCGATGTCGCTCACCTTGGACCTGAACTGCGACTGTGCCTGCACGAGAACCTGGAACACGAAATTCTGATAGTTGAAATTGTTAACGAACTGGTCGCCGAGGTTGGCTTGCAGCGTCTCGTAGATCGTCTGCGGGCTGACGCCCAGCATCTCTGCCTTCAGCTTGTTGACGTGGACCATCACTTGCGGCTGGTTGGCCGAAAAGGCGGTGAACACGGAGGACAAATCGTCGTTCTGGTTCGCCGCAAAGATCAGGCTGCGCGCCACCGAGGCAAGCTTGCTGTAGGCCTGACCGCTTTGCGCCTCCAACACGAAATTGATCCCGCCGGTCGTGCTGATGCCAGGAATGGCCGGCGGATTGAACCCCACGATATCGGCGGAGGGGATGGCGTCCAGCTTCGGTTTCATTGCGCGTATCACGGCGGGCACGGACTCGTCGGCGCCCCGCTCGTCCCACGGCTTCATGATGGCGATGACGAGGGCGCCATTCGACTCCTGGGATCCGGAGACAACGCTGAAGCCCGTGATTTCCAGGGTGTGCGCGATGCTCGGCTGCTTGCGCAGCATGGAGGCGACCCGGTCCACCACGCTGCTCGTCCGCCCCAGCGACGCACCGTCGGGAAGCTGGACGTTGAGCATGAAGAATCCTTGGTCCTCTGCCGGCAGGAAGGCCGTTGGCGTCCCTTCGAAAACGAAGTAGGTGGCGCCGAACACCGCCATCATGCCGATCGTGGTGACGATAAGCCTTCGTGACAGGACCCCGACGACTTTCGTGTAGCGGTTACGCGTGAATTCGAAGCCCCCGTTGAACCAGCGGAACAGGCGCATCCGGCGGCCCGAGGGCGGCCGCAGCATCAGGGCGCATAGCGCCGGGCTCAGAGTCAGTGCGTTGATCGCGGAGATCACCACCGACACCGAGATGGTGACGGCGAACTGCCGGTATAGCGAGCCCGTTATGCCGGCGATGAAACCGACCGGCGCGAACACCGCCACGAGGATCAGGGTGGTCGCTACAACCGGGCCGGTGATCTCGCGCATCGCCGCGCCGGTAGCCTCCCGCCTGTCCACATCCGGGTTTTCCTCCAGATGCCGGGAGACGTTCTCGACCACTACGATGGCATCGTCGACGACCAGCGTGATAGCGAGGACGACGGCGAAAAGATCGATCGTATTCGCAGAGTAGCCGAGCACGTAGAGGGCCGCGAACACGCCGATCAGCGAAACGGGGATGGCGATGGTCGGAATCAGCGTCGCGCGCCAGTCCTGCAGGAAGACGTAGACGACGGCGACCACCAGCAAAAGCGTGATGACGAGCGTGCGCATGATCTCGGCGATGTCGGCGCGCACGAAGTTCGTGGCGTTGTACACGATCTGGTACTTCAAGCCGGGCGGGAAGTGCGCCGACAGCACCTTCATCTGCCGCGCAACGCTATCGGAAACCGCAAGAGCGTTGGCGCCCGGCGCCTGATAGATGACCACCGTCGACGAGGGCAGGCCGTCCAGTGCCGAAGAGTTGGCGTATTGCTGGGCCGCGAGCTCGACCTTGGCGACGTCGCCGAGCCGAAGAACCCCGCCATTGGTGTTGGTGCGGATAATGATGTCACTGAACTGCTTGGGGTCGCTCAACTCTCCAGGGGCGAGCACGGAGAGCTGCTGGGCCTGGTTCCCGCTGACCGGCGGCTCGCCGATCTGACCGGACGCCACCTGGATGTTCTGCGCCTGGATGGCCGAAGTCACGTCGCCGACGGTCACGCCGAGGGCAGTCATCTTGGCGGGGTTGAGCCAGACCCGCATGGCGTACTCGCGCGCGCCGAAAATATGCGTGTCGCCGACACCCGCCACGCGGGCGATCTGCTGCTGCAGATGCATGTAGGCATAGTTCGAGATGAAGAGCTGGTCGTATTTCTTGTCAGGCGAATAGAGGTTCACCGCCAGCACGAAGGTATCCGCCGCGGCGCGAACCGCGATGCCCTCCTGCTGCACTTCGGACGGAAGCTGCGCTACGGCCTCCTGAACCCGGTTCTGAACGTTGACCTGGTCGATATTGGGATCGGAGCCCAGGGCGAAAGTCACCGACAGATTATAATGCCCCGTCCCCGAGCTGGTGCTCTGCATGTACAGCATGTTGGGGACGCCGTTGACCTGCTCCTCGATGGGCTCGGCGATCTCGTTGATCATCGTCTGGGCGCTGGCGCCCGGATAGTTGACCAGGATCGTCACCTTCGGCGGCGTGACGTTCGGATATTGCGAAATCGGGATGGAATTGAGCGCGAGCAGCCCGGCCAGCGTGATCACCACCGCGATGACGATGGCGAACTTGGGCCGATTGATGAAAAGCTGGAGAGCAAGACGAAAAGGCCTCAGTCGACCTGGACGGGCGGTGGGCCGGCAGCGGCCGCCGTGGAGGGCGCGGTCGTCGGCTTGACCACCTCGCCTGGCTTGACCTTCTGAAGCCCGTCGACGATGACGCGGTCGCCGTCGCGCAGGCCGCTCTCCACGACGTCGTTCTGGGCGATCTGGTGACCGAGCTTCACCGGCTGCTGCTTGACCTTGTTGTCGCGACCCACCGTCAGAACGAACGAACCGTGCTGGTCCGTCTGCACCGCAGCCACCGGGACAAGCGGCACCAGTTGGGGCTTGGCCCTGCGCAATTGCACCGATACGTACGAGCCCGGCAGCAGAAGATGGTGCGGATTGGCAAAGTCGGCGTAGACGCTCACCGTGCCGGTCTGGGTATCGACCTGGTTGTCGAAGAAGGCGATGCTGCCGGCTTGGTCGTAGGGTTTGCCGTTCGGCAGCGTGAGGCTCGCCTTCAACCCTTGCAGATCGCCATTCTGCGCTTCTACGCTCTTCTGCTCGGCATCCACGATATCGGCGTCGCTGACCGAGAATACCACGCGGATCGGATCGAGCTGGTTGATGGTTGTCAGCGCCGCGGTGTTCGGCGTGACGAGATTGCCCCTGGTGAGGGTCGCGGTTCCGATACGGCCGGCAATGGGCGCGGTGATGGTGCAGTAGCTGAGGTTCAGCTGGGCCTGGGTGACATCGGCCTGGGCCGACAGGATCGCGGCCTGGTCCTGATTTCGCGTCGCCAGGGCTTGATCGACGGTCGCTTGCGCGGCCGCCCCGGTTTTACCGAGCCGCAGAGCCCGCTGGTAGGCCAGCTGCGCGTTCTGGTAGGCCGCCCGAGCGGATTGCAAGCTGGCCTGTGCGCTCTGGAGCGCTGCCTCGTAGGAGGTACTCTGCAGCCGGAACAGAACCTGACCGGCTTTCACCGCGCTGCCCTGCTTCACGGCGACCTCGTCGATATACGCGGTGACCCGTGGCACGAGCTTCACCGACTGAATCGCGAGCACATGGCCGATATAGTGCGTGGCCGGTGCGACGTCCTTCACCACGACGGGCGCCACCACGACGCCGGGCGGAGGAGCATCCGCGGCCTCGGCCAACCGGGGACCGCCTGCAACGAGCGCCGCCGCGAAGGCCAAGGTCATCAGCGGGCCGATGCCGGGAAGGTGAAAACCACCAACGTTCACATTGTCACTCAGGTACGAGCCCTCCGCGACAGATGACAAGGAGTAACCCATGCCGCCCGACAGAACGCGTCGCTCGCGGCCGATCTCGAAATTCCGGCGTGGGTGCCTTGTTACGCACCGTCATCGCCTAGGTGAGGCCGCCGCGTCTGCGACCGAGTTCATTCGCGCGCGTCGCCATTGCGCCCTCTGGCCGCTGTCAGGCGCCAACGGGGACCGACCCCCAAAGGCCTTGGCCGCCGGACATCAAACCTGACCGGCGGATTCACGCCCGACGGCCTCGGCCGGAATGGAAGTCGATCCAACCCTTTCCTCGTCCGCCAACATGGGAGGCCATGGCTGATTCTCTCTGTGGCAAAATAGCGCTTGGTACAATCAACGAAAATCCATTATCTGTTGCTCACGATGATGAAGGACATTCATCAATGTCGCGTGGGGAACTGGCCGATCTCGCAACATTCGTGGTGGTCGCGGACCACCTGAGCTTCCGCGCGGCGGCGGCGCGGCTGGGCGTTACCCCCTCCGCGATCAGCCACGCGATGCGGCAGATCGAAGAGCGTCTCGGGATGCGGCTGCTGCACCGTACGACGCGCAGCGTCGCCCTTACCGTTGCAGGGCTGCGCCTTGTAGAGCGCCTGCGGCCAGCGTTGGCGGAGATCACTGATGCGCTGGAGGGGCTGAACCAGGAGCGCGAGCGTCCGTTCGGGCGTTTGCGGCTTTACGCCACTCACGTGGCCGCATCGGCCGTGATCGCGCCGATTTGGGATAAATTTCTCTCAAGCTATCCCGATGTGCACCTCGAGGTCCAAATCGGTGAAGCGCCGATCGACATCGTGGCAAAAGGTTTCGATGCCGGGGTGGGACCGCAGAACCGGGTCGATGCCGATATGATCGCAGTGCGCGTCATGGGTCCGGTGAGGATCGCGGTGGTCGGATCGCCGTCGTACTTCGCACGCCGGCGACCGCCGCGCAGCCCCGATGACCTTTCCAAGCACAATTGTGTACGCTACCGGCGGGATGCTGACGGTCAAATTGCCGAATGGCCGCTCCAACGGGACGGCGTGTCGCGACAAACCCTGGTCGATGGGCGGATCACCGTCAACAATCCTGACTTGGGCGTGCGCGCCGCCGTCGACGGCCTCGGGATCGCCTATACGATTGAGGCGTTGGCCGAACCTTTCCTTCGCTCGGGTCAACTGGTCCAGGTGCTCGAGGACTGGTCGCCCACGTTCGAAGGTCTGTTTCTTTACCATTCGGGACGTCGGCAACCTCCGGCGGCACTGCGCGCCTTCCTCGACATGATTCGTACCGGGCGCAGTTCACCGCTGATGGTGAGCGCCTTGGAATAGCGGTTGGTGCCGCAGGACAACCGAGACGCTTCATCGCTGGCGCCGCAATCATCTGATCGCCGCACGACTGCCGGCGCCGAACGCGCCGAAACGCAGGCGCGCCCCTCATTCGGCCGGCGGAGACTCGGTCCGTACGTCCGGCCCGGGGGCCATGCTCGGCCGTCGCGCAAGGCCCGTCATGCTCGAGCGCGCGAACGCTCCCAGGCCGGTCAAATGCAGGTAGACGACCGGCGTCGTATAGAGCGTAAGAAGCTGCGACAGAAGAAGGCCTCCGACGATCGCGATGCCCAGGGGACGGGGAACTATCCGGTTGACGTACCAAGTTAGGATTGATACCTTTGCCCCGACATTGCGAACGCGCGGAATCCCTAGCTGACGACGTGGAAGTGACGCCGGAAATGGTGAAGGCGGGGAAGAGTGTTCTCTGCCGGATGGAATTAGCTTTTGCGGACGAGCGTTATTGGGCAGAGCAGGTGTACCGCGCGATGCGTGGCACTGCTATTGCCGCTCGGGCGGAGGTTCCAAAGCCAGAATCTGATCTCTAGAGCACTTTCTGGTCGGACCGAATTGGCAGGGGATTCCCAGCGCGACGGTGCTGTGATTCTTTGGGTGCGGAATGGTTCATGGAGGGATCATGGTCCGCGCCTACTCGATCGACCTTCGGGAGCGGGTTCTTGCCGCCGTCGAGGGCGGTGCCCCGATCCGGACGGTGGCCGACCGGTTCGGGGTGAGCCCGAGCTTCGTTTCCAAGCTGCACACGCGCTTTCGGCTGACCCGCTCGGTGAGGCCCGACCGGCAGGGCGGCGACCACCGCTCGGGACCGATCGAAGCCCATGCCGACTGGCTGCTCGCCCAGGTCAAGGAGCGGCCCGATCTGACGCTGGCGGAGTTGTGCCAGGGCCTCGCCCGGCGCGGGCTCGCGACGGTGCCGTCGACGGTGTGGCGCTTCTTCTCCCGCCGCGGGCTGACGTACAAAAAAAGACCGCCCATGCGAGCGAACAGGACCGCTCGGACGTAAAGGCGGAGCGCGATCTGTGGCGCTGCGTGCAGCCGTGGCTCGATCCACACCGCCTGGTGTTCATCGACGAGACCGGGACGCAGACCAAGATGGCGCGGCTCCGCGGCCGGGCGCCGCGCGGCGAGCGGCTGGTCGCGCCCATCCCGCACGGCCACTGGAAGACCATCACCCTGGTCTGCGCGCTGCGGGCCGACCGCATCGAGGCGCCCATGGTGATCGACCGGGCGATGAACGGGAGCATCTTCCAGGTCTGGGCCCGCGAGGTGCTACGACCGACGCTGAAGCCCGGCGACATCGTGATCTGGGACAACCTGCCCGCCCACAAGGTGGCCGGCGCCGAAGCCGCGATAGAGGCCGCCGGCGCCACCCTCCTCCGCCTCCCGCCCTACTCGCCAGACTTCAACCCCATCGAGCAGCTCTTCTCCAAGCTCAAGGCGCACCTCCGCAAGGCCGCAGCGCGCACCGTCGAACAGCTCTGGCGTGAGATCGGCCGCATCCTCGCCAGCGTCCCGCCAACCGAATGCGCCAACTACTTCACAAACTCCGGATACGGCTCCGTATGAACGGAATCCGCTCTAGTTCGCGGAGTGTCGGAGTGTGACACATGGCGGACTCTATCTTGCATTAAGGCAATTAGGCAGAGCTTTAGATTGACCAAAAATATGGTTCGTTTATCTGGGGTTGGTTCAACGGAGATTGTTGTATCCTCTGGATAAAGGTGATGTGGATAGAATTGCCGACCATCATGAAGTTTCATCTTTTTCATTCCGGCTATAACGCGGTCATCCTTTGCGTCAAAGGAAGCAGCCGCGTCATGGGCGAAATAATTACGGATATCGCAAATGCCATACATCGCGTTACGGACGGGCTTTTCGCAATGCCCCATCATATAGAAAAGATCAACCT
Source organism: uncultured Alphaproteobacteria bacterium (assembly GCA_963775315.1). GTDB lineage: Bacteria > Pseudomonadota > Alphaproteobacteria > MPNO01 > DASWLB01 > CAWGHZ01. Next base: position 70,283 of record CAVZIN010000003.1, on the reverse strand, counting down.
TTGGGCCGGTATTCCCGAAGGGCGCGCCGACTTTGAATAATTTTTCTGCGAGGTCGTCGTTCTTTCGTAGCCGTTCGCATAACGTACGCCTAAGCGTGTCGTCCAGAAGTGCGCCACCTACAATGGCGGCGACGCGTTCAGAGCCGCTCGTGAGCATTTCGCCAATGGCCTTGACGTGTTCGTCGCGGAAAATGGCCCAGGTCATGTTAGTATCTTCCTATGGATGATTACTCGATATCGAAGGAAGAACAGGATCGGCGCGATACGCTGCTACGTCGGCTGCTGAAAACGCCACCACAACCTCGCCCCAAGCGGGAGCGGAAGCCCAAGGATGATAGCAAGAAGCCCGGCCGCTGAACCGAGCTTTCAGTTTCCGGGCCGGAGAAACCACCCTATGACTGAAACCGTAATGGCGATCAGCGCTATTGCCTGCGCGATTCTGGCATTGGTGTTTGCGGCCTTAGCCTCGCGGGCGGCTTCCCATGCAGCTTCTGCCGCAGAACGTGCAGCGGCAGCCTGTTCCAATTTGTTGGCGTCGTCGCGGTCCTGACGCTTCTTCGCGAGCCATTGCTCGGCAAGCGCCCGCTTGTCGCCTGTATCCCCGTAGCGTTTGGCCAATATCCGCGTTTCTACCTCAACCTCACCCAAGGCTTCTAATTCGGCCCAGAATTGGTCTCGGGTAAAAGTTTCGACCATCAGGATTTCGCCTTTCGCCAGTGCACGAACGCGCGGCCCTTCTGCTTAGGCGTGCGCGGCTTGGTCAGGCTGTCGGTAGAGGAGCCGCTTGCCCTTCGCGCCCTTGAGTAGCAGGGCAGCGCGCTCGGCGTCGCTGATCTTGCGTGTGTTGTACCGGAAATCGAACTCGGCGAGGTAGCGGTGCAGGTGGGCCTCGCTCAGATTGTGGTACGTGCCGAACACGCCGCGCTTGAGAATGGCGAAGTAGCTTTCGACGCTGTTAGTCGTGACGAAGCCGCCGAGCCGCACATACTCGTCGCGGCTATGGTTGACCGCGCTATGTCCGGCGAACTCGTCACCGATAGTGGGATAGACGGCACTTTCGTCCGTCATCAGGTGGGACTTGCGGCTGGCGTGCTTGACGATGATCGGCCGCAGGGTCCGGGCGTTGACGTTGGCGACATGGAAGGAACGAACGCCGCCCTCGCGCTCTAGCAGGGCAAACACGGCCATTTTCTTCGGGGGCGGACCGAACGCCTTGTTCTTGGCCTTGCCACCCACATACGTCTCGTCGGCCTCAATCACTTTGTTCTCGCCGCCGAGCGGTCCGCCACCCGTGACGGTCGCAGCCTCGCGCAGCCGGTGGAACAGGAACCAAGCCGTTTCGTAATTCGTGCCGAGCATGCGCATCAGTTGAAGGGCGCTCATCCCCTTCTTGCTGGACGCCATCAGTTGAGCGGCCAGCACCCACTTGGCGAGCGGGATTTTCGACCGTTCCATGACGGTTCCGACCGTCACGCTAAACGGCTTCCGGCAGTCCTTGCACTTGTAGACACCGGGGCGAGTGGACTTGCCCGCGAGCTTCGTAATGCGGTCCCCAAATACCCCACAACGGGGGCAGACGGGACCGTCCGACCACAAGAGACTTTCTAGATGTTCACGCGCCTTGGCGTCGTCGTGGAAGATCGGGTTTGTCAGATCAAGCTTGGCCATAACCGTGTTCCCTTCGTCTCGAAGGGAATATAGGGGCTCAGGCGTGGTACGTCAACCGGATATTTCCCAGGGGACGCCGCAGCTCCGAGCCAGGTGGATGTAGCCCTCGAAAAAGAATGCCGAGCACGATGTAGACCGCCAGTATCGCCGCCGCGACCAAATAGGGCTGGCTGGCCAGCGATGTCTGGAAGACCTTGCCGATCCCTCGTAACTCGTCTTGGGGGCGGGAGAGGGAATCGGCGTCCTCCTGGAAGCGCGGCTCGAACTCGAGGATCACATGGTGCTGGTCCACCTGGGTGTAGATGGTGGCGACTTAGCGCCGGCCAAACGCGTCATAGAGCGTGTTGTCGACCGCCTGGGCGTGATGCCGAGCCGCCCGAGCCGGTCCCGGTCCATCTTCAGCATGACCCGCGGCGCGGCGGATTCGAGGTCGCCCGTGACGTCCTGCAGAGCTGGAAGTGTGGCAAGCTGACCCAGGACCCGCGGCACCCAGCCGAACAGCTCGGCGACGTCGGGCTCCTGGAGCAATTTGCCCTCGGTACTTGCGCATCGCGCCAGCGGGCGCCCTAACCGAACATGGCGCATCCCACCCCGCCGATTTTGATCCAGCGCAACATCGGCGGCTAAGATCGCCGCGATATTATGATTCGATGGAAGCGAGACGTGCGCACGGCACACCAGGGGCGAAGCATGGACTTGGGCAAAATCGCTCCGGCGAGGATTTCGGGACGTCGGACTGCCGGCCATGCCGCGACACTGCTGATCACGCTTGTTATGGCGCTCGGCATTGGCCGGCCGGCCGAGGCAACCGCGCCTGTCCCAAAGGCCTACCTGCTCACCCTCGACGGTGCCGTCGGGCCGGTGAGCGCCGACTATCTCGTCCGCGGCATTCGGCGCGCCGCTGATGAAGGCGCTGCGGTCATCGTGCTGCGGATGGACACGCCGGGCGGGCTCGACAGCTCGATGCGCCAGATCATCCAGGCCATTCTGGCCTCGCCCGTGCCGGTGGTCGGGTTCGTCGCGCCGAGCGGAGCGCGCGCGGCGAGTGCCGGCACCTATATCCTCTATGCCTGCCCGATTACCGCGATGGCGCCAGGCACCAACGTGGGCGCAGCCACACCGGTCAGCCTCTTCGGCGGCGGAGGGTCAGGCGCGAAGCCGGCGAAGCCGGAACCCAATCAGGTGCGGCCGCCGAACGCCGAACTCACCAAGGTCACCAACGACGCCGTCGCCTATATCCGCGGCCTCGCCCGGCTGCACGGACGCAACGCGGATTGGGCGGAATTGGCAGTACGCCAGGCGGCCAGCCTGCCCTACGACGAGGCGCTGAAGATGAACGTGGTCGACTTGGTGGCCGACAACGTGGCGGACCTGCTAGCCAAGCTGAACGGGCGGACGGTGAAGGCGGGCGGCGAGGCGCGAACCTTGCATCTTGCCGGGGCACGCGTGGTGACGATCGAGCCGGGCTTCCGCACGCGGCTGCTCTCCGTGCTGAGCGATCCGAACATCGCCTTCATCCTGCTGATCGCCGGGGTGATCGGGCTCGTCTTCGAGTTCTCCCACCCCGGAATCTTCGCGCCCGGCGTTCTGGGCGCGATCTCGCTTCTCCTCGGGCTGTTCGCGCTCAGCATCATTCCGTTCGACCTGGCCGGCCTCGCCCTCACCCTGCTCGGCGTCGGGCTGATGGTTGCCGAGGCCTTCGTGCCGTCCTTCGGCGCCCTCGGGCTCGGCGGGTTCGCGGCCTTCGTGCTCGGCGCGATGATGACATTCGATACGCCAGGCTATCGCCTGGCGTGGCCGGTGGTGACCGGCGCGGCGGTCGTCTGCGCGGCGCTGTTCCTCCTGGTGCTCGCCATGCTGGTGCGGGCCCGCCGCCGCCCGGCTGCCATGGGCGACGACGCGATGCTTCTCGGCGCGGGCGCCGAGGTGATCGACTGGAGCGGCGAGGAGGGCGAGGTCGAGACACGGGGCGAGCGCTGGCGCGCCCGCGCCGATCGAACGCTCACCACCGGCCAACCGGTGCGTATCGTGGGACGCGAGGGGCTGACGCTCCGCGTCGAGCCGAAATAACCGCCGCCGCGCGCGGCAGGGGAGACCGACCATGACCCTCGACTGGGTAGCCTATCTGGTGATCGCCGTGCTGGCGGTCGTCATCTTCGGCTCGGCGATCCGCGTGTTCCGCGAGTACGAGCGCGGCGTGATGTTCACGCTTGGTCGCTTTACCGGTGTTCGCGGCCCCGGACTCATTTTGATGCTGCCTTACATCCAGCAGATGGTGCGGATGGACCTGCGCGTGATCGTTCTCGACGTGCCGAGCCAGGACGTGATCTCGCGCGACAATGTCTCGGTCAAGGTGAACGCAGTCCTCTATTTTCGCGTCGTCGACGCCGACAAGGCGGTAATCCAGGTTGAGGACTTCAACGAGGCGACCAGCCAGCTCGCCCAAACAACGCTCCGCTCCGTCCTCGGCAAGCATAGCCTGGACGAGATGCTGGCCGAGCGCGATAAGCTGAACGCCGATATCCAGGAAATCATGGACACCCAGACCGAGGCGTGGGGCATCAAGGTCACTAACGTCGAGATCAAGCAGGTCGACATCTCCGAGAGCATGATTCGCGCCATCGCCCGCCAGGCCGAGGCGGAGCGCGAGCGCCGCGCCAAGGTCATCAACGCCGAAGGTGAGCAGCAGGCGGCACAGAAGCTGGTCGAGGCTGCGGAGATCATGGGGACCGTACCGGCGTCGATGCAGCTCCGCTATCTCGGGGCGCTGCAGGCCATCGCGACGGATCGGACGAACACGATCGTCCTGCCGTTGCCGAGCGATCTCTTCGAGGCGCTTTCGCAGATCCGCAAAGAGTCCGGCAGGGCGTGACGGTTTCGGTTCTCTTTCAGGTGCCGCCCACGGCAATCCCGATTGACTCCGCCCCCGCCCGCTACGGCCGCAGGGACCGAGGCATTCGGGCAACCACTTTTCCCGTCAAGCGAACTTAGTGCGACCTCCTACTGGGATCAGGGTCGTAGACCTTCATCGCGCGCGCGATGGATCGAAGCTCTGATAGATGAGCTTGGCCGCGAGCAGAACATTCCCCCAGCCGTCGAGTTGCATTTGCTCACGCGCGTTGTTTCCGATCCGCACCGGGCGGCCGTTGGCGAACCCGCGAGATCAAGACACGTCTCCGCGGGGCCTTGGCCCACTAGGGTCGCGATCGCTCAGCCCGCGGCCCTGATTTACGAGGGTACGTCATCCCGACGGTGCCGAAACAGCCACAAAATCCCGGCCTCGCATGGACCCGGATGGACCGCCTTTCGCACATTAAACTTGCCGGGTCAAAAGCTCATAACGCTCGATTTCGACCCGGCCGATGCGCACGATTCTGCCGAACTTGTTCGCGACCACGTCGCCAATGTCGATCAGCCGTCGGACATACTTCGTGCCGCAACCGTAGCCGGCTGCAATCTGGCTGACGGAGAAGTATTCCTGCGGGGCGTCCGCCGTTTCGCGGGTATCAATCATGCCGATCCTCCGCATGGTCCGGCTGGCCCTGGGTGTCTCCGGCTGGCGGATTGCGCGTGACGAGCCCGATCACGACCGGCATGGCGAACAGGACCAGCGGAAGCTGGACCGTGATGCCGAAGATGATGGCTATGGCGAGCGGTTGCAGCATCTGATCGCCGGAGCCACTGATCGCGGCGCCGAGCGGCAGGAGGGCGAGGATCATCGCCAATGTACTCATGGTGATCGGGCGCAGCCGGTTGAGCGCCGCCTCCGTGATCGCCTGGCGCGGCGGCATGGTCCGCTCGAGGGCCTGATATTCGGATACCAGGAAGATCGCCATTTCGGTCGCGATGCCGATGATCATCACCATGCCCATCATGGCGGTGATGTTGAGCTCGACCCCGGTGATCCAGAGGCCCACGAAAACCGCCGCGGTCGAGAGCAGCGAGCTCGCAATGATGATGACCGGAATCGAGAAGCGCTCGTAGAGGAAGAGGAGCAGCACGATCTCGGCGATCGCGGCTGCGGCAAACACCTTGATCATGCCCTGGACGGCGAGCTGCTGCTGTTTGTAGGTGCCGCCGATCGTGTAATAGACCCCGCTGGGGATCACGCCCGGCCGGTTCAGCACCTGCTGCACCGATGAGATGACGGTGCCGAGATCGTACCCGCCGCCGATCTCGGCCGTGACAGGCACGATCTGCTGGAGGTTGTCGCGGTTGATCTCAGGCTCGCCCGAGACGAACCCGATCTTCGCCACCGTGCCGAGCGGGAACACGTGCCCGTTCGCCGCGCGGATCGGCAGGTCGGCAAGCTGGTCGCGGTAGAGCCTGCCCGTGCGGGCGTTAAGCCAAAGCCGGACGCCCACGTCCTGGACATCGCCGAGATAGCGCGTGACCACCATGCCATTCAGATAATGATAGAGCTGCATCTCGACGTCGGCTGGCGTCACGCCTTCCATCGCGGCCGAAGCGGGGTCGACGCGGATGTCGAGGGCGTCGCCTGCCGGCACCACGCCATTGTTCACCGACGAGGGCTCCACCCCCGGCACCTTGGAAATGGCGTCAGCCACCTTCGTCGCGACCGCCCCCAGCACGTCCGGGTTCTTGGCGCTCAGCGCGATCACCACCGGCTGCTTCCGGCCCACCATGTCGCCGATCATGTCGCCCATGAGCTGGGTCACGTCCATGCCGATGCCGGGCACCTGGTCGGTGATCTTGGCGATGATCTCGTCCATCACGTCCCAGATCGGCGGGCGCTTCGAGGGCGGGATCAATTTGACGAAGAAGTCGCCCTGGTACGATTCGACGAAATCGCCGCCCATACCGGCGCCTGTGCGGCGCGAATAGGTCTCGACGTTCGGGTCCTTCTTCAGGATCGCCTCGACCTCGGAAAGCTCCCGGTTCGTCTCGGTGAGGGACGTGCCCGGTTGCGTCTGGTAGTCGATGATGAACCCGCCCTCGTCCATCCGCGGCAGGAACCCGGTGCCGACCTGGGTGTAGGCGTAGTAGCCGACGCCGCCCAGCACAACGATGCCGGCGAGGATCAGCGAGGGGTGGGCGAACAATGTTCGCAAGATGCGCCCGTGCGTCCGCCGCAGCCAGGTTTCGCGCCCGTGCGTGGGGTCCTGCCAGAGGTCGAAGCGGATCACGCTGCGCGCGAGAACCGGCACCGTAAAGGCGGTCAGTATCCAGGAGATGATCAGCGCCGATGCCATGGTCAGCGACAGGAACTTGAAGAACGCCCCCGTGACGCCCGTGAGAAACGCGAGCGGGATGAAAATGATGATGGTGGCGAGGCTCGAACCGATCAGCGGCGGCAGGAACTCGCGCGCGGCGTGAAGGATGGTGCCACGCGCATTCTCGAGTCCGGGGACGCCGGCGCGCCGCGCGATGTGCTCGATCATCACGATCACGTCGTCGACCAGCAGACCGATGGCGGCGGCGACTCCGCCCAGGGTCATGATGTTGAACGTCATGCCGAGGACGGAGAGCAGCAGTACGGTGATCGCGACCGAAAGCGGTACGATGGTCATCGCCACCAAGGTCACGCGCCAGTTGCGCAGGAAGGCGAGCAGAACGAAGCCGGCGAAGACCAGCCCGATCAGGATCGCCTCCTCCACCGCCCCGATCGAAGAGCGCACCAGCTCGGTCTGGTCGTACCATTTGGTGAGGTGGATGGACTTCGGCTGCGTCTTCATGAAGGCGTCCAGCCGCCGCTGCACCTCGGTCGCGAGGGTGAGAGAATCGGCCTGGTCCTGCTGATAGACGTCGATGGTGACCGCGGGGCGTCCGTCGACATCGACCAGTAGCCACTGCGGCACGCTGCCCATGAAGACGTTGGCGATTTCGCCAAGTCGCACGATGCCGTCCGCGCCCGTGTGCAGCGCGACGTTCTGGACGGATTTCACCGAGTTCGAATGGGTTGTCGCTGACGGCTAGGTAGAGCAGGTCGTTGTCCTCGAGCCGGCCAACCGCCTTCACCGCATTCGTCTCGGCGACCGCCTGCGACACGTCGGAGAGGGTAAGCCCGTAGGCGCGCAGCTTCTCCGGGTTCACAGAGACCTGCACCTCAGGCGTCTCGCCACCGAGCACGCCCACCTTCCGCACGCCTGGAATGCCGGCCAGGAGAGGCGTCAACTGGTACATCGCGAGCCGCCGCAGCGCGGCCGACGGGACCGACTTCGAGATCACCGCGTACGACAAGAAGGGCGCGATGAGGTCGGGGCTCATCTGGATCGCGTCGTATTTCGTGCCCGCGGGCAAATCGGGCAGGGCTTGCGCGAACGCGGTGTCGACCCGCAGCAGCGCCTGGTTCATGTCCGAGCCCCACGGGAAATCGACGAAGAGCTGTGCCGACCCGCGCGAGGTGGTGGACGACACCTCGACGGCGCCGGGAACCGCGCGTGCCGCCTGCTCCAGCGGCTCGGTGACGTCGATCAGCATCTGCTTCGCGGGCATGGACCCGGCGTCGACATTCACTCGGATGCGCGGGAAACTGGTCACGGGGAAAAGCCCCACGGGCAGCGCGATGCCGGCATAGACGCCGGCGATCGCGAGCGCGAACGAGACGAACAGCAGCGAGCGGCGGTGACGCTCGATCCAGGCGACGAAGGTCACTTCGGCACTTTCCCGTCGACCGGGGAAAATCGGACCTTCATCCCCTCCTCGAGCTGATAGCTGCCGTCGAGGATCAAGGGCGCTGCCGTGTTCAGCGGGCCGGCAATCACGTCGCGGTCACCGTCGGCGACCAGCACGTTCACGGGGATCAGCTTCGCGCGCTGTTCCACGGCCTGCACGACGTACGGCTTGCCGTTCTCGTTCACCAGGATCGCCCGGTGGGGAACGACATAGCCGTTCACGTCCTGCGTGGTGATGACCGCCTCGGCCATCTCGCCCGGGCGGAAGCCGTTTGCCGGCAGGGCGATCTCGATTGGAACCAGCCCGCTGGCCGGATCGACGATCGAGGCAGTCAGGATCACCGTTCCGGTAACCGACGCAGTCGCCCCGATCGGCGTGATGGTGGCGCTCCGGCCTGCCTTTATTCCCGCGGCCCGGATCGGCACCACGCCCACCTTCAGGACCAGCCCTTCGCGTTGGGCGAGTACGAACAGGGCCGTCCCCTCGGAGACGATCGCGCCGCGGCTGGTGGGGATCGCGGTCACGACCGCGTTGAACGGCGCCCGCACGACGCTCGGCCCGCCCGCCCCTTGGTCCTGGAGCGCAGACAGGAGCGCCCGCGCGTCGGATTCGGATTTCTCGGCATCGGCAAGCTGCTGCTGGGTGGCGAGGTGCTGGTTCACCATCTTGCGCGTGCGCTCGACCAGCTGGCGCGCCACGCTGAACTCCGAACGGGCCTGCACGAACGATGTGGCGACGGTCGGGCTCGGCACCAGCCGGATCAGCTTCGTGCCCTTCGCTACCTCCTCGCCGCGCCGGACATAGATCTCGTCGACCCTGGCGGCGAGCGGCGCCATCACCGTCTCGCGCGCTTCCGATGCTGGCTCCACGCTGCCGTAGGCGGTGATTGTCTGCGGCAGGCTGCCGGTCTCTAGCCTGGTTGCGGTCACCAGAACGCTCGGCGCGTTGGCTGCCGGCTCGCCGTCGGCGGCGGCGGTCAGGAAGACGCAAGCGGCGAGCAGGGTGACGATGCGGAGAGAAAGGGACGATGTCATCGGCGTTCTTTGCTCCCCGGAACCGCGACCCGGGTAGTCGGCAGGCCGAGGGCCAGCTCGACGGCGAGGGTGATGCGCGCCTCGCCGAGACTGCGCTCAAGCGCGACCACTTCGAGCCGTCTCTGCAATGCCGTCGTCTGGTAGTCGGCGAGGCTCCGCTGGTCGAGGTTGCCCTGGCGATAGGCGGCCTCCGCCGAACGTGCCAGCCGGTCTGCGGTGCGATCAGCGGCCCTCGCCTGGACCAGCGCGGCCGACAGGCTGCGTTCCTGCGCGACCAGACCGTGCACGTCGCCCACCGCCCCATCGAGCCGTGCCTGATACTGCTCGTGAAGCAGCAGACGTTGCGCGCGCGCCTGGGCGATCTGGCCCTGGTTGCGGTCGAAGATCGGCAGATCGAACGTAAAGCTCGGCCCTGCGGAGCGCACGTTCGACGTGTCCGAGCTCCACGTGCCGCCGAGCACGAACGCCGGATACTGACCGAGTATGGCAGCACGAACGCTCTCGTCGGACGAGAGATAGCCGAGCCGTAGTGCCACCAGATCGGGGCGCCGCTCGGGAAGCGACGCTATCAGCGAGAGGCTGTCCGCCGGCATGGCCGGGAGGTGCGGCCGGGGGATGGCGAACCGCACGGTCGGCGCCAATCCAAGGAGCGCATCGAGCGCCTGCCAGTCCTTGAGACGCGCGAGATCGAGCGTGGCAAGCGACTGCTCCGCTCCGGCTTTGGCGGCCTCGAGCGGCGCAAGGGCGGAGAGGTCGAGATTGCCCGCCTGCATCGCCTGGCGCACCGTCGCGAGCTCGCCCCCGACGAGGGCCAGCTCGTGCCCGCTGAGCCGGATCGAACTCGTTCTCCCAGTAAATGTTGAGAGCGAGCAGGCGCGCCTTCTGCGCCACCTGCCACTCGCGCCAAAGCTGGTCCGCGTCCACCTGCGCGACCGTGGCGTTCGCGGCCGCGACGCGCCGCCGGTAGGTGACGAGCTCGCTGACACTCTGGGATAACGACGCGGTCCAGGCACCGACGCTCGCCGGACCGCCGAGCAGCGCTTCGTACCCGACCCCGACCGAGGGGTTGGGCAGCACCCTGGCCTGGGCGACCCCGGCGCGCGCGGCGGCGAGCTCGCCGCGTTCGGATTTGAGGTCGGGATTGTTGAGCATCGCAAGGAGCCCAACCTCGTCGATCCCGATCGGCTTCGACAAGTCGACTTGGCGCTCTCGTCCCCCGTCTCCGCTATCCGGCACCCTCGTATCGAGACTGCCGAGGCCGCTCGCGAGGCTTGTTCGCTCGGCAAGCGGAAGGGCGTGATAGCTGGCGCACCCGGCCACCGTCGTCGCCAGCGCGAAAAGGCCGGCCGTGGCGGAGGCAAGGCGGTTTCCCCTCATGCTGCGGTCTTACCTGGCAGCTCGCCGCCGCCGGCGCGGCTCCGCCTCGGCGCTGTTTTCGTCCTGACGCTCGAACACCTCGCACGCGTAGTCGTCGAGGATGGCGGCGCAGCGTTCGAGCCGCCGTTCGGCCTCGTCCTTGAGCGGCGCACCGAAGAAATCCAGGAGGACGATCTTGTCGAGCCATTTGCGGAGCTTCTCGAGATCCTCCTCGTTTTCCTCCACTTCGGCATAGGTGAACTTGCCGGCCGCGCTCTCGCGTGCGATCTCGCCCTCGAAATCGTCGCACCGGCTGATGAACTCGACATAGGCCTCGTCGCGCTCGACGGCGAAGCGGGCGCGCACCTTCTCCTCCTGCACGCGGTCGAGGCTCGCGGTCGTCATCAGGATGGCCTCACCGCCCATGTCCACGATCTCGCGCTCCAGCACCTTGAGACGGCGGAGATGCGTATCAGTCCGCGGCAGCACGCACACGCCGTTCTGCAAGTAGATAGCCCCGAGCGACTTGAGCTTGCGCCACAGCCAGATGCGCCGCTTCGCCGGCTCCGGTGGCACCTTGTAGGTGAGCAGAAGCCAGCCGACCATGCCGGGCCCGCTCGCCAACTGCTTTCTCGGTGCCATGAACCTCGCCCACGTACGCAACGTAATTTATGCTACGGTCGTAACAAGGCACGTTTGCCGACCGCATTGTCAAGTCGTCCGATGTTCATCCACAGAAGGAGGGTCAGCCGCTGCGCGCCGTCAATCCTTTGAAAACGACGGTACAAAGGCTTGTACATAGCTGCGGTTCTGGTCCGTGTAGGCGATCCAAACGCGGTGTGTGTGCGGATCGACGGCGACGGAGTGCGTTCCCTTCGGGATTTGTGCGGACCCCAGAACCCGTTCTGCTCCCGAGCGGATATCGACGGCGACAAGCCGGCCGCTGCTGGGGCAATAGAGGCGCTGGGCCGAAGCATCGATCGCGATCTGGTCGACCCGGCCGGTTCCGATGTCGATTTTGCCTGCCGCCTTGCCGGATGGAAGCTGGAATATCGAGACTGTTTGGCTGTGGCCGGCCACGAAGGCGCGCTGCGTGCCCTGATCGAGAGCCAGCCCGTGTGGTGACTCGGTCGGTAAGGTCGACCAGTGTGCAACGATCTTCCGGGAGCGGGGATCGATTTCGACGAGTTCGTTCTTCGGCTTTATGTTGACGAGAAGTCGGTGCAGGTGGCGGTCGAGGGACATAATCTCAGGCGCACCAGGTATCGAGACGCGGCCAAGAAGCTTCTCCCGCCGCGGATCGATTACCCAGAGTTCGGTGCCATCATCGTGTCCGACGTAGAGGCGATCGTTCTGGGGATCGAAGAGCATGGCGTCGGCCGGACCGGGTGTGGCAACGAAGCCGGTGTTGCGGAGCGAGTTGCGGTCGACGACGGCGACGCCTTTGGCCGTGCTTACGAAGTACCTGTTGTCGACTTCATCGACGGCGACATCCGCCGACCTCCCGACCGGGACCTCGCGCAGCAGCTTGTTCGCCGCCAGATCGACAATTGTGAGCGTGCCCGCCTGGCTATGTGCCGCGAGAAGGCGTCGTTTGGCCGCATCGACCGCCATCAGGTCGAATCGTGCGCCACCAGTCGAAACCTCTACTGGCCGCTCGGGGGTCAGGACCGGATGCTGGCTGACCGCGTGCGCTGCGCTCGCGCCAAGGGCGAGGCTCGCGAGCGCAACAGCGGCGAGGGAAAGCCGCATGTCCATGAACTTGTCCTTCCGTGTCTGCCGGGGTCAGGAAGCGCCGTCCGCCAACTGCCTGGCGGGGCGCGGCAAGAGCGCGTGCGGCGAGTATTCTCCGCACGCGGCCAGTGCTCAACTTACCAATCCGTAAGGTCCAGCCAAGCAGCCGGCAACCCGCACTTCCCAAATATGCGTGACCGGAGCCCGCACCGGGCGGGCCGTTCAGGCAACAGCGGAGACCGAAACGATGAAACGAGCCAAATTCACAGCGGCCGCAATGGCCCTTGCCGTCGCCTACGGGGCCGCAGGTGCCGCGCTGGCCGCGGCCGGGACATCTGGCCATTATACCGGCGAGAAATATGCGAACGAGGCCAAGATCAGCCTCGACCAGGCGCGCACCATCGCGACCAAAGCGGTCAAGGGCCACATCACCGACCAGGAACTCGAGAAGGAGCGGGGCGGCAGCGGCCTGCGTTACTCCTTCGACGTCCGCCGGGGCAAGGCGACCCATGAGGTCGGCGTCGACGCGAAGACCGGCAAGGTGCTGGAGAACAGCATCGAGGGACCGGACGCCGACTGACCGGCCGATCCTTCCGGCGGGGCGGGGCGGCGCGCGCCGCCCGTCTCGACCGGTCGGTAACCTTGGGGCAATGTGAAACCGACGAAAAGGCGGTGCCGTGAGCGATCAAGCGACCATGAGCAAGGTGCCGGCGGTCACGCTCGGCTTCTGGATCATCAAGATCCTGGCAACCACGCTGGGCGAGACCGGTGGCGACACCGTGACCATGACCTGGGACTTCGGCTATCTCGCCGGCACGGCGATCTTCCTCGCGGCGCTCGCGGCCCTCGTCGGGCTGCAGATCCGCGCGGCGCGGTTCCGCCCGTTCCTCTACTGGGCGACCATCGTCGCGTCGACCACGGCCGGCACCACGCTCGCCGACTTCGCCGACCGCTCGCTCGGCATCGGCTATACCGGCGGCTCCAGCCTGCTTCTCGCCTCCCTGCTGGCGGTGCTGGGGCTCTGGTACTGGTCCCAGGGCACGGTGTCGGTCGCCACCGTCTCCACCCCCAAGGTGGAGGCCTTCTATTGGGCGACGATCACCGTCTCGCAGACGCTGGGGACGGCGCTCGGCGACTGGATGGCGGACACCTCGGGCCTTGGCTACGAGGGCGGCGCGCTGGTGTTCGCGGCCGGGCTCGCGGTCGTCGCCGCGCTCTACTTCTGGACCAACGTGTCGCGCGTTCTTCTGTTCTGGGCGGCCTTCATCCTCACCCGCCCCCTCGGCGCAACTGTCGGGGATTTTCTGGACAAGCCGCTCGACCAGGGAGGGATGGCGCTCAGCCGGCCGATCGCGTCGGCGGTCATCGCGGCGTGCATCCTGGGCTGCATCCTGGCGATCCCACAGCGTGCCGGAACCCATCCGGGCGCGGCGGCCGACGGGGCGTGATGAAGGTCTTGCTGGTCGAGGACGACGCCGAGACCGCCGCCTACGTCTCGGGCGGGCTGAAGCAGCACGGCCACACGGTCGACCATGCGTCCGACGGCCAGGCCGGGCTGCTGCTCGCCGCGGGCGCGAACTACGACGTTCTGGTGATTGATCGAATGCTGCCTGCCCTTGACGGGCTTGGCCTCGTCCGCACCTTGCGCGGCGCCGGCATCACGACGCCGGTGTTGTTCCTCACCGCGTTGGGCGGAATCGACGACCGAGTGATGGGGCTCGAGGCCGGCGGTGACGACTACCTCGTGAAGCCGTTCGCCTTCGCCGAAATGCTGGCACGATTGCACGCACTCGCGCGCCGCCCGCCGATAGCCGTAGTCGAGACCACGCTGCGCGTCGCCGATCTCGAAATGGATCTTCTCAAACGCGCGGTGACCCGTGCGGGCAAGCGCATCGAGCTGCAGCCGCAGGAGTTCAAGCTGCTCGAATATCTCATGCGCAACGCCGACCGCGTGGTCACGCGCACCATGCTCCTCGAGAACGTTTGGGACTTTCATTTCGACCCGCAGACCAGCGTGGTGGAACCCCATATCAGCCGGCTGCGCGGCAAGATCGATCGCGGCTTTGGGGCCGAGCTGATCTGCACCGTGCGCGGCGCGGGTTACACGATTCGTGCACCCGATTAGGGTCTTCCGCACGACGGGTTTCCGGCTGGCGCTGCTCCACGTCGGCCTGTTCGCGCTGTCCGTCGCGGTGCTGTTCGGCGTGATTTATTGGATTACCGATGATGCGCTCCGCGCGCAGGTGGTGTCCTCGGTGACCGACGAGGTCGCGGCGCTGACCGAGGGGACACCGGACGTTGCCCAGATGGCTCGCGAGATCGAGCAGCGCATCTCGTCCGGTGCGCGCGCCCCCTACTACTACCTGCTCCTCGACGCCAGCGGGCGGCCGGGTGCCGGAAACATGTCGGCGCTGCCGCCCGTGCCGGGCTGGCGGTCGTTGCCCGTGCCCGAGGGCCCGCGGAAGCTGAGCGAGGGGGATCATCGGCTGCTCGCGCTCGGCGTGGCGCTGCCCGGCGGGGCCTATTTACTGGTGGGCGGTGACCTCCACCGCATCATCGAGGCGAAGGAGGCGATCGTCCAGGCATTCGGATGGGCGCTCGGTGCGACGCTGCTCCTCGGCGCGCTCGGCGGCGGGCTCTTGAGCCTCGGTTTCCTCCGCCGGATCGATGCGATGAACCAGACGACGCGGGCCATCATCGACGGGCGCCTATCCGATCGGGTGCCAACGCGAGGAACCGGCGACGAGCTCGACAGCCTCGCCATCAACCTCAACCAGATGCTCGACAGCGTGCAAGCGTTGATGGAGAGCCTCAGGCAGGTCTCGAACGACATCGCTCATGACCTCCGGACCCCGCTTACACGACTGCGCCAGCGGCTGGAGGACATTCAAGGCCGTGCCCGCAGCGTGGAGGACTACCGTACAGCTATCGACAAAGCGGTCGTCGACACCGACTCGATCCTGGGGACGTTCGCCGCTCTGTTGCGGATCGCGCAGATCGAAGCCGGGACACGGCGCGCGGCATTTTCCTCGGTCGACCTCTCGGACCTGTTCGAGTCGATCGCCGCGGCATATGTGGCGGTCGCAGAGGATTACGGGCAGACCCTCACCGCCCATGTCGAGCCGGGAATCGACATCCTCGGCGACCGCGAGCTTTTAACCCAGATGCTTGCCAACCTGGTCGAGAACGCGATCCGCCACACCCCGGCGGGCGCGAGCATCGAGCTCGGCCTGCGTCGCGACGCCGGCAGGCCGGTCGGCATCGTCGCCGATTCGGGACTCGGCATTCCACCCGAGGCGCGCGAGAAGGTCTTCCAACGCTTCTACCGTCTCGACCCGAGCCGTTCGACCGCTGGCGCCGGACTCGGCCTCGCTTTGGTCGCGGCGGTGGCCGAGATCCACGGTATCGCGGTCGACCTTTCCGACAACGCGCCCGGCCTCAAGGTCACGCTCACATTCGCTGCGGCGACCTTCGTATCCCCGTCTGGTCAAGCAAGCCGAGCGCCGCCCTGAAGCCGCCTTTGGTGGTTGTCTCGGTGCTGCTCTGGGTTCGCGGCGGGCGGCCACTCATTGTCGCGCTCTGGACCTCCCATATCGGCACAGAACTTTCCGTTGTGGGGTGAGGTATCTCGCGGATCGCCATCGGCTCGCCTTTATCGCAGGAGTGGGCGCAAGCTCCCCGTCGTTCCCGAGCGCCCATGCCGCCGGTGCGGCCGCGGCTTACGGTTTCATTGCATACGTCGTCATTCGGCATTTGCGGCGGCGGCTTCGCGGCCGAGTGGCGGGCATAGCGCCCGGCCATCATCGCCGGGCGCCGGGCGACGCGCTCGTAGGTTTGGCGCAGCTTGACGGCATGCTTCTTCGCCACGCGGTTCGACCCTTTGATCGCCGCGTGCGGCAGCTTCGCGTCGGCCGGTGGAGTCAACGGATTGCGACCAGAAGACCACAGACCGCGCGCGGGGTGGTCGGAACCAAACAAGAAAGTTCGGTGAAGATCAAATCCTGCCCGCGATTTAAACCTGCCCAGAGCGCTACGGGCTGCTTCCTGCCTACGACGGCTCGAAATCGGGGGCCCTCGCACTTTGCTACCCGCAGCGCTACCCGGGAAAGATCAAGGGGTTAAGCCGAAACACCTAACCCCTTGAAATAATTGGTCGGAGCGACAGGATTTGAACCTGCGACCCCTTGACCCCCAGTCAAATTTGAAGGGATGACGCACCGGGACATATCAAGACAGGCTCGCTTGAAAAGGCCCATGTTTAGGCATATATTTGGGACATGCCGGGACACGGGCTAACATATGAGGCCGCCTTAAATGTTAGCCCTGCTGTGTTCTAGCTCGCCCGGCTAACATGTCGAGGGGCCGCCATGAGCCGCAAACCGACCGTCCTGACCGTCACCGCGATCGACGCCCTTCCCGCCAAGGCGAAGAAGGCGAAGAAGCGAATTACCGCTTTCGACGCGCGCACGCCGGGCCTGTGCGTCCGGGTGACTGAGACCGGGCATGTCGGCTACTACGTGATGAGCCGCGACCCGACCGGCCGCCAGAAATGGGCCGAGGTGCGCGACGGCAACGCGCCCGTCACGACGTTGAGCGCGGCTCGACGGCTGGCCCCGCAGGGCGTCGCCAACATCAAGAACGGCCGCGAGGCATTCCCGCGCGTCGAGCCCGAGCCTGAGCCCAACACGTTCGAGAGGGTGCGCGAGCGGTTCATCGACGAATGGGCGAAGCCTCGCAACAGGTCATGGGCCGAGCAGAAATGGCGGCTGAAATCGACCGGGTGGGACAAGCGCGAAATCGGCACAATTCGCAAGCGCGACGTGCTGGAATACCTCGCCCGCATCGGAAAGGATTCGGGCGGAACATCGGCGAACCGGGCGCTATCCGCCGTTCACAAATTCTTCGCATGGGCCACCGAGCAGGACATCATCGGCGCGAACCCTGCCGCCGGGGTGAAAAAGCCTGCCAAGGAAGTGAGCCGCGACCGTGTGCTGTCCGACGCCGAGCTGGTAGCCTTCTGGAAGGCGACGGGCGAGCTGGCGTTCCCCTGGGGGCCGTATCTGCGCGTGCTGGCGCTGACCGGCCAGCGCAGAGGCGAGGTTGCCGCGATGCGCTGGCGCGACGTGCGGCTCGATGGTGACGAGCCCTTATGGACCTTGCCCCGCGAGGCGACCAAGGCGGACCGGCGGCACGACGTGCCCCTGTCCGATCAAGTCGTGGCGATCTTGCGCGCCCTGCCGCGCTTCACGGGCGGCGATTTCGTGTTCACCACGACAGACGGCTCGACGCACGTCAAAGCCTATTCCGACCTCAAGGCCACGATCGACTCGAAGCTTGCCAATCACATGGAGGGCGCCGAAGTGGAGGACTGGCACCTTCACGATTTGAGACGGTCGATGGCGTCGACATGCGCCCGGCTGCACGTCGCGCCGCACGTCGTCTCGGCGATCCTCAACCATTCGCCCGGCCGGTCGTTCGGCGTGACGGCCGTCTATCTGCGTCACGACTTCGCCGATGAGAAGCGAAGCGCGCTGAAGGCGTGGGCCAGCTACATCGAGCGTCTGGCGTCGCCGAAGGAAGCTAACGTGGTGGCGCTGCCGGCGCGCGCCGAGGCTTAGCGATGGGGCGCGTGCCCGAAAAGTCGCCCGCGTGGTGGGCCGCACGGCGGCGGGCCAGGGCTTCGCTCGACTCGCTGACACGCGAGCCGCGTCCCGTGATGGAGGAGAAGCGCGAGCGTCTGGCGGCGGCGAAGCGAGAAGCAATCGCGATCCTCGGCCTGCTCGATGCGCCGGGAGCTGCGGTCGAACTGATCGCCGAGATTTTCGGCGGTTGGGACGCCTTCCACGCGCGACGTCCGGGCGAGCATATCGTAGATCACGGCGGCATTCGGCGCGACGAGAACGCCTTCGACGCCGCGGCGAGGATCGAGGCGAGCCGGCCCGTTGCGGTGCCGAACGCCGCCACCCCCTGCCTCGCCGACCATCTTTCGACCCTTAGCGCGCGGGCATTGTCGCGCGAAATCGGCGCACGGCTCGGCACCACGACAGACTATCAGCGCCAGGTAAGGGAATGGCGCGCGCGCGAGGACTATCAGCGTCTCGTTTGGCGGCTGCGTGACACGGATGGGCCGGGTAGCGGCCCAAGCACGAACCTCGCGCCGCCCTACAAGGGCGAGCACCCGATGCGGGGGTAACAGGGGGATAGGCCCCGCGCCCCCTACGCGAATATTTCGGCATCACGTCAAGGCGAGACAGGTGCTGAAATGACTGAAATCGCAGACCGCCTAATCCGCAAGCGCGAGCTGGAATCTATCTGCGGGCTGACCGAGCGTCAGCTCCGCCGGCTGGAGGACGCCGGCCGCTTTCCCAAACGTGTCGTGATCGACCCCGATGGGCGCGCGGTGGCGTGGTCCGAACGTGAAGTTCGCGGGTGGGTCGCCGAACGGCTCGCCAATCGCGAGCGCGTCACTGAGCCGGCGGCGGCGTAGATGCGAACGCGCCCCGGCGGGGGGCGCGCTGCATCGGCAGGATCGGTTGGACGGCACCATCCTCGCTCCCCAGCGCCACCGCCCGCAACGCACAGGCGACGGATCGACGAGCCGACCTTCCGCGACGCGGTCGAGCGAATCCACAACCTTGGCCCGCGCGCCCTCGCCGAGCTGCTGATCGAGCTCGACGTCGACCCAGCCCTGCTGGTGCGGTATTCGCGCCTATCGTCCGAGATGGTCCGCGCCGTCGGCGGCGACCTCTGGCCCAGTTTTTCACCTTATCGGCTGACCACATGACTGCCGACCGCATCCCCGCCCACGAGATCGCGGACCAGCTCGCCGAGCGGATCGAGGAACTATGCCGCGAACTGCTGCCCGCTGGCTTGCGGGTAGGGCGGGAATGGCGTGTCGGTTCGATCGGGGGGGAGGCGGGCCGCAGTCTCGGTGTCGTACTCGTGGGCGACCGCCGGGGCCTGTGGCTCGATCGAGCGCCGGATGAAGGTGGTGACGCGCTCGACCTGGTGCGCGCCGTGCGCGGATGCACGATGGCCGAGGCGATCACATGGTCGGTGGAATGGCTCGGGCTCGACCGCCATGCGATAGCGCCGGCTCCCCGTGCACCACGTCCTGCTCCTGCTCCTACCGGCCGGGACGCAGGCGCCCTGGCGATCTGGAAGGCAGCGCGGCCGATAGGGGGCACGCTCGCCGAGGCGTACCTGCGCGGTCGCGCCATCGCCATACCGTTGCCGCCAAGCCTGCGCTTCGCGCCTGCCCTCGACTACTTCGACGGGGGCGCCATCTCGCCGATGGTGCTGCCCTGCTTGGTCGCGGCGATACAGGCGCCCGACCGGCGAATCGTCGCAATCCAGCGCATCTACATAAACCCGCGCGGCGCCGGCAAGGCGCAGGTCACCACACCCAAAAAATCGCTGGGCTGCTTCCACGGAGGCGCGGTTCGCCTTGCGCCCGCTGGCGAAATTTTCGGGCTCGCCGAAGGTGTCGAGGACGCCCTTTCCGCGATGCAGCTCGCTGAGGTGCCGTGCTGGGCCGTAGCCGGGACGCGGCTGCACAGTGTCCTCCTGCCCGACGCGGTGCGCGAGGTGCACCTGTTCAGCGATACCGACGCGCCAGGGCGGGCCGCCGCAGAGAAGGCCGCCGAGACGTACACGCGGCAAGGGCGACGGGTGCTGATCCGCAGGCCGCCCGAGATGTTCAAGGACTGGAACAGCTGGCACCAAGCCGGCGCGCCGGAGGCAGTCAAATGCGGGATGATCTAAACCGCCTTCCCGGCGAGACCACGATCACGCGCGAGGTTGCGGCGCCGGTGGGGCTCGGCGAATGGGACGCCGGCGACGATGACGCTCCGATCCCGCCGCGCGGCTGGTTACTCGGCAATGCGTTCTGCAGGAAGTTCGTGAGCTCGCTCCTGGCTGACGGCGGCGTTGGAAAGACGGCCTTGCGGATCGCGCAGTATCTCTCCCTCACGACGGGCCGAGCGCTCACCGACGAACATGTATTCGAACGTTGCCGCGTGCTGATCGTGTCCCTTGAGGACGACCGCGACGAACTTCGGCGCCGCGTGCGCGCAGCGATGAAACATCACCGGGTCGAGCACGCGGAGGTGGCCGGATGGCTGTACCTGTCGGCGCCCGGCGCCGCCGCCGGTAAGCTGATGGTCGACCGCGACGGCAAGGTCGAGAAGTCCGTGCTGGCCGACGCGATCGAGGCCGCCATCGACCAGCACAAGATCGATCTCGTTGGGCTCGATCCTTTCGTAAAGACCCACGCCGTCGATGAAAATTCGAACAGCGCGATGGACCAGGTGGTGCAGATCCTCGCCGGGATCGCGGTGGCGAAGGACATCGCCGTCGACGTGCCTCATCACACTTCGAAGGGCGCCACCGACCCCGGCAACGCCAATCGCGGGCGGGGTGCCTCGGCCGTCAAGGACGGCGCGCGCCTCGTCTACACCCTCTCGGCGATGACCACGGACGAGGCGCAAGGCTTCGGCATCAAGGAAGATGAGCGCCGCTCCCTGGTCCGGCTTGACAGCGGCAAGGTGAACATCGCCCCTCCGCTCGCCGCGGCGAAGTGGTTCCGGCTGGTCGGCGTGCCGCTCGACAATGCCAGCGCGCTCTATCCCCACGGCGACGAAGTGCAGACGGTCGAACCCTGGACGCCGCCCGACGCATGGGACGGGCTCGACCACGGCCGCCTTAACCGCATCCTCGATGCGATCGACGCGGGTCTGCCCGACGGCCAGCGCTACACGAACGCGCCGAACGCCAAGGACCTCGCCGCCTGGCGGGTCGTCCTGGAGTACGCCCCGGACAAGTCGGAGAAGCAGGCCCGTGAAATCGTCAAGACGTGGATCAAGAACGAGGTGCTCACCCCCGCCGACTACGACAACCCCGTGACGCGCAAGCGGGCGAAGGGCCTGCACGTCAACAGTGCCAAGAGGCCGTCGTGATCCGCCACGAAATCACAGGCCGGGCAATGTGCGCGTTTACCCGACTTCTAAACGCGCATCAAACGCGCACCGCGATCTGCGCGATTGGCGCTTTTGGCTATAGGGAAAAGGGTAAACGCGCAGAGGCGCTTTTTACCCGTTCCCTAAACGCGCATCAAACGCGCAAACCAACCGCGCGGCACGGCAAATGCGCACTGGCAGAGCCAGCCAGTAAGCCGCGACACAACGCTCGCCGGCAATCCCTCCAGACCCGTCACAGCGCAGAACGGAAGACGGGACGGACGATGTGCGTCCTACGCCCGAGCTTGCGGCGGGACGGAGGGGCCACCGTGCGCCGTAGCCCGTGCGTTGCGGCCGGTGGCGCACTTTCGCACGTTCGGCCGCGCTGTTTCGCAACGTGCAGAAGCTTAGACATGGCGAAAAACGCGCAGGGCCACGGATCGACGGCACGGTTGACGGCGCTCGCACTGAGAGTGGTGGACGAAGTGATGACTGGTAAGCACCACTCCGTGCAAAGCGTCGCGGACGCGGCGGCCTGCTCCAAGCGCGCGGTTTACGCGATCTTGAGCAAGGAGTTGACGCAGGCAGAAATTCGCCGTCGGGCCTCGCGTGACGTGACCGTGCTTCTACCGAAAGCCGTGCAAACGCTCGGTGCGCTGCTCGACTGCAACTCAAGCTATTCGCGAATGGACGCCTCCCGCGAGTTGTTGGCGCTCGGTGGTGTGAGGTCAGAAGCAGCCGGCGGCCTGTCGGCCGGGCCGATCACCCTGACGATCCAATTGACCCACACCTCACCTTCTGCGGGGGGAGTCGTGATCGAAGGCCAGTCGCGCGAGGTCGAGCCCGCCGCGGTCGATTACCAGCCGGCGGTGCCGGCCGATAGTGACCGGGCCGCCGAGCCGGTGCCAGCGCCCGTCGAGGCCGGCGAATGAGCGCGCCCCTGATATACGATCATGTGGGGACGATTGGAAAACTTGAGGTAATCTGCGGGTCACAGCCGCAGACCGCGGTGATTCTCGCGAACTGGCTAACATCCAGGCGAACACCCGCGCACGATCCGGGCCGACCGGCCGCCGCCGGCGCTCCGCGCACCCGCACCACGGCACGGCCACCGTGCCGGCGCACGTCGTCGACATTCTCGACGGCGCGGCCCGATGCGCACCCATGCGACGGTCGCCAGGTCGACGACGCCGCATCGCACCAGCACGACGGCCTGGGCGTCGTACTCGCCGACCCGGTGCGCACCATCGTCGACCCGCACCGCGCCGAGCAACCGGTGCGCCCTGCCGCCGCGATCAGGCCGCACCCTCTCCGCGCTCGCCGCCGCGACAGGGCGCACCTGGCGGCGGACCGTCCGGCCAGGCGGCCTGGGGGGTGGGGGGGGCGAACGGCTTGGCGGCCATCAGCGCGAAGGGGGGGTAAAAATCCGGGCCCGCCGTCTAGCGCACCCCATCGTCACGGGCGAGAAGCCTGAAAGTGCCTCAAAATTTTCCTTCTGAAAGGAACGCCGCATGACCGGACCCGCGACTGCGCGCACCGACGAACCGACTGGCGAACTGGCCGGCAAGGAAGCGTCGCCGCCCGCGCCCACGTTCGTGCTTCAAGACTTGCGCGATCTTCGGCTGCGGCGAGAGCGCGCGGTGCGGGCGGCGGCGGAAGCGGAGGCGGCGGAGGCGCGGGCGACTACGGCGCTGGAAAGCTTCATCCGCGAGACGGCGCTGGGCGGCCATCCGCGGCGCTCGGCCGGCACGCCCGCGATGGAGACGGAGCACCGGCAGGCCGAAGTTGACGAGGCGAAGCGCGAAACCGAGATGGCCCGCCGCATCCTCGGCACGATCGACGCCGAGCTTGAGCGGTTCGCGCAGCCGGATCGCGTGGCGGCTGTGAAGCGCCAGAAGGTAAAGTTCGCCGATCTCGTTGAGGAATATTTCGTCTCGTGCGACGAGGGCGAGGCGGTGGTGCGGGCGCTGGCGCAGCACCTGGCGCGGATGCAAGAGCTCCGCGCGCGGATGCCGGGGACGCTCGGCCATCATCCTGGGCAGGCGGCCAATGCGGCGGACGATCGGCGCCGGATGGCCGAGCGGATCGAATTCTTGCTCCGGCCGTATGTCGACGGGGCGACGTTCGCGCGGATGGCGGACCTGCGCAGCCGTGAGATGCCGGGCTGGCGCGAGCATGAGCGCCGACAGGTGGTCGACCGCTTCGATTTGGAGCACCTCGAATAATGGCGGCCGGGGAACGCCTTCGCGCCGAGCTGGCTGCCTTGCAGGCGAAGCCGGATTATTGGGACAGCGGCGCGACGCAGCGTCGTGCGGGCGAGATCTTCCGCGAGCTGGCCGGCGAGCCGCCGCCCGCACCGGGCACCGACGGCGATGTGGCGCGCGCCCGCGCCGAGTTGCTCGACGAAATCGCAGCGCAGCAGCGGGACCCGAACGCCTACTGGCGAAACGAAACCTTGCAGGCCGAGGTCGGACGAGCGTTTGCAGACCTTTACCCGGGCCGGGCGAGCCGCTGGACACATTACGGGCCGGATCGCAAATGACCGCGACCGTTGCGGAGCCCGTCCGGCTTGCCGACCGCTGGCGCGTGGTCGACGACCCGCTGCAATGGATTTTGCAGTACCGGAGCGGGCCAGAAACGTACCCCGCAGCGCGATCCGGTCGGACCCGCTCCCCTTGGCGGGATAACGCGTTCTGCACGACGCGGGGGGCCTTGAGCGGAACATCCGCGAGCGTTGCGGCGAGGTCGATCCGGCGGCGCTGGCCGAGATCGAAGGCTGGCCCGAGCGCCACGTCGATTGGCGCGGGGCGGCGACCGCCGCGCAGCATCGGACCGCGGCGTAGATGGCGACGATCTTGCGCGAGCTGGGCTGCCCGCTCAAGGCAAAGCCACGGCCGAAGGCGGCCAAGCCGCCGGAGCAGCCGAAGCCGAAGCAGGCGTTTCCCGGCGCGCGTGCTGACGGGAGCGCGGTGCCGTGGGCCGAGCGCAAGCGGCCCCACGCCAGTGGCGCCGCCGCGCCGTTTCAGGGCGAACAGGCTCCCGAGACGATCGCTTATTGGAACGACCTTGTGCGCGTGTTGGCGCGACGGAGGCGGCAACTTGCGATGACGCAGGAACAGCTCGACGAAGCAATCGGATTGACGGCCCGCCAGGTGTCGAAATGGGAGAGCTTCGCCCGCAAGCCTTCAGCTTGGTTCTTCGCCTTGTGGGCGGGCGTGCTGAATGTCCGTTTGGTGCCCGTAGTCGACGACGGCACCGACGCCGTATGCCAGCGTGATCGCATACTGGTCGAGGCAGCGGCAGCCGAGGCCGCCGCCGCCGAGAAGGTCGGGCGGGCGAACGCCATGCTGCGTCGCGCGCGCCGCCGAGATGAGGAATCCCGGCGCCGGGCGGCCGAGCTCGACCGCGCCGAACACCAATTCCGCGAGACGCGTGACCGCGCAGTCAACGCGCTCGGCGCCTGCGGTGGGCGGCCGACATTGGCGATCACGGTGCGGCCGGGGCACGCTCTGCCCGAAGCCGCGCAGCGATAGGAGAACAACATGGCGATGATGTTCGACAACGTGATCTCGAAGGGCGCGGGCGCGATGACGCCGCAACAGCTACTTTATCTGGTTGAGCACCAGGACGAGGCGCGCCGCGTCCTCGAACGGTTCCAGGCAGGCGGCGGGACGCGCGAGAAAATGATCGCCGACGCTCAGGAGAAGCAGCGCATCGCGGGCGAGCTGCTGGCGGAAGTTGAGGCGCGCGAGGCCGCCGTCGAGAAGCGGGAAGCGGCGGTAAGCGCGCGCGAGGAACGGCTGACGAGGGCCCACGCCGACGCGCTCGCCGCGACCGGGCAGGCCCTCGCCGCGCTCGACGCGCTCGACGCGCAAGGCGCCAATATGGGCAAGCACGCCGCTGATCTGACGGCGTGAAGCGTCCGTCCGTCGCACTCTATGCGCGGCGCGGTAGGTGATTGGCGACTCGGGCCAGGAAGTCCAGCCGAAGGTCCTCACGGGCCGATCGAGATATCGCTGCGCGGGCCACGCTTCCCCAGAAGCCGAGCAACGATCCAAAATTGAAGCCTGCGCTTTCCTGCAAGGTCCGAAGTGCGGATGGCCAGAAAGCCGCCAGAGCGATGGCAGCCGCAAGGAAAATGGCTATCCAAAGGACGGCCACCCCGAGGTACCAAGCTGCGAGCCGACCGTGGCACCTCCTGCGGACAGACCAAAGCAGAGCCTTCGGAAACCCGTAGAACAGCGAAAGTGCGACTGTGCTGAAATAGAAGAACCCGAGCACTGCGCCGAGCGCGAACAGCAATAAAAATTCGATGAATTCCATTTATTCATCACATCACGGTGGCGCCGCGTGTGCAACTCCTCTCGCGGCTTTCGATTCGGCCGCCGCGCCGGCCGCTTTACAGGCGCGCCAGCGGGGCACGAGGTGAGTGGGTGATCGCACGCAATACGCCGGATAGCGGCAATCGGCCCGGCTCGGCAACCGGCGGTACTACCGCCGCGCGAGCGGGGCGGCCCTGTTGGTTTAGTGGTCGGCGGATTGCTTTAGCGGTTCCGTGGTCAGAAGCTCGATATCGGTGATCGGGTGAATCTCCCAGGCGGTTCCGCGCCAGTCGTGATCCCTGCCCGGCGCCGTGTTTTCGCTCTCGTCGGCATGCGGTGAGTTCGAACATCAACCATCCGCGGATGACCGCGCGCTTGCCGCGCAACACATCCTCAAGATGGTGAGTGGTCCAGTCGAAACCCAGCGCCGCCATTTTCTCGCGCCACGTCGGCGTCACCTCGACGATCATCCGGGCAGTCTCGGGCGCGTTGGGCGTTAGTGCTACCTCAATGTGGGTGTCCCGGTGGGCGAGATCATGGGCTCCGCAGTTGACGGTTTCGACGCCGCCGGGCTTCACATGCACGACGTACCCGATGATTTGGGCACCCTTGGCGTCGGACCAGCGAGCGGTATCGTCCCCTGGCGCGAGTATCGCAGCCAGCGTCGCCGCGTGGTCGATTTGATCCGCCTGTGGCGCGCTGCTCCTGTTCTTGAGAACATTGAGGGCTTGCCCGCTCTCGGTGTGTGCGGTGCCCTCTGCTGGACATTCCTGGGCCTGTGCAGAGACGGGCGCTATTCCAGCGCCTAGCAATCCTGCACCGGCTATGAGAGCGAAGATGTACCGCTTCATTGTGATGTTCCGTCCCGGTTCAGGGTCCAGTTTAACTCCCTTCCACGAGATTGCGGGGGCGGGCCATGATGGAATTATGCCACCTCAGCAATAGCCGTCTTCTTTCCGGCCGACTTCGAACCGCCGCCTGAGCCAAATGCTTGGCGTGCATGGACGGCCCCTTGCGATGGGCTAGACGCTCCTGCACAGACATCTTGTCGCGCCCCGGCCTTCAGCAGCTCATTTTATTTTCGGCCACATGGGCGCGCCGCTAGGCTGACGGCGCCCGCAATTTGGTGGGTGTTAGGGAGATCAAAAGATGAAGCTGCACAAGTTCATCATCGAGCGAGAAATCCCGAACGTCGGTGGCTTGAACGCCAGTCAGCTAAAAGACGCCGCTGCAACCTCGAATAGTGCTCTGGCGCAGCTCGCCCCTGATGTTCAGTGGGTTGAGAGCTATGTCGCTGCGGACAAAACTTTTTGCGTGTATCTGGCTAAGGACGAGGATGCCATCAGAAAGCATGCCGAAATTAGCGGATTTCCAGCCAGCAGAATCACAAAGATTTTGCGGATGATCGACCCAACCACAGAGCAAACCGGGTAGCGCTCCCCGGCCCGCCGACACTCGGCGCGGGGCCGCTTCGGCGGCCCCTTTTCTTTTCCGGCCGGCGCTGGCACCGTCCCGCCCTATGCCCCAGCGCCGGATCACCCTCGACACCATCGGCGACCTCGTGGCGAACGGCTACACGCTGCACGCCTGCTGCGAGGCGCGTACGTGCCAGCGTGTCGAGCGGCTGGACCTCGATCGGCTGATCCGCGAGCGCGGCGCCGGCACGCCCGTCGATGCGCTGAAGGGCCGGCTGCGCTGCTCCGCCTGCGGGAGCCGGGAGACGTCGGTCCGGATCATATGGGATTTGCCGGCAGGCGGCTGATGCGCGAGGGGGCCGAGGCGCACCGGCAGGCGGCCGCTTGACACTCGCCGCGCTTATCTCTGCCCGCTACGCCCGAAGCAAGTCGAAGAACATCAAGGGGTAGTCCTGATTCCGATTCTCCGGCGTGTCCAGCATCACGAATTGGCAGCGCTTATAGAACTCCACCGACTGCCTTTTGGCGTCAACGATGACGAGCCGGCAGCCCGCGACGGATGCGACCTGTTCGACTGTCAGAGCCAGCGCAAAATTGACTAGGTGCTCGCCCCACCGCCGTTTCCGGATGCGACTGTCGATCGCCAAGCGCGCAATCTTCACACAGGGTATCGCGTATTTGAGAGCCCGCTCCGGATCGCCCTCAAGCTGCCCGTTAGCGATCTGCACCTCGCTACAGATCAACGTGATATAGCCCCAAAGCCGGCACGGGATTTTCCGCTTTTGCTCAGCCAGGACAAAGGTGGCCGCAGCCATCGTCCGGTGGTTGTCGCGGCAATCCTTTCGAAAGAACGTGGCCAGCGGCCTATTCTCGCGCTCTAGCCGCAGCCAGTTCACGTCGTCGCCGTCGCAGATACGGCGAATGAAAAGCCGCTCCGGGATCGCTAGAGCGGAATCCCTTCATACGGAACCGTATCCGGAGTTGGCGAAGTAGTTGGCGCACTCGATTGGTGGGACGCTGGAGAGGATGCGACCGATCTCGCGCCACAGCTGTTCGACGGTGCGTGCTGCGGCCTTGCGGAGGTGCGCCTTGAGCTTGGAGAAGAGCTGCTCGATCGGGTTGAAGTCGGAGGAGTAGGGCGGGAGGCGCAGGAGCGTGGCGCCGGCGGCCTCGATCGCGGCTTCGGCGCCGGCCACCTTGTGGGCGGGCAGGTTGTCCCAGACGACGATGTCGCCGGCCTTCAGCGTCGGTCGTAGCACCTCGTCGGCCCAGACCCGGAAGATGTCGCCGTTCATCGCCCGGTCGATCACCATGGGCGCTTCGATGCGGTCCGCGCGCAGTGCGCAGATCAGGGTGATGGTCTTCCAGTGGCCGTGCGGGATAGAGGCGACCAGCCGCTGGCCGCGCGGCGCGCGTCCGCGCAGGCGCGCCATCTTGGTCTGCGTCCCGGTCTCGTCGATGAACACCAGGCGGCTCGGATCGAGCCACGGCTGCACGCAGCGCCACAGATCGCGCGCCGCCTTCACATCGGCGCGCTCCTGTTCGCTCGCATGGGCAGTCTTTTTTTGTACGTCAGCCCGCGGCGGTGAAAGAAACGCCACACCGCCGACGGCACGGTCCTGAGCCCGCGCCGGCCGAGACCCTCACACAGCTCCGCAAGCGTCATGTCCGGGGTCTCCTTGACCTGGGCGAGCAGCCAGTCGGCATGCGCCTCGATCCGGCCCGAGCGGCGGTCGCCGCCCTGCCGGTCGGGCGCCAACGAGCGCGTCGTCCGGTAGCGCGTGTGCAGCTTCGAAACGAAGCTCGGGCTCACCCCGAACCGCTCGGCCACCAACCGGATCGGCGTGCCGCTCTCGACGGCCGACAGCACACGCTCACGCAGATCGATGGAGTAGGCGCGGACCATGATCCCCTCCTGAACTATTCCGCACCCTACGAATCACATCAACGCCCCGACGGGAATCCCCCACCGATTCGATCAGTTCAAAAAAGGCTCTAGTTCCCGGCCGGCCGCCCCCCGCGGCCGTCGCAACGCTTAGGCAGGCTTCTTCTTGGCCGACACGCGGACGGCCCCAGAGCTCCGGAACTCCTTCAACAGCCGTCGCCGTCGCGCACACTCGCCGCCGCCTCGGCGTTCTTTGCCGGCCGGGCGATCATGCGCTGAAACTTCGTTGCATCCCGCCCGGAGAGCGTTGTGCCTCCGAAGGCGCTTGAGCGGATGCCCATGTCAATTCTCCCATCACCGAGTCGCTGGTGTACCCGTGCGCACCCTAAGGGCGGGTAAACCGTTCTCGCGCGGCCCGTGCACGAAAGGTAAGGGCGAGTTACCTATGTCGTCAATCGAGGGCGCAAAATAAACTTGCGCTCCCGCGCTCCCGACCCTCTCCTATTCAGAACGGCTCCGGCCGTGGGACGTTCCGGGGCGCGCCGCAAATCTCACGCCCCGGCCGCACAAGTTAGCCGGCCTGTTATCCGCTCCCGGAAAAGACGAGGGGCCACCCCTTCGGATGACCCCTAACCCCTTGAAATAATTGGTCGGAGCGACAGGATTTGAACCTGCGACCCCTTGACCCCCAGTCAAGTGCGCTACCAGGCTGCGCCACGCTCCGTCCGCCAGGGGCCGGAGACTAAGCGGCAACGGCGGGCGAGGCAACGTGTTTCCGGGCGGTGCTTTCGGGCGGTGCTTTGGGGACGTCGCCCGTTGCCGCGCAGGGGCCGAGACGGGTTGCGCGATCGGCGTGGCCGGTGAATGTTAACGCTTGCCCGGCGTTTTCCAGGAACTGGACATGGGTTGGACATATCGCCATCGGACGAGCGCCGCTCGGGCCGCCGGGGTACGACGCGGCGTGCGTGCCGGGGCGGTCGTCCTCGCGCTCGGCCTCTGCGCGGCCGCGGCGCCCGCGGCCCACGCCGCCGACCCCCAGCCCTACGAGGTGAAGATCGCCGACACCGGCAACGCCAAGCTCGACGGCGCGCTCGCCGACGCATCGCGGCTCGAGCAGTTGCGCAAGACCGCGCCGGTCGGCCCGTTCCCCCTGATCGGCCGCGCGCGCGAGGACGTCGGCCGGCTGGTCACGGTGCTGCAGAGCTTCGGATACTACAAGGGGCGGATCGATATCACCATCGACGGGGAGGAGCTGACCGACCCGGCCCTGCCCGGCCACCTTGCCCGGTCCAAAGGCACCGCCAAGGTGAAGGTCGGCGTCTCCAAGGGGCCGCAATTCAAGCTCGGCAAGGTTGAGATCGACGGCACGGTCCCGCCCGACGCCCGCGCCAAGCTGAAGATCGCGCCCGGCGATCCGGCCATCGCCTCCGATGTTCTCGACGCGGGCAACCGCCTCCTGACAGCGCTTCAAGAGGATGGCTACGCGCTCGCCAAGGTCCCGCCACCGGTCGCCATCGAGCGGGCCAAGGCCGACGCGCTCGACATTACCTATAACGTGACGACGGGCCCGAAGCTCGACATCGGCCCGATCGCGATCACCGGGCTCGAAACCCTGAATGAGAGTTTCATCCGCAAGCGGCTGACGGTACACGCGGGTGAGCTCTACCAGCCCAGCAAGATCGACGCCGCCCGGCGCGACCTCGCGAAGCTCGACGTCGTGCGCGCGGTGACGGTGACGGCGGCCGACAAGCCGGGGCCGGACGGGCGCCTGCCGATCACCTTCAAGGTGCAGGAGCGGCCCGAGCACGCCGTCGGCGTTACCGGCGCCTACTCCACCGACCTCGGCGGCAGCCTGAAGCTCACCTGGACGCACCGCAACGTGTTCGGCAACGCCGAGCGCTGGGCGCTGTCGGGCGCGATGACCGGGCTCGGCGGCACCGCGACGAACGCCATCGGCTACGACCTCACCTCCAAGCTGACCGAGCCGGACTTCCTGCGCCGCGACCAGTCGCTGCAATTCGACCTCGAAGCGGTACAGCAGGATCTCGACGCCTACAGCCAACGCGCCTACACCACCGCGCTCGCCATCAACCGCACCCTCAGCGACATCTGGAAGGCGAGCGTCGGCATCGCCGGCGAGCATGAGCGCATCGTCCAGGAAGGCACCACGCGGACCTACCGGCTGGTCGGTTTCCCCGGCACGCTGAGCCTCGACACGACAGGCATCTCCGGGCCGCTCGGCGAACCCACGCAGGGTTGGCGCGCCGCGCTGAGCGGCGTGCCGACCGTTCCCCTCGGCGCCGGGACCGGCGTGTTCGCGATCCTGCAGGCATCCGCGTCGCGCTATATCGACATCGGCAAGCTGTGGTCGGCCAAGAAGGGCCAGAGCGTCATCGCGATGCGCGCGCTGCTCGGCAGCATCGTCGGCGCGACCCAGCTCGACGTGCCGCCCGACCGCCGGTTCTATGGCGGCGGCAGCGCCACCGTGCGCGGCTACGCCTACCAGTCGATCGGCCCGCGCTTTCCCGACGACAAGCCCGTCGGCGGCACATCGATCGACGCGGTCACCATCGAGCTGCGCCAGCGCGTCTTCGGCGATTTCGGGGCCGTCGCCTTCGTCGACGCCGGCCAAGTGTCGGCCTCGAACGTTCCGTTTGACGGCACGCCGCGCGTCGGTGTCGGCGTCGGCGTGCGTTACTACACGCCGATCGGGCCGGTCCGGCTCGACGTGGCGGTGCCCCTCGACAAGCCACCGGGCGGCGACAGCTTCGAGATCTATATCGGCCTCGGCCAGGCGTTCTGATGCGCCGCGGGTGGAAGATCGCCATCGCGGCCCTGGTCGTGCTGATCGTCGGCATTTTCACCCTCGGCGTGGCCGCCCGCGCCGGGCTGCTGTCGAACCTGGCGACCAGCCTCACCAACTCGGTCCTCGGCGATAACGCTCAGGTGAAGGGGCTGGGCGGGAGCTTTCCCTACCACGTGACCGCCGACGAACTGACGCTGCGCGATACCGAGGGCGTCTACGCCCGGCTGACCGGCGTCACCATCGACTGGTCGCCCGGCGCGCTGTTCCACGGGACCGCGCACATCGACCGGCTGCACGCCGACCGGCTCTCCCTGCTGCGCCTGCCGCAGAGCAAGAACGAGGGCGGCGGCGGCGGGTTCGGCCTGCCCGTCGGCGTCGATGTCGACGCGCTCAAGATCGACCAGATCGTGCTGTCGGAGGCGGTGGCACGAGAGAAGGCGACTCTCACCCTCGCCGGGTCGGTCCACCTCAAATCGTTGCAGGACGGCAGCGTCGACGTCACCTTGCACCGGATCGGCGGCCCCGGCGGGAGCTACGCACTCAGCGGGCGGATCGACGCAAAGGCGATCACCGCGCGCCTCGCGGTCGACGAGCCGGCGCACGGGCTGATCGCGACCGCGGCAAACCTGCCCGACCTCGGCCCGATCGCGCTGCACGCGTCGATGGACGGTCCGCGCACGGCGGAAAAGACCGAGCTCGCACTTCACGCCGGCGATCTCAGCCTCGCCAGCCAGGGCACCATCGACATTGCCGAGCACAAGCTCGACCTCACCGTGACGGGTCGCGCGCCCGCCATGGCGCCCGCGCCCGACATCGCCTGGCAGTCCGCCTCGATCGACACGCACGTCACCGGCACGTTCACCGAGCCGAATGCGACAGGGACGGCGGAGATCGTTGCGCTGAAGGCCAGGGGGGCGCACGCCGACCGGCTGACCGCGCAGATCAGCGGCTCGCGCGGCGAGGTGAGCGCCGACGCCGAGCTGGTGGGCCTGGTCGTGCCGGGACCGAAGCCCGACCTTCTGGCCGGCGCACCCTTGAAGCTGCACGCCCAGGCGACGCTGGACACGCCGTCGCGCCCGGTGACGCTCACCCTGTCGCACCCGCTGCTCGAAGCGCAAGCCGACGCGACGACGCAGGGCGGCGTGAACGGCACGCTGGCGTTGAAGCTGCCGGCGCTCGCCCCGTTCGCCGCCGCCGCCGCCAAGCTCGACCTCCAGGGACATCTCGCGCTCGACGGAAAATTCTCGACCAACAACGGTACGACGAAGATCGCGGCGAGCGGGACGCTCGGCATCACCGGCGGCATGCCGGTCGCCGTCGATACCATCGGCAGCGATGCCCACATCGCGGTCGCGGCGAGCCGCGCCGATGGTGCCATCCAGCTCGACCGTCTCGCCATCGACGGCAAGACGATCCGCGCATCGGCGAACGGCGCCCGCACGGCCGCGGGCGCGATCCGCCTCGCCTGGCAGGCGGCGCTGACGCAGCTTTCCGCCGTCGCCCCCACAGCGAAGGGCGAGGTCACCGCGCATGGCACGGTCGAGGGCCAGCCCGAGGACCTGACGCTCGCGGCCGACGCGACGATCGATGCCGCGTTCGGCACGTTGCCGAGGCAGAAGGTCGCGGTGACGGCGAAGCTGCATGGCCTGCCGAATGCGCCCGCGGGCAGCGTGACCGCCAGCGGCCAGCTCGCCGGTGCGCCGCTCCGCCTCGCGACGAACGTGTCGCGCGCGCCGGACGGGACGCTGCGCCTCGCCATCGAGCGGGCCGACTGGAAGAGCGCGACGGCGCGCGGCACCCTGACCCTGCCGGCGGGGGCGAGCGTGCCCGCAGGTCAGGTGCAACTCCGCTTCGCCAGGCTCGCGGACCTCCAGCCACTCCTTGGCGAGCCGATCACCGGCAGCCTGACCGCTCAGCTTGCCACCGTCGCCGGGCGCGCCGGGCCGAAGGCGCAGATCCGTGCCAGCGGCGAGCGGCTGGAGCTCGACGGAACCGAGGTGGCGAGCCTCACCCTCGACGGGACGATCGACGGGCTGCGAAGCACGCGCGACCTCGACCTTGCCCTGGAGCTCGACGGCATCAAGGCGAAGGCCGTCACCGGCCGTGCCCGGCTCACCGTGCGCGGCACCGCGGCACATCTGGCGCTGCGCCTCGCCTCGACGCTGAACCCGCCGGGCGAGGGCATGGCGAAGATCGACGCCGCCGCCACCGCCGACACGGAGAAGAAGATCGTCCGCCTCACCGCCTTCCGCGCCGAGATGCACGGCAAGACCGTGCAGCTGGCGCGGCCGGCGACCGTCACCTTCGCCAACGGGCTTGCGGTCGACGGGCTGCGCCTCACCGCAGACCAGGCGGTGCTGACGGCGTCGGGACGCATCGCCCCCAAGCTCGACTTCCAGGCAGCGATCCGCAACGTGACGCCGAAGCTGCTCTCGGTCGTGGCGCCCGGCGGCGCCGCCTCCGAAGGACAGATGGCGATGACCGCCCGGCTCGGCGGCACGCTCGCCGCCCCGACCGGCACGGTCAGGATCACCGGCAAAGGATTCCGCGGCTGGGCCGAAACCCGCACCGCCTCCTCCGCCGGGTTCGACGCGACCGTAGAGCTGCACGGAAGCTGGGCCGGGATCGAGGCCAGTTTCTCGGCCGGCAACACCGCGACGCTCCGCGTCGCCGGGCGCGCGCCGCTCGACGGCAGCCCCACCCTCGACATCAAGGCCGCCGGGCGCACCGACCTGGCGCTGCTCGATCCGTTCCTGCTGGCTTCGGGACGGCGGGCGCGCGGCACGATCACGCTCGACATCACGGCGCGCGGCGCGCTCGCCCACCCGGAAATCGCCGGCGACGCGCGCCTCGCCGACGGCGAGCTGCAGGACTACACTCAGGGCATCCTGATCTCGAATATCGCAGCGGAGATCGATTTTGCGAACGGCGTTGCCCGCATCGCGCGCTTCACCGGAAAGGCGGGCGACGGCACGGTCGCGCTCTCCGGCACGGTCGCGCTGCTCGCGCCCGGCATCCCGGTCGACATCACCTTCACCGCGCGGAACGCCAAGCTGCCGGCGCGCGACCTGGTGACCGCCATCATGAACGCCGATATCCACCTGCGCGGCCAAGCGCAGGACCTCAAGGTCGCGGGCAACGTGCACATCACGCGGGCCGACATCCAGCTTCCCGACCACCTGCCGCAAAGCGTCGCCGTGCTCGACGTGCAGAAGCCCGGTCGCACGCCGACGCCCGCCGGGCCCGCCTTCCTGCTCGGGCTCGACATCCAGGTCGACGCGCCGGAGCGGATCTTCGTCCGCGGCCACGGGCTGGACGCCGAGATGGGCGGCAACCTGCATATCGGCGGGACCACCGCGAACCCGCAGGTGTCGGGCGGGTTCCGCCTGCGCCGCGGCAACTATTCGATTGCGGGCAAGACGCTGCAGTTCGTGTCCGGCACGGTAAGCTTCGACGGGCAGAGCCTCACCGGCAACCTGAACCCGACCCTCGATTTCGTCGCGGAGAACACCGAGGGCAGCATCACCGCCCGGCTGGAGATCACAGGTTACGCCAACGACCCGCAGATCAAGCTGTCGAGCTCGCCCGAGCTGCCGCAGGACGAGGTTCTGGCGCACCTGCTGTTCGCCAAGAGCCTGAACGAGCTGACGCCGATCGAGATCGCCCAGATCGGCAGCGCGCTCGCCTCGATCGGCGGCGCCGGCGGCGGGTTCAACCCGCTGGCCGACGTGCGCAAGGCGCTGGGCCTCGACGTGCTGTCGGTGGGCGGCGCGGGCGGCAGCGGCGGAACGACGGTCGAGGCCGGCAAGTACGTCGCCAACGGCATCTATGTCGGCACCAAGGAGGGCATCGGCGGGTCGAGCCAGGCCGAGGTGCGCATCGACCTCACCAAGCACCTGAAGCTCGACACCCAGCTCAGCGCGACCTCCAGCGGGCCGCTCACGGGTGCGACCCCCTCGAACGATCCCGGCTCCAGCGTCGGCCTCACCTACCAATTCGAATACTGACTCCTCCGCCCCGAAAAGCCTCGGAACGTCCGGGTTTCCCTCGCGTTCACGGGATGTGGGGGCGCGTGGCGCAGCGCAAGTTGGGAGTGTGACATGGCCGAGAGCGTCAGCGATTTCTTCTGGCAGAGAATGCACGAGTGGGGCATCCGCCGGATCTATGGCTATCCTGGCGACGGCATCAACGGGCTGATCGGCGCCCTCGCCCGCGCGCAGGACAAGCTGGACTTCGTGCAGGTACGCCACGAGGAGCTGGCGGCCTTCATGGCCTGCGCCCACGCCAAGTTCACCGGCGAGGTGGGCGTCTGCCTCGCCACCTCCGGACCGGGCGCCATCCACCTGCTGAACGGGCTTTACGATGCCCGCCTCGATCACATGCCGGTCCTCGCGATCGTCGGCCACCAGGCGCGCTCCGCGCTCGGCGGCCATTACCAGCAGGAGGTCGACCTCGTCTCGCTGTTCAAGGACGTGGCCGGCGAATACGTGCACATGGCGTCGTCGCCGGTCCAGATCCGCCACCTGATCGACCGCGCCGTTCGCATCGCCAAGGCGGAGCGCACCGTCACCTGCATTGTGGTGCCGAAGGACGTGCAGGAGATGGACGCGGTGCCTACGCCGCCGCACAGCCACGGCACGGTCCATACCGGTACCGCCTACACCCCGCCCCACGTGGTGCCGATGGACGAGGACCTGCGTGCCGCCGCCGAGGCGCTGAACGCCGGCAAGAAGGTTGCCATGTTGGTCGGCGCCGGCACGCTCGGCGCCACCGACGAGGTGATCGAGATCGCGGACAAGCTGGGCGCGGGCATCGCCAAGGCGCTGCTCGGCCGCGCCGCGGTGCCGGACGATTTGCCGTTCGTCACGGGCTCGATCGGGCTGCTGGGCACCAAGCCGAGCTACGAGCTGATGACCGGCTGCGACACGTTCCTGATGATCGGCTCGGGCTTCCCCTATTCCGAGTGGCTGCCCGAGGAGGGGCAGGCGCGCGGCGTGCAGATCGACATCAACCCGCGCATGTTGAGCCTGCGCTACCCGATGGAGGTGGCGCTGACCGGCGAAGCGGTGGCGACGCTGCAAAAGCTGATCCCGATGATCGAGCGCAAGTCCGACCGGTCATGGCGCGAGAAGGTCGAGAAGAACGTCGCGGACTGGTGGCAGACACTCGAGAAGCAGGCGATGCAGCCGGCGAGCCCGATCAACCCGCAGCGCGTGTTCTGGGAGCTGTCTCCGCGCCTGCCGGACGGTGTCATTCTCGCGAGCGATTCCGGCTCCGCCGCCAACTGGTATGCCCGCGACCTGAAGCTGAAGCGCGGGATGATGGCGTCGCTTTCCGGCGGCCTCGCCACGATGGGTCCGGGCGTGTCCTATGCCATCGCCGCGAAGCTCTGCTATCCCGACCGGCCGGTGATCGCCTTGGTCGGCGATGGCGCGATGCAGATGAACGGGCTGAACGGCCTCATCACCATCAAGAAGTACGCCGAACGCTGGGCCGGCAAGGATCCGCGCATGGTGATCTGCGTGCTCAACAACCACGATTTGAACCAGGTGACGTGGGAGATGCGGGCCCAGTCGGGCGACCCGAAGTTCGAGGCCTCGCAGCAGATTCCCGACTTCCCCTACGCGAAGTACGCGGAGCTGCTCGGCTTCAAGGGCATCATGGTCGACGATCCGGAGAATCTCGGCGCGGCCTGGGACGAGGCGCTGTCGTCCGATCGGCCGGTGCTGTTGGAGGCGAAGACGGACCCGAACATCCCGCCGCTGCCGCCGCACATCACATTGAAGCACGCGAAGGCGTTCGCCTCGACCCTGCTCAAGGGCGACCCCGACGAGTTCAAGGTGATCACCAAGTCGATGCGCCAGCTCGCCCGCGAGTTGCTGCCGTAGGGACAAGGCGAGCCGTCTTTTCTGAGGGGGCGCTCCGAAAGGGGCGCCCCTTCCGGTTGGGGCTGGCTACAGCTCGCCCCGCGCCGCGAGTGCCTTGATCCGATCGGCGATGCGGGCGGCGAGCGCATAGATGGTGAGCGAAGGGTTCACCCCGCCCGAGGTCGCGAACAGCGAGCCGTCGCACACCCACAGATTGGGGATGTCCCAGGTCCTGCCGTCCGGGTTGGTCACGCTGTCATAGGGGTGCGTGCCCATCCGCGCGCCGCCCATCAGATGGGCGGTCGAGCCGGTCTTGGTGAAGTCGCGCCCGCCGGCCGCCTCGAGCACGGCCTGCATGGTGCGCATCGAATGCTCGTAGAGCCGCCGGTCGTTTGCCGAGAACGCGAAGGTAACGCGCGGCACCCGAAGGCCCAGCGCGTCGCGCTCGTCGGAGAGCTCGACCCGGTTCTCCTCGCGCGGCTCGACCTCGCCGACGATCTTGAGCCCGGCCATATGGTTGTAGAGCGCCATGCGCTGGCGCAGCGCCATGCCGAACATGCCCGTGTTCGACACCAGCGCCTTGGCATGGTCGGCGGGCAGCGGGCCCTGGCTCATGAAGGCGTAGCCGCCGGTGAAATCCTTGCCGTCGTCGCGGTAGTTCCAGTCCTCGCACACCGCCATCGACGGCGGTCCCTTGTACCAGCGCACCTGCTCTTCCATGATCCCCCACACGGCGTGGTTGGAGTGCGCCATCAGGCACTTCCCGACCAGGCCGGAAGAGTTGGCGAGCCCGTCGGGGAAGCGCGGACAGGCGGAATTGAGCAGCAGGCGCGGCGTCTCGATCGCATAGCCCGCGACCACCACGTGGCGGGCACGCTGGAAGCGCCATTCGCCGCCGCGGTGGTATTCGACGCCGGTGGCGCGCCCATCGCGCCCGATCCCGACCCGCCCGACCATGGCGAGGTCGCGGATCTCGGCGCCCGCCTTAAGGGCGCGGGGAATCCACACCACCAGCGCGCTCTGCTTCGCATTGGTCGAGCAGCCGACCTTGCAGAAGCCGCGATAGACGCAGGGCGGCGAATCGCCGCGCGGCGCAGAGACGGTGCATAGCGGCGTCGGCGCCCATTTCATTCCCAGCGCCTCAGCGCCGCGCGCGAGCACCAGCCCGGCGGCATTCACCTCGTGCTCACGGTAGGGGTAGCGCTTGCGCGCCGGCCCCCAAGGATAGCGGATCGGGCCGGAGATCTTGAGCGCCTCCTCGACCTCGTCGTAATAGCGCCACATCTCGCGCCAATCGATCGGCCAGTCGCGCCCGTACCCCATTATGGAGCGCTGCTTGAACCATTCCGGCCGCCAGCGCAGCGTGACCATCTGGAAATGCACGGTCGAGCCGCCGACCGCCTGGCCGGAATTATTGGCGCCGAACTCGATGGGATGGTCGCCGCCGCTGATCCGGTCCTCGAGCCAGTAGAGCTTTTCCTGCGACTTCTCGTCCGACGCGAA
Organism: uncultured Alphaproteobacteria bacterium; assembly: GCA_963775315.1. Taxonomy (GTDB): domain Bacteria; phylum Pseudomonadota; class Alphaproteobacteria; order MPNO01; family DASWLB01; genus CAWGHZ01. The sequence continues at coordinate 31,100 of CAVZIN010000003.1, read as the reverse complement.
CTCCTCGAGCGGGCGCCAGAACGGGCCGGCGTCGAACGCGACCACCTTGAACCCGGCCTCGGCGAGCTTGGCGGCGAGGGTCGACCCGCCCGCGCCGGTGCCGACGATGGCGAAATCGACCTCGTCCTCGTCGCGCCATTGGCGCATCGGAACCCAGCCGCCACGGTGCATCACGTCGGGCGCCCGGCCGCCCGTGGCGCGCGGCACGCTCTGCGGATCGGGCTCCCCGGTCATCGGCGCGCCTCCCGCACGGGAGTGCCGTCTTCCTCCTCCGCCTCCCACGGGTCGCGCTCGCCCGAGCCGAGCCGGACGTAGCCGCGCGGCGCGGCGGGGCCGCCGAAGCCGATCTCGCTCCAGGCCGCGGGGTGGGCGTAGTAGATCTCGACGATCTGCCGCAGCAACACGTGGCGCGTGAAGGTCCGCGCCGGCACCTCGCGCCATTCCGGCGCCTCGACCTCACCCGCCTCCATCGCCTTGATCAGGAGGTCCTGCTCGACCGGATCGAGCCGGCCGAAGGGGCGGCGATACCGAAGGCGGGATTCGGCATCGACGGCGGCGAGCCCCTTGCGCCAGCATTCGCGCCAGGGCGGCAGGATGGCGTAGCGCGTGCCGGTGCCGCGATCCGCGTACAGCATGGCATCGATCCAAGGCACGATCGGCACCTTGTCGCCGCCCTTGCGCTCGGGCTGTGGCACGACGCGGTCGCACAGATGGGCCAGCACCTCCCACTCCGCCTCGGTCAGGAAGCGGCGCGGCGGCACCTCGTTGAGCCGCCAGTCGACCACGTCGCGCGTCTGTTCGTTCCAGGACACGGTGTCGCGCTTGGCGAGCACGTCGTAGGACGGGCTGAGGCTGCGGAACCGCTCAGCCATCGGACGCCTCGATCAGGCGGAGCCCGGCGAGGCCGGAGAGCGCGAGGCCGGCGAAGCCGATGGGCGCCGGGGTCGGGGGACCCTGCAGCACGTTCTGGGTCCAGTTGCGCCAGCCGCCCATGTTGCGCGACACGCCGTAGATGTGGAAGCCGGTGCCGGCGAGCCCCATCACCGCGGTCGCGCGCAGCATGTTGCGCGCGATGCGGGGTGCGGCACCGTCCGGACGGGCGAGCGCGACGCCGATCGCGAGAGACGTCGCGGGCGGCAGAGTGACCGGCACGTACATGAACGGGTCGTGGAACGCGCCGCGGAAGTGGAGCAGCCCGACCTCGGCGACGGTGCCGAGCAGCCCGAAGGCGGAAAGGAGCGCGGCGAGCGTGCCTACGCTGCGGCCCTCGCGCGCGTCGCACGGGAAGCCCCGCCGTTCGATGCGCAGCAGCAGCAGGCCGCAAGCACCGGTCACGATCAGCGTGCCCGGCGCAGCGGGTGGCGCGGCGTAGAACAGGTTGTTCCACGACAGCCCGCCGGGCCGCTTCATGATGTTCCAGACATGAAAGCCGAGCCCGACCGTGCCGAGCACCGCCGCGCCGATGAACAGACCGGTACGCGTGCGCCGAAGCCCGCGTCCCGCCACCGCCACCGCGAGCGACGCGGCGCCCGCCACCGGCGCCGCGTACATCAGCCGGTTCGCGTAGTCGCCGCGGTAGTGCTCGAGGATCGAGTCGGCGACGACGGCGCTCGCCAGCACCGCGGTTCCGGCGCGCAACAGCCGGTCGGGCCGCGCCACCTGGGGGTTCGCCTCGCGCCGTCCGCCACGCGCCGCGCGTCGCGCGAGCCACCCGCCGAGCAGGGGCAGCCCGACCGCCACCACCGCGGCGACAACGGCCGCGCGCTCGGAGATCGGCGGCCCCGTGCGATCCGCCGTCAGCACCGCGCCCATCGTTCGAGCCGCTTGAGTTACGCCGCCCATGCGCCGCTTCCGTCCTGCGCCCGCCCGGGACTTCAGGCGCGTCGCGCCGCGAGGCCGAGCGCCCCCGGACGCGGCGCCCACCGGCCAAGCAGCGCGCGCACGACGCGGGCATAGGCGGCCTTGCGCGCCTCGGCGCGGCCGATCTGGCGAAGGCGTTTCGCGACCAGCTTCGACGGCGCGTGCCGGCCGTACATGCAAAGGCAGAGCACCCGGTGCATGCGCTCGTCGTCGAGCCCGAAGAACCGCTTCACCGCCCCGTACGTGTCGCCGGCGAGGCCGTCGTCGCGTAGCATCGCGTCGTCGTAGGCGACCGCGAGCGCCGAGCCGTCGGCCCGCGCCCGGTCGCGCCAGGCGGGTTCGAGATACTCGGTCTCGCGCAGCGTGTTGAGCATGCGCTTCGGCTCGCGCTCCAGGAGTTCGGCCCAGCGGGCGAGGCGCCTTGTGGTTGTTGCGTGGTCCAACTCGTCCTCCGATCTCGGCGTTGGAAAGTCGAGCCCAGCCTGCCGCGCGCCGCGCGCGTCGTCCTTAACCTGTGCAACAGAGAGCGCCTCACCGCCCTGCTCGAAGCGCACGGGCGCGAGCCGGAGCCGCAAGGAGCAGATCGTAGAGGCGTCGGGGCGCTAGCCGCCGTCAGCCGTTGGCGGCGCGCGACGCCGGCGGGCGGGCGAAGACGCTCTCCGGTCGACCGAGGCCGAGCCGGTCGCGCAAGGTGGATCCTTCGTATGCCATGCGGAACAGGCCGCGGCTCTGCAGCTCGGGGATCACCAGGTCGACGAAATCGTCGAGCGCGCCCGGCAGATAGACCGGCATGAAGATGAACCCGTCGCAGGCGCGGTTCTCGAACCAGCGCGCCAGCGTGTCGGCGATGTCCGATGGCGTGCCCTTCAGCATCAAATGGCCGCGGGCCGCGGCGAAGCGCATCGCGAGCCCGCGGAGCGTCAGACCCTCGCGCCGGGCGAGCTTGACCAGCGCCGGCGGGTTCGACATGCGCACCTTGTTGCCCTCGAAATCGGGCAGCGGCCCGTCCAGCGGATAGGGCGAGAGGTCGATACCGCCCATCCGTTCGCTGAGCAGCCGGATCGCCGCCGGCTCGCTGATCAGCCCGCCGAGGCGCTGGTACTTCGCCTCCGCTTCCTCGGTGGTGCGGCCGGCGAAGATCACGACCCCCGGCAGTATCTTGAGCGAATCCTGCGCGCGGCCGAACTTGGCCATCCGCCCCTTCACGTCGGCGTAGAACGCCTGCGCGTCCTCCATCGTCGATTGCGAGGTGAACACGGCATCGGCGACGCGGGCCGAGACCTCCTTCGCCGGCTCCGACTTGCCGGCCTGGATCAGCACCGGGTGCCCCTGCGGCGGGCGTGGAACGCTGAGCGGGCCCTTCACCTGGAAGTACTTGCCCTTGTGGTTGAGCACGTGAAATTTGGCCGTGTCGAGATAGACGCCGGTCGCCTTGTCGCGCGGGAAGGCATCGTCGTCGAACGAGTCCCAGAGCCCGAGGACGACATCGGCGAACTCCTCGGCCCGGTCGTAGCGGTCGCCGTGCGCCGTGTGCGCCTCGCGGCTGAAGTTCAGCGCGTCCTCGGCATTGGCGCCGGTGACGAAGTTCCAGCCCGCGCGCCCGCCCGACAGATGGTCGAGCGAGGCGAACTTGCGCGCCACGTGATACGGCTCGTTGTAGGTGGTGTGGCAGGTCGCCGCGAGGCCGATATGCGTCGTCACCGAGGCCAGCGCGGACAGCAGGGTGAACGGCTCCAGCCGGTCGGTCTGCGGGTTGTGGCGCATGGATTCGAGGTCGTCGGCGCCGTGCGTGCCGATCGAGTCGGCGATGAACAGCATGTCGAGCTTGCCGCGCTCCATCGTGCGCGCGAACTCGATCCAGCGGTCGAGCCGCATACCGGAATCGGCATAGGACTCCGGCAAGCGCCAGCCCGCCAGATGGTAGTTCGAATCGCCCGACATGAAGACGGCGAACTTGAGCTGCTCGTTCAAATCACGCGCTGACATGATGTTCGATCCCTGTCCCGCCGGCCGATCCGCGGGCGCGGTGCGATGTTAGACGAGCGCGCCGGTCCGCGCCACGGTGCCGGGCTCGCCCGTGCGGAAGCTTCCCCGAACCCGTCCCCCGATCACTGTCGACCGGCGCGGTGCCGTTCCGCCCGCCAGGCGTCGATGATGGACGCGACCGAGCGGTCGGCGTCGGCCTCGGTCGTCGCCGCCGAGATCACGGACAGGCGCATGACGTGGCGGCCGCGCCACCGGGCGCCCCCAACGAAGCAGACGCCTTCCTGCTGGACGCGACGGATGACCGCCTCGGTCAACGCGTCGCGGCGCGCCGGCTCTTCCCCGACGCCGAAGCTCACGATCGCCTGGTTGAGCGAGACCTCGTTCTCGACGGCAATTCCGGGCTCGCGCGCCAGCGTTTCGGCCATCCGGCGCGCGATCTCGCAATGCCGCCCGATCATCGCTGCGATCCCGCGCCGTCCGAGATGCTGGATGATCGCCCAGGTCGCGAACCCTCGCGCCCGCCGCGAGAGCTCGGGCACGAGATGCGAGGGGTCCCGATCGTCGCCCTCCTCCGTCGGCAGATAGCTGGCCGCCGCCGTCATCGCGCGCCGGTGCGCCTCGGGGTGGCGCACGATGGCATAGCCCGTGTCGTAGGGGGTTTGCAGCCATTTGTGCCCCTTCGACCGCCCAGGAATCGGCGCCCTCGACGCCCGCCGTCAGGGCCGCCTTCTCCGGGCAGGCCCGCGCCCAGAGGCCGAAGGCGCCATCGACATGGACCCATGCGCCCTTTTCCCGCGCGAGCGGCACGAGTTCGGCGAAGGGATCGAAGGCGCCCGTGTTGAGCTGCCCCGCCTGCAGCACCACGATCGACGGCCCGTCGCCGGCGGCCATCGCTTCGCGGAAGCGATCGGGGACGATGCGTCCGGCACCGTCGGTCGCGACCCGCACCACCCGGTCGTGGCCGAGTCCGAGGAGTTGCAGCGCGAAAAAGACCGTCGTATGCGCATCGTCGCCGATCACCACCCGGATCGGCGGCGCGCCGAACAGCCCTCTCTTCTCGACATCCCATCCGGCCCGTTCAAGAACGATGCTGCGCGCCGCGGCGAGCCCGACCATGTTTGCCGCCGTGCCGCCGGTCACGAACCCAACGGAGGATTGCCGCGGCAGGTCCAGCAGGTCGAGGAGCCAGCGGGCCGCCACCTCCTCGGCGGCCGAAGCCGCCGGTGCCGCCTCGTGGTTCCCGCAATTCTGGCCCCAGGCACCGGCCAGCATGTCGGCGGCGACGCCAACCGGGTGCGAGCTGCCGATCACCCAGCCGAAAAAGCGCGGCCCGGCCGCCATCTGGAGGCCCCGCTCCGCCTTTTCGGCCAGAAGTTCGATCACGCGGTCGGCCGGCGATCCAGCCTCCGGCGTCGGTTCGTCGAACAGCTGCCGGATCTCGCGATAGCTCAGCTCGGGCCGCTGCAACCTGTCGCCCGCCGTGCTGCGAAACCGCTCAGCGCGCAAGGCGGCGGACCGGAACAGCCGCTCGATGTCGATCTCATCCGAACTCATGCGCGCCTCTCCTCGTCGTGGCGTCCGGCGCCTTCCCTACATCGGGATGAATTGCCGCTGCTCCGGCGCCGGTCCACGTTCCGGCGGCAACAGGTTCAGCGTTCCCCTGCGCTCGTACGGCACGCGGCGCGAGCCGAGCGGCGCGGCGACGTAGGCGAAACCGGAGATGCGGTAGTGGATCGACTGCCGGTCGCCGAGGCTGAGGAGCTGGTGCAGCAGGGTCAGCGTGTCGGTCGAGGCGCGCACCGGGACCGACGCCTCGGCGAGGCGCGGCACGGTGAGGCGCGCGTTCGAGAATCCCTCCGCCAGCCGTTCGCCGTTCACGTCCAGCGTGACGGTCATCCCCTCCAGTGGGATGTCGAAATTGTTGGGGTTCCCGATGCGCAGATCGACCGACAGGTCCTGGCGCAGCAGCGTGACGTTCTCGACCGTCACGTTGCCGAGCGAGACGGTCGGCGGGATCATCTGGTCGGTCGGCGCGCAGGCGGCGAGCACAGCCGAAAGCAACATCGTGAGCACCACCCGAGCCATGTGCCATCTCCCCAGCATTGGCGCATCTTGGCCCAAATCGGACGTCAGTGCATGCCGCGCCGACCGATGACCCTTGACGAAAGAGCCGGCCCGAGCACTTCCGTCTCTGTGGAAAACCTCATTTTGGTCACAGCCCCTGGGGTCCGTATCGTACTTCTCCGAATTATCTGCCGATAAATGCAGTTTTACCGTCCTTTCCCGAGGGGCGTCTCAGGCACCGCCTTTGGACGTAATAGGGGAGGACCCCATGGCAACAGCCACATCGCGGCCCCACGACCCGGCTCGCCACCATTTCCACCTCGACAGATCAGGACGGCACGCCCTCCAGAAGCTGGGCATCTGCCTCGTCCTCGGCCTGCTCCTCAGCTTCTATGCGCTGGGCGCGCGGCTGATCGTGACGTCGGACGAATCCGGCCCCGTCGGAAGCGCGCAAAGTTCCGACGGCGGCGGCACGGTCACAGGCAGCCTCCTGCCAGCGGGGCATTAGGGCCGCAACACGCGGTTCAGGCGGCAGGCGCGGATCTTGCGCCCGACGCGGCTGGCCGCGGTGGCGACCGACGGCGGGCCGATCCCGCCCCCTTAACGCCCCGCCCCCTTAACGCAAAGGTAAGCGAGACCGCGCAGAAAGGGGGCGCACATCTTCTTCGCCGCGACGGTCGGCGAAGAGAAGACGGGGTCCGGCTCATGTCAACGGATCGAGCGGCGCGCGGCGCGCACCCGCCGGCACCGGGCCTGTGGGCGCGCGTGCGGCTTGCCCTTCTCGGAGGGTTCGCGGTCGGGAACCTGCCCCGCAGGATCCTGATCCTCGACCTCTGCGAGCGCACCCTGGTGGCGGCGGTGTTCTTCCGGTTCGTCTACCGCTTCCTCTCCCAATATTCGGATACGGAGAACGTCATCCTCGTCCTGCTCGTGATCGGGGAGGCCCTGCCGTTCGTCTACATCATGCTGCGGGCGCCGTCGGCCACGCTGTCGCAGCGCCCGCTCGATTGGGGGTTCGGGGTGTTGGGCGCGGTGCTGCCGACACTGGTGTCCCCCGCGGCCAGCGCAGGACCTCTTCTTCCGCTGCCGATCTGCCTCGCGATCCTTCTCGCCGGCATCCTGCTGCAGATGTCGGCGAAGATCGTGCTGGGGCGGGCCTTCGGGATCGTCGCCGCCAACCGCGGCGTGCGAGTCCTCGGCCCATACCGCTTCGTGCGGCACCCGATGTATGCCGGCTACACCATCACGCACATCGGCTTCCTGCTGGCGACGCCGGCCCCCGTCAACGCGATGATCTATTTCGCGGCGCTGACGTCGCAGATCGCGCGCATCCTTTGCGAAGAGCGCGTACTCGGCCGCGACCCCAGCTACCGCGCCCTCTGCGGGCGGGTCCGTTACCGTCTGCTCCCTGGGATCTTCTGACGGGGCACGGGCGCAGCCGACCAGCCGCGGCGGATCGCAGCGTTGCCACAGGAGCGCCTGCCGCTCGGTGCTAGCATCCCGACGCTCCGGCCCAGGAGTTCTCTCGTCGAACGGGACTCCGCGCTGCGGTGGGACGCAGGTTCGCGCGGGCCGGAGCACTGTCATCGATTGAGGTGACTGTCTCCCGCGATCGCAGCCCGTGCGCGACAGGCACTTCCGTGCCTTCTTGCCACTCCGGCGAAGCTCGCTGCATTGCATCGCTACTCCGTGAGCGCCCGCGCCCGATCTTGAGCGCGCTAGGGGTTATCGCCCCTTCTCCAGTGCTCATCTGCCGCTAGCCGCAGGTCGCGCGAGAACCTGCTACTTCGTTGCGGTTTCATGAAATTTTGGTTAACTTTGTGTTAATGACAGTAAAACACGGAGGCGCACCAAGTTGCGCTAGGCGCGAACAGCGTGGTTGGGGGGGTAGTGGCACCGTCAAGGGGGTTGCGCCGCAACGCGGCAATTCGCAGTAAATTCGGAAGGTCCTCGCTTCGCAAGGGCGGGGGGGCACTCCTTTTATCCATTGGGGTGCTGCTCGTTCTCGCATCGCCCGCGTACGCGATCCCGTCGCCCGACCTCGCCGTTAATTTCTTCGCGAACATCGCGCAGCTCGTCGGGCTGGCGACGGCAGTCGTGGGCGGCACTGCGTTCGGCGTCGGGCGCGCGCGCAACAAGGGTCGCGGCACTCGTAAGGCGGCCGGCGGCTTTCCCCGCTGGGCCTTGGTCGCGGTCGGCGGCGGGCTAGCGGTGTCAGTCGTCGTCAACGTCGTCCAGTGGGGCCACAGCGTGAACTCGCGGGACCGTCGCCTGCAGACCAACCTGGTCCGGTCGTCGGTCGAGGGCGGCAAGCGCGTCGGCGATACCTCGCTCAAGACCCTGTCCTACAGCGGCCAGCTTTCGCGCAAGGACGGCATCTCGACCGGTCAGCTCGAAGCGCTACTGCACCAGACTCGCGGCACCGGGAAGCGCGTCAACCTGATCGACGTGCGCGAGCCGGAGGAGCGGGAAGCGGGCCGCGTTGCGGGGTTCAAGGCCGAGCGCTATCCCGATCTCGCAAAGCTCATCAAGGACGGCAAGCTCAAGAACAGCAACAACGTCCTCCTTTGCTACTCGGGAAATCGCAGTTCGGAGCTGTGCAGTCTTCTCGAATCCCTCGGTATACCGTGCAAATTCGTCATCGGCGGATTTGAGAAGTGGGCGGCCGAAGGTCGCGCAATCCTGGACAAGGTGAGCGGTTCCGAGGCGCGCGGCCTTCCCGACTATCCGCGCTCCGGAGCGCTGCTCGACACGCCGGACGTGTCCCGCCTCGTGCGCGAGGACCGCGCAATCTTCGTCGACGTGCGCTACCCGCAGGACTTCGCGGCGACCCACATTTCCGGCGCGATCGACATTCCCATACGCGAGATGCCGAGCACCGAGATGTGGGCGGCGCTCAAGGCCCTGCCGCACCGGCCGGTCGTCGCGCCCTGCTACGACAAGCGGAGCTGCTTCTACGCGAAGGTGCTGGGCCTCCGGCTTTACCGGCTGGGCTACGACTTCCGCGGGCGCTACACGGTCCCCAGCGAATACGTCCCCGTGACATCGACGGCGGCACGCCTGCTCAACGGTTCGCCGTCGCTCGTCGGGCGTGTCTTCGCCGACGCCCGGGCCGAGCTCGGCCGCGGGCTCGCATGGATGAACGGCGAACTTGGCTCGTTCTTCCTCGCCATCCTCGCCGTCGTCGCCCTGTTCCGGCTGGGCGTGGCGCCGTTCACCATCAAGAGCGAGCGGGACCAGGCGGTCCTGCGCCAGATCGACGACGAGATCGAAGGCTGCCGCGCGATGCGCGCGGACAACCCGCAGGCTTACGGCAAGCGCCTCCGCGAAATCTATCGCCGCTATCGCCTTGCGCCCGCCTTCAACGTGATTGGCGTTTTCGTCCAGGTGCCGCTCTTCGTCATCCTGTTCGCCTCGATCGACGCGTTCGCGCGCGCCCGGCACGCGCCGGCCCTGTGGATGGCGGATGCGGCGCACCCCGATCCCCTCCACGTTCTGCCAGCGACGATCGGTGCGCTGGTCCTCATCCATCTCTGGCTGACCGCGCGGAAGAAGTCGGCGGCGGCCCATCTGACGCGGGTCGCGGCCGGGCTCGGGCTCGCGGCGATCACCCTGCCCCTGGCCGGGGCCGTGAACATCTATCTCACCTTCAGCATTCTGCTGATGACGGCGCAGGCACAGATCGTGCGCGCCTACGTCGCCACGAAGTGGAAGAGCGATCCACGCCACCTCCGCGTGATGCCGCTCACCTTCGCGCAGAACGTCGCGACTGCGGGCGGAAAGGCGAAGCGGCTGGGCCAGATGGTCTCGGCGGGCCTCCCCGTCCCCAGCGGCTTCGTCGCCGTCGGTGACGAGGCGACGCTCGCCGCGCCGACCTTGGTCGACCGCTGGCGGCTGCTCCTCGCTTTCCGGCGGCTGCGCGCCGCGCAGGTCGCGGTACGAAGCTCCGGCCAGAACGAGGACGGCGCGAACCGCAGCTACGCCGGCGTCTTCGACACGCTCCTGAACGTCGGTCGCAGCGACCTGTTCGACGCGCTCCGCAAGGTGCGCCGATCCATGTCCAGCGAGCGGGCCGGCCACTACGCCGGCGACGCCCCCGAGCTTGGAAGCGTCGTCGTGCAAGCGATGGTGCCAGCCGAGTATGCCGGGGTCGTATTCACCCGCCATCCCGGCGACCCGGCGAAAGGCAGCATCGAGCTCGTCGCGGGCCTCGGCGACAAGCTGGTGGACGGCAGCGCAACGCCGCACGAATTTGCCTTCGGACGCGCGAGCGGCGTAATCCACGCCGAGGACGAGCCGCCGCCGATCGACCTGACGCCGCTCGTCGCGCTGGCGAGGCGGGCGGAACGGCTGTTCGGCGGACCCCAGGACATCGAGTGGTGCTACGCGCGGGGCAGGTTCCACCTGCTGCAGTCGCGCGACATCACCGCGACCATGGCCGCGGCGGCGGCGGTGCAGCGCGAGCAGGACCGGCTGATCGGCGCATTCGCCAAGGGGGCGCCGGACGAGACGATCCTCGTGCAAAACGAGGTCGCGGAGGTCCTGCCGCAACCGACGCCCGTGAGCCTTTCGCTTCTGGAACGCCTGTGGGGGCGCGGCGGCAGCGTGCAGCATGCGCTTTCTTCGCTCGGGATCCGCTACGATGCGCCCGCCGACGAAACGTACCTGACGAGCGTGCTCGGACGGCTCTACGTCAACTACGCCGCACACAATCGACGCTTCGGGCGCGGCGCGAGCGCGTGGAACGCCTTCCGCATGGCACGCAACGCCAACGCCATCGAGCGGCGGCTTCAGGAGTTTCTGCCCGAGTTCGACCATCAGATGCGGGTGCTCGAGGCGATCGACCTGACGCGGCTCGACGTGGGAACCCTCTTCGACCAGTTCGAGCGCATCGTCGAAGATTTCTGCGAGCATCATTATGCCGAGGCCCACGTTGTGAACGTCGTGGCCGAGCAGTACGTGACGCAGGCCTCGAAGAGCCTGACGCGGCGCAAGCTGGCCGTCGCCAGCCGGCTGAGCGCGACGACGAACACCGTGGTGCAGGACGCCCTGGAACTTCTCGCGCGCGCATCCGCGGGCGACGACGCGGCGCGCGACGCGTTCCTCGACCTGTTCGGCCACCGCGCGCCCTACGACTTCGAGCTTGCCGAGCCGCGCTACCGGGAGATGGCGACGCTGCCCTACCTGCCGCCCTTGACGGGAGCGGCGGCGAGTCCGATGGAACGGGACGATGCGGCGCTGGGCTGGCTTCTCGGGGCCCAGGTCGAGCGCGCGCGCCGCTTCCAGGTCCTCAAGGAGGAGGCGAAGCATCATTGCCTGAGGGAGCTGGCGCTCATCCGCGGCCTCTTAATCGAAATCGACCGGCGATTCGAGCTGGGCGGCGATGTGTTCTTCCTTGCGCTCGACGAGGTGATGACGCTGCGCAACCCCGCATCCGTCGCCGGGGCGAAGGCGGCCGCCGCCCAGCGGCGCGCCGATATTTCCGAATTCGTGGCGATGGCGGAGCTGCCGCAGGAGCTGACGCCGCGCTTGATCGAGACGCTCGGCCAAAAGCACGAAGTGGGCGCCGAACCGGCCAGCGGGTCACTCTCCGGCACGGTCGTGGCCGGCACGCCGCCCATCGAGGGCACCGCGCGCGTGGTGGAAAGCCAGGTGCCGGCCTGTTTCGAGAATGGCGATATTCTGATCGTCCGCTCGCTGCATCCCGACCTGGTGTCGAGCTTCGGCCAGATCGCCGGGATCGTGTCCGAGATCGGGGGCTGGCTGAGCCATGCCGCCATTCTGGCGCGCGAGTACGGGGTGCCCACGGTGGTCGGGGTCCGGGGTGCAACGCACCGGATCGTCACCGGCGACCGAATCCGGCTGGAGCTCGACGGGACCCTCAGCATCCTGAGTCTCGAAACCGACACCCCGACGTAACCAAACTGCAATAACGGTTAAGCATCTGTTTACTGTTACGGGGCGAGAGTTCCCCGCTCAATCGATGTTGAGCGGGGACAAGCCACTTGATAGCCGCATCCGGCGCCGATCCGGCATTCAGAGGACCGAAGAGGGCCTCGACGCTTCAATTTTTGTCCGCTCTCGCCGTGGCCGTCATCGCTTGGGCCGGTCCGGCCCACGCCGACGAAACGCTGCGGTTCGGGGTCTACACGTCGGATAAGCCGACGACCATGGTGGTCATGTTCAGGCCCATCCTGAACGTGCTGCAGGACGAGCTGTCCTCCATGCTGGGAGAGGCCGTCCGCATCTCCATGCAGGTTGCGCCCGACTACGGTTCCGGGCTGAAGGACCTCGTCGAGGGCCGCGTCGACTTTTCGAGGTTCGGACCCGCTTCGTACATCCACGCGAAGGATGAAAACCCGACGCTGTCGATCCTCGCGATCGAGAGCGAGCACGGGAAAAAGACGTTCTACGGGATCATCTGCGTCCCGACCGACAGCCCGATCAAGCGCATCTCGGACCTGACCGGAAAGACCTTCGCCTTTGGCGACAAGGGCTCCACCATCGGCCGCTATCTCTCCCAGCTCTACCTGCTCGATCGCGGCATAACGGCGCGCAGTCTAAAATCCTTCGCCTATCTGGGCCGCCACGATCTCGTCGGAACCTCGGTCGGGTTGCACCAGTATGATGCCGGCGCGCTGAAGGAGGATACCTTCAACAAGCTGGTCGGGCATGGAGTCGCGATCCGCGCGATCGGCCGGTTCCCCAACGTCACAAAGCCTTGGATCGCGCGCAGCGGCTTGCCGGCGCGCGTGAAGGGCGCGCTGAAGACGGCCCTGCTGACTTTCAAGAAGCCGACCGCCCTCGCCGCCCTCGGCGCCGACGGGTTTCTGCCGGGCAGCGACTCCGACTACGACACCATCCGGCGGGCGCTCGCGCGCGACAAGGACTTCTTCGGCGAAGCGAAAAGGCCCGGCCTGTAGATATGGGTCCGACGGATCTCCAATCGGCCGCGCATCGGGCGGAAGATTTCGAGCTCCCGAACCTGCGAGACGGTGGCAAACGGTGGAGCCTGCGCCAGCAGGTACTCGCCGGCATGCTCGTCCTGACCGTGCTCATTTCGCTGGGCGCCGCCCAGGCCATTTCCTATTTCGAGGCGGGATACCTCAAGCGGACCACCATGGAGAATGGCGACGAGACGTTGAGCATCCTCAAGTCGACGGCGCTCGAGGCGATCATCAGCGAGGATGCGCCTGTGCTGCAAAGCCTGGCGCAACAGCTCGTCAAGCATGACCATCGCATCAAGGCCGTCGTATTCGCGAACGAGAACGGGCAGGTTCTCGCCCGCGCCGGCGTCATCGCGACCGGTCTGGGCGGCGACGTCCGCAGGAGCGCGTACTACTTCCAGCAGAACGTCACCTTCGACGGCGAGAATTTCGGCGACGTCGACCTCGTCGTCGACCTCAGCGACGAGCACAAGCGCATCAGGCAGCACGCGCTCATCATGGCCGGGCTGTCGGCCCTGGTGCTGAGCCTCACCACCATCCTGATTTATGGCGGCCTCACCTTTTCCGTGATGCGCCCCATCCGAAAGCTCGACGAGATCGTCCGCGGATATTCCAGGGGAATGCTCAACGAAGTGCCGAGCGTACCCGCCAGGGCGGCGGCCGAGATTCATTGCCTCAGCCGGTCCGTGGCCGCGCTCGGCGAGGCGGCGCGGCTCCACAAGAAGAGATCCGAGGAGCTTCTGGTCGCGAAACAGGACGCGGAGCGGGCGAACCAGGCGAAGTCGGATTTCCTCGCCAAGATGAGCCACGAGCTCAGGACGCCGGTGAACGCCATCGTCGGGTTCGCCGACATGATCAACCACGAGCTTCTGGGTCCGCTCAACGAACCCCGCTACAAGGAGTACGCGGAGCTGATCCTGCGCGCCGGGATCCATCTGACGTCCATGATCTCCGACATTCTCGATCTGTCGCGGGTCGAGGCCGGCAAGATCGATCTCGACGAGACGTCGGTGGCGATCTCGACCCTGACCGGCGACGCGGCGCAGATGCTGAGCGACGCGGCGTCGAAAAAGAATTCTGCGTCTCGCCGCGGACGCGCCGCCGGACGTCCAGCTTCTTTGCGACCGGCGCCGCATCCATCAAGTCCTGCTCAACCTCATTGGGAATGCCGTGAAGTTCACGCCGGAGGGCGGGCGTGTGCACGTCCACGCCCGTATGGAGATCGATGGCCGTCTAACGATCATTGTTTCCGACTCCGGGCCAGGCATCAAGCCGGACCAGATCGCCACCGTGCTCGAGCCCTTCGGCCAAGTCCGTAATGGGCCCTATGTTGCCGCCGAGGGCGTGGGGCTCGGCCTCCCGATCGCGAAGAGCATCACGGAGATGCACGGGGCGGTGTTCGAGATCGGCGCCAGCGAGACCGGCGGAACCTCCGTGACGCTCAGCTTCCCGAAGGAACGGGTCACGAGGCTCGATGCCGAAAAGGCTCCGGCGCGAGTGCTCGAGACCGTGGAAGGATGAAACGCGTTTGTCACCATTCTCCAACAAAATCGCCGTCAAACATAAACCATGTGGGAGGGAGCCTCAGGGCTCCTTATGAACCGTGCATTCTTTTTCGATATTTAGCGCCCTCGCCTTCTCGATCCTTGCGGCGGAAGTCCGCGATTTTCGCGCCTTCAACCTATGCCTCGCGGCGCCGCTACCGTCGGTCATGTTCGGCGGCGCGGCGGTGATCCTGGCGGCGGTCGCCTTCGTCTGAAGGCTTGCCGCAGCGCTGCGGACGGCTGACCGTTCCGCAGGCGATTGACCAATGAATCATCGGCCGGCGCGGCACGAGTGCGCTGCGGCCGGAAATCCTTCCCGGCCAGCCGCGGTTCGTGGATGGCATGAATTTTGCATCGCGTCGTCGGTACGTGACCGCAGCCGATGGGAAGATCGAAACATGTCCTCGAAAACGTCAAGATCACGCGGCGCCAACGCAACCCGGCGCGCCATGGCGCTGGCCGCAACGGCCGCCTTTGTCGCAGCCACGCTCGGTGCGCGCGATGCCGCGGCGGAAACGAAGGTGACCTTCCTTACGTCGTGGAAGGCCGAGGCGGAGCACGGCGGCTTCTACGAGGCCCTGGCCGACGGCTACTACAAGAAGCGTGGCCTCGACGTGCAGATCCGCCAGGGCGGTCCGCAGATCAACGGCGCGCAGATGATGGTGGCCGGCGCGGTCGACATGGCCATGCTTTCGTCGAGCGACGACCTACTCCTGGCCGTCAAGAACGGCGGCCAGATCAAGGCCGTCATGTCGGCGATGCAGAAATCGACGCAGATCCTGCTCGTCCATCCCGACAGCGGGATCAAATCGCTCGCCGACATGAAGGGCCGGCCGATCATGCTATCGGCGAGCTCGGTGAACACGTTCTTCGCCTGGATGAAGGGCAAGTACGGGTTCGATAACTCGCAGATCCGGAAATACACCTTCAACATCGCCCCGTTCCTGGTCGACAAGACCGCGATCCAGCAGGGCATCGTCTCGAACGAACCGTACGTGATCGAGAAGCGCGGCGGGTTCAAGCCGCGCGTCTTCCTGCTCGCCGATTACGGCTACGTGCCATACCACGACCTGGTGGCGGTGCAGGACAGCTGGATCAAGGACAAGCCGGAGCTGGTGCAGGCCTTCGTCGATGCGTCGATCGAGGGCTGGTACAGCTATCTCTACGGCGATCCTGCCCCGGCGAACGTCCTGATCAAGAAGGACAATCCGGAAATGGACGATGAAACGATCGCCTACTCGATCGAGATCATGAAGAAGTACGGCATCGTGGATTTGGGCGATTCCGCGAAGCTCGGCATCGGCGCCATGACGGATGCGCGCTGGAAGGCCCATTTCGACAGCATGGCGGCGGTGGGCGCGTATCCCAAGGACTTGCCCTACAAGCTGGCCTACACCCTGCAGTTCGTGAACAAGGGCGTCGGCCTGGACATGAAGCCGAGCCCGAAAATGTGACGGCGCGACGGGCGGGCGACCCTAGAAGGGTCGCTCGCCCTCGATCGACAGGCGATAGACCAGGCGCCGCTCGCGCTCCTTGTCGTACGGCCCGGCAACGTGCATGAGGCCGCGATTGTCCCACATGACCAGGTCGCCGACGCGCCAGTGGTGTTCATAGCGGAACGGCTCGCTCGTCACGTAATCGACCAGCTTCTCACCCAGCGCGATTCCGTCCGCTTCTCCCATCCCGGCGAACCCTTCCAGGCTGAGCGTCGCGAGGTAGAGCCCCTTCCGCCCGGTCACCGGGTGGGTGTGCACCAGCGGATGGATCGACCTGGTTGCCGCGCGCTCCTGATCGGTCCGGAGATCGCCATAGGCCTCAGCATCGCCCTTGGCGGCGAGCATGGCGCGGCGTGCCTCGTACTGGCGCTTGTAGCTGTGGACGCCCCGCATCTTCCGGTAGCGCGCCTGGTCGTCCGCCGACAACGCTTCGTACGCCAGGTAGGTGCTGGCGAACCGGGTGTGGCCGCCTTCTTTCGGAACTTCGAGGCTGTAGAGGATGGTATAGGCGGTCGGACGCTCGCGCGACGACAGGTCGGTGTGCCAGGTGATGCCTTCGTTCGGGTTGCCGATCGGCTTGCCGTCCCTCGTGATGTTCGACAGCACGTAGATCTCGCGCTGCTCGGGCAGCAGATACTGATCGAGCACGTGGAACTGCGGCTCACCGAACAGGCGGACGAAGGCGACCAGCTCGGCCGGCGTCAGCGCCTGGTTGCGGAATACCAGCACCTGGTGGCGGAACAGCTGGTCGAGCACGACCTCGACCCCCTCATTGCCGTCGAGCCCTCTGACGTCGAACCCGTTGATCTCGGCCGCAAACGGCGCGTCGAGAGGCGTGCAGGCAAGCGGGCGGCTCCGGCTCAGAACGGTCCTCTCCATTATGGTACTCCTCCGAGGCAATCCTTGCGTCGCCTCATGCAAGAACCGTGCCATGGCGCATTGCCTCCGGCGATGGCTGTGGCGCGCGGTGCGGTGTCCGGAGCCGCCTACCGCATGGGCGGTCTGGTCACGTTCTGGGCATCGCGACGCCCGGAGCGCCGCGAATCCTTCAATAAGGGCGCGGCGCCCGCTGGCACGAATCTTGCAACGTGGAGAGGAAACGCGGCGCCATCTGCGAACGGCGGAGGAAATCCATGGAACCTTCCAATACCCAGACGAGATCGCTGCCCTACGCCCCGGTGCCGCTGTCGCCCGTGCTCGGCGCCGAGGTTCGGGGGTTCGACGTCCGCACGCTGGTCGATCCGAAGGACGTCCTGGCGACGGTCGACCATCTTCGGGACGCCCAGCTGCTCGTCTTCCGCGACCAGGAATTGACGGAGCAGGAGCTGGTCGCCTTCATTCGCCGGTTCGGCGAGCCGCAATACCACGTGCTCAACCAGTTCCTGATGAAGTCGGCACCGGAAATCTACGTGCTGTCGAACATCAAGGAGGACAGCACACCGATCGGCAACGCGTACGAAGGCATCGGCTGGCACACCGACTACAAGGGGCAGAAGCAGAACACGGCCTACACCGTGCTCTACGGCATCGAGGTGCCGGAAGCGGGCGGCGACACCTGCTTCGCCAGCATGTACAAGGCGTACGAGGCACTTCCCGAAGCGCGCAAGCGCCAGCTCGACGGCCTCCGCTACATCTACAACTATGGCCGGCAGTACGAGAACCGGTTGAAGGCACTGGACGAGATGGGGGTCACCGACCATCTGTACGGCCGCCCCCTCTCGCCGGAACAGCAGGAATACGCGAAGCAGCGCCACCCGGTGCCGCTGGTGGATGCCAACCCCGTCAACGGGCGCTACTGGCTCCACATGGCAACCGCAGGCTGCGCGGGCGTCGAGGGCATGTCCGACGACGAGGGCATCGCCTTCGTCGAGGAGTTGGTGGAATGGGCGACCTCGGCGCCCTTCCGCTACGACCACAAGTGGCGCGTGCGCGACCTGGTGATGTGGGACAATCGCGGCCTGTTCCACGTCGCCGGCGAGTACGATCGGACCCGCGACCGCCGGCTGATCTGGCGCTGCTCCATCGCGGAGTGACGGGTCGCGCGGGGCGTTTGGCCCCGTCTACGGGCCGCCCTGGCGCCGCGCCCAGTTCACGAGTTCGGATTCGGGAACGGCTCCCGCACGGCGGTCGAGCTCTCGCCCGTGCAGGGCCATGACGAGGGTCGGAATGCTCCGCACGCCAAACCGGTCGGCGAGCCCGGGCTCCCGGTCGATGTCGACCTTTACGAGGCGCATCGCGGGCTCCAGCCGTCCCGCCGCGCGCTCGAAGGCGGGCGCCATGGCAAGGCAGGGCCCGCACCAGGACGCCCAGAAGTCGATCACGAGCGGAATGTCGCTCTTCTCCAGGTGACGCACGAAGCGGGCCGTATCGAGCGGCACCGGCCGACCCTCGAACAGCTTCCGGTGACACGCCCCGCACTTCGCGCCATCGGCAAGCCGTTCCCGGGCGACCCGATTCACGGCGTCGCAGTGAGGACAGACGATGTGCAGCGGCGTGGTCACGGCCTTGGCTCCTTTGGACCAGGGTCATCCTGTCATCGATCGCGCGGTCCGGTTTGATCGAGGTCAACAATGGTGCTGCGCAGCCCCTCGGCGACAACCACCCGCCCTTAGGGGTCGCGGCGATGCCCGACACTCTTGGCATGTCGGCGCCCGCGGCTCAGGCGCCGAGGCCGGCGCCATGCAGCCCGTCGATCACGTATTGCACGGCGAGCGCGGCGAGCAGCACCCCCAGCACGCGGGTGATGACGTTGAGGCCAGTCACGCCGAGCAACCGGCTGATGGAAGCCGCTGCGACAAGCAGCACGTAGGTGATCGCCATGACGGTGAGCAACGCGCCGATCACGGCGGCGATCTGGCCGCCATCTCCGCGTGCCTCCGCGACGCGCAGGATGACCGCGCCCATCGCACCTGGCCCGGCGATCAAGGGTGTCGCCATCGGGAAGACGGAGATGTCGTTTTTCAGCTCGGCCTCCTCCGATTCCGCTTCGGTCGTCGACGTCACGCCGGAATGGCGCGCGAATACCATATCGACCGCGATGAGGAAGAGCAGCAATCCGCCCGCGATGCGCAACGCCGGGAGGCTCACCCCAAGCATCTGGAGCGCGTCCGAACCGAACAGCGCGACCACGAGCAGAATGCCGGTCGCCACCAGGACCGCCTTTAGGGCGACGCGGCGCTTGTGCGCCGGCGACAGGTGGGCCGCGAGCGCCGCGTAGATCGCCGCCACGTCGATCGGCGAGACCGTGACGAACAGGGTCGTAAAGGCAAGGATTGCGGCGGCCGTCATGCAAGCCTCGATCGTCCTGGCGCCGCGACACTAGGCGCCAGCGCAGATCAGGTCCAACGTTAGGTGCTGCGGGCGAGCCGTCCCACGGGCGACGGGCTGCGACCCCGGCCCGTGACCTTATTGGGGCGGGCCGCCGCGGCGCGACGGAGCCCGTTTAACGAGAGCGTGTGACGATGACCACCACGCCGGATCGCGTGGAGCCGAGACGAAGAGCTGGAGTGCGACGACATGCGGCTGCGAACCTGGATCATTGCTGGCGCCCTTTTGTTGGGCGCGGGCGCCGCCGCCCATGCGGACCCACCCCTGCGCGCCGGGCGAATCGCGGCCATCGAGGGCGCCGTCTCATTCCACGCCGCCGATCAGGACCAGTGGGTGCCGGCGACGCTCAACTACCCGCTGACGACGGGCGATGCGCTCTGGACCGAGCCGGGAGCGCGCGCCGAGATCGAGGTGGGACCCGTCGAGCTCTGGCTCGACCACGCGACCGAGCTCGACATCGACCGGCTGGACGATTCGGCGACCGAGATCGACGTGCCGCAGGGCGCCGTGAACGTGCACGTCCACGCATTGCCGCCCGGCGGAATCCGGCTCGAGACGGAATTGGGCGAGATCACCCTGCTGGAACCCGGCACCTATCATGTCGAGGGCCCGCGGCCGGCGGCGAATGCGCCGCCCGATCGGCTGCAGGTCGCCGTCCTGGAAGGATCGGCCCGCGTCGCCGCCGCGCACGGCACGTTCGAGCTGCGGGCTGGTGAAAGCGCGCTTGTCGGCGGCCAGCCGACCAACGTCACTCTGGCCGAGGCGGCGGCGACGCCTTTCGACGACTGGGTGCTCGCCCATGAACAGCGCGAGCAGGAGCGCGCGGCGGCGCGCTACGTGTCGCCCGATGTCACCGGCTATCAGGACCTCGATGCCTACGGAAGCTGGCAGACCGTGCCGCAATATGGCGCGGTGTGGGTTCCGGCTTCGGTTCCCCAGGGCTGGGCGCCCTATCGCTACGGCCATTGGGCCTATGTGGCGCCGTGGGGATGGAGCTGGGTCGACGACGCGCCCTGGGGCTTCGCCCCGTTCCATTACGGGCGCTGGATCGATATCCACGGCCGCTGGGGCTGGTGGCCCGGCGACGCGCGCGAACGGCCCGCCTACGCGCCCGCCCTGGTCGCCTTCATAGGCGGCTCCGGCTGGAGCGTCAGGCTGAACAGCGGCCCGGCGCGGCCGGCCATCGGCTGGGTGCCGCTGGCGCCGCACGAGGTCTTCCACCCCTATTACACCGCGAGCGAGAGCTACGCACGGCGGGTCAATGTCAACGTCGTCAACCGCACCACCATCAACAACATCACCGTCAACCGCCCGCGCGACGAGGATGCGGCCCGCTTCGCCAACAGAGGCGCGGCGACGGTGGTGACACGTACCGCCTTCACCGATGCCGCGCCGGTGCATCGCAACCGGCTGGCCGTGCCCGAGACCGAAATCGGCCGCACGAAGGCCGACCAGAACGTCGCCCACCTGACGCCGAGCCGTGCGGCTCGCGACGGCGTCGCCACGGAGCGAAACGTCCCGCCCGCCGCCGCGCCTCATGCAGCCGCGCCGCAGCACGCCGAGCGCACCCCCGCGACGGCCGCGCCGCAAGCGCTGCCCCGTGCGCCCGGTCCCGCGATCGTCCCGCACAACCAGCGTCGCCCCGCCGCGCCGAACGCGGCCCGCGAGGCAGCGCCCGCCCGTGCGCCCTCTGCCGCCCGCGAACCCGCCAGTCCCGCCGCGCCACGCGCGGTCCCGACTCGCCCGGCGCCGCCCCCGGCCGCAGCCGAACGGCGCGAGCCGGCGCGGAACGCGGAGCGTCGCCCGGAGACGCGGGCGCCGGAGCGTCAGGCGGCCCAGCCGCGCACGGAGCGGCCGGCCCAGGCGGCGGCTCCGCGGCCGGAACCGCGCCGTCCGACCCAGCATGGCCAGCTTCAGGCGACCGAGCACGGATGGAAACGCGGCGCGGAACCGGCCCATGCGGCGCCCGCTGCCCCACAGAAGGCCGCGCCGCAAAAAGCCGCCCCGCCGAGGGCAGCACCCGCGAACAAGCCCGCCGCAGCCGCGCCGGCCCAACGCGACAACAAGGACAACAGGGATCGGAAAGGCCGCGAACAGGACGATCGCAACCGGGGCGGGTGAACCCCGCCTTCGAAAATGGGGTTGAGGCGGCGCGCGGACGCCTCAATCGCCCTCGTACTCGATGGGCCGGCCAATTTCGCGGAAGCGGAACCGCTTGAAGGCGCGCTGGCCGTCATAGTCGAGCACGCGCAAATCGTCCTTCTCGTCCAGATCGTGCTCGACGATCATGAAATGCGCCCCATAGCGTGCGCGCGCCAACTCAAGCGGCACCTCGAACGCAATGAACTTCTCGATGCCCTTTGCGCGAAGCTTTTGCAGAAGCTTCGGTTCGGTCACCGCATCGTACGAGGTCAGGATCACGAGCGGGCCGTGGCCCGCGAACAGCATGTAGCAGTTCATGGCATTGCTCCCGTGGTTCGGCGGCGCCCGACTTCCGGCGCGGCGGCGCGCCCGCCCCGCGATTCCGCGGCGGCGACATGGCGGCGCACGTTGATGAAGCTGTCGGGGGTCACCGAGATCGAGTCGATGCCGCATTCGACCAGGAACTCGGCGAACGCCGGATGGTCCGATGGCGCCTGGCCGCACAGCCCGACCTTTGCGCCGGATTTGTGCGCCTCGGCAATGACGCTCCGGATCATCCACTTGACCGCCGCGTCCTGCTCGTCGAACAGCTCGGCGAGCTCGGCCGAGTCGCGATCGACGCCCAGGGTGAGCTGGGTCAAATCGTTGCTGCCGATCGAGAACCCGTCGAACCGCTTGGCGAACTCGCCGGCGAGGATAACGTTCGAAGGGATTTCGCACATGACATAGACCTGCAGCCCGGCCTTGCCGCGCTCCAGCCCATTCTCCTTCATGACCTCGAGCACGCGGTCGGCTTCCCTGACCGACCGGCAGAACGGGATCATCGCAACCACGTTGGTGAAGCCGAGCTCGTCGCGCAGCCGGCGGAGCGCCCGGCATTCGAGGGCGAAGCCTTCGCGATAGCGCGGCGAGTAGTAGCGCGAGGCGCCGCGGAACCCGATCATCGGGTTCTCCTCCTTCGGCTCGAACTGCGCGCCGCCCAGCAGGTTGGCATACTCGTTGGTCTTGAAGTCGCTCATCCGCACGATCACGGGGTTGGGGTAGTGCGCCGCCGCGATCCGGGCGAGCCCGCGCGCCAGCCGGTCGACGAAGAATTCCGTCCGGTCCTGCGCGTAAGTGCGCGTAAGCTCCTCGATCTCGGCCTTGGCCTTTGCGTCGGCCAGCTCGTCCAGATGGACCAGCGCCATCGGGTGGACCTTGATGTGGTTGTTGACCACGAACTCCATCCGCGCCAGCCCGACGCCGTCCGTGGGAAGACGCCACCATCGGAAAGCGGCCGCCGGGTTGGCGAGGTTGAGCATCACCTTGGTGCGGGTCGCGGGCAGGTCGCCGACGTCCAGCTCCTGGACCTCGTAGGCGGCGATCCCCTCGTAGACGAAGCCTTCGTCCCCCTCGGCGCAGGACACGGTGATGTCCTGGCCGCCATGCAGCACCCGGGTCCCGTCGCCGGTTCCGACGATGGCGGGCAGGCCCAGCTCGCGGCTGACGATGGCGGCGTGGGAGGTGCGCCCGCCATGGTCTGTGACGATGGCGGCCGCGCGCTTCATGATCGGCACCCAGTCCGGATCCGTGGTCCGGGTCACCAGGATCGCGCCGTCGACGAACCGGTCGATGTCGGCGGGGCTGTCGATCAGGCAGGCCCGGCCGGCGACCACGGCGTCTCCGATGCTGAGGCCGCGCACCAGCGTCTTGCCCTTCGCCGTGATCCGGTAGGTTTTCAGCGCCGAGGCTTCGCGGCGCGACTGCACCGTCTCGGGCCGGGCCTGGACGATGTAGAGCGCGCCGGTCTCGCCGTCGCGCGCCCACTCCATGTCCATGGGACAGCCGTAATGCGCCTCGATGATGCAGGCCCAGCGCGCGAGGGTGAGCAAGTCCCTGTCTTCCAGCACGAAGGCGTCGCGCTCGGCGAGTGAGGCGGGCACGTTGCGTGTCGGCGCTTCGCCGGCGGCGCCGTAGATCATCTTCTGCGCCTTCTGGCCGAGCTTCTTCTCGATGATCGGAGCGACCTTGTCGTCGGCCAGCAGTGGCTTGAACACCAGGTACTCGTCGGGATCGACCGCGCCCTGCACGACATTCTCGCCCAAGCCCCAGGCCGCGTTGATCAGCACGACCTTGTCGAAGCCGGTCTCGGTGTCGACCGAGAACATGACCCCGGCCCCGCCCAGATCGGCGCGCACCATCTGCTGGACCCCGACCGACAGCGCGACCTTCAGGTCGTCGAACCCCTTGGCCTTGCGGTAGCTGATGGCGCGGTCCGTGAACAGCGAGGCATAACAGCGTCGGCATGCGTCGAGCAGCGCGTCCTCGCCCCGGATGTTCAGGAACGTCTCCTGCTGGCCCGCGAAGCTCGCGTCGGGAAGATCCTCCGCCGTCGCGCTCGAACGGACCGCCACGGCCCCGTCACCCTTGCCCATGCGCTCGCAGAGGGTGCGGTAGGCATCGCGGATGGCCTTGGCTTCCTCCGCCGGCCACTCGCCGCGCAGGAAGGCCGAACGGATCGCTTGGCCCGCCGCGGCGAGCGTCATCTTTCCCGCCTTGTACTGGGCGAGCGTACCGGTGATCGTGTCCGTCAGCCGGTTCGCCTCGACGTAGCGCCAGAACGCGTCTGCCGTCGTCGCGAAGCCGGGCGGCACGGCGACCCCCTTGTCGCCCAGCGTGCGCACCATCTCGCCAAGAGAAGCGTTCTTCCCCCCGACGCGGGGCACGTCCTCGCGCCCCAGGTCCTCGTACCAGACGACGCGGGAACCCGCCAAATCTCCGAGCTTCTCTTGCGCCATGATGTCGTCCTCGCCCTGGTGGGCCGCGATGGCGGCGGCCGATCTTTGTGGCGCGCGACCGTGACGACCGATTGAAGACCGGGGGAGGCTAAGTCCGCGGCCGGCCCCGGGGCTTGACCCACATCAAGACCGTTCGACTTTTTGAGTTCGCCCCTTGGTTGCCGCGTTTGCAAGGCGCGGCGACCTGCGCCGGCCGCCCGCCGGATCGGACTACGGCAAGATCTCCACCCATTCGCCGCCGATCTTGCGGTAGCGCCTCTTGACCGCTGCCCAGGCGATGCGATGGCACGCCTCCTCTCGGCGGGGGTCGCGCTCATGCTGGCGCCACGCGTTGTTGAAGGCGGCGCGGTAGATGTCCTGGGCGTGCTCCGGCAGATGCGCCCTCACCGAATTGGGCAGCGCCGCATTGTCGGCGTAGGGCATGCTCAACCTTCCGGGTTCATGAGCCTGTAGCGTGCCATCGGGGCGCTTCCGTGCAAATTCTCGGGTACATCACAGACGGCCGGAACCGGCCCCGCTACATTCCCCCTGCCCTGACAGCCCTTTCGGCACCCTGTAAGGGCTCCGTCCCGCATTCTCGCAACGATCGGCGCGCGATACGGGGCCAGGGCGAGCAACCACCCCCGACTTGCGTTGCACATCCCCCCCCCGCGACGCACGCCCGCCATTCCGGCGGGCTTCTTTTTGCGCACAGCGGAAGGATGAAACGCGCAAGGGCTCGGGCGTCGAGCGCTGCATTGCTTCCCTCAACCCGTTCCGGTCAATATCGCTGGGTGAGCACATTCATCCTCCCCGGCCGGCCAGCACCAGGACTCGCGGCAAAGGTGGACTTCCTTTCGGACCCGTCCAGCTACCCCGAGCGGCCACGCGCGGTCGCGGTCAAGGAAACCCACATGTCGTGGGTGTTCCTGACCGACGCGCACGCCTACAAGCTGAAGAAGCCGGTTCGCACACCGTTTCTCGACTTCTCGACTGTGGCGGCGCGCAGGCTCAACTGCCGGCGCGAAACGCGTCTCAACCGCCGGCTGGCGCCCGACACGTATCTGGGCATCGTCGCGCTGCGAACGGACTCCGAGGGCCGGCTCCGGCTGGACGGTCGCGGGACGGCGGTGGACTGGCTCGTGAAGTCGCGGCGCCTCGATGAGCGCCACACGCTCGAGTTCGCGATCCTGTCCGGTACGCACCGCCACCGCGATATCCTCCGCCTCGTCGACCGGCTGGCCACGTTCTTCCGGGATGCCCGGCGCGTCCCCATGACGCCGGCCGCCTACCTGCGGCGGCGCCGGTCCGAAATCGAGGCCGACGAGCGGGAACTCCTGCGTCCCGAATTCGATCTGCCTGCCTTCGTCATCGCGCCGCCGATCGCCGCGCAGTGCGGATTTCTCGACAGACACGGCGCGCTGCTCGCCGAGCGCGCGCGCGCAGGCCGGATCGTCGACGGCCATGGCGATCTGCGCCCGGAACACATCTATCTCAACGCCGAGCCCATCGTCATGGACTGCATCGAGTTCAATCGCGCGCTCCGCGTCCTGGACCCGGTGGACGAGCTCGCCTACCTCGCGATGGAGTGCGACCGCCTTGCCGCGCCCGAGATCGACGGGTGGCTGTTCGGCGCCTGGCATTCGGCGACCGGCGAGTTGCCGCCTCGCCTGCTGATCGAGTTCTACAAATGCCGCCAGGCAACGCTGAGGGCAAAGATCGCCATCTGGCACCTGGATCAGCCGCTGACCGACAGCGCCGCCAAGTGGAAAGCGCGAGCGCGCGACTATCTGCGACTGGCCGAGCGGTACGCCGGAGCGCTCGCGGCGCCGGCGGACGCTAATCCTCCGGCCCCAGCAAGGCGGTGATCGAACCGCCGTCGTGAATGCGCTGGATCGCCTCGGCGAACAGGCGCGACGTGTCCACGATGGTCAGCTTTTCGGCGCGCACCGCGGGGTCGACCCGAAAGGGTGGGATCGTGTCGGTGACAAGCACCTTGTCGAAGACCGGATCGGCGAGCACCCGGTTCGCCGCGCCGACGAATACGCCATGGGTTGCCGCCGCGAACACCTTGGTCGCGCCGTGCTGGCGCGCCGCCTCCGCCGCGCGGAGCAAGGTCGTCCCGGTCGAGATCAGGTCGTCCAGTATGATGACCGCACGTCCTTCGACCTCTGCATAGAATCCGGCGCCGGAAACGACGCCCGCGCTGCGGCGTTTCTCCACGAACCCAAGGCCGACCTCCCGTCCCAGCGCGTGGCCGAGCGCGCGTCGGAAGGCGTCCGCCCGCTTGATGCCGCCCTCGTCCGGCGACAGCACCATCGGCTCCTCGCCTTCGAGCAGCCCCACGAACCGATCGACGAACAGCATGCGCGCTTCGAGGTGCTCGGTGCGGCAGCGGAAGGCATTCTGGAACGCAGCCAGGTTGTGCACATCAAGCGTCACGATCCGGTCCGTCCCGACAGCCTCGAAGAGCTGGGCCACGTAGCGCGTCGTCACGGGATCGCGGAACTTGGTCTTGCGGTCCTTCCGCGCATAGCCGAGATACGGCACCATCGCCGTCACTTGGCCGGCCGAGGCGTCGCGGAGGGCGCCAAGAAAGAACAGCAGGCGGCACATTTTGTCGTTCACGCTATCGCCCGGCTCGCCGTAGAGGGACTGGATCACGAACACGTCGCATCCGCGCACGTTCTCCAGCGGGCGCGCCTTGTGCTCGCCGTCCTCGAAAGATCGCTCCTCGTGCGTGGCGAGCGGAAGTTTCAGCGCCTGAGCGACCTTCTCACCGAACGGCTGGCTGGCGTGCAACGCGAAAAGCTTGATGTCGGAAGTCGTCATCGATGCTCCACTCCAGGCCAGGGCCTCACGGCATCCTGGATTTCAGCCGAAGCGCCGCCCCGTCCACCACGAACCTTCCATAGCCCTGGTGATGGATCGTCTTCGGCGTGTTCTGGCTTCGATCTACCCACGCCCTCGTCACCTGCATGACGAATAGGTTGAAGCGGTTCACCAGCCGCGTATCGATCACCCGGCATTCCAGATTGGCGAAGCATTCCACGATAAGAGGCGGAGCAACCGTCTTCGCCGGCGCCGGGGTCAGTCCGGACAGGGCGAACTTGTCGATTTTGCGGCCCGACACGTTGCCGATTTTAACCGCCTGTGCGGCCAGCTTGCGCGCCGGAATGGCGATCACGCATTCGCCCGTACTACGAAGCGCGGCGAAGCTGTGGTTGGCGCTGCTGACCACGCAGGCGACCAGTGGCGGCTCGAACTCGACCATCATATGCCAGGACATGGTCATCACGTTCGGCCGACCGCCGCGCGCCGTGGTGAGCAGCACGACCGGGCCGGGCTCGAGGAGCTGGTAGACCTTGGCCAGCGGCAGGCGGTTCATCGGCCTCGATTTCCTTGGCTCGTTGCTGTCGGTGGATCGACTTCACGCAGATCGAGGACGAAGACGTCACCGGCCTGTTGCGCCGCGAGGTGAAGGGCGCTTCAGTCGTTCTCGCCGGTGTCGAGCTCGGTCGCCAGTATCTCGTAGATTTTCGCGGCGACTCCGCCCAGCGGCCGTTCGTCCTTGCCGAGCGCCTCGCCCTCGTCGGCGGTCCAAGCCACCGCTTCCTCGAGTTCCTCGAGCGTGGGCGACAGGTTCAGTATCTCCACGACCTTGGCATCATCGATCGTTCCGCAGAGCGCCAAGACGTCGGCCGCGGTCGCGGACCGGTCGACGCGACCGTCATCGTCGTCCTTCCATGACGAATTCGCCATTGCTCTCACCTCCTCGAAAGATGAGGCGACTTTAGGCGCGACCGCGGGGCCGGGCCTTGATGCGGATCAAATCCGCCGCGCGGCGGCACGGCGGTCGCAGGAATCGGCGAGCGCTTGCACTCGGGGGCCGACATCGACCCGGTAGGGCGCGGCCCAATCCAAGCTGCGCAGCCCTTCCGGAAGGGAAGCGACGGACCGCCGGGCACGGGCCCGGATCGCCTCGATCCCCGGGGCGTCGGCGACGCGACGGCCCGCGCGCAGGACCGGCTCGAGCAGCTTCGTCCCATCGGCCGCATCGTCGACCAGTGTCAGCATGTCCCGCAGCATCCGCCCATCGGCATCCATCTCGCGCCAGACCTGCTTCCGTCCCGGCCAGGTTTCCTTGCCGGCGGAGCGCTTGCGGCGCGCGACGCCGGCATATTCCTGAAGCTTGTAGGCGCAGTCGAGCGCCGGCGCGTCGGACGAGGTGGTGAGGCCGGTCCCGACCCCGAACCCGTCGATCGGCGCGCCCCGCGCGACCAGCCGCGCGACCTGCGACTCATCGAGCCCGCCGCTCGCAAACAGGTGCACCTGGCGAAGTCCGCCCGCGTCGAGAATCGCGCGGACGCGGCGCGACAGGAGGTCGAGGTCGCCGCTGTCCAGCCGGACCGCGCCGATCTTGATACCCTGCGCGGCGAGGCGCGGCGCAAGCCGCACGACCGTTCGCGCGCCCTCCTCCGTGTCATACGTGTCGATGAGGATGGTGAGCACATCGGGACGCGCCATCGCAAACCGTTCGAACGCCTCCTCCTCGCTGTCATGCGCCTGGACGAACGAGTGCGCCATGGTCCCGAAGACCGGCACGCCGAACCGCGGCGCTGCGAGGCTTGTGGCCGTCCCATCGAACCCCGCGATATAGGCCGCCCGCGCGGCGAGCAGACCCGCTTCCGCCCCGTGGGCGCGGCGGAGCCCGAAATCGACCAGCGTTCGTCCCTCGGCCGCAAGAACGAAGCGCGCCGCCTTCGCGGCGATCACCGTCTGGAAATGCAGCAAATTGATCAGGCGCGTCTCGACAAGCTGCGCATCGGGCAATGGCGCGACGACCCGCAGGATCGGCTCGTTCGGGAAGAACACCGTGCCCTCGGGCATGGCGTCCACGTCGCCCGTGAAGCGCCAGCTCGCCAGCCGGTCGATCAGGCCGGGACGGAACCGGCCGCTCGCCTCCAGCCATGCGCGTTCGGCCTCACCCAGCCGCGCGTGGTCCAGGAACGCGACGGCCTGTTCGAGACCCGCCGCGATCAGGAAGTTGCGTCCCGGCGGAAGCTTGCGGACGAAGAACTCGAACACCGCCATCTCGGTCATGTCATGATCGAGATAGGCCTGCATCATGTTGAGCTGATAAAGGTCGGTGAGCAGCAGCCGGTCGCCCAGGTCGAAGCCCTGTTCGTCCATCAGCCCTCCAGCTCCGGCACGCTTTGGACCACCGAGACGCCGGCCGCGTCCATTTCGCGGAGCGCCTGGCCGAGCGAGCCGTCGTGGTCGATGGCGCGACAACCCGCGAGCAGCACGACCGCGGAGAACCCGCAGCGCCGGGCGTCCAGCGCCGAATAGCGGACGCAGAAATCGGTCGCGAGGCCCACGAGGATTACCCGCCCGAACCCGCGCTCGCGGAGGCAGCCTGCGAGCCCGGTCGGCGTCATGCGATCGTTTTCATGGAACGCAGAGTAGGAATTGATCTCCGGGCGAAATCCCTTGCGGACGATCAGCTCGGCGCGATCCGTGTCGAGATCCGGGTGGAATTCCGCGCCGGGCGTGCCTTGCACGCAGTGGTCGGGCCACACGATCTGCGGCCCATAGGCCATCTCGACCGTCTCCAACGGCGCATTGCCGGGGTGGGCGGACGCGAAGGAGCGGTGGTCGCGCGGATGCCAGTCCTGCGTCAGCACGATGTGGCGAAACGCGCCCATGAGCCGGTTGATCACGGGCACGACCGCGTCCCCCTCGGGAACCGCAAGCGCGCCGCCGGGGCAGAAATCGTTCTGCACGTCCACGACGAGGAGGACGTCGGTGTCGCGCGCGAACTGCGCTCGGGCGGTTTGGTCGGCTGCCATCGGGCTCTCACCGTGCCGGAGCGCGCTACATTATGGGCACGGACCGGCGCCGTCACTCCCCCGCGTGCGTCTGACCGGGGCCGATGGCAGGAGGCAGGCGGCAGGCGGCGGATGGCGGCGGCGTCGATCCGAAGGCTTATCTCTCGATCCGCGCCGTCCGCTCGACGATGGCCGCAACGAAGCGCGGGACCTGGACGTCGACCGCGATGTGATCTCTGGCGAGGAACCGGCGCGGCGCCCGGAAATGCGTCGACAGCATCCCGAGCACCTGGTTGTCAGCCCCTATGATCGGCGTCGACTGCACCGCGCGGAATCCGGTCGCGCGGGCGACACTCCGGCTCGGAGCGAAGTCCGGCTCGATTTCCGTGTCTTCGACGATGCAGCGTGCGCCGCGGGCGAGCGCAAGGCCGCAGGCGGAGCCGTCAGCCGCATCCACGCGCGCGAAATGATCGAGAAACGGCTTGCCGAAATTGCGATGGGCGATAATGCGCAGCGTCCGTTCGCCGTTGTCGTAGAGCTGGACATTGCCGAAATCGGCCCCATGCAGCGACATGGTGGCGAGCAGCATGTCTTCGAGAAGCGCGCGGAGATCGGGGTCGCCGATCAGGTTGGCATTGAGCTCCTCCAGCTCGCGCTTCGCCTCTGCGAGGAGGTTGCGCACGGTGGCATCGACCTCCGAATCGTGCTTCCGCCCGAGGAGCTCCGAATAGCGTTGGACGTTCTGCTCCAGGATGAATCGTCGCACGGAGGCTCCAGCTCGTCCGTTCGCCCAGTCGCCGGCACTCGCCCCGGCGTTCGCGTCGTCCGCGCTGCGTTTCGGTTGTGGAGGCCGGCGCCCTGCGGGCCTGGGAACCGCCGCGACCGGTGCGCATCGAGATCGCCGTCGAGTCCCTGGCCCCACCAAGGTTAAAGCGGAAGCTCAGCCCTCACAAAGAGAGGATTGCTACTCAGGCAAAACTACTCAGTCGCGGGTCAGGCAGGACCTGGCGCTGGCGCTGGGCAACACGAGGCGCGCCCCGCCGGCCACGTGGGGGACGTCACCGCGCGACTCGCGCGCCGCCTCCGGCAAAATGTAGCGGCGTTCAAACAATTTCTGGGGGCCCCGGCGATGGCCGGTGCCACTACT
>CAVZIN010000002.1:0-65408 GCA_963775315.1 uncultured Alphaproteobacteria bacterium | reverse complement strand
GGTTGGGGTCGAGGGTTCGAATCCCTTCGCCCGCTCCAGTTTTCGATCAGCCGCTTTTTTTCGCGAGCGCCCGGGCGGCGTTTTCATCGGCGCCGGACGGCAGCGGCGCGGCGCGGTCGATCATCCACGACACGATGTCGGCCATGATCTTCCGGCCGTTCAGGTCGCGGAGCAGCATGTGGTAGCCGTTCGGGTAGAGCGCGACCCGGTTGCCCTTGTCGGCGTTCCTGGCGAGGTCGCGCATCACGTCGAGGGCCGGGTCCTTGGGGATGATCTGGTCCTTCTCGCCGTACAGCATCAGCACCGGCGGCGCCATCTTCCGCGCGTCGGCATAGGCGCGGTCCATCAAATTGACGACGCCCCACACCGCGTCGGCGCGCGTCGCCTTGATGACCAGTGGGTCGGCAGCGAGCTTGCGCAGCATGGCGACGTTGTCGGACGGCGTGATGTTCAGCCCCTGGCCGGTCAGCTTGTACCAGGGCAGGGTGTGGGCGACGATCCAGAGCGCCGCGCGTGGGATGAGGCCCATCGTCTCGCGCCCCCACACGGCCGGGCCGGAGAGGATCGCGCCGGCCGCCGGCACCGGGTCGGGCTCGGCGCGCGCGGCCATCACCACTGCGCCGCCCATGCTGACGCCGAGGAGGTAAAGCGGCACGCCCGGATTGGCGGCGGCGACCAGCCGGTCGGCGGTGCGCAGATCGCCAACCAGCGTGTCGACGCCCGGCCAGTAGCCGTGGTGCGGCGCGCGGCCGAAGCCGCGCTGGTCGTAGGCGTAGGTGGCGATGCCGCGCTTCGCGAAATATTCGCCGGTCGATTCGAACGCGTTCGAATAATCGTCGAACCCGTGCAGCGCGAGGACCACCGCCTTGGGCTTGCCCTGCGGCAGCCAGCGCCGGAGCGGCAAGATCGCGCCGTCCGACGCGACGATATGTCCTTCGGCGAGATGCGGCGGGGCGATCGGCGGACCCGCCTCGTCGATTGTCGGCACGCAGGCGCCGGCTGCGAGAAGCATCAAGGCGGCGAGGGCAGCCCGGGCGGGGCCGGCCGGGCGGGGCAGACGGGTCAATGGCGGTTCCGAACCGGGAAGGGCGTATGATGGGTGTTGCGCCGCGCGAGGCCTTGGGTATCATCCGCCGCACCGCGCGGTCAACGTGCGGCGGGGGATCGAGTGGTGGCAGAGCCGAACGAGCCGCGGATCGCGACGCCTGAGGCGCCGGAAACCATCGAGGTGGACACAACCAAGGTCGCCTGCGACGGCGGCGGCGGGGCGCTGGGCCATCCGCGCGTGTTCCTGACGCTGGTCGACGGCGTCGCCGAGTGCGGCTATTGCGACCGCCGCTACGTGCTGAAACCCGGAGCGAAGCCGCGCCACGGACACTAGGCGCGCCTTCCGAGCGAGGATGCGCCATGGCGAAGGCCGCCACCCAGGAGAAACCCGAGCCCGGCGCGACCGCGCCCGCCGCCTCGCGGCGCGCCGACGGCAAGCCGGACCACGTGTTCCTGATCGACGGGTCGGGCTACATCTTCCGCGCCTTCCACGCGCTGCCGCCGATGACGCGGCCGGACGGCACGCCGGTGAACGCGGTCTATGGCTTCACCACCATGCTGATGAAGCTGGTCGCCGATTCCGACGCCGAATATCTCGCCGTCGTCTTCGATACCGCGCGCGCCACCTTCCGCAACGACATCTACGCCGCCTACAAGGCGAACCGCGATGAGCCGCCGGACGATCTGAAGCCGCAATTCGGCCTGATCCGCGAGGCGGTGCGCGCCTTCGACCTTCCCTGCATCGAGAAGGAGGGGTTCGAGGCCGACGACATCATCGCGACCTACGCGAAGCGCGCCGCCGCCGAGGGCAAGGAGGTGGTGATCGTCTCGTCCGACAAGGATCTGATGCAGCTCGTTGGGCCGCGCGTGCGCATGCTCGACCCGATCAAGAACCGCACCATCGGCCCCGACGAGGTGATGGAGCGGTTCGGCGTGCCGCCCGAGAAGGTGGTCGACGTTCAGGCCCTCGCTGGCGATTCCATCGACAACGTGCCGGGCGTGCCGGGTATCGGCGTCAAGACGGCGGCCGAGCTCATCAACACCTATGGCGACCTCGACACGCTTCTTTCCCGCGCCGCCGAGATCAAGCAGCCCAAGCGGCGCGAGAACCTGATCGCCAACGCCGACAAGGCCGTCGTCTCGCGCGAGCTGGTGAAGCTCCGCGACGACGTGCCGATGGAGGAGAAGATCGAGGCGTTCGCGGTCCACGAGCCGGACCACGCCAAGATGCTCGCCTTCCTGCGCGATATGGGCTTCAAGTCGATCCTCGCCCGCGTGGAGGCCCAGCTTGCCGAGAAGGGCGTCGTCGTGCCGCCGGAGCGGGCGGACGGGGCGGAGGGTGCCGCCGCCGAGGCCGCCGAGGCGCCGCCCCGCCATTACGAGCTGGTGCGCGACGCCGACGCGCTGAGGCGCTGGGTCGCGGCTGCCGAGCGCGCCGGCGTCGTCGCGGTCGACACCGAGACGACCTCGCTCGACGCGATGCGCGCGACGCTCTGCGGCATCTCGCTGTCGGTGACGCCGGGCCACGCCTGCTATGTGCCGGTCGGCCACACGACGGGCGGCACGCAGGGCACGCTCGACCTGTCCGGCGAGGGCGGCGGCATCTGCGAGCTGATCCCCGGCCAGATTCCGGTCGCCGAGGCGATGGCGATCCTGAAGCCGATGCTGGAGGACCCCGGCATCCTCAAGATCGGCCACAACATCAAGTACGACATGCAGGTGTTCGCGAGCCACGGCGTGCGCGTTTCGCCGGTCGACGACACGATGCTGCTCTCCTACGTGCTCGACGCCGGGCTGCACGGGCACGGGCTCAAGGAGCTGGGCGAGGTCCATCTCGGCCACAAATCGATCACCTACGACGACGTCACCGGCAAGGGGCGCGACCGCATCGGCTTCGCCGAGGTGGTGCTGGAGAAGGCGTGCGACTACGCCGCCGAAGACGCAGATGTCACGCTCGGTCTGCACGCGGTGCTGAAAAAGCGGCTGGTGGCCGAGCGGATGGTCACGGTCTACGAGACGCTGGAACGCCCGCTGGTGCCGGTTCTGGCCGAGATGGAGCGGATCGGCGTCCGCGTCGACGCCGACCAGCTTCGCGCGCTGACCACCGAGCTCACCAGGCGGATGGCGGAGATCGAGGCGGAGATTCACAAGCTCGCCGGGCGCGCGTTCGCCGTCGGCTCGCCCAAGCAGCTCGCCGACGTGCTGTTCGAGGACATGGGGCTTTCGTCCGGGCGCAAGGGGAAGTCGGGCGTCTATTCGACCGACGCTTCGGTGCTCGAGGATCTCGCCGCCCAGGGCCACGACCTGCCGGCGCGGGTGCTCGATTGGCGCCAGCTCCAGAAGCTGAAATCGACCTATACCGAGGCGCTGATCGGCCAGATCGACCCGAAGACCGGGCGCGTCCACACCTGCTACTCGCAGGCGGTGGCGGCGACCGGGCGGCTGTCGTCGAACGATCCGAACCTGCAGAACATCCCGGTGCGGACGGAGGAGGGCAGGCGCATCCGCCGCGCCTTCGTCGCCGAGAAGGGGAGCGTGTTCCTGTCCTGCGACTACTCGCAGATCGAGCTTCGCCTGCTCGCCCACGTCGCCGACATCGGCCAGCTCAAGGAGGCGTTCAACAAGGGCGCCGACATCCACGCCATGACCGCGTCCGAGGTGTTCGGCATTCCGGTCGAGGGCATGCCGCGCGACGTGCGCGACCGCGCCAAGGCGATCAATTTCGGCATCATCTACGGCATCTCGCCGTTCGGCCTGGCGCGGCAGCTCCGCATCCCGCAGGGCGAAGCGAAGAAGCTGATCGACGCCTATTTCGACCACTACCCGGGCATCCGCGACTATACCGAGCGCACCAAGGCGTTCGCCCGCAAGAACGGCTTCGTCACCACCATCTTCGGCCGGCGCATCCATACGCCCGGCATCAACGACAAGAACCGGGCGATGGCCTCGTTCTCGGAGCGGGCGGCGATCAACGCGCCGTTGCAGGGTGCGGCCGCCGACATCATCAAGCGCGCGATGGTGCGGATGAACCCGGCGCTTGCCGCCGCGCGGCTCAAGGCGCGCATGCTCTTGCAGGTGCATGACGAGCTGGTGTTCGAGGTGCCGACGGCCGAGCTCGACAAGACCGCCCAAATCGCGGCGAAGGTGATGGAGGGCGCGGCCCGGCTCACCGTGCCGCTGGTCGTCGACACCGCCTCGGCCGACAACTGGGCCGACGCGCACTGAACGCTTCACTTGTCACCCCGGACGGCGCTTGGCGCCGATCCGGGGCCCATCTTCCGGCGCCCCGGTTGTCGCGAGAGGGGTCCCGGCTCGCGCCGCTCACGTCGTCGCGGCCTGGCCGGGGTGACAAACTCGGGTCCCGCAAACAAACAGGCCCGGCGCGAGGCCGGGCCTGTTGTCGACGGATCGGCGGAGCGCGTCAGGCGGCGGCGCGGATGCCGGCCTTCTTCACGCTGTCGTCGACGTGGCTCTCGAACTGCTTGAAGTTCGCCTCGAACTGGCGGGCGAGCTCGCGCGCCGTCGAGTCGTAGCCCGACTTGTCCTTCCAAGTGTGGCGCGGCGAAAGAACGTCCTTCGGCACGTCCGGCACGTGGTCGGGGATTAGCAGCCCGAAGTTCGGGTCGGGCGCGAGCGCGACGCCGGCGAGCTTGCCATCGAGCGCCGCCCGCACCATCGCGCGGGTGTAGGCGATCTTCATCCGGTGGCCGACCCCGTAGCTGCCGCCGGACCAGCCGGTGTTGACCAGCCAGCACTTGGCGCCGTGGCGGGCGATCTTCTCGCCCAACAGCTTGGCGTACACCGCCGGGTGGCGCGGCATGAACGGCGCGCCGAACAGGGTGGAGAACGTCGCCTCCGGCTTGGTCACGCCGCGCTCGGTGCCGGCGACGCGGGCGGTATAGCCCGACAGGAAGTGGTACATCGCCTGCTCGGGCGTGAGCTGGCTGATCGGTGGCAGCACGCCGAACGCGTCGGCGGTCAGCATGATGACGTGCTTCGGATGGCCGCCGCGGCCCGAATTCGAGGCGTTCGGCACGTAGGTCATCGGATAGGACGAGCGTGCGTTCTCGGCCAGGGTGCCGTCGTCGAAGTCCGGGATGCGGCTTTCGGGCAGCAGCACCACGTTCTCGAGGATCGTCCCGAAGCGGCGCGACGCGGCGTAGATCTCGGGCTCGGCCTCGGCCGAAAGGTTGATTGTCTTGGCGTAGCAGCCGCCCTCGAAGTTGAACACGCCGTCCTCGCCCCAGCCGTGCTCGTCGTCGCCGATCAGGATGCGCGACGAATCCGACGAAAGGGTCGTCTTGCCCGTGCCGGACAGGCCGAAATAGATGGCGACGTCGCCGTTCGGCCCGATATTGGCCGAGGCGTGCATCGGCAGCACGCCCTTCGCCGGTAGCAGGTAGTTGAGCAGGGTGAACACCGACTTCTTGATCTCGCCGGTGTAGAGGCTGCCGCCGATCAGCACCATCTTCTCGGCGAGGTGGACGAGGACGCAGACCTCGGACCGCGTGCCGTCGATCTTCGGGTCGGACTTGAAGTTCGGGCAGTGCAGGATGGTGAACTCCGGCTCGAAATTCTCCAGCTCCTCGTCCGCCGGCACGATGAACATGTTGCGGGCGAACAGCGAGTGCCACCCCATCTCGGTGATCACCCGCACCTTGAGGCGGTGGGCCGGATCGGCGGCGGCGAACACGTCCTGCACGAACACGTCGCGCCCCTTCAGGTGCTCGATCATCCGGCTGCGGACGGTCTCAAAGGCCTGCTGTCCAATCGGCTGGTTGACCGAGCCCCAATCGATCTGGCTCTGGCTGCCCGGCTCCTCGACGAAGAACTTGTCCTTCGGCGAACGGCCCGTGTAGATGCCGGTCTTGGTGACAATGCAGCCGTCGGCCGAGAGCTCGCCTTCGCCGCGGCGCAGCGACTCCTCGTACAGCGCCGGAACCCCCAGGTTCCAAAGGGCGGTCCGCACGCCGGCCAAGCCGGTGCGATCGAGCGGATAATTGCTGATATGGGAACCTGCGTTGTCCAACGCTTCCTCCTCGGGTCTTGCTGTGTCGGGCACGCCAGCGCGCGGCGGGCGGCAACGGTGAATGGGTTGGAGGCGGCCGCGCGCCGGCCACCTTTGTCGGAAGGATACTAGTCCGGCCCCGCCAATTGCAACTGCGGCCGGATCACGCGCCTCCCAGCACCTCGGCCGGGGTGAGCCAACGGATCGCGCCGAACCCGGCAACCAGGTGGACCCGCTCGACCGACATCCGCCACAGGTGGAAGTCGCGGAACGTCTTGTACATTTCGGCCTCGGGGTGGCGCGCCACGTAGCGGTCGACCAGCCCGGGCTCGTCGGTCCTGACCAGGCGGCCCATCGCGGTGACGCGCGGCCGGGTCAGGGGATCGACCCCCGGCTCCTCCGCCGCCGCGTATAGGAGGGCGGCGCGCGGGTCGCGGTAGAGGTTCTTGCAGTGCTCCGAGAGGTCGGAGACGAACAGCAGCGGCGAGCCGTCGGCGTCGCACGCGACCGAGACCAGCGAGCCGTAAGGCGCGCCGTCTTCGGCGAAGGCGGTGGCCAGCGTCGCGCGGTCGCGCCCGCGGATCAGCCCGCTCGCGATGGCGGCGTGCTCCGCCTTGGTCGACTTGCGCTTTTCGTCCATGGCGGAAAGAGTGGGGATTTAGGCCGGCCCCGTCAATGGCGGCAGGCTGGTCCCCAGCATTGCGAGGCGCGCAGCGCCGAAGCAATCCAGGAGTTGTTCGGTCCCTGGATCGCTTCGCTCCGCTCGCGATGACGGGAAATGGTCTGCGGCCGTCAGTCCACCACGGCGATCGACTGGATTTCGATCATGATCTCGGGCGCGGCGAAGCCCGAGACGGTGATCAGCGCCGAGGCCGGGAAGTCCTTGCCGAAGATCTCCTTCCGGATCTCGGTGACGCGGGTCGAGTGGCGCGGGTCGGCGACGAATACCGTCATCGTCACCAGGTCGGAGAGCTTCGCGCCCGCCTCGGCCAGCGACTTCTCGATGTTGCGGAAGGTCTGGCGCACCTGGGCGTCGAGATCGCCGGCGAGCGAGCGCCCGTCGTCGCCGGTCTGGCCGGTATGGCCGGCGACCCAGAGGATGCTGCCGCCCGTCGTCTTCACCACCGGCGAGAACGACCGGTTCTGCTGCCACGTGCCGCGGACATAGCTGCGTTCCATCTTGCCCTCCTGTTTGTCATGGCCGGCGTCGGACTTGGCCGCCGGCCCTCGTGTAGTATGGCGGGCTTGGTCGGGATCGGCGAGATGCGCGCGATGGCGGTACGTCTGGCGGTTGCGGTGTTCGGTCTGGCGCTCGCGGGATGCGGTGCCCTCGCCCCGCTGCCCGATCCGACCACGCTGAAGGACCGACTGGCCGCACTGCCGACCGACGGCATGCCGCTCGACGCGCCGGTGACGGTCCGCTGGGACGACCACCAGGTGCCGTATATCGAGGCCGCGAGCGACGCCGACCTCGCCTTCGCCCTCGGGCTCGTCCACGCCCATCTCCGGCTCGGCCAGATGGAGACCATGCGCCGGATCGCCGAGGGGCGGACGGCCGAGATGGCGGGCCCGCCCGCGGTCGACATCGACAAGGGGCTCCGCATCATGGCGTTCGCCCGCCTCGCCCGGAAGGTGGAGGCGGGGCTGCCGGCGGCGACGCGCGCCTATCTCGAACGCTACGTCGCCGGCATCAACTGGTATTTGTTCCACGTCCAGAAGCTGCCGCAGGAGTTCGCGGTGCTCGGGCTCGGGCGCGAGGCGTGGACGGTCCACGACGTGCTCGCCATCGAGCGGCTCGGCGCGACCGACGTCAACTGGCTGATCTGGTTCAACCTCCTGAAGCTCCGCAAGAGCCCGGAATGGCCGGCGCTCTGGCACAAGCTCGTGCAGTACGGCACGGCCTCGATCCCGAGCATGGACGGGAAGGGCGGGCAGCACGCGCTCGAGACCATCTTCAAGGGCTGGGGGCGGCCCGGCTCCAACTCGGTCGTGGTCGACGGACGGCGCACCGGCACCGGCGCGGCGATGATCGCGTCGGATCCCCATCTCGGCATCAACCTGCCGAACGTGTGGCTGATTGCAGGCATGAAGTCGCCCGGCTACAACGCGGTCGGGCTGATGTTCCCGGGCCTGCCCTTCGTCGCGGTCGGGCGCAACCCGTGGATCGCGTGGGGCGGCACCAACATGCGCGCCGCCGCTTCCGACCTCTACGACGTTTCGAAGCTGCCGGCGTCCGACATCACGTCGCACGACGAGAAGATCAAGGTGCGCTGGTGGGCCGATGCCGAGGTGACGGTGCGCGAGACGCCGTACGGCCCGATCGTCACCGACGCGCCGTCGCTCGCCAACGTCGGCGGACCGTACGCGCTGCGCTGGGTGGGCCAGGACGCGTCGGACGAGATCACGGCGATGCTCAAGGTCAACCGCGCGCGGAACTTCGACGAGTACCGCGAGGCGTTCCGCACCTTCGCAGTGCCGGCGCAGAACATGATGTACGCCGACGCCGAGGGCCATATCGGCCAGGTGATGGCGGTGCGCCTGCCGATCCGCGCGCCGGGCACGCCGCCGGACCTGGTGCGCGACCCCGCAGACCCGAACGCCGCGTGGCGCGAGATGGACGACCCGACCCAGCTTCCCTATGCCTACGACCCGGCGAAGGGCTGGCTCAGCTCGGCCAACAACAAGCCGGTCGAGACGCTCTATCCCATCGGCTATTTCTTCTCGCCCGACGACCGGATCGAGCGGATGGCGATGCTGCTGGGCGGCGACCGCCGGATCGGCGTGGCCGAACTCGAGGCCTTGCAGCAGGACGTCTACATGATCTCGGCCGTGCGGCTCCGCGACGGGCTTGTCGCCGCGATGGACCGGCTCGGCGTGCGCGGGAGGACGCCGGACGAGACCGCGTTCCTCGACCGGCTGCGCGCATGGGACGGGTATTATCGCGTCGACTCGCGCGGCGCCGTCGCGTTCGAGGACATGTTCCACTTCTTCCGCCAGGCGTTCTACGCGGGGGCGCTGGACCCCGAGGCGGCGCGCAACTTCATCTCGGTCGCCGACATCAAGAAGATCATGACCGACGACGTGCACGCGGCCCTGGTCGCCGATCCGCCCCGCCTCGCCGCGGCGCTGACCGAGGCGCTCGGCAAGGCGACCGGGGCCGCCGCCGAGTTCCCGATCTGGGGCGACATGCACCGGCTCAGGCTCAGCCACCTCCTCGCCAACATCCCGCTGATCGGCGGGCGCTACCGCTTCGGCGACTTCCCGGCGGCGGGTTCGACGGACACGCTGATGAAGACGTCTGCCGGGTCGTCCGCTGGCCGGCACGCGGTCGGGTACGGCTCGCAGGCGCGCCACGTGTCGGACCTCGCGGACCCCGACCGCAACTTCTTCCTGCTGCTCGGCGGCGAGGACGGCTGGTTCAACAGCTCGACCTTCCTCGACCAGGTGACGATGTGGCGCGAGGGGCGCTACATCCAGGTGCCGCTCCGCCCCGATACTGCGGACCGGATGTTCTCCTGGACCACGGTGCTGGCGCCGGCGGGCAAGGTCACCCGCCGTCCTTCAGGCGGAACGTGAAGCCGATGTCGATCTCCGACGCGACCGGCTTGCCGTCGAGACGCGCCGGGCGGAAGCGCCACACCCGCACTGCCTTCAGTGCCGCCTCGTCGAGAATGTCGAAGCCCGAACTGTCCTTGAGCGCGACGTCGTCGAGCGCGCCGTCGGGCCCGACCTTGGCGCGCAGCAGCACGTGCCCCTCCCACCCGTTCTCGCGGGCAAGAGGCGGATAGATCGGCGGCCGGTTGCCGAGCTCGGCCTCGGCGTAGACTGGCGGCGTGGTGCGCGGACTCGCCCGGCCGGGCGACGCTTCGCTCGGCGCCCCTTGCGCCAGGGCCGGGGCGGGGGGCGTCGCGGATTTGGCCGGCGCGGCTGGCGGCTTGAAGCCGGGCGCAAAGATCGGGAAGTGCTTCTGGGGCGGCGCGGTCGGGGCGGCACGCGGCGGGGGCGGCACGTATTTCGGCCGCTCCGGCGGCAGCGGCGGGATGAATTCGGTCGCCTGTTTGCTTTCGGGCACGGCAAGCCCGTCCGGTGCCGGCACGGCCGTGACGGTCTCGGCCGGCTTCGGCGCGGGCGGCGGCGGGGCGGGCTGCGGCAGGGTCTGCGGCGGCACGCTCGGCGCGGGCGGGGCCGCGGCCTTCTGCGGCGGCATCGGCGCGGCGGCGTGCGCAGGGGACGGCGACGGGCTGGACGCGTAGACGATCTCGATCGGGATCGGGTCGGGCGGCTCGATCGTCGGCTTGAAGCTGACCAGCGCGATGGCGAGCGCCAGAACCGCGCCGTGCGCCAGGATCGAGAGGCCGGCGCCCCAGCCGAGTGGCGCGTCGCGACCCGCCGCGGCGCTTTCGGCCAAATCCGGCGGGGCTGCCTCACCGCGCCCCGGCCTATCGGCCACCGCAAGCCGGAGCGCGGGCTCGCGCCGTTCGTCCCAGGGGACGCGGGCGCGCCGCGCGCCCAGCCTCCTCGTGACAAACGGGACTTTCGGCATCGGCGGATCACCCCTCCGCGCGCGGCGCATCCAGCCGGCGGCGCGGCACAACGTACGGCCCATCCGCGTCCGCACCGAACGCGGCGGCGACGCCATATACCCGCGCAACACTCTCTGCCGTCAACACCTCGGCCGGCGTTCCCGCTGCGGCGACGCGCCCGCCGTCGAGCAGCACCAGCCGATCGCAGAACCTGGCAGCCAGCGTCAGGTCGTGCAGCACCGCCACCACCGCGGCGCCGCGCGCGGCCTGGGCGCGCAGCAGCTCCATCACTCCGATCTGGTGGTAGGGGTCGAGGCTCGCGACCGGCTCGTCGGCCAGCAGCACGCGCGGTGCGCCGGCGAGCGCACGGGCGAGGAAGGCGCGCATCCGCTCGCCGCCCGAAAGCGTCGTGACCGGCCGGTCGGCGAGGGCGGCGATCCCGGCCTCGTCCATTGCCCGGGCGACCGCCGCCGCGTCCGCCGCGCCCGGCCGCTGGAACGGGCCGAGCCAGGGCAGCCGGCCGAGCGCGACCAGCCGACCCACCGCGAGCGGCCATTGGCAGACCGGGTCCTGCTCGAGATAGGCGAGCGCGCGGGCGCGCGCGGTGCGCGGCAGGCCGTGGAGCGGCGCGCCGTCGAGCATGACCGCGCCGTCGTCGGGCATGGCCAGCCCGGCGAGCACGCGCAGCAGGGTCGTCTTGCCGGCCGCGTTCGGGCCGATCAGCCCGACCAGCGTGCCCGGCGGGGCGTCGAGTGCGGCGTTCGCGAGCACCGTCCGGCCGCCGAGCCGGACCGTGAGGTTGGCGCCGGTGAGGCTCATCGCATCTCGCGCCGCATGCGGAGGACCAGGGCGAGGAAGAATGGCGCGCCCACCAGCGCGGTGACGACGCCGAGCTTGAGCTCCACCCCGGTCGAGACGGCGCGCACGCAGATGTCGGCGGCGAGCACCAAGACTGCCCCGCCCAGCGCCGACGGCACCAGCAGCCGGCGCGGCTGGTGGCCGACGAACGGGCGGAGCAGATGGGGCACCACCAGCCCGACGAACCCGATGGCGCCCGACACCGACACGGCCGCTCCGACCGCGAGCGCGATGCCCGTGACCAGCAGCAGCCGGGCGCGGGCGAGGTCGATGCCGAGGCTCGCCGCCGCGTCCTCGCCGAGGCTCAGCGCGTCGAGCGCGCGCCCGGTCGCGAGCAGCAGTACCCAGCCGCAGGCCATCAGCGGCACCGTGATGTAGACGTCGGCAAGCGAGCGGTCGGCGAGCGAACCGAGCAGCCAGAACGCGATCTCCAGCGCAGCGAACGGGCTCGGCGCCAGATTGAGGGCGAGGGCCGTGAGGGCGCCCGCGAACGAGCTTACAGCCACGCCCGCGAGGATCAGCCCGGTCATGCCGGTCTCGCGCCCGGCGAGCGCGTAGAGCATGGCGACCGAGGCGCCGGCGCCCGCCATCCCGGCGAGCGGCAGGGCGAAGGGGCTGACGTTCGCGAGGCCGAAATAAAAGGCGAGCGCCGCGCCGAACGCCGCCGCGGGCGAGGCGCCGATCAGCGCCGGCTCGGCCAGCGGGTTGCGCAGCAGCCCCTGAAGCGCGGCACCGGAAAGCCCCAGCGTCGCGCCGACGGCGATGGCGAGCAGGGTGCGCGGCAGGCGGATCTGGTCGAGGACGATGGTGCCGATTGCGCCGGTCGGCAGTCCCGCCGGCCCGACCAGCAGCGAGGCGGCGGCGAGGATCAGGATCGCGGCCGCAAGCGCCGTGTGCAGCCGCATGCTCATTGGCCGATCCCGCGGCGGGCGGCGGCGAGGATCCCGACCGCCCGAGCGGTAAACCAGGCGCCGCAGGTCCAGAGCGGCGGGGGCAGCACGACGCGCCGCGCGCCGGGCACCGCCTCCCGGATCGCGGGGTGGCGGAACAGGCGGGTGGCGAGCGACGGCGCCCCGTCAGGCCGCGCGCCGAAGGCGATCAGGTCCGGCTTCGCCGCGACAAGCTGCTCGAGCCCGATCGTGCCGGGTCCGGCGATGCCCAGGCGATCGGCCAGGTTGACGAAGCCTGCGCGCACCAGGATGCGGTCCTCCAGGAAGCCCTGCCCCATCGTCACTCCGCCCGGCTGATAGAGCACCGCGACCGGCCGTCGCGCTCCGGACGGCGGGGC
The DNA here is from genome assembly GCA_963775315.1 of uncultured Alphaproteobacteria bacterium. Taxonomy (GTDB): domain Bacteria; phylum Pseudomonadota; class Alphaproteobacteria; order MPNO01; family DASWLB01; genus CAWGHZ01. The sequence goes on along the minus strand of CAVZIN010000002.1, from coordinate 52,684 downwards.
GGCGGCGGCGAGGCGCCCATGCATGTCGGCGACGAGCTTGCGGCCGCGTTCGGGATGGCCGACGGCCGCCGCGACCCGCGCCGTCTCGCGCGCGATGTCGGCGAAGCTGCGCGGCAGGCCGAGGTCGAGCACCCGAATCCCGAGCCGCCGCAGCAGCGCCACGGTCGGGCGCGCGGCGTAGGCGCTCGCCAGCACCAGGTCGGGGCGGAGCGCCACCACCTCCTCCGCCGTGCCATAGGTGATCGGCAGGCCTTTCGCTGCCTGCGCCATGAAGGACTGGTGCGCGTCGCCGGCGAGCCAGCTCACCGCCGCGATCTGGTCGCGGTCCGCGAGCGCCAGGACAAGCTGGTCGGCGCAGAGCGCGATCGAAACAATGCGGTGAGGTTCGGCCGCGGCGGCTCCGCTTGGTGCGGCCAAAGCCACAAGCACCGCGTAAACCAGCGCGGCCGCGTCATTGCGAACGAAGCCAAGCAATGCAGAATTTCTCGGGCGCTGGATTGCTTTGGCGCTGCGCGCCTTGCAACGACAAGATACGGGCCACCGCATCAGAATTTCGCCCGGACGCCGGCAAAGACCGTGCGGCCGAACCCGCGATAGCCGTCGGCCACCTCGTAGCTCCGGTCGAACAAATTGTCGGCGCGCGCGAACAGGGTGACGCGCTCGTCGATATCGTAGGCGCCGGTGAGTCCGAACACGGCATAGGCGCTATCCTCGACCGTGCCGCCGAAGATGCCGGCGTCGCGGCGCCGTCCGACGAACAGCCCGTGGAAGCCCAGCCGGACCCGGCGCGCCGGGCGGTAGGTCAGGTCGAATGTCGCGGTGTGCTTGGGTCGGCGCAACAGGTCGTTCCCCAGATTGTCCTCGGCCAGCGTGTAGGTGTCCGCGAGGCGGAGAACGAGCGTCGCGGCGAGCTTCGCCTCCAGGTAGGTCTCTACGCCCCGCGTGTGCGCGAGCGCCGTGTTGTTGCAGGTGGTGAGGTCGCAGACGATCAGATCGGCGATCCGGTTCTGGAAGTAGGTCGCGCCGAAGGCGAGCCGGTCGTCCGCGACGCTCTGGTCGAACCCGGCCTCCCAGCCGCGGCTCGTCTCCGGCTGCAGCGCGGGGTTGCCCGTGAAGGTGCCGCCGAAATTGTTGGCGGTGCGGCCGTCGAGCTCGAACAAGGCCGGCGCGCGGAAGCCGGTGCCGTAGCTCACCTTGAGGCGCGTCCCGGTCTCCGGCATCGTGTAGAGCGCGGCGGCGCGCCAGGTGGTGACGCCGCCGAACGTCTGGTGCTCGTCGCGCCGCACGCCACCGGTCAGCGTTAGCCGGTCGGTCGCCTGGTAGCGGTCCTGCAAATAGTAGGCCTGCGAATCGACGTTCTCGCCGGTCTGGCCGGTGACGATGAAGCCGCCGAAATTGTCGTTGGTGTTCTCGTCGAGCAACTCGGTGCGGGCCTCCATCCCGACGATCACGAGCTGGCGGTCGGACATATGGAAATTGTTCTGAAGGTCCGCCTTGTAGCGCACGCCGCTGTAATGATCCTGGCTGGCGGTGGTCGAAAGCGCGTCGGGCGCGTCGGTGACGATCCTGTCGTAGCGCGTGTAGTCTAAGCCCGCGATCGGCTCCCATACGCCGCCGAGGAAGTGGCCGCGCGTCTCCAGCCGCGAGAAATACTGGCTCTGCCGGCTGCGCGCGTTGGGATCGGCGCCCGTCAGGTTGGGGTCCAGGTCGGTCAGCGCGCGCACGTAGCGGGCGACGAGGCTGGTCTCGCCCCAATTGCCGAGCGGCACGCCAAGCCGCGCCGAGCCGGTCAGGTTGCTGTAGCCCGCATCAAGCGGCGCGACGCCCGGCGTGCGCACGCGCGGCGCGAGGATCGGTTCGCCGTCGGTGTGGTAGGCGGTGGCGCCCGCGGAAAAACCCGCCTTGCCGAGCGCGCCCGCGACCGAGGCGGCGACGTCGCCCGTGCTGTCCGAGCCGCCCTCGATGCGCGACGTGCCGCGTGTCGGGCCGCCGCCCTTCCGGGTAATGATGTTGACCACGGCGCCGATGGCCTGCGAGCCGTACAGCATGCTCTCCGGCCCGCGCACGATTTCGATGCGGTCGACATTGGCGGGCAGCAGATGGGCGAAGTCGAACGCGCCGTTGGGCGCGCTCGGATCGTTCGCCTCGATGCCGTCGATCAGCACCAGCGTCTCGTTCGAATTGGCGCCGCGGGCGAACACCGAGGCCTGCTGGCCAACGCCGCCGAGCTGGGTGACGCTGAGCCCGGGCACGTCGCGCAGCACGTCGGCGAGGGTGCGCTCCTGCCGGCGTTCGATCTCGTCGCCGGTGACCACGGTGACCGAGCTTGCGACCTGGGCGAGCGGGGTCGGGATGCGCGTCGCGGTGACGACCATCTCCTGCGCCGCGTCCTGGGCGCGGGCGTGGGCCAGCCCAAGGGTGAGCGCCGCGAGGGCGGCGCAGGACAGTCGGAAAAGATTTCGCGGCAAGGAACCCTCCGTTGCGGAACGCACGAATGCGTCACCACGAACGGAAGGCTTCCGCCCCGGTCGCGTGCCCCGCACGCCGGTGGGTGACCTTCTGGACGGCAGGTCTCCTGGCTCGCGGTCGCCGCCCGCGCCCCGCCTTCCCGGTTGCCCAGTGGCGTCGTGGAGCGCTGACTACCGCCTACAGTTGCGGGGACAGCCACGGAATTGGCCCGGGAGTTGACCGGGCCGCACCGTGTTCCCTACACCGTCCGGACGGAACCTTAGTGTATAACCGGCGCATGGTGAAGCTCGACCGCATCTATACGCGCGGCGGCGACACGGGCGAGACCTCGCTCGGCGACGGCTCGCGCACGGCGAAGTACGCGCCGCGCGTCGCCGCGCTCGGGGAGATCGACGAGGCGAATGCGACGATCGGGCTCGCGCGCTCGGGCCTCGCCGACCGGTCGCTCGACGCCGCGCTCGCGCGCATCCAGAACGAGCTGTTCGACCTCGGTGCCGATCTCGGCGTGCCGGAGGACCCGGCGGGGCGGCGGCGGCTCCGCGTCACGGCGGCGCAGGTCGCGCGGATCGAGGCGGAGATCGATGCCGCCAACGCGCCGCTCGCGCCGCTCGATTCGTTCGTCCTGCCGGGCGGGAGCGAGACGGCGGCGCGGCTCCATCTCGCGCGCACCGTGGTGCGCCGGGCGGAGCGGGCGGCAAGCGCGCTCGCCGCCACGGCACCCGTGAACCCCGAGGCGCGCGCCTATCTCAACCGGCTGTCGGACCTGCTGTTCGTGCTTGCGCGCGCGGCCAACGACGGCGGCAAGGCGGACGTCAAATGGACGCCCGGCGCCACGGCGGGCGACGGCGGCTGAGCGCGCTCAACCCGTTTCGGTCATCTCGACATTGACGGCGATGGAGATGCGTTCGCCCGTGCCGCGGAACGGGTGCACCCAGTGTTCGATCCAGGACGGGAAGGCGAGCACCATCCCCGGCTGCGGCGCGACTGTCAGCGGGCGGCCGAAGGTGAACCCGGGCGCCCGCCCGTGCGCCGCCCCGGGGCGCGGGTCGCGCAGCTCGATCTGGCCGTTGAACGGCACGCCGGGCTCCGGCGCCCCGGTCGCGACGTAGTATACCACGGCCCAGTGGCTGCGCGGGTGGACGTGGAGCAGGTTGTAGTCGCCGGCGCCGTTTACGTTTGCCCAGCCGCCGATGGTGTAGGGCGGGACCGGCGGCGCGGCGCGGTTCTCGACCAGCGCGGGCAGGCCCATGACCGCCCGCACCGCCTCGTCGACCAGGGCGCGCAGCTTGGCGATCTCGGCCTCGGCCCGGCTCATCAGGCTGTGCGGCGACTGCCAGCCCCCGACGTTGCTGAGGGCCGTCGATTGGGTCTGGCCGCGCCAGGCGAGGATCAGCCTCGCGAGACCGGCGTTCAGCGCCTCGCAATCGGCCAGGCGCCGCATGTAGAGCGGCGTCGTGAAGACCAGCGACAGTTCCGGCGTGATCCCGATGTCGAGCGCCATGATGCAGCTTCGGTACGCCCGGTCTAATCGCCGGTCAATGGGACATTTGCCGAAGCCTGCCGTGCAGCGCGGGCGCCCGGCGAGGCGGGGCCGCGGGAAGGTCCGGGCGGGCTTCCGGCCGGCCGCGCTTCCGCCTAAACTCGCCCCTGAAACACGGGAGGACGATATGGCCATGATCTATGGCGACTACACCCAGGAGGAGCTCGACCGCCAGTACGAGCACCGGCATATCGTGCCCAACCTGGAGGAGTTTACGGCCCGCCACCAGGCGGAGAGCAAGCGGGTGCGCGCCGCGCTGAAGCCCGCCGAACACGCCTACGGGACCGAGCCGCGCCAGAAGCTCGACGTCTATGCGGCGGGCGACGGCGCGCCGATCGTCGTCTACATCCACGGCGGCCGCTGGCAGATGAACTCGAAGGAGACGTCCTGCCACCCGGCCGAATGCTTCACCGGCCAGGGCATCACCTGGGTGATGCCGAACTTCCGCCAGGCGCCCGACAACCGCATGGACACGATCATCGCGGACGCGCGCGCCGCGGTCGCCTGGACGTGGCAGAACGCGGCGAAGTTCGGCGGCAATCGCGACCGGCTGTTCATCGCCGGCTCGTCGTCGGGCGCGCACATGGGCGGCATGATGGCAGTGACCGACTGGACCGGGCACGGGCTTCCGGCAGGGGCGCTCAAGGGCGGGCTCTTGTGCAGCGGCATGTACGATCTCGAGCCGGTGCGCCTCACCTTCCGCAACGACGCGCTCAAGCTCGACGGCGAGACTGCGGCGCGCAACAGCCCGATCCGCCACGTCCCGCGGCCGGGCTGCCCGCTGGTGATCGCGGTCGGCGCGCTCGAGTCCGACGAGTTCCGCCGCCAGTCGCGCACGTTCGCCGAGGCTTGGCGGAAGGCGGGAAACGGCTGCACCTTCATCGAGCGCGACGGCAAGCACCATTACTCGCTGGGCGACGATCTCGACGACGCGGAGAGCCCGGTGCTGCGGCCCTTCCTCGCGATGGTGCGCGGCACGGCGAGCGCCCGCGCGGCGGAGTAGCGCCCCGGCCTAGGCCGGCTTCGAGGCCTGAGCGCGCTTGGGGCCGGCGGACGCCCCGCCCTCGGGCTCGGGCGCGAATACGATGTCGCCGAGCAGCGCATAATCGTCGGCGCGGTGGCGCGCGACGATCTCCTCGGTCAGCGCCTCGGGCGCGCCCATGCCGCGCAGTACCCGCCCGCCAAGCTGCAGCGACAGCTCGTAGGTCTCGTGCACCACATGGGTGGCGCCAACCGCCTCCAGCCGTCGGCGGTGGCGGTTGTCGCGCCCGCGCACATAGGTCGAGACGTTCGGGAAGTGGTGCCGGATCGCGTGCACCGCGGCTTCGGCCGCCTCGGCGTTGTCGAGGATGATGACCGCGGCGCGTGCGCGCGCAGCGCCGCCGGCGCGCAGCACCGCGATCCGGCTGATGTCGCCATAGAACACCGGCAGGCCCAGCTTGCGGGCGGCGGCGACGCGTGCGGCGTCGCGCTCGAAGGCGACGTACGGAATCTCGGCGGCGGCGAGCAGGCGCGCCACCGACTGGCCCACCCGTCCGAACCCCCCGACGATGACGTGGTTGGCGAGCTCTTCGGATTCGGCGGCGATGCGCTCGATCCGGTCGCCGTCCTTCGCGGTGAGGCGCGTTTCGATCCGCCGCCCGATGGCGGCGAGCGGCGGCGTCGCCGCCAGCGACAGCGCGATCACCAGCACCATCATGTCGGCGAGCGTCCGGTCCATCAGCCCGGTCGCCGCCGCGGCGCCGAGCAGGACGAAGGCGAACTCGCTGCCTTGGCCGAGCAGCATGCCGGCATTGATGGCGGGTCCCCAGGGTATTCCCTGGGCGCGTGCGATCAGCGTGGTGACGACGGACTTGGCCGCAAGCAGGGCGAGGGTCAGCCCGACTACCGTGCCGAGCTGGTCGGCGATCAGGCGAAGGTCGACGCCCATCCCCACTGTCATGAAGAACAGCCCGAGCAGCAGTCCGCGGAAGGGCTGGATGTCGGCGCTCACCTGGTGGCGGTACTCGGTCTCGGCCAGCAGCATGCCGGCGACGAACCCGCCGATACCGAGCGACAGGCCGAACGACGCGGTTCCCCAGCTCGTGCCGAACAGCACCAGCAGCATCACGCCGGTGAACAGCTCGGGCATCGCGCCGAAGCGGAAGAGGCCGAGGAACGGGCGCAGCACCAGCCGCCCGACGATGAAGATGCCGACGAGGGCGCCCGCCGCCTTGGCGAGGGTGATCGCGACCGTGCCCGCGATCTCGCTCGTTGGTCCGGCGAGCGCCGGGACGAGGGCGAGGAGCGGCACGACGGCGAGGTCCTGGAGCAGCAGCACGGCAAAGGCGAGGCGGCCGGCGCGCGTGCCGAGCTCGCCGCGCTCGGAGAGGATCTGCAGCACCACCGCGGTCGAGGAGAGGGCGAGCCCGCCGCCCAGGATCACCGCCGCGCGCGGCTCGACCCCGGCGAGCGCCGCGCCGCCGCCGATCACCGCGGCCGCCACCACGAGCTGGCCGAGCCCCAGCCCCAGCAAATGGCGGCGCATGACGCGCAGCCGGTCGAGCGTGATCTCGAGCCCGATCGTGAACATCAGCGCGACCACGCCGAGCTCGGCGATCGCGGTGGTCTCTTCGCCGCTGGAAACGAGGCCGAGCACGTGCGGCCCGATGGCCGCCCCCGCGACGAGGTAGCCGAGCACCAGGCTGGAGCGCAGCCGTTGGAAGATCGGGGCGATGAGCGTGCCGGCGGCGAGGAAGATCAGCACGTCGGCGAGAATGCGTGTGTCCGACATGGACCCCCTGCGTCCGTTCGCCGCACTTTCGCAGAATCGTCCATCCCATGCCAGCGCCCGCCGCCTTGATTGCGCGGGCGTGATCGAAGATGCTGGCCGGGATGAGCGAACCCGCCCCCGGAGTCGCGCTGGTGACCGGGGCGGCGCGGCGGATCGGCTGCGCCGTCGCGCTCGATCTCGGCCGGCGCGGCTGGGGCGTCGGCGTGCATTATCACCAATCCGAGCCCGAGGCGCTGGAGGTGGTGCGCGCGATCCGCGCCGCCGGCGGCCGGGCCGAGGCGCTGCCGGCCGACCTGCGCGACGAGGCGGCGACGGGGGCGCTGGTCGGGCGTGCCGCAGCCGCGCTCGGGCCGGTGACCTTGCTGGTCAACAACGCCTCGCTGTTCGAGAACGACGATGTCGAGACGACGACGCGGGAAAGCTGGAACGCGCATCTCGAGACCAATTTGCGCGCGCCCTTCGTCCTGTCGCAGGCCTTCGCGCGCGCCTTGCCCGCGGGTGGCGCCGGCAACATCGTCAACGTGCTGGACGAGCGGGTGTGGAAGCCGACGCCCTATTTCACCAGCTACACCCTGTCGAAATCGGGCCTATGGACCCTGACCCAGACGCTGGCGCTGGCGCTCGCCCCGCATATCCGGGTGAACGCCATCGGACCCGGCCCCACCCTGCCGAGCCCGCGCCAGACCGAGGCGCAGTTTGCCCGCCAGGTGGCGGCGCTGCCCCTGAAGCGCGGGCCGGCGCTCGAAGAAATCTGTGACGCGGTGCGATTCATCCTTGCCGCCGCCTCGATGACCGGGCAAATGATCGCACTCGACGGGGGCCAGCACCTCGGCTGGGCGCATCCGCGGCCGGCCGACGTTCCCGAGGAGTAGCTTGGGCCAGAAAGTCCAGCCCGCGGACGGCGGCACGGCGCTCGAGTCACGGGCACCGCGCGCGCCCTCGCCGCCGGCGCAGAGCGGCGGGTGGCGCATCCTCGTGCGCGACATCGAGCTCAAGGCGCTGATCGGCGTCCACCGGCACGAGCGCGACGGGCGCCAGCGGGTGCGGGTCAATCTCGAGCTCGACGTCGCCGGGCCGGACGGCGCGCTCGACGACAAGCTCGCGAACGCGGTGAATTACGAGCGGTTCGTCGAGGCGGTGCGCCGGCTGGTGGCGGACGGTCACGTCAATCTGGTCGAGACGCTGGCCGAGCGGATCGCCGAGGCCTGTCTCGCAGACCCGCGCGTGCTTCGTGCGCGGGTGCGCGTCGAGAAGCTTGACGTTTTCGCCGACGCGGCGTCGGTCGGCATCGAGATCGACCGGTGGAATGTTGTCGGCTAGGGGATTCTACGTAGCCGAATCCTGCGATTCCAAGCCCTTGCGGGCCGGCGTTCGACCGAAATTGTTCACAGCCGTCTTTGGGCTTTAATATGTGCCACGATTCGACCGACATTCATGTGACTGTCACAGAATGATTACGATTGACATTTGTTTTCGATAGCGAAATCAATAATTTGAAAAGTATGCCTATTTTTTGGGCAATTCGGTTGAAACGGCCGGTTCATGCACCCCGAAGAGGCGGCAGACGGGCTTATCGACAAACTTATCCCCAGAAATGGTGGAAAAGCCCGCGACGTGCTCCCTCCGGTCAATCCCGTACCCGGCGGCGTTGACAGGCTCCGGGCGCTGGGCCACATCAGACCCATGATTCCCGCCGAAAATCCGGCCCGGATCGACCCGGACGCGCCCCCCGGCGGGCCGGCGCCCGAGCCTGCCGAACTGACCGAGGCTGAGGCGGACGCCTCCGGCGCGGGGCTGCGCGGCGCGGCGGTGATCGAGGCGGCGCTCAAGACCTTGCCGCTCACGCCCGGGGTCTACCGCATGGCGGACGCGCGGGGCAAGCCGCTTTACGTCGGCAAGGCGCGGAGCCTCCGCAAGCGCGTGGCGAGCTACGCCCGGCCGGAGCGGCTGACGCCGCGCATCCGCGCCATGGTGGCGCGCACCGCGACCCTCGAAGTCATCACGACCCATACCGAGGTCGAGGCGCTGCTGCTCGAATCGAACATGATCAAGCAGCTCAAGCCGCACTACAACGTGCTGCTGCGCGACGACAAGTCGTTCCCCTATATTCTGCTGACGCGCGACGGCGAATGGGCGCAGCTCGTGAAGCATCGCGGGGCGCGGAACCGGAAGGGCGAATATTTCGGCCCGTTCGCCAATGCCGGCGCGGTCAACCGGACGCTGAACACCTTGCAGCGCGCGTTCCCGCTGCGCTCCTGCGCCGATTCCGTTTTCGCCAGCCGCACGCGGCCCTGCCTGCAATTCCAGATCAAGCGCTGCACCGCGCCCTGCGTCGGACGGATCGGCGGCGAAGACTATGGCGAGATCGTCGACGAGGCGCGCGACTTCCTGGCCGGCCGGTCGAGCGCCATCCAGAAGCGGCTCTCGGCGCAGATGCAGGCGGCGAGCGAGCGGCTGGCGTTCGAGGCGGCCGCGGCGCTCCGCGACCGCATCCGCGCGCTGACCGAGATCCAGGCGCACCAGGACATCAACATCGCCAGGATGGGCGATGCCGACGTGATCGCCGCGCACGAGATGGGCGGCGTCACCTGCATCCAGGTGTTCTTCTTCCGCAACGGCCAGAATTTCGGCAACAAGACCTACTTCCCGGCGCACGCCCGCGACCAGGAGCCGGCCGAGGTTCTGGAGGCGTTCCTCGGCCAGTTCTACGCCCGGGTCGCGCCGCCGCCGCTGGTGCTGGTGAGCCACGCGCCCTCGGAACCCGAACTGATCGCAGAGGCGCTGTCGGTGCGCGCCGGCAAGAAGGTGACGCTCGCCAAGCCGGAGCGCGGCACGCGCCGCAAGCTCGTCGACCACGCCGTCGCCAACGCGCGCGAGGCGCTCGCCCGCCACCTCGCCGAGAGCGACACCCAGCGCAAGCTGCTGGAAGGGGTGGCCGAGGCGCTGGGGCTCGACGCGCCGCCCGAGCGCATCGAGGTCTACGACAACAGCCACGTCCAGGGCGCGCACCCGGTCGGCGGCACGATCGTCGCCGGGCCCGAGGGGCTGGTGAAGAAGGCCTACCGCAAGTTCAACATCAAGGGCGAGGTCGCGCCGGGCGACGACTACGCCATGCTGCGCGAGGTGCTGACCCGCCGGTTCGGCCGCGCGCTGAGCGAAGATCCCGACCGGTCGGGCGAGGGATGGCCGGACCTGCTGCTGATCGACGGCGGGGCGGGCCAGCTCACCATCGCGCGTGAGGTGATGGCCGAGCTCGGCATCGCCGACGTCGCGCTATGCGCCATCTCCAAGGGGCCGGACCGCAACGCCGGGCGCGAGCATTTCCACATGCCGGACCGGCCGTCCTTCATGCTGGCCCAGCGCGATCCGGTGCTCTATTTCCTGCAGCGGCTGCGCGACGAGGCGCACCGCTTCGCCATCGGCTCGCACCGCGCGCGCCGGTCGAAGGCGATCGGCAAATCGGCGCTGGACGAGGTCGCGGGCGTCGGGCGGGCGCGCAAGAAGGCGCTCCTGCACCATTTCGGCTCGGCGGATCAGGTGGCGCGCGCGGGCCTCGCCGATCTGGAGGCCGTGCCCGGCGTCAACAAGACGGTCGCCCGGAAAATCTATGATCATTTCAACGCCGGCGGGTAAGATGGCCCGCGCCACAGCCTCGGGCCCAAAGGTGCCGTGATGGTGCACAGCCTGCCGAACGTCCTGACGCTGGCGCGGATCGCGGTGATCCCGCTGCTGGTCGCGCTGTTCTACGTGCGCGACCCGGCCGCGCCGTTCGCGGCCGCGGGCCTGTTCCTGCTCGCCGCCGCGACCGACTGGCTGGACGGGGCCATCGCGCGGGCGCGCGACCAGCAATCGGCCTTCGGCCGCTTCCTCGACCCGATCGCCGACAAGCTGCTGATCGCCGCCGCGCTGCTGATGATGGTGGGGTTCGGCCAGATCGCCGACTGGGCGATCCTGCCCGCTCTCGTGATCCTCTGCCGCGAGATCACCGTCTCCGGCCTGCGCGAGTTCCTGGCCGAGCTGCGCGTCGCCCTGCCGGTCACCCATCTCGCCAAGTGGAAGACCGCGCTCCAGATGATCGCGATCACGGTCCTGCTGATCGGCGATTCGGGACCTGCCGCACTCCACCTCCGCACCGTCGGCGAGGTGGCGCTCTGGTGCGCCGCGGCGCTCACCTTGATCACCGGCTACGATTATTTGCGCGCCGGGCTCGGCCACATGCGCCTCGCCGACGCCGCGGTCGGGGAGCTCGAGCGGCGATGAAGCTGTTCGGCATCGCCGGCTGGTCCGGCGCGGGCAAGACGACGCTGATGGTCGCGCTGATCCCGGCGCTCGCCCGGCGCGGTGTCACCGTCTCGACGGTCAAGCACGCGCACCATTCGTTCGACATCGACATCCCGGGCAAGGACTCCTACGAGCATCGCCGCGCCGGCGCGACCGAGGTGCTGGTCGGCTCGGCCAGCCGCTGGGCGCTGGTTCACGAGTTGCGCGGCGCGGGCGAGCCGCCGCTCGCCGAGCTTCTGGCGCGGATGAGCCCGGTCGATCTCGTGCTGGTCGAGGGTTACAAGCGGGCCGATCACCCGAAAATCGAGGTGTACCGACCCTCGCTCGGCAAGGAGCCGCTCTACCCCGACGATCCGCAGGTCGTGGCGGTAGCGAGCGACGAGCCCATCCCCGGCCTCATCGTGCCGTGGCTCGACCTCGGCGACGTCGAAGCCATCGCCGATTTCATCCTGGCGCGCTGCGACCTGGTGCCCGCGCGCGAAGTGGCGGGCTGATGGCTCAGCTTTCCGACGATTGCTTCGCGGTCGGCGCCCAGCGACGCATGACGGCCGCCGAGGCGCTCGATTTGCTGGCCGAGCGGGTGATGCCGGTCGCCGAGCGCGAGACGGTCGGGTTGCGCCGCGCGCACGGGCGCATCCTGGCGCGAGACGTGGTCGCCGCGCGCGACGTGCCGCCGCATGACAACGCCGCGGTCGACGGCTACGCCGTGCGCTTCGCCGACCTCGATCCGGCAGGCGAGACGAGGCTTGCCATCGCCGGGCGGGCGGCCGCCGGCCACCCATACGCGGCAGCGCTGCCGCCGAGGGGCGCGGTGCGCATCTTCACCGGCGCACCCATGCCCGCTGGCGCCGACACCGTGCTGATGCAGGAGGATTGCGCCGCCGACGGCGAGACGGTGGCGATCCCGTCCGGCATCGCCAAGGGCGCCAACCGTCGCAAGGCGGGCGAGGACGTGGTCCGTGGCGCGCGCGTGCTGGCGGCCGGGCGCCGCCTCCGCGCGCAGGACGTCGGGCTCGCCGCCTCGCTCGGCCTCACTGCGCTCGAGGTCTACCGGCCGCTCCGGGTGGCGTTGTTCTCGACCGGCGACGAGGTGCGCGAGCCGGGTACCGACCTGCCGGCCGGGTGCGTCTACGACGCCAACCGCTACGCCCTCGCCGCGCTGCTCGAAGGGCTCGGCTGCACGGTCGACGATCTCGGCATCCTGCCCGACCGGTTCGCCGCGATCCGCGATGCGCTCGAGGCCGCTTCGGTCGGGCACGACGCGCTGGTCACCTCCGGCGGCGTCTCGGCCGGCGAGGAGGACCACGTGCGCGCCGCCGTTTCCGCCCTCGGCTCGATCCATTTCTGGCAGCTCGCCATCCGCCCCGGCCGCCCAGTCGCCCTCGGCCAGGCGGGCGGGGCCGCGTTCGTCGGGCTGCCTGGCAACCCGGCGGCGATGATGGTGACCTTCCTCAAGCTCGCCCGGCCGGCGCTGCTCCGGCTCGGCGGCGCGACCGAGGTGACGCCCGCCACCTTCCGGGTGCGCGCCGCGTTCGACTACAAGAAGAAGACCGGCCGGCGCGAATGGCTGCGCTGCCGCCTCGCGCCCGGCCCGGACGGCATCGCGAGCGCGATCAAGTTCCCGCGCGAGGGGGCCGGAATCCTGAGTTCGCTGGTCGAATCCGACGGGCTGGTGGAGCTGCCCGAGGAGTTGACCCGGCTGGAGGCGGGTACCATGGTTGAATTCCTGCCGTTCAGCGAGGTGAGTTGATGGAAATCCTGTATTTCGGCTGGGTGCGTCAGCGCATCGGCCTCGCCAAGGAGGCGGTGGAGCCGCCGGGCGACGTCGCCGACGTGCGCGCGCTGGTCGAATGGCTGCGCGGGCGGGGCGGCGCCTATGAGGCGGGGCTCGGCAACATCGCCCAGCTTCGCGTCGCGGTGAACCAGGAGCTTTCCACGCTCGATGCCCCGGTCCACAGGGGCGACGAGGTCGCCCTGTTCCCGCCGATGACGGGGGGCTGAGCGATGATCCGCGTGCAGGAGGAGGATTTCGACGTCGGCGCCGAAATCGGCCGTCTGACCGACGGCAACTCCGGCATCGGCGCGCTCGCCTGCTTCGTCGGGCTGGTGCGCGACCTCGCCGGCGACGACCGCATCGAGGCGATGACGCTCGAGCACTATCCCGGCATGACCGAGCGCCAGCTCGAGAAGCTGGAGGCGACGGCGCGGACGCGCTGGAAGCTCGACGACGTCACCATCATCCACCGCTACGGCAGGCTCACGCCCGGGGACCGGATCGTGCTGGTCGCGACCACGTCCTCGCATCGCGAGGCTGCGCTCGAAGCCTGCGCCTTCCTGATCGACTGGCTGAAGACCAAGGCGCCATTCTGGAAGCTCGAGGACACCACCGTCGGCGCGCGCTGGGTCGAGGCGCGCGCGACCGACGACGACACGGCGAAGAAGTGGGACGTCGATCCCGCGCGCTGGGTTGTCGGCGGCGACAAGGCGGCTGGCGAATAGCCCGCTACCGTCCAACCATCTTTTCGGGGCGGACGAGGCGGTCGAACGTCGCGCCATCGACATAGCCCAGCGCCAGGGCCGCCTCGCGCAGCGTCGTGCCCTCCTTGTGCGCCTTCTTCGCCACCTCGGCCGCGCGGTCGTAACCGATGGCCGGCGAGAGGGCGGTGACCAGCATCAGCGACTGGTCCATCAGCGCGCGGAGCCGCGCCGTGTTCGCCTCGATGCCGGCGACGCAATTGTCGGTGAAGCTCATCGACGCATCCGCGAGCAGCCGGATCGAGTGCAGCAGGTTCCGGATCAGCACCGGCTTGAATACGTTGAGCTCGAGCTGGCCCTGCGTGCCGGCGAAGGCCACGGCGGCGTTGTTGCCGATCACCTGGGCGCAGACTTGGGTCATCGCCTCGCACTGGGTCGGGTTCACCTTGCCCGGCATGATCGACGAACCGGGCTCGTTCTCCGGCAGGATCAGCTCGCCGAGGCCGGAGCGCGGGCCGGAGCCGAGCAGGCGGATGTCGTTCGCGATCTTGAACAGTGAGGCAGCGATGGTGGCCATCGCGCCGGATGCCTCGACGATGGCGTCGTGCGCGGCCAGCGCCTCGAACTTGTTGGGCGCCGGTCGGTAGCGCCGCCCGGCGAGGCCGGAGAGCTCTCCGGCGAAGGCACGGTCGAACCCCTTCGGCGCGTTGAGCCCGGTGCCGACGGCGGTGCCGCCCTGCGCGATCAGGGACAGGCGCGGCAGCACGCCCTTGGCGCGCGCGATGCCGTTCGCCACCTGCTGGGCATAGCCGGAGAATTCCTGTCCCAGCGTCACCGGCGTCGCATCCTGCAGATGCGTCCGGCCGATCTTCATCACGCGGGCGAAGGTGCGCGACTTCGCCACCAGCGCCCGGCGCAGATGATCGAGCGCCGGGATCAGCGCGCCCTCGATCTCCGTCACTGCCGCGATGTGCATCGCCGTCGGAAACGAGTCGTTGGACGACTGGCTCATGTTGACATGGTCGTTGGGATGGACGGGCGATTTGGCGCCGCGCTTGCCGCCCAGCATCTCGTTCGCACGGTTCGCGATCACCTCGTTCGCGTTCATGTTGGTCTGGGTGCCCGAGCCGGTCTGCCACACGACCAGCGGGAAATGATCGGCGAGCGCGCCGGAGATCACCTCGTCTGCGGCGTCGCAGATGGTGCGGCCGATCTTCGCGTCGAGCGCGCCGAGCGTCATGTTGGCGCGTGCCGCCGCCTTCTTCTGCATCCCGAGCGCGCGGATCAGCGCCGCCGGCATGCGCTCGTCGCCGATGCGGAAATTCTCGAGGCTCCGCTGGGTCTGCGCGCCCCACAGCCGGTCGGCGGGCACCTCGATCGCGCCCATGGAATCGGTCTCGGTGCGGGTCGCCTTCTGGGCCATCAGCGGCCCCGCTTCTTCGCGCGCGCGACGGAAAGCGCCCGTTCGCCCCATTCGGCGAGCGCGGACCCGTCCGCCAGAACCGCGTCCGGAATCGACCGATACGAGGTCTCTACCCGCCGCGCGCCGCGCATGAAGGCGAACGGCTCCGACCCGGCTTCGTCGAACGCTTCTCGGGTTTCGGGCCCGGCCTTGAGATAGGCCGTCCCGCCGGAGATCAGCCCGAACATGGTGCCGTCGAGGAACAGCCCGGCGCCGCCGAACATGTGCCGCGCCTCGACCGGCCCGAGCGCCACCAGCCGGCCGGCGAGCTGCGCGCCGTACGCAAGATCCTCCTTCGCCATCCGCCTATCCTATACTGGCCCCGGCAACGAGGGAGGCATCAAATGGCAGGAACCATCGACGCGCGGCTGAAACAGCTCGGGATCGAGTTGCCGGAGCCGCAGGGTCCGCGCGTGGCGAAGATCGAGAACACGATGGTCGCCGGCGGATTCCTCTTCGTCTCCGGCCAGGTCACCCAATGGAACGGCGAGCGGCGCTATGTCGGCAAGGTCGGGCGTGAGTTCGACCTCGCGGAGGGGCAGGCGGCGGCGCGGCTCAGCGCGCTCAACGTGCTCGCCCAGGCGAAGAAGGGGCTCGGCGGTGACCTCGATCGCATCGCGCGGGCCGTGAAGCTCACCGGCTACGTCAACGCGACGCCCGACTTCACCGATATCTCGGCGGTGGTGAACGGTGCGTCGGAGCTGATGCACGAGGTGTTCGGCGACGAGGGCCGCCACACGCGCACCGCCGTCGGCGTCGCGGTCATGCCGTTCGACGTGGCGATCGAGGTGGAGGCGATCTTCCTCCTTCGGCCGTGAGGAGGCGGTCGGTCGCGCCTTCGATGCGCGATTCGAGCTCGGTCATGAACGCCCGCCGGTCGAGCCCTGGCGCGATGGCGGGGAGGAATCGGACGGTGATGACGCCCGGCCGCTTGGACAGCTTGCGTCGCGGCCAGAAGAGGCCCGAATCGAGCGCGACCGGCACGACCGGCAGATCGAGCGCGCGATAGAGCGCGTAGATCCCGGCCTGGTAGGGCCGCCGCGCACCGGGCGCGACGCGCGTCCCCTCGGGGAAGACCAGGATCGGCCGCCCCGCTGCCGCGCGCCGCTTCGCCGCATCGGTGAGGGCGCGGAGGGCGCGCGCGCCGGCGGCGCGGTCGATGCCGATCATGCCGATCCGGGCGAGCGACCAGCCGTAGAACGGGATCCACAACAGCTCCCGCTTCAGCACGATGGCGGGATCGCGGAGCAGCAGGGCGAAGGCGAAGGTCTCCCACGCCGACTGGTGCTTCGAGGCGACGATGGCGGGGCCCTCCGGCAGGTTCTCGCGCCCCTCGACCCGGTGGCGGAGCCCGGTGGTGGCCGCGAGGATCGCGAGCACGCCAGCGACCCACCGGCGCGACAGCGCCACCATCGCCCCGCGGGGCAGGGGGTAGAGCGGCAGGCTCGCAAGCCCCATCGCCAGCGTCCAGAGATAGAGCCCGGCGTAGAACGCCAGCGCACGGATGAGGGTCATGACCGGAAAGTCCCCCGCGACTCCCTCTCCCCCTAAAGGGCGAAGAGGGAGGCCCTTGCGCGCCCGTCGATGCTCACGGCTGTGACAGGAACACGCCGCGGACGAGCGCCAGCAGATACTTGTCGTACTCGGTGACCAGCAGCGACAGCGTCCCGGGCCACAGCCACCACTGGTCCTGCTTGAAGCGCGTGGGGAACACCGGGTAGGGCAGGATCTCGATGTCCGACATGGCTCGGTGGAACTCGACCAGGCTGCGCGGCATGTGGTAGCTCGCCGTCACCAGACGGAGCGAATGGTACCCCTGCTTCCGCATCCACTCGGCCGTCTCGCGCGCGTTCCCGATGGTCGAAATCTGCGGCGTAGCCGAGGACCACGCAGCATTCGATGTTCTGCGGCGCGGTGCGCGAGAGCTTGAGCAAGGCCGCGACGTCGACCCCGTGATAGACGCCGGAGACGAACAGCTTCGCGGCGCGGCCCTGGGCGAGCAGGGAAAGCCCCGCGTCGAGCCGCCCGGCCCCGCCGGTCAGCACCACCACCGCGTCGGTGCGCCCGCCCGGCTCGGGCACCGGCTGGATCATGTCGGCGAAGCGGACGAGCCCCGCGACCCACACGGCGAGCAGGATCGGCAGCGCGATGGTCGCGACGCGCACCCAGCCGGCCCGGCGCGGCCGGCGCGTCCCGAACCGGGTCACGCCATGCCGGACAGCGCGCCGAGCACCGTGCGCCGCGCCGTCTCCATCCCGATCAACGCGGCGCATACCGGCAACAGCGCGAGCGCCCCCCATTGTATCGGCCCGAGGTTCAGGTCGGGCAGCAGGGTCGCGTCGATCCGTCCGGCGAAGTGGAACAGCCCGGCGAGGATCGCCGCGGCGAGCGCGAGCCCGATCACCCCGCCCTTGAAGCCGAGCGCCATCGACTGGAGCTGGAATTCGCGCGCGATGGTCGCGTCGCGCGCCCCGATGAGGTGCAGGATCTCGATCGCCTCGCGATGGACGGCGAGCCCGCTCCGGGTCGCGAACACCACGACCGCGATCGCCGCGGCCGAGATCAGCGCGACCACGGCGGCGGCGGTGAGCTGGATGGCGCGGGCGAAGGCGGTGAAGCGGCGGAGCCAGACGCCGTGGTCGTCGACGCTGGTGCCCGGAACGGCAGCGGCGAGGGCGGCGGCGAGGGCGGCGGGATCGGCCGGCGCGGTGGCCGTCAGGGTCACGTCGATCAGGCGCGGCAGCGGCAGGTCGGCCAGGTTCTCCTGCCCGCCGAGCCAGGGCTTCAGGAGCTGCGCGATGCGCGATTCGGTAAGCGCGTCGGCGTGCGCCACCCCCGGCGTCTTCCGCAGCAGAGCGACCGCCTGAGAGGTGCGCGCCTCCACTGTGCCGGCGCCGGGCGTCTGGGAGAGCGGCATCACCTGGACAGTCAGCGTGCCGGCGAGGCCCTGGCGCCACTCCGACCCCGCGTTCGCGACCGCCATTGCGACGGCGAGGGCAAGGGCGGCGAGGAACACCATGAAGCCCACGATCCACGGCAGGAAGCGCGACGACGGGTCGCGCGAGAGCGGCAGGGCGAGCACGCCGCGCCTCATGGAGCGGCCGCCGCGGCGGGGGCCGGCGTGCGCGCGGGCAGGCGGGTGAGCTCGCCCGCCCGCAAATGCAGGCGCGGCTGGGCGAAGCGCGCGACCAGCAATTCGTTGTGCGTCGCGATCACCACCGTCGTGCCCTGGCGGTTGAGCTCCTCCAGCAGGCGCAGGAGGCGCATGCCGGCGCGGTCATCGAGATTGCCGGTGGGCTCGTCCGCCAGCATCAGATCGGGCTTGGCGATCACCGCGCGGGCGATGGCGACCCGCTGCTTTTCGCCGCCGGACAGGGTGGCGGGCCGCGCGCTCATCCGCTCGGCGAGCCCGACCCAGGCGAGCAGCTCCTCGACATGGGCCTTGAGCTTCGCCTCCCTCACGCCCGCGACGCGAAGCGGCAGCGCCACGTTGTCGAACGCCGACAGATGCTCGAGCAGGCGGAATTCCTGGAACACCACGCCGATGCGCCGGCGGATCGCCGGCAGGTCGCGCCGCGGCAGGGTGGCGAGGTCGTGCCCGAACAGGTTGATCAGCCCGCGCGTCGGCCGGTAGGCGACGTACATCAGCTTGATCAGCGAGGATTTGCCCGCGCCGGATTCGCCGGTGAGAAAATGAAACGACGCCGGCGCCAGCCGGAACGAGATGTCGTGCAGGATCTCGGGACCGACCCCGTAGCGCATGCCGACATTATGGAATTCGACGACCACCTCGCCTCTCCGCACCGCCCGCCGACGGCCTTGCCGGCACCATCGCACAGGACGCGCGCGCGCGTCCAGAATCGCGGAGCGCGGCACCACGCCCGCGCCTTGCCACTGACCGGCGCCACGCCTATAACGGGATCGGCCCCAAGCTCCCGACGATAATGATCCTAACCTGCCCCGCCTGTTCCACGCGATTCGCGGTCGACGACGGCGCTCTTGGCACCGCCGGGCGGCGCGTGCGCTGTGGCAAGTGCCAGCACGTCTGGCACCAGGACCCGCCGATTGTGGAGGAGGAGCCGTTCCCCACCCTGTTCGGCCAGGTCGCGCCCGACGAGGCGCCGCCGCCCACCACCATCGACGACACGGAGGAGCCGCCGGTCCGTCGTCCGCGGCCCCGCGCGCCGGAGCCCGAGCCGGAGCGCAGCCGCGCCGGCTACGCCTGGGCGGCGCTAGTGCTGGTGCTCGCACTCGTGATCGGCGGTGGCTGGGCGTTCCGCGACGATCTGGTGAAGGCCTGGCCGAGCGCGCGCCGGCTCTACGACCTCGCCGGTATTCCCGTCGAGCCGCTGGGAGCGGGGCTCGAGCTCCGCCAGGTCACCTGGAAGCGCGACCAGCAGGGCGGCGTGCCCGTGCTGCTGGTCGAGGGCGACGTCGCAAACGTATCGCACGAGGTGCGCACGGTGCCGCGCATCCGCGGAGCGCTGGTCGGGGACGGCAAGGAGGTGCAGCACTGGGAGTTCGCGCCGTCGCAGGCGAAGCTCCTGCCCGGCGAGACGGTGCATTTCCACACCGAGCTGAAGAACCCGGCCGCCGGCGCGCAGCGCCTCACCATGAATTTCGCCGCCGAGTGAACGGGGCGCCGCCCGAGATCGAGGTCCTGATCGACGCCGACGCGATCGCGCGGCGGGTCGACACTCTGGCGCGTGAGATCGCCCACGACATGCCGGCCGAGCTCGAGGTCGTCGTCATCCTCAAGGGCAGCTTCGTCTTCGCCGCCGACCTGATCCGCGCCATGCACCGCGCCGGCCTCGCCCCGAAAATCGACTTCATGACGCTGTCGAGCTATGGCGAGGGCATGCAGTCGAGCGGCCGGGTATCGCTCACCCGCGACATCACCGACGACGTGGCGGGCCGGCGGGTGCTGATCGTCGACGACATCGTCGAATCCGGCCGCACGCTGGTCTTCGCCCGCGACGCGCTGCTCGCCCGCGGCGCGACCGAGGTGCGCACCTGCCTGCTGCTCGACAAGCAGTCGCGGCGCGTCAACGGCTTCGCGCCCGATTACGTGGGCTTTCCCATCGGCGACCGGTTCGTCGTGGGCTACGGGCTCGACCTCGCCCACGCCTATCGCGGCCTGCCTTATATCGGCCTCGTGAAGCGGGCCTGAGGGCCGGTCCCTACTGCACCGGGCGGATGCCGCTCGGCCCGGCCGGGCCCGAGGTCGGCGGGACGATGGTGATCTCCGCCCCCTTGCGCGCCTTGGCGACGATCTGGGCGACGAGCGTGCGCGCCGCGTCGTCCTTCAACTCGTCCTTCGATTCCTCGAAGCTCGGCACCTTGGCGGCGCGGCGGGCCTCCACCTTGATCACGTGCCAGCCGAACTGCGAATGGACCGGCGTGTGGGTGTACTCGCCGGGCTTCAGCTTGAACGCCGCGTCGGCGAACTCCTTCACCATCTGGTTGCGGGTGAAGAAGCCGAGATCGCCGCCATTCGCCGCGGTCGGTCCGGTCGAGCGCGTCTTGGCGAGGGTCGCGAAATCGGCGCCCTTGTCGAGCTCGGCGATCACCTCCTTCGCGTCCTTCTCGCTCTTCAGCAGGATGTGGCGCGCGTGCACCTCCTCCTCGTGCGAGGCGGCGGCGACTTTCTTGTCGTAGGCCTCCTTCAGCTTGGCGTCGGTGAGCTGCGACTCGACCTGGTTGACCAGGTAGGCCTCCTGCAGGATCTGCTCGCGGTCGGCCTCGATCCGGCGCTTCACGTCGGGGCTGTTGGCATAGCCCGCCTTCACCGCCGCCTGGGCCAGCAGCTTGCGCTCGACCAGCCGCTCGACGATCTGGCCGTAAAGCGCCTCGGGCGGCAGCTTCTTGTACTGCTCCGGAAGGCCCTGATAGACCGCCATCGCCTCGGACCGGTAGATCTTCTGGCCGTTGACGACGGCGGCGACAGTGTCGTCCGCGCCGCCGGGCGCCGGGGCGGGCGCGGCGGCCATCGGCGCCGGCTTTCCGGCGGCGGCCGGAGGGGTGCCTTGGGCGTGGGCGACGGACGCGGCGGCGAGCGCGAGGGCGACGGCCGCCCCGAGGGCGAGCTTCGCGGCAATCATGGAAAATCCCTTCAAATGGTCCCGGCGCGGCCTGTCGTGGCGGCGCCTCGATTTGGCGGGCAAACTATCAGGAACGCGCCGCCCGCGCCACGCCGTCACACAGAAGTGACGCCCGTCGCGACAGTGCTTCCACTCGAGGGAATGCGGAAAAGGAAAGCCCCGCGGGCAAGCCCGCGGGGCCATAGGTTCGAGCCAGATCGGTTTCAGGCCCTGGTGGTCACGCCGCGACGACGTTGCGCCGCGCCGAACCCGAGCAAGCCGATCGCCCCGATCGCGAAGAACGCGATGGAAGACGGTTCGGGGACTGTGCCGAAGACCTGGACATTGATGTCGCTGGTCTTGTCCCAGCCATCCAATGTGTTCCAAGGGTAGCCATTGCCCGTGTCCATCGCACCGGTCGATGTGAACCCGTAGATGAAGCCGTCGTCGCCCTCCTGCGTGGAACCGCTTAACGGGCCGTTGGAAGCACTGACAAACGGGGTCGTGAGGGCGTAGCCCGAGTCGGTTACAACCGGTCCGGAGATAGCAAACGCGTAGGTGCCGCCAGCGAGCCCGAGGTTGAGGCCCGAAAAATCGACCTCGTAAAGTGCGCGATACGAACCGGAGCTTCCCTGGTAACCGTCGCCGTTGGCGTAGGTGACAGCAGTAACCGATGTCGACAATGCGGTATCGGCGACGCTGGTCAGTGCGCCGTTATCGTTGCCGAACCATAAATGGTAACTGTTGGCGGCTGCCGGGTCGGAGGCCGCACCGGCGAGGCTGCCCACGACCCAAACGCGGATCGTGTCGACTGTGGCCGGGCCGCCGAGGCTGAAGTTGTCGCCGATGCTGTTCGTTGTCCCGATATCGGCCCAAGCCACATTGCTTCGATTCGCACCAGCGGCGTTGTTGAGATTATCGGTCGGCAAGCCTCTGTCGAAAAGCAGGCTCGCGTTGGCGCTTGGCGATGCCAAGCCGAGCCCAATCGCAAGGGCACTTGCCGCTACCAAGCACACAAAATGGAAATTTCCACGCCGTTTCAATGCAACCTCCATTTGATCGTTGTTTGTTGTGATTGATAGAGAAGAGGGGAGTGGCGAACCTCTCGCCTCCGCCGCCCTCGCTACCCGGGCCGGTTGTGGGTTGGCCCTGGCCTCAACTTAAGCAAGAATCGTGCCAGCAACTGGAGGTTGTTGTTATTCAGTGGGTTAGCCCGGATTAACATCCTAAATCTGGGCAATAGTGTAAAATCTGCCGACATTAAGCTGCACGTGAGGGGACATTGGCCATTTGCTTCGCAACGAGCTTCTGCCCAACGGCGCGGTGATTGCGCGGCCCCGGGCGGCGTGGCAGGGTGCGCGCCATGCGCAGCCCCAACTTTTTTGCCGCCGCCGCCCTCGACCGGGTGACGCATCTCCGCGCCGACCGTGATTGGCTCGATGCGCAGCTCGCCGACCCGCGGAGCGCGTTCCTGCCGGTCTGGCGCGGCCGCAACCTGGTGGTCGAGGGCGACGCCCCGCGCGCCGTGCGCTTCGCCCGCGCCGAGGTAACGCCGCTGATCGCGGCGGGGGGCGAGGTGGTGCTGCTCGGCCTGTTCGACGGCGTCGCCCATTTCGCCGTCGACCTGTCGCACCTCGACGAGCCGGGCATCTCCGGCGCGGGCAGCTTCGTCGAGCTCCGCAACGTCGGCCCGCTGATCGACCGCGACGAGGGGGGCGCGCTCGCCTACGCCCGCGCCATGACCCACTGGCACGCCACCCACCGGTTCTGCGGCACCTGCGGCGCGCCCACGCAATCGCGCGAGGGCGGCCACACCCGCGTCTGCTCGGCCCCCGCCTGCGGTCGCGTGCATTTCCCGCGCACCGACCCGGCGGTGATCATGCTGGTGGCCAAGGGCGACCGCTGCCTGCTCGGCCGCAAGGCGGAGTGGCCGGCGGGGCGCTACTCGACGCTCGCCGGCTTCGTCGAGCCGGGCGAGAGCCTGGAGGACGCGGTCCGGCGCGAGGTGATGGAGGAGACCGGCGTCGTCGTCTCCGACGTCGAATACCACTCGTCGCAGCCCTGGCCGTTCCCAGCCTCGCTGATGCTCGGCTTCTTCTGCAAGGCGGAGACCGAGGCCGTCCAGCGCAACGACAAGGAGCTCGAGGACGCGCGCTGGTTCACCCGCGAAGAGCTCCGCAACGGAAACGGGGGCATGGGCATCGCGCCGCGCCCCATCTCGATCGCGCGCCGTCTGATCGACGACTGGCTCGCGGAAGGCTAACCTCAACCCAGGCGCAACGGGGAGTGAAACGATGCTCTACGAGGTCCGCACCTATCGGTGCAAGCCGCACACCGTCGGCGAGGTGGTGAAGCGGTTCGGCGAGGCGTACGAGACGCGCAAAAAGCTGAGTGAGCTGGCCGCGTTCTTCTATACGGACATCGGCCCGCTCAACCAGGTCATCCACGTCTGGCCCTACAAGGACCTGAACGACCGCGCGCGCATCCGCGCCGAATCGGTGAAGGCGGGCGGTTGGCCGCCGAAGATCTCCGAGTTCATCGACGAGCAGGTGTCCGAGATTTTCGTGCCGTTCAACTTCACCCCGGAGATCAAGCCCGGCAATTACGGGCCGATCTTCGAATGGCGGAGCTACACGCTGGCGATCGGTGCCGGCCCCAAGGTGCAGGAGAACTGGGGCAAGGCTATCGGCGAGCGCTCGAAGCGCTCCTCCATCCTGGTCGGCATGACGACCGATCTCGGCCCGCTCAACAAGTTTGTCCATATCTGGCCGTACAAGAGCCTGGACGAGCGCGCCCAGATACGCGCCCAGGCGGCGAAGGACGGGATCTGGCCGCCGCCTGGCGGCGCCGGCACGCTGATCGCGCAGGAGAACAAAATCTGCCTCGCCGCGCCCTTCTCGCCGGTGCAGTAGGCGGATCGATCGAGACGCCGCGGGGCGGGTCGCCGACCCGTCCCGCCGGTCCCGCTCAGCGCGGTTCGTCGGCGCGCGCGACGCGGGTGGTGAGATAGTCCCGGAACGAGGCGAGCAGGCGTGGCACGTTCGGGTTCCGCGCGTTCCACAGCCGGAGCGCCGAGGGCTGGCGCATCGCCTGGTACCGCTTGAAGTCCGAGCAGTAGCGCTGCTCTAGGTCGCGGCGGAAACTCACCATGAAGGGCGAGCCCTTGCTCACCCGCAAATCCTGGATCGCCTGTTCCTGGTAGAGCTCCGCCTGGCACTCGCGGTCCAGCCCCCGCATCGATTCGAACTGGCCGCGGAGCCGCTGCATGGCATGGCCGGCAAGCTCGTGCGCCAGAACCGCGGCGAGCTCGCGCGTCGGCCATTTGATGCCGTGCCGCCCGACCACCACCAGGAAGTCGCGCCCGCCGGTGCCGTCGGGATCGTAGAAATGCGGGTAGTAGGCGGCGACCTCGAACTCGGTCTCGCGCTCCTTGGGGAAGGCGGGGTCGTAGATCACGATGACGCGGCCGTTGGCCTTCAGCGTGCCGATCGCCTTCGCGTTCAGGGGCGAGCCCGCTATCAGCGCCGAGACCGCCTTCTTCATCGCGACCACGGCGTCCCGGTCGCTCAGGATGGGCACGTCGAATTTTGCGCCCTTCGGCGGCAAGGCGCCGTAAAGCTCGATCCCGTCCTCCGTCGCGTGGGTGAGGCGCATTGCGTTGGCGCCCGAAACCGCGCCGGCGACGAGCAGCGTCGCCGCGGCCCGCGCAAGATGACCACCGATGCCCACCACACGACCCCCTAGCAGCGCCGGCCCTCGATGGCCGTAGACCATCAACGCCGAAGCGCCCTTCGGGTTGCATCCGGGGCGTTCAAGGGTGTCGCTTTCCGGTCCCGGCGGCGGAACGGGTCCGCCGGGTAGGTGCCGAGCAGGCGCACCTCGTCGCAGAAATAGCCGAGCTCTTCGAGCGCCAGGGCGAGCGGGCGGTCGGCCGGGTGGCCGTCGACGTCGGCGTAGAACTGGGTCGCGCGCCAGTCGCCGTTCAGCATGTAGCTTTCCAGCTTGGTCATATTGACGCCGTTGGTCGCGAACCCGCCGAGCGCCTTGTAGAGCGCGGCCGGGATGTTGCGCACGCGGAAGACGAAGGTGGTCACCAGCGGGCCCGCGTCGCGCTTCGGTCGGACCGGCTTCTTCGCGAGGATGATGAACCGGGTGGTGTTGTGCTCGGCGTCCTCGATATTGGCGGCGAGCGACTTGAGCCCGTAGATTTCGCCGGCGAGCTGCGAGGCGATGGCCGCCTGGCTCACGTCGCCGCGCGCGGCGATCTCGGCCGCCGCGCCCGCCGTGTCGGCATGGACGATCGCGGTGAGGCCGAGCTTCCGGATCCTCTTGCGGCATTGGCCCAGCGCGTGGACGTGGCTGTGCACCGTCTTGACGGTCTTGAGGCTCGCCCCCTTCGGGGCCAGCAGATGATGGTTCACCCGCTGGAAATGCTCGCCGACGATGAAAAGCCCTGAGTCGGGCATCAGCCGGTGGATGTCGGCGACGCGGCCGGCGACCGAGTTCTCGATCGGGATCATGCCGAGCCGCGCCCGGCCGCGACGCACCGCCTCGAACGCGTCCTCGAACGCGTCACAGGGCAGGGTCCGGTAGGTCGGATAGCGCTGGCGGCAGGCGAGGTCGGAATAGGCGCCGGGCAGGCCCTGGAAGGCGATCGTGCGGGCGGGCGCGGGGGTGCGGGCCATGGGGGCTGCGGCTCAGGCGGGGCGGACGGCGGCAAGGCGCGCGCGGTCGCGCGCAAGGTCGGCCGGAGTATTGATTTCGTACAGCACCC
Organism: uncultured Alphaproteobacteria bacterium; assembly: GCA_963775315.1. Lineage (GTDB taxonomy): Bacteria > Pseudomonadota > Alphaproteobacteria > MPNO01 > DASWLB01 > CAWGHZ01. Next base: position 26,830 of record CAVZIN010000002.1, on the reverse strand, counting down.
TGTCAATCAGCGCGCAGTCGATGCGCATGCCGGCCTCGAGCGCGCGGAGTTGCTCGAGCTTCTCGCGCGTCTCCAGGACACCCGGCGGCAAAGCGACGAACCGGGCGAGCGCGGCGCGGCGGAAGGCGTAGAGCCCGAAATGGTGGTAGTAGGGCCCGTCGCCCGAGGGCACGCGCGCGCGGCTGAAATAGAGCGCGCGGCCGATCCGTGCCCCCGGCGCGAGCGCCAGCACGGCCTTGACCGAGCCGGGATCGTTGTAGGCGGCGGGGTCCATGACGGTCGCGACGGTCGCGATGTCGACCGCGGAGTTGGCGGCGAGGGGGGTGAGCACGGCCTTGAGCTCGGCGGCCTCGGGATCGGGCAGGTCGCCTTGCAGGTTCACCACCACGTCATAGGCCCCGCCGGGGTCGAGCGCGGCGACGGCCGCCGCCACCCGGTCCGAGCCGGACGGAAGGGCGGGGTCGGTGTTGACCGCCTCGCCGCCCGCCTCGCGCACCACCTGGGCGATGGCCGGGTCGCCGGCGGCGACGATCACCCGGCCGACGCGGGCCGCGACGGCCCGGCGCCAGACGTGCAGGATCAGCGGCTCGCCACCGATCATGGCCAGCGGCTTGTCGGGCAGGCGGGTCGCGGCTAGGCGGGCCGGAATCGCGACGATCGGGGTCACGAAACCGCGCCCCGCGGCGCGCGCGTCATGGCAATGGCTTCCGTCATAAGGGGTTTCCGCGGTGCGCTGGGTTTTGCGACAATATATCGCTTGCGCAGGCCGTGAAACCCGCTATCTCTTTCGGCCGCATCGCCGCCGCACGGGAACGGCCACCGAAACATGTCCACGCTCGAAATAAACAAAATCGCGGGGTCGATCCTCCTCGTCCTCATGGTGATCCAGGTCGTCGGCATCCTGGGCGACGCGCTGGTGCGTCCGCGCGAGGCGACGACCACGATGCAGATCAATGCGGCGCCGGCCCAGATCGCGGCCGAGAAGCCGAAGCCGGTCGAGCCCGTGCTGCCGCTGCTCGCGAAGGCCGACATCAAGAAGGGCGAGGACATCCACAAGAAGTGCCTGGCCTGCCACGACTTCGCGAAGGGTGGGCCGAACAAGATCGGGCCCGACCTATATGGCGTCGTCGGCCGGCCCATCGCCTCGCACCCGGGCTTCGACTATTCGAGCGCGCTCAAGGACTTCGCCAAGAAGCACGGCAAGTGGACCTACGAGCTGCTCAACCACTTCATCCACGACCCGCGCCAGGACGTGCCGGGCACCAAGATGACCTTCGCCGGTCTCGACAAGGTGCAGGAGCGGGCCGACGTGATCGCTTTCCTGCGCACGCTGAACGACAACCCGCCGCCGCTCCCGACGCCGGAGGAGATCAAGGCGGTCGAGCCCAAGACGGCGCCGCCGACGCCTCAGGCCGGCCAGCCGAGCCCGGCCCCAGCCAAGGGACCGGCGGCGAAGGCGGCGGAGCAGAAGGGCGCCGCGGCGCCGAAGACCCCATCCGGCTCGCCCGCCGGGGTGAACGCCGCCGGCGGCAAGGCCGCTCCCGCTACCACGCCGTCGGCCAAGGGGCCTGCCGGCAAGGCGCCTGCTGCCGCGACTGTCAAGCCCACCGGCGGCGCGCCGCCCGAGGGCCAGGGGCAGAAGTAGCTCGGTCTAGCTTGGGCCTCGCTCACAGGTGTGCGGGCTCGCCTGACCCCTACCTGTCCTCCCCCTTTCAGAGGGAGGGAAGCCCAGCTGGGGCTACTTTAGAGCGGCTTCCCGTCATGTTGGATCGCCACGCGACGGCCCCGCCCTTCGACAAGCTCAGGGTGAGGCCGAAAATTCAGAGTCCTCATCCTGAGCCTGTCTAAGGATGAGGCGGAAGTAGGCTCTACCGCCCCTCGACGGCCACCACGTCGCAATCGGCGCTCGCCTGGCGGATTTCCTTGAGGCTCGCGTATTCCGGCGAGTTGTACCAGCGGCGCAAATGCTGCATGTCGGGGAATTGCAGCACGGTCACCCGCTCGGGCTCGGCATCGTCGCGCTTGCGCCCGGCGTGCCAGTCGCCCTCCAGTACCTCGAACCCGTCGGCGCGCGCCACCACGGACCCGTTGTACTTGGAGATCGTGTCGTTGACCCCCTTGCGGTACTCCTTCAGCCGTTCCGGGTCGGTGATCTCGCGCCGGTGGACGATCAGGTAGGCAGCCATATCGGCCTCCTCATGGTGGGTCCGGTCTGATCGGCAAACACCCGCCGGGCCCGGCGGGTTCCGTCGTCAGCTTGGATCGACCGGGGCCCAGAGCACGTCCTCGATGCGCGCCGCCCCGGTGGCGAGCAGGACCAGCCGGTCGAAACCGAGCGCCACCCCCGCCGAGGGCGGCATGTGGGCGAGCGCCGCCAGGAAATCCTCGTCGACGGGCGGCCCGTCCGTGCCGTAGAGCGCGCGGCGGCGCGCCCGATCGGTGGCGAAGCGCGCCCGCTGCTCCTCCGGGTCGGTGAGCTCGCCGAACCCGTTGGCGAGCTCCACCCCGCAGACATAGAGCTCGAACCGCTCCGCGACGCGCGGATCGCCGGGTTTCAGCCGGGCGAGCGCCGCCATCCGGGCCGGATATTCGATCAGCAAGGTTGGCGCGGGATGGCCGAGATGCGGCTCGATCCGGTCGAGGAAAATCCGGAAATAGATGTCTTCCCAATCGCCCGTGGTGCCGGGATCGACGCCGATCCGCGCCGCCTCGGCGGCGAGCGCCGCGCCGTCCCCGGCGCTTGCCAGCACGTCGATCCCGGCATGGCGGTGGAACGCGTCGGCGACGGTGATCCGCTGGGCGCGGGCGCGCGCGTCGCAGGCAACGGTGCCGCGGCTGTAGCTCGGCGCGCAAGCGGCGAGCAGGGCCAGGCAGTCGTCCATGATCGCCTCGTAGCCCTCGTTCGCGCGGTACCATTCCAGCATCGTGAACTCGGGGTGGTGCAGCGCCGAGCGCTCCTCGTTGCGGAACACCCGGGCAAGCTGGTATGGGCGGGCGATGCCGGCGGCCAGCAGCTTCTTCATCGCGAACTCGGGCGAGGTGTGCAGGTACATCGCCCGGTCCGGCCCGCCCAGCGGATCGGCCAGCATCGTCGCGAACGGCTTCAAATGCGGCTCGAGTCCGGGCGAGAGCTGCAACACCGGCGTCTCGACCTCGGTGAAGCGGCGCGCGCGGAAGAAGGCGCGGGCCGCCGCCAGGATCGCCCCCCGCCGCGCCAGGCCCGCCGCCCGCGTTCCCATCGCGTCGGCATTCCACCATCGTTCCGTCATGGTGCGATCATGGCAGAAACCGGCGAGAATGTCGGTTCCCATGCCGTCATCGCAAGCGCAGCGAAGCGATCCAGTATTATTCTGGATGGCTTTGGCGCTCCGCGCCTCGCAATGACGGCCCCCCAGTGTCAAAGGCGAATTCCATGCCCCACCCGCAGCAAGACGATCCCGCGCTCGCCCGCGTCGCCGCGCGCTACGCCGTCGCCATCACGCCCTATCTCGACGGGCGGATCGCCGCCGAGGGGCCGGACGGGCCGATCGCGCGCCAGTTCGCCCCCGATCCCCGCGAGCTCGAGGTGGCGCCCGAGGAGCTCGCCGATCCCATCGGCGACGCCGCCCATTCGCCGGTCGCGGGCATCGTGCACCGCCATCGCGACCGGGTGCTGGTCGCGCCGCTCCGCGCCTGCCCGGCCTATTGCCGCTTCTGCTTCCGGCGCGAGACAGTGGGCAAGAAGGGCGCGACGCTCGCGCTCACCCCGGCAGAGCTCGACGCCGCCCTCGCCTATATCGAAGCGCACCACGAGATCTGGGAGGTGATCCTCACCGGCGGTGATCCGCTGGCCCTAGCGCCGCGCCGTCTGGGCGCGATCCTGGGGCGCATCGACGCCGTGCCGCATGTCGAGGTGATCCGGGTGCATACCCGCGTCCCCGTGCTCGATCCGGCGCGCGTGACGCCGGCGCTGATCGGCGCGCTTGGGGTCGCGAAGCCGGTCTATGTCGCGATCCACTGCAACCACGCCGACGAACTCACCGCCGAGGCGCGGGGCGCGTGCGCGCGGCTCGCCGATGCCGGCCACCCGCTGCTTGCCCAGACTGTGCTGCTCAAGGGGGTGAACGACGACCCGGCGACGCTGGAAGCGTTGATGCGCGCGCTGGTGCGGAACCGGATCAAGCCCTATTATCTGCACCACGCCGACCTCGCGCCCGGCACCGCGCATTTCCGCACCACCATCGCCGAGGGCCAGGCGCTCGCCGCCGCGCTCCGCGCCCGCGCCTCGGGCCTCTGCCAGCCGACCTACGTGCTCGACATTCCGGGCGGCTTCGGCAAGGTGCCGGTCGGCCCCGCCTACCACCGCGGCGACGGCACGGTCTCCGACCCGCAGGGGGGAACGCACCGTTATCCGTAGTTTTCCGGGCGTTGCGGCTCTTCGATCAAGCTGGTAGGTTCCGCCCCTTCCCGCGCAGAAAAGATGACACCATGAAGGTTCAGGCCAACACCGTCCGCGCCGGCCACGTGCTGGAATACAACGACCGCCAGTACTCGGTGCTGGGCATCGAGATTCTACAGCCCGGCAAGGGCGGCGCGTTCATCCAGGTCGAGATGCGCGACTTGAAGTCGGGCAACAAGACCAACGTGCGCTGGCGCACCCAGGAGACGGTGGAGCGCCTGCACGTCGACGAGAAGGAGGCGACGTACCTGTTCGGCGACGACCAGGCCGTCACGCTGATGGATTCCGAGACGTTCGAGCAGTTCGCCGTGCCGCGCGAGATGCTGGGCAGTGCCGCCCCCTTCCTGCAGGACGGGATGGTGCTGACCGTCGAGACGGTCGAGGGCGCGCCGGTCGCGGTCACCCTGCCGCAGCAGGTGACGATGACAGTCACCCAGGCCGATCCGGTGGTGAAGGGCCAGACCGCGTCTTCGTCCTACAAGCCGGCGATCCTCGAGAACGGCGTCCGCGTCATGGTGCCGCCGCACATCGAGGCGGGCACCCGCATCGTGGTCTCGACCGCCGACGCCACCTACGTTGAGCGGGCGAAGGATTGAGACGGACGCCCCTCCGCGCGGCGGGACGGCCATGACCGCGCGGCGGTCGGCCAACATCAACGTGATGATCGACGCGGCGCGCAAGGCGGCGCGGGGGCTCGTGCGCGATTTCGGCGAGGTGGAACAGCTCCAGGTCTCGCTCAAGGGTCCGGCCGACTACGTCAGCGAGGCGGACCGGCGCTGCGAGCGGACGCTGCGCGACCTGCTCGGCAAGGCGCGGCCCGACTGGGGCTTCCTGATGGAGGAGTCGGGCGAGTCAAAGGGGACCGACCCCTCCATGCGCTGGGTGGTCGACCCGCTCGACGCCACCACCAACTTCCTGCACGGCATCCCGCATTTCTGCATCTCGATCGCCGCCGAGCGCGACCGCGAGCCGGTCGCCGGCGTGATCTACGACCCGCTGCGCGACGAGATCTTCTGGGCCGAAAAGGGGCTCGGCGCATTCCTCGACGACCGGCGGCTTCGCGTCTCGGCGCGGCGGCGCCTGGCCGACGCGGTGCTCGCGACCGGCATCCCGTTCGGTGCGCGGCCGGGCAAGGACGAGTTCGTCGCCGGGCTGCGCAAGGTGATGGACGAGACCGCGGGCGTGCGTCGCTTCGGCTCGGCCGCGCTCGACCTCGCCTATGTCGCCGCCGGCAGGTTCGACGGGTTCTGGGAGACCGGACTCTCGCCCTGGGACGTGGCGGCGGGGGTGGTGCTGATCCGCGAGGCGGGCGGGTTCGTCACCGACGTCTCGGGCGGGCCGAACATGGTGTATGGCGGCTCGATCCTCGCGGCGAACCCCGGGCTGCACGAGCCGATGCGCCGCCTGCTGCGCGACGCGATGGGCATGCCGCGCCGCGCCGGACAGGCACGGCCCAAGGCGGGGTAAGGCGCCGGATGCCGCCATTTTCGTGCCATTCTTGGCGGCGAGGGTCCGGCGAATTGGTTGTTTGGCCCTGCGGTTGCGCCTATGGTGGCCGCGTGCCCTGCCGTGCCCCTCGCGGCGCGGCGCGGCCGGGGGGCGGTGTAAGAGGGGCGGAACACTAGATGGGTGATCGCATCTGGAAACCGGTTGCGGCACTCGGGGGAGCGGCGCTTGTCGCGCTGGCCCTGGGGGCGGCGGGGCTTCCCGGTGACGCACGGGCGCAGGTCTATATCGGCGGGTCCGGCGAGCCCAGCGTCAGCGTCGACATGGGCGTGCTCGATTCGCTCGGTCCGGCGCCGACCGTCCCGGGCCTCCTCATGCCACGCGGCGCACCGGTCGGGCGTACCCCTGCGCCCGGCAACCATATCGTCCTGACCCCACCGGGCGCCGAATCGACCGGCACCGGGCGCGTGCAGCTGCACCCGCCGCACGGCACGCCGCGCCTCGCCCGTCGCGCGCCCGCCCACCACAAGTCGCCTTCGAAGACGGCCGCGCGCCGCGCTCCCGCCAAGGCCCCCGCGCAGGTCGCCCGCCGCGCGCCGGAGGAGATCGCCCCGCCGCCGCCGCCCGCCATGACCCCGCCCGCGGCGCTCGCGCCCGCGCCGGACGTCAAGGCGCCGTCGGTGAAGGCCCCCGAGATCGAAGCCCCGGCGATGAACACGCCGGCGCCGCCCACGATGGAAGCGCCGCCGAAGGTGGCGACCCCGGCCCCGCCGTCGGCACCCACGGTGACCGCGCCGACGCCACCCGCCGCGCCCGCGCGCAGCGCGCCGCCCGCGCCGCCGCTGCCGGCCCCCACCCCGCGGGCGCAGACGGCCTCGCTCGGCCCGTCCGGCACGGCCGGCCAGGTGTCGCTGCCCTTCGCCGCCGATTCGGCGACGCTCGATTCCAGCGCCAAGGCGGCGCTCGATTCCATCGCCGCGCGCGCCGACAAGGACCAGAGCCTGCGGCTGCAGCTTCTCGCGTTCGCCAGCGGCACGGGCGACACGGCCAGCCGGGCGCGGCGCCTGTCGCTCTCGCGCGCCCTCGCCGTCCGGTCCTATTTGATCGACAAGGGCGTGCGCTCGACCCGTATCGACGTGCGCGCGCTCGGCAACCGCGTCGATGGCGGCGGCTCGGCCGACCGCGTCGACATTACGGTCTCGCGCCGATGAGCGGGTGCAACCCGCCGATGGCGACATGACGCGTCCGCGGCGCTACCTCACCCGCATGCTGATCTTCCTCGCCGCCGTGGCGGCGGCGGCGGGCGTGCTGGCCGGGCAGGTCTACAACATCATGATCGCCAACCCGGCGCTCAACGGGCTGATCCTCGCCACGCTGGCGCTCGGCATCGCCTACATCTTCCGCGAGGTGATCACGCTGAACGCCGAGGTCTCGTGGATCGAGACCTACCGCGCGGGCCGCCCCGGCCTTTCGGTGCAGGAGCCGCCGCGCCTGCTCGCCCCGATGGCGTCGATGCTGGGCGAGCGCACCGGCCGGCTTACGCTGTCGGCGACCTCGACCCGCTCGCTGCTCGACGGCATCGCTTCGCGGCTCGACGAATCGCGCGACATCTCGCGCTATTTGATCGCGCTCCTCGTGTTCCTCGGGCTTCTCGGCACGTTCTGGGGGCTGATCCAGACCGTGCATTCGATCGGCGGCGTCATCGGCGGGCTCTCCATCGGCACGGGCGACCTCGCCTCGATGTTCGACGCGCTGAAGCGCGGGCTGGAGGCACCGCTCCGCGGCATGGGGACGGCCTTCTCGTCGTCGCTGTTCGGCCTTTCCGGCTCGCTGATCCTCGGCTTCCTCGACCTCCAGGCCGGCCAGGCGCAGGGCCGGTTCTTCAACGACCTCGAGGACTGGCTCGCCACCCAGACGCGGCTCTCGTCCGGCGCGCTGTCGGGCGACGGCGACCAGTCGGTGCCGGCCTACGTCCAGGCGCTGCTCGAACAGACGGCGGACGGGCTGGAAAGCCTGCAGCGCACGTTGAGCCGCAGCGAGGAAAGCCGCATAAGCTCGAACAGTTCGATCGTCCAGCTCACCGAGAAGCTCTCGACGCTGACCGACCAGATGCGGACCGAGCAGTCGCTGATGGTGCGGCTGGCCGAAAGCCAGATGGAGCTGAAGCCGATCCTTTCGCGCCTCGCCGACGGGATGGCGGCGGCGAGCCGCAGCGGGCTTTCCGACGACGACGGGGTGCGCACCCACATCCGCAACATCGACGTCCACATGGCGCGCCTCCTCGAGGAGATGTCGTCCGGCCGGGCCGAGCTGGTCGAGGAGCTGCGGAGCGAGATCCGCGTGTTGTCGCGCACGCTCGCCGCCATCGCCGAGCGGCCGCCGGCGCGCGCGCCGTTCTCGCGGGAATAGGCGGTGGCGCGCAGCCTGCGCCGCCGTTCGCACGAGGCCAACTACTGGCCGGGCTTCGTCGACGTGCTGTCGACGCTGCTGATCATCGTGCTGTTCCTGCTGCTGGTCTTCACGCTGGCGCAGCTCTTCCTCAACCAGGTCCTGACCGGGCGCAACGAGGCGCTGGCGCGGCTCAACCAGCAGGTCGCCGAGCTCTCCGACCTTCTCCAGATGGAGAAGGCGTCGAACACCGATCTGCGCAAGAACCTGGGCCAGCTCTCGGCGGAGCTCGCCTCGTCCACCGCGGCGCGCGACACCTTGTCCGGCCAACTCGCCGCCGCGCAGCGCGCGCTCTCGGCCAATGCCGACGCGCTCGCCGACGCCAAGGACCAGGCCGAGGAAAGCCGCCAGGCGCTCGCCGACCTCAAGGGGCGCTACGGCGAATCGCAGACGGCGCTCACCAAGGAGCAGCAGCTCTCCGTCCAGGCGCGCCAGCAGGTCGAGCTCCTGAACCAGCAGATCGCGGCGCTCCGGTCACAGCTTGCGGCCATCCAGAAGGCGCTCGACATCTCCGAGAAGAACGAGACGTCGCAGAAGGTGCAGATCGCCAACCTCGGCAAGCGCCTCAACCTCGCCCTCGCCGGCAAGGTGGAGGAACTCGCCAAGTACCGCTCGGAATTCTTCGGCAAGCTGCGCGAGGTGCTCGGCAACCGGCCCGACATCCACATCGTCGGCGACCGGTTCGTGTTCCAGTCCGAGGTGCTGTTCCCCACCGCATCGGCCGACATGGTGCCCCAGGGGCAGGACCAGATCGACCGGTTGGCCGCCACGCTCAAGGACATCGCGAAGGAGATTCCGCCGAACATCCCCTGGGTGCTGCGGGTCGACGGGTTCACCGACAAGCGGCCGATCCACACGCCGCAATTCCCGTCGAACTGGGAGCTCTCGACCGCGCGCGCGATCTCGGTGGTGCGCCGCCTGATCGACGACGGCATTCCGCCCGAGCGGCTCGCCGCCAACGGGTTCGCCCAGTACCACCCGCTGGTCCAGGGCGACAGCGAGGAGGCCTACGCTAAAAATCGCCGGATCGAGCTCAAGCTCACCGAGCGGTAGCGGCCTTTTTCCGTTTTCATTCCGGATGCGGCGCAGCACGGGGTGCCGCGCCGCTGCCCCGGGACGAAGATCGTGGGCTTACCGCGGAGGCAGGGTGCCGGGCGGAGGCACGGCGGCGCCCGGCGGCGGCAGGTTGGCGGCGGGCGGCGCCGCCTGTACCGCCTGCCACGGCACTCGGCAGGTCGACACGTAGGGGTAGTAGCCCGCCGGGCGGCGGCAATAGTAGTAGTAGGTGCCGGGCCCGGGCGCCGAGACGACCGGCGGCGCATAGGGATCCGGGTACGGGTAGACCGGCCGCGGGTAGAAGTACCAGAGGCCCGAAACCACCCACCACCAGCCGTCGCGCCCGGCATGGCGGCCGTGAATCCAGCGCCCGCCCCGCCAGCGGTCGAAATCATGGTCGCGGAAACGGTGGATGTCGCGGTCGCGCCAATGGTCCGCGCGCTCGTGCTCGCGGCGCTCCTCGCGCCGGTGCTCCTGCGCCGACGCGGGCACGGCGATCACAGGCGCCACCAGCGCCGCCATCACCGCCGCGGAAACAAGTCGTCTCTTGAGGCTCATGGCATGTCTCCCGCCGCGATCAACGCGGTCCCTGTGAACACGTTCCCTTCCACATGGCCGGCCCTGGCCGATCCTGTCGCGCGCGGCCGGTGACGATGCTGTGAACCGGCCGGAACTGGGCCGCTGCCTTCCCGTTGTCCCCGTACCTCCGCGACCGCAAGGGACTTCCATGACCGATACTCCGGGCTTTCGCGCGCTGCTCGCGGTCTTCCCGTCGCCCGAGGCGCGCCGCAGCGCGATGGACGAGTTGATCGCGACCGGCTGGGACCGGCCGGAGCTCAGCCTGCGCGCCGCGCCGGGCATCAGCCTCGGCGTCAACGTCGAGGCGCCGCACGGCGAGGGTGAGGCGCGGGACATCCTCGAGCGTCACGGCGGGCGCGAAATCCGCGTCGATCGGGCGCAAACCGACAGCCAGGCGGGCGACGAGGTGGACGAGGCCTCGCGCGAATCCTTCCCGGCGAGCGACCCGCCGTCGTTCACGCCGCAACATGCCGGCGGCCCCCGACCCGACCGAAAGAAATAGCGCGGCGCCGGTCACGCCGCGCGCGCCGCGATCGCGTCGGCATAGAGCGCCGTGTAGCTCTTGGCCGGTTCGGCCCAGCTCACGTCCTGCGCCATGGCGCGGCGCTGGGCGGCGCGCCAGGTGGCACGGCGCGGGAACGACGCGGCGACGCGCCGGAGCGCGTCCTCCAGGTCGGCGATGTAGGCGTGCTCGAACACGAAGCCGGTGCCGCCGCGCGTGCCGACGTCGGTGACGGTGTCGGCGAGCCCGCCGGCACGGCGCACCAGCGGCAGTGCGCCGTAGCGCAAGGCGGAGAGTTGGGTGAGGCCGCATGGCTCCCAGCGCGACGGCACCAGGATCGAGTCGCACCCGGCCTGGATACGGTGCGCCAGCCCCTCGTCGAACCCGATGCGGACGGCGACGCGGTCCGGGTGGCGCGCCGCCGCGTCCGCGAGCGCGGATTCGAGATCGCCGTCGCCCGAGCCGAGCACCACGAGCTGCGCCCCGGTCTCTCCGAGTGCCGAGAGCGCGCCGCAGACGAGGTCGACGCCCTTCTGCCACGTCAGCCGGCTCACGATGCCGAACAGCGGCGCGCCCGGCACCGGCGCGAGCCCAAGCGCGGCGCGCAGCTCCGCCTTGTCGAGCGCCTTGCCGCGCAGGTTCGCCGGATCGTACGTCGCCGGCAGATGCGGGTCGGTTGCCGGGTCCCACAGTGCCGTGTCGATGCCGTTGATGATGCCGGTCAGCACGGCCGAGCGGGCGCGCAGCAGCCCCTCGACCCCCATCCCCTGGTCCGACGACTGGATCTCGCGCGCATAGGTCGGGCTTACCGTGGTCAGCCGGTCGGCGTAGTAGAGCCCGGCCTTCAGGAACCCGATGCCGCCGTAATATTCGATGCCCTCGATGGCATACATGCCGTAGGGCAGACCCAGCTCGCCATAGAGATGCGGCGAGAACTGGCCCTGATATGCGAGGTTGTGGATGGTCATGATCGTCGCAGGACGGTGCGTGCCGGCGAGTTGCAGATAGGCGGGGGCGAGCCCGGCCTGCCAGTCGTGGCAATGGACGATATCGGGGCGCCAGCCCGCCGCGCCCTCGCGCCCGATCTCTGCGGCGGCGAAGCCGAGCGCGGCAAAGCGCAGATGGTTGTCGCTCCAGTCGCCGCCGCCGGGCGGCCCGTACGGCCCGCCCGGCCGGTCGTAGAGCGACGGCGCGTCGATCAGATAGAGCGGCACCTCGCCAGGTCCCGTGCCGAGCCGGATCGTCGCGCGATGCCCGCCCGGTAGCGCGAGGTCCTGCACCACCGGGGCGAAGTGCGCCGCGGTCGCCAGCGCGGCGGGATAGCCGGGCAGGATCACCCGCGCGTCGATGCCCTGGGCGCGGAGCGCCGCCGGCAGCGCCGCCGCCACGTCGCCGAGCCCGCCCGTCTTTGCGAGCGGCGACATCTCCGAGGTCACGAACAGGATCTGCATGTCAGGCAATCTCGCCAATCGGAACCGGTCACGTTTTCGGGCGCCGGCCCCTCACCTGTCCCTCTCCCGCGAGGTGAGGGACAGGGTGAGGGGTGCGCGTCGGTGGGAAAGCGCAGTCTCGAAACCTTACCCGAGGCGGTTGAGCGCCTCCTGGGTGACCAGGGTGATGCCGAGCTCTTCGGTGCGGTAGAAGCGGCGCGCGTCCTCGGCCGGGTTCTCGCCCACGACCAGCCCGTCCGGCAGGTGGCAGCCGCGGTCGACGATCACCCGGTTGAGCCGGACGTGGCGGCCGATGTTGCAGCCGGGCAGCACGACCGCGTGGTCGAGATAGGAGAACGAGTTCACGCGCACGCTCGCCGACAGCAGCGACTGGCGGATCGTCGCGCCCGACACGATGCAACCGTTGGCGACCAGGCTGTTCACCGCCATGCCGCGCCGCCCGTCGGTGTCGTGCACGAACTTGGCCGGCGGCATCTGCTCCTGGTAAGTGAAGATCGGCCACTCGGAATCGTAGAGGTTGAGCGCGGGGTTGACGCGCGTCATGTCGATGTTCGCTTCCCAGTAGGCGTCGATCGAGCCGACGTCGCGCCAGTAGGGCTCGGCGCCCGGGTGGGAGTAGATGCAGCTCCGCTTGAAGTGGTGGGCGTAGATCGGCTGGCGCGGCACGAGGTAGGGGATCAGGTCCTTGCCGAAATCGTGCGACGATTTCTCGTCGGCCGCGTCGCGCGCCAGCTCCTCGAACAGCAGCTTCGCGTCGAAGATGTAGATGCCCATGCTGGCGAGCGTCCGGTCCGGCGCGTCGGGCATGCCGGGCGGATCGGCGGGCTTTTCCAGGAAGTCGACGATGCGCCCCTCGGCGTCGATCGCGACGCACCCGAACGCGGTCGCCTGGCTGCGCGGCACCTCGACGCAGCCGACGGTGACGGCGGCGCGCATCGCGATATGCTCCGACAGCATCGCGGCGTAGTCCATCTTGTAGATGTGGTCGCCGGCCAGGATCAGCACGTATTCCGGATTGTGCGCCGTCAGTATGTCGAGGTTCTGGCGCACCGCGTCGGTCGTGCCCTTGTACCAGGACTCGTCATCCAGCCGCTGCTGGGCGGGCACCAGGTCGATGAACTCGTTGAACTCGCCGCGCAGGAACGACCAGCCGCGCTGCAGATGGCCCAGCAGCGAGTGCGACTTGTACTGCGTCAGGACGGAGATGCGCCGGAAGCCCGAGTTGATGCAGTTCGACAGGGTGAAGTCGATGATCCGGTACTTGCCGCCGAAATAGACGGCGGGCTTCGCGCGAAAGTCGGTGAGCGCCCGGAGGCGCGAGCCGCGCCCGCCCGCGAGGACCAGCGCGATGGCGCGCCGCGGCGCCTGGCTGATCTCGCGCGGCTCGATCGGGCGCCCACGCGTCGCGCCGCCCAACGGGGAGGCGGTGAGCGCGACGAAGTCGGTGTCTGTGCTATCGAAGGACATCGCCGGTTCCGCCTCCTTCCGGCGGGCTAGCTGCGGTCCCGCACCAGGGCGGGGTGCGGCGCGTTTGGCCTGGGTGCGCTCGTCGGCGTGGCGTTCCCGCGCCGGTCGAAACGAGGCGGGGCGCGCTCGAACTCGGCGAGTGCCCGGCTCGCCGGCTCCATCAGCAAGGCGACGAGGCCGGTCCAGCCGGTCTGGTGCGAGGCGCCGACGCCGCGGCCCGTGTCGCCGTGAAAATACTCGTAGAACGGCACGTTGTCGCGGAAGGCCGGCTCGTCCTGCTCGATCCGCGAATCGCCGAGCACCGGCCGCCGCCCGTCCGGCCCGCGCAGGAAGATGCGGGTGAGCCGGCGCGACAGCTCGTCCGCCACCTGGTCGAGCGTGGCGTAGCCGCCCGAGCGCGCCGGGCATTCCACCTTGAAGTCGTCGCCGTAATAGTTGTGGAACTCGCGCAGCGAATTGATGATCAGGAAGTTGATCGGCATCCAGATCGGGCCGCGCCAGTTCGAGTTGCCGCCGAACAGGCGCGAATCCGACTCCGCGGGCAAATACTTCACCTGGTAGCGGTGCCCGTCGTGCTCGAACACGTAGGGCTGGTGCTCGTGGAACTTCGAGATCGAGCGGATGCCGTAGTCGGACAGGAACTCGGTCTCGTCCAGCATGCGGCGCAGCAGGCACTTCATGCGATGCCCGCGCAGCAAGGACAGCAGCTGGCGCTCCTCGCCGCCGGTGTCCATCCAGCGCGACACGAGGTTCGCGAGGTCGGGGCGGTAGTCCAGGAACCATTTGAGGCGCGCGGTGAACTTGGGCAGTTGCGCGAGCAGCGAGGCGTCGAGCACCTCGACGGCGCAGAGCGGCAGGAGCCCGACGATCGAGCGCACGCGCATCGGCACGCGCTGCCCGCCGGGCAGGTTCAGCACGTCGTAGTAGAACTCGTCCTGGTCGTCCCACAGGCCGATCTGCTCGCCGCCGATGTTGGTCATCGCGCCGGCGATGTAGAGGAAATGCTCGAAGAACTTCGTGGCGACGTCCTCGTAGACATGGTCCTCGGTGGCGAGCTCGAGCGCGATCCGCATCAAATTGAGCGAGTACATCGCCATCCAGGCGGTGCCGTCCGACTGAGAGATGGTCCCGCCGGTCGGCAGCGGCGCCGACCGGTCGAAGATGCCGATATTGTCGAGCCCCAGGAACCCGCCCTGGAACACGTTGCGCCCGTCCGCGTCCTTGCGGTTCACCCACCAGGTGAAGTTCAGCATCAGCTTGTGGAACATGCGCTTGAGAAAGACGATGTCGGCCTTGCCGCGCAGCTTCTTGTCGGTCTGGTAGACGCGCCATACCGCCCAGGCGTGCACCGGCGGGTTCACGTCCGAGAACTCCCACTCGTAGGCGGGAAGTTGGCCGTTCGGGTGCATGTACCATTCGCGCGTGAGCAGCAGGAGCTGCGACTTCGCAAAATCGGGGTCGGCCTCGGCCATCACGACGCAGTGGAAGGCGAGGTCCCACGCCGCGTACCACGGGTATTCCCACTTGTCCGGCATCGAGATGATGTCGGAGTTGTTGAGGTGGAACCAGTCGGCGTTGCGCGCGTGCTGGCGATTGGGTGGCGGGGGCAGCGGGTCGCCCTTCAGCCATTCCGGCACGTCGATATGGTAGAACTGCTTCGACCAGAACATGCCGGCCAGCGCCTGGCGATGGACGAGCTTCGCGTCTTCGTCGGCGATGCCGGGCTGCAGCGCGGCGAAGAACGCGTCTGCGTCGGAGAGCCGCTCCGCCATCAGCGCGTCGAAATCGCCGAATTGCCGGGACGCCTGCTCCGGTTCCTGGGCGAGGCGGATGCGGACGCTCCGCGAGGCACCGGGCGCCAGCGTCATCTTGTAGCGGGCGGCCAGCTTGGTGCCGTAGCGCGCCGGGTTGACCGCCGCCTCGTCGCCCTGGGTGACGTAGCGGCTGACGCCATCCTTGAAGAAGCCGGAGGCGGGAGCGCCGTACAGCAGCGGCAGGTTGGTGTCGTTGTCGCAGAACAGCAGGTCGGGCGCCCCGTCGCAGGCAAGCCGCATGGGCGCGAGGAACGGGTGCTCGACCGTCACCGTGCCGTCGTCGCGCCCGACCAGCCGCGGGCGCGGCGAATCCGCCCGCCACGACCAGATGTTGCGCGCCCAGAGCTGCGGCAGCACGTGCAGCTCGGCGGCCTCGGGGCCCCGGTTGGTGACCGTCACCTTCATCAGGATGTCGTCGGTGTCGGCCTTGGCGTATTCGACCGCGACGTCGAAATAGCGATTCTCGTCGAACACGCCGGTGTCGATCAGCTCGAACTCGGGGTCGTTCAGCCCGCGCCGGCGGTTCTCGTCGATCAGCCGATCGTAGGGAAACGCCGCCTGCGGGTACTTGTAGAGCATCCGCATGTAGGAATGGGTCGGGGTGCCGTCGACGTAGTAATAGAGCTCCTTGACGTCCTCGCCGTGGTTCCCCTCGGAGTTGTTGAGGCCGAACAGCCGCTCCTTCAGATAGGGGTCCTTGCCGTTCCAGAGCGCGACGCCGAGGCAGAGATAGAGCCGCTCGTCGCCGAACCCGGCCAGCCCATCCTCGCCCCAGCGATAGGCGCGGCTCCGCGCCTGGCTGTAGGGGAAATACTCCCAGGCGTGGCCCAGGTCGCTGTAGTCCTCGCGCACCGTGCCCCACTGGCGCTCGCTGAGGTAGGGGCCCCAGTGGCGCCAGCCGCCCTGGTCGGAGCGGGACTCGGCCAGCCGCCGCCCCTCCGCGGTATCGAACAGCGTCGTGCGCTTCTTGCGTTCGCCACGCTTGCGCGGCGTTACCTGGTCCAATTCACGCTCCCGCACTGCAGCGGGTGGCATCCGAAGAAGGACTGCACGCGACGTCCCGGTATCCGGGCCCGTTCGTTCGGCCGCTCGCCGGCCGCTCTGGGCCGTGAGCGGCCCGCCGGACCGGGCCTTTCGGGAATTCGCCCCCTGCCGCCATTGCTCTTTTCGGATCGACGCGCCACCCGCGCGCTCGTGATTTAAAGTGACATTAGTCGCGCGCCCCGGCAACCATTCTCCGTCTCCCGGCGCGGAAACGCGCGGCGCGGAGTCTGGCCTGCAGCGGTTAACGGACGATGACGGCGCCCGGCTTCGGGCTCGACGGCCGCGCCCGTTCGACGGGCGCGCTGGTTGGGGCGCCAGGATTCGAACCTGGGGTCGCGGGACCAAAACCCGCTGCCTTACCGCTTGGCTACGCCCCAACGGCGGCGGAGCATAGGGCCCCGTCCCGGGACCGGCAAGAAGGCGCGCCATTAAGCGATTCACCGGCCCCGCGAACATCGGTATATATACTGACGTTCCCGGCACCACGTGGAGGTCGGATGGCCGCTCCCGCAGCTATGCCCTGGAGTCTGAAAGGCGTCAGCCTTGAGGCGCGCCTCGCCGCGAAACAGGAGGCGCGGGCGGCCGGGATTCCCATCGGCGAGTGGCTGAACGCGGCGATCCGCGCGGCGGCCGCGGCCGAGGGGACAACGGCGCCGGGGCCGGCCAAGGCGGGCGAGTCGCTGATCGAGCGCGCGGTGGCCCTCCAGGATCCCATGCTCGCCGCGACACCGGTCGGCCCGGCCCGAACCAAGGCGTAGCCGCTGCGATGCCGATTTCGGGTCCGTGGAGCGTGAAGGGCATCGACCCGGAGACGCGCGAAGCTGCCAAGCTCGCCGCGCGCCGGGCCGGACAGCCGCTCGGGGCCTGGCTCACCCATGTCATCCGGGCCGCCGCGGTCGCCCAGCTCAAATCGCCCGGCGACGGCGCGGCCGCGTCCAGTCGCGGGGACGGAACGCAGGGGGCAGGCCATGCGGCCCCCGCCAGCGGCGGCGCATCGGTGCCGGCGCCCACCATGCAGGCGCTGCTCGACGGCATCCAGCGCCTCGCCCAGCGTGTCGAGCGCGCCGAGCGCAGCACGACCGAGGCGATCGCGCCGCTCACCGAGCGGCTGGACGATCTTTCGGCGACGGTCGAGGCGGTACGGGAGCGGACCGGCGGGGCCGCCACCGCCCCGGTCGAGCGGGCCGTCACCCGCATGGCCGAGCGGCTGGACCGCATCGAGGCGGATGCGAAGTCGAACCGCGGCCGGCGGCGCCTGTTCGGCCTGCTGCGCTAGGGGTGCGCGCATGACCGGAACCGCTCAATGGAGCGTGAAAGGGGTGGACGACGACGTGCGGGAGCTTGCCCGCTCCGCCGCTCACAACGCCGGCCTGCCCGTCGGCGTGTGGGTCGAACGGGCCATCCGCCGCGCCTCCGGCCTGCCCGATCTGGCACCCGATCTTTTTCCGGAGCCGCCCGAGCGGCCCGAAATTCCGCGCGGCGACCCGTCGATGATTTTGGGAGAGGGACCGCCGCTCCGCGCCGAGCGGCAGGGACGGGGCCGGCGGCTGGCGGGACGGGGCGCATTCGCGCTGGTGCTGGTCGCGCTGCTGGCCGGCACGGGGATCTGGTTCTACGGCGATCTCGTGCCGCCCTTCCGCCCCTCTCGGGAAGCATCGCTCGCGGTCACCTCGCCGCCAGGGCCGGCTCCGTTGCCCGCCGTGGTGCAGCTCGTCGCCGCACCCGTGGCGGCACCCACGCCGGTGGTACCCGCGCCGGGAGGCGGTGGAATGGCGCTGCTGGCCCCCGATCTGCGCAAGGCGGCGGAGGGCGGCGACCTGCGGGCGCAGTATGACCTCGCGGTCCGGCTCGCCGCCGGTCGGGGCATGGCGCGCGACGACGCGGCGGCGGCAAGCTGGTTCGAGCGGGCGGCGGTGCGCGGGCTGCCCCAGGCGCAATACAATCTCGCGGTGATGTACGACCAGGGGCTGGGCGTCGAGAAGAATCCGGAGCTTGCCTTCTTCTGGTACGAGAGCGCGGCCGAGCAGGGCTACGCCAAGGCGCAGCACAATCTGGCCACCGCCTATGCCGAGGGGCGCGGCACGCCGCCCGATCCGGCCGAGGCGGCGAAATGGTTCGCTCGCGCCGCCGATTCGGGTCTCGCCCCCTCGCAATACGCGCTGGCCACCATGTACGAGAAGGGCCTCGGCGTCACGGCCGACCCGGCGCGCGCCCTCGGGCTCTACCGGGCCGCCGCCGCGCAGGGCCAGCAGGAAGCCGCCCAGAAGCTCGCCGCGCTCGCGCCCGCCGTCCCCCCGGGCGGCCCGGCTGCCGTGCCGCCGGCGGTTGCGCCCGTGATGACGGCCGCCGCACCAGTGGCGCCGGCCCGCGCCACGGTCCAGGAGATTCAGCGGCTGTTGCGGCGCCTGCGCTTCGATCCGGGCCCGGCGGATGGCGCCCCGGGCGGCCCGCACCCGCGCAGCGATCGCGACCTTTCAGCGCTTCGCCGGCCGGCCGGAAACCGGCGCGCCGAGCGAGTCGCTGCTCGCTGAGCTGCGGGAGGTGGCGGGCGCGATGGGCGGCACCAGGTAAGGCGCCCGGCTCGCCCAGAAACGCGAAAGGGCGGTGTTTCCACCGCCCTTCCGTCGTCGGGAGCCTGAGGGAGGGTCAGGCGGTAATGGCACCCCTTGTCGTTTGCTGTCCCGCGCATGACTGCGGAAATCGGTGAATTTGCTGACGTAAGTTGCGCCACCCTTTGCCTTGACGTGACTCACTGAGACGCCTAAATCGCTACCCAGAATGACCTTCGGGTAGCGGGGTAGCGGACCCTCTCCCGGCACGAGCGGGGCGCCATGCGGTTCACGAAGCCATCCATCGAGGCGCTGAAGAAGCGCGCCGACCGATACGAGGTCTGGGAGGACGGCAAGTCCGGCCTCGGCCTTCGCATCTCGCCATCAGGTCGCAAGACCTGGGTGCTCATGTACCGCTTCGAGGGTCGGGCGCGGCGCATGACGCTCGGGAATTACCCTGCCATGAGCCTCGCCGCTGCCCACACACGCGCGGGGAAGGCCCACGAGGCGCTGGAACAGGGCAGAGACCCCGGCGCAGAGAACGTGGCCGAGCGGCGCGCTGAGCGCGCGGCCGAGACGGTGGGGCAACTCATCGACGAGTACCTGGAGCGCCACGCGGTGAACAAGCGCACCGGCGCCGAGGACAAGCGCGTGCTCGATCGCGACGTTCGGCCGGCCTGGGGACACCGCAAGGCCAAGAGCCTCCACCGCCGCGACGTGATCGTGCTGCTCGACAAGATCGAGGACCGCGGAGCGCCCATCCAGCGCAATCGGACGGCCTCGCTCCTGTCGAAGCTGTTTCGGTTCGGGATCGAGCGGGGCATCGTCGAAACGTCGCCCTGCATCGCGATCCGTGCGCTGCCCGAGGCGCCGCGCGAACGGGTGCTGTCGCCGGCCGAAATCAAGGCGCTCTGGAATGGCCTCGACGCTGCCCAAATGGCGCCGGTGTGCCGCCTCGCCCTTCGCTTCCTGCTCGCAACCGGCCAGCGCCGCGGCGAGGTCGTCGGCACCCGTCGCGAGGAGGTCAACAGCGACTTTTGGGAGATCCCGGGTAGCCGCACGAAGAACGGCCGACCGCACGCGGTGCCGCTCTCGCCGCTCGCGAAGGCGGTCCTCGTCGATATCGATGCGCTGCGTGAGAAGGAGGCCGCCCGACACGGGCGAGGCAACCCATCACCCTGGCTGTTACCATCGCCTCTTGAAGGCACCCCGAAGCCGATGGGCGGCATGCACGACCACATCAGTGCCGACGCGCTCTCTCGCGCGCTGTTGAACAACCGGAAGCGGCTGGAGCTCGAGGAGCCTGCCCCTAAGCCGCATGACTTTCGCCGGACCGCGGCCAGCACCATGACGGCGCTCGGGATCAGCCAGTTCCTTGTGGGCAAGGTGCTAAATCACACCGAGCCTGGCGTCACCGCCAAGGTGTACGACCGCAATGGCTATCTCGCCGAGAAGCAACGGGCACTCGAAGTCTGGGGCAAATGGATCGAGGACGTGGCGGCCGGGCGCCAGCTCGCTGCGAACGTAACCGCGATGCGGCCGGCGGGCTGAGGACCGATATCGAAATTGCCGGGGATAGGGTCGCTCCCGATACGCGCGGCACCGCACCGCGCTTCCCCGGCAACCACCCTGCGGCGCTCAGCGGAGTGCGCGATGCCATACGCAGACATCAGCCGAGATGTTCCGGCGTCCGAGGCCATCCCCGAAATCGCGCGTTGCTACTTCAGTGGGGACCAGCGCAAGGCCGCCGATGACGTTCGGAGGGCTGCCCAGGACGGAGCCTTGGAGGTATTTTCGGATCGGGGAACCGACGGCGAGACTGAGTACCACTACATTCGCAATGACATCTGGTACCGCAGACCGATCGATTCGGATCCGAGGGAGAGGCTCTTTTTTCGGCGCGACGCGCTGTTGAAGATTTATCCTGAACTGTGGGCGCGCCCCGCCACAGCCGGCTTTGGGGCAGAGCACTCAACACCAACCGATCCAAAGGCGAGGAGCACAACGCTCGGCCGAAGGAAGTGCCGGCAATGGCTGATTGGACTCATGGAAGCGGGACCTCCAACACAGCCCAAGGCGCGCTATCGAGAGCAGGGCATGTCAGATTTCGTGATCAGCCGCAGGGGTTTCGATCAAGCGTGGTCGGACGCTGTTGCTGAGACCGACGCCTCAAGCTGGACGAGGCCAGGTCGCAAATCGTAACGGCGTATCGATACACCAAAATTTCATGACGTCTATTTCGGCCAAGCGAGTTCGAGCGAATTTCCTCCGGAGCGACGGCGCATGCCGTTGCCGACAGTCGGAGGACGCATGGCCGATTTTTGCGCGACCATCAACGGGCGGACCGTCGAGAGCTTTAAGGTCACCGCCCGCCGTACCAATCAGTCGGTTCGCAACCTTTACCGCCGCGCGGGCAAGGCCGGCTTCCCGGCCGCCGTGCGCCTCGGGGCGAACAAGGTCGGGTTCTTCGTCGACGAGATCGACGCATGGCTCGCCTCGCGCCCCAGGGTCACGTACGGGCCCGAAGCGGAGGTCGCCACCGCAACCACACAATCGAAACGATGAGAGCCGCACGCGGGTGACGCCGCTGCGGCTCTCGATTTTTCAATCCCCCGGCAAGGAGATCGAAAGTGCTGAACACATACACCACCTCGCCCATCCCCTGCAACGCTCTGGTCGTCGCATTGCCGCTCCACCGCGGCAAGCGCCGCGTGCATATCTCGTGGCGGAACGGGGCGTAGGGGTATGTCGAGCTGGAAGCCCCTCGGGGCAATCACTGAGAACATCATCGCCCGGCTTCGGCGCCAGCGCGCGGCTGAACATCTCCACCGTCTCGGCCCAAGGCCCATGATGGAGGCTATCACCGAGATCGCCTCAGGCGCCGATGTCGACGACGTGCTCGAGCACTACAGCCGCCTCGATCCCGACGCGGTACGCGCGCTCGGCGCGGATCGCTTCCCGCCAAGTGGGCCGATCGGGATCGTGCCGTGAAGCGCGACCCTAAATCGGGCGCGTTCGCGATGGTGCCGCTGACGCCGATCATTGACCCCGATTTGAGCAACGGCGCCTTCCGGGTGCTGGCGCTGCTCGCCGCCTATGCCGATCCCGATGGTGTCTGCTGGCCTTCGGCCGCTTCCCTCGCTGCCCGGCTCGGGCTCGCGCGCCCGACCGTGGTGGGATACCTCCAGGAACTTGGGCGCCGGGGCTACATCCTGAGCGAGCGGCGGACGCGCGAAAACGGCAGCGACACCTCGAACCTCTACCGGATCGTCCGCGGCGCGGAGGGGGTGTCGGTCACACCGACACCTGGTGTCGGCCGCACCGACACTACCGCGCCTGTTCCTCCGCAAGGTGGTGTCGGCCCTATCGACAGTGTCGGCCCGGCCGACAGGGGGTGTCGGAAGCCTACCGACACCCAGAACATACCACTAGAACAGAAGACTCCCTCTCCTTCGGAGAGGGCCGCCACCAAGCGGGCGAGCGCACAGCCTGGCGCTAAGCCCACCACCGGCCCGGGCACCAGCCCGGTGAAGCGCATGTTCGACCTCGGCAAGGACCTCCTCGCCGAGTACGGCATCGATTGTGACAGGGCGCGGAACCTGATCGGGCGCTGGCGCAAGGATGCGTCCGACCAGGAGCTGATCGACATTTTCCGGTCGGCCCGGCGCGCGCGGCGGCAGGACATCGTGGCGTACATCAGCGGAGCGATCCGTCGCGGGCGCGAGGATCGCGAAATCGCGCCGCCGCCCGACGACAGCTTCAACGGCGAGCGGACCGAAGCATGGTGACGCCAGCGACCTACGGGATCGTGCTTCGCCACGAGCGACCCGGGCACCACAAGACCCTGTGCCCGCAGTGCTCGCACACGCGGCGCAACAAGCGCGATCCCTGCCTCAGCGTGACGCTCGGGCCCGCGGAGACCCGCAAGGGCTCGCTCGACGTCGGGGAGGCCATCTGGCACTGCCACAACTGCGGCTGGAAGGGCTGCATTCGGAGAGAGGACGATGGGGACACTCAACGACGGCGCGGTGGCATGGGCCGCCAAGCGCAGCATCAGCCGGTCGACTTTGGAGGTGCTCGGCGCCGAGTCCGGTACGGCTTCGATGCCACCTGACGGCCATCGATGCGACGTGATCATGTTCCCGTACCGCCGCGGCGGCGAGGTGGTGAACTGGAAGGCGCGCGCGATAGGGGCCAAGGCGTTCAAGCAGAAGACCGGCGGCGAGCTTCGCTTCTTTAACCTTGATACCGTGCTGGGCGGCGAGCGCGACGTGGTCTACATCGTCGAGGGCGAGATGGACGCCGCGGCGCTGGTCGAAGCGGGGATTCCTCTCGACCAAGTGCTCAGCGTGCCCAACGGCGCACCCGCGCGGGCGCTGGACGCCCCCGAAGAGTCTGACCGCTATCGCTACGTCGACACGGCACTCGGCGAGGGACTGGCGAAGGCCAAGAAGTTCGTGCTCGCGGGGGACAGCGATGCTCCCGGCCTCGCCCTCCGGCACGACCTTGCCCGTCTGCTCGGGCACGCGCGCTGCTGGTTCATCGAGTGGCCGGCCACGATCAAGGACGCGAACGAGTTTCTCACGACGTTCGATGCCGCGCAGCTTCGGGAGTACGTCGTGCAGCAGCCGAGGCCCTGGCCTGTCGACGGGCTCTACTCCCTGCTCGAACTTCCTGAGCCGACACCTCTTGAGATCTGGAGCCCGGGTTTCGCCGAGTGGGAATTGAAGCTGGCGTTCGCCCCCACGCTCGTCTCGGTCTGCACCGGCCACCCCGGCCACGGCAAAACAACTTTGACGGCGCAGGTCTGGTACCAGATCGCGCGCGATTATGGGATCGCCGTCGCGATGGCGAGCTTCGAGACGACCCCGAAGCCGCACCAGCGCCGCAACTTCCGCCAGTTCATGTTCGGACGGCCGGAGCGGGAGCTAACCGAGGCCGAGCGCGCGCACGCCGACCAGTGGAACGCCGAGCATTTCCTGTGGCTGGTGCACCCGAAGGGGCGCCCGACGCTCGCGTGGGTGCTCGACAGGGCCGAGGTTGCGATCATCCGCCACAACGTGCGCGCTCTGGTGATCGACCCCTGGAATAAGCTGGAAAGTGGACGACCGCCCGGGATGTCCGAGACCGACTACATCGGGCAGTGCCTCGACGAGGTAATGGACTTCGCGCGCACCATGAACGTGCACGTGATGATCATCGCGCATCCGGCGAAGACGCCCGATCCGCGATACCGCGGGCAGCGCCCGGTGCTCGAGGACATCGCAGGGTCTAAGCATTGGGACAACAAGCCCGACCTTGGCCTCTCGGTGCACCGACCGAAGGTGTTCGAGAACGGGCAGCGCATGACCGAGGCGGACCTCTACGTGCTCAAGAGCCGGTTCGAGGAGACCGGCTACCCCTGCCGGCTCGCGCTCACCTATGACCTCGCCGAGGGGCGTTACAAGGCCGCCGACTACCGGATGGCGTACGAAGGCTGATGGAGAACATGATGGGCAGCAGCATGGCGACCGATGGGGAGCCGAAGGCGCAGGTAGCTGACGCGCCGCCCGAGCCTGACCCGCCCTACGATCTCGACGCTGCGCTCGCTGCGGCGGGCTGGAGGCCGAAGGCGCTGGAGGTCTGCCTCGGCGCGACGCGCACCACGATCTGGCGCTGGCGTACCGGGCAGCTGCCCGTGCCGCAGTACTTGCGCTTCGCGCTCGCGCATCGGGCGTACTCGCGCAAGCTCGAGGAGATCATCGCCCGGCTCGAAGGGGCGCAACGGTAGTGTCGCGTCCGGACCCGCTGCATGCGGCCTTTGTTGCATGGTGAGACAGCCTCAACGGTCGAAGCGATGTGGCGGAACCGGCATTTTGCGTCCAGTCCGTGCGGAGGCGCGCCCACGCATCATGAGGTAGAGGATGAGCACCACGTGCTCGAGCTGGGGCGCCCCCTGTCCCTTCCAGACCCGCGCGACGCGAGGGTGCTACGCCGAGCGCAAGGGGTTGCGCGCCGCAACCGGCGGCAACGCACCTGCTGCCGCGCTTCCCGGGCAGGCACAGCTCGGCCAGCGCCCCCCGAAGCGGCACCGCCCGCGCTGTGGCGCCCGCACCCGGAAGGGAACCCACTGCCAGGCGCCGGCGGTGTGGCTCCCGGGCGAAATGAAGCCCAGGAACGGCCGGTGTCGTCTCCATGGTGGCTTGAGCACCGGCCCGCGCACCGCGAAGGGCAAGGCACGCTCGCTCGCCGCAGCACGGCGGGGCCACGCAGCATGGCGCCAGAGGTGCGCATCGAAGCGGAGGCCCGGGCCCTCGTCGTAGAGCCGCCTAAGAGTTTTCGGAGCAGTTCGCGCGCAGGCGCGCAGGCGCGACATGGGGTCGGGCGCGGCAGACGAGACGGCCAGTCGACGGAGAAGGCTTCGACGTTCTGTGGGAGAACGTCCCATGTTGCACACGGCAACGCTCCGTCGGGCGAGTTTTGTCAGGCGGTCAGGCGAGTTTTGCAAGGCCATAAAATGGGAGAAATCCGCGCCGTCTTGAGCTTTCGGAGGCCATAAAGCCCGCGCGATGCTGGGGTGGGTATGAACGTCTGCGTAGAGCTTGGCAGCTTCGCTGGAACAGGTGTCGGGAATGGGACCGCCCTTCGGCAGCCTTCGACGTCCGCACATGTGCGGGCGATGCTCTGAAGCCCAGGGACCGCCACCGGCCATTTTGGCGCACATCTCGCGCC
The DNA here is from genome assembly GCA_963775315.1 of uncultured Alphaproteobacteria bacterium. Taxonomy (GTDB): domain Bacteria; phylum Pseudomonadota; class Alphaproteobacteria; order MPNO01; family DASWLB01; genus CAWGHZ01. The sequence continues at coordinate 1,325 of CAVZIN010000002.1, read as the reverse complement.
GTCTACTTGCTCTCCTGCTTGCCGCCGTGCTTGCGGTGGCCTTTCTCGCGGTGGTCTGATGCTCGCCTTATTGGAACAGGTCGAATAGCTCCGCGGGCTCGGTGATCCTGAGGGGCGGCGGCAGGCTTTCCTGGTTCAGGTTGAGCCGGTCGGGCACCACGGGATTGTCCAGCCACAGGTCGAGCACGAAGTCCTCCAGGCTGTCCATTCTCACCGCCGCGGTCGTGTCGACATATCCCTGGTCCTCCGCGAACTGCGCCAGATCCGCCATGAGCGCGTTCGGGGCCGGCTCCTCCCGTATCAGCTCCGGCATCCGCCGGCCGTAGGCTTCGATCAAGAGTTGGTCGGCCATCAGGGAGCACTTTCGATTCAGAAGCTCTGGCAGTCCAACTATGCGGCCTAATTTCCGCCGAGCAAGGGGGGCAGCGGGCCCATCTGTCCGGCGCATCCTACGCCCATGGGGTGGGGCGCGCAGATGGCGGCGGCGCCGGTGATCCGGTTCAGCCGCCATACTGCAGGGCCGGGCGTGCGCACGAACTCGTAGGGACCGCCCAGCAGGGCGCCCAGGATTAGGCCGACAAGGAGGGCCGAAAGCACGGAGACGATGAGATTTCGATTAGGCATTTCTTGTCGAGCCCTCGGCGGCTCTCGTTCCAGGACCAATCCTCTCACGGAGTCGCTGATTGTTCAATATATCGAGGTGTGCATACTAAGCAAATCGTTTTGCTTCTCGCATGGATTTGCGGGAGGTCTTCGCCACTAATCTGCGCCGCCTTCGTCATGAGCGCGGCCTGTCTCAGGACGACCTTGCCTACGAGGCGCAGGTTAGTCGGAGTTATCTCAGCCAACTTGAGAAAGGGGCGTATTACGCCAGCCTGAAAGTCGTTGGACGGTTGGCCGCGACACTCGACGTCGAACCGTCGGAGTTGCTCAAGGCACCAACGCGACGCCGGCGGTGATCGCGCGTTTCTCGCGTCCCTCGGTCGGCTCCCTGGCCGCCTCGTGCTGCTGCATATCGAGGAGCCAATTGAGCCCCTGCAGGACGCGCCCGCGTCGCGTGAGATTCTTAAGGCCCCGCACGTCACTTCGACCGAGCAGTCCCTGAGACCCCCGCGAACCGTGAGTCCACGCAACTACAGGCGGCGGATCCCGTCCAGAAGAACGCGGGTGGCGCGGCAATCGTCCTCGTTATAGTCGAGGATGCGCTGGCGGATCGCTCGGTCGCCGGTTTCGACCCAGCGGTGGAACCATTCGATCGACGCCGCGCCCGAGGGGTGCGCGTCGCGCCAAGCGAAGCCAAGATGCCGAGCGAGCGTCTTGATTGT
>CAVZIN010000001.1:0-23659 GCA_963775315.1 uncultured Alphaproteobacteria bacterium | reverse complement strand
CATGCCGCGCATCGCCGTCACCAGCCCGATCTACCTGCACATGCCCTATCTGCGCGACGAGCTGCGCGCGATCCATCCCGACGTGAAGTTCAAGGAGAGCGAAGGCCGGTTCACCGAGGACGAGTTCATCGCCTTCGTGAGGGGGTGCGACGCGGCGATCATCGGGCTCGACCCCATCACCGCCCGCGTGCTCGACGCCGTGCCCGAGCTTCGCACCGTGATCTGCTCGTCCATCGGGCTCGATCACGTCGACGCCAAGGCGGTGCGCGAGCGGGGCGTGCGGATCGCCTGGAAGGCAGGGCTCAACCGCCAGTCGGTCGCCGAGCTCACCATCGCGCTGATGATCGACGCGCTGCGCAAGGCGACCTTCTACGGCCGCGATCTGCGCGAGGGGAAGTGGCCGGTGTGGCGCGAGGGCGCCCACCTGGCCGGTCGCACGGTCGGCATCCACGGCTGCGGCAATATCGGCAAGCGCGTGGCCGAGCTTCTGGCGCCGTTCGGCGTCACGATCCTCGCCTGCGACCGCGTGGACTACCCGGAGTTCTACCGGAAAGCGAACGTGACGCCGGTGGGGCCCGAGGCGCTGCGCGCCCGCTCCGACATCGTGACCATCCACCTTCCCAAGAACGAATCGACCCGCGCGCTCTACGACGCGGCGACGCTCGCCCAGCTCAAGCCCGGCGCGATCCTGGTCAACACCGCGCGCGGCGGCATCGTCGACGAGGCGGCGCTGAAGGAAAGGCTTCGGGACGGGCGCATCGCGGCGGCGGGATGGGACGTCTGGGCCAACGAGCCCAAGATCGACCTCGAGCTCGCCAACATGCCGAACGTGGTCGCGACGCCGCATATCGGCGGCGCGGCGCGCGAGGCGTGGGAGGCGGTGGCGCGCGGCGGCTTCACCGGGCTCGAGGACAACTTCCTGCCCGAACCGGGCGTCTACCCGTTCGACTGATGACTCGCCGCCGCCCGCCCCCACTGTGATATTGTCGCCCGGCCATCAGGAGGAGTGAGCCCCGCGTGCGCCTGCCGTTCGTGCTGAGATCCAGAAGGCCGCGGATCGCTTTCAGCCACGACGTGGTGATGGCGGCGGTATCGTTCCCGTTATCGTTGCTGCTGCGGCTCGGCGACCAGTTCTACCACTACGATACCGTCTTCGTGCTCCAGGGAGCAGCGCTGTTCGCGGGCGTCGCGGCGGCGGTGTTCCTGTCGATGCGGCTCTATCGGGCGTCTGGCGCTATGCCTCGATCAACGACCTGGTGGCGATCATCAAGGCGGTCACGCTCGCCATCCTGATCTTCCTGCCGCTGATGTTCCTGCTGACCCGGCTGGACGTCTATCCGCGCTCGGCGCTGGTGATCAACTGGTTCGTGCTGATGGCGCTGCTCGGCGGGCCGCGCTTCATCTACCGCCTGTTCAAGGACCGCGCCTCGCGCGCCGATCCTGCGCGCGACGCCCGAGGCAACGCAGCGATGCGGGCTTCCCGTCCTGCTGGTCGGCGCCGGCGACGCTGCGGAGCTGTTCATCCGCGACGGTCGCCAACCGCCGGCCTCCCCCTACGAGGCCGTCGGCCTGGTCGACGACAAGGGCCCGCGCGTCGGGCGCAATATCCACGGCGTCCATGTGCTGGGCACGATCGACGAGATTCCGGCGGTGATCGGCGGCTCGCGCGCGGCGGCGCCCGGCCGCAACGCCTGATCCTGACCAAGGACAACCGCAGGCGCACAGATCCGCCGCCTGATCGAGCTGGCCGACGCCCACGGCGTGTCGCTGGCGCGGCTGCCGCGCCTGACCGATTTCAGGCCGGGCCTGACGGACGGGCTCGAGGTGCGCCCGGTCGCGATCGAGGACCTGCTCGGCCGCGCCCAGACGGTGCTCGACCGGGCCGCATGAAGGCGCTGATCGCAGGCAAGCGCGTGCTGGTGACCGGCGCCGGCGGCACGATCGGCGGCGAGCTGGCGCGCCAGATCGCGGAATTCGGCCCGGCACGGCTGGCGCTGCTCGATTCCTCGGAATTCCCGCTCTACTCCATCGACCTGGAGATCGGCGAGCGCCACCCCGGCCTCGCGCGCGCCGCGATCCTCGCCGACGTGCGCGACGCAAGCCGCATCGCCGCCGCCTTCGCCGAGGAGCAGCCGGAGCTGGTGTTCCATGCCGCCGCGCTGAAGCACGTGCCGATCGTCGAGGCGCACCCGGACGAAGGCGTGCTGACCAACGTCGTCGGCACCCGCTTCGTGGCCGATGCCTGCCTCGCGAACGGCGTCGGCGCGATGGTGCTGATCTCGACCGACAAGGCGGTCAACCCGACCAGCGTGATGGGCGCCACCAAGCGCATCGCCGAGGCCTACTGCCAGGCGCTCGACCTCGACGGCGGCGCGGCGCGGCGGCGACCCGGTTCGTCACCGTGCGCTTCGGCAACGTGCTGGGCTCGACCGGCTCGGTCGTGCCGCTGTTCCAGCGCCAGCTCGCCCGCGGCGGGCCGCTGACCGTGACCCACCCGGAGATGAAGCGCTATTTCATGACGGTGCGCGAGGCGGTCGAGCTGGTGCTGGAGGCCTCCGTCCTCGGCACGCGCGAGGGCGCCGACGAGGGCAAGATCTACGTGCTCGACATGGGCGAGCCGGTGCGCATCCTCGACCTCGCGCGCCAGATGATCCTGCTCGCCGACCTGCGCCCGGACGAGGACGTCAAGATCGAGTTCACCGGTCTCCGGCCGGGCGAGAAGCTCGCCGAGGAGCTGCTGCACGAATCCGAATCGCTGGTGCCGACCCTTTATCCCGGCATCCTGCTCGCCGCGCCGCGCACCTCCGACCGCGCGTTGATCGGCCGCGCCATCGACGAGCTCGCCGCCGCCGCCCGGGCCGGGGCGGAAGACGAATGCCGCGCCGTTGTGCGCCGGCTGGTGCCGGAGTACCGCCCCACCCTCGCCGCCCCGCCCGCCGAGGCCGCGCGCGCGCCCTAGGCGCCGTCCGGCCCGCACCGATGCGCACCCTGTTGCGTGTCGCGCGCGAGTGCGATACGCACCCGCCATGACCGACATGCAACCCATCCGCCGGGCGCTGGTCTCCGTCTCCGACAAGTCGGGGCTGGTCGAGCTCGGCCGCTTTCTCGCCGGGCGCGGCGTCGAGATTCTGTCGACCGGCGGCACCGCCCGCGCACTCGCGGACGCCGGCATCGCCGTGACCGAGGTCTCCGACTACACCGGCTTTCCCGAAATGATGGACGGGCGCGTCAAGACGCTGCACCCGAAGGTGCATGGCGGCATCCTCTCCCGCCGCGGCAATCCGGGCGACAAGGCCGCGATGGAAAGCCACGGAATCGCCCCGATCGACCTGGTGGTGGTCAACCTCTACCCGTTCGAGGAGACGGTGGCCAAGGGCGCCGATTTCGACACCTGCGTCGAGAACATCGATATCGGCGGCCCCACCTTGATCCGCGCGGCCGCCAAGAACCACGCCGCGGTGACGGTGGTGGTCGACCCCGAGGATTACGCGGCCGTCATGGACGAAATGTCGGCGAACGACGGCGCGACGACCGCCACGCTCCGCAAGCGCCTCGCCGCCGTCGCCTACGGACGCACCGCGGCATACGACGCCGCTGTGTCGGAATGGTTCGCCGCCCAGGCGGGCGAGCGCTTCCCGCGCCGGGTCGCCTTCGCCGGCCGTCTCGCCCAGGCGATGCGCTATGGCGAGAACCCGCACCAGGGCGCGGCGTTCTATCGCGCCGTCGGCCAGGGCGCCCATCGTCCCGGCGTCGCGACCGCGCGCCAGCTCCAGGGCAAGGAGCTCTCCTACAACAACCTCAACGACACCGACGCGGCGTTCGAGCTGGTCGCCGAATTCGCGCCGCCGACCGTCGCCATCATCAAGCACGCGAACCCCTGCGGCGTGGCGACCGGGTCGTCGCTCGCCGACGCCTATCCCCGCGCGCTTGCCTGCGACCCGGTGAGCGCGTTCGGCGGCATCGTCGCAGTCAACCGCCCGCTCGACGGCCCGACGGCGGAGCTGATCGCCAAGCTGTTCGCCGAGGTGGTGATCGCGCCGGAGATCGACGCGGCGGCGAAGGCCGTGCTGGCGACGAAGAAGAACCTCCGGGTGCTGGAGACGGGCGCGATGCCCGACCCGGCCGCCGCCGCCCCCGCCTGGCGCCAGCTCGCCGGCGGGTTCCTGTTGCAGGACCGCGATTCCGGCCGCACCCTGGCCGCGGACCTCAAGGTGGTCACCAAGCGCGCGCCGACCGAGGCGGAGATCGCCGACCTGCTGTTCGCCTTCGCCGTCTGCAAGCACGTCAAGTCGAACGCCATCGTCTACGCCAAGGGTGGCGCGACTGTCGGCATCGGCGCCGGGCAGATGAGCCGGGTGGATTCGTCCCGCATCGCCGCGCGCAAGGCCGAAGACGCGGCCAAGGCGGCAGGCGCGCCGGAGCCGGCGACGCGCGGCTCGGCCGTGGCATCGGACGCGTTCTTCCCCTTCGCCGACGGGCTCGAGGCGGCGGTCGCCGCGGGCGCCACCTCGGTGATCCAGCCCGGCGGGTCGGTCCGCGACGACGAGGTGATCGCCACGGCCGACAAGGCCGGCATCGCCATGGTCTTCACCGGGATGCGCCACTTCCGCCACTGACGCCGCGGCGCTTCCCGACCCAGCCCCCTAGATGTGCCTGTGCGCCAAGCCTCCTACCCGTCCTCGGCGAGGCGCAGGCCCATCTGCTGCCAGCGCTGCTGGGGGTAGAAGAAGTTGCGGTAGGTCGCCCGGATATGGCCGGGCGGGGTGTAGCACGACCCGCCGCGCAGCACCTGCTGGCTCACCATGAACTTGCCGTTGTACTCGCCGACCGCGCCCTCGGCGGTACGAAAGCCGGGATAGGGCGAGTAGGCGCTCTGCGTCCACTCCCACACGTCGCCGATCATCTGGGCGAGCCCGTCGCGATCCGGCGCGGCGACGGGGCGGAGCCGGTCGGCGGCGAGCAGGTTGGCACTCGCCTCGATGTCGCCGTCGCCATCGGTCGCCGCGACGGACGCGATCTCCCACTCGGCTTCCGTCGGCAGGCGCTTGCCGGCCCAGCGCGCGTAGGCGTCGGCCTCGTAGTAGCTGACATGGCTCACCGGCGCCGCGTCGTCGAGCAGCGCGAGCCCGTCGAGCCCGAAGCCGCGCCACGCCCCGTCGCCGTTCCGCCAGTAGAGCGGCGCGTCCCAGCCTTCGCGCTGCACGGTCGTCCAGCCGTCGGAAAGCCAGTGCGCGGCGGTGCGGTAGCCGCCGTCCTCGATGAATTCGCGCCACTCGCCGTTGGTCACGCAGCGCGTGGCGAGGCGGAAATCCTCGACCAGCACGCGGTGGCGCGGCCCCTCGTTGTCGAAGGCGAAGCCCGGACCTTCATGGCCGATCTCGTGGATGCCGCCGGCGAACCCGACCCAGCCCTGGGCGGGCGCGCGGTTGGGCTGGGCGGTGCGCGCGTCCTCGCGATAGGCAGGCGCCAGCGGGTTGCACGACAGCGCGTGCTCGATGTCGGTCAGCAGCAGCTCCTGGTGCTGCTGCTCGTGGTTGAGGCCGAGCGCGATGAGCGCGCCCAGCCGCGTCCAGCCTTCGCCCTCGGGCGCCGTCGCGATCAGCCGGGCCATCGCCCGGTCGACATGGGCGCGGTAGTCGAGGATCTCGGCGAGCGGCGGACGGGTCAGCATGCCGCGCCGCGGCCGCGCATGGCGGGGCCCGACCCCCTCGTAGTACGAGTTGAACAGATACTCGTACGTGTCGCGGAACGGCGCGTAGCCCGGCAGGCTCGGCTTCAGCAGGAACGTTTCGAAGAACCAGGTGATGTGGGCGAGGTGCCACTTGGTCGGGCTCGCATCGTCCATCGACTGGATCTGCTGGTCCTCGGGCGAGAGCGGCGCGGCGAGACGCTCGCTCAGGCTGCGCACCGCTCCGTAGCGCGCGGCGAGCGCATCGCGGCTGGGCGGTCCGTCTCGGCTGTCGGTCTGCATGAAGCCCCCACGAAATCCGGCGCGCGACCCTAACAAAGCCCCGCCTAGGGGTCAAAGTGGCCCCGGAATGGCCACATTCAAGCCGCGCGTTGGGCCGTCGCCTACTCGACCTTCTCGCCGGGCCTGACGCCCCAGAACGCGTCGCGCGGCAGCCAGCCGCGGAACCCGACGACCTCGATCCGGCACCAGCCCGGATTGCAGCCGAGCAGCTTGGCGATCACGCCGGGATCGAGCTTCGCGATCACCTGCGCCGTCGGGCTGGGGTCGCGGTGGAGCGGGTGCGTCCGGGCGCCCGTGACGATCACCGTGCGGTGCGCCGACAGCACGGTCGAGATCATCCAGCCCTCGGTGCCCTTCCAGTCGCGCACCTTCCGCCAGGCATCGAACTCGGCGGTGATCTCGAGCGGGAAGCCGCGCCGGACATAGACCCATTCGACGGGGTAGCGCAGACCGGGCCCCGTGCGCATGTGCGCCTTGTCGCCCCGCACGCTGACGAACCGCGGCAGGTTGGGATCGCCGTCCGAGGCGGCGCGCGCGGCCGCCGCACCCAGGGCGGCAACCATCAGCAATCCCGCGAGAACGGCTCGGAACATCCCCCACCCGGTACCGGCGCCCGTCCGCCGATTATAGGGCGCGTGCGCGAATCCTCCAGACGGGGGTGGACGGCGCGGCACGGCGCCGCAATGATGGCCCATGGCCAAGCTCGTCGTCACCGTCACCCGCCGCCTGCCCGCGCCCGTCGAGGCGCGGCTTTCCCGCGATTTCGAGGCCCGCCTCAGCGAGGCCGACCGGCCGCTCGATGCCGAAGGCATCGTCGCCGCCTGCCAGGGCGCCGACGTGCTGCTGCCGACCGTCACGGACCGGATCGACGCGGCGCTGATCGAGCGCCTGCCGGCGAGCGTGCGGCTGATCGCCAATTTCGGCGCCGGCACCGACCATGTCGACCGCGCCGCCGCCGCACGGCGCGACATCCCCGTCACCAACACGCCGGACGTGCTGACCGACGACACCGCCGACCTCGCGATGGCGCTGATCCTGGCCGCTTCACGGCGGCTGGGCGAGGGCGAGCGGCTCGTGCGCGCCGGCGGCTGGACCGGCTGGACGCCCACCTTCATGATCGGCACGCGGGTGAGCGGCAAGGCGCTCGGCATCGTCGGGATGGGCCGGATCGGCCTAGCGCTTGCGCGGCGCGCGCGCGGCTTCGGCATGCGGATTCACTATCACAACCGCCGGCGCGTGCCGATGATGACCGAAATCGACCTTTCCGCCCGCCATTGGGACGAGCTCGACGCCATGCTCGCCGAGGTCGACATCGTCTCGATCCACTGTCCCCGGACGCCGGAGACCGAGGGGCTGTTCGGGGCCGCGCGGCTCGCCCGGATGAAGCCGGGCGCGGTGCTGGTCAACACGGCGCGCGGCGGTATCGTCGACGAGCCGGCGCTGGCGTCGGCGCTCGCCTCGGGCCGGATCGCGGCGGCCGGGCTCGACGTCTACACGGCCGAGCCGCGAATCCACCCCGACCTTCTCGCGCGCGAGAACGTGGTGCTGGTGCCGCATCTCGGCTCGGCGACCGACGAGGGGCGCGTCGCGATGGGCGAGCGCGCCATCGCCAACATCGAGGCGTTCGCCGCCGGCCGGCCGCTGCCCGACGAGGTGAAGAGGTAGCACCACCTGTCGTTGCGAGGAGCGCAGCGGCGAAGCAATCCGGGACCGCTGGATTGCTTCCCTCGAGCCGAGGCCCGAGGGTCGCAATGACGCCGTGGGCTACCGCTTACGGCCGCGCGCGGGCGCCTTGGCCTTGCCGCGCGCCGCCGGCTTCGCACGAGCGGGCGCCTTCGCCTTGGAAGCCGCCTTCACCGGACCCTTCTTCGCCGCGGCACGCTTCGGCGCGGCCTTGGCGCGGGCCGGTGCCTTTGCGGCGGCGGCGGCACGCCGGCGGGTGGTGCGCGCCGGCTCGATGAACTGCTCGCAGCCCGACCGGATGGCCCAGTATTCCCAGGCGCGCTGGGTTTCCGGCCCGGCCGGGTTGATCGCGACGCGCTTCTCGACCTCGCCCGGCGTCAGCGCCTTCACCCCGCCGCCCAGCAGCATGGCGGTGGTCAGCACGCGCGCGTTCTTTGGGATGTAGATCGAGATGCGCAGCACGTCGGCCAGCGACTTGCCGGCGGCGGCGAAGCCGTGGCCGCGCATCAGGCAGACCCGCCCGTCGCCCAGCCGCTCCGCCAGATCCTGGCCCTGCGCGTAGGTGGTGACCAGCAGGTTGGTGTCGCCGAACTTGTCGTTGATGTCCCACACCGGCACGCGCTTGCCGATGAAGCCGCCCGAATGGATCACCGGGCGCAGCGGGGTGGTCGAGATGCCATAGGGCAGCGTCGCCTCGGCGTGGCTGTGGACCGCCGCCGTCACCTCGGGCCGGCGCGCGTAGATCGCGCCATGGATGTGCCGCTCGACATACGGGACGCGCGTGTCGCCGCGCACCGGCGTGCCGTCGAGCTCGAACTCCATGATGTCCTCGGGCCCGACCAGCTCGGGGCTCCGCGAGCGCGACAGGAAATAGCGCTTCGGATTGTCCGGGTGGCGGATCGAGACGTGACCGTAGGCGTCCACCACGTCTTCGTGGGCGAGAACGCGGTTGGCGATCACCAGCTCGCGTATGGCTTGATCCAAGTCGCTCATGGGCTCCCTCCATTTTGGCGGGCGAGACTACAGCGAAGCGCCGCCGCGCGCAGCCCGAATCGCCCGTCCCGCGCCGATTCGATTGACACCGCGACATTCACGAAATGACACTGCAAAATGCATACGGTGGTGTGCCAGCCCGCATTCCGCAAGGAGCATCATGTCCGTCTCGCGTAGGCCGCCCTTCCGCGCCGACCAGGTCGGCAGCTTGCTGCGCCCCCGGTCCGTCGCGGACGCCCGCGCCAGGATGGCGAAGGGCAGGATCGGCGCCGACGCACTCCGCGCCGTCGAGGATGCCGCGATAGAGCACGCGATCCGTCTGCAGGAATCGGTCGGGCTCCAGTCGATCACCGATGGCGAATTCCGCCGCGCCCTCTGGCACACCGACTTCCTGCTCGGGATCGAGGGCGTCGCCGCCACCCATTCGAGCTACGCCGTCGCCTTCCAGAACGACCAGGGCGAGCGGACCGAGACGTCGTCGATGCTGGTGGTGCGCGGCAAGGTACGGCGCGCGAAGCCGATCATGCTCGACCATTTCACGTTCGTGAAGGACCGCACCTCGCGCACCGCGAAGCTCTGCATCCCCGCGCCGACCTACTTGCACATGCGCGGCGGGCGCAAGATTGTCGACCGCGCCGCCTACCCGGACATGGACGGGTTCTGGGACGACATGGTGGGCGTCTATCGCACCGAAATCGCCGAACTTGCCGCCGCCGGTTGCGCGTACCTGCAGTTCGACGACGTGTCGTTCGCGTGTCTCTGCGACGCGGGAATCCGCGACCAGGTGAAGCGCGACGGCGAGAATCCGGACGATTTGCCGCGCTTCTATTCCGAGGTGATCAACCGGCTGATCGCCGAGCGGCCGGCGAACATGGCCGTCACCATCCACACCTGCCGTGGCAATTTCGACAGCATGTGGATGGCCCAGGGCGGCTACGACGCGGTCGCCGACGCGATGTTCAACACGCTGGCGGTCGACGGGTTCTTCCTGGAATACGACACCCAGCGCGCCGGCGGGTTCGAGCCGCTGCGCTTCATGCCGAAGGGCAAGAAGGTCGTGCTCGGGCTGGTCTCGACCAAGATCGCCGCGCTGGAATTGAAGGACGACATCAAGCGGCGGATCGACGAGGCGGCGAAGTACGTCGCGCTCGACGACCTCTGCCTCTCGCCGCAATGCGGCTTCGCCTCGTCCCACGCCGGCAACCGGCTGACCGAGGACGACGAGCGCCGCAAGCTCGCCTTGGTGGTCGAGATCGCCCACGATGTATGGGGCGACGCCTAGCCAACCCGTCCGGCCCGGCGCGGCACCAACGTGTATTTTGGCCCCGGGCCGAATCCGCCCTAATATGGCGCTAGTGCGGTGGATTCGAAGTTCGCTATATTCCTTGTGGTAGGTACCGAGGCGAACTTCGAATCCAATACCGCACTAGAATCAATAATTTGCTAGTGTCCTTATCGAATCCGAAGTTCGTTCGGTGTGCGCCCCAGAATGAAGCGAACTTCGGATTCGGGACACTAGGACCACACCGGACCCACGCTTCGGAGGTGATGATGCAGACGCGGATTCCCAGCGTGATGATGCGCGGCGGCACGTCGAAGGGCCTCTATTTCCTGGCCTCCGACCTGCCCGAGGACGATGCGACCCGCGATGCGGTGCTGCTGGCCGCCATGGGCTCGCCCGATGCGCGCCAGATCGACGGCGTCGGCGGCGCCGATCCCCTGACGTCCAAGGTCGCGATCGTCAGCCGGTCGAGCCGGCCCGGCATGGATGTTGACTATCTGTTCGCCCAGGTCGTGGTGAACGAGGCGAAGGTCGACGTCACCCCCAACTGCGGCAACATGCTGGCCGGCGTCGGGCCGTTCGCCCTCGACCAGGGGCTGGTGAAGCCGACCGGCGACGAGACGCGCGTGCGCATCTTCATGGTCAATTCCGGCATGGGCGCCGAAGCGATCGTGCAGACGCCGGCCGGCCATGTCGAGTACGAGGGCACGGCGCGCATCGACGGCGTTCCCGGCACCGCCGCGCCCATCCCGATCTCGTTCCTCGACACCGAGGGCTCGGCCTGCGGGTCGCTGCTGCCGACCGGGCGGGTGGTGGACGAGATCGACGGCGTCGCCTGCACGCTGATCGACAACGGCATGCCCGTGGTCGTCATGGCCGCCGCCGACCTCGGCCGCAGCGGGTACGAGACCAAGGCCGCGCTCGACGCCGACGCCGAGTTGAAGGCGAAGCTCGAATCGATCCGGCTCAAGGCCGGGCCGATGATGAATCTCGGCGACGTAACGAAAGCCGTGGTGCCGAAGATGTGCCTGGTGGCGCCGCCGCAGCACGGCGGGGCGGTAATGACCCGCTGCTTCATCCCGCACGTCTGCCATTCGACCATCGGCGTGCTGGCCGCCGTCACCATCGGCACGGCCTGCGTGCTGCCGGGCTCCGCCGCGTTCCGCATCGCGCGGATCCCCGAGGGGACGAAGAAGACCCTGTCGGTCGAGCATCCGACCGGCGAGTTCTCGGTGGCGCTGGAGCTGACCGGCACCGCCGACGCGCCCAAGGTCGAGCGCGCGGCGCTGCTGCGTACCGCCCGGCGGCTGTTCGAGGGCAACATATTGGTCCCGTCCAAACTGTGGGCGGGGCGCACCCTGCGCGCGGCGGCGGAATGAAGTACTGCCAGGGGCCCGACCCGAACACCAAGACGCCGAGCTTCGTCGCGCCGCCCGGCGCGTGCGATTCGCACTGCCATGTGTTCGGCCCAGCGGCGAAGTTCCCGTTCGCCGAGGGGCGCAGCTACACCCCGCCCGACGCGCCGTTCGAGGCGTTCCAGAAACTGCAGAAGGTGCTGGGACTCGAACGCGCGGTCATCGTGCAGGCGACCTGCCACGGCACCGACAACCGCGCGGCGCTCGACGCGATCCGCCGCTCCGAGGGGCGCTATCGCGGTGTCGCCATCATCGACGAATCGTTCAAGGACAACGATCTCGAATTGCTCGACCAGGGCGGCATCCGCGGCATCCGCTTCTCGTTCGCGCGCCATCTGGCCGGCCCGCCCGACTTCTCGCGCGTGCGCTGCATCGCCGACCGGGTGCGCCCGCTCGGCTGGCACCTGGTGCTCTATCTCGAGCGCGAGGATCTGGCGGCGAGCGCCGAGACGATCCTGTCGTTCGGCATGCCGGTCGTGATCGACCACATGGGCCGCGCCAAGACCGGCGACGGCACCGCCCACCCGACCTTCCGCGTGCTGCTCGACCTCGTGCGGAACGAAACGGTGTGGGTGAAGATCTGCGGCGCCGAGCGAATCTCGACCTCGGGCCCGCCCTATCGCGACGCGGTGCCCTTCGCCCAGGCGCTGATCGAGGTCGCGCCCGACCGTGTGCTGTGGGGCACCGACTGGCCGCATCCCAACATCGACGGCGAGATGCCGAACGACGGCGAGCTGATGAACCTGCTGGCACTTTCCGCGCCGGACGAGGCGGTCAGGAACCGCATCCTGGTCGACAACCCGGCGCGTCTCTACGGCTTCGGAGGCTGACATGACCACGATCGCCTTCATCGGCTTCGGCGAGGCGGGCGGGCTCATCGCCAAGGGGCTCCAGGGCGCGGGCGCCACGGTCGGCGCCTGCTACGACATCCTGATCGAGGATCCCAAGACCGCCGGCAAGATCGCCGACAAGGCGCGGGCCCAGGGCGTGCGGGCGGCCCGCACCCCGGCCGAGGCGGTCGCGGGCGCCGATGTGGTGCTGTCGGCCGTGGTGTGCAGCGAGACGGTGGCCGCGGCGCGGAACGTCGCGCCGCACCTTGTCCTCGGCCAGATCTACATGGACATCAACTCATCCTCGCCGGGCATGAAGCGCCAGGCGGCCGAGGCCGTCGAGGCCAACGGCGCGGCGTTCGTCGAGGCGGCGGTGATGGACCTCGTCCCGCCGCACGGCCACAAGGTGCCGATGCTGCTGGCGGGCGCCAAGGCCGCGACACTTGCCGCCATGCTCGCGCCCTACGGCATGCGCGTCGAGGCGATCGGCGAGCGCATCGGATCGGCGTCCGCGATCAAGATGGTGCGCAGCGTGTTCCTGAAGGGCTTCACATCGGTCCTGTTCGAGTGCCTGCTGGCGGCGCACAAGGCGGGCGTCACCGACCGCGTGCTCGACTCGATCCATGGCACCTTCCCGGAGCAGGACTGGCGAAAGCTCGCCGACTACTACGCCCCGCGCAAGGTGCTGCACGCCAAGCGCCAAGCCGCCGAGATGCACGAGGTGGCCGAGACGCTCGATGAGCTGGGCATCGCGCCCGTCACGACCCTCGCCTCGGCCGAGCTGATGGAATGGATCACCGGGCTTGGCCTCACCGACCTGCCGGGCGGCGTGCCGAAAACGCTTGACGCCGTGATGGACGCGGTCGTCGCCGCCGAAGGCGCTGCCCCCGCCGCCAAGCGCAAGGCGGGATAATACCAAATCTCAGTGACCCGAACCCCTGCCGTCATCGCGAGCGGAGCGAAGCGATCCGGCATTGATGTTTCGATGCTGGATTGCTTCGTCGCTGCGCTCCGCGCAACGACAGAATGTGATCCGGCGCGAAGCGCCAGACCGGCTCTTCGGACCGTCAGCCGCCCCGCTTCTTCGCGTAGCCGAGGCCGGCGAGCGCCTTGGCGATCTCGTCGAGGACGGCCGGATCGTCAATGGTCGCCGGCATGCGGTACGCCTCGCCGTCGGCGATCTTCTGCATCGTGCCGCGCAGGATCTTGCCCGACCGCGTCTTGGGCAGCCTTCCGACCACCGTCCCCGCGCGGAACGAGGCGACCGGGCCGATCTCCTCGCGCACCAGCCCGACCACCTCCTTCACGATCGCGTCGTGCGGCCGGTCGATGCCCGCCTTCAGCACCAGGAAGCCGAGCGGCACCTGGCCCTTGATCGCGTCGGCGACGCCGATTACGGCACATTCCGCGACGTCCGGGTGCGAGGCCAGCACCTCCTCCATCGCGCCGGTGGAGAGCCGGTGGCCGGCGACGTTGATGACGTCGTCGGTGCGGCCCATGACGAAGACGTAGCCGTCCTCGTCGATGTGGCCGGCATCGGCCGTCTTGTAGTAGCCCGGCAGCTCGGCGAGGTAGGATTGCACGAACCTTTCCGGTGCGTTCCACAGCGTCGGGAGGCAGCCCGGCGGCAGCGGCAGCTTGACGGCGAGCGCGCCCGTCGTGCCGCGCGGCAGCTCCTTCCCCGCCTCGTCCAGCACGCGCACGTCGTAGCCAGGCACCGCCTTGGTCGGCGAGCCGTACTTCACCGGTAGCCGCCCGAGCCCGACGCAGTTGGCGCAGATCGCCCAGCCGGTCTCGGTCTGCCACCAATGGTCGATCACCGGCCGCTTCAGCTTGTCCTCAGCCCACTTGATCGTCTCGGGATCGGCGTGCTCGCCGGCGAGGAACAGCGTTTCGAAGGCCGAAAGATCGTACCGCCCGATATGGGTTCCGTCGGGATCGTCGCGGCGGATGGCGCGGAAGGCGGTCGGGGCCGTGAACATGGCCCGCACCTTGTGCTGGGAGATCACCCGCCAGAACGCGCCGGCGTCCGGCGTGCCGACGGGCTTGCCCTCGTAGAGGATCGTCGTGTTGCCGTTGAACAGCGGCGCGTAGACGATATAGGAGTGGCCGACCACCCAGCCGATGTCGGATGCCGCCCAGTACACGTCGCCCGGCGCCATGCCGTAGACGTTCTTCATCGACCATTTGAGCGCGACGATATGGCCGCCATTGTCGCGCACCACCCCCTTCGGCACGCCGGTCGTGCCCGAGGTGTAGAGGATGTAGAGCGGATCGGTCGCGGCGACCGGCACGCAGTCGGCGGGCCGGGCCTTGGCCATCGCCTCGTGCCAGTCGACATCGCGCCCCGCGACAAGATCGCACGGCCCCTCCTCGCGCTGCAGGATGACGCAGCTTTCCGGCTTGTGCGCCGCCGTCTCGATCGCGCGGTCGAGCAGCGGCTTGTAGGCGACGATGCGGCCGGGCTCGATGCCGCACGACCCCGCGAGGATCGCCTTGGGCTTCGCGTCGTCGATGCGGACGGCGAGCTCGTGCGCCGCGAACCCGCCGAACACGACCGAATGGATGGCGCCGATCCGCGCACACGCCAGCATGCCGATCACCGCCTCGGGCACCATCGGCATGTAGATAATGACGCGGTCGCCCTTCGCGACGCCGAGGGCGGCGAGCATCCCGGCGCATTTCGCGACCTCGCGCTTCAGCCCGTGGAACGTGAGGCCGCTCTGGGTGCCGGTGACCGGCGAATTGTAGATCAGGGCCGGCTGCTCGCCGCGTCCCTCCTCGACGTGGCGGTCCACCGCGTCATAGCAGGTGTTGACCATCCCGCCCGCGAACCAGCGCGCGAAAGGCGGGTTCGAGACGTCCAGCACCTTGTCCCAGCGGCGGAACCAGTGCACGTCCTCGGCCGCCTCGGCCCAGAATCCCTCGGGATCGGCGAGCGAGCGGCGGTAAGCCGCGTCGTATCGGCTGGTCATGTTTCCTCCGCGCCCGCATTCGCTGCAGAGTCTCGGGTGGGCGAGCGTCAGGTACGCGCGGGGACTTTGGCGCAATCCGCGCCGCCGTGTAAAGCGGGGCGCCCCCGGAGGGCGCGTGTCGAGCGAGCGCGCCGGCGGTCAGGCCGGGACGAGGCGGCTCAACTCGTCCTTGATTCGAAGCTTCTGCTTCTTGAGGCCGGCGACCATGGAGTTGTCGGGTTGCGGTCGGGCAGTTTCCTGGGCGATCAGCGTCTCGAGCTCGGCATGTTTTGTCTTGAGCGACTCGATGTGATCGTAGAGGGCCATTGGCGGATACCTCCTTCGGATTGCCGTCGAATCAACGAAAAGCTTACCCCTCCCCGCCCCCCTTGCCAAGCGGGGGGCCGGCGCCACGGGAAGGCCACGCGCGCCCGGTTTCGCGGGCTGGACCCGTCTATTCGGAAAACGCGCTAGTGTCCCGAATCCGAAGTTCGTTTCATTCTGGGGCGCACACCGAACGAACTTCGGATTCGATAAGGACACTAGCAAATTATTGATTCTAGTGTGGTATTGGATTCGAAGTTCGCCTCGGTACCCACCACAAGGAATATAGCGAACTTCGAATCCACCACACTAGCGCGCGAGTTCGCCAGCGAGCCCGGCGATCCGCTCGGCCGGCAGATCGGGGAAGACCGCCCCCAGCAGCGTCGCCGCCGCCGTCGCGTCCTCCGCCCTTCCCTTCACGCCCAGCGCGGCGAAATAGGCGCAAAGGTTGGCGATGGCGTCGGCCGCGCGCGAGGCGGGCGGGGAGCCCTCCTTCGCCGGCAGGTCGACCGTCTGGCCGAGCGTCACGATCTCGGCCCTTTCGCAGTCGATCTCGACCTCGAGCAGGCGGCGGCGCAAGCTGTCCGACACGCCCTTGTCGACTGGCGGCACACCCGGGCGCATCAGCCGGCGCACGGCGCGCAAGGCCTGCACCACGTCGCGGTTCCACGCGCGCGTCGCCTCGATCATGCGGCGGGCGCCGTCCGGCCCGAGGCGGCCGCGCCCCGACTGCGCCACCCAGCAGCAGAACAGCAGGCAGTTCACGTCCACCCCGTGGCGGTCCTGCAGCCCGATCACGGCGTCGCCGACGCCCTTCGCCTCGTGGATCGGCAGTGCGAAATCCCAGAACGGGTGGGCGGGAAACTCGGTGCTCGCCATGATCTATCCTTCTGCTGCTTATGCTTACGAGCTTTGTTCCACGACCTCGCCGACATAGATGCCGAGGCCGCGCGCGGTGTTGACCAGCGTGCCGTGCGGATCGACGACATGATAGCTCGCCACCGCGTCGGCAAGCGGCACATCGATGCATTCGCGATTGCGCCAGGCGACCATGCGGTCGAACTTTCCCTGCGCGATCAGGTCGACCGCATGCACCCCGAAGGCCGAGGCGAACAGCCGGTCGCGCGACGAGGGCGAGCCGCCGCGCTGGATATGGCCCAGCACGGTGACGCGCGTCTCGGCGCCGCAATCTTCCGAAATGCGCTTGCCGAGATAGTGCCCGACGCCGCCGAGCCTGACGGCGCCCGTGAGGTCGTGCTGGGTGACGCGCTCGCCGCTCTCGGTCAGCACCGCCTCCGAGACGACGACCAGCGCGAAGTTGCGCCCGGCCGCCTTGACGCTTTCGATCTTCGCCTCGACGCCGGCCATCGACCACGGGATCTCGGGGATCAGGATCACGTCGGCGCCGCCGGCGATACCGGCGTTGAGCGCGATGTGGCCGGCGTCGCGCCCCATCACCTCGAGCACCATGACACGCGAGTGGCTCGCCGCCGTGGGCTGCAGCCGGTCGAGCGCCTCGGTCGCGACGTCGACCGCCGTCGAGTAGCCGATCGAGTTCTCGGTCAGCCCGACGTCGTTGTCGATGGTCTTGGGGATGCCGATCAGCGGGATGCCGCCGAGCACGGCGAGCCGGCGCAATATGTCGAAGCTGCCGTCGCCGCCGATCACGATCAGCGCGTCGAGCCCGAGCGAGCGGTAGCCCTCGATCACCTCCGCCGTGCGGTCGAGCTTGGTGCGGTCGGGCATGGGATAGGCGAACGGGTCGCCGCGGTTGGTGGTGCCGAGGATGGTGCCGCCCTGGCGCAGCACGTTGCCGGTGAAGCGCGCCGGGGTAAGGTCCTCGCAATCGACCGGCCGGCGCATCAGCCCCAGCGTGCCCTCGCGGATGCCGATCACGTGCCAGCCATAGGTGCCGCAGGCGCGGAACACCACCGCGCGCAGCACGGCGTTCAGCCCGGCGCAGTCGCCGCCGCTGGTGAGAATTCCGATGCGCTCGATTCCGGACATGGGTCCATCTCCCGCCGCAGCCACCTCCCGCGCGACTATTCCCAGATTCGACGCCGCCGTTCAACAACTCGCGGTACGCGCCCGGCGCGCGGAAATCTGCTATGGTATGGCGAGCGGATGGGTGAGATGGCGGATTCGGGCACGGACGACCAGGCGGCGCTGCGCCAGAAGCTCGCCAACCTCATCAGCGAGCATCGCGACCTCGACGAGGTGATCGCGCGCGTCACCGAGACGACGCCGTTCGACCAGCTCCAGGTGCAGCGGCTCAAGAAGCGCAAGCTGGCGATCAAGGACCAGATCACCCGGCTGGAAAGCCGCCTCGTCCCCGACATCATCGCGTAATTCCCGCATCGTTGCGGAACGGCACGCGCCCGCTTACCCGGCGTCCCCGGTTGCCGGGGTGGCGCGGGTCGCAGCGCCGGAGCCGACGTCGTCGCCACCATCGTTCGCCTCGGCCCCGTCGGTCGGCTGCGGCCCCCCGGCCGCGTTGAGGCGGATGCGGGCGGGCGGCGCCTCGCCCTTCTTGTCCTCGCCGAAATAGATCGTGCGGTGTGGGAACGGGATCTCGATCCCCAGCTCGTCGAACTTCTTCTTCATGCGCCGGTTGAACTCGCGCCCCACCGACCACTGCTCGATGGGCAGGGTCGTGATGCGCGCCTTGATGACCACCGCGTTGTCGCCGAACGAGTTCGAGCCCCAGCACCTCGAGCGGTCCGATGATCTTCGGCCCGAAGGTCGGGTCGTCCTGCATCTCCTTGCCGATGCCCTTCAGCACCTCGGCCACCTCGTCCACGTCCTCGCGATAGGCGATGCCCACGCTGAACACGTAGCGCGAATAGTCCTTGGTGAAGTTCTCGACCGCCGTCACCTCGCTGTAGGGGATGATGTGGACGTTGCCGTCGAGCCCGCGCAGCCGGACGGTGCGGATCGAGAGCGACTCGACGAGGCCCGAATGGCCGCCCGCCGTCACCACGTCGCCGACCGCGATCTGGTCCTCGGACAGGATGAAGATGCCGGTGACAAGATCCTTCACCAGTGTCTGCGAGCCGAACCCGACGGCGAGGCCGATCACCCCGGCCCCGGCGAGCAGCGGGCCGATGTTGATGCCGAGCTCGGAGAGGATGGTGAGGCCGGCGAGCGCCGTCAGCACCACCCCGATCGCCGTGCGCGCGAGCGGCAGCAGCGTGCGGGCGCGCTGGCTCATGCGGACGCTGCCCTCGCGGCGGTTCAGCGCCCGCTCGAGCAGCGCCACCAGCAGCTCCCACGCCACCACGGCACCGGCGACGACGCCGGCGATCAGGATGGCGCGCGCCATCACCTGGCGGCCGGTCTCCGAATCGATCCAGCCGACGGAGTTGATGCCCCAGCTCGCCAGGATGGCGAAGGCGGCGACGATATAGACCAGCGCGACCGCGATCGACTGCAGCACGGCGAGGTAGCGGTTGGCGCGCGCCTCGAGCCCCGGGTAGCGGTGGCGCAGCTCCTCGGAGATGGCGAACATCCGGTTAGAGCCCTGGCGCACCGCCTGGGCGGCGAGGCGGGCGGCGATCAGGATCACGACGGTCAGCAGTGACGCGCGGCCGACGAAGGCGAACCCGTTGGGAATTTCGAGCGCCCAGACGGCATACATGCCGGCGACGTAGACGATGGCGATCACGTGCCAGACGTCGGCGAGCCGGGCGCGCAGCCCGCCCCAGCTCCTGTGCGTGCCGCCCTCGCCCGGCTGGCCGGCGAGCCAACGCCCGACCGAATGGCGCGTCTGCAGGACCAGCACGATCGCGAGCAGGGCGACGATCAGCCCGACGACCTTGATCAGCGCGTCGTAGGCCGCCGGCGCGAGCCCGAGCAGCAGCGCGGCCTCGGCCAGCATCCAGCCGTAGATCGTGACGTTGGCGATGCGCCTTACCCAGACATAGCCGTAGCTCGCGTCCTCGTCCGAGATCGGCACGACGCGGAGCTGCGGCACCTCGGGCATGAACACCGCCTGCGCGATGGCGACCACCGCGCGGGCGAGCGCGATGGCGTTGATGAGGGCGAGGGCGACGAGCCGGGCCACCTCGCTCGGCTCGACGAAGGGCAGGATGCCGTATCCGCCCGCCGCGAACGCCGCGATCGGCGCGATGTCGAGGATCGTCCAGGTGACCAGATAGACGAGCCGCACCCAGACGTTCCCGCTCGCCCGCGCCTCCATCGACCGGCGCGCGCGGCGCAGGGCGAAACGCACGATCGTCTCGGCGATGGCGCCGGCGAGCAGCGCCACCACCACCTTCCACAGCACGCCCAGCCAGCGCGCCCGCGTGTCCGGCGAGCTCACCCTCTCGACGAGCCGGTGCGCGAACCTGGGCGCGTCGACCACGATCGAGGCCGCCCCCACCAGGTGGCGGCTGATCGCGTCGATGCGTTCGGAAACGCCGGCCATGACGCGCGCGCCGACGCCGGGCTTCGCGGCCGGCGCTTGCGCCTTCTGCTGGGCGGCGAGCATCAGCTCGAGCTCGGAGACGAGCCTGGCGCGCTTCGTATCGTCCTTCAGCGTGTCGACCAGCTCGCGAAGCTGGGCGGTCGTCGTGTTGGGCGGCAGGTTGGGCGCGGCGACGGCGGTTGCGGCGGCCGCGGGATGGGCGGGCTTCGCCGCGGTCGCGCGCGCCGGCGCGGTCGCAGCCGGGGCGGTCGCAACGGGCGCCGTGGGCGCGGTGGCCGGCCCCTGGGCCGCCGCCGGAGTCGCCAGCGCGGCGAGCGCAACGAGCGCGACCAGCGCCGGCATCAGCCGGGCCGCCAAACTTCGGCCTATCGCGCTGCCCCTCCGCATGATGTCAGTGCGTCGTGCCGGGTGGGGCGGCACGGCGGCGGCGCGCCGGCCGGTCCGCCGTGGCGCCCGCATGGTGATGGGCGAGCCGCCAGCGCCCGTCCTCGCGGACGAACAGGTTGGTGGCGACGGTGTAGCCGTCCTCCATCTCCTCGAAGCAGACCACGATCGCGCTGTCGCCGACCAGTAACGCACGGGCGTCGTGGCAGACGATGGCCGGCGAGGCCGGGTTGGTCATGATGGCGGACCAGCTCTCCAGGACGGCGTCGCGGCCGAACAGGGGGCCCCAGCCGGGATGGCAGCACGCGACCGGCGCGTGCTCCGCCCACACGTCCCGCATCGCCGCCTCGTCGCGGTCGCAGAATGCCCGGTAGAACGCCTCGTTGGCGAACAGGGCCTGCTGCTCGTCCCGTTCCGACATCGCGATCTCCATGGGAGCCGGCTTTGTACCGTCGCCGGGGAATGCGATCAACCCTGGGGGGCCGGCTGTTCTTCTGGCGACGTCCCGGCGTCGGAAAATTTGACAGAGTTTCAAATATGCGTCCAAAAACCGTCGGAATAATTGACACTCTTTAGCATATTATTTCTGCGAAATCAGGTTAGTGGCCTGAAAACATGGAAGACCTCCAAAATGGCACAATTCTTGCATGCTTAGCCGTGCGTAAGCCCGGCGCGTCAGAAATGCATCGGGAGACAAACAGAGGATGGAGGATAAGATGAGGAAACGGATTGCGATGTTCGCCGGCATGGCGGCGTCCATCGGCTTGACCGCGGTGCTTGCGGTCGGGCTTACCGCAGCGGCCTCTGAATCGGCCAATGCGGGGACCATTAATGATTCCGATTTGGTGTTCGCCCCAGGGACGTTCTACAATGGGACCGGCAACGATAACCAGCACTTCTCGGTGACGACCTCGAATGGCGTCGAAGTGGCGCAGGGCGCTATCATCCGCTACACCGGCCCTGATGTGACCCCGACCGGCAACGTCTACAACGTGCCACTTGGCGAGACTGCCGCTTCGGGCCATAGCGGCTCGGCCTGGGGTTTTCGGTTTTCCGTGAATACCGGTTCGACCGGTCTAAAACTCGGAGACATTTTCCCGACGCTCACCTTGCACGACGTGGCGAAGGGGACCACCGGTGTGCTCGACCTATATCTTATTGCGGACAGCGCAGGCTACGACGGCAGTACAACTAACGTTGCAGTCAACAATCTGTCGACAGACATCGGGTTCCAAAACGCGGAGACGCTGTCGTTCGCTGGTATTGCCCTTGGAACTCGGCGACTCGGGCTTCGATGAGAATCTCGACGACACATACATCTTCACGCTCGACGTTCGCGACACCAACAACGGCTTGCTCGCGAGTAACCAGATCGTGGTCGTTGCGGGGGCCGGCGCGCCGGTGCCGGAACCGCCGGCGGCGGGCCTTTTTGCCCTCGGCGCCCTCGGACTGCTCGGCTTCGGGGCGACACGGCGCCGGCGCGTCGCCGCCTGAACGCGGCCACGCGAAGAACGGAGACGGCGGCCGCGGGCCGCCGTTTTCGTTCTGTGGCCCTCAAAGCGCTTGTCGGAGAGCGAGAACGGCGAACATGGCCGCCGTCGCCGCAAGCGCGACGCCGGACCAGAATCGGAAGGCGACGAGCCGACGAGCCTTCTTACGTTCAGTCGCAGCGAGCCATGCCGCTATAAATCGCCGGTCCGGATATGGCGGCTTTACACAAGGTTGCGGAACAAGCGCTGTTCGGCCGCGTCGGACAGGTCAAGGTCCTTCACGGCAGGGTTTTTCTTCCGCGCCTTTCGTGAGGATGCGAGGCGACGAAGGCGGCGGTTGGCGACAGGTGGAACGATGGGGGCGGTGGGAGTGCCTGTCGTGGGCGTTGCAAGTTGAGTGTCCATGTTTCCTTTCGTTCGGGCGAGGGTGATGGTGAGCCGGACGGGACCATGCGAACGAAGTCACCCGGCTTCGTTGCGGTCTACCGCCCGGCTGTCCGCACGGAGCGACCGTGCGAATTCGGAATGTCGTAATCGTGGTGAAACTGTCGGCCAGCGGCGAGCGCGCAGCGTCACCGCCCCTACGCGCGCAGCTACAAGCTCACTGGCCAGCTACCGAACCCCATCACGCGGTAAGAAAGGGAAACCCGCGTGCAGCGGTTCGGGGCACGTCGCGGGGAAATGGAAAGCCGCGACGATGATGATGATGATGAGATGATGTCTGAGGTTGTGTTCCGGCCCTCACAGCCGGTTCCTCGGGCTATAGCGCCAATTAGCCTTCCGCCTAGCCCGCGAGCAACCTGATCCCCGACGCCAGCAGCAGCAGCACAGCCGTAGCCGCCAGCGCCATGAACGACCAAAAGTCGTCAGGGTGCATCGGGACGCCTCGCGGATGGTGGGCCGGTTCGGGATCGCGTTCCCTGGGCAGTAGTGGGCGTTAACCGCACCCTGACGGACGCCGAAGATCGGCAGGGAAATCAAGTCGCCTTGTAACCGTCCGGTGATGGCCGCGGATCAGGCGGCGGCTCGGCTTTCGGCCCAGGCCCAGGGCAGGAGCTCGTCTATGCGGTTGATCGGGTGGTCGGCGATGCGGGCGAGGACGTCGCGGAGATAGGCCTCGGGGTCGAGGCCGTTGAGCTTTGCGGTCTCGATGAGGGAGTAGACGGCGGCGGCGCGGACGCCGCCTTCGTCTGATCCGGCGAACAGCCAGTTTTTGCGGCCGAGCGCGACGGCGCGGAGCGCCCGCTCGGCGGCGTTGTTGTCGATCTCCAGCCTTCCGTCGTCGCGATAGCGGCAGAGCGCAGGCCAGCGCGTGCGGGCGTAGCGGATCGCCGCGGCGAGGTCGGACTTGGCCGAGAGCTTCGGCAGCGTCGCATCGAGCCAGACGCGGAGCGCGTCGATCGGCGGCCCGGCGCGCGCCTGCCGGACGCGGCGGCGTTCGTCCGGCGGCCTGCCGCGGATATCGGCTTCGATAGCGTAGAGCGCACCGATGCGCTGCAACGCTTCGCCGGCGACGGGCGAGCCGTTGGCGGCATGGACGTCGTGGAACTTGCGGCGCACATGGGCCCAGCAGGCGACCTCGAAGATGCGGCCATCGGCATAGAGCCGATCGAACCCGGCATAGCCGTCGGCCTGGAGCGCACCGGCGAACCCCTTCAGGTGCTCGGCCGGCCGCTCGCCCTTGCGGTCGGGCGTGTAGCGATAGAGCGCGGCCGGCGGCACCGCGCTTCCCGCTGGCCGGTCGTCGCGGACATAGACCCACAGCCGGCCGGTGCGGGTCTTGCCCGTGCCCGGCGCGAGCACGCGGACCGGCGTGTCGTCGGCGTGCAGCTTGGCGGCGCCGAGCACCGTGCGCGCCAGCGCCTCGACCAGCGGCCGGACGAGCGCCGCGCTCTGTCCCACCCTGT